>NZ_JADIVZ010000002.1 GCF_015319165.1 Nocardioides acrostichi
CGGTCGTGAGCTTGGTCGTCTCGACCTCGAGCTCGTTCACACGGGCCTCAAGCCGCCTGATCTTCTGGGCGGGTGTCTCGTCTGCTGGCGGCGATGAGCTGCCCGTCGATGGCTTGGACTGCAACGGGCTGGAGGTCAACGTCCCGTCGGCAGCGGTCTTCTTGCCGGTCCCGTACACCTCGAGCCAGTGCCTCAACGTGCCGCGCACGATGCCGAGATCCTCGGCTATGCCGCGGACAGTGGCACCAGGGGTGGACTCATACAAGTCGACGGCCTGACGACGGAACTCCTCGGAATAGTTCTTCCTGGCCATGATTCCTGAATCATCTCGCTTCCCCAGCACGTGCTGGATTCAGCGTGTCCAAGAACCGGGGTCAGGCCCCCGGGTCCCGAGTCTCATGAGCCCAAACTGTCAGCAGGTTCGGATAGCGACCCCGTGCTCACATGCGAGGGCTGTCGGGCTCACACATGTCGGTCCTGTTGCTGACGTCGTTGCAGGACCACCTTCGATGTGGAGCGACTCGGGCGCGGACCAACGGCAGTCTCGTAGTCGTCCGAGTTCGGCACTCGACATGGGCACAACTCGACCTGATGTCCGACCTGTCCAACTCTTCCGACGTCTCGTGCACTGTCGGACCCGACCTCTATCCTCCGGCACAGGCGAATCGTCAGGGGGTCAGCACGGGTGAGAGCGCGCCCCTGAGCGACATTGACAGCGAGCGTGCGCGCATCGGGGCGGCGGGCGTCGAGAGGAACTTGCGGCATGTATAGCGACAACGAGACCGACGTCGACCTCTTAGGCTTCGAGGACGAGGTTCACAACATTGTCGACCTCGTGACCGATCCAACTGTCCTTCCGGTGACCGCTGGCATCCTGGCGGACTGGGGTGCCGGTAAGTCCAGCCTGTTGAAGATGGTCGCGAAGGAACTCCGTTCCCGTGATGTCGTGGTCGTCGAATTCAGCCCGTGGCGGATCGAGACATACGACGACGCCAAGACTGCTTTTCTTTCTGCAGTCGTTGAGCAGGTCGCGGATCATCTGCCTGACGAGCCCGAGACCCCTCTTGCTCGGCGTGCAGCGGAGACACTGTCGATGTTGCGCCGCCGGGTGAAGTGGATGCGCGTGGCGGGACTGGCCGCCAAACACATCGTCACGCTGTCCGCGCCGACACTCGACGAGTTGGACGGTCTCCTCAAGGACGACAAGGACGCCGGGAACCAGCCGAGCAGCGAGTCGGTATCTCGGGACTTCCGAAGCGAGTTCGAGGAACTCGTCGCCGGTCTCGAAGGGCAACTTGTGGTCGTCCTTGTCGACGACCTCGATCGTTCCATGCCGGAGCAGGTGCCCGAGATCTTGCAAGCGATCCGTCTCTTCTTGTCGGTGTCCGGGACTGCGTTCGTCCTTGCGACGGACGAGCGCGTGGTGCGGGACGCCATCCGTATCCGGTACCCGCATGCTGCGCTGGCGAGCGAGACCAACCTCCCGTCGGAGTATCTGGAGAAGATCGTGCAGGTGCCGGTCCGCATTCCGCCGGTTGGCCCGGCTGAGGCTGAGAGTTATCTCAACCTGCTTGTTGCTCAGCGACACCTGTCTGAAGAGCACATGGTTGCGTGCCTGGCCAAAGCCAAGGAGATCCGGGCTAGTGGCAGCGTGAGTGTTTCGATGAACCTCGGGCTTGCTCGCGAGGCCGTCGGCGGCGACGTGGGCGATGCGGCTGAGCGCGAGTTCGCGCTCATGGGTCGAGTGTCACGACTGCTCGCTGTGGGGCTCAAGGGCAACCCACGCCAGTTGAAGCGGTACCTGAACGCGATGGAGATGCGGTGGAGTACAGCGCTCCGCCGTCGGCTCGACCTCGATCGCGGAGTCGTCGCCAAACTCATGGTTCTCGAATACGCCGAACCGGCCCGGTACAAGGAACTGCATCGGTGGGTTACGGAGGCGCCCGAGGCCAGCAAGGTGCTGGGCGGACTGGAAGCCAAGTCGCGTCGCATGCTCGGCATCACCGAACTCGCCCTCGACCATGATAGCGGGGTGACCTCGTCGACTCCTACTGCCGAGGCCGAGTCGACCAGCCGCGGTGACGACGACGGTGCGGTCGCTGCTCGGAAGTCCGGACAACGAACCCCTGAACGGCTACACAGTGTTCCGAGGGGCGACACGGCGACCACCGGCGAGAAGGATTCGGGTGCGAGCCGTTCTCGATCGCGCCAGCCCGCGCGACAGGAGGAGCCCGCCATGCCTGCAGGTGCAGCGCGGTGGCTGGAGTCGAAATGGGAGGTGGACTGGCTCGCCCTTGATCCGCCACTCGCAGGCATCGACCTCGGTCCGTACTTCGAACTCGGTCGTGCTGGACTGCCTTCCGTCGCGGTGCGCGCACGTGCCCTGCCCGAGCGTTTGCAGCAACTTCTTCAGATGATGGCTTCGAACGACTCTAACGTTCGTGACACGGCGGCAGAGAAGGCCGACGCACTCGACGCAGCCGAGGCGTCCCTCCTCGCCGACGCGGCGCTCGATCGGCTGCCGTCAGAGAAACTGCCCGGCAACCTGATCCTGTCCTTAGCGACGGTGGCAGGTAACCACGCCTCGCTTGCACCTGGTCTGCTGCTCGCGATCAGGGGCGTCCCGTTCGACGGACTCACCGTCGGTGTACCCCTCGGTTTCGCGCGACGGCTCAAAGGTGCCGCCACGGATACTGCCGTCGACGAGGTGCTGCGAATGTGGGCGCAGCAGTCGGTCAACACGAGCGTCGCACGGACGGCGCAGCAGGAACTCGACCGCCGGGCGAAGCAGTAGGGGAACGCGACGGCATGGGAACCTCTAGCGATCACTCCGGCGGTGTTGGTGCCGCCTGGCAGAAGGCCCGAAAGTCCGGGCGGGACTGGGCCAACGCGGGCGGCGGATCCGGTCCCGGGCTGGTGAAACTCGTGGCTGACGCTGCCGCCGCACTAGCGGGCTACGAGGGCACATCAGCGGCCCGAGCCGCAGCCCCCGGACTCGCTCGAATCGGTGGGCTCGCAGCCGGACCGCCGGACCAAAACCTCAACGATGCGTTCCGTCGAGAGGGCCTCGACGACCTCGTCGGGCGCCCGCTGGAAGAAGTACACGCAGCACTCGTCGACTACATCGCCGGAGACCCCGAAGACCGCGACGCAGACCTTGTCCGCTCCGCCGCCGACGAAGCCGTCACCGAGGTACTCGAATCAGCAGACGATCTCGACAACATCGTCATCGACCAAGCCACCGCAGAACGCATGATGCAGCGCTACCTCACCGAATGGCTCACCCGACTCATCACACGCGAACTATCCACCGCAATCACCGACCCGAACCCCCACGAAGCAGAACGGCGCAGCAGCGAGATACGCGAATACGTCACCGAACGACTCGCCAACGTGATCGCTGACCGAGCGATCACATCAATCGACTGGGCCGGGCCAGACGGAGCCCGCGAGGCCCGACAAATCCTTGACGGCGCACGAGAGGTCTTCGCTGAGTGAACACGACTGCCGCCGACAACCCAACACAGCACCACCTATCCATCAGCAGCCCAGTCATCGACAAGGGCCACGTCAAGTACACCTTGGACGGCACGAGCCACCAGGCAAGCGCCAAAATCAAGACCCTCACCGCCGGACTTCCGTCCGTTGACACACCGGCCGTCGAACTCTTCCTCGCCGCGACCGCCGCATGGCTTGCCGACCGCTCCATCCCACGAAACGGCCAACCCGACCGGTGGAAGCGCCACATCAACATCGCGTTCCCCGTCACCAACCCCACGACATGGCCCAGCGCGCAGACCGAACGACTTCTGCGGTTCCTCAGCAACGACCATTGGACAGTCACGCCGTACCAGGCCACACAGCAACCCACGCTCAGCCCGTCCCAACTCCCACTGATTGCCCTAGAAGCCGACGCCGTAGACCTGTTCTCAGGCGGACTCGACTCCTACGCCTTCGCCGCAGCCAACCCCGAGAACAACAGGCTCGCGGTCGGACACTGGGACATGGGACCCCTCAAAGGGCTGCAAGAGCGACTCCATGATGACCTAGGACGTTCCCCGGACCGGCTCCGGTGGTTCCACGTCGCGGTCAAGGAGAGCACCGAGGACACCAGCAGGACACGAGGGTTCCTCTTCGCAGCCGCCGCCGTCGCGGTCGCAGCAACGCTGCGAGCACCGACAGTCACCATCCCGGAGAACGGATTCGTCGCCCTCAACGTCCCCCTCACCGCCTCCCGCACCGGCGCACTGTCGACGCGCAGCACTCACCCCCACACCCTGACCCTGATCGGGAATGTCATCCAGGCGCTCGGGATCGACGTACAACTCGACAACCCGTGGCTCTACTCCACCAAGGGCGACATCACGCGCGCGGCACTCACTCAACTCGGTGGGATCGCCGCCACCGTGTCCTGTTCACACCCAACTGAGCGATGGCGAGGGGACGCCACCTACAGCAACTGCGGCTACTGCTACCCATGCCTGGTGCGGCGCTCCGGTATCGAGGCAGCCACGGGCGGAACCGACCCGACGACTTACAAGTTCGACCCACGCACAGACGTCGACATCACCAACCCAAAAACTGACCGTCGAGCCGACATCTACGCTGTCATCGCGCGCCTTGCTAGCGACCCCCATCCCAGGGATCTCGTCCGCACGGCCCCTCTTCCTCCCGACGTCGACCGAGAACGACTACAAGACATGCGCGAACGCTCACACCGAGAACTCCGCACCATGCTCGACAACGGCATGACCGCCCAAGTCCGTCGAAACCTCGGGCTCTGACCGCCGCATGACCCTGATCGACACCCACGCACATCTCGATGCAGCAGGCGGCATCCCAGCCCTCGACGACGACCGGGCCACTCCTGGCGACGACCTGAACAGGATCGTCGCCGTCACCAATCTGCCCCGACACTACGAACGCCTCCACGGCCTCCAACACCCGAGAGTCCAATGGGCGCTCGGTCTCCACCCAGGCCAACCCCACCCCTCGGAAGTCGTGACACAGTTCCTCGACCTTCTCCCGACCTGTGCCGTCGTCGGAGAAGTCGGCCTCGACGGCACAGTCACCGGACCAAACGCTGTCCCGCTCCACAGGCAGCGCGACGAACTCGACCAGATCCTCACTCACCCAGAAACAGCCAAACGGCTCGTCTCCCTACACAGCCGCCGCGCAGTCAAGGAAACAATCGACCACCTTCGACGCGCACTCATTCCCGGAGCCGTCCTCCACTGGTTCACAGGGACCGCGAAGCAAGCACAGGCCGCCGCAGACCACGGCGCGTACTTCTCGGTCAACGCCCGCATGACCCGCAAGAGCGAACTACTAGCCGCGATCCCACGAGACCGAGTGCTGCTAGAAACCGACGCCCCTTACACCGGCAAAGCCAGCCGACCGGGCGACCTGAACGCCGTGATCAACGGGCTCGCCGACGCCTGGAACGTCACCACCACAGCCGCCGAAGACACGATCATCACCAACCAAGACAGTCTGCTCGCAGCCCTGCAGGTCCGCCCGTTCGAATAGCAGGCGTGAACGCGCCGACCACTGTCGGTGGCCTCCGGTAGACCTGAGTCGGAGGCTTGTTGAGATGAAACCACGCGAGGAGACAGGGTCAGGGTCAGTCGGCGCGCGCCGACGACTGGAGGGATGCGACCAGTTCCAGTGCGAACCGCCAAGCCGAACTGTCGATCCGCTGGTAGTACGTCCGACCCGCGTCAGATGGCAAGCGAACAAGCAGTCCAGCGTCGACCAAGTCACGGAGCGGAGCCTGCACGGCGCTCTGAGAGCGGTATCCGAGGTCGGCCGTCAGATCTCCCGGGTTTACCAATCCGTCCGACTCAGCGATCCAAGCCATGACGGCGAGACGATGAACTTGCCCGAAGACAGTCTTGGAGAGGCGCTCCAAGGGCGTGTTCGGCAGACTCACAGCGACAGGCTACCTGTAATGCGGTATGCGTTACATGGTTCGTGTAATGCTGTGAGTATGGGGCAGGTCGAGCATTCGGACAAGCGGCAGAGGGTGCTCTCTGACGCTGACTCGGTGCTGCTGTCAGGACTCGGAGCGGCCGTAGCAGAGTCGGTCCAACGTGGGGAGTCCCAGGGAGTACCTCGACAACCTTGGTTCCTGCAGATACTCGTCGAGCAACTCATCGCCGCCTTACCGGACGGGTCTCGAAGTGTTCGGGCGATCGCCACTTTTCGCGATCCGCGACGAGGTGTCACTAGCAGGTCGATGCGGGACGCCGCAGACCGACTCCTGTCAGCCGGGTTCCTCTCACCCTGTGTGAGTGGGCGGGAGGCACTCTGGACCATTCCAGCGGATCAACAAGCACGAGCGGCTGGGTCATGGCCCATCGCAACCGTGGGCGAACGGCGAGCCATCGCGGTCGCCGCTCACCGCGCGTTGGCGGTGTCCGACGCGTGGTTAAAAACGCGCGCAACCGCGGTGGAGCCCAGGTCGTCAACCTCGACGTCGTCCTGAGTCCGCCGCCAACCCGACTTGGTCGACGCGAGCGATGAGACCCGGAACAGTTTCTTCCTCGGCATCCAGGTGGCCTCCACGGCGACCCGCTTGGAAGAGTGCACGAACGGGGCCTCCCACCTGTTCTCACTGATCTGCTCCCAGTCCACGGCGACCACCCTGGACAACGCCTGATCCATCTCGTGGGCGCTCTGATACCGCCGCGCCGGATCCCGATGCGTCGCCTTGGTGTAGACGCGACGCATTGACCGGGAAGCCCAGATCGGGAGAGAGAGATCGGCCGCGCGAAGAGGTGAGCGGCCCGCACTCATCCGTTCCAGCACAAACGTCGTGGTGTAGTCCGCGTACGGGAATGGACCACCTAGGAGTTCTCGAAGAATCAAACCGACCGAGTAGACATCACTGGCTCGGGTCAGCGTCGACGTCGCCGTGAACTCTGGACTGCTGTACAACGTCGGGTTCTTCAACGCCAGGACCTCGCCGTTGTCGTCGAATCGTCCACACAAGCCGAGGTCAGCCAAACGCGCCACATGGTCCGGGCACAGCAGCACGTTCCCGCTCTTCACATCGCGATGACAGATGCCATGAACCTCGTGAACCTCGGACAGGCCACGCAGCGTCGCCTGTGTGATCGCAACCGCCGTTCGCGCAGTGAACTTCTCCCCCCGCAGCAACGCGTCGGTGATCGACCCCCGCTCGAAGTACGGCGTGATGACCTCGACGACCCTCATGGGTTGCGGGTACCCGGAGACCTCGGCAGCCGCGACGACCGGCACCACGTTGTTGTGACGGATCGATTGCAGCGTGGCGGGCTCGGGAAGAACGTCGTCACCCTCCATCGCTGACATGTCGATCCGCTTACCGACCCGCTCGCAACCCAAGAGCGGATCCGACCACACGTGGACCTCGTTGATGCCCTCAGGAAGACTGCGCAAGCACTCGAACGGCAGCGTCAAGACGCGCTCGTCGACCCGACCTTCCGGCGGCGGCACCGCCTCCAAAGGGTACGTGTCCGCGCTCACGCGGGTTCCGCCTCGTCGTCATCGCTCGCTGCGGCCGGATCACCAAGGACATGCAGACCCACCGCTGCGGCCTCGGACAGCCCGGTCGTCCAGTACATCGGATTCTTCGCCAGCCCCACCCTCGACGCCTCGAACACCTGCAGCATGCTCGCCTGCAAGTTCAACGTCTTCGCGATATCGCCCGTCTTCTGGGTGGAGAACGGCACACCCAAAGCGCGGGACGCATCCATCACCGCACAGATCTTCACCACCCGGGAGTACGCGTCGGCGTACTTCCACTGCGCGTACTGCCGAGTCTCAACGACGTCGACCCGAGACACGCCCAGCGGTGCCAAGAACTGTCGAATCCGATCCCGGAGATCGGAAAAACGGTCCGCATCTCCCAGGCTTCCATTCGCCTCAAACCGATTGCTCGCGACAACAGTCGGCGTCGCTTCCCCGTCGGCAGCCCAATCAAGCACCACAACGAACAGGAAGCCTGCCTTAACATTGACTCCCGCAACACGCACGCATACACGGTGTCACACACAGACGGCGCGGACCGGTAACTCGGCCTGAGGCGTCGGACAGTCCTAGGACCGGCTCAGGACGCTCAAGGAAGGCGAGATCTGCCTGTGGACAGACGACGCGGGTTGTCACTACTGACACCTGATGTCGCGGCCACTGACAGATTCGTGTCGGCTCACAACTGAGCCGCCGACGAGTTGCCGACGCTCGCCGATTTCCGGACGAAGCGCAGAATTCTCGGGGCAAGGTTGAAGCGCCCCAGGCTCTCGGCCGTTCCTATACGGGGTGCGGCTCTCGGTTGAGATTCGCGTAAGGTCCAAAGCAGAGACAAGGGCTTTGACGCTTCCTCTCTGCCGAGCCCGAGCTAGTGGGCGACACCGCTGCGACCGCGCGACGGACTACTCCCGGCCACGACGTCGGGGTCGGGCGAGAACAGACAGACGCCCGCACCCGTGTGGCGCGGGTGCGGGCGTCTGGGTCGGGTGACCGACGAGTCAGGCCTCTACTCAGGCGACGTCCTTGGCGTCGTCGATGAGGTCGGCGAGCTTCTCCATCTGCTTGGCCTGCGAGGTGTAGTCCATCGCGGCGCCGTTCCAGGAGTAGACCTGACCGGCCTTGAGGGCGGGGTCGTCGGCGAAGGTGGGCTGCTTGGCGAGCTGCTTGGCCTGGTAGCCCTCGACGTTCGCCAAGATCACGTCGCCGGACATCATCTTCGCGGCGTTCTCCCAGCTGTAGATGTCCCAGTAGTAGTCGCCGCCCGGGTTGAGGTCGGTGTAGTTCACCCCGAAGCCGGCGTACATCTGGGTCTCCGGCTCGTCGGCGATCTTGACGACGTAGAGCCCGTCGGCGTCGGCGTAGAGCTGGGTGACCTCGATGTCCGGGTGCTCCTTGGCGGCCTCGCCGAGCTCCTGGGCGGCCTCCTCGAACTCCGCCTTGTCGTCGGCCACGTCGTCCTTGTCGGCGCCCAGCGACTCCGCGAGGGCCGTGGTGCTCTCGACGACGTCGAGCCCCTCGCCACCGATCTTGATCGCGCCGACCGGGGCGATCTTCTCCAGCTGCTTTTGCTGCTCGGCATCGGCCACGCCGTAGTAGGGGCCCGAAGTGTCGAGGGTGCCCTTGCGGTCGGTCGGGTAGATGCCGGTGACGATGAGCTGCGGGGACGCCGCCGCGAGGGCCTCGAGGTCGATCTCGCCGTAGGAGTTGCCCACGATGGCGACGCCCGAGAGGTCGTAGTCGGCAAAGCGCGGGTCGGAGGCGACGTCGACGCGGCCGAAGATGGCCACGGGCTTGATGCCGTAGCTGAGCAGCGCCAGCGCCTGGTCGGCGTAGGCGGCCACTCGGGTCGGCTGGCTGTCCAGCTCGATCGCGTTGCCGGTGTCGTCGGTCCAGCTCCAAGGGCCGGCACTGGCGCTGGACGTGGCGCTGGCGTCGGAGGCCGAGTCGTCGTCGCTGGAGCTGGCGGCACCGCAGGCGGTGAGCGCGGCGGTGGCCACGATGGCGGAGAGGGCTGCCGTGAGAGCACGGCGCGGGGATCGGATCTTCACGACAGTAAGATTAGCCTTACCTAACTACCTCTGTCACGCCGGGGCCTGCTCAGACGGGCTCGTGGGGGACGACGAGCGGCCGCCCGGTGTGCGGATCCGGGATCACCGAGGCGTCGAGGTCGAAGGCCGTCTGCAAGACATCGGGCGTCAGCACCTCCCACGGTGCGCCGTCCGCGACGATGCCTCCACGGTGCTCCCCGGAGCCCAGCACGAGCAGCCGGTCGGAGAATCGCGCGGCCAGGGTCAAGTCGTGCAGCACCATGACCACGGTGGTGCCCCGCTCGCGATTGATCCGGCGCACGATGCGCAGAACCTCCAGCTGGTGAGTGAGGTCCAAGAACGTGGTCGGCTCGTCGAGCAGCACGGTCGGTGCCTGCTGGGCCAGCACCAACGCGATCCAGGCCCGCTGCAACTGTCCGCCGGACAGTTCGGCGGCATCGCGGTCGGCCAGGTCGCCCATGCCGGTGGCGGCCAGCGCGTCGTCGACGGCGGCAGCGTCGGCCGACGTCCACGGGCGCAGCATCGACTGGTGCGGATGCCGGCCCCGCGCCACCAGGTCACGCACCCGGGTCGCCTGGGGGGTCAGCGGCTTCTGCGGCAACACGGCCAGCTGGCGCGCCACCTGGCGTCCGGACTGGCCCCGGATCGGCGACCCGTGCAGCAGCACCTGGCCGGCCGTCGGTGACAGCAGCCGCGCGAACGCCTTGAGCAAGGTCGACTTGCCGCTGCCGTTGGCGCCGATCATCGTCGTCACCGTGCCGGCCTCGACCTTCAGGTCGAGATCGCGCAGCACCTCGTGGCCGTCGTAGCCGATGCTCAGCGAACGCGCCTCGAGGGCGGGCACTCCCGGCTCCTGGGCCTCGGGTGCACGCGCTCCGTCCTGGGGAGCGTCGGCAGCGGGGCCGCTCGAGCTGGGAGCAGGGGTCGAGGTGGGCATCATGCGGTGGTCCTCTCGCGAGAGTTGCGACGGGTCAGGAGCCAGATGAGGTAGGGCGCGCCGACGATCGCGGTGACGATGCCGACGGGCACCGACCAGGGGAGCAGGGTGCGGCCGACGATGTCCCCACCGGTCACCACCGCGGCTCCGATCAGGCCGGAGGCGAGCAGGGGTGGGCGAGCGGTGGCCGCGAGCCGGCGTGCCACCTGCGGTGCGAGGAAGGCGACGAACTCGATCGGTCCGCTCGCGGAGACGGCGACCGCGGTGAGCACCACGGCGCACACGATGACGATGAGCCGGTGCCGCTGCACAGCGACGCCGAGGCCGACCGACACGTCGTCGCCGAGCTGGGTCAGGTCCAGGGCCCGGGTCTGTGTCAGCGCGAGGGGCAGCATCACCGTGAGCGAGACGAGCACGGGCCACACGCTGATCCACGAGACGCCCGAGAGACTGCCCACGAGCCACTGCTGCGCCGCCGCGGCCTGCGTGAGCTGGGCGCGCACGATGAGGTACTGGGTGATGCCGGTCAGCGAGGCCGTGACCCCGATGCCGACGAGGATCAGCCGGTAGCTGTCGACCCCGCTGCGCCAGGAGAGTCCGTAGACGACGATCGCCGTCACCAACCCCCCGATGACGGCGATGGCCGGCAGGCCGACCCCGAGCATCCCCGACCCGACCGCGTAGGTGCCTCCGCCGATCACGATGGCCGCCACGGCGCCGGCGGCCGCGCCCGAGGTGACGCCGAGGATGTCGGGAGTGGCCAGCGGGTTGCGCGAGAACGACTGCGTCAGCGCGCCGGCGACACCCAGACTCGCACCCACGAGCAGGCCCACCGCGACGCGGGGCAGGCGCAGCTCGAAGACGATGAAGCGCTGGCCGGCGTCGCCCCCGATGAAGAGGGTGTGCAAGACGTCGCCCACCGAGAGTCCGGAGGAGCCGGCGAGGATGCCGATCACCAGCAGGACGGCGACGAGCGCACCCGTCATCGTGGTAACCGCGAGCAGACGCGGCTGCCAGAGGCCGTTCACAGCTGCGCCATCCGGCCACGCCGCACGATCGTGACGAACACGCCGCCTCCCAACACCGAGAGCACCACGCCCACCGAGACCTCGCCCATGCCGCCGATGAGTCGCCCCACGACGTCGCAGCCGAGCAGCACGATCGCCCCGACCAGGGCCGAGGCGGGCAGCAGTCGGGCATGGGAGCCGCCGACCAGGGAGCGGGCCACGTGGGGTGCCGTCAGCCCGACGAAGCCGATGGGTCCGGTGATCGCGACGGCACTGGCGGTCAGCAGCGTGATCGCGCCCAGGCCCACGAGCCGAGCGCGCACCAGGTTCTCGCCCAGTCCGGTGGCCAACTCGGCTCCCAGGGCCAAGGTGTCGAGGGAGCGCGCATTGAGCACGGCGAGCACGGCGCCGGCCGCGGCGATGGCCAGTGCCGGGCCGATGCCGCTCAACGTGCGTCCCGACAGCGAGCCGACCACCCAGATCCGGTAGCCGGCCAGCGTCGCCTCGTCGGTCAGCACCAGGAACGAGGTGACCGCGCCCAGCAGGGCGGAGACCGCCATGCCCGCGATCGCCAGTGGCACCGGGCTGGCCAGACCACGGCCGAGCGCGGCCACGCCGAAGACCACGAGGCTCGCGACGACGGCGCCGACGAAGGCGAGCCACAAGATCGCCAACACCGAGGTGACGTCGGCGAGGTAGATGCCGAGCACGACGGCCAGGCTGGCGCCGGCCGACACCCCGAAGAGTCCAGGATCGGCCAGGGGGTTGCGCGTCTGGCCCTGCATCACTGCACCCGCGACCCCGAGGCACGCGCCGACCACCAGGCCGAGCACGGTGCGGGGGACGCGAGACCCCCACACGATCGCACCGGGATCATCGGAGCGGTCCACCAGCGCGGTGAGAACCTGGCCCAGTGAGACGTGGTTGCTGCCCAGCACCAGGCTCGCCATGACGACCACGACCAGGGCCGCGGGCAGCCCGATCAGCGCGCCGGTCAGGCGCAGGCGCCGCCCTGGCGCCGGGCTGGCGAGCGCCGCAGCGCAGTGGCTGTCGGCCCCGGCGGAGGCCCCCGGGGAGACCCCGCGAGTGAGGACTGGAGGAGTGCGCACGCGACCATCCTACGAACTTAGGTAAGGTTAACCTATGTCGACCTATCCTCGCACCATGCCCACCGAGCCTCAGATGTTCACCGCGCAGGTGCGAGCCACCCGCCGGCTCTCGCCGACCTTCCAGCGAGTCACGGTGGCCGGACCCGACCTCGCGAGCTTCGATCACCAAGGTCTCGACCACTGGTTCCGGCTGTTCCTGCCCCCGGAGCCGGGAGCGGCGCTGGTCCTGCCCGAGGTGGAGGGCCGCACCTGGTGGCAGCCCTACCTCGACCTGCCCGACGAGGTGCGCCCGCACTGCAGCAACTACACCGTCGCCGGGTACCGCTCGGCCTCGCACGGCCCGGACGGAGCCTTCGACGCCGAGCTCGACATCGACGTCGTGCTGCACCACGACCACGCGGGGCAGCTCTGCGGAGGGGTGGCGATCTGGGCGACGACCGCCCAGATCGGGAGTCCGATGGGTCTGCTGGACCAGGGGGTGCTCTTCGACCCGCCCTCGGACGCCGACGAGGTGGTGCTGGTCTCGGACGAATCCGGGATCCCCGCCCTGCGCGGCATCGTCCACGACCTGCCCGCCGACACGCGCGGCCGCGTGGTGATCGAGGTGCCGCACGCAGACGACATCGAGACCTGGATCGCGCCTCCGGGGCTGGACCTGGCGTGGTGCGTGCGTGCGGTCGAGGAGCGCCGGCCGGGCAGGCTCGCCCTGAGCACCCTCAGGGAGGGTCCGGCACCCTCGCCCCTCGCCTACGGCTTCGTGATCGGCGAGTCCACCCTCGCCACCGCCGGACGACGCTGGTTGGTCGGGGCAGGGCTGGCCAAGGACCGCATCCTCTTCTCCGGCTTCTACAAGGTCGAGCCGCAGGAGCGACCGAGCACCGCCGCCTGAGCGCTCACCGGCTCGGACTCGTCGACGCCGGACCCGGTTGCGAGGGATCCTGGCCTCAGCCGGCAGCGGGGATCTGCCCGAACCGGCCCCGCTGGAAGTCGGTGTACGCATCCATGACCTCGGCCTTGGTGTTCATCACGAACGGACCGGCCCAGGCGACCGGCTCGCGCAGGGGACGGCCGCCGGCCACGATGACCTCGAGCTTCGGTGAGCGCGACTCCTGCGCGGTGTCGGCGGCGACGGTGAGGTAGTCGCCGGCACCCATCACGACGGCCTGGCCGGTGTGGACCGGTCGTCCCTCGACGCCGACCGTGCCGGAGCCTGCGAGCACATAGAGCAGTGCGTTGGAATCGACGTCCCACGGCAGGTCCAGTCGGCCACCCGGCTCGACGCTGGCGTGCACGAGCGTCATCGGGGTGTGGGTGGTGCCGGGGCCGTCGTGGCCGCCGACCGAACCGGCGATCACGCGTACCAGGGCGCCGGCGTCCGCACTCGCCAACAGCTGCACCTCGCCGGAGCGCAGATCCTGGTAGCGCGGAGTCACCAGCTTGTCGGCGCGTGGCAGGTTCACCCAGAGCTGGATGCCGTGGAACAGTCCGCCCGAGGTCACCAGCCACTGCGGTGGTGCCTCGATGTGCAGCAGCCCGGAGCCGGCCGTCATCCATTGGGTGTCGCCGTTGGTGATGGTGCCGCCACCGCCGTGGGAGTCCTGGTGGTCGAAGGTGCCGTCGATGATGTAGGTGACGGTCTCGAAGCCGCGGTGCGGGTGCCACGGCGTGCCCTTGGGCTCGCCGGGCGCGTACTCCACCTCGCCCATCTGGTCCATCATGATGAACGGGTCGAGGTCACGCAGGTCGATCCCAGCGAAGGCACGCCGGACGGGGAAGCCCTCGCCCTCGTAGCCGCTCGGGGCGGTGGTCACCTGGCGCACCGCGCGCGGCTGGTCACCCAGACCGGGGCCCGCGAGGCGGGGCAGTGTGCTGAGGTCGTCGACGGTGATGGCTGGCATGCCGGGGCAACGATAGTTGAAGAATCAATATTCCTCGGCGCGGGTTCAGGTCGCGGCGTCGCGTTCGTCAAGGCCCTGAGCCTCGGCGACCCGCGCGTGCAGCTTGTCGCGCACCTGCTCAGGCGTCATCCGACTGCGGCGGCGCTGGTCGCGCGCCACGACCACTCCGCCGGCGGCCACACCCGCCACGCCGGCCAGGCCGAGCAGCTTCCAGACTCGGGACGCGTTCATTGGCAGACTCCTTCTTCGTGAGCGACACCCAACCCGGCCACGGCGCCGCCACGCGCCTGACCCTCGACCAGGCGGTCGAACTGACCCGCACTGGCGACCTCTGGCTCTTCCGCGGTCGGTCCACCGCCGACCACGCTATCCGGATGCTCACCAACGCACCGGTGAACCACGTCGGCATGGCGGTCGTGATCGACGACCTGCCGCCGCTGATGTGGCACGCCGAGCTGGGCAAGGGCCTGCGCGACGTGTGGACCGGCAAGCACCAGCGAGGAGTGCAGCTGCACGACCTGCGCGAGGCGGTCGAGCAGTGGTGCGGACGCTACGAGCAGCGCGCGTGGTTGCGGCAGCTCGACGGCAACCTCACGCCGGCCATGGAGGACGCCACGCTCCAGACCATCGCCCGGCTCGACGGCACGCCCTTTCCGCAGACCGCCCAACTGGTGGGGCGCTGGGCGCGTGGTCGGGTGCGTCGCCAGGCCGGCGCCGAGCTTACCTACTGCGCCGAGGTCGTCGCCGCCACGTACCAGGCGATGGGCCTGCTCGACCCCGACAAGCCGACCAACTACTACGACCCGGGCCGGTTCTGGTCGGGCGATCATCTCGAGCTCGAGCGACGGATGACGCTCGGCGACGAGATCCCCGTGGTCGTCTGATGCGACCACCCGACGCCGTCTTCGCCGACCCACGCCAGGCCGCGCTCTACGACTGGTTCGACGACGACCGCTCCGACCTCGACCACTACGTGGCGATCGTCGACGAGCTGGGGGCGAGCACCGTCGTCGACATCGGGTGCGGCACCGGCAGCCTTGCGGTGCTGCTCGCCGAGCAGGGGGTGCGGGTGATCGGGGTGGATCCCGCGGGCGCCTCGCTCGACGTCGCCCGCGCCAAGCCGGGCGCCGGCCGTGTGACGTGGGTGCACGGTGACGCGACCGCACTGGCCGGGCATGCGGCGTGCGTCGACCTGGCCGTGATGACCGGCAACGTCGCGCAGGTGTTCGTCGACGACGCGGACTGGCACGCCACGCTGGGCGCCGTGCGAGCCGTGCTCGAGCCCGGTGGCTGGTTCGTGTTCGAGACCCGACGCCCCCAGGCGCGCGCGTGGGAGGGATGGCAGATCACACCCACACGGCTGCCGCTGCCGGACGGACGCACGGCCACGGTCGAGCGCACGGTCACCGATGTGGCGCTCCCATTGGTCACCTTCACCGGGTCGATGACGGTGGAGGGCGAGGTGCTGAGGTCGACCTCGACCTTGAGGTTCCGAGATCTGGAGGAGATCCGCCGCGACCTCGCCGAGCACGGGCTGAGGGTCACCGACGTGCGCGAGGCACCGGATCGGCCCGGCCTGGAGTACGTGGTGCTCGCCCGAGTCTGACGATCGCCGGGTCAGCGCAGGGGCATGCCTCGTGGTGACCGGTACGGCTGCGAGCCGAGACCCGAACCGGCGCGGAGGCGCCCGTCGACTCGTGGTGGGTGCGTTGCATATCGCCGAGGCCGTCCATGCCGCCGAGAGTCAGGCGGCCGGGCTCCTCGTCACCTCAGGAAGAGCGCCCAGACCAGGGCGGCGCCGATGACGAACAGGAGCACGAGCGCCAAGAAGGGGTGCCGGCGCGACCACAACTGCTTGGTGAAGACCTGCGGCGCCTCGGGCCCACCTCGACGGAGGTTTGCGCCGGCGGACTCACCGCGCAGTTAGGCCTGCATTGCGTTGGCCTGGGCACCGTTCTGATCGAGCATGACGCCTCCACGAGCAGAGTCCCGTGATTTCACCTTGCGAGCTCGTCGACGTCGACGGCGTTCGTCACGGACGTAGGTTGGCACCGTGCGCGAGCTGAACTGGGCCGGTCACCACGCCTATGCCCACACGCGCCTACGTCGTCCGCGAGACGAGAGCGACCTGGCGGAGACCCTCGCCGGTGCCTCGCACGTGCGGGCGGTTGGCAGTCGGCACTCCTTCAACACCATCTGTGACACCGAGGATCTGCTCCTCGACGTCACCGGACTCGCACGCCCGCCGGTCGTTGACGCCGGCCGTGGCGTCGTGCGCGTCAGCGCCGGCACCCGGTTCGGCGACGTCGCCCGTGCCGTCCACGAGGCCGGTTTCGCGCTGCCCAACCTCGGCTCGCTGCCGCACATCTCGGTCGTGGGCGCCGCCAGTACCGGCACCCACGGGTCCGGGTCGGCGCACCGGGTGCTCGCGGCCGGCGTCTCGCGAGTACGGCTGATGAGCGCCGACGGTGCGGCGCACGAGCTGACCCGCGACCACCCCGACTTCGCCGGGGCGGTGCTCGCGCTGGGCGCCGCGGGCATCGTGCTCGACGTCGACCTCGACCTGGTGCCCACCTACACCCTGCGTCAGACCCGGCGCCTGACCACGTGGGACGACACCCGGGCGCGCGTGCGCGAGGTGCTCGACGACGGCTACAGCGTCAGTGTGTTCACCCGCTTCTCCGACGAGCAGCCCACCGAGGTGCAGCGCAAGGCCGCGCCGAGCCCGGACGCCGAGCCCTCACCGCCCAGCGTGCTGCTCGGCGACGAGCCCCACCTGACGCCCATCGACGAGGACCGGCCCTGGCTGGAGGTGCTGCCGCACTTCCGGGTCGACCACCGGCCCAGCTTCGGCGAGGAGATCCAGTCGGAGTATTTCGTGCCCGCCGAGCGCACCGACGAGGCGGTGGCCGCGCTCACCGACCTCGCGCCGGTGCTCGACGCCCACCTCATCGTCGCCGAGCTGCGCAGCCTGGCGCCCGACGACCTGTGGCTCTCGCCGAGCGGCGGCGTGGCCACGACCTGTCTGCACTTCACCTGGCACCGGCGCCCCGCGGAGGTCGCGACGATGGACGCCCAGCTCGGCGCCGCCTTGGCGTCGCTCGGGGGTCGGCCGCACTGGGGCAAGACCTTCGACCCCTCGGCGTTCGACTTCGGCGCCCTCTACCCACGGCGCGACGACGCCCGCCGGCTCTACGACCGACTCGACCCGGACGGCGTCTTTCGCAACCCGTTCGTCGACGCCGCGCTGGGCATCGGGTCGGGCGGGTCGTCCGGGCTCTGAGCCGACGCCCGTTCCTCGGCGCCCGCGGCGGGCACGCCGACGCGCCGGCCGGCGGTGAACTGTCAACCTCCGGGCGCAGGATCCGGTTGCCGACCCTCCGCCCTGCGCGCCGCCACCAGTCGACCCAGCAGATGGATCTCGGTGCCGGCGAGTCCGACGGAGCAGTAGACGCGGCGACCACCGACGGGTGGCACCACGCGACCGGCCACGACATCGGCGAGGGGGGCCTGGTCGAGGCCGGCGGCCAACGCGGGCGGGTCGTAGGCCGCGAGCTGGGTCGGGGAGTCGGTGACGGCGAAGGCGGCGTCGAAGACCAGGTCGCGGGCGAACTCCGCACGGCCCTCCTGCTTGGGGCCCACCGTGGTGACCACGACGTCGTCGTCTAGCCAGTCGGTCTCGACCACGGGCGTGCCGCTGCTGGTGGCCAGCACGACGGCGTCTGCCGTGGTGACGGCCTCGCGCGCCGAGCCGACGGCCACTGCGCGGAGGCCGAGCTCGCACCAGATCCGGTCCGCGAGCGCGGTGCGCCGAGCGGGATCACGGGAGAACACGCGCACCTCGGCGGGCTGGACGAAGCCGCTGATCGCCCACACCTGCGCCCAGGCCTGGCGTCCGGTGCCGATCACGGCGAGCGTGCGCAGCGCACCGTCGGTGAGGGCGCGCATGGCGACCCCACCCAGGGCGCCGGTGCGCCGCGCCCCCAGCTCGGACCCGATCGCGACCGCCGCGACGCCCCCGGTGCGCGCATCGTGGAGGACGACCGTCTGCTCGCTCCCGGGAAGTCCGAGAGTGTCGTAGGCCCGGTAGCCGTACCACTCCCCGCCGCTCGCGCCGAGGGTGAAGACGAGGTCGCCCGCGCCGAGGGTCGACCGCACCCGCGCCGGGGAGACGAGAGCGCCGTGAGCGTGCCGGAGCAGCGCCTCGGTAGTCCAGGCGAGGGCCTCGGCGGGAGTGAGCAGTCGGCGCACGTCGTCGTCGTCGAGCAGCAGCGTCATGACGACACGGTGCGACCTCGAGCGCGGTCGAGGTCAAGGGCGGAGCCGACTTGGCGACACACATCGACATAGGTCAATATCGACCCGTGTCGATGCCCGAGGACGCCCTCGCCTGCTGCGCTCCGCTGGTCACCGAGCCGATGAGCACCGAGCAGGCCGCCCAGGTCGCACGCCTGCTCAAGGTGCTCGGCGACCCCGTCCGCGTGCGTCTGCTCTCGATGGTGCTCGCCGGCGAGGGCCGCGAGGCCTGCGCCTGCGACCTGCTCCCCGCCTTCGAGCTCTCCCAGCCGACCATCAGCCACCACCTCAAGGTGCTGCACGAGGCGGGCCTCCTCGACCGCGAGAAGCGTGGCGTCTGGGTCTACTGGCGTGCCCGCCCCGAGGCGCTCGAAGCTCTGGCTCGCTTGTTCAGCGACGTCCTGGCCCCGGGAGTCACCGCATGACCGACACGTCAAGCGCACGCACGCAGCCCGAGGAGGCCGCCGTGCTGCAGCGGCTCTCGACGCTCGACCGGTTCCTGCCGGTCTGGATCATCGCGGCCATGGTGATCGGCCTCGCCCTGGGCCGCCTCGTGCCCGGTCTGGACGACGCCCTCTCTGCCGTCGAGATCGGCTCGGTGTCGCTGCCGATCGCCGTGGGTCTGCTCGTGATGATGTATCCGGTGCTGGCCAAGGTGCGCTACGACGAGCTCGGCCACGTCACCGCCGATCGACGGCTGCTGGTCGGCTCGATCGTGCTCAACTGGCTGGTCGGCCCCGCGGTCATGTTCGCGCTCGCGTGGCTGCTGCTGCCCGACCTGCCGGCCTACCGCACGGGCCTGATCATCGTCGGACTCGCCCGGTGCATCGCCATGGTGCTGATCTGGAACGACCTCGCCTGCGGTGACCGCGAGGCGGCCGCGATCCTCGTGGCGATCAACTCGGTGTTCCAGATCGTCGCGTTCGCGTTCCTCGGCTGGTTCTACCTCTCGGTGCTGCCCGGCTGGCTGGGCCTGGGAGGTGGCTCAGCCGACGGCGAATCCCTGGACATCTCGACCTGGCAGATCGCGAAGTCGGTGCTGGTCTTCCTCGGCATCCCGCTGGTGGCCGGGTTCCTCACCCGGACCCTCGGCGAGCGCTCCTGGGGTCGGGAGCGGTACGAGTCGCAGGTGCTGCCGCGCATCGGCCCGGCCGCGCTCTACGGACTGCTGTTCACCATCGTCGTGCTGTTCGCGCTCCAGGGCGACACCATCACCAGCAAGCCGCTCGACGTCGCCCGCATCGCCCTGCCGTTGCTGGCGTACTTCGCGGTCATGTTCGCCTGCGGATTCGGCCTGGGCCGCGCGCTGGGTCTGGGGTACGCGCGCACCACGACGCTCGCCTTCACCGCCGCCGGCAACAACTTCGAGCTGGCCATCGCGGTCGCCATCGGCGTGTTCGGCGTCGCCTCGGGCCAAGCGCTGGCCGGCGTGGTCGGTCCGCTGATCGAGGTGCCGGTTCTCGTCGGACTGGTCTATGTCTCCCTCTGGGTGAAGAGGGCCGCTTACGATCTACCACGAACCCATGGGGGGGTTGAGTGATGAGTGTTCCCGAGATCCTGTTCGTCTGTGTGCACAACCAGGGGCGTTCGCAGATGGCCGCCGGGCTGATGCGTCACTACGGGCGCGACCGGGTGCTGGTGAAGTCGGCCGGTTCCGCCCCTGCCGACTCGATCAACCCGGTCGTCGTCGAGGCGATGGACGAGCTGGGCATCGACATCTCGGCCGAGCTGCCCAAGAAGCTGCTCGACGCAGCGGTCGAGGCCTCCGACGTCGTCGTCACCATGGGCTGCGGCGACGCCTGCCCGTTGTACCCGGGCAAGCGCTACGAGGACTGGAAGCTCGCCGACCCCTCGGGCGAGGGCATCGAGGCGGTGCGCGTCATCCGCGACGAGATCGACCTCAAGGTGCAGACGCTCCTCAGTGAGCTCCTGGGTGGCTGACGTGGCCGTGGTCGAGTGACGGGCTGGGACAGCACGGCCGACGAGTTGGCGCGCGAGGCTCAGGGCACCCACGGTTGGAGTGACGCCGAGCTGGTCGAACGCGGGCTGGCCGTGTTGCGCCGCAACTCGTTCGACCCCGGCTTCGAGCGCTCGCTCGCCGATGCCGAGAGCGAGCTCGCCGCGCTCGGCCCCGATGCCTCGGATGGCGATCGCGCGGTCGTGGTGATCCGGTTCCTCCCCGCCTTCTACGGCCCCGGGGCGAGCTACTCCCTCGGGCAGGGTCTCGTCGAGGCTGGGGAGCCGTCAGCCCTCGAGCGGCCTCCCGCGAGCTCGCGGTCGCCACTCACGCCGGCTTCGGCGCGGGCCTGGTGGCGGCGTCCGTGGGTGATCGTGCTCGGCACCTGGCTGGTGCTCGTCGTCGTCTCGGTGCTGTGGGTGCTGGTGTGCTGAAGCTGCGGAGGTCGGACCCGAGAAGGCCCGCGGAAGTCCGCGCGACCGCCCCCGGGCTGGTCGGCTACGCCCAGCTGCCGGCGCCCGGTGGGCCGGTGCCCGACCTCAGCGGCGGCTGAGAACCCGCAGCGCCAGCCATTCCGCGAACCACAGCACCACGGCCACCACCAGCCCCACCACCAGCACGGCACCGATCGCGGCGAACACGGCGGCGTACCCGTGCTCGGAGACGTTGACGAAGCCGTAGGGGTAGGAGCCGATCACCGCACCGCGCGCGAGCATCCAGCCGACCCACACCAGCGGCACCGCCAGGGCCGCCGGCACCAGCCGCAGCGTCACCTGCCCGCGCGGCCCCCAGCCGAGCCACACGACCACGGTGAGCGCTGGCGTGACGACGTGCAGCCACGGGTCGGTCAGGTACGACCAACCCTCCAGGTCGACCGCCGGCGCCAACACGACCCGATACACCACCGCGGTCACCACGATCATCATCAACCCGTCGAGTCGCAGCACCCGCTCGAGCAGGTCGCCGCGTCGTCGTAGGCGCAACAGCGTGAGCGAGAGGGCCACCACGATGTTGGACCAGATCGTGAAGTAGCTCAGCGAATCGGTGAGCCGCGCGAGCAGGCCGTGCAGGCCGTCACCGGTGTCGCCGTAGAGACCGGGTTCCGCGGCGCCACCGCCGTAGGCGTTCGCCGCGGAGAGCACCAGGGTGACCACCACGCCGCCCCACGCCACCGCCTCGTTGAGCCCCCAAGCGAGGCCGGTGCCCCGGGGTCTGCTCGCGGACGCGGGGTGCACACGGTCGGCCACGGCGCCCACCCTAGGACGACCGGGTCGACGCGGCGAGGGGCTCGACGAGCACGAGCTCGACGACGCCCGCCAGATCGCGGAGCACGTCGGACGACGGCGAGCCGTGCCCGGCGAGATGCAGCACCGCGATGCCGTGGGTCGCCGTCCACAACCTCCAGGCCAGCGGTGCCGCCGATCCGGCGGGGCGGCGCGGCCGGTGCGCGTCGAGCCAGGCGCGAGCGGCGGTGACCCAGCAACGGCGGAAGGACTCGCGCTCGACCTCCTGCAGGGCCTGGTCGCGCACGAGCCCCGTCGGGGAGCCGAACATCACCTCGAAGAGCCGCGGGTTGGCGACAGCGAAGCGGAGGTAGCCGGCCGTGAGGGCGTGCAGGTGCTCGTCGGTGCCGAGAGTCGGATCCAAGGCATCCACCTGCGCGGTGAGGTTCTCGAACGCGAGATCGTGCACGGCGCGCAGCACCTCGGGTTTCGCCCCCACGCGGCTGTAGACCACCTGGTAGCTGGTGCCGAGCTCGGCGGCGAGCCTGCGCATGGTCACGGCGTCGGCGCCCTCGGCCACGAGCACGCCGCGTGCGACCTCGATCACCTGCTCGCGGGTTGTCTCGGAGCCACGCGCCATGCCTATGATGCTGTCATATGACATCGTCATATACGAGGAGGGGAGCAGCCATGACCACACCGACGCCGGTGTCCTTCGCCGACGCGATCGCCCTCGAGCTCGACGGCGACGACCTCGTCGGCCACGTCGCCGAGGGCTGGGACGTCTTCGGCATCCCGCACGGCGGCTACCTGCTCGCGTTGGCCGGCAACGCCGTGCTGACGGCGTCGGGGGCGCCCGACCTGTTCACGATCACCACGCACTACCTGCGCAAGGCGAGCTACGCGCCGATCCGGTTCCGGGTCGAGCGGGTCGGCGGCAGCCGCCGGTTCACCACCGTGACGGCGACCGCGACGCAGGGCGACGACGTCGTCCTCTCGATCATGGCCTCGGTCGGCGACCGGTCGAGCATCGAGGGACCGGCCTGGCGGCACGCCGAGCCGTGGGACGCCGGCGCCGCGACGTTGAGTCCGCGCGCGGGCACGCCCGAGATGGAAGCGGGCGGCATGCCGACGCCGGGCGTCGCGCACCGCTCCGGTGAGCGCATCGACCGCGCCAGTCTCGGGTTCGCGACGGGAGCACCCGACGGCAGTGCCGAGATCCGGGCCGTCACCGACCTGCTGCCGGCCGACCAACTCGGCGCCCTCGTCGCATGCGACGTCACGCCCCCGGCGGTCTGGAACGCCGTCGGTGCCACCGGGTGGGTGCCCACGGTCGAGCTCACCGCTCACGTGCGCGCCCGCACGGGCATCGGGCCCCTGGCCGTCGTGGCGAGCACGCACCACGTCGAGGGTGGGTTCCTCGACGAGGACGCCCTGGTGCACGACTCCGAGGGCCGACTCATCGTGCAGTCGCGGCAGCTGGCCCGCTACACCGCCTGACGACGCCGTGCGGGAACATACAAGATTCAACTATTGTTGACCGGTCATGAAGAACATCGGCTTCCTCTCCTTCGGGCACTGGACCGACTCGCCGCACTCGGCGACGCGGTCGGCGCGCGACGTGTTGCACCAGTCCATCGACCTCGCCGTGGCCGCCGAGGAGCTCGGCGCCGACGGTGCCTACTTCAGGGTGCACCACTTCGCGAACCAGCTGGCCTCGCCGTTCCCCCTGCTGGCCGCGGTCGGCGCGCGCACCAGCCGCATCGAGATCGGCACCGGCGTCATCGACATGCGCTACGAGAACCCGCTCTACATGGCCGAGGACGCCGGCGCCGCCGACCTGATCTCCGACGGCCGGCTCCAGCTCGGCATCAGCCGCGGGTCACCGGAGCAGGTGATCGAGGGCTACCGGTACTTCGGCTACGCCCCGGCCGAGGGCGAGGACCATGCCGACCTGGCGCGCCGGCACACCGCCGTGCTGCTCGACGTCTTGAAGGGTGAGGGCTTCGCCCAGCCCAACCCGCGCCCGATGTTCCCGAACCCGCCCGGGCTGTTGCGCCTCGAGCCGCACTCTCCCGGTCTGCGCGATCGCATCTGGTGGGGCGCCGGCACCCGGGCCACCGCGGAGTGGACCGCAGAGCAGGGCATGAACCTGATGAGCTCGACCCTGCTCACCGAAGACACCGGCGCGCCCTTCCATCAGCTCCAGGCCGAGCAGATCGCGATGTTCCACAAGGCCTGGGAGTCGGCCGGACACGAGCGCACCCCGCGCACGTCGGTGAGTCGCAGCATCTTCCCGCTCGTCGACGACCGCGACCGCGCGTACTTCGGTGCCGACCGGGCCAGCCGCGACCAGGTGGGCCACATCGACGGAGGCATCGCCCGGTTCGGCAAGTCCTACGCCGGCGAGCCCGACGCCCTGGTCGAGGCGCTCGCGAAGGACGAGGCCATCGCCGCCGCCGACACCCTGCTGCTCACCGTGCCCAACCAGCTCGGCGTCGACTACAACGCGCACGTCATCGAGTCGATCCTGACCCACGTCGCCCCGGCCCTGGGCTGGCGCTGACGCGCCGAGCTCGCGTCACGAGGCCGCGTGGGTGCGGGCGGGCGTCACAGCGAGAACACCCGCCGCGCGTTCCCTGCGAGGAAGAGGGCCAGCGCGTCGTCGTCGAGCCCTAGGCCCTGCACTCCCTCGAGTGCGTGCGCAGGGGTGATCATCGGATAGTTGGTGCCGAACAACACCTTCGTCCGTCCGCGTCCGCGAAGGTACTGGACCAGCTCGGCCGGGTACCTCGACGCGGCGTAGGCACTGGTGTCGATGTAGACGTTCGGGTGCTTGTCGGCCACGGCGATCATCTCGGTGGCCCAGGGGTAGCCGATGTGACCGCAGACGATGCGAAGGTCCGGGAAGTCGAGAGCGATCTGGTCGATGTAGGGGATCGGACGCCCGGTCTCACTGGGTCGCAGTGGCCCCGTGTGTCCCACCTGGGTGCAGAACGGGACGCCGAGCTCGACGCATTCGGCGTAGAGCGGGTAGAAGAGGGCGTGCGTGGGCGGGAGATCCCAGAGCCAGGGCACCACGCGGAGTCCGACGAATCCCTGGTCGCGGACGCGGTGTCGCAGCTGGCGCACCGCGTGCGTCGGTCGGCGCAGGTCGACTGCCGCGAGACCGCGGTAGCGATCCGGCGCCTGCTCGACCCACGCCGCGACCTCGTCGTTGGAGATGAGCGCGCCCTCCCGAGGGCCGTGCCAGGCCGAGAGCAGACCGAGGGCCACGCCGGCCTCGTCGAGAAGACCGGTCGTCGCGGCGAGCGGGAGCTCTTGCGTGAGCGCAGGCTGGTGGGTCCAGCGACGCAGGGAGTCGAACATCTCGTGCTGGGAGAACCGCGGAGTGGGGTGCTGCATCCAGACGTCGATCGTCGTCGGGCCGGTCGTCGGGTCGGTCGTCGGGTCGGTCGTCGGGTCGGTCATCGGTTCTCCTCGGTCATCGTCGGGGCCGCTGCGAGCAGGCCGGCCCAGGCGGCAGCAGCGAGGGGGGCCGTCAGGGACGTGGGGGTGGGGGAGTCGGGTCGCGACAGCCAGACGCGGACCACCTCACGCGCTGGTGCGAAGACGATCGCGTGGGCCACCTGGGGCGTAAGGGCGGGGAGTTGATCACGCTCGGCGGCGGCGGCGAGCCAGACGCTCGTGCGTGCCAGGTAGTGGTCGTTGAGGCCGCGGAGATCCCCGGCCCGACGACCAGCGCGGAGCCGGCCGCCGTACTCGGTCAGCAGCATGCAGGCCGATCGGTTGCGCTCGCTCCACGACAGCTGGGCCGCGACGGTCTTCGCCACGGCGGCTCGGGCGTCGTCGAGGTGGTCGTCGAGTGCCGCCAGCAGGTGCTCCTGCAGGTCGCTGGCGGCTCGGAACAGCAGCGCATCGAGCACCCCCTCCTTCGAACCGAAGTGGTGGTAGATGCTTCCGTTGCTGACGCCGGAACGCTCGGACAAGGCGGCGATGCTCGCCGACTCGAAGCCGACCTCGGCGAACAGCCTCTCGGCGGCGCGGTGGACGCAGGACTGCGCATCACGTGCCATCGGCCTGCTCCTCTCGCGGTGGAGCATCACTCTAGAACGAGATTCCAAACGGTGTCGGTAGACCTGCTCTAGGGTGCGCAGTGGCGATCTCCACGGGCAGGGGGCCTGGTCGATGAGCAGCACCGCGGAGTCCGTGCGTCCGCGGATTCCCGTGCTCTCCTCACGGCGCATCCGGCTGCTCGCCGTCCTCCTGGCCGAGTGCACCGCGGCGCTCGGAGTGCTGGTGCTCGTCGGGTGGACGGTCGGCTCGGAGCGGCTGATACGCCTGCATCCCTCCCTGGTGGCGATGCAGCCGGCGACAGCCACCGACTTCGTGCTCCTCGGGACGGCGACGGCACTGCTCGTGGTCCGCGCGCGGTCCTCGCGCGCGGCTGTCGCGGCGGCGTTGGTCCTGGCTGCCGGCGTCGTGGTGCTGGCCGCCACCGGCCTGGTCACCGAGATTACCGACGAGCCGTACCCGTTCTCGTGGCTCGCCGACATGACCCAGAACGACGGGCGGATGAGCGGCATCACCGCCATCGGACACCTGGTCGTGGCCGCCGGCATCGCCGCGCTGGCGCTGGGCCGCAGGCTCGCGGCGCACGTGCTGGCGCTCGTCGGACTCGTGATCGGCCTGATCGGTCTCTCCGGCTACGCCTACGGCACCAGCGACCTCTACGGAGTCGGGTACTTCCAGACCCTCGCCCTGCACACCGCGGCCGGCATCGCCGTGGTGGGCGCGGCGCTGCTGCTGGCAGCGGGCGACGTCGGGGTCACCCGGATCGCCCGCTCGTCCACCCCTGGCGGGCGCCTGGTGCGCAGCCTGCTCCCCGTCGTGGTGCTGCTGCCGAGCCTGCTGGGATGGATCAGCCTCTGGTGGGCACGTTCCTCCAGCCTCGGCATCGGCTTCGTGTTGGCGCTGGTCGCCACCGCCATGTCCCTGGTGGGCGGCGCCGCGGTGCTCCTGGTCGCAGCGAGGCTCCAGCAGGCCGAGGTGAGTCGCGAGGAGGCGGTGGCGGCCCGGGCGGAGACCGACCGGGCCATGACCGACCTGGGGCGGGCGACCCGGCAGCTCGAGGTCACCAATCGCGACCTGCGCGAGTTCAACGCCGCCGCCGCGCACGACCTGCGTGGCCCGCTGAGCGCCATCCAGCTCGCCGTCCAACTGCTGGAGCGCGACGCGACGCCGGCGCGCGTTCAACTGCTGCTGCCACGACTGCGCAACGCCACCGACCGTGGCCTGGCCCTCGTGCAAGACCTCCTCGACTACGCCAGCGTCGGCACGGTTGAGACCCGGCCCGCCACGCTCGACCTGGGCCGCCTCGTGTCGACCGTCGCGGGGGAGGTGTCGATCGAGCATGATCGGCCGCTGGATCTGCGCCTGGGTCCGCTGGTGCCGGTGCAGGCCGATCCGGCGCTGATCCGCCGGCTGCTCGCGAACCTGGTGAGCAACGCGGTGAAGTACACCCCGGGCGATGGACCGGTCTCGCTGCTGGTGCGCGCCGAGCCGCGCGGCCGCCAGGTGCTGGTGAGCGTCGCCGACCGGGGCCTGGCCATCGAGGGTGCCGACCGCACCCGGCTCTTCGAGATCTTCCAACGCGGCGACGAAGCCGCCGAGCACGCCGAAGGCACTGGTCTCGGCCTGGCGATCTGCCGGCGGGTCGTCGAGCGCCACGGCGGCACCATCGAGGTCGCCGAGGAGCCGGGTTGGAGCAAGCGGTTCGCCTTCACCCTGCCCGCGGTGACCTGAGCCTGCGGGGTCAGCCGCCGTGATCGCCGGAGAGCTCGGGGCTGAGCACCTCGGCCGGCTCGACGACACGGTCGGCGCCGTCGTCGTCGCGGATCTCGGCGAGATGCACCACAGCGTCGCCGGAGTTCACCAGGGGCGCCTCGGTGCGACCGATCACGATGCCGTCGCGATCGGCGTGCACGAGTCGCACGCGCTTGCCGAAGGAGTCGAAGAGGCCACCGAGACGCTCGCCCTTGACGACGCGCTGCCCCAGCTTGGACTCCAGGTGCAGCATGCCGGTGCCGCGGGCGCGCACCCACCCCGAGCGGTACGACACCGCGCTCGGCTCCTCGGGTGCGTCGGGGCCCTCGACCATGCCGAGCCGGGCCAGCACCCGATTGACTCCGGCCACGCCGGCATCGATCGCCCAGTCGTCCATGCGCCAGGCCTCGCCGGCCTCGTAGAGCAGCACGGTCGCGCCGCGCTCGCGGGCGGCGTAGCGAAGCGATCCGTCGCGCAGCTTCGCATGCAGCATCACGGGGGCCCCGAAGGCGCGCGCCAGGTCGCGGGTGCGCGGGTCGTCGAGGTCGGCGCGGATCTGCGGCAGGTTGGTGCGTCGGTCCGACCCGGTGTGCAGGTCGATGCCGACCTCGCACTTGGCGATGACCTCGTTCATGAAGAGGTGGGCGATGCGTGAGGCGAGAGAGCCGCGAGCGGCGCCGGGGAACGAGCGGTTCAGGTCGCGGCGGTCCGGCAGGTAGCGGTCTCCGTTCATGAAGCCGAGCACGTTGACGATCGGTACGGCGATGAGGGTGCCGCGCAACTGCTTGGCGTCGAGCCCGGCCAGCACCTGACGCACCACCTCGACACCCACCGCCTCGTCGCCGTGGATCGCGGCGTCGATCCACACGGTCGGGCCGTCCTCGCGACCGTGCACGACCCGCACCGGCAGGTCGACGTCGGCACCGGTGACCAAGCGGGTGATCGGCAGCGACACCGACTGGATGCGACCGGGTCGCACCCGGACCGATCCGATCTCGAAGGACTCTCGCACGGCTCAGCGCCCCCGGTTCGCGCGGCGCTGGGCCAGCGGCGGCTTGCCGCCGAGATAGGACGACGCCGGGTCGACCACGTAACCCTGCCGCAGGCCCTCGCGACCCACCAGCATGCGAAAGCCCATCTCGTCGCGCCGCGAGAGCGTCATCTCGACCGTGACCGTGCGACCGATGAGGGTGACCTCCATCGGCACCACGAACCGCTCCTCGGCGTGACCCGAGGAAGAGCGCACCTCGCGCATGTCGATCACGGGCAGGTCGACCTCGACGGCGTCGGCGTCGGACTCCTGCCAGGGGTGGACGCCGAAGCGCACGCGAGGCTCGCCGTCGGAGGTGTGTTCGGTGAGGTCGAAGGCGTGGATCGCCGAGGTGCGGGCGCCGGTGTCGAGCTTGGCCTTGATCCAGGGGACGCCGAGCCCGGGCAGGCTCACCCACTCGCGCCATCCGGCGAGGGTGTAGGAAGGTACATCGGACACGTGGCCAACCTTGACACGTCCCGCCGGCACGCACTCACCACCCGTCCGCACCCGCTTGCTCACGTCCGCATCGCCCGCCACCGCACACCGACCTCCCGGGGAGTCATGAAGCTCGCGATCCTCTCTCGCGCACCACGTTCCTACAGCACCCAGCGCTTGCGCACCGCGGCACTCGACCGTGGCCACCAGGTCAAGGTTCTCAACACGCTGCGCTTCGGAATCGACCTCACCGGCGACGAGCCAGACCTCCAGTTCCGCGGCAAGACGCTGTCGACCTACGACGCGATCCTGCCGCGCATCGGCAACTCGATCACCTACTTCGGCACCGCCGTCGTGCGGCAGTTCGAGCAGATGGACGTCTACACCCCGAACACCTCGTGGGGCATCAGCAACAGCCGCGACAAGCTGCGGGCCACGCAGATCCTCTCCCGGCACAACATCGGCATGCCCGCCACATCGTTCGTGCGTGACCGTAGCGATGTGATCCCGGCCATCGAACGGGTCGGCGGCGCCCCCGTCGTCATCAAGCTGCTCGAGGGCACCCAGGGCATCGGCGTCATCCTCGCGCCCGAGCTCAAGGTCGCCGAGGCGATCATCGAGACGCTCCAGAGCACCCGTCAGCAGGTGCTGATCCAGGCGTTCGTCAAGGAGTCCAAGGGCCGCGACATCCGGGCGCTGGTGGTGGGCGATCGCGTGGTCGCCGCCATGCGTCGGGTGGCGAAGGGCGACGAGTTCCGCTCCAACGTGCACCGTGGCGGGTCGGTCGAGGCCGTCGACCTCGACCCCGCCTTCGAGAAGGCGGCCGTGCGCTCGGCGCAGATCATGGGTCTGCGCGTCGCCGGAGTCGACATGCTGGAGGGCAACGACGGGCCGCTCGTGATGGAGGTCAACTCCTCTCCCGGTCTGGAGGGCATCGAGCGTGCCACCGACCTCGACGTCGCGGGCTCGATCATCGACCACATCGACAACCAGGTGGCCTTCCCCGAGATCGACGTGCGCCAGCGGCTCACGGTCTCGACCGGGTACGGCGTCGCCGAGATCGGCGTCTTCGAGGCCTCCGACCTGGTCGGCAAGGCGCTGGGCGAGTCGGGTCTGCGTGAGCGCGACATCACCGCGCTCACCCTGCACCGTGGTACTCAGGTGATCCCGAACCCCCACGGCAAGCATGTGCTCGAGGCCGGGGACCGGCTGCTCTGCTTCGGCAAGCTCGAGGAGATGCGCTCGATGATCCCGAGCCGGCGCAAGCGCGCCCGCAAGGTCAAGAAGCTACCCTCCGAGCCGATCCACGAGGCCACCGACTGAGAGCCGCGGCGGGCGGCGCCAGAGCCTGGCTCAGTCGCTGCCGGAGAAGGCGGGCAACGTGAGGATGAAGCGTGAGCCGCCCGGGGGGTGCGGCAGATAGCTCAAGGATCCGTCGTACCGCTCGGCGAGCATGCGTGCGGTGGACAGTCCGCTGGTGAGCGTCATCCGGCCGTCGGCGGAGTGCGGGCGGTTGAAGAGGTCTGCGACGCCCGACGCCGCGATGCCCGGGCCGTGGTCGACGACGGCCACGGCGATCTCGTCGTCGCGCTCGACGGCCACGAGCAGCACGGGGTCGCAGCCGTGCACGAGGGCGTTCTCGAGCAGCGAGCGCAGGATGGTCCACACGTGGGCGTCCTCGGCGTCGACTCGCAGGTGGTCGGGGATGGCGATCGCCACGGCGGCCGCCCCCGCCTCGCCGAGGTCGACGAGCCGCTCGCGCACCAGCGCGTTGAGCGTGCTCGCGCCCTGGTCGCCGACCGGGTGGTCGGGCACCAGATAGCCGGCGACCGTGGCCGCGAGCGATCCCACGGCTTGGTCGATGCGGACGAGCTGGCTGCGGCGCTCGCGCTCGTCGAGGTGCTCCCAGCGCCGCTGGAGGGTGTCGAGGGTCCAGGTCAGGCCACCGAGGGAGTCGTGCAGTTCGCGGAAGGCGATCGCCGAGAGCTCGCGGTCGTCCTCGACCTGCCGCCGGACGGCCTCGAGCGCGGCGTCGTGCTCCACGAGATCCCGGCAGACCACGACGTAGCCGCCGGGCCCGCCGGCGGCACCGTCGACCTGGCTCACGGTCACCGAGACGCTGCGCACGCAGCCCCACCGGTCGACGAGTTCGATGCGCTGCGGCGCACTGGTGTCGAGCGGCAGCTCGAATGCGTGACCGATGCGATCGCGCTCGCCGAGGAGATCGTCAGCTGCCTGGTCGACGTACTGGATGACGCCCGCGGCGTCGAGGACGAGAAGACCCGCCGCACCCGCTTCGACGCGTGGACCAGCGTCGATGAAGCGTGTGGGCACCTCCATAGCGGCCCCGGTCGAACCGGCTCTGTCGCGCAGCACGCACACTCCATTCCCTCGTCGTCGACTGACCGCGGGGGGACGGTGGCGCGAGACTATCGCGTGTCGGTCCGGATCTCACCCCTTGGGGTGATCATGGCCATCAACCTCCAGCTCGGCTGTATTGCCGGACCGACAACGGCACGAAGACGAGCAGGATGCCGAGCACCCAGACCAGCGTGTAGAGGGCGGGGTGCTGCATCGACCACACGTCGGGCGCGGCGGCCGAGGCACTGACGTTGCCGAAGAGGTCGCGACTGGCCTGGGTGAGGGCCGAGACGGGGTTCCACTGCACGAGTTGGCGCAGTACGCCGTCGAAGGACTCCAGCGGCACGAAGGCGTTGGAGACGAACGTGAGCGGCATGATGACGACGAACGAGGCGTTGTTGATGACCTCGACGCTGGGCACCACGAGGCCGATGTAGGCCATGACCCAGCTGATCGCGTAGGCGAACACCAGGAGCAGCCCGAAGCCGAGCAGGGCGTCGAGGAACCCCTCGCGGATCCGCCAGCCGACGAGCAGCCCGGTGAGCGCCATGATCACCAGCGAGAGCACGTTGTAGACGACGTCGGAGGTCGTGCGGCCCACGAGAACCGCCGCCGGTGACATCGGGAGCGAGCGGAACCGGTCGATGATGCCCTTGGCCATGTCGTCGGCCAGCCCGGCGCCGGTGAAGGTGGCTCCGAAGACGACCGTCTGGGCGAAGATGCCGGCGATGAGGAACTCGCGGTAGCCGACGCCGTCGCCGGGGTCGATGGCGCCACCGAACACGAACGCGAAGAGCAGCACGAACATGATCGGGCTGATCAGCACGAACACGAGGATCTCGGGGACGCGCTTGATCTTGATGAGGTTCCTCTTCGCCACGACCCAGCCGTCGACCAGGGCGCGGCCGGGGCCGGAAGGGCGCCGGTAGGGCAGCGGGGTGGGTGCGGGCAGGTCGGAGCCCGCGCTGGGGGTGCTCATCGGAGGGCCTCCTCGGTCTCGGCGGAGTCAGGATCGCCGGGGGAGCCGGCTGGTGCCTCGGAGGCGTGACCGGTGAGGCTGAGGAAGACGTCGTCGAGCGTGGGGCGTCTCAGCCCGAGGTCGAGCACCGCGATGCCGGCCTGCTGCAGGCCACTCACCGTGTGGCCCAGGGCGGCGAGACCCCCGGCGACGGGAGCGGTGAGCTCTCGGCCACCCGCCTTCAGCTCGATCTCCCCGGAGGCGACCTCGGCAAGCACGGCCCGCGCCGCGCCGACCATGGAAGGCTCGGCGAGCACGACCTCGACCCGCTCGCCACCAGTCTGCGCCTTGAGCTCGTCGGCTGTGCCCTGGGCGATGGCGCGACCGTGGTCGATGACCACGATGTCGTCGGCGAGCCGGTCGGCCTCTTCGAGGTACTGCGTGGTGAGCAGCAGGGTGGCACCACCCGAGACGAGCTCGCGGATGACCTCCCACATCTGCACACGGCTGGCGGGGTCGAGCCCGGTCGTGGGCTCGTCGAGCACCAGCACGGGCGGTGCCGCCACGAGGGCGCCGGCGAGGTCGAGGCGCCGCCGCATGCCGCCGGAGTACGTCTTCGACGGCCGGTTGCCGGCCTCGGTGAGCCCGAAGCGGTCGAGCAGCTCGGCGGCGCGACGGCGTGCGGCGGCGCCACCGAGGCCGTAGAGGCGCCCCACCATCTCGAGGTTCTCGAGCCCGGTGAGGTGTTCGTCGACTGCGGCGTACTGCCCGGAGAGGCCGATGCGCGCCCGCACGCCGTCAGGGTCGGCCAGGACGTCGACGCCCGCGACGATCGCGCTGCCGGAGTCGGGGCGCAGCAGGGTGGTGAGCACCCGGACCGCCGTGGTCTTGCCGGCCCCGTTGGGGCCGAGCAGGGCGAGCACCTGGCCCTCGGGCACGGCGAGGTCGAGGCCGTCGAGGGCCTGCACCTCCTTGAAGCTCTTGCGGAGGCCGGTCGCCCGGATCATGTCGGTCATGCGCTGGACCTGCCTCCCGGCGCCCGCCGGGCTCGTGGAGTGCGGGGCGATCGAATGGTTCGTGAGGTGAGGTGCACGACCCTAGAGACCGGCGCCGACAGCCGGACTCATCGCCGATGCGACAGCGGCCTCGGCCCGCGTCGAAGATCAGCCGTGCAGGTCGAGCAGGTCGAGCACGACCGGGTCCGCGATGGCGTCGATCTGGGTCACGCCCTCGTCGTCGACGACCAGACCGACGAGGACGGGCTCGGTCGCGAGATGACCGGCGATCGCGGCGTAGCCGTCGAGCACGACCGGCCGGGGCTCCTGGAGGCTCTCGAGAGCGGCGGCGACCCGGGCCCGGCCCACGGCGTGGTCGGGCAGGCCAGCCCGCGCGGCGGCGGCGTCGGAGCGCAGTTCGACGGTCTGGGCAAGCGGCGAGCGGGCTCCGTCGGCTCCGGCCGGCAGGGGGCCCGACATCCGGCTCAACAGGCTCACGACGAAGGCGCGGTGCTCCTCGGCCGCGGTCGGCCGCGCGTGGTCGAGCAGATCGAGCTCCGCGCGGGCTCGCCCGGCGAGCTGGCGAGCGGCGCACGAGGTGCGCCCGAGGACGCCGGCGACGTCCTCGAAGTGCAGCCCGAGGACGTCGTGCAGCACGTGCGCCACCCGCTCGGCGGGTGCGAGACCCTCCAGATCCGCGAGCAGGGTCACCCCCACCTCCTGGGCCAGCCCGGCCTCGCGCGCCGGGTCGTCGACGGCGGGGAGCCCGGCCGCCTCGGCCACGTCGGTGTCGACGGGCTGGGCGGCGCGGCGGTACCGGCGCTCGCGGAGTCGGCGCAGCGCGTCGCGACCGACGTCGGTGACCAGCCACGTGCCCAGGTCGAGCACGTCGCTCTCGGGGGTCGCTCGCAGCCGGTCGAGGGTGCGCTCGACGACCGTGTCGGCCTCGCTCGCCGAGCCGAGCAACCGGTAGGCGAGGTCGTGCAGCCAGGCGCGGCGCTCCTCGGCCTCGGCCACGAGGGGGGAGGGACGAACGTCGTCGAGCGGCGTGCTCATGACCGGCACTCTCTCAGGAAAAGGCGCGAAGGCGGCGTGGCGATCGCTGCCCAACCGGGTGAGAGCGCCCTCGGCCCGTGCGATCGGTCGGCCAGTCGGCGCCCGCGGCGTAGCCTCCGAGGCATGGACACCACCGCGCTGCTCGACGACTGCTTCGACCGGGCCCAGCAAGCGGCCCTGGCGGCTCTCGACGATCTCGGCGTCGACGCGCTGGCCTGGCGACCCGACGCCGAGGCGAACCCGGTGGGCTGGCTCGCGTGGCACCTGGCGCGCGTGGTCGACGACCACGTGGCCGACGTCGCGGGGCACGAGCAGCTCTACACCGCCGAAGGCTTCACCAGGCGCTTCGGCCTGCCCTTCGACGACGCCGCCATCGGCTACGGGCACTCCAGCGACGAGGTGGCCGCCGTGCGCGCGGACGCCGCCCTCCTCGCCGAGTACCTCTCCGCGGTCTATGAGCGAGCCCGCTCCTGGCTCCCGCACCTGACCCCCGACGAACTCGACCGGGTCGTCGACGAGCGGTGGGATCCACCCGTCACGCTCGGCGTGCGCCTGGTGAGTCTCGCCGACGAAGGCTCGGCCCACGCCGGGCAGATGGCCTACGTGCGCGGCCTGTGGGAGCGGCGCGTCAGCGCGTGACCCGATAGCGCACGAACGACGGCACGACGAGCGCGGCGACCACGACCCCGATCACGACGAGGACGCCGCCGCCCGCGGCTGCCGCACCCGCCCCGACGACGGCTGCCGACGCACCGTGGGCGACGTCTGCCACGCGAGGTCCCCCGGCCACGACCACGATGAACACGCCCTGGAGCCGGCCCCGCATCGCGTCGGTGGCGGCACTTTGGAGGATCGAGGAGCGGAAGGCGGCCGAGGCCATGTCGGCGGCGCCGCCCACGGCGAGCAAGGCCACCGCAGCGAGGAGCATCGGCGTCCGCGCGAGGTCCGCCAGCAACACCGCGACACCGAAGCCGACCATCGCCACGCCCCACACGACGATGCACACGACGACGGCGAGCCCCTGGCGCTCGACGCGAGAGACCCAGCCGCTGAGCACCCCGCCGACCACGGCACCCGCCGGGATCGCCGCGAAGAGCAGGGCGAAGGCCAGGCCGCCCGCCTCGGGGCCCCCGAAGTCGACGTGAGCGATTTCGGGGAAGAGCGCCCGGGGCATGCCGAAGACCATGGCGATGATGTCGACCACGAACGACATGAGCAGCACCGGCTGCGTGCGCAGGTAGGCGAACCCGTCGACCACCGCGCCGAGCCCGGGCGCCTTGGCCGCGCCGCCGTCGTCCACCGGGAGCGGCGGCAGCCGGACGACGGCCCACAAGGTGGCGCCGAGCGTCACGGTGTCGACCGTGTAGAGCCAGGCGTAGCCGGTGAACGGGATGAGCACGCCGGCCACCAGCGGGCCCGCGATCGCGCCCGCCTGGAAGACGGTCATCTGGAGCGAGTTGGCTGCCGGGAGCTGCTCAGCGGGCAGCAGCCGCGGCAGCACCGCGCTGCGCGTGGGCTGATTGACGGCGAAGAACGCCTGCTGCACCGCGAACAGCGAGAGGAGCAGCCACACGTTCGTGGAGCCCGCGAAGGCCTGCGCAGCGAAGAGCCCGCTGGTGACGATGAGGCCGAGGGTGGTGACCCGCAAGATGCTGCGCCGGTCGAACACGTCGGCCAGGGCGCCGCCGTAGAGCCCGAACACGACCAGGGGCACCAGGCCGAAGAGGCCGGTGAGCCCGACGTACGCCGAGGAGCCGGTGTCGGCGTAGATCTGGGCCGGCACCGCCACGATGGTGAGCTGCGCGCCGACGACGGTCACGATGTTGGCCAGCCACAGCCGTCGGAAGTGCGGTTCGGCCAGCGGTCGCGTGTCGGCCACCAGGCCGCGCAGGCGGCTCGCCGACCGGTTGCTGATCACAACCAGGAAATCTAGAGGTGCCCACCAGCGAGTAGCGTCACCGCATGGCACCTGACGCGGACCCGCACGCCGGACCGAGCGCCGGCCCATTCGCCCACGACGGCGCCCCCGCCGACCTGACGGCGGTCGTCGACCGTCTCGCCGGGCACGGGGTCAGAGGCGTGAGCATCGGCTGGGTCGACAACAACGGCATCGTGCGCTCGCGCACCGTGCCGCTCTCCCAGCTCGAGGCCACCGCCCGGCGCGGCGTCGGCATCACCGCCGTCTTCGCGGTCTTCGACTCCCACGACGGCATCACCTTCGCCCACGACGGCCTCTCGACACCGTCCGGCGACGTGCGCCTGCTGCCCGTGCTCGACCCCGACGACGAGCTCGCCGGCATCGTGCCGCTCCCCGGGCAGCCGGGTCTGGCGTGGGTCAGCGGGCGGCAGGTCAGTGCCGACGGCGAGACGTGGCCGTACTGCCAGCGCGCCGTGCTCGAGCGCCAGGTCGAGGTCGCCGCCGAGGCCGGGTTCGGGGTGCGAGCCGGGTTCGAGGTCGAGATGACGCTCGGCGTCGACCCTGGTGTCGAGGGAGGAGCCGAACTCGTGCCCGCGCACCGCGGCCCGGCGTACTCGCCCAAGGCGCTGCTCGACGTCGACGAGTTCGTCGTGCAGTTGCTCGGCGACCTCGCCGAGGCAGGCGTGCCGGTCGGCCAGGTGCACGCCGAGTACGGCGGAGCCCAGGTCGAGCTCGCCATCGCTCCGCTCGAACCCCTCGCCGCAGCCGACGCGCAGGTGCTGGTGCGCCAGCTCGTGCACGCGGCCGCCCGCGCCCACGGGCTCCGCGCCAGCCTCGCACCGCTCACCACCACTGACGGCGCCGGCAACGGCTGGCACCTGCACACCTCTTTGGTCGACCTCGACACCGGCGCCAACGTGCTGCACGGCGACGGTCCGTACGGACTCTCCGACGACGGCGCCGGCTACGTCGCCGGGCTCCTGCGCGAGCTACCCGGCCTGGTCGGCGTGACGGCGCCGTCGACCGGCTCCCTGATGCGGCGGCGTCCGCACTACTGGGCGGGCGCCTACGGCTGCTGGGGGGTCGAGAACCGGGAGGCGGCGCTGCGACTCGTACCGCCCACCCGCCTGGTCGGCGCGGAGGCCACCAACGTCGAGCTCAAGGCCAGCGACGCCTCGGCGAACCCCTACCTCTCGCTGGCCGTCGTCATCGCCGCCGGCCTGGCCGGGGTGCGTGACGGTGCTGCGTTGCCCGAGCCGGTGCAGGAGGACGTCGGGGGCTGGAGCGACGAGCAGCGCGCGGCGGCCGGCATCGCGGCCCTGCCCACCGACTACGCCGATCAGCAGGCGGCTCTGCTGGGCTGTGACCTGGTGCGCGACGTGCTCGGCCGCAGGCTCTTCGGGGCCTTCCTCGCCTGCCGCGACGCCGACCAGGCGTGGATCGGTGAGCAGTCGGTCGAACAGGTCGTGTCGTCGCTGCGCTGGCTGTACTGAGGCGGGCGGCTCGGTGGGGGGCGAATTCACCGGACGTCCGGTGAATTCGCCCCTGGGACGACGAAGTTTCGACGTCCCAGGGACAGAAACGCCGTCCGACCCCCGGGTGCGTCGGCCCCGGCTCACCCAGATGCCACCGGGGTTGGGGCAGGCTGGTGTGGTGGCGATCCAGGACTCGACGCAGTACAAGCTGGCCTGGGTCTACGTCGCGCTGTTCTGCGTGTGCGCGGTGGGCATGGTCTGGCGCGGTCAGTGGCTGTATGCGCTGGTCTCCGCGGTGATGGCCACCGGGTTCGCGGTGTTCCGGCTGCGGGCCGACGCCCGGGACGACGCGTGAGCGCTGGAGCCTCCAGGCTGCCGCTGGGCGGTGGGCGCCGCGTGCTGCCGGGTGGGGAGCGGGTCGTAGCCGGCCGCGTGCTGCCGCAGCCGGACCAGCTGTGCGGCCCGTTCGCGGCGTCGCACGCGTTGCGTGCGGTGCTGACCGATCCGCCCACGGTGGTCGACCTCGCCCGGGCGGCCGGCACCCGCATCTGGCCGCACGACGTGGCGGCCTGGCGTCCCGCCGGCGCGCCGTGGTTGAGAACCCACTGGGAGCAGCTGCCACGGGCGGCGGCGCTCGAGGCGTCCGGCACGGACGCCGCCGGGCTGGCGCGCGGCATCACGGAGGTGTGCGGCGACCGGGTCGAGCTGGTCGCGCTGCCTATGGCCGGTGTCGAGGGCGTGACGCGCCGGCTCGACGGGCTCCTCGACGGGATCGTCGAGACCGGCGTGCCGGTCGGGGTGCTGGCGAACCTGCGCACCGGACCGTTGGGAGAGGCCTTCGACGTCGGCCACTTCGTCGGTCTCTGGTGCACGGACGGCGCCGGCCCGACGCTGCGGGTGGGTGTGGCCGACTCCTACGTCGAGCTGGGTGCGCCCGGCGAGCCGGCCGGCTGCCGGCTCGTGCCGCTCGACGCGCTGGCCACGGCGCTCACCGCCCCGCCGGGGAGAGGGCTCATGTTGCTGGTCACGCGGGAGAATGCCGAGGCGATCCGGGAGATCGTCACCTCGGTCGGGCTCCCGACCGGGCTGTGGTCGGCCTGACCAGCCCGGATCAGTCGCCGAGGCTCCAGCCGCCCTTCGGCAGGTCGAGGGCGGCCTGCGGACCCCACGAACCCTGCTCGTAGGGCTGTGCGGCCGGCGGCTGGTCGAGCAGCGGCTGGCAGACCTGCCAGATGCGGTCGACCTCGTCGGCGCGGGTGAACAGCGAGCGGTCGCCGCGCATGACGTCGAGCAGGAGCCGCTCGTAGGCCTCGAGCGGGTCGCCGTCCGGCACGGCCCGGGCGTAGTCGAGGCACATCGAGGCCTCGAGCAACTCCATGTCGGGCCCGGGCTTCTTGCCCAGCAGGTCGACCCGCACCTGAGGGTGGTCGGTGAGTTCGAGCACCAGCTCGTTGCGGCTCTCGTGTGGGGCCGGACCGAAGATGCCGGACTCCGGGTCGCGGAACCGGATCGTGATGGTGCGCCGCCCCTCGGCCATCGCCTTGCCGGTGCGCAGGTAGAACGGCACGTCGCGCCAACGGTCGTTGTCGACCCACACCTCCAAGGCCACCAACGTCTCGACCTGCGAGTCGGGGTCGACGTCCTTCTCGTCGCGGTAGCCCACGAACTGGCCGAACACGCAGCGCTCCGGGTCGAGCGGTCGCATCGCCTCGAAGACCGCCGACTTGGAGTCACGCAGGTCGCGCTCGGTGAACGAGCCCGGATCCTCCAGCGCCACGAAGCCGAGCAGCTGGGAGAGATGGGTCGAGACCATGTCCCGCAGGGCGCCGGTGGACTCGTAGAACGATCCGCGGCCCTCCAGACCGAGCGCCTCGGGCACGTCGATCTGCACCGACTCGATGGAGCCGCGATTCCAGGCGGGCTCGAAGAGCCCGTTGGCGAAGCGGAGCGCCAGGATGTTCTGGACCGCCTCCTTGCCGATGAAGTGGTCGATGCGAAAGACCTGGTCCTCGTCGGCGACCTCCTTGATGGCGTCGTCGAGCTCCCGAGAGCTGGCCAGGTCGGTGCCGAACGGCTTCTCGACCACGACCCGGGCCCGCTCGACCAGACCCTCGTGACCGAGCATGCCGATCATCTTCTGCATCGCCTTGGGCGGGATCGAGAGGTAGAGCAGCCGTCGCGTCTCGGCGACCTCGACGCCGGCCTCGTCGGCGATCCGCTGCTCGGCCTCGTGGACGGCGCTCGCCAGGTCGGCGCCGTCGTCGCTGTCGGCGGTGCGGAAGCTGACGCGGGAGCAGAGATCGTCGGCGACGGCGTCGTCAAGATCGTCGACGCTCTTCTCCAGACCACGACGCACCTGCTCGCGGAACTCCTCGTCGGTGCCCGGCGAGTGCCGGCCGGAGCCGATCACGGCGTACGACGTCGGCATCCGGCCGTCGACCGCCAGCCGATACAGACCGGGGAAGAGCTTGCGGGCGGCGAGGTCGCCGGTGGCGCCGAAGAGGACCATCACGTGGGGAGGCAGCTGGTTGCTCACGGGACCAGAGTGCCTCAGGGTGCTTCACCCCAACGAGGGAGCGCCCGCGCGGAGACCGGGTGAAACTTTCGTCACATGCGCGGCAAACGCGCAGGCCACCTGCCATATTGGCGCTCATGAGTCTCACTCACGATGAAGCCAACTCGGCCCTCGAGGCCTATTTCGGCCCCGACCTGTTCACCACGGAGCCCACCTGGAGCGCGGTCCTGCTGGACCAGGTGACCGGCATGTACGACTCCGGTGAAGAACTGCGTGACGGCCTGGACCTGATGAACCTGCGGGTCGAGGCCGGCGCGCCGCGCTGACCGCCGCGCTGACCGCCGCGGGACGCCACCGGGGTGGCCCAGCCATCGGCAGGAGCGGCTGTACTGGCGGCATGAGACGCCCTCGTCCGATCGCGCCCGGACCCGGCCAGGAGTCGGTCTGGGACTACCCTCGACCGCCGCGACTCGAGAGAACCGACGAGCGGATCGAGATCGTGTTGGGTGGCACGTCCATCGCGACCACGAGCGATGGGTGGCGCGTGCTCGAGACGAGTCACCCGCCCACCTACTACCTGCCCAGTTCGGCCTTCGCGCCCGGCGTGCTGCGTCCCACGTTCGGCAGCAGTCACTGCGAGTGGAAGGGCGCGGCGTCGTACTTCGACCTCGCGGCCGCGGAGGATGGGCCCGTACTCGCCGAGCGCGCGGCCTGGACCTACCCCGACCCGACGCCCGCCTTTGCAGACCTGGCCGGTGCGGTCTCGGTGATGCCCGCGGCGGTCGAGGCGGCCTATGTCGACGGTGAGCGGGTGCGCCCGCAGGAGGGCGGGTTCTACGGCGGCTGGATCACCGATCGCGTGGTCGGCCCGTTCAAGGGGGTGCCCGGGAGCTGGGGCTGGTAGGCGCGCTCAGCCTGCCTCGGGCACGGGCTGGTCGTCGTCGCGGGGGCCGAAGATCGGTAGCTCGTCGAGCAGCGCCGACTCGACCCGACCCGCGAACACCCGGCTCACCTGGGCCCGCGACCGGCGAGAGAACGCGACCCTGAACAGCTCATAGGGGTCGACCGTGACGTCGGGTCCGCCGGCCCCGTAGGTGGCGTCACCGCAGTGGACCTCGGCCGGCACCTTGCTCAGCAGCATCGGTGCCAGCGCGTGCACCACCGGTGACCAGGACCACTCGGGCGGTACGCCACGGCCGAGCGCCTCGTGCAGGTCGGCGTGGTGCACGGCGAGATCCCAGACGATGGCCGGGCGGGGGTTGTCCTCGACGCTCGCCGCCACGGCGTCGGTGTTGGCGCGCATCTCCTCGACCAGGTCGGCCACCGCGCGGCCCTCGCGCTCGGCGACGTGGCGCGTGGTCCACGACGGCCCGGGTGCGCCGTCCATACGGTCGGCGACGGCGTCGGCTGGGCCTCCCGCGAGGTGCGCGATGAGCTGGCGCACGCTCCACTGCGGGGTGGCAGGCACGACGGCGGCAAGCGAGTCGGCGGGGAGGTCGAGAGCCAGGGCCGCGATGGCCTCGACCAGGTCGCGGTAGAGCCGGGGGGCATCGTGCATGAGTCGATCGTGCCACGACCGCTCGACGTGACACCGCTCACAGACCGGGTCTAGGTTGGCGGTGTCAACCGTGCTCTCGGGAGGAGCTCCCCATGACGGACTCACCGTCCGGCGACCGGTCCCGCCCCGCGCGGCCCCGGGTTCGCCGAAGCGGCCCCTGGCTGCTCGCTCTGCTGCTGCTCGCGCCGGCCGTCGTCGTGCCACTGCTGGTGCCCATCTACGACCGGGAGGGCCCCACCTTGTGGGGCTTCCCGTTCTACTTCTGGTTCCAGTTCGCGTTCATCATCGTGGCGGCGTTGCTGACCACGGCGGCCTATCGCGTGACGCTGCTCGCCGAGCGGCGTGAGCGCGAGGCCTCGGCGTCCGGCAAGGGGGGCCACCGATGAACGGGGTCGCCGTCGGGGTCTTCGTCTTCATCTTCCTGCTCGTCACGGTGATGGGTTTCGCCGCCGCCCGGTGGCGGCGAGCCGACGACATGGGCTCGCTCGACGAGTGGGGCCTGGGCGGACGCGGCTTCGGCACGTTCATCACGTGGTTCCTGGTCGGCGGCGACATCTACACCGCCTACACCTTCATCGCCGTCCCGGCCACGATGTACGCCGGCAGCGTCGTCGGCTTCTTCGCCGTGCCCTACACGGTGGTCGTCTACCCGCTCATCTTCTTGTTCCTGCCCCGGCTGTGGTCGGTGAGTCACCGCCACGGGTTCGTGACGCCGGCCGACTTCGTCACGGGCCGCTACGGCTCCCGCGGGCTCGGTCTGGCGGTCGCCGTCACGGGGCTGCTGGCGACGATGCCCTACATCGCGCTGCAGCTCGTGGGCATGCAGGTGGTGCTCGAGGTCATGGGCATCGGCACGACCACGGGCAACTGGTTCGTGAAGGATCTGCCGCTGTTCATCGCCTTCGCCGTGCTCGCCGCCTACACCTACTCCTCGGGCCTGCGGGCCCCGGCACTCATCGCGTTCGTCAAGGACGCCCTGATCTACCTGGTCATCATCGTGGCCGTCCTCTACCTGCCCAGCCAGGTCGGCGGCTGGGGTGCGGTCTTCGACGCCGCCAAGGACTCCTTCAACGGCTTCAACGCCGACAACGCCGACACGATCGCCGCGGGCGGGGCCAACGCTCGAGCCATCATCCCGCCCGGCGCCGCGCAGTGGGCCTACGCCTCGCTCGCGCTCGGCTCGGCCATGGCCCTGTTCATGTACCCGCACTCGCTCACCGGTGTGCTGGCCACCAAGGACCGCTCGGTGATCCGCCGCAACGCCTCGCTGCTGCCCGCCTACTCGTTCCTGCTGGGGCTGCTGGCGCTGCTCGGCTTCGTGGCGGTCGCCGCCGGCGTCAAGGTCGACAACGCCCAGCAGTCGGTGCCGCAGCTGTTCGAGAACGAGTTCCCCGGCTGGTTCGCCGGCGTCGGCTTCGCCGCCATCGCCATCGGTGCGCTCGTGCCGGCCGCCATCATGTCCATCGCCGCGGCGAACCTGTGGACGCGCAACATCTACCGGGCCTTCATCAACCGTGGGGCCACGCCCGCCCAGGAGGCCAGGCAGGCCAAGCTGGTCTCGCTCGTGGTCAAGCTCGGCGCCCTGGTGTTCGTGCTGGCGCTCCCGAACGACTTCGCCATCAACCTCCAGCTCCTCGGCGGCGTGTGGATCCTCCAGACACTGCCGTCGGTGGTGGTCGGTCTCTTCACCCGGTGGTGCCACCGGTGGGCACTGCTCGCCGGATGGGCCGTCGGCATGCTCTACGGCACCTGGCTCGCCTACGGAGTCGCGACCCCAGGCGACCCCGGCAGTCACTTCGGCGGCTCGCTGGTGATGTTCCCGTTCACCGACACGAAGGTCTACATCGCGGTCGTGGCGTTCGTGGCGAACGTGATCGTGGTGGTGGTGGTCACGCCGATCCTGCGGATGACCGGTGTGCCGGAGGGCGACGACATCACCTCTGACGACGACTACCACGCCGACGCCGACGACCCCGATGTCCTCGACGAGCTCGACCCCTCCGTCACCGTCCGATGAGTCGCTGACCCGTCGCCAGTTTTCACGTGACCTGCCACGAGTTTTCACGTGACCTGCCACGAGTTTTCATGGCAGGTCACCTGGCATGACGTCAGCGGATGGGAGCGCCGGAGACGGTGCGCGCGATGACCAGTCGCTGGATCTCCGAGGTGCCCTCGAAGACGGTGTAGATCTTCGCGTCGCGCGACCAGCGCTCCACCGGGTACTCACGGGTGAAGCCGTTGCCGCCGAGGATCTGCATGGCCTGCGTGGTCACCTTGACCGCGGTCTCGCCGGCCATGAGCTTCGACATCGAACCCTCGGCGTTCTCGAACCGCTTGCCGTTGGCGGCCATCCACGCGGCGCGCCACACCAGCAGCCGCGAGGCGTCGATCGCCGTCTTCATGTCGGCGAGCTGGAACGCGACCCCCTGGTTCTCGATGATCGGCTTGCCGAACTGCTCGCGCGTCTTGGCATAGTCCAGCGCGACCTCGTAGGCCGCGCGGGCGATGCCGACGGCCTGTGCGCCGACCGCCGGGCGGGTGCGCTCGAAGGTGGCCATGCTCGCGTTCGACCCACCGGATTCCCTCGAGCTGGCCCCCTCGCGCGCGCGGGCGAGCCGCGCGTCGAGCTTCTCTTTGCCGCCGAGCAGGCAGCGCCCGGGGATCCGCACGTCGTCGAGCACGACCTCGGCGGTGTGCGACGCGCGGATGCCGTGCTTGTGGAACTTCTGCCCCTGGCTGAGCCCCTTGGTGCCCGGCGGCACCACGAACGACGCCTGCCCGCGGCTGCGCAGGTCGGGGTCGACGACGGCGGTGACCACGTGCACGTCGGCGAGTCCGCCGTTGGTGGCCCACGTCTTGGTGCCCTTGAGGATCCACTCGTCGCTCGCCTCGTCGTAGATCGCACGGGTCCGCATGGCGCCGACGTCGCTGCCGGCGTCCGGCTCGGAGGAGCAGAACGCGGCGATCTTGAGGTCGCCGGGCTCACCGAACATCTGCGGCACCCACTCCATGACCTGCTCGTCGGTGCCGTTGGCGCGCACTCCCGCCGCGGCCAGCGCGGTACCGACGATGGAGAGGCCGATGCCGGCGTCGCCCCAGAAGATCTCCTCCATGAAGAGCGGGAGACCCAGGCCCGAGGGGTCGAAGGACTGGGTGGCGAAGAAGTCGAAGGAGTAGATGCCGGCCTTGGCGGCCTCCTCGACCACCGGCCAGGGGAACTCCTCCTTCTCGTCCCACTCGGCCGCGGCGGGCCGGATGACGTCGGCGGCGAAGGTGTGCAGCCAGTCCTTGAGCTCGAGATGGTCGGGCGTCAGCCCGAAGTACGGGATGGGGGCGTCGTCGGTCATTACCGCAGGGTAACCCCGGTGCACGGGTGTTGCCTGAAAGTCGTGGCAGGTCAGGTGAAAACTGGTGACGGGTCACGCCTAGGGTCGGGGCATGAAGCAGCGGTTCGAGGGGGCGATCGCCGGGGTCGGGTCGGTCTCGGGGGTACGGGTCGTGGTGGGGCGGTGGCACACGAGTCCGCTCGGGTCGTTCGCCGATGCGATGGTCGCCACGGCTGCGAGACGACGGGTGCTGTTGGCTCCGAACGAGGAGGTGGCCGACTTCGTGGCCGCCACGTACTCCTTCGACGAGGTGCGCATCGAGCCGTTCGCAGTGACCGGCCCGGACGACGCGTGGGCGGTGCGCTCGTCCTCGCTGCACCTCGACCTCGAGGTGGGGGGTAGGACCCCGCTGGGTCGGCTGCTCTCTCTGGTGCCGGATCGGTTGGCCACGAGTCCGGCCTTCTGCGCACTCACCGACCCGGTGGCCCGGGTGCTGATGCGTGGCGTACGCACCCGCGGCACCGCCGGCGGCGGCCGCACCGAGTACTACGGCGCGACGAGCCACCGGGCCTTGGTGGCGTCGTCCGGGCACTTCGACGGCGTCGAGCTCGGAGCGCTGGCGCCGGTGTACCCCGAGCCCGGTTTCGGTTTCTCCTCCACCCCGCGCCGGCCCTCGGTCACCGAGGTGGTCACCACGGTGCGGCTGCCGGGTTCGTGATCGCGCGGGGGTCAGGTCGGCGCCGGCATGACCTGCTCGACGAGCTCGTCCGGGACGTAGAGGTGCTGGCGCTGCGCCGGCGAGGATCTCGCAGCCCACGAGTCGAAGCGGGTGGCGAAGTGCGTGCTCACGCGGAGTAGCCGATGACGCACAGCCCACACACAAGATGGTGTGACGCGTCTCCCAGGTGGGGGTGATGCGGTTCGGACAAGCGATCGGCGACCCGACGGCCGGGGCCTATTCTGAGACCGCCCGAGGACTGGAGGACGCACCGTGAGCGACGACGTGGAGGAGTCGACTCACGAGACGGAGGGTGGACGGCTGGCCAGGCTGCCGCTCCCCTCCTTTCTCGTGGGCAGCGCTGCCTCGCTCGTGCTCACGACCGGCCTGACCTCCGGCCTGGGCTTCGTGTTCTGGGCACTGGGCGCGCGGCTGTTCTCGACCGGGGATCTCGGCGAGGCCGCCACGGCCATCTCGGCGATGAACCTCATCAGCACGCTCGCGATGCTGGGGCTGGGCACGCTGCTCGTGGCGCGGCTCCCGGCGATGCGCACCGGGCGTCGCGAACTGCTGGTCACCGCTGCGCTGCTCTCCGCAGTGGCGGGGGCGGTGCTGGCCCTCGTCGTGGCGCTCGCGCTGCCGATGTCGATGACCGGGCTGCCCGGCGTCGGTGATCAGGTGTTCCCGACGGCGGTCTTCGCCGCGGGCGTCGGCGTCAACACGACCGGCGTGGTGCTCGATCAAGCGCTGCTCAGCATGCTCGGTGGCGGCCCGCAACTGGGCCGCAACATCGTGCTCACCGTCAGCAAGTTGCTGCTGCTGGCCGCGATCGCCGTGCTCGTGGCCTCGAGTGGCTCGGTGGGCATCTACGGCAGCTGGCTGGTGGGCAATCTGCTCTCGCTGGTGGCGCTGACGCTGTGGGTGGCGCGCCGGCAGGAGGTGCGGTTGCGCAGCGTGCGTCCGCGGCTGAGCTCGATCCGGGGCCTGGCGCTGGAGTCGGTGTGGCACCACTCGCTCAACCTGGCCCTGGCGACGCCGTACTTCGCACTGCCGATCGTGGCGTCCGCGGTGCTCGGTTCGGTGAGTGCCGGCCACCTCTACGCGGTGCTCCAGGTCGCCTTCGGGGTGTTCATGCTCCCCCTCGCGCTCTCGACCGCGCTGTTCGCCTCCGGCTCGCGCGACGCGAGCGAGTTCGTCGACGAGTTCCGGTTCACCCTGCGGGTCTCGGTGGCCGCCTGCCTGGCGGCGAACGTCGTGCTGGCGCCGCTGGCCGGCGTGGTGCTTCAGCTCTTCGGCTCCGACTACGCCCGGGAGGGACGGACCGCCCTCATCCTCATCGCGCTGGCCGGTTTCGGGGTGCTGGTGCGTGACCACCACGTGTCGGTGGCGAGGGTCACCGGTCACGTCGGTCGCGAGTCGGCGCTGCTGGGCGGCTTCACGGTGATCGAGCTGGTCGCGGCCGCGACCGGCGCCCGCCTCGGCGGTCTGACCGGTCTCGCCGTGGGGTGGGTGCTCGTGATGGCCGTCGAGCTGATGGTGTTGACCCCGCGGGTGGCGGCGGTGTACCGACGGCGTGCGTCGGTGCCGGCCGCCGCCCCCGTGGAGCCCGTCGTCCACACGGCCTGAGACCCCAGTCGGGTCGAGCCGCGAGCGGACGACGGGGCGGGCTCAGCCCTGCTGGATCGCGGAGATGTCGAGGTCGAGCTTGACCTTGTCGGAGACCAGGACGCCGCCGGTCTCGAGCGCGGCGTTGTAGGTGAGGCCCCAGTCCTTGCGGTTGATGGTGGTCGCACCCTCGAAGCCGACTCGCAGGTTGCCGAACGGGTCGCGGGCCGACCCGGTCTGCTCGAAGTCGATGGTGACGGGCTTGGTGACGCCGTGCAGGGAGAGATCGCCGGTGATGCTCCACGTCTCGCCGTCGTGGCTGACCTCGGTCGAGGTGAAGGTCATCTCGGGGTGCTGGGCGACGTCGAAGAAGTCACCGGAGGCCAGGTGGCCGTCGCGGTCCTTGTTGCCGGTGTCGATGGAGGCGAGCTGCGCGGTGATGGTCACCGAGCTGTTGGCGGGGGCGGCGGAGTCGATGTGTGCGGTGCCGCTCCAGTCGGCGAAGTGACCGCGCACGGTGGTCACCATGGCGTGGCGCACGCTGAAACCGAGGCGGCTGTGCGTGGTGTCGAGGGCGTAGTCGCCGGTGATGTCGTCGACGGCGGAGGTCGGGGTGTCGAAGGACTGCTCGGTCATGGGGTGCTCCTGGAGGTGTCGGAAGTGGTGCAGGATTCAACCACTGTAATCGGACCGCGGTCCGATTCATTCCCGTCCCGAGCAGAACGCGCGAAAAATGCCAGCAACGTCGAGGCGCACCCTGCGGGGGTGCTCCTCGACGCTGCTGGCGGGCCTGGCTGCTGGCTGGCTCGGCTCAGGCGGCGTGCGCCCCGGCCAGCGGTGCCGGCGTCGCGCTGGGCAGAACCCATCGCGCCTCGAGTCGCTCGCGACCGGACGTGTCGGTCACGCTCACCCAGGTACGCACCAGTTCAGACATCTGTGGGTCAGCCATGATCCACCTCCTGTTCACCTTCTGTTCACCCAAGGTAACACGTCCCCACCGAGGTGGTCCAAGGGTCGCCGAAATCGCCTCGCTTCCTCCACTGGCGCACCTCGCTGACGGCGCGGCGCAGGGATTTTACTCCCCCGATGGGGTGAGAGCGCCGGTGAAGAAACCGGGGTGACCCGCGGCGGACGTCTTTGCCCCGCAAAATGACCGATCTGACCCGATATCGGGTGAGATGAGCACACTTGCGTGACTTCGAGGGCTGTCTCCGGCACGCTCGGGGACGTGGGTTCCTCCTCCGACATCGTCTCGCCGGCCCCCGCCGGGGCCCTGCTGCGCCACGTCGTCGCGACGACCGGACTCACGGCGCCCGAGGCGACTCGCGTCATCGGCGACGTGCTCGCCTTTCATGCCGAGCCGTTGGAGCACCTGGTGCGCAGGCGGCACCGCGAGCTCCAGGCGCGCGGGCAGCAGAACACCGCCATCTTCCGGCAGATCGCGGCCGAGCTGCGGCACAGCGTCGTGGCCGCCCCCGAGCTCAGCGAGCGACAGTTGCGCCGCATCGTGCACGGCTGACCAGATCCCTCCCCTTCCCCCTTCCACGCATCAGACGAGGAGACACCCATGTGCGGCATCGTCGGCTACATCGGATCCCAGGCGGCGGCCCCGCTGCTGCTCGAGGGACTGACCCGGCTCGAGCACCGGGGGTACGACTCCGCAGGCATCGCCGTGGTCGGCGGCAGCGCCGGTCTCAAGGTCGCCAAGCGCGCCGGCCGGGTGCGCGACCTCGCCGACGACCTGCCCAAGCGCTTCGCCGGCAAACTCGGCATCGGCCACACCCGGTGGGCCACGCATGGGCCGGCGTCCGACCGCAACGCGCACCCGCACACCGACGCCGAGAGCCGCGTGGCCGTGGTGCACAACGGCATCCTCGACAACGCCGCCACGCTGCGGGCCCGCCTCGCGGACGACGGAGTCGAGCTCGCCTCCGACACCGACACCGAGGTGCTGGCCCACCTGGTGGCTCGGTCGCCGGCCAGCACCTTGGAGGAGAAGGTGGCCGAGGCGCTCGCCCAGGTCGAAGGCACCTACGGCATCGCGGTGGTGCACGCCGACTTCCCGGACCGGATCGTGGTCGCGCGTCTCGGCAGCCCGATCGTGATCGGGGTCGGCGAGAAGGAGATGTTCGTCGCGAGCGACCTCGCCGCGATCGTGCGCTACACCACCACCGTGGTGCACCTCGGCGACGGCGAGCTGGCCTCGGTCAGCGCGACCGACCTCTCGACGTACCTGCCCGACGATCGGTCGGGTCGGCTCGACCGCACCTCGATCGCCACCACCGAGGTCGAGGCGGCCGACGACGGACTCGACCTGGCCGAGGGCGAGTCGCACATGCACCGCGAGATGCACGAGCAGCCGATCAGCGCCGAGCGCATGCTGCGCGGCCGGCTCGACGCACGCTTCGGCACCTCGCATCTCGGCGGCCTCAACCTCGATGCCCGCGACCTGCGCGCGGTGAAGCGGGTGAAGATCCTCGGCTGCGGGTCGGCCTACTACGTGGGGCAGATGGGCGCCCAGCTGATCGAGGAGCTCGCCCGCGTGCCGGCGGACGCCGAGGCGGCCAGTGAGTTCCGCTACCGCAACCCGATCATCGAGCCCGACACCCTCTACGTGGCCGTGAGTCAGTCCGGCGAGACGATCGACACGCTGCTGGCCGTGCAGGAGATCCAGCGCAAGGGCGGCCGGGTGCTCGGCCTGGTCAACGTCGTCGGCTCGGCGATCGCCCGCGCGGTGGACGGCGGGGTGTACCTGCACGCCGGCCCCGAGGTCGCCGTGGCCTCGACCAAGGCGCTCACCTCGATGTTCCTCGGCTTCGCGCTGCTCGCCCTCCAGCTGGGCCGCGTGCGTGACCTCTCGATCGCCGACGGTCAGCGCATCGTCGCCGGGCTTGAGGCGCTGCCCGGGCAGCTGAAGGAGGCGCTCGACCTCGAGCCGCAGCTCGCCGACGTCGCCCGGCGGCTCGCGGAGGCGCCGTCCCTGTTCTTCGTCGGCCGCGTGCGCGGCTACCCCGTCGCCCGGGAGGGCGCGCAGAAGCTGAAGGAGATCAGCTACCGGCACGCCGAGGCCTACCAGACCTCCGAGCTCAAGCACGGGCCGCTGGCTCTCATCTCACCCGCGGTGCCGACGGTCGCGCTGGTGCCCGACGACGAGCTCGCCGAGCGCAACGTCGGTGCGCTGCACGAGATCGCGGCGCGGGGCGGCCCGCTGGTGGTGGTCACGCATGCGGGCGTCGACCTCGGCGACCTCGAGACGAGCGAGGCGGTGGACCTCACGCGCATCGACGTGCCGCGCAACGAGGCCGAGCTCGACCCCGTGCTGATGACCGTTCCGCTCCAGCTGCTGGCCTACCACGCCTCGCTCCATCTCGGGCTCGACGTCGACAAGCCGCGCAACCTCGCGAAGTCGGTCACCGTGGAGTGAGGCAGCCCGGGTAGTCCGGTTCCGGATTCGGGTTTGCCCCCCCAAGAAACCTGAAATAGGAACCGGGCTACCACGCCCACTAAAGTTGTCGGGTGAGCGACACCGACGTATCCCCCGATTCCACCCCCGCGCAGACCACTTTCGCCGATCTCGGCCTCTCTGCGGAGGTGCTCGAGGCGGTCACCACCGTCGGCTACGAGACGCCGTCCGCCATCCAGGCCGCGACCATCCCGACCCTGCTCTCGGGGCGTGACGTCGTGGGTCTGGCGCAGACCGGCACCGGCAAGACCGCCGCGTTCGCGCTGCCGATCCTCTCCAACCTCGACCCCGACCAGAAGACGCCGCAGGCGCTGGTGCTCGCCCCGACCCGCGAGCTCGCGCTCCAGGTGTGCGAGGCGTTCGAGAAGTACGCCGCGAAGTCGCGTGGCATCCGCGTGCTGCCGGTCTACGGCGGCCAGGGGTACGGCGTCCAGCTCTCGGCCCTGCGTCGCGGCGTGCACGTCGTCGTCGGCACTCCCGGCCGCATCCAAGATCACCTCGACAAGGGCACCCTCGACCTCTCCGAGCTGCGGTTCCTCGTGCTCGACGAGGCCGACGAGATGCTCAAGATGGGCTTCGCCGAGGACGTCGAGGCGATCCTCGCCGAGACCCCCGCCACCAAGCAGGTCGCGCTGTTCTCGGCCACCATGCCTGCGCAGATCCGGCGGCTGTCGAAGCAGTACCTCGACGACCCGGCCGAGATCACCGTGAAGTCGAAGACGCGCACCGCCGACAACATCACCCAGCGCTACCTCATCGTCTCCTACCCGCAGAAGGTCGACGCCCTCACGCGCATCCTCGAGGTCGAGAGCTTCGAGGGCATGATCGTGTTCGTCCGCACGAAGAACGAGACCGAGCTGCTCGCCGAGAAGCTCCGGGCCCGCGGCTTCTCGGCCACCGCGATCAACGGCGACATCCCGCAGAACGTGCGCGAGCGCACGGTCAACCAGCTCAAGGACGGCGCCCTCGACGTCCTCGTCGCCACCGACGTCGCCGCGCGCGGCCTCGACGTCGAGCGCATCAGCCACGTCGTCAACTACGACATCCCGACCGACACCGAGTCCTACGTGCACCGCATCGGCCGCACCGGCCGGGCCGGGCGCACGGGGGACGCGATCTCGTTCGTGACCCCGCGCGAGCGCTACCTGCTCAAGCACATCGAGAAGGCCACCAAGCAGCCGTTGGCCGAGATGACGCTGCCGAGCATCGAAGACGTCAACTCCACCCGGCTCACGCGCTTCGACGACCAGATCACCGAGGCGCTCACGCAGGCCGACCGCATCTCGGGCTTCCGCGACATCATCGAGCACTACGTGCGCCACCACGACGTGCCCGAGACCGACGTGGCCGCCGCGCTCGCCGTGGTCGCCCAGGGCGAGACGCCGCTGCTGCTCGACCCGGCCCGCGACGACATCCGGCTGCCCCGCGGCCGCGACGACCGGCCGCCCTCCAAGGGCGCACGCCGCGACGAGGCCGGCCAGGGCGGACGACCGCCGCGCGGCCGCGGCGACGGCCCACCGGTGGCGATGTACCGGCTCGAGGTCGGCAAGCGGCACAAGGTCGAGCCGCGGCAGATCGTCGGTGCGCTCGCCAACGAGGGCGGCCTGAACCGCCGCGACTTCGGCAAGATCATCATCAAGCCGGACTTCTCCTTGGTCGAGCTGCCCCGGGATCTGCCACCCGGCACCCTCGACCGGCTGGCCGGCACCCGGATCTCCGGCAAGCTGATCGAGATCAAGGCCGACTCCGGCCCTCCCGGCCGCCGTCCCCGCCGCTGAGTCGGCCGCGAGGGGTCGCGAATCGTGCCGCGAGGGGTCGCGAATTGTGCCGCGAGGGGTCGCAAATCGCGCTTCGAGGGGTCGACGTGAGCCGTTCGTCGGTGGCTGCTGGTAGACACTGGGCATGCTCGGGAAACCCTGCCGTGTGCTCGCCGCCGTGGCGGTCGCTGCCGCTGTGCCGCTGACCGCCTGCTCCGCCGTCGATGCGGGGCCCGACCCCGAGCCGAGCGCCGACGCCGTAGCGGCGGCGCTGAGCGCCGGCGACCTCTCGGACGCCCCGTTCGCCGACCCGAGCGCTGCGCAGAAGGAGTTCGAGGCCATCGTCGAGCGGCTCGGAGACGTCGAGCCCACGGTCGAGGTCAGCTCCGTCGACTCCGGAGACGGCGACCAGCCCGCCACCGCGACGCTGAGCTGGTCGTGGCCGTTCACGGCCGGCACGTGGACCTACGACAGCACCGTCGAGCTCTCCGAGGCAGGCGACTCCTTCGAGGCGAGCTGGGCCCCGTCTGTGGTGGAGCCCGAGTTGACCGACGGCGAGGTGCTCGACGCCACGACGCTGGAGCCGACCCGGGGCGACATCAAGGGTGCCGGCGGGCAGACCATCGTGACCGACCGGCCGGTGGTGCGCTACGGCATCGACCGCTCGAAGGTGTCGAAGGCCAAGGCGGTGGCGGGGGCCAAGCGGCTGGCGAGGCTCACCGACGTCGACGCGGCGTCCTACGCCAAGCGGGTCGCCGCGGCCGGCGACCAGGCCTTCGTGGAGGCCATCACCTACCGCGTCGGCGACGTGCCGGCGAAGGTGGCCCAGGGCTACCGGGCAGTGCCGGGTGTGCTGGTGGTCCAAGGGCAGCTGCCGCTCGCCCCGACGCGAGACTTCGCGGCACCGATCCTCGGCTCGGTCGGCCCGGTGACGGCGGAGATGGTCGAGAAGAACCCCGACATCTACCAGTCCGGAGACGTCGCCGGGCTCTCGGGCCTGCAGGCGCGCTACGACGAACAACTGCGCGGCACTCCGGGGGTGCAGGTCGTGGCAGTGCCGGCCGACGACGCCGGCGGTCAGGCCGAGGAGCGCACGCTCTTCAGGCAGAAGTCGGTCGACGGCGACGACCTGAAGCTCAGTCTCGACGTCGGGCTGGAGCAGGCGGCCGAGCGGGCGTTGGCGAACGTCGGCCCGGAGTCAGCCCTGGTCGCCATCAAGCCCAGCACCGGCGCGATCCTGGCCGCTGCGAACGGCCCCGGCAACGACGGCTACAACATCGCCACCTACGGGCAGGCCGCGCCCGGCTCCACCTTCAAGATCGCCACGAGTCTTGCGCTGCTGCGTGCCGGTGACACCCCGCAGACCGTGCTGCCGTGCACGCCGACGATCACGATCGACGGCAAGCAGTTCAAGAACTACTCCGACTATCCCGCTGGCGGCATCGGAAAGATCCCGCTACGGCTCGCCGTGGCCTATTCCTGCAACACCGCCTTCATCTCCCAGTCCGGCAAGCTCGGTGGCACGAAGCTGGGTGACGCCGCGGCATCGCTCGGGGTGGGCGTCGACCACGAGGTCGGATTCCCGGCCTACTTCGGCGCGGTGCCGAAGCCGGAGTCGCAGACCGTGCAGGCCGCCGACACCATCGGCCAGGGGCAGGTGCTCGCCTCGCCGATGGCGATGGCGACCGCGATCGGGTCGGTGCAGCAGGGCTCCACGGTCGTACCGTGGCTGGTGCAGGGCCAGCAGGAGGACGCACCCGACGGCGTCGCGCCGCTCACCGCCCGCGAGGCGTCCTCGCTCAAGGCGATGCTGCGCGCCGTCGTCACCGACGGCTCCGGGCGCGGCCTGCTCGACGTCCCCGGCCCGGCGATCATCGCCAAGACCGGCACGGCCGAGTTCGAGAAGGACGGCAAGACCCTCACTCACGCCTGGATGGTGGCTGCCCAGGGCGACCTGGCCGTCGCCGTCTACGTGGCGCAGGGCGAGTCCGGCTCCGGTACCGCCGGCCCGGTGCTCGAGCAGTTCCTGCGCGCAGCGCAGTGACCTGGAGAGGAACAAAAGGCGAGACCCCTCGCCGCATGGGGTCAGCGAGGGGTTCGCAGTCGCTTCTGAGTGCTCCCTCCGAAGTCGACGAGATCGAGTATGCCACATACCCCACCCGGCAGTATTCGGGTTCGCCTCGACTCGGTGGCAGCATCTGAGCCATGACCGCCACCTCAGTCGACCTCGCCTCCCTGCTGCCCGATGAGCACCGCCGCCTCCTGGTGGGAGGGCAATGGCGGGAGGCATCCGGCGCCGCGACGTTCGAGGTGATCGACCCGGCGGACGGGTCGGTGCTGGCCTCCGTGGCCGACGCCAGCGTCGACGACGCGCGCGCCGCTCTGGACGCCGCGGTCGCGGCCCAGGCCGACTGGGCGGCCACGGCCCCGCGCGAGCGCAGCGAGATCCTGCGGCAGGCGTTCGAGCTGATCAACGACCGCGCCGACGATCTCGCCCTGCTCATGAGCCTGGAGATGGGCAAGACCTTCACCGAGGCCAAGGGCGAGGTCACGTACGGCAACGAATTCTTCCGCTGGTTCTCCGAGGAGGCCGTGCGCATCCGTGGCAGCTGGCTCCAGAACCCCGCCGGCGGCACGCGGCTGCTGACCCTGAAGAAGCCGGTCGGTCCGTGCCTCTTCGTGACGCCGTGGAACTTCCCCCTGGCCATGGGCACGCGCAAGATCGGCCCCGCGGTCGCCGCAGGCTGCACGATGGTCGTGAAGCCCGCCTCGCAGACCCCGCTCACGATGCTCGCCCTGGGCGCCATCATGAGCGAGGCGGGCCTGCCCGACGGCGTCCTCAACATCGTGCCCACCACGCACGATGCCGACATCAGCAAGGCGCTTCAGGCCGACGATCGATTGCGCAAGGTCTCCTTCACCGGCTCGACGGCCGTCGGCCGGCTGCTGGTCAAGCAGTCCGCCGACCAGCTCCAGCGGGTGAGCATGGAGCTCGGCGGCAACGCGCCGTTCCTGGTGTTCGCCGATGCCGACGTCGATGCCGCGGTCGACGGCGCGATGGCCGCGAAGATGCGCAACATCGGCGAGGCCTGCACGGCCGCCAACAGGTTCCTGGTGCACGCCGACGTGGCCGAGGAGTTCTCGACCAAGCTCGCCGACCGGATGGCTGCGCTGACGGTCGGACGAGGCCAAGACGACGGCGTCGACGTCGGCCCGCTGATCAACCCCGACGCCGTCGAGTCGGTCGGCAACCTGGTCGATGCCGCGGTCGCCGGCGGGGCGCGCGTGCTCACCGGCGGCTCCGCGCCCGACGACGCCGGCCTCCAGAGCGGCTACTTCTTCTCGCCGACCGTGCTGGTCGACGTGCCCGCCGAAGCCGAGATCAACGGCCAGGAGATCTTCGGCCCGGTGGCCCCGATCGCGACGTTCACCGAGGAGCACGACGCGGTGCGCCGCGCGAACGACACCGAGTACGGCCTGGTCGCCTATGTGTACACGCGCGACCTCGGCCGCACGATCCGCATGGCGGAGTCGCTCGACTACGGGATGGTCGCCATCAACTCCGGTCTGATCTCGAACGCCGCCGCGCCGTTCGGCGGCGTCAAGGCCTCAGGCTTCGGTCGCGAGGGCGGATTCGAGGGCATCGAGGAGTACCTCGAGACCACCTACGTCGCGCTGCCGGCCGGCTGAGCGCCCGGGTCGTCGTCCACGGTGCTCGGACGCGGGCCGCGGGGTGGGACGGCGATCCTGCCCCTGGGACGGTGGAACTTCACCGTCCCAGGGGCGAGTTCACCGGCCGGCCGGTGAACTCGCCGGCTCGCCCCCCTCGAGGCCCATCGAGTCGCTGGCCTGGGCGACGGATCGCTTGATGAGGGCGTCGAGGTCGAGGCCGGTGGCGGTCTTGAGCATCGAGAGTGTCTGGGTGAGGTTCTCGGTGACCTGCTTGGGCAGGGCGTTGGCGCCGTCGGCGGAGATGACGGTGAGCTGGTCGATGGCGCCGATCGGAGCGGCGACCTCGGAGGCGATCTTGGGCAGCACCTCGATGAGCATCTGGAGCACCGCGGCGTCGTTGTAGTGGGCGAACGCCTCGGCACGCTTGTCCATCGCCTCCGCCTCGGCCTGACCGACGGCGAGCGTGGCGGCGGCCTGAGCCTCACCCTCGGCCCGCAACGCCTCGGCCTCGGCGACACGGCGGGCCCGCTCGGCCGCACCGCGCTTCTCGCCTTCGATGGCCTCGGCCTCGGCGAGAGCCGCACGACGGGCGCGGTCGGCCTCACCGGAGAGCCGCGCCTGCTGGGCCTGCGCCTCGGCGGCTGCGATGGTCGAGGCCTTGCGGGCCTCGGCCGCAGCGATCTCGGCGTTGCGCTTGGCCTCGGCCTCCTGCTCGACCCGGTAGCGCTCGGCGTCGGCCGGCTTGCGCACCTCGGTCTCGAGCGTGCGCTCGGTCAGCGCCGCCTGGCGGACGGCGACCTTCTCCTGCTCGGTGAGGATCGCCTGGTCGCGGTCGGCTTGGGCCAGCGGACCGGACGCCGCGGCCTGGGCGGCCGCCGCGTCGGTCTCGGCCTTGATCTCGGCCTGCTTGAGCGCCAGCACCCGCTGGGTGACGGCGATCTCCTGCTCCGCGGCGATCTGCGCCTGCTCGGCGGCCTGGCGGGCGTTCGCCTCGGCGATGCGCGCCTCCTGGCTGACCCGGGCGGCCTCGGGGCGGCCGAGGTCGGCGAGGTAGGTGCCGTCGTCGGTGACGTCTTGGATCTGGAAGGTGTCGAGGATCAGGCCCTGGCCGGTGAGGGAGTTCTCGGACTCATCGGCCACCCGCTGGGCGAACGCCGCACGGTCGCGGATGATCTGCTCGACGGTGAGGCCGCCCACGATGGAGCGCAGGGCACCGGCGAGCACCTCTTGGGTGAAGGGCTCGACGTCGGCCTGCTGGGAGAGGAAGCGCTGCGCGGCCAGCCGGATCTGGTCGGCGTTGCCGCCCACCTTGACGATGGCGACGCCCTCGACGTTGAGCTTGATGCCCTGGCCCGACACGGCGCCGCGGATCTGCACCGAGATGCGGCGGGAGGAGAGGTCGAGGCTGGCCAGCTTCTGCACGAACGGGATCACGAAGGTGCCGCCACCGAGGATGACCTTCTGCCCGGAGAGGTCGGTGGTCATCTCGCCGGTCTCGGGGTTCACCACGGCCTTGCCCTTGCGACCCGTGACGATGAACGCCTCGTTCGGCCCGGCGACCTTGTACCGACTGGTGACCAGCAGCACGAGCAGGACGAGCAGGACGACGATGCCGCCGATGGGTACGAGCACAGAGGTGGGCACAGCGGGTTTCCTTCGTGGTGGTGGTGGGTCAGTTCAGCTCGCGCCACACGGGGGCGACGCTCACAGCGGTGGGGGAGAGGATGCCCGTGACGTGCACGGCGGTGCCGGCCTCGATCGCCATCGGGTGGTCGGAGTCGAGGCGGGCGTTCAGCCGGCGCTCGTGCCCGCCGATGCGCACCCTCACGGTGCCGAAGCCGTCGGCCGGGACGGCGGTCACCACGGTGGCCTCGCGCCCCACGGCGTCGCCGGTGGTCGGGGTGGCGTCGGTGGCGTCGTCCTTGAGCAGACGGGTCAGCCAGATGGCGAACCACGCCATCGCCACACCGGCGACGGCGCCGACGGGGAGCGAGACGATCAAGGGGGCGCCCACGCCGCCCGCGATGGCGGCACCGAAGCCGCCCGCGGAGAGGAAGCCGCCGATGGCTGCGGTGGAGAAGACATCGCCGTCGAGCACGTCGAGGTCGAGCATCCCGTCGAAGACGTCACCGACGAGCAACGCGAGCGCGATGATGCCCAGACCGACGAAGCCGAGCACGAGGAAGAGGGTCATGGCCCGTCCATCCTGCCTTGTCGTCCGCCGTCACGTCGCGTGAAAGAGTAAAGGGGTGGATCTGTTCACCGAGATCGAGGAGCAGTACCGCCGGTTCGCGGCGGCGGCCGGCGACTCTCCCGCCATGGTGCGGTGGTCGCTGGGCGTGGCCGACGACGCCGACGTCCGCGCCTGGATCGCGCGGCTACCGCAGCTCAAGCAGCAGCCGAACCTCGTCATCGCCGCGGCACGGTGGCACGGTCTCGACGACGATGCCGCGTTCGACGCCCTGCGAGATCTGCTGCTCGGTGACGACGGGCGGGTCGAGCAGACGATCCTGGCGCGTGCGACGCAGACCAACGAGGCGGGGCGCATGGCGACCCTGATGCCGGCGTTGAACCGGGTGCCGGGCGTGGCGGACGGCGCCCCCGTCGCGCTCGTCGAGGTCGGCGCGAGCGCCGGGCTGTGCCTCTACCCCGACAGGTGGTCCTACCGCTGGCACACCGGTTCCGGTGTCGAGGAACTCGGCCCGAGCGACGGTCCGTGGCTGGAGTGCCGGGTCGACGCGCTGCCCGGGCGTCGGCTCGACCTGCCGACCCGTCTGCCGACGATCGCCTGGCGCGGCGGGATCGACCTCAACCCCCTCGACATCACCGACCCCGACACCGCCCGGTGGCTGGCCACGCTGGTCTGGCCCGAGCACCACGACCGTCGCGCCCGGCTGCTCCAGGCCGCCGAGATCGCGGCGACCGACCCGCCCAGCCTCACCGCCGGAGACCTGCTCGAACACCTGCCGGAGGTCATCGACGGCGCGGCCGCGCACGGCACCGTCGTCGTGCAGCACAGCGCCGTCATCGCCTACCTCGACGAGCCCGACCGTGCTCGGTTCACCGAGATGATGCGTGACCTCGTGGGCAGCGGCGTTTGCCACTGGGTGAGCAACGAGGGCAAGGACGTGCTGCCCGACATCACCGCCACCGGACCCTCCGTGCCGGCCGACCGGTACACCTTCGTGCTCGGGCTCGACGGCCGGGCGCTCGCCTGGACGCACGGTCACGGGCGCACCATGACCTGCGTCGCCTGACCCGGGCCGAGTCAGCCCCGGTCAGCCTCGGTCAGACCCGGTCAGACCCCGAGGCGCCCGGCCAACTGGCGCCGGGTACGGATGCCGAGCTTGCGGTAGGCGCAGGTGAGCTGCCACTCGACGGCGCGGACGGTGAGGTCGAGCTGGGTGGCGACCTGGCGGTTGGTCAGCCCGCGCGCGGCCAGCAGGGCGGCGCGGTGCTCGGCGTCGGTGAGCACCGACGAGGGGCTACCGCCGGGAAGGCCGGGCTCGGCGCCACATCGATCGAACAGCCGGTGTACGCGGCCGAGCAGCGGCGAGGCGCCCTCGACGGTCGCGTACTGCTCGGCGGCGTGCAGCAGCGCCACGGCGCGGTCGCGCTCGGCATCGCCGGGCAGCAGCAGGAGCGAGGCGAGGTCGCAGCCGATGGTGGCGGCGAGCCCACGTGACCCGGCGCGCTCGGCGTGCTCGAGCGCCTCGTCGAGCATGGCGATCCGGTCGCCGATGAGGGTCACCATGGCGCGTACGCGCAGCGCGGAGGCGACCGCGTGGTCGGACCCGTGCGCGCGGGCGGACCTCTCGTAGGCCACGCCGACGCGCTCGGCCTCGGCGGTGCGCCCGACGCGGACGAGGGCCGGGGCGTAGTCGGTCTGCCAGCCCAGCCACACCGGATCGGCGTCCGGGGTCAGCAGAGCCGCCGACTCCAGATGCACCAGCGCAGCCTCGACGCGGCCCTCGGCCAGGGCCAGGCGTCCCCGGGCGTGCTGGGCGACGGCCTCCGTGGCCGCCCGGCCCGAGCGCTCGAGAGTGGTCAGCGCAGGGAGCAGGCGGCGTGCGTCTCCGAGACTTCCTCGGGCCAGATCCAGATCGAGCAGCAGCGACACCGCGTGGGCGTCGTCGACGTCGTCGAAGGTCTCCGGCACGAGTCGCACGTCGGCCGCCGCGGCGATCGAACCGGACCGGGTCAGTGCGCCGACCGCGACGACGTCAGGACGACTCGGAACGGTCGTGTCGAGTGCCCGGTCGAGCACGTCGCCAGAGGAAGCGAGCATGGTCACGAGACTAGGAACCCTGGCGCTCCGTGTCCGGCGAATGGGCGGATGGGCGTCGGATCCGACCGCCCGTCTGGTCCAGCCAGGACCACGCCGGCCCCCGGCCCCGGTCGGGCAGGAGTGCGTGGTGCGCCCAGACCGGGCGATGAGCGACGGCGGTCGACGCACCGCGAGTGCGTCGACCGCCCGCCAGTGTCATCGAGTGATGCGCACCGTCTTCGTGGTGCGAGAGCCCTGGTGGACCTCGTCACCGCGGTAGACCACGACGAGTCGGGCTCGGCCCTTCTTCGCCGAACGCGGCAGGACGAATCGCTTGGCGCCCTGGGCGTTGAGCTTCTTGACCCAGGTGCGCTTCTGCTGGCCGGGGGCCTTCCAGGTGAGGGCGACCTTGCCGCCGGGCACGTAGCGGCGTCCGCTCACGGTGACCTTCACCGCCCCCGCGCGCGTGGTGCGCGGCTTGGTGAGCTTGGCGGCGGTCGCCGAGCGCAGGGGGTAGCCCACAGCACTCCAGTCGATGTCGACGGGGGTCTCGGTGTCCTGCGTGGTGTTGGAGTGCGTGTGCGCCTGCCAGGTGTAGACGGAGTACTGCAGGCGCGGGTCGAGGTCGGAGCCGGAGGCGCTGAGGGTCGTCGTGAAGTCACCGTCGGGCATCTGGGCGGGCGTCACCCAGGCGGCGTCGACGAAGCCGTCCTGGTCGGAGGAGTCGTCGGTGGGCGGCAGACCGCCCGACTCCGCGAGACCGACGTAGATGCCGGCGTCACCGGGGTTCGTGACGGCGGTGAAGCCGGTGCCGGCCACCTCCACCGTGAGGGTCTCCTCGGCGGTGCTCGAGGTGAGGCTGACCGTGGGGCTGCTGCTCTCGCTGGCGGTCATGGTGAACGCGGACGGCGCCTTGGCGTCGTCGCTCGAGGCACCGCTGGCGTAGAAGTGAGCGCGCACACCGGAGGTGAGCTGGCCCAGGAACGTGGCTGCGAAGGAACGGCCCTCCACGGGCTGGCCCTCCGGGATGCCCAGCGCACGCGACTCCTCACCCTCGGGCAGCGTGCCGTCCCAGTGCGGGGTCGCGGTGAGGCTGCCGACGCCGTCGGCGACCGACCAGTCCGAGGCGGCGGCGTCGAAGGTGGTCACGACGACGCGGGCGGGCTCGGTGCTGTCGGCCGGGTTGCCCATGGCGGCGGCGTTGGAGGCGGAGACCACGGCGGAGATGACGCCGTGGCCCTCGTCGTCGACGGTGACGGTCGGGTCCTCCAACGTCACGGTGTAGTAGGTGGTGCCGGCGAAGGCGAAGGATCCCGACACCGAGCCCTGGTAGGCCACCGAGGCCACCCCGGTGCCGGGGTCGTAGCTGCCGGCGCCGTCGGGGAAGGTGATGACGCCGTCGCTGTCCTCCGTGGCACCGTCGCCGAGCTCGTGGGTGGAGAGATGGTCGTCGAAGCGCGGCGAGATCTCCCACGCGAGGGAGAGGTCGTCGGCCTCCGCGCGCGCCGGCGCGGTCGCCTCTGCGGCCGGTCCGGCGAGCAGCGCCAGTCCGGAGGCCGCCAGGCCCGCCGCGGCGCAGGCGGCCACGGCGCGCGTGCGCCCCCGGGTCCGGGCGGTGGTCGTGGTGTACATCGTGCTCGTCTCCTCTTCGTGGGTGGGGTGTCCGAGATGGGCCGCACGGGTGGCGGCCACGGTTCAGGTGCGCCGTGCGTGCAGCACACCGGCGGTGAGCAGCAGGGCGATCCCGCCTGCCCACCAGGTCCAGTCGTGTGGAAGGCCCGCCGGCGCCGACACCGCGGCGACGGGCGCGAGGTCGGCGGCCGTGCGTGGCCCGAGCGGCCCGAGCACCCCGTTCCTGGTCACGACGTCCCCGGCTGCGGGGACCGGAGCAGCGAGCGGTGCCGCCCGCGCGGCGTCCTCGGTCCAGGCCGTGGGCACGGCCGGGACGGCGGCGGCGATCGCGGCGGGGGTGGGCAGGGGCGGTGCGGTGTTGGTGACCGAGGGAGTGCTCGTCGCGGTGGGGCCTGGAGTCGGCTCGATCGGATCGTCGGCCGAGAGGGAGACCGTGAGGGCCCGCGGAGGCTTGCGCGGGTCGGCGGCCCCTCCCGAGGAGTACCAGAACGCGCCGGTGCCCAGGCGCTCCATCACTGCGACGAACTCGGCGGGGAAGGAGCCCCACGAGGCCCCGGTGGTGATCTGGGTGCCCTGGCTCGGCGAGATGCGCACACCGGCGTAGTCCGGTGTCGCCGAGAAGCCGGCCTCGGCGAGGTCGACCTCCGACAAGGTGGCCACCGTGACCCGCTCGGCGGGTATCTCGCTCCACTCGCCGGTGTTCTCCAGGGACGAGGCGAAGCCGCCGACCTCGGCGGTGAGCCGACCCGTGCCGGAGGACACCTCGAGCACGGGGTCACGCAGGAAGAACATCGAGTACCCGGAGTAATAGAGGACGCTGACCGTGCCGCTCCAGGAGAGGCGGGCCTCGCCCGTGGTCGCATCGGCCTGGCCGGTCCCGCCGGTGAACACGAAGGTGTGATTGCTGTCGGCGCCCACGCTGAGCCGCTCGCCGGCACCGTCGGTGAAGAGGCCCTTCCAGGTGGCGCGACGCCATGCCCCCTCGGCGGGCCGGTACTTCTCGATCCGCACGGCCCCCTCCGAGGCCCGCCAGGAGCGGCGCGGCAGCTTCGTGCCCCCTCGGCCGGGGTCGGGCACGGCGCCGGCGGAGAAGAAGTTGAAGGTGCCGGGCGCGTACGCCGCGGTGTTGGACTCCAGGTTGATGCCCCACCGCAACGTCGCGTCGTCGATCGCCGTCTCGGCCGAGGGGGTCTCCGAGGGGTCGTCGCTGGGGCTCGGCTCGGTGGTGGGCTCGGTGGTGGGCTCGGCGGTGGGCTCGGCGGTGGGCTCGGCGGTGGGCTCGGCGGTGGAGGTCGCGGGAGGCTGCGAACCGGAGGCACGCACGCCGACGGCGGGGGCGAGGACGAGCACGACGATGCCGAGGAGACCGATCGCGGCGCGGCGACCTCGCATCGTGTGCACGGGGTGGTGGCGTTCAGGCACGGCGAGCCACCCGGACCCTGCGCCAGTCCAGCCCGGCCCGCAGCAGTGCCGCGACGAGCACGAGCGAGGAGAGCACGAAGAACCAGACTCCGGCCGAGCCCACGACGGAGGAGACCCGGTCGGTGTCGCGCTGCGCCGCCGTGCCGAGCTCGGTCTCCTCGGCCGAGGTCACCGCGAACCGCACCGCCGGTTCGGCCCGCTCGAGGCCGTAGAGCCGCAGTTCGTGGGTTCCGGCCCGCACCGTGGCGGGCAGCGTGACCACTCCGGCGAGCCGACCGTCGTCGCCCACGAGGAAGGGTCCGTTGGCCGAGAGCCCGTCGTCGAAGACGGCCACCACCTGGCGGCCGGCGGGGAGACCGGAGGCGCGGAAGGAGAGCACCCCGCCGGCTCGTGCCGACGCGCGATCGACCTGGAGAAGCGCCGGGCCGCGCTCGGACCGGGCAGGTGCCGGCGACGTCGACGGCTGGCCGCTCGTCTCGGTCGAGGCCTCGCTCGCCGGGGTCGCGGCGGCGCTGGGAGTGCCCGACCCCGCTGTCGGCGTCGAGGCCGTCGCGGCACCGAGGTCGCGCACCCGCACGGGAGTGAAGGTCTCGTTGCGGGCATTGGTCACCCCGTGTGCGCCGATCGTGATCACCCCGCAGGTGACCTGGCGGCAGTCGACGCGACGGGTAGCGCCATCGCGGTCGACGGTGGTGAACACCGCGCCCGGCACGGTCAGCGTCGTGCTCCACCGGCCGTCGGCGGAGATCACGCCCCCGTTGGCCGACGCGGCCGTGTCGGACCCGGGGAAGGCGACGTAGCGCTGGTACCCCGCGTTGTCCTTCGCCTCGCTGTCGGGAACGTAGAAGTAGTCGGCTCCCGTGGCGCCGCCCTGGCTGGGCCGCCACCCTGCGCGGACCGTGCCGAAGAAGACGTAGATGCCCCCGTGGCCTCCGCGGATCGACTGGAACCCGCGGCCCGAGACCGTGAGTGTGGTCGCGTAGGTGGGGTCGATGGATGCGCCGCCCGGTCCGGCGACGGTGACGACGGCGCCCTGGTCTGCCGCGGCCGGGGGCGAGGCCGCCGCGCCGAGGGCCAGCGCGAGACCGAGGACCACGGCGGCCCCGGTGACGCTGCGAATCAGTCGTTGCACGAGACCACCTGCTCGGGTGCTCGACCGGCGTGGCGCCGGTCTGGGAGGACGACCACGCTGCCGTCGTGATCGATGACCTGCACGGGATGCCCGTAGACGTCGCCGAGCAGGTCGGCGCGCAGCACCTGCCGTGGTGGTCCGTCGGCCACCAGGCGGCCCCCGCTCACGAGACAGACCCGGTCCGCGTAGGCGGCGGCCAGGGAGAGGTCGTGCAGGACCACGACGACCAGCGCTCCCGCGTCGGCCTCGGCACGCGCGGTGGCGAGCACGGCCTCTTGGTGGCGGATGTCCAGCGCCGCCGTCGGCTCGTCGAGCAGGATGACCGGCGTCGTCTGGGCCAGGATCCGCGCGAACGAGGCCCGGGCGCGCTCGCCCCCGGAGAGGGTAGGGAACGCGCGCGCGGCCAGCGCGTCCACGTCGGCGCGCCGCATCGATTCCTCCACGACCCGTTGGTCCTCGACGTCGCTCGCACGCCAGGGCGCCCGGCCCATGGTGACCACCTGTCGCACCGTGAACCCGAAGGCCAGGCCCTGGTGCTGCGTCAGCACCGCGCGCCGCCGAGCCAGGGCGCGCGAACCGTAGGCGGTGACCGGTCGGCCCGCGTGCAGCACGCGGCCCGAGGACGGCTCCTGGTCGCCGGCCAACAGCGCCAGCAGCGTCGACTTGCCCGCGCCGTTGGGTCCGACGAGCGCCACCAGTTGGGCCGGGGCCAGGTGAAGGTCGATGTCGTCGAGGATGTCGATCCGGTCGATGCGTACCCCGGCGCCCACGACGCTGATGACGGCCCCCACCTCGGCCCCCACCTCGGCGGCCCCGGTCTCGGTGGCCCCGGTCTCGATGCTGGTCTCGATGCTGGTCTCGGTGCTGGTCTCGGTGCCGGTCACGCCCAACCCCCTGCGGTGCGGCGGGCACGACGGATCAGCCAGAAGAAGAACGGCCCGCCCACCAGGGACGTGAGCAGGCCGATGGGCAGGTCGGCGTTGGCGACCGCCGTGCGGGCCCACAGATCGGCCACCACCAGCAGCAGGGCCCCGCCCAGCGCGCTGGCGGGGATGAGCAGCAGGTGCCCCGGTCCGGCCAGCAGCCGGATCAGGTGCGGCACGACCAGGCCGACGAAGGCGATGATGCCGCAGAAGCTCACGGCCGCGGCGGTGAGTACGGCGACGACGACGATGGCGCCGATGCGCAGGCGCTCGACGTCGACTCCCACGTGCCGCGCGCCACGGTCGCCCAGAGCGAGCAGGTCCAGGGAGCGGGCGAGCAGGATGGCCGCTGCGATCCCGAGCGCGGCGAGGGGAGCCACGACGAGCACCGCCGACCATCGGGTGCCGTTGAGGCTGCCGAGGGTCCAGAACACGATCTGCTCGCGGGCCTGCTGGTCGCCGAGGAACAACAGGAACGAGAGGCCGGCGCTGGTCATGGCGTTGAGGGCGATACCGGTCAGGACCAACGTGACCACCTCGGTGCGCCCGCCGTCTCGGGAGAGCAGGTAGACCAGCAACGTGCTGAGCAGACCCCCGGCGAAGGCCGCGGCCGGGACCGTCCACACACCGGCACCGGTGAGACCGAAGGCGATGACCACGCCGGCCGCCACTGCGGCCCCCGAGGAGACGCCCACGACTCCGGGCTCGGCAAGCGGGTTGCCGAAGACCCCCTGCATGACCGCCCCGGCCGTCGCCAGCGAGGCGCCGGCGAGGGCGGCCATCGCCACGCGGGGGAAGCGGACCTCCCACAAGGTGGCATCGCCGCGCGGATGGGTGGGCACCGGCCCCCAGGGCAGTCCGATGTGGTGCAGCACCGAGCCCACGACCTCGTCGACCGGGATGTGCAGCTGGCCCGTGCCGGCGCTCACGATCAGGGCGAGAGTCAAGGTCACCACCAGCGCGCCGAGCAGACCCGTCCCGGTCAGGATCCGGTGCCCTCCGTGCCGGGGGGCGCAGGTCGCGGCGGCCCCCCGGGCACGGCCGGGCTCGTCGGCTGGGGCCGCGGGCGTGGCGAGCGCCGTCATCGCAGCGCCTCGGGCGAGTAGACGGCCACGGCGAGCGCGTTGAGCACCGCCGCCGAGTCCGGGCCGAAGCCCAGGATCTGCGAGTCGGCCATCGTGACGAAACGCTCGTGCTCGCCCGCCGGCGTGTTCGCCAGCGCGGGCAGGCGCTCCAGCAGCCCCTCGACGCCACCGGCGGACGCCAACCCCTTGGTCATCATCACGACGAGGTCGGGCTGCGCGGCGACGATCGCCTCGTCGGTGACCGGCTTCATGCCGTTCCAGCCGATCTCCTCGGCGACGTCGTAGAGGCCGAGTGCGTCGATGAGGTCGTCGGCCCCGGACTCCTCGCCGAAGAGGTAGTAGACCCCGGCGTCGCCTCGGACGTAGAGGAAGACGGTGCGCAGCCGGTCGGCCTCGCTCGCGGGGGCCACTCGGCCGATCGCCTGCTCGGCCTGATCGATGCGGGTCTGGGTGCGCCGGGCCAGCTCGCGTCCCTGCTCGGGCACCCCGAGTGCCGCGGCCGTGCTGCGCGTCAGCGCGGCCACGTCGTCGAGCGAGCGGTGGCTGTCGAGCACCACGACCGGGATGCCGGCGTCGCGCAGCTGCAGCACGACGTCCCACGGCCCCAGGGAGGTGTCGGTGAGGATGACGGTCGGGTCCAGGGCGAGGATCGCCTCGGCCGCCAGGTCGTGCCCGTTCTGCGTGACCAGCGGCAGCTGGTCGGCAGGTGAGAACTGGGTGGAGACGTCGCGCCCGACCAGCCGGTCACCGAGGCCGAGGTCGTAGACGGTGCGCGCCAGCGTGCCGTACACGTCGAGGGCCAGGATGCGATCGGCCGAGGTCACGGTGACCTCGGTGCCCTGGGCGTCGGTGACGGTGACCGGCAGCCGGGGAACGGCGTCAGACGACACCGGGTCGACCTGGGCGTCGATCACCGCCTCGGCGACACCGTCCCAGGCCCGGGGGTCGTCGAGCGGGGTGGTCTGGGCCAGCGGCGGCGCCACCCGGCTCGATGCCGGCGCCGCATCGCCGGGCCGCGACGTGCCACCTAACGCGAGCCCGCAGCCCGACACTGCGCCGGCCACGGTCAGGGACAGCAGGATCGCAAGCAGGGCTGGACACAGGGTCGGACGCAGGGCCGGACGCGGGGCCGGACGCGGGGCCGGACGCGGGGCCGGACGCGGGGCCGGGCGAGGGATGCTTCGCGTGGTCGGTGTCCGTACCCCGGTGGGCGGGCGGCCGCGCAGGGGGCGCGGTCGCCGGTACGGGAAGCGGTGTCGGGGCACGGGCGGTCTTTCGATCGAGGGACGGGAGCGCCCGGCTCGGCGTCGCGAGCCGGCTGGCCGGATCGGGCCGGGCTGTTTCCCGCCCGGAAGCGCGGGTGTGAACTAAGCCTAACCTAATTTAGGTTAGGCTTACCTTGGCAAGAAGATGCCCTTCTGTCAGGATCACTGCGCGTCACTCGCCGGCGACGCGCTCCCCTACCCGGCCGGACGCCCTCGCGGCGTCCCAAGCCCAGCCCATGGAGGCCCGATGACCCTCGCGACCGCTCCTGAGCTGCGCCCGACCCTCTCGACGGCCCTGCGAGAGGGATCGCGCGCGGAGCACGAGCAGGCGGAGAACTCGCCCTTCATGTCCGAGCTGCTGGAGGGCGGGCTGGCTCCGGAGGCCTATGCCGACCTGCTGATGCGGCTGCGGATCGTCTACGAGGCGCTGGAGGCCACGGTGCGAACCCTTGCCGAGGACGCCCTGGTCTCCGCGCTGTACGACCCGGCCCTCGAGCGTCTGGCCGCCATCGACGCCGACCTGACGTGGTGGGCGCCCGACCGGAGCCTGGAGCCGGTGGACTCACCCGCCGCGTACGCCTACGCCGACCGGTTGCGCAGCGCCGCCTCGTGGGGAGGCCTCGTGCTCGCTCACCACTACACCCGCTACCTGGGCGATCTGTCCGGTGGTCAGGTGATCGGCCGCATGCTGCAGCGCACCTACGACCTGCCGGCCGGACGCGGGGTGGCGTTCTACTCCTTCCCGGCGATCGCCAAGCCCAAGCCCTACAAGGACCGCTACCGTGCTCGACTCGACGCGCTGCCCCTGAGCCCCTCCGACGTGGCGCGAGCAGTCGAGGAGACCCGGGTCGCCTTCGCGCTCAACCGTGCCCTGTTCGCCGAGCTGGGCCAGAACCTGGATGCCTATCGCCGCTGATCACCGGCGATGACCGGTGATCGCCGGGCCGCCCGGCGCACGCCCCAGGAATCCGAGCAGGGCAGCCGCAGCGGCCGTGTCGGCGTACCCGGCCGGTCCGAACTCGGCGCCGCGCCGGCCGCCGGCGATGAGGGCGACGGCGACCGGCAGCAGGTCGTCACTCAGCGCAGGCGGCAGCGGTCTCGCCACGCCGGTGGCCCAGGTGGCGTCCCAGGCGTGCACGGCGATCTCGAGGGCAGCGGCCCCGAGCAGGGTCGCGGAGTCGAGGGAGAACGCCCCGCACCCGACCACGGCAGCCCCGCCCGGCGTCCAGACACCGAGCAGCGAACAGCACTTGTCGCGGATGCGAGCCGCCTCGGGAGTGCCGAGTGGGGTGTCGAGCAGGGCGGGACGCACCCTCCCGCCCGCCGCCTCGAGGAAGGCGTCGAGCCCGTCGTCGAGGTGGGCCAGCAGCGTGGCGAGCGACCAGTCGGTGCAGGCCGTGGGCAGTCCGAGGTGCTGCGGCTCGATGTCGCCGAGCACGACGCGCCCGTAGCCCAGGGCGCGCTCCAGCAGCTCCACGGACCCGCCCGCCGTCGCACCTGCGACGAGGGCGGCGGTCACGACGTGCGGTGGTCGGCGGGCAGACTCGTCGGCAGCCCGAACACCGCGAAGAGACGCGGGTCGAAGAAGGCGTCGACCTGCTCCAGCTCGGGGTTGGCCGGGTCGGCGCCCCACTGGAGCACCTGGAGTTGGAACGGCTCGAAGTGGCCCTCGGGGGTGCGCATGTAGAGCCCGAACGCCGGCTGACCGTTGGCCCGGGTCTCGATCATCGGCATGTCCTCGATGCCGCCGGGGCACTCGTTGCCGATCAGCCAGGCGATGTTGGCCCGACCCTTGAACCAGCTGGTGAACGGCGGCATCTCCCACACGGCCTCGGCGGTGAGCAGGGAGACGATGGTGTCGACGTCCTTCTTCCAGAACGCCTCGGTGTAGCGGTCGAGCAGCTCGCGTTGCTCGCGGGTCAGCTCCTCGGAGGAGACGGTGTCGGCGCTGAGGGCGCGCTCGCCCATCTGTGCGTGCGCGCGCTGGAGCGCGGAGTTCACCCCGGCGACGGTGGTGTCGAGCGCCTCGGCAACCTCCTTGGCGCTCCAGCGCAGCACGTCGCGCAGCACCAGTACGGCACGCTGCCTGGGTGGCAGGTGCTGGAGGGCGGCGACGAAGGCGAGGCGCACGGTGTCGCGGTCCTCGACCGTGATCGCCGTGTCGGGCACGGGCTCGAGCCAGGCGACGTCGGTGTCCTGGGCGAGCTCGCCGCCTGCCTGCTGGTCGGCGGTGCCGAGCCCGACGGGCAGCGGCCGCCGAGGGCGGCCCTCCAGATTGGTCAGGCAGACGTTGGTGGCGATGCGGTACAGCCAGGTGCGCACCGAGCTACGGCCCTGGAAGCCGGCCGACGCCTTCCAGGCGCGCAGGAACGTCTCCTGCACCAGATCCTCGGCCTCGTGCACCGACCCGCTCATCCGGTAGCAGTGCGCGAGCAGCTCGCGCTGGTAGCGACCGGTGAGGGTGTCGAAATCGGTGAGCTCGTCGTGGGCGGTGCCGGTCTGGGTCATCGGATCCTTCTCCACTGCCGCTGCGGTCATGGCTGCCTCTCGCCTGAAGTGTGCCCTCACGAGGGTGGACCCGGCCAGGCCCGGGAACTCATCGGCGCCGTCGCGAACGACGCCCAGGGTCGCCGGGTGATGCGTCGGCCGGCCCGCGGGCCGGCTCGCGGTCACGGCCTGCCGGCCGAGCTACCCGTCCAGCTGCCACGCCAGCACCGTCGAGTCGACCGCAGCGACGACGTCGTGGTCCGGCTCGTCGGTGCACAAGAAGGCGTCGCCAGCCTCGAGCGGCTCGGCGAGCGAGGAGCGCCTGAATGCTCCACGAGCCACGTAGACGTGCAGCCGGGGAGCGGCCGGCAGGGTGAGCGTGCGCCCCGCCGGCACCTGGGCCACCAGCAGCCGCGCGCCGCCGGCGGCGGGTGAGAGTCCGGCGTCCGCGAGCTGCTCGGACGTCGGCAGCACGGTCGCCGTGTAGGCGGGCGCGGCGTCGGGGTCGTCGCCGGTGAGCCAGACCTGCACGAACCGGGTGGGCCCGACGGCGTGCTCGGAGTGCTCCACCCCGGCGCCGGCGGAGAGCAGGGCCGCCGATCCGGCGCTCAGTACGGTGTCGGTGCCCGAGGAGTCGCGATGGCGCAGGGCGCCGGAGAGCACGACCGTGACGATCTCCAGCCCGCTGTGGCGGTGCGTGTCGAAGCCGCGGCCGTCGCCGAGCACGTGCTCGTCGTGGCAGACCACGGCCCCGAACGAGAGCCGTTCGGGGTCGTAGTGCTCTCCGAACGAGAAAGCATGCCGGGTCTGCCTGCCCACCTCACGGGTGAAGAAGCGAGCATTTCCCCTTCGTACCTCGACGACCACGGGCATCATTCTGCCCATGTCGCAGGCGGCGGAGAGTCGGCCGGGGTGGCCGCTCCCGCAGCTGCCGCCCGGTTTCGTACTCGGTGTGGCCACCTCGGCGACCGAGGTGGAGGGCGCGACCGACGCCGACGGCCGGGGGCCGTCGATCTGGGACACCTTCGCCGCCCAGCCCGGTCGCATCGACGACGGCAGCACTCCGGCGCAGGCCGCCGACCACTACCGTCGCGCGCGTGAGGACGTCGACCTGCTGGCCGATCTCGGCGTGCGCGGCTACCGGTTCTCGGTGTCGTGGCCACGGGTGCAGCCCGACGGCCGCACCCTCGACCCGCGCGGCCTGGACCACTACGACCGGCTGGTCGACCGGCTGCTCGCGGCGGGCATCTCGCCGATGGTGACGTTGTACCACTGGGATCTGCCGCAGGCGCTCGAGGACGACGGCGGGTGGCTCAACCGCGAGACGATCGAACGCTTCGCCGACTACGCGGCGATCGTGGCTGGCCGTCTCGCGGACCGGGTGCCGCAGTGGGTACCGGTGAACGAGCCCGCCGTCGCCGCGTTCGCGGGCAACGCCTTCGGTCAGCACGCTCCCGGTCGTGAACTGGGTCTCGATGCCCTGCACGTGGCGCACCACCTCGTCCTCGGGCACGGGCGCGCCGTCGCGGCGCTGCGAGCGACGGGGGTGCAGCAGGTGGGTTGTGCCAATCAGCACGCACCGGTGTGGCCGCTCTCGGAGGACGACGCCGACGTCGGGGCGAGCAAGATCTTCGACGCGCTGTGGAACGGCATGTTCACCGAGCCCATGCTGCTGGGCCGTTACCCGGCCGACCTGACACCCCTGCTCGACGACCTGCTGCTGGACGGCGACGTCGCGACGATGCGTCAGCCGCTGGACTTCTACGGAGTGAGCCACCATGCCCCGTTCCGCATCGGTGCCAGCGACCCCGGATCCCTCATGCCGTTCGAGATGTTCGAGACGGTCGGCTACCCGACCACGGACGCCGGGTGGCCGGTCGTGCCCACGGCTCTGCGCGAGTGGCTGATCACCTTCCGTGCCAGGTACCGGGCGGCCCTACCGCCGCTCGTGGTGACCGGCCTGGGTGCCTCGTTCGCAGACCCGGTGGGCACGGACGGCGAGATCGACGACGTCCGTCGCATCGAGCACCTGGCCGGTCATCTCGAGGCCGTGTCGCAGGCTGTGCACCGCGGGGTCGACGTCCGGGGTCTCTACGTGTGGTCGCTGCTCGACGGGTTCTCGTGGTCACGGGGTCGCTCCGACCAGCGCGGACTCGTCCACGTGGACGCCACCACGGGGCGGCGCACACCGAAGGCCTCGTTCCACTGGCTCGCGGAGGTAGTCGCCGCGCAGACCCGCTCGTTGGGCTGACGCGTCGGGGGATGGCCCGACGCTGCCCCTGGTTAGGCTGTCGCCCATGGTCGATGCGCCGAGCCCAGCGCCGAGCCCGGCTGCCGGGCCCCCCGAGATCCTCCAGCCTCCCGCGGGGCGCCGACTGGTCTTCGTCGTCGGCTCCGGGCGCAGCGGCACCAGCACCATGGCCGGCTCCCTCCAGGCGCTCGGCATGCACGTGCCGCAGCCCGAGGTCGACGCCGACGAGAGCAACCCCAAGGGGTTCGGCGAGCCCCAGTGGGTCGTCGACTTCCACGACGACCTGCTGCGCAGGTGCAACGTCGCCGTCTCCGACGCCCGCCCGCAGGCGTGGTTCGAGTCCGGCAAGCTGACCAACCACGAGCGAGTGCGCCGGCGGTTGCACGAGTGGCTGGAGGCCGAGTTCACCGAGCATGGTCCGGAGTTGGTGATCAAGGATCCTCGCCTCGCGTGGTTCCTCGGCCTGTGGCGCTCGGCCGCCACGCGCTGCGATGCCCGGGTGGGATACGTGACCATGCTGCGACCCGTGACCGAGGTGGTCGGCAGCAAGCAGCGCGTCTACGACGCCCGCTCCACCGAGGTGGGGCGTACCGCGGCCTGGATCAACATGATGCTGCACACCGAGCGGGCCACCCGCGGCCACGAACGCGCCTTCGTGCGCTACCACGACATGCTCGACGACTGGACCGTGCCGACCTTCGGTCTGGGCCAGCGCTTCGACCTCGACGCCGTGAAGTCCGCGGCGGCCAACGACATCCGCAAGGTGCACGCCTTCATCGACCCCTCCCTGCGCCGCGTCGACATCGGGTGGGACGAGCTGGAGATCCCGGCTCCCCTGCGCGAGATCGCCCAGGAGGCGTGGACCCATCTCGACGGCCTCGCCGACGACGATGGCGACACCCCCGCCGTCCACGACGCCCTCGACGAGCTGCGGGCCGCCTACACGGCGATGTACGAAGGGGCGGAGGCGCTCACGCAGTCGACGGCCGCGGCACGGTTCCGCGCCGGCCTGAACCAGCAACCGCCGGCGAAGCGGATGTCGGACCGGGTGCCGCACGGCGTGCGTGCCATGGTGCCCACGGGCGTTCGGCAGGGGCTGCGCAAGGCGGCTGGGCGGGAGCGCTGATGAGCCCGGTGCGTGGCGCCGACGTCCCCACACTCGAGGGCCACCACGACTTCGACGTGCGGTGGCCGTGGAAGCGCGGACCGTTGGCCCCGGGGCTGAGCTGCGTCTTCCGCGTGAAGAACGAGGCGCGCAACCTGCCGTGGGTGCTGCCGCCGATGCTCGAGGCCGTCGATGCGGTCGTCCTCGTCGACAACCTCTCCGACGACGGCACCGGCGAGCTCGGCCAGCGCATCGCCGCCGAGTGCGGCGCGAGCGAGCGCTACCTCGGGCTCACCTATCCCCACCAGGTCGCGCGCGCGGGCAGCGAGCACCTCGGCACCCGGCACGACTCCGTGCACTCGCTCGTGCACTTCTACAACTGGTCGTTCAGCCACGTGCGCACCGCCTACTCGATGAAGTGGGACGGCGACATGGTGCTCACCACCGAGGGTGTCGACGTGCTGCGCGACCTCTCCTGGCAGTTGCACGACTCCGGTGCCGTCGTGGCCGTGCCCCGCCACCCCGTCTCGGTCGAGAGCGAGCAGGTGGCGTGGATCGACCTCGGCTACCGCTTCCTCGAGCCGTGGATCTACCCCATGGGCCCGGAGTTCACGTTCGTCAAGGCCTTCGAGTGGGAGGTGCGCGAGTTCCCCGAGTCCTCCCAGCGCCTCATCGCCCCCGAGGGGCTGTGCATCGAGCTGAAGTGGCTCGACCAGGACGAGTTCGCCCACTGGAGCGCCATCGACTTCGACGCCTCCCGCGCCCCCCGCAAGCGCCGGGAGTGGGAGGTCTACTCCGCGCTGATGGAGGGTCGTGGCGACAAGGTGCCCGGCCTGCACCGCATCGAAGCCCCCGCCGGCGTGCACGTCGTCGACTACATCACCCGCACCTGGCTGCCCCACGCCGCCCGGCCCCTCGTGCGGAAGCGGGCCCGGATCGAGGCGTGAGTTGGCCCGGGTTTGTGGTCTTGTGGACGCCGTTTGGTCCCAAACGTGGGCAAAATCGGCGATCTGGATGCAGTTTCCGACCAAACGTGGGCGGTGGAGGCGCTGAAGAGAGCTGCGCCGAACGAGGGTCAGAGCGCCACGTGCTGGCAGGTGGTGGGGTCGATACGCCAGGTGTTGCCGACGTGTCGACCCTCCCGGTCGTGGTTGGCGCGGTGCGGGGTCGCTGCGGCAGCCTGATCCGCCGTCCAGAGGTAGACGCCGACGGCGCCCTCCGAGCGGGAGAGCGTGGCCTGGAGATGCACGCTGATCGAGGTGCCGTGCATCGCGACGCGCGCGGTCGCGGTCTCCTCGGCCCCGCTGGTGGTGACCAGCACGATGTCGGTGTCGCTCGGCGGGAAGGAGAGGCCCGTTCGGATCTCCAGCTCTCCGGTGGGCTTGACCGACGCGGACTTCACCTCGAGACGCCGTCGGTCGCTGAGGAGGTCGTGGCCCCGGGTGTGACGGCCGACGTGCACCGCGTCGAGGGCCGCCGCCGCGATGAGCTCGGCCGCGAATCCCGGTGGCAGGTGCACCGGCCGCGAGCCCGCGGCCGGGTCGGGCTCCGGTGCGCTCATGCAGTCAACGCCTTCGCCAGCCGCGTGACGATCTCCTCGAGCCGGTCGGCCGAGGTGGCGATATTGAGTCGTACGTGGCCGTCCAGGCCGGGCTGGTAGTCGTGCCCGGGCGCGACCCTCACCCCGTGCTTGCGTCCGAGGGTCGCCGGGTCGCTGACGCCGTAGGCGCGCAGATCGATCCAGGCCAGGTACGTCGCTTCCAGGGGCCGCATCCGGGCCTGCGGCAGGCGCTCGGCCAGGTGCTCGGAGAGATCCTCGCGCAGGACGTCGAGCCGTTGGCGCAGGGCGAGCAGCCACAGGTCGCTGTCTCGCCAGGCGGCGACCCCGGCGATCATGCCCAGCACCGACCAGCCGTGGTTGGCGCTGTGCGGCAGCGCGGCGATCGCCTCGCGGTCGTCGTCGCGCAGGCTGATCAGCTGCGCGCACTTCAGGCCCGGGGTGTTGAACGACTTGGAGTGGCTCAGAACGCTCAGGCCGGTCGGGTCGACGTCGAGGTAGGGGGTGAACTTCGCCCCGCCCGGCAGCACCAGCGGCGCGTGGATCTCGTCGGCCACGACGCGGGCGTCGTACTGCGCCGCGAGATCCCGGACGGCCTCGAGCTCGGCGCGGGTGAACACCCGGCCCCAGGGGTTGTGGGGGCTGCACAGCAGCAGGGTTCGGGCGCCTTCGTCGAAGGCTGTGCGGACGGCGTCGAGGTCGAGCTCGGCGCGCTCGGCGTCCGGGTCGAGCGCGACGTACCGCGCCTCGCGCCCGGCCAGCTCGACGACCTCGCGGAACGGCGGATAGCAGGGCAGTGGGATGACGACGGGTCCGGGCGGACAGAGGTGGTCGAGCGCCAGCCGGATGCCATCGACGACATCTCCGACGACCGTCGTCGCGCCCGCGGGCAGCGACCAACCCCAGTGCCGCTCGGCGAAGCCGCGGAACGCGGCTTCGAGGTCGCCGTCGGGCCCGTGGCCGCCGAAGGGCGGGTAGCCCAGCACGCCGCGCCCGACCGCACCGTTGAGGGCGGCGGTGATGGCCGAGGCGGGGGCGTAGTCCATCTCCGCCACCCACGCGGGCAGCGTGCCCTCGGGCACCGCCCCCCACTTGCAGGGCAGGGCCGCCCTGGCCTCGGAGTCGGTGTAGTCGCGGATCTGTCCGGCCATGGCTGCGAGCCTAGGTCGCGGGCTCAGTCGGTCAGTGCGGCGGCCGCCGCGGCGATCCGGTCCTGATCGCCAGGGGTGGGGTTCCAGGGCAGCTTCAGCGAGTCCTTGGCGGGGTCGTCGGCGTAGCGCGGGATCACGTGCAGGTGGAAGTGGAAGACGCTCTGCCAGGCCGACTCGCCCCAGTTGTTGATGAGGTTCACGCCGGTGGCGCCGAGCTTGTCGAGCTGTACTCGGGCCAGCTTCTGGGCGACGGACGTGACAGCGGCGAGGTCGTCGGCCCCGATCTCGCCGAGATCCTTCGCGTGCTTCTTCGGGATCACCAGCAGGTGGCCGTCGGTGGCCGGGCTGATGTCCATGAACGCCAACGTGGAATCGTCCTCGTGCACCGTGATGCTCGGAATCTCGCCGTCGACGATGCGACAGAAAAGGCAGACGGGGTCGCGGTTCACCTCACCAGGCATGACCTGAACCTACCCGGTGCCGGTGGTCGCCGATCGCGCATGTAACGCGGTGTTGCACGGACTGGGACGGGTGTATAGCCCCGCGCCAGCCGGTGCAACACCGCGTTACATGTGCAACACCGCGTTACATGCGCAACACCGCGTTACATGCGCAACACCGCGTTACATGCTGCGGGCGTTCACACCAGCCCGTGCTCGTGGGCGAACACGACGATCTGCACGCGGTCGCGCAGGTCGAGCTTGCGCAGGATCGCGCCGACGTGGGTCTTCACGGTCGACTCGGAGGCGAAGACGCGGGCGGCGATCTCGGTGTTGGAGAGTCCGGCTGCCACGGCGGCGAACACCTCGCGCTCCTTGTCGGTCAGGCCCGAGAAGGACGCCGGCACGCTCACCCGCGCGCGGAAGGCGCCGTCGAGCAGGGTGGTGAGGTCGGTGGGGGCGAGCACCGCGTTGCCCGCGTGCACGGTGCGGATCGCGTCGGCCAGTTGGAGTGGGGTGGCGTCCTTGAGCAGGAAGCCGGAGGCGCCGTGGCGGATCGCGGTGGCGGCTCGGTCGTCGAGGTCGAAGGTGGTCAGCACCACCACGCGCACCGGCTTGGCGCGGCGGGCCACGCGGTCGGGGGAGAAGATCTGCCGGGTCGCCTCGACGCCGTCCATCTCGGGCATCCGGATGTCCATGAGCACGACGTCGGGCACCAGCTCCTCGACCAGGCGCACCGCCTCGAGGCCGTCGGACGCCGACCCCACCACGGCAAGGCCGGGCTGCGCGTCGACGATGGTGCGCACGCCCTCGCGGAACAGATCCTGGTCGTCGACCAGCAGCACGCCGATCTCGGGGGTGGAGGAAGTCATCGGGCACGCACCGGGATCCAGGCGGTCGTCGTCCACGACACCACGGCCTCGCCGCCGGGCGCGGCGTCCGCGCGTCGGCGCACGTCGAGATGGCCGCCGACGGCCTCGACCCGGCGCCGCATGCCGAGGAGTCCCTGCCCGCCCTCGGCGTCCGGTGCCGTCACGACCATCGGCTGGGTCTCGTCGGCGCTCGGAGTGGGGTCGGCGAGATTGCGCACCTCGAGCCTCAGCTCGCCCTCCCAGTGGCGTTCCACGTGGATCACCGCACCCCGGCGGCCATGCCGCATGGCGTTGGTGAGCATCTCCTGGAGCACCCGGTGGGCGACCTCGGCGAGGTCGGGAGGCAGCGGCTGGGGCCGACCCTCCTCGCTCACCTCGACCTGCGCGCCGGCACCGCGGACGCCGTCGACGAGCTCGGTGAACCGGTCGGTGGCCGCCGCCGCGGCGGGCGCACCCGCCTCGGAGGTGGTGCGCAACACCTGCCGTACGTCGCGCAGCGAGGAGCGGGCAGAGGTGGCGATGGTCGCCATCGTCTCCTTGAGCTTGGCACTGTCGAGGTCGTCGCGGAACTGGGCCGACTCGGCCTGGGCCAGGATCACCGCGAGGGAGTGCCCCACGACGTCGTGCACGTCGCGGGCCAGGCGGGCCTGGTCCTCACGGAGCTGGGCGATCTGCTCGGCCTGTTCGGCCTGCACCAGCGCGGTGGCGCGGTCGGCCTCGGCCTCGGCCTGGTGCGCCTCCGAGGTGCGGGCGCGGGTGGTCATGCGGACGGCGAGTCCGGCCAGCCACGGAAGGCCGAGGAGGAGCCCGAGACCGACGATGCCGACCAGGATCAGGGGGAGGCCGGCGTCGTAGCCGTCGTAGAGCCGCGCTTGCAGCGACCTGTGCTGCTGGAGGAGCGGGACGAGGGTGCCGTAGGGGTTCTCCCGCACCACGATCGCGCCGATCAGCGCCACGGCGGGGATCGAGACGAGGCTGGTCCACAGGGTGGCCAGGCGACCCCAGCGCGAGCACGCGAAGGCGACGTAGCAGACGCACACCTCGACGAGGAGCAAGGGCAGCGTCCAGGCCACCTGGAGGAACCCGGCGACCCAGATCAGCGTCAGGGCCGCGGCCGGAAGGTGCCGGGCCACCGTGACCGCGGCGGTCAGCAGGAGCACGAACAGCAAGATGTCGGGACGTCTCCCGACCGACGAGGTGAATCCGACCACGTAGGTCTCGAGGAGACCCAGCACGAGAGTCGCCAGGCCCGCCGTGCAGTCCGGCAGCCACCGTTGCCAGACCGGGGCGGTCACGCCGCATCCCGGACGACGACCCGCGGCGTCGCCTGCCGCCGGCGGGCGAGCGGCAACTCGACGAAACGCCGGGTCAGCCAGGCCGCGGCGAGCGCCAGCGGCACCGCCGCCCCCGCGGCCCACGCGCCGTGCGGGCGCAACCACAGCGCCAGCGGGTAGTCCCAGAGGTACACCGCGTAGGACACGACGCCCAGCGACACCAGCACCCGGGCCGGTCCGGTGACGCGCACCCGGTCGCGCCAGGCGAGCACGAGCACGACCGTCAGCGCGGCGATCACGGGCCCTCCTACGAGATAGGTCAGCCAGTGGGCTGAGGTGTGGCCACGCCATGGAACCACGCAGAGCACCCCCAGCACCGCGAGCGCCACGGGGGCCGTCCAACGCGGCATTCTCGGCAGTCGACGGGCGTACAGCCTGGCCCCGCCACCGACCACGAAGCAACCCGCCCACGAGGTGGGCAGGGCGTAGGCGAGGTCGGGGTCGGGCCACAGCCACGCCGCGGTGGCGAGCAGCCCGGTCAGGCAGACAAGCGCGGCGCCCGCGACGCCGAGACCGCGGCGCGCGCGGCGGTGCGCGAGCAGCAGCAATCCGGGCCAGAGCAGGTAGAACTGCTCCTCCAGGGCCAGGGTCCAGAGGTGGAAGGTCGCGCCGTCGGCGTGCAGCACCGGCAGGTCGCCGATCCAGGTCAAGGCCACCGCGAGGGTGCGCAGCAGGTCGCCTCGCTCGCCGAGCGGGTCGAGGGTCAGGGTGACCAGGGTGTAGCCGGCCAGCATCACCAGCAGCGGCGGCACCAGCCGCCGGACCCGGCGCCGGTAGAACGCGCGCAGGTCGAGGTGCCCCGTGCGCGCCAGCTCGTCGGCGAGCAGCCCGGTGATGAGCCAGCCGGACAGCGCGAAGAACATGACGACGCCGACCACGCCCGCCCCCGGGAACGGGCCGGGCACCGCGTGCCGCAGCACGACCAGGCCGACGGCGACGCCGCGCAGCAGGTCGAGCCCGTCGATGCGCCCGGTGCGCGCGCTCACGCGGCGGCGAGGCCGCGCGCGCAGACGAGGGCGTCGTCCAGCAACACGTCGAGCAGGTCGGCGTAGCCGAGTCCGGCCGCGGCGAACATGCGGGGTGCCTGGCTGGCGGCGGTGAACCCGGGGGTGGTGTTGACCTCGTTGAGCACCGGGCCGTCGGTGGTGAGGAAGAAGTCGACGCGGGCGAGCCCGGCGCAGCCCAGGGCGTCGTACGTCGCCAGCGCGGCCTCCTCGAGCACCGCCAGGTCGCCGGCTGCGAGCGCGGCAGGCACATGGAAGTCGGCGGTGCCGTCGTACTTGGTGTCGAGGTCGAACACGCCCGGGCAGATGATCTCGAGCGCCGGTGCGACGTAGCGGCTGCCGTCGGGGCGACCGAGCACGGCGAGGTCGACCTCGCGGCCCTCGATGGCCCGCTCGACCAGTACCCGGGAGTCGTGGCGCAGCGCCTCGCGCACCGCTGCGGTCAGGTCGCCGCCGACTGGCACGAAGGTGACCCCGAGGCTGGAGCCGGCCGCCACCGGCTTGACCACCGCGGCGTGGCCGGGCCGCGGCAGGGACGTGGCGGCAGTCACGACGCTGCCGGGGGCCGTGGCCACTCCGGCAGCGGAGGCCACCAGCTTGGTGGCGTGCTTGTCCATGGCGAGCGCGCCCGCAGCGAGCCCCGAGCCCACCAGCGGCACGCCCGCCAGGTCGGCGAGGGCGGCGATCGTGCCGTCCTCACCGCGCGGACCGTGCAGCAGCGGCAGCACCACGTCGCAGCCCTCGATCGCCTCGGCGGCGCGGGCCAGACCGTGCTCGAAGCGTCCGTCGCGGCCGATCGTCAGCGGCACCACGTCGTGACGAGGCGCCATCGCCTCGACGGCCGAGGCCGCCGAGGCCAGGGAGACGTCGTGCTCGCCGTTGGCGCCGCCCCCGATGACGGCCACGCGCAGGCGGGGCAGGGTCGGGGGAGTGGGCAGGACGTTCACGAGAGGCTCCTCAGCTGGGGCGTGCGGGTGGTGTGCAGCAGGCGGGGTCGGGTGCCGAGGCCGGTGAGCACCTCGTGCTCGAGCGAGTCCGACCAGGCGGCCCAGTCGGCCGCCGTCGGCTCGCCGTCGTCGCCGGGGCCGAGCACGGTGGCGGGTGTGCCCGGTACCACCGCGTCGTCGCGGAGGTCGACCACGACCTGGTCCATCGAGATGCGCCCGACGATCGAGCGACGTCGCCCGGCCAGCAGCACCTCGGCCCTCCCGGAGGCCAGGCGCGGCAGCCCGTCGGCATATCCGAGCGGGAGCAGCGCGAGCGTCGTGGCGCGGTCGGTCAGGTGGGTGTGGCCGTAGCCGACGCCCGTGCCGGCGGGCACTCGCCGCACACCGACCACCGGCGCGGTCAGCCGCATCGCGGGGCGCAGCCCGTGCCGATCGGGCGCGCCGGTGGGATCGATGCCCACGAGCCCGGCGCCGGCGCGCACGAGGTCGTGGTGGGTGAGCGGGTCGGTCAGCGCCGCGGACGTCGCGGCGAGGTGCCGGTGCGTGGGTCGCAGACCGAGGGCCCGGGCCACGGCGGTGCCGCGGGCGAAGCGCGCCCGCGCGGCGGCGTTGGCCGGGTGGCCCGGAGCGTCGGCGCAGGCGAGGTGTCCCATGAGGCCGACGATCCGCACGCGGCCGGTGCGCTCGACGGCTCTGGCGGCCAGGCACAGCTCGGTCCACTCCTCGGGCGCGGCTCCGTCGCGCGCCATCCCCGTGTCGAGGTGCAGGTGCACGTGGGCCGGTCGGCTCGGGTGGGCGGCCGTGGCGATGGTGCGCAGGTGCGCGATCGAGGGCACGGCGAGGTCGACCCGCGCCTCGAGCGCGGTGGCAGCGTCGAGGTCGACCGGGTTGAGCCAGCTGAGCAGGGGCGCGGTGAGGCCGGCCCCACGCAGGTCGAGGGCCTCGGTGAGCCCGGTGACGCCGAGCCAGGTCGCGCCGTGGGTCAACGCGGTGCGCGCGACGTCGATGGCGCCGTGGCCGAACCCGTCGGCCTTCACGACGGCCATCAGCGCTGCGGTCGGAGCCACCGTACGGGCCAGGAGCGCGGCGTTGTGGCCCACGGCCGCGAGGTCGATCTCGAGGGTCGCGGCGGGTGCCACCGAGCGCGTCGCGGCGACGGCCAGGGCGGTCATGCCGCGGTCTCGCCCGTCAACCCTGCGTCAGCGGGGCCGTAGAGGGCGGCGGGAGCGCCGGTGACCAGAGCCCAGTAGCGGTCGCCGTGGCTCCAGTGCCACCACTCCGTTGGATAGTTGACGAGGCCCTGGCCGCCCAGCACGGCGGCGAGCAGGTCGCGGTGAGCGCGGGCGTCGTCCGAGATGTCGGGGGACGCCGTGAAGCAGCGCCCGCCGGAGACCTCGGGCGTGGCGTCGATCGGCGTGCCGAGGTCGAGCTCGGCTCCGGTGACGTCGACCAGCGTGAGGTCGACCGCCGCGCCAGCGACGTGCGGGGCGACGGCGGCGGGCGAGACGAAGCGACTGACCAGCTGCTCCAGCTCGGTCCGGTGCGCGGGCTCGGCCAGCTCGGGGCGGTGGTTCAGCACCTCGGCGGCGTAGGCGGCGACGATCCACTCCTGGTCGGCCACCGACCGGTGCCCTTCGACCACGCGAAGCCGCAGCGCCGGGAACCGCTCGATCAGGTCGCCTTGCGCGGCGATGAGCCGTGCGGCCAGCGAGTGCCGCACCCAGGCGCGGGCCGGACCGAGGTCGAGCGGCAGCCGCACCAGCGGCTCACCGCACTCGTGCACCGGCACCGCCGCGACCCGGGGGTCGCTCAGGAGGATCGTCATGCCTCCAGGCTGGCGCTCACCCGGGGTCGGTCGCGTCGGCCGCAGGTACCGATCCGGTGTCCTTCAGGACGAGGCGTCTCAGCCCGATTGCTGCGGCGGGTAGTGCCGCTTCATCGTGGGCCCGATCGCCTTCGGGGCACCGCACGCGGAGGCCTTGTCGGAGTCGCAGACGTACAGCACGGCCCGCGCCCACACCATCTTGCGCCGGGGCTTGATGACGCCTTCGCCCGACGTGGCGCCGTCGCACGTGCGCAGCGCCCGGTACTCCTGTAGCTGGTCCACGCCCCGCAGTTTCACCCGGATCGTGGCGACCGCGTACCGGTTGCCCTCGCAGTACGGCCCGCGCAGCTTGCCCTTCCAGGCCAGGTACTTGCTCGTCGAGAACTTCACGCCGCCCTGGAAGTAGCTCGAGCCGGAGGTCACCTTGAAGTCGTACGACGTGGTCTCGGACCGGGCCGGTGAGGCTCCGAGCAGGCTGGGGGCGAGCAGGCCGGCGAGCAACGACGTGAGCAGCCGGGCGACGGTGCGGTTCATGGGGATCTCCTGGCTCGGGGTGCCCCATGACTGCCCCTGGCGCCGTGCGGGTAGACCCCGTCCTGGGCCGTGGGCCGCCCACCCCTCGACGACTCGGGGGCCGCGCCGGCGTTCAGAGCCCAGCGGCCACGCGCGTGCCCTGCTCGATGGCGCGCTTGGCGTCGAGCTCGGCGGCGACGTCGGCGCCGCCGACGAGAGAGGCGGGGTGGCCGGCGGCGACGAGGTCGTCGTACAGCCCGCGCACCGACTCCTGGCCCGCGCACACGACGATGTGGTCGACGCTCAACGAGTGCGAGGTGCCGGCTACCGCGTAGTGCAGCGTGACCGACTCGGAGGTGCCGCTGATGCGGTCGTAGGTCGCGCCCGGCACCTGCGTCACGCCGGCCTGCTTGAGCACCGCCCGGTGCGCCCAGCCCGAGGTCTTGCCGAGTCCGATGCCGATGGGGGTGGTCTTGCGCTGGAGCAGGGTCACCTCCCGCATCGGCGCGCGACGCACCGGCTCGATCAGGCCGCCCGGGTGCTGCGCCGGGTCGCCGACGCCCCAGCGCGCCATCCAGCCCTCGTCGGTCTCGGAGGCGTCGTGGGTGAGCCAGTGCGACACGTCGACGCCGATGCCGCCCGCTCCGATGACGGCCACGCGGCGGCCGGGGACGACGCGGCCGGCGAGCCCGTCGGCGTAGGAGACCACGCGGGGGTCGTCGGCCCCCGGCAGGTCGAGCACTCGCGGCGTCACCCCGGTGCAGACCACGACCTCGTCGAAGCCGGCCAACGCGGCGACGTCCGCGCGGGTCGAGCGGCGGACGTCGACGCCGAGCACCTCCAGGCGCCGGGTGTAGTAGCGCAGCGTCTCGGCGAAGTCCTCCTTGCCGGGCACGGCCATCGCGAGCCGGAACTGGCCACCGAGTTCGGGAGCCGCCTCGAACAGCGTGACCGCGAGCCCGCGCTCGGCGGCCGAGACGGCGGCGGCCAGGCCGGCCGGTCCGGCTCCGACCACCGCCACGGCCTTCTTCGAGCGGGTGGGGGTGAGCACCAGGGTGGTCTCACGGCAGGCGCGCGGGTTGACCAGGCACGAGGCGTGCTTGTTCGCGAACACGTGGTCCAGGCAGGCCTGGTTGCAGGCGATGCAGGTGTTGATCTCGTCGCTGCGGCCCGCGGCGGCCTTGTTCACCAGTTCGGGGTCGGCCAGCAGCGGCCGGGCCATCGACACCAGGTCGGCCTCGCCCGCGGCCAGGATCTCCTCGGCCAGCTCGGGGGTGTTGATGCGGTTCGAGGCGCACACCGGCACCGACACCTCGCGCTTGAGTCGTGCCGTGTGCTGTCGCCACGCACCCGGTGGCACCTGCGTGATGATCGTGGGCACCCGCGCCTCGTGCCAGCCGATGCCGGTGTTGAGCACGCTGACGCCGGCCTCCTCCAGCAGGTGCGCGAGCTCGAGCACCTCCTGCCAGGTCTGACCGCCCTGGACCAGGTCGAGCAGGGAGATGCGGTAGACGAGCGGGAGATCGGACCCGACCAGCTCGCGGGTGCGCCGCACGATTTCGACCGGGAACCGCATCCGCTTCGTCGCGCTGCCGCCCCACGCGTCGGTGCGGTCGTTGGTGCGCGCGGCCAGGAACTGGTTGATGAGGTAGCCCTCGGAGCCCATGACCTCGACCGCGTCGTAGCCCGCCTTCACCGCGAGCGCGGCCGAGCGGGCGAACGCGGACGCCGTGTGGTCGACCTGCTTCGCCGTCATCGCCGACGGCTTGAACGGCGTGATCGGGCTCTTGCGCGCCGACGCCGACTGCGACAGCGGGTGGTAGCCGTAGCGACCGGCGTGCAGCACCTGGAGCGCGATCGCGCCACCGTGCTCGTGTACGGCGTCGGTGATCTGTACGTGCCGGGCCGCGTGGAGCCGGTTGGTCAACTCCGAGGCGAGCGGCTTGAGCCACCCGCGCTTGGTGGGTGCGTAGCCCCCGGTGACGATCAGTCCGACGCCGCCGGCGGCCCGCTCGGCGAAGTACGCGGCGAGCTTGGGGAGATCCCAGGAGAAGTCCTCGAGGCCGGTGTGCATCGATCCCATCACCACGCGGTTGCGCAGGGTGAGGTGGCCGATCGCCAACGGTTCGAGCAGGTGCGGATAGCCCATGAGCGGGGAGCCTACCCGCTTCGTTACTCGTCGGTAACCCGGTCGTGGTGCGGCGGGGGACGCGACCGTGGCCGCACGGTCCTACGATGCCGCCATGCGCCTTCGTCCTCGTCGCGTCGCGGCCGCTCCTGCCGCCGTCCTCACCGCTCTCGCCGTCTGTGCCCTGGCCTCGTGCGCCCCCGCCGACGAGGAGCCCACCGCCAGCGACCCCGGCGCGACGGCGTCCGCCTCGGCCTCGGGTGACCCGGCCGACTGCGTCAGCGACGACATGCTCCAGAAGGCCGGCACCCTCACCGTCGGTACCGACAGCCCCGCCTACGACCCGTGGTTCGTCGACAACGACCCCACCAACGGCAAGGGCTACGAGTCGGCCGTCGCCTACGAGGTCGCCGACCGGCTTGGGTTCTCCAGCGACCAGGTGACCTGGGTCAAGGTGCCCTTCAACACCTCCTATGCCCCGGGCGCGAAAGACTTCGACTTCGACATCAACCAGATCTCGATCACGCCCGCGCGGGCCAAGGTCGTCGACTTCTCCGACGGCTACTACGCCGCCAGTCAGGCCGTCATCGCGCTCAAGGGCAGCAAGGGTGCCGAGGCCGCGTCGCTGGCCGACCTGAAGGACCTGCGCCTGGGTGCGCAGACCGGCACCACGTCGCTCACCGCGATCCGCGACGTGATCGCGCCCGCCACCGAGCCGGCGGTCTTCGAGGACACCAACGCCGCCAAGCAGGCGCTGGTCAACGACCAGGTCGACGCGATCCTGGCCGACCTGCCCACGGCCTTCTACATCTCCGCCGTCGAGATCTCGAAGTCCGTCATCGTCGGGCAGTTCCAGCCCGAGACCGGTGAGCAGGAGGAGTTCGGCATGCTCTTCGCGAAGGGCGACCCGCTCGTTGGCTGCGTGAACGAGGCGCTGGCGGCGATGACCAGCGACGGCACGCTGAAGGCGTTGGAGAAGAAGTGGCTCTCCGACTCCGTGAACGTGCCCGAGCTGCAGTGATCGCGCCCTCGTGAGCGACACGATCTGGACGCCGAGCGACGTCGAGCTCGCCCGGCGCGCCGTCCGGCGTCGTCAGCGCACGGTGTCGCTGGTGATCGCGACCGTGATGACCGCCCTCGTGCTGGGCCTGCTGGGGCTCGTTCTCGTGCTCTCGCCGGGTTGGGAGCGGTTCAGCGAGACGTTCCTCTCCTGGGGCGACGCGCGTGCCTCGTTCGCCGCGATCCGCGACGGCATCTGGCTCAACATCCGGCTGTTCCTGCTCTGCGAGCTGGCGATCCTGCCGCTCGCGTTGCTCATCGCGATCGGGCGGGGCACGCGGTCGCCGTGGCTGGCCCCGCTGCGAGTGGTCGCCGTCGTCTACACCGACGTGGTGCGCGGCATCCCGACGATCCTGCTCGTGGTGATGCTCGGCTTCGGCGTGCCCGCGCTCCAGCTGCAGGGCCTCACCAACGACCGCATCTTCTGGGCCGGGGTAGCGCTGGTGATCTCCTACTCCGCCTATGTGGCCGAGGTGTTCCGGGCCGGCATCGACTCGGTGCACCCCTCCCAGGTGGCGAGCGCGCAGGCGCTCGGGCTCGGGCACGTGCGCACGCTGCGGCACGTGGTGGTGCCGCAGGCGGTGCGGCGCATCGTGCCGCCGCTGCTCAACGACTTCGTCTCCTTGCAGAAGGACACCGCCCTGGTCTCCGCCGTCGGTGTCTTCGACGCCGTGTTCGCCGCGCGCGACTACACCAACTACAACTTCAACTACACCCCGTACCTCGTCGTGGCCGGGTTCTTCGTGCTCATGACGGTGCCGTTGGCCCGACTCACCGACTGGCTCCAGGCGCGCGTGGTGGCTCGCGAGCGGGCGGGGGCCCGATGACAAGCCTTACGAAGGATCCTTCCCAGGAGGTCGAGCTCGCACCGCTGCTGGAGGTGCGCTCACTGCGCAAGGCCTACGGCGACCGCGTCGTGCTCGACGACGTCTCCCTCACGGTCGCGCCGGGCGACGTGGTGTGCCTCATCGGCTCCTCGGGCTCGGGCAAGTCGACCCTGCTGCGCTGCCTGGACCTGCTCGAGACCGTCGACGACGGCCAGATCCTCTTCGAGGGCGACGACATCACCGACCCGCGCGTCGACGCCAAGCGGGTGCGGCGGCGCATGGGCATGGTCTTCCAGGCCTACAACCTCTTCCCGCACCTGACCGTGCTCGAGAACTGCGTGCTCGCACCCCGCCGCGCCCACGGACTCCGGAGCAAGGCTGCTCGCGAGCGGGCGCTGGAACTGCTGGAGCGGTTCGGCTTGGCCGAGCACGCCCACAAGCACCCCGACCGGCTCTCGGGCGGGCAGCAGCAGCGAGCGGCCGTCGTCCGGGCGCTGTGCACCGAGCCCACCTTGCTGATGCTCGACGAGATCACCGCCGCCCTCGACCCCGAGCTCGTCGGCGAGGTGCTCGACATCGTGCGCGACCTCGCCGCCCGCGGCACCACCATGGTGATGGCCACCCACGAGATGGCCTTCGCCCGCGACGTCGCCACCACCGTGTGCTTCCTCGAAGGGGGGCGGATCCTCGAGCAGGCCCCACCCGACGTCATGTTCACCGACCCCGCCCACCCGCGCACCCGCGCCTTCTTGCGGCGGGTGCTCGGGTGAGCGGCGCGGGAGATTTATCGGGGAGCCGATAAACATCCGGGTTCCCCGATGAAGCCTCGTGCGGGAACCCGCAGATTTATCGGGGAGCCGATAAACCTGCCACCCCTCGCACCGTGACAGCGGTGCTGTCAAGATGCCGCCCATGAGCATCGAGCTGGGTCAGAAGACGGGACCCTTGCGGGGCATCAAGGTCGTGGAGATCGCGGGCATCGGGCCGGGTCCGCACGCTTGCATGCTGCTGGCCGACCTGGGGGCCGACGTGATCCGGGTCGAGCGGCCGGGGGGTCAGATGCTGGCAGGGGGCGCGCACAACCTGCTCAACCGGGGCCGGCCGAGTGTGGCGCTGAACCTCAAGGATGCCGCCGCGGTCCGCGTCGTGCTCGATCTCGTCGAGGACGCCGACGTGCTCGTCGAGGGCATGCGCCCGGGCGTCGCCGAGCGGCTGGGTCTCGGGCCCGAGGAATGCCACGCGGTCAACCCGCGCCTGGTCTACGGCCGGATGACCGGCTGGGGCCAGACCGGCCCGTTCGCCACGGCCGCAGGGCACGACATGAACTACATCGCCATCACCGGCACGCTGTTCGGTCTCGGTCAGGATCCGGCCAGGCCGCACTTCCCGAGCAACCTCGTCGGGGACTTCGGCGGTGGCTCGACCTACCTGGTCATGGGCATCCTCGCCGCCCTGTTGGAGGCTCGCACCAGCGGCGAGGGGCAGGTCGTCGACGCCGCCATCGTCGACGGCACCGCCAGCCTCAACGCCATGACGTCGGCGTTCGTCGCCGGCGGCCAGTTCAAGGAGGAGCGGGCGGTGAACCTGCTCGACGGCGGCGCTCCGTTCTACGACATCTACGCCACCTCCGACGGCCGTCACATGAGCGTCGGGTCGCTGGAGCCCCAGTTCTTCGCCGAGCTCGTACGGCTCCTCGGCGTCGAGGGCGCCTGCCCCGGTCAGTTCGAGACCGAACGGTGGCCGGAGATGAAGCGGCTGTTCGCCGATACCTTCGCGGCCAAGACACAGGCGGAGTGGATCGAGGTCTTCGAGGGCACCGACGCCTGCGTCGCCGGCATCGTCACGCTGACCGAGGCACAGCACCACCCGCACATGGCCGCGCGTGAGGTCTTCGTCGAGCGCGACGGCATCGTCCAGCCGAACCCGGCCCCCCGCTTCTCCCGCACCGCCGCGACCCTCACCACGGCCCCGCCCCGGCAGCCGGGCGAGCACACCCGTGACGCGCTCGTCGCCTGGGGCATCGACGACGTCGAGGGGCTGCTCGAGCGCGGCGTCGCCGTCCAGCCCGACGAACCCGCGGAGTGAAGCCGTTCCTCTTCCTCGGCACCCGGGCCGAGGACGTCGCCGCCGACGGCGAGTACGACGCGGTCCTGCGCTTCTCGGGCCTCGACGAAGGTGACCTGCGCCGGGTGCGCCTGGAGTCGGTACCGCTCGCCGACGCCGTCGGCGTGGTCGACACCGACGACTGGTCGGGCATCATCCTCGGCGGCGGACCCTTCAACGTCTCCGACCCGCTCGCCGACAAGTCGGCCGCCCAACTGCGCGTCGAGGGCGAGCTCCGAGCGCTGGTCGAGCAGGTGGTCGCGGCCGACTCGCCGTTCCTCGGCGCCTGCTATGGCATCGGCACGCTCGGGGTACTGGACGGCGGCCGCGTCGACCGCACCTACGCCGAGCCGATCGGCGCGCTCCCGGTGACGCTCACCGCCGCCGGGTGCGACGACCCGCTGCTCGGCGTCCTGCCTGCGACCTTCGAGGCCTTCCTCGGCCACAAGGAGGCCGTGTCGGTGCTGCCTCGCGGCGCGGTGCTGCTGGCGTCGACAGCCACCTGCCCGGTGCATGCCTTCCGCCTGGGTCGCCGCGTCTACGCCACGCAGTTCCACCCCGAACTCGACGTCGACGGGCTCATCACCCGCATCGGCGTCTACCGCGACTACGGCTACTTCGACCCCGCGGACGCCGAGGGGCTGATCGCCGCGGCCCGGGCGGCCGAGGTCCACGCGCCCCCGCGCCTGCTGTCCCGGTTCGTGGAGCTCTTCGCCCGCTGAGGCGCGGTTCGTCAGATTTATCGGGGCGCCGACAAATCGACGGGTTCCCCGATGAAGCAACACCGGGGGACCCGCAGGTTCATCGGCGCCCCGATAAATCTGCCCCCGCCCTTGCTGAATATCTGTCAATAACGTACGGTCTCACCATGGAACAGCTAGAGCACGTCGACGTGCTGGTGATCGGTGCAGGTCTCTCGGGGGTCGGCGCGGCGGCGCAGGTGCGCACGCACCACCCGAGCAAGAGCGTGGCGGTGCTGGAGGCCCGCGAGGCGATGGGCGGCACGTGGGATCTCTTCCGCTACCCCGGCATCCGGTCCGACTCCGACATGTTCACGTTCGGTTTCGCCTGGCGGCCGTGGCCGGGCGACCAGGCACTGGCCGACGGCGCGTCGATCCTCGACTACATCCGCACCGTGGCCGACGAGTACGGCGTCGCCGAGCTGGTGCGCTACGACCACCACGTCATGCGGGCCGAGTGGAGCAGCGAGGACCAGCGCTGGACCGTCACCTACCTCCACGGCGGGGCCGAGCAGCAGCTGACCTGCGGCATCCTCTGGGGCTGCTCGGGCTACTACGACTACGAGACCGGCCACCGCCCCACGTTCCCCGGGGAGGAGACGTTCGCGGGTGACCTCGTGCACCCCCAGTTCTGGCCCGAGGATCTCGACTACACCGGCAAGAAGGTCGTCGTGATCGGCTCGGGCGCGACCGCGATCACCCTCGTACCCGCCATGGCGCCGGACGCCGAGCACGTCACGATGCTCCAGCGCTCGCCGTCATACGTGCTCAACCGCCCGGGGCGCGACCCCCTCGCGCAGAAGCTGGCCCGGCTGCCGGAGAAGGTGCGCTTCCCGATCGTGCGCTGGGCCAACATCTTGGTCACGGTCGGCTCCTACCAGTTCTTCCAGCGCTTCCCCGAGCGCGCCAAGAAGCTGCTCGCCCAGCGCACGACGCAACTGCTGCCCGAGCACGTCGCGGTCGACCCGCACTTCTCGCCCACCTACGACCCCTGGGACCAGCGCCTCTGCTTCGTGCCGAACGCCGACCTGTTCAAGGCGTTCCGGCGCGGCGACGCGAGCGTCGTCACCGACACCATCGAGACGTTCGACGAGACCGGCATCCGGCTCACCTCGGGCGAGCACCTCGACGCCGATGTCATCGTCACCGCGACCGGCCTGAAGCTCAAGCCGTTCGGCGGCATCACGGTCGTCGTCGACGGCGGTGAGGTGAAGCCCAGCGACACCATGGCCTACAAGTCGCTCATGCTCTCCGACGTGCCGAACTTCGTGTACACGATCGGCTACACCAACGCCTCCTGGACCCTCAAGGCCGACCTCGTCTCCGACTTCGTCGTGCGCCTGCTCGGGCATCTCGACAAGACCGGCACCTCCAGCTTCGTCGCCCGCCGCGAGGACGGCGTGGGCGAGCGGCCGTTCATGGACTTCCAGTCCGGCTACGTGCTGCGCGCTCTCGACGAACTGCCCCGGCAGGGCGACCGCGCCCCCTGGCAGCTGAAGCAGAACTATCTCGTCGACCGGCGCACGATCCACCGCGGCAAGCTCGACGACGGCGTGCTCGAGTTCGCCTGAATCGAGCGGATCTCGAGGTCGCCCTCACCCGTCGGTGGGGTCTGATGCCTCACATCCGCGAGGGTGAGTGGGCGGCCCCGAGCCGCTGGTGTACTGGAGAGGCAAGACACCCACTCGATCCGACGGAGGACATCATGGGTATCGGAGACAAGATCTCGAACAAGGCCGAGGATCTCAAGGGTCGCGGCAAGGAGTCCGCGGGCGCGGCCACGGGCGACGAAGAGCTGAAGAACGAGGGCAAGGCCGATCAGGCCTCGGCCTCCATCAAGGACGGCGTCGAGAAGGTCAAGGACGCCGCCAAGGACATCAAGGACGGCCTCACCAAGTAGCGCCGACCCTGCGGCGACGCCCGTGAGCGAGCCCCGAAGCCGGACGACGACCCAGCCGCTGGCGCACCAGGTGCGCCGGGCGCTGTGGGACAAAGTGCCCCGCGACCACCGTGAGGCTCCCGCTGTCCTGCGGCGTCGGCAATGGGTCGTCGTCGGTTTCGTGCTCGCGGGCGCCGTCACGCTCGGCTTCGGTCTGCGGACCGCGCCGGGCAGCCGGGCGTTCTACGCCCTGACACTGGTCGTCGCCGGCATCTGGGTCGTCGGGGCGTTCGCGTCCGGTCCACTGCACCTGGGGCGCATCCACTGGCGCGAGGATCTGCGGCGCCCGACCTTCACGCCCTTCGTCGTGGGCATCGCCATGGTGCTGCTGTTCGTGGGCGGGGGCTTCCTCGTCAGATCCATTCCGTTCCTCGACCCGCTGACGCACCAGATCCAAGACGTGCTCGGCTACACCGCTTCCTCGCCGTTGTGGGCGCTGGCCCTCATCACCGCGATCAACGGGGCCGCCGAGGAGCTTTTCTTTCGCGGCGCCGCCTACGCCGCGATCCCGTGGCACCCGGTCTCGTGGACGACACTCGCCTACGTCGTCGCCACCCTGGCCACCGGCAACGTGATGCTCACCTTCGCCGCCGTGCTGCTCGGCTTCGTCGTCGGCCTCGAGCGCCGCGCGTCGGGCGGCATCCAGGCCCCGATCATCACCCATCTCACGTGGTCGCTGTCGATGCTCGTCGTGCTGCCCTGGATCTTCCTCTAGACAGATGCGCTACGGCATGGCTCCTGACCTCCGGCTCGGCGTGAGCCGTGACTGCCGACGGGCGCCTGAGGTCGCGGCCGCGCTCGCACCCCGGTCGAACCACGGCAGGGTCAGCTGCACCAGCGGCCCGATCGCGAGGGCGTAGACGACGGTGCCGACGCCGAGGCTGCCGCCCAGGGCCACGCCGAGGAGGAGCACTGCGAGTTCGATCGCCGTCCGCACCGGGCGGAGCGCTCGACCCGTGCGGCGGGCGATGCCCGTCATCACCCCGTCACGCGCCCCGCGACCGAACGCGGCGCCGATGTAGAGCCCGGTGGCCACGCCGTTGAGCACGACGCCGCCGACCATGAGCACGATCTCGACCGCCGGCGACGACACCGCGGGCAGCACGACCAGCGACAGGTCGACGAACACGCCCACGAGCACGGCGTTGAGCAGCGTGCCGAGGCCCGGCTTCTCCCCGAGCCACGGCCACACGGCGACCAGCAGGAGCACGCTGACCGCGATCACCGACCCGCCCAGGCTCAGCGGCGCGTGGCGTGCGATGCCGGTGTCGAGAACGGCCCAGGGAGCCACGCCCATCCCCCCGCGCACCATGAGCGCGAGTGACCATCCGTACAACGCGAGCCCGAGCAGCAGCTGGACCAGTCGCGCGGGCAGCGCTCCCGCGCGCAGCTGGGTGAACGGACCGGCATCCTGCAGCGTGCTCATGGCACGAGTCTTCTGCACGAGTGGCTTGGTCTGACAGAGCCACTTGTGATGTGCTGGCTTGGTGAGCGCACCGCCCGAGGTCTCGGCGTCGCGCGTGGCCTCGTGGCTGCGAGGCAGCCTGGACGACGCCACGGGTCCGGCCTACACGATCCTCGCCCACGGCCTGCGAGACCTGGTGAGCGACGGCCGGCTGCCGGTCGGCACGCGGTTGCCCTCGGAGCGGGCGTTGACCGCCGTGCTGCCCCTCGGGCGCAGCACGGTGACCCGCGCCTACGACCTGCTGCGCGAGCAGGGGTACGCCACGTCCTCGCGTGGCTCCGGCACGCGGGCGAGCCTGCCTCTCTCGCGCTCCGCGCGCACCGACCACATGCTGGTGCCGCAAGGCGACGGGCGGGTGGGCGAGCTCGCGGACGACGGTGCCCCGGTGGTCGCGGACTGCACCAACCTCACCGTGCCGGGCCCACCCGGTGCGATGGCCGCCTACCAGCAGGCGCTCGAGCAACTGCCCGCCTTCCTCGCCGGTCACGGCTACTACCCCAGCGGCGTGCCCGCGCTGCGCGAGCGGCTGGCCCAGCGATACGCCGACCGCGGCGTCCCGACCTCGCCCGACCAGATCCTGGTGGTCAACGGAGGGCTGGCCGGGCTCGCGGTCACGGCCTCGGCGCTCGCGGCGCCGCGTGACCGCGTGCTCATCGAGACGCCGAGCTACCCCAACGCCATCGCCCTCTGGCACCGGCACCGGGTGCGCCTGGGTACGACGCCCGTCGACGCGAGCGAGGGCTGGGACGTCCCCGGCCTGGAACGGACCCTGCTGGCCGCGGCCGGCGCGCGGGGCGGCGGCGCCGCGCGAGTGGCCTACCTCATCCCGGACTTCCACAACCCGACGGGGAGCCTCATGGCCGACGCGGACCGGGAGCGGGTCGCCGCTGCGCTGCGGCGCGCCGGCACGGTGGCCGTGGTCGACGAGTCCCTGGTCGACGTGACCATGCTCGACGCCGGCGGCAAGCCCGTGGCGATGCCGGCCCCGTTCGCCGCGCACGACGATCGCACCGTGAGCATCGGCTCGGCGAGCAAGGCCTTCTGGGCCGGGCTGCGGCTGGGCTGGTTGCGCGCGCCGCGCGACCTCGTGGCATCGCTGGTCGACGCCCGCCTGACCCTCGATCTCGCCTCGGCTCCCCTGGAGCAGCTGGTGCTCATGGCGATGCTGGAGCGCGAGGAGGAGATGCGCGCCATCCGGAGCGTGGAGCTCACCGCCTCGCGGGACGCGCTCGTCGCAGCCCTGGCGCGGCACCTGCCGGGGTGGAGGTGCGTCCCGCCGTCCGGTGGACTCGCCTTGTGGTGCGAGCTGCCCGAGCCGTGCGCCACCCGGTTCGTCCGGGCCGCCGAGAGCCACGGCGTCCTGCTGCCGCCTGGTCCGCGCTTCGCTCCGGGGGGCGGCCACGAGCGGTTCGTGCGGCTGCCGTTCGCCCGACCGCCCCACGTGCTCGAGGCCATCGCCCGCCGGCTCGCCGCCGCGTGGGAGGAGCGGGACGCCGAGCACGCGCGCGCCGCCCCGGGGCTGCCGCCGCTGGGGTGAGTGGTCCGGGTGCTCAGGCCGGGCAGACGTCGCGATCGGCGCCCGGGACGGCGGTGCCTGCCCCCGGCTCGAAGCGGGTGCGGAAGGTAAACGCCCAGGGTGTGGGCCCCTGCTCGCGCAGGTGCGCCAGCCGTTCGAGGGCCTCGGCGCTGGTCGGCCGGTGGCCGCGCGGCACCCACCACAGCACGGTGACGACCTCGCCGAGGTGCTCGAACCACTCGCGGCGCCGGCGCAGGAAGTCGACGTGGTGGCTGCGGTAGACGTAGTCGGCCAGCGACTCGTGGGACTCCCAGGTGGAGAAGTTGACCAGCATCTCGTCGTCGCCGACGAAGGGGCGCTCGGCCATCGCGTTGCCGTCGTCGGTCTGGAAGCGCCAGCAGAAGCCGGGCGCGGCGTCGGCCAGCGCGTTGATCTCGTCGAGCGCGTTCACGAAGTCGGCGACGACCGGTGAGTCCTGCGGGGCGAGCAGGCGTCCGACGTTGAGCTGGGCGAGATCGTGTCTCCGCACGGTCGCCACCCTATCGACCAGGCCGCCGAGCGGCCGGATCCCGCGGCACGGAGCGCCTCGAGCTCACCAGCCGCGGCGCGCGAACAGTGCCCAGCTGCCGAGCGCGACCACCCCGACGCCGACGCCGAGGCCGCACACCAGGTTCCAGCCCCCGTGGGCGTAGGCGGCACCCGACGCCACCGAGCCGAGCACGGCTCCGGTGAAGAACGCCACCATGTAGGCGGTGGTGATCCGACCGCGCTGAGCCGGGTCGAGCTGGTAGATGCGGCCCTGGTTGGTGATCTGGGTGCCCTGCACCCCGAAGTCGAAGACGAGGATCCCCACGATGACCAGGACCAGCACGTGGGCGCCCGCCCAGAGCAGCCCCCAACCCAGCAGCACGCACAGCACGGCGATCGTCGTGGCGCGGGCGCTGTGACCCTTGTCGGCGAAGCGCCCGACGACGGGAGCACCCATCGCCCCGGCCACCCCGGCCAGGCCGAACAGTCCGATGACCAGCTCGGAGTACCCGTAGTCACGAGCCAAGAGGAAGGTCAGCGAGGTCCACATCGCCGAGAACGAGAACATCGAGAGCGCCCCCAGCCACATGCGAGCCCGGAGCGCGGGCTCGCGTCGCACGAGCCCGGCGATCGACGCGAGCAGCGCACCGTAGGAGTGGTGCTGCTTGGTCTCGGAGTCCGCAGGCAGGGCGGTGCGCGTGAGCACCACCAAGGCGACACCGAGCGCCGCGGCGACCGCGAACACCAGTCGCCAGGAGCCGATCTCGGCCAGCGCCCCGGACGCCGTCCGGGCCAGCAGGATGCCGAGGAGCAGGCCACCCATCACGCTGCCGGTGACCCCGGCTCGGCGCGAGGGGTGTGCCAGCGCGGCGCCGAAGGGAACGGCGACCATCGCGGCCGAGGCGGTGAGCCCGATCGCCACCATCGCGACCAGCAGTAGTGCGAACGCGGGCGCGGCGGCCGTCAGCCCGAGCACCACGGCCGAGGCCGACATGAGCACCGTGATCATGCGTCGCCGGTCGACGACGTCACCCAGGGGCACCACCAGGGCCAGGCCCAACACGTAGCCCGCCTGGGTACCGGTGACCAGCAGGCTGGCCCGCCCGGTGCCGATGTCGAACGCGTCGGCGATCTCGGCCAGCAGCGGCTGCACGTAGTAGAGGCTGGCGACAGCCAGCCCCGAAGTCAGCGCCAGCAGGGCGACGTGCAGCCGGGTCAGCTCGTCAGCGGGGGGTGCGGCAGAGGCAGACACGTCGGCGGTGGTCACGTGGCTCGACAACGCCGCCGGGGTGGCCGGCTATTCCTCTGCTCAGCGCTCGCGAGAGTCCTCGCCCAAGGCGAGCCGCACGGCCTGGGCATAGGTCATCGGCTCGAAGGGCACCACGTCGCGGATCGAGGTGTCGGTCTGGAGCACCTCGGTGCCCATGGAGTCGATGAGGTTGCCGGCGGTGGTGGCGTCGACGCCGGTGACGAGCTTGATCCACCACGACGAGAGCATCGGAGTGCCGACCGGCACCTGGACGATCGGCACGAACCGGCCGTGCATCTCCCGGGCGGCCTGGGCGAGCATGCCGCGGTAGGAGAGCTGGTCGGCGCCGCCGATCTCGAAGACGCGGTCCTTGGCCTCGTCGTTGTCGACGACGCCCACGAGGTAGCGGACGACGTCGTCGAGCGCGATCGGCTGGGTGCGGGTCGCGGCCCACTTGGGCACGATCATCGCGGGCAGGTTCTTCACCAGCTCGCGGGTCATCTCCCACGACACTCCGCCGGAGCCGACGACGATGGCCGCGCGCAGCACGGTGACCGGCACCCCGGACTCGCCCAGCAGCGACTCGACCTCGCGGCGCGAGCGCAGGTGCGCGGAGAGCTCGCCGTCGTCGGCGCCGAGTCCGCCGAGGTAGACGATCTGCTGCACACCCTGGGCGGCCGCCGCCAGGCTGAAGGCACGCGCGGCCTCGGCGTCCTTGCGCTCGAAGTCGTGGTCGTCGAGGGAGTGCACGAGGTAGACCGCGGTGTCGACGCCCTCGAGTGGTGCTGCCAGTGACCCGGGGTCGGCGACGTCGCCGAACACCGGTTCGCCGACACCGTCGTAGTCGTCGGGACGCCGGGTCATGGCCCGCACCTCGTGGCCGGCCTTGGCCAGCGCGGGCGCGAGGCGGCGTCCGACGAAGCCGGAGGCTCCGGTGACCAGCACGGTGCTCATGTGCTGAGCCTAGGAAGGCGAAGGGCGAAACCCGATCACCCAGAGGTGAGGGAAGTGAAGTCCTCCACCGCGCACCGGTGGGAGGCGGCGGTCCCCACGGGTTCTCGGAGTTGGTCGTGGACGGCGTGGCCGAGGCCCAGGAGCCCGACGAGTCCCGGTGCCCGTCGCACGTGACGTAGGCCACGGTGGCGACCGTGACAGTATCGGTGTCACAATCGTGGTGGCGCCGTCGCGTGCCGCGTGAGCCCACCTGCCCATCGATCGAGGACGACCATGGCTGAAGCATTCGTGTACGACCACCTCCGCACCCCCCGTGGCAAGGGCAAGGCCGCCGGCGCCCTGCACGAGGTGAAGCCGATCGACCTCGTGGTCGGTCTGCTCGACGAGGTGCGCAAGCGCAACCCCGGCTTCGACCCCGAGCGCGTCGACGACCTCGTCCTCGGCATCGTCACGCCCATCGCCGAGCAGGGCGGCGACCTCGCCAAGACCGCCGCGCTGGCGGCCGGTTACCCCGAGACCGTGGCCGGCGTGCAGCTGAACCGCTTCTGCGCCTCCGGCCTCGAGGCCGTGAACCAGGCGGCCGCCCGCATCCGCGGCGGCATGGAGGATCTCATCCTCGCCGGTGGCGTCGAGTCGATGAGCAACGTCTCGATGGGCTCCGACGGCGGCCCGTGGGCCGGCGACCCGACCACCGCGCTCAACACCGGCTTCGTGCCGCAGGGCATCGGCGCCGACCTCATCGCGACCCTCGAGGGCTGGAGCCGCGAGGACGTCGACGCGTTCGCCGCCGAGTCGCACCACCGCGCCGCCAAGGCGTGGGCCAACGGCTACTTCGCCGACGCTGTCGTCCCGGTCACCGACATGAACGGCGTGACCGTCCTCGACCACGACGAGCTCGTGCGCCCCGACACCTCCGTCGAGGGTCTGGCCGCCCTCAAGCCCTCGTTCGCCCAGATGGGCCGCGACGGCGGCTTCGACTCCGTGGCGCTGGAGAAGTATCACTGGGTCGAGAAGATCGACCACGTGCACCACGCCGGCAACTCCTCGGGCATCGTCGACGGCTCCGCGCTCATGGCGATCGGCACCGAGGAGATCGGCCACGAGCTGGGCCTGACCCCGCGTGCCCGCTTCGTGTCGATGGCCGTCTCGGGCGCCGACCCGACGATCATGCTCACCGGCCCGGCCCCGGCTGCCCGCAAGGCGCTGGCCAAGGCGGGCCTCGAGGTCGGCGACATCGACCTCTTCGAGATCAACGAGGCGTTCGCCGCCGTGGCCATGCGGTTCATGCGCGACCTCGACATCAGCCACGAGATCACCAACGTCAACGGCGGCGCCATCGCGATGGGTCACCCCCTGGGCGCCACCGGGGCCATGATCCTCGGCACGCTGGTCGACGAGCTCGAGCGCCGCGACCTGCGGCGCGGTCTGGCGACGCTGTGCGTCGGCGGCGGCATGGGTATCGCCACGATCGTGGAGCGCGTGTAGGCGGCTGAGCTTGCGAGGCCGTGACCCGCGTGTCGAGACCCGGTGAGACGGAAACCGACGCCGACCACCGACGCCGACCACCGACGTCAGCACCGAGAAACGACGACCCACGGGTCGCCGTCCCTGTGAACCTACGAACCTGAACCGAACAGGAACGAAACGAACCCATGAGCACCACGACCGAGCAGACCGCCGTGCAGTACGAGAAGGACGCCGACGGCATCGTCACCCTCACCCTCGACGACCCGACGGCGTCGGCGAACACGATGAACGACCTCTACACCGCCTCGATGAAGGCGGCGGTGCAGCACCTCCACGACGAGCTGGCCGCCGATCCCGAGTCGGTCAAAGGCGTCGTGATCGCGAGCGCCAAGAAGACCTTCTTCGCTGGCGGCAACCTGAAGAACATGGTGATGGCCCAGCCCGAGGACGCCCCGCGCATCTTCGCGATGGCCGAAGACGTCAAGGCCCCGCTGCGCGCGCTGGAGAAGCTGCCGGTGCCGGTGGTGGCCGCGATCAACGGCGCCGCCTTGGGAGGTGGCCTCGAGATCACGCTGGCCTGCAACCACCGTGTCTGCGTCGACGACCCCTCGGTCAAGCTCGGTCTGCCCGAGGTGACCCTCGGACTGCTGCCCGGTGGTGGCGGCGTCACCCGCATCGTGCGCATGTTCGGCCTCCAGGACGGCCTGATGAGCGTCCTGCTCGAGGGCAAGCAGTTCAAGCCGTCCGACGCCAAGGAGAAGGGCCTGGTCGACGAGCTGGTCGCCACCCGCGACGAGCTCGTGCCCGCGGCGAAGGCCTGGATCAAGGCCAACCCCGAGGCCAGCGCCAACCCGTGGGACGCGCCCGGCTACAAGATGCCGGGCGGCACCCCGAAGTCCCCGCAGCTCGCGGCCTTCCTGCCCGTCTTCCCCGCGCTCCTGCGCCAGCAGACCAAGGGCGCCGTCTACCCGGCCCCGCGCGCGATCCTCGCCGCAGCCGTCGAGGGCGCCGGCAAGGACTTCGACACCGCCTCCCGCATCGAGTCGCGCTACCTCACCAAGCTCGTCACCGAGCAGGGCTCGAAGAACATGATCCAGGCGTTCTTCTTCGACCTCCAGGCCATCAACGCAGGCAAGCTGCGCCCGCAGGGCATCGCACCCTGGAAGGCCACGAAGGTGGGTGTGCTCGGCGCCGGCATGATGGGCGCCGGCATCGCCTACGTGTGCGCCCGCGCCGGCATGGAGGTCGTGCTCAAGGACGTCGAGCAGGCCAACGCCGAGAAGGGCAAGGCCTACACGCAAGGGCTGAACGCCAAGGGCGTCGAGCGCGGCAAGCTCACCCAGGCGCAGGCCGACGAGCTCCTCGGTCGCATCACCCCCGCCGCCGACCCGGCCGACCTCGCGGGCTGCGACCTGGTCATCGAGGCGGTCTTCGAGGACCCGGCTCTCAAGGCCAAGGTCTTCGGCGAGATCGCCGAGCACGTCACTGGGCACGACCGGGGCGACGCACTGCTCTGCTCCAACACCTCGACGCTGCCGATCACCGAGCTGGCCGAGGGCGTCGATCGACCGGCCGACTTCATCGGGCTGCACTTCTTCAGCCCCGTCGACAAGATGCCGCTGGTCGAGATCATCCGCGGCGAGAAGACCTCCGACGAGGCGCTCGCGAAGGCCTACGACGTCGTCCAGCAGATCAAGAAGACGCCGATCGTCGTCAACGACTCGCGCGGCTTCTACACCTCCCGCGTCATCGGCACGATGGTCAACGAGGGTCTGGCGATGGTGGCCGAGGGCGTCGCGCCGTACTCGATCGAGCGCGCCGGCACCCAGGCCGGGTACCCGGTCGGTCCGCTCCAGCTCAGCGACGAGCTCAACATGGAGCTCATGGCGAAGATCGCCCGGGCCACGAAGGACGCCGCCGAGCGCGACGGCGCTGCCTACGAGCCGCACCCGGGCGTCGCCGTCGTCGAGAAGATGATCGAGATCGAGCGGCCCTCGCGCCTGAAGGGCGCCGGCTTCTACGACTACGCCGAGGGCAGGCGGGGCTCGATGTGGTCGGGTCTGGCCGAGGTCTTCCCGGTCGCCTCCGAGCAGCCGCCGATCCGCGACCTCAAGGAGCGGATGCTCTTCGCCGAGGCCATCGAGACGGCCAAGTGCTTCGAGGAGGGCGTCATCGAGTCCGCGGCCGCGGCCAACATCGGCTCGATCATGGGCATCGGCTTCCCGGCCATGACCGGCGGTGCGGCGCAGTACATGACGGGCTACGAGGCGGCCGACGGCGCCATCGGCCTGGCCGCCTTCGTCGCCCGTGCCGACGAGCTGGCCGCCGCCTACGGCGAGCGGTTCGCACCCACCGACCGGTTGCGGGAGATGGCCGCCAACGGGGAGTCCTTCCCGGCCTGATCACGCGGCGGGTCACCACCGCCGGGTGGAACGCCTGCCGGGGGGTCACGGGTCACCACCGGCAGGCACCGGAGAACCGGGATTCCCCGACGGGCGCGCGCGCAGCCGGGCACCATGGACCGGTGACTGCCTCCGATGACGCGCCCGCGGTGAGCGTGCGCGGGCTCCGGGTGCGCTTCGGCGAGGTCGAGGCCGTCGCCGGCGTCGACCTCGAGGCGCAGGCGGGGCGGTCCGTGGGCCTGCTGGGCCGCAACGGCGCCGGCAAGTCGACGACGATGCGCGTGCTCGCCGGCGTGGTGCCGCCCTCCGAGGGTCTCGTGCTGGTGGCCGGCCACGATGTCCGGCACGAGCCGCTGGCCGTGAAGCGCGCGGTGGGCTACTGCCCCGACGTGGGTGGCCTGGTGCCGCGTGCCACCCCCTGGGAGCACCTCCAGCTCGCCGCCCGGCTGCGCCGGCTGCCGGCCGGGTGGGAGGAGCGGGCGCGAGAGCTGCTCGAGCGCTTCGAGCTCGGGCACGTCGCCCACCGGATCAGCGCCGGGTTCTCGCACGGCATGGGGCGTCGGCTCTCCGTCGTGCTGGCCGCCCTGCACGAGCCGCAGGTGCTGCTGCTCGACGAACCCTTCGACGGCGTCGACCCGATCGGCGTCGAGGCCACGCTCGAGGTCGTCGCCGACGCGCGGGCCCGCGGCGCCTGCGTGCTCGTCTCGACCCACCTGCGCGAGCTCGCGATCGAGGCCTGCTCGCACGTGACCGTGCTGCGCGGTGGCTCCCAGGTGGCGCTGATGTCGGCGGCCGAGATGGCCGGCGAGGAGGGTGCGCGTGCCTACCGCTCGCTCCTCGACTGAACCGCCGCCCGGCGTGGGCTCCGACCTACGCCGGGCCGTGGTCGACGTCGGGATCCTGCTGCGGTTCCGCGCCTCGTCGGTGCGTCGGCCCCGGGCGATGCGCCTGGGCCTCGCCCTCCTCGCCGCCGTCACGCTCGCAGCGGCGGTCGCGCCCGCGCTGCTGCCGGGTGCAGGCAGCTCCCCACGTGCCCAGGACGCCGCGGTGCTGCTGCCCACCGTGCTCTCGGCGCTGGTCCTCATCGCGGTCATCTCGGCGGTCGCCTCCGGCGGCGGTCGCGAGCTCGTCGCCCGTGACCCGGCGTCCGTACACCCGATCAGCCCGACCACCGACCACCTCGGCGCACTGCTGCTGGCGCCGGTGAACATCGCCTGGGTCATCCAGTCGTGGGCGCTGCTCGGCTCGACGGCCTTCGCGCTGGGCGCCGACCGCCCGGCGCGGCTGGCCGCAGCCCAGGTCGGCATGCTGCTGTGGCTGGTGCTGGCCACCAGCCTCGCCCAGGTGGTGGCCTGGGCGCTCGAGGGACTCCGGCGGATCCGCTACGGCGTGGGGGTCATCCGCGGTGGTGCGGTCGTACTGCTGGGTGCCCTGGTGGGCCTGCAGATGACCGAACGGCTCGTGCCGGTACTCGACCACCTGCCGACCCTCCAGGTGGTCGTGGGGCTGGTCTTCGGCTTCACCCCGCGGTGGTGCCTCACCGTCTCGGCCCTGGTGCTGCTGGTGCTGGCGGCCGTCGGTCTGGGCGCCCTGCTGGCCCATGCCGTGGCGCGCCGGATCCCACGTGACGAGCTGCGTGCGGAGTCCGGCTCCCGCCGGGCGCTGCCCCAGCCGCGCAGTGACGTGCTCGCACTGGTGCGGGTCGACCGTGGGTCGGTCTGGCGGGCGGTCCCGATGCGTCGCGGTGCCGCCGTCCTGGCCCTGGCGCCGGCCGTGATCGCACTCATCGGCGACCTCGCCTGGGCACAGCTCGTCCTGCTGCCGGGGTTGGTGTGCGCGGGTGGCGCGTTGCTGTTCGGCGTCAACGCGTGGTGCCTCGACGGACGCGGCGGCCTCTGGCGCGAGTCGCTGCCGGTCGAGTCCGGCCTGGTCTTCGACGCCCGCTCGTGGGTCGTGGCGGAGTTCTTGCTGGCGGTGTCGCTCGGCACCCTGCTCGTCGGCGGTCTGCGTTCGGGCCTGCCCTCGGCCGGTGAGGCGGTGGCTCTCGGGTGCGCCGTGGTCGTGGTGACCGTGCAGGTGCTCGCCGCCGCCATGCGCTGGTCGATCAAGGCGCCCCACGCCGTCGACCTGCGCTCGGCCCGCGCGACGCCGGCCCCGCCGGTGGCGATGATCGGCTACTCCTCTCGACTGGCGCTGTCGACGACCGTCACCGTCATGGTGTTCTCGCTGGCTGCCACCCTGGGCGATGCGACGGCGGCGCCGGTGCTCGCCCTGCCGATGCTGCTGTGGTCGAGCTACCGCTGGGTGCGCGCCCGCAACCGCTGGGTCGACCCGCAGCAGCGGGCGGCGGTGATCGTGACGACCGCGGCGTAGGAGGGTGGGGCGATGGACGTCGGCATGACCCTGCCCGTGATGGAGCCCGACCTCTGGGAGCGGGCCGGCACCCTCGAGCGGTGGGCGCGAGATATCGACGCCGGCCCCTGGTCGTCGCTGTGCTTCGGCGAGCGCATGGCCTTCGACAACCCCGAGGCGCTGACGACCCTCGGCGCCGTCGCGGCCTGGACGTCGCGGGTGCGGCTGGTGACGACGGTCGTCGTGCCTCAACTGCACGACGTCGCCCGACTGGCCAAGGCGTGCGCCACGGCCGATCGGCTCTGCGGCGGTCGGCTCACGGTCGGCCTCGGTGTCGGCGGCCGGGAGGAGGACTACCGCAGCGTCGGCGCCGACCTCGGCACCCAGACGATGGCCGGACTGGCCGACAGCGCGCACGAGCTGCGCCGGCTCTGGTCGGGCGAGCCCCGCAGTGCGACTCCCGGTGCCGAAGTGGGCCGGATCGGTCCGCCGCCGGTGCAGCCGGGCGGTCCGCCGCTGCTCGTCGGCACGATGGGGCCGCGCACCGTGCGCTCCGCCGCCGCGTGGGCCACCGGACTGGCCGGCGTCACGATGAACGCAGACGTCGACGAGACCGCCCGCCTCTTCCAGGTCGCCCGTGAGGCGTGGGCGCGCGCCGGCCGACCCGCGCCGCTGCTGACGACGTCGTTCTGGTTCGCCCTCGACGAGGGCGACGGGTCGGCTCGCGCCCAGGTGCACCGGCACCTGCGGCACTACATGTCCTGGCTGCCGTCCGACCTGGTGGACGCGCTGGCCGTGGGCGCCGGATTCGCCGGCACCCCCGTGCAGCTGCGCGACCTGCTCGACCGATTCGCGGCGATCGGCGCCGACGAGGTGCAGCTCATCCCGACCTCCGCCGACGTGACCCAGCTCGGCCTGCTGGCCGATCACGTGTGAGAGCCTGCGCCGATGCGGTCACGACGGTGGGTGGCGATGCGTCCGGGCGGGCTCGAGGTCTTCGGACTCCAGGAGCGCGACGTCCCAGCACCCGGACGGGGTGAGGTGCTCATCGGGGTGCGCGCCGCCGGGGTGAACCCCGCCGACGCCAAGCACGTGGCGCGTGGCGGCTTCGCCGGGCCACGGCCGGTCGGCTACGAGGTGGCGGGCGTCGTCGAAGGGGTCGGGCCCGACGTGACCGACTGGCGGGCCGGCGACGAGGTGCTCGCCTTCCGCGTGCTCGGCGGGTACGCCGACCACCTGGTCGCCCCGGCGTCCGACGTGTTCGCCAAGCCGCCCGGCCTCGGCTGGGCGGAGGCGGCGAACCTGCTGCTGGCCGGCAGCACGGCCGCCGACCTGCTGCACCGGGTGGCCGCCCCCGCGGGTGCCACCGTGGTGCTGCACGCCGGGTCCGGCAGCGTCGGCCGGATGGTGCTCCAGCTGGCCCGCCGCCAGGACGTCCGCGTCGTCGCCACGTGCGGTCCGACCCGCGCCGACGACGTCCGAGCGCTCGGCGGCACCCCGCTCGACTACGGTCCCGGCCTGCTCGAGCGGCTGCGCGACCTCGCACCCGTCGAGGGCTATCACGCGGCCCTCGACGCGGCGGGCACCGACGAGGCGATCGACGCCTCCCTCTCGTTGGTCGGGCCGGGCCGCCTGGTGACGGCCGCCGGCCAGGCGCGGGCCCGGGCCGAGGGGTTCACCGGACTCAGCGGCACCGACCCGGAGTCCGCCGCCTACCGCGACAGCCAGCGCCAGCACCTGGTCGACCTCGCCGGCAGCGGCGACCTCGACGTGCACGTGGCGCACACCTTTGCCCTCGACGACGCCCTCGCCGCACTCGAGCTCGTCGGCACCGCTCACCCCGGTGGCAAGGTCGCCCTCGTCCCGTAACCTCAGCGGTCGTGACCTCTCGACGCGTGCTGGTGACGGGTGCGGCCTCCGGACTCGGTGCGGCTCTCGCCGCCGCCTTCGAGGCGCGCGGCGACCGGGTGCTGCGCACCGACGTCGCGGTGCCTCACGACATCGCCCCGGACGACGACGGCTGGCTCCCTCTCGACATCACCTCGGAGTCGGCGTGGACGACGGCCCGCGCGCACGTCGAGCAGACCTGGGGCGGGCTCGACGTGCTGGTGAACAACGCCGGTGTGGCCGGGGGCGGGCGCCTCGACGTAGCCGGGCTCGACGAATGGCGGTGGATCTTCGAGATCAACCTCTTCGGCATGGTCGCCGGGCTGCGCACCTTCGTGCCGGTCTTCAAGCACCAGCGTGGCGGGCAGATCGTCAACGTCGCCTCGCTCGCGGGGCTCGTGCACCCCGGCGGCATGGCCTCCTACAACGCGGTGAAGTCAGCGGTCGTGGCGCTCACCGAGACCGCCGGTCACGAGCTCGCCGGGTACGGCATCACCGCGCACGTGGTGTGCCCCGGCTTCTTCCGCACCAACCTGATGAACTCCATCCGCGGTGCCGACTCCGCGCTCGCGGGCGTCATGGAGCACCTCGTGACCGGTTCGCCGATCGCGGCCGACGACGTCGCGGGCGCCGTCCTGGCCGGGCTCGAGGCGGGCGAGGAGCTGATCGTGCCCGACGAGCCGGCCCAGCAGGCGGTGGCGCTCAAGCGCGACGACCGGGCCGCCTACGACGCCGTGATGCGCGCCCAGGCCGCGCGCTTGGACTCGCTCGGCTGAGCCCGTGAGCCAGCAGGCGGTCAACGCGATCGTCGCCGTCGGGCTGGGCAGCGCGCTGGCGGTGGTGCTGCTCATCCCGACGGCCGCCGTGCAGTACCGGCGCGACGGCCGGCTCGGCCCCGGCGACCTCGTCACCCTGCTCGGGGCGGCGGTGTACGGGCTGGCGCTGTGGACCTACACCCTGCTGCCGCTGCCGGCCGGCACCTACCGGTGCAAGGTCGCGCAGTGGCACGTGTTCGGCACGATCGGCCAGATCGGCCTGCCCGAACGCGGCCTGCAGCCGTTCCTGCGCGACCCGGCCGTGCTCCAGGTGCTCTTCAACGTGCTGCTCTTCGTGCCGCTGGGCTACTACGTGCGGGTGGTGCTCAAGCGCGGGGTCGCCGTGGCCACGCTCGTCGGGTTCGCGGCGTCCCTCGCGATCGAGCTGACCCAGTACACCGCCGTGTGGGGGATCTTCGGCTGCGCCTATCGCCAGCTCGACGTCGACGACCTGCTGCTCAACACCGTCGGCGCCCTCGGCGGCTCGCTGCTCTCGGCCGTCGTGGTTCGCCGTCGCAGCGGTGACCCGCGGCCGCTGCCCTCGGAGCTCACCTGGGGCCGGCGTCTCATGGGCCTGGTGTGCGACGCGCTGTTCGTGCTGCTGCTCGGCGGACTCATCGCGGCCGCGTGGCGGGGGGCGACCTTCTTCGTGCTCGACACGCGGCCCTTCCGCGACGAGCAGTGGCGTGTGCAGTGGACGGTGCCGTTCGTGCTCCAGGCGGTGCTCGTGCTCACCCAGGGGCGCACGGTCGGCGAGCTCGTCGTGTCGGTGCGTGCCCGCGCCCGGCACCGGTGGCTCGCGCCGCTCTCACGCGCCGTCAAGCTCGCCACGGGGCTGGCGCCCGTGTGGTGCCTGGTGATCCTGCCGATCCCCTACCGGGGCGGTGTGCTCATCGGCTTCCTGGGCACCACCGTGCTCGCGGCCCTGCTCACGCCTCGGCACGGTGGGCTCTCGCACGCGGTCGCCCGGATGCGGCTCGAGGTCGTCACGCCTCCGGGACGTGCCGTCGAGGGCGCCGAGGACGACGTCAGATCAGCCGTTTGAACAACGGGAGTGGCGCGTACTCCATGACCGGCCTGAGCAGTCGCCACGGCAGCTGGGGCACGCACGCGGAGTCGACCCGCTTCTCGATGGCGGACACCATCGAGCGCACGCCCTTCTCGGTCGAGACCAGCAACGGGTTGGTGGCCTGGTCGGCGGCGTCGTTCATCTCCGAGACGATGTAGCCCGGGTAGAGCACGGTGATGTCGACAGCGCGGCCCAGCGAGGTGCCGTGCAGCTCGGTGCGCAGCCCCTCGGCGAGCATCGCGACGGCGGACTTCGTGGCAGCGTAGGCGGTGATCGCCTTCGGCAACCCGCGGAAGGCCGACATCGACGACACCACGACCAGGTGGCCCGAGCGCTGCGCCCGGAAGACCTCCATGGCCGCCTCGATCTGGGCCAGCGCGCCGACGAGGTTGGTCTGGACCGTCTCCAGGTTGGCCGCGAAGCCGCCCGTGCCCAGCGGGGTGCCCTTGCCGAGACCGGCGTTGACGATGACACGGTCGAGGCCGCCGGCGTCCGCGATCTCGTGCACGACCGCGAAGACGCGGTCGGTATCGGTCACGTCGAGGGCGTGCACGGTGACGCTGCGCTCGGGGTGGGCGGCGAGGATCTCCTCGCGCAGGGCCTCGAGGTTCTCGGTGCGTCGCGCTGCGAGGGCGAGGTCGTGGCCGAGGAAGGCGAGCTGTCGGGCCATCTCCGCGCCGAGGCCGGAGGATGCCCCCGTGATGAGGGTCGTCATGGTGTCAGTCTTCCCGGCCGCGACCGGGTGTGACCAGTCAGACGCCACGACGGTGTTGCGTTCCGGGAACTTTTCTCGTCATGAAGGGTGACGACCCTTGACTTTGCGGCGCCGGTGGATTGAGGTGCAGATGCTCGCGTGTAGATGTCCGGTCGTCGGAAGCCGGCGCACGCCCGCACTCTCGGGTAGAGGGAGAATCCGTGTCGAAGTCCACCCCACGCCGACGCCACATCCGCGCGCTCGGCCTCCTGACGGCGAGCGCGCTCACCGTCGGTCTCGCCGGCCTGGTACCGGCGAACGCTGCCGAAGGCGGTGACGGTCTTCAGCCCCTGAAGACCGCAGCGTCCAAGCCGTCCTTCAAGGCCGGCAACTACATCGTCTTGCTGTCCGGCAAGTCGGCCTCGGAGTACACCGGCGGGGTCAACGGTCTCGCTGCGACGAAGCCGGCCGAGGGCCGCGCGTTCCTGGGCAACTCCAAGGCGGTGGCTGCCTACAGCTCCTACCTGGCCAAGCAGCAGACGAGCGTCGCGAAGCAGGCCGGCGCGAAGATCCAGCGCAGCTACACGATCGCGTCCAACGGATTCTCCGCGTCGCTCTCCGGTGAGCAGGCAGCGAACCTGTCGACCACCCGGGGCGTCGCAGCCGTCGTCCCGGTCGAGCAGCGCACGCCCGACTACAAGGCCGACGCCGAGAACACCGCGAACTTCCTCGGCATGTACTCCAAGCACGGCGCCTGGAGCAAGGACGGCGGTCAGGCGAACGCCGGCTCCGGCGTCGTCGTGGGCGACATCGACTCCGGCATCTGGCCCGACAGCGACTCCTTCGCGGGTGACCCGTTGAGCGCCAAGCCGTCCGGCCGGTGGGGCGCCACGATGGACCCCCTGGGCGACACGCACATGGACAAGTCCGACGGTGGCCAGTTCAACGGCACGTGCGAGACCGGCGAGGAGTTCACCCTCGACGACTGCTCGACCAAGATCATCGGCGCGCGCTACTACGACGACTCCTTCGTGGCCGGCGTGCCGCCGGAGCACCGCGCCGACACCGAGTACCTCTCCCCCCGTGACGGCGGCGGCCACGGCTCGCACACCGCGAGCACGGCGGCGGGCAACGTCGTCAAGGACGTCTCGGTCGACGGCATCGACTTCGGCGAGGTCACCGGCATGGTGCCCGGCGCCTCGCTGGCGATCTACAAGGTGTGCTGGGAGGACGACGACGAGGACACCGGCGGTTGCTACACCGACGCGATCCTCGACGCCATCGACGACGCCGTGCGTGACGGCGTCGACGTGCTCAACTTCTCGATCTCGGGCGCGCTCGCGACCGTGATCGACCCCGTCGAGATCGCCTTCGCGGGCGCGGCCCAGGCCGGCGTCTTCGTGTCGGCCTCGGCCGGCAACAGCGGCCCGACGGCCTCGACCGTGGCACACAACAGCCCCTGGCTGACCACCGTCGCGGCCTCGACCTGGAAGAACTTCGACGGCACCGTCGAGTTCGGCGACGGTCAGAAGTTCCTGGGCGCCATGATCGACGGCACCGGCGTACCCGAGCAGACCCCGGTCGTCGACTCGGTCGACCTCTCTGCCGGTGACGACGCCGACGCCCAGATCTGTGGCCCCGACAGCCTCACCGACGACTCGGCCACCGGCAAGATCGTGCTCTGCCTGCGCGGAACCTACGCCCGCACCGACAAGTCGGCCGAGGTCAAGCGTGTCGGCGGCGTCGGCATGATCATGGTCAACCCGAGCGAGAACAGCCTCGACGCCGACCTGCACTCGGTGCCCACCGTGCACCTGCAGAGCACCGACGCCGACGCCGTCTACGACTACGTCGACAACACCGACGACCCGACCGCCGCGCTGCTGCCCGGCAACCAGACCGACAAGCCCAGCGCCCCGCTGCCGCAGGTCTCCGGGTTCTCCTCGCGTGGTCCGGCCCTGGCCAACGACTCCGACCTGCTCAAGCCCGACATCGCGGCCCCGGGTCAGACCGTTCTCGCCGCGGTGGCCCCGCCGTCCAACCACGACCGCGACTACGACCTCTACTCCGGTACGTCGATGGCGGCCCCGCACATCACCGGCCTCGGTGCCCTGTTGCTCTCGGTCCACCCGGACTGGACGCCGCAGATGGTGCAGTCGGCCATGATGACCACCGCCAAGCCGACCAAGAACGACGACGGCTCCGACAGCACCGACGCGTTCGCGCAGGGTGCCGGCGAGGTCTCGCCGCGAGGCCCGATGTTCAACCCGGGTGCGTTCGTGACCTCCACGGCGCGTCAGTGGTACGGCCTGATGACCGACCAGGGCTACGACACCGGTCAGCCGGCCGTCGACCCCCGCAAGGTCAACATCCCGTCGATGGCCGACCACGCGGTCACCTACTCGACCACGTTCGTGCGCAAGGTGGAGTTCATGAAGAAGGGCAAGTGGATCCCCTCGGGCGACGTCCCGGGCTTCGACGTGTCCTTCGGTCGCGCGAACCTGATGGCCACCAAGTCCGGCGCCAAGCGTCGCGTCAAGGTGACCTTCACGGTCCAGCCCGACACCGCGCTCAACGAGTGGGCCCAGGGCTCGATCTCGCTGAAGAACGGTCGCAAGAAGATCACCATGCCCGTGGCGCTCCAGCCGGTGGCCCTCAAGGTGCCGGCGTCGGTCAGCGGCGAGGGCACCGACGGTTCGGTCGACGTCGACGTCACCAGCGGCACCACCGATGACGTCGACCTCACGATGAACGGTCTGGCCCAGGCGGACTCCGCCGAAGGCTCGGTCGACGTGGGTGGCGCGGACGGCTACTGCGTGCCGGTCTCTGCCGACAGCACGGTCTACGAGGTCGACCTCGACGCCGTCGACGACACCGCCGACCTGGATCTCTTCGGGATCCCGACCGACGCCGGCTGCAACAAGGCCGTGGGCACGACGATCGAGGCCGCGACGGGCTCGGCGGACGAGTCGTTCCGCATCGACCCCTCGGACTACGACGGTCTCGGTGCGATGTTCATCGAGGTCGACGGTTACTCCAAGGGTGACCTCGGAGCTCCGATGGACTACCGGCTCGATGTCTTCGACGTGAACCCGGACAACCAGTTCGGTGACGTCACGTTCGACCCGAACCCGCTCTCGGTGACCCGAGGCGAGGACACGTCCTACACCGCGTCGTGGACCGGTCTGGACGCCGACTCGCACTACCTCGGCATCATCGGGTACGGCGACACCGGCCTGACCACCGACCTCCGGGTCACCACGCCGGCCGACGCCGCCTCTACGGGCAGCAACGGCTGACGTCAGGTCACCAGCTCCACCTGCACCACCGACGGCCACTCCCGGACTCTCCGGGGGTGGCCGTCGTCGTGCGCGAGGGGTCGCGAATCGTCCCGCGAGGGGTCGGGAATCGTCCCGCGAGGGGTCGGGAATCGTCCCGCGAGGGGTCGGGAATCGTTGCGCGAGGGGTCGCGACCGGCGTGCCGGTGACCCCTGCGCCGTTCTCGACCGACTCCTCGTGGCTCTTGCCTACTCGGTATGCATACGTGGTATATCTGTCACTGCATACCCGGTATGGCGCCGGGCGGTGACCTCGAGGAGACCTCATGTCCGTCAAGCAGGCGATGCTGGCGCTGCTGGAGCAGGAGCCGATGTACGGCTACCAGCTCCGCACCGAGTTCGAGTCGCGCACCGGCGCGACCTGGCCGCTCAACGTCGGGCAGGTCTACACGACCCTGACCCGGCTCGAGCGCGACGGCCTCATCGAGCCGGCGGGTGAGGACGACGAGGGCCACGAGCGCTGGCAGCTCACCGCCGCCGGGAGCGACGAGGTCGCCACGTGGTTCACCACGCCGGTGGCCCGCACCCAGCCCCCGCGCGACGAGCTCGCCATCAAGTTGGCCCTGGCGGTCACCGTGCCCGGCGTCGACGTCGGCACCGTGATCCAACAGCAGCGCGGAGCCTCCATGACGGCCCTGCAGGACTACACCCGACTCAAGCGTCAGGCGGGCCGCGGCACCGACCGCCGCGAGGAACTCGCATGGGGACTGGTGCTCGACTCCCTCGTCTTCGCGGCCGAGGCCGAGATCCGGTGGCTCGACCACTGCGAGGCGCGGTTGCGACGAGCCGTCGTGGAACGCCCGGCGGCCGCTCCCTCCGACGCCCGGAACGCCGACGCGTCGAACGAGCAGGCCGCTCGATGAGCGCCGTCCTGCGCCTGGTCGACGTGCACCGCACCCACGGCGAGGGCGAGGCGGCGGTCCACGCATTGCGCGGGGTCTCGTTCGCCGTCCACTCCGGTGAGCTGGTCGCCGTCATGGGCCCCTCGGGCTCGGGCAAGTCCACGTTGCTGACCATCGCCGGCGGGCTCGACCAGCCCACCTCCGGGCGGGTCGAGGTCGAGGGATCCGACCTCGTGACCCTCTCGCAGGCGCAGCGAGCGCGGATGCGAAGAACCTCCATCGGCTATGTGTTCCAGGGCTTCAACCTCATCCCGGCCCTCACGGCCGTCGAGAACGTGGCGCTGCCGCGAGAGCTGGACGGCGTCCGGTCGCGCACGGCGCGGGCCGAGGCCCGCGCAGCACTGGAGGAGGTCGGCATCGTCGACCTCGCCGACCGGTTCCCCGACGACATGTCGGGCGGCCAGCAGCAGCGCGTGGCCATCGCCCGCGCGGTCGTGGGGGAGCGCCGGCTGATCTTGGCGGACGAGCCGACGGGAGCGCTCGACTCCGAGACCGGGGAAGAGATCCTGCGGCTCATCCGCGCCCGATGCGACGCGGGAGCGGCCGGCGTACTGGTCACGCACGAGGCCCGGCATGCGGCCTGGGCCGACCGCGTCGTGTTCCTGCGCGATGGCGTGGTGATCGACGAGTCCGGGTCGGCGCCGGTCGACCGACTGCTCGACGAGCCGGCGGCCAGCCGATGAGCGGACGCCTCACGAGCTGGCGCCTGGCGCTCCGCCTGGCCCGCCGCGACGCTCGTCGCTCCTGGGTGCGCAGCGGCCTGGTGCTCGTGCTCATCGCGCTCCCGGTGCTCGCGGTCACGGCCGCGGCCACCCTCTACGAGACGCACCAGATGACCGGTTCGGAGGGTGTCGACCGTCGCCTCGGCACGGCGGCGGCAAAGGTCTACACCTATCGCCACGCGGCCGACGTCGCGCAGACTGCCGACCCCGAGACGGGTGGCGCCAGCTGGGCGACCCGGCGCAGGGCGACCCCGCCCACCGAGCGGCAAGTGCTCGACACGCTCGGCGGTGAGCGGCGGGCCGTCCCGATCGCCACCGGATACCTGCGCTACCGCACGGCCGAGGGCATGGGCGATGCCCAGAGCGTGGCGACCGACTTCGACGACCCGCTCACAGCCGGGATCGCGACGTTGAGCTCAGGCCACTGGCCCGAGAGCGACGACGAGGTCGTCGTCAGCCAGGCGCTGCTCGACCGCGACCCCGGCGAGCAGCTGACCCTGCGCGGCGGCACGAAGCTCGACATCGTGGGCACGGCGGAGTCCACCAGCTATCGCGACACCGCCTTCGTGTTCGCGCGCCCCGGAGTGTTGCCGACCACGGGCAGCTCGGGCGACCAGGCGTGGCTGGTCGCTGGCGGCCCGGTCGTCTGGCAGCAGGTACGCCAGCTCAACGACCTCGGCGCCTTCGTCGTCTCGCGCGCCGTACTGGCCGACCCGCCGTCGGCCTCACAGCTCGACCCCGACATGCAGTACTCCGACGCGGGCATCGACAGCGCCGAGCTGACCATCCTCGTGCTCATCGTGGTGATGGTGCTCATCGAGGTCGTGCTGCTCGCGGGTCCGGCCTTCGCGGTGGGCGCGCGTCAGCAGACCCGCACCCTCGCCCTCATCGCCGCCGCCGGCGGGACGCCGCGCCAGGCGCGGCGCGTGATCCTCGCCTCGGGTGTCGTGCTCGGGGCTGCTGGTGCGGTGCTCGGCGTGGTGCTGGGCATCGCAGCCGCGCGGGCACTCCAGCCGCTGGTGCAGCACTTCGACGTCCAACGTTTCGGCCCCTTCGACGTGCCCTGGCTGCCGCTGGGGGGAGTCGCCGCGTTCGGTCTGGTGAGCGCGCTGCTCGCCGCCGTGGTTCCGGCGTTCATCGCTTCGCGGCAGAACGTGGTGGCCGTCCTGGGCGGACGCCGCGGCGACACGCGAGCGTCGCGCCGCTCGCCCCTCATCGGACTGGTGCTCGTCGGCGTGGCGGTCGCGCTCGCAGCACTCGGCGTCCGGCGGGCCTCGGGGATGGGCGGGGGCGGCGAGGTGCCGATCGCGCTGTCGGCCGTGGTCGCGGTGCTCGGCATGATCCTGCTCGCGCCCGTCGCGGTCGTCGCCCTCGCGCGACTGGCCGGCCGGTTGCCGCTGCCCCTGCGATTCGCCGCGCGCGACGCCGCCCGGCATCGCACCCGCACGGTGCCCGCGGTGGCCGCGGTGGCGGCCACCGTGGCCGGTGTCGTCGCCCTGGGCATCTCGATCACCTCGGACGAGGCAGAGAACCGCGAGACCTACACGCCTCGGCTGGCGATGGGGCAGGCGTCGGTCACCGACTACGCGCAGAAGGCCGACTGGCCGGCCTATCTCGCCGCCGCTCGCGAGGTCGCGCCGGAGTCGGGGCCGACCCTGATCCGGGGCATCCCGAGTGGTGGGCGGACGTATGTCGACTTCCGAGCCCGCTTCGTGGGGCAGCCGCGCAGCATGCTGAGCTCGTGGGGAGGGGAGCTCGCGACCAGCGTGGTCGTAGCTCGGGATCCGGCGGACGTCGACGCACTGGGCCTGGACGCCGAGGCGGCGGGCCGCGCCCGACGAGCACTTGCGGCCGGGCAGCCGGTGGTCTTCGCCGACCGTGCAGTGCCCGACGGTCCGGCCCGACTCACCGTGAAGCAGCAGGCGCCGCGTGAGCGGCGCATGACGACGCTGGGGCAGGTGCAGGTCGACGCGGTGGCCGTACCGGTCGCGCAGGCCTACGCGCCCGTGCAGGCGGTGCTGCCGACGTCGGTGGCGCGGCGACTGCACGCGCCGGTCGCCGACGTGGGAGTGCTGGTGCCGGGCGGGCTGTCGTCGGCGCAACAGCAGGATCTGTCGGAGAAGGTGGCGGCGATCAGCTCGCGGGCCGAGGTGTACGTCGAGCGTGGCTACCAGGCCGACTCCGCCGTCGTGATCATCAAGCTGATCCTCGCCGGTCTCGGCGCGGTGCTCATGCTGGGCGGCACGCTCACCGCCACGTTCCTGGCGCTCTCGGACGCCAAGCCCGACCTGGCGACCCTCGCCGCGGTCGGAGCTCGGCCCCGCACCCGCCGCGGTGTCGCGGGCGGCTATGCCCTGGTCGTGGGTCTCGTCGGGTCGGTGCTGGGGGCGCTGATCGGCGCCATCCCGGGTCTGGCCATCACCTATCCGCTCACCGACCGGTCGGGGTACTTCAGTGGGCCGGTGCCCGACGGGCTGGCCACGCACTACATCGACATCCCCTGGCTGATGATCGCCGGCGTCGTCCTCGGCCTGCCGCTGCTCACCGCGCTCGTGATGGCAGCCGCCGCTCGCTCCCGACTGCCCATGGTGGCCCGTCTCCAGTGACCCACGAGGGGTCGCAATTCGCTGTTCGAGGGGTCGTGAATCGCTGTGGGGTCGACCCCTCGAGGGACGATTCGAGACCCCTCGGTGGACCATTTGCGACCCCTCGCGGGAAAATACATGCAGGGTTGACTGTTTGTTGTGTCGGTGGTTGGCTCGGCTCGTGACGACGACCCGGGTGCCGCAGGCCGAGCGGAGCCGGGTCATGCGGGCGCGGCTGCTCGAGGCGTGCGTCGAGCTGCTGGTCGAGCGGGGCTACGCCGGCACGACCACCACGCTGGTCAGTGAGCGGGCGGGTGTGAGCCGCGGTGCGCAGCTGCACCACTTTCCGACCAAGGCCGACCTGGTGGTGGCTGCGGTCGAGCACGTGATGACCGAGCGGGGCATCGCGCTCGACGAGGCGGCCCGCTCGCTGGGCCACCCCGGCACCCGCGCCGTGCTCGAGCTGCTGGCCGACCACGTGACGTCGTCCGTCTTCACCGCGGCGCTCGAGCTGTGGGTCGCGGCGCGTACAGACGCCGACCTCCTCGCCGCCGTCGCTCCATTGGAGGCCAAGACCGGCCGCGAGACGCACCGTGTCACCGTCGAGCTGCTCGGTGCCGACGAGTCCGTGCCCGGTGTGCGCGAGCTCGTGCAGGCCACCCTCGACCTCATGCGCGGCCTGGCCCTCGCCACCACGCTCGGCGACGACGACCGCCGTCGAGAACGCATCCTCGACCAGTGGGCCGCCACCCTCGACCAGACCCTCGGGAGAACAGCATGACCCTGCTCGACAGCCTGCTCGACGACCTGGCCGCCGAGGGCGACGTGCTGTGGACCCTCGTCGCGGATCTCGACGACGCGGGGTGGGCGACGCCCACGCCCGCCGCGGGCTGGACCGTCGCCGATCAGGTCGCCCACCTCACGTGGACCGACGAGCAGGCCGTGCTGGCCGCTTGCGCCAGCACGCCGGAGGGCAAGCGGGCCTGGGACGCCGTGGTGGTGCGGGCCCTCGAGGATCCACACGGCTTCGTCGACACCGCGGCCCACGAGCTCGCGGAGCTGGCCCCGGCGGCCCTGCTGATCCGGTGGGAGGCCTCGCGGGCGGCGCTGTCGGCGGCGCTGCGAGCGGTGCCCGAGGGCGAGAGGATGCCGTGGTTCGGCCCGCCCATGTCGCCCGCCTCGATGGCGACCGCGCGGTTCATGGAGACCTGGGCCCACGGGCTCGACGTGCACGAGGCCCTCGGTGCCGCGCCCGCGCGCACCGACCGGATCCGTCACGTCGCACACCTGGGCGTGCGCACCCGCGACTTCGCCTACTCGGTGCGCGAGGAGTCTGCGCCGGCCGAGCCGTTCGGCATCGCGCTCGTCGCGCCGTCGGGGGAGACCTGGTCGTGGGGCCCCGACGACGCCGCCCAGCGGGTGCGCGGGTCGGCCTGGGACTTCTGCTGCCTAGTCACCCAGCGCGTGCACCGCGACGACACCGACCTGGTGGCCACCGGCGCCGACGCCGACCACTGGCTCGACATCGCCCAGGCGTTCGCCGGTCCGTCCGGCGAGGGTCGCAACCAGGCAGGAGAACCGCGATGACCCTGCTGATCGGCAACTGCTCCGGCTTCTACGGCGACCGGTTCTCGGCCATGCGTGAGATGGTCGAGGGGGCGCAGGAAGACGGCCGCGCCCTCGACGTGCTCACCGGCGACTACCTGGCCGAGCTGACCATGCTCATCCTCGGCAAGGACACCATGAAGGACGCCTCGCTCGGCTACGCGCGCACCCACCTGCGCCAGCTCGAGCAGTGCCTGGGCACCGCGCTCGAGCGCGGTATCCGCATCGTCAGCAACGCCGGCGGCCTCAACCCCGCCGGCCTGGCAGACCAGGTGCGGGAGGTCGCCCGCGGGCTCGGGCTGGAGGCGAACGTCGCCCACGTCGAGGGCGACGATCTGCGTCCGAAGGCCGCCGAGCTCGGCCTCGGCGGCGCCCTGACCGCCAACGCCTACCTCGGCGGGTTCGGCATCGCGCGGGCGATCGAGGCGGGCGCCGACGTCGTCGTGACCGGTCGCGTCACCGACGCCGCCCTGGTGGTCGGCCCCGCGGCCGCGCACTTCGGCTGGACGCCGGCCGACCACGACGAGCTGGCCGGCGCCGTCGTCGCCGGGCACGTCATCGAGTGCGGCACCCAGGCGACCGGCGGCAACTTCAGCGGATTCCGCGAGCTCATCGAGCACGGCATGGACCCGCGCCGGCCGCTCGGCTTCCCGGTCGCCGAGATCGACGCCGACGGGTCGAGCGTCATCACCAAGCAGGCGGGCACCGGCGGCGCCGTCACCGTCGACACGGTCACCGCCCAGCTGGTCTACGAGATCGGCTCGAGCCGCTACCTCAACCCCGATGTCACCACCCACCTCGACTCCGTGCGCCTCGAGCAGCTCGGCCCCGACCGGGTCGGCATCAGCGGCGTCGTCGGCGAGGCCCCGCCCGCGCAACTGAAGGTGTGCGTCAACCAGCTCGGCGGCTGGCGCAACAGCGTCGAGCTCGTCCTCACCGGGCTCGACGTGGAGGCCAAGGCCGACTGGGCGCGCGAGCAGATCGAGCCGCGCCTGGTCGCCAGTCACGTCGAGTGGACGCCGATCGCACTGCCGGTGGCCGACGCCGACACGCAGGAGGCGGCGTCGACGCTGCTCCGGATCACCGTGATGGACGACGAACCCGGGCCGTGCGGGGCCGCCTTCACCGCCCCCGTGGTCGAGGTGGCCCTCGGCTCCTACCCCGGCTTCACCCTCACCTCCCCGCCGCCGAAGCCCACGCCGTACGGCGTGTACGCACCTGCCTTCGTCGACCGGTCCGCCGTCGAGCACCTGGTCGTGCTGCCCGACGGCAGCCGGGAGCGCATCGCCGATCCCGAACGGACCACCGAGGTCGACCACGCGATCAGCCTGCGCCCCTCGCCGTACCCGGCTCCGCCCGACACCCTCAATCGGCGACTGCCGCTGGGCACCTTCGTGCACGCGCGCTCGGGCGACAAGGGCGGCGACGCCAACCTCGGACTCTGGATCGCCCACGACGGCTCGCCCAAGTACGACGCCCGCGTCACCTGGCTCGCCAAACTGATGAGCCCACGCAAGGTGCGCGAGCTGATCCCCGAGACCGAGCACCTGCCCGACGACGCGATCGAGGTGCACGTGCTGCCCAACCTCGGCGGCGTCAACATCGTCATCAAGGGCCTGCTCGGCCGCGGCGTCGCGGCGTCCACGAGGTTCGACCCGCAGGCCAAGGGCCTCGGCGAGTGGATGCGCTCGCGCTCGGTGCACGTGCAGGAAGGCCTGATATGAGACCCGCGATCATCAACACCTCCGATGTCTTCGCGCTGGGTGCCGAGTTCGCCCGGCGCGAGATCGTGCCCCACCTCGACGACTGGGAGACGGGCGGAGAGATCCCGCGCAGCGTGCACCTCGCGGCCGGGGAGCACGGCCTGCTCGGACTCGGATTCGTCGAGGAGGTCGGCGGCGCCGGTGGCGACCTCCTCGACACCGTCGACCTCCAGGAGGGCCTCCTCGCCGCGGGCGCCTCGAGCGGACTGCTGGCCGGGCTCTTCACCTGCGGCATCGCACTGCCGCACATGGCGGCCGCTGCCACGCCGCACCTCGTCGAGCGCTATCTGCGACCCACCCTGGCCGGCGAGGCGATCGGCTCGCTCGCGGTCACCGAGCCGGCCGGCGGCAGCGACGTCGCCGGCCTCCGCACCCGCGCCGTCCGTGAGGGCGACGAGTACGTCGTCAACGGCGCCAAGACGTTCATCACCTCCGGCGTGCGCGCCGACTTCGTGACCGTCGCGGCGCGTACCGGCGCCGAGGGCCACGGCGGCATCAGTCTGCTCGTCGTCGACAAGGACACCCCCGGGTTCTCCGTCACCCGCGCGCTGCCCAAGATGGGCTGGCACTGCTCCGACACCGCCGAGCTGTCCTTCGTCGACGTCCGCGTGCCGGCCGAGAACCTCATCGGTGCCGAGAACACCGGCTTCTACCAGATCGCCGCCCAGTTCGTGGTCGAGCGGATCGCGCTGGCCGTGCACGCCTACGGCATCGCCGCCCGCTCCTTGGACCTCACCGCCGCCTGGTGCGCCGAGCGCGAGACCTTCGGTCGGCCGCTGGCCGACCGGCAGGTCGTGCGGCACCGGCTGGTCGAGATGCGGCGCCAGGTCGAGGTGGCCCGCACCTACACCCGCGAGGTCGCGCGGCGGCACGTGGCAGGAGAGGACGTCGTCGCCGAGGCGTGCCTCGCCAAGCAGACGGCGTGCGACGCGGCGTCCTTCGTCTGCGACGCCGCGGTGCAACTGCACGGCGGCACCGGCTACCTGCACGGCACCGAGGTCGAGCGGCACTACCGCGACGCACGCATCCTGCCCATCGGCGGCGGCGCCACCGAGGTGCTCACCGACCTGGCCGCCCGCCTGCTCGGCTACGCGAGCTGACCCGCCTCACCTGACCCGACCAGACCTGACCCGACCAGACCTGACCCGACGAGAGCGAGCGAGAGGGATCCCATGCCTTTGATCACCCCGATGACTGGCGAGGTCACGCTGCCCGTGCAGGCTTCGGCCGCCGCGGCGTTCGACCTGGTCAGCGACGTGACCCGGATCGGTGAGTTCTCGCCCGAGACCTTCGAGGCGCGCTGGAGCCGCGGCTCCACCGGCCCCGCGGTCGGTGCGTTCTTCAAGGGCCACGTGAAGCGCAACGGCGTCGGCCCGACGTACTGGACGGGGTGCCGGGTCACCGCCTGCAGCCCGCCCACGGCCGCCGAGCCGGGCGTCTTCGAGTTCGCGGTGGGCACCGACGACACCACGATCAACAACTGGGGCTACCGCATCGAGTCGACCGGCGAGGGTAGCTGCGCGGTCACCGAGTACTTCCGGCTCGAGGCCGGGTTGCTGACCAAGGCGTACTGGCTCGTGCTGGGCCGGCTGCGCACGCGCACCAACCAGAGGGGCATGCGCACCACGCTGGAGGCCATGAAGGAGGTGCTGGAGAAGTGACGACCACCGATGCGGAGGCTCCGGTCGAGCAGACTCACCGCGAGGCGATGCTCGCCAAGCTGGCCGACCTCGACGCCGAGCACGCCAAGGCGGTCGCGGGAGGCGGCGAGAAGTACGTCGCCCGCCACCATGCCCGCGGCAAGCTGCTGCCGCGTGAGCGCATCGAGCTGCTCATCGACGAGGGCTCGGCGTTCCTCGAGCTCTCACCGCTGGCCGGATGGGGCTCCGACTTCACCGTGGGTGCCTCGGTGGTCACCGGCATCGGCGTCGTCGAGGGCGTGGAGTGCGTCATCAGCGCCAACGACCCCTCGGTCAAGGGCGGCGCGAGCAACCCGTGGACGGTCAAGAAGATCTTCCGGGCCGCCCAGATCGCCCAGGAGAACGGGCTGCCCACCCTCTCGCTGGTGGAGTCCGGCGGTGCCGACCTGCCGACGCAGAAGGAGATCTTCATCCCCGGCGGCAAGCTGTTCCGCGACCTCACGCGTGCCAGCGCGCGCAAGGAGCCGACCGTCGCGCTGGTCTTCGGCAACTCCACCGCCGGCGGCGCCTACGTGCCCGGCATGAGCGACTACACCGTCATGGTCAAGGAGCACGCGCAGGTGTTCCTGGGCGGGCCGCCGCTGGTCAAGATGGCCACCGGCGAGGTCACCGACGAGGAGTCGCTCGGCGGGGCCGAGATGCACGCGCGGGTCTCCGGGCTGGCCGACTACCTCGCCGAGGACGAGCTCGACGCCATCCGCCTCGGCCGCCGCATCATCGCCCGCCTGCGCAAGGACCGCCCCGCGACCGCGCGCCCGGACTACGCCGAGCCGGACGCCGACCCCGAGACCCTGCTCGACCTCGTGCCGAGCGACCTCAAGGAGCCCTTCGACCCGCGCGCGGTGATCGCCCGCGTCGTCGACGGCGTCAGCGCCGCCAACGCGGTGGCGTTCGACGAGTTCAAGCCGCTCTACGGCACCTCGCTCGTCACCGGTTGGGCGCGACTGCACGGGCACCGGATCGGCATCCTCGCCAACGCCCAGGGCGTGCTGTTCAGCGAGGAGGCGCAGAAGGCCGCGCAGTTCGTGCAGCTGGCCAACCAGTCCGACACCCCGCTGCTGTTCCTGCACAACACCACCGGCTACATGGTCGGGGCGGAGTACGAGCAGGGCGGCATCATCAAGCACGGCGCGATGATGATCAACGCCATCAGCAACTCCTCGGTGCCGCACCTGACCGTGATCATGGGCGCCTCCTACGGCGCCGGCAACTACGGCATGAACGGGCGCGCCTACGATCCGCGCTTCCTCTTCACCTGGCCCAGCGCCAAGTCCGCCGTGATGGGGCCGGCCCAGCTGGCCGGCGTCCTCGAGCTGGTCGCGCAGGCCTCCGCGGAGTCCAAGGGCGAGACCTTCGACGCCGAGGGTTTTGCCGGCATCAAGGCGATGGTCGAGAACCAGGTCGAGGAGCAGTCGCTGCCGCACTTCCTCTCCGGGATGGTCTACGACGACGGCGTGATCGACCCCCGCGACACCCGCACCGTGCTCGGCATCTGCCTCTCCGTCATCGACAACGTGCCGTTCACCGGCAGCGCCGGCTTCGGCGTCTTCAGGATGTGAGCCGCATGATCACCCGACTCCTCGTCGCCAACCGCGCCGAGATCGCCAGCCGCGTGTTCCGCACCTGCCGCCAGCTCGGCATCGCCACCGTCGCCGTGCACTCGGACGCCGACGCGGACCTGCCGTACGTGGCCGAGGCCGACACGGCGGTGCGACTGCCCGGCCACGCCCCGGCCGAGACCTACCTGCGGGCCGACCTGATCGTCGACGCCGCGCGGCGCGCCGGGGCCGACGCGATCCACCCCGGCTACGGGTTCCTCTCCGAGAACGCCGACTTCGCCCGCGCCGTGATCGACGCCGGCCTCATCTGGGTCGGCCCGGCGCCGGAGGCCATCGAGCAGATGGGCTCCAAGATCGGCGCCAAGACCCTCATGCGGGCCGCCGGCGTGCCCGTGCTCGAGGCTCCGGAGCAGCCGACCGAGGCCGACCTGCCGCTCATCGTCAAGGCCTCGGCCGGAGGCGGGGGGCGCGGCATGCGCATCGTGCGCACCCTCGCCGAGCTCGACGGCGAGATCGCGATCGCGCGCTCGGAGGCGGCGTCCGCCTTCGGTGACGGCACCGTGTTCGTCGAGCCGTACGTCGAACGCGGCCGCCACGTCGAGGTGCAGGTCGTCGGCACTCCCGCCGGCGCGCTGGTCTTCGGCGAGCGCGACTGCTCGCTCCAGCGCCGCCACCAGAAGGTCGTCGAGGAGGCGCCCGCTCCGGCGCTGCCGCAGCCGACCCGGGAGGCGCTCCATGCTGCTGCGAGGGCGGCCGCCGAGGCCATCGACTACCGCGGCGCTGGCACCGTGGAGTTCCTCTACGACGAGGCTGCCGACCGCTTCTACTTCCTGGAGATGAACACGCGGCTCCAGGTCGAGCACCCGGTCACCGAGGCGGTCCACGGCGTCGACCTGGTCGCACTCCAGGTGGCCGTGGCCGAGGGCGAGACGCCGGTGGTCGAGGCCGGCGGGCCCGGAAGTGGGTCAACGCACGGCCACGCCATCGAGGTCCGGCTCTACGCCGAGGATCCCGCTGCCGACTACCAGCCGCAGAGCGGGGCGCTGACGACGTTCGAGATCCCCGGCACCAGTGGTGAGGAGCCGGGCGTGCGGGTCGACACCGGCTTCGCGTCGGGCACCGCGGTGTCGACGTTCTACGACGCGATGCTCGCGAAGGTGGTCGTGCACGCGCCCACCCGTGCCGCGGCCGCGCGGCAGTTGGCCGGCGTGCTGAAGCGGGCTCGGATCCACGGTCTGGTCACCAACCGCGACCAGCTGGTCTCGGTGCTCACCGACCCCGAGTTCCTGGCCGGGCGGGTCTCCACCGCGTTCCTCGCCGACCGAGCGCCGGAGCCCACCACGCTGATCGACGCCCCCCTGGCCGCCGCGCTCGCGATCGCCGAACGCGCCGGTGCCGCCCGCACCGTGCAGCGGCGGCTGCCCGTGGCGTGGCGCAACGTGGTCTCGCAACCGCAGACCACTACCTTCGCCCTCGGCGCCGAGGAGGTCACGGCCGTGTGGCTCGGCGGTCGCGACGGCTACGCGTGCGACGACGTCGCGGTGCTCGCCGCCTCGCCCACGGCGGTCACGTTGGCGCGCGACGGGGTCGCGACCACGTACGACTGCGCCGTCACCGGGCTCCCGGGTCGCGAGACCGTCGACGTCGACGCCCCCACGGGCCACGTGCGGCTGGTGCGGGTGCCGCGCTTCCTCGACCCCGCCGACCAGGTCGCCACCGGCTCGCTCCTCGCGCCGATGCCCGGCAGCGTCGTGCAGGTGCTGGTCGAGCAGGGGGCCGAGGTGTCCGCGGGCCAGCCGGTCGTCGTCTTGGAGGCGATGAAGATGCAGCACACCATCACCGCCCCCGCCGACGGAGTCGTCAGCGAGCTGGCCTGCCAGGCCGGCGTCCAGGTGGCCTCCGGCGAAGTGCTGGCGGTCGTCTCATGACTCGCGAGGGGTCGCGAATCGTCCCTCGAGGGGTCGCGAATCGTGCCTCGAGGGGTCGATTGCGACGCCCGAGGACGACGGACGGCGCCCCCGCCGCGCACATCTCGACACCCGACCCCGCCAGTTCACCGTCGAACAAGGAGCACGCATGAGCGCATTCGCCGAGTCCGAGGAGCGCCAGGAGCTCCGCAAGCAGGTCGCCAAGCTGGCGTCCGGCTTCGGACGCGAGTACTTCACCGATCTGGCCCGCAACGGAGGCAAGACCACCGAGCTGTGGATGGCGATCGCGGGCGCCGGCTACCTCGGCATCAACGTCGCGGAGGAGTACGGCGGCGGGGGCGGGGGCATCGGCGACGTCGCGGCGGTGTGCGAGGAGCTCGCAGCCCAGGGCTGCCCGCTGTTGCTGATGGTGGTCAGCCCCGCGATCTGCGGCACCGTGATCGGGCGCTACGGCACCGATGAGCAGAAGCAGAAGTGGCTGCCCGGCATCTGCGACGGCACCGGCACCATGGCGTTCGCGATCACCGAGCCGGACGCCGGCACCAACACCCACAACATCACCACCACGGCCCGCCGCGACGGCGACGGCTGGGTGCTGAGGGGTCGCAAGATCTGGATCTCGGGGGTCGACGAGGCGCAGAACGTGCTCGTGGTCGCACGCACCGAGGACGAGAAGACCGGCAAGCTCAAGCCCTGCCTCTTCGTGGTGCCCACCGATGCCGACGGGTTCGAGTTCAATGCGATCCCGATGGAGCTGGTCAGCCCCGAGAAGCAGTTCCAGGTGTTCATCGACGACGTCCGGCTGCCGGCCGACGCGCTGGTGGGCGACGAGAACGGCGGCCTGGCGCAGCTGTTCGCCGGGCTGAACCCCGAGCGGATCATGGCGGCGTCCTTCAACACCGGTCTGGCCCGCTACGCCCTCGACCGCGCGGTGGCGTACGCGAAGGAGCGCGAGGTGTTCAACGGACCCATCGGCTCCCACCAGGCCATCGCGCACCCGCTCGCGCAGAGCCACATCGAGATCGAGATGGCGCGCCTGATGACGCAGAAGGCCGCAGCCCTTTACGACGCCGGTGACGAGATGGCCGCGGGTGAGGCGGCCAACATGGCGAAGTACGCCTCCGCCGAGGCCGCCTGTGACGCCGCCGACCGCGCCGTGCAGACGCATGGCGGGTTCGGGGCCTCCCAGGAGTACGGCGTGGCCAGCCTGCTCGTCGCTGCCCGCGTGGGGCGGATCGCGCCGGTCAGCCGCGAGATGATCCTCAACTTCGTCTCGATGCACTCCCTGGGCCTGCCGAAGTCCTACTGACGTCGGGTAGGTCTCCCGGACGCCGCGCCGCGAACGGCCAGCGGCAGGAAGACACGGCTCGACCGATACCGTGGGGTCCGTGGCAGGGGTCGTGGAAGGTGTCGACCACTTCCAGCGACGCCACAAGGTGATCTCGGTGCCGTTGTCGGTGATCTACAAGTTCGTCGACGACCAAGGCCCCTATCTGGCCGCCATCATCACCTACTACGGGTTCATCGCAATCTTCCCGCTGCTGCTCCTGGCGACCTCCATCCTCGGCTTCCTGCTCCAGGGCAACGGTGAGCTCCAGAACCAGGTGCTCAACTCGGCGCTGAGCCAGTTCCCGATCATCGGCGACGAGCTCGGTCGGCCCCAGGGCCTCCAGGGGTCGCGGACGGCGGTCGTCGTCGGCACGGTGACCGCGCTCTACGGTTCGCTGGGGTTGGGGCAGGCGCTCCAGAACGCGATGAACACCGCCTGGTCGGTGCCGCGCAACTCCCGCCCCAACCCGTTCCTGCTGCGGTTGAAGAGCCTCGCGCTCCTCGTCTCGGCGGGAGCGGCCGTGCTGGCGGTGTCGGTGTTCTCCGCGCTCGGCTCCGACACCGAGGTGTTCGGTCCGCGGCTCGACGGCACCCTGCGCTGGGGCATCCGCTTGGTCACGGTGCTGCTGATCGGGGCCGGTCTCACGTTCCTCTTCCGGCTTGCCGCCGCGCGACGTCTGACCTGGCGCCAGGCCGCGCCGGGGGCGATCTCGGTGGCCATCATGTGGCAGGCGCTCCAGGTGATCGGAACGCTCTACGTCACCCGCGTCATCACCGAGACCGAGGGCACGATGAACGGCACCTACGCGCTGGTGCTCGGTCTCATCGGCATCATCTACGTCGCGGCCTTCATGGGTGTGCTCGGCATGGAGATCAACGTGGTGCTGGCCCGCCGGCTGTGGCCGCGCGCGCTGCTCACGCCGTTCACGGACAAGGTCGATCTCACCGAGGCCGACAAGCGGGCCTACACCTATTACGCGCGCATGCAGCGGCACAAGGGATTCGAGACCGTCGACGTCGTGTTCGACGACCGCCACGACGGGGCACCCGCGGACCCCGTGGCCGAGCGCAACGAGCCGCCCACGACGTCCATCTTCGCGATGGACCCCATCCCGGAGGACAACCCGCGATGACCACACCGGACGCCGACCAGGTCGACGAGGGCTCCGAGCTCGTCCGGCTCGCCTCGGCCGACAACTTCCGAGACGTCGCGGGCGATGGCTATCTGACCGGTGCCGGCGTCGCGCTGCGCACCGGCGTGCTGTTCCGCTCCAACGAGCTCCAGCTCAGCGACGCCGACGCGCACCGCATCGCCTCCCTCGGTGTGGTCGACGTGTTCGATCTGCGCGGGGCCGACGAGATCGAGGCCCACCCCGACATCGACGTGCCCGGCGCCACGTGGCACCATGTGGAGGTCGCCGGCATCCCGATGCTGCGTGTCGCCGAGCTCGCGTCGCGCGAGGAGGCCGAGCAGGTCATGCGCGCGGTCTATCGCGCGTTCGTCGAGGCGCCCGGTGCCCGAGCGGCGTACGGCGAACTGCTGCGGCGCATCGCGGACGCCGACGGCGCGCAGCTCTTTCACTGCACCGCCGGCAAGGACCGGACCGGCTGGGCCTCGGTGCTGCTGCTCCGGCTCGCCGGGGTGCCGGAGCAGACCGTGCGTGAGGACTACCTGGAGACCAACGCCCACGCCGGCACCCGCGAGAAGTACGTCGCGATGATCCGCGAGCACCTCGGGGAGGAGAAGGTGCCGGTCTACGAGGCCGTCATGCTGGCCGACCTCGACTACGTCGCGGCGGCCGACGCCGCCGTCGTCGAAATGTTCGGCGACCTCGACACCTACGTGCGCGAGGGCCTCGGCGTCGACGACGCCACGCGCGCCCGCGTCGTCGCCCGGTTGCTGCCCTGACGGTGGTTGAGCCGGTCGAGGCGCCAGCCGAGGCCGTGTCGAAACCCGGTGAGTCGACCAGCAGCGCCGCTTCGACGGTCATCGGGTTTCGACACGCCTCCGCCTTCGGCATCCGGCGGCTCAACCACCGGCGGCTCAACCACCGGCGGCTCAACCACCGGCGGCTCAACCACCGTCAGGGCAACTGCAGGAGACGGCCGAGTTCGGGGCCGACCTCGGCAGCCCACGTGGCACTGACGTGCTGGCCGTCGTGGTAGGTGACCGCGTGATCGACCACCATGGGGCATTTGCCGTCGAGGCAGACCAACTGGTTGAGATCGGCGTAGGCGACGCCCGCACTCTGCGCGGCACGCTTCGTCGCCTCCATGAAGGCGAGGCTGTCCGGGTCGACCTCGGTCGTGCAGTCGGCCATGGTCGTGCCCTGCCGGCCGACACACGCTGCCGGGTCGCGGCGCAGGTAGCTGACGTCGCCGGCGACGACCACGCGGGGTGCGATCTCGGTGAGGTCGCGGGCCCGTTGGGCGACGGCCTCGGTCCAGACCTCCTCGCGGGTGCTCCCGGGCGGCACGATCACCCCCGGCGGCGGCGCGCGCGAGGTCATGACCACGAGGTCGGGGTCGAGCCTGCGGATCTGTTCCAGCGCCCACGAGCGCCAGTCGTAGCAGGCCTGGTACGGAGGGTCGCCCGGTTGCGAGAGGTTCTTCAGTGGCACATCGGCGGGAGGGCAGCCGTACTTGATGATCGGCACCACCTCGAACCCGGCCTTCTCGGCCTCGGCGAGCACCCCGGGTAACCACATCTGCATGTGGCTGTCGCCGAGGAGCACCACGAGGGTGTCGCTGCTCGTGTCGCCCATCGGGCAGATCTTCGCGGTCGACTGCTCGTCGAGGGCGGTGCACTGCTGCGGGTACGCCGGCCGGTCGGCGTCGAGGTCGGTCAGGTCGTTCTCGATCGGGAACGGGATCGGCCCGCCGACGGTCGCGCGATCGAGCGAGGCGGCGATGAGGTCGTGCACCCGGTCGCCCGTGCGCTGCGCGCGCTCGTCGGGCGGCACGCTGGAGGGGTCGAAGGACGCCGCCGAGGCGGTGCGGTCGGCGACCACGCCGTCGCGGTGCCGCGCGCTCCAGGCGATCGTGCCGAGCACCAGCGCGACGGCCACCGGCCACAGCACCAGGGCCCGCGGCGTGGTGGACCAGAGCCGGCGAGGCGTGCGGAACGGTGCCTCGACCACGTGGTAGCTCGCGGCGGCCAGGGCGATGGAGATCGCGATGAGCACGATGACCTGCGCCACGAACGGCCCGGGTACGTGGCGCGTTCCGAGCACGATCACCGGCCAGTGCCAGAGGTACAGCGAGTAGGAGATGTCGCCGACCCAGGTGACCGGCCGCAGCGTGAGCGCGCGCGCGGCCCCCACGGCACGGCCGTCGGCTCCGGCAGCCAGGATCGCGGCCGTGCCGAGCACGGGCAGCAGGGCCTGCCAGCCGGGGAACGGCGTCTGCGGGCCGTAGGCCACCGCTGCGACGACGATCGCGACCGCGCCGAGGGGCGCCAGCACCAGTCGGGCGGCGTCCGGCAGCCGCATGAGGCGCTGGGCGAAGAGGGCGAGGAGGGTGCCGGTGGCGAGCTCCCATGCGCGCGCGGGTGTGGAGAAGTAGGCGGCGATGGCGTCGTGCCCGGTGAGCACGACGGACCAGACCAACGAGAGCGCCCACGCCACGGCGACGATCAGGGTCACCACGCGCAGCGTGCGCAGCCCCCGCACCCGGACGGCGAGCAGCCCCACGAGCGCCAGGGTCGCCGGCCACACCAGGTAGAACTGCTCCTCGACTGCCAGCGACCAGAAGTGCTGCACCGGCGATGGCGGAGCATCGGCGCCGAAGTAGTCGGTGCCGACCCGGGCGAAGTGGATGTTGGCGGCAAAGAGCGTCGACCACAGCACGTCGTGCGCGACCTCGGCCGACCTGGCCAGTGGTAGCCGCAGCGCCGAGGCCACCGTGACGAGCGCCAGCACCACGGTGGCCGCGGGCAGGATCCGCCGGGCCCGGCGCGCGTAGAACGCGCCGATGCGCACCCGGCCGGTGGTGCCGAGCTCACGCAGCAGCAGCGAGCTGATCAGGTAGCCCGACACCACGAAGAACACGTCGACGCCGACGAACCCGCCCGGCAGCCACGAGACACCGACGTGGTCGAGCACCACCAGCCCGACTGCCAGCGCCCGCAGTCCTTGGACGTCGGCTCGTTGCGGCAGCCGCGGAGGGGACGACTCACCGGTCGGGGCGGTGGGAGCGTCGGACACGGCGCCCATGGTGGCACGCGCTGTGGCCCATCTCGGGGAGGCCGGTTCTCGGATCGTGACCGTCGGGACTCCCGCTGTTCACACAACTGCGGGAGGGTGCGGCCATGACCCTCACTCTCGGGAGGGTGCGCGCGCCTGCGCCTGCCCTCGTCATCTCCCTTCTCTCCCTCCTGCTCGGCGTCGGCCTGCTGGCGCCGCCGACCGCGCAGGCCGCCGGCGAGCTCACCGTCGCCCAGGCGATCTCGACCCAGGACGGCGCCAGCCACACCGTGCGCGGGTACGTCGTGGGCCAGCCCACGGCCACCGACACCGTGGTCACCTCGGACTTTCCGAACGACTACGCGCTGGCCATCGCCGACTCCGCGGGCGAGACGGGCACGTCGCAGATGCTCTACGTGCAGATCCCATCGGCGTCGCGCTCGACCTGGGGCCTGCGGAGCAACCCCGACCTGTTGGGGCAGCAGATCGACGTGACCGGCCAGCTGGCGGCCTACTTCTCCCACCCGGGGCTGAAGAACGCCTCTGCGTTCGCCCTCACCGGCAGTTCCGACGACACCGGTGGCACGGGCGGCGGCACCGGTGGCACCGGTGGCGACAGCAGCTACGACTCCACCTACTACGCGAACGCGATGGGCAAGACCGGCGCGGCGCTGAAGTCGTCGCTGCACACGATCATCAGCGACCAGACCGTGCTCAGCTACAGCGAGGTGTGGACCGCGCTGAAGGACACCGACGAGGATCCGAACAACGCGAGCAACGTCATCGAGCTCTACTCCGGCACCTCGATCGCCAAGTCGATGAACGGCGGCGCGGTGGGCGACTGGAACCGTGAGCACGTGTGGGCCAAGAGCCACGGCGACTTCGGCACGACCAACGGCCCGGGCACCGACATCCAGCACCTGCGTCCGGCCGACGTGCAGGTCAACGGCACCCGCAGCAACCTCGACTTCGACGAGGGCGGCTCGGCCGTCAGCGGCTGCTCGGGCTGCTTCTACGACGCCGACTCCTTCGAGCCGCCGGACCGGGTCAAGGGCGACGTCGCCCGGATGATCTTCTACATGGCGGTGCGCTATGAGGGCGACGACGGCTTCCCCGACCTCGAGCCCGACGAGAGCACGGACAACGGCACCAGCCCGTTCATGGGGCGGCTCTCCGTGCTGGAGCAGTGGAACGACGAGGATCCACCGGACGCGTTCGAGCACGCTCGCAACGACAAGATCTACGAGAACTGGCAGGGCAACCGCAACCCGTTCATCGACCACCCCGAGTGGGTCGACGCGATCTACAACTGATCCGTCCAGTGGTTGAGCCGGGCAAGGCGCCAGGCGAGTCCGTCCCGGACCGGTGGTTGAGCCGGGCGAGGCGCTAGCCGAGTCCGTCCCGGACCGGTGGTTGAGCCGGGCGAGGCGCTAGCCGAGTCCCGTGTCGAAACCCGGTGAGGTGTCAAGCAGCCTTGCTTTCATAGTTGCCGGGTTTCGACGCGCTCGTCGCTGGCGCTCCTCACGGCTCAACCACCGGCGGGGGCGCTCGTCGCTGGCGCTCCTCACGGCTCAACCACCGGCGGACGCGCTCGCCGGGTTTCGACGCGCCTCCGCCTTCGGCATCCGGCGGCTCAACCACCGGTGGACGCTCCTCGCGGCTCAACCGCCGGCTAGCGGCGCGGGGGCCGGGGCACGAACATCGGCACCCGGGCGGCGTAGGAGTCCCACCCGTCGCGCTGCGACATCGTCTTCTCCAGCAGCTTGGCGCCGGTGACGTTGCGCAGGAACACCGTCATGACGATGGGGCAGGGCAAGGTGAGCAGGCCGGGAAGCCAGCCGGCGGCCAGGGCCGAGGTGACCCACAGACCCCACCACACGAGCGCGTCGCCGAAGTAGTTGGGGTGGCGCGTCCAGCCCCACAGGCCGCGGTCCATGACGTTCGGCCGCTCGTCGCGAGGCTGCTTCTTGAACTCCCGCAACTGGGCGTCGCCGACCGCCTCGAAGACCAGGCCCGCCGACCACACCAGCACGCCGAGCACGGCGACCCACCACCACGCCGTGCCGAGCACCGCACCGACCGCCACGGGCACGGCCACGAACCACTGCGCCAGGCCCTGCACGAGGAACACGCGCTTGACCGCGGTGGCCAAGCCGACCTCCCGCAGCGAGCCGCCCAGCAGCTCGGCGTAGCGCGGATCCTCCTGGCCGCCGTGCTCGCCCAGTGCCCGCGAGCGCACGTGCCACGCCAGCCGACCGCCCCACGCCAGCACCAAGGCGGCGACCAGCCAGCGCCGGGCGTCGCTGTCGGCGTCGAGGCCGCCCACACCAGCGGTGACCAGGCCGACCACCACGAACCCGAGCCCCCAGGCGACGTCGACGACCGCCACCACGCCGAGTTGACGCGCCCGCAGCGCGGCCGCCGTCATCGTCGCGGCCGCACAGACCAGGGCTACCAGCAGGATCCACACGATGCTCACGCCCGCCATCCTCCCCGGTCGTGGCCCACGGCTGTCCACCCCTGCGCCGACACTGTGCGTCCAATCCCGGCCGCGCCCCCTGGCACGGGCATGATGCCCAGGTGGGCTTCTTCGACTTTCTAGACGACCTACCGCGCTATGCGGAGAAGAAGCTGGCGATCAACCGCCTCAACACGCGCCACGACCTGATCGTGACCCCGTTCGCCGAGGAACTGAGCGACGCTCGGGTACTCGACCTCGCGGCACACGACGGGCGCTGGTCCTATGCGTTGGCCGCCGCCGGCGCGCGCGAGGTGGTGGGCGTCGAGGCGAGGGCCGACATGGCCGCGCAGTTCGCCGACTACCCCGAGGGGGCGGTCAAGCAGCGCGTGAGCCAGATCGTCGGCGACATGTACGACGTGCTGCCGACCCTGCGCGATCAGACCTTCGACGTCGTGGCGGTGTACGGCGTCTTCTACCACGTCATGGACCACTACCGACTGCTGCGGATGATCCGTGACCTCTCCCCGAGGCTGGTCATCGTCGACAGCGAGTTCGCGCTCGCGCCCGAGCCGGTCATCCGGATCGCCCGGGAGGATCCCGAGGTGCACCTCAACACGATCGAGCGCGCGGAGTCCGGCGGCAGCCCGATCGGCGTCCCGAGCTTCTCGGCGATGGAGCTGATGGCCGAATCGCTCGGCTGGAGCACGGAGTGGACCGACTGGCAGCGGGTACCGCGGCGCAAGCGGGGCGGGCTGAAGTCCTACTACCGCGAGCCCCCGGCCTGGAAGCGTCGCGGTACCTGCGCCCTGCGCCCCGCGTGACCGAGCGCGACCGAGCCGAAGTGCTACGCCGTGCTACGGGCGTGGGCATGGGCACCATCTCCCAACGCGAGCTTCGCAACGACAACGCCGGACTATTGCCGGGCAGCCACCTGCGCTCCCTCGATGCGCTACATCTCGCGGCCGCGCTGGCCTTGGACGTCGATGCAGTGCTCACCTACGACCAGCGACTGGCACAGAGCTGTCGCGACCTGGGCATCGACGTGCTCGCCCCGGTCTGACGCCGGTCTGACGCCGGTCCCGGCCTGTTCCTGGGCCTGTTCTTCGGGCCAGTCCTCTGGCCGGCCCTCAGCGGACGGCGGGCAACGTGTGCGGCGCGCCGGGGCGCACCATGAGGATCTGGTCGACTCCCATGCGACCGTCGCGGAAGGCCATGGAGCCGCCCACGAGGTAGAGCTCCCACACGCGTACGACCTCCTCGCCCATGAGGTCGACGAGCCGCTCGCGGTTGAGGTTGAAGCGCTGGAGCCAGCCGGCGACGGTGAGCACGTAGTGCTCACGCAGCGCGTGCACGTCGCGCACCTCCAAACCGCCCTTCTCCAGCAGCGAGACGGTGTCGCCGACCGGGCGCATGTACATGTCGGGGGCGATGAAGTTCTCGATGAACGGCCCGCCGCCGGGCCACTTGCCGGTGCGCGACATCTGCTGGATCAGCACCCGACCGCCCGGCCGCACCGAGTCGTGCAGCACCTGCGCGTAGGTCGGGTAGTTCTTCTGACCGACGTGCTCACCCATCTCGAGCGAGCCGACCGCGTCGTACTCCTGGCCGCGGGCCGGGACGGCGTCGCGGTAGTCCTGGAGCCGGATCTCGACTCGGTCGCCCAGGCCGCGCTCGGCGATGCGGGCGTCGATGAACTTCTTCTGCTCCGCCGCGATCGTGACACCGGTGACCTGCGCGCCGAAGTGCTCGGCGGCGTGCAGCGAGAGCGAACCCCAACCGCAGCCGATGTCGAGCATCCGCATGCCGGGCTCGAGGCCGAGCTTGGTGCACACCAGGTCGAGCTTGGCGCGCTGCGCCTCCTCCAGCGGCTGGTCGGGGTCGGAGTGGTAGCCGCACGAGTAGGCCATCTGCGGCTCGAGGATCAACGCGTAGAACTCGTTGGAGAGGTCGTAGTGGAACGAGATGGCCGAGCGGTCACGCAGCTTGGAGTGCAGACGACCGCGGACCTTCGCCTGCGAGTCCGGGTTGGCCGGACGACGGCCGAGAGCGCCGAGGTCGAGTGCGGCGCGTACGGCCTCGACCACGGCTCCGGGAGTCGGCCGCACCCCCGAGAGGCCGCGCTCGGCGGCCACGGCGAAGGCGTGCGTCAGGGCAGCGTCGAGATCCCATCCGTCGATCGGAAGCACGTCGAGCTCGCCGGTGACGTAGGCCTGGGCGGCCCCCAACTCGCCCGGGTGCCAGAGCAGCCGCCGTACGGCGTCGGGGGAGCGCAGTGCGACCACCGGGGCCGAGGGGTCGGAGGCGGGCACGAACTCCGAGCCGTCCCAGCAGCGCAGCCGCACCGGCAGCTCACCGCGCAGGAACGGGTGCAGCACCTCCGCGAGTCGGTGGGCGACGCCCCCCTGCTGTGCGGAAGCGGGAGCGGAGGTGGTCGTCGTGGCGGTCATGCGATCTCCCGGGTCAGGACCAGCTGGTAGTCGTCGATGTAGCCCGACGCGAAGCCGGCGCGGGAGTACTCCAGGTAGAAGTGCCACATGCGGCAGAACACCTCGTCGAAGCCCAGCGCCAGCACCTGCTCGCGTGCGGCGAGGAACGCGTCGTCCCACAGCCGCAGCGTCTCGGCGTAGTGCTGGCCGAACTGGAGCCGCTCGGTGAGCCGGAGCGAGGTGTGCTCGCGGGTGATCCGGTCGATCGCCTCGACCGAGGGCAGCAGCCCACCCGGGAAGATGTACTTGTGGATCCACGTGTAGGTGTTGCGCGTGGCCTGCATCCGGTCGTCGGGCATGGTGATCGCCTGGATGGCGACCTTGCCGCCGGGGGCGAGCACCCGGTCGATGGTCTCGAAGTAGGTGTCCCAGAAGTCGTAGCCGACGGCCTCGATCATCTCGACCGAGACGACGGCGTCGTAGCTGCCGGTGACGTCGCGGTAGTCGGTGAGCGTGACGTCGACGGCCGCGGAGAAGCCGGCGGCGGCGATGCGCTCGTCGGCGAGCGCCTTCTGCTCACTGGAGAGGGTGATGGTGTGCACCGTGGCTCCGCGGCGCGCGGCCCGGATGGCGAGTTCGCCCCAGCCCGAGCCGATCTCGAGCACCCGGCTGCCCTCGGTGACGCCGGCGGCGTCGAGCAACCGCTCGATCTTGCGCGCCGAGGCCTCCTCGAGCGTGTCGGCGGCCACTGCACCCGGAGGAGAGGCGACCAGTCGGACGGCGTCGCGCCCGGCGAGGGTGTCGGCGGTCTCGGTGACAGCGGTGTCCCACAGGGCCGCCGAGTAGCTCATCGTCGGATCGAGGAACAACTCGAAGAGCTCGTTGGAGAGGTCGTAGTGGTGAGAGATGTTCGAGCGTGAGTTCTTCTTGCTCGAGCGCTGGCGGCGCGGCGGACGCTTGACCACCAGCGCACGCAGCCGCTGCAGCGACTGGGGCACGAGGTCGGCGATCTCCTCGGCCAGCACGGTGAGGAACCCGCCGAGGTCGGCGGCGTCCCACGCACCGGTCTGGTAGGCCTCGCCGAACCCGATGAGCTGGTCGCGGCCGATGCGCGCGAAGAACTCCTCCGGGTCGTGCACGGTCATCTCCGGACCGCCCCGGCCCAGGGTGCGACCCCCGACGTGCACGGTGACGTCGAGTCGCTCCACGGCGGCGGTGAAGAGGCGCTGGGCGATCCGGCTCGAGACGCGCGTGCGGAAGCCGGCCGGGACCGGCGCGAGGCCGGGCCAGCGCTGGGCGTCGGGGCGCGTCGTCGGGCGCGGGGGTACGGCGGTGGGAGTGGTCATCGGGTCACGCCTTCCTGGTGGTGGGCGGGCCGGGGGCGCACGGGCAGGCGCCGCAGCCACAGCCAGATGCCGTGCATGCGGATCAGCGCCGACCCGCGCAGAGCAGCGGTGGCAGCCCGCCGGGGCCGCACGTCGGCACGGTACCCGGTGAGGTGTGCGCTGAATGCGGCGTCCCCGCTCTCGGTCGAGGGATGCAAGGTGACGGCGATGGAGATCCGGTCGCCGGGCAGCGGCACCGCGAGCTCGTAGTCGCCGTCGGTGCCGTGGAAGGGGGAGACGTACATCGACTTCGGGGTGCGCGCTCGACCCTGCTCGTCGGGGTCGACGAGGTAGGCGTGCCGATCGCCGTAGGTGTTGTGCACCTCGACGACGCACGCCTCCTGGCGACCATGATGGTCCAGCGCCCACCACACCGAGATCGGGTTGAAGCAGTAGCCGAAGGCACGCGGCTGGGTCGCGAGCAGGATCCGCCCGGCCGGGTCGAGAGTGCGACCCTGGGTCTCCAGGAACGCCTCGAGGTTCTCGCGCAGGGTGCGCTCAGGGGCGCCGAGGTGGTCGCGGGACTCGAACGTGCCGCGGGCGAAGGCCAGCGGACGGTGGTCGGGCAGGTCGTCGACGTCGACGAGCCAGTGGTGCGAGGCATGCTCGAACGACCGCTTCCACGGCGTTCTGCGCGTGTGCGTGATGGTCGTGCGGTACACCGCCGGCGTGTGCGGCGCCGGCGGTGCACCGTCGGTGAGGACGGCCGGCGCGGGCCAGCTGAGACCCAGGCGGGTTGCTGCCACCGAGCCCGAGCGTGCGCCGTCCTCGTGAAACCCCCAGCCGTGGTAGGCGCCGGCGAAGGCGACCCGGGTGGTGCCGATCTCGGGCAGCCGCCGTTGCGCCGCTACCGAGGCGGGGGTGTAGAGGGGGTGCTCGTACTCCATCCGGTCGAGCACCGTCGAGGGGTCCACCAGGTGCTCGCCACCGAGGGTGACGAGGTAGTGGGTCTGGGTGTCGAGCCGCTGTAGGCGGGTGAGGTCGTAGGTGACCGTCACGCCGTCGCCGGCCCGGCGCGGACGCCGGAAGTTCCAGCTCGCCCACGTGTTCTCGTTGTCCGGCAGCAGCGAGGTGTCGGTGTGCAGCAGCGCCGGGTTGCTCGAGTACGGCATGGCGGAGAGGACGTCGCGCTGGAGCGTCGTCGGCTCGGCCAGCATCGCCAGCGCCTGGTGCGGGTGGGTGGCCACGACGACGGCGTCGTAGGCGTCGACCGCGCCGTTGCCGTCGGTGATCTCGACGCTCGTGGGCGTCTCGCGCAGCGACGTGACCTTGGTGCCGGTGCGGATGGTGCCGCCGGCCCCGAGGAGCGCGGCCTGGACCTTCTCGACGTAGCGGTGCGAGCCGCCGCTGACCGTGCGCCAGGTGGGCGAGCCGAACACGCTCAGCATGCCGTGGTGGGAGAGGAATGCGAAGAGATAGCGCGCCGGGTAGTCGAGGGCCACCTCGGGGTCGCAGGACCACACTGCGGCCACCATCGGCTCCATGAAGTGCTGCACGAAGTACGCCGAGAAGCCGCCGTCGGCGAGGAAGGCGCGCAGGGTCCGGTCGTCGTCCGCGCCCTCGGCGGCCGCCAGCAGCGCCTTGGCCTGCCGGTGGAACCGAGGGATCTCGGTGAGCATGCGCAGATAGGCGGCGTTGGTGAGGTGGCCGCGGCTGGGCAGCACGCCCCGGCGCCCGAGGGCACCGGCCCACTCCAGCCCGGAGGTCTCGTCGCTGATCGACATCGACATCTCAGAGGGCTGCGTCGCCACGCCCAGCTCGGCGAAGAGCCGCAGCATCGTGGGGTAGGTGCGCCGGTTGTGCACGATGAACCCGGTGTCGATGCCGAGCGTGTGCCCCGTCTGGGGGTCGACGACATCGTGGGTGTCGGCGTGCCCGCCGAGCCGGGTGTCGGCCTCGTAGAGGGTCACCTCGGCGGTGCGCGAGGCGATGTAGGCGGCCACGAGTCCGGCGACGCCGGACCCGATGACGGCCACCGTGCGGGGAGTGGTCGGGGAGTCGGGCACGCTCAAGCCTCGTCGAGATCGATCAGCACAGCCGAGGAGAGGTTGGGCGTGGTCGCGCCGCCGGCCTGCTCGACGGTGATGCCGACAGCGTCGGCTCCCGCGGCGTCGCCGGAGAGCAGGACGATGTTGTCGGGGCCCGACGGCATGAGGCCGGCACCGGTGAGCTGACCGTCCTTGCGCAGCCACAGCTCGAAGACCTTGTCCTTGCCCGGGTCGGGCATGTCGCTGGTCACGATGTAGGCGCGGCCCAGGGTGTGTGAGCGCACCACGGTCGCGGTGGCGCCGTTGTCGAGTCGGGTGGTGACCGTCTGGGCGTCGCTCGCGCTGAACACCCGGCACTCGCCGGCGCCGAGGTCGGCGGGGCAGCCGGTGCGGTCGCGTACGGTCTCGTAGCCGACGGCGCCGGCCGCAGCGAGCAGGACGACCGCGGCCGCAGCGGCCACCAGTCGCGGCGCGCGCCGACGCCGTGCCTCGGCGAGCGAGGTGACCAGCGGAGGGAGCGGCCGGACGGCGGCAGCGTCGGCGAGTACCCGGTCGCGCAGCGACGCCGGGGGCACGGTGGCGGAGAGGTCGGCGAGCACGGTGGCGGTGGCCGCGAGCTCGGCGGTCTCGGCGCGGCAGTCGGCGCACTCGGAGAGGTGTTGCTCGAAGAGCTCGCGCTCGTCGTCGTCGAGGGCGTCGACGGCGTAGGCGCCGGTCAGTGCGTGCAGGTCGCGCTCCGACCAGCCGGATCGGGCGTTCATGATCCCACTCCCAGCGTGTCTCGAAGTCTGATGAGTCCGTCGCGGATCCGCGTCTTCGCGGTACCGACGGGGAGCTCGAGGAGCCCGGCGACCTCGGTGTGCGTGTAGCCACCGAAGTAGGCCAGCTCGACCGCCTCGCGTTGCACGGCGGTGAGCGAGTCGAGCGCGGACCGCACCCGGCGGGCCTCCAGCGACGCGTGCGCTGCCTCGGCGGTGGCGTCGTGGGGGGTGGCCTGGTTGCGGTGGTGATACGTGGTGTCTCGTCGTGACGACGCCTCGGCCGACCGGACCCGGTCGACCGCCCTTCGGTGGGTCAGCGTGAGCAGCCACGAGATGGGGCTGCCCTGGCGTTCGTCGAAGCGGGCGGCGGTGCGCCAGACCTCGAGGAACGCCTCTTGGGCCACTTCCTCGGCCTGGGCCGAGTCGCGCACGATCCGCAGGGCGAGGCCGTAGACCCGGCTGCTGGTGGCGTCGTACAGCTCGGCGAACGCCTGCTGGTCGCCGCGGGCGGCGGAGCGCAGCAGTGCCGCGAGGTCGGGCCCGCCGGCCGGGGCCCCGCGGTGCGGGGCCCCGTCGGCGAGAGGTGTCGGCTCGATCATCGAGACCGATTCTCCCTTGTCTGCGTGACCGGTGTCGACGAGATGCATCGATTCACCACCGGTCGGCTGATCGGATCGATCAGGAGGCGGGCATCAGCACGGAGTCGATGACGTACACCGTGGCGTTCGCGGTCGGGATGTTGCCGCAGATCACGTTGGCCGGGGTGTCGCCGTTCTCGACGGTCATGCCGCTGGTGTCGCCGTCGACGGTCACCTTGTCGCCGTTGAGCGTCTCGTGGGTGCCCACGATGGCCGATGGGTCGAGCTGCTCGCCGATGACGTGGTGGGTCAAGATGGCGGTCAGCGTGGTCTTGTCGGCGAGAACCTTGTTGAGGGTCTTCTCGGGGATCTTCTTGAACGCGTCGTCGGTCGGGGCGAACACGGTGAGGGCGTCGGCCTTGTTCAGCGTGTCGACGAGATCGGCCTTGCCCACGGCCGTGACCAGCGTCGTGAGCAGCGGGTTGTTGCTGGCCGCCGTGGCGACCGGGTCGCTCACCATGCCGTCGAAGGAGCCCTTGCCCGAGGTCGGGATGGCCGAGCAGCCCTCGCCGAAGGTGTCGGCACCGGCACCCGAGGCGGCCTCGGTGCTGTCGTCGCTCGAGGCGCTGGAGGAGGAGGACGAGTTGTCGCTCGCGGTGGAGCCGCCGTCGTCGTCGCTGCTGCACGCGGCGAGGCCGAACGAGAGGACGGCCGCGGTGGCGGTGATGGCGGAGGTGCGGCGGAGAGTGGTGCGCTTCATGGGGAGATGCCTTCCTTCAGGGTTGGCTCGATGTTGCTGTCGGTGAGTCCTTCGGTGCCGTACCCAGGTCGGATGGGTGCGGATTTCCCCGATTGCGCTGTTCTCCTGTGTTCTGGGTCACACCTTCACTGACCTGCCACGAGTTTTCACGTGACCCGTCGCCAGTTTTCACGTGACCTGCCACGAGTTTTCAGCCGGAACGATCAGTCACAGAAGTACTGGGCGTGGGAGGCAGGCGTGAAGACGAGCCTCACCGGGATCTCGGTGGATGTGAACACGGCACGGTCGGACGCCGTCCGCCTCAGCGTGCCTCGGATGCTCTGCGGCCACCCCTTCGGCGGGTTGCCGCTGCCGTCGTCGCGGCGCGTCGTGCGCCACGTCGCCCCGTCGATGCGCGTGAATTCCACCCCGCAGTGCGCGTAGACCGCGAAGTGCGCGGTGGATCCGACCGGGAACTCGTCCATGGGACTCCGAGAGGCTTCGGTGCTCGGGGCGGCTGCCGCAGGAGGGGTCGACTCGGAGGTGACCTCGGTCGATGAGCACGCCGCGAGCGACGCGACGACTACCAGTGCTGTTGCGTACTCGCTTCTCATGACCAGTGGACGCGATGGTCTCGGCTCGGTTCCTCGGGCGGAGGAGTCGGGGGACGCCGCTGGTTGGCTCGCTGGGTCTCGACGACGCTCGATTTCGACACGCCTTCGCCTCCGGCATCCGGCGGCTCAATCCACCGGCTGGCGCTCCCTGCTCGACCACCGGCGCAGGTGTTCAACCCGCTGCAGCAGCGGCTTTCGGTAGCGAGCCGGTGCGGGCGAGGGCGAAACCGATCACGATCAGCAGCACGGCGACGGGAGCGCTCCAGTCCACGAGTCGCGAGACCGCTTGGTGGCGACTCAGCCAGGCCAAGGGGCCGAGATCGTCACCGATCCAGGCGGCCCCCCACTCGGTCATCGAGAAGCCGGCGCCGATCAAGCCGATCACCGCACCCGCGGCGACCGTGAGCGAGCCCGGAACACTCGCGGCACGACGACCGAGGAGCAGCGCAGCCACGACCAGCGCGAGCACGAACCCGACGGCGAGCAGCAGGGAGGTGGCGAAGAAGTGTCGTGCCAGGCCGTCGGGCAGGAAGTACTGGTCGATCGTGGAGTCGTCGAGAAGGATCACGCGGTCGCTCGCTTTCGCCGGTCCGGGCACGGAGCCGGGGCCACCCCGACGGCAGAATGTTAAAGGATCGCGCGACCTCTCAGCGGTCGCTTCGTCAGGCTCCTACGAAGCTCGGCCGCTCCCGGTTCAGGAACGCGGTGACCGCGCCGGCGTGGTCGGTCGTCGCGCCGCAGCGGGTCTGGGCCGCGGCCTCGGCCGCGAGCGCTGCCTCCAGGGCGGGGACGTCGAGCAGCAGTGCCTTGCTCTCGGCGAACGCGACCGTCGGCCCGGCGGCGAGCCGACCGGCCACCTCGGTGGCACGGGCGAGCACGGCGTTGGTCGCGACGATCTCGCCCGAGACGCCCCAGGCCACGGCGTCCTCGGCGGTGAAGGTGGTGCCGAGCAGGACCAGCTCGCCGGCGCGGGCGTGGCCGACGGCGCGCGGCAGCGTGAAGGAGAGGCCGGAGTCGAAGGTGAGCCCGATGCCGGTGAACGCGGTGCCCAGCGTGGCTCCGCTCGCGAGCACCCGGTGGTCGCACGCCAGGGCGAGCCCGAGGCCGGCGCCGACGCAAGCACCGGTGACGGCCGCGACGACCGGCTTCGGCATCGTCATCAGCGACCACACGATGGGGGAGTAGTGCTCCTCGACCGTGGCGAACGCCGCCTCGGCGCCGCCTTCGAGTGCGGCCGCGTGCTCGGTGAGATCCTGCCCGACGCAGAACGCCTTCGGCCCGCCCGCGAGGACGACGGCACGCACGGTCGCGTCATCTGCCACGGTCGCGAGGGCGTCGCGCAGCGCCACCTTCGACTCCGTCGAGAGGGCGGGGCCGGCCAGGGTGATGGTCGCGACCGCGTCGTCACGGTCGAGGCTGACGGGTGTGCTCATGACTCCTCCAGAATGGGTCGGCCGAGCGCACGGCTGCGCCCGCGGAACTCCGCCACGACGGTGTCGCCGTCGCGCACGGTCACGTCGTAGAGGCCGGAGCGGCCACGAAGCGCCACCTCCTGGGCCTCGGCCACGAGCAGTGCCCCGAGGAGGCCGGGGGAGAGGAAGGTGATGTCGAAGCCCGCGGCGACGGTCACGACGTCGCGGCTGTTGCACGCGAACGCGAAGGCGGTGTCGGCGAGCGCGGAGAGGATGCCGCCGTGGCAGTGGCCGTAGCCGTTGACCATGTCGTCTCGCACGGTCATCCGCACCCGCGAGGTGCCTGGTCCGACCGACTCGAGGCTCATGCCCAGGGCCTGACTGGCAGCGTCGCCGGCCCACAGCGCCTCGGCGCAGGCACGCGCGAGCAGGGTCGGGTCGGCGGGTCGCGGCATGGCGCTCCTGGTCGGGTGGGTCGAGGTCATGCGTCGAAGTCGATCGTGACGTCGTCGCTGACGGGGTAGGTCTGGCAGGTGAGCACGAAGCCGGCATCGACCTCGGCTTGCTCCAGCGCGTAGTTGCGCACCATGTCGACCTCGCCGGCGCCGACCTTCGCCCGGCAGGTGCCGCAGACCCCGCCCTTGCACGCGAACGGCAGATCGGTGCGCACCGACTGCGTGCCGTCGAGGATGCTCACGTCGCGGGCCAACGCGCTCGTGGTCGAACGCCCGTCGAGCACCACCGTGACGTCACTGGTCACGCCGTCGGCGACGGCGTCCGCGTGCCGCAGTTGCGGCGGTGGCTCGTCGACGAAGAAGTGCTCGACGTGCACCCTCTCCCTCGAGACGCCGAGTTCGGCGAGCACCGCCTGGGCGTCGGTGAGCAGCCCGAACGGTCCGCACAGCCACACGTGGTCCATGTCGCCGGTGGGCACGACCGCGGTCAGCAGCGCTCGCAGCCGAGCGGCGTCCAGTCGCCCGGAGAACAGTTCGACGTCGCGCGGCTCGCGGGAGAGCACGTGCACGAGATCGAGCCGGTGGCGGTGGGTGTCCTTGAGGTCGGCCAGCTCCTCGGCGAACATCACCGAGCCGGTCGTGCGGTTGCCGTAGAGCAGCGTGACGTGCGCGGCGGGGTGCGCGAGCACGGTCGCCGCGATCGAGAGCATCGGCGTGATGCCCGACCCCGCGGCGATGCACAGGTGCCGGCCGCCCTCGCTCGGGTCGGCGCGGAAACTCCCGGTGGGCGTCTGCACCTCGATCTCGTCGCCGGGTCGCACCTCGCGCACCAGCCAGCGCGAGAACAGCCCGTCGGGGATCTCCCTGACGCCGATGCGCGGCGCCGTGCCGGCCGGCGAGCAGATCGAGTAGCTGCGCCGGTGCTCGGCGCCGTCGATGGTGCGGCGCAGGGTCAGGGACTGCCCGGCGGCGAAGTCGAACAGCGCGGCTGCGTCGTCGGGCACCGCGAATCGCACCGCGGCGGAATCGTCGGTGAGCGGTTCGACCTCGGTCACCGTGAGTCGGTGGAAGGTGGCGGCCACCTCAGATCTCCTTCACGTGGTCGAAGGGCTCCCAGCAGGCCCGGCACGAGTACTGCGCCTTGCACGCCGTCGACCCGAACTCCGAGACCAGCCGGACGTCGCCGCTCCCGCACCGCGGGCACCGCACCGCACGGCGTATCGGACCCAGGTTCAGCGCGACCGGGCCTTCGTGGCGGGGGGCGGTTCCCGGTGCGGAGATGCCGGCGTCGGCGAGGGCGGCCCGCCCCTCGGCGGTGATCTGGTCCGTCGTCCAGGGCGGTTCGAGCACCACCCGCACCGAGACGTCGGCGAAGCCGGCCGCGCGCAGCGTGCGCACCAGGTCGTCGCGCATCGTGGCCATCGCCGGGCAGCCGGAGTAGGTCGGGGTGATCGAGGCGACGACCGCGCCGTCGTCGCTCACCTGCACCTCGCGCAGCACCCCGAGGTCGCGCAGGGTGAGCATCGGCAGCTCGGGGTCGACGACGCCTGCCGCGACCTGCCAGGCCGTGCGCTCCGCCGACGGGGCGGTCGGGGCCGACGGGGCCGACGGGGCGCTCTGGGCGGTCACCCCGGCCATCACCACAGACCTTCAGGGTGGGCGCGCGCGACGACCTGCATCTCGGCGAGCAGCCGCCCCATCGTCTCGGTGTGGCGTCCGTCGCGGCCGGTGCCTCCGGCCACGCCGCCCATGGCGGGCCGCTCGGGGCGGGTCACGTCGCCCGCGGCGAAGACCTGCTCGAGGATCACCTCGGCCTGGGCGGCGACGGTCGACGGCGCGACCCCCACGCGGGCGCTCGCCACCTGCTGCTCGACCGGGTGGGTGGCGAGCAGCTCGGGCCACAGCGGCCAGAGGTCGTCGAGCGCGGTGAGCAGGCGGCGTCGCGACTCCTCGGTGCCGCGGGCGAGCGTGACGAACCAGCGCCCGGAGAAGTCGCGATGGTAGGCGAGCTCCTTGACGCCCTTGGCGGCGACGGCGGCGAGCACGGCGTCGCGGCTGTGGCGCAGCTGCTCGAAGAGCGCCAATCGCCAGGTCGAGAACAGCAGCACCCGGGCGATCACCTCGGCGAAGTCGCCGTTCGGCACCTCGGCCAGGCGCACGTTGCGGAACTGCGCCTCGTCGCGGAAGAAGGCGAGCCGATCCTCGTCGGGCACCGGGGAACCGTCGGGCAGCGCCGGGACGAGCGACGGGTCGGCGGCCGCGGCACGGGCCAGCAGCAGGCGCGCCTGGCCGAGCAGGTCGAGCGCGATGTTCGCCAGCGCGATGTCCTCCTCGAGGTCGGGTGCGTTGCTGCACCACTCGGCGAGTCGCTGGGAGAGCACGAGCGCGTCGTCGCCGAGCATGAGGCAGTAGGTCGCCAGCGCGCCGGCGTCGACGTCGTCCGGCACCGAGGTGTCGACCCCGGCCAGCGGATCCTCGAAGTCGGTGCCGAAGGCCCAGTGTGCGTCGTCGACGAGCAGGCCGTCGTAGGCGGAGTCGTGCGCGTCGGGGGTGTGGGTGTGGATCTCGGGCATGGCGATGGCCTCTACATGTGAGGGACGTCGTCGGGGATGGCGTAGAAGGTCGGGTGGCGGTAGACCTTGTCGCCGCTGGGAGCGAAGAGCGGATCCTTCTCGTCCGGGCTCGAGGCGGTGACGGCGTCGGCGCGCACGACCCAGATGCTCACGCCCTCGTTACGGCGGGTGTACACGTCGCGGGCGTGCCGCACCGCCATCTGGTCGTCGGCGGCGTGCAGGGAGCCGACGTGCACGTGGTTGAGGCCGCGCTTGCCGCGCACGAACACCTCGTATAGGGGCCACTCGGCCCGCGGGCTGCTGCCGGTCATGCCGAGACCTCCTGCTGAGCGGCGGCCTCGCGCTCGGCGAACGCGAGCGCGGCCTCGCGCACCCACGCGCCGTCCTCCCAGGCCCGCTTGCGGTGGGCGACGCGCTGGGCGTTGCAGGGGCCGCCGCCCTTGACCACGCGCATGAACTCCGCCCAGTCGGGCTGTCCGAAGTCGTGGTGACCGCGCTCCTCGTTCCAGCGCAGCTCGGGATCGGGCAAGGTGACGCCGAGGGCCGTCGCCTGCGGCACGCTCATGTCGACGAACTTCTGGCGCAACGCGTCGTTCGTGTGGGTCTTGATGCCCCAGGCCATGGACTGCTCGGTGTTGGGCGAGTCGGCGTCCGGAGGGCCGAACATCATCAGCGCCGGCCACCAGAACCGGTCGACCGACTCCTGCACCATCGCGCGCTGCTCGTCGGTGCCCCGCATCATCGTCATCAGCAGCTCGAAACCCTGCCGCTGGTGGAAGGACTCCTCCTTGCAGATGCGGATCATCGCTCGGCCGTAAGGCCCGAACGACGTGCGGCACAGCGGCACCTGGTTGCAGATGGCCGCGCCGTCGACCAGCCAGCCGATGGTGCCGACGTCGGCGTAGCTCAGTGTGGGGTAGTTGAAGATCGAGGAGTACTTCTGACGGCCTTCGATGAGCATCCGCGTCAGTTCGTCGCGGGTGACGCCGAGGGTCTCGCAGGCGGAGTAGAGGTAGAGGCCGTGGCCGGCTTCGTCCTGCACCTTCGCGAGCAGGATCGCCTTGCGGCGCAGCGACGGCGCGCGCCCGATCCAGTTGCCCTCGGGCTGCATGCCGATGATCTCGGAGTGCGCGTGCTGGGCGATCTGCCGCACGAGCGTCTTGCGGTAGGCCTCGGGCATCCAGTCGCGCGGCTCGATGCGGTCCTTGCGGGCCACGGTCGCGTCGAACTGCTGCTCCAGCTCGGGGCTGGGTGCGGTCATCGCTCCTCCATTTACTGACCGAACGGTCTGTACTAGCGTGGCACAGCGGCGCAGGGTGCGCAACGACCTGCGCGACGAGCGATCAGAAGGGACGTGCGACGTGAGCACACTGCTCGAGAGCTACGTGGCCGGAGCCTGGTTCCGTGCCCTGGACGAGGGCGAGCCCGTGCTCGACGCCGTGACCGGAGAGGAGGCCGCTCGGGTCTCGAGCCACGGGCTGGACTACGCAGCGCTCGTCGATCACGCCCGCGACGTCGGCGGGCCGGCCGTGCGTCGGCTGACGTTCCACGAGCGCGCCGGGCTGCTCAAGCAACTGGCCACGCACCTGGGCCGGTTCAAGGACGAGTTCTACGCCCTCTCGGCCCGCACCGGCGCGACCCGCCGCGACTCGGCCGTCGACATCGACGGTGGGATCGGCACGGTCTTCTCTTATGCCAGCAGGGCCAAGCGCGAGCTGCCCCACGACACCCTCGTGCTCGACGGCGACGTCGAGACGCTGGGCCGTGGCGGCACCTTCGTCGGTCAGCACGTCTACACCTCGCGGCCCGGAGTCGCGGTGCAGATCAACGCCTTCAACTTCCCGGTCTGGGGCATGCTCGAGAAGCTCGCGCCCGCGTTCCTGGCCGGCCTGCCGAGCATCGTCAAGCCCGCCAGCCAGACCGGTTACCTCACCGAGGCGGTCGTGCGGCGCATCGTCGAGTCCGGCATATTGCCCGAGGGCAGCCTCCAGTTGGTCAGCGGCAGTCCCGGCACCCTGCTCGACCAGCTCGGCGAGCAGGACCACGTCGCCTTCACCGGCTCGGCGCACACCGCGTCGATCCTGCGCAACCATCCCGCGGTGGCCGAGCGCGGCGTCCGGCTGGGCGTCGAGGCGGACTCGCTCAACTGCTCGATCCTCGGACTCGATGTCACCGTCGACGACCCCGAGTTCGACCTGTACGTCAAGGGCATCGTCACCGAGATGACGGTCAAGGCGGGCCAGAAGTGCACCGCGATCCGGCGCGTCCTCGTGCCCGAGGCGATGGCCGAGCCGGTGATCGAGGCGATCAGCGCCCGGCTGGCCACCACGAGCGTCGGCGCGCCGGACGCCGAGGGCGTGCGCATGGGTGCGCTGGCCAGCCTGGAGCAGCGCGCCGAGGTGCGCAAGGCGGTCGAGGCGCTGCGCGCCAGCGCCGACCTCATGTACGGCGACCCGGAGCGGGTCGAGCCGATCGGTGCGGACGCCGAGGGCGGGGCGTTCATGCAGCCCGTGCTGCTGCGCGCACACCCCGGGGCCGCGGAGCCGCACGACGTCGAGCCGTTCGGCCCGGTGAGCACGGTGATCACGTATGCCGACACCGCCGAGGCCGTGGCGCTGGCCGCGCGCGGCCGGGGCAGCCTGGTGGCGTCGGTGGTGACCCACGATCCCGCGATCGCGCGCGAGGTCGTGCTCGGGCTGGCGCCGTGGCACGGCCGGGTGCTCGTGCTCGACCGCGACGATGCCGGCGAGTCGACCGGTCACGGCAGCCCGCTGCCGGTGCTCGTGCACGGCGGGCCGGGCCGCGCCGGCGGCGGTGAGGAGTTGGGCGGCATGCGCGGCGTCCTCGCGCTCATGCAGCGCACCGCCGTGCAGGCCTCGCCCGACATGCTCACCGCTGTGGCAGGTCGGTGGACGCCGGGTGCCCGGCGCAGCGAGAGCACGGTGCACCCGTTCCGCAAGTCGCTCGCCGACCTTGCCATCGGCGACACGATCACCTCCGCGCCGCGCACGGTGTCGCAGGCAGACATCGCGCACTTCGCCGAATTCACCGGCGACACCTTCTATGCCCACACCGACCCCGAGGCGGCAGCGAAGAACCCGCTGTTCGGCGGCATCGTGGCGCACGGCTACCTGGTCGTCTCGCTGGCCGCGGGGCTGTTCGTCGACCCCGACCCGGGCCCGGTGCTGGCCAACTTCGGCGTCGACCGGCTGCGGTTCCTCACCCCGGTCAAGGCCGACGACACCATCGCCGTGACGCTGACCGTCAAGCAGATCACCCCGCGCACGTCGGCCGACTACGGTGAGGTGCGCTGGGACGCCGTGGTCACCAACGCCGACGGCGACCCGGTCGCCACCTACGACGTGCTCACGCTCGTGGCGAAGACCTGGCCCCAACAGACCCAGGGAGTCGATGCCTGATGTTCCGGATGACCGTGCAGTACGAGACCCCCGCCGACCCCGAGGCGTTCGACCGCGCCTACTTCGAGCGGCACGTGCCGCTGTGCCGCACGCTGCCCGGGCTGGTCGGCGCCTCCTTCTCGAAGCCGCGCCCGCTCGGCCCGGGCCCGGCGCCCTACCTGGTGGCCGAGCTCGACTTCGCCGACGGCGAGGCGTTCAGGGCCGCGATGACGTCGCCGGAGATGGCGACCGTCGGCCAGGACGCCGAGACCCTCCCGGCCGCCCGGGTCATGTTCACCGGCGAGGTGTCCGGGGGCTGAGCCTGGATCCACCGCATCTCGCCTGCTGCGCGCCACCATCCGGGCGCGCTGGCTGCGTTGCCGCCCCTCGACGGGCCACCGGCCCGCCGTCGCGACGGGCGCCTTGCCATCGCACCCGCCTGGTGAGGCTCGCGACGGCGACCTTCGCTGGATCCAGGCTGAGGCTCCAGGGGTGCGACGGCAGCGGCCGTGGAAGCATGACCGCATGAGCAGTGGGCCCCCGGAGCGGGACAGGCGTCTCCCGTCGGGTGAGGCGCGACCGACCTACACCCTCGACCGGCTCCTCGACGTGGCCGTGCGGGTGTTCACCGAGCGCGGGTACGACGGCACCAGCGTGCAGCACCTCTCCCACGCCTCGGGCCTCTCGAAGTCCTCGATCTACCACCACATCGAGGGCAAGGAGCAGTTGCTGCGCCTCGGGCTGGAGCGGGCGCTCGAGCCGCTCATGGCGAGCACCACCGAGCCGGAGTCGACCACCGGCCCGGCCATCGACCGGCTCACGCACCTGGTGCGCCGCAACGTGGCGATCCTGGCCGAACGACTGCCGTACGTGACTCTCCTGCTCGATGTGCACGGCAACACCGAGACCGAGCGCTGGGCGCTCGACCAGCGCCGCGCCTACGACAAGATCGTCGCCGCCGTCGTGGCCGAGGCCATCGACGAGGGCAGCGTGCGCAGCGACGTCGATGCCCGGACGACGGCACGGCTGGTGTTCGGCATGATCAATTCCGCCCGCGAGTGGTACCACCCCGAGCGCAGCGTGAAGCCCGACCAGCTCGCCGACCAGATCTGCTCCCTGGTGCTCGAGGGCATCCGGGTGCACTGACCCGGGGTCGACGCCGCTAGGTCTTGGGTCGCCGGTCGACGATGCGCCGCATCTTGCCGACCGAGCGTTCGACGCTGTCGGGCGGCAGCACGTCGACGTCGATGCTCACGCCGATCCGGTTCTTCACCAGCCGCTCGAGCTCGGCGCCGGCCGCGGTCGCGGCGTCCGGGGCGACGCCGACACGGTGCTCGACCACGACCGTCATCGCGTCCATCGAGCCCCGACGGGTGAGCACGCACTGGAAGTGCGGCGAGAGTGGCGCCAGGCCCATGACCAGCTCCTCGATCTGGGTCGGGAACAGGTTCACCCCGCGCAGGATGATCATGTCGTCGGTGCGCCCGGTGATCTTCTCGATGCGCCGCATCGTGCGCGCGGTGCCGGGCAGCAGCCGCGTGAGGTCGCGGGTGCGATAGCGGATGATCGGCATCGCCTGCTTGGTCAGCGAGGTGAAGACCAGCTCGCCCTCCTCGCCGTCGGGCAGGGGCTCGAGGGTGATCGGGTCGACGACCTCGGGGTAGAAGTGGTCCTCCCAGACGGTCAGACCGTCCTTGGTCTCGACGCACTCGCTGGCCACGCCGGGGCCGATGACCTCGGAGAGGCCGTAGATGTCGACGGCGTGCATGTCGAGGCGCTCCTCCATCTCGCGGCGCATGTCGTTGGTCCACGGCTCGGCGCCGAAGATCCCGACCTTGAGAGAGGTGGCGCGCGGGTCGATGCCCTGGCGCTCCATCTCGTCGATCACCGAGAGCATGTAGCTCGGCGTCACGGTGATGATGTCGGGCTCGAAGTCCTCGATGAGCTGCACCTGGCGCTCGGTCATGCCGCCCGAGACCGGCACCACCGTGCAGCCCAGGCGTTCGGCGCCGGCGTGCGCACCCAGGCCGCCGGTGAACAGCCCGTAGCCGTAGGCGTTGTGCAGGATGTGCCCGGCCCTACCGCCCGCCGCGCGGATGCTGCGCGCCACGACGTCGGCCCACATCTCCAGGTCGGCCCGGGTGTAGCCGACCACCGTCGGTCGACCGGTCGTGCCCGACGACGCGTGCACGCGCGCCACGTGCTCTCGCGGTACCGCGAACATGCCGAAGGGATAGTTCGCGCGCAGGTCGGCCTTGGTGGTGAAGGGCAGGGTGGCGAGGTCGTCGAGTGACGTCACGTCGTGGGGGTGCACACCGGCGGCGTCGAAGGCTGCCCGGTAGTGCGGCACGTGGTCGTAGGCGTGCTGCACGGAGTCGCGCAGCCGGCTCTGCTGGAGCGATCGGAGCTCGTCGAGCGAGGCGGTCTCGATGGGCTCCAGATCGCCCGGCCGGGGGCTCAGGTCCAGCATGCGCAGCGCCTTCTCTCGGTTGCCGGGCCGGGCTCCACAGCGTTGACCCGACCGACCGTTCGGTATGGGAGGACGCTATCGCGGGAGCGCGCCTACCGAAAGGGCACACGTCTGCCCGGCGGTGCGACGGGCGGGGTCTGCGACCATGACGTCATGCCGTCGCCCGGGTCCACGCCCGCCCAGCCCGGACGCCGGCCGCGCGGCCGACCCGGGCACGACCGGGCTGCCGTGCTGCGGCGGGCGATCGCCCTCTTCAACGTCCAGGGCTACGACGCCACCTCGGTCAGCGACCTCGCGGCCGACCTCGGGGTCACGAAGTCGGCGGTCTACCACCACTTCGCGAGCAAGGAGGACATCCTCGCCGCGGCGCTCGACGAGGCGCTCACCGAGCTCGACGCACTGGTCGCGGCGGCGCAGGCTGCGTCCGACCGCTCGGCCCGCGAGCGGCTCGAGGAGACCGTGGTGGCAGCTGTCGGCATCCTGGTCGAGCACCGCGCGGCGGTGACGCTGCTGCTGCGCGTGCGCGGCAACAGCGCCGTCGAGCAGGCGGCGCTCGCTCGCCGTCGACACATCGACGCCGCACTGGCCGCCCTCGTCGTCGAGGCGGTCGACGAGGGCGACGTGCGGGCCGACGTGCCTGCGGAGGTGATCAGCCGACTCGTCTTCGGCATGGTCAACTCGCTGACCGACTGGTACGAGCCGGGCGGCCGGTCCGGGCCGGCCGCCCTGGCGGCGGCGGTACGCGGCGTCCTCTTCGAGGGGCTCGGCGCCCGCTCCCGCGTCAGCTGACGGTGACCTGGAGCGACTCGATGCCGCTGGCGCCGTCCGGGAAGGGCATGGCTCGTGCCGCGGTCTGGGTCTGGCCGTTGCCGTCGATGACACGGGCGGCGATGGAGTGCGCCCCCGGCTTGGCGTCCTTCCACTGGTAGTACCACTGGCGCCAGTAGTCGTTGTTGACGTCGGGGCCCATGGTCGCGTCGGTCCAGGCCCCGCCGTCGATGCGCACCTGCACCTTCTTCACGCCGCCGGACTCCTGCGCCCAGGCGACGCCGCCGACGATCTGGTCGCCGGCGTCGAGCTGGGCCAGCGAGTCTGGGGTGTCGATGCGCGCCGAGATCTTGATCGGCGCCTTGGTGGCCCAGTCGCGATCGGTCCAGTAGGCCTTGTCCTGGTCGTAGGTGGTCAGCGTCATCTTGGTGATCCACTTGCAGGCGCTCACGAACCCGTAGAGGCCGGGCACGATCATCCTGGCCGGGAAGCCGTGCTCGCGGGGCAGGGCCTCGCCGTTCATGCCGATGGCGATCATCGAGTCGCGGCCGTCGGTGGCGACCTCGAGCGGGGTCGAGATGGTCATGCCGTCGACGTCGGTCGAGAAGATCTGATCGGCCTTCGAGCCGACCCCGGCCTTGTCGAGCAGATCCGTGAGCCGGACGCCGAGCCACCGGGCGCCGCCGACGTACTCGCCGCCGACGCTGTTCGAGACGCAGGTGAGGGTGATGTCGCGTTCGATCAGCTCCATGCCGAGCAGATCCTCGAAGGTGAAGGTCACCTCCTGGTCGACGTCGCCGTCGATGGTCAGGCTCCAGCTGCCGGGGTCGACGATGGGCACGTCGAGGCGGGTGTCGACGCGGTAGAAGTCGTTGTTGTCGATGCGCAGCGGGGTGATGCCGTACTTCTGGGCGAGGTCGTCGCTCGGGAACGCCGGCGCGGGGTCGGCCGGCTCGGGCAGCGTGACATCGGCCGGGCTCGCCTTGAGCGAGGTGATGAGCCGACCCGCACCGGCGAGCACCGCCGCGGCGATCGTGACCACGCCCGCGCCGATGAGCACGCCGCGTCGGCTGGGGCCCGCGGTGGCGCTGTCTTCGTGCCCGGCGTCGTGCTCGACGTCGTGCTCGGCGCCCTTGACGGTGGGGCGGGTGGCCAGCCGCGCGAGCAGGTACAGCGAGCCGATGCCGGCGATCGCGGTGAGCACGGCGGGCAGCAGGTCGAGTCCGCCGAAGCCCGGCCGCAGCACGACCATGACGGCGGCAACGAGCACGAGCACCCCCTCGAAGACGGCGCCGTAGACGAACCGGCGTCGGGCGAGCAGGCCGGCCACCGCGGCCAGCAGCAGCACGACGACGAGCACGCTGCCGATGAGCACCGTCTTGTCGTTGCTGCCGAAGTTACGGATCGCCCAGTCCTTCAGTGGCGTGGGCGTCGCGTCGATGACGGTCGACCCCACCGCCAGCACGGGTGAGGACGACGTGTCGACAAGCGACGCCGCGAAGTGGCCGACGGCCATCCCCAGCATCGTGGAGACGACGCCGAGAAGGGCCCAGAGGAGGCGGGAGATCGGTCGCATGAAAGGTGTTCGGAGCCGATGGCCCCGCCGATGGGGTGGGCGGCAAGATGGATCCCATGTCTGCCGAGCAGAGCACCCCGCAACCCGCCGTCCACTACGACGTCGCCGACGGCGTCGCGACCCTCACCCTGGACTCACCGCACAACCGCAACGCCCTCTCGAGGGCCCTGGTGACCGGCCTCTTCGAGGCCCTCGACCGCGCGGCCACCGACGACGCCGCGACGGTCGTCGTGATCGCCGCCACCGGATCGGTGTTCTGCTCCGGCGCCGACCTCACCGAGGCCCGGGCGGGCTCGATGGAGCAGGGGGCGCGCGAGATGGTGCGCATGCAGCGCGCCGTGCTCGCCCACCCCAAGCCCGTCGTCTGTCGGCTCCAGGGCCCGGTGCGGGCCGGGGGCATCGGCCTGGTGGCGGCCTGCGACGTGGTGATCGCGGCCGAGCGGGCGACCTTCGCGCTCACCGAGGTCAAGCTGGGCCTGGCGCCCGCCGCCATCTCGCTCAGCGTGCTGCCGCGGATGAGTCCACGCGCGGCCTCGCTGGCGGCCCTCGGGGGTGAGGTGTTCACCGCGGCGCAGGCGGCCGCCTGGGATCTGGTGACCTCCGTGGTGCCCGACGACGGCCTCGACGAGGAGGTCGCCGCGGTGTGCGCCTCGCTCGCGACCGGCGCGGCCCAGGGCCTACGCGAGACCAAGACCCTGCTCAACGCCGACGTGCTGGCCCGGCTCGACGAGCGCGCCGAGCAGATGGCGGCCCTCTCGGCCCGGTTGTTCGGCTCCGAGGAGGCCAAGGCGGCCATGACCGCCTTCCTCAGCCGCAAGCGTTGAGCGCGGTGTGTGTGGGTGGGTCGGCGTCTCGGCTGCTGGGCGGGCGGTGCGGCGCCCTCAGCGCCGCTTGATCGGTGGCAGTGGACCGAACTGCCGATTGCACGCGTTCGGTCCGGAGCAGGTCTTGAGGATGTCGGTGCGCCGGGCCAGCTCGCGTCGGATGGCGCGGTAGCGCGGATCCTTCGCGACCGAGTGCATCTGGAGGGGGTCGCTCTTGCGGTCGTAGAGCTCCACGAAGCCGTCGTACCACTTCGCGTAGGAGTACCGACCGGTGCGGACGCCGCGGAACAACCAGCCCGTCGTGCCGTTCTCCGGCTTGAACGGGCCGCCCTGCACGAGCAGGCCACCCGGGTGCAGGTTGGCCTCGCGGTCGCCGTGCCAGATCGGCAGCATCGAGCGGCCGTCGAGCACCCGGCCGTCGGTGGGCTGGGCGTGGGCGATGTCGAGGAAGGTGGCGGCCAGGTCGACGATGGAGACGATCTGCGGGGTCGTGGTGTTCGGGGCGATACCCGGCCCGCGCACGAGCATCGGGGTACGCACGTTCTCCTCGTAGGGGAGGATCTTGCCGAACCAGTTGTGCTCGCCGAGCTGGTAGCCGTTGTCGGTGATGAACACGATGTAGGTGTTGTCGAGCTCGTCGTCGGCCTCGAGCTGGTCGATCATGCGGGAGAACGCGTCGTCCAGCGAGGCCAGCGCGGCCGCTCGCCCCTCGCGCTGGCGGACCACCTTGCGCGGGGAGTGGAAGGGCTGGCGACGGATGATGTGCGGCTTGTCGGAGACGTTGCGCTCGTGCCAGGCCGGCGAGTTGATGATGTCGCGAGCCAGCTGGTCGGCACGCTCCTGGTTCGGCTTCTCGCCGGTGCCCTTGGCCTGGAGCCGGTAGGACGGCGACATCGGCGGCGGGCCGTGCCGACACGCGGAGTCGTGGCAGCCGGGCCCACCCGCCTTGGCGTGGGGGGCGAAGTGACTGACCCACATGAAGAACGGCTTGTCGCTCTCGTGCAGATCGTGCAGGTACTCGACGGTCTTGTCGGCCACGTAGTCGGTGTAGTAGCCCTTCACGTGCTCGACGTGGTCCTGCTCGAACTGGGTGAAGTCGTAGTAGTTCGAGAACCCGTGGGTGGAGGCGTTGAAGATCGTCCAGCCGGGGTCGTGGCCGTCGTCGTTGTTGTAGCCGTTGAGCGGCTTGCCGAGGAACGCGGTGTTGTACCCCGCGCCGCTCATGTCGGTGCCGATCGTCGAGTACTTGTCGAGGTTCGGGTAGCCGCCCTTGGGCTGGAAGTTGGTCCAGACGTGGTTGTTCTGGGCCAACTGCCCGGTGAGGATCTCGGCGCGGGCCGGGCAGCACAGCGGGTGCGGTGTGATCGCGTTGCTGAACGTCAACCCGTGCGCCCCGAGCACCTTCTGCACCGTCGGCAGGAACTCCATCTCGTCGACGCGCTGGTCGTCGCTGGAGAAGAGGATGATGTTCGGCCGGTCGTCGGTCTGCTGCTGCTCGCCGCCACCGCCGATCCGGGCGTGCCCGGTGAGCGTCAGCGCCACGCCCAACCCGGCGAGCAGGAGAAGCACCAGGAACACGATCCCGACGGTGCGCTGGGTGCGGCGCTGCTCCGGGCGTGCCGGAGTGCTGGCGTCGTTCACGAGAGCATGTCCTGGAAGGGAGGGAGCATGTAGGGGAGCAGTCAGGATAGGGGCCTGACCTGAGAGATCCTTCAGTCGGGGGCGAACGGCACGCCCGTGCGCCCGGGCCTCGAGGAAACCGGTAAAGTTGTCTCTTCGGTGCGCCCCTCACGCGTGGGCCCCGCAGTGACGGTCCTGGACGAGAGTGGAGTGCAGCACCCGGTGAGCGACGATCCTGACGTCCTGGCCGCCCGGGAGGTCGCCGCCGAGCAGGCCTACGTCGACCGGGTGTACGTGCAGTTGGCGGCATCGGCCCAGAGCGCCCAGCGGCTGGCCCGCGAGGGCCATGACCGCGGCCGGCTCGGTCACGAGGGCGGTCTGGTCGAACGCGACGCCATGGTCTTCCAGGCAGCGCGCCGCATCGCTCAGCTCGACGCCGCCCACGAGGGCCTCGTCTTCGGACGCCTCGACCTCACTCCCGACGTCGACGACCGGCCGCGCTACGTCGGTCGTATCGGTCTGCGCGACGCCGAGTACGACAGCCTCGTGATCGACTGGCGGGCCCCGGCGGCCGCCGTGTTCTACCAGGCCACGGCCGCCGAGCCGCACGACGTCGTCCGTCGCCGCGTGCTGCGGTGCGCCGGTGCCGAGGTGGTCGGCGTCGAGGACGAGCTGCTCGACGCCGAGGCGGCCGAGAAGTTCGACCTCGACCTGCCGGTGGTCGGTGAGGGCGCGCTCATGGCGCAGCTCTCCCGGGCGCGGGACCGCACCATGCACTCCATCGTGGCCACGATCCAGGCCGAGCAGGACCAGGCGATCCGCGCGCCCGCCAAGGGTGTCACCACGATCTCGGGTGGCCCAGGCGTCGGCAAGACCGTGGTCGCGCTGCACCGGGCGGCCTACCTGCTCTACACCGACCGCCGCCGCTACGAGACGGGCGGCGTGCTCATCGTCGGCCCGAGCGGGGTGTTCATGCGCTACATCGAGCGGGTGCTGCCCTCCCTCGGCGAGACCGCCGTGGCGCTGCGCTCGCTGGGCGAGGTGGTCGACGGCGTCCGCGCGGTACGCCGCGACCCACCCGCCGTGGCCGACGTCAAGGGCAGCGGGCGGATGGCCGAGGTGCTGCGCCGAGTGGCCCGCCAGCAGGCGCCGAACAGCCCGGACTCGTTCCGCATCTTCTGGCGCGACGACGTGCTCACCCTCGATCGCGGCTCACTGGGGCGTGTGCGCCGCTCGCTCATGAGCCAAGGCCGCCGCAACCGGCAGCTGCCGCGCGTGCCGCGCGCGCTGCTCGACGTGTTGTGGCGCCAGGTGCGCAGCGAGCGCGGCCGCGAGCGCGGCCGGGAGTCCTTCGACGCCGACCTGCTCGAGGATCCGCGCTTCCTGGAGTTCGCCGCCGACTGGTGGCCGCCGCTGGACGCCCGAGAGGTGCTCGGCTGGTTGCGCGACCCGGCGCTGCTCGCGCGGGTGGCCGACGGTGTGCTCGACCGCGACGAGCAGGCGCTGCTCGTCGCGTCGTGGAGCGACCCCTTGCGCGAACTCTGCGTCGAGGACGTGCCGCTGCTCGACGAGTTGCGCTACGCGATCGGTGACGTGCCGCAGCGCACCGAGGACGACACCAGCCTCGACGACACCGGGCTGCACGAAGGCGGCCGCGACGTCGCCGAGCTGATGACAGCCGCCGACCGCGAGTACGCGCCGTCCGGGCGGGCCTGGACGCCGCCCACGCACCGCATCGAGGACGACCCCTTCGCCCACGTGCTCGTCGACGAGGCGCAGGATCTCACCCCGATGCAGTGGCGGATGGTCGGACGCCGCGGCCGCACGGCCACCTGGACCATCGTCGGCGACCCCGCCCAGTCGTCGTGGCCGGTGCCCGCCGAGGCCGACGCCGCTCGCGCGGCCGCGCTGGAGGGCAAGCCCGTGCACGCCTTCCACCTCTCCACGAACTACCGCAACTCCTCGGAGATCTACGCCTTCGCGGCCGACTACGCCCGACGTGTCGGACTGGACGCCGACCTGCCCACCGCCGTCCGCTCGACCGGCGAGGAGCCGCGCGAGATGCCGGCCTCGCCCTCGCTGCGTGAGGCGGTCGTCGCGGCGGTGGCCGATCTGGCCGACCGTGTCGGCGGCACCGTCGGCGTCGTCGCCGCCGTCGACCGGCAGGCCGAGGTGCGAGAGTGGCTCGACGTGGAGCGCGAGGACGGCCGCATCGCCGTGCTCACCGGCCTCGAGACCAAGGGTCTGGAGTTCGACGGCATCGTCGTCGTCGCGCCGTCCGAGATCGAGGGCGAGTCCTCCACCGGTCGCGCCACCCTCTACGTCGTGCTCACCCGCGCCACGCAACTGCTGGTCACCGTCGGCTGATCCGCCGGGTCGCTGGGTCGGTGGGGTCCGCTGGGGGCGTCGTTTGATCCCAAACGACGGTAAAATCGCGCTGTGGAGTGCAGTTTTCGCCCAAGCGTCGAGGCCGGTGTCGTTTGGGATCAAACGTGGGTAAATTCCGGCCCGCAGGTGCAGTTCCCCACCAATCGTGGGCAAAGACAGCGCACGCCCTAGCATCGACCCATGCCTGCCACGCCCGATGTCCGCTCTGCCATCGAGGCGCTCCAGGGGCACGAGGCCTGGGCGATCATCCGGCGGTCGACGCGGGCGGGCGACAAGCCGACCGTCGGTCTGGTGGGCGGACGCCGCTGGGTGGCCGAGTCGCTGATGAACGTGCCGCTCGAGCAGGGCCCCCCGGCCCCGGGTAGGCAGTGCGACCGCCTGGTGGCGGTGCCGTTCCGGCAGGTGAGCGAGCGCGGCTTCGAGGCGCACGACGACGGCACTCCGCTGGTGGTGGTCGACGTGGAGTCCGAGCAGGAGTTCTCGGTCGCCGAGATCCTCGACGCCATCCCCGACGGTGAGATCGCGATGGCCGATCCGGGGGGGTTCGACATCGACGACGAGGCCTACGCCGAGATCGTGCGCGCCATCATCGACGACGAGATCGGTCAGGGCGAAGGCGCGAACCTGGTGATCGGACGCCGCTACCGCGCGCAGGTCGCCGGCTGGGACGCCCAGAAGGCGCTCACCGTCTTTCGACGGCTGCTCGCTCGCGAGCACGGCTCGTACTGGACCTACCTCTTCTTCACCGGTGACCGCTACCTCGTCGGCGCCAGCCCCGAGCGCCACGTGAGCGTGCACGGCGGTGACGTGCGGATGAACCCCATCTCCGGCACCTTCCGGCTGCGGCGCCCGCAGCACGACGACGGCGCCACGCCCGACCTCAAGCGCGACCTCGTCGACTTCCTGCACGACGAGAAGGAGATCTACGAGCTCTTCATGGTCGTCGACGAAGAGCTGAAGATGATGTGCGACATCTGCCACGAGGGCGGCCAGGTGCTCGGGCCGTTCCTCAAGCCGATGAGCCACCTCGTGCACACCGAGTACCTGCTCGCGGGCCGCACCGACCGCGACGTGCGCGAGGTGCTGCGCGACACCATGTACGCCGCCACGGTCACCGGCAGCCCGGTCGAGAACGCCTGCCGGCTCATCAAGGCCTACGAGCCGCACGGCCGCGGCTACTACGGCGCCGCGCTCGCGATGCTCGGCCGCGATCCCGACGGCGACCCGGTGCTCGACTCCCCGATCGTCATCCGCAGTGCGGACGTCGCACCCGACGGCACGCTGAGCGTCACCGCCGGTGCCACGCTGGTGCGCGACTCCGAACCCACCTACGAGGTGGCCGAGACGCACGCGAAGGCCGGCGGCATCCTCTCCGCCTTCGGGCTGGTGCCCCCGGCGCCGGCCTCCGAGGTCGACGTGGCCGAGCTCGTCGCCGACGAGGACGTGCTGCTCACCCTCAACCAGCGCAACCGACGGCTCTCGCCGTTCTGGCTCACCGACCAGGGCGACGCGCTGCCCGAGGGCGACCTCGCGGGGCGCAGCGTGGTGATCCTCGACGGCGAGGACGCCTTCGTGAACATGCTGCGCCATGTGCTCGGCGTCATGGGCCTCACCTCGAGGGTGGTGCGCCACGATGCCTACACGCCGGGCTGTCTGGAGGGCTACGACCTGGTGATCGTCGGTCCGGGCCCCGGCGACCCGCGCGACGACGCCGACCCGAAGATGGCGGTGCTGCGCGAAGTGGTGGCGGAGCTGGTCGAGCGCGAGCAGCCGTTCCTCGCCGTGTGCCTGGGCCACCAGGCGCTGTGTCACCACCTCGGCATCGAGCTGGCCTACAAGGACATCGTCTTCCAGGGCACCCAGTCGCCGGTGTCCCTGGAGGGCCGCACCGAGCGGGTGGGCTTCTACAACACCTTCGTCGGGCGCGTGCGCGACAGCGAGAGGCCCGCGCTGCTTGCGCGAGGCATCGAGGTCGACACCGACCCCGATCACGGCGACGTCGTGGCGCTGCGCGGCCCGCACTACACGGGCATCCAGTTCCACGCGGAGTCGATCCTGACCCAGCGCGGCTTCGACGTGCTTCACCGGATCGTGGTCCGTCTGCTCCAGTGAAGGTTGGTGGATGGTTGCCCACCGGTGCAGACCGGTGGCCGGAAATTGGGATCGAAGGGGTGACGTGGATGAAAAGTTGGCCTATTGTGGATGACACGACCTCCCCCCGAGGCATCGATATCCGGCGCAGACTGCCCCCCAGCTACGCCGGCCGTCGAGACCGGAACCACGGGATGTCGAGGCCCGGCGCTGACTGCCCCCCAGCTGCGCCGGGCCTTCCCCTTTTTCCGACCCGGTGAGCATGCCGGCCGATGTCGTGCTGGTCGACCACCACGACTCCTACACCCACAACCTCGCGCATCTGCTGGCCGAGGTCACCGGGGTGCTGCCCCGTGTCGTGAGCCACGACGAGGTCGGACCCGAGGAGGTGCTCGCCCACTCGCACATCGTGCTGTCGGCCGGGCCGGGACACCCAGCGAAGCCGGACGACTTCGCCGTCGGCCGCGCCGTCCTGGCCGCGGGCACCCGCCCGGTGCTCGGCATCTGCCTGGGCATGCAGGGTCTCGTCGAGACCTACGGCGGCCGGGTCGACGTCGTCCGGCCGGCCCACGGCGAGGTGGCGCGGATCGACCACGACGGCCGCGGCGTGCTCGCCGACCTGCCACAGCACTTCGCCGCCGTGCGCTACCACTCGCTGGCCGCCGTCGAGGTGCCCGACTGCCTCGAGGTGTCGGCCACCTGCGTCGAGCCGGACGCCGAGAGCTCCGTCGTCATGGGCGTGCGGCACCGCGACCTGCCGCTCGAGGGCGTGCAGTTCCACCCCGAGTCGGTGCTCTCCGAGCACGGCCGCGCCCTGGTGGCGAACTTCCTGGTAGATCCCCGGTGAGCCCGCCGGAGCAGTGGTTCCCCGAGATCGCACGCACGCACGCCCGCTGCGTGTGGCTGGACGGCGCGGGCGGTCGTGGCTGGTCGGGTCGCCGCTCGCTGGTCGGTTGGCTGGAGCCGGAGGATCCCTCCCTCACCTACGACGCAGCCCGGCGCGAGGTGCGCCGGCACACGATCGCCCCCGACGGCACGCCCCGCAGCGAGGTCGCGGGTGACGACGTGTTCGCCGTCTTGGAAGCGGAGCTCGCCGAGGGCGATCCGGACGATCGCTGGTTCGGCTACCTCGGGTACGCCGGCCGCCCCGACCTGCCGGCGCGTCCGTCCGCGCACGCGCCGGACGCCGTGTGGATGCGGCCCTCTAGGCTGCGCGGTGTCGAACACGACGCGGCGTCGGCCACGCCTCGGCGGGCGCCGAGCGACGACCCGTGGGGGGTGCCGCCGTCGTACCGCGCCGCCTTCGCGGAGGTGCAGCGGCGGCTGCGCGCGGGCGACTCCTACGAGGTCAACCTGACCTGGCGTGAGCGGCGCACCAGCCGCCTCGACCCGGTCTCGCTCTACCAGCGGCTGCGCATCCTCAACCCCGCGCCTTACGCCGGCTTCGTGCAGCACGACCTGCCCGGCGCGCGGTCGTGGCTGCTCTCCAGCAGCCCGGAGCGCTACGCCACGGTGGCCTTCGACCCGGCCGGCGAGCGCTGGATCGAGACCCGGCCGATCAAGGGCACCACCCCGCGCGGTGCCACCCCCGAGGCCGACGACGCCGAGCGCGAGCGGCTGGGCAGCGACGCCAAGTTCCGCGCCGAGAACCTGATGATCGTCGACCTGCTGCGCAACGACATCGCGATGGTGGCCGAGCCCGGCACGGTGGCGGTGCCCGACTTGATGAGGGTGGAGTCCTATGGGTCGGTGCACCAGCTGGTCAGCACCGTGCGCGGTCGGCTGCGCCCGGAAGTGAGCACGGTGCGGGCGCTCCGTGCGCTGTTCCCGGCCGGGTCGATGACCGGCGCACCCAAGCTGCGGACCATGCAGATCATCGACGAGGTCGAGGCCGATGCGCGCGGCGTGTACGCGGGTGCCTTCGGATGGATCGACGGCGCGGGCCGCGCCGACCTCGGGGTCGTCATCCGGTCGCTCGTCTCGAGTGGTGACGGCGCGTGGGAGATCGGCACCGGCGGCGGCATCACCGTGGCCTCCGACGTGGCCGAAGAGCACCGCGAGGCCCTGCACAAGCTGGACAGGTTGGTGGCAGTCTTCGAGGAGTAGACCGTCGAGTGTCACGAGGAGGCAACAGAGCGTGGTTAGTGTCGAGAGCATGGAGAAGCCCACCGTCGTCGTGCTGTTCGGAGCCACCGGCGACCTCGCCAAGCGCAAGCTCCTGCCGGGGCTGCTGCACCTGCACCAGGCGGGGCTGCTCCAAGACTCCGTGATCGTCGGCACCTCGCTGGAGGATCTCGACTCCGAGGGCTTCGTCAAGCTCGCCCACGAGGCCTGCGTGGAGTTCGGCGACGACTACACCGACGAGTCGTGGGCCGCCTTCGAGCCGATGCTGAGCTACGTGCCGACCGGCAAGGGGCCCGAGGCGCTGGCCCAGGAGGTCTACCGGGTCGAGACGGAACTGCCCGGCGACATCCACGACAAGCGTCGGCTGCACTACCTCTCCGTGCCGCCGAGGGCGGCGCTCGCGGTGCTCAAGGAGCTCAGCGACGCCAACCTGGTCGAGCGGGCCCGGATCATCATGGAGAAGCCATTCGGCACCGACCTTGAGTCCGCGAAGGATCTCAACGCGCGGGTGCACGAGGTGTTCGACGAGTCGCAGGTGTTCCGCATCGACCACTTCTTGGGCAAGGAGGCGGCGCAGAACATCTTGGCCTTCCGGTTCGCCAACGGTCTGTTCGAGCCGATCTGGAACCGCCAGTTCATCGACCACATCCAGATCGACGTGCCCGAGACCCTCGGCCTCGAGGGCCGCACCAAGTTCTACGAGTCCACCGGCGCCTACCGCGACATGGTCGTCACCCACCTGATGCAGGTGCTGGCCTTCACCGCCATGGAGCCGCCCACCTCGCTCTCGCCCGGCCCGATCAGCGACGAGAAGCTCAAGGTCTTCCGCTCGATGCAGCCGCTCAAGCCGGCCAACGTGGTGCGCGGACAGTACTCCGGCTACCGCGGCAAGGAGGACGTCGCCGACGACTCCGACACCGAGACGTTCGTCGCGCTCAAGGTCGAGATCGACAACTGGCGGTGGGCCGGCGTGCCCTTCTACCTGCGCACCGGCAAGAAGCTGGCCGAGGGTGCGCGCATCATCTCGATCGCGTTCAAGGAGCCGCCGCTCACGATGTTCCCCGAGGGCTCCGGCGTCGGCACGCAAGGCCCCGACCACCTCACCTTCGACCTCGCCGACCAGTCCCGCATGTCGCTGTCGTTCTACGGCAAGCGGCCCGGCCCCGGCATGAAGCTCGACAAGCTCTCCATGCAGTTCGCCACCCACGACACCGCCAACTCCGGCCTCGTGCTCGAGGCCTACGAGCGACTCATCCACGACGCCATGCGCGGTGACCACACGCTGTTCACCACCGCCGACGGCATCGAGGAGCTGTGGGCCAAGTCGATGCCGTTGCTCGACAACCCGCCGCCCGTGCGCTCCTACCAGCCCGGCTCGTGGGGCCCCAACGCCATCCACCAACTCATCGCCCCCCACGCCTGGCGGCTCCCGTTCGAGCGGGCCTGGCGCACCGGCGCCACCAGCCACCCGTAGGCGGCTGGTGGGGAGCGGCGAATTCACCGGACGTCCGGTGAATTCGCCCCTGGGACGGTGAAATTCGGCCGTCCCGGGGGCAGGATCGCCGTCCGACCTTGCGGTACGCAGGCCCCGCACCACGGCGTCGCCGGAGCGCAGCTGCGCCCCGTCGTCGACCAGGCTGATCGCGCGGCGAACGGCGCGGGCGGCGGCTACCGCCCGGCCGCGGCGGGTGTGGGGGTCGCGGTGGCGGAGGCACCGGGCAGGCTCAGCACGAGTCGCGCGCCCCGACCTGGCGCGCGATCGGCGCGCACCTCCCCGGAGTGCCGGGCCGCGGCCTGCGCGACGATCGAGAGACCCAGGCCGGAGCCGGGCATGGAGCGGCTGTCCTCGGAGCGGTAGAAGCGCTCGAACACGTGCGGCAGGTCGACCTCGGCGATGCCGGGCCCGTCGTCGACGACCACGAGGGTGCCCTCGCGCAGGCTGACCGACACGGTGCCCCCCGGTGGGCTCCACTTGGCGGCGTTGTCGAGCAGGTTGGTGACCGCACGCTCCAGCATCGCGACGTCGCCCTCGACCGTCCACGGCTCGGTCTCTGCCTCGAAGGTGACGGTAGCCGCGCGGCGCCGGACCCGGCTGAGCGCCTGCCCGACGATCTCCTCGAGCTCGACGCTCTGCACGGACGACGACGCGGGCTCGTCGCGGGCCAGTTCGACGAGGTCGCCCACCAACGTGCTGAGCTCCTCGATCTGCGCGCGCACGTCGTCGAGCAGGTCGCGGCGAGCGGCCGGGTCGAGCGTCATGCCGCCGGCGCCGGCCTGGTCGACCTGCGCGAGCAGCTCGAGGTTCGTGCGCAGCGAGGTGAGCGGGGTGCGCAGCTCGTGGCCGGCGTCGGCCACGAGGCGACGCTGTCGCTCGCGGGAGAGATCCAGCGAAGCGAGCATCTGGTTGAACGCGGTGGCCAGACGGGCGATCTCGTCGTCGCCCTCGATGGTGATCGGGGTGAGATCCTCGGTGCGCGCGATCGTCTCGACCGAGCGGGTCAGCTTGCGCACCGGGCGCAGACCGTTGCGGGCCACCGCCCACCCGGCGATGGCGGCCGCGATCACGCCGGCGATGCCGAAGATGAGGGTCACCACGCCCAACCGTTCCAGAACCTGCTCCTGCGGGCCCAGCGACTGGGCCAGCACCAGCGCCTGACCCGGCTGCGCCCCCGGCACCGCCACCACCCGGTAGTTGCCCTCGACGGTGCTGACGGTGCGGATGGAGTACGGGTTCTGCCGCAGCGCCACCCCGAGCTCGGGGCGCCCGTCGCCGAGGTTGATGACCGGCCCCTCCGGGTCGGCCGAGATGACCGGGGGCACGGCTCCCACATCGATGAACGCGATGCGGATGTCGCCCGCGCCCAGCGCGAAGGGCGGTACGTCGTTGATGACCGAGCGCTGGAGCGTGGTGGCCTCGGTGGCCTGCTTGGCGCGGCTGAGCAGGGAGGAGTCGAGGCTGTCCCGGAGCTGCATGCGGGCGGTCACGTAGGCGCCGAGCGACACGAACGTGACCGCGATACCCACGGCGAGGGTCGTCAGCACCACGACCCGGCTCGCGAGCGAGCGCCGGTAGTGCCAGCGAGGGGCGTGCGGGGCGCTCACGGACGGGGCTCGCACGCGACCGTCGCGGCGCTCATGGCCGGATCAGGACTCCTTGAGCACGTAGCCGACGCCCCGCACCGTGTGCAGCAGGCGCGCTTCGTCCTCGGCTTCGGTCTTGCGACGCAGGTAGCCCACGTAGACCTCGAGGGAGTTCGCGGTGGTCGGGAAGTCGTAGCCCCAGACCTCCTCGAGGATGAAGGAACGCTCGAGAACCCGGCGCGGACGACGCAGGAACATCTCCAGGAGCGTGAACTCCGTGCGGGTCAGCTCGATCACCCGCTCGCCGCGATGAACCTCGCGAGTGGCCAGGTTCATCGAGAGGTCGGAGAAGGTCAGCACCTCCTCGGAGTCGTCCGAGGGCACCGCGCGGCGCAGCAGGGCGCGCAACCGGGCCAGCAGCTCCGCGAGCGCGAACGGCTTGGTGAGGTAGTCGTCGGCCCCCGCGTCGAGACCCTCGACCCGGTCACCCACGGCGTCGCGCGCCGTCAAGACGATGATCGGCACGTCGTTGCCGGCCGAGCGGAGCGCCTTCGTGGTCTCCAGACCGTCGAGCCGCGGCATCATGAGATCCATCACCACGGCGTCGGGACGGGCGGAGCCGATGCTGGCCAGGGCCTCGGCCCCATCGCCGGCCAGGGATACCTCGTACCCGTTGAACTCGAGGCTGCGGCGCAGGGAGTCGCGCACGGCGCGGTCGTCGTCGACCACCAGGATGTGCGGCTTGGGGGCAGTGCTCACACCCCTACTCTGCCAAAGACCGCTGAGCCGGCGCTGAGAGGTGAGTCGAAAACCTGCCCGGAACCTCAGCCCGGGTCAGCCGACCCGGCGCGCCGTGTCGGCAGCACGGGCGCCGTAGCCGCCCCCGAAGAGGCAGGCGTGCACGAGCAGGGGGAACAGCTGGTGCAGCGGCAGGCGCTCCTCCCAGCCGTCGGTCAGCGGGTGCACCTGCTGGTAGGCGTCGAGCACCTCGGCGAGGTTCGGGAGCCCGAACAGCGCGAGCATCGCGAGGTCGAGCTCGCGGTGCCCGCCGTGGGCGGCCGGGTCGACGAGCCAGGGCTCGCCGTCGGCACCCCACAGCACGTTGCCGCTCCAGAGGTCACCGTGCAGGCGGGAGGGGGGCTCCTCGGGCAGCAGGGTCGCGAACCGGCCCACCAGCGCCTCGATCGCGGCGGCGTCGTCGGCTTCGATCGCGCCGCGATCGCGCGCCAGCTTGAGGTAGGGCAGCACCCGCCGCACGGCGTAGAACTCGGGCCAGGAGTCGGCCGGGCGGTTGGGCAGCGGCAACGTGGCGATGTAGCCGTCTCGGTAGCCGTCCGGGCCCGTGAGGTGGGCACCGAACCTCGGGGCGCCGGCGTCGTGCGTGTGCGCCAGGGCCGTGCCGAAGCGGCTGGCGGCGTCGGCATGGGTGCGACCCGGCTCGATCCACCGGAGGATCACGCAGTCGCGGTCGGCGGCGAGCACCTCGGGCACGCTCACGCCGTCCGTCGCCTCGCCCAACCATCGCAGCCCGGCCACTTCGACGGCGAAGAAGTCGGCCGGCGCCTGCGACACCGCCTTCATCAGCGCGCTGGTTCCGTCGGAGAGGCGCAGCTTCGTGGCACGCGCGACGTCGCCACCGGCGACCGGGGCGGTCGCCCGCACGGCCAGGCCCAGCAGCTCCTCGGCGCGCTCGGCGAGCTGAACGTTGCGGGTCACGGGCGCGCTCCGAGATCCGGCTCCCGCTGCAGAGCCGCGACGAGGGTGGCACACGTGCGCTCGACCATGGCCAGCACCTCCTCGAATCCTCGCTCCCCACCGTAATAGGGGTCGGGAACGTCGTCCCCGGTGCCGATCGGGTCGTGATCGCGGAAGAGATGCACGCGCTCGCTGCGCCCACCCAGCTCGGCCAGGTTGTCGGCGTCCATGGCGAGCAGCAGGTCGTGGGCCGCGGGCCAGGTGTCGTCGTACTGCTGGGCTCGGTGGTCGGACGGGTCGTAGTGGCCGGCGAGGAGCACCGACGCCGCCCGCTCGTCCATCGGCCGCCCCACGTGCCAGCCTCCGGTGCCGCAGGAGTCGACGTCCACACACCCGGCCAGGCCGGCGTCGTCGACCCGGGCGCGCAGGACGACCTCGGCCATGGGGGAGCGACAGATGTTGCCCAGGCAGACGAGCCCGAGGCGGTAGTGGCCGGGGGTGCGCGGGGACGGCACGGAGCGGTCGTGGGTCATGGCGTCTCGTGGCTGCCGGGTCAGTCGTCGGCGCCGACGGCGGCGTCGACGACCCAGGTGACGAGCGTGATGACGATGGCACCCAGCACCGCGGCCCCGAAGCTGTCGACGTGGAAGTCGATCCCGGCCTGGTCGGCGATCCAGCTGGTGAGCTCGAGCATCGCGGCGTTGATGACGAGCAGGAAGAGGCCCAGGGTCACGATGATCAGCGGGAAGGAGAGGAACTTCAGCACCGGCTTCACGAACGACGTGACCACGCCCAGGATGAGCGCCACCAGCACCAGCGGCAGGATCTTGTCGGAGATGTCCCCGCGCGCCGGCGGGAACCGGATGCCGTCGATCAGCCACGCCGCGGCCGCCAGGGACACGGCGTTGGTGAACAGCCAGGTCACGAATCGCACGCCCCCGATCATGGCAGGCGGTTGGGAGCGCGCCAGTGCGGTGCCGGCGACGGCGATCCCGCCGCAGCGGCCCGCCCCGTAGCCTCGAGCGCGTGTTCCCGGTCGGTGGTGTCGGCGCCATGCTCGTGGGTGCGGTGCTGTCCGGTGTGCTGGCGGCACTGCTCGCCCTGACCTTGCGACGACGCTTCGGCACCACCTGGGCTGTGACGGTCGCGCTGCTGGTGTGGTCTGTGGTGTGCATCGGCCTGCTCACGTTGCTGCCGGCCAACGGCCCGGTGCAGGTCGTCTTCGCCGAGGACCGGCTGCCCGGGTGCTCCTTCGACTACGGCGGCCCCGCCCCCGATGGGTTCTGGATCTTCTCGGGTGGTCAGCGGATGCTCAACACGGTGATCTTCGTGCCGTCCGGAGCCCTGCTCGTGCTGACGCTCGCCCGGTGGCGGACGGCGTGGGTCACCGTGCCGATCGGCCTGGTGCTGCTGGCGGCGTACTCGGTGGGCATCGAGCTCACGCAACTCGAACTCGCCCGACTCGATCGGGCGTGCGACGTCACCGACATGGTCGACAACACCACCGGCGCGCTGATCGGTGGCATCGTCGGGCTGGCGCTGCTCCCCGTCGTCCGGCCGTGGCGGCATGGCCGGAGGTCGCGCACCCATCCCTGAGCATGCGGCGCGGCGGTGGCGAGACGTCACACGGCTGGGCAGGGATCCGGTGCGCTGGCCGCTCCCCCTCCCGGATGAGGCGCCCATCACGCCGGCGCCTTTACCGTGACATCGGCTCCCCACCTGCCGGTCGCCTCCGGCGACCGGGAGCGCCGAACCGATTGCGGCGGGCACCCCCGCGAACGATTCGGCGTCCATGGTGGGGGGCCGCCAGGATTCCTCGGTGGTGACCGAGGCCTAGGGTGGCCGGCATGGCCTCTCCGCAGCCCCGCTCCCACGTGCTCGACATCCCGGCGTACGTGCCCGGCAAGCCTCCGGCGCAGCGCGACGACCTGGTGACCTACAAGCTCTCGAGCAACGAGAACCCCTACCCGCCGCTGCCGGGCGTGGTCGAGGCGGCGCAGGCGGCGGTGGGCGCTATGAACCGATACCCCGACATGGGCAACACGGCGCTCTACGCCGGGCTGGCGCGGCGCTTGGGCGTGCCGGTCGAGCACGTCGCCGCCGGCACGGGTTCGGTCGCGCTGATCTACCAGGTGCTCACCGCGTTCTGCGACCCCGGCGACGAGGTCGTCTACGCGTGGCGCTCCTTCGAGGCCTACCCGATCGCCGTCACGAGCGCCGGTGCGGTTTCCGTGCAGGTGCCGCTGCTGCCCGACGGACACCACGACCTCGACGCCATGGCCGCCGCGATCACCGACCGGACCAAGGTCGTCATGGTCTGCACGCCGAACAACCCCACCGGGCCCTCGGTCACCCAAACCGAGCTCGACGCGTTCTTGGGGAAGGTGCCCTCGCACGTGCTGGTCGTGGTCGACGAGGCCTACCTGGAGTTCGTCCGCATGCCCGACGCCGTCGACGGCATCGCCACCTACCGCGGCCACGAGAACGTCTGCCTCTTCCGCACGTTCTCCAAGGCCTACGGGCTGGCGGGGTTCCGGGTCGGGTACGCCGTCGCGCCCGCACCGATCGCGGGTGCGTTGCGCGCCGTGTCGCTGCCGTTCGGCGTCAACGCGGTCGCGCAGGTCGCCGCCATCGCCTCCTTGGACGCCGAGGCGGCGCTGCTCGAGCGAGTCGACGACCTGGTCGCCGAGCGCGACCGGGTCGGTGCCGCCCTGCGCGAGGTGGGGTGGCAGGTGCCCGAGGCGCAGGGCAACTTCTTCTGGTTCGCGCTCGGTGAGCGCACCGCCGAGTTCGCCGCCGCCTGTGACGACGCCGGCATCGTGGTGCGCCCCTTCGCCGGCGAGGGCTGCCGGGTCACCGTCGGCGAGACCGAGGCCAACGACCGGCTCGTGCAGGTGGCCGCTCGGTTCGTGTGAGGGGAGCAGTCCGCGGGAGTTTCGGCTGGCGTCGGCTGAGACTCCCGGTGTGCGGCTGACGCATCACCCGCACCCGGGCAGTTCCATCACGCTCCTCGCGCGCCGTCCATCTGCCGGAAGGCCGGGTCGAGGGCGGGCGCGGTGGTGACGACGAAGTACACCAGGCCGGTCGCCAGGGTGGTGGCGGCGAACCCCCATGCCTGCGTGGCGACTCCGCCGAGCAGCGAGCCCAGCGGCATCAGCCCCCACGCCATCGCCGAGACCAGGGCGGTGACGCGGCCGACCAGCGCAGGTGGGATCCGCTCGAGCTCGACCGCACCGAGGATCGGGTTCAAGAAGCCGGACGCCGCCCCGCCCACCACGAACGCGCCGAGCACGACGACCCACGGGGCGCCGAGCGCGAGCACCGCGTAGCGGGGGAGTCCGGTCACCAGGAATGCCACCAGATAGACCCGGAACCGCGGGAGCCGGTCGCCCCACTTGGCGGCGACCAGCGAGCCGAGGGCAGAGCAGCCGCCCCAGACGGCGAACAGCAGGCCCAGCGCTCCGGCGCCGTGTCCTGAATCGACCGCCCACACCGGCATCAGCACCGCAGACCACGCGAGGTCGAGCATGTTGGTGAGGGCCACCATCACGGCGATGCCCATGAGCAGCCGGTCGGTGCGTAGGAACCGCCATCCCTCGCGCAGCCGCACGCGGTAGCCGAGGGCGTCGGCCGGCTCTTCACCGGCGTCGCCCACGCGAGCCAGCCGGCGGGTGCCCAGGCCGAGCACGAGCACGCCGATGCCGAAGCTGGCGGCGTCGACGAGCAGGGCGTCGGCCGGCCCCAGGGCCAGCACGAGGACACCGGCAAGGGCCGCGCCGAGCATGCTCGCCGTCCGCTCGACCGCCGAGTAGAGGCCGGTGACCTGCTCCATCGGCACCCGCGCCGCCGCGACGACCGACGGGATCATCGCGTGCTTGGCGGCGTCGCCCGGCCCCCGCAGAGCACCCGCGAGCGCTACCAGCGCGAGCAGGGCACCGAACGACAGCAGACCGGCGGTGTGCAGCAGCGGTACCGCAGCCACGGCGACGACCGACAGCGTGTCGCACGTGAGGGCCACGCGGCGCGGGCCGAGGGAGTCGATCGCCGGGCCCGCCACGATCTTGAACAGCACGAGCGGCACCAGCTCGGCGGCCGCGACCATGCCCGTGCGGGCCGCGCTGCCGGTGGTGGCGAGCACGAGCAGCGGGATCGCGATCATCGAGAGCCGGGTGCCCGCCAACGACACGCCCTCGGCCACCAGGAACGCGACGAGCGGGCGCCGTCGGGTCGTCGTCCGCGTCGGTGTCGCGGGCGTCAGGGCGGCGCTCACGACGGATCCTCGGTGACCGTGCCCGGCTGTGGGAAGGCGTTGACGTTGACCACGAAGGTCGCGGCCTCGGGGTCGTCGGCGTCGGCCTCCGGCAGGTTCGTGAGCCACTCGTCGATGTGGTCGAGCAGTGCGCGGGCCTGATCGGGGTTCAGCCGCGGACCCCAGTCGGAGTACGTCGTGGCGCGGCGCCACCGGTCGGGCAGCAGGGCGCGCTCCTCGATGCTGTGCTGCATCTGCTCGCTGTAGACCGTGACGACGCTCTGCAGATAGGCGTCGTTGACGTCGCGGGCGTCGGAGTCGGGTTCGTGCAGGTCGGTGCGCGTGGATGCCGCCGTGGCCCGCCACCAGCGCTCGCGGCCGTTACCCCGCCCTTCGTCGTCCTCGATCCAGCCGTGCGTGGCGAGCTGGCGCAGATGATAGGAGGTCGCTCCGGTATTGAGGCCGAGCGCCTGCGCCAGCGTGGTGGCCGTGGCCGACCCCTCGCGGCGCAGCGTGCTCAGCATGCGCAGTCGCACGGGGTGGCTCAGCGCCTTGAGCTGGGTCGCGGTGGGGTTGATGAAGTCGCGCGGCATGATTGCGAAGGTATCTTTGCAAAGGAATGTTTGCAATCGATTCTGGACCGATTTATCGGCTCGCCGATGAACCCTCGGGTGCCCCGACGTTGCTTCATCGGGGAACCCGCAGATTTGTCGGCGAGCCGATAAATCTCCCGCCGGATCGCCGCCACCCGCCCCCAATGCGGAGGGGGTGTCGCGATCGAAACACGGCGCAGGGCAGGCTGGGGCCATGTCGATCAAGGTCGCGCTGACTCACCGCACCACCTACGACTTCCCGACCCCCGTGCAGGTGTACCCGCACGTGGTGCGGCTGCGGCCGGCGCCACACTGCCGTACGCCGATCGACGCCTACTCCCTCGACGTCGAGCCGGCCGACCACTTCGTCAACTGGCAGCAGGATCCGTTCGGCAACTGGTTGGCGCGGTTCGTGTTCCCCGAGCCGGTCACGCGGCTGCAGTTCACCGTCGGACTCGTGGCCGACATGATGACGATCAACCCGTTCGACTTCTTCATCGAGGAGCACGCCGAGCGGTTCCCGTTCGCCTACGAGCCCGATCTCGCCGCCGATCTCGCGCCCTACCTGCGCCCGGTCGAGGACTCCGACGACCTCGCGCAGTGGAAGAAGAAGCTGCCCGAGCTGCCGGACGACGGCCTGGCGACCGTTCTGTTTCTCAGTCAACTCAACGCGGCGGTCAACGGTGACGTCGCCTACAGCGTGCGCATGGAGCCCGGGGTGCAGAGCCCCGACGAGACCCTGCGCCTGGGGATCGGGTCGTGCCGCGACTCCGCGTGGCTGCTGGTGAGCCTGCTGCGTCAGTACGGCCTGGCCGCGCGGTTCGTGTCCGGCTATCTGGTGCAGCTGACCGCCGATCAGGAGAGCCTCGACGGTCCGAGCGGTCCCGAGTCCGACTTCACCGACCTGCACGCCTGGACGGAGGTGTTCATCCCCGGTGCCGGTTGGGTCGGCATGGACCCCACCTCGGCGCTGTTCGCCGGCGAGGGCCACATCCCGCTCTCCGCGACGCCGCACCCCTCCTCGGCCGCCCCCATCGAGGGCCGCACCGGCAAGACCGAGGTCGAGTTCAGCTTCCTCAACGAGGTGCGGCGGGTGCACGAGGATCCCCGCGTCACCAAGCCCTACACCGACGCCCAGTGGCAGCGCATCGACGCGCTCGGCGAGGCCGTCGACGAGCGCCTGGTCGAGGGCGACGTCCGGCTCACGATGGGTGGGGAGCCCACGTTCGTCAGCCTCGACGACTCCACGACCCCGCAGTGGAACACCGAGGCGGACGGCGAGGAGAAGCGCGAGCTCGCCCGCGTGCTCGCCGACCGACTCGCCGAGACCTACGCCCGGGGCGGCGTGGTGCACCGCGGTCAGGGCAAGTGGTACCCCGGCGAGCCGCTGCCGCGCTGGAGCATCGCGCTCCAGTGGCGTACCGACGGTGAGCCGCTGTGGCGCGACCCGGCGCTGCTGGCCGAGCCGTGGCTGGCCGGTGGAGCAGAGGACGACGCCGCGCACGCGCTGGCGGCCCGGGTCACCGCGGCGCTGGGGCTGCCCGCGGAGCAGTTGCTGGGTGCCTACGAGGATCCCTTCGCCGCGGTGACCGCCGACGTCCGCCGCCCCGCGGGGGAGCGGCCCGGCGAACCCGCCGACCAGCAGGCCTGGCACGACCTGCTCGAGGAGCACGGCGACGCCGTCGGCTGGGTGCTGCCCATCGTCCCGGGGGAGGAGTGGGTCAGTCCCGCCTGGCGGTTCCGCCGCGGTCGCCTCGTGCTGACCCCGGGCACCAGCGCGGTGGGTCTGCGGCTGCCGCTGGACGCCATCTCGTGGCGTGACCCCGAGGAGCCCGAGCGGCCCTCCTACCTCGAGGCGGGACCGGCACTGGAGCCCGGCATCCCATCCGTCGAGGTGGTCGACCCCGAGGGCGCGGCCACCACCGCGCTGGCCTTCGAGACCCGCGACGGGCACGTGCACGTGTTCCTGCCGCCCACCGAGCGACTCGAGGACTACACGGACCTGCTGCACGTCATCGAGCACGCGGCCGCCGATCTCGCCACGCCCGTGGTGATCGAGGGCTACAGCGCCCCGCCCGACCCCCGCATCACCACGCTCAGCGTCACGCCCGACCCCGGCGTCATCGAGGTCAACGTGCAGCCGACCCGCTCCTGGGCGGCGCAGCGCGACCTCACCACCACCCTCTACGACGAGGCCCGCAGGGCGCGGCTGACGACGGAGAAGTTCGACCTCGACGGCCTGCACACCGGCACCGGGGGCGGCAACCACCTCACGCTGGGAGGCCACCAGCCGGCCGACTCGCCCATGCTGCGTCGTCCGGACCTGCTGGCCAGCCTCCTCACCTACTGGCAGCGGCACCCGAGCCTGAGCTACCTGTTCTCGGGCCGGTTCATCGGCCCGACCAGCCAGGCGCCGCGCTTCGACGAGGGCCGCCCCGACGCCGTCTACGAGATGGAGATCGCGCTCGGCGAGGTGCGCCGTATCGCCGAGCATCTCGCCGAGCACGACCTCGAGCCGCGCCCCTGGCTGGTCGACCGCGCCCTGCGCCACCTGCTGACCGACCTCACCGGCAACACTCACCGCGCGGAGTTCTGCATCGACAAGATGTACAGCCCCGACTCCTCACGCGGGCGCCTCGGCCTGCTCGAGCTGCGCGGCTTCGAGATGCCACCGCACCCCCAGATGGCCTTGGTGCAGGCACTGCTCGTGCGCAGCCTGGTCGCGATGTTCTGGGATCGCCCCTACGACGAGCCGCTGATGCGCTGGGGCTCGCGCTTGCACGAGGAGTTCCTGCTGCCTCAGGGCTGCATCAACGACGTCGCCGCCGTGGCGGCCGACCTGCGGGCGGCGGGCATCGCCTTCGAGGAGGACTGGCTCGCGCCGTTCACCGAGTTCCGGTTCCCCCGCATCGGGTACACCGAGATTCCCACCACGCCCGGCAATCCGGACGTCGAGCTCGAGCTGCGCACCGCCATCGAGCCGTGGATGGTGCTCGGCGAGGAGTCCAGCAGCGGTGGTACCGCCCGCTACGTCGACTCCTCCGTCGAGCGGCTCCAGGTCACGGTTCGCAATCTCGACCCTCGCCGGCACCTGGTCACGTGCAACGCTGTGCCGGTGCCCCTGACACCCACCGGTCGACCCGACGAGATGTACGCCGGCGTGCGGTACCGCGCCTGGCAGCCGTGGTCGTCCCTGCACCCCTCCATCGGGGTGCACGCGCCGCTGCACGTCGACGTGGTCGACACCGTGGCCGAGGTGAGCCTGGGCGGCGCGACCTATCACGTGGTGCACCCGGGCGGTCGCAACTACGACACCCCGCCGGTCAACGCGAACGAGGCGGAGGCGCGCCGCGCGGTGCGCTTCGAGCCGCGTGGCCACACGCCCGGCACGCTCGACGTCGGGGCGATGCGCGAGGCTGCGCGCCGAGCCGCCGCCCCCGAGACGCCGCACACCCTCGACCTGCGCCGAGCCGGCGGATCGCTGCGCACATGAGCACCGTGCACGTGGGCCGATGCGCGGGTCGGCCATGACCGTCCTGCGCGATTACGTCACCGCCTCGACCCAGTCGCATCTGGGTGACTCCCTCGTGGCCCGTTACGACGAGGTCGTCGCTCCGGACGGCAGCCTGCGCGCGCCGTGGCGACCGCTGGCGCACCTGGCCGGCCAGCTCACCGAGCGCGACCTGGTGCGCCTCGACGACGACGTCACCCGGTTCCTCGCCGACGACGGCGTCAGCTATGCGCGCCCGGGCGCCCGGCGCCAGCCGTGGAAGCTCGACCCGGTGCCGCTGGTGCTCGACCCCGGCACGTGGAGCGGTCTCCAGACGGGCCTGGCCCAGCGAGCCGAGCTGCTCAACGCGGTGCTCGTCGACCTCTACGGCGCACAGTCGCTGCTGGCCGAGGGCATCGTGCCGGCGCCGGTGGTCACCGCCCATGCCGGCTACACGCGTCAGGTGGTGCGCCCGCCCGAGGTCGACCCCCGACCCCTGGTGTTCACGGCCACGGACCTCGCCCGCGACGGTGCGGGCGAGTGGCGCGTGATCGGCGACCGCGCCCAGGCGCCGTCCGGGCTCGGGTATGCGATGGAGAACCGGCGTGTGGTGTCTCGCGTGCTGCCCGAGCTCTACCGTGAGGCCGGGCTGCACCGTATGGAGCCGTACTTCTGGGCGCTGCGCTCGGCGCTGCTCCAGTCGGCCAACGGCGACCTCGCCGACCCGCGCGTGGTCGTGCTGACGCCCGGGCCGCACTCCGAGACCGCGTACGACCAGGCGTTCATCGCCTCCACCCTCGGCTTCCCGCTGGTCGAAGGCAACGACCTCGTGGTGCGCGACGGCTGGGTCTACCTGCGCCAGCCCGGGTACGGCCGGCTCGAGCGGGTCGACGTGATCCTGCGCCGCGTCGACGCTGCGTGGACCGACCCGCTGGCCCTGCGCGGCGACTCCCAGCTCGGCGTCCCGGGTCTGGTCGAGGCGGTGCGCCGCGGCCGGGTGCGGATGGTCAACGGGCTCGGCTCGGGTGTGCTCGACAACCCCGGCCTGCTGCCCTACCTGCCGGCCGCCTGCGAGCACCTGCTGGGTGAGCCGCTGCTGCTGGAGTCGGTCGACACGTGGTGGTGCGGTGACCCCGACGGCCTGCGGCGGGTTCTCGACGACCTCGAGCGGCCTGGTGCCCCGACCGTCGTCCGTGCCATCGACGGCAGCACCACCGAGCTGGCCGGATGCTCCTTCGCGGAGCTGCTCGCGCGCATCACCGACGAGCCGCACCGCTACGTCGGGCAGCGCCGGCTGCCCTTCAGCCAGGCGCCCAGCTGGATCGGGCACCGGGCATCGGCGGCACCGGTCACGCTGCGCACCTTCAGCCTGCGCTACGGCGGCGCCTACCGGCCGCTGATCGGCGGGCTCGCGAACGTCTACGACGAGCGCGGCACCGGTCTGTCGACGGTGAGCAGCAAGGACGTCTGGGTGCTCAAGGAGGATCCCGCCGACCCCGACCAGGGCCTCGCCGACGTGCTCTCGATGACGGCGGCCCGCTCGACGCCGGTGATCGTGCCGCGCGTCCTCGAGGACTTCTTCTGGGTCGGCCGCTACGCCGAGCGTACCGAGGATCTGCTCCGACTGCTGCTGGTCACCCACGCCGTCGCCGAGGACTACCGCACGCGCCCTGGCTCCGTGGGCGCCGCCAGCCTCGACGTGCTGCTGGGGGTGCTGGCGCATCTGGCCGGCCGGCGTCACGACGACCTCGAGGCGGAGTTCCGCTCGCTGCTGCTCGACGACGACCGCACCGGCGGCGTGGCCGACTCGGTGGCCCGCCTGCGCGACGCACTCACCGGGGTGCGCGACCAGCTCTCGGCCGACACCTGGCGCACGTTCGGTGTCATCGAGCGGGCCAACCAGGCGCTGCTGGCCACGCCGTACAGCCATCAGACCGCCGACTCGGCGGGCCGCATCCTCACCGGCATCCTCGCCCTGCACGGGGTGACCGCCGGCATGGTCCGCGACCCCGGTTGGCACATGCTCGGTGCGGGGCGCATGCTCGAGCGCTGCCAGCAACTCGTGCGGTTGCTGCACGCCAGCACCGTGCGCCGCGGCCTCGACGTCGACCGCAAGGTGCTCGAGGGGGTGCTGGCGGCGGCGGAGTCCGGCGTCACCCACCGGCGCCGCTACCGTGGCTGGATCCGCGCCGGCGGCGTGCTCGACCTGCTGCTGCTCGACGTCGACAACCCGCGCTCGTTGCGCTTCGCCCTCACCGAGCTGGGTGCGCACCTGCGCGCGCTGCCGGCGTCCACCGGGTCGACGCGCCCGGAGCGGCTGGTCGAGAACCTGCTCAGCGACCTCGACGAGCTCGACATCGCCACGCTGGTCGCCGTCGGCGGGGAGGGCCGCCCGCACCTGGTCCGGCTGCTGGACTCCATCGCCCCGCAGCTGCTGCGCATCGGAGAGGCGATCGAGGAGCTGCACGTGCGCACCGGGCCGCCGCCGCGGACGTTCGGCCAGGTCGCACTCGTCGATGCGCTCCCTGCGGAGCCTGCGCCGGGTGATCTCAGCGAGCTCGGCGACGCCAGGGGTGAGGCGTCGTGAGGTACCGGGTGCTGCACCGCACGACGTACTCCTACGACGCCGACGTCGGCAACTCCTACGGCCAGGCCTACGTGCGGCCGCGCCCGCTGCCGTTCCAGCACGTCGACGCGTGCGCGGTCACGATCACGCCCACCCCGGGCGACCTCGCCACCGGCATCGACTGCTACGGCAACCAGTCGACGTACTTCCAGGTCAGTCAGCCGCACCGACAGCTGGTCGTGGAGGCGACCTCCGACGTCGAGGTGGTGGCCGAGCTGCACGGCCAGGAGGCACTGGCCACCCCGTGGGAGCGGGCGCGTCCGTTGCTCGACCCGACCATCCCCGGGGCGTGGAGCGCGGCCGAGTTCGCCGTGGAGTCCGAACTCGTGCAGCACTCGGCCGGGGCGCGGGAGTACGCGGCCTCCTCGCTGCGGCCCGGGCGCGCGCTGGCGGAGGCCGCGACCGACCTGATGCACCGGGTCTACGCGGACTTCCACTACGACCCCGAGGCCACCACCGTCACCTCGACCATCGGTGACGTGCTCGAGAAGCGCGCCGGGGTCTGTCAGGACTTCGCCCACCTGATGCTCGCCGGGCTGCGCGCGCACGGCGTGGCCGCCCGCTACGTGTCGGGCTACCTGGCCACCGACCCGCCCCCCGGCAAGGAGCGGATCTTCGGAGCCGACGCCTCGCACGCGTGGCTCGCCGTGTGGCTGCCGACGCCCACCGGCCCGGGTGAGTGGCTGGCGTTGGACCCCACCAACGACCAGTGGGTGGGGGAGCGGTACGTCACCGTCGCCTGGGGCCGCGACTACGGCGACGTGCCGCCGGTCAAGGGCGTCATCTTCACCGACGCCGAGAAGTCCACTCTCGACGTGCAGGTCGACGTGGCCCCGGTGGCCGGTGAGGGCCACTGCGCCCGCGCGGGTGAACCCGGCCGGGTGGTCGGGCAAGACCCCGCGGGCATGGGAAAGTTCTCGACGTGAAGTCCTTCCGCTGCCGTGTGTGCGACAACCAGATCTTCTTCCGCAACTCCGTGTGCGTCGCGTGCGGCACGGGGGTGGCCTACTCGCGCCAGGAGCGCAGCCTGGTGCCGGTCACCGAAGCCGGCACCTACACCGATGCCAGCGGTGCGATCTGGCACGTCTGCCGCAACCTCAACCTCTCCGGCTGCACCTGGCTGGCTGCACTCGAGGGCGGGCAGTGCTCCTGCTGCGACCTCACCCGCACGCGACCGGCCGATGACGACGAGGAGGGTCTGGCGCAGTTCCGGCTCGCCGAGGAGGCCAAGCGTCACCTCGTCTACGAGCTCGACACCCTGGGCTTCCCGGTGGTCGGCAAGGACGCCGCCACCGGCGGTGACCCCGAGGAGGGTCTCGCCTTCGACCTGCTGAGCTCGGTCGAGGAGAACGTCGTGATCGGCCACGAGGACGGCCTCATCACGATCGACCTCGCCGAGAGCGACGACGCCTATCGCGAGAAGGTGCGCGCCCAGATGGCTGAGCCCTACCGCACCATGCTGGGGCACTTCCGCCACGAGATCGGCCACTACTACGAGTGGCAGCTCGTGCGCGGTGCGGAACGCATGCAACGTGCCCGCGAGCTGTTCGGCGACGAGTCGGTCGACTACCAAGAGCAGATCCAGCGGCACTACAACGAGGGGCCCCCGGCCGACTGGGCGGAGCGCTTCATCTCGACCTACGCCACCATGCACCCCTTCGAGGACTTCGCCGAGACCTTCGCGCACTTCCTGCACATCTGCGACACCATCGAGACGGCCGGCGAGTACGGCCTCACCGCGGTCGCTCCGGTCGCGGCGTTCTCGAACTTCGGCGATGTCGTGACCGGCGTGTGGGTGCCGCTGTCGGTCGCGTTGAACATGATCAACCGGTCGATGGGCAAGGAGGATCTCTACCCCTTCGTCATCCCCGACCCGGTCGTCGACAAGCTCGAGTTCGTCGCCTCGCTGGTGCGCTGAGGACCACTCGTCTCGGGGGCGTGAGTTCCAGCTGGTGTCAGCGGAACCCTCACCGGCCGTTCGCGCTGAAGTGTTGGTAGTCCCTGAGTGAGTTCCACGCCCCGCCCCAACCCCAACCGATGCGGGCGAAGGCGGCGAAGACGGGTCCGCTCGGCGTGATCATGCCCGGCCGCAGATCGCCTCGGTCGAGGTACGACGACGCGAGCTCGGGCAGCACGCGGCGTACGCCGTCGACGTCCTTGGCGTAGGGATTCTGGAACGGGTCGAGGTCGACCGCGAGGCCGTAGGCGTGCTGGGAGAGCACCGTCGAACCGCGCACGGGCCGGCACACGAACGACTCGGTGTCGTTGCCGTCGCCCGTGGGTTCGGCGTCGAGTTCGGGCCGGGTGGTGATGGTCATCTGCTCGATCGGGAATCGTGCCCGGTAGAGCTCTGTGAACACCTGCACGACGTCGTTCGCGGCGGCGGCGTTCACGAGGAGCTCGCCGGTGTGCCGGATGTGGTCGAAGCCCCAGAACGCGAGCCGGATCCACGCCAGGTCGGACGCCGCCACCGGGCACCCCGGCTGCCACGTGGAGCGCGCGATCACCGACGCCGGCGCGGGGCTGAGGATGCGCGAGGTGAATCCGTGCCCGGGCAGCTCGGCCACCGAGTCGGGCAGCGTGAACGCCCGGTGCCGCAGCCGTGGTGGGGTGGGGCGTACCTCGCCGAACCCTGCCGCGTCGGTGGGTAGGGGGCGGGTGCCGAGCCAGGGCGGCGGCACCGAGCCCGGATCGGATGAGGCCGAGGGCAAGGGGGTGGGTGAGGGTGAAGTCGAGACGGAAGGCGACAGCGTCGCCCCCGGTGCGATCGCCCGCGATCGGGTCGGGGAGACCGTGTCGCCGGGTGCACACCCGGCGAGCCCTGCGGTCGCGAGCAGGCAGCACACCAGCAGGGCCGCCATCCGTCGCACGTCGCCACGGTAGGTCGTGCCCGATGGGGTGATTGAGTGTTCACCTACCCTGAGTTCATGAGCGACGAGCACACGCCCACCTACGTCGAGCAGGGCAAGGAGTTCGACCGCGACATGAACTACGTGCCCGACCGCATCACCCGCGGCGGTGAGCGGCCCGAGCACGGTCCGGTCGACGGGGAGCTGTGGCCGGTCGAGCGCGACCGGTACCGGCTGGTCGCGGCCAAGGCATGCCCCTGGGCGAACCGGGCGATCATCGTGCGCGAGCTGCTCGGGCTCCAGGGCGCGATCTCGCTCGGGATGCCCGGCCCCACGCACGACCAGCGGTCGTGGACCTTCACCCTCGACGAGGGCGACGTCGACCCGGTGCTCGGCATCCATTTCCTGCGTGACGCCTACGACCGGCGCTTCCCCGACTACCCGCGCGGCATCACCGTGCCCGCGATCGTCGACGTGCCGACCGGCGAGCTGGTCACCAACGACTTCCCGTGGATCACCCACGACTTCTTCTTCGAGTGGCGCGACCACCACAAGCCCGACGCGCCGAACCTCTGGCCCGACGACCTCCGCGAGGAGATGGAGCAGGTCATGCAGCGGGTGTTCACGGAGGTGAACAACGGCGTGTACCGCTGCGGCTTCGCCGGTAGCCAGGACACCTACGAGGCCGCCTACGACCGCCTCTTCGACGCCCTCGACTGGCTCGAGGAGCGCCTGGCCGACCGCCGCTACCTGATGGGGCCGACGATCACCGAGGCCGACGTCCGGCTGTTCACCACGCTGGCCCGCTTCGACGCCGTCTACCACGGCCACTTCAAGTGCAACCGCAACAAGCTCACCGAGATGCCGAACCTCTGGGGCTACGCGCGCGATCTCTTCTCGACCCCCGGCTTCGGCGACACGATCGACTTCGACCAGATCAAGGCGCACTACTACGTGGTGCACACCGACATCAACCCCACCGGCGTCGTGCCGAAGGGCCCGGACGCCGAGGTCTGGCACACCGCCCACGGGCGCGAGCGCCTCTGACGCGGTGGCTCGTGCGACCGTCGTCGTGGTCGCCGCGGCCCTCGTGCCGTGGGGTCCGGTCGTCTGGGGTGCCGCCGCGCAGATGGGCAGCGACTACCTCTGAGGCCGGACGCCATGAGGTAGCGGCGCGTGCGGGTGGCAGAAGGCGCAACGCGGACCGAGCCCCAACCACTCGACCAACGACCGGGGGCACGGCGGAGTTCCCCCAGCAGAGGTGGCCATGCTCACCGGCCGTGGGTGGGGTGTACAGGCGTTCTCTCTGTCATCTTCGACGCCACGAGCGCCGCCAGGCACGGCGGCCTCGTCTGCCCCATCGTCGTCGCTATCTCGAGGAGCCCCGACATGAGTACCTCCCCCCTGCCCTCCCTCCCTCTGCGCCCACCACCGATCGGGAGGTGGTTGCGCGAGGACGCCCGGTTCGACGTGCCGGCCTCGCTGGTCGTCTTTCTGGTCGCGATCCCTCTCTCGCTCGGCATCGCCGTGGCCTCGGGCGCACCGGTGGCCGCCGGGCTCATCGCGGCAGCCGTCGGCGGCATCGTGGCCGGCCTGGTCGGCGGCTCGGTGCTCCAGGTCAGCGGACCTGCGGCCGGGCTCACCGTGATCGTCGCCGAGACGGTCGCCTCCTACGGGTGGGAGGTCACCTGCCTGATCACCGCCGGCGCCGGGATCCTGCAGATCCTGCTCGGCGCGACCCGCGTGGGTCGCCTGGCGCTCGCGATCTCGCCCACCGTCGTGCACGGCATGCTGGCCGGCATCGGCATCACGATCGTGCTCGGCCAGCTGAACGTGGCGATGGGCGGACAGTCGCAGTCCTCGGCGTGGGGCAACCTCACGCAGTACGCCACCTCGCTGGCGTCGCTGGACCTGCAGGCGCTCGTCGCCGCGGCCTCGGTGGTGGCGGTCATGGTCGCCTGGCCGCGGCTGCCTTCGCGCGTGCGTGCCGTCCCCGCGGCGCTCGTGGCCATCGCCGGCGTCACCGTGGTGGCCGCCCTCGTGCTGCCGCAGGCCCAGCGGGTCGACCTCGGTGGCTCGGTGCTCTCCCAGATCGGCCTGCCGCCGATGCCCGACGGCCAGTGGCTCGGCATCGCCGGCGCCGTGATCACCGTCGCCCTCATCGCCAGCGTCGAGAGCCTGCTCTCGGCGGTGGCCGTCGACAAGCTCGCTGCCCAGCGCGCCGACGCCCCGACCCCGCGCCCGTCGAACCTGGACCGGGAGCTGCTGGGCCAGGGCGCCGCCAACTCGCTCTCCGGTCTTCTCGGCGGGCTGCCGGTCACCGGCGTCATCGTGCGCAGTGCCACGAACGTCGCCAGTGGTGGCCGAACGCAGATGTCGGCGATCCTGCACGGCGCCTGGGTCGTCGTGTTCTCGCTGCTGCTCGTCGCGCTGGTCGAGCAGATCCCGCTCGCCGCCCTGGCCGGCCTGCTCATCGTCATGGGCGTCGGCCTGGTCAAGCCTCGTGACATCGCCACCGCCCAACAGCGAGGCGAGGGATGGATCTACGGCGCCACCATCGCCGGCGTCCTCGCCCTGAACCTGGTCGAGGGCGTGCTCATCGGCCTGACCGGGGCCGTGCTCGTGCTGCTGTTCCGGATCCTTCGAGTCGGCATCTCGGCCCGGCGCTCCGGGGTCGACGCCGACGGCCGTGACGTCTGGGTGGTCTCGGTACGCGGCACCGTCAGCTTCCTCTCCACGCCGCGACTGGTGCGTGCCCTCGACCAGGTGCCCCCGGGTCAGCACGTCGAGATCGACCTGCTGGTCGACTACCTCGACCCGGCCACCCAGGAGACCCTGGACGGCTGGATGCAGCGCTACCACGCCGCCGGTGGGGTGGTCGAGGTGCAGGCCTCGGGCACCATGGCGAGCGCGAGCGAGGTTCGGTCGGGCAAGCCCGACCCGGTCACGCTGCGCACGATGCTGCCCTGGGACCACTGGCAGCCTGTCGACGGCTCGGCGCGCACCCCCACCGAGCGGCTGGCCGGTGGCATCCGCGAGTACCACCGTCGTGGCCCCGACGTGCTGGAGCAGGTCTACGACGAGCTGCGCGACGGCCAGTCCCCCGACGCTCTGGTGCTCTCCTGCGTCGACTCCCGGGTGGTGCTGAACCTCGTGACCGCCAGTGGCCCCGGTGACCTCTTCACCGTGCGCACCATGGGCAACCTGGTGCCGGACCCGGCCGGTGCCGACTGCTCGGTCAGCGCGCCGTTCGACTTCGCCGTCGACCACCTCGACGTGCCCCTGGTCGCGGTGCTCGGTCACTCCGGCTGCGGTGCGATGGCGGCGGCCCTCGGTGACCGGTTGCATGGTCCGATCGGCGAGTGGATGGCACACGCCGACGAGGCCGTCGACGCCTGGCGCTCCGGTCATCCCATCGGCCGAGCCGCCGCGGCGGCCGGGGAGTCGGAGGCGGACCAGCTCTCGCAGGTCAACGTGGCGGTCGCGCTGGATCGGCTGCGCGCCATGGCCGGCGAGCGGGCGGGCGACCTGACCTTCGTGGGGCTCTGGTTCCGCATCGACGACGGTTCGATGCATCTGCTCTGCGACGGTGCGTTCACGCCGTTGGTCGACGCCGAGCTGAGTCAGCTGGCTCCGCGCGGTCGGCTGACCGGGGTGAGTGCGGCCCGGTGAGGCGACACCGAGCACCGGTCTGACCCACGGAGGGTGGCAGCGATGCGGGCCGCCACCCTCCGTACGGGCCGAAGCCGCGCCCGGCTCACGAAGCGGGCCGCCGGCCGCGGGCGTCGCTCACGCCCGCTCGACCTCGCTCTTGAGCTTCAACACGACGGTGCCGTCGTCCTGCTCGATCACATAGGCGGGGTCGTCCTTCGTGCCGTCGCGGGTGATCTTCTCGCCCTTCGTGGTGCGCTCGACCTTGTCGTGGTGCACCTCGGTGACCGTGCCCGTGGCCGACCCGTTGCCCCAGCTCCAACGAACCTCGGTGCCCTTGCGGATGCTCATGAGACGGCGTCCGACTCGGCTGCGGCCTTGAGCTTCGGCAGCGTGGCGTCGATTCCGGCCTGGGTCTTCTTGGCGAACAGCTTCGCCATGACGACGCGCATCGGACCGGGATAGGGGGAGATGTCCCAGGTCTCGGTGACCACGCAGGCGCCGGAGTCGGTCGGAGCGAGCTGGTAACGCCACCGGTGCAGTCCGATGTGCCGCCACGCGATGGTGCGGCCCTCGTCGAACTCCACGACCTTGTTCTTGATCGTGTACGGCACGCCCTGCTTCATGCTCATCGAGAACTCCGAGCCCAGCGTCAGTCGCTTCGGCCCCGTCACCGAGTCGAGCACGGTGCCCGACCCGTCGATGCGGGAGTGCTGCCTGGGGTCGGCGAGGATCGCGAACACCTTGTCGGGAGGTGCGTCGATGGTCAGGGTTCCGGTCACAGCCATGGTGACGACGGTAGGCGGCCGCGAGTCACGCCGCCACGCCCTTGAGGGCTCACCCGTCGGTGGCACCCGTCGCGGTTACGCGGACCTGGACGGGCGCGGAGACTCCGGGGAAAGCCACTGACGTGGTGCTCGTCGGCGGCGTGTGGCCAGGAGCGCGTTCGGCGAGACCACGCGCTAGGGTGGTGCCGCCCCTGTGGTCCGGGTCACACGTGCACCACCCCCGCACACCGACCCGACCGCTCGAACCCCGTGCAGGTGGAGACCCCACCGAGCCGGAAGAACTGCAAGGAGTGCGCGTGGCCGACTCGTCCCCAGCAACCGACACCCCCGGAACTCCCGAGGCGTTCGGACCCGACCTGGCCGAGGTCTTCGGCCCCGCCGCCGCCGACGGTGGCCCCGAGCTGGTGCAGCTGCTCACGCCCGAGGGCGAGCGCCGACACCACCCCGAGTTCGACCTCGACTTCTCGGCCGAGCAGATCCGCGGCTTCTACCGAGACATGGTGCTCGTGCGCCGCCTCGACGTCGAGGCCACCGCGCTCCAGCGGCACGGTGAGCTCGGAATCTGGGCCCAGCTGCTCGGCCAGGAGGCCGCGCAGATCGGTGCCGGCCGCGCCCTGCGCCCGCAGGACTTCGTGTTCCCGACCTACCGCGAGCACGGGGTCGCCTGGTGCCGCGGGCTGGACCCCTTGCGCCTGCTCGGCCTCTTTCGCGGCGTCGACCACGGTGACTGGGATCCCGCCGAGCACAACTTCGGCCTCTACACGATCGTCATCGGCGCCCAGTGCCTGCACGCCACCGGCTACGCGATGGGCATGCAGCGCGACGGTGTCGTCGGCACCGGCGACCCCGAGCGGGACGCCGCGGTCATCGCGCACTTCGGCGACGGCGCGTCGTCCCAGGGCGACGTGAACGAGGCCTTCATCTTCGCCGCCTCCTACAACGCGCCGGTGGTGTTCTTCTGTCAGAACAACCAGTGGGCGATCTCGGAGCCGATCGAGCGCCAGACGCGCATCCCGCTGTACCAGCGGGCGCTCGGGTTCGGCTTCCCGGGCATCCGCGTCGACGGCAACGACGTGCTCGCCACGTACGCCGTCACCCAGGCCGCGCTGCAGCGCGCCCGCGACGGTCAGGGCCCCACCTTCGTGGAGGCCTACACCTACCGGATGGGTGCCCACACCACGACCGACGACCCCACCCGCTACCGGCTCTCGGCCGACGTGGAGTCGTGGAAGCTGAAGGATCCCATCGCGAGGCTCGAGGCCTACCTGCGGCGCAACGGACTCGTCGACGACGGCCTCGTCGATACGGTCAAGGCCGAGGCCGACGAGCTCGGTGAACGGCTGCGCGCCGGCTGCACCTCAATGCCCGACCCGCAACCGCTCGACATGTTCGACGAGGTGTACGCCGAGGTGCCAGACGAGCTCGCCGCCCAGCGCGCCGGGTTCGCCGACTACCTCGAGTCGTTCGAGGAGGCCCGCGCATGAGCACCCAGACCACCCCCCAGGCCACCCCCCAGGCCACCCCCCAGGCGACGTCCCAGGCGCCGTCTCAGAAGATCACCCTCGCCAAGGGCCTCAACATGGGCCTGCGAGCGGCCATGGAGCACGACGAGAAGGTGCTCGTCATGGGCGAGGACGTCGGCAAGCTCGGCGGCGTCTTCCGCATCACCGACGGCCTCCAGAAGGACTTCGGCGAGGACCGCGTCATCGACTCGCCGCTCGCGGAGTCAGGCATCGTCGGCACCGCCGTCGGCCTGGCCCTGCGCGGCTACCGGCCGGTGGTGGAGATCCAGTTCGACGGGTTCGTCTACCCGGCCTACGACCAGATCGTGTGCCAGGTCGCGAAGATGCGCTACCGCAGCAAGGGCCACAGCCCGATGCCGATGGTCATCCGGATCCCCTTCGGCGGCGGCATCGGCGCGGTCGAGCACCACAGCGAATCGCCCGAGGCGCAGTTCGCGCACACGCCCGGTCTCAAGGTCGTCGCGTGCTCGAACCCCGTCGACGGCTACTGGATGATCCAGCAGGCCATCGCCTCCGACGACCCGGTGGTCTTCCTCGAGCCCAAGCGGCAGTACCACGGCGCGAAGGCCGAGCTGGACGACACCGCGACGCCCCCGCCGCTGTTCTCCTCGCAGGTGGTGCGCCCGGGCACCGACGTCACGGTGCTGGCCTACGGTCCGACCGTGCGCACCGCGCTGTCGGCGGCCGAGGCGGCGTCGAACGAGGGCCGTTCGATCGAGGTGATCGACCTGCGCACCCTCAGCCCGCTCGACATGGCTCCGGTCTACGACTCGGTGCGCAAGACCGGCCGCTGTGTCGTCGTGCACGAGGCTCACGTGAACCTCGGGCTCGGCTCCGAGCTGGCTGCCCGCGTCACCGAGGAGTGCTTCTACTCCCTCGAGGCGCCGGTGTTGCGGGTGGGCGGATTCGACATCCCCTACCCCGCCTCGCGCATCGAAGAGGACTTCCTGCCCGATCTCGACCGGCTGCTCGACGCCGTCGACCGCACCTTCGGATTCTGAGGAGGAACCGCGTGCCCGAGTACAAGCTTCCCGACGTCGGCGAGGGCCTCACCGAGGCCGAGCTCGTCGCCTGGCGGGTCAAGGTCGGCGACACCATCGCGGTCAACGACATCGTCTGCGACATCGAGACCGCCAAGTCGATCGTCGAGCTGCCCTCGCCGTACGCCGGCGAGGTCACCGCGCTGCTGGTTCAGGAGGGTGACACCGTCGAGGTGGGCACCCCGATCATCCGGATCGGCGCCGAGACGTCAGCGCCCGAGGCTGCCCCAGCGCCGGAGCCCGACCCCGAGCCCGAGTTGGATCTGTCGAACCCCGCTGCCAGCGGGGGCGGAGAGGGCGAGAGCCTGGTCGGGCGCAACAAGGCCGACCGCGGCGCGCAGCGGCGGGCCCGCCGCGGGGGCGGTGGCGCGGCCGTGCATGCGCAGGCCCAGGCCGCGTTCGACCCCAGCGCGCCGGCCCCCGAGCTGGCCGACGCCGAGGCGCAGGCCGACGAGCCTGCCCCGGTCGTGGAGCCGTCCCCGGCGCCCCAGGCTCCGGTCGAGGCCCGTGCCCTGGCCAAGCCGCCGGTGCGCAAGCTCGCGAAGGATCTCGGCGTCGACCTCACCGCGCTCACGCCGAGTGGGCCGCACGGCACGGTGAGTCGAGCCGACGTCGAGGCCGCCGCGACGGCCGGCGGAGCGTCATCCGGGCGCAGCGCCCAGCCTTCTCCCACGTCCGACGCCGGCGCGGGTGCCCGCGAGACGCGCGAGCCGGTCAAGGGCGTGCGCAAGATGATGGGGCAGGCGATGGTCGACTCGGCCTTCACCGCTCCGCACGTCACCGAGTGGGTCACCGTCGACGTCACGCGCTCGATGGAGCTCGTCGAGCGGCTCAAGAGCCACCGTGACTTCCGCGACGTGAAGGTCTCCCCGCTGTTGGTGCTGGCCAAGGCGTGCCTGCTCGCGATGCGCCGCACCCCGGAGATCAACTCCTTCTGGGACGACGCCGCCGGCGAGGTCGTCTACAAGCACTACGTGAACCTCGGCATCGCCGCCGCCACCCCGCGGGGGCTCGTGGTGCCGAACGTGAAGGATGCCGACGCGATGTCGCTGCGCGAGCTCGCCGACGCGCTGGCCTCGCTCACCGCCACCGCTCGGGAGGGCAAGACGCAGCCCGCCGAGATGAGCGGCGGCACATTCACGATCACCAACGTGGGCGTCTTCGGCGTCGACGCCGGCACCCCGATCATCAATCCCGGCGAGTCCGCGATCTGTTGCTTCGGGTCGATCACCCGCAAGCCGTGGGTCGTCGTCGAGGGCGGTGAGGAGAAGATCGTGCCGCGCCACGTCACCACCCTCGCGCTGTCGTTCGACCACCGGCACGTGGATGGTGAGAAGGGCTCACGGTTCCTGGCCGACGTCGCGTCCGTGCTGGAGGATCCCGCCACCGGGCTGCTGCTCTGAGGTGCGGGGTCGTGGGCCGGGAGGTCCACGACCCCGCCACCGCTCCGACGGGGGCCGCATCGGCCGGGTCCGACCGCGCCGAGGCCGACCCAGTGCAGACATAGTCCGGTCGGACTAGGGAGCCGGGTCGGATGAGTCACTTCGGGGCCAGGGCGCTCAGGTGGTCGCATCGACGGCCGATGCAGCCGGTGGAGAGGTCTTTCCCGGGGGCCGCTGAAACCCGTGTCCCTGGGAGGGAACCCGACCATGAAGTCTGCCTTGAAAGCCACGCTCGCCTCCGGCGCCGGTGTGGCGCTACTACTCGGTGGCGCCGGCTCGCTGGCGTACTGGAACGACACGACGGTCGCGCAGCCGGGGGATCTGGTGTCCGGCACGTTGACGCTCGGTGACAGCGTGTGCGGTGACTGGACGCTCGACGGAGCTCAGAGCTTCGACCCGGCATCGGACAAGATCGTGCCCGGCGACTCGCTCACTCTCGTGTGCGACTCGACCATCGCCATCGAGGGCAAGCACGCCGCCGCCGACCTGAGCGCCACCGCCGCCGGTGCCGTCGACAACCTGCTCGAGGACCAGCTGACCATCGGCGCGACCTACGCGATCGTGAACAGCGACGCCACCACGCGAACGCCGTCCATGGACGGCAGCACCATCGATCTGACCGAGGCCGACAACGGCAAGGAGCTGCGGGCCACGATCTCGGTCGGCTTCGCGGACGCCGCGCCGAACGACAGCAAGGCGCTCACTGCCGCGCTCGACGACATCACCATCACCGCCACGCAGCAGCACGACGCCTCGTAGTGACTCCGTGACGACCCAGCTCGCACCTGCCGCGGCGTCCATCGCGACGTCGCGGCGGGTGCGCTCCAACCTTCGCGTCGTGGGATCGGCGCTGGGCTGGCTGGTGTCGGGGCTGCTGTTCCTCGTGATCTGTGCGTCGGTGCTGGTGCCGCGCGTGGCCGGCGCGACGCCGTACACGATCCTCACCGGCTCGATGACTCCGAAGTACCCGCCCGGCACCCTCATGGTGGTGCGCCCGGTCGACCTCGACCGGGTGGAGGTCGGCGACGTGATCACCTATCAGGTCGAGAGCGGCGAGCCGACGGTGGTGACCCACCGCGTCGTGGGTGTCGGCTACCGCGCCGACGGGGAGCGCGTGCTCACCACACAGGGCGACGCCAACAAGACCCCCGACGCCAAGCCCGTACGGGCCGTGCAGGTGCGCGGCGAGCTCTGGTACGCCGTCCCGTGGGTCGGCCATCTCGGGGTGCTGTTCAGCCCCGACCAACGCCAGCGGCTGACCTACCTGGTGGCCGGCGGGCTGTTCGCGTACGCCGCCGGCATCGTCGTGAGCGGCTGGCTGCGCAACCGTCCGCGACCGAAGGCCCGCAGGAGGATGCCATGAGCGGCAGGCACGCGGCTCGCAGGCACGCCGCACCGCGGCGGCGTCCGCGGCTGCGCACCGTTCTCCCGGCTCTCGCCGGCGTGACCGTACTGACGGTCGGAGGCATGGGCACGTACGCCTACTGGACCGACTCCGCGACGGTGCAAGGCGGCGCGCTGGTCTCGGGCAGCCTCGATCTCACGATCGACGGCCAGCAGGGCAACCCGACCAGCTACACGTGGTCGGCTCTGGCCACCTCCGGCCTGGCGCCGGGTGAGAGCCGGGCGGCGGTGATGACCGTCGCGAACGCCGGCGACGTGCCATTCACCTACCACGCGACCGGCGCCTCGGGAGGAGACGCCGGGCTGCGCGGCACGATGACGATCAGGGTCGTGCTGGGCGGCGTCAAGGTGCCCGACAACGACAACGCCTACCCGATCCAGGAGACCTGCTCGGGCGGCACCGACACCTTCGACGCCCACCTCGACGCCAGCGGCGCAGTGCAGGTGCTGCCCACCGGCGGCGGCACCGATCCGAGGCTCGCGAAGTCGGCCTCGATCGGCGTGTGCGTGCAGGTCACCATGGACTCCGACGCTCCGGACTCCGTGCAGGGCAAGACCTACCAGCCCTCGTTCACCTTCACCGCGGCGCAGGCGACGTCGTGACGCTGCGTGCGCCGGTGGTGCTCGCTGCCCTGGCGCTCTGCCTGGTGCTCGCGCCGGTGCGGGGCAGTCTCGCCTCGTGGACGGACTCCGGTTCGGTCACGAGCGGGACCCTCTCCGCCAGGACACTGCAGAGCGTGCCGCTCTCCTGCACAGGAGGTGGCGCGTCGGTCACGATCTCGTGGACGCCGTCGACCTCTCCGGCCACGCTCACCTACACCGCCAAGACGAGTCAGTCGGCCACGGCTCTGCCCGTGACCGGCAACTCCTCGACCACGGTCACCACCACCTTGCTGGTCGGTCTGCTCGGGGCTCTGCTCGGCTCGACCGTGACGGTCGTGGTGACGGGCAGTCTGCCCGGAACCCTCTGGGTCACCACCCAGCAGATCACGTTGCGCTACACGCCGATCATCCTCGGCGCCGGTGGCCTCACGTGCCCCTAGACGGTCGACTCGTACCGTCCAGCCTCGGGTCTCCCGTCCGGCCGGCTGGCGACCTCGTCTGCGGCGCCCCACGACGAGAGGGTCTCGAGGCTCACTCCCCGGTAGCGCCCGCGTACCGCTGCGCCCGTTCACTCGGGGCGGAGGGGCCCACGGCCGAGAGGCGCGCCAGCTCGAAGGCCAGAACGGCGCCGAGCCGCTGGCAGAAGGCCTCGGGCTCGGCGGCGGCGTCCGGCTGCTCGGCGACGACTCGGTCGACGATGCCGCGCTCGTGCAGGTCGATCGCCAGCACGTGCTGGGCGCGCGCCATCTCGGGGGCGTGGTCGGTGTCGCGGTGCACGATGGCCGAGGCACCCTCGGGCGGCAGCGGGGAGAGCCAGGCGTGCTGGGCGGCGACGATCCGGTCGGCCGGCAGCAGGGCCAGCGCGCCGCCGCCGTTGCCCTCGCCCAGCAGCAGGCTCAGGGTCGGCGCGTCGAGGGAGACCAGGTCGCCGAGGCAGCGGGCGATCTCACCGGCGAGGCCGCCGTTCTCGGCGTTGACCGACAGTGCGGCGCCGGCGGTGTCGATGGCGGTGAGCAGCGGAAGCCGCAGCTCGGCGGCCAGCCGCATCCCACGCCGCGCCTCACGCAGCGCCTCCGGGCCGAGCGGCCGTGAGGGCGTCTGGCCGCGGCGGTCCTGGCCCAAGAACACGCACGGCACGTCGCCGAAGCGCACGAGAGCGATGAGCAGTCCGGGGTCGGACTCGCCCTGACCCGTGCCGTTGAGCGGCACCACATCGGAGGCCGCGTAGCGCAGCAGGCGCCGGACGCCGGGCCGCTCGGGGTCGCGGGAGCGGGTCACGGCGTCCCAGGTGTCGACGTCGGGCAACTCGGCGTCGACCGGGTCGGGCACGGCGGTGAGCGCCTGCCGCGAGGGCAGCATGATCGTGAGCGCACGGTCGAGGATGTCGGGGATGTCCCCGGGCGCGACGACGGCGTCGATGATGCCGCGGGCGTAGAGGTTCTCCGAGGTCTGCACGTCCTCGGGGAACTGCTCGCCGTACAGCGCCTGGTAGACACGCGGGCCGAGGAAGCCCACGAGGGCCCCGGGCTCGGCCACGGTCACGTGACCGAGCGAGCCCCAGGAGGCCATCACGCCGCCGGTGGTCGGGTTGCGCAGGTACACCAGATAGGGCAGGCCCGCCGTCTTGTGCGCCATCACGGCTTCGGCGATGCGCACCATCTGCACGAACGCCGGCGTGCCCTCCTGCATGCGCGTGCCGCCGGAGATGGGCGCCGCCAGCAGCGGGAGTCCTTCCTCGGTGGCGCGATGGATGGCGCTCACGAGGCGGTCGGCGGTGGCGCGGCCGATCGAGCCGGCGAGGAACCCGAACTCGCCCACCACGACGGCCACGGGGCGGCCGCGTAGGAGTCCCTGGCCGGTGAGCACCGCCTCGTCGCAGCCGGACTTCTCCCGCGCACGGGCCAGATCCTGGGCGTACGCCTCGGCGATGTCGCCGTGGTCGGGTGGGGCATCCCAGGACCGCCAGGAGGCGTCGTCGAGCACGAGGTCGATGAGGTTCTGGGCGGTGAGCCGGTCGCTGGGCATGCCCCGTATTCAAACGTAGGGAGCGCCGTCACGGTGTGCGCGATCGCGCGTCGCTCCGCCCGGCAGGTGAGGTGAGAAGGCGGCGGTCTGCGTGCTGCCAGGTCGCCCGGAGTGGGGTGGCGGCGTGGCGGCACGTTCAGAAACGTCGTGCAGGCGCCACCGGGAGTGGGCGGCCCGGCGATCAGTGCTCCGGGGTGACCGGGGTGACGTGCTCGAGTGCGGCCAGGTCGGCGTCGTCGAGTTCGATGTCGACGACGGCGAGGTTCTGCTCGAGGTGGGCGACCGAGCTGGTGCCGGGGATGAGCAGGAGCCGGTCGTACTGCGCAAGCAGCCAGGCGAGCGCCACCTGGCTCGGCGACACACCGTGCTTCTCGGCCACACCGCAGACGTGCTCGTCGGCAGCGAGTGCCTTCGGCCCGCCACCACCGAACGCGGAGCCGAGCGGGAAGTACGGCACGTAGCTGACGTCGTGCTCGCGGCACACCTCCAGCACCTCGGCGTCGGCCCGGTCGAGCAGGCTGTAGGGGTTCTGCACGCATCCGATGCCGACGGTCTCGATGGCCGTGCGCACGGTGTCGGCCTGCACGCTCGAGACGCCGATGAGGTCGATCTTGCCGGCCTCGCGCAGTGCGGCGAGCGCGCCGAGCTGGTCGGCCAGGGGCACCTCGTCGGTGCCGGGGGCGTCGCGTTCGAAACGCCGCAGGTTCACCAGGTCGATGCGCTCGACGTCGAGGGAGCGCAGGTTCTGCTCGACCTGCGCGGTGAGGCCCGCGGGGGTCTGGTCCGGGATCCAGCCGCCCTCGTCGTCGCGGCGTGCACCGACCTTCGTGACCAGGCGCAGCCCCTCGGCGTAGGGGTGCAGGGCCTCGCGGATCAGATCGTTCACGATGTCGGGGCCGTAGAACTGGGCGGTGTCGATGTGGTCGACCCCGAGCTCGACCGCCCGGCGCAGCACCGCGCGGCAGCCGTCCGGGTCGGAGTGGGAGCCGAAGACGCCGGGGCCGGCGAGTTGCATCGCCCCGAAGCCGATGCGCTGCACGGGCTTGTCGCCGAGGAAGCTGGAGTGGGTTGCCGTGGTGGTCATGGCTCCAGACTGCGTCGTCGTGGGACTACCCACCAGGCCCGGTCGAGCACGAGAGTCCGAGTATCGCCCTCTCCTCCGTGCGGGTGAGGCCGGTGCGGCCCCCCTCGGGGGTCGACTCCAGCCAGGCCAGCGTGTCTGCCGCCGTCTGGGCGATGGGGCGCACGCGCAGCCCGGCCCGGGCCGAAGGCGTCCAGTCACGGGCCAGCATGCCGTCGTACTCCGGACGAGGCAGCCACAGCGGGAGTGAGTGCGGACCCGTCCAAGGCTGCACCTTCGCGGCCGTGAGGCCGGCGTCGTCGTGCCAGGTCAGGTGGGGGGAGGCGCCGACGCCGTGGGCGATCTCGGCGAGCAGGTCGCCGATCGGCCGGCTGGGGCCGACGCCGTCGAAGACCCCGGTGAGACCGGACTCGGCCGCGTCGAGGATCCACCCCGCCAGATCCCTGGCGTCGATCACCTGCACCAGATCGCCCGGGTGACCGCCGGCCAGCACCGGCTCACCTGCAGCCGCGTCCGCCAGGCGCTCGACCCAGTATCCGAATCGGCCGGTGGGATCCCTCGGCCCCACGATCAGACCCGGCCGGACGACGAACGCCCGCGTAGCGCCGTCGGTCACCACCTGCTCGCAGGCCACCTTCATCGGGCCGTACGCCTCGGGCTCGCAGATCAGGTCGGCGTCGGCATGGCGCGGCGGGTGGAGCGCGGCGTCGGTGCTCGCGTGCGGGGTGGCGTCGTCGACGTAGACGTTCACCGACGACACGAACGTCCAGTGCGCGCCCGGCCAGGCCGTGACCGCTGCCCGCACCCATGACGGCTGCCGGGCGACGTCGACCACCGCGTCGAACTCCTGTTCCGCGAGCGCCGGCGGGATCGGACCCGTGCGATCGAGCCGTGCGTGCGTGGCGCCGTGCGGAACCTCGCCGGAGGTGCCCCGGCAGGCGACGGTCACGTCGTGGCCTCGGGTCAGGGCCTCGGTGGCCACGTGGGAGGAGACGAAGACGGTGCCGCCGAGCACGAGCATGCGCATGGTTCGACCCTCGCCCCTCGGCTCGGCCGCCACAAGCGGCTCTGCTCTCAGCAGAGCCGTCGGGAGGGTGTTTCAGCTGTGCGCCGATGGATCTGTCGGTGTAGGGGTGGTGCCTCACCCGCACACCGGGACTCTGGCTGGCGCCAGGTGGAACTCCCACGGGCGCGAGAACCCCCGGGCAGCACCCATCCAGGTCAGTCGGTGGTGCGCTCGGCGCTCAGGAGGGGGCGGGTCATCTTGCGGCCGTGGTGGATCTGCGCCTTGACCGTGCCCAAGGGCGCATCGACGAGCCGGGCGATCTCGTCGTAGGGCAGGCCGTAGACGTCGCGCAACAGCAGCGGCTCGACGAGTTGCGGGTGGTCGCGCTCGATCGTCTCCATCGCCTCGAGCAGGTCGAGCCGGGTGCCGGCGATGACGCTCGTGGTGCGCGGGTCGGGCGACTCCAGGGGGCCGACCTCGGTCGGGTCGGCGGCCACCGCCTGGTTCTTCAGCTTGCGGTAGGTCGAACGGGCCGAGTTCACGCACACCACGTGCATCCAGGTGGTGAACCGGCCGCGGCCGTTCCAGGTGTCGATCTTGCGGCTGATGTTGATCAGCGCCTCCTGGCAGGCGTCCTCGGCGTCGGCGAGATGGGGCAGGACGCCGCGGCACACGTTGAGTGCCCGCGGCCGCACGGCGCCGAGGAGAACCTCCAACGCGTCGCGGTCGCCGCCTTGCGCACGGCGCGCCAGGTCGTCGATCTCGTCGGGTCCGTAGACGGGGTCGTCCATGGGGGTCACTGGTCTCCTTTACCTGGTATGGCCCATCATGCCTGCGTGGACCTCACACCGTCGGCACCGCAGCGCATCGGTCGCTACGCGGTGCGGCGACGCCTGGGGTCAGGCGCGTTCGCGACGGTCTGGCTTGCCTATGACGCGCAACTGGACTCTCCGGTTGCCGTGAAGGTGCTGGCCGACAACTGGGCCGGTGATGCGCAGGTGCGGGCGCGGTTCCTCGAGGAGGGTCGCTACCTACGCCGGGTGGAGAGCCCGCACGTGGTGAGCGTGTACGACGCGGGCGAGCTGCCCGACGGCCGGCCCTACCTGGTCATGTCGTACGCCGACCAGGGCACCCTCGGTGACCGCCTCGATGCCGGCAGCCTCACCACCGGACAGGCGATGGTGGTGCTGCGGCAGGTCGGCGCGGGCCTCCAGGCGCTGCACGACCGCGACATCCTGCACCGCGACGTGAAGCCGGCGAACGTGCTCTTCCGCAGCCGCAAGGGTGAGGTCTGCGCGATGCTCGGCGACCTCGGTCTCGGCAAGGCCCTCGACGCCTCCTCGCGGCTGACGATGGCCGCGGGCACGCCGTCCTACGTGGCGCCGGAGCAGGCGCGTGCGGAGTCGCTCGACGCGCGCGCCGACCAGTTCTCGTTCGGGGCGTTGGCCTACCTGCTGCTGGGTGGGCGTTCGGCCTACTCCCACGCCGACCTCAAGCAGGCGGCGAACCCCGCGGCTCCCGCGCCGCTGGCGTCCTCCGACGGCGGGTTCGGCGAGGGCGGCGACGAGCGGGTCGACGCGGTGGTGCGTCGCGCGATGGCGATCGAGCGTGACGATCGGTGGCCCGACGTCGCGACCTTCGTCACCGCACTCGACGATGCCGTGACCGGCTCGGTGGGCTCACGGGTCGAGGAGCCGGTGGACACCATCGTGGCCCAGCCGTGGCTACCGTTCGACCCGGACGCCACGGCCGCGGGCGCCGCGCCCTCGCTCGGCACCGGGGCCACCGACCCCGCTGCGTCCGATCCGCCCCGCCGCGCACGTCGTCGGCTACTGGGCGTGCTCGCCGTCCTCGTGCTGCTGCCGTTCGCGGGTGGGGCGGGTGCCGTGGGAGGGCAGGAGATCGCCCGCGAGACCGCCCCGACGACGGCCCAGATCACCGACGACACCGGCCGGCTCGAGGTCACCGTGCCCCACGACTGGACGACCGCCGTGGGCACCGGAGCCTGGCAGGCACCCCAGGACGAGCAGGACTACCCGGCGGTCTCGGCCGGCACCGCCACCGACTGGACCGACGCCGAGGCCTCCGGTCAGGGCGTGTTCGCGGGCCTGATGCCCGGCAGTGGTCTGCCCGGACAGCTGCCCGGTCACCCCGAGTGCAGTGGCACGCCGTCGACCAGCGCCGAGGGCGGCTCGCAGCCCTCGACCACCCGGGTCTTCTCCGGGTGCCCCGACGGCGTCGTGGTCGAGCGGGTCGAGCAGGTCAGCTCGGAACGGCTGCTGTGGGTGCAGGTGCGCAGCCAGACCACCGGCACCGCCTACCGGGTGCTCAGCAGCGTCACCACCTACGGCTACTGACACGGCTTCTGACAGGGCTTCTGACACGGCTGCTGACACGGCTGCTGACGCGAGCCGGACGTCGTCAGGACGGGTCGAGGTCGAGCCCCCGGACCATCGTGTCGAGCAGCCAGCCGAGGCCGTCGCGGTCCTGCTCCCGGCCGATCACGGCGATGCTGAGGTAGGCCTCGTCGCTGCCCGGCTTGGTGACGAACCGGTCCATCTCGACGCGGCGGTGCGCATCGGCGATGTAGGTGGCCACCAGGCTGTCGCCGTTGCTGGCCTCGGTCTGGAGGTCGGAGATGCCCGAGGCGGTCGCGAGGGCGGTGAGGCGGGAGTCGACCTGCGACTGCGTGGTCCGGTGGTCGGAGTCCACGAACCGGATGCGGGCGAAGTAGGTGTTGAGGGTGTCGGGCTGCAGCTGCTCGGGATAGATCTTGAACTCCGAGACGCTCGAGGGCGACACCTCCCAGCCGCGGGGCAGGGGGAGCGAGATGGCGAAGGCGTCGCCGAGCGTGCGCCGCTCGACCTTCAGGTCGGGCTCGAGCGTGGGGTAGTCGGGGTCGTCCTGCACGTCGACGGGCTTGTCGCGCGGGTAGGACGGGTCGGCGGCCACCACCGGCGACGGCGTGACCCACACGCGACCGGTCGTGGCGTCGTCCGACCGCTCGTAGCCGACGGCAGCACCGACCGCCGCGACGGCCAGCACCGTCGTGACCCCGAGCACCGCGCCACGCCAGCTCACGGCCGGCGTGCCCGGCTGGTGCCGCTGCGCCCCGGCGACCCCGCGCCGCGAGATCCGGTCGACGTGCTCGTCGAGGGCACGCAGGTCACCGCCGTCGGCCCCGGGCTCCCCAGCCCGGGGTCCACTGTTGTCGGCGGTGTCCGCGAGGTCGACGCCGACGGTCGCTGGCTGGTGCCGGGGCTCTGGGACCAGCACGTCCACCTCGCGCAGTGGACCCTCACCAGCGGCCGTCTCGACCTGGCTGGTGCGAAGTCGCCCGAGCAGGCGTTGGCGCAGGTCAAGGAGCGGGTCGAGGAGTACCCCGAGCTGCCCGTCATCGGGTGGGGCCACCGCTCCGCGGGCTGGGACCGCGACGTCACCGTCAGCGAGCTCGACGCCGTGTCGGGCGACACCCCCGTGGTGCTCATCTCCGGCGACGGTCACCATGCGTGGCTCAACACCACCGCGCTGCTGTTCCTCGCCATGCCGGTGCGCGACTCGGTGGTGCGCGAGGCCGAGTGGTTCGCTGCCTACCCGCGCCTGGCGACGCTCGTCGGCAACGACGGCACCAGCCCCGAGGCCTACCGCCGCACCCTCGACCACGCGGCCTCGATGGGCGTCGTCGGCCTGGTCGACTTCGAGTTCTCCGGCGGCGTGGCCGACTGGCAGGAGCGCTGGGCGGCCGGCTGCGACCTGCTCAAGATCCGCATGTCGACCTACGCGGAGGGTCTCGACGACGTGCTGACGCGCGGTCTGCGCACAGGCGACCCGCTGCCGGAGCTCGACGGCCGCATCACGATGGGTCCGCTGAAGATCATCAGCGACGGCTCGCTCAACACCCGCACCGCCTGGTGCTGCGAGCCCTACGGCGACGCGCACCGCCTGGAGTACCCCTCGGGCCAGCCGAACCTCTCCGGCACCGAGCTGCGCGATCTGCTGCGCACCGCGCACCGGAACGCGCTCGAGGTGGCCTGCCACGCCATCGGCGACGCCGCGGTGGCCGAGGCGCTGGCGTCGTACGCCGACACGGGCGCTCGTGGGTCGATCGAGCACGCGCAGATGGTGAACCGGGCCGACGTCGCCACGATGGCGCGGCTCGGGATCCGGGCCAGCATCCAGCCCGCGCACCTGCTCGACGACCGCGACCTCACCGAGAAGATCTGGGGCGAGCGGTCGGCGCGCTGCTTCGCGTTTCGCTGGATGCTCGACGACGGCGTCACCCTCGCCATGGGCTCCGACGCCCCGGTCAGCCCGCTCGACCCGTGGCTGGCGATGGCCGCCGGCGTGCACCGCAGCGCCGACGACCGCGACGCCTGGCACGGCGAGCAGGCCCTCACGCCGCAGGAGGTGCTGGCCGCCAGCGTCGACGGTCAGCCGATGGTGGGGGCCGGCAGCCGTGGCGACCTGGCGTTGCTGGACTCCGACCCGCTGGCGGCGTCCGACTCACCGGCCGACGCCGCCACCGCCCTGCGCGCCATGACCGTCGCCGCCACCTGGGTCGACGGGCAAGAGGTGTACTCCGCGTTCTGAGCGCGTCGATGGGGCGCGGTGGCACGGGCGGGCCGGGAGCGCCATCACGGACTACTGCTCGAGCATGCTCAGCACGGCCTTCGCCACGGCCTGCTGCTCGGCGGCGAAGGGGTGGTAGGCGAGCGCCGCATCGGGCTGGGTTGCCTGGCCGTTGACCCACGGGTCGTCGGCGCAGATGTCGTGACCCTTGCTGAGGGCGAAGGTGTCGACGAAGCCGGCGTCGCTGCGAGTCGCCGCCTGCTCCAGCGCGGCATTGAGCATCCGGTTCACGCGCAGCGCGAACGGCAGATCCTTCGCTGCGACCGGGAGCAGGTCGGGGCAGCTGCCCGTCGAGGGGATCACCTGCGGGTACCCGACGACGATCACGGTGGCGTCGGGGGCTCGGTCGAGCACCCCGGTGACGGCGGACGAGACGCGGGTCGAGATCTTCTTCAGGGTCGCACCGACCTTGACCTCTGCGGCGTCCTTGCAGCGGGTGCCACTGCCCTGGGACTGCGAGCAGGCGCCGATGATGCTGCCGAACACGCCGAAGTCGTTGCCGCCGATGCTGAGCGTGACCAGTGAGGTCCGCGGTGTCACGGCGCTCAGCTGCGGTGGGACGTCGCCGCGCCCGGTGGTCTGCACCCCGATGAGCGAGGTGGTGTCGGCGCCCGAGCAGGACCGGTCGTCGAGCACGGTGCCCTCGAGCTGGGCCGCGATCAGGTGTGGGTAGTTGCCCGTCGACTGGAGGCAGGCGCTGGCCGGGTCGGTCTTCGGCACGAGCGGCGCCGCGGTGTAGGAGTCGCCGAGGGCGACGTACCGGGGGTAGGCGCCGGTCCCGACGTCGGCGCTGCTCGAGGGTGCGAAGGGATCCTCGTCGTCCGCCGACGACGAACTGCTCGGCGAGGCCGACGACGGCGCGGCGTCCGGGTCGTCGTCCGAACTCGTGCAGGCCGCCGCACCCACCGCCAGCACTCCGGCGATCGTGAGGACTGCGGTCAGTCTCCTGGCTCGGCGCATGGGCAGGACGCTACCCCCGGGGTGTGCGCCGCCGGGGCCGCGGGCGGTAACCCTGAGGTGTGGGTGAACCAGCGGAGGAGCACGACAGCGACGGCGCCGGGGAGTCGATGGTCACGGTGGTGGTCGCGCTCTTGGCCAACGGCCTGCTCGCCGTGGCGAAGACCGCGGCCGCGGTGTTGAGCGGCTCGGCGTCGATGACCGCGGAGGCGGCCCACTCGTGGTCCGACACCGGTAACGAGGTCTTCTTGCTGGTGGCCGAGAAGTCCGGCAACCGGCCGCGCGACGAGGAGCACCCGCGCGGCTACGGCCGGGCGACGTACGTGTGGTCGCTCGTGGCGGCGTTCGGGCTCTTCACCCTGGGTGCGCTGGTCTCGATCTGGACCGGTGTCGAGGAGTTGCGCAGCCCCCGTGAGGACGGCGGCCACTACACGCTGAACTACGTCATCTTGGCCGTCGGCTTCGTGCTCGAGGGCATCTCGTTCGTGCAGGCCAGCCGGCAGGTGCATGGGCAGGCCCGCCGTTGGCGGATGCACCCCCTGAGCTTCGTCAGCCGCACCTCCAACCCCACGCTGCGCGCGGTGTTCTTCGAGGACTCCTCCGCGCTCGTCGGCATCCTCCTCGCCGCGACCGGCATCGGTCTGCATCAGGCGACGGGCGACCCGCGCTTCGATGCCATCGGATCGATCGGCATCGGCGTGCTGCTCGGCGTGGTCGCGGTCTTCCTCATGCGCCGCAACATGGAGTACCTGCTCGGCGAGGGGCTCGGCCCCCAGTTGCGCTCACGGGTGCTGACCAGCCTCTACGAGCACCCCGAGATCGAGCGCATCACCTACCTGCACGTCGAGTACGTCGGGCCGCAGAAGCTCTTCGTCGTCGCCGCCGTCGACCTCGTCGGCGACGACCCCGAGCCCGACCTGGCGCTCCGGTTCCGCGAGGTGGAGCGCCAGATCGAGAAGGATCCCCAGATCGTGGACGCCGTGCTCACCCTGGCCCCGCCCGACGAGCCTGCGCTGCAGCCCTGAACGCCGGTGGTTGAGCCGCTAGGCGAGGTTCCCCGCGGGTGGTTGAGCCGGTCGAGCCGCTAGGCAAGGTTCCCCGCCGGTGGTTGAGCTGGTCGAGCCGCTAGGCGAGACCGTGTCGAAACCCAGTGAGGTGCTAATCGGCCTTGCCTTCACAGTCGCTGGGTTTCGACGCGCTCGTCGCTGGCGCTCCTCACGGCTCAACCACCAGCGGCTCAATCCATCGGTTGGTGCTTGGGTTCCGCGAGGTGGAGCGCCAGATCGAGAAGGATCCCCAGATCGTGGACGCCGTACTCACCCTGGCCCCGCCCGACGAGCCCGCGCTGCAGCCCTGAACGCCGGTAGTTGAGCCGGTCGATCCGCTGGGCGAGGTTCCCCGCCGGTGGTTGAGCTGGTCGAGGCGCTGGGCGAGGTTCCCCGCGGGTGGTTGAGCCGGTCGAGGCGCTGGGCGAGGTTCCCCGCCGGTGGTTGAGCCGGTCGAGCCGCTAGGCGAGACCGTGTCGAAACCCGGTGAGGTGCTAATCGGCCTTGCCTTCACAGTCGCTGGGTTTCGACGCGCTCGTCGCTAGGGCTCCTCACGGCTCAACCACCGGCGGCTCAACCACCAGCGGCTCGACCACCAGCGGTCCAGCGCCGGCGGGCTCAGGCCAGGGCCAGGGTGAGTGCGAGCACGGTGTCGGGATCCTCGAGGGCGTCGCCGTAGAGCTCGCGCAGCCGTTGGAGGCGGTAGCGCACGGTCTGGGGATGCACGAAGAGCGCCTCGGCCATCTCGTCGCGCCGGCCCTGGTGCAGCACCCAGGCGCGCAGGGTCTCGGTGAGCTTCTCGGCGGTCGACGGCCGGACGTCGGCCAACGGTGCCAGGGCCCGGGCGCGCAGGTCGACCAGCGCGTCGGCGTCGGCGTCGAGCACCAGCCGCGGCAGGTGCTGCTCGGTGTCGGGTCCGAGCCCGGCGAGGCGCGCGCGCAGTGCCCGCTGGTAGGAGCCCCGCGCCGCCAACCAGGCCCGCGCCGGACCCACCACCGCGCCGCGGCCCTCGACGGCTCGCAGCACCGCCGCGCGCGCGGCGTCGTGCACGTCGGGCACCAGCAGCAGTACGCCTTCGGTGAGGTCGGGCGCCTCCGGCAGCACCACTGTGGCGGCCGGGAGCGAGGAGAGCACGGGGCGCACCTGCGACTCCGGCACGATCACCGCCGTGAGGGTGGACGGCGGCTCCCACTCGGCCCGCTGGGCGGCCTCGTGCACGACCTCGGGCGACGCGCCGGCCAGCAGGTGCCGACCCATCCGCTCCAGCAGCCGCTGGCGCACACGGCCGCTGGTGGCGAGCTCGTCGGTGTGCCCGGCGACGGCGGCCGCCGACAACTCGTCGATGTAGGCGAACACGAGGTCGGCGAACTCCACGAGGGCGATCCCGTCGACGCCGTGCTCGACGGCCGTGCCCGACATCTCGCGCCACGCCACCCGCGCGCCGATGCGGAACGCCGAGAGCAGGGCGTCGGTGGACCGTCCACTGCGCGCCTCGCCGCGACCGAGCTGGTAGGAGCCCTCGACGGCGGGCGCGCGGGGCGTGTCGGCTCCCCGGCGTCCGCCCGCGAGGGTCAAGAAGCCCGAGAGTGCGAGCTGCACGGCGTTCCGGATGGTGGCCGCCATCTCGGAGTCGAAGGCGTCGGCGTAGCTCGGCACCTCCTCGATCACGGCGTCGACCACGCGCTCGGCCACCCGCGGCAGTTCGGCGCGCATCGGGGCCACGGCCTCCGAACTGAGGCGCACGTCGTGTCCGGGCATCTTGCGTTGCCATCTCATGACCTTAATTTGTTCATATCGAACAAGAAAACGCCAACGATTCACGTTGACGCGCCCTAGGTATTACCTGCCGGGACGACGACACTCGTTGTCATGACCTCCGTTGCCGTCACCCGCGGCGCTGTGCCGACCGGCACCCTGCGGCGCACCGTTGCCGACCGTCTGCGCCAGGTGGCCGACGCCGCGCTCACCCCGCTCGACCTCGACGACGTGCTCGACCACGTGCACCCGCTGCGCCGCGGCGGCAGCGACCTCGTCGGGCGTGTCGTCTCGGTGACCCCCGAGACCGAGCAGTCGGCCACGATCCTCATCAAGCCGGGTCGCGGATGGTCCGGCCACGTGCCCGGCCAGTACCTGCGCGTCGGCGTCGACGTCGACGGTGTGCGACTGTGGCGCACCTACTCGCTCACCCACGGCCCGCGTGCCGACCGCTGCATCTCGATCACCGTCAAGGCGATCGACGGCGGTGTGGTGTCGAACCACCTCGTGCACCGCACCCGCCCCGGCACCATGCTCCAACTGGCCCAGGCCGACGGCGACTTCGTGCTGCCCGACCCGCTGCCGGCCAAGCTGCTGTTGGTCACGGCCGGCTCCGGCATCACCCCGGTCATCGGCATGCTGCGCAACCTGTTCTCGCGCGCCGAGATCCCCGACCTCGACATCGTGCTCATCCACTCCGCGCTCGCGCAGGCCGAGGTGATCTTCGGGGCTGAGATCCGCGACTACGCCGCCCGCGGGCTGATCCGCCTCGAGGAGCTGCACACCGACACCCACGGCCTGCTCGACGTCGACACCCTCACCGAGCGGGTGCCCGACCTCGCCGAGCGGCCGACGTACGCCTGCGGCCCGGCCGGGCTGCTCGACGCCCTCGAGGTCCACCACGAGGCCCGCGGCCTGACGCTGCACACCGAGCGGTTCCGCCCCGTCGTGCTCGCCGAGGCAGGCGAGGGCGGCACGGTAACCTTCTCCGACGGCAGCACCCTCGAGGCCGACGGCGCCACTCCGCTGCTCGACGTGGCCGAGGGCGCGGGCCGGCTGATGCCCAGCGGCTGTCGCATGGGCATCTGCATGGGCTGCGTGCTGCCGATGACCGACGGCGCGGTGCGCGACCTGCGCAACGGCGCCCTGACCGTCGCCGTGCCGGGTGAGACCGGCCGCGGCGGCGTCCCGATCCAGACCTGCATCAGCGCCGCCGCCGGCGACTGCCACCTCGACCACTGACCACCCCTGCGACGAAAGGCACCACGATGACCACCATCACCAAGAAGCCCGTCGACCCCACCGCCCACCTCTCCGCGGCCGACGTCGAGGCGATCGGCGTCCGGCTCGACGCCATCCGCCAGGAGGTGCTCGACGCCCGCGGCGAGTCCGACGCCCGCTACATCCGCCGCCTGGTCAAGACCCAGCGCAACCTCGAGCTGGGTTCGCGCGCGGTACTGCTCGGCTCGGCACTGCCGCCGCTGTGGCTGCTCGGCACCGTGGGCCTCTCGGTCGCCAAGATCCTGGAGAACATGGAGATCGGGCACAACGTGATGCACGGTCAGTGGGACTGGATGCGCGACCCGAAGATCCACTCCACCACCTGGGAGTGGGACAACGCCTCGACCGCCGAGGGCTGGAAGCACAGCCACAACCAGATCCACCACACGTACACGAACATCGTCGGCAAGGACAACGACCTCGGCTACGGCATCATGCGCGTCGACGAGGAGCAGAAGTGGATCCCCTTCTACCTGCTGCAGCCGCTGTGGAACTTCGTCAACGCCTGCTTCTTCGAGTACGGCATCGCAGCCTACGACCTCGAGCTCGGCAAGAACCTCTCCATCCCGAAGGAGAAGCGCTCGGAGACCTTCAAGGCCAACGCCAAGAAGACCCTGGCGAAGATCCGCAAGCAGGCGACCAAGGACTACGTCGTCAACCCGGCCCTCGCGCTGCCCTTCGGTGCCGCGCTGCCCACCCTCGCGGCGAACTTCACCGCCAACCTGGTGCGCAACGTCTGGTCGCACTCGGTGATCATGTGCGGGCACTTCCCCGAGGGCGTCGAGACGTTCGAGAAGAAGTCGATCCCGGACGACGAGACGCGCGGTCAGTGGTACGTGCGCCAGATGCTCGGCTCGGCCAACATCTCCGGCAGCCGCTTCATGCACCTGATGACCGGCAACCTCAGCCACCAGATCGAGCACCACCTCTTCCCCGACCTGCCCAGCAACCGCTACGCCGAGGTGGCCCCGCAGGTGAAGGCGCTCTTCGACGAGTACGGCCTGAACTACCACAGCGCCCCGCTGCCGGCCCAGGTCTACTCGGCCTGGCACAAGGTCGTGCGGCTCTCGCTGCCCAACGACTGGCTGGCCACCACCACCCCCAAGAACCTGCCCCAGCAGCTCAAGGTGCTCTGGGCGATGTCGACTAAGGGTCCGCGCGTGCGTCGTGCCGCCCAGGCGCGGCTCACCCAGCAGCGCCGCCGGCTCGCCCAGGCCGCCTGAGCCGCGTCGTCCCGCCTGACTCCCGTCGTCCGGCTCGCCGCGCGCATGTAACGCGGTGTTACCCCGGCTGGTGCGGGGCTATGAAGGGTGACCAGTCCGCGTAACACCGCGTTACATGGGCCAGACGCCGCGGCAGGGAGCGGGCAGGCCGCGGATGCGCGTGCGTGCGCGGGTCAGTTCGTCAGCACGGCGGCGAGGAAGCCGCGGGTGTCGGCGTCTCCGACCGACGAGACGTCGTCGTGGCCGACGCCGGCGTAGGTGCGGTAGTCGACGTCGACCCCCTGCGAGCGGAGCGTGTTCACGAGCCGGTCGGTGTACTGCGGCAGCACGGTGTAGTCGTTGCGCCCCTGGGTGATCATCAGCGGCACGTCGATGCGGTTGCGTGCGGGGTCGTTGCGCTTGAGATCCCGCACGAAGTCCCCGAGTCGGGCGTCGCGCTTGAAGAACTGGTCGAGCGGGATCGGTGAGAACGTCTCGTCGATCTGCTCCAGGCACTCTCGGTAGGCGGTGGGGAACACCGCGCGCGCCCGGGCCGTCAGCAGTCGCCGCGGCTCGAGGCCCGGGTACGCGGCGGCGTACCCGGCGAGCAGCATCGCTGCGAGCGAGGAGTCGGTCCCGCCGCTCGACGCCTGCTCGGGGTGGGCGATGCGGTCGGTGAGCTGGAGTGCGAGGTGTGAGGGCGGGGCGATCGCGACCGTGCCGCGCAGATCCAGCCCCGGCGCATAGGACGACGCCAGCCCGGCCGCCCAGAGCGCGGCGTGCCCGCCCTGGGAGAAGCCCTCGATCGCGACCTTGGTGCCGATGCGCCGGTCGGCCCGCTCGGCCGCGATCGCCGAGTCGAGCACCGAACGGCCCTCAGAGACGCCGACCATGTAGGGATGCCGGCGCGGTGCGGCCAGGCCCTCGTACTCCGGGCGCACCAGCGCGTAGCCGGCGTCGATCCACGCCTGCAGCGGGTCGCCGGGCCGCTCGCCGCTGTCGCCGGGCACGGCCGGCACGCGGCTGCGCGCGCACTGGTCGGCGAGTCCCACGGTGCCGTGGGCGAAGACCAGCAGCGGGAATCCTCCGGCGGGCGGGGCCGCGTCCGGCACGGTGAGCATGGCGGTGGCGGTGACCATCCGCCCGGACACGCCCCGCATGCGGTAGCGGATCAGCGTGTTGACGGCGTGGTCGAAGCGGTCGTTGCCGGTGAACGGCACCTGGGAGACCAGGGCTCCGTGTGGGTCTCGCTTGGCCCGCGGGGCCGCCGTGGCGCTCGCGGAGGCCGTGGGCGACGTGGTCGCTGAGGCGCTGGGTGAGGCGCTGGGTGAGGCGCTGGGGGAGGCGCTGGGGGAGGTGGTGGCTGTTGCGGGCTGTTCGGCGACGCGCGTGGCGCTCTGCTGGCACGCGGCGAGACCGAGGCACAGCGTGGCCGTCGTGGCGAGCGTCGACGCGCGCCGCCACGTGGCCGTCAGGGAACGGCGGGGCATGGGGCCACGGTAGTCGCGCCATCTGGGTGCGACCATGGCGGCGTGCAGGTCGTCTCCGTCGGGTGTGCTCGCCTCAAGGGCAGTAGGCACCGCTCGATGCCGAGCATCCGCCTTGACGGCGCCGGGGTGTCGGGCGATCGCCGCTGGTGCCTCGTCGACGCCGCTCGTCGGCAGGTGCTGCGCACCGTCTCCCATCCTCGGCTGATGGCGCTCGACGTGCTGGCCGAGGGTCCGGACGACGCACTCGTCGTGCGGGGGCCCGGCGGCGAGCGCGCCGAGGCGACGCCGCGGCCGACGGGAGCCATCCTGACCTGCGACTACTGGGGTCGACCGGTCGAGCTGCGGCTGTGCGAGCACCCGGTGGTCGATCTCGCCGCGAGGCTGCTCGACCGGCCACCGCGCGCCCTCGCCCTGGCCCTGGCCCCGCCGGCGGCGGTCGTCTACGGCGGCGGGGTGCATCTGGTGGCCACGGCCACGCTGGCGGCCCTCTCGGCGCGCCTGGGCGCTCCGGTCGACCCCGCCCGCACCCGCGCGTCGGTGGTGGTCGATGCCGGCCCGGAGCCGTGGATCGAGGAGGGCTGGGTGGGGCGTGAGGTCGCGCTCGGCGAGGCCCGCGTGCGGGTGCTGACCGCGACGCCGCGGTGCGCCGTCCTCGACCTGGAGCCGGGGTCGGGTCGCCGCGACCTGCCGGTGCTGCGCGCCCTGGCGGACTGTCGGGGCAACCCCGACGGGATGGGCCCGCGGCTGGGGGTCGACGGCGAGGTGAGCCGACCCGGCGACGTGCGCCCGGGCGATGTCGTGGTCGTGCACTGACGGCGGCCGATCCGGTGTCGCTCGTGGCGTGTCGCTGGTCACACGTCGCGATCGAGGGGCCGCGGAGGTTTGGGGGCCGGATGATCGGGTAGAGAGGCCTCGCGCCCCGTACTCCGCGGGGCTCGTTTCGGGGGGAACGACATGGCCATTCACCACACGCTGAGCCGTGCGGACGTCACGTCACCCTCCCGCGCCGGGCGTGTGCGCGCGCCCGACGACTCCAGGCTGCCGGGTCTGTCCCCGCGTTACCCCCGGGCACGGATTCCGGCATGGGTGCCGTCGCGTTGTTCTCTGATGCCCCTCAGGTCAGCGCGGCGGTCACCTGGAGGATCGGCGTCCCTGCCGCCCAGTTGAGGGTTTCGGCGCGACTCACCCCAGCGCGGAGCCGACCACCTCGCGGGCGGCGTCCTGCACCTGCCGCAGGTGGTCGGGCCCTCGGAAGCTCTCGGCGTAGATCTTGTAGACGTCCTCGGTGCCCGAGGGGCGCGCCGCGAACCAGGCCGACTCGGTGGTGACCTTGAGTCCGCCGATGGCTGCCCCGTTGCCGGGTGCCTCGGTGAGCTTCGCGGTGATCGGCTCGCCCGCCAGTTCGGTGGCGCTCACGGCGTCGGGTGTGAGCGCGGCCAGCTTCGCCTTCTGCTCCCGGTCGGCCGGGGCGTCGACGCGCGCGTAGGCGGGGTCGCCGTGCTTCGCGACGAGGTCGGCGTAGTGCGCGGACGGCGATCGCCCGGTGCGGGCGGTGATCTCGGCGGCCAGCAGGCACAGCAGCAGGCCGTCCTTGTCGGTCGACCACACCGTGCCGTCGAAGCGCAGGAACGAGGCGCCGGCCGACTCCTCGCCGCCGAACGCGCAGGTGCCGTCGAGCAGCCCGGGCACGAACCACTTGAACCCGACCGGCACCTCCTCCAGGGTGGCGCCGACGTCGGCGGCGACCCGGTCGATCATCGACGACGACACCAGCGTCTTGCCCACCCTGACGCCGGTCGGCCAGCCCGGCCGGGCGCCGCCCATGAGGTAGCCGATGGCCACGGCGAGGTAGTGGTTGGGGTTCATCAGACCGGCGTCGGGCGTGACGATGCCGTGCCGGTCGGAGTCGGCGTCGTTGCCGGTGGCGAGGTCGTACTTCTCCTTCTGCGCGATGAGCGAGGCCATCGCGTTGGGCGAGGAGCAGTCCATGCGGATCTTGCCGTCGCCGTCGAGGGTCATGAACCGCCACGTCGGGTCGACCAGTGGGTTCACCACGGTGAGGTCGAGGTCGTGTCGTTCGGCGATCTCGCTCCAGTAGTGCACCGACGCCCCGCCCATCGGGTCGGCCCCGATGCGCACGCCGGCCCGCTTGATCGCGGCGAGGTCGACGACGTTCGGCAGGTCGTCGACATAGGTGCCCATGAAGTCGTAGCCCTGCGCCGCGGCGCGCGCGCGGGCGAACGGCACCCGGCGCACGCCGTCGAGATCCGCCTTCAGTAGCTCGTTGGCGCGCGCGGCGATCACCTTCGTGGCGTCGGAGTCGGCCGGGCCGCCGTGCGGCGGGTTGTACTTGAAGCCGCCGTCGGAGGGCGGGTTGTGCGACGGCGTCACGACGATGCCGTCGGCGTCACCCCGGCGTCCGGCGGCACCCCGGTTCGCGCGCAGGATCGCGTGCGAGACGGCGGGGGTGGGGGTGTAGGCGTCGCGATCGTCGACGAGCACGGTGACGTCGTTGGCCACCAGCACCTCGAGCGCGGTCGCCCACGCGGGTTCGGAGAGCGCGTGGGTGTCGCGGCCGATGAACAGCGGGCCGTCGATGCCCTGCCCGGCGCGGTACTCGCAGATCGCCTGGGTCGTGGCGGCGATGTGCGCCTCGTTGAACGAGCCTGTGAGCGAGCTGCCCCGGTGGCCGCTGGTGCCGAACGCGACCTCTTGGGCGACGTCATCCGGATCGGGTGCGGTCGTGTAGTACGCCGTCACGAGGTGGGCGACGTCGACCAGATCCTGGGGCAGCGCGACTGTTCCGGCACGTGGGTGGCTCATGCCACCCGATCATGCCGCTCGCCGGTGGTCGCCGGAAGCCGTGTGCTCCGCCCGTGGGCAGTCGGCACCGATGGGGTGGGATGATGGTGGGCATGTCGCACGTGACCTGCACCGTCCAGGACGGCATCGCCCTGGTGAGCATCGACCGCCCCGAGAAGCTCAACGCGCTGACCCTGGAGATCCTCGACGACCTCGTCTCGACCGCGCGCATGCTCGGCCGCGACAAGAACCTGCGCGCGGTGATCCTCACCGGTGCCGGCGACGCGTTCTGCGCCGGGCTCGACTTCGGCCACGTGCTCAAGGCGCCGCGCAAGATCGTGCAGGCCTTCGTGCCGCGTCCGTGGCGCGGCACCAACACCTTCCAGGAGGCGTGCTGGGCCTGGCGCCGGCTGCCCGTGCCGGTCATCGCGGCGGTGCAGGGGCACTGCCTCGGCGGGGGCCTCCAGATCGCGCTGGCCGCCGACTTCCGCGTCGCCACCCCCGACTCGCAGTGGTCGGTGCTCGAGGCCAAGTGGGGCATCATCCCCGACATGAGCGGCATCCGCTCGCTGAGCCAGCTCGTCGGTATCGAGACCGCCAAGCGGCTCACCATGACCGCCGAGATGTTCTCCGGCAAGGAGGCCGCCGAGCTCGGTCTCGTCGGTGAGGTCGACGCCGACCCGCTGGCCGCCGCCTACTCGCTCGCCGAGAAGCTCAAGCAGCGCTCGCCCGACCAGCTCGCCGCCGCCAAGCGCGTCTTCGAGTCCTCCTGGACCGCCTCGGCGCGGCACACCTTCTCCCGCGAGCGCATCGAGCAGGCCTTCCTGCTCGTCGGTCGCAACACCAAGGCCGCGCAGAAGGCGGCCTTCGCCAAGGTGCCGCCGGTGTACGGGCCGCGCGCCCGGTGACCCGCTGAGCTCCTGCGTGGGGGCCGGCGCGTGAGGTGGGTCCGGCCGGCGGTGACCACCGCCGCCGCCGTGCTGTTCTGGGCGCTGCTGTGGTTCGGCCTCGGCCCGCTCGTGCCGGTGCTGAGCGTGCTGGCGCTGACCGTGCCCCGGGTGCGGCGTCGGGTGTGGCCATGGCTGCGCCCCACCCGTCGCACGCTGGGCGGGGTCGCCGCGGGCGTCGTCCTGGTGGCGGGGCTGGTGTGGGTGGTGCCCGACGGACGGCTGCCGATCCCGACCGGGTCGGGCGCGTGGGTGACGCCCGGCTACACCGGCCGACCGATCGAGACCAAGCCGATCGACCTGAAGATCCCCCAGAACGAGGCGATGGCGCCGAACGGGCGCAGTTCGATGCACGAGGACGCCTGGGCCTCCGACGCGCACCCCGGCCCCGGGCCTACCGGGCTCAGCCCGCAGGTCGACTCCGCCTGGTACGGCGTGGAGGAGTGCGCGACGCTCGCCTTCGACTCCCAGGGCCGGATGGTCGGGCTGTGCGGCACCCGCAGCGGACCTCAGCTACGGGTCATCGACCCCGAGTCGATGCGCCCGCTCGCGACGAAGAACCTGCCCGACCGGCCGGACTCCGACAAGCCGCCGTGGGCCGACCTCTGTGCCGGCGCGTACTTCTACCTCGACGCCGACGACCACGCCGTCGTCGCGACCACCGACCGGCGCATCCTCACCGTGTCGACGTCCGACGGCTCCGGTGACCCGGACCTGGCCACGCTCGACGAGACCGACCTCTCTGCCGTGATGCCGGCCGACGACTGCCTGCTCGCGGTGCTGCCCGACAGCGCGGGCCGCACCTGGTTCGTGACGCAAGGCGGTCGCATCGGCTACGTGACGGACGGCGGCCGACCGCGCGTGCTGGACCTCGGCGAGGAGGTCGCGAACTCGATCTCCTCCGACGCCGACGGCGGTGTGTACGCCGTCACGGTCGACGCGCTCTACCGGCTGCACGCCGGTGGGAGCGGCCCGGTGGTCGACTGGCGGACGCCGTACGAGCGCGGCAGCGGCGTGAAGCCGGGTCAGCTCAGCCAGGGGGCCGGCACCACCCCGACGCTCATGCCCGGTGGGCTGATCGCGATCACCGACAACGCGAACCCGCGGATGCACGTGATCGTGCTGCGCACCGGTGACGGCTCCGAGGTGTGCCAGACCGAGGTGTTCGACGACGACGCCTCGGCCACCGAGAACTCCCTGGTGCTGGTCGGGCCGACCGGCCTGGTCGTGGAGAACAACGAGGGCTACTCCTCACCCCTGCGCACCCTGCTCGGTCGACGCCCCGCCGGCGGCCTCGCGCGCGTCGACGTCCGCGACGGTCGCTGCTCGCTCACCTGGACCTCACCCGAGGTGGCCCCCAGCTCGGTGGCCAAGCTGTCGCTCGCGACCGGCCTGCTCTACGCCTACACCAAGCGCAAGAGCTGGCTCGGCGTCGACGCGTGGTACCTCACCGCGATCGACCCCACCACCGGCCGCACCGCCTGGTCGGTGCGCACCGGCCGCGGCCCGCTCTACAACAACCACTACTCCGCGATCACCCTTGGTCCTGACGGCTCCGCGTACGTCGCCACGCTTGCTGGGTTGGTGCGGGTGCGGGATCGGCGTCAGTCGGGCTAGGGCCGCCTTTACAGATAGCTACGTAAAGGCGCAGTATTCTGTCATGGCGCTGACGGAGATACTGACGCTCAGCGAGGCCGCTCTCAGACTCGGGGTGTCGGAGCGGCGCGCCCAGCAGATGGCTGAGAACGGACAGATAACGCGGGTGGCGCGTGGCCTCTTCGACCGAACCTCCGTCGAGCGGCACCGGGCCGCGCGTGGCACTGGACTGACCCGCACGTGGGCCGAGCACACAGCCTGGGGAGCGGTCGCCCTCCTTTCCCAGGTGGCACCCCTCGGCCTCGGCGATACCCAGACCTACCGGCTCCGTGCCACCCTGCGCGAGATCACCGACCCGAGCGAACTGGCTGTCCGGTTTCGCGATCGTGCGACGGTCACGACGTGGGCCGGTCACCGTTCTGCCGTGCCCCGCCTTCGTGACGATCTCGTCGTCCCCGGCCGCAGCCGAATCGGGCTCGTCGAAGACGACACCCACGTCGACGGCTACATCCACTCCGAGCGCGTTCACGAGGTGGTGCGCCGCCACCGGCTGACGCAGGACGACTCCGGCGCGATCACCCTGCGGGTCACGGACAGCATCGCCGTCGACTTCTTCAAGGAGAGGCCGGCTTTCATGAGGACACTCGCGGGCATTGACGCCGCGACATCTCTCGACCCGCGCGAGCGCGGCGTCGGCACACGGATTCTGGCAGACCGCCTGGACCTGTTTCGCGAGAACTCCCTGAGGTAGCGCCGTGCCCACCGAGCGTCCCACCATCCGCGTAGCCGCCGCTCCTGGGGACTGGCCAGACCCATGGCCGAACGTCGCCGAGATCGCAGCGGTGATTCCCGCCGAGCAGTGGACCCTGGTCGGTGGCTTGATGGTCCAGATCCACTCGATCCACCACGGTCTCGGCGTCGTTCGACCGACGAACGACGTCGACATCGTTGTGCATGTCGAGACCTCTCGAGGAGTCGCCGACGAGACCGCGATCGCGCTGCGGTCGCTCGGCTACAAGCTCCGCCCCACCTTCGACCCTCGCGACAACACCGCCCATCGGTTCGTTCGGGGACACAGCAAAGTCGACCTAGTCACCGATCACCCCGGCGTGGATTCCGGCGACGCAGTCGAGGAGGTCGTCGACGTCCTGGTCGCCGACCACCACGCTCCTAGCGTCACCCAACGACTCGCTGGCCGCGAGATGGTCCGCATCGAAGGAGGCACGCAGGCGCTGCGACGCACTGTCAACGCGCAATTGGAGATCCAGGAAGGCGCTCTCACCACCATCTCGGTTCCACGCCCTCTCGGCGCCCTGATCCTGAAGGCCGCCGCCTACACGACGGACTCGCGCGACAAGGACAGACACCTCAACGACGCAGTGGCGCTGTTGGCCTGCATCGATGACCCGTTCGCGGACCGCGAGGAGTTCACCGGCTCCGACCGGTCCCGGCTCCTGAGCCTGCGACGCCGCCTCAGGCCAGGAGACATCTCCTGGAGCGTGCTCTCAGGCCAGTCCCGCATTGATGCGGAGGCCGCTCTGGAGATTCTCACTGCCAGCGATTGATCCGGCCGAGCCGAACGCCAGGTGTCGGTCGAGGTCGACGTCGTCGAAGCGGCCAGGCGGGATCGCCTTCCGGGCTACTCCTTCACCTCAGGCACCTTGACCGGCTTCAGCCGCGCCCAGGCGATGAACGCGACCCCGACGACGAGCATGACGAGCCCGCTCCACAGGTTGGCGTTGGGGCCGCCGGTCTTGTCGGTCTCGGGGTCGCCGAACAGGCCCATGAGCAGGCAGATGACGCCGTAGATGGTGAGCAGGGCGCCGATGATGTTGCGTATGTCGAACAACCCGGCGCTGTGGGTGCGACGGGACTCCACGGTGTTGGCAGGCATGGTGTGCTCCTAGGTGTCCGCTGCGTCAGAACGCGAAGTTGAGGGCGATGGTGATGACGCCGGCGATCACGGCCAGCGGAATGGTCCGGCGGAACCACGGCAGCGTCTTCTCGTGCTCGTCGACGAGATCCTCCTTGGGTGTCTCGGAGTAGACCAGCCCGCGCAGTTCCTCGACCGGCTTCGGTGCGGTGACCATCGACACGACGATGCTCAACACGACGTCCACGACGAACGCGGTGCCCGCGGCGACGAACGACGCACCCTGACCCGAGAGCGGCAACACCCCGAGCGAGACCGAGCCGAAGGCGTCCTCGGAGAGGAACGCGACGGCCACGGCCGACAGCGTGCCGGCCACCAGGCCGACCCAGCCGGCGGTCGCGGTCATCCGCTTCCAGAACATGCCGAGGATGAACGTGGCGAACAGCGGGGCGTTGAAGAACCCGAACAGCGTCTGCAGGTAGTTCATGATGTTCGAGAAGTTCGACGCCAGCAGCGACGTGCCGATCGCGATCACGGTGGCCGCCACGGTGGCCAGGCGCCCCACGCGCAAGTAGTAGTCGTCGCTCTGGTCCTTCACGACGTACCGCTCCCAGAGGTCGAAGCTCAGCACGGTGTTGAACGCCGAGATGTTCGCCGCCATGCCGGCCATGAACGCCGCGAGGAGGCCCGTGATGGCGACGCCGAGCAGGCCGTTGGGCAGCACTTCACGCATCAGGTAGATGAGTGCGTCGTTGTAGGTGATGGAGCCCTCAGCTCCACCGGCGACGCTCTGGCCGGCCTTGAAGTCCGCGATCTGCGGCACCAGCACCGCGGCGATCATGCCGGGCAGGATCGTGATGAACGGGATGAAGATCTTCGGGTAGGCGCCGATGATGGGCGTCTTGCGGGCCGAGGAGATGGAGTCGGTGGCCATGGCGCGCTGCACCTCGACGAAGTTCGTCGTCCAGTAGCCGAAGGAGAGCACGAAGCCCAGGCCGAACACGATGCCGATGACCGAGAGGATGTCGGAGGAGAAGCCGGTGAGCGCCGTGCCCGGCCACGAGTGGAGCTGCTCGGCTGCCGAGGCGACGCCCTTGTTCTGAGCGCCCTCGGTGATGCCCTGCTTCAAACCGTCCCAGCCGCCGACGCGCTTGAGGCCGAGCCAGGTGAGCGGGGTGAGCGCCGCGACGATGACGAAGAACTGGAGCACCTCGTTGTAGATCGCGGCCGAGAGTCCGCCGAGGGTGATGTAGGAGAGCACGATCGCGGCCGCGATGATCGTGGAGAGCCACAGCGGGATGCCCACCAGCGCCTGGATGATCGAGCCGAGCAGGTAGAGGTTGATACCCGCGATCAGCAACTGGGCGACCGCGAACGAGATCGCGTTGACCAGGTGGGCCCCCGGCCCGAACCGGCGGAGCATGAACTCCGGCACGGATCGCACCTTGGAGCCGTAGTAGAACGGCATCATCACCACGCCGAGGAACAGCATGGCCGGCACGGCGCCGATCCAGAAGTAGTGCACCGCCGGCAGCCCGAACTGGGCGCCGTTGGCCGACATGCCCATGATCTCGACGGCGCCGAGGTTGGCCGAGATGAAGGCCAGGCCCGTCACCCAGGCGGGCAACGATCGCCCGGAGAGGAAGAAGTCGACGGAGTCGGAGACCTGGCGCCGGGCCACGACGCCGATACCGATGACGAAGACGAAGTAGATCGCGACGATCAGGTAGTCGACGGGGTGCGCCGAGATGATCGTGTCGCCGGCGAGGGCGACGACCGGACTGGTCATGCTGGTCCTTCCCGTTCCCGCACGCCCCGTTGCGCACGGCAACTTCCGACCGTAGACCTCACCTGCCCCACGCGTCACCCCACCCTCGGGGTGGTCGGGCGGCCATACCCGTCGTCCATGCGCGCGAGCGCGTTCCTCCGACGTTCCCGGCGCGACGCCGCGCGTCCGACCAGCACCGCCACGGGCGGGCGACCCCGAAGTGACGCCCGCCACAGCTCTAGCCTCTCGCCATGGAACGTCTGGGCACCGTGACCCCCGAGCGCATGCACCTCGGCCTGATGTTGGCCCTCACCTTCGGCACCGGCATCGTCGACGCGGTCGGCTACCTCGGCCTCGACCGGGTCTTCACCGGCAACATGACCGGCAACGTGGTCGTGCTCGGCATGGGTCTGGTCGGCGCGCAGGATCTGCCGGTGCTCGGACCACTGCTCGCCCTGGCCGGCTTCATGGCGGGGGCCGCGACCGGCGGGCGGGTGCTCAAGCGGGCCACCGGCACGTGGACCCGCCTCACGACCGTGCTCTTCTCGTGCGTCGGGGTGTTGCTGCTGGTGCTGGCCGTGGTGCTGCTGGTGGTGGGCGAGGACGCGCCGAGACTCCTGGCCCTGGTCATCACCACGCTGCTCGGCCTCGCCATGGGCGTGCAGGCCGCGACGGCCCGGTTCGTGGCGGTCAAGGACGTCACCACCGTGGTCGTCACCTCCACCATCACCGGCCTCGCTGCTGACTCCTGGCTCGGCAGCGGCAAGGGGAGCGGTGCGGACGGCGGCACGCCGCGCCGCGTGGCCGCCGTCCTGCTGCTCATCGCCGGGGCGGCCGTGGGCGCGACGCTGCTGCGCTGGCACGCCGGGGTCGGGCTCCTGCTCGCCGGCGCCGTCGTCCTGGTCGCCACGTTCCTCGGCACCGCCCACTCCCGACTCCACCCGCGCTGACCGCGAGGGGTCGTGAATCGTCCCGCGAGGGGTCGTGAATCGTGCGGCGAGGGGTCGTGAATCGTGCGGCGAGGGGTCGATGGGCTGAAAACTGGTGGCAGGTCAGCTGAAAACTCGTGGCAGGTCAGCGGGAAACTGGCGGCAGGTCAGTAGTGGGTGCGGTGCTCGTCGGCGAGCCAGGTGCGGAAGGGGGCGAAGTCGTCGCCGGTGGTGACGTGGGCGACCGGCATCGACCACGTGGCGCGGTCGCGACCGAAGAGGTCGTAGAACTCGCGGTCGTCGAAGCCGCCCTCGGCGGCGTGGTCGCGGTCGGCGGCGAACACCACGCGGTCGACCCGGGCCCACAACGCGGCCGAGATGCACAGCGGGCAGGGCTCGCACGAGGTGTAGAGCACGCAGCCCTCGAGCGAGAACGTCTCCAGCGCCGTGCAGGCCAGGCGGATGGCGACCACCTCGGCATGGGCGGTCGGGTCGAGGTCGCGGGTGACCCGGTTGACGCCGGTGGACACCTCGGCGCCGTCGCGCACGATGAGCGCGCCGAAGGGGCCGCCGCCGGCGCCCACGTTGGCGGTGGCCAGCTCGACAGCGCGCGCGAGCCAGCGCTGGTCGTGGGGGTCGTGGGTCATCGGGTCTCCTCAGGCGTCGGGGGAGCGTTCAGCAGTCGCCAGACGCGGTCGCGGCTCATCGGCAGCTCGTGCGGACGCCGACCGGTGGCGTCGGCGATCGCGTTCGCCACCGCGGGGGCGACGGGGTTGTACGGGGCCTCGCTCATCGACTTGGCGCCGGCCACGCCGAGCGTGTCGTAGGTGTCGGCGAGCAGCACCTCGGTGTGCGGGATGTCGCCGATCTTGGGCATCCGGTAGTCGCGGAAGGTGCGGGTGCGCATGCGTCCGTCCTCGATGAGCAGCTCCTCTTGGAGCGCGCTGCCGAAGCCCTGGGCGACGCCGCCCTCGATCTGCCCGCGCAGCTGCTCGGGGTTGATGGCGACCCCGGCGTCGGCGGCGTGCACCGAGGCCAGCACGCGCACCTCGCCGGTGGCCGGAGCCACCGCCACCCGCACGCCGTGCACGTTGAACGCCACCGACCGCCGGGCGCCGTCGGCGGTGCCGGTGGCCGAGAGCGGCTCGGTGGGCAGCGCGCCTTCGCGCCGGTCGAGCCGCTCGCGCAGCGCGGTGGCCGCCCGGTGCACGGCGAGCCCGGCCACGACCGACCCGGCCGACCCGAACGCGCCCGTGTCGTAGCCGCTGGTGGCGGTGTCGCCCGACACCAGCCGTACCCGGTCGACCTCGACCCCCAGCGCCTGCGCGGCGACCTGGGTGTGCACCGTGGCGGTGCCGTTGCCGAACTCGGCGCTCCCGACGGCCACGGCCACCGAGCCGTCGACGTCCATCGTCACGGTCGCCTCGCCGTAGTGCCCGCGCGGCGGGATGGTCGCGATCATCGCGGCCGCGAGGCCGTCGCCGACCAGCCACTCACGGCCTCCGACGGGGGACGGCACCACCGTGTCGGCCCGGGTGAGTGCGGACTCGACGAGGTCGAGGCACAGGTCGAGTCCGTAGCTGCCGAACTCCAGGTCGGTGTCGGCCGGTCCGTTGACGACGAACTCGTCGCCCGGCACCACGGCGTTGCGACGGCGCACCTCGGCGGGGGTGAGTCCAGCGGCGCGGGCGAGGTCGTCCATCGCCTGCTCGATCGCGAAGATCACCTGGCCCAGGCCGTAGCCGCGGAACGCGCCGGAGGGAACCTGGTGGGTGTAGACCGCCTCGCCGTCGAGCCGCTTGTTGGCGCAGCGGTACAGCGCGATCGACTCGTGGCAGCCGTGGAACAGCACGCCCGTGCTGTGGTTGCCGTAGGCGCCGGCGTCGCTGAGCACGTCGACCTTCATCGCGGTGAGCACACCGTCGGCGTCGGCGCCCAGCTCGAGGGCCACGCGGAACGGATGCCGGCACGGCAGCGCCGCCAGCTGCTGCTCGCGCGACAGCTCCAGCTGCACCGGCCGGTGGTCGCCGCGCTCGGCCAGACGCAGCGCGGCCAGAGCGGCGACGTCCTCGACGAGCATCTCCTGCTTGCTGCCGAACCCGCCGCCGACCCGCGCCACCGCGACTCGCACCCGCGCGGGGTCGAGGTCGAGCACGTGCGCCAGCTCCTTCTTCACCAGGTGCGGCACCTGCGAGCTGGTGCGCACCGTGAGCGTGCCGTCGGGTTCGACCCACGCGCGCGCCCCGTGCGTCTCCAGCGCGGCCGGGCTGACCCGCGCCGTCTGCCACACACCCGCCACCCGGTGGACGGCGCCCGCGAGGCCGGCGTCGACGTCGCCCACCTCACCGTGGGTCTGCGCCACCACGTTGCGGCCCGGTTCGCTGATGCGAGACGTGGCCGCGGTCTTGTCGCCGTGCACCAGCGGCGCCCCGGGCGACCGAGCCAGCTCGGGGTCGAACACGGCGTCGAGCAGTGCGTACTCCACGCGCACCAGGGCGACTGCCCGCTCGGCCGCGGCGGCCGACTCGGCCACCACGGCGGCGACCCGCTGGCCGACGAAGCGCACGACGTCGTCGAAGAGGCGGGTGTCGTCGGGGTTGTCGAGGCGGCTCTCGTGCCGAGCCGTGGAGTACAGCACGTCGGGGGAGTCGGCGTGGGTGAGCACGAGCACCACGCCCGGCACGGCCTCGGCGGCGCCGGTGTCGATCGAGACGATCCGGGCGTGCGCGTGCGGGCTGGCCACCAGCGCCACGTGCAGCACGTCGGCCTCGGGCAGGTCGAGGGTGAACGGCTCCCGACCGGTGACGAGGCCGGGGCCCGCGGGGGCGGGCACGGAGCGGCCGAACGGCCCGCCCCCATTCCCATGGACGGCCCCATCGGCGGTCCCATCGGCGGCCCCACGGGCGGCCCCATCGACGGCCCCATCGGCGGTCCGGTCGACGGACCGCCCGGCGAGGGCGTCGCGGATCGACCGGTAGCCGGTGCAGCGGCAGAGGTTGCCCTTGAAGGTGCGCTCCAGGGCGCGGTCGTCGAGGCCGGGGGCGTCGACGGCGCTGGCCGTGACCACCCACCCGGCCGTGCAGAACCCGCACTGGAACCCGGCGGCGTCGACGAAGCGTTGCTGCACCTCGTGAGGCTCCTCGGGCGTGCCGAGGCCGGAGGCGGTGGTGACCTCACACCCCACCGCACGTACGGCCGGCGTGATGCAGGAGTGCACGGGCTCGCCGTCGAGCAGCACGGTGCACGCGCCGCAGTCGCCGGCGTCGCAGCCCTTCTTGGGCGCGGTCGCCCCGTGCTCGCGCAGCCAGGTGCGCAGGCACTGCCCCGGCACGGGCCGTGCGCTCAGGTCGGTGCCGTCGACGCGGGTCATCGGACCGGCCCTTCGACCAGGACGGACAGCACCTCGGCCGCCAGCACGCCGGTCACGGCGGCGCGCCAGTCGGCGGCCCCGTGCGGGTCGGCGAACCAGCAGTCGATGCCGGCCAGGGCCGGTTCGAGGTCGAGCATCCCGCCCAGACGCAGCACCACGGGCCGCGTCGTGGCACCGGTGACGGTGAGCACGAACGTGTCGGAGTCGGTGCGGCCGACGACCAGTGAGGCCGACCGTCCGTGCGGCGCCAGCGAGGTCTGCCGCACGGCCGTCGGCTGCGCCAGGGCGGACGCCGGCAGCTCGACCGCGCGCAGGATCTCGCCGGGCGCGAGGGTGGTCTGCCCCACGCCGCGCACGAAGGAGGCCACCGGCTCACGCCGCGTGCCGCCGTCCGGCTGCCAGACGACGGCGACGCCGTCGAGGGCCACGCACAGCGCGGTCATCGCGCCCGCGGGCAGGCCGAGGCAGAGGTTGCCGCCGACCGTGGCGGCGCGTTGCACCTTGAACGACATCAAGAGGGCGTCGGCGCACGCCGCCGCCAGCGTCGCCAGACCCGGATGCGGTGCCCGGGCGAGCTCGGCGATGGTGCAGGTGGCGGCCACGGTGATACCCGCCTCGGTCTCCGTGAGGGAGGGCCAGCCCAGGGTCGTGAGGTCGACGAGCCCGGTGGTGCCGGGCTGGGGCTCGGAGAACAGCCAGGTGCCGCCGGCCACCACCGTCTCGCCGGGCAGGAGGGCGAGGTCGGACCGGTCGGCGGCGCGACGCCACGCGCGGACCTCGACGAGGTCCATCACTCCACCTCGTGCATGCGGTCGTAGGTCGTGCTGATGCCCGTGACGCGGGCCCGGGCCGGCTCGCCGAGGTGCCGCAGCACGCCGTCGGCGAGCACGGCGGCCAGGCTCATCGCCGCCGCGTAGCTGTCGTAGGCGAGCACGCCGTGCACCTCGCACTCCAGCCACACCGTGTCGGTGGCGTAGCGGGCGGCGCTCGGGTCGGCCACCAGCACGATCGCGGCACCGGTGGCACGCGCCGCGGTGAGGAACGCCGCGAAGCCTGCGGGGCGGCGTCGGAAGCCGAGCACCACCAACGCGTCGCCGGGGCCGACGTCGGCCAGTTCCTCGCCGATGAGCTGGCCGGGCTGCGGTGCGAGCCGGACGTCGCCGCGCGCCTGCGCGAGCTGCTGGCGCAGGTGCAGCGCCACCGGGTAGCCGTTGCGCCACCCGACCACGCTCACGCGTCCGGCCCGGGCGATGAGGTCGACGGCCTCGCCGAGGGCCGGCTGGCTCACGGCCCGCCGCACGGCCTCGGCCTCCTGCGCCGCGTGACCCGCGGCGTCGGCGCGGGGCTCGAGCGCGCGCGGCTCACCGGCGGCGCGCAGGGCGCGCAGGTGCTCGCGCACCTCGTCGAAGCCGGTGTAGCCCAAACTGCGGAACAGCCTGCTCATGGTCGCCTTCGACACGCCTGCCAGGTCGGCCAGCTCGGCGGCCCGGTAGGTCGCCAGGTCGTCGAGGTGCTCCAGCAGGGTGGCGGCGGCCCGACGCTCCTGCGGGGAGAGGGCATCGCGATGCCGGGCGATCCGCTCGTCGATCGAGCCGGCGTCGAGCGTGGTCATCGTGCGTCCGATACGCGGGCGACCTTGAGCACCGCCTGCTCGAAGGCGTCGATGCCGCGGGCGACGTCGATCTCGCGCACGTCCTCGCCCGGGTGGTGGCTGATGCCGTCGAAGCAGCGCACGAAGAGCATGCCGATGTCGCTGACGGCTGCCATCGCCATGGCGTCGTGGCCGGCTCGACTCCACAGGCCGATCGGCTCGCTGCCGCCCATCGACGCCGTACCCGTCGCCCGGATGCCCTCGATCACGGCCTGCTGGAGCCACGGCGCGCACGGGGCGGCCGGCGCGGTGTGCGACTCGAACACGTCGACCCGCAGGCCGCGGGCCCGGGCCAGCTCGCGCATGGTGGTCTCGATCCGCAGCCAGGTGCCGTCGCGGGCCTCGTCGGTCTCGCCGCGCAGGTCGAGGCTGAAGACCGCCCGGCCCGGGATCACGTTGACCGCGCCCGGCGACACCTCCAGCCGCCCGACCGTGGCGATGGTGCCGTCGTCGATGGCCAGCCGCTCGATCGCGGAGACCATCTCGCTGGCGCCCACGAGCGCGTCGCGTCGGCGCTCGAACGGCGTGCCGCCCGCGTGCCGGGCCTCGCCGTGCACGGTGATGCTGAAGCGTCGGGCGCCGGCGATGGTGGTCACGAAGCCGAGCGAGGCGTCGGCGGCCTCGAGGTAGGGCCCCTGCTCGATGTGCGCTTCGAGGTAGGCCGTCAGCTCGTCCGGACGACGCGCCGCCTCGCCGACCCGCCGCGGGTCGAGCCCGAACTCCGTGAAGGCGTCGAGCAGCGTGGTGCCGTGCTTGTCGCGCAGCGTCCACCAGTCGTCGTCCCAGGTGCCGGCGACGGCCTGACTGCCGAGCAGCGCCTTGCCGAAGCGGGTGCCCTCCTCGTCGCTGAACCCGACGACCTCGATCGCGAACGGCAGGTCGGCCGCGCGGCCATCGGCGATCAGCCGCTCGACGACCTCGATGGCCATGACCACGCCCAGCATGCCGTCGTAGGAGCCCGCGTCGGGCACGGTGTCGAGATGGGAGCCGAGCACGAGGGCGGGTAGTCCGGGCAGGCGGCCCTCGACGCGGCCCCACTGGTTGCCGGCGGCGTCGACCCAGGTGCGTAGACCGGCCTGCTGCATCCAGGTCGCGGCCAAGGCGTTGGCGGCGGCGTGCTCGGGGGAGAGGTACACGCGCTCGAGAGCGTGCGGGAGCGAGCTGAACCGGTCGAGCTCGGCGCAGCGCTCCAGCGCACGGGTGGCCGCCGCGGTGGTCGTACTCATGCGCGCGCCTCCTCGTAGACCTCGCGAGCGGCCCCCACGCCACCGCCCGCGGTGACGCCGGCGCCGCCGGCGCGCAGCACCTGCTCGAGCGCGGCGAGGGTGGTGAGTACCGCGTCGTGGCGGGCGTTGTAGCCCATGGTGCCGATGCGCCAGACCCGGCCGGCCAGCGGACCGAACGACGTGCCGATCTCGATCCCGAACTCCTCCAGCATCGCGGTGCGCGCCGCCTCGCCGTCGATCCCGTCGGGAATGTGCACGGCCACGACATTGGTCATCTTGTGCGCGGTGTCGCCGAAGACCTCCAGGCCTAGGCCGCGGACGCCGGCCAGCATCGCCTCGCCGTGCAGCCGGTGTCGCGCCACGGCATCGTCGATGCCCTCGACCAGCAGCAGCCGCGCGCACTCGCGGGCGGCGTAGAGCATGCTCGTGGCCTCGGTGTGGTGGTTGAGCCGGCGCGGGCCCCAGTAGTCCATGACCATCGCCAGGTCGAAGTAGTTCGAGGCGATGCGCGCGCCGCGGGGCCGGTCGGAGTCGGTGGCGATGCCGGCCTCCACGTGCTTGCGGGCGTTGATCACGTCGACCGCGGCAGGTGAGAGCGTGATCGGGGCGCTGCCCGACGGACCGCCGAGACACTTCTGGAGCCCGGCCGTGACGACGTCCAGGCCCCAGGCGTCGGTCTCGAACGGGTTGCCGCCCAGGGAGGCGGTGGCGTCGCAGTAGAGCAGGGCGCCGTGGCGGTGCGCGATCTCGCCGAGGTCGGCCAGCGGCTGGCACATCGTGGTGGAGGTGTCGCCCTGCACCACGGCGAGCACCTTCGGGCGGGTCTGGGCCATCGCCTCGTCGATCTGCTCGGCGGTGAACACCGTGCCCCACTCGGCCTCGATGGTGTGCACCGCGGCACCGCACCGCTCGGCGATCTCGACGAGCAGGTGCCCGAACCGGCCGAACACCGGCACGAGCACCCGGTCGCCCGGCTCGAGCAGCGACACCAGCGCTGCCTCGATGCCGGCCCGGGAGGTGCCGTCGACCAGGAGCGTCTGCTCGTTCTCGGTGCGGAACACGCCTCGATAGAGCGCCATCACCTCGTTCATGGTGGCGGTCATGAACGGGTCGTACTGCCCCACCAACTGCGCCGACATCGCGTGCAGCACCCGCGGGTCGACCGTGATCGGACCCGGACCCATCAACAGCCGGGGCGGGGGGCTGATCGGTCCGGGCAGCTCTGCTCCAGGCGACGTCATGACCCCGACCCTATGAAACAGGAGTTTCGCGAGTGTTTCACCCAGGTACCACCCCGCTCACCCGTCACCAGTTTTCCGCTGACCTGCCACGAGTTTTCCGCTGACCCGTCACGAGTTTTCACTCCACCTGCCGCGAGTTTCAGCTGCCGTGAAAACTGGCGGCAGGTCACGTGAAAACTGGCGGCAGGTCACGTGAAAACTGGCGGCAGGTCACGTGAAAACTGGCGGCAGGTCACGTGAAAACTGGCGGCAGGTCACGTGAATACTGGCGACGGGTCAGCGGGGGCGGGTGAGCATCCGGCCCCAGTCGTGGTCGGGGCGCTCGACGTCGATGGCGTTGCCGCGCACGACGGAGCGGGTGACGCGCCCGCCGTAGCGCAGGCCGTCGTAGGCCGAGATGGGGTTGCGGTGGGCCAGCCGGGTGGCCTCGATGCGGAAGTCGACGCCGGTGTCGTAGACGGCGAGGTCGGCGTCCGCCCCGACCTCGATGCGGCCCTTGTGCGCGAGGCCGACGAGGTCGGCGGTGTTGCGCGACATCCATCGGACGACGTGGGGCAGGCCGATGCCGCGGCGGCGGGCCTCCTGGGCGATGGCGCTGAAGCCCACCTGGAGTCCCGACACGCCGCCCCAGGCCTGCTGGAGGTCGCCGTCTCCCTTGAGCTTCTCCTCCGCCGTGGCCGGAGAGTGGTCGCTGACGATCATGTCGATGAGGCCCTCGCGCAGCGCCTGCCACAGCGCCTCGCGGTTGCCGGCGTCGCGGATCGGGGGGCAGCACTTGAACTGCGGGGCGGCGTCGGGGATGGTCTCGGCCGCGAAGCACAGGTAGTGCGGGCAGGTCTCCACGGTGACGGGAAGGCCTTCGGCGCGGGCGTCGGCGATGAGGTCGAGCGCGCGGGCGCTGGAGAGGTGCAGGATGTGCACCCGCGCGCCGGTCTCGCGGGCGCCGTCCAGCACCTGCCTGATCGCGTCGACCTCGGCGGCGTCGGGCCGGCTCAGCACGAAGTCGCGATAGGAGCGACTGGGAGCGGTGGGCGCGGCGTCGAGCACCCCGGCGTCCTCGGCGTGCACGATCATCAGCCCGCCGAACGCGGCGACCTGCTTCAGCGCGGCCGTGAACTGCGGTGGCGACAGCGGTGGGAACTCGTCGACGCCCGAGGCTGAGAGGAAGCACTTGAAGCCGAACACGCCGGCCTCCCACAGCGGCTCGAGGTCGGCGAGGTTGCCCGGCACCGCGCCGCCCCAGAAGCCGACGTCGACCATGAGCTCTCCGAGCGCCGCCTCCTGCTTCACCCGTAGGCCCTCGAGCGTGGTGGTCGGCGGGATCGAGTTGAGCGGCATGTCGATCAACGTCGTCGCGCCGCCCAGCGCGGCCGCCTCGGTGGCCGAGACGAACCCCTCCCACTCGGTGCGTCCGGGCTCGTTGATGTGCACGTGCGTGTCGACCACGCCGGGCACCACGTAGGCGGTGTCGGGCACCTTCAGCACGAGGCCCTCGAAGGCCGGGTCGGCGACGTGGTCGACCGGCTCGATGCCGGTGATCCGGCCCTGGTGGAACGTCACGGTGGCGGGCCGGAACTCCTCGCCGACCAGCACGCGCTGGCCGGCGACCGCGTCGATACGCATGGGTTAGCTGGACTCCTCGGGTGGCAGGACGGGACGGCCGGCAGTGAAGCTACCGCCTCGAGCGAGGACGTCGGCCTCGTCGGCCCGCACCTGGGTGGCGGGCGCCGCGGCGACGTCGGTGGGATCCTTCGGGGTGCCCGGCAGGAGCACGTTGAAGAAGAGGTTGAGCACGAACGCGACGATCGCGGCGGCGCTGATCTCGGAGTCGAAGACGGTCTGCCACCAGTCGGGGAACGCGCCCCAGAACTGCGGCCACGCGATCGGGACGACGCCGAAGCCGATCGCGGTGGCCACGATGATCATGTTGTTGGTGCCGTCGTAGTCGACCTTGCCGAGCGTGCGGATGCCGCTGGCCGTGACCGACCCGAACAAGACGATGCCGGCGCCGGCCAGCACGGCCAGCGGTAGCAGGCCGACCACGGCGGCCAGCAGCGGTGAGAGCCCGAGGATCGCGAGGACGCCGCCGCCGACCGCGACCGCGTACCGGCTGCGCACCCCCGTCAGCGCGACCAGTCCGACGTTCTGGGCGAAGGCCGTGGCCGGGAAGGAGTTGAACAGGGGCGCGATCGCCGAGGAGACCATGTCGGCGCGCAGCCCCGCCGCGATCCGCTTGTTGTCGACGTCGGTGCCCACGACCTCGCCGACGGCGAGGATGTCGGCCGTGGTCTCGACCATGATCACCAGCACCACGATGGTCATCGAGACGATCGCGCCCCACGCGAAGACCGGGGCGCCGAACGCGAGCGGTGTCGGGATCGCGACGATCGCGGCGTCGCTGCCGTTCCAGGTGGTCTGGCCGGCGAGGGCCGCGACCACCGTGCCGACCACGAGGGCCAGCAGGATCGCCAGGCGCGAGAGCATCGGCGTCTTGGCGAACACCAGCACGAGCAGCAGCGCGACCGCGGCCAGCGCTACGGCCGCGCCCGAGGCGCTGGGCTCCTGGCCGGTGACCCAGCCGCCGGCGACGGGCAGCAGCGAGAGGCCGATGACGGTGATGACCGACCCGGTCACCACGGCGGGGAAGAACCGCACGACGCGCGAGAAGACCGGCGCGATGACCAGCCCGATGAGCGTCGAGACGATGACGGCGCCGAACACGACGCGCAGCCCGCGCTCGCCGTCCGACTCGGCCGTGACGATGGTGATCATCGTCGAGACCGAGGCGAACGAGATGCCCTGCACGAGCGGCAGGCGGGAGCCGAAGAACGGCACGCCGATGGTCTGGAGGATGGTGGCGAGGCCGCTGACGAACAGCGCGCCCGAGACGAGCAGTGCGGTGTCGGACGCCGAGAGCCCGGCGACGCCGCCGATGATGAACGGCACCGCGATGACGCCGCCGAACATGGAGAGGATGTGCTGGACGCCGTAGCCGAGCAGTTGCGGCGGGGGCAGCATCTCGTCCTCGGGGCGACCGGTCGTGCCGGTCGTCAGGTCGGTTGTTGGGGCTGGTGTTGGAGCGGTGGTGCCAGTGACGCTGCCTTCGTGGTCGTGCTCGTGGTGGGACATGGCGGGATCCCCCGGATGGCTGGGTGCTGCCGAAGGTGGCAGCCGTGGACGGTGTCGGTTCAGCAGAAGCCGGGCACCGTTGCCCAGGCCTCGGGCGCGGCGGGCTCGCCCTCGCGCTCGATCGTGGCCTCGATCAGCCCGTAGGGCCGGTCGGCGGCGTAGAACACCTCGCCCGGGTTCTCGAGGCCGAAGGGCTCGAGGTCGACGAGGAAGTGGTGCTTGTTGGGGCAGGACATCTTCATCTCGGCGACGGCGGGGAAGGCCTCGAGCACGGCCCGACCGGCCTCGAACATCGTCTGCTGCAGCGCGAGGCTGTGCACTCGGGCGAAGGTCGCGAGGATCGTGTCGCGGATCCCGGCGTACAGGTCGTTCCAGTCGGTGCCCCCGCCGTCCGTGGCGCCCGGGCGGTAGCGCCACCACGCGGTGATCGACGTCGCGAGGATGCGGTCGTCGGTCTCGACCAGGGTGGTGAAGCGGTCCCGCGGGAAGCCGTGGAACTCCGACCCGGTCGACTTCAAGACCGTGCAGTCCTGGAGGCCGGCGAGCACGTGGGTGGTGTCGCCGTGGATCTGGACGACGGCGGTGCGCACCTCGCGACCGCTGCGCACGAAGGCGTGGTCGTGGGGCTGGCCGTCGACGGCGATGCGCTCCCAGGCGTACTGCTCGGCCGCCCACCGGCCGCCACTCACCCACGCGAACTCGTCGACGAAGTGCCGGCCCAGCGTGGTGAGGAAGGCCTCGGGCGAGCCGACGCCGTGCTCCTTGGCGAAGCCGTAGACGGTGTTCTTCTGGGTGTCGGTGGCCACGACGCTCGCGTTGTCGCCCTCGGTGTAGGCCGTGGTGAAGTCGCCTCGGAGCTGGGAGGTGACGTTGAGATCCTCGATCTCGTGCACGGCGGTGTCGCGGGTGACGCGCACCAGCCGCACCTCGGCCTTGCCGTACTGGTTGGCGCCCAGCCTGATCTCTCCCGGCGGCATCTCTCCCGGCTGGCTCTCGGCCATGTCAGCTCCCTCGGTAGGTGGTGTAGGAGTACGGGCTCAGCAGCACCGCCACGTGGTGGTGCGACAGCGCGGGGTCGACCGCGAAGGCGACCGTGACCTCGGGGTAGAACGTCGCCCGGCCCGACGCGGCGAACCACGCGCCGGTGTCGAAGGTGAGGGTGTAGGGGGCGGCGTCGAGGCTCACCTTTGGGCGGGCCCGGCCGTCGTCGTCGGTCGTGACCTCGGCCAGCGTCGTGCCCGCGGCGTTGCTGAGGCGGACGACGAGGCCCGCGGCCGGCCGGCCGCGCTCGGCGTCGAGCACGTGGGTCGAGAGCGTGCTGCTCATCGCGCGCCCACCCCCTCGGTGACCAGGCCACGCAGCCGCAGGACGGCGATCTCGGCGAGCTCGCCCGCGGTCACGGCGAGTTCGTGGTCGGGGTCGTTCGCCAGCCGCTGCTCGAGCTGATGGAGGATCTCGGTGGCGCTGCGACCGGCGGCGCGGATGAGGAAGATGCGGTCGAAGCGCTCCTCGTAGGCCCGGTTGCCGGCGGCGATGCGGGCTTGGAGTTCGTCGTCCGAGAGACCGGTCACGCCGCCCTGCTCCGAGCGAGACAGTGCCGCCGAAGCGTCGTCGCCCGCGGGTCGCTCGCCGATGCGCGGGTGGTCGGCGAGCGCCGCGCTCACCTCGGCCGGCGTCCAGGTGGCGGCGTGCGCTCGGGCGGTCGCGAGCAGCGTCTCGAGGTCGGCGTAGGGCCGACCCGTCACGACGGCGTCGACGAAGCGGTCGATGTCGACGCACGGCCGCACCGCGGTGGCAGCCTCGGCCACCCCCAGTGCGTTGAAGTCCTGCAGGTCCATCGTCTCCGCCCTCCCGGTCCCCGACGCTAGGCGTCGTGTGTGAAGGATGATCGAAACACGCGTTTCATCTCCGTTTCGATGCCGGCGCTCCGGCGGTCAGACGCGGGAGGCCACGAAGGCCAGCAGGTCGCGGTCGCGGCCGGGGGCGGCGAGGAGCGTGGCGGCGCACGGCAGGCCGTCGGCCGTCTCGAGCGGGACGGCGACCGCTGGCAGGCCGCCGAGGCCCGCCACGCAGGTCAGCCGCAGGGTGGCGTGGCGCACCGCCTGCACGTCGTCGCCGGGCCGCGGCGCGACCGACGAGGTGGCCGGCACCACCACGAGGCGGTCGCCCACCCGTTCGCGGATCTCGGCGCGGGCGCGGTCGACGACCGTGCGGGCGGCGTCCGCCTCGTCGGCGCAGACGCGGGAGGCGCTCTCGAAGCGCCCCCGCACGTCGGCGCCGAGGGTGTCGAGGCGCGGCTTGAGCCAATCGCCGTGGGCGCGCCACGCCTCCCACGACTGCAGCGTGCTGAAGGCGCCGAGCCAGCCGCCCAGGTCGTCGAGCCCCCAGCCCTCCCGCGCCGCGCCCCACCGGGAGGCCGCGGTGGCGACCACCGACCCGACGTCGGGGGTGGCGAGGTCGAGCAGCTCGTCGACGAGCACGAGCTCGGTGCCGCCACCCGGCGAGGGCGGCAGCAGCACGTCGCCGACGGCCTGCAGCAGCGCGGCCGAGCGGGTCAGCCACCCCACGGTGTCGAACGACGGCGCGAGCGGCAGCAGGCCGGTGCGGTCGACGGCGTCGTGCGTGGTGCGGATGCCCCACAGGCCCTGGTAGGCCGCCGGCACCCGGATCGAGCCGCCGGTGTCGGTGCCCAGCCCGATACTGGCGTGGCCCAGCGAGACCGCCGAGGCCGAGCCCGAGCTCGACCCGCCCGCGAGTCGGTACGGCGCCCGCGGGTTCGGCGGGCTGCCCCAGTGTGCGTTCTGTCCGGCCAGGCTGTAGGCGAACTCGTCGGTCTGCGCCAGGCCCCGCACGTCGGCCCCTGCCGTGAGCAGCTGCGCGACCACCTCCGCGTGCGCCGGCTCCGGTGCGGACGCCGCCAACCAGGCCGGGTTGCCCGCGCCGACCCGGTGCCCCGCGACGGCGTAGAGATCCTTGACCGCGACCGTCTCCCCGGCCAGCGGGCCCGCGCCGGAGCCGGCGACCAACGGAGCGCCCACCTCGCGCCAGACCCGGGTGTCGAGCGCCGGGGCCGGCACCATGACGTGCGCCGCGGTGACCGCCCAGCCGGTGGGCAGCCGGGCCCAGGTCTGGGTCTGCAGGCCCCGGCCGCCGCGCGCGAGCTCGGTCTCGGCGACGATGGTCGCGTGGTCGTCGTCGACCACCTGCACGTGCGCGGCGAGCACGGTGCGCCGGGGCGCGCCGCCGCGACCCCCGCGGAACGCGCTGATGGTCTCGTGGCCGACCAGCAGCCCGGCCGCGTCGCCGCGCAACGTCGCCGGCCCGGGGGCGAAGAGGCGGTCGAGGGCCTCGAGGTCGTCGTCCATGAGGGCGCGCTCGTAGGCCCAGAAGGCGTCCATCAGACCCTGCGGCAACCCGTCCGACGCGCTCACCGGGCCACCTCGAAGTCGCCGGTCCGGATCCGCGCGTGCACGCCCTTGACGACGTCGACGACCTGGGAGATGTCGAAGTCCGTGGCCGCGGAGAGGTAGGCGTAGGCCATCCGCGGGTCCATCCCGTAGCGGGCGCCGAGCAGGCCGATCGCGGCGCGCACGCAGTTCTGGACGGCGACATCGAGGTCGACGTCGAGCCCGGTCGGCACGAGGTACTCGGCCGTGCGGGCCAGCGGGCCCACCTGCTCGCCGAACTCCCGCACCGCCTCCTCGCGGGGCACGACGTCGAGCCGCACCGTCGCCCGCAACGAGGCCTCCATCGCGGTGAGGGCCACCTCGCCGTCGCCCTGCGCGAAGTGCGGGTCGCCGACGTAGGCGAGGGCGCCGTCGACCTGCACGGGCAGGTAGAGCGTGCTGCCGACGGTGAGCAGGTTGATGTCGATGTTGCCGCCGAACGGGCCGGGCGGCACCGAGTGCGGCCGCTCGTCGACGGCGACCGCGACGCCCATGATCCCGAGGAACGGCGCGAGCGGGAACGACACGGTGGGCTCGGCCCCGGGCACGAGCGGCAGCAGGCCGCGGGTGCCGTCGTCCGAGACGCTCGCGAAGGCGCTGAACACCTCGCCGTCGAGGGGGTACTCGCGGGGCAGCGCGCCCTTGGCGTGCCGGTTCGAGATGACGCCGTAGGGCACCCGCGGCAGCGTCTCGACCACCGTCATCGCGAGCAGGTCGCCGGGCCGGGCGCCGCGCACCGCCACCGGCCGCGACACCACGTGCGGGCCGTCGACGCCGAACGTGCGCGGGTGGGTGTCGTCGCCGGACGCCGCCAGCGCGGCCGCGTCGTCGAGCACCTCGGTCGCGCCGTGGCCACCGAAGAAGGCGCGCGGGTCGCGGCCCTGGTCCTCGAGGATCCCCTCGTGGCTGATCGTGTCGAAGGTGACCTCGGTGCCGGGGTCGACCGTGAGCACGGCGGCGTCGACCGCGCACGGCAGCCGCCCCCACAGCACGTGCTCGGGCGTGCTCGGCAGGTAGGTGCCCGACCGCACCGGACCGGCACCGGGCTGCAGGGCCGAGGGAGGGGCCGAACGAGGGGCCGAACGAGGGGCCGAACGAGGGGCTGCTGACATGGGGCGCAACCTACGGAACGCGTGTTTCAGCCGTGTGGCGTCGCGCAGCCCACGCACGTCGCGGCCGCCGGACGCACCTCGAGCCGGGCTGCCGGGATCGGCTCGCCGCACCGCTCGCACGTGCCGTAGGTGCCCGCGTCGAGCCGGGTCAGGGCCTCCTCGAGCGCGGACGCACGGCGCTCGAGCTGCGCGGCCACGGCCGCCGCCTGGGCCCGCTCGAACGCGATCGTGGCGCCCTCGGGATCGTGCTCGTCGTCGACGTTGGCGGCCTCCCGCGCCTCGGCGATCGCGTCGAGATCGGCCCGCAGTCCGGCCAGCCGACGGTGCATGTCGGCCCGCTCGGCCTCGAGCCGTGTGCGGGCCGTGCCGTCGCCGGCGTCGCTCAGATCGACGTCCGGTGGAAGCTCTGGAACGACCGCGAGGGGGTGGGTCCGCGCTGGCCCTGGTACCGCGAGCCGTACTTGCTCGAGCCGTAGGGGTGCTCGGAGGGCGAGGAGAGCCGCAGGAAGCAGAACTGGCCGATCTTCATGCCGGGGTAGAGCTTGATCGGCAGGGTGGCCACGTTGGCGAGCTCGAGGGTCACGTGACCCGAGAAGCCCGGGTCGACGAAGCCAGCGGTGGCGTGGGTGAGCAGGCCCAGCCGCCCCAACGACGACTTGCCCTCGACGCGGGCGGCGATGTCGTCGGGCAGCGTCACGACCTCATAGGTCGACCCCAGCACGAACTCGCCCGGGTGCAGGATGAAGGGCTCCTCGCCCTCGACCTCGACCAGACGCGTCAGGTCGGACTGGTCCTGCGCCGGGTCGATGTGCGGGTACTTGTGGTTGTCGAAGACGCGGAAGAACTTGTCGAGCCGGACGTCGATCGACGACGGCTGCATCATGGCCGGGTCGTACGGCTCGAGCGCGATGCGCCCCGCGTCGAGCTCGACGGTGATGTCGCGGTCTGAGAGCAGCACGGGCGTGAGCCTAGCCGCCCCCGTTTCCCGCTGACCTTCTATGGTCGGGGCATGGCTGAGTCGCCCAGGTTCCTGAGATACGTCGCGGTGGGCGACTCGTTCACCGAGGGCGTGGGCGACGACGACCCCAGCCGCCCGCATGGCGTCCGCGGCTGGGCCGATCGGGTGGCCGAGGTGCTGGCCGCGCGCGATCCTGCGTTCGGCTACGCCAACCTCGCGATCCGCGGCCGCAAGCTCGACCAGATCCTGGCCGAGCAGATCGAGGCGGCGATGGCGCTCGAGCCCGATCTCGTGAGCATCTACGCCGGGGCCAACGACATCCTGCGCCCGCGCGTCGACCTCGACGCCCTGCTCGCCAGGTACGACGACGCCCTCGCGCGCATCGCCGCCAGCGGCGCACACCTGGTCGTGTTCACCGCCTTCGACCCCGGCGGCTCCGCTGTCTACCGGCCGATCCGCCCACGCTTCGAGCGGTACTCCGACTTCGTGCGCGACGCCGCCGCCCGCCACGGGGCGACCCTGGTCGACTACTGGCACCTCACCGAGTTCCGCGACTGGGGCTACTGGAGCGAGGACCGTATGCACATGGGCACCCCCGGCCACGCCCGGATGGCGGCCGCCGTGCTGGACGCCCTCGGCTTTCCCCACGACCTGCCGGACGTCGCGCCGTCGGCTCGCGCGCCCGGCGGCCTGCGCGCTCGCGTGGCCGCCGACGCGGAATGGCTGCGCACGGGCGCGCTGCCGTGGGTGCACCGCCGCCTCACGGGACGGTCCTCCGGCGACGGACTCTCCCCACGCTGGCCGATCCCCGTGCGACCGGCCGGTGCCGACTCCGGCACGTGATCGTCTAGGCTGACCCCGGCCTCCCACGAGGCCCTGCGGATGTAGCTCAGTTGGTAGAGCGCGACCTTCCCAAGGTCGATGTCGCGAGTTCGAGTCTCGTCATCCGCTCCATACCTCCAGTTCTGTACTCAGGGAAGGTCGCGCTCACGAGCGCGACGCGGTGTTGGACGCTTCGGCAAGGTCGATGTCGCGAGTTCGAGTCTCGTCATCCGCTCCATACCTCCAGTTCTGTACTGAGGGAAGGTCGCGCTCACGAGCGCGACGCGGTGCTGGACGCTTCGGCAAGGTCGATGTCGCGAGTTCGAGTCTCGTCATCCGCTCCATACCTCCAGTTCTGTACTCAGGGAAGGTCGCGCTCACGAGCGCGACGCGGTGTTGGACGCTTCGGCGAGGTCGATGTCGCGAGTCCCAGTCTCGTCATCCCGCCCCCACACACGCCGGGGCGCCGGTTTCGCGGGGCAACCCTCCGGGTAAAGGCCCCGCATGCGCGACAAGCTGAAGGTCACCGCGGCGGCGGTGCACGACCTGACCAGCGACCTCGACCGGGTCGCGGCGGGGTTGAGTCCGCGGGTCTGCCACGACACCTCCGGTTTCGCCGCGCCCGACGCCGTGAGCGCGGCGAGCTCGGCCGACGAGGGATTGCGCACGATGTCGACCGCGTTCGTCGACGACGCCGAGGAGGTCGCCACCTACGCCGACCGCTTCCTTCGCACCATGCTCGCCCTCGACAAGATGCTCGCCGAGCAGGCGGGGAAGGGAGGCGGAGGTGGCCACTGAGTCGCAGCTGCTCGCAGCCCGCCCAGACGACATGGTGGCGCTGGGCGACGACTTCCACCGCAGCGCCCAGCGCTACACCGACGCCGCCGACGAGATCGACAAGGCGGCGGCGCGCTTCGCCGAGCAGAACGAGGGCAGCGCCGTCGAAGGCATCGCCTCCGCAGTGCAGGCCTACGCGAAGTCGCTGCGTGCCCGCGTGCCCGAGCTGGAGCAGGCCAGCCGGCTGATGCGCGACTACGGGCACGACGTCCGCGAGATCCAGGTGAAGTACCGATCGGCCAAGGCCGACCTCGAGACCGCCGAGGCGCACTACGCGACGAACAACTCCCTGCACGAGAAGGCGCTCGACGTCGTCCAAGGCGGGCTCGGTGTGCTCGGCGGGATCCTCGACGCGGTCGGGGCCGACGGTGCGGCCGAGGATCTCCGCAACACCGAGCGCGCCCTCCGCGCGGCCGAGCAGGCGGTCGACGACGCGCAGGCCAGGGTCGATGCGCTGCTCGCCCGGTACTCCGAGATCACCGAGACCTTCTCCAACACCCTCGCCGGCATCGACTTCGTGTACGCCGTCGCCCGCCGCGACCTCGACGATCCCGGCCTCACCGAGGACTCCGGCCTGACCTGGAAGGACTTCTGGGAGAAGCCGCTCTTCGGCACCGACGGCGTACCCGACATCGACGACGTCTCGCAGGGTGGCGTGGGCGACTGCTACTTCCTCAGCGCCATCATCGCGATCCTCAACATGCCCGGCGGGCCCGAGAAGATCCGCGACATGATCGAGCGCAACCCCGACGGCACCTTCACCGTGCACTTCGCCGACGGCGACGTGACCGTCGACGGTGAGATCGCCGTCGACGCCTCGGGCAACGGCGGCTACGCGCACACCAGCGACGAGCGCGGCTACTGGGTGGCCATCCTCGAGAAGGCGTTCGCCCAGCGAGGTGGCTCCTACCCCGACATCTCCGGCGGGTTCCCCGACCAGGCGCTCAGCGAGGCGTTCGGCGTCGACATCGGCAGCCACGGGCACGACGCCGGCGACGTGCGCGACCTGGCCGACCAGGTGTCGCAGGGGCAACCCGCCGCGGTCGCGGTCGACCTGCACGACCTCGACCCCGCCTCGTTCCCCGACGAAGGCGCCAACCACGCCCTGACCGTCGTGGGCACCTATGAGTCGAACGGGGTGCGCTACTTCGTGCTCCGCAATCCGTGGAACGCACAGAACTACCAGGGCCACGCTCCTGGTGGCCGCGAGGTCGACTACGGCAGCACCCTCACCCTCACCGAAGACGAGCTGGAGCAGCTCGCCTATGCGACCTACTACTAGGGCCCGGACGACGCCCGCCGCTGCGGGTGTCATCCTCGCGGTGACGCTCGGCTCGGCGTGCGGCACCGACAGCCCCGACCCCCAGCCCGCCCCGACCCCGACGGGAGCCACGATGACCACCGCGCCGGCCGCGACCAACCCGCTCACGACGAACCTCAACGCCTTCACCCACGCCGGTCTGCTCTTCGTGCTCGCGGGCGCCGAGCCGGGCACGAACGAGGTCGACCTGCGCGGCGTGATCGACGTCGACGGCCACGCCGGGGTGCATCGAGGCGACTCCGTGTCGCTCGAGTGGCCCTACCGGATCCCACAGAAGTCGGCGCACCGCGATTTGGTCGTGCCGGTCGAGCTCCAACTCGACGGCAGCTACCGCGCCACCTCCGCCGGCCTCGACCAGCGCTCGGCGCTCCGCCTGCTGGCGGGGCTTCCGGAGTCCGACCCGACCCCCACGCACGGACAGATCCGCACGGCCTTCGAGCAGGCCCCCGCGGTCGGCTCCTACGCCTGGTCGGCGGACCCGGAGTCCGACGGGCGTTCCGTGCACGCCACGCTCCAGCACGCGTTCAAGGGCGATCCGCCCAGCGAGGTCGAGTTGCGCGCCCCCGACACCGACGAGCCGGGGGGTCCGTGGACCTTCCTCGACGCCGCTGCCACCGGCGCCCAATACGGCACGGTCTTCTTCGACGACAGCACCGGCTCGCTGCGACCGAGCTACTCCTTCCTGCCGTGGCAGGTGGTCGACTCCGATCTCACCGCCCTCGGACTCGTGCCGATGCCCGAGTAGCCCGCGGACGTTCGGGCGCTCGCGGCGTCGCGGTGCCTCACTCCGCTCCCTTCCTGCCGCCCGGGGAGTGCGCCGAGGTGGCAAGACGGAGCGCGTCGGCCAACGTCTCCCCGCCACGGCGACCGTCGACGAGGTGGGCCAGCACGAGGCCCTGAGCGGTGGCGATCATCAGGGCCGCATGGCGTTCGGGGGGCAGCCGCAGCGTCAAGAGGCCGGCCTGCTCCTGGCCCCGCACCACCTCGGCCAGGGCGGCGGTGAGCAGGGCGTCGAGCTCGGCCACCCGCGCAGCGACCGAGGGCCGGCGCGCGGCCTGCACGCGGCACTCCGCGAGCAGCAGCAGGCGTTGCGAGTGTGCCTCGACGAAGGAGTCCCACATGGCCGCGGAGTCGTCGAGGGCGCCTCGGTCGACGTCGGTGCCGAGGCCCGCGAAGGCGTCGGCGAGCTCGGTGAGCCACGCCTCGGTCGTCTCGGCCAGGAGGGAGAGGAGCAGATCCTCCTTGTCGGCGAAACTCGCGTACAACGCGCCACGCGTGAAGCCGGCCCGGGCCGCGATGTCGTCGAGTGATGCCGCGTCGTAGCCCCGCTCGGCGAACAGCTCGGCGGCGGAGGTCAGCAGGGCGGCGCGGGTGCGGGCTCGACGTCCGCTCGGCTCGGCGCGCTTCGTGCCGGGAGTTCGTGCAGTCACGCCGTCGTCTCGGCGACGCTGGTGGGCGCGCCGACGTCGCTGAGATCCTTGTGGCCCAGCATCGCGTTGCTGCCGCCGTCGACGACGAACTCGGCGCCGGAGGAGTACGCGGAGTCGTCGGAGGCCAGGTAGACGACCATCGAGGAGACCTCGTCGGGTTCGCCGGCGCGCTCGAGGGTGGTCTGGAAGATGTCGTCGGGGACTCCTTCGGTCATCGGAGTGCGGATGAGCCCCGGGTGCACCGAGTTGACCCGGATGCCACTCGGGCCGAGCTCGCAGGCGGCCGACTTGGTGAGCCCGGTGACGCCGAACTTCGACGCGGTGTAGCCGTGGCACGCCATGGTGCCGCGCAGGCCCTCGATGGAGGAGATGTTCACGATCGAGCCGCGCCCGGCCGCCTTCATGGTCGGGACGACCGCCTTGATGCCGAAGAACACGCCGGTGAGGTTGACGTCGAGGATGTGCTTCCAGTCCTCGGCGGCGTAGTCCTCGAAGAAGCCGTAGTTGAGGATGCCGGCGTTGTTGACGAGCACGTCGAGCCCGCCGAACTCACGGGTCGCGATGTCGACGGCGGCCTCCCACTGGGACAGCTCGGTGACGTCGAGCGCGACGAAGCGCACGCTCTCGCCCAGCTCCGAGGCCAGGGCCTCGCCCTCCTCGGCGAGGACGTCGCCGAGGACGACGCGGGCCCCCTCGGCCACCATGCGGCGCACGTGGGAGGCGCCCATGCCCCGGGCGCCGCCGCTCACCAGGGCCACCTTGCCCGCCAGCCGTCCGGTCTGGTTCATGCCACTCCTCGTGTCGGAACCTCGACAACATACGTACTCGTATGTTGTGCTCGTCACAAACATACGAACTCGTATGCACTGGTTGTCAACCGTTGGTCTCAGGAGTGCCCATCACGCGTCGCCAAGCCCTGGACCTCACCCGCCGCGTACTGGCGATGACCCAGCAGAAGTCGCTCGAGATCGCCGACGGCGTGTGGAGCGAGTCCCGGGACGCCTTCACCAGTCCGGAGCGGCATGCCGCCGACGTCGAGCTGTTCCGGGGTGCCGCACGTCGTGGCGTGGGCGGGCGAGATCGCCCACCCGGGCAGCTACACGACCGGGTCTACTTCGGGCGCAACGAGCCGCTGCTGCACCACTTCGCCTCGGCCTGGCAGCAGGCGCTGCTCGACGGCGACGCCGAGGTGACGATTCCCGCCCAGGGGTGATCCGCGGTCGGCGCCACGGCCTAGGCTTCACAGGTGAGTTTCGAGGGCTTCCCCGTCGCGGCGCTGGACTTCTACGACGATCTCGAGGTCGACAACACCAAGTCGTTCTGGGAGGCCCACAAGCACGTCTACGCCGAGTCGGTGAAGGCGCCGATGACCGCGCTGTGCTCCGCGCTGGAGGCCGAGTTCGGCACCGCCAAGATCTTCCGGCCCTACCGCGACGTGCGCTTCGCGAAGGACAAGACGCCGTACAAGACGCATCAGGGCGCCTACGTCGCCGTCGGCCCGTCGACGGGCTGGTACGTCGAGGTCAGCCCCCGGGGGCTGCGCACCGGAGCCGGCTTCTACGAGGCCTCCGGCACCCGGCTCGCCGCGTTCCGCGAGGCCGTGGCCCACGACCGGTTCGGCCCGGAACTGGAGGCGCTCGTCGCCGGTCTGGAGAAGAAGGGTTTCGAGGTCGGGGGAGAGCGGCTCAAGACCTCGCCGAGAGGCTACGACTCCGACCACCCGCGCATCGAGCTGCTGCGACACAAGTCGCTGACGCTGGGTCGCTCGCACGGCTTCGAGCCCGTGATCCACACGCCGGCGGCGCTCGACCTCGTGCGCGATGACTGGCGCACGCTGCGACCGCTGGTGGAGTGGGTGCAGCGGCACTGCCAGGACTGATCGGCTGCGCTCTCGGTGGTCGAGCGGTGAGACAGCGCTCGCTGCTCGACCAGCGACGCGGCTAGCGGTGCAGGCTCGTGAGCACCCGGCGGGCCACTGCCCGCGGCACCAGGCGCAACACCCGGTCGGCCAGGCGAGCGAGCGAGCCGGCGGCGGCCAGCGTCTCTCCCAGCGGCGGGCCGGCCATGACCTGCCCGGTGTCGGGCTCGCCCTCGCGGGGCCCGGGCGGCGGGACCGCGTCGAGGGTGATCATGCCGATCGCGGCGGCCGCGATCGCCGACGTCGTGGCCTCGACGTCGACGACGTCCGCGAGGCCGGCCTCGTCGAGCACCCGGCGCACGGCGTCGGCGATGGCCGCCTGCCACGCGCGCAGGGACGCCGTCAGCAGGCGGGCCTGCTCCGGCTCGGTGTGGGCTGCCGCGACCACCTGGGCGAGCAGGGCGGCGCTGCCGTCGGCGCGGGAGCGCTCGGCCAGCCGTACTCCGACGGCGTGGAGGTCGGTGAGCGAACGCACCCGGGCGAGGTCCGCGACGTGCTCGGCGACCATGGCCCGGGTGCCGTGGTCGTAGGCCGACTGCATGAGGCCCTCGACGCTCTCGAAGTGGTAGAAGACCAGCGCCTGGTTGACGCCGGCTTCGGCGGCGACCGCCCGCGCCGTCACCGCGCGCACGCCTTCGCGGCGCGCCAGGGCCAGGGCGGCGTCGCGCAGCGCCTGCCGCGTCTGCTCTCCCCTCACGGGGTCAGCCTCTCAGTACCCGTGGAGCGCAACGGTGCGGGAGTCCTCAGCCGGCGGGGTCCGAGGCCGCACGCGTCGAGCACCACCTGGAGGCAGGGCCGGACGACGGGCAGCCGCACCGCCCAGCCCCACCAGGCGGCGGCCAGGGTGGTGTGCTCCAGGGCGCGGCCGAGCGCCGCGATACCCACCTCGGTGGGGGCGGAGCCAGCCCAGGTCATCCGGGTCACCGGCCGGTCGGCGCTCTCGGCCGCCTGGCGGTGCAACCCGACCGGGTGGAGCCGCCAGAGGGTGTCGCCGGTGGCGCGGCACAGTCCGCAGTCGTCGCTCACCAGCAGCGTCGCGAGCCCGTTGACGGGTGTCAGGTACGGCCGCCACCGTGGGCGCCAGGCGTGCACCGCTCGCCGGTACGCGGAGTACTCGGGCCACCGCGCGGAGAGGGTGTCGTGCTCGTGCCGCTCGGCGAGCACGGCCGAGAACACCGCGGCGACGACCGCGCCGAGCGCGAGGGTGGGGCTGCCCGCCGCCAGGGCGAGCACGAGCAGCAGCAGGCTGGCGCCGAGCTGCATCGGGTTGGCGAGGTAGGCGTACGGGCCGGTGGTGACGAGACGGTCGGGCGGATCCCAGGGCCACGACGTGCCGTGCCCGACTCGGGCGAGTTCGGCGACGGCGGCCAGCGTCGGCACGCCCGCGACGGCCGCGACGACGAGCAGCGTCGTCCGGACGCCGAGCCGATGGTCGACGACATCGCTCCACCCAAGGCCGTCGTGGCGCAGGGCCAGGGTCGGTGTCAGCCACCCGACGAGGCCGGTGAAGACCCCCATCTGGAGCAGGACCCGCAGCGTGAGCCAGTGCCGCCGTCGGGTCGCCGTGGCCAGCGCGAGGGCAGGCAGTGCCACCGCGAGCAGCAGGAGAACCTCGCCGTGCCACCAGGCATCGTCCAGCACCACCAGCACCACCAGCGGCGCCAGCCGCGGCATGAGCAGCGCATCGGCCCAGGCGAAACCGAGCAGCCACATCGGCCACGCTCGCACCCCGCCGCCGACCAGGGCCGGCAACGCGCCCCATATGAGCGCCCACCCCGCGATCGCCTCGGTGGGCACGCCGAGTACCGCCGTCGGCGTGGCTGCCCACGCCCACCAGTCGGTGCCGACCTCGACCGCCATCAGGCCGACGACGACCAGCAGGGACGACAGTCCGGCCGTCGCCACCGTCGAGCGATCGGGACGTCGGACGGCAGCCGCGGTGAGCACCGCGACCACGGGTACGAGCAGCAGCAGGTTGCGTAGGAGGTCGGCGTGCGTCATCGGGCGAGGCTGTGCAGGAAGGCAGCGGCGCCGGCGTCCATCATGCGGTCGGTGATCGGCCCGAACCACAGGCTGGGGTCGAGCTTGCGCTCGTAGTCGAAGATCATCTGCACCTCACACGTGCCCTGCGTGGCCCGCCAGGTCAGCGTGCCGGTCCTGAGCCGGACGAAGCGTGCGGTCTTGGAGGTGTCGTCGAGCACGGTGAAGTCGACCCGGCCGGGAGCGGCGTCGGTGACCTCGGTGTCGATGGCCCCAGCGGCGAAGGTGAGGGTCCAGTGGTCACCGATCGACAGCCCATCGCCCGTGGCGGCGACGGGGGTGGCGTAGCCGGTGAGGTCGAGCAGCCTGCTGCGGTCGGAGGCCTGAGGTCGCGGCCCGCGGCGCAGCGCCTGCTCGAAGGCGGCGCAGCCGGCCGGGACGCTCGTCGTCGCCTCGGCACGCTGCTCGGGATCGACGCGCAGTCCGGGCACGGTGCCCTCGAGGGCCAGGACGGCGATCACGGCCAGCGGCAGCCCGCTGTACTGGCGCTGGGTGGCCGACCGTGCCAGCCGGATCGACCCGTAGATCGCGGCGGTCACGCCGTAGACCAGGGGCGAGGCGATGAGCACGCAGATCGCGCCCTCGTGCATGAGTGCCGAGACCAGCAGCAGCACCAGCGTGACGGCCTGGAAGAGGCTGCCCCAGCCGCCGCGGGTGGGCAGGAAGACCAGCCCGAGCGCGAGCAGGGTCGGCACCCCGACGAAGAGGAGGGCAGTGTCGCCGCGCCCGGTCTGCACGGCGGTCCAGGCGCCGAGCAAGGCGACGGCGACGACGAGGGCCACCAGGGCGAACTGCGCCGTGCGGCGGGGTTCGGTCGCGGGTTGCGGAGCGAGGTCGTGCTGCGGCGGGAGGTCGGTCATGCGTTGAGCATATGCTCAAGTTGAGCGAATGCTCAAGTATGGGAAGCAGGGGTGGGTCGGCAGCCGACAGTGAACGCGAATCGGTTTGCCGTTCGCCGCTCGCCGCCGCGGGCGGTGCCGCCCGGACCAGCCCTGGCCTGGCACTAGAACCTGTTCTCGTTTCGGGGCTAGCCTGCGGCCATGACCACCGCGCAGCGCCCCGCCGCCCTGACCCACGACGCCATCGACTGGCAGGCGGCCACCGACGAGCACCCGGCGCGCACGGCGTCGATGCGTTCCTACTCCGCGGTGGCGAAGGGCGACCTGGAGGAGTGGCTCACCGTCTACGCCGACGACGCGGTGCTCGAGGATCCCGTGGGGCCCTCGATGTTCGACCCCGAAGGCAACGGACACCACGGCCACGACGGCATCCGGGCGTTCTGGGCCGCCGCGATCGCGCCGATCGACCGCTTCGAGTTCACCATCACCGAGTCGTTCGCCAATCCGGGCAGCAACACCTGCGCCAACCTCGGCCGGATCAAGACGAGCTTTCCCGACGGCTCCTTCACCACGACCGAGCTGATCATGGTCTACGTCGTGCACGACGACGGCCGCGTCGCTTCGATGCGCGCCTTCTGGGAGCCCGAGCGCACGATGGCGACCTTCACTCCGGCACCCTAGGTGGCGTGACCGATCAGCCCACCGTCGTCGCCCTGCACCTCGCGAAGGCGACCCGGCTGCCCATGCGCGCGGTCGAGAGCGTGCACGTCGAGGCGGGCCGCGGCATCGTCGGTGACCGCTACCACGGCACGAAGCACCGACACGTCACGGTGCAGAGCCGGACGGCGCTGCTCGCCGCCGCCGAGCACTTCGGCGCCGACGTGCCCGAGCACCTGACCCGACGCAACATCACCCTGAGCCACGGCGACGTGCCGCGCGACCCCGGAGCCCGGCTGCGCATGGGCTCGGTGCTCCTCGAGGCCGTGCGCGTCGCGGCGCCGTGCAAGCTGCTCGACGACACCATCGGGCGGGGGGCCCAGGAGGCGCTGCGGCGCCGGGCCGGCACCGTGTTCCGGGTGCTCGAGGGCGGGCCGATCGTCCTCGGCGACGCCGCAGTCGAGGTCAGCGCGTCGTAGCGGCCGCGTACACACGCTTGGGTGGCGGCGGCGCGAACTCATCTCGCTTGCCGGTCTTGAGCCCGAGGCGCACCAGCTTCTCGACCTCCGCGGTGGCGGCGGCGACCCCGTCGACGACCGGTACGCACAGCTCGCGGGAGAGGTCGCGGGCCAGGTCGGCCATGCCGGCACAGCCGAGCACGATGGCGTCGGAGCCGTCGACGCTCAGCGCGTGCTCGCACGCCGCGAGGATCGCCGCCCTCGCCGTCGGGTCGGTCTCGAGGTCGACCACCGGGATCTCGCAGGCGTGCATGCCGCCGACCAGCGACGCGACGCCGTACCGGTATGCGATCTCGCGGGAGTGACCCAGGGTGCGCGAGAGCGTGGTGACCACGCTGAACGTGCGACCCAGGTAGCCGGCCGTGCGCAGGGCGGCCTCCGCGATGCCGACGACCGGCGCCTCGACCAGTTCGCGGGCGGCGAGCAAGCCGGGGTCGCCGAAGCAGGCGATGACGAATCCGTCGTAGCCGCGGGTGGCGCCCTCCACGATCACGGCGAGCACGCCAGGGGTCGCCAGCGCGTCGTCGTAGTGGCTCTCGATCGATTCCGGCCCGGAGACCGGGTTGACCGCGTCGACGCAGACGCCCGGGCCGACGGCGGCCCGGGCGCTCTGCTCGATCAGGGCGGTCATCGACTCCGTGGTGTTGGGGTTGACGACCAGGATCCTCATGCCGCCGCGGTCTCCTTCGAGACGCCGGAGCGGGTCGCGACCTCGAACACGGAGGCGGAGACCACGTAGATCGCGAACCCGAGGGCGCAGCCGAGGAACCAGCTGTAGTCAGGCAGCCAGGCAGCGTGACCGCTCAGCTTGGGCACGACCACCGACGCGATCGAGACGAGGCCGGCTGCGACGACCGACAACACCGCCGCCGGGTTGTAGCCGCCGGAGTAGAAGTAGCTGCCGTCCTGCTCCAGCGTGTAGAGGTCGTCGACCACGATGGTCTGGTTGCGCACCAGGTAGTAGTCGGCGATGAGGATGCCGAACAGCGGGCCGATGAGGGCGCCGAGCAGGCCGAGGGTCCAGAAGATCGCATCGGGGTTGGAGTACCAGTTCCACGGCGTGAGCAGCACCGAACCGACGGCGGCGATCATGCCGCCCATGCGCCAGGAGATGCGCTGTGGCGCGACGTTGGAGAAGTCGAACGCCGGGCTGATGAAGTTGGCGACGATGTTGATGCCGACGGTCGCGATGACGAACGTCAGGCCGCCCAGCAGCACGGCGGTGTAGGTGTCGACCTTCTCGACCGTGTGCACCGGGTCGGTGATGAGCTCGCCGAACACCGGGACGGTCGCGCTCGCGGTGAGCACGACCAGCAGGCTGAACACCACGAAGTTGACGGGCAGACCCCAGAAGTTGCCCTTCTTCACCGACTCGAAGCTCTTGCCGTAGCGGGCGAAGTCGCCGAAGTTCAGCATCGGCCCGGAGAAGTACGACACCACGAGCGCGATCGCGCCGAGCATGGCCGTCACCTGCTGGGTGCCCGTCAGGCTCTTGTCCGACAGTGAGAACGAGATGTCGAAGTCGGCGCGCACGAGCATGTAGGCGCACAGCGCGAACATCGCCACGTAGACGGCCGGGCCGCAGAAGTCGATGAACCTGCGGATCGCCTCCATGCCGCGCCAGAACACCAGCGCCTGGGCCACCCAGAGGATGGCGAAGCTGACGTAGCCCAGCAGGCTCAGGCCGAGGAAGGAGTAGGAGTCGGTCGCGTAGTCGGTGAGGCCCGGAAACAGCTTGAGCAGCACGATCGTGAGTGACCCGGCGGCCAGGAACGTCTGGACGCCGTACCAGGCCACCGCGATCAGGCCGCGGATGATGGCCGGGATGTTCGCGCCGAGCACGCCGAACGAGGCCCGGCTCACCACGGGGTAGGGCACGGCCGCCCGCTGGCTGGGCTTGGCGACCAGGTTGCAGAAGTACTGCACGATCACGATGCCGACGATCAGGGCCACGAACACCTGCCAGCCGGTGAGGCCGAGGGCGAAGAGGGTGCCGGCGGTGACGTACCCGCCGACGCTGTGCACATCCGACATCCAGAACGCGAAGATGTTGTAGGTCGACCAACTCTGCTCGGGCAGCGGGTCGAGATCCTCGTTGGAGAGACGCGGGTCGTAGGGCCGGCGCGCGAGGTCGCGGGGCGCCGGCCCGTTCGTCTCGACGGCGGCGCCGCCGGAGCCGGCGGGTGCCGTCGGCGGGGTGAGGTCGGTCTGGGTCATCGGGACTCCCTGGTGTCCGCTGGATCCTGCACCGCACATGGCAGGACCGGTTGTCCGGCAACCTAGGAATCGGGTGTTTCGCGGGCCCTCGCGTGAGGTGAAACCCGCATCACGGGAGTCATATAGGGGTATACGACCCCGCCGTCTCCAAGCCCGGGCCCGGCTCAGCGGAACACGTCGGGATCGCCGGCGAAGGTGTCGATCGCCTCGCGCAGCCGAGCGTAGTGAGTGGCGGCGTGGGCCACGAGCGCCTCGGCGTCGCGGGCGAGGAAGGCCGCCATCATCGGCAGGTGGTCGTCGTGCAGCCCCCCGCGCAGCGTCTCGGGCACGCGGGCCATCGGCTGGGCCGGCTCGGTCATGTTCCAGGCGGAGTCGTACATGTGCACCATCCGCTCCATGCCGGACGGCGTGATCAGCGCACGATGGAAGCTGCGGGAGGCCACGTGGTAGGCCCGCACGTCGCCGTGCGCGACCGCGGCGTCCATCTCCTGGTAGGCCGACCGCACGGCGTCGTCGTGCGCCGGAGCCGCCCGAGCCACCGCCGCCCGCATGGCTGCGGCCTCGAGGGCCTGCCGCACGTCGTAGAGCTCGCGGAACTCCGCGAAGCTCATCTTGCTCACGGAGTAGCCGACGTGTGGCACGTGCTCGACCAGCCCCTCGCCCTGGAGCACCTTGAGGGCCTCGCGCACCGGGATCTGGCTGACGCCGAAGAACCGCGCCACCGCCTCGATCGGGATGAGCGTGCCCGGGGGCTCGTCGCCGGAGAGGATCGCGCGCCGCAGGTCGTCCTCCACGCGCGGTGTGCCCTCCGACGGGGAGCGCACGAGGCCACGGGTGAACGCCGAACGACGACGCGTGCCGGACATCGCGGCCTCCCTCACCGGCGTGACGGGGCCCACGCTAGGGGAGGAGTGTTTCGCGCGTGTTCCCGCCGATCCTCACCGGCTGTTCACCTGGCGCTCGCTCGCAGACCCGAACCTGAGGCCATGCCCAAGCGTCGTTTCGTGCTCGTCGTCGGTCTGCCCCACGCGGGGGCCGGGCCCCTCGCCGACCTCGCCGCGGAAAGCGCCGCGAGCCTGGCGGAGGCGGGTGTCCGCGTGCCCGCCCGCACCGCCGACGAGGCGCGCCGGGCCGCGCTCGAGCTGCGCCGTACCCACAAGAGCGACGGACTCGAGCGCAAGGACGTCGAGGGCACGTGGGCGCTGCTCACCCAGCGAGCCCGCCGCGAGGGCGCCAAGAGCGCGGACGCCGTCCTGGTCGTGGCCGAGCACCTCGCGGGCGCCTCGGCGTCCGAGATCGACCTGCTGACCGACGCCCTGCACGGCTTCGAGGTGCACGTGGTCGCGGTCGTGGCCGACCCCGCCCGCCAGATCGTGCGTGCCTGGGAGGAGAGCGTGCGTCGCGGCGGCGCGTTGAGCCTGCGTCGCTACGCGCGCCGAGTGCTCGACCCCGGCCGCGTGCACGAGGAGTCCGAGGCCTTCTGGGCCGACCAGGACGCGCCCGCCGTGCTCAGCCGCTGGGCCGTCGAGCTCGGGCGCCGTGACCGCGTGCACGTCGTCGCCCCCGCCCCGGACGACGACCCGACGCAGCTCGCGTGGACAGCGCTCGCCCGACTCCTCGGCGTCGACGCGGCGCTCGTGCCCGCCGCCGAGGGCACGGCCGTCGCCGTGGACGCGGCCGCGCTGGAGGACCTCGCCGCCGTGAACGGCGCCGTCGACGGTCGCGCCGACCTGGCGGCGCACGCGCCGGTGCTCGAGCGGGTGGTCGAGGCGTGCTCCACCCAGGGCGCGGTGCCGGCGCTGTTGCCCCATGACCTCGACGAGGAGCTCGTCGAGCTGGGGGAGCGGTGGGCCAAGGCACTGGCCGAGGCCGGCTACGCCGTCACCGGCGACACCGCACACCTGGTGCCGGCTGCCTCCCCACGTCCCGCGAGGGCGGCCTCCACCTCGACCGAGGAGCGGCTGGTCGGCACCACCGAGGCGCTGGCCGACCTCGTTGTCGAGTTGGCCCGGGCGCGGGAGCAGATCGCGGGCCTGGAGAAGCGCAACGCCAAGCTGGAGAAGAAGAGGCGCAAGCTCAAGACCAAGCTCGCCCGAGCGTTGGGCTGAGCCCCGAGTCGCAGATCAGTGCGGCTGCCAGGCGTCCTCGTCGGCGGTGCGCTCGGTGACGCAGGCCGGCAGGTCGGCTTCCGCGAGCTGCTGGATCGAGACCTCCTCGAACACGTCGCGCAGTGAGCGTCGGGCGGCGATCCACACGTGCTGGAGCACTTCGGCGTTCTCGTTGTACTCCACCGCCTCGGGGCGCTGGTCGTACACGGAGACCAAGGGGCCGTCGACGGCCCGGATCACGTCGGCGACGCTCACGCTGCGCGCGTCCCGGGCCATCAGCCACCCACCCGCCTGACCACGCTGACTGCGCACCACCCCGCTCTTGCGCAGGTCGGCCAGGATCGCCTGGAGGAACGTGCGCGGGATGCCCTGACGGCGTCCGAGCTCCTCGGCGCTCACCGCGGTCGCTCCGCGCAGCGAGGCCAGCTCGATGAGGGCCCGCAACGCGTAATCGGACTTGGCTGAGACGCGCACGGGTGCATTCTCGCAGAGAACACAGGTGACTCGCTCGACCTGGGCGATTCGACCGAGTTTGCCGGCCACGGCGCCATCGCCCTCCTCGGAGGCGGGAGGTGAGTGGGCTGTGAGTGGGAGGTGCCGGAGGGGAGCAAGGAGCGCCAACGAAACGGCAACAGCGCCTCCACGGTGGGGGCGGGGCCGCTGATTCGCCCGCCGGGCAGCCGCGCCGCGTGATTGGGTATCGGCATGCCCGACGCTGTGACCGGCGACGTTCGGGTGCGGCTGCTCGGGCCGCTGCGCGTCGAGTGCGCCGGCGAGGACGTGCCGCTGACGCCCACCGAGGAGGTGCTGCTTCGCGCCCTGGCGTCGGTCTATCCCGAGCCGATGAGCCTCGTCGGACTCGAGCGCCGTCTCTGGCCGGACGGCCCGCCGTCGTCGGCTCGCGCCAGTCTGCACAACCACCTCTCCCGGCTGCGGCGCAAGCTCGGTGATCCGACCGTGGTGCGCACCTCGCACGGGTACCGGCTGGTGGGTGTCGGTCTCGACGCGCGCGAGCTCGACGACGCGTTGACGCGGGCCGACGCCGCGGTGTGCGCGGGGGACCACGCTCGCGCCCTGCGTCTCGCCGAGCAGGGGCTGCGGTTGGCCCCGACTCTCGACGCCGCCGATCTCGACGCTTTCGGGCAAGGGCCCGAGCAAGGGCTGCTGCGGGCCAGTCAGGACGCCGCCCAGTCGCTGTTGGAGCTGCGCGCCGAGGCCCTCCTCGGCTCCGGCCAGCACCGCACCGCGGCGTCCCTGCTGCGCGAGCTGACCCGTGCGCAGCCGCTGCGCGAGCACCGGTGGACCCTGCTCATCGAGGCGCTCATCGCGAGCGGACGACGTGCCGACGCGCTGGCGACCTGGAGCGAGGCGCGCCAGGTCGTGGTCGACCAGCTCGGGCTCGAGCCGGGGCCGTCACTCAGCCAGGCGGTGTCTCGACTCTGGGACGATCCCGAGTCCGATGAGCCGCCCGATCACGCCGAGCTGCGCCTGGTCCGCACGCGGGCTCGGCTGGCGGCCCTGCTCGCGGACTCCTGGACGCTCGTCCGAGCCGCGCGCGAGCTGCTCGATCGTGACGGTGTCGCCGTCTTGACCGGTGGCGAGTGGCACGGCGTCGAGGTCGCGACCTCGGCGATCGCCGCCTCGCGGTCGTCGTCGACCGTCACCGCCCGGTGCGACCGGACCCCGCCCGCGCCGTTGCAGCCGCTCGTCGACATCCTGCGGCGCCTCGACGACAAGGGCGGGCACACGCTGCCGCCGGAGCTGGCCTGGGAGGTCGCCCAGGTGCTGACGCCGACGAGACGCCCGGGATACGGGGCCTCGCAGCTGGGCGCCGTCCGCGATCCCACGCAGCGCCTCCTGCGGCTCGTGGGCGACCTCGCGGAGCGCACCGGCACCCGGCTCGTCGTCGTGCACGACGTGCACCTGGCGGGCCCGACGACCGCGGCGGCTCTGGCCCGGCTCGGTGCGGAGGGCCGCGTCTCGGTGCTCCTGACCGTCTGCGACGCAGACTCCCTCGCCCGTTCGGTGCGCGACGTGGCTGGACCCGACGGCGTGCTGGCGGTCCCGCCACTCACCACGGGTGAGCTGGAGCGGATCGGTCCCGCCCTCATCGCCATCCCGGAGGGACGCGAGCACGCGCTGGCGCGGTGGCTGATGGAGCAGACCGGCGGCCTGGTGGGGCAGCTGTTGGCCCTCGCGGCGTCGGTCGACGCGCAGTCACGCTCCGCGGCACCGCCCACCCTCGACCAGATCAGGGTGCTGGCCGAGCGTTCGTCGGGCGTCGTGGCCAGGCGCCTGCAGGAGCAGCTGGAGTCGTTGTCGCCGGCCGCTCGCCGGGCGGTCGAGGTGGCGGTGGTGGCCGGCGGAGCGTTGGCGCCGGTGGTGCTCCCCGGCCTCGCCGACGACCACGGACGCCGGGCCGCGAGCGTCGCCTCCTTCCTCACCGCCGACGGCGCCCCGACCTCGCGCATGGTCGTCGACACCGTCGACCGCGACCTGGCAGACGCTCAGCGCACCGAGCTGCACCTGGCCGTCGCCGAGACCGCGGAGCGGTGCGGAGCCGCCTGGGCCCAGATCGCACCGCACCGACTCGCCTCCTACGACCTCGACCCGCGCGCCGCTTTGGCGGCGGTCTCCGAAGCCGGCGACGAAGCGTGTCAGCTCGGTACCTATCCCGAGGCGTGTGCCTGGTTCGACGACGCGCTCGCGCTGCTCGGCGAGGAGGCCCCGCCGTGGACGGTGCTCGACCTGCGACAGCGGCGCGAAGAGGCGTCGCGCCTCGCGGGAACCCCAGGGCACGAGCAGACCTTGCTCGAGCTCGCCGAACTGATCCAGGGCCCGGCCCCGGACCCCGACGACCCGGCGTCCGCGACCGTGCGGCGCCGGGCTGCCCTCAGCGTCGCGCGCCTGGGCGGCACCAGCGAGGTCGGTGCGCTCGACCGTCGCGCGGTCGACCTCACCGACCAGGCCCTCGCCGCCGAGCCCGACCCCCACGAGCGCGCGGTGCTGGCGGCCGCCACCTCGTTGCTGCACTCGATGACCGGTGACGTCGAGAGATGCCGGGGACTGTTCGAGGCCGCCGATCGGCTCACGACCGATCTCGACGCCGCCGACCCGGTGCGCGGGCGTCCGCGTCGGGCGGTGCTGCCCTATGCGTACCTGTCGCTCGGGCGTCCCGACGACCTCGAGCGGCGCGTCGCGCACGGCACCGAGCTGCGCGACGCCGGGACGAGCGCCGACGACCCCGAGGCGGAGTACGAGGGGTGGCACCTGCTCGCCTCGTGCGCGCTCCAGTCGGGCGACGGCGAGCTGCTGCGCTCCGCCTGCGAGCGGCTCGATCTGCTCGCCGGCGTCGTGGGCGACGCCGGTCGCCGGTGGCAGGCGGAGTACGTGCGGGCCGCCACCCACGCCGTGGACGGCGACCTCGCGGCCGCCGAGCGGCACGCCGAAGCCGCTCTGGCCGCGGCCAGCGGTGTGGCGCCGTCGCGGGCGATGGCGGCCTACGGTGGGCAACTACTCGAGCTGCGTCGCCTCGACGGCCGGCTCTCGGAACTGGTGCCGATGCTGGAGCAGGCCGTGCTCGACCAGCCCACCACCGCTGCCTGGCGGGCCGCAGCTGCCCACGCCCGCGCGGTGTCGGGCGACGGCCACGACCCGGGCGCGGCGCGCGCCCACCTCGACGCCCTCCTCGCGCCGGCCGAGCCGCTGACCCGCGACTTCCTCTGGCTGGCCGGGTGGACCTACGCCGGTCGCGCCGTCCGGATCCTGCTGGGGGAGGATCTCGCCGACGATCGCCTGCTGGCACACGCCGTCCGGTGTCGCGAGGCGTTGGCCCCATGGGCCGCCGTGGGTGTCTGGCAGGGCACCTGCACCTATGGACCCGCCGGCACCGTGCTCGCGGCCCTCGACCTCGTGCTCGGCGACCGTGAGGCGGCCCAGGCACACGCGCGTGCCGCCGTGGAGTGGTCGCAGCGCATCGGATCCCCGGTCTACGCGGCCGAGGCTCACGCCCTCCTCGAGGACGGGAGATGAGTGCGAGGTGGGTCAGAGGGTGGTGCCAAGGGAGAGGAAGCCGCCGTTCCAGACGAGTTGGTAGTCGAGTTTGTCGATGAAGGTCGAGATGGGGTTGAAGGTCACGGCTCGGGCGATCTTGTCGGGGCCGAACTGGGCGACGGTGCCGCCGCGGACGAACTCGTTGACCTTGGTCTCGAAGTTGAAGAGTCCTTCGAGGATCCAGGTCGCCGTCTCCGGGTGGAGCAGTCCGACCGGTGACTTCGCCAAGGCCTTGTAGATCTCGACGCGGGCGAGGTCGCTGAGGGGGGATCCGTCGGCTTTGGTGATGGCCAAGAAGTCGACGTCGCCGGTGATGGAGCGCCACTTGCCCTTGACCTTGAACTCGGGCACGAGGTTGCCGTGCTTGTCGGCGTTCATCCGGAACTCGTACTTGTGGGCCTTCTCGGTGGCGTACTTGGGGTCGACCGCGTTGTCCTTGAAGTTCCAGTGCATCTCGATGTAGCCGTCCTTGTCGGCCTTCTTGAGCTGCTTGTAGTAGCCGGCCTTGGTCTTGGTCAGCTCCTCGCGGCGTTGTTCCCACCGCTTCATGGTGGTGACCCACTCGCCGTCCCCGGGGCCGAGCCCGGCAGAGCGCAGCCGGCGTTCGAGGGCGTCTCGGACGGGCAGGTGCTTGCGGATCACGACCCGACCGACGTCGTCCTTGCGGAACCCGAGCCATCTGGCGTCGGTCTCGTTGACGGTCTTGATCTTGATCGATTCGGGCTTGAGGACAGCGCCGCGCTCCTCGAGCCACTTGACCGACTCCTTGGCGCGGGAGCGGATGGTGATGATGAGCTGGTTGTCCTTGGCGAACGTGCGCAGGAAGTTCGCCTCCTGGGCGGTGAGTCCGTAGAGGCGGCGCAGGTGCAGGTTGGTGAACTCGAACCCGGGGGTGACCTTCTTCAGCGCGATGATCGCGTCGGCGGCCTTGTACCCGGCCTCGCGGGTGGCGCTGAGGATCCGGGTGCCCTTCGCGATCGCCTTGGCCTGGGCGCCCTCGACCGCGGTGCGCACCAGCTTCGAGCGCGCCATCATGCCCGGGATCAGCGCGGTCGCGACGTCGACGGTGTGCTCGACGCCCTCGGCGGTCATGGCGCGCACGGCGCCGGGCCAGTCGCCGACGTACCAGGCGTCCCACATGGCCTTGTAGCGGGCCTGGACGCCGGCGACGAACGCCTCGTAGCTGGCCTCGGTCCGGTAGCCGGCGTCCTTCATCTTGGCCCAGAGCTGGGCCATGAACAGCTCCATGCGGTCGGGGTCGTGGCGTAGTGCGTCCCACATCTCGGCGGTGGCCTGCACGCAGGCCACCAGTCCCTTGGCCACGCGCACGCTGCCGCCGACGATGATCTCGGGCAGCTGGCCGGCGAGCTGGAACAGTCCGCTGACCATGCCGACGGTCAGGTTGTACAGCGCCTCGAACACTCCTCGGGTGATCGACCACGCGAACAGCGAGGTGCTCCACTCCGGCGGGTCGAGCAGGTCGCGCACGTCGACCCCGTGGCGGTAGTGGGTCTCGCCCAGCACCACGGAGTTCTCCGGGTCGAGCTCGCCCATCAGCTCGTCGTCGTCGCTGATCTCATAGACGTCGGGTTCACCCAGCTCGACCTCCGAGCGGGTGCCGCCACCGGTCGCTGTGGCGCCGGTGAGGACCGTGGCGGCGATGTTGGTGGTGTAGACGACCAGCTCCATCTCCAACGTGCCGCGGGGCTCGATGGTGACCGCTTGGGGGATCAACGGGGAATCGGTCGGGGGCGGGCCCAGCGCGAGACCGTCGTATTGCAGGCTGCACCCGCTGGCGTTGCCGATGCAGGTCACCTTCGCGGGCTCGACGTAGAGCCGCTTGTCGTAGCTGCGGTTCTCGTAGGTGACCTTGATGGTGTACGGCGTACCACCCTTCAACAACGAGGGCGCCGCACCCGAGGCCGTGGAACGACCCATCTCGTAACTGGTCACCAACTCCGGCGCGGCGACGTGGAGGATCTTCTCCTGGTGGCCCCGCACGGTGCCGAAGTCGTCCTCTCCGCGCGCCCAGCCGGTGACCTCGAAGGTGCCGTTGGCATGCGCCTCGAGCTCGTAGGGCACGACCACCTTCTTGCCGGGTGCCAGCTCCTCGATGGGACCGGTCACGGTCGTGGCCTTGCCCCGCAGCGGCAGTTCGGGGACGTCGGGGGTGAACCCCGGCGCCCAGCCCAGCCCCAGCTCGTCGGACCAGAACGCCCCCCGCACCGGCAACGTGCCGGTGTTCTTGATCGTCATGGTGGTGGCGACCTTCTGCGGGATGGTCTCGCCGGTCTCGGGATCGGTCTCGAGCTCGACCAGCTTGGGGTCGAAGGCGATCGTCGTCTCGAGCACGCCGCCGACCACGAGGGCGTCGACGATCGTCTGGTCGGCGTCGGTGACGATGACCTGCTGGCTGCTCACGCAGTCGCTGTCGATCGCGGTGACGCAGACGCCCGCCGGGAAGCTCACGGTGTAGGTCCCCGGCTGGAGGGTCAAGGACCAGCCGCCGTCGTCGTCGGTGCTCGTCTCACGCACCACGTCATCGCCCTTGGTCGTGACGCCCTCGGCCTGGACTCCGATGCCGGCGACCGGGCTGGCCGGGTCGGCGGCGACGCCGGGTGCCGTGCCGCGCACGACCAGGCCGGCCACACCGATGGCGTCGGTGTCGACGAAGCCCTTGACGGGCGCGTGCTCGGCGAATCGCACGTCGTAGGCCGAGGTGAAGCCGCGTCCCAGCTCGCCGTCTCGGTTCTTGCCCCAGCACGAGATGCCGCCGCTGAGCCGCCGTACACACCAGGTCTCGCCCGATACGTCGACCTCGGCGGCGTCGTCGATGCCCGGCACGATCCCGGGCCGCGCGATGCCGGAGCCCAGGCACACCAACGACCCGGATTTCAAGACGGCGCAGGCCGCCGACCGGTTGACCGCCACGTCGGTGGCGTTCTTGAAGGCCGGCACGACTCGTGCCCCCGGGCCGCCGTCGCCGAAGGCACCGCCCCCGAGGGAGGACCAGCACCAGGCGGTGCCATCGGCTCGGGTGGCGCAACTGTCGTGCAGCGCGACGGCTCCGGTGAGGCCGGGCACCGGTATCGGTGTCCCGGAGAGCGCGACGTCGTCGCCGCGGCCCAGCCCGTTGTTGTAGTTGCTACCCCAGCACAGCACCCGGCCGGACTCGCGCAGTGCGCACACGGCCCCGTAGGCGGAGAGGTCGACGGCGTCGCCGATGTCCACGACGTTCCTGGCGGAGGTCGCCATGAGGGACGCCGGCACCGGGTAGGCGTAGTCGGTGCCCGGCCAGCCTCCGCTGCCGACGCCGAGTTCGCCGAAGATGTCGTTGCCGTAGCACTGCACACCACCGGAGCGCAGCAGGGCGCATCGTCCCTCGGTCTTGACGGCCGTGCCGAAGCCGCGGCTCTGCGGCGTCGTGCTGCCCCAGGGGGGATCCGACCAGAGCGACGCGTCGCCGTCCTCGATGATCTCGGCGCCGCCCCAGCACTGCACCGCGCCTGCGCCGCTCACGGCGCACGCGCCGCTGGTGGTCTGGCCGACCGCCTGGGACTGGATCGGAACGGTGCGCGCCTGGGCGTCGTAGTAGGCCACGTGCCCGGTGCCGTCGCCGAGGGCCCCGCCGATGTTGCTGCCCCAGCACCAGACGCGGTTGTCCTCGGTGGTGGCGCAGAACCCGGCGCCGGTCGCACCCAGCGAGGTGGCGTGCTTGCCCGGAGTCGCCCGGCGCCGAGGTGCGGCCGCCGACGAGTGCGCCACCGCGGGTTCGGCAGCGACCGGCGCGCTGGACCCGGTCGTGCCGGGACGTATCACCGTGCCGTGGGCCGGATTCGCCGAGAGCAGGGCCCCCAGCACGAGTGCGAGCACGCACACCACGAGTCGACGCCACACCATGACCGCTCCCCAGGGATCCCGGCGCGCGACTCGACCGCGCGCGCTGGCAGCGAATCAGCCTGGACCAACGGAACGGCAACGACGACGCGATCGGCACCGTGGCTTGCCCTCTAAGTTACTGCCCCGTATCATTAAGTTACTCGCGAGTACGCGCCCTCATGGTGGCGTCCCCGAGTCCCCCATCGAGTGCCCCCCGACTTCAGTGAAGGTGGATCGAAAGCCATGAGCCACTACAAGAGCAATCTGCGAGACATCGAGTTCAACCTCTTCGAGGTGCTGAACCGCGACGAGGTGCTGGGCACCGGGCCCTTCGCAGAGGTCGACGGCGAGACCGCGCGCGAGGTGCTCGCCGAGGTCGACCGTCTCGCCCGCGAGGACATGGCCGCTTCCTTCGTCGACGCCGACCGCAACCCGCCGGTCTTCGACCCCCAGACCAACACCGCCCCGCTGCCGCAGTCGTTCAAGGACAGCTACGAGGCGTGGATGGACTCCGAGTTCTGGCGCCTCCAGACCATGGCCGAGCTGGGCGGCACCCCCGCCCCCTCGACCATCTCCTGGGCCATCGGCGAGCTCGTGCTCGGCGCCAACCCGGCCATCTGGATGTACGGCGCCGGCCCGATGTTCGCGGGCGTGATGTTCAAGAACGGCACCGAGCGCGACCAGAAGATCGCCCAGCTGACCATCGACCAGGGGTGGGTCGCCACGATGGTGCTCACCGAGCCCGATGCCGGCTCGGACGTCGGTGCGGGCCGCACCAAGGCCACGCCGAACGACGACGGCACCTGGAACATCGAGGGCGTCAAGCGCTTCATCACCTCGGCCGAGTCCGACCTCTCCGACAACATCATCCACCTCGTGCTCGCGCGCCCGGTGGGTGTCGAGGGTGTCGGCGGGCCCGGCACCAAGGGACTCTCGCTCTTCGTCGTGCCGAAGTTCCACTTCGACCTCGAGACCGGAGAGCTCGGCGAGCGCAACGGCGTCTACGTCACCAACGTCGAGCACAAGATGGGTCTGAAGATCTCCAACACCTGCGAGCTCACCTTCGGTGACTCCTCCGTGGGTGGCGGCGAGCCCGCCGTCGGCTACCTCCTGGGTGAGGTGCACGACGGCATCGCCCAGATGTTCCAGGTCATCGAGAACGCCCGCATGATGGTCGGCACCAAGGCCATCGCGACGCTCTCGACCGGCTACCTCAACGCGCTCGAGTACGCCAAGGAGCGCCAGCAGGGCGCCGACCTGACCCAGTCGGGCGACAAGACCGCCCCGCGCGTCACGATCACGCACCACCCCGACGTCCGCCGCTCGCTGATGACGCAGAAGTCCTACGTCGAGGCCATGCGCGCGCTCGTGCTCTACACCGCCTCGTGGCAGGACCGTGTCGCGATGGCCGCGCACAACGGTGAGGAGGACAAGCTCGCCGAGGCCGTCAACGACCTGCTGCTCCCGATCGTGAAGGGCTACGGCTCCGAGCGTTCGTGGACCCTGCTCGGCACGGAGTCGCTGCAGACCTTCGGTGGCTCCGGCTTCTTGCAGGAGTACCCGATCGAGCAGTACGTGCGCGACGCCAAGATCGACACCCTCTACGAGGGCACCACCGCGATCCAGGGCCAGGACTTCTTCTTCCGCAAGATCGTCAAGGACCAGGGCAAGGCGCTGGGTCATGTCGCCGAGCAGATCCAGGCGTTCATCGACTCCGAGGCCGGCAACGGCCGCCTCAAGAACGAGCGCGCCCTGCTGGCCGCCGGTCTCGACGACGCCCAGGCGATGGTCGGCCACCTCATCAACGACCTGATGAGCGCGCAGGAGGAGATCACCAACATCTACAAGGTGGGCCTCAACACCTCCCGTCTGCTGATGGCTCTGGGCGACGTCGTGTGCGCCTGGCTGCTGCTGCGCGGCGCCGAGGTCGCGCTCGAGAAGCTGGGCGGCCCCGACGGCGGCGGCAAGGACAAGGCCTTCTACGAGGGCAAGGTCGCCGCGGCCCAGTTCTTCGCGGCGAACGTGCTGCCGAAGCTGGCCGCCGAGCGCGTCATCGCCGAGGCGACCGACCTCTCGATCATGGAGATCGACGAGGCGTCCTTCTGACCAGGTCGGACGCTCGGTGGGCGAGTTCACCGGACGTCCGGTGAACTCGCCCCTGGGACGGTGATATTTCACCGTCCCAGGGGCTGTTTCGTCGTCCGACCCTCGCGGTCAGGGGCGGTACCGTGCGGCTGTGCTCGCCCTCGCCGCGACCGGCTTCGCCGCCGGACTGGCGCTGATCGTGGCGATCGGCAGCCAGAACGCCTTCGTGCTCCGGCAGGGCCTGCTGCGTCGGCACGTGGTGCCCGTCGTGGTGCTCTGCACCCTCTCGGACGTCGCCCTCATCGCGGCGGGTGTGCTCGGCGTCGGCACCCTGGTGTCGCAGGCGCCGGCCGTGCTCACGGCGCTGCGCTGGGCCGGCGTGGCCTTCCTGCTCGGCTACGCGGTGCTGGCCGGGCGCCGCGCCTGGCGAGGCGGTGAGTCGCTGCGCGTCGAGCGAGGCACCGGCCGCGACTTCGCCGGCGTCCTGCTCACCGCCGGGGCGCTCACGTGGCTCAACCCGCACGTGTACCTCGACACCGTGCTGCTGCTCGGCACGCTGGCCAACCAGCACGGCGCCGGTGGCCGGTGGGTGTTCGCGGCGGGCGCCGCGCTGGGGTCAGCGGTGTGGTTCGCCGGGCTCGGCCTCGGCGCACGGGGCGCGGCACCGCTCTTCGCCCGACCCAGCTCGTGGCGGGTGCTCGACGCGCTCGTCGCGGCGGTCATGGTGCTCGTCGCCGTGCGACTGGCCACGACCTGAGTAATCACTGCCCCGCTCTTTGAGTACTCGTACTCGCGCGGGCACACCGCGCTGGCCGCGAGCCTGGAGACATGAACCAGCGCCTCCGCTCCCTGCTCCCGGCCTCGTCCTGCCTGTTCGGCCTCTTGAGCCTCCTCGGCGTCATGTGCTTCCACTTCCCGCGGGAGTTGACCAGTGCGGAGTTCCGCTCCGCCTACTCGGTCGACTTCGCCCGCGACCTGCTGCTCTTCGGCCTGGTCGCCTCCTTCGTGCTCGGCACCCTCGCGGTGCTGCTCGATCGCGGACGCCGCGCCGCGCTCGTCGGCGTGGGCGCCGCGAGTGTCGCCGTCTTGCTGGGTGGTTCCGACGTGGCGGTGGAGCCCTTCGCGCCCACCCGGTACTCGCTGGGTGTGGACTGGTTCGTGCTGGCGCTCTTCTTCTCCGCAGTGGTGTTCATCCCGCTGGAGCGCCACCTCGGCGTCCGGCAGATCGACGTCGCCCGCACCGGGTGGCGCACCGACCTCACGTACTTCTTCGTCAGCCACGTGTTGGTGCAGTTCATCCTCATCGCGGTGACGGTGCTGACCGCGCCCGTGGCGCGGGCGGTGAGCCTCCCCGGCGTTCAGGCCTTCGTGGCGGGGCTGCCGTTCTGGGTGCAGTTCCTGGCCGCCGCGTTCGTCGCCGACCTCGCCCAGGCCGTGCTGCACCGCGCCTACCACCGGGTCTCGGCCCTGTGGAGGTTCCACGCCGTGCACCACTCCAGCCGCGACATGGACTGGCTGGCCGGCTCGCGCGTGCACCTCGTCGAGACGGTGCTGACCCGCAGCATCGTGCTGCTGCCCCTGCTGGTGCTCGGCTTCTCCGTGCCGGCGGTCAACGCCTACGTGATCCTCGTCGGCCTCCAGGCGGTCGTGGCGCACGCCAACCTCGGCATCCGGTTCGGCTGGCTGGAGTACCTGGTCGTGCTGCCGCGCTACCACCACTGGCACCACGCCCGCCACATCGACTACTGGGACCGCAACTACGCCATCCACTTCCCCGTCGTCGACATGCTCATGGGCAGCTTCAAGCTCCCGCGCGACGGCAGCTGGCCCGAGGAGTACGGCGTGTTGAAGCTCGAGACGGTGCCGCAGGGCATCGTGGCGCAGACCCTCATGCCGTTCCGTGGCGACCGCGAGTACGTCGACCACGTGGCCTAGGGCCACACGCCACGGCGGACTGCCGGGGGCGGGCCCGATGTTTCTCGCGGCTCGACTCGGGGCACGGTGAGACCTCCACCGAGGAAAGGAATCGGGCATGGGGCTGGCTGATCCCGACGAGCTGGAAGCCCTGGCGCGACGCCTCGACGGCAAGGCGGCCGACGTCCGGCGTGAGATCTTCGAGTTCCGCCTGAGCGTGAACCAGGTGACATGGCAATCGCACGGGGCGCAGAAGTACCGCGACCAGTGCGCCGACATCGCCGCCGATCTGAACGACGACGCCGACGACATCGCCGCCGCTGCCGACCTGCTGCGCGCCCACGCCCAGAACGTGCGCGACAAGATCGCGTGGATGCACTCGATGGTCGACCTGATCCGCGGCAAGGCCGAGGATCTGTGGGACGACGCCGAGCGCGGTTTCGAGTGGACCCAGGACAAGGCCGACGAGGCGTTCGACTACGTCTCCGACACGGTCAGCGACGGGGTCGACAACGTCAAGGACGTCGTATCCGGCGCCGTGCACAAGGTGCCGTTCCTGTGAGCCCGGTCGTCTTCCTCGGCGAGCGCAGCCCGATCGCCGAGCCGCGCCGCCTCGAGATCGGTCTCCCCGGACTGCTCGCGCTGGCCCACCGCACCGACGACGCACTGCCGGCCGAGCTGCGGCCCACGTCGTGGAACGAGGCCGAGAGCGGGGCGGGCATCGCCGGCCGCGACCTCGCCGACCTCCTGGCCGAAGGCGAGGAGGCGCTGCGTTCGCGCGGTGCCCTCGACGCCGACGGCGCGGTGGTGCCGTCCATCGCCGCCGATCTCGTCGAGCTCGCCGGCAACCCGCGGCGGGTGCGGCTCTCCCTGGCCGGTAGGGGCGAGGCGTTGCTCGCCTACCTGTGGGCGGGCGCCGACCTGGCCGGCTCGCTGGTGCGACACGGCTCGCGGTGCACGCTCTCGCTCCTCGACACCCGCGCGCTGGGTGACGAGGTCGCCACGTTGTTGCCCGACCCGGTGCCGGTGGCCGATCGGCAGCCGCTCGCGGTGCCGCTCGAGACGTTGTCGGTGGTGGCGGCCGACGGCGAGGCGGCGGTGCCGTTCGGTGAGGCGCGCGACCTCTCGTCGGAGGTGCTGCAGCGGCTGCGACGGTGGGACTCCTCGGTGCAGGCCGTGCTGCACGTCGCGATCTCCTCCGACGACGGGGTCGGTGTGCCCCGCGCCCTCGTCGCGTTCCTGGCTGCGGACGGATGGTGGGCCGCGACGCCGACGACCGCTCCCGCCGGTGCCGACGGCGAGCAGTGGGTGCGACTCCAGCCCACCGACCGCTCCGGGGTACTCGCGGACGTGGCGTCGCTGATGACGGAGGCGTGGACGTGAGTGGCGACAAGGGTGGGTCCGGTGACCTGCAGGTCGTCGGCGGCGCCTACGGCGTCGAGGCCGACGTGGATGACATGGACCGCACCGGCGAGGCCATCGCCGGGCGCAGCGACGACGTGGGCGACATCGCCCTCGACACCCACGCGTTCCTGGTGGATCCGAACTTCCTCAGCAGCGCCGTCCTCTCGCCGGGGTCGTTCGCGCAGGTCGAGCAGAAGCTGCTCTCGGCACTCGACGGGCCCGGTGGCCTGAGCGCGCATGCGGTGAGCATGGGGGTGGCCGGCACCTTCATGCGTGCCAAGGCCCATGCCTACTACCTCACCGACCAGTCGCTGGAGTACGGCGAGGACATCCGGCAGTTCCTTCAGGGGCAGGCGGCGCCCGTGAGTCTGGCGGGGCTGCTGATCGCCGCGCAGGTGACGAACCGCGGTGGGGCCGCAGAGGAGATCGCGAAGATCGCCGACGATCCGCAGCTGTGGCTGACCGAGCACCCCGATCTCGTCGAGGAGATCGTCGCCTCGGCACCGGGTGCCCTCGACGCGATCCTGCCCGGCCTCGGCTACCCCTTCGACACCGCGCAGGGAGCGGCGCTGCTCGCGCAGCTCTACCACCAGCAGGCGGGGGATCTCGAGCACGTCGGCACCAGCACCGACAACAAGGCCCCCGACGGGGCGCAGGATCTGCTCGAGCGGCTCTACGAGATCTATCACGACGACCACCGCAGCCTCGACGACCGATTGGCGGTCGAGACCGTGCCGGGCGACCCGCCCACCTACAACGTCTATCTGCCGGGCACGAAGGCGTTCGACGCGCCGTTCGGAGGCGAGTCCGACCTGATCCAGAACATGGGCACCAACCTGGCTGCCGTCGGGGGCTCCGACAACGCCTACGAGCAGTCGGTGCTGCAGGCGCTCGAGGACTCCGACCTGCCGCCCGACGCCACCGTCAACTTCGTGGGCCACTCCCAAGGCGGCATCGTCGCGGCCAGGCTGGCCCAGAAGCTCTCCGACCCGGACAGCGGCTACCCGCAGTACCACGTCGGCGCGGTGCTCACCGCCGGTTCGCCCGTCGACGCGATCGACGTGCCCGACTCGGTGCAGGTGCTCTCGCTGGTCAACGAGCACGACATCGTGCCGCGACTCGACGGCGAGAAGTACGAGGACTCCTCCAACCACACCACCGTGGTCGCCGACATGCAGCGCGGCAGCGTGGCAGCCAACCACGACATCCAGGACGTCTACGTGACCATCGCCGGACAGGTCGACTCCGCCGACGGAGACGACAGCGCGCTGGGTGATGCGCAGAGCGTGGTCGATGCCATGAGAGGTTCGGGTCAGCAGTCGACCATCAACACGTTCCACATGACCAGGAGGGACGGGTGACCATGCCGCACGCCACGACCCGGCCGACCGGGCGACGCGGCGTGATCGCCCCCCTGGTCGCCGTGCTGGTCGCAGGTCTGGCGATCTCGCTCGCGGGATGCGGAGCGGGCGCGAGTCCCGAGCAGGTGGCGGCGAACGACGACCTCGCCCGGCAGATCCAGAAGGATCTCAGTGCGGGCTCCGACTACCCCGGCGTCGAGGTCAGCTACGTGGCGAACCCGTCGGAGTCGGTCAAGGTCTTCGTGGAGTTCCGCTGCGACGGCTGCGCCTTCGAGCAGTTGGCCGACCGTGCCATCGAGGCCGTCTGGACCTCGGAGATCACGCCGCTCGACACCATCTACGTCGAGGCGAAGCCGGGCCAGCGGGAGACGAGTGTGTCGCTGTTCGCCGACGCCGATCGGCTCGAGCGCGAGTACGGTCCGCGGCCGGTCTCCGACGACTCCTGAGCGCCTCTCAGCTGCCGCCGAGGGGCAGGGTGAGCGTGGCGGGAGCCGCGGGGTCGATGCGCACGGGCACGCCCCAGTCCTGCTGGTGCATCCGGCAGGCAGCGCCCTCGCCGCCGTCCGCGTCACACGAGGCGGCGCGGGCGGCCACGTGCAGCACGCCCTCGCCGACGGCCGGGTCGAGCACGAGGTGTCGGGTGAGGTCTGTGTCGCGGCCGCCTCCGGAGCGGATCAGTGCGGGCGGAGTCGCCTCGACGATCAGCTGGGTGGCTGGTCCGAACCGTTCGTCGACCTTCTGGCCCGGAGGCGGGCTGAACGTCACCACCAGCTGGCAGGACGACGCCACGTCGGTCACGGGGCGTTGCGTCACCGCGGCGAAGCCGTCGACCGACCGCACGGCCCCGCCCAGCGCGATGCGCGTGAGCCGGTGGGCGGTCGACTCCACGACCACGAGCACGCCGGCGTCGTCCGGGTCGACGTACGCCGCCGACGGCTCGGCCAGACCGTCGGCGAGGGTGCCGACCACGCCGGTGGCGGGGTCGAAGCGCCGCACGGCGCCGTTGTAGGTGTCGCACACGGCCACGGAGTCGTCGGGCAGCACGCACACCCCCAGCGGGTGCTGGAGCAGTGCCTGGTCGGCGGCGCCGTCGCGGAACCCGAAGTCGAAGAGCCCGGTGCCGACGGCCGTGTGCACCTCGCCGTCGTGACCGACCCAGCGCAACGCCGAGGTCTCGGCGTCCGCGAGCCAGAGCCGCGAACCGTCGGCACTGACCGCGAGCCGGGAGGGCTGGGCGAACCAGGCCTCGCCGAGTGGGGCGTCGAGCAGGCCCTCGTTGGTGGTGCCGCCGATCGCCTCGACCAAGCCGGTGCGAGGGTCGAGGGTCCAGAGTTGGTGGATACCGGCCATCGCGACCCAGACCCGGCCGCGCCACCAGCACACGTGCCACGGCGAGGAGAGGCGGGTGACGCCGTCGCCGGGCCGCCACTGCTCGCCGTCGCCGGCCAGCGTCGTCACGGCGCCGGTGGCGAGCGAGAGGCCGGCCAGGCGGTGCCCGACGGTGTCGGCGACCACGGCGTCGTAGCCGACCTCGCCCGCGATCTCCGGAGGCAGGAGACACACGCCGTTGGGCTCGCGGAACCCGCCGAACCGGGCCACCACCTCGCCGTCCGGCCCGAGACGCACCACCTCGTCGTGCCCGGCGTCGGCGACCAGCACCCCGTCGCCGAGGGCGGCGGGCAGCGGCACGGCGTCGGCCGGGAAGCGCAGGTCGCCGCTCTCGACGTGCGGCGCCACGTACGGCGAGTCCCCCGGCTGCAACGTGCCGGCGGCGCGGTGCCGAGGCACCAGTTCGCGCAACGACGCCTCGATGGCGTGGGCGTGGCCCTCGCCCGCGTAGGTGGCCACGATGTAGCCCTCCGGGTCGACCAGCACCAGGGTCGGCCAGGCGCGCGCGGTGTAGGCCGACCACGTCGTGAGGTCGGGATCGTCGAGCACGGGGTGGTGCACGTCGTACCGTTCCACCGCGGCCGCCAGCGCGACGGGGTCACCCTCGTGGACGAACTTCGGCGAATGCACGCCGATCACGACCAGCTCGTCGGAGAATGTGGACTCGACCGGGCGCAGCTCGTCGAGCACGTGCAAGCAGTTCAGGCAGCAGAACGTCCAGAAGTCCAGCAGCACGAACCGCCCCCGCAGCCCTCGCATGGAGAGAGACGCGGACGTGTTCAACCACCCGCGACCGACCAGCTCGGGTGCTCGTACGCGCATGCGGGAGATTCTCGCCCGCGGTGTTCGGGACGAGGCAGACGGGGTACCGGGGCCACAGCGTGAGCGAAGGGAGACGCGGCGATGCTCGAGGCGCTGCCGATCGACCCTCCCGAGCCACCGGTGCCGTCGGGTCCAGACGACGCGCTGGACCGCTACGCGCGCCTGGCACGACAGATCTCCGGGGCGCCGACGGCACTGATCAGCCTGCCCGACGACGTCCGCCAGCTCTTCGTGGGCGCGGCCGGCCTCGATGGCGCGCTCGCGCAGGCGCGGGAGACCCCCATCACGCATTCCTACTGCCGCTTCGTGGTCGAGCACGAGACTGCGCTGGTGGTGGTCGACGCGCGCCAGCACCACCTGTTGCGAGACAACCCCGCGATCGCCGACTACGAGGCGATCGCCTACGCCGGGTTCCCCGTGCGCGACGTCGACGAGCGGGTCGTCGGCTCGCTGTGTGTGATCGACACCGAGCCCCACGCGTGGCCGCCCGGCGTGCTGGCCGCCCTCGCGGACCTGGCCGACGCCTGCACCTCGGAGCTCCGGCAACGGGGGCTCTCGGTGCGTGCCCGCGCGGCGGCGGAGCGCGAGCGCAGGCTCCAGCAGCGCAACGAGCTCCTGCTGCGCCTGGCCATCGAGATCGACGGCATCGGGTGCCTGCACCAACTGGCGCAGGCCGTGGAGCGGGTGGTCACCGCGGAGCTGGACTGCGAGCGCGTGGGCCTCTGGCTGGTCGAGCGACCCCGTCCCGGCAGCGCGCCGACCGGGCTGCGATTCGTGACCGAGAGCCCCGACGCCCCCACGGGGCCGACCGACCACCTGCCCATCGACGCCTCCAACCCGCCCGGCCTCGCGCTGCTGGAGAACCGACTGGTGGCCCTCCCGGGCCGCGCCGAACTGGAGGCGCAGTTCCCGGGACTGCGGCCTCAGCGGCTCCCGGGTGAGGCGTGGACGTGCCTGCCGATGCGACATCGCGACGGCCACGAGGGGGTGCTGGCGCTCTCATGGAGCCGGCCCCGGGCGCCGGGCCGCGAGGATCAGCGCACTCTCAAGGCGCTCGCCAGCTTCTGCAGCCAGGCGGTGAGCCGTTCACTGCTGCTGGCCGACCAGCAGACCTCGCTGGAGAGCCTGCTCGATGTCATCCGCCCCCAGTTGCCTCGGGTGGAGCGTCTCGAGACGGGTGCCGCCTACCGTTCCGCGGGTCGGTTCGAGCACATCGGCGGGGACTGGTACGACCTGTTCGAGGTGCCAGGGGGGCGGGCGGGGATCGTCGTCGGTGACGTGGCCGGTCACGACGTGGGGGCGGCGGCCCTCATGGGTCGCCTGAGCACCGCGGTGCGGACCCTCGCCAGCACCAGCGACCTGGCGCCGTCCGTCGTCCTGAGCGCTCTGGATCGCACGATGGCCGAGCAACGCCGCGAGACCCTCGCAACCCTGGTGTACGGCTACCTCGGCACCCCTGCGCCCGACGGCAGCCGTCGGTGGACGTGGTCGAACGCCGGCCACCCCTCGCCGCTGGTGCTCGAGCCCGGCCACCCCGCTCGCTGGCTCGAGGGGCCGCTGGGCGACCTGATGGTGGGGGTGGACCCCGACGTCGCCCGCCACGACTCGATCGAGGAGCTGGCCGCCGGCACCACCCTGGTGTTGATGACCGATGGGGCTCTCGAGCGCCGTGACGAGAGCTTCGGTGTGGGAGCCTCGCGCCTACGGCGGTTGGCCGAGTCACTGCGCGACGAACCGGTGCAGACGATCGCCGACACCCTCGTCGAGGCCACCAGGGGTCACACCGGCGACGACGTGTCGGTCTTCGTCGTCCGGCTCGTGTCGTGAGGCTGGCGCTGCTGCCGAGTCCACTCACGACGTCCGCCGTGGCGGAGCCGCTCGCCGAGGCACTCCGGGCCAGAGGCCACGAGGCGGTGGTCGCGTGCTCGAGGGCGGACGACGTGGACGCGCTGCTCGATGCCTTCGTGGCGGCCGCCGCCGGCGCCGATATCGTGGTCCCCCACTCCAACGCGGGGCGGTTCGGGCCATCCGTCGCCGCCGCGGTGGGGGCGCGGCTGGTGTGCCTGGACTCCCTGCTGCCCGGTGAAGAGGACGACGCGTCGTGGACGACGTTCCTGCGGGAGCAAGAGCGCTCCGACGGGCTGCTCGCGCCGTGGTCGCGGTGGTGGCCGAGGGCCGACGTCGAGGCGGTGGTGGGTCCGCACTGGGAACTGCTCACCAGCGACGAGCCCCGGGTGCCCCTGCGACTGTTGCTGGAGGAGCCCCCGGTCCCGGCGGGCTGGCTGCAGCTCGGCGGTGGGTACGTGTCCTTCGGCGACACCTACGCAGGCCAGGCGGCGCTCGTCGACCGCGCCGGTTGGGTGATCCGGCGGATTCCCGGCCAGCACCTGCACCTGCTCACTGCTCCCGACGAGGTGGCCGACGTGCTCCTCGACGCCGCCGTCGTCGTCCTAAGGTGGCCTCATGAGTGACGACGCTGGCCCGGACGCCGCGCGGTTACGCGGCTACATCGACGCCTGGTGGACGAGCGTGCAGGATCTCTGCGATCTGCTCGACACCCTCGACCCCGACGAGTGGTCGGCCCCCACCGACCTGCCGGGGTGGGACGTCAAGGCCGTCGCCTCGCACACCGCCCACCTGGAGGTCGTGCTCGCGACCGGCCAGGAGGAGCACGCCGAGGTGCCCGAGGCGCCGCACATCACGAGCCTGATGGGTACCTACACCGAGATCGGTGTCATCAACCGGCGTGACACCCCGACCTCCTCGATCGTGCAGCAGATCCGCGAGGCCACCGGGGTGCGGCGCGAGCAGTTGGCCGAGCTGGCGCCCTCCGATGCCGCCGGTACCCCCGACCGCACGCCCGGCGGCGTGCCGTGGAGCTGGGGCACGCTGCTGCGCAACCGCCCGCTCGACGTGTGGATGCACGAGCAGGACGTGCGCCGGGCCGTCGACCGCCCGGGCGGCCTGGACACCGCGGGAGCCCAGCACACCGCCGACTACCTGCGAGAGTCGATCGGCTTCGTGCTCGCCAAGAAGGCCGGTGCCCCGGCCGGGACCTCGATGGTGCTCGAGGTCGAGGGCAGTGAGCCGTGGTCGGTGCAGGTCGGTGACGACGGTAAGGCGCGACCCTGCGCGCGCCCGGCAGACCCCACCGTGGTGATGCGGGTCGACCGCGAGACGTTCATCCGACTCGCGGGCGGGCGCGGCGACGTCGACACCTCCGCGGTCGTGATCGAGGGCGACCCCGAGCTCGGTGCCCGGGTGCTCGACGCCCTGGCCACCACTCCGTAGCCGCGGCGATGGCTCGCATGGAGCAGCCGGTCGACGTCTGGCGCCTGGCCGACATCGGCGACCAGGCCGGACGCACCGTCGTCGTGACCGGCCCCAGCGTCGGTGGCATCGGCTACTTCACGGCGCTGGAATTGGCCCGTCGGGGTGCGCGCGTGGTGCTGGCCGGCCGCAGCCAGGCCAAGCTCGACGAGGCGGCCGGGGCCATCGCGGCCGAGGTGACGCAGGCGTCTCTCGAACTGCTGCGGGTCGACCTGGCCGATCTCGACTCGGTGCGGGCCGCGGGTGGCCGGGCGGGGTCGGTGGGGGCGATCGACCTCGTGGTCAACAACGCCGGGGTGATGGCACCGGCGACCGGTGGCGCCGCGGCGCAGTGGGCCACCAACCACTACGGACCCTTCCTGCTCACCGGCCTCCTGCTGCCGCAACTGATCGCCAGCGGCGCCGGACGGGTCGTGACGGTGTCGTCGTTGTTCCACCGGGTGCCGCGCTCGGCCCGCTTCGACGACCCGCGCTCACCGCACGGCCGGGGCCGCGAGAGCGCCTACGGCACCTACGGCCGCACCAAGCTGGCGAACCTGTTGTTCACCTACGGGCTCGACCGGCGCTGCCGTGAGGCGGAGATCCCGGTCAAGGCCCTGGCCGCGCACCCGGGTTTCGCCGGCACGCACCTCGCCCTCAACGGGCCGTTCGGCGGGCGCGCGCGTGGCGCGGGCGCCGTCCTCGACGCGGTGATCCGTGCGACCGGCCAGTCCCCGGCGGCAGGGGCGCAGCCCACCCTGATGGCCGCCACCGCCGACCTGCCCGGCACCACCTTCTGTGGTCCGAGCGGACCCGGTGAGTTCGCGGGCCACCCCCAGGTCGTGCGGGCCGCGAAGCTGGCCTACGACGAGTCGGCGCAAGACCACCTCTGGACCCTCTCCGAGCAGATCACCGGCCTCCACTACCCCTGACCGTCACCCGCGAGGGGTCGCACATCGTTGCTCGAGGGGTCGCACATCGCGTTACTCAGGAACGATATGCGACCCCTCGAGGCGATATTTGCGACCCCTCGCGGGTCAGTGGCGGGTGACCACCGGCACGTTGAGGCTGGACGGCGTCTCGGGGCCGGTGTGCAGGGTGATGGCGGAGAGGCTGCCGACCAGCGTGGGCAGAGGTGGGAGCAGGTGCGGGACGTCGAAGGCCTGCACCGCGATGCGCAGCCGGTGCCCCTTCGCGATCTTGGCCGCGGTCGGGAACACCTCGACGTCGACCGGCCGGGTGCCCTCGAGCGGCTTCTGGGAGGCCTTCGTGAACGGGTGCCAGGGCTGGATGATCGTGCCGTCGAGCATGCGGCTCCTCTTGCGCTGGAGCTTCGCCAGGCTCAGCACCTGCCACCCGCCGGTGAGCCGCGAGACGGTGCCGTCGGGAGCGACGTCCTCGACCGAGACCGAGAGCATGCCGTCGCCCGCGCCCTGCACCGAGGTGTAGAGCCGGGCGTCGATCGGGCCGCGGAGACGCACACCACGCTTCATCGGCGCGGTGTCGAAGACGACGCCGGTGGCGTCGTTGACGCGGTTGTCCTGCAGGCACGGGTTGCCTGTGGGCAGCTGGGATGTCGCCGAGTTCACCACCCCGGCGGTCCACTGGTTGGCCGAGCGCGTGCACAGCCCCGAGACCGGCACCGGCAGCACGGTGGCGGAGCCGGTGGCAGGGCGGGCGCGGCCGAGATCGCCGCCCTGGAGGTTGGTCGCGCTGCCGGACAGCTTGTACGAGACGCCCTGGAGGTCGTGGCCGATCCAACGGCCGGCGTGGGTCCAGTTGCCCGAGCCCTGCTCGTAGTAGGTGAGCGCCTTGATGTCGCGGTTCAGCCACGGGTCGGGCATGCCCTTGACGTAGTGGTCGAACCAGCGCAACTGGAGCTCCGAGAGCGTGCCGTAGCCCGCATCGTCCAGGCCCTCGCCCGAGGAGCCCTGGAGGTGGTCCCAGGGGCCGACGATCATCTTCGTGGGCACGTGGTTCTTCTGTAGCGCCTCGAAGAGCAGCGGGGTGCCGCGCTGGAAGAGGTCGTACTCGCCGGAGACGAAGAACGCCGGCACCTTCACCTTGTTCACGACATTGATGTTCGAGCGCTGCTGGTAGAAATCGCCGTCGTAGGCGGGCTCCTGGGCCAGCAGCGAGGCCGGCACGACCTGGGCCGTGAACCCGAGGGCGCCCTGGATGTGGTCGAGCAGCACGCTGAAGGCGCTCTGCGGGTCGTCGGCGCCGTAGGCGGGAGGGATGAGGCCGGTGCTGGTCACCAGACCCAGCCAGAGTGGGATGAACCCGACGTCGATCGCGCCGCCGCTGGCCACGACGTCTCGGTACACATCGGCGCCCGGTACCTGCGGGAAGAGCGCCTTGAGCCCCGGCGGGTGCGCGGCGGCGGCCCAGATCTGGTTGATGCCCATGTAGGAGGGCCCGGCCATGGCGGTCTTGCCGTTGCTCCACTTCTGCTCGTGGGCCCACGTCATGATCTCGCCGGAGTCCTTGTTCTCCCGGGTGTCGAAGGCGTTCCACTGCCCGTTGCTCGAGCCGGTGCCGCGCGCATCGACGACGAGCCGGGCGTAGCCGCGCCGCACCAGGTAGTCGCCGGAGTCGCCCGCGATCGGCGTTCCGCTCGTGGCGGACTTGTTGTAGGCCGTGATCGTCACGATCACCGGGAACCTCCTCCCGATGGCCTGCCCGTCGGCGTCGGCGGGCAGCGTCAGGTTTCCCCGCAGCACCACGCCGTCCGACATGGTGATCGGCAGGTCGCTGCGGGTGACGGTGCCGGGGTACTGCGCCTTGCGCGGCGTCCAGTGCATGCGCGGCGCCTTGGCGTCGGCGCCCTTCGTCTGTACGACGGGTGGCCGGTGCGGGCTGGCGGGTGCGGCCTGGCTGGGCGCGGCGAAGCTCAGCGCGGTGGCGCTGAGGGCGAGCCCGAGCAAGGCGGCGAGCGGACGACGGGGCGCCACGGGTACCTCCGGTGTTGACGGGTGTTCAACAAGGGTAACGAGTGAGTGTGGTGGCCGTCACGGGATCGGAGCGATGATGTGCGGCGCGATCTCACTCGGGCCAGGGGGTCCAGGCAAGGGCGTCGATGCGGCCCCGGGCGTCGCGGTAGATGCGAAGCCACGAGCAACCGGCCGCGATGAAGTCGCTGGGGCGGGGGTCGCCGGACGAGACGACGATGCTTGGCCGGCCCTGCAGAGCGCGCGGTGGATCGGTGTCGCCGCAGGCGAAGTCGTCTCCGTCGTCCTCGCCGACGGAGACGACGCCGCGTTCCAGCGAGCGCAGGAACGCGGCCACCGCGGCGTCGGGCCACTGCTCGGGAGGTAGAGACGTGGTCTCGTCGCCGAGCACGATGCCGGCGAGGTCGCCGTCGACGTAGACCTGCACCTCGGGCGCGAACTCGACGCGGTAGCGCAGCCACTTCTCCTCGGTCTGCGCCCGGGCGCCGAACCGCAGTCGGTCGAGCAGAGCCGCCGCGACGGCTTCGGGTCGGTTCTCCTGGATGATGCAGTCGTCGGTCGGTCCCGGCACGGCCACCCGCACGGTGACGGTCGAACCGGGCTCCACAGCGCTACCGGCCATCGGTCGAGTCTCGAACACCCGGCCGAGCAGGGGGCGACACCCCAGCTTCGAGGAGTCCACCAGTCGCACGGTGTACCCGGCGTCGGTCAGAGTCGTCCGGGCCTGGTCGGGCGTCATGAGTCCCGTCTGTGGCACGACGCCGCCGACGGTGTGCCCGGGAACCTCGAGCGGCATAGGCTCCACGTTCACCGGCACGCGCAGCTGGTGGGCGACGACGCCCACCCCCACGCCCAGCACCAGCACGACCCCGGCCGCGATCGCGGGCAGAGCCCAGCGCCGTCCGGTGCTCTGCGGCACGCCGAGGCCGGGCGGCACGTCGATGGTCTCGGCCGCGGCGAGCAGCAGGGTGCGTGCGTGGTCCTCGGCCTCGGGGGTGGTCGTCTGGTCGCTCATCCGTGGCTCCCGTCGGGGGTGAGGCTGGAGTCGGAGGCCAGCGCCGCGAGCGCCCGCGACGCTCGGCTCTTGACCGTGCCCGGCGCGATGTCGAGGGCCGCGGCGATGTCGGCCTCGGAGAGGTCGGCGTAGTAGCGCAGCACCAGCACGTCGCGCTGCTCGGCAGGCATCCGGGCGAGCGCCGCCCGCACGGCGAGGCCGGTGGTGGGGTCGTGCTCGCGGGCCTCGTCCGGCAGGTCGGACGTCGGGTGCTCGGCGTTCCACCGTCGGGCACGGGCATCGCGCAGGACGTTGACGAGCATCCGGTACACGTAGGCGTCGGGCCGCTCGGCGCGCCCGATGCGCCGCCACTGGCGATGGCAGCGCAGCAGCGTGGCCTGCACGACGTCCTCGACGTCGGCCTCGGGGCACCCGAGCAGCACCGCGCTGCGCACCAGGGCGGTGCGGCGCGCGGCGACGTACTCGGCGAGCTCCATGGCGTCCTCTACTGGCCGTGGGTGGGTGTGCTGACCGTATGACTGGTCCACAGGTCGATCTGGTTCCCGCGTTCTCCACAGACGCGCTCGTGCGCGGGTGCGTCGCTCGGCGCCGGCCTCAGGGTGAGAGGCATGGACGAGATCGCGCGGCTGCTCCGCCAGCAGGACGGCGTCGTCGCGCGGCGTCAGTTGCTCGCGATCGACGACGTCGACCGCACGGCGGTGACGCGCACGATCCGTCGACGGGAGCTGGTGACTGTCCACGCAGGTGTCTACGTGGGGCACAACGGCTCGCTCACGTGGCTCCAGCGCGCTTGGACGGCCGTGCTCTGGGCCGGCCCCGAGGCCGCACTCACAGGTGAGTCGGCGTTGCGCGCCTACGACGGGCCCGGGCGCACCGGCCGGGACGCGCGGGTGCTGTAGGTGGTGGTGGAGCGCGGGCGGCACCGGAAGGCACCCGATGATGTGCGGCTGCTGCGGGTGGCTGGGCTCACCGACCGGGTGGCCTGGAACCTGAGTCCTCCGCGGCTCCTCTACCCCGAGGCCGCACTCGACGTCGCCCTCGAGGCGGACTCCCTGCTCGATGCCGTGGCGGCACTGGCCGATGCCTGCGGGTCACGACGGACGACGCCCGCGCACCTGCGTCGCGCGCTCGCCGGCCGCCCGCGGGTGCGCCGCCGGCTGTGGCTGGCGGGCGTGCGCGACGACGTCGCAGCCGGGACGTGCTCGGTTCTCGAGCGCGAGTACCTGAGCCGGGTGGAGCGAGCGCACGGGCTGCCGTCGGGCACCCGGCAGGCCCGGATCGAGTACGGCGGCCACACGGGGTTCGCGGACGTCCGGTACGACGTGGCGGGCGTGGTGGTCGAGCTCGACGGTCGGCTGCACCACTCCTCGGCCCGAGCCCGGCGACCGGGATCTCGAGCGTGACCTCGCCGTGGCGGCGGCGGAGTCGGGTCGCGTCGTCCGGCTCGGGTGGGGGCAGGTGGTCGAGCGGCCGTGCGCGACCGCACGGGCAGTCGCCGCCGTGCTGCGCCGCCGTGGTTGGTACGGGGCGCCGACGACCTGCCAACCGTGCGCCGACCGACACCCCTGAAACGACAGTGTGGTGGATCGGTTCAACCTGGTTGAACCGATCCACCACACAGTGAGGCGACGGGGAGACTTCCGGCCTCAGAGGTCGAAGAGCGAGCCCTCGTCGCTGATCTCGACGTCGGTCTTGGGCTGGTGGGCCTCCCCGCTCGAGGTCGGCTTAGCCTTCTCGGCCTTCTCGGCCTTCTCGGCCTTCTCCGGCTCGGGCTCGGGCTCGGGCTCCGGCTCCGGCTCGGGCTTGACCTCGGGCTCGGGCTCGGGCTCGGGCTCCGGCTCGGGCTCCGGCTCTGGCTCGGGGGCCGCTGCGGCGGCTGGCCTCGAGGCGACCGTGGTCTCGGGTTCCTCGATGTCGAAGAGCGAGCCCAGGTCGTCGAAGTCTACGTCGCTGCGGGGCTCGACCGCCTCGCCGGACGACGCCGGCGACGGCTCGGTCTTCGCCTCCGGTTCGGGCTCGGCCTCTGACTCCGGCTCCGGCTCGGCCTTGGCCTCCGGCTCGGCCTTGTCCTCGGGTTCGGGCTCGGCCTCGTCCTGCGCCTTCGGGGCCGGAGCGGCCTCCTCGGGTGCGGCGATGTCGAACAGCGAACCGCCCGAACCCAGGTCCGCCTTCGGCTCGGACTCCGCCTGGGCGGCGGACTCCTCGGCCTCGGTCTCGGTCTCGGCCTCGTCAGTGCTCTCAGGCGCGGGCTCGGCCTCCGCCTCAGGCTCCGCCTCGGGCTCGGGCTCGGGCTCGGGCTCGGGCTCGGGCTCGGGCTCGGGCTCGGACTTCGCCTCAGGCTCCGCCTTCGCGGCAGGCTTCTCCTCGGGCTCGTCGTCGCCACCGAGGTCGAACAGCGAACCCCCCGAACCCAGGTCGTCGCCCTCGTCGGCCGACGGCTTCGCCTCCGTCTTGGCAGCCGGCTCCTCGTCTGCCGGCTTGTCCGCCGACTCCTTGGACGAAGGCTCGGACTTCGCCTCGGGCTCCGTCTTCGCGGCCGGCTCGTCGTCCTCGTCGCCGCCGAGGTCGAAGAGTGAACCGCCGCCGGAGCCGGAGTCGTCCGACGCGTCGCCGGACGCGTCGTCCGACGAGTCACCGGACGAGTCACCGGCGGACTCGGCGGCCTTCGCCTCCTCGGCGGGTGCCTTGTCGTCGGCTGCGGTCTCGGGCTCGGCGTCCGGCTCGGAGTCGGTGCCGTCGTCGTCGAACATCGACGACGCGTCGTCGAAGAGCGAGGAACCGCCGGAGGCCTTGGCGGCCGGGCCGGCGTCAGCAGTCTCGGTGACCGTGGTGTCGGTGTCGGTGACGTCGCCCTCCTCGGGCTCCGCCTGGGTGGCGACGTCCTGCGCGTCCGCGGGCTCCTCGCTGGTCTCCTCCGCCGGTGCGGCCTTGGCTGCCGGCGCGGGCTCGGCCGCTGCCCCCTCGCCCGGAGCGAGCTTGGTGGCCTGCTCGCCCTTGACCGAGGCGAGCAGCATCTGCGCGACGTCGAGCACCTCGACCTCCTCGCGCGCCTCGCCCTTGGACTGCGCCATGGTGAGACCGTCGGAGAGCATCACGCGGCAGAAGGGGCAGCCGACGGCGATCTGGTCGGCACCGGTGCCGATGGCCTCGGTGGTGCGGTTGATGTTGATCCGCTCGCCGAGGTTCTCCTCCATCCACATGCGCGCGCCGCCGGCGCCGCAGCAGAACGAGCGCTCGGAGTTGCGCTCCATCTCGACGACCTCGGCACCGGGCAGCACCTGGAGCAGCTCGCGCGGCGGGGCGTAGACACCGTTGTGACGGCCGATGAAGCACGGGTCGTGGTAGGTGATCGAGCGCTTGTGCGCGCCGGCGCCGTCCTTGACCGGGGTCAGCTTGCCCTCACGCACCAGCCGGTTGAGCAGCTGCGTGTGGTGCACGACCTCGAGCTCGACACCGAACTGCTTGTACTCGTTCTTGAGCGTGTTGAAGCAGTGCGCGCAGGTCGAGACGACCTTCTTGACCTTGTACTCGGTGAACGTCTCGACGTTCTGGCTGGCCAGGCCCTGGAAGACGAACTCGTTGCCCGCGCGGCGGGCGGGGTCGCCGGTGCAGGTCTCGCCCTTGCCGAGCACGGCGAAGTCGACGCCGGCGGTGTCGAGCAGCTCGGCGACGGCGCGGGTGGTCTTCTTGGCGCGGTCCTCGTAGGCGCCGGCGCAGCCGACCCAGAACAGCCACTCGACGTCGTCCATCGACTCGACGTCCTCGCCGAGCACCTTGACCTCGAAGGGCAGATCCTTGGCCCAGTCCAGCCGCCCGGAGGCGTTCATGTTCCACGGGTTGCCCTTGTTCTCCAGACCCTTGAAGAGGCCGTTGAGCTCCGCGGGGAAGTTGGACTCGACGAGCACCTGGTAGCGGCGCATGTCGACGATGTGGTCGACGTGCTCGATGTCGACCGGGCACTGCTGCACGCACGCGCCGCAGTTGGTGCACGACCACAGCACGTCGGGGTCGATCACGGCCTCGCCACCGGGCGGGTTGTAGAACCACTCGCCGTCGTCGATGCCGTCGAGGCGGCCGCCGGTCTCGCCGATCAGCGCCTTCTCGACCTCGGCCGCGAGGGCGGGATCCTCCGTCAGCAGGGCCTCGCGCTCGCCCTCGGGCGCCTGGAGGTAGGGCGCCTTCGCGTAGGCGTGGTCGCGCAACGCGGTGATGAGCAGCTTGGGGGAGAGCGGCTTGTCGGTGTTCCAGGCCGGGCACTGGCTCTGGCAGCGGCCGCACTCGGTGCACGTGGTGAAGTCGAGGATGCCCTTCCAGGCGAAGTCCTCGACCGAGCCGACGCCGAGGGTGGCCTCCTCGTCGAGCTCCTCGACGTCGTCGAGCGAGACGGCCTCGCCGTTGCTGGTCAGCGGCTTGACGGCGCCCAGCGCGGTGGTGGCGCCGTCGGTGGCACGGCCGACCGACTCGCGCTTGAACCAGATGTTGAACCAGGCGACGAACCGGTGCCAGGCCACACCCATGGTGAGGTTCGCGCTGATCACGATCAGCCAGACCATCGCCGAGACGATCTTGATGAGCGCGATGACGATGATGATGTTCTCGAGCGTGTCGATCGAGCCCGAGCCGGTCGGGTAGAGGTGACCGAAGAACTGCGCGATCGGGAAGTGGAGACCGCTGGCGTGGTCTTCGCCGTTCGCCTGACCGAGGTTGTACTCCGCACCGCGGATGAAGAGGATCGCGGAGCTCTCGATGAGCACCATCGCCTCGACGAAGTAGGCCTGCCACATGGTGGAGCCGAAGAAGCGGCTGCGGCGTCCGAGCTTGGCCGGCGTGTGCGTGAGCCGGTAGACGATGAGCGGGATGATCGCGAGCGAGCCCATGAGACCCAGGAACTCGGCCAGCCACTCGTAGACGAAGAAGTGGCCGAGGAGCGGGATCGCCCACTCCGGCTCGAAGAGCTGGATGTAGGCCGCGCCGACCGCGGTCGAGAGCAGCAGGAACGCTGCGTAGGCGAACCAGTGCAAGATGCCGACCCAGGTCCACTGGAGCATCCGCGTGTGCAGGAACGACTCCTTGAGCAGCGTCACGGTACGGGCGCCGGGGTTGTCGCTGCGCGTGGCCGGCTGGCCGATGCGCACCACCCCTAGGATGTGCCGCACCGCACGGACGGTCATGACGGCGGCCACGGCTGTGAAAGCCAGGGCCACCACGATGGCGAAGATCTGCATGCTGGGGGCGCTCCTCGTCTCTTGCGGCCGCGTCGACGGCCGCCCGCCGAGCCTAGGGGTTCGGACGCCGGCGCGTGGCCCCCGTCCGGGATGAGCATGATCCTACCGAGAGGTAACTTCGGGCAGGCGCCGGAGGTTCAGCTGCGCACGGCCCGCAGGTGCCCGGAGGCGTCGAAGACCGCCTTGACGTGCACGGTGCCGCCGCGACCGTTCTTCGCGCAGAAGCCGAAGGTGTGGGCCAGGCGCGTCGTGGGCTGACCGACGGCGCGCATGACCTGCGTCGTGCTCATGCCGGTGCCCAGGCGGTGCTTGACTCGGGTCAGGGACTGGCGCTCGCCCGGATTGCGGCAGGAGTCAGGGGCGATGCCGTAGGCGCGCTCCCACATCTGGAGGTAGGCCTCGGGGCCGCGCTCCATGTCGGCGACGATCTTCGCGCCGTCGCCGGCGTGCTCGGCGTCGGCGATCTTGCGCAGATCCTCGATCCAGTCGGGGTAGAGGCCGTACTGCGCGACGCCGTCGACGTTGATGTCGTAGACGCGCTCTCCGGCGTGCTGCTTCTTGATGGTCACACCGCCCAGACCCTCGAAGGGGTAGGTGACCGGGTTCGGGACGTCGGCTCCGCGCGGGTCGCCCTGCGCGCCGAGGCCGTTGATGTCGGCGCCGTAGCCGATGCCGTAGTAGTAGCGCGAGTCGGCCCAGCCGAGGTGCCGGCGCCACTTGGCCACGAAGCCGGTGCTGTCGCCGGCGTAGGGCGTGATGGTGCCGCCGTCGGCGTAGACCCGCGGGTAGGCGTCGGGCGTCGACCACGAGTGGCTGGAGATGACGCCGTGGTAGCCCATGGCGTCGATCTGGTCGAGCGCGGCGCTGCGCGCCTTCACGCTCATGTGGTCGGGGTCGAAGATCATCTTGCGCGCGGCGAGCCCGGCGATGGTGTGCTCGCCGAGCGTCGTGAGCCCTCGGCTGTTGCAGTGCGCGGGCGGCGGGTACAACGGCACTGCCGGCAGGCTCGCGGCCCCGAAGACCTGCGCGACCGCCCCGAAGAGTGCGTCTTGCTGCTCCGCTGAGATGGTGGGCGCGGCGTACTGCTCGTGGTCACTGCTCTCGCCGTCGGCCGGCTCGCAGTGCTGCATGTCCCAGAAGGTGCCGGTCTCGAGGAAGTTCGCGCCGTTGACGAGCACGCCGGTGGAGCCGTTGTCGCCGGTGATGCCCGAGAGGGCGTTGTCGAACTTGTTCACCAGCTCCATCTGGCGCACACCCAGCGCGTGCACCTCGTCGAGCTGCTTGTCGATGTCTGCTGCGTCGCAGGCCGGGACGTCGCCCACGCCGGGCACGCTCTTGAACGTGCAGCCGAACGGCACCGAGGTCTCGATGCCCATGATCACCGCGAGCTTGCCCCGGTTGATCACGCGTCGGGCCTGGAACGGGTTCTTCACGATCCGGTAGAACCCCTTGCCGGGGCCACCGAACTGCGCGTCGATGTAGTCCTGCATCGCGTACATGTCGGCGGCCTGGAGCCGGATGGAGTCCATGTCGTCGCAGGAGTTGTGCTTGATGGGGTACAGCTGGCAGAGCTGGTTGTTCTCGACCAGCAGGTTCACGAAGATCCGCTGACCGCCGCGCCACGACCGCTCGAGCCACCGGTAGTAGGTGCCCTCGTGGGTCAGTGAGTCCGGTGCCGGCCAGTCCTTGAAGGTCGGCCAGCCGACCGGGTCGTGGCCGGGCTTGCCCGACAGCGCGGTCTCGAGGAGGGCGCCGTAGCCGTCGGTGTAGGTGTGGTCGGGGCAGTCGACCAGCGCCACGGTCACGCCGAACGGATCCCACGGCCTGCCGCAGTGCGCGTCGCCGCCGAGGAACTCGAAGGCCATGCCGTGGGTGTGCGCGTCGACGTAGCCGCGCACCTCCTGGTACGGCGTCACGCCCGCGTGCGGCCGGCCGCTCACCGAGATCTGCGACTCGGGGAACGTCGAGCAGCCGCTCGTGCGGGTCGGCGCGAAGACGTTCGCGCCGCCGATCTCCAGCGCGCTCCCGCCCGCGGCGAACCGCAGCCGTCGTCCGGGTCCGCGCGCCGTCCACACGTTTTCGGAGGTGGCGGACGACGTGCGCTCGCCGCCGGCGGCCAGCAGCAGGCTGTCGGCGTCTTGGATGAGGTAGGTGCCGAGGTCGGTGGCCTTGAAGTACAGCGGCTCGCCGCCGTCGACCAAGGAGTAGCAGCCGCTCGCGAGCGCGTAGCGGTCCTGCGGGTGCAGACGGCGTTTCTGGGTGATCGGCGCGGTGGTCAGGCGCGGGTCGCGCCGCTCGCGCTCCCGCTCGACGTAGTTCTCGGCCGAGACCCGCTCGGCGGGCGTGGTGGGGTCGCTGACGTCGACGCTCTGGTCGGAGTCGTCGGCCAGCACTGCCCGGGAGATGGCGTTCTTGTCGCCGTTCTCGGCGTGCACGTGGATGCGCTCGCCGTCCGCGGTCACCAGCGGCAGGCCCTGACCGCTGTCGACCTCGTGCACCGTGCGCAGGTCGACGCGCGGCACGTCGCCTGCTGCGACCGGCCCGGCTGTGCCGGTGGCGACCAGAGCGCCCCCGATCAGGCCTGCCGCGGTGGCGGCGGCGAGGGCGAGTCGGAGGCTGGGCCTCACCCGGGACCGGAGGGAGCGACGCTGCATCCGCGCATCATGCGCCGCGGACGCTGAGGTTGTCGCCTCTTTCCCTCACCTGTTTCTCAGTTGTGGCCCAGCGGATGCTCGCCACGCACGGGCACGAGGGGGGCCGCGGCGACGGGGAACAGCGCGGCGATCGCGAAGGTGGCGGCGTAGCCGAGGTGACCGACCGCCAGGCCGGCCAGCGGCGGCACGGCCGAGGCCGTGAGGAACTGGGAGGTGTTTTGGAGTCCGAGCGCCCGACCGGACCAGAACGGCCCGGCACGCTCGGCCACCGCGGTGAAGGCGAGTCCGTTGTCGGCCACCGTCGCCACCGTCGCCACGACCACGAGCGGGACGGCGACCGCCAGGCCCAGGGCCGCCGTCAGGCCGAGCAGGGCCATGGTGGCGGCGGCGATCCACGCCACCCAGCGCAGCGGTCGGAGCCGGCTGGACGCCAGGTCGCTGACCTGCCCGGCGGCGATCCGGCCCAGCGCGCCGGCGACCTGGGCGAGGCCGACGAGGGTACCGGCCGCGCCGGCCGACCAGCCGCGGTCGTCGACCAGCCACACGAGGGCGAAGGTCCACACGAGGAACTGCGGCACCACCAGCAGCACCGAGACGCCGTGGACGCGGGCCAGGTAGCCGTCGCGGTAGGGATTCGGTGCGGGCGTCAGGCTGCGGTCCGGCCGCGGCGGGTCGAGCACGACGAGCGCGACCACGACGAGGGCCGCCGCGGTCGCGACCGTGGGCACGAGCAGAGCGTGTCCGATACCCCGCGACTCCGCGACGACCGCGATGCTCACCGCCGCCACACCGACCCCCACGGGCTGGGCCATCTGCCGGATGCCCATGGCCAGGCCCCGGCGACGCGGCGGGAACCAGCCCACGACGACGCGGCCGCTCGCCGCGGCCGTACTGCTGGCCGCGGCCCCGGCGAGGAACAGAGTCACTGCGAGGAGCGTCGTCGAGTCGGCGCGGGCCGCGGCCCCGCTGGCGATCGTGGTGGCCCCGAGACCGGTGAGCAGTACGGCGCGCTCGCCGTAGCGGTCGGTGAGGAAGCCCCACCCGACCAAGGTGAGCATGACGCCGATGGTCGGGGCAGCGGCCACCAGGCCTGCCGCCCCGAGGCTCAACTCCCGTTGCGTGTGCAGCACCGGGATGAGGAACGCCGGCCCGTGGATCGCCGTGGCCGCGGCCGCCTGCGCCAGCGTCGAGGCACCCAGCATGGCCCAGCGGCGAGCGGGGCCGGGCCCGGTGACCGGGGAACTCGGGAGGAGGGAGCGCACACCCCTCATGAGACATGACCCGCATGCCTGGAGTGACGCGCGTCCCGGGGAGCGAGCTGTGAGAAAGCAGACGGCGCCCCTCCCCAGTGGGGGGAGGGGCGCCGTCGTACGTGCTACTTGCTGTCGATGCGGATCTGCGAGGTGGCCAGGTCGACCACGGCGCCGGTGCCGTCGAGCAGGGTGATGCGCAGGCCGATGACCTTGATGCCACCGCCGACCTTCTTGCGGATGTCGGCCTGCACCTTCGCCAGACCCGGGATCTCGATGCCCTGCTTGAGCTGGTCGAGCGAGATCTCCTGGCCGCCGAGGGTGATGCCGCCGACGCTCATACCCGCGTTGCGGTTGCTCTTGCCCGAGCGGTAGCGGGTCATCTTGGCGTAGGACTTGATGGCCTCGACCTGGAGCTGGCCGCCGATGTCGACGCCGGCCACCTGCGAGGCCTCGCGACCGGTGGCACGCTGACGGTTCTGGCGTCCGATCTGCTTGGCCTCGGCGGCCCCGACCTTGACCTGGTCGCCGATGTTGACGTCGGCGGCCTTCTCGACCTGGAGCTGGCCGTCGGTGCCGGCACACGGCATGACGCGGTTGATGACGCGGCCGACCTTGACGATGTCGCCGAGCACGGAGGCCTTGGCCGGGAACGAGCTGCCGTGGAAGATGCCGGTCTTGTAGCCGTCGGTGATCTTCGCGACGCTCCGGCCGACCTTGACCACCGTCTCGGTCGGGATGACCTTGACGACCAGGGCCACGGCGAAGGCGCGACCGTCGTGCTGGCTGTGCTTCTCGATGCCGCGACCCAGGGTCAGGGTGGCCAGGCCCGGGATGGTGACCGGCTGGCCGGGGGTCGGGATCGGGATCACCTGGGGGTCGCCGACCGGCGGGGTGAACGTGATGCCCGCGATCTTGGTGTTCGTGTAGGTACCGAAGCCCTTCGGCGTGTGGAATGCCTTGGCGACCGCGACGACGCCGCTCACCGAGAGTGAGCCCAGCGGGGTGTCGGCGAGCACGACCGAGGCGACCTTGTGCTTGGCGAAGGTCTCGAAGCGGGTGCCCTTGCGGCGCGTGACGACCTTGGAGCTGACGGCGTCGACGGTGCCGGCGCCGGGCAGTTCGGCCTCGGCGACGTAGTTGCGGTTGGACTTGCCGGTCTGGCTGGTGCACGAGACGCGGGTCAGGCCGGTGCGGCCCGAGCCGACCGGCACCTGCCCGCCGGTGACGGACGTGCCGTAGCCGCTGCCCTGGTAGGTGAACGGCGTGCGGCCCTTGCCCTGAACGTCGAGGGTGGTGGCTCCGGTGGTGACGCGACCGCTTTCGGGCTGGGTCACCGGTTGGGTCACGGGCGGGGCGCTGGGGGTCGCCGGAGCGGCGAGCGCGGAGGTCGGCGCGAGCGCAGCACCGGCCAGGGTCAGCGCCACGCCGAGGGCGGCGAGGTGGGTGCGGGATGTCATGAGTACTCCTTGCGGCTCGGACAGGGGATCCGGGTCGGTGGGGGGAGGGGCTGGGCTGACGCCAGCATTGTTACCCGATGCGGCTCGCGCGCGCTGGGCATTGCTGGGATAGGCGAGAAGTAAAGAAACGATAGAGCACGAACGTGGCCTGCGTCACACCCACAACGGGTGAGGGGTCAGCGGGTCGCCGTGTCGATCAGGAGGGTGATCGGACCGTCGTTCACGCCGTGCACCGCCATGTCGGCGCCGAAAACCCCGCGCTCGACGTGCGCGCCGAGGGTCTCGAGCTCGGCGCAGAAGGCCTGGTAGAGCGGTTCGGCCACGGATCCGGGTGCGGCCGCCGTCCAGCTCGGACGCCGGCCCTTGCGGGCGTCGCCGTAGAGCGTGAACTGGCTGATCACGAGCACGGGTGCGTCGACGTCGGACGCCGAGCGCTCCTCACGCAGGATCCGCAGCCCCCAGATCTTGCGGGCCAGCCAGGCGACGTCGGCCTCCGTGTCGTCGTGGGTGATGCCGAGGTAGACCAGCAGGCCCTGCCCTTCGATGCTGCCGACGACCTCGCCTGCGACCTCGACGCGGGCAGAGAGGGTGCGTTGGACGACGGCGCGCATGACCGCACCGTGACACAGTGGGGCCATGGTGGGCGACATCGCTCGGTCCCGGGTGCTGCTGCCCGGCATCAGTTCCCGAACCTGGGAGCACCCGGCCGACCGGGGTGCGCTGGTGGCACTGCGCCGGCTCAAGGGCTTCGACTCCGTGGTCAAGGCGCTCTCGGGGCTGGTCAACGAACGCGCCGTGCGCCTGATGCTCCTCGGCTCGGCCGTGCGCGTCGACGACCGCCAGTTCCCGGAGCTGCACCGGTTGCTCGGCGAGGTCGGCCGGACTCTCGACTGCGCCGAGCTGCCCGAGATGTACGTGACCGCGAACCCGATGCTCAACGCCATGACGATCGGCATGCAGCGGCCCGTCATCGTGCTCAACTCGGGCTTGGTCGACCTGCTGGACGAGTCTGAGCTGAGGTTCGCGATCGCCCACGAGCTCGGCCACGCAATGTCGGGCCACGCGCTGTACCAGACGTTGCTGCAGCGGCTGATCCAGCTGACGGCGGTGTTCGGTGCGGTGCCTCTCGGCGGGCTGGGCCTGCGCGCGATCGTCGCCGCGTTGTACGAGTGGTCGCGCAAGGCCGAGCTCTCCGCTGACCGCGCCGGCCTGCTCGCCACCCAGGATCCTGCTGTCGTCGTGCGGGTGCACATGCAGCTGGCCAGCGGCGGGCACCTCGAGCAGCTCGACCAGGCATCGTTCCTCGAGCAGGCGCGGGAATACGACGAGTCCGGCGATGTGCGCGACTCGGTGCTCAAGCTGCTCGCCATGGAGAACGCCAGCCATCCGTTCGCGGTGTCGCGGGCGGCCGAGTTGCGTCGGTGGCTCGACTCCGGGGAGTACACGCGCGTGCTGGCGGGCGACTACCCGCGCCGCACCGACGACCACGACGCGTCGCTCAGCGATGCCGCTCGCGATGCCGCACGTTCCTACCAGCAGGCCTTCGAGCGGAGCCAGGACAGCCTGGCCTCGACGTTGCGCGACCTCGGCGGTACGGCTGGCCAGATGGCCGGCAGCGTGGTCGGTTCCGTACGGAATCGGGTCGGGGATGCGCTCCGGCGGGGGGATCCGGGGAACGGCCCGGGGGCCGACCCGGGAGGGGAGTGACCGTGGCGCACCCGCAGATGTTCCGCGACGACGATCCGCTGCTCGCCCGGGTGCGCGAGGTCGCGCTGGGATTCCCGGATGCGGCCGAGAAGGTCTCGCACGGTCGTCCGGCGTTCTTCACCACCAAGGTCTTCTGCTACTACGGCGGCTCGCAGCGGGTCGACGGCGAGTGGGTCTCGCACGAGGAGTGCGTGCTGGTGCTGCCCGAGGAGGCCGAGCGACCGGCGCTGCTGGAGGACGAGCGGGTGTTCGTGCCCGCCTACCTCGGCACCACTGGCTGGCTCGGACTCGACCTGGCCGGCGCTGCGACCGACTGGCGCGAGGTCGCCGAGCTGCTCGACGCCTCCTACCGCAGGACGGCGGGGGTCCGCCGGGTGGCGCGGCTCGACGGGTAGGGCAGGTCAGCCCTGCAGGGCCGTGATCGCCTCGTGCATCGTCAAGGTGCGCCGAGCGGACTCGACGTGCAGGTTCTCGACGAGCTTGTTCTTGTAGGTCACCACGCCGCCGGAGCCGGCGTCCCAGGCCTCGATGAGGCCCTGGGCGTCCTCGACCGCAGCGGCACTGGGCGCGAACTGCTCGTTGGCCGGGTCGACCTGGCTGGGGTGGATCAGGGTCTTGCCGTCGAAGCCCATCCGGCGGCCCTGGGTGGCCTCGGCGAGGAAGCCCTCGGCGTCCTTCACGTCGTTGTAGACGCCGTCGAGGATCTGCACACCGGCCGCGCGGGCGGCGAGCAGGCTCAGGCTCAGGCTGATGAGCAGGGGTGCGCGGCCGGGCACATGCTCGGCGTAGAGCTCCTTGACCAGGTCGTTGGTGCCCATGACCAGCACGGTGAGCCGGTCGGAGGCGGCGGCGATCTCGCGGACGTCGAAGATCGCCGTCGGCGTCTCGATCATCGCCCAGAGCTTGGTGTGCTCAGGGGCGCCGTGCTGCTCGAGCTCGGCCACCAGTTGGGCGACCTCTGCGGCGCCGTTCACCTTGGGCACCACGACGGCGTCGGGGCCGGCCTTCGCGACGGCCGCCATGTCGGCGTCGTGCCACTTGGCTCCCAGGCCGTTGACGCGGATCGTGACGGTGCGGCGTCCGTACTCACCCGACGCGGCTGCGGCGCAGACGAGCGCGCGGGCGGCGTCCTTGGCGTCGGGGGCGCAGGCGTCCTCGAGGTCGAGGATGAGGCCGTCGCACGGGATCGTCTTGGCCTTCTCGAGGGCTCGCTCGTTGGAGCCGGGCATGTAGAGCACGCTGCGCAGCGGCGTGAACGTGCTGGTCGGGGCGCTCATGGGGTCAGCCCTCCTCGGCGGCGGCGTACAGCTCGGCCAGCTCGGGGTCGGTGGCGGCCAGGCGCTCGGCCAGCTCGACCATGACCAGGCACTGCTTGAGGGAGGCGTCGTCCTCCATCTTGCCGTCGAGCATCACCGCGCCCGTGCCGTCGCCCCCCAGGGCAGACATGGCGGCGACCACGCGGCGGGCGTGGGCGACGTCCTCGACGCTGGGGGAGAACACCTTCTTGGCGATCGCGATCTGCTTGGGGTGCAGGCTCCAGGTGCCCACGCAGCCGAGTAGGAACGCGTTGCGGAACTGGTCCTCGCAGGCCACGACGTCGGCGATGTCGCCGAAGGGGCCGTAGTAGGGGTAGATGCCGTGCATGGCGCACGCGTCGACCATGCGGGCGATCGTGTAGTGCCACAGATCCTGCTGGAAGACGCTGCGCGAGGCGTTGATGTCGGCCTCGCTGCTGGACGCCGGATCCTGGCGCACCAGGTAGCCGGGGTGGCCGCCGCCGACGCGGGTGGTCTTCATGCGGCGGTCGGCGGCGAGGTCGGCCGGGCCCAGCGAGAGGCCCTGCATGCGCGGGGAGGCGCCGCAGATCTCCTCGATGTTCGCCACGCCCCGCGCGGTCTCGAGGATCGCGTGCACCAGGATCGGGCGGTCGAGCCCGGCCTTGGCCTCGAGCTGGGCGAGCAGCCGGTCGACGTAGTGGATGTCTTCGGCGCCCTGCACCTTCGGCACCATCACGACGTCGAGCGTGTGCCCGATCGCGGGGATGAGTGTGGTGAGATCGTCGAGTGCCCAGGGGCTGTCGAGCGCGTTGATGCGAGTCCAGAGCTGGGTCTGCGCCTCGGGGCCACCGAGACCCTCGGTGTTCTGACCGATCTCGACCAGACCCTCGCGCGCGGCCACCTTGTTGTCGGCCTTCACCGCGTCTTCGAGGTTGCCGAGGAGCACGTCGACCGAGCCGACCATGTCGGGCACCTTCGCGGCCATCTTCGGGTTGCTCGGGTCGAAGAAGTGGATCGCCCGGCTCGGGCGGGCCGGGATCTCGGTCGGCGGGGTGGGCGCACCCACCGCCAGGGGCCGGAAGAAGTCCTTCGCGCTGCGCATGAGGGCGAACCTAGCAGCCGCGCCCGCTTGGTTACTCATGGGTAGGTTTGGTGGTCTTCCGTGGGCGGAGTTTTATCGGGGGGCCGATGTTCCAGTGAGTTCCCCGATGAGGCAACGTCGGTGCACCCGCAGGTCTATCGGTCCCCCGATGAAACTCCCGCGGACCGATTGGGCCGCCACCACCGACGGGCACGGACGGCGGGAGCGGCGTCGGCCTGAGCGGCACGGCGGGCCTCGGCGCGGGCGCGGCGACGCTGCGCCCACGCGGCCACGGTGGCGTCGACGTCGCGAGGCATGGTGATCAGGGGCGGCTGGCCGTCCTGGGGGGTGTAGCGAGCGTGGATCACGCGGGCGTTGAAGTCCTCGACCTCGCGTCGCACCTCACGCTCGACCGTCAGCGCGTCCAGACGCGAGTCGAGGAGGGCGTCGTCCTTGCGCAACTGCAGGCTCGCCGGCAGTACGCCGGTGATCTGCTCGCGCTCGATGAGCTTCTTGACCCACCAGTCGGGGTCGTGCTGCTCGCCGAGCCCCTCGATCGGCTTGCCAGCGCCGGGCAGGTCGTCGAACTCTCCGTTCGCCATCGCGATGCGAACCTGTTGATCGACCCACTGGTGCTGGTAGGCGATCCGGGCAGCCGAGGCGCTCTGTTGGCTGCGCTTGCGACGCTCGGCCTCGTCTCGCGCGCGCTGCACCTCGCTGGTGCTGGAACGGGTGGGCTGGTTGCGTTCGGCGGGCACGGGCATCACTCCCATGATCAGCCTACCCGCGCCCTCAGACCGCGCCCTCAGAACAGTCCGAAGAACGCCGCCGCCAGCAGCATCGGGAGGGCCAGGACGCCCGCGCCGAGGCCCGCGAGCCACCACTGTGCGGTCGGCGACGTGACCGCCAGCCCGGCGCCGCCCAGGGCGCCGGCGCTCACGGCCGGCACGGCGAGGGCGATCGCGTAGAGGAACCAGAAGGCGTCGAAGGGGTCGTCGCCGACGTAGCCGAGGTAGGTGAAGACCGCGGCGGCCAGTAGCGCCAGCACGGCGAATGCGGTCACGAGAGCGGCGAAGACGCGGCCACCCGAGAGGGCGCGAGGGGGCACGGACGCGGTCGAGGTCATGCCGCCAGCCTCGCCGCGACGGCCGCGCTCACGCCTGAGCACGGGTACTCGTCCTCTCGCCGGCCTCCTGGCTGCTCTGCTGGCTGGTCTGCTGGCTGGTCTACTGACTGGCCTTCTGGGCAGCCGCGCCCGCGCGCTCGCCGGCTTCACGGTGTCGACTACAGCGGAGATGAGCGCGCCCTCGTCGTGGGGCAGGGTGGTCTCCTCGGTGACGACAAGGATCCGTTCGCCCCGCGCGAGGAACGTCGCGACCGCCCGTTCGCCGTACCGCTGAGGCGAAGTCGCCGAGGGCGAACTCCGAGGAGAGGCGAGCGCTTCACCTCCTCGCCGGCGTCCACGAACTCGTCCACCTGGTCCAGGGTCAGGTCGGCTCACGCCTGCCACGCGCTGCGGTGCACCACGTCGTCGAGCGGACGACGAGAGCGGCGCCGGGGCGAGCCGGCGCGGGGTGCTGCGGGTGCGGGGTGGCCGAGGGTGATCGCACCGATGGGGTCGACGTCCGGGGGCAGGCCCAGGTGCTCGCGCAGCGCCGTCTCGCGGTGCGGCGGGATGCCGAAGAAGCACGCGCCGAGACCCTCGTCGACGGCGGTCTGGAGGATCAGCAGGGCGGCCATGGCGGCGTCCATGTGCCAGTAGGGCACGGTCCACGGCTCACCCGCCGGAGCGTCGTTGCGGGCGCGGGTGGAGGCCTTGTCGGGTGCGTCGTACCGCTCGAGATACGCGGCCCGGCTGCTGCACGGCACGATGACCACGGGGGCACGCATCATGCCGGCCAGCCAGCGGTCGGGGTCGGCCACCCGGTCGGGGCCGGCGGTCGTCGTCCAGTAGCCGCGCACCGCGTCGGTGGTGTCGAGCAGCACGAAGGCCCACCCCTGGGTGAAACCCGCGTTGGGCGCCCGGGTCGCGTGCTCGAAGGCCCGCGTGACGACATGCGCCGCCACCGGCTCGTCGGTGTAGTCACGCACCATGCGCCGCTGCCGCACCACGTCGCGGAACTCCATGCGGCACAGTCTGCCGGTCGGCCCGGTCTGAGGTAGCCGGGCTCGGGGCGGACCAGAGATAAGGCACCTTCCCGATGTGCGGGCCTACCTCAGGGCACGAGATTCGTGGCATGAGCTCCTACCGCATCGAGAACCTCAAGGCCGAGATCGACTATCGCTTCCCGCAGACCCGGGTGCGCCGCCAGCGCGTCGGGGGGCACCTGCTCCGCCGCACGGCCCGCCGGCGGTCCACGATCCAGGGGTGAACCCCGCGTCGTCGCCTACGTCTGTCGGTGGGCGCCGCCATGATGGGGCGGTGCCCGCCCTCACCCCGCGCCCCCTCGTCGGGCGCGACGCCGAGCTGGCACAGCTGTGCGGCCTGGTCGGTGTCGGGTCCGGCGACGATCCGCGCGCCGACGGCGAGGTCGAGGCCGGCCGGGCGAGCGCCGTCCTGCTCTCGGGCGATGCCGGCGTCGGCAAGACCCGACTGCTGACGGCGCTGCGCGACCGGGCGCTGGAGCAGGGGTGGCAGGTGGTCGCCGGCCACTGTCTCGACGTCGGCGACAGCGCGCTGCCCTACCTGCCCTTCACCGAGGTGCTCGGCCGCTTGCTCGAGCATCGGGCAGGGGTGGTCGAGGCCGTTGCCGGCGACCACCCGGCGCTGCTGCGCCTCCAGTCCGGCCGTCGCGGACTCCTCGCGGCGAGACCCCGCGAACACGACACGGAGCGAGGCGAGGAAGTCGTCGCCATGGCCGAGCGCGGGTCGGTGCTCGAGGCGGTGCACGCCGTGCTGGCCGCGGCCGCCGCCGAGCAGCGCATGCTCCTGGTGGTCGAGGATCTGCACTGGGCCGACCCGTCCACGCGCGACCTCGTCTCCTTCCTACTGACCCGGCTCGCCGAGGGCGAGGGGCGGGTCCGGCTGGTCGCCTCCTACCGTTCCGACGACCTGCACCGCCGACACCCCCTGCGTCGTCAGGTCGCCGAGTGGGCGCGACTGCGCGGGGTCGCACGGATCGCCCTGGAGCCCCTGCGCGACGACGACGTGCGCACCCTGGCCGGTTCGCTGCTCCCCGGGGAGCAGAACCTGGAGCGGCACCTGCGGGGCATCGTCGAGCGGGCCGAGGGCAACGCGTTCTTCGTCGAAGAGCTCGTCGGAGCCGTGCACCAGCTCGACCGAGGCATCCCCGATGACCTCGCCGACCTGCTGCTGGTGCGACTCGATCGCTTGGACGCCGACGCGCGGCTCGTCGTGCGTGCCGCCGCGGTAGGCGGCCGTCGCGTCTCCCACGAGCTGCTCCTGGCCGGAGCCGACGTGCCTCCGGGCGTGCTCGACGAGGCCCTGCGTGCCGCCGTCGAGGCGCACGTGCTGGTCGCCGACCGGGGCGACTACGTGTTCCGCCACGCGCTGCTCGCCGAGGCGGTCTACGACGACCTGCTGCCTGGCGAGCGGCAGCGTCTGCACGCGACCTACGCGGCGGCGCTGCGCGAGGGTCGGGCGTGGGGCACGGCGGCCGCGTTGGCCCGGCACGCGCGGCTCGCGCGCGACCTGCCGACGGCCCTCGACGCATCCGTACGCGCCGGTCGCGAGGCCGGTGAGGTGGGCGGCCCGGACGAGGCGGCAGGTCACCTGCAACGAGCGCTGGAACTGCTGGCGGAACCGGCCCTGCGAGACGTCGAGCACGGCCTGGATGCCTCCAAGATCGCCGTCGAGGCGGGTGACGCCCTGCTCGCGGCCGGGCTGCCCTTCCGGGCGGCCGAGCTGGTGGCCGACCAACTCGCGCGCATGGCGAGCCCCACCGACGCCCAGCGTGCGCGGCTCCTCACCGCCCAGGCGAACTACCTCTACCCGACCGAGCGCGACATCGAGTGCGTGCCGCTCTCGGAGGAGGCGGTGCGTCTGGTGCCCGCCGACGCGGGCGGCCTGCGCGCACGCGTGCTCATCACACACGCACGCATCCGAGCCTGGCAGGGGCATGCCGAGGAGGCGCAGGGAGCCGCACGCGAGGCGCTGGAGATCTGCGAGCGGCTGGGGCTCGCCATGCTGGCCTCCGAGGCCGCCGTCACCGTCGCCGGCATGGCCACCGCCCCCGCTGCCACGATGCGCGCCGAGCTCGAGCAGGCCGCGGAGCGGGCCCGTCAGGCGGGTGCGCTCGACGCCGAGTTGCGCTCCCTGCACATCCTGGGGCTCTCCTACGCCGACGAGGCGGACTGGGACTCCGCCGCACGGTGGTTCCGGCACGCCCTCGACCGTGCCCGGCTCGAGCGGCGCCCGTGGGGGCCCTACGGGTTCAACTCCCGCCGCCAGCTCGGCTGGGTCGAGCTGGTGCGTGGCCGCTGGCCCGAGGCCCTGGCGCTGCTGCAGATCGCCGGCCAGCCTCCCGCCGCGCAGGCGGCCGAGATGCGGTCGGTCGCCGCGTCCATCGAGCTGGCCCAGGGCCGCGATCCCGCCGACGTGCTCGCTGAGCTCGACGCGCTGCGCCCGATGTGGGTCACCGAGGGGCTCCTGACCATCCATGCGGTGCCTGCCCAGCTCCAGGCGGTGGGGCTGCTCGCCCACGGCGATGATCCCGGGGCCGACGCCCTGGCGCGCTACGACGACGCGGTCGGCGCCCTCTCCGGGCTCTGGTCACCCTGGTTCGGAGCCCGGGTCCGGCTCGCGGCCGTGGCCGTCGGCGTGGTCGCCGACCACGTGGCAGCCCTCCCGAGCACGGCTCGGCCCGCCTCGCTCGAGGCGGTCCAGCGCCTGCTCGACGACGGACGCACCGTGCGCGAGCAACACGCCGAGTGGGCGATCGAGGGCCGGTCGTGGTCGGCGCGTCTCGAGGCGGAGGCGATGCGCGCTCGGTGGCGGGCGGGCGACGAGATGGACGAGCGTGAGATGACCGAGGCCTGGCGTGGCGCCGTCCGCGCGGCCGAGGAGCTGGGCGCGGTCTACGAGCTGGCCTGGTGCCGCGTCCGGCTAGCGGAGGTGCTGCGCGCCTCGGGTGACACCGCCGGTGCGCGCGAGCAGGTCGCGCTCGCTCGTGCGATCGCCGAACGGCTGGGGGCGAGCGTGCTGCTGGCTGCGCTCCGCGCCAGCAGCGGCCGGGCTCCGCGAGCGGCCTCTGGCTCGCACCCCGGCCCCGCACCGCTGACGGCGCGGGAGAGCGAGGTGCTGGCCCTCGTGGCGGCCGGTCGGACCAACGGCGAGATCGCCGCCCAGCTGTTCATCAGCACCAAGACCGCCTCGGTGCACGTGTCGAACATCCTCGCCAAGCTGGGGGTGTCCGGTCGCACGGAGGCTGCCGCTGTGGCCAGGCGGCGTGGCCTGGTGGAATGACCATGTGAGCTCATCCCCCAGCGAGGTACCGCCCGACGTGCCGAGTGACTTCCAGTGCGCCGCGGCCAGCCTGGCCGACGCCGAGCCGCAGTCCGGCACGGCGCCCATCGACGCCTGCTGGCTGCTGGTCGAGGTACCGGGGCCCTGGGGCAGCGATGCGCTCACCGGTGCCCGGATGCCCGAGCCGGTGCGTGCCTACCTGGCCGGGCTCGACGGCGTGCGGGTGCAGCTGATCCGGCGCCCCGACGGCGCCCGCTCGACCGGCGCGCAGGTCTTCGTGGTGCACCTCGACGTCGCCGACCCGACCGCCCCCGCGCTGGCGTGGGCCACGCTGCTGCCCCACCTCGACGACGTGCTCGCCGTCGACCCACACGCCGAGCCGTCGGAGCACGACGGCTGGGAGCCGGTCACCGAGCCCACCTGGTTCTGCTGCACCAACGGCAGCCGCGACCGTTGCTGCGCGCTGCTGGGCCGACCGGTCACCGCCGCGCTCGCCGAGCGGTGGCCCGGCACCACGTGGGAGGTCGATCACCTGGGCGGTCACCGGTTCGCCGGCACCCTGCTCGCGCTGCCCAGCGGGCTCGTGCTCGGTCGCCTCGACGCCGATACCGCTGCTGCCGCCGCCGCCGAGGTGGTCGAGGGTCGCTGGCCGGCCGGCCATGTGCGCGGCCGCGCCGGAGCCCCCGCCGCCGTGCAGGCGGCCCTGGCTCACGTCGTCCAGCGGCGCGGACTCAGCGGCCCCGACGCCCTGACCGTCCGGGAGGTGGCGCCCGACGGCGACGCCGTGCGCGTCGTCCTCGACCTGACCGAGGGTGGCTCAGTCGAGCAGATCGAGGTCGAGGCGACGTCGCAGCAGGTGATGCGGCGTCAGTCCTGCGCCAAGCCCGGCCTCAAGCCCGCCGCGTGGTGGACCACCCGCTGACCCGCGAGGGGTCGCGAATCGTCCCGCGAGGGGCCGCAAAGTGTGCCGCGAGGGGCCGCAAAGTGTGCCGCGAGGGGCCGCGACGGATCGGACGCTCAAGCACTACGCGACTCCTCGAGCAGCAATATGCGACCCCTCGCGGGTCACCAACCCGTCGGCTTGCCGTCCTTGCGCAACCAGTCGTCGAAGAGGTGACCGAGCTTCTTGCCCGAGACCCGCTGGGCGAGCCGCTCGAAGGTCGCGGTGCGCACCGTGCCGTGCTCGTGCAGGGCGGCCCAGCGGCGAACGATGCGGAAGAAGTCCTTGGCGCCGACCCGCTCGCGCAGCATCTGGAGTGTCATCGCGCCGCGGGTGTAGACCGGCTCGCCGAAGAGGTCGGCGGGGTCGGTGAACTCGGTGGGGGCCGGACTCCAGAGGCTGTCGTCGGCCGGCTTGGCGTAGTTCTCGGCGAAGTGCTGGTGGGGTGTCTTGCCGCCGGTCTTCGCGGAGTAGAGCCACTCGGCGTAGGTCGCGAACCCCTCGGCGAGCCAGAGGTCGTGCCAGTCGATGATGCCCACGGAGTCGCCGAACCACTGGTGTGCGGTCTCGTGGATCACCGTGCTCTTCGACGCCGCTCCCGGCGGGTAGAAGGGCCGGGTCTGGGTCTCCAGCGCGTAGCCGACGTCTGCGTCGTCGACGATCGAGCCGGCGTCGCTGAACGGGTAGGGCCCGAAGAACGGCTGCAGGAACTCGATGGCCTGCTGCGCGCTCATCTGCGGCTTCTGCGCCTGCCCGATGCCGGCGTCGGCGTACTCGCGCACGGTGATGCGGTGCCCGTCGGAGCCCTTGAAGGTCGAATGGTCCTCGCTGAAGCGGCCGATCGCGAGCGTGGCGAGGAACGGGGCCATCGGCTGTTGGCTGCGCCAGATGAACGTCGACTGGGTGGTCGTGTCGCGCTGCTTGACCAGCTTTCCGTTCGACACGGCCGTGAACCCGCGCGGCACCTTCACCAGCACGCGCCACCTCGCCTTGTCGCCAGGCGTGTTGGACGACGGCAGCCAGGTCATCGCACCCAGCGGCTCGCCCAAGGCGATGGCGCCGTCGGAGGTCTGCACCCAGCCCTCGGTGGATCCGTCGGCGTCGGTGTAGTCGGGCGGGGTGCCCGACCAGCCGATCTGCACGGTGAACCTGCCGGCGCCGACCGGGGTGGACTCGCCCGGCGTGATGACCAGATGGTCGTCGCTCTGCGAGAACGTGGCCGGCTGGTGGTCGACCTGCACGCTGGTGACGTCGGCTCCCGCATAGTCGAGCACGACCTGGTCGAGCGGTTCCTCGGCCTCGGCCAGGATCTGCACGGTCGCCTCGGCGCTGTTGAGGACCGGCCGATAGTCCATCTTCACCTGGTACTTGAGCACGTCGATCGCCGCGTTGCCCTGGTCGGGGAACAGCGTGTCCGGTGCGCCCGCGACCGCTGCTCCGGACGCGAGCAGGGGAGCGGTCGCGACTGCGAGGGCGAGGGTGCCGGCGCCGAGCCGCCGTGGAGTCGTCACGAGGGTGACCCTACGTCGTCCGGGGGCGCGGATGGGCTCCCTACGATGGCCGGATGACGGCTGTGGCTCCGGATTCGCGCGCGCTGACCGACCAACGCCTCCGCACCATGAACGGTGTGGGCATCGGGGTGCGCGGTCTGCGCCCCGACCCCGACGTGCCGCTGCCACCCGGTCCGCGCTGGCCATCGCTGGTGCAGAGCATCGCGCTGATCCGGTTCCGACACCGGTTCCAGCCGTGGCTCCAGCGCCGCTACGGCGACGTGTTCACGGTGCGGATGCTGCCCGACGGCCGCCCGCTGGTGGTGCTGACCCGCCCGGAGCAGGCCAAGGAGCTGTTCGCCGCCGACCCCTCCGTCTTCCACGCCGGCAAGGGGAACGCGATCCTGGGCCCGGTGATGGGCGAACACTCGCTGCTGCTCCAAGACGGCGACGAGCACGCCCGCGCGCGCCGGCTGCTGATGCCGGCGTTCAACAAGCAGGCGCTGCGCGAGTACCGCGAGCTGGTCTCCGCGATCGCGGCCGACGAGGCGGCGCACTGGCCAGCCGATGTGACGCTGCGCTCGCTGGACCGGATGAACGTGCTGACCCTCGAGGTGATCCTGCGAGTCGTCTTCGGCGTCACCGACGAGACCCGGCTCGCCGCGCTGCGCCCGCGCGTGAACGAGACCATCTCGATCGGCCCCGACATCCTGCTCGGTTTCGGCTTCCCGAGGCTCCAGGAGCACGGCCGGTGGAAGCGGGCGGTCGAGAACCAACGCGAGCTCGACGAGCTGATCTACGCCGAGATCCACGAGCGCCGCGAGGTCGGCGACCTGGAGATGCGCACCGACGTCCTCTCCCAGCTGATGCGCGCCGGCGAGGGCGACGACCGCCTCGGCGACGCGGAGCTGCGTGACCAGCTGGTCACCCTCCTGCTCGCCGGTCACGAGACCACAGCGACCTCGCTGGCGTGGGCTCTCTACGAGCTCGGACGCCGCTCCGACCTGCTGGCGCGCAGCCAGCGCGCCGCCGACGGATCCACACCATTCGGGCCGAGCGCTGAGGACGACGCGTGGCTCGAGGCGGTGGTGAAGGAGTCGATGCGGCTGCACCCGGTGATCCCGATGGTCGTGCGCACCCTCATGGAACCCGCCACGATCGCCGGCCTCGACCTGCCGAAGGGCGCCACGGTGGGTGCCTCGATCCTGCTGGCGCACGCTCGCGACTCGAACTTCACCGAACCGGAGCGGTTTGACCCCGAGCGGTTCGTGGGTCGGAACCCGGCACCCCATACGTGGATCCCGTTCGGTGGCGGCGTGCGCCGCTGCATCGGCGCCGGCTTCGCCCAGATGGAGGGCGTCGCGATCCTGCGCGAGGTGCTGCGCCGCCACGACGTCGCTGCGGCCGGCGACGACGAGCCGCGGGTCCGCAACATCACCTCGGTGCCGCGCTTCGGTGCGCGCATCCACGTGATGCCACGGCGTGCGGCGTCGCGCTCGGGTCTGATCTGAGAGCTCGGCGCGAGCCTCAGCGCGCGTACGCCGCCAACTCGGGCTCGGCGGGCACCCGCTTCGCCGTCAGCGCCTGCTCCCCGGCCGTGGCGAGCACCTTGCCGAAGTTCGCGGGGTAGGCGAGCCGGTCGATGCCCGGGAACACGTCTCGCAAGCACACGGTGCGCGAGATCCGCGAGGCCTTCGCCGGACCGGCGTGGTCGAACGCATCGAGCGCCAAGGCGTAACCGACGGGGTCCGAGGTGCCCATCGAGAGGTGCTCGGAGACGTGCACGGGGCAGATCGACTGCACCATCACGTTGCTGATCGCCCCGGCGCCGGTGTGCAGCGCCGAGCTGGCGGCCGGGTCGACGTTCGGCACCACGACCTCGTCGGTGGCGGTGTAGATCTGCGTGTAGGAGATGCCCGCCCAGGTCTCCGGGCCGTCGTTCAGCGCGGTCAGGAAGTCCGAGCCGGTGCGCTGCTGCCAGAACGCCGGGGCGCAGCCACCGGGGAGCGCACAGATCGGATGTGCGTCGAGGGTGCCGTGGTTCGACGGGTCGAGCCCGACGAGGTCGTCGACCATGGCGCGGGTGTCGGGCCAGTACTTCAGTGCCCACCGCGGCACCATGCCGCCTTGGCTGAAGCCCAGCACGTCGATGCGGCGTCCGGCCTGCGCGTAGGTGGTGCGGATCGCGCGTGCCACGTACTCCCCGGCCACCTGGATGTCACTCATCGCGTGGTTCGGCAGCGTCACCGCGCACCAGGGTCGGCCCTGGGCCGAGAACACCTTCTCGTAGTTCCAGGAGAAGTTGATCGCGGGCGTCAGGGTCGTGCCCGGCACCAGCAGCACCGGCGTCTTCGAGGACGACGACAAGTCGCCGTCGCAGGTCACTGCGGCGTCGATCGTCGAGTCCGGAGCGGAGAAGGCCGGGCCGGTCGCGGCGGCCTGGGCGGGAGCGGAGGTGATGAGCGCGCCGGCGGCGAGCGCGGCGACAGAGGCGATGACGGCGCCGAGCCGGCGTCCGCGGGCGGCGAGGGTGAGTGAACGCATGTACACGGTCTACCCGAACGTGGCGGCGATCACACATCGAGGGCCGATGTTCACCGCACGTTTCGTGGCTGCGCGGTGGCGGGTACCCGAGCACGGTGATCAACGCCGACGCGCCGACCCCCATCCGCGGTAACGAGGGCGGGGAGGGATGGCACCTGGCGCCTCGACGCCGCTACCTGCGCGGAGCCCTCGTCGGGCTGGGCGTGCTGCTCATCGCGTTCGCCGCGGCGTCGGGCGCGAAGGAGGGCGAGCCGGCCGGCTGGGCGGTGCTCGCCATGCTGCTGGTCGGCGCGGTCCTCTACGCCGTCGACCGTCCGCGCCGCGATCTCGAGCCACGCCCGTGGGTCGACAAGGCCGGGGGACGGTCCGGACTGCTGCTCCCGGCCGCCGGCTTTCGTTGGGGCACGGTCTACCTCTTCGCCGTCGGCGCGGTGGCATGCCTCGTCGGACCGGTGGTCGCCCTCGTGGTGGCGGCCGGGGAAGGGGGCCTGGCGAAGGCTCTCCTCGCGACGGCGCTGCTCTGGCTGCTGGGTCTGCTCTTCGTGGCTGCCACGGTCGGCGGGGTGCGCTCGCGGGTGCGCTCCGGCCTCGGCCTCCTGCTCGGGCCCGACCAGGTCTGGCTCACGATGCAGTTCAAGCCGGCGAGCCTGCGCTGGGACGACGTCGTCGCGGTGCGGGCGCACTGGAGCCGCTATCGGCCGGCGAAGGATCTCTTCCGCTCACCCGAGGACCGCATCGACAACTTCTTGACCCTCGAGGCGCCCGGCGAGGACGTCGCGGGCACGGTCTTCGTGCGCGGTGCCGTGAGGGTCGACGGCCTCACCCTCGACGTCCGGCGCCTCGCGATCGACCCGTACCTGGCCCTCGCCGTCGTGCGCCACTACCTCGACCACCCCGGCGAGCGGGCGGAGCTGGACTCCACGTCTGCCGTCGAGCGGGTCGCCAGTCTGCGGCGCGAACTCGCCGCCGGCTGATGCCCAGCGGCGGTGAGGCAGCAACCGTCGGTGCACCTGGAACGGTTGCCTGCCTCACCGCTCGAACGCGGCACGCACCTGCTCCTCGGTGAGGCCGTAGTCGGCCAGCGAATAGGAGTGCGAGGGGGCCGCCTTGCCCGACGACGCCTCCGCCGCCTCGGCGCGGACGACGCTCTCGACCTCCGCTCCGAAGTCCAGACCGAACGCCTCGTACACCCCGCGCACGGTGCCCACCGGGTCGCCCTGGAGGTCGGCGAAGTCGACGTCGACGAACTGGGCGGAGTCGTAACGGGTGCGGGCGTCCATGAAGGCGTGATAGCTGGCCGACCACTGCTCGAGCTGGGTGCGGCCGACGGTCTCTGCGACGAACGTGGTCGAGTGTCCGTCGGTCGCCGAGGCCGAGAGCGAGCACGACGACGCGATGCAGCTGACCGGGTCGCGGCGAGTGTGCACGATCAGCGCGTCGGGGTAGACGCGCATCAGGGACTCGAACGGCTCGAGGTGCGAGGGGTTCTTCAGCACCCACCGCTTCTCGGCGTCGTGCAGGCCGATGAGTTGGAGGTTCTGCTTGTGACGCGTATAGGCGTCGGTCCAGTCCTGTCTGCGCAGCCACGCGCTGTAGCGCGGCACATGCGCCAGGGACTCGTAGCTGTTGGACTTGCCGGTCTGGCGCAAAAGCCGCCAGCACTCCTCGACGCTGGTGGCGTCCATGTAGTGGATGCCCATGAACTCCGGATCCTCGACGTGGTGAGCCGAGAACGCCTGCTGCATCGCGGCGAAGATCGGATCCGTCTCCCAGGTCTCGCGCGGCGGGCGCGGCTGGGGGTACTGGGTCAGCCACATCTCCAGCCCTTGGTGCGCCGGGTCGGCCACGAGCAGCCGGTGCAGCGCGGTCGTGCCGGTGCGGGGGAGGCCGAGCACGAAGACCGGTCGCTCGATCGGAACGTCGGCAGCGTCCGGGTGGGCCTTGAGCTGCGCCTCGACCAGCAGCCGGCCGACCAGAGCGCTCTTGACCTCGGAGCGCTGGAAGTAGTTGCCTCGCCCGGTCAGCCCCGCCTCGGGCGAGGCGAGGTCGTCGACCAGGATGCGCAGCCCCTCCTCGTGGGCGGTGCCGCCGAAGTCGTCCATGCCGGTGGTGCGGACGGCAGCCGCGGCGATGTCGTCGAACGAGCCCACGTCGGCGCGTTCGCGGGTCATCACGTTGTCGCTCACGAGTGGAACTCCCCGCAGTCGACGGTGAGGGTCTGGCCGGTGACGGCCGAGGCCAGGTCGGTGGCGAGGAACAGCGCGGCCCGGGCCACCTCGCCCGGCGATGCGAGGCGCTTGAGGTCGGTCGGCGCGGCCTTCTCGGCGTACACCTCGTCGTGCGTGCGGCCGGACTCCGAGGCGATCCAATCGAAGTAGGCCTTGTTGACGTCTTCGTAGATGTAGGACGGCGCCACCGAGTTCACTCGGATGCCGCGCGGCCCGAGTTCGGTGGCCAGCGAGCTCGCCAGGTGGGCCAGCGCTCCCTTGCTCAGCTTGTAGCCGGCGTACTCGGGCTGGGAGGAGAACTGCACGCAGGAGTTCAGCATGATCACCGAGCCGCGCGTGTCGGCCAGCGCGTCGGCGCATGCCGCCGTGAGTCGCAGCGGCGCCAGCACGTTGGTCTCGTTGGCCGCCCGCAGTGCCTCGTTGCCGATGGTGGTGATGGGGTCCATCGGCGGAATGGCGAAGGCGTTGTTGAGCAGGCAGTCGACCCGGCCGAACTCCTCGAGCGTGCGCTCGACCAGGTGCACCCGCGCCGCGTCGTCGGTGATGTCGCATGGCACGACCAAGGCGCGCCGTCCGAGCCCGCGCACGACCTCGGCCATCTTCTCCAGCCGCCTCTCGGTGCGGCTGACGAGCACGAGGTCGGCGCCCATGCGCGCAGCCTCCTCGCCCAACGCGCGGCCGAGACCGGGGCCGACGCCGGAGAGCACCACGACCTTGCCGCGCAGCAGCGGCTGCGCCTCGTAGCGCTCGTCGGCGGAGGTGTCGTGCACGGTGGCGGTGGCGGTCACGTGTGGGGCTCCTGGTTCAGCTGATCATCCGGCGGGCCACGGCCCGCTGGCGCGCGGCGATGCGCTCGGCGTACTGCTCGTGGGTCAGGGGGGCGAGGTGCGGCAGGTGCCCGGGTACCTCGGCAAGCGGGACGACGGTGACGCGCGGTCCGTCGCCGGCCCCCAGGTCGCGCTCGAGGCGCTGCCAGCGCAGCATGAGCGAGCCGGTGCGGTGGCCGGTGGTCTCGAGCCAGTTGGCGAGGTAGGGCGCGGACTCCTCGCCCGAGGGCGGGTGCTCGCTCACGACGAACCGCATGACGCCGTCGGGGTCGGTGTCGGCCTGGGCCTTGGTCAGCGAGGTCTGGTGGGTCTCGTAGTCGGTCGAGGCGTACCAGTCCGACCCGACCTGCACGGCCTGGTAGGCGGCGTCGTCGCACCGCGGCACCTCGATGATCAACGCCTCGTCCTCGGCCAGGGCGTAGTGCCCGATCGAGGAGCGCTGGGAGGCGAGGCCGCCGGGCGTCGAGGTCGGCGTGGTGAGGGTGTTGACCGGCTCGTCGTACTGGAACCAGTGCGGGAAGTGGAACCAGGTGAGGATGCCCGATGTCACCGACCGAGCGGCCACCTCGTACTTCTTGGTGAGCAGCGCGCGGGTGAGGTCGCGGGCCGGTTGCCCGATGGTGTCGGTGCGCTCGATGGTGAAGACCCCGCGCGACTCGTGTTCCCAGTCGCAGAAGACCTCGCGCACGATGAGGATCTTCGCCTCGGGATCGGCGATGAAGGTGAACTCGAAGGTGCCGTCGTCGGCGATGTCGAGCTCGCGGTCGTCGAAGGCCAGCATCGAACCCGCCGCCGACGAGGCCGAGTAGCTGCCGCTCATCACCTGGAACGACAGGTCGGCCGACGTACCGCGCCGCCCGCGGACGACGTACTCGGCCCCGCCGCGCAGGTAGGCGTTGAGGTACACGGCGTCGGGGTTGTCGAGCCCCTGGCGCGAGAACTGGTGCGTCGGGTTGATGAACAGCGGCCGGTCGAGGTCGTGGTCGAAGGCGCTCTGCATCGCCAGCCGGATGCGCCCGGAGAGGTAGTCGTACCCCTCGAGCAGGTCGGCCTGCGTGCGGATGAACGGCGCGGCCGCGATCAACCGCTCGCCCTCGGCGATCGCCTCGCGCAGCGGAGCGGTGAGATCCCAGGAGCCGTCGGTGCCCTCGACGTCCGGGTTCGGGGACGGCTCGGGGCCTTGCGGTGCGTGCGTCACGACGCTGGCCCCCTCAGCCGTTGACCTGGGCGATGACGCTCTCGGCGTACTTCTCCAGGTTCGCGACCTTCGTCTCGAGCGGCTCGGGGTCGGGGCCCTTGATGTAGGGCACCCGGAAGCCGACGATGCAGTCGGTGACGCCCTTGTCCTCGAGGCGCTTGATGCCGTCGGGGGTGTAGGCGTCGTAGGAGATGACGTGCACCTCGAAGTCGTGGCGGTCATCGCCCTCCTCCTCGCGGATCTCGGCGAGCCGCTTCAGCAGCCGGTCGAGCTCCTCGCCGTCGCCCCCGGCGTGCATCCAGCCGTTGCCCTTGCGCACGGCGCGACGCAGCGCGGCGTCCGCGTGACCGCCGACCAACAGCGGGATCGGGGACGGCGCCGCCGGGCGCTGCTGCATGCGCTCGATCTGGAAGAACTCGCCCTCGTAGCCGAAGAACTCGCCGCTGGTCAGGCCGGTGAGGATGTCCATGCACTCGTCCATGCGCTTGCCGCGGCGCTCCCACGGCACGCCGAGCGCCTTGAAGTCGTCGGGCCACGGCGAGAGGCCGACGCCGAGACCGAGCCGGCCGCCGGAGAGGTAGGCCAACGACGACGCCTGCTTGGCCACCAGCACGGGCGGTCGCACCGGCAGCTTGAGCACGAAGGGCGTCAACCGCAGCGTCGTCGTGACCGCGAAGAGGTGCGCGCAGAGCACCATCGTCTCGACGAAGTCCTTGCCCTGGAGGAACTCCCGGTCACCGGTGTCGGTGTAGGGGTAGGTCGAGTCCGACTCCTCCGGGTAGATGAGGGAGTCGGCCACGGTCATGGAGGTGTAGCCGGCCGCCTCCGCGGCCTGGGCGAGGGGCGCGTAGTACGCCGGGTCGGTCATGGCCTCCGCATAGGTGAACCGCATCGCTGCCTTTCGGTTGCTGAGCGTCCGGATCCGGTTGTTGAGCGTCCGGATCCGGTTGTTGAGCGTCCGGATCCGGTTGTTGAGCGTCCGGATCCGGTTGTTGAGCGTCCGGATCCCGGTTGTTGAGCTTGTCGAAACATAGAACGTGTTTCAGTTTTGTGCCAGAGTCCGCCCATGGACATCGCCGAGATCTCCGACCGCCTCGAGATCGCCGAGGTGCTGACGCGCTACACGCGAGCCGTCGACGAGCACGCCTGGGATCGCCTCGACCAGGTCTTCACCGCAGACGCCGTCATCGACTACACCGCCTCCGGCGGGGTGCACGACGCCTTCCCGACGGTCAAGGCGTGGCTGGCCGAGGTGCTGCCGATGTTCTTCCGTCGCACGATGCACATGCTCGGTCAGATCGAGATCACCTGGACCGACGCGGAGCGCTCGGCCGCGGACGTGGTGGCCTACTTCGACAACCCGATGACCCTGGACGACGGCAGTGGCGGCACGAAGGTCGCCCACTTCGGCGGCTTCTACCGCCACGCGATGGTCCGCACGCCCGAGGGCTGGCGCAGTCGCCGCCTGGTCGAGGACATCGTCTGGAAGCGTGGCCTCTGATGCCGTCGTTCGGTCTGCCCGAGGAGCGCCCACCCGGCCTCGACTCGCCCTGGGCGGCGCGAGCCATCAAGTACATGGCCAAGGCGCAAGTGAAGGTCTTCGAGGCCACCAACGGTCGGATCGGCAACACGTGGCGCGTCGGCGCCGGGTTCAAGAAGCCGGTGCCCACGCTGCTGCTGCACCACGTCGGTCGCACTTCCGGAAGGGAGTTCACGACCCCGCTGCTCTATCTGGCCGACCGCCCCGGCGCCCCGGTCGGCACCAGCGACCTGGTGATCGTCGGCTCCCAGGGCGGCATGCCGAAGCACCCGCAGTGGTACCGCAACCTGCTCGCGCAGCCCGACGTGGCCGTGAGCCTGCCCGGGCGCCGGCGGGTCGCCGTCCACGCCCGGCAGGCGCCGGCGGAGGAGAAGGCACAGTTGTGGCCGCGTCTGGTCGACCTCTATGCAGACTTCGAGAAGTACGAGCGCTGGACCGACCGCGAGATACCGGTGCTGGTCCTCTCCCCGCGCTGACCGGCCCCCTCCACGGCGCGGCTGCGGTAAGGGCGGCTTGGAGCGGTGCCCCCGGTCGGCCACAATGAGGACGCCGCACGCTTGCGGCCCGCCGTCGTCCAAGGAGGTCCGGTGTCCGACCAGCCCGAGAAGCCCAACCCGCTCGAGGACAACCCCGTTCTCGTCGGGCTCGCGGCCCTCGTCGGCGTCGCACTCCTGATCGGTCTGGTCATGGGCGGCGTTGCGTTGGCCGCCACGAAGGTGATGGGCATCGATGGCAGCAGCCCCGACTTCGCCTCGAGCCAGCACACCAGGTTCCACCTGCCCAAGCCCTCGATGACCGAGGAGCCCACCGGCCCGCTCATCACCCTGGGCGGAGACGCCGCGCCGACCTCCGACTCCTCGGGCGCGGCGCCGCCGACCGCGACGGCGAAGCCGTCGGAGAAGGATGGCCAGATCACCCTCCAGTCCGGCCAGACCTCGGTCAGCGTCATGGAGCGCATCGACCTCACCGGCGTCTATCCCGGTGGCGAGGGCGCCGTGCTCCAGGTGCAGAAGCAGGCCGGTGGCGGCTGGCAGGACTTTCCCGTCACAGTCGTAGTGAGCAACGAGACGTTCTCCACCTACGTGCAGACCAGCTTCCAGGGTGTCAACAAGTTTCGCGTCGTCGACCCCGACACGAACACCGCCTCCAACCCGGTGAGCGTGACCGTCGGGTGATACCCCGTACCCGTCTCGCCTTCGCCGCGCTCGCGCTCTCGGCGCCGGCGATGGCCGGGTGTGGTGACCAGACCTCGGGTGAGGAGGCCGCGTCGACGTCCTCGCCCGAGCCCTCGGCGATCTCGACGCTGGAGGGGGTGGATCCGATGGGTCTCCAGGTGCGTCCGGTGATCGCGGTCGACCAGGTGGCGAAGGACGCCGTGAGTGGCGTCCCGGCACCGGTGCAGCAGGATTTCGCCACGCTCGAGTGCCTGCGGAGCAAGCCCCGGGCCCTGCTGCCCGGCTCCGCCGCCGCCGCGTGCGACGGACGCGGTGTGAAGTTCCTGCTCGGTCCGGCCGGCGTGAGCGACGAGGGAGTGACGAGCGCCCGGGCCGTGGAACTGGCAGACGGCTGGGGCGTCGAGGTCGACCTCGATGACGCCGCCTCGGCTGCCTTGGCCGATCTGACGAGTAGCGCCGCGTCGTCGCGGTCGAAGGTGGCCATCGTGGTCGGTGGCCTGATCGTCTCGTCGCCGACCGTGGCCGACACCATCTCGAGTGGCAGCCTCCAGATCGCGGGCGACTTCACCCGCGAGCAGGCCGAGACCCTGGCCGGGCAGATCGCGGACTGACCCGGCCAGGGCCCGTGGTCACTCCGGCACGTAGTCGAACGTGGCCGGATCGGGGCCTTGGCGTCCGTCGCCGCCGCGGTCGAGCCCGTCGATCGCGGCCATCTCCTCGGGGGTCAGCGCGAAGTCGAAGATCTCGAAGTTCTCGACCATCCGCTCGCGGTGCATCGACTTGGGGAACACGATGTCGCCGCGCTCGATGTGCCAGCGCAGGGTCACCTGCGAGGGCGTCTTGCCGTGGGCGGCGGCCACCTTGGCGATGGTCTCGTCGTCGAGCACCTTGCCCTGGGCGATCGGCGACCACGCCTCGACCGCGGCACCGTGCTTGTGCGTGCCCGCTCGGGCCGCCTCGTTCGCGAAGTAGGGGTGCACCTCGATCTGATTCACCACGGGGACGACGCCGGACTCGGCCACGATGAGGTCGAGGTGCTCGGGCTCGAAGTTCGAGACACCCACGGACCGCGCACCGCCCTGCTGCACGAGGTCGACCATGGCCTTCCAGGTCGAGACGTAGTCGCCGTCGTAGCGGGTGGGCAGCGGCCAGTGGATGAGGAAGAGGTCGATCTGGTCGAGCCCCAACTTGCTGAGCGTCTCGTCGAACGAGCGCTTGACGTCGTCCGGCGTGTGGTTGTTGTTGTTGAGCTTGGAGGTGATGAACAGTTCGCTGCGCGGGATTCCGGCATTGGCGATCGCGTGGCCGACACCCTGCTCGTTGCCGTACATCTGGGCGGTGTCGATGTGTCGGTAGCCGACCTCGAATGCCGTGGTGACGGTGTCAGCGGTCTGCTCCGCAGGCACTTGGAAGACCCCGAAGCCGAGCTGCGGGATGCTGGTGCCGTTGTTCAAGGTGATCATCGAAACGGTCATGTCTCCACCGAACCGTGGCGCGGGGGTGGGTTCAACACCCGGCCGGTACGGGCACCGGCGCCAGCGCCAGCTCGGCCAGCAGTTCTGCGTGAGCCAGACCGGTGTCGATGCTCGGCAGCGGCGAGGTGGATGACGGCACCAGCAGCCCGATCTCGGTGCACGCGAACGCCACCGCCTCCGCGCCGTGCCCGGCCAGGCCGGCGATGATCTCCAGGTAGCGGTGGCGCGACGCGTCGGTGAAGATGCCACGGGTGAGCTCGTCGAAGATGATCCGGTCGACCTCCGCCCGGTCGGGTCCGCTCGGCGTGACGACGCCGATGCCGTGGCTCGCCAGCCGCTCGGCGTAGAACGACTCCTCCATCACCGGGCGGGTTCCCAGTAGACCGACCGTGGCCCAGCCGTGCCGGCGGCACCGCTCGGCGACGGCGTCGGCGATGTGTACGACCGGCACGTCGACCGCGGCGGCCAGGTGCTGGTGGTTCTTGTGCATGAGGTTGGTGCAGATGGCGATCAGCTCCGCACCGCCGGCCACACAGCGGCGTCCGGCCTCGGCGAGCAGGCGCCCCGACGCCTCGTAGTCGCCGGTGAGCTGGTGGGCGCGGACGTCGGCGAAGTCGAGCGACTGGAGCGTGACGCGGGCGCTGTGGTGCCCGCCGAGCCTCTCGGCGACGATCTCGTTGATCCGCCGGTAGTAGGTCAGGGTCGAGTGCCAGCTCATGCCGCCGACGAGGCCGATGGTGCGGTGCGTGCTCATTCCCTCAGAGTGCTCGCTCGCCGGAGCCCAAGGAAGTCCTCTTTGCGTGAACCCAGACCCAAGCAATACTTGGGTCTCGTGGACGTGCGACGGGTGCTGATCTTCCGCGAGGTGGCGCGCAGCGGTTCGATCGCAGGGGCGGCCCGGAGCCTGGGCTGGACCCAGCCGGCGGTCAGCCAGCACCTCGCTGCGCTCGAGCGACAAGCCGGGGTGCCGCTGGTGGTGCGTGGGCCCGGCGGCACCACGATCACCGAGGCCGGAGCTGCTCTGGTGCGACGCGCGGATGCCATCGCTGCAGAGCTGCACGCCGCGGGCGAGGAACTGGGCGACCTCGCGGGCCTGCGGTCGGGGCGGGTGCGGCTCCAGAGCTTTCCGTCGGCCGCCGCCACGCTGGTGCCCGATGCGGTGCGGTCGCTGGCCGATTCGCATGCCGGGGTCAGCGTCGGCCTGGTGGAGGCCGAGCCGCCGGACGCTGTGCCCGCGGTCGCCGCGGGTGATGCCGACCTGGCCTTGGTCTTCGGCTACGACGGAGCGCCCGCCGACCTCGAGGGCCGGGCCGGGCTCGTCTGGCGTCCGCTGCTCACCGAGGCGGTGCGGCTGGTGACCCCGCCCGGGCTCCCGGTGCCGTCCTCCGTGAGCGAGCTGGCCCGAAGCGACTGGATCGGTGGGTGCGAACGGTGTCGTGGTCACCTGGTGCAGGTGTGCCGGCGGGCCGGGTTCGAGCCGGCGCTGCGGCACACCACCGACGACTACGTGGTGGTGCAGAACCTGGTCGCGCGTGGCCTCGGCGTCGCGGTGCTGCCGGACTCCGCGCTGGCGGCCTACCGGCACCCCGCGGTGCAGGTCGACGACCTCGCCGAGCTCGGCGTCCGGCATGTCGGAGTCGTGCATCGCACCGGCGCCGACGTCGTGCCCGCCACGCGGGCGCTCATCGCGGAGTTGGAAGGCGCGGTCGCGGTGTACGAGTCCGGTCAGGGAGACTAGGCCTCATGTCTGCTCTCCACTACACCGAGTACGACACCCGGTTCGCTGCCTATGCGGTCGTGGTCGATGACCGCGACCGGGTGCTGCTGGCGCTGTGGAACGAGGGCTCGCGACCGCAGTGGACCATGCCCGGTGGCGGCGTCGAGCTGCACGAGACCGCCGAGCAGGGCGTGGTGCGCGAGGTCAAGGAGGAGAGTGGCTACGACGTCGAGATCGAGCAGCTGCTCGGCGTCGACTCCTACGTCTTCCCGGCCGAGCGCCGCTCCATCGACACCGCCCGACCGATGAAGGCGGTGCGCGTCGTCTTCCGCGCTCGCGTCGTCGGCGGCGTCCTGCGCCACGAGCAGGACGGCAGCACCGACGAGGCGCGCTGGGTGCCGCTGGCCGACGTCACCTCGCTCGACCGCGTCTCCATCGTCGACGTCTCGCTGCGACTCGCGGGCCTGGGGTAGGGCCGGCTCGTCGAGTCGACGTCGGAGGCTGGGAGTTTCATCGGTGCGCCGATGAATCTGCGGGTTCCCCGATGGAGCAACATCGGGGGAGGCGAAGTTTCATCGGGGAACCGATGAACCCGCGGGTTCCCCGATGAAGCAACAGCGGGGGAGGCGAAGTTTCATCGGGGCCCCGATAAACCTCCCGGCCCCCCGGTCGGCACCCAGAACCGGAGCTTGGCGGTGGACGCCGGCCCGCCGGCGTCGGGGTCCGGCTCGGCGATGCCGTCGGGCACGCCACCGCAGCGCTCGATGGTGCGCCGGGAGCCCTCGTTGTCGAGGTCGCAGGTGACCAGTGCCTGCTCGACACTGCGTTCGGCGAGCAACGGCAGGGCCGCGCGCAGGATCGCGGTGGCGTAGCCGAGCCGGCGGTGGGCCGGGTGCACGCCGTAGCCCACGTGGCCACCCCAACGCCCGAGGAAGTCGTTGAGCTCGAAGCGCAGGGAGGCGCGACCCACCAGCGTCCCGTCGACCTCGGCGGCGAGGAAGGCGCCGGCAACGTGACCCTCGGGCAGGCCGACGCGGTCGGGCCAGCCGTGGGTGCGGTGCACGTAGTCGGCCCACGCCTCGCCCTCGTCGCGGCCCAGCACGAACGTGAAGTCGTCGGCGGCGAGCAGTCGATCCGCCTCGAGTGCGGCGTCCTCGTCGTCGACGCGCAGGGGGCGCAGCAGAAGTTCTCCCATGACGGGAGCCAAGCACGGGAATGAACCGGCTCGCCATTGCATTGCATCAAGTGAGCAAACTTGAGTCGAAGGCACTCAAGTAACTTGTCAGGTCGAGTTGAGCGACGCAGGATGGCGTCATCAGCGGAGCCCGACTCCCAGCGAACCCGCTCATGCGGGTCAACCCACGCAGACGAAAGCAGGAGGTAGCAGCCATGGCACGTGCCGTCGGCATCGACCTGGGCACGACGAACTCCGTCGTGTCGGTCCTCGAAGGTGGCGAGCCCACCGTCATCGCGAACGCCGAGGGCGCTCGCACCACCCCGTCGGTCGTCGCCTTCGCCAAGAACGGCGAGGTGCTGGTCGGCGAGGTCGCCAAGCGTCAGGCGGTCACGAACGTCGATCGCACCATCCGGTCGGTCAAGCGCCACATGGGCACCGACTGGAAGACGAAGATCGACGACAAGGAGTTCACGCCGCAGCAGATCAGCGCGTTCGTGCTCCAAAAGCTCAAGCGCGACGCCGAGTCCTACCTCGGCGAGGACGTCACCGACGCGGTCATCACCGTGCCGGCGTACTTCTCCGACGCCCAGCGCCAGGCCACCAAGGAGGCCGGCGAGATCGCGGGCCTCAACGTGAGCCGCATCGTCAACGAGCCCACGGCGGCCGCCTTGGCCTACGGCCTGGACAAGGGCGAGGACCAGACGATCCTCGTGTTCGATCTCGGCGGCGGCACGTTCGACGTGTCCCTGCTCGAAGTCGGCGACGGTGTCGTCGAGGTCAAGGCGACCTCGGGTGACAACGTGCTCGGCGGCGACGACTGGGACAACCGGATCGTCGAGTGGATGGTCAAGAAGTTCAAGGACGCCAACGGCGTCGACCTCGCGGCCGACAAGATCGCCAAGCAGCGCCTCCAGGAGTCGGCGGAGAAGGCCAAGATCGAGCTCTCGAGCTCGACCGAGACCACGATCCACCTTCCCTACATCACCCACGGCGAGTCCGGCCCGCTGCACTTCGAGGAGCGGCTGACGCGCGGTGAGTTCCAGCGCATGACCGAGGATCTCCTCGACCGCACCAAGGCCCCGTTCCAGGCCGTGCTCAAGGACGCCGGCGTCAACGTGTCCGGTATCGACCACGTGGTGCTCGTCGGCGGCTCGACCCGCATGCCGGCCGTCACCGACCTGGTCAAGAGCCTGCTCGGCGGCAAGGAGCCCAACAAGGGCGTCAACCCCGACGAGGTCGTCGCCGACGGCGCGGCCCTTCAGGCCGGTGTGCTCAAGGGCGAGGTCAAGGACGTCCTGCTCCTCGACGTCACCCCGCTCTCCCTCGGCATCGAGACCAAGGGCGGCGTGATGACCAACCTCATCGAGCGCAACACCACCATCCCGACCAAGCGCAGCGAGATCTTCACGACCGCCGACGACAACCAGCCGTCGGTGGAGATCAAGGTCGCCCAGGGCGAGCGTCAGATGTGGGCGCAGAACCAGCCCCTGGGCAACTTCGAGCTCACCGGTCTGCCCCCGGCCCCGCGTGGCGTGCCGAAGATCGAGGTCACCTTCGACATCGACGCCAACGGCATCGTGCACGTCATCGCGAAGGACCAGGCCTCCGGCAAGGAGCAGTCGATGACCATCTCGGGTGGCTCGGCGCTGAGCAAGGACGACATCGACCGCATGGTCAAGGAGGCGGAGCAGTACGCCGAGGAGGACGCCAAGCGTCGCGCCGCGGTCGACACCCGCAACCAGGCCGAGCAGATGGTCTACACGACCGAGAAGTTCCTCGCCGACAACGACGAGAAGCTGCCCGACGACGTGAAGAGCGAGGTCACGGCCGACGTCGACGCGCTCAAGGGTCTGCTCGAGAACGAAGAGGCCGACTCCGACGCCCTCCAGGCCGCCGTCACCAAGCTGGGCGAGTCCAGCCAGAAGATGGGCGCGGCCATGTACGCCGCCGCCGAGGCCGACGCGTCGGCCGCCGGTGGCTCCACCGGCGCGACGGGCGAGGCGGACGACGACATCGTCGACGCCGAGGTCGTCGACGACGAGCCGACCGACGCCGGCGAGGGTGAGAGCAAGTGACCCAGCCCCCGGAGGAGGCTGGCGCGCAGGAGCCGACCGGGTCCGAGGGCACGCCTCCGGACCCGGCGGCCCCGGCCGGGCCCTCGGCGCAGGGCCCGGACCAGGGCTCGGCCGAGGGGTTCGGCGACGCGGCGGCCGAGATGGCCAACGAAACCGAGGTCGAAGCGGCCGCGGAGGGTTCCGACATGGTCGAGGAGGGTGCTCCGGTCGACGCGACCACCGACGCCGACGGCGGTTCGGTGGCCGACGAGATCGACGCCGCCCGCACCGCCCTGGCCGAGCGCACGCTCGACCTCCAGCGGCTCCAGGCCGAGTTCGTGAACTACAAGCGTCGGGTGGAGCGGGACCGCGACCTGGTCAAGCAGAACGCGACCTACGCCGCGCTCGCGCCGATCACCGAGGTGCTGGACACGATCGACCGGGCGCGGGAGCACGAGGAGCTGTCCGGCGGCCTCAAGGCGGTCGCCGAGCAGCTCGAGCGCACCGTCGCCACGGCCGGGCTGGTGCGGTTCGGCGAGGTCGGCGACGCCTTCGACCCGAGCCTGCACGAGGCGCTCTCGCACATCGGCGAGGACGCCGAGGTCGAGGTGACCACCTGCAAGGTGATCGCCAAGGCCGGATACCGCATCGGCGACCGCGTCGTGCGCGCCGCCCAGGTGCTCGTGGTCGATCCGGCTTGAGTCGGATCGGCCCGCATCGGCGGATCCACTGCAACGATGAGAGAGGAAGGGAGGTTCTCCCGTGACTGACACCGAAGGAATGCGGCCCGACTGGGCGCAGAAGGACTTCTACGCCGTGCTCGGCGTCGCCAAGGACGCCTCGGCGGCCGACATCAAGAAGGCCTACCGCAAGCTGGCGCGGGAGAACCACCCCGACTCCAACCCGGGCGACACGGCCAAGCACGAGACCTTCAAGCAGGTCGCCGAGGCCTACGACGTCGTCGGCGACCCCGACAAGCGGCCGAAGTACGACGAACTGCGTCGGCTGTACTCCTCCGGGGGTTTTCCCGGTGGGTTCGGTGGCGCTGGCGGCGGCGGGTTCCCCGGCGGCTTCGGCGGCGGCCAGAACATCGACCTCGACGACCTCCTCCGCCAGCAGGGCGGGGCGGGTGGCCTGGGCGACCTGTTCGGCGACCTCTTCGGCGGCGGTGGTGGCGGCGGCTTCGGCGGCGGGCGCCAGCAACGGCGTCCTCGCGCCCAGAAGGGCGCCGACGTCGAGAGCAACGCGACCATCAGCTTCACCGACGCCATCGACGGCGTCACGATCTCGCTGCGGCTCTCCTCCGACTCGCCGTGCTCGGCGTGCCAGGGCACCGGCGGCAAGCCGGGCAGCAAGCCGCACGTGTGCCCGGAGTGCGAGGGCGGTGGATACGTCGTGCGCGGGGTCGGTGGCGCGTTCTCGATGAACGAGACCTGCCCCACCTGCGGCGGACGTCAGCTGCTCTACGACGAGGCCTGCCCCGTCTGTCAGGGCAGCGGTCGCGGCAGTGCCTCGCGCACGATCCAGGCGCGGATCCCCGCCGGCGTCAAGGACGGCCAGCGCATCAGGCTGCGCGGCAAGGGAACGCCGGGGAGCAACGGCGGCCCCACCGGCGACCTCTACGTCGTCGTGAAGGTCTCGCCGCACCGGGTCTTCGGCCGCAAGGAGGACAACCTCACCCTCGACGTCCCGGTCAGCTTCGACGAGCTGGCGCTCGGTGCCGAGGTGCGGATCCCGACCCTGGGTGGCACCCCGGTCACGCTCAAGCTGCCCGCTGGCACGCCCAACGGGCGCACCTTCCGGGTGCGTGGCAAGGGTGCACCGAAGTCCGATGGCTCGCGCGGCGATCTGCTCGCGACCGTCGAGGTGCAGGTGCCGGCGAGCCTCGACGCCGAGGCACGCGCCGCCGTCGAGGCCTACCGCGAGGCGACGGCGTCCAAGCCGCTGCGCGCGAACCTCTTCGAGCAGGCGGGGGCCTGAGCCGTGGCCGGCCGGGCGCCGCGGTTGGGCTCACCGTTCGGTGAGTCCAACCCCGACGCGGCCGTGTTCGTGATCTCGGTGGCCGCCGAGCTCACCGGCCTGCACCCGCAGACCCTGCGCACCTACGAGCGCATGGGCCTGATCACGCCGGGTCGCACCGGGGGTGGCGGGCGCCGGTACAGCCACAACGACGTCGAGAGGCTGCGCGAGATCGCCGACCTCACCGCGTCCGGCATCGGCATCGAGGGCGTACGCCGCATCCTCGAGCTCGAGAACCGTGTCGCCGCGTTGTCGGCGCGCAATGCCGAGCTGGTCGCCGAGCTGGACGCCGTCCGCGACGCCCTGCGCCAGGCGGCGGCTCAGCGGCGGGCCGCGGCACCGGGCGCGCCGGCCAACAAGCTGCCTGTGCTCCGAGCCCCCGACCCCGGCAGCTCGGTCGTCGTGTGGCGGCGATCGCGCTAGTGGGCGCGAGTTCACCGGACGTCCGGTGAACTCGCCCCCGGGACGGCGAAGTTTCACCGTCCCAGGGGCAGACACGCCGTCCGACCCCCTGCGCTATGCGGTGAGGTCCGGTGGCCGGGCTGGTCCGGGTGTGGCGGTTGCCGCGGTCTGCCGCGACAATGCGCGAGTGCTCCAGGCGATCGGCGAGTGGTGGTCGGGCATCCATTGGGTGCACTTCCTGACCATCCCCGTCTTCACCGGCGTCGTCGGCTGGCTGATCAACTGGTCCGGTCTGTGGATGCTGTTCGCCCCCGTGCACTTCCGCGGACGCCGCGTGCCCGGCTTGCGCCAGCTCGCCTCGGTGTTGCCCCGCAAGATCCAGGAGGTGCCGGGTCTGCTCCAGGGCGGCATCGGCTGGCAGGGCATCGTGCCGGCCCGAGCGGCCAAGATGGGCTCCATCGCGGTCGACAAGGCGATCTCGAAGCTCGGTACGCCCTCGGAGTTCTACGCCCAGCTGGAGCCCGAGCACATCGCCGACCACATCGTCACGGTGATGCGCCCGGAGGTGCCGCAGCTGGTCGACGACGTGATGTCGCGCCAGGAGCCCCAGCTGTGGCGCGACCTGCCGCAGCCCGTACGCGACGCCGTGGTCGCCCGGGTGCAGTCGCAGCTGCCGCAGGTGGTGGGCGAGGTGACCGACCAGCTCGGCGAGCACATCGACCAGCTGCTCGACCCCAAGCTCATGGTCATCGACCACTTCCGCTCCGACCCCGCGCTCGTCGTCCGGATCTTCCGCGACTTCGGTCAGCGCGAGCTCAACCTCATGGTCGCCTTCGGGTTCGTGTTCGGGTTCCTGCTCGGCATCCCCGTGGCCATCGTCGACTCGATCTTCGGGCAGTGGTGGCTGCTGCCGATCCTCGGCGTGCTGGTCGGCTGGGTCACCAACGCGCTCGGCATGTGGCTGATCTTCGAGCCCCCCGAGCCCCGTCGCATCCTCGGCGTGCGCGTGCACGGGCTCTTCCCGCGGCGCCAGCCGAAGGCCGCGGAGGTGTACGCGCGCATCATCGCCGAGGACGTCATCACCCTCGAGCGCCTGGTCACCTACCTGCTCGAGGGCCCGTCGGGCGACCGCACCCGGCAGCTGCTGGTCACAGCGCTCGGCCCGTCGGTCGATCGTGCGGCGGGTCCGGCCCGTCGAGCGGTACGGGTGGCGATGGGTCCGGGTCGCTTCGACGGGATCCGGGACGCCGTGGCCCGTGAGGCCGTCGACCGCACCATGGAGCCACTCACCGACCCCGCGTTCTCCGAGCAGCAGGCCGACCGCATCGAGCAGCTGGTCTCCCGGCGCACCAAGGAGCTGCCGCCGCGCGACTTCGTGGAGATGATGCGCTCGGCGATCCGGGAGGATGAGTGGATGCTCTACGCCCACGGTGCCGTCATGGGTCTGGCCGGCGGCTTCTTGCACCTGCTCGTGTTCGGCGTCTCCTCGTGAGCGCCCCCGACGACCGGGAGAGCACCCCGATCACGGCGGCCGGCGTCGCGGCGTCCCTGCCCGGCCTCGCGCGGCTCTCCGCCTCCGCGGCGTGGAACACCGCCAGCTGGGGGAGTCGCGCCTATGTGGCTGCGCTGCGTCGTCTGCTCATCGCACTCGGCAGCCCGGACGCCGCCCGCCTGCTCGCGCGCGACGCCACCCTGGCTGCGGGGATCGCGTCGTCCATGGCCCGCGAGGTGGCGGACGGCGAACCGGTCGGCGAGGTGCTGCTGCGTGCCGCCGAGCGACTCGGCGCCGTACCGCGCGAGCACCTGCAGGAGCGCGAGGCAAACACCGCCCGCGGGCCGGCCCCGAGGTCGGGCCAGACGCTGCGGGAGCGGGGCGCCGCCCTCATGCAGCGCTCCCGCGCCATCGACGACGACGAGGCGGACACCGGGCACCCGGCCTTCTCCCGCATGCTCGACGAGCTCGCCCCCGACGAGGCCCGGCTGCTCATGATGCTGCTCGAGCACGGCCCCCAGCCCAGCGTCGACGTGCGCACGGGCGGTCCGGTCGGGCTGGTCAGCAGCCAGCTGGTCGCCCCGGGGCTCACCATGATCGGCGCCCGGGCCGGGCTGCGGCGTCCGGAGCAGGTGCCCGCCTACCTCAACAATCTCTTCCGGCTCGGCGTCGTGTGGTTCTCCAGCGAGCCCGTGCGCGATCCGCTGGAGTACCAGGTGCTGGAGGCGCAGCCCGACGTGCTCGAGGCCTGCCGTTCGGTCACGTTCGCCAAGGTGGTGCGCCGCAGCATCCACCTCACGCCCTTCGGCGAGGACTTCTGCCGCGCCGCCCTGCTCGACGAGGGCGCGAGCCGCGAGAGGTTTCCCGAGCACGATGCCCCACCGGAGGCGGCGAGCGGCGAACCGCCGCCCGAGGGCCTTTGAGCCAGGCTGAGCCGGATGCGCCGCGATTGCGTCGCGGCGCGACCGGGTAGGTGACGGGTCGGGATCGACGTCGAGCCCTCGTCGCCCTCGTCGACGCGGCGCGGGCCGGGGTCTGCGCAGGCCGGACGGGAGCAGGCCGGACGGGGGCAGCAGCCATGGCAGATGAGTTCTACGTCGACTTCGAAGGCGTGGGCACGTTGAGTGGAATGGACTCAACTTTCTTGATGTTGATCCTGGTGTAGGCCGCAGAGGCCAGATACGTTCCCATCAGACCCGCGTCCGGTCGGGAGTCCGGACGCCGCGCAGGAGAGATGCTCATGAGTCAGTTCGGTGTCGAGAAGTTCACCACCCGCAGCCGCGAGGCCATCGAGTCCGCGCAGCTCGCCGCCACCACCGCCGGCAACAGCGCCACCGAGCCGGTGCACCTGCTGGTGGCGCTGCTGAGCCACGACGACGGCATCGCCCGCACCATGGTCACCAAGGCCGGCATCGAGGCCGGGGCACTCCTGGCGACGGCCCGCTCCGTGGCCGAGTCGCTGCCGCGGGCGAGCGGTTCCACCGTGCAGCAGCCGGGCGCCTCGCCGGCGCTCACCCGGGTGCTGGCCGCGGCGCTCGACCTGGCGGCGTCGATGAAGGACGACTACGTCGCCACCGAGCACCTGCTCATCGGCCTGGCGGGCGTCGAGTCGAGCGCGCAGAAGGTGCTCACCGACTCCGGGCTGAGCGAGTCCGGGCTGCGTGAGGGCCTCACCGCTGTGCGTGGCAACCGCCGCGTCACCAGCCAGGACGCCGAGTCGACCTACGAGGCGCTGGAGAAGTACAGCGTCGACCTCACGCAGGCGGCCGAGGACGGCCGGCTCGACCCGGTGATCGGCCGCGACGCCGAGATCCGTCGCGTGGTGCAGGTGCTCAGCCGCCGCACCAAGAACAACCCCGTGCTCATCGGCGAGCCCGGCGTCGGCAAGACCGCCGTCGTCGAGGGCCTGGCCCAGCGCGTGGTGGCCGGCGACGTGCCCGACTCCCTCAAGGGCCGTCGTGTGCTCAGCCTCGATCTCGCGGCGATGGTCGCCGGCGCGAAGTACCGCGGCGAGTTCGAGGAGCGGCTCAAGGCCGTGCTCGAGGAGATCAAGGACGCCGGCGGCCAGGTCATCACCTTCATCGACGAGCTGCACACGGTCGTCGGCGCTGGTGCCGGCGGCGATTCGCAGATGGACGCCGGGAACATGCTCAAGCCGATGCTGGCGCGGGGCGAGCTGCACATGGTCGGCGCCACGACGCTCGACGAGTACCGCGAATCCATCGAGAAGGATCCCGCGCTCGAGCGCCGCTTCCAGCAGGTTCTGGTGGGCGAGCCGAGCGTCGAGGACACCATCCAGATCCTGCGCGGGATCCAGGAGAAGTACGAGGCGCACCACGGGGTGCGCATCACCGACGCCGCGCTCGTGGCCGCCGCCTCGCTCTCCGACCGCTACATCAGCGGCCGCCAGCTGCCCGATAAGGCGATCGACCTCATCGACGAGGCGGCCTCACGGCTGCGCATGGAGATCGAGTCCAGCCCCGAGGAGGTCGACCAGCTGCGTCGCCACGTCGACCGGTTGAAGATGGAGGAGTTCGCCCTCGCGAAGGAGTCCGACGACGCGTCGGTCGAGCGCCTGGCCGCGCTGCGCGCCGACCTCGCCGACGCCGAGGAGGAGCTGCGTGGGCTCGAGGCCCGCTGGGAGGCCGAGAAGGCCTCACTCGAGGGGGAGGGCGACCTGCGACGCCAGCTCGACCAGCTGCGCGTCGAGGCCGACCGACTGATGCGCGAGGGTGACCTGGCCGGTGCCAGCGAGATCAGCTACGGCCGCATCCCGGCGCTGGAGAAGCAGATCGCAGAGGTCGCCGAGGCCGAGTCCGTCTCCGACCCGCTGGTCGGTGAGGAGGTCGGCCCGGAGCAGATCGCCGACGTCGTCGAGGCCTGGACCGGCATCCCGACCGGGCGCCTGCTCGAGGGCGAGGGCACCAAGCTGCTGCAGATGGAGTCGGTCATCGGCGAGCGGCTCATCGGCCAGCGTGAGGCGGTCACGGCCGTGAGTGACGCCGTCCGCCGCTCGCGCGCCGGGATCAACGACCCGAACCGGCCCACCGGCTCGTTCCTGTTCCTCGGCCCCACGGGCGTCGGCAAGACCGAGCTGGCCAAGGCGCTGGCCGACTTCCTCTTCGACGACGACCGCGCCATCGTGCGCATCGACATGAGCGAGTACAGCGAGAAGCATGCGGTCTCGCGGCTGGTCGGTGCGCCGCCGGGCTACGTCGGGTACGACGAGGGCGGCCAGCTCACCGAGGCCGTGCGGCGGCGTCCGTACTCGGTGGTGCTGCTCGACGAGGTCGAGAAGGCGCACCCCGAGGTGTTCGACATCCTGCTTCAGGTGCTCGACGACGGCCGGCTCACCGACGGGCAGGGGCGCACGGTCGACTTCCGCAACACGCTGCTCATCCTCACCTCGAACCTCGGCAGCCAGCACCTGGTCGACACCGAGGTGCCCGCACAGGTGCGGCGCGAGGCGGTGCTCGAGGTGGTGCGGGCGGCGTTCAAGCCCGAGTTCCTCAACCGGCTCGACGAGATCGTGACGTTCGACCCGCTCAGCCGCGACGACCTCGCGCACATCGTCGACCTCCAGCTCGCGCTGCTCGAGCAGCGGCTGGCGGTGCGCCGCATTTCGATCTCGGTCACCGACGCCGCGCGCACCTGGCTCGCCGACACCGGGTACGACCCGGCGTACGGCGCCCGCCCGCTGCGGCGGCTCATCCAGTCCGCGATCGGCGACCCGTTGGCGCGACTGCTCATCGCCGGTGACGTGGCCGACGGCGGGGGTGTCGAGGTCGACGTCGACCCCGAGAGTGACGGCCTGGTGCTCAGCGCCGGCTCATGAGCCACTCACCTGCGCCCGGCATGATGAGGGCGTGACCACCGATCAGCCCGAGACGCCCAGGCGGCGGCTCGGGCTGATCGTCACTCCGGTACCCGGCGGCGTGCCGGATCTCGCCCGGGCACTGCTGTGGTGCGAGCTGGCGTTGGTGCTGTTCGTGTCGCTGGGGCGCTCGGCGGTCTACTCCGTGGTGAGCCTGGTGGCGGCGCTGACCGCCCCCGGCCCGCTGTCGGGGCAGGCGGCGAATCTCAACAACTCCCTCGCCCCGGACCGGCCCTGGCTCGACCTGACGTATCAGCTGCTGCGCATCGTCTTCGCGCTCGTGCCGGTCGGGTTGGCGGCGTATCTGCTGGCGCGCTCGGCCACCTCGCTGCGCGAGGTGTGGCTGCGGCCCTGGAAGGGCGGGGTCGACGGTCAGGGCACGGGCGGCGGCTGGGGCCGTGACGTCGGGGTCGGGGCCTTGCTGGCCGCCGGAGTGGGCTCGGTGGGCGTCGCGTTCTACCTCGCCACGTTCGCGCTGGGCACCAACCTCACCGTCGTCGCCCAGTCGCTGCCGGGCCAGTGGTGGCAGTACCCCGTGCTGGTGCTCGCCGCGTTCGAGAACGCCGTCCTCGAAGAGTGCGTGGTGCTGGGGTTCGTGCTGGTGCGGCTGCGCCAGCTGGGCTTCTGCGATACGGCCGCCATCGGCCTGGCCGCCCTCCTGCGCGGCAGCTACCACCTCTACCAGGGCCTGGGCGGCTTCGTCGGCAACCTGGTGATGGGCCTGCTCTTCGGCTGGCTCTACCGCCGCTGGGGCCGGGTCACCCCCTTCGTCGTCACCCACACCCTGCTCGACGTCGGCGCCTTCGTCGGTTACGCCGTCCTCGCCGGGCACGTGAGCTGGTTGCCCACCCTCGGGTGACGAGGGTTCGGCTGCGCTGGGTCGGTTTTACCGTCGTTTGGGATCAAACGACGGTAAAAACCGGGCTCTTTACCGTCGTTTGATCCCAAACGACAGCCCAATCGCCCCAGACCGCGGCCGTCGAGACGTGGGGCGGGGGGAGTTGAGCCGGTCTGGTGGAATGTGCGACGTGAGCACGACGACGCCGTCCGGCACCCCCGAGCGCCCTCGCCAGGTGACGATGGTGGGGGTGTTGCTGATGGTGGGCGCGGTGCTGGTGGTGATGGGCGCCTGGCAGCTGATCGCGGGGCTGGAGACGGTCGAGACGCGCGAGCAGGTGGAGCAGGTGCTCTCGGACCCGCCGCTCTCCGGGTTGGGCGTCGGGGTTCCTGCTGCCCTGCAGGCCATCAAGATCCTGGCGATGGTGGCAGCCGCCTCGGCCGTCGCCGCCGGGATCCTCGGGTGGCAGGTGATGCAGCGTTCGCGCACGGCGCGGGTGGCGTTGAGCGTGCTGGCCGTGCCGCTGCTGCTCGCGGGCATGTTGTCGGGTGGACTCGTGGCCGCCCTCATGGCGGGTGCGGTCGTGTCGCTGTGGCTTCAGCCCGCTCATGGCTGGTTCAAAAACCCGCCCGAGGTGCCGGCCTCCACGCGTCCACAGCGCGTGCCGCAGCCGCCTCAGGAGGCTCGACCCGCGAGCGACCATCGCCCGTGGGAGAGCGCCCCGCCGCCGTCGTCGACCGGACTGCCGCCAGCGACCCACGCCGGGCCGTCGGCGTTCCAGGGCTTCGGTACGACGACGGCCACAGCAGCCGGCACGCCGGCGCCCGCGGGTCGCTCGGGCGTGCCCGGGCCCTTGCGCGGCGGCCTGGTGCTCGCGTGGGCCGCCTGCACCATGGTCGTGATCGGGCTGGTGCTCGCGATCGTGAGCCTGGCGAGTGATCCCGCGAGCCTGAACCGGTCGATCGACGACGCGATCGAGCAGACCAAGAACTCCGCCTTCGCCTCGAGCGACGTCACGCGCGACGACGTCCGCGCTGCGATCTACGCCATGCTCGGCCTCGCCATCGCCTGGGCCGTGGCGGCGGCCGGCGTCGCGGTGCTGGCGTGGCGCGGGCACCGCTGGGCCTGGCTCGCGCTGTGCATCTCCGGTGCCGTCGCCGCCGTCGGACTGCTCGTGCTGAGCCTGGGCGAGGTCGCCCTGCTGCTGCCGCTGATGGTGATGATGATGTCGCTGGGACTCCTGCTGCGCCCCGAGTCACGCGCCTGGTACCGACGCCGGTAGCGGCTCAGCGCTCGAGGTCGGCCGTCCTCAGCCGGTCGAGCCCGTCCCGGATCACCTCGGGTGTCTTGCAGAACGCCCACCGCACGAGGTGGCGTCCGGCGTCGGAGTCGTAGAAGCCCTGGAGGGGGACGGCGACCACTCCCGCCCGCTCCGGCAGCGCCAGGCAGAACTCCAAGCCGTCGCGCCAGCCGAGGTGCGCGATGTCGGTGGTCGCGAAGCAGGTGCCCTCGGGTGTGCGTGCGGGCAGGCCAGCCTCGGCGAGCCCGGAGCACAGCAGGTCGCGCCGGATCCGGAGATCCGCGGCGAGCGAAGCGGGCCAGTCCGGCTCCTCGCTCAACGCCACGGCGGCGGCCGGCTGGAGCGGTGAGCCGGAGGTGAAGGTGAGCCACTGCTTGGCGTCGAGCACCTGCGCGACCAGGTCGACCGGCCCGGTCGCCCACCCCACCTTCCACCCCGTGAGCGAGTAGGACTTGCCGAGGCTCGAGAGCGTGAGCGTGCGCTCGAACATGCCCGGCAGGGTGGCGATCGGCATGTGCAGGTGCTCGTCGAAGGTCAGGTGCTCGTAGACCTCGTCGGTGACGACGATCAGGTCGCGCTCGATCGCCACCGCCGCCACGCCCTCGAGCTCCTCGCGCGTCAGCACCGTGCCGCTGGGGTTGTGCGGTGAGTTGAGCAGGATCGCCTTGGTGCGCGGCGTCACGGCCGCCCGCACCTCGTCGGGGTCGAGCCGGAAGTCCGGCGCCCGCAGCGTCACCGGGCGCCGCACCGCACCGGCCACCTGGAGCATCGCCGGGTAGGAGTCGTAGTACGGCTCGACCACCACCACCTCGTCACCCGGCTCGAGCAGCCCCAGCAGGGCGGCGGCGACGCCCTCGGTCGCACCCGTGGTCACGCACACCTGGGTGTCGGGGTCGATCTCGAGGCCGTAGTGCCGGCGCTGGTGCTCGGCCACCGCCGCTCGCAGCGCCGGAACCCCGATGCCCGGGGCGTACTGGTTGGCGCCCTGGCGCAGCGCAGAGGCGGCGGCCTCGAGCACGGACGCCGGACCGTCGACGTCCGGGAAGCCCTGCCCCAGGTTCACCGCGCCCGAGCGCACAGCCAGTGCCGACATCTGCGAGAAGATCGTCGGCTCGATGCCCTCGAACCGGCTCGGTCGGACGACGGGCTGACGCTGCGCTGCCATGTGCCTCACCGTAGCGAGGGTGCGCCGGGGTTCAATGGACCCGTGACCGACGCCCACGCCGCCAGCCTCGCCGCCGACATCGACGCCCTCTGCCGCCTGACCGGGAGCTTCACGCTGCGGTCGGGGCAGGTGGCCAGTGAGTACTTCGACAAGTACCTCTTCGAGTCCGACCCGATGCTGTTGCGCCGGGTCGCCGAGCAGATGGTGGGGCTGCTGCCCGACGACACCGAGCTGCTGGGCGGGCTCGAGCTCGGGGGTGTGCCCATCGCCACGATGGTCTCGGCGCTCACCGGTCAGCCGGCGCTGTTCGTGCGCAAGAAGGCCAAGGAGTACGGCACCTGCAAGCTGGCCGAGGGTCCGCAGGTCGAGGGTCGTCGCATCACGATCATCGAGGACGTCATCACCACCGGTGGTGCCGTCCGCGACGCCACGCATGCGCTGCGTGAAGCCGGCGCGATCGTCGAGACCGTCGTGTGCGCCATCGACCGCAGCCCCGAGGGCGAGAACCCGCTGGCAGACGTCGATCTCGAGGTGCGCTCGGTGCTCACGAAGACCCAGCTCGACGCCGTGTCGGCGTCCTGATCCGCCGAAACCCGCTGGCGTCACCGACCGATCGCGTGGTCGGGTGTCCCGGCACACCGATGAGAAGCGCGACCCCGCGCGGTCTCACCAGATGACGCCGACCCCTCGCTCCCAGGAGTCCCCCTGATGCCCGAACAGACCGAGCAGCACGCTCCCGCGCCGGTGAAGCCCGTCGAGAACCCGTACGCGGTGCTCCGGTGGCTGGTGCTGGCCACGTTCGTGGTGATCCTCAACGAGACCCTCATGGTCAACGCGATCCCGCGGCTCATCGTCGACCTCGACATCACCGCTCGTGCGGCGCAGTGGGTGTCGACGGCGTTCATGCTCACGATGGCCGTCGTGATCCCCGTGACCGGGTGGTTCCTCCAACGGGTCACCACCCGGGTGGCCTTTCGCACCGCGATGCTCACGTTCCTCGCCGGATCCGTCATCGCGGGCGTCGCCCCGGTGTTCCCACTGCTGCTGGCCGGCCGCATCGTGCAGGCTGCCGGCACCGCGGTCATGCTCCCGCTGCTCATGACCACGCTCATGACGATCGTGCCCGAGCACGATCGGGGTCGCGTGATGGGCAACGTGACGCTGGCGATCTCGGTGGCGCCTGCTCTCGGCCCGGCGGTCTCCGGTGTCGTGCTCCAGTTCGGGTCGTGGCGACTGCTCTTCGCCGTCATGGTGCCGATCGCGGGGGCCGTCACCTGGCTGGCCCTGCGCCACCTCGTGGACGTCGGGGAACCTGCGCCGTCGTCCATCGACGTGTTCAGCGTGGTGCTCGCCGCTCTCGGATTCGGCAGCCTGGTCTACGGGCTGAGCCTCATCGGCGGACCGCAGGGCAGCGCCCGGCCGACGGCGTTCATCGTGGGTGGGCTCGCCGTCGTCGGGCTGTTCGTGTGGCGCCAGGTCTCGCTGCAGCGCAAGGACGCACCGTTGCTCGACCTGCGGGTGCTCGCGCACCGCACGTACACGGTCGGCATCACGATCCAGTCCGTCGGCTTCTTGGCGATGATGGGCGCGATGATCCTGCTGCCGCTGTACCTGCAGGAGATGCGCGGGCTCTCGCCGCTCCAGACCGGCCTGCTGGTCGCGCCCGGTGGACTGGCCATGGGGCTGCTCGGGCCTCGCGTGGGCGCCGCCTTCGACAAGGTCGGTGCGCGTCCGCTGGTCATCCCTGCGTCCGTGGGCATCGTCGCGGGGCTCGCGCTGCTCAGCCGCATCGGCGAGACCACGCCCTACGTGCTCGTCGTGGCCGTGCACATGCTGCTCATGGCGAGCCTGGCCGCGCTGTTCACCCCGGTGTTCACCATCAGCCTCGGCGCGCTGCCCGGGCACCTCTACTCCCATGGCTCCTCGCTCCTCGGCACCACCCAGCAGGTCGCCGGCGCGGTCGGCACGGCGGTCTCGATCACCGTGCTCAGCTCGCGCGCCTCCAGCCTCCTTGCGGACGGCGCCAGCCCGGCCGCGGCCTCCGTCGGTGGATTCCGGTGGGCCTTCGCCGTGGCGGCCGTGGTCGCCGTGCTCGTGGTCGGCCTGGTGCTGCTGCTGCCCGCGCGGGTGGCGGACGTCGACCCCGACGCGGATCCTGATGCGGACCCCAGCAACGAGGTCGAGCCCGCGCCGGCCCGCTGACCCTGCCTCGGCGTCGGTTCCGTCGCCGGTTCAGGCGTCGGGCTGGCGCACCGGCTCGTGCTCGGCTGCGGCAGCGATGCCGTCGTCCGACCGCGCGGCGCCGCCGTCCTGACGGGCGCGGCGGCGCTCGCCGAGGCGGTGCTTGATGCCCTCCCAGAAGAGCGGGATCACGGTGAACGCGGCGATGGCGATGACCGCGTAGTCGATGTTCTCGCCCAGCGCCGGGAAGGTGCGTCCGAGGAAGTAGCCGAGCATGGTGATCGAGACGACCCAGGCCAGGGCGCCGACGGCGCTCCAGGTGAAGAAGCGGCGCCGCGGCATGAGCGTGGCGCCGGCGACGACGGTGATGTAAGTGCGCACGAAGGGCACGAACCGCCCGATCACGAGCGCCTTGTTGCCGTGCTTGTCGAAGAAGGCCTGGGTATTGTCGAAGTACTTGCGCTTGAGGATGCGACCGTTGCGGTCGTAGATGGGCGGGCCGATCTTGCGGCCGATCTCGTAGCCGACCACGTTCCCGAGGAACCCGGCGACACCGAGCAGCACGATGGCGGCCAGGAGCTCCAGCGGGCGCTGGCTGAGGCCGAAGACCTCGATCTGCTCGCCGGCGATGAAGAGTCCGAGGGCGAAGAGCAGGGTGTCGCCGGGGAGGAACGGGAAGAACAGCCCGCACTCGACGAAGACGATGAGCAGGCTGAGCCAGATGAGCTGGGTGCCGAACTGATCGAGCAGCCACTGCGGATCCATCCACGAGATGCCGAGGAGCAGAGGGTGCAGGGTGACGTGAGCCACGGCCACCAGGTCGGGGAGCACGAACACCCCACTACCGTACCGGTAGACCCTGATGGTGAAGAGAGGTCCTACCCCGTGGACGACGAGACGCACGGCGAGACGGACGGCGTGCAGCCGCGTGCGCCGTACGACCCGATGCCGCACGGCCCGGCGGAGGTCGGTCTCGGGCCGTGGCCCGGCGAGTGGCCGCAGGGCGACCAGTGGGACGCCGACCTGCTGCGCAGCGGCGACCGGCGCAACGTCGTCGACCGGTACCGATACTGGACGATGGAGGCGATCCGGGCCGATCTCGACTCCCGGCGTCACGGCTTCCACGTGGCCATCGAGAACTGGCAGCACGACTTCAACATCGGCACGATCGTGCGGAGTGCCAACGCCTTCCTGGCTGCCGAGGTGCACATCGTCGGCAACCGCCGGTGGAACCGGCGCGGGGCGATGGTCACCGACCGCTACCAGCATGTGCGCCACCACGCCGACGTGCCCGCGCTGCACGACTACCTCGCGGCGCTGCCCGAGGGTCCGGTGCCGCTGCACGGCGTCGACAACCTGCCCGGCTCGCTGCATCTGGAGACCATGGCCGTGCCCGAGCGGGTGTGCTTCCTCTTCGGGCAAGAGGGCCCGGGTCTCTCCGAGCGGGCCCGCGAGGTGTGCGACGCCACCTTCTCCATCGCCCAGTTCGGCTCGACCCGCTCGATCAACGCCTCGGCCGCGGCCGCGATCGCCATGCACACCTGGGTGGTGCAGCACGCCGACCTCTGCGGTGACACCGCCTGGCGCGGCTGACGCTCACCGCTCCAGCGCGGCGGCGTCCACCGGATCGAGCACTGTGCGCAGGCCATCGAGGCCGCGGCTCGCGTGGCTCTTCACCGTGCCCTCGCCGATGCCCAGGTCTGCCGCGGCCTCGGCGATCGAGAGGCCGAGCCAGTAGCGCAGCAGCACGGTCTTGCGCTGCATCTCGGGCAGTTGCTGGAGGGCGTCGAACAGGGCCGACCGCTCCTCGTAGGCCAGGTCGCCGCGCGCGGCGGCGTCCCACCCCTCGAGGCCGGCGCGCTCGCGCTTGAAGACCGGACGCCGGGTGTCGCTGATGTGGGTGCGCACGATGATCTGCCGGGTGTAGGCCTCCTCTCGACCGTCGCGGTGCACCCGGTGCCAGGCCAGGTAGAGCTTGACCAGGCTGGTCTGGAGCAGATCCTCGGCGCCGTGCCAGTCGCCGCACACCGCGTAGGCGATGCGCAGCAGGTGCTGTTGGCGGTCGGCCACGAACTCCGCGTAGTCGGCTTCACGCGCGGCTCGGCGGCTGAGGCTCATCAGGCGACCCCCGCCGTCGGGAGGGACTCGCTCGTCGTCAGGTGGAACGGGCCGACTCCATCGCGGGCGTAGTTCAGGCACTGCTCGAACGTCGCGCCGACCAGATCGCCCGGAGGTGCCGTGAACACCTCCAACGTGCCGTCGCGCAGCGTCCAGACCACGAAGTAGTCGCGTCCCGGCTTCGAGGCGACCGTGACGATCGCCGCGCCCGTGGTGTCGCCGGTCTCGGCCAGGGCCAGGTCGACTCCATCGGCTCGCTGCACCACCGTGACGCCGGTGCGCGGAACGACCGATCCGTCGTCGGCGAGCCGCATCGTCGCCGGGAACCGTGAGGCGTTCTCGCCCTCGGCCTGCTGGTCGACCCACTCCGCGAAGGTGCGGTGGGGCATCGGGACGCTCGCCTGGTAGCCGAGGTCGCCGGTGTCGTCGGCGTCGGCGATCAGCCAGGAGCGCTGGCCGTCCTCCTCGAGCACGTAGGCCCGCGAGAGCGCCGGGGCCGTGCGGGCGTAGGGGTTCTCGATGGTCCGTACCACCGTCACGCCGGGCCGCACCTCGAGGTCACCGTCGCGATAGCGCACCTGCTCGCCGTCCTCCCAGCCGCCGGCGGGTGCGTCGGAGGGGCTCGACGAGGTCGAGGGTGAGGCCGACGCGGACGCCGGTGAGGTCGCCACCAGGTCGTCGGCGCGGGTGCTGCCGCCCGGCCCGGTGAGGGCGAACGTCACGCCGAGCACGGCCGCGACGCCCAGCCCGCCCGCGGCGGCGGCCACGCGGCGGCGGCGCTGCGTGCGGCGTCCGAGCGCCACCCGCTGGGCGGCGTCGGGCAGCGTGGGTCCGACGCCGAACGAGGCGTCGATCTGGTCGTGGAGGTCGTTCATCGTGGGTGCCTTCCGGGGTTGCGTACTGGTGATACGCAGCCCGGACGCCCCAGGTTGTCAGACACCTGATCGTCAGGAGGCGGTTCGTCAGGACTCCGCGAGGTGCAGCGCCACCTCGAGCGTGTCGGGCCGGTCGGCGAGACTCATCCCGAGTCCGGCTCAGGCGGTGTCGGCCGGTTCCAGCGTCACGCCGAGCGCCGCCAGCCCCCGGCTGCTGTGGCTCTTGACCGTGCCCTCGCTGATGCCGAGCTCACGCGCCACGTCGCTGACCGGGAGGTCGAGCCAGTGCCGCAGCAGCACGACGGCTCGTTGCATGCGGGGCAGTGTGGCCAGGGCGGTGAGCAGTTCGTCGCGCTCCTCCACGCTCGGCTCCGACGGCGCGGGGCGGTCGCCGCTCGGCAGCCCGGTGCGCTCGCGTCGCCACGGACGCCGCGACTCGTCGATGGCCGAGCGCACCAGGATCTGCCGGGTGTAGGCCAGCTCCTTGCCCTCTCGGGTGGCGCGCGGCCACGCGGTGTAGAGCTTCACGAGCGCGGTCTGCACGAGATCGTCGGCCGCGTGCCAGTCTCCGCACAGCCCGAAGGCGAGGCCACGCAGTCGGCGCCGGTGCGCGGCGACGAACTCGGTGAACGCCGCGTCGCGTTCGGCACGCTTCACCGGAGTCCCTCCGAGGTGCCGCTCTCGCCGGGGGTGTACCGGCTGGTGGCGAGGGTGAGGAAGTCGTCCAGCGTCGGCTCGCCACCGTCCGCGGCATCGACGTCGGAGGCACGCACGCCGATGTACTGGCCGGCCTTGCCGTCGAAGCTGCGTGCCAGCACGAAGTAGCGCGTGCCGTCGCTCGTCTCGACGACCGCGGCCGCGGTGTTGTCGGTCTTCTCCGCCCAGCGGCTGCCGACGAACACGCCGGGGCGTTGCTCGACGATGCGCGCACCGTCGGTCGCCTCGAGCTCCTCGGTGTCGCCGACGAAGCGTACCCAGCGGGCGTCAACGGCCTCCGGCATGACCGGCGGGCCGATCGTGGTCGAATCGGAATCGGTGCCGCCGGTGTCGCCCATCGCCTGGGTCTGGGCCCGCATCCACACGGTGAGGCTGAGCGACGGGTCGCCGATCCACTGGAACACGCCACTCCCGTCCGGTCCGAGCAGATGGAAGTAGAGGTGGTGGCGGTAGACGGTGGCGAGACCTTCCAGCCCGTCGGGGTTGGGGGTAGGTCGCCGCGTCTCGACGACCAGGTGGCCCTGCTCGACGTCGACCTTCCCGTCGTCGCCCATCGTCACGGCCGCGTTCGCCTCGGTGATCACCTTCTCGCTCGGCGGGTCGAAGCGCACGCCGGCCATCGGACCGGGGGCGGACGCGCTGGAGCTGGGCGCCGCGGGCGAGCCGGCTACGGGTGCCTCCTGGGCGGTGGGGGTGCCGCCGACGGTCAGGACGCCGACCACGGCAGCCGCGGCGAGGGTCGCCGTCGTGCCGCCCGCCGTGGCGAGCAGTCGTCGGCGGCGCAGGGCGCGGTGTCCGTCGTCGAGCAGGTCTGCCACATCAGGAGTGGGTGGCCGCTGGTCGGTGAGCGTGCGCTCGAAACGGTCGTGCAGGTCGTTGGGGTTCATGGGTCCACCTCGTCGGGAGAGTCGGTCTCGCCCATGAAGACGGAGGGGCCGTGCCCTCCGGTTGTCACGGAGTGCACGGCCCCTGGGAAGAAGGCCTCGTCTTCTCAGTCCTTGGAGTAGCAGACGATCACGTAGGTGTGGTGGCCCCGATAGTGCTGCGACCACACGTAGCTGTTGCCCTTCACCCGCGAGGGGCAACCCTTCTTGGCCTTGCGCTCCAGCTGTTTCTGTCCCTTGGCCTGGTTGTCGGAGACCTTCTTGGCGTAGAAGGCGCCGGTGTGCTTCCAGGCGTGGGGCGCGCTGCACAGCGTGTAGGCGTACTTGCTGGTGACGCAGCGGCCGACGCTGTTCGGGATAGCCCGCTTGGTGACCTTCGCGTAGGCCTTGGTCTTGACCGTCACCAGCTTCTGGCCGGCAGTCAGGGACTCGTCGCAGCGGATCCAGCGTGCGCCGGCGTCCTGCTGCTCCTGGCTCGGGGCGAACCACCACCCGGTGAGAAGCGAACGGGTGAACCGAAGCGGGTCGGTGCCGCTGAACTCCTGCCAGGCAGGGCCGCAGGCTTCGCCTACAGCAGCCTTGACCTTGGCGGGCTGGTCCCACGAGACGCCGTCGGGCAGCGTGCCGAGCGCGACGATCTTGGTGGTGTGCCGGGTGGTGCAGTCGTAGGTCGCGTCGGGTGCGGAGTACTGGGTGGCCTCGTCGAAGGTCATCCGGCTGCAGGTGCCCACGGTGGGGGCGCCGGCCATGGGGTCGGGGTCGGCCGGCGGGTCGTCGGCGCGAGCGGCGGACGGCGTGAGGGCGACGAGCAGGGAGATCAACAGCGCGGTGAGCCCGAGCGCCGGAGCGAGCCGGTGGGTGGTGGGAGACATCGAGAACCTTCTGAGAAAGGGCTGAGACGTGCAGAACGTAAAGTCGATCGGCCCGCGCTGTCCACCCGGCGACCGACTCGTCACCGGATCGTTGCCAGATCAGCCAGGAGCCGCCGCTGGGTCAGCTCGATGACCACCTCGCGCGCCGGGAGATCGGCGAGGAGGTAGCCCAGCCCGAGCAACCCGCGCGGGTCGAGCGTGACCGTCTGCTCGAGCCGGCACCCGGCGTCCTCCTGGCGCACGCGGGTGTGCAGCCGGACGGTGCCGGGCGCACGGACGTCGGCACGCAGCACCAGGCCGAGGTCGACGTCCGCCTCCTCGACCTGCCAGAAGCCGGCCGTGTCGCCCGGCTCGAGGAGCGGTCGATCGGGTGCGGGCCAGCGTCGCCCCGCCCCTCCGACCAGGCGATCCAGCACGCCGCGCACGACGAACGGCGCCGCGTCGAGGTACCAGTGAGCGCCCGGTCCTGCCCCGGCCACGATCGACCACGCCTCGTCAGGCGAGGCGGTCGCCAGGGTGCTGCGGCTGCTGGTCGTCCAGGTGGGGCATCGGTCCATACCCCCAGCCTGACAGCCGCGGTTAGGGTGACCCCGAGCCACCGGACCGGCTCCACCGCAGCAGCGCGCCCCGAGGAGAAGCAGTGCCCATCGCCACCCCCGAGAAGTACGCCGAGATGCTCGACGCCGCGAAGGGCAACGCCTACGCGTTCCCCGCGATCAACGTGTCGTCGTCCCAGACCCTCAACGCGGCACTGAAGGGCTTCGCCGACGCCGGCTCCGACGGCATCATCCAGATCTCCACGGGCGGCGCGGAGTACCTCTCCGGCCCCAGCATCAAGGACATGGTGTCGGGCTCCGTGGCCTTCGCCGCCTACGCCGCCGAGGTCGCCAAGAGCTACCCGGTGAACATCGCGCTGCACACCGACCACTGCCCAGAGGACAAGCTCGACGGGTTCGTGCGCCCGCTGCTCGCACTCTCGGCCGAGCGCGTGAAGAACGGTCAGGCGCCGCTGTTCCAGTCGCACATGTGGGACGGCTCGGCCGTGCCGCTCGACAAGAACCTCTCCATCGCCTCGGAGCTGCTCGAGAAGTGCATCGCCGCCAAGATCGTGCTCGAGATCGAGGTGGGCGTCGTCGGCGGCGAGGAGGACGGCGTCGAGAACGAGATCAACGAGAAGCTGTACTCCACCCCCGAGGACGCCATCGCCACCGCCAAGGCGCTCGGCTACGGCGACCGCGGCTACTACATGACCGCGCTGACCTTCGGCAACGTGCACGGCGTCTACAAGCCGGGCAACGTGAAGCTGCGCCCCGAGGTGCTCAGGGCTGCCCAGGAGGCCGTCGTCGGCGAGTTCGGCCTCGACGCCGGCTCCAAGCCCTTCCATCTCGTCTTCCACGGCGGCTCGGGCTCCTCGGCGCAGGAGATCTCCGACGCCGTCGACTACGGCGTGGTGAAGATGAACGTCGACACCGACACCCAGTACGCCTTCACCCGCCCCGTCGCCGACCACATGTTCAGCAACTACGACGGCGTGCTCAAGGTCGACGGCGAGGTCGGCAACAAGAAGGCCTACGACCCGCGCGCGTGGGGCAAGGCCGCCGAGGCGGGCATGGCGGCGCGCGTCGTCGAGGCCTGCGAGAACCTGCGCTCGGCGGGCGCGACGCTGGGCTGACGCCCAGGGCGGTCAGAACGGGTAGTGCCGCTGCCCGGTCTGCACGGTGATCCAGCGCAGGTCGGTGAACTCGTGCACGCCGGCGAGACCGCCGAACCGCCCCCAACCCGACGCCTTCACGCCGCCGAAGGGCATCTGCGGCTCGTCGTGCACGGTGGGCCCGTTGACATGGCAGATGCCGGACTCGATGCGGCCGGCCACCTCCAGTGCGCGGGCGGCGTCTGCGCCGAACACCGCGGCCGAGAGGCCGTAGGAGGTGTCGTTGGCGGCCTCGATGGCCTCCTCGACGCCGCGCACGCGGCGGATCGACTTCACCGGGCCGAAGGACTCCTCGCTCCAGATCCGCATCGCGGGGGTGACGCCGTCGAGCAAGGTGGCAGGCATCAGGGTGGAGGTGACCCGCTCGCCGGCGACGAGCGTGGCGCCGTGAGCGAGAGCGTCGTCGAGCAGTTCGTTGCAGCGCTCGACCGTGGAGTCGTCGATGACCGAGCCCAGCACGACCTGACCCGACGGGTCGCCGTACGGCAGGCCCGTGGCCTTGGCGGCCAGACGTCGTACGAACTCGTCGGCGACCGCTTCGTCGACGATGATCCGCTCGGTCGACATGCAGATCTGGCCGGAGTTGGCGAAGGCGCCGAAGGCAGCGCCGTCGACCGCGTCGTCGAGGTCGGCGTCGTCGAGCACCACCAGGGGTGCCTTGCCGCCGAGCTCGAGCACGCACGGGGTCAGGTGCTCACCGCAGAGCCGGCCGATGATCCGGCCGACCGCCGTCGAGCCGGTGAAGTTGACCCGGCGGACGGCGGGGTGGGAGATCATCGCCTCCACCACGGCCGGCGCGTCGTCGGCTGAGTGGCTCACGAAGTTGACGACGCCGTCGGGCAGACCCGCCTCCAGCAGTGCGTCGACGACGAGCCGGTGGATGCGGGGGCACTTCTCGCTCGCCTTGAACACCACGGTGTTGCCGACGGCCAGCGGGGTGGCCAGGGCGCGAACCCCCAGGATCACGGGCGCGTTCCACGGGGCCATGCCGAGCACCACGCCCGCAGGTTGGCGCACGGCCATGGCGAGGCTTCCGGGCACGTTGGAGGGGATCGTCTCACCGTGCACCTGGGTCGTCAGCGCAGCCGCCTCGCGCAGCATGCCGGCGGCCAGGTCTACGTTGAAGTGGCCCCAGTACCCCGGGGCGCCGGTCTCGGCGAGGGTGGCCGCCGCGAACTGGTCCGCCTTCGCCTCCAGCGTCGCGGCGGCGGCGTCGAGCAGCGCGCGGCGCTCGGCTGGGCTCGTCTGCGACCACGCCGGGAAGGCTGCGGCAGCGGCCTCGACCGCGGCGATCGCGTCCTCCGCACCGGCGGCCGCGGCGCGGGTCGCCACCTCGTGCGAGACCGGGTTGTGCCGCTCGAAGGTGTGGCCGCCGGTGGCCTCGGCGTCGAGGCCGCCGATGGACAACAGCACGGTGTCGGTCATGGTCTCGCCTGCGCTCTCTCCCGTGTGATCGGGCTCACGAGCCTACGGGGTGTGGGCACGCGAGATCGCCCGCGCGGTCGCGCGGACGGCCGGGGCGACCGCCGCGACGCTGAGCGGACCGTCGTTGTGCATCACCACCGAGACCGCCGCGACCACCTGCTCGCCGTCGCGCACGGGGGCGGCCACGGAGACGGCGTCGTCGGTGACCTGGCCCTCGGAGACCGCGATGCCGGTGCGGCGGATCTCGGCGAGCTGGGCGCGCAGGCGCACGGGGTCGGTGATCGTCTGGGCGGTCCAGCGTCGCAGGGGTGCGTCGAACACCTGGTCCTGCACGCTGGCGGGCGCATGGGCGAGCAGGACCAGTCCGACGCCGGTGGCGTGCAGGGCGAAGCGACCGCCCACGCGGGTCAGCACGCGCACCGAACCGCGTCCGGTGAGCCGCTCCAGCCAGACCACCTCGAGTCCCTCGCGGACGGCGAGCTGCACGTTCTCGTGTGTGGCCTCGTAGAGATCCTCCATCGCCGGGAGGGCGGCCTCGCGCAGGGGCAACGCCCGGGGTGCGTGGGCGGCGACCTCCCAGAGGCGAAGTCCGACCCGCCAGCGGCCACCGGTGCTGCGCTCGAGGGCGCCCCAGGCCGCGAGATCGCGGGCGATGCGGTGCGTCGTGGTCAAGGAGAGGTCCGCGGCGCGGGCGAGCTCGGAGAGGGTGAGCGCGGTGTGGCCCGCGCCGAAGGCGCCGAGCACGTCCATGGTGCGGGTGCTGAGCGAACGCGAACCGTCGGAGCTGCGCGGCATGAAAACTCTTCCGTTAGTCGGAAACAGTGTGTCGGTCGCCACAGCCTCTTGTCGAGCATCGGGCCACACCGTCTCGTCGAGGAGGAGACCCATGACCCAGCCCACGCCGCCGTGGCCGATGAACCAGTGGTACGTCGCTGCCTACTCCAGCGACATCGAGGCCGAGCTCTTCGGGCGCACGATCTGCGGTGAGCCGCTGGTCTTCTACCGCACCGTCGAGGGTGAGGTCGTGGCGTTGGCGGACCGCTGCGTGCACCGCCGGTTCCCGCTCTCGAAGAGCCAGCTGGTCGACGACCAGGTGATCTGCGGCTACCACGGCTTCACCTACGACCGCACCGGCACGTGCGTGGCCGCGCCGGGCCAGAAGCGGATCCCGCGCAGCGCCCGGGTGCCGTCGTGGCCGGTCGCGGAGCAGGACTCGCTGGTGTGGGTGTGGATCGGTGACCCCGAGCGGGCCGACACCGACCGGCTGCCGCGCGCGCCGTGGCTCGACCACGCCGACTACACGACCGTGCGCGGCATGGAGTCGTTGGCGGCCGGCTACGAGCTGCTCGTCGACAACCTCCTCGACCTCTCGCACGAGACCTACCTGCACGGCGGTCACATCGGCACCCCGGAGGTGGCCGAGACCCCCATCACGACCGAGGTCGACGAGGACGCTCACATCGTCTACGTGAGTCGGCACATGGACGACGCGGCGTGCCCGCCGTTCTACGCCCGCTCGACCGGCATCGAAGGGCGCATCACCCGCTGGCAGGACATCGAGTACCACCCGCCGTGCCTCTACCTGCTGCACTCGCGGATCGCGCCGGTCGGCACGCCCGACCCCGTCGAGGGCCGGCCCGACGACCAGGCCTTCCGCGTCGAGGTCGTCTACGCGATCACGCCCGAGACCGAGCGCTCCACCCACGACTTCTGGATGGTGGCGCGCGACTTCGCGCTCGAGGACACCGAGGTCTCGCGGTTCCTGGCCGAGTCGAACCGCACGGTGGTGCTGCAAGACGTCGAGGCGCTCGACGTCCTCCAGGTGGTGGTCGAGTCGGAGAAGGAGAACTACCAGGAGCTGAGCATCAACATCGACACCGGAGGCCTGGCTGCGCGGCGGATGCTGAAGAGGCAGCGAGAGGCCGGCGCCCTGGTGGAGGCATGAGGACGGCGAGCGCCTCGGTGCGCGCCGACCTCCCGGCGCCGCACCGGATGCTGCGCGGCGAGCGCGTCTACCGCGTGGTCTGGAAGCTGCACACCGACGTGCTGGTCGGGTACTGCTGGTGCGGGGAGTCGCAGGAGGCCGAGGATCCGATCGAGCTGTGGACCTGGCTGCTCGACCACCCGGACACCCACGAGGAGGGGGATCGCTCGTGACCGAGGTCGAGCTGAAGCTGCGGGTCGTGGCGACCGACCACCCGGCCGAGGGAGTCCGCCGACTCGTGCTGACCGATGCCGAGGGTGGTGACCTGCCGGCCTGGGAGCCGGGCGCCCACGTCGAGCTCACGCTCGGCGAGGGTCTGGTGCGCCAGTACTCGTTGTGCGGCGACCCGGCCGACCGGTCCCGATGGCAGATCGCGGTGCTGCGCGAGCGGCACGGGCGCGGCGGCTCGGCCTTCGTGCACGACGGGTTGGCCGCCGACGACGTCGTGTCGGCGCGCGGCCCGCGGCAGCAGTTCGCGTGGGAGCCGTCGCGGAGTCACCTCTTCCTCGCCGGCGGCATCGGCATCACGCCGTTGGTCCCGATGCTCGCCGCGGCCGAGGCTGCCGGGGTGCCCTGGGTGCTGCACTACGGCGGGCGCTCGCGGGCGAGCATGGCCTTCGCCGACGAACTCGCCGGCCGCTACGGCGACGCCAAGGTCGTCGTCCACCCCGAGGACGAAGAGGGCCTGCTCGACCTCGGGCGCATCGTCGGTCCACCCCGCGACGGCCTGCGGGTGCACGCATGCGGGCCGGCGTCGATGCTCGCCGCGGTCGAGCAGGCGTGCGCGAGCTTCCCCGCCGGCACCCTCGCGGTCGAGCGCTTCGTCGCCCGCGAGGACGCCGCCGCGCCCGGCGGGGCCTTCGAGGTCGAGCTCACCTCCGACGGACGCGTGCTCGCCGTCGGCACCGAGGAGTCGATCCTCGACGTGCTCGAGCGCGCCGGCGTCGACATCTTGTCGTCGTGCCGCGAAGGCACCTGCGGCACCTGCGAGACCGACTTGGTGGAGGGCCTCGTGGAGCACCGCGACAGCATCCTCACCCCCGCCGAGCAGGAGGCCATGGACGTCTTGTTCGTGTGCTGCTCGCGCGCGGCGGCCGGGTGCTCCCGGTTGGTGATCGATCGTTAGGGCGAGTCGGCGGCGAACCGCACGGCGACGCGTGTCTCACCGCTACGCGCGAGCAGCCGTCCCCGGGCCCGCGGCGCTCACGCGAACCGCAACGGCACCTCGACCAGCGCCTCGAGCTCGCCTCGCGCGACGCCGTGCAGCGACGTGACGGTCACGGCGCCCTCGGCGAGGTCGAAGGTGGCGACGTCGGTGTAGACGCGGTCGACGCAGGCGACGCCGGTGAGCGGGTAGGCGCACGAGGGCACGAGCTTGGGAGCGCCCTCGCGCGTGCGCAACGTCATCATCACCCACACGCTGCGGGCGCCGACCGCGAGGTCCATGGCGCCGCCCACGGCGGGGATGGCGTCGTCGGCACCGGTGTGCCAGTTGGCCAGATCGCCCGTCGCGGAGACCTGGAAGGCGCCGAGCACGCAGACGTCGAGGTGGCCGCCGCGCATCATCGCGAACGAGTCGGCGTGGTGGAAGTACGAGGCCCCGGGCAGCTCGGTGACGGGCACCTTGCCGGCGTTGATGAGGTCGGGGTCGATCTCGTCGCCGTGGGCGGCCGGGCCCATGTGCAGCATGCCGTTCTCGGTGTGCAGCACCACGCCGCCGTCGTCGCGGAGGTGGTCGGCCACGAGCGTCGGCTGACCGATGCCCAGGTTGACGTATGCGCCGGCCGGGATGTCGGCCGCGATGGCCGCGGCGAGCTCGTCCTTCGAGCGGGGCGCGTCGGTGATCCGCAGGCTCATGCCGACACCACCCGGTCGACGTAGATGCCCGGGGTGACGACGGCCTCCGGGTCGAGACCGCCGGGCGCGACCACCTCGCCGACCTCGGCGATCGTGCACCGGGCGGCCGTGGCCATGACGGGTCCGAAGTTGCGGGCGGTCTTGCGGTAGACGAGGTTGCCGGCGTGGTCCGCCGCGTGCGCCTTGATGAAGGCGATGTCGCCGGGCAGTGGCTTCTCGAGCAGGTAGGTCGTGCCGTCGATCTCGCGCGTCTCCTTGCCCTCGGCCAGCAGCGTGCCGACGCCCGTGCGGCAGTAGAACCCGCCGATGCCCGCGCCGGCGGCACGCATGCGCTCGGCGAGCGTGCCCTGGGGCACCACCTCGAGCTCGATCTCGCCGGCCCGGTAGAGCCGATCGAAGACGTGGGAGTCGTGCTGACGCGGGAAGGAGCAGATCATCCGCCGCACCCGCCCAGCGTCGAGCAGCGCAGCCAGCCCCGTGTCGCCGTTGCCGGCGTTGTTCGAGACCACGGTGAGGTCGCGCGCCCCCTGCCGGATCAGCGCGTCGATCAGCCGTGTCGGCATGCCGGCCAGACCGAACCCGCCGATGAGCACGGTCGAGCCATCGCGGACGTCGGCCACCGCCTCGTCGTGGTCGGCGCACACCTGCACGCCCATCAGCCGGCCCGCCCCGTGCCGGCGCCGGTGCCCGTGCCGGTCCCCGCGCCGGCCTCGGTGTCGAGGTTCTCGACGACGACCGCCAGCGCCTGGCCGACCCCGATGCAGATCGCGGCCACGCCCCAGCGCTGGCGCTCCTCGCGCAGTCGCTGCACCACGGTGCCGAGGATCCGCGCCCCGGAGGCGCCGAGCGGGTGGCCGAGCGCAATCGCCCCGCCGCGCGCGTTGACCAGCTCGGGGTCCAGACCGTCCTTGGCCCAGGCGTCGACGCAGGCCAGCGACTGCACCGCGAAGGCCTCGTTGAGCTCGACCGCCCCGACGTCGCTCCAGTCGACGCCCGCGCGGGCCAGCGCCCGGTGGGCGGCCTCGACGGGAGCGAAGCCGAACAGCTGCGGGTCGCACGCGCTCGCCCCGCGGCCGGCGATCCGGGCCAGGGGGTCCAGGCCGTAGCGCGATGCCGCGGCCTCGCTGCCCAGCAGCACCGTCGCCGCGCCGTCGGAGAGCGGGCTGGCGTTGCCCGCCGTGATGGTGCCGTCGCGACGGAAGACGGGCGTGAGGCCCGCGAGCCTCTCCGGCGTCGTGCCCGGCCGGATGCCCTCGTCGCGCGACAGCTCGGCGCCCTCGACCGGCACCACGAGGTCGTCGTAGAACCCGTCGTCCCACGCCTGGTCGGCGAGTCGATGCGAGCGGGCCGAGAACTCGTCCTGTCGCTCGCGGGAGATGCCGTACAGCTCGCCGAGCTGCTCGTTGGCCTCGCCCAGCGAGACGGTCCACTCCGCGGGCATCCGGTCGTTGACCAGCCGCCACCCGAGCGTCGTCGACACGGCGGTGAGGTCGCCCGCGGGGAACGCCTTCTCGCTCTTGGGCAGCACCCACGGCGCGCGGGTCATGGACTCCACGCCACCGGTCACGACCACCTCGGCGTCACCGGCCTCGATCGCCCGAGAGCCCTGGATGGCCGCCTCCAGCGAGGAGCCGCAGAGCCGGTTCACGGTGACGCCCGGCACGGTGGTCGGCACCCCGGCCAGGAGCAGCGCCATCCGAGCGACGTTGCGGTTGTCCTCGCCGGCGCCGTTGGCGTCGCCCCACACGATGTCGTCGATGCGCTCGCGGTCGAGCCCGGGCACGCGGTCGAGGGCGGCTCCCAGCGACGCGGCCGCCAGGTCGTCGGGGCGCACGCCCGAGAGGGCGCCGCCGAACCTGCCGAAGGGCGTGCGGACGGCGGTGTAGACGAAGGCGTGGCTCATGAGGGTTCCTCGAGGGTCTGGGCCGGGGCGTCGACGTCGCCCAGATCGACCAGCACCTGCTGAGCGATCCTGAAGGCGGTGTTGGCGTCGGGCACGCCGCAGTAGATCGCGGTCTGCAACAGCAGCTCCTCGATCTCCGCGACGGTGACGCCGTTGCGGCGCGCGGCGCGCACGTGCATGGCCAGCTCCTCGTGGTGCCCGCGGGCCACCAGCGCGGTCAGGGTGATGAGCGACCGGGAGCGGCGGTCGAGGCCGGGGCGGGTCCAGATCGACCCCCACGCGTACTCGGTGATGAGGGCCTGGAAGTCGCGGGTGAAGCCGGTCGTGCGGCCAGCGGCCCGGTCCACGTGCTCGTCGCCGAGCACCTCGCGGCGCACCGTCATGCCGGCCTCCCGCACCTGGGCCACGCTCAGCGTGTCGCGCTCGCTGGGCCGGTTCTGGCCGGACTGGCGCTCGTGAGGCTGGTCGAGAGGCTGGTCGAGAGGCTGGTCGAAGGGGAGGCCCAGGGCGTGGTTGCGCACCAGTCGTGCCACCTCGGCAGGCTGCTCGGCCGGCGGCAGGTGGGCGGCGTCGGCGAGCTCGACGTAGGAGGCCTCGCGCACGCCCTCGGCGATCGCGCGCAGCCCGGCCGGGGGCGTGACCAGATCGTCGGCGCCGGCCACGGCGAGCACGGGCGCGACGATCTCGCCGAGCCGCTCTCTCACGTCGAAGCTGCCGAGCGCGGAGCAGACGGCGGCGTAGCCGAGGTCGCCGGCATCGGCGAGGGCGTGCAGCAGCGCCGAGCCGGTGGCGCCGTCGCGCTCGAGGAAGCCGGGCGCGAACCACCGCTCGGCCGAGGTCGAGACGAGAGCGGGAGTGCCCGAGGCGAGCACGGTCTCGACGCGTTCGGCCCACGACTCCGGGGTGCCGATGCGCGCCCCGGTGGCGAGCAGCACGGCCGACCGCACGCGCGCGGGTGCGTCGAGCAGCAACTGCAGGCCGACGCAGCCGCCCACGGAGTCGCCGGCGTAGTCGAAGCTCGCCGGCGGCGCCCCCGGCCGGGTGTCGGCCAGCACGTCGACCGCGTCGAGGACATCGCGGGCCAGGGCGGCCATGCTCAGCGTGGGCGGCCCCGAGGCGACGTCGTGGTCGGCGTAGGCGCCGTGGTGGGTGCCGTGCCCTGGCAGGTCGAAACCGACCACCTGGAAGTCTCCGGCGAGACGTGCCGCCACGTCTCCCCACAGGGACCGTGCCGAGGTGCCCAGCGAGGGGCCCAGCACGAGCAGGGGCAGGTGGGGCCGTCCGCCGAGACGGACCAGGGTGACGGTCATGAGGGCACCTCCGGTGCGGTCGCTCGGTCGAGGATCTGGGCGCAGGCGTGCTCGGCCAGACCCAGGTAGCCCTCCGCGCCGCCGGGGGAGCGGCCGACCAGCCCCGCCATCACGCGCTGCTCGGAGTCGACCCCCGCGGTGGCGTCGAGGTGAGCGCGCATGACGTCGGGATGGATCTCGAGGGAGCCCACCAAGGCGGTGGCCAACTCGGCTCCCGCCGCCACCTGCCGGGCGAGGTCGGCGAGCACGGCCGCCTCGGCATGCCACGCGCCCGGCGCGCGCTGGGAGGCCTGCTGACCGGCGGCGACGTGCAGGGTCGAGGCCAGCCCGGGAGCCGTCAGTGCGAGCCTGCGCAGCAGCGTGGCGCGCACCGGGTTGGACTTGTGCGGCATGGTCGAGCTGCCACCGCCGTCGGCCTCGGTGACCTCGCCGACGTCGGTCGAGCCGAGTAGGAGCACGTCGCCGGCCAGCAGCCCCCACGCATCGGCACAACGTACGAGGGCGTCGCCGGCCCGGGTGATCGGGGTGCGCACCGTGTGCCACGGCGTCACCAGCCTCAGCTCGAGCGCATCGGCGGCGTGGGCGAGCACCGCGGCAGCGCGGTCTCGCTCGCCCGCGCAGAGCTCCAGGAGCGCGGCCGAGGTGCCGACCGCTCCGCCCGCCTGGATCGGCCAGCCGCGTCGGGTCGCGGCGGCGAGGTCGTCGGCGGCGTCGAGCACCGCGGCCAGCCAGCCGGAGGCGACGAGGCCGAAGGTGGTGGGCGTGGCCGCCTGGGTCAGGGTGCGCCCGAGCATCGGCGTCGAGACGTGGGCGCGTACCAGGTGGGCGAGCGAGGCCACCTGCTCGTCGAGCGCTCGGGCGATGCGAGCCGCGGCCTCGCGCAGGCAGAGCACGAGCGCGGTGTCGACGACGTCTTGACTGGTCAACCCGCGATGCAGCCAGCGAGCCGCCTCGACCTCGCCCCGCGACTCGGCGCGCTCGCGCAGCAGGGCGACCAGCCCGCTCACCGGGGTGCCGGTCGCGACGGCCGCCTGCGCCAGCGTCGCGACGTCGCCGGCACCGGCCAGGGAGGTCACCTCGACCCGGGCCGCGGCGGGCGCGACGCCCGCAGTCACCAAGGCGTCGAGCCACGCCTGTTCGACGTCGAGCATGGCGCGCAGCAGCGCGGCCGACGACATCAGGTCGCCGGCCAGGTGGTCGCCGGGTCGAAGCAGCGAGGACGCCGCAGCAGCGGCTTCGTGCGTCATCGGCCACCGGCGCGGGGGTCTCGTGGCCAGCAGAGGAACACGGTCTCGCCCTCCCCTTGGAGTCGTACGTCGAATCGGTAGCCCGGGTCGTCGGCGGCCATCACCAGCGTGGCACGCCGATCGGCGGCGACGCCGTCGAGCACGCCGTCGCCGCTGGTGCCGTCGACCGGCGTGCCCGGCAGGTAGGCCCGGGTCAGCAGCCGGTCGAGCAGGCCGCGGGCGAAGACCGCCAGCGAGACGTAGGCCACCGCGCCGCCACGAGGGGTGACCGGGGGCAGTGTGGTGAAGGACCACCAGCCCTCCTCGTCGGTGGCGCAGCGGCCGAAGCCGGTGAAGGTGTGGCCGTCGCGGCGCAGACTGCCCGGTGCGGTGGCCGGACGCCCGTCGGCACCGGCCTGCCACAGTTCGACGAGCGCGTCGGGCACGGGCGCGCCCTCGCCGTCGAGCACGCGTCCGGCGAGGCGGACGGCGCCCGCGTCGCCGGGTGCCACCAGATGCCGGTCGCCGGGCCAGGGCAGGGCATCGTGGAAGAAGGGGCCGACGGTCTGGCCGACGGTGGGCACGAGGCCGGACCCGCTCTGGGTCGTCGGCTGGGTCATCAGGTCTCCTCGGCAGGGGTGCGGTGGGCGCCCGTGAGCACGATGTCCCACCGGTATCCCATGAGGAACTCCGGCTCGGAGAGGTCGTGCGCGTAGGAGGCGACCAACCGGTCGCGGTCGCCCCGGTCGGCGATGCCCTGGTAGATCGGGTCGAGGGGGAGCAGCGGGTCGCCCGGGAAGTACATCTGCGTCACGATCCGCTGCACGAACTCGGTGCCGAAGAGCGAGAAGTGGATGTGGGCCGGCCGCCAGGCGTTGAGGTGGTTGCGCCAGGGGTAGGGCCCGGGCTTGATCGTGGTGAAGGAGTAGTGGCCCGCCTCGTCGGTGAGGCAGCGGCCCATGCCCGTGAAGTGCGGGTCGAGAGGCGCGGGGTGCTGGTCGCGCTGATGGATGTAGCGGCCGCCGGCGTTGGCCTGCCACACCTCCACCAGTTGGCCGCGCACCGGTCGGCCGTCGCCGTCGAGGACTCGCCCGGTCACCCGGATCCGTTCGCCGATCGGCTCGCCCTGCGGATGGATGGTGAGGTCGGACTCGACCGCGGCGACGTCGCGGTGGGAGAAGACCGGCGACCACATCTCCAGCCCCTCGGGGTCGGCTGGGTGCAAGGCCTTGGTCGGATGCCGCAGGACGGTGGAGCGGTAGGGGGCGTAGTCCAGGCGGGTGGCGCCTCGGAGTCCGGCCGGGTCACGGTCCTCGCCGGCCGTCGAGTCGAGCGCGAGGGAGGCGATCTCGTCGTCGATCTGCGCCTGGCTGCACGCGGGGGAGGTGCCGGTCATGGACGCCAACCTAGAACCCCGCTCGGCGATGCTTCCACGGTCCGTTTCCGCTGAGCGGAAGAGAAGGGCTCCCGTTGCACACGCCGGCGGCCTAGCGTGCGCCCATGCCCGCGCAGCCTGCACACTCCCTCTCCGTCCCGGTCGTGATCGTCGGCGGAGGTCCCGCGGGTCTGCTGCTCTCGCACCTGCTGGCCAGCGAGGGAGTCGAGTCGCTGGTGCTGGAGTCGCGCAGCCGCGCCCGGATCGAGGCCACGCACCGCGCTGGCATCCTCGAGCAGGGCAGCGTGCGGCTGCTCGCCGAGACCGGCGTCTCCGACCGCGTGCACCGCGACGGCCACGAGCACCGGGGCATCAACCTGCGCGTGGGGGGAGTCTCGCACCGCATCGACTTCCAGCGGCTCGCCGGTGCCTCGACCTGGCTCTACCCGCAGACCGAGGTCTTCGTCGACCTGGCCGACGCTCGGGAGCGCGACGGCGGCGAGGTGCTCTTCGAGGTCACCGACACCGAGGTCGACGGCCTCGCCACGCCCACCCCTCGGGTGCGCTTCACCCAGGGCGGGGAGGCCCGCGAGGTGACCTGCGAGGTGGTCGTCGGCGCCGACGGATCCCGCAGCATGTGCCGCGACCTGGTGCCCAAGGGTGAGCGCCGGCGCTTCGGCCGCACCTACCCGTTCGCCTGGTTCGGGATCCTCGCCGAGGCCCCGATGTCGTCGCAGGAATTGATCTACACCCACTCCGAGCGCGGTTTCGCGCTGATCAGCTCGCGCACCGAGACCCTCCAACGGATGTACTTCCAGTGCGACCCGAACGCGAACCCCGACACGTGGGCCGACGAGGCGATCTGGGCCGAGCTCCAGGCGCGGGTGAGTGGTCACGACGGGCTCGAGCTGGCCGAGGGCCCGATCGTCGAGCGCAGCGTGCTGCCCTTCCGCAGCTTCGTCCAGGAGCCGATGCGCCACGGCCGCCTCGTGCTGGCGGGCGACGCCGCGCACACCGTGCCGCCCACCGGCGCCAAGGGCCTCAACCTCGCGCTGCGCGACGTCGAGATCCTGGCCCAGGAGCTGCCCCGCGCGCTGCGCCAGGGCGGCGCCATGCCGGCGTTGGACGACTACTCCGCGCGGGCCCTGGCGCGGGTGTGGAAGGCGCAGCACTTCTCCTACTGGATGACCACCATGCTGCACCGCCCCGACGGCGACCCCGAGCAGGTGGACTTCGACGTGCGCCGCTCAATCGGTGAGATCGAGACGCTCGTCGACTCCGAGGCCGGCCGGCGCTACCTCGCCGAGGGCTACACCGGGTGGCCCACCACCCCCTGAGCCGCGGCGACGCGCCGGGCGGCGGTGCAGTGGGAGCATTCGGGTCATGGCAGGTGGCAGCACACGACCGGGCGTCAGCGTCACCCGCCGTGCGCTGGACCTGCTCGGGGCCTTCGACGCCGACCACCGCTCGCTGTCGTTGAGCGAGCTCGCCCAGCGGGCCGGGTTGCCGCTCACGACCACTCATCGTCTGGTGGGCGAGCTGGTCGACTGGGGCGCCCTGCGTCGTCTCGACGACGCCGGCTACGTCGTCGGCCGCCGGCTGTGGGACGTCGGGCTCCTGGCCCCGGTCGACGACGACCTCGTCGACCTCGCCTCGCCGCACCTGCACGACCTGTTCGCCGTGACCCGGGCGACGGTGCACCTCGCGGTGCGCGAGGACACCGAGGCGCTCTACGTCTCGCGGCTGCGCGGCAATGCCTCGGTGCCCGTGGTCAGCACGGTCGGTTCCCGGCTCCCGCTGCACGCGACGGGCGTCGGCAAGGTGCTGCTCGCCCACGCGCCGGACGACGTGGCGGCGCGGGTGCTGGGCTCGTTGACCCGCGTGACGGCGTACACCGTGGTGCAGCCCGGGGTGTTGGAGCGCCAGCTCACGCGGGTGCGCCGCGACGGCTTCGCGACGACCGCCGAGGAGATGAGTCTGGGCGCCTGCTCACTCGCCGTGCCGGTGCGCGGACCCGACGACGAGGTGGTGGCCGCGCTCGGCATGGTGGTGCCACGGATCGGCCGCGATCGGTCCCGCCTGGTCGGGGCCCTGCAACTGACCGGGCGCAGCATCTCGCGCTCGCTCGCACGCTGAACCGGCCACGCGAGCAGCGGCCCGCACCCTCCGGCACAATGACAGCCATGACTCAGATCGGACGCGACCTGATGGCCGGCCCCCCGCCCGTGCACCTGCCCCCGGACCCCGCTCAGGAGCGGTTGTCGGCCGGTGTCGACCGACGCGAGGTGGCCCGCATCTTCCCGGCCTCGCCGTTCGCGTGGGCCGCGATGGCCGGCCAGTCGGCCGAGGGCGAGACCGACGACCCCATCACCGTCTATGCCTACGCGCGCGTCGGCTACCACCGCTCGCTGGACATGCTGCGACGCAGCGGCTGGAAGGGGCACGGACCCGTGCCCTGGTCGCACGAGCCCAACCGCGGCTTCCTCATGTGCCTGGCCCTGCTCGCTCTCGCCGCCCGCGACATCGGCGAGACCGACGAGTGGGAGCGGTGCTCCACCTTCCTCGCCGAGACCAGCCCCGAGGCCTATCAGGCGCTGCTCGGCGGTCTCGAGGGCTGACCCGCGAGAGGCGCGCCGCCGGGCGGCCTCTCGACGCGCCGGACGTCAGCGCGGTGGTGTGAGCAGCTCGCGCACCCTCTCGGCTCCCAGTGCGAGGAAGAGCGTGGGTAGCCGCGGGCCGCGGTCGGCGTCGACCAGCAGGTTGTAGAGCAGCTTGAAGAACGCCTTCTGGTCGGCCTTGACCTGATCGGTCGGGTCGTCGTCGAGACCCAGGCCGCGGCCCAGCTTCGGGACGCCGTAGATCAAGGACGTCAGGGGCTCGAGCTCGAGGGTGTCGGGCAGCCGGTCGAGCAACTGCGCCAGCCACAGCTGCTCGTCGTCGTCGAGCGCGGCCAGGCGGGCGGCGTCCGGGTGCTCGCGCACGGTGGTGCGCTGGTGCTCGGGCACGTACTCGCTCATCCACGTCATCGCCTTGCCCAGGCGGGGCTGGAGCTGGTCGATGCTCGCGTGCTCGTGCCCGACGTCGCTCACGATGCGTCCGATCAGCTCGGCGCTGCCCGCGGTCACGTCGGCCACCGACGACAGCAGCCGGAACGGGACGACGACCTCGGGCGTCGGCAGCGTGCCGGCCGCCGCGGTGGCGGCCGCGCGCTCGAAGGCGAGCGTCTGGGCGTCGCGCCGCTCGGGGTCGGCCACCTTGCGGGTCAGGGCGTCCCACTCGTCGTAGAGGCGCACCATCTCGGGGCCGAAGTCGACGTTGAAGGCCTGTTTGGGCTGGCGGCGCACGTAGAGCCACCGCAGGATCGGTGCCTCGAGGATCCGCAGCGCGTCGGCCGCGGTGGGCACCCCGCCGGCGGAGGAGGACATCTTCACCTGGCCGCCGGCCCCCACGAAGGAGTACCCGACGAAGGACGGCGCGCGGCCGTCGTAGAGCTTCACGATGTCCTTGCCGACCGTGTAGCTGGAGCCGGGGCTGGCGTGGTCGACGCCGCCCGGCTCGAAGTCGACGCCCTCGACCGACCAGCGCATCGGCCAGTCGACCTTCCACACCAGCTTGCCCTCGGGCTGGGTCGCGACGTTGGTGACGCCCTCGAAGTGGCAGGCCGTGCAGGTGTAGGAGAGGTCGGTGGTCTCGTCGTCGTAGGAGGTGAGGGTGACCGTGTCGCGTCCGCAGTCGCGGCAGTAGGGCTTGTACGGGAAGCGCGCGAGGTCACCCGGCTCGCCTTGCCCGCCCGGCTCGTCGTCCTCGTCGGCGACGGACTCGGCCAGCGCGGCGGCCTCCTGCTCCGACTCCGCCTCGGGCGCCGCCTTGGTGCGGTACCGCGCCAGCACGCGCTCGATGTCCTCGCGATGCCGGATCGCGTGCAGCACCTGCTCGGTGTAGCGGCCGGCGCGGTAGGCCTCGGTCTGCGACACCTCCTCCATCTCGACGCCCATCTCGCGCAGGGAGGTGACCAGCGGCTCCTTGAAGTGCTCGGCCCAGGAGGTGTGGCACCCCCACGGATCGGGCACGGCCGAGAGCGGGCGGCCGATGTGCTCGCTCCACGAGGCGTCGACGCCGGCGGGCACCTTGCGGAAGCGGTCGTAGTCGTCCCAGCTGTGCAGATGGCGTACCGGGAGGCCGCGGCGGCGGATCTCCTCGGCGACGAAGTGCACCGTGAGGAACTCGCGCAGGTTGCCCAGGTGCACGGGCCCGGAGGGGCTCGCGCCCGAGGCACAGGTCACGATCCGGCCGTCGGTGAGGGCCTCCTCGCCACCGGCGTGCCGGATCGCGTCGTCGGCGGCCCGGGTCACCCAGTCCGAGGGGGTCTGGGGAGCACCGTTCGATCCGCGTCGTGACATGGTTCCGCACGCTACCGGAGCGAGCGCCGCGCCTGGGCGCCCGGACCGCCCCCGCACGAGGGCACACGAAGGGCCTGGGGCTCGCTACCCTCTGCGGGTGCCCCAGCCCGAGTCCGTGATCGCCGCCCTGGGCTACTCCCGCGCCACGGATCGGCTCTACCACCAGGTGCTCGGCCAGTCCGGTCGCGAGATGGTCTCCATCGCCCATGCACTGCTGATGACCCCGAACGAGCTGATGGCCCAGATCGAGCCGCTGGTGATCGCCGGGCTGGCGCGGATCGAGGACTCCCGCGTCTTCGTCACCACCCCGGCCGAGGCCACCGCGCACCTGGTCGCTGAGTCTGCCGAGGCGGTGCGGGCCACCAACGCGCGGCTGGAGGCGGTGGCCCGCGCGATCCCGTTCCTCACCGCCAGCAACGTGCGACCCGCCCCCGGCGCGGTCACGGGGGTCGAGCCGGTCGACGGCGAGATCAGTTCCGGCGGCAACCCCGTCGAGCTGCTGACCGCGCTCATCCGTGCGAGCAGCGGCGACCTCCTCTGGCTGCGGCCCGACCAGTTCCGCGAGCCCCGCGAGGACGCCATGGCCGAGGTGATCGCCGAGCAGGTCGCGCGCGGACGCCGCTCGCGCGCGATCTACCCGGTGCGGGCGGCCACGGAGGCTTCGCGCACGGTGCGGATGCGCTCCGCGGTCGGCGAGGAGATCCGGCTGCTGCCCACCCTGCCGACCCGGCTGCTCATCATCGGCACCACGCACGCGATCCTGCCCGAGCCGCTCGGCTACATGGACGAGCCCCGCTCACTGGTGCGTCAGAAGGGCTGGGTCGAGGCGCTCACCGCCTGGTTCGAGCTGCTCTGGTCGCAGGCCACGCCGATGGCCGAGGGCTCCACCCGAGGTACGATGACCGACGACATGCGCCGGTTCCTGGTGCAGGAGCTCGCCGTCGGCGCTCAGGACGAGCAGATCGCCCGGCGCCTCGGCGTCAGTCTGCGCACCGTGCGTCGGCGTATCGCCGAGCTGATGCGCGAGCTCGACGCGGAGTCGAGGTTCCAGGCCGGCGCCGAGGCCGCCAAACGCGGGTGGCTGTGACCTCTCCGGGCGTCGGCTACGGCACGAACATCGTGTAGGCGCCAGCCTCGACCCGCCAGGTTCGGTGCCGCTCCGGACCGTAGATCTCGCCGTCGGCCGAGCAGTGGAACGGCTCGCCGGCCACCGAGACCGTGCTGCCGCGCAGGTACACGACATCGTCGCGTTCGGGGTGTCGACCGCGCACCAGGTCGGCCACGTAGCCCAGCCGCGCCACCGGCCCGATCGACCGCGAGACCATGACATCGGCCTTGCCGTCGCCGGGGTCTGCGTCGGGCGTGAGCTCGGTGCCACCGCCGACGGCCGCCCCGTTGCCCACGGCGACCATGAGCACCGGTTGGTCGACGTCGACGACGAGCGCGCCGTCCACCTCGACGCGTAGACGCACGAACGGCGGCTTGACGGCGGCGAGGGCCGCGCCGATCGGGTAGCCCAGCTTGCCGAGGTTGACCTTTCCGACACCGAGCTTGCCGAGGCGGCCCTTCCACCGGTCGGCGCGGCGGCTGGCCTGGGCGCCGGCGCCGACGTGCACGTGGTTGACCACGACCTCGCCGACCTCGTCGACGATGAGGTCGAGGCGGCGTCGTCGGCCGGCCAGGACGACGCGGGCGGCGCCCTCGATGTCGAGCGGGATGTCGTTGCCCCGGGCGAAGTCGTTGCCGGTGCCCAGGGGCAACAAGCCGAGCACCCGGTCGGTCAGCTCGTGTCGCCGCTGGAGCGCCGAGACGACCGCGTGCATGCTGCCGTCGCCGCCGGCCACGATGATCGGCCGCGAGCCGGCGCGGTGCAGCACGCCGTTGAGCTCACCGGGGTCGGAGGTGCCGGCGACCTCGACGGAGGTCTCGGCACGCAGCACGGCCAGGCCCCGCTCGAGCGTCTCGTCGTCGGCGGTGCCGGCGTCGCTGTTCTTGATCACGAGCAAGGGCTCCACCATCCGGACCTTAGGGCACGCTCCCTGACCCACGGCTGCGAACGGCGAGCGATCGGGAGCCGCGACCCGGGCGAGCGCCGAGACCGCGGCCTCACCTTTGGTAGCGTGTGGTCGCACGAGCCCGGTGCGCCCGGGCTCTTCGTGCGTTCGGATGCCAGACGACCACCGGCACGAGGGAGCAGCAGATGCCCGCCATCGCCATCATCGGCGCGCAGTGGGGCGACGAGGGCAAGGGCAAGGCGACCGACCTGCTCGGCTCGTCGGTCGACTACGTCGTGAAGTTCAACGGCGGCAACAACGCCGGCCACACCGTGGTCGTGGGCGACCAGAAGTACGCCCTGCACCTGCTGCCCTCGGGCATCCTCACCCCGGGCTGCACGCCGGTCATCGGCAACGGTGTGGTGGTCGACCTCGACGTGCTGTTCGAGGAGATCGACGGCCTGGAGGCGCGAGGAGTCGACACCTCGGCCCTGGTCGTCAGCGCGAGCGCCCACGTGATCGCCGACTACAACCGCCAGGTCGACAAGGTCACCGAGCGGTTCCTCGGCTCGCGCAAGATCGGCACCACCGGCCGCGGCATCGGGCCGACGTACGCCGACAAGATGAACCGCATCGGCATCCGCGTGCAGGATCTCTTCGACGAGAAGATCCTGCGCCAGAAGGTCGAGGGAGCACTCGAGCTCAAGAGCCAGGTGCTCACCAAGATCTACAACCGGCGCGCGCCGGAGGCCGACGAGATCGTCGAGCAGCTGGTGCGCCACGCCGACCGGCTGCGGCCGATGGTCGCCGACACCGGGCTGCTGCTGAACCAGGCGCTCGACCGTGGCCAGGTCGTGCTGCTCGAGGCCGGCCAGGCCACGCTGCTCGACGTCGACCACGGCACCTACCCCTTCGTCACGTCGTCCTCGGCCACCGCAGGCGGCGCGTGCACCGGCTCGGGCATCCCGCCGATGCGCCTGGACCAGGTGATCGGCATCGTCAAGGCCTATACGACCCGCGTCGGGGAGGGCCCGTTCCCCACCGAGCTGTTCGACGACTCCGGTGAGCACCTGCGCAAGGTCGGCGCCGAGTTCGGCACGACCACGGGTCGCCCCCGCCGTTGTGGCTGGTACGACGCCGTGATCGCCCGCTACGCCGCGCGGGTCAACGGCGTCACCGACTTCGTGCTCACCAAGCTCGACGTGCTCACCGGCCTGGAGCAGGTTCCGGTGTGCGTGGCCTACGACGTGAACGGCGCGCGCCACGACGAGATGCCGGTCAACCAGACCGACTTCCACCACGCCGTACCGATCTATGAGTACCTGCCCGGCTGGTGGGAGGACATCTCGCACTGCCGCACCTTCGCCGACCTGCCGCAGAACGCCCAGGACTACGTGCGCGCCGTCGAGGGCATGTCCGGCGCCCGCATCTCCGCCGTCGGCGTCGGCCCTGATCGGGACGCGACCGTCGTGGTGCACCCGCTCATCTGAGGGGTCTCGTACAGCGGCGTACACAACGGGGCCGTCGGGCGGCGGGCAGCCCCGTCTCAGGCGGCGCCGCAGGTCTGGCACGGGCGTTGTGTACGCCGCTGTACGACGGCCCGCACCGTGGCCGTGACCGAGGAGGGGTGCAGGACCACCTGCTCCCAGCTGAAGCGCAGCACCAGCCACCCCGCGGCGACGAACGCGTTGTACCTGATGCAGTCGCGGTCGAGAGCCGCCCGGTCGCCGTGCCACGCGAACGAGTCGGCCTCGAGGACCAGCCGCAACCGCTCGTCGACCAGGTCGGGGCGGCCCAGCCAGTGCGGGTCGCGCACGTCGACCTGGGCGACGACGCGGAGCCCCGGCACGCGGAGGCAGGCGTGTCGTAGCGCCGACTCGAACGGGTTGTCGGCGAACCGGGTGGCTCGCTGCGCGACCCACCGGGCCCGCTGGGAACCCGGTCCACGCAGGTCGCGGGCGATCGCTAGCAGGTGGGGTCGGCTGACGCCGGAGCGCAGCGCCGAGTCGGCGACCGCGAGGGCCTCACGCTCGTCGGGTAGACGCAGGCAGTCGGCCAGGGTGCGGTCCGGCCGGGTTGCCCCGTCGGCCGTGTCGTCCGGGGCCAGGTCGGAGCGGTGGAGGGTGACGCCGCCCGTCGAGACCACCCGACGGTTGCGCCGGACCGTGACCTCTGGCGGGTCCGGCTCGGTGAGCACGCCCCACCCGTGCAGCAGCGCCGCGCTGCGGTGCGACACCGTGCCTCCGACGGCCGCCGCTGCGGTGAGCGATGACGTCACCCCGGCCTGTGCGTAGACCCCCCGCGCCACCGCCACGACCTCGCCTTGGCGCAAGCCCTCGTCGACGGCTCGCCGCCCGCAGACCTCCACCAGCCTGGCGCGCGTCGCCACGCCACCCAGCTCGGCCAGCGCCCGCGCCGGGGTGAGGGTCTCGTCGTCCACACCCGCAGCCTGCCGCGGACCGGCGTCGTCCGTCGGCCCCGTCCACAGGCGGTTCGCGGGTACAGTGCCGCTCGCTGCGCGTCGCACAGCGCCATCGGGCCGGGCTGTCGGCCGCCTCGGGAGCTCGCTGTGCCGCGTCCTGCCCTCTTCGCCGCTGCTGTCCTCATCGTGACCCTGCTCGTGCCGACGGCGGCGTCGGCCGATGCCGAGCCTTCGTGCCGGATCCTGGCCAGGACCGCCCTCGACGGGGTGGTGCGCTCGACCGACTGGGAGGTGCCGGCGGGCGCTGGGAGCGTCGAGGGCTGCACCACGCTCGACGTGGCCTCCGGCTCCGAGGTCGAGTTCGTGGCGTCGTACGACTCTCGCGTCGGCTGGGCCCGTGTGGTCGACGACAACGGCGAGCAGCAGTGCAGGTTCTCGGCGGACCAGGCCGGCGCCGTGTGCCCCCTGACCGGCCGCGCGCCCTTCCGGCTCTGGACGACCACACGGTCCGACGAGACCTGGGCGCTGGGCCTCGTCCGCCTCGACGACTCCTCCAGCTGCCCCGAGCTGGAGCCCGCGGCGTACTTCACCGCCGGCGGCACGAGCGCTGCCGTCGACGGCTCGGGCGACGACTTCGCGATGTGCTGGACGGTCGATCCCGCTGGGCTGGGATCCGTGACTGTACTGTCGGCGGCCCCCGCCGGCGGCGGCCAGGGGGTCGCATCCGTGACTCCACCTCACCACACCACCGCCGCTTGCCGGCAGTTCTACGACAGTGACGGAGACGTCTTCCAGCGCGAGCAGCACACCGTCTGTCGACCCGGCGCGACCGCCGACCCTGACGACCCTGACGACCGAGCGGCGGTCGTCGTGGTGCCGGACCAGGGGAGCCCGCGATGGTCCGTCGCCGTGCGACCTGTGGCAGACGGCTCCTCGTGCCAGACGGGCACCGAGAACGGCGCCGCGGCGACGGGCACGATCGGGAGCCCGCTGGAGCTCGACTGCTACCGCTTCGAGCCAGGCACCCCCGTCGCGGCTCACGAGGGGTTCGTCTTCGGCGGCCGGGTGACCGATCAACAGCCCGCTGTGGGTCAGGGTCTGCGGGTGGGCTGGTCGTGGGTCACATCGACCGGCTGGCGTGCGTGGTGTGAGGAGGACGACTGTCAGCCACCGACTGACGTGCCCGTCGTGGCGGTGGTCATGGGCGGCGACGTGGGCTCTCAGGACTACGGGGTCGCCCTGCACGAAGTGCAGGGTGTGGATGCAGCGGCGCCCCGCTGTGTCTCGCCGGACCTGACCCAGGGTCCGGTCACCGTGCAGGTCGTGCTCGACCACGAGCACCCCATCGCCTGCATGGCGGCGGTACTGGGCACGCAGCCGGCGCAGGATCTCCGGCTCGATGCCCCAGACGGTGCTGTCGTTCCCGTCGCGTGGGCAGACACGCCCCACGGTGGCCTTCGGCCTTGCCTGGTGTCTGCGGACGACGGCCCGACGAGGCTGACGTGCCGCGGTGATGACCTCGTCCGTGAAGGTGCCGGAACCGGGGTCATCTCCGAGACCGGCACCGTCGTGCTGCGTCGTCCGCCCGGTGTCGAGAGCCTTACGATCGACCTGCGTCTGTCGTGCAGCGACGACGAGCCGTGCGGGGACCGGACGAGATCCCGGACCAGCAGATCGCGGTACCGGCCGACGACCCGGTGGTCGACGGTCGGCTCTACGCCCCGCCGCTGACGTGGTGGCCGACTCCCGTCACCACGGCCTGGCAGTGGCTCCGCGACGGTAGGCCCATCGACGGTGCCGACAGGGCCACCTACAAGCCGCGCGCCGGCGACCGCGGCCACGCGGTGTCGGTGCGCATCACGACGAGCCGCCGCTTCTACCGCGACGGCGTGTACGAATCCGACGCCCGCAGGATCGGGTGGGGGCGTCGACCCCAGGCCACTGCGCGCCCCTCCTTCGTGACGCCCGCGCTCCCGGGCGGGGTCGTTCGCGTGAGCCGTGGGCACTGGACCCAGCGGCCCACGGACTACACCTTCACCTGGTCCTCCGACGGGCGCGTCCTGGGGCACCGGCGCTCGCTCCGCGTTCCGCGGGGTCTCGCAGGACGGCTGCTCACCCTCGAGGTCGTGGCGCATCGTGCCGGGCATCGCGACGGTCGGGCGACGGTTCGTACCAGGGTGTTCCGCGGCTAGGGTTCGGCTCGTGAAGGCACTCGTGATCGGCACCGGCGGCCGCGAGCACGCGCTCGCCCGGGCGCTCTCCCTCGACCCCGGCGTCACGGAGGTGCACGCGGCGCCCGGCAACCCCGGGATCGCAGCGGTGGCGACCCTGCACGACGTCGACGCGATGGACGGCGAGGCAGTGGCCGACCTGGCCGTCTCGCTCGGCGTCGACCTCGTCGTGGTGGGGCCGGAGGCGCCGCTGGTGGCGGGGGTCTCCGACGCCGTCCGCGCGCGGGGTGTGGCGGTGTTCGGCCCGAGCGCCGCCGCCGCGCAGCTGGAGGGGTCGAAGGCGTTCGCGAAGGAGGTCATGGAGGCCGCCGGGGTGCCGACCGCGGCCGCACTCGTGTGCGAGACGCCGGTCGAGGTGCAGGCCGCGCTCGACGCCTACGGCCCGCCGTACGTCGTGAAGGACGACGGCCTCGCCGCCGGCAAGGGCGTGGTCGTCACCGACGACCGCGACGCCGCCGTCGAGCACGCGGCCGCGTGCGGACGGGTCGTGATCGAGGAGTTCCTCGACGGCCCGGAGGTCTCGCTGTTCGCCATCTGCGGGTGGAGCGAGACCGACGGCGCGACCGTCTACCCGCTGCAGCCCGCGCAGGACTTCAAGCGGGCCCTCGACGGCGACGAAGGCCCCAACACCGGCGGCATGGGCGCGTACACACCGCTGCCCTGGGCGCCCGAGGGCCTGGTCGAGGAGGTGCTCGACACCGTCCTGAGGCCGACCGTCGAGGAGCTCGCGCGCCGCGGCACCCCGTTCACCGGGCTGCTCTACGCCGGCCTCGCGCTCACCTCGCGCGGCGTGCGCGTCGTCGAGTTCAACGTGCGCTGGGGCGACCCCGAGACCCAGCCCCTGCTGGCCCTGCTCGACTCCCCGCTCGGCGCGCTGCTGCTCGGCTCGGCCGACGGCACGCTCGCCTCGGTGCCCGCCCCGGTCTTCGCCGACGGCGCCGCGGTGGGCGTCGTGCTGGCCAGCGGGGGCTACCCCGCGTCGTCGTCGAAGGGCGACGTGATCCGCGGGCTCGTCGACGCGGAGGCGCTCGAGGGGGTGCACGTCATCCACGCCGGCACGGCCACCGTCGAGCGCGCCACCGTCACGGCCGGGGGGCGCGTGCTGGCGGTCGTCGGCACCGGCGAGACCCTCGCCGCCGCCCGCGAGCGCGCCTACGACGGCGTCGCCCAGATCGAGTTCGACGGCGCCCAGCACCGCACGGACATCGCCCTCGACGCAGCCACGGAGTAGCCCCGCAGAGGCCTCGAGGACGGCGCCCGCGGGGCGTCGGCGACCTGGTCCATGGTGGTGCCGGGAGTGTTCTCGGGGTCATCATGGAGGTCTGGGTGTGGTCGTGCCGGTCGTCGCTGGAGGGCGTGTGGAGGTCGCGGAGGAGCCGTTGCGGCGGTTCCGGATGTCGTGGGAGGAGTACCTCCGGCTGCCCGACGACGCGCGTGCGGAGTTCGTCGACGGCGAGGTCGTGGTGAGTCCGCGGCCGAGCCACCGGCACGGGGTGGTGGTCGGGCGCCTCATGCGTGCACCGATGCAGGCTCTCCCGGATCTCGAGGTCGTGCCGGAGGCGGGTCTCCGGCTGCCGGGGGACCGGCTACGCGGCCCCGACATCGCCGTCTTCGACGCCGTGCAGTCCACCACGTTCGCCGAGGAGCCTCCCGTGCTGGTGGTCGAGGTGCTCTCGCCGAGCACCCGCACCGAGGACACGGTGCGCAAGCCGATGGAGTACGCGTCGGCGGACATCGCCCAGCTCTGGCTGGCCGACCCCGAGCTGCGCCGCCTCGACGTGCTCGACCTGGTCGACGGGGCCTGGGAGCCGGTGCTGGCACTGGACGACGACCACCCGGCCGGTGAGGTGACGGTGGGCGAGCACGGCGTCGTCCGCCTCGAACTCGCCGACGTGCTCCCACCCGCCGCCGGGTGAGAGAATCGGGCAGGTGAGCGTCCCGAACGTCCTGGCCACCCGCTACGCCGCCGCCGACCTGGCCCGGATCTGGAGCCCGGAGCACAAGATCGTGCTCGAGCGGCAGCTGTGGATCGCGGTGCTCAAGGCGCAGGCCGACCTCGGCATCGACGTGCCCGCAGGCGTCGTGGAGGCCTACGAGGAGGTCGCCGACCGAGGCGAGCAGGGAGTCGATCTCGCCTCCATCGCGGCCCGCGAGCGGATCACCCGGCACGACGTGAAGGCACGCATCGAGGAGTTCTGCGCGCTGGCCGGTCACGAACACATCCACAAGGGCATGACCAGCCGCGACCTCACCGAGAACGTCGAGCAGCTCCAGGTGCGCCAGTCGCTCGCGCTGCTGCGCGACCGAGCGATCGCCACCCTGGCCCGGCTCGGTCGGCTGGCCGCCGAGCACGAGACCACGGTGATGGCCGGGCGCTCGCACAACGTCGCCGCGCAGGCGACCACGCTGGGCAAGCGGTTCGCCACCGTGGCCGACGAGTTGCTGGTCTCCCTCGAACGGGTCACCGAGCTGCTGGCCCGCTACCCGCTGCGCGGCATCAAGGGCCCCATGGGCACCGCGCAGGACATGCTCGACCTCCTCGACGGCGACGCCGACAAGCTGGCCGACCTCGAGCAGCGCGTGGCCGCGCACCTGGGATTCGACCGGGTGCTGACCAGCGTCGGCCAGGTGTACCCGCGCAGCCTCGACTTCGACGTCCTCTCCGCCCTGGTGCAGCTCACGGCCGCGCCGTCGAACCTGGCGACGACGATCCGGCTGATGGCCGGCAACGAGGTCGTCACCGAGGGGTTCAAGGAGGGGCAGGTCGGCTCCTCGGCAATGCCGCACAAGATGAACACCCGCTCGTGTGAGCGGGTGAACGGCCTGGCGGTCGTGACCCGCGGCTACCTCTCCATGGTGGGCGAGCTGGCCGGCGACCAGTGGAACGAGGGCGACGTGTCGTGCTCGGTGGTGCGCCGGGTGGCGCTGCCCGACGCGTTCTTCGCCGTCGACGGCCTCTTCCAGACCTTCCTCACCGTGCTCGACGAGTTCGGTGCCTTCCCGGCCGTGATCCAACGCGAGCTCGACCGCTACCTGCCCTACCTGGCCACCACCAAGGTGCTCATGAGCGCGGTGCGCAACGGCGTCGGTCGCGAGTCGGCGCACGAGGCGATCAAGGAGGCCGCCGTCGGCACCGCGCTGGCGATGCGCCAGGGCCAGGCCGAGAACGACGTCTTCGCCAAGCTCGCCGCCGACGAGCGCCTCGGCCTGACGACGGCCCAGCTGGAGTCGCTCGTCGCCGAACCGATCACCTTCACCGGTGCCGCCGTCGCCCAGACCCAGGCCGTGGTGCAGGCCGTCGAGAAGATCTGTGCCGAACACCCGCAGGCGGCCGCCTACGCCCCGGGGGCCATCCTCTGAGCGTGGGAGTCTGCGCAGGCAGCACCCGGGCCCCGGCCCCGCTCACCTACTGAGCCGGTTCACGCGGGTGACTCACCGGCGGTGTTGACTGGTCGCCATGCCACCCCACTCCGCACCCAGCACCGGACGCGCAGCCAGCACCGAGGAGCTGATCCAGGCCGACCGCCGTGAGCCCCGGGTCGCCGACTTCGCCGGCGCGGTGTCGTCCGACGAGCAGCACGCGGCTCTGCGGGCCTCGGTGCGCCAGCTCGGAGCACTGCTCGGCGAGGCGATCGCCCGGCACGAGGGTCCAAAGATGCTGGCGCTGGTCGAGCAGGTGCGCGAGCTCTCCCGCAACCCGGACGACGACGCGTTGCACGAGCTGCTGGCCGAGCAGGACGACGCCACGGCCGTCGTCTTGGCGCGTGCGTTCACCAACTACTTCCAGCTCGTCAACATGACCGAGCAGCTGCACCGGTGGCGCGAGGTCACAGCCGACGGCGACGGCCCGCTCGCCGCCATGGCCGGACGCATCGGCGAGGCGCTGGAGTCCGGCGGCCTCGACCGCGACCTGCTCACCGACGTGCTCGACCGGGTGGAGTACCGCCCCGTCTTCACCGCCCACCCCACCGAGTCCAGCCGCCGCACGGTGCTGCGACTGTTGCGCAAGGTGGCCCAGGTCGTCGATCTCGCGGAGGATCCACGCCGGCGCCCGGGTGACGAGGCACGCACCGCGAGCCGGCTCGCCGAGCTGGTCGACCTGCTCTGGCAGACCGACGAGCTGCGCGTCGCCAAGCCCGAGCCGATGGACGAGGCCCGCACGGCGCTCTACTACCTCACCCAGATCACCCAGCACGTGCTCCCCGGCCTGATGAACGAGCTCCAGCGCCAGCTCGCCAGCATCGACGTCGAGCTGCCCGTCACGGCGCGCCCGCTGCGGTTCGGCTCGTGGGCCGGAGGCGATCGCGACGGCAACCCCTTCGTGACGCCCGAGGTGACCCTCGAGGTGCTGGCGCTCCAGCACGACACCGGCCTGAAGACGCTCATCGCCGAGGTCGAGGAGCTGCTCACCGAGATGAGCGCCACCACTCGCGTCGTCACGGCCAGCGACGACCTGCTCGCCTCGCTGGAGAGCGACGCCGAGGCGCTGCCGATCACCTGGTCGACCATCAACCGGCTCAACGCCGAGGAGCCCTACCGGCTCAAGCTCAGCTTCGTGCGGGTGCGGCTGATGCGCACCCGCGACCGGCTCGAGAAGGGCACCCCACACGAGCCCGGTCGTGACTACCTCGGCTTCGACGAGCTCCTCACCGACCTCGCACTCGTGCGCGAGTCGATGCGTGCCGACGGTGACCTGCTCACCGCCGACGGTGCGATCCTCCGGCTCATCCGCACCGCGACCGCGGTCGGGCTCGGGCTGGCCACGCTCGACGTGCGCGAGCACTCGGAGAAGCACCACGACGCCCTGGCCGAGCTGTTCGACCGCACCGGCGAGCTCGACGGCCCCTACGCCGAGCTGGACCGTGAGGCGCGCATCGCGCTGCTCGGGCGCGAGCTGGCCGGACGACGTCCGCTCGTCGGGGCCGGGCGCCCGGTCGGCGGCGGCGCCGCGGCGGCGTCCCTCGACTTGATGACCACGATCCGCACCGCGCTCGACACCTACGGCCCCGACGTGATCGAGACCTACATCGTGTCGATGACCCACGACGTCGACGACCTGCTCGCCGTCGTGGTGCTGGCACGCGAGGCCGGGCTGCTCGACGTCGGCGAGGGCCTCGACGAGCCGTGGGCGCGCATCGGCTTCGCCCCGCTGTTCGAGACCGTGGCCGAGCTCGAGATCGCCGGGTCGCTGCTCGACCGGCTGCTCTCGGACCCTGCCTATCGTCGGGTGGTCGGCGCCCGCGGCGACGTGCAGGAGATCATGCTCGGCTACTCCGACTCCTCCAAGGACGCCGGCATCGCGGCGTCGCAGTGGCAGATCCATCGCGCGCAGCGCTCGCTGCGCGACGTGGCGCGCGAGCACGGAGTGCGGCTGCGACTCTTCCACGGTCGCGGTGGCTCCGTCGGCCGCGGCGGCGGCCCGACCGCCCAGGCCATCGCCGCCCAGCCCAACGGCACCCTCGACGGCCCGATCAAGGTCACCGAGCAGGGCGAGGTCATCTCCGACAAGTACCTGCTGCCCGGCCTCGGCCGGTTCAACCTCGAGGGCGCGCTGGCCGCGGTGGTCGAGTCGTCGGTGCTGCACCGCAGCTCGCTGCTGCCGCGCGACGTCCTCGACGACTGGAACGCCACGATGGACGTCGTTGCCGGTTCCGGTCAGACCGCCTACCGCGGGGTCGTGCGCGACCCTGCGCTGGTGCCGTTCTTCAACGCGGCCACGCCGGTCGGTGAGCTCGGCAAGATGAACATCGGCTCGCGTCCCTCCAAGCGGCCCGGCGGCGAGGGCGGGCTCGACGACCTGCGCGCGATCCCGTGGGTGTTCGGCTGGACCCAGTCGCGCATCATCCTGCCCGGCTGGTTCGGGGTCGGCTCGGGGCTGGCGGCCGCCCGCGAGGACGGCCGCGCCGACATGCTGCGCGAGATGTACGGCTCGTGGCCGTTCTTCCGCACCTTCCTCTCCAACGTGCAGATGACGCTCACCAAGACCGACCTCGACATCGCCGCCCGCTACGTGCGCACGCTGGTGCCCGACGACGCCGCCGGCCTCTTCGACCTCGTCCGTGCGGAGCACGAGCGCACGGTGGCCGAGGTGCTGCGGGTGACCGAGCAGTCCGAGTTGCTGGAGCAGGCGCCGGTGCTCAAGCAGACGCTCGCCCTACGCGATGCCTATCTGGCCCCGCTGCACGCCCTCCAGGTCTCGCTGCTGGCCCGTTCGCGCGACCTCACCGGCGACGATCCCGACGCCGATGTGCCACCCGACCTCGAGCGTGCCCTGCTGCTCACGATCAACGGCATCGCCGCGGGCCTGCGCAACACTGGCTGAGGCCGGGTGAATTCGCCGGACGTCCGGTGAATTCGCCCCCGGGACGGTGAAGTTGCACCGTCCCGGGGGCAGAATCGCCGTCCCACCTCGGGCCTGGACCTCACGCGCGACCCCCGGCCCCAGGCCCCGGCCCCAGGCCCGGCCCCGGCCCCAGGCCCCAGCCCCGGCCCCGGCCTGACCCCCGGCCCCGGCCTGACCCCCGGCCCCAGGCGCCGTCCCACCTCGGGCCCGGACCTCACGCGCGACCCCCGGCCCCGGCCCCAGCCCCGGCCCCGGCCTCTTTCCAGACCTCACCCAGGGGCAGCCTGGGGCACGCTCAGTCGAGTACGCGGCCCTGGAGGCGGATGACGAGCTCGGTGAACTCGTCTCCCTGCACCACGACGTGGTCGTGGGCCAGGCGGCGGGCCGTCGCGGAGTCGCCCATGGCGATGGCATCGGCGATGGCACGGTGCTCGGCGAGGCTGCGGCGGATGCGATCGCCCACGCGCAACTGGAGGCGGCGGTAGACCTCGAGGTTGCTCTGCAACAGCTCGGCCTGTCGGCGCAGGAACGCGTTGCCCGACCCGGCGTAGACGGCGCGGTGGAAGTCGCTGTTGGTGTCGTAGTAGCCGTCGACGTCGTCGGCGGCACACCGCTCCTCGCAGGCGGCGAGGTGAGTGTGCATCAGCGCGGCGGTCTGTGCGTCCATGCGCGAGGCGGCGAGTGAGGCGCAGAGCCCCTCGAGCTCGGCCATCACCTCGAAGCGTTCGGTCAGCTCGCGCACCGTCAGCCGCGACACGAAGGTGCCGCGCTTGGAGCGCACCTCGACCAGACCGGACGCCGCCAGCTGGTGCAGCGCCTCGCGGACCGGGGTGCGCGAGCACGCGTACTCGGCGCAGACGGCGTCGACGTCGAGCTGGTCGCCGGGCTGGAGCCGCCCGGTCACGATGCTCTCCTCGAGCCCGCGCCGTACCCGCACCGCCGTGGTCATGCGCATGGCCCGAAGGTATCGAGGCGTCGGGAGCGAGGGACTGGCGCATCCATGTGACCTAGGTTACGTTCTGTTGTATCCATCACATCGTTATTTGAGATACAACAAGGAGATTCGTGATCCGCACCAGCACGACCGCCCCGGCCGCCAGCACGCTGTCGGCGCTGTTCGAGGCCTCCTTCGAGGCCCGCCGTCAGGAGCCGCTGCTGCGGCTCGAGGGCGCGGAGTGGACTTACGGCGACGTCGACGACCTCGCGACCCGGATCGCCGTCGTCCTGGCCGAGCAGGGGGTGCAGCCCGGCGACCGGGTTGCGGTGAAGGTTCCCAAGGTTCCCGAGACCGTGGCGCTCTACCTGGCCGTGCTGCGGCTGGGCGGCGTCTACCTGCCGCTCAACAGCGCCTACACCGGTGGCGAGCTGACGTACTTCCTCGACGACGCCCGCCCGCGCGTGATGGTCGCCGACCTCGGCGGCGAGAGCGAGGTCGAGGCCACGGGCGTCGCGACCACCACCCTCACCCTGGGAGCCGACGCCGCCGGCACGTTGCTCGAGCACGCGGCTCGTGTGGACGACGCCGCCCGCCCGCCGCGGGTCGAGATCGGGCCCGACGACGCAGCCGCGATCCTCTACACCTCCGGCACCACCGGGCGCTCCAAGGGTGCGGTGCTCACCCACCGGGGGCTCGCCTCCAACTGCGAGGCGCTGCTGAGCACCTGGCGCTTCACCGCCGACGACGTGCTCGTGCACGCGTTGCCGCTCTTCCACGTGCACGGCCTCTTCGTGGCGCTCAACATGACGATGAGCGCCGGGGCGAGCCTGCACTTCCTCCCCGGCTTCGACACCGACCGCATCATCGACCTGCTGCCCTCCTCCACGGTGCTCATGGGCGTGCCGACCTTCTACACCCGGCTGCTCGACCACCCCGGACTGACCCGAGAGCAGTGCGTCCCGATGCGGCTGTTCGTGTCCGGTTCGGCGCCGCTGACCACCGAGACGCACGAGGCCTGGCGCGATCGGACCGGGCACGCGATCCTCGAGCGCTACGGCATGACCGAGACGAACATGATCACGTCGAACCCCTACGACGGTGAGCGTCGCGCCGGCACCGTCGGCCAGCCGCTGCCCGGGGTCCAGGTGCGGGTGACCGACCGTGAGACCGGTGCCCCGCTCGCGGCCGGCGAGATCGGCAGCATCGAGGTGCGCGGACCCAACGTGTTCCGCGAGTACTGGAACAAGCCGGAGAAGACGGCTGAGGAGCTCGCCGCCGATGGCTGGTTCACCACCGGTGACGTCGGACTCTTCGACGCCGACGGCTACCTGGCCATCGTCGGACGCGACAAGGATCTGGTCATCTCGGGGGGCTACAACGTCTACCCCAAGGAGGTCGAGGCGCTGCTCGACGAGCACGACTCCGTGCTGGAGTCGGCCGTGATCGGCGTCCCCCATCCCGACCTCGGCGAGGCGGTCGTCGCCGTCGTCGTGCCGTCGTCCGGCAGCGGGCTCGACACCGACGACCTGCTCGCCTCGCTGACCGACCGGTTGGCCCGGTTCAAGCAGCCGCGAGCGGTCGAGGCCGTCGAGGAGCTCCCGCGCAACGTCATGGGCAAGGTGCAGAAGGCCGAGCTGCGAGCCTCCTTCGCGCACCTGTTCACGCCCACCACGAGTCCCGCGCCGCAGAGCGCACAGAAGGAAGGAGACCGCTGATGGTCGTCATCGGAGTCGCGTTGCTGGCCGGGTGCTACCTGGTCGGCATGCTCATCGGGGATCTGCTCGGCCTCGCGCTGGGCGTCGAGGCCAACGTCGGGGGTGTGGGGTTCGCGATGGTGCTGTTGGTCGTCGTGGCCGATCAGCTGCGACGCCGCGGCCATCTCGAGCCCGTCAGTGAGCAGGGGATCCTGTTCTGGAGTGCCATGTACATCCCGATCGTGGTCGCGATGGCGGCCACGCAGAACGTGGTGTCGGCCGTGAGCGGGGGACCCATGGCGATCATCGCCGGCGTCGCAGCGGTCGCGGTGTGCCTGGCCCTCGTGCCGGTGCTCGCCCGCATCGGCGGCAGGGCCGAGGCGCTGCCGCCGCTTCGGGACGACGAGGCGATGGAGGCCGTCCGATGAACACGCTCAAGGATCTCCTGGTCGACGACGGGCTGGTCTTCGCCTTCTTCGTCGTCGGCGTGGTCATGGTGGCCTCCCACGCCACCTCGAAGGCGGTCACCCGGGGTCGGCTCCAGGGGTCGGCCATCGCCATCATCGTCGGGCTCGTGCTCGCCTACGTGGGCGGCCACGTGACGGGCGGCGAGAAGGGCATCTCCGACATCGCGATCTTCGGCGGCATGGCGTTGCTCGGCGGCTCGATGCTGCGCGACCTGGCCATCGTCTCCACCGCCTACGGGGTGGACCTGCGCGAGATCAGGCGGGGCGGCGCCACGGGCATCCTCTCGATCCTGCTCGGCGTCTTCGTCTCCGCCATCGTGGGCGCGGCGATCGCCGCGATGTTCGGCTACACCGACGCGGTGTCGATGGCCACCGTCGGCGGGGGAGCGGCCACCTACATCGTCGGTCCGGTCACCGGCACCGCGCTGGGCGCCAGCAGCGAGGTCGTCGCTCTCAGTGTCGCCGCGGGGCTGGTGAAGTCGGTCTTGGTCATGATCGGCACGCCTTTCATCGCCCGGTTCATCGGGCTCGACAACTACAAGTCGGCCATGGCCTACGGCGGTCTCATGGGCACCACCTCCGGGGTCGCCGGCGGGCTCGCCGCCACCGACAAGCGGCTGGTGCCCTACGGCGCGATGACCGCCACGTTCTACACCGGCATGGGCTGCCTGCTCGTCCCGTCGGTGTTCTACTTCGCGCTGCGGGGGCTCTTCGGCTGACGCGCGGTGGGATCCATCCGCCACACCCGCACGGCGAGGGCGAGGGCGGCGACGAGTGGCACGAGGGCGACCAGCAGCGACGTCCGGAAGGCCAGGGGGGCCGACGTGGCCGACGCGGCCAGGCCGTAGGCGGTGAGCACCAGGGCGGCGCCGACGGCTGAGCCCAGGCGCTGGCCGGTCTGGAGGGCGCCACCGGCGGCGCCGCCCATGCGCGGCGGCACCTCGGCCAAAGTGAGCGTGATGTTGGGTGAGACCACCGCGCCGCCTCCGAGGCCCGTGAGGAGCAGGGCGGGCACGAGCACGGTCCACGACCTCTCGACCAGGGGCGTCACCAGCGCCACCACGAGCACGCCGGTGATCATCGTGGCCAGTGCGACCACGGTGATCCGACGGCCCACGCCGGTGACGAACCGACCGGCAATCGGCGAGCTGGTCGCCGAGCCGACGGCGAAGGGCATCAGCACCAGGCCGGTGGCCAGCGCCGAGTACCCCAGGGACTCCTGGAGGAACACCGAGACGACCAGCAGGATGCCGGTGAACCCGGTGAAGTAGAGGGTGCCGATCGCGAGTCCGCTGGGATAGCCCTCCAGCCGGCGCAGCAGGCGCAGGTCGAGCAACGGCGGGCGGTGCAGCCGCTCCTGGCGCCGCTCCCACCGCACGAAGCCCCACGCGGCCAGCGGCAGGCCGACCAGCAACAGCAGCGGCCCACGTTGCCCGCTCTCCAAGGAGACGACGGGGAAGAGCAGACACAGCACGCTCAGGCCGAGCAGGAGTGCGCCCACGAAGTCGATGCGGGTGTCTGCTGCGTCGTCGTCGCGTGGGCGCCGGGGCACCATGCGAGCCACCGCGAGCAGTGCGACGACGCCGACCGGTACGTTGACGAGGAAGAGCCAGCGCCATCCCTGCTCCTCGCCGGCGACGGCGATGATGCCGCCGCCGAGCACCGGGCCGATCGCCGAGGCGAGGGAGACGGTGAAGCCGAAGAGACCGAAGGCCCTGCCGCGCTCGGCTCCGGAGAACAGCTGCTGGATGATGCCGGAGTTCTGCGGGGTGAGGAGGCCGGCCGCCACGCCCTGCAGCAGTCGGGCGGCGACGACCAGCTCGACGGTGGGCGAGAGTCCGACCGCCGCGCTGGCCAGCACGAAGCCGGTGAGCCCGATCAGCATGAGCCGCCGGCGTCCGAAGGCGTCGCCGAGGCGACCCCCGGCGACCAGCATGAGCCCGAAGCTCAGCGCATACCCCGACACGACCCACTGGATGGCGCCGGGGCTGGCGCCGAGACCGCTTTGCATCGAGGGGATGGCGACGTTGACGATCGAGACGTCGAGCAGGCTCATGAAGCCCACGACCAAGGTGACGGCGAGAATGCGCCAGCGGTCGGGGTGCGCCTGGTCGGTCACCGCTCCAGCCTGCCTGCGCTCCCAACGCCCGGGCGGGTGGGCGACGATGGGGGCATGGACCAGCCCGTGACCGTCTCGATCACCCGCGAGCTCGGCCCCGATCGCGAGGCCGAGATGAGCAGCTGGCTCCAGGCGGGCACCGCGCTGGCGCAGCGGTTCCCCGGCTTCCTCGGCGCGGGGTGGGTGCGGCCCGACGACGGGTCGGCGACCTGGCACATCCTCTACCGGTTCGCCGACGCGGCCTCGCTCGAGGCCTGGGAGACCTCGCGGGAGCGCGCCTGGTGGCGTGACTCCGCGGCCGGGCTCGGGGTCACCGAGAAGCGGATGGAGCGGCGCACCGGCATCGAGGGCTGGTTCGACGACCCGGCCCACCGCGTGGTGCACGACCTCGACCAGCCGGTCGCGCCACCGCGCTGGAAGCAGGCCACCACCATCTTCATCGTGTTCTTCCCGCTCAGCCTGGTCGTGAACTGGCTGCTCCCGCACACGCCGGTGGCGGGCCTGCCGCTGGTGCTCCGCGTGCTCGCCACGATCCTCGTGATGACCCCGACCATGGTCTACGTCGCCCTGCCGTGGATCACCCGCACGATGGAGTGGTTCCTCCAGGGGCGACCGCCGCCGTGGCGCTCGGCCACGTAGGTTGACCCGCGTGACCTCAGCAGCGGTGGTGGGCAGTGGCCCGAACGGGCTGGCGGCCGCCATCACCCTGGCCCGCGCGGGCGTCGAGGTCACCGTGCTCGAGGCGAACGACACCCCCGGCGGCGGCACCCGGTCGGTCGAGGCCACCCTGCCCGGCCTGCTGCACGACGAGTGCTCCGGCTTCCATCCGCTCGCGGTCGACACCGCGTTCTCGCGGGTGGCCGGGCTCGAGGCGTCCGGCCTGGAGTGGGCCTGGCCCACGGTGCAGTACTCCCACCCCCTCGACGGCGGCCGTGGCGCGGCCGTGGTCCGCTCGGTCGCCGAAACCGCCGCGGGGCTGGGCGCCGACGAGGGCTCCTATCGCCACCTGTTCGGAGCCCTCGACGACCGCTTCGACGCCATCGCGGTCGAGTTCCTCCAGCCCGTGCTGCACGTGCCACGGCATCCGTTCGCGCTGGCGCGCTTCGGGGCCTACTCGCTCCTCCCGGCCGGCACCCTGGCCCGGCGCTTCGTTACCCCGGAGGCGCGCGCGCTGTGGGCCGGCGTGGCCGCGCACGCCTTCCGGCCGTTCACCGCCCCGCTCTCCTCGGCCATCGGTCTCGCGCTCGGGACGGCGGCGCATCACGCCGGCTGGCCGGTCGCGGTCGGCGGGTCGCGGGCGATCTCCGATGCCATGATCCGGGTACTCGAGCGCTTCGGCGGCCGAATCGAGACGGGCGTCAGGGTGGCCTCCCTCGACGACTGCCGGCGCGACCTCGGAGCCGATCTGGTGCTGCTCGACACCTCGCCGAGCGCGGCGGTGCGGATCGCGGGCGACCGCCTACCGGCTCGGGTGCGCTGCGCGTATGAGCGCTATCGGCACGGCCCGGCGGCGTTCCAGGTGGCGTTCGCGGTCGAGGGCGGGATCCCGTGGACCCACGAGCCGTCGCGCCGCGCCGGCACCGTGCACGTGGGCGGATCCTTCCAGGAGGTCGCGGCCGCCGAGCGCGATGTCGCCCGCGGACGCATGCCCGAACGGCCGTTCGTGCTGCTGGGGCAGCAGTACCTCGCCGACCCCGGTCGCAGCGCCGGCGACGTGCACCCGGTCGACGCCTACGCCCACGTGCCGGCGGGCTACACCGGCGATGCGACCGAGGCGATCACCGCGCAGATCGAGCGGTTCGCCCCAGGCTTCCGCGACCGCATCCGCGCGACGACCAGGCGATCGACGGCCACCATCGCCGCCGACAATCACAACTACGTCGGCGGCGACATCGTCACCGGACTCAACAGCGCCCGCCAGCTCCTGCTGCGTCCCCGGGCCACGACGAACCCCTACGCCACCGGCATCGACGGCGTCTACCTCTGCTCCGCGGCCACGCCACCGGGCGCCGGTGCCCACGGCATGTGCGGCCACCTCGCTGCGCGGGCTGCGCTGGCCGGCCTCGTATCGAGCAGATGAACTCTCGGCACCGGCCTTGCCGGCGGTCGGTGGGCTGGACCAGGGTGGAGCCATGTCCATCTCGGGATACACCCCTGCCCCTGCCCCTGCCCAGGTCGCGGCCCATCGCCCGGCCCATCGCTCTGCCCATCGCTCTGCCCATCGCTCTGCCCATCGCCCGGTCACGCGCCTCGCCGTGCTCTTCGCCGCGCTGGCAACGATGCTCGGACTCGGCCTGGCCGCCGCGCCGAGCGCCTCGGCGGTCACCCAGTCCAGCGCCGAGTCTCAGTTCCGCGCAGCCGGCATCACCTGGAGTTCCTCAGGCGGCTGCACGACGCGCAGCAACTCGACCTGCACCTCATTCGACGGCATCCGCCAGGCCACGATCGACGGCGCGATCACCCTCAAACGCGCCTCCGGGTGCGCCCTGAACATCACCGGTGGCACCGAGGTCGGTCACTCCTCGGGTACCTACTCCCACGGCAACGGGTACAAGCTCGACTTCAGCCGCACCACGTGTCTGACCAGCTGGGTGCACACGGCGTACTCCTACATCGGTCAGCGCAGCGACGGCGCGGCGATGTACCAGGCGGCCAGCGGCAACGTCTACGCCGACGAAGGCAGCCACTGGGACGTCACCTACTACACCTGCGGCTGCTGACTACGGACTGCCGGCTCACACGGCCTACGCTGGCCGTGTGAGCGACGCAGCGACTCTCGGCATCCCGCCCGCACCCGCGATCGAGGGCACCCGCCACGTGCACTCGGGCAAGGTGCGCGACCTCTACGAGATCACCGAGGGTGAGCACGCCGGAGAGCTGCTGATGGTCGCCAGCGACCGTCTCTCGATCTTCGACTTCGTGCTGGAGTCGACGATCCCCGACAAGGGCGAGATCCTCACGCGCATGTCGCTGTGGTGGTTCGAGCAGCTGCGCGATCTCGTGCCCAGCCACATCGTGACCGCCGACGTGCCCGCCGCCGTCCGCGGGCGAGCGGTCGTGTGCGAGCGGCTCGACATGTTCCCGGTCGAGTGCGTCGCGCGCGGCTACCTCACCGGCTCCGGTCTGCTCGACTACCGCGCGGCCGGCGCGGTGTGCGGCGTACCGCTGCCCGAGGGTCTCGACGACGGCAGCCGGCTGCCCGAGCCGATCTTCACCCCGGCCACCAAGGCCGACCTGGGCGACCACGACGAGAACGTCTCCTTCGACGCCGTGGCCACCACCATCGGGGCGGACGACGCCGCCGCGCTGCGCGACCTGACCCTCGCCGTCTACGAGCGGGCCGAGGGTCTGGCCCGTGACCGCGGCATCATCCTGGCCGACACCAAGCTCGAGTTCGGACGCCGCCCGGCCGACGCCGCCCTCGTGCTCGGCGACGAGGTGCTGACCCCCGACTCCAGCCGCTTCTGGCCGGCCAACGAGTGGCACCCCGGGCAGACCCAGCCGTCCTATGACAAGCAGATCGTGCGCAACTGGGCGCTCTCGCCGGAGTCCGGCTGGGACCGCTCCTCAGGCGACGCCCCGCCGCCGCTGCCCACCGAGGTCGTCGAGCACACCCGGGCCCGCTACGTCGAGGCCTTCGAGCTGCTCACGGGCGAGACCTTCTAGCCATGTCCGGCGACTCGGGACTCGGCCACGGACGCACGGTCGGTGGCACGGTGCACGTCGGCGTGTCGCCGGAGGTGGCCTTCGACTACTTGGTCGACCCGGCCCACCGCCCCGCGTGGCAGTCCAGTCTCGCCAGCGTCACGGACATCGAGGGCGAGCCCGGACTCGGGCAGACCTGGACCGACGTCACCAAACCCGGACTCCGCCCGGCCATGCGCACCACCGCCTTCGACCGTCCGGGCCTCTGGGCCGAGGACGGCGTGTGGAAGGCCGTGCGCGCTTCCCTGGAACTGCGGTTCACGCCGTGTGCCGAGGGGTGCGCCATCGGCTACCGGTTCCGGATCACCGGCCGCGGACCGCTGGCGTTCGCCGGATGGGCGGCGTCCTTCGGCGCGCTGCCCGCCGTCCGAGCCGACCTGCGGCGAGCGGCACGGATCCTGGAGGGCCGGGAGTCGTGACCGCCCGGTAGGTTAGCCGCGACAGCGCCCGATGTGATGGAGGACACGTGACCACCTATAACCTCGCCAGCCTGCTGGAGAACACCGCAGCGCGTGTCCCCGAACGCGACGCGATCGTGTTCGGCGACCTGCGGCTGAACTACGGCACCGTCGACGCGCTGGCCAACCAGGTGGCGAACCTGCTGGTCGACCGCGGCATCGAGCCGGGCGACAAGGTGGCGCTCTCGTGCCCCAACCTGCCGTACTTCACGATCGTCTACTTCGGCATCCTCAAGGCCGGCGGAACGGTCGTTCCGCTCAACGTGCTGCTCAAGGGCCGCGAGGTCGCCTACCACCTCGACGACTCCGGGGCGAAGGCCTACTTCTGCTTCCAGGGCAGCCCGGAGCTGCCGATCGGCGCCGAGGGCCACGCCGGCTTCGAGCAGGCGAACGGCTGCGAGCACTTCTTCATGATCACCGCCGACCCGGCCGGCGCGTCTCCCATCGAGGGCACCGACGCGATGGGGCAGTCGATGGGGCCGATGCCGACCACCTTCGAGTCGGTCTCGACCGACGAGGACGACGTCGCCGTCATCCTCTACACCTCGGGCACCACCGGACAGCCCAAGGGCGCCGAACTGCGGCACCGCAACATGCGCGACAACGCGACGGCCGGCGAGCAGCTCTTCGGCGCCTCGGCCGAGCAGCCCGACACCTTCCTCTGCGTGCTGCCGCTGTTCCACTCCTTCGGGCAGACCGTCATCCAAAACGGTGCGTTCGCCTTCGGCGGCACGGTCGTGATGCTGCCGCGATTCGAGGCCGCCCCGGCCCTCGACCTCATGCTCAAGGAGTCGATCACGTTCTTCGCGGGCGTCCCCACGATGTACTGGGGTCTGCTCGGTGCGCTGACCCCCGAGACGGACGTCGCCACACTCGCCGAGAATCTGCGCATCGCCGCCGCCGGCGGCTCGGCCCTTCCCGTCGAGGTGCACAAGAGCTTCCGGGAGAAGTTCGGCGTCACCATCCTCGAGGGCTACGGCCTCTCCGAGACCAGTCCGGTCGCCTCGTTCAGCCCGCACGGCGAGGAGCCCCGGCCCGGTTCGATCGGCATCCCGATCCCCGGCGTCGAGATGGCGCTGCTCCGGCCCGACTCGTGGGATCCGATCCCCGACGACCTCGAGGACGACGGCAAGACCGCCGTGGGCGAGATCGCCATCAAGGGCCACAACGTCATGAAGGGCTACCACGACCGACCCGAGGCCACCGAGGAGGTGCTCCACGACGGCTGGTTCAAGTCCGGTGACCTCGGACGTCGTGACGCCGACGGCTGGTACTACATCGTCGACCGCTCCAAGGACATGATCCTGCGCGGCGGCTACAACGTGTACCCGCGCGAGATCGAAGAGGTGCTGCTCACCCACCCCGCCGTCTCGCTGGCGGCCGTGATCGGCGTGCCGCACGAGAGCCACGGCGAAGAGGTCAAGGCGTTCGTCATCCTCGAGAAGGACGCCTCCCTCACCTCCGAGGAGCTCGTCGCCTGGGGCAAGGAGCAGATGGCGGGCTACAAGTACCCCCGCATCGTCGAGATCGTGCCCGAGCTGCCGATGACGGCCACGGGCAAGATCTTGAAGCGCGAGCTGTCGTAGGCGCTGACCCGCCACCAGTTTCCCGGTGACCCGTCGCCACCTTCCACCCGACCTGCCACGAGTTTTGACACACGTCGAAACGCGCGGCAGGTCACGTGAAAACTAGCGACGGGTCACGTGAAAACTAGCGACGGGTCAGCGTCAGACCGGGGTGATGGGCAGGCGCAGGGCGCCGGGCGCTGCCTCGGGGACGACGGGCCGCAGCGGCGGCACGGGGGTGACGGGCTCGTAGGCCTCGCCCAGGGCGGGGCGGGGGTCGACCTCGCCCTGGTTCGGCCACAGGGCGACCGCCCGCTCGGCCATCGCGGTGATCGTCAGTGACGGGTTGACCCCGAGGTTCGCACCGATGGTCGAGCCGTCGATGACGTGCAGACCGGGGTGGCCGAACACCCGGTGGTAGGGGTCGACCACACCGTCCTCTGCGGTGGCGCCGAGCACGGCGCCCCCGATGTAGTGCGCCGTGGCGGGCTTGCCCAGCAGGTCGGTGACCATCGACATCGGGCGCCCGCCCACCTTCGCCGCGAACCGTCGCGCGACGTCGTGGGCGACCGGCAGCCAGGAGGGGTTCGGCTGGCCGGTGCCCTGCCGGGCGCGGAGCCGCCCGCGGCGAGAGTAGGCGGTCAGGGAGTTGTCGAGGGACTGCATCACCAGCAGTTGGATCGACCGCTTCGAGGCACCTCGGGGGCGTTGTACCCAGCGAGGCATTTCGCGCAGGTGCTCGACGGCGAACCGGCGCAGTCGCCGTGGGCCGCCGTCGACCAGCGGCACGTTCACGAGTGAGCCCGACTCCTGCTGCGGGCTGGCCCGGCACAGCTCCACGTGCGTGTGCGTCTCGGGGCGCATCGAGGAGGTGATGGCGATGCCGCGGTCGTAGCCGCGGTCGGCGCCGGCGTCGACGAGCACGATCGCCTCGGAGTTCGACCGCGCCCACTGCCCGAGCCGTGAGGAGAGGCGCGGCAGGTTGCCGTTCTCCCGTTGGCGCAGCAGCAGCTCCTGGGTGCCGCGCGCGGCGGCCGAGACCACCACCTGGTCGGCGGTGAACACGGGGCCGGGCGAGCGCCGCGCACCCGGGCGACGGGTGGTCAGCCGGTAGCCACCCGCGCGCGGCTCGATGCCGACCACCTCGGTCAGCTCGTGCACCCGCGCGCCTGCGGCCTCGGCCAGGTACAGGTAGTTCTTGGGCAGGGTGTTCTTGGCGCCGATGGGGCAGCCCGTGGTGCACCGGGCGCAGTGCGTGCAGGTGGTGCGACCGGGACCGGCGCCGCCGAAGAACGGGTCGCCCACGTCGGCGCCCTCGCCCTGCGCGTCGGAGCCGAACAGCACGCCGGCGTCGACCGGCGTCCACGTGGCGCCGGCGCCGAGGTCGTCGGCGACCGAGTGCAGCACGTCGTCGGCCTCCCACGTGCACGGGTTGCGAGCGGCGCCGAGCATGCGGCGCGCCTGGTCGTAGAACGGCGCGAGCTCGGTGCGCCAGTCGGTGATCGAGGCCCACGCGCTGTCGTCGAAGAACGCGTCGTGCGGCTCGTAGAGGGTGTTGGCATAGACCAGCGACCCGCCGCCGACCCCCACGGCGGTGAACAACGACACCGGGCCGAGGGAGGAGAGCCGCAACGGGCCGAACATCCGCAGAGCCGGGGCCCACAGCAGGTCGCGCCGGCCCTGGGCTGCGAAGTCGGCATCGCTCCAGCGTCGTCCGGTCTCGAGGACGCCGACCCGGTAGCCCTTCTCGCTCAGGCGCAGCGCCGTGACGCTGCCGCCGAAGCCGGAGCCGATCACGACGACGTCGTAGTGAGCGGAGTCACTTGCGGTCTGCACGGGCTCAGCATGCACGCTCTACGCTGACTGTGTGGTGATGACCGACGTCGACGAGCCCGAGAGGTCGACCTCCGCCGTGTCGATCGCGCACGTCGTCGCCCGGGCCCGAGACCGGTTCGACGCGGGCGTCACCCGGCCGCTGGCCTGGCGCCGCGAGCAGCTCGACGCGCTCGAGCGGCTGCTGGTCGAGCGGGGTCGTGACCTGGAGCAGGCGCTGCACGCCGACCTGCGCAAGCACCCCACCGAGAGCCAGCTGACCGAGATCGGCACCGTGCTCGCCGAGCTGCGGCACACTCGCAAGAACCTCGAGAGGTGGACGGCGCCGCGGAAGGTTCCGGGCGAGGCCCAGCTGCTGCCGATACGCAGCCGCCTCGTGCTTGAGCCGCTGGGCGTCGTGCTGGTCATCGCCCCGTGGAACTACCCGGTCAACCTGCTGCTGATGCCGCTCGTCGGAGCCATCGCTGCCGGCAACGCCGTCGTGCTCAAGCCGAGCGAGCTCACACCGACCGTCTCGGCGGCGATCGCCGACCTGCTGCCGCGCTACCTCGACGCCGAGGCGTTCGCGGTGGTGGAGGGTGCGGTGCCCGAGACCACGGCGCTGCTCGAGCAGCGCTTCGACCACATCCTCTACACCGGCAACGGGGCTGTCGCCCGCGTCGTCGCCCGGGCCGCGGCCGAGCACCTGACCCCGACCACGCTCGAACTCGGCGGCAAGTCGCCGGTGTGGTTCGACGACGACGAGCATCTCGAGCAGGTCGCCCGTCGGCTGGCGTGGGGCAAGTGGCTCAACTGCGGCCAGACCTGCGTCGCGCCCGACTACGTGATGACCACCCCGGGCCGGGTCGACGCGCTCACCAGGGCCCTCCAAGCGGCGGTCGACGCCATGTTCGGCGAGGATCCGCGCACCTCGCCCGACTACGGCCGGATCGTCAGCGAGCGACACCACGCCCGGCTCGTCGACGCCCTCGACGGTGCCGCGATCGCCTTCGGCGGTCAGCACGATGCGAACCAGAAGTACCTCGCCCCCACGGTCGTGCACGCGCGCCTCGACGACGACACCGCTGTGATGACCGAGGAGATCTTCGGGCCGATCCTCCCGATCGTGGCCGTGCCCGACGCCGACGCTGCGATCCGGCACATCCTCGGCCGTGACAAGCCGCTCGCGCTCTACGTCTTCTCCGCCGACCCCGCCACTCGGCAGGCGTTCGTCGAGCGCACGTCCTCCGGCGCCGTGGGGCTCGACGTGCCGATGCTCCAGGCGGGCATGCACAGCGTGCCGTTCGGTGGCGTCGGCCAGAGCGGCGCGGGTGCCTACCACGGTGAGTTCTCGCTCCGGACGTTCAGCCATCTCAAGCCGGTCGTGCACAAGCCGCACCGCCCCGACACGCTGCGGGCCGCGATGCCGCCGTACGGCAGGGTGAAGCGGTTCCTCGCTGCGCGAGGCGCCGCGGTGCCGATCCGCCGCCGGTGACCCGCTGGGTGCTGCACGTCGACATGGACGCCTTCTTGGCGGCCGTGGAGCTGCTGCGGCATCCCGAGCTGACCGGGCGTGCGGTGGTGGTCGGCGGCCGAGGTGACCCGAGCGAGCGGGCCGTGGTGTCGACGGCCTCCTATGAGGCGCGCGGGCACGGGGTGCGTTCGGGCATGCCGCTGCGGGTGGCCGCGCGGAAGTGCCCCGAGGCGGTGTTCCTCCCCGTCGACAAGCCGCACTACGAGGCGGCGTCCGCGGAGGTCATGGCCGCGCTGCGCGGGCATCCCGGCACCGTCGTCGAGGTGATCGGCTGGGACGAAGCGTTCGTCGGCGTCGAGCTCGATCCGGACGACGACCCCGCGGCCACGGCGCGCAGTCTCCAGGCCGCGGTGCTCGAGCGCACGGGTCTGCACTGCAGCGTCGGCATCGGCGACACCCTGGTGCGTGCCAAGACCGCCACCGACTTCGGCAAGCCGCGCGGCACCTTCCGGTTGACCCGTGAGAACTGGCTGGCGGTGATGGGGGAGAGGCCGACCACGGCTCTGGGTGGCGTCGGGCCGCGGATCGGCTCCCGGCTCGCTGCGCTCGGTCTCGAGACCGTCGACCAGTTGGCCCGCGCCGACGACACCGCGCTCGTGGCCGAGTTCGGCCCCACCAGCGGACCCGCTCTCTCCCGGCTCGGTCGGGGCGGTGGCCGGGCCTGGCCCGACGACACCCCGTGGGTACCGCGCGCCCACGGTCGTGAGACCACCTACCAGCAGGATCTGACCACCCGCGACGAGATCGCCGCCGCGCTCGCCGCGCTGGCCGAGCGTGTCGTCGCCGACATCGCCGCCGAGGGGCGGCCCTGCCGCCGGGTGCACCTCAAGGCCCGGTTCGTGCCGTTCTTCACCGTGCACCGCAGCCGGATGCTCCCCAGGCCCACGACCGACGCCCGCGTCGTGGCCGCCATCGCACTGGACCTCTTCGACGCCCTGGACGACGAGCGGCCGGTGCGGCTGCTCGGGGTCCGGGCCGAGATGGTCGAGCCGGAGGGTGGGTACTGAGTCGAGGCCGATCCGCCCTCACCCGAAGGCGACGACCGTCTCCTCGAGCACCGTCTCCCACGGGGTGGGCGCGACGCCGAGCAGCGTCTCGCTGGCCGAGGAGTCCATCACCAGCGGAGCCTCGAAGAGGTGCACCATCGACGCGAGGCCGGCGGTGCCGCGGTCGAACCGACCCAGGGCAGCCATCAGCCACCGCGGGTACCGGCGCAGGCGCGCGCCCTCACGTCCGGCGGCGCGGGCGTAGCCGTCGGCGAGCTCCTGCTGGGTGCGGGGCTCGTTCGTCGGGGCGAGCAGCAGTCGGTCGGGCTCGTTGGGCAGCTCGGCGGCGGCGATCATGGCGGCGGCCAGGTCGGGCAGGTAGGTCCAGCTGTGTGGCTGATCCGTGCGGCCGATCGTCCAGGCCGTCGTGCCGCGCACGGCCGGGCCCACCATCCGGTCGCCCGCGACGGCCCGGTCGGCGGCGCCCGGGCCGAGGTAGTCCGACGCCGCCACGCTGATCGTCGCAGCGGGTGCGGCCGCCCGTGCCTCGAGCAGGCGACGCCGGACGCCGCCCATCCCAGCGGTGCGCGAGGTCGGCGTCCGCTCGGTGATGGCCTCGCCTGGAGCGGGTTCGAAGGCGTAGAGGCTCTCGGGGAAGACGACGGCGGCGCCCACGTCGGCGGCGACGGTCAGCACGGCTTGCTCCGCCCCGGGCAGCTCGGCCTCCCATGTGCTCTCGTGGTAGACGGACGCGTGCATGCAATCGTGCACCACCCGGGCGCCCTCCAGGGCCGCTTGCAACGCAGAGCGATCGGTGACGTCGACGCGCACGCGCCGAACGAGTGGGTGTGCGAGGCCCGAGCCGGAGCGGGTCAGCACGCGGACCGGGGTACCGGCGGCGGTGTACTGCTCGGCGATGTGGGTGCCGATGGGGCCGGCTCCGATGACGACGATCATGACGGTCTCCTTGAAATGTGAGCGGTGCTCTCTCATTGACGAGAGTGCGCCATGCGGAGGAGATAATCAAGAGCAGTGCTCACATTTGTGATCAACCGTCGCAGAAGGCAGGATGTGCGCATGCCGACGCCCCGTGCCCTCGCCCGCGAGCAGACGATGCGCGAGATCGTCCGGATCGGACGCGAGCATCTGGGCGAGGTCGGGCCGGCCGCTCTCTCGCTGCGTGCCGTCGCCCGCGAGCTGGGCGTGGTGTCCTCGGCGGTCTACCGCTACGTCGCCGACCGCGACGCGTTGCTCACGCTGCTCATCGTCGACGCCTACGACGAGTTGGGCGGCGCTGTCGAGACGGCGATCGCCGGGGTACGCACCCGGGGTGAGGCCCGGTTCCGCGCGCGGATCCTGGCGGGCGCCCGGGCGACGCGTGAGTGGGCCGTGGCGGAGCCCTCGCGGTTCGCCCTGCTCTACGGCACGCCCGTACCCGGCTACCGGGCACCGCGGGACACCGTCGACCCCGGCATCCGGGTGGCCCTCGCCCTGGTCGGCGTGCTGGACGAGGCCTACGCCGCCGGCGTCCTCGCGTCACCGCAGGAGCGGCTGGCCCGTCCCGTGCGCGCCGACCTGGAGCGCCAGGTGCGCGAGCTGGGCTTGGCCCTCCCGACCGCTGCGCTCGCGCGGGCCTTCGCGCTGTGGAGTGGGCTCTTCGGGCTGGTCTCCTTCGACGTCTTCGACCAGTACGGCGCCGAGACCCTGACCGACCGCGGCGCCTTCTTCGAGCACCAGGTCGGGCTGCTCGCCGACCTGGTCGGCCTGCCCCGAGCCGCCCGAGCGAGCTGAGGGGCAGTCGTCAGTTCGGGCTGCCGCAGCCCAGCGCGTCGTGGAAGGTGTCGGACGACGCGACCTCGGAGACCCAGTCCGACCACCCCGCGTCGTCGGGCGGCGAGACGTCGAAGGCGGCGGCGCTCAGGTCGTCGAGCGGCCCGATGAGGGTGCCGTCGTCGGCAGCGGCGAAGAACGCCGCACCCTGCACGCCGGGAACGGCGCTGTCTTCGTTGCCCCGGGGGTAGATGTCGGACCACACGATCGCGATCTCGGTGGCGCCGAACTGCTGAAGATCCTCAGGCAGCGGCATCGAGTTGGCGCGCAGCACCTCGACCTTCGAGATGACGTTGCCCTCCTGGCCGTAGCGGAAGCCGCTCTGCGCAGTCGTGCGCGCCGCGTCGAGCACGCTCGACGGGGCATCGGAGCAACCGCCGACGCCGTCACCGAACGCGCTGCACCCGCTCAGGGCGGTGCCCAGCAATGCCGTCAGCGCGACACCGACCAGCCTGAGTCGCGAGTTCCTCGTCACGACGCGACGTCCTCGCTCTCGGTCCAGTGCAAGGTGGTGGCCAGCAGGTCGTAGAGCTCCAGGTGCTCGGCGGGGAACGCGGTGCCGAAGAAGGTCACGTCGACCACGTGCAGCCGCCCCGAGTCCGGGTTCGCCACCCAGTAGGTGCGCAGCACGGTGCCTTCGGGAGCGTCGGTGCGCTCGAGCCGCACCGACGGGTACCCGCGCTGGTGCTCGAGCACGGTGACGCTCGCGTCGTCCGGTGCCAAGGCCCGGAGGTCGGCGACCGTGCGGCACGGCCACTGATCGGGCCACGAGGTGAGCAGCAGAGTGGGCTCTTGGGATCCGACCCGGAGCAACGCCTGGTCGCCCCCGGCGCGCTGCACCGTGGCGAGCTCGGCGTCGATGCTCGCGACCGTGGCCGCGGCGGCGTCGTCGCCGGCCCCGCCCTCGACGAGGGCAACGCGCAGCGTGCGGGACTGACGCTCGTCGGCCCACGCGAGTCGGGTCCACTCGCCGGGGAGCATCAAGGTGACGCGGGGGCGGGTGGTCATGAGGCGAGTCTCCCTCATCTGCGTCGTCATCAGGGCCACACGAACGAGCCGAGGCCGTGCGCCTTGCCCGGGTTGCCGGTGTTCGACGCGATGGTCACCTGGGCACCGGCGGCGCCGGTGACGTGCAGCGCCTTCTGGCCGTTGGTCAAGATGTCGTTGGGCGTGTGGTAGTTCGTGATCTGTTGCTCCGACACCCCGCCGCCGTGGTTGAGGGCGGCCGCGGCCACGGCGGCCGCGTAGTTGCCGGTGCCGATGCCGGCCGCGTTGTAGGTGGTGGCCGGATAGCCCGTCGCGATGCTCGCCATCGAGGCCAGGGAGCCGCCGAGGCTGTGGCCGGTGAACTCCACGTGCCCGGGGTACTTCTCGGCCAGCTCCTGGGCCGTCTTCAAGGCCCAGGCGCCCTGCGCCGTGGGCAGGTTGTTGGCGTTGTTCACGTCGTCGGACCAGTCGCCGAGGTCGAGGTCGGGCGGCGGCTGGCTGCCGCGGTAGGCCAACACGATCTCGCCGGTCTCGTCGTTGCGGTAGGCGACGGCGTAGAAGCCCTCGGGCCCCGGGTAGTTCTCGAGGCGGCTCCAGCCGTCGGGCGCGCCGGAGTCCTGGTAGGCGTCCTTGGCGAGGTCGGCGAGATCCTTCACGTGCTGCTGGTAGTCGGGGTCGGAGAGGAACCTGCGCAGGGCGGTCGCGTCGGCCTCGTCGGGGTCGGCGATGCGGCGTCCGTCGCCGAACGGGTCGGTGAGGTAGCGGTTGATGGTGCCGGCGAGCAGCACGACGGCGCCCGCCAGCGTGTTGGCCAGCTGCCGGGTGGCGGTGGCGATGGCGAGGACGCCCTTGCCGACCTCGATGAGGAAGTCGACGCCCTGCCTGACCGCCTCGACCGTCGCCTCGAACACGGTGCGCGCCACGTCGGAGACGATGCGCGTCAGCTCACCGACGGCACGCTTGCCGAGATCCCACAGCGTCGACAGCGCGCTGCGCACGAAGCTCTGCGCGATCGACACGGCGTGCGCCAACGCCTCCTCGACCGCGTGCACCGCCTGCACGTAGAGACCGATCGGGCCGGGGATGTGCGAGACGATCGTCTCGATGCCGTCGAGCAGGTGCGAGACGCCCCACTCCGTGCCCTGCACGATGGAGAGGATCCCGCCGCTGGTGAGCGACGGCAGGTGCTGCACGGTCGTGACGACCTGTGAGGGCCGGATCGACGGCGGACGCCAGCTCAGCACCCGGTCGACGATCTCCTTCGCCTTCGGGATCAGGTGCTCGACGAGCTTGGCGAGCGGGTTGTCGAGGAAGGCGTTGATGACGTCGGCCACCGACTTCAGCGCCGACAGCGCGCCGTGGGTGAAGGTGTCGACCGCCGACTCGATGTCGCGGTGCGCCTTCTCCGCCGCCTGCTGCGTGCGCTCCCACTCTGCTGCGTAGTCGCTGATCGTGCGGGCGGCGTCGGTCTGGGCCACGCCGATGGCGTGCACCGCCTCGGAGGCCAGGGAGTTCGCCAGTCGGTACTGGCTGCCGGCGGCGCTCTCCCAGGCGGCGCCGACGCTCTGCCCGACCGAGTGCAGCTCGCTCTCGCCCTCGAAGACCAGCCGCGCGAGCTGGTCGAGCGTGCTGACGGCGTACTCCATCTCCGCGAGGTCGCCGTCGGGCTGCGGCACCTCCAGCCACGAGAGACTCACTGGGTGACCTCCACGGCGGCACCGAGCTCGGCATCGATGCGCTCGTAGGCCTGGGCGGCCACGTGCAGCTCCTGCGCGTGCTGGGTCAACGACTCCACCACCCGCCGATGGCTGTGCTCCATGGTGGAGAGCAGCGAGGCCAGGGTGCGCGCGAGGTCGTCGTGGCCGGTCGTCGACGTCACCTCGCGCACCGCCGTCTCGGCCCGGTGCACGAGGTCGCCGAGCTGGTGTGCCAGGTCGTTCACGCGGTCACCGCCGCGGGCGACGACCGCAGTGTCGACTCCGAGATCCATGTCGGCAATCTAGGGTAAAGAGATCGCGCGCGGCTACGGATCCGGCTCAGAACTTTCTCAGGCCCAGACCCTGGTCAGATCGCGCTGATGGTGCCGGCGGCGTCTTTGTCGAGCGAGCGGGCGATGACCATGCGTTGGATCTGGTTGGTGCCCTCGAAGATCTGCATCACCTTGGCCTCGCGCATATAGCGCTCCACGGGGAAATCGCGGGTGTAGCCGTAGCCGCCGAGCACCTGGACGGCGTCGGTGGTGACCTGCATGGCGTGGTCGGTGGCGACGAGTTTCGCGACCGACGCCTCGCGGCCGAACGGCTGCCCGGCGTCGCGCAGTCGGGCGGCGTGCAGGGTGGCGGCGCGTGCGGTCTCGACGGCGGCCTCGGCGTCGGCGAGCAGGAAGCCGAGTCCTTGGTGGTCGAGGACGCGACGTCCGAACGCCTCGCGCTCGCGGGCGTAGGCGAGGGCGTGGTCGAGGGCGCCCTGGGCCAGGCCGGTGGCGACGGCGGCGATGCCGAGGCGACCGGAGTCCAGCGCCGCGAGGGCGATGCGCAGACCCTGACCCTGCTCGCCGATGAGTCGCTCGGCGGGGATGCGCACGTTCTCGAAGCGCATCGTGGCGGTGGCGGAGCCGGTCAGGCCCATCTTGGCCTCGGGCGGGTCGGCGACGAGGCCGTCGGTCTCGGCGGGCACGAGGAAGCAGGAGATGTCGCCGCGGGCCTCGCCCGTGCGGGCCATGACGGTGTAGAAGTCGGCATGGCCCCCGTGGGTGGTCCAGGCCTTGGCCCCGTTGATGACCCAGTCGGAGTCCTCGGTGTCGCCGTCGCGGACGGCCTTGGTGCGCATGGCGGCGGGGTCGGAGCCGGCGTGGGCCTCGGAGAGGCAGTAGGCGCCGAGCAGGGAGCCGCCCAGCATCTCGGGCAGCCAGCGCTCCTGCTGCTCGGCGGTGCCGTAGGTCGCCAACGGGAAGCAGGAGAGGGCGTGCACGGAGACGCCGACCCCGACCGAGGCCCACACTGCGGCGATCTCCTCCAGCACCTGCAGGTAGACCTCGTACGGCACCCCACCACCACCCTGGGCCTCGGGGTAGGGCAGGCCGAGGAGGCCGGCCTCGCCGAGCAGGGCGAACACCTCGCGGGGGAAGGTCTCGGTGCGTTCGGCCTCGGCCACCCGCGGTGCGAGCTCGGAGCTGGCGAGCCGGCGGGTGAGGTTCAGCAGGTCGGCGTGCTCCTCGACGGTGAGGACGCGGCGGGCGGGCATGCTCTTCTCCTGGGTCTGGGGTGGGGCTGACCGCAACGCTACGGTCTCGGGCGTGGAGATGATCTTCGGACCGCGTCCGGGCCCGGTGCCGGGCGACGAGCTGCCCGACCACTACCCCTGGCCCGAACGAGGGCCGGAGGCCGACCGGCAGCCCTGGGTGCGCGCCATGATGGTCGGCACCCTCGACGGCGCCGCCGCCGGTGACGACGGCCTCAGCGGCTCCATCTCCAGCGATGTCGACCGCGACGTCTTCGCCGCCGTGCGCCGCTTCGCCGACGCGGTGCTCGTCGGCGGCGGCACGCTGAGCGCCGAGGGCTACGGGCCGCTGCGCGCCACCGACGCGGACGCCGCCGCTCGGCGCGAGCGCGGGCAGGCGGCGGCTCCGGTGCTCGCCGTCGTGTCGGGCTCGCTCACGCTGCCGCTGGACCCCGACGGGTTCACCGCGTCTGCGCGGCGGCCGCTGGTCTTCACCACCGCCTCGCCCGACGCCGACCGCCTCGCCGCCCTGCGCGAGCGGTGCGAGGTCGTGCAGAGCGACGGCGACCACGTCGACGTCCGCTGGGTCGTCGACCAGCTGCGTGCCCGGGGGCTGTGGCGCATCGTGTGCGAGGGCGGCCCGGGGCTGCTCGGCCAGGCGGCCGACGCCGGTCTGGTCGACGAGGTCGACCAGACCATCTCGCCGATGCTCGTCGGCACCGAGCAGACCCCCGACGCGCCGATGCTCTCCTCGGCCCGGGAGTTCGAGCTGGCGCACGTGCTGACCGCGGAGTCGTTCCTGATGTGCCGCTACGTGCGCGCTGGCGCCGAGCCCGGTGCGGAGGGGCGGGCGTGATCGACCTGCGCGCCCTCGCGGCGCTGGTGGCCGAACACGGCGACCGTCTCGACGACCCCGTGGCGACGTTGCGCGTCGGCGGCCGCGACCTCGACACCGACGCGCGGCCGGCGCTCATGGGCGTGCTCAACCTCTCGCAGGACTCCTGGTACCGCGAGAGCGTGGTCGCCGGCCGCGAGGACGCCGTCCGGCGGGGGCGGGTCATGCAGATCCAGGGCGCCGACGTGATCGACGTGGGCGCCGAGTCGGTGCAGTCGCACGCCGCGCGGGTCGAGGCCGACGCGCAGACCGAGCAGCTGGTGCCGGTCGTGGAGGGACTGGTCGAGGCCGGCGTGCCGGTGTCGGTCGAGAGCTACCACCCCTCCACGGTCGAGGCGTGCCTGCGCGCCGGGGCCAGCGTCGTCAACCTGACCGGGTCGGGGACCGACGAGGAGATGTTCGGCCTCGCCGGGCAGTACGGCGCCACGGTCGTGCTGTGCCACGTCGTCGGCACCCACGCCCGCGATCTCGCGGACGCCGCGAGCGCCGACGTCCGCGCCGACCCGCTGCCGGCGATGCTCGAGCAGTTCGAGCGGCGCCTGGCCCACGCCCGCGAGCTGGGGGTGCCGTCGTTGGCCGTCGACCCCGGCATCGGCTTCGGGTTCGGGTGGATCAGCGATCGCCGGGAGCGGTTCCGCTACCAGTCGACGGTGCTGCTGCACGCCTTCCGGCTGCGCACGCTCGGGGTGCCGGTGTGCAACGTGCTGCCCGCCGCGATGGACCTCTTCGCCGACGAGGTGCGCACCGCCGAGGGCTTCTTCTCCGTGCTCGCCCACCTGGGCCGCACAGGCCTCTACCGCACCCACGAGGTGCCCAAGGTCAAGGCCGTCCTCGACGCGATGCACGAGCTACCCGTCTTCCCGGAGGCCGGTGAGTGAACCGCTGGGCGGCGCCTCCCCGCTGGTGGTTGAGCCGGTCGAGCCGCTAGGCGGGGTCTCCCCGGGCGGTGGTTGAGCCGGTCGAGCCGCTAGGCGAGACCGTGTCGAAACCCGGTGAGGTGCAAGGGGGCGTTGCCCGACCGGTGGTTGAGCCGGTCGAGCCGCTAGGCGAGACCGTGTCGAAACCCGGTGAGGTGAAAGGGGGCGTTGTCTTCAGAGTTGGCGGGTTTCGACGCGCTCGTCGCTGGCGCTCCTCACGGCTCAACCACCGGTCGGAACTCTCCACAGGCCCCGCGCCGAACACGATCTCCACAGCCTGAAATCTTTCCGTTGCCGCGGGGTGACACCGCGACCACGGTGGCTCCATGGCTTGGACCTACATCCTCCGTTGCGCCGATGGCTCCTACTACGTTGGCAGCAGCGTCGACATCGAACGTCGTCTCTCCGAACATGCCCTGGGCGAGGGCGCGGCCTATACGCGCGCACCGGGTCGGAGGCCGGTGCGATTGGTGTGGTCTGCGCAGTTCGATCGAATCGATGACGCCTTCTACTTCGAGAAGAGGGTCCAGGGTTGGAGCCGCGCCAAGCGTGAAGCCCTCATTGCGGGGCGCTACACCGACCTACCGGGTCTCTCGCGCAAGGGCTATCGGCCTTCTGCCCAGGGGAGCTAACCCGGTCCGCCGGTGGTTGAGCCGTGAGGCCGTCCACGGCCGAGCGCGTCGAAACCCGGCAACTCTGAAGACAGCGCCGCCTTTCGCCTCACCGGGTTTCGACGCGGTCTCGCCTGGCGGCTCGTCCGGCTCAACCACCGGTGGGGAAAGGCTGCTTGTCGGCTCGCCGGGTTTCGACGCGGTCTGGCCTGGCGGCTCGTCCGGCTCGACCACCGGTGGGGTGGGGCTGCTTGTGGCCTCGCCGGGTTTCGACGCGGTCTGGCCTGGCGGCTCGTCCGGCTCAACCAGCGGTGGGGGCGGTGCTCCCGCCCAGCGGGATCGGGTCGAGGCCGAGCTTGCGGTGGTCCCACGACCGGGTGCGGGTGGCGTCGAAGCGCACGGCGACCCGGTTGTGCAGCATCACCTCCACGAAGGGGCGCAGATCCTCGGTGTACGGGCCGTTGTAGCGCTCCCAGACGTCGACGCCGACCCGCCACAGCGCGTCGGCGTCGTCCACGACCTCGGCGGTGCCCTCGAGGGAGACGCCGCGCAGCGTGTCGTAGGTAAGTCCGTCCTCGAGCAGGATCGTGGCGCGCGGGTCGCGACGCAGGTTCACGGCCTTCTGCGCCTTGGCCTTGGTCTCGAACCACAGCACACCGTCGAGGTAGGCGAACCACATGGCCACCGAGTGCGGATGCCCGGTGGGGCCGAGGGTGGTGAGCACGGCGGTGCGCCGGCCGGAGATGAAGGCGTCGATCTCCTCGTCGCTCATGACGATCTGCGAGCGCTGGTTGGTACCCATGGGCCCGAGCGTAGGGGCTCCGGGCAGCACGAAGGCCCCGCCGGGTGCCGCGGCGGAGCCCTCGTGTCGTCGTGCCTCCCCCGAGGAACACGACGTCGCCGAGCCTAGGGGCTGAGCCGGCCGTTCGTGGAGGACTGGTGCAGGTGAGGTGACCAGGGTCACGGTGTGGTCTGCTGGCTCCATGCCCGCTCCGAGCATCGGCCCGATCCAGCACGTCAGCACCGTCGACGCCGTCCTCGCGCGTTCGGCGGCGCGCACCCCTCACCACGTGGCCCTGAGGTTCGCCGACCGGTCCTGGACCTACGCCGAGCTGGACGCCGCCACGTCGCGCGCCGCGGCGTCCTTGCGGTCGCTGGGGCTCGAGCGCGGCGACCGGGTCGCGGCCTTCGGTCGCAACTCCGACGCCTACCTGCTGGGGTTCCTCGGCTGTGCCCGGGCCGGGCTCGTGCACGTGCCCGTGAACTACGCCCTCACCGGCGCCGAGCTGGCCTACCTGGTCGACCAGGCCGGGTGCCGGGCGGCGCTGGTCGACCCGGGGCTGCGGGACACCTTCGACGCCGTCGACCTGCCGGACGTCGCGTGCGTGATGCCGCTGCGCGACGCCGCAGGCTCCCTGCTCGAGGCGTCGAGCTCGGGGCCGGTGCCCGACACGCCGCTGCCCGACGGCGAGCCGCCGGTGGCCGACGACGAGCTCGTGCAGCTGCTGTACACCTCCGGCACGACGTCACAGCCCAAGGGCGCGATGATGACGCACCGGGCGCTGGTGCACGAGTACCTCTCCTGCATCGTGGCGCTGGACCTGCGCCACGACGAGCGGCCGCTGCACCCGATGCCGCTCTACCACTCCGCGCAGATGCACGTGTTCTTGCTGCCCTACCTCGCGGTGGGAGCCGAGAACCACCTCCTCGAGACGCCCGACGTGCCGACCGTGCTGGCGGCGGTCGAGGAGCGCGAGGTCACCGCCCTCTTCCTCGCCCCGACCGTGTGGGTGCCGCTGGCCAACCATCCCGACTTCGCCACCCGGAACCTCGGCTCGCTGCGCAAGGCCTTCTACGGCGCCTCGATCATGCCGGGCCCGATCGTCCAGCGGCTGCGCGACGCCCTGCCCGGCCTGGCGCTCTACAACTGCTTCGGCCAGTCCGAGATCGGCCCCCTCGCCACGGTGCTCCAGCCCGAGGAGCACGACGCGCGCCCGGCTTCGTGCGGCCGGTCGGTGCTGTTCGTCGAGCTCGCGGTCATCGACGAGGACGGCGCCTTCGTCGAGGGCGAGGGCACCGGCGAGGTGGTCTACCGCTCACCGCAGCTCTGCGCTGGCTACTGGGACAAGCCCGAGGAGACCGCGGAGGCGTTTCGCGACGGCTGGTTCCACTCCGGCGATCTCGTGCGCATCGACGCCGAGGGCTACATCACGGTCGTCGACCGCATCAAGGACGTCATCAACACCGGCGGCGTGCTCGTCGCCTCGCGCGAGGTCGAGGACGCCCTCTACACCCACGAGGCGGTCGCCGAGGTGGCGGTCATCGGCACCCCCGACGACCGCTGGATCGAGGCCGTCACCGCGTTCGTCGTCCTCAAGGACGGGCACGACGCCGACGAGGCCGCTCTGATCGAGCACTCCCGTGGCCGACTCGCGGGCTACAAGCGACCCAAGTCGGTGCGGTTCGTCGGGGAGCTCCCGCGCAACCAGTCGGGCAAGCTCCTCAAGCGGGTGCTGCGCGACGTCTGACCCGACGACGTGACCAGCGACACGTCCGCGGAACGGACGAGTTGAGGGACACTGTCGCGAACCGCGGCGGCGACGCTACGGTTCACAACCCGGGGCCTGCCCGCCGAGGGAGGCTAGGCCCAGTGCGAGGAGTGGTGATGGTCGACGCCGAGCGCGTGGTGCCGGTCTTCTACCTCTCCGACTCCACCGGCATCAGCGCCGAGACGATGGGCAACGCCCTGCTCATCCAGTTCCCCGACACGACCTTCGAGAAGACCACGATCCCCTTCATCGCGGACGCCGCGCAGGCCAGCGAGGTGGTCGAGATGCTCGATGCGCTGGTCGACGAGGGCGAGCACCCGCTGGTGTTCACCACGGCCGCCGACGACGCGGTGCGCGCCGAGCTGGCCCGCACCAGGGCGCCGATCATCGACTTCTTCGAGATGCACATGAGCCGGGTCGAGGAGATCCTCGGCCAGCGCGGCGTGCGGCAGGCGCACCGTCTGCACGGCGTGGGCGACATCAAGCGCTACAACGCCCGGATGGCCGCGGTGGAGTTCACCATCGAGCACGACGACGGCCAGAGCCTGCGGGCACTCGACCGCTCCGACGTGATCCTGCTGGCACCCTCGCGCTGCGGCAAGACGCCCACCAGCATGTACCTCGCGCTCCAGCACGGCTTCTTCGTAGCCAACTACCCGCTCGTCGACGAGGATCTCGAGACCACCGAGCTGCCCCGGCCCGTGCGCGAGTACGCCGACCGCTGCATCGGGATCACCACCACGGTCGAGCGGCTCACGCGCATCCGCAACGAGCGCCGTCCGAACAGCCGCTACGCCTCGGTCGAGCAGTGCCGGTGGGAGCTGCGTCAGGCGGCCCGTCTCTTCGAGACCCACGACCTGCCCGTCATCGACTCCTCGGCCCGCTCGGTCGAGGAGATCTCCACGCTCATCCTGCAGAGTCGCAGGGCGCGCATGCGCGCGAGCATCAGCCATGCCGCCGGCACCACCCGAAGGGGAACCACCGCATGACCGACCAGTCCACGCCTCAGCCCGCCGCGGGGCACAGCAACGTCCGGTGGTTCGCCGACCTCGGGCTCGGCGACCTCGAGCAGGTCGGCGGCAAGAACTCCTCTCTGGGCGAGATGGTCTCCCAGCTCTCCGACCTCGGCGTGTCGGTGCCCAACGGGTTCGCCACCACAGCTGATGCCTTCTACCGCTTCATCGCCACCGACGTCGACGGCCACGGCACGCTCGCCTCGCAGGTCTCCGAGGCGCTGGCCGGGCTCGACACCGACGACACGCGCGCGCTCGCCGCCACCGGCAAGAAGATCCGCGACCTGGTGCTCTCCCAGCCGTTCCCCGACGACCTCGAGGCCGACATCCGGACGGCGTTCGAGACCCTGGCCACCGAGGCGCGCGGCGCCGGCGGAGAGGAGCCCTCGTTCGCCGTCCGCTCCTCGGCGACGGCCGAGGATCTGCCCGACGCTTCGTTCGCCGGCCAGCAGGAGACGTTCCTCAACGTGCGCGGGGTCGAGTCGATCCTCACCGCGATCCGCGAGGTCTACGCCTCCCTCTACAACGACCGCGCCATCGCCTACCGCGTGCACCACGACTTCGCTCACGACGCCGTCGGCATCTCCGCGGGTGTGCAGCGCATGGTGCGCTCCGACGTCGGCTCCTCGGGCGTCATGTTCACGATGGACACCGAGTCGGGGTTCACCGACGCCGTCTTCGTCACCTCCGCGTTCGGGCTCGGCGAGGGCGTCGTGCAGGGCGCGGTGAACCCGGACGAGTTCTACGTCTACAAGCCCGCGCTGCGGGCCGGGCGACCCGCGGTGCTCAAGCGCGGGGTCGGCGGCAAGGCCATGAAGATGGTCTACACCGAGGACACCACCGTGGGGCGCACCACCGAGTTCGTCGACGTGCCCGCGGAGGAGTCGCGCCGGCTCTCGCTCACCGACGACGAGGTCACCGAGCTGGCCCGGCACGCGCTGGTCATCGAGGAGCACTACGGCCGCCCGATGGACATCGAGTGGGGCAAGGACGGTCTCGACGGCAAGCTCTACATCCTCCAGGCCCGCCCGGAGACGGTGCAGTCGCGCCGCACCGGGGCGCTCGAGCGCTTCAAGATCGACCCGTCGGTCACGAAGGGTGCCGACGTGCTCGTCGAGGGCCGCGCGATCGGTCAGAAGATCGGTGCCGGCGCCGTGCGCGTGCTCGCCTCGATCGACGAGATGCACGACTTCGTCGAGGGTGACGTGCTCGTGGCCGACATGACCGACCCCGACTGGGAGCCGATCATAAAGCGCGCCTCGGCCATCGTCACCAACCGCGGCGGCCGCACCTGCCACGCGGCGATCATCGCCCGCGAGCTGGGCATCCCGGCCGTCGTCGGCACCGGTAGTGCCACGCGTGACCTGGCCGACGGCACCGAGGTCACGGTCTCCTGCGCCGAGGGCGACACCGGCCTGGTCTACGCGGGCGCACTGGACTTCTCCGTCGAGCGCACCGAGCTCGACTCGATGCCTGAGGTGCCGGTCAAGATCATGATGAACGTCGGCACGCCGGAGCAGGCGTTCGCGTTCTCGCGGCTGCCGCACAGCGGTGTCGGTCTCGCGCGGTTGGAGTTCATCATCAATCGCCAGATCGGCGTGCATCCCAAGGCGCTGCTCGACCTGGCCGCCGACCCGTCGTCCCTCGACGCCGGACTGCGCGCCGAGGTCGAGGAGATCATCGCCGCCTACGACTCTCCCCGCGACTTCTTCGTCAAGCGCGTGGCCGAGGGCGTCGCCACGATCGCGGCGGCGTTCGCGCCGGAGCCGGTGATCGTGCGCATGAGCGACTTCAAGTCCAACGAGTACGCCAACCTCGTCGGAGGCACGCACTACGAGCCCGACGAGGAGAATCCGATGATCGGGTACCGCGGCGCCTCGCGGTACCTCTCGCCCGACTTCGCCGACTGCTTCGCGATGGAATGCGAGGCGCTGCGCCACGTGCGCGACGAGATGGGGCTGACCAACGTCAAGATCATGATCCCGTTCGTGCGCACGCTGGGCGAGGCCGAGGGCGTCATCGACCTGTTGGCCAGCCATGGCCTCAAGCGCGGCGAGAACGACCTGCAGGTCGTGATGATGTGCGAGCTGCCCAGCAACGCGGTGATCGCCGAGCGCTTCCTGGAGCACTTCGACGGCTTCTCGATCGGGTCCAACGACATGACCCAGCTGACCCTGGGCCTGGACCGCGACTCCGGCCTGGTCGCCGACAAGTTCGACGAGCGCGACCCCGCGGTGCTGCACATGCTCGAGCTGGCCATCGAGGCCTGCCGCAAGCAGGGCAAGTACGTCGGCATCTGCGGTCAGGGCCCCTCCGACCACCCCGACCTCGCACAGTGGTTGCTCGACCAGGGCATCGAGTCGATGTCGCTCAACCCCGACACGGTCGTCGACACCTGGCTCCGGCTCGGCGGGGTCGCCGCCGAGTAACCGCGAGGGGTCGCGAATTGCTGCCCGAGGGGTCGCATATCGTTCTCGGCCGGTCGATCGCCCGGCCCCTCGAGGAGCAATTTCTGACTCCTCGAGGGACGATATGCGACCCCTCGCGGGTCAGGCGGTGCGCGGCAGGGTCGGCAGGCCGGGGAGGCTCGGGAGCTGTCCGATCAGGCTGAGCAGGGTCGAGAGGCCGCCGCTGGCGAGCAGGTCGCCGAGGTCCGAGAAGAACGCGTCCGGCTCGTCCAGCACCGTCATGAGCGCGCTGAGGACGGCGCCGAAGTCGCCGAGGGCGCTCGGGTCGCCGGGGGTGACCAGGCCGAGATCCTGCAGCTGGGCCAGCAGTTCGAGCAGGTCGCCCAAGGGAGCGTTGTCGCCGCCGAAGCCGCCGGCGAGACCCTGCAGCGTGGCCACCGCGGCCTGAAGCTGGGCGGCGAGCTGCGTCGGGTCGGCCGCGCCGGCCGCTGCCTGGAGCTGCGCGATCGCCTGGGTGAACTGCGCCTGGTAGCTGCCCAGGTCGCCCGGGAGTGCCCCGCCGTCGGGCAGCTGGCTGCCCTGGAGCAGGTCGATGAGCACCTGGAGGCCGTCGCCGGCGTCGCCCAGCCCGGGGATGCTCGTCAGGGACTGAAGCAGCCCCTCGACGGCGCTGACCAGGGCCGGGACGTCGAGAGCGGCGAGAGCAGCGAGGAGCGAGGTGAGCTCCTCCGGCGTGGCGGTCGGTGCCTGCGCGGCGAGCTGGTCGAGCGCGGCGGTGAGCTGGGCGATCGCGTCGTCCAGCGCGGTGGTGAGCTCCGCGGGCAGGAGGCCGTCGAGCTGACCGGTCGGCAGCGCACCGAGCTGGTCTTGGGCCTTCGTGATCTCCGCGAGCACGGACGCCGGGTCGGTGGGGCTGGCGGCACACGCCTGGTCGCGCTGGTCACGGGCCTGGCCGAGGCGATGCCTGCGCACGGCCACGCGATGCTTGGCCCGGCGCACCTTGGCGGCGCGGTGGCTGGTCGCGTGCTTGGCACGGCGCAGTTGCCGCTTGGCCCTCGCGAGGTCGGTGCGGGCCTGCCGCACGTCGCCCTTCGCCTCGGCGCACGACGTCGTCGCCATCGCGAGCGTGCTGATGCCGCTCGATGCCGGGGATGCGACGGCCACTCCGCCGCCGGTGGCGACACCGCCCGCCACCAGGGCCACGCTGATCGCTCCCGTGATCAGGGAACGCTTCATCTGGAACTTCACTGGGTCTCCCTCCCAAAGGACAGCACTCCGCCGGGGGGTGGGAGCGCCCGAGAGGACGCTAGGGCAGGCGCAGGCCGGCGTGCAGCGGTCTTCGCACGTGCGGTCCGATCGGCGGCCTAGATGGCCCGCAATGACTAGGCCGCGACGGGGAGCGGCCTGACTGCTCTGCGAAGAAAAAACACCACGACGCCGACCGGGGTGCCTGGGTCGGCGTCGTGGTGTGACACCCGCGCGGGCTGCGGGGGTGTCCCGGGGGGAGGGGGAGAGGCGCGCTCAGCCGGCGGCGGCCTCGTCGACCGCGGGCATGAGGCCGTTGGCCATACCCCAGGCGACGGCCTGGGTGCGGCGCTCGACGTCGATCTTGCGGTAGGCCTGCCGGATGTAGGTCTTGATCGAGTTGATCGAGAGCCCCAGCTCCTCGCCGATCTCGCCGTTGGTCAGGCCGCGAGTGATGAGGGTGAGGATCTCGAGCTCGCGCGGGGTGAGCCGGCTGCCGACGGGGGCCTGGGGGGTGCGGATCGGTGCGGGCGGCTCGACGACCTGGACCGGCTGGGCGAGGGTGTGCTTCGGCGGCGCCGGGACGCCGCGACCCGCCTTGAGATCCTCCAGCGCGACCACGAGCTGGGCGGCGGTCATCGACTTGGAGAGGTACGGGTTGGCGTTCGAGGGCAGCTGGTCCGACGGCGCCCAGCTGAACACGATCGCCTGGGCCCCGGCCGCGTTCTGGAGGTCGCGCAGCATCGAGGCGCTGAAGGCCGACTGCTCCATCGGCTCGTAGAGCACGACATCGACGTCCTCGGGGTGCGCGAGGGCGGTGCGGACGTCGACCAGGTGGACCCGCGAGTCGTAGGACTCCAGCAGGCAGTTCAGGCCAGCCACGGCCAGGTCGTTGTCATCGACGATCGTCGCGATGAGCGGGCTGTCGTTCCGAGTCATCAGTTCCACCTCGTGTGATCGATTGGGGGGTGCCCTCACGGGCATCAACACCTGCTCGGTAACCGCGAGGAGCGGAGCTGAGTCGGCTCACCCTTTCGGTTTCCACAAACCTTCCACAGGCTGTGGAGAGCGAACGCCGCAGCGCTCAGTGGCTGGTGCGGCGTCGGCGTTCCTCGACCAGTGACCGCGCGGCCGTGACCGGGTCGCCGGCCAGATGACGCGCACCCATCCGCAGCGCCACGGAGGCGTCGGCTCCCGACCCGGCGACGGCCACGTCGTACCGCTCGGTCAGCACGCTCAGATCACGGAGCCCCTCGGTGTCGAGGTCGAGGGCAACGGGCGACGCGGCGGCCAGCACGACCAGGTCGGGCCCGATCACCTCGGCTGCCGCGACGATCGACGACACGGGGGTGTTGGGTCCGAGGAACCGGGTGCGCCAGCCGGCGCGCTGGAGCACCACCTCGAACGCCTTGAGGGCGATGTCGTGACTCTCGTCGGGCGGACACGCGAGGAGAGCGGTCGGGCCTGTGCGCGAGACCGCGCCCACGGAGAGCGCGGCCAAGCGGGCCCGCACCAGGTCGCTGGCGAAGTGCTCGTCGGCCACGTCGAAGGCTCCCCTGGCCCAGCCATCGCCGACGGCCGCCATGAAGGGCAGCAGCACGTCGCGGATCGCGGCCTCGACCGACATCGCGGCGAAGGCGCGGTCGATCACCTCGTGCATGGAGCCGAGATCGTAGGCCACCATCGCGGCCTCGAGCTCGGACGCCGCCTGGCTCACGTCGAGCCCGTGTGCGGCGGCGTGTGCGGTCGAGGTGGGCCCGTGGGTGCGGACGCGCTCGCTCGCCAGGATCTCCGAGGCCGCCTGTCGGGCCGGGACGCCGCGCTCGCGCGCCGCGAGCATGGCGCGGGCCCGGCGTTCGTCGTCCGGCCCGTAGAGCCGGTAGCCGGCGGCGGTGCGTTGGGGGTCGAGCAGTTGGTAGCGCATCTCCCAGGCGCGCAGCACCGTCTCGCTGACGCCCACGCGGGTCGCCAGTGCGCCGATGCGGACACGCTCGGTCGATTCAGTCATGGCCGACCCATTCTGGCGGCCTCGGGTGCGGTTTCGCAGGTTCGGGGCCTGGTGTCGATTACTTGCGTGCCAGGCGGGATACCGGGGGGGCATGGAAGAGCAGAACGAGTACGCAGGGAGGCCCGTGCGATGACCGCGCCACCACCATCGCGGCCCCTGGGATCGCTCATCGACGAACTCGGCGTGGGCCACGAGCCTGCGGAGGGCGAGCTCGTGTTGGGTGCCGTCGTGCTGCTCAAGGTTCTGGAGCCGGACGGGCAGGTCTCGATGAGATCGACCTGGTCGCCCGGTCTGACCTGGATGGAGCGCGTGGGCATGCACCAGGCCGCAGCCCAGACCGACATCCCGATGCGTCCGTCGGGACGATGGGACACCGCCGAGCTCGACGGTGTCGACGCACGCGACGACAGCTGACGTCGCCCCGCTCCCACGCCCATCGTAGGCGCCTCCTCGGCTTCGTTCGGCTCAGCTGGCCACCGGATGAGGCGCGTGCAGGGCGCCGGCGAACTGTGAGAGGACGCGGCGCAGGAGGCGGGAGACCTGGATCTGGGTCATACCCAACTGCTCGGCGATCTCGCGCTGGGAGAGCTCGTCGGCGAAACGCAGTCGGACGACGTCGCGCTCGCGCGTTGAGAGCTGAGCCAGCAACGGCTCCACGACGAGCCGCGCCTCGGTCTGCTCGGCCGCGCGGTCGCCCGCGGGCACGTCGCGGGGGGCCTCGCTGTCGCCGACCGGGGCGTCGAGACTCGTGAGCGAGAAGCACGACCGTGCCGCCAGCGCCTCACGCACCGTCTCGACCGATTCCTCGACCTGGGCGGCGAGCTCGGACACGCTGCGCTCGTCGAGGCGGTCGAAGTCTCGCTCGGAGCGGAGCAGTCGAGAGTGCGCCCGCTGGACGCCCCGCGGGGGACGGATGGTCCACCCGTGGTCGCGGAAGTGGCGGCGAATCTCGCCGGTCATCGAGGGCACGGCGTAGGAGAGGAAGTCGCGGCCGTGCGCGGGGTCGAAGCTGCGCGCGACGCGCACCAAGGCGAGGTAGGCGACCTGGGTGAGATCCTCGAGCGGGATGCCGCGGTTGGAGTAGCGACGAGCCAGCGCCTCGGCGATGCGCATGTTCAACTCGACGACGCCCTCGAGGCATCGGGCGCGTTCGGCGTCGTCCCCGCGCGCGGCGGCCTCCGCGGCGCCGATGAGCAGGTCCGCCGTGCGGGCGGCCCGCTCCTCGTGGCTGAGGGAGAACCTCGGTGCTCGCTCTTCGCGGGGGGAGGTGGTCATGGCAGAGACTGTAGAAGTTTCTACAAACCTTGTACAGCGATCACCCCTTCGGTTTCGACGCCGGTAGCGGAGGTGTCTGGGGGCCCTCGGTGCGGACCGTCGGGCGGATGGCCCGATGCGAGATCCCGACCGGGTTTCCCCGCGGTCGCACCCTCCCGGCTCCCGCGGGAATCGGGGCCGCCTGTGGTCGCGGTTGCCTGTGTGCGCGCCGCGAGCCGGGCAGAATGCCTCCCGTGCCCCCGTATCCCCCCTCGCAGCGCAGCCCGTTCGGCTCGTGGCTGCTGGGGCCGCAGGGACAGTCGCCGCGCCGGCTGCGGTGGCGCATCCAGATGCTGCTCACGGTCTTCATCACCACCACGCACCTGCTGGGGGCCGGCGTCGTCGTGGTGCTCAGCGTGCTGGTCGTGCCCGCGCCACGCGCCAACCACGCGATGGGCCTGGCGACGGTGATCGGCGTCCCGGTCTACGTGGCGCTTGCCGTGCTGGTCGGATCCGTGTGGGGTACCCGGGTCTCCTTCGGGGCACTGCTGTGGGTGCTCGACGAGCGCGAGCCGACCCTGCGGGAGCGGCGCCGCGCACTGCGCGTGCCACTCAACCTGACGCTTCTCTCAGGCGTCCTCTGGGGGCTCGGCCTCGTGCTGTTCGTCGTGCTCGCGGTGCTGATCCAGCCCGAGCGGGTGCTGGGCATCGCGCCGACGGTGGGCATCGGCGCCATCGTCGTGTGCACGATCACCTATCTGCTCAGCGAGTTCGCTCTGCGCCCGCTCTCTGCGCTGGCGATGGCCGCCGGGGCCGAGGCGCGACCGCGTGGACTCGGCGTGGGCGGGCGGCAGTTGACGTTCTGGTTGCTCGGCACCGGAGCCCCGCTGGTGGGCCTCGCCTTCGGCGCGGTGGCAGCCCTCGTGCGCGACGACGTCACGGTCACGAGGCTGGCGGTGCAGGTGCTGGTCGTCAGCGGTGTCGTCTTGGCCTTCGGATTCTTCGTCACCACCCTCAACGCCCGGTCGGTCGTGGCGCCGCTGGCCTCGGTGCGCGAGGGGATGGCCGAGGTGCAAAGCGGCCGGCTCGACCTGCGGCTCCCCGTCTACGACGCCACCGAGCTCGGCCGCCTCCAGGACGGCTTCAACCACATGGCCGAGGGGCTGGCCGAGCGGGAGCGGCTGGCCGACCTGTTCGGCCGCCATGTCGGCCAGGACGTCGCCCGCGCGGCCGCCGACAAGGAGGTCGCCCTGGGCGGTGAGTCGCGGGAGGTCACGGTGCTGTTCGTCGACCTGGTGGGCTCGACCCGGTTCGCCGCCGACCACAAGCCCGCGGTCGTGGTCGACATGCTCAACGGCTTCTTCGACGTGGTGGTCGAGGAGGTGCTGCGCGAAGACGGTCTGGTGAACAAGTTCGTGGGCGATGCGGTGCTCGCGGTCTTCGGCGCCCCCACCGACCTACCCGACCACGCCGCCCGCGGCGTCCGGTGCGCGCGGCGCATGGCTGGGCGCCTGGCCGAGGAGCAGCCGCAGATCGCTGCCGGCATCGGGGTCTACGCCGGCACGGTGGTCGCCGGCAACGTCGGCACCCAGGAGCGTTTCGAGTACACCGTGATCGGCGACGCGGTGAACGCCGCCTCGCGGCTGACCGAGGTCGCCAAGGGCGTCGAGGGCCGGGTCGCGAGCACGGTCAGCACCATCGAGGCGGCCGGCCCGGAGGAGCAGGCGCACTGGTGCCGGGGCGAGACCCTCACGCTGCGCGGCCGGTCTAAGCAGACGCGGGTGGCCCGCTTGGCGCGCCCGACGAGCGCAGCCGAGCCGAGGGGCGAGCATGACGGCGAGGTCGGGGAGCGGAGTCAGGCGATGGAGACCGGCGGGGTCTGAATCGTCGAGGTCGTCGTCGCGCCGGCCGGTCGGGTCGCTCGGTCGTGCTCGGGGACGCCCCCGCCGCGCAGCAGCGAGAGCATCTGGTTGGCGGCGTCCTCGGCAGCCGGTCGCTCCTGCGGCTCCAGCGCGGTCATCGAGGCGAGCAGGCGCGGCCAGCCGCGAGGCAGGGAGGCCGGGATGGTCGGGAATCGGGCCAGTCGGGCGAAGGCGATCTCGTCGCTGTTGCCGGTGTGGTACTCGCGCCGACCGGTCAGCGCCTCGAGCAGCACCAGTCCGGCGGCATAGACGTCGGTGCGCCCGGTGACGGTGTCGCCCCGGACCTGCTCCGGGGCGAGGTAGGCGCGCGTGCCCAGGGTGCGCCCCTCGGTGTCGTGGGCCGGTGAGCCCTCGGTGGCGGCGACGCCGAAGTCGGTGAGGTGGGCGTGGCCGCGCTGGTCGAGCAGCACGTTCGCCGGGTTCACGTCGCGGTGCACCACGCCGCGGCTGTGCGCGTGGGCGAGGGCGTGGCACAACTCGATGCCGATGCGGGTCACGTGGTCGGCCAGCAGCGGGCCGTCGGCGATCGCCGCGGAGAGGTCACGGCCCTCCACGAGCTCGAGCACCATCCAGCCCTCGGCGGGCGCGGCGTCGAGCACCCGGATGATCCGCGGGTGCTGGAGGCCGGCCATGACACGTGTCTCCTCGGCCAGTCGGGCGCGGGACGCCGTGTCGGATTTGTCGGAGCGCAGCCGCTTCAGGGCCACGGCGCGCCCCAGGCGGGCGTCGTCGGCCCGGAACACCTCCGCGAAACCGCCCCGACCGATGACTTCGTGTAGGCGGTATCGACCCGCCAGTCGTGTGTCGTCGCGCGGGGTCGACGCGTGTTCGCTGCCCATTCATGCTCCCTCGGCCTCGACCATGGTGCCCCATGTCGCGGTGTCCCACGCGCGCCACGCTCAGTCGATCTAAAGGGTGAGGCGAGCCGCCTCGGCCAGCGACGGGCCGTACCAGGTGAGCAGACGTCCGCTCACCAGGCGCGTGGGAGTGCGGCGGAACACCTCGGGACCGTCGTCCGCCGTGAACAGGTACGGCTCGTCGGGCAGCAGGGCGACGTCTGCACCGCAGGCGTCGAGCTCGGCGAGGTCGACGGCAGGGTAGCGGTCGGGACCGTCGGCCTCTGCGTGCACGACCTGCCAGCCCAGCCGGCGGCAGAGGTCGGCGGTGAACGTGCGTGGCCCGACCACCATCCACGGGTCGCGCCAGATCGGCACCACGATCCGGTGGGTGATCGGCGGCGGCGGACCACACCAGGCGTCGGCGACCTCGGCGAGCCAGCCCGGCCGCGGCCAGCCGAGCACGTCGTCGAGGAGGTACTCGAACGCGGCGACGGCCTGCGGCACCGTCTCGATGTCGGTCACCTCCACCCGCACGCCCGCCTCACGCAGGCGGCGCACGTCGAGCTCGCGGTTCTCCTCCTTGTTCGCGATCACGATGTCGGGCTCCAGCGCCCGGATCGTGGCGAGGTCGGGGTTCTTCGTGCCGCGCACGCGAGCGACCGGGCCACCCGCCCGCGCGTCGAGGTCGGCGGGGTGCGTGCACCAGTCGGTGACGCCCACCAGGGCACCCGGGTCGACGCTCGCCAGGGCCTCGGTGATCGAGGGCACCAGGCTCACCAGGCGGTTCTCGCCTCGCGATCGCCTCACCGCAGTGCTCCCGTGAGCCAGAGCGCCAGCGCCACGACGCCGCAGATGAGCAGCCCACCCACCGCGAGGACCGCGAAGAAGAGGCCGACGAGCTCTGCGGCGCCGCGCTTCTGGCGCAGCCCGAGCCCGGTCGCCTCCTCCTCCACGATCCGACGACCCGCGCCGAGGTCGACCGACACCTCGGACTCCAGCGTGAAGCCAGGGCCGTTCCAGCGATAGGTTCTCTTGGTCTGCGTGCCCAGGAGGTGGCCACGCGAGGCGCTGGCTCCCCACGTGAGGCGACCGGTCGGGTCGCGGGTCACCGCGCGCTCCACGTCGACGACGGTGAACGTGCCGTCGCCGGGCTCGCGCACCTCGTGGGTCATGGTCGTCGACATCTGTGCGCGTAGCAGTGCGGCGGCCCTGAGATCTCGTCGCAGCGCGAAGCCGTCGTCGGTGAGGTGGATCACGTAGCCCGAACCCGGGAGACGAACTCGTACCGCCTGCTCGAGTCGGTACCGCTCGGGGTTGTCCACCGGGGTCGAGGTCAACGCAGTCTCATCGACCCCGAGGTCACCGGCTCCCAGCCGAGCCCGGCGTGCTCGGCGATGCGGTCGTCGAGGGCCTGCGCGACGTCGTCGGGCCACGGTGCGGTCTTGCGGTCCTTGAGGTCGATGTGCAGGAAGATCTCCTCGAACACGCAGCTGAGTCGCTCGTGGGTGTCGTCGAGGATGTACACCAGGGCATGCGCGGCTCGCTCGGAGCGGCCCAGCAGCCGCACCCGCACCGACATCCGGTCGCCGGTGCGCAACTCGGCCAGGTAGGTCACGTGGTGCTCGGCGGCGAAGCAGGCGTGTCCGGCCGAGGTCGGCCAGTTGATGGGGATGCCCACGCCGACGAGTGACTCGTCGAGCCCCTCGCTGCCGATGCCGAGGTAGTGCCGCACGTTGAGGTGACCGTTGTTGTCCTCGAAGGCGATCGGCACCGGCTGCTCGGCGAAGGCCGGCATCGGGGCGAGGGTCTCGTAGCTGGGCTGGGTGTCGGTGCTCACAGGGCGTGACCCTATCGCCGCATCAGACGCTGCGGCGATAGGCGCCGCCGACCTCGAAGAAGGCCTCGGTGACCTGGCCGAGCGTGCACACGCGGGCGGCGTCCATGAGCACGGCGAAGACGTTCTCGCCGCTCGTCGCGGCCTCCTTGAGCCGCGCGATCGCCTCGGCGGCCTCGGCCTCGTGGTCGCGACGGAACTGCTGCACGCGGTGCAGCTGGCCCTCCTTCTCCTCCTCCGTGGCGCGGGCGAGCTCGACGTGGGCCGGGGTGGCGTCGTCCGGTCGCTCGGCGAGGAAGGTGTTGACGCCGATGAGCGGCAGCGAGCCGTCGTGCTTGCGGTGCTCGTAGAGCATCGACTCGTCCTGGATGCGGCCGCGCTGGTAGCCGGTCTCCATCGCGCCGAGGACGCCTCCGCGCTCGGTGATCGCCTCGAACTCGGCGAGCACGGCCTGCTCGACCAGGTCGGTGAGCTCGTCGATGACGAACGAGCCCTGGAGCGGGTTCTCGTTCATCGCCAGGCCCCACTCCTTGTTGATGATGAGCTGGATGGCCAGCGCCCGGCGCACGGACTCCTCGGTGGGGGTGGTCACGGCCTCGTCGTAGGCGTTGGTGTGCAGGGAGTTGGCGTTGTCGTAGATCGCGATCAGCGCCTGCAGCGTGGTGCGGATGTCGTTGAAGTCCATCTCCTGCGCGTGCAGCGAGCGCCCGGAGGTCTGCACGTGGTACTTCAGCTTCTGGCTGCGCTCGCTTGCGCCGTACGCCTCCCGCATGGCGATCGCCCAGATGCGGCGGGCCACCCGGCCGATGACGGAGTACTCGGGGTCCATGCCGTTGGAGAAGAAGAACGACAGGTTGGGCGCGAAGTCGTCGATCGCCATGCCGCGGGCGAGGTAGGCCTCGACGTAGGTGAACCCGTTGGCGAGGGTGAACGCGAGCTGGCTGATGGGGTTCGCCCCGGCCTCGGCGATGTGGTAGCCCGAGATCGAGACCGAGTAGAAGTTGCGCACCTTGTTCTCGATGAACCACTCCTGGATGTCGGCCATGCACCGCAGCGAGAAGTCGGTGGAGAACAGGCAGGTGTTCTGCCCCTGGTCCTCCTTGAGGATGTCGGCCTGCACGGTGCCGCGCACGGTCGCGAGCGCCGTGGCGTCGTCGACGCCGTTCTCGCGCGCCTGGTCGAGGACGGTGTTGAGGAAGAACGCGAGCACCGTGGGGGCGGGGCCGTTGATGGTCATCGACACGCTCGTGGACGGCGAGAGCAGGTCGAAGCCGTCGTAGAGCGTCTTCATGTCCTCCAGCGTGGCGACGCTGACGCCGCTGGTGCCGATCTTGCCGTAGATGTCGGGCCGCTGCGCCGGGTCGTGGCCGTAGAGGGTGACGGAGTCGAAGGCGGTGGAGAGCCGGGTGGCCGGCTGGCCCTCGCTGAGCCGCTTGAAGCGACGGTTGGTGCGGGCCGGGTCGCCCTCGCCGGCGAACATGCGGGCGGGATCCTCGTTGTCGCGCTTGAACGAGAACACCCCGCCGGTGAAGGGGAAGTGGCCGGGCAGGTTCTCGCGGCGCCAGAAGCGCACCAGCTCGCCGTGGTCGTCGAAGCGGGGCAGCGAGACCCGGTTGATCTTGTTGCCCGACAGCGACTCCTTGGTGAGCCGGGTACGGATCTCCTTGTCGCGCACGCGCACGACCTGCTCGTCGCCGGAGTAGGACTCCACGACCGCCGGCCAGGCCTTGAGCTGCTTCTTGACGTCGGCGTCGAGCCGGTCGCGGGCGTCGTCGAGCAGGCCGGCGACCGAGTCGTGGAGGCGGCCCTCGCCGTCGGCGAGCTCGGCGGCGACGGCCTCGACGCGCTGGAGGCGGCGGGCCTGGTCGACGAGTTCCTCGGTGCGCGCGTGGTACCCGCGGACGGTGTCGGCGACCTCGGCGAGGTAGCGCACCCGGTCGCCGGGCACGACGGCGTCGAGGTGTGAGGAGGTGCGGACCTCGACGGCGGGCAGGGTGCCGTCGGCGACGGGCAGGCCGTGCTCGGCGAGCAGGCCGCGCAGGTGCTGGTAGAGCGCGGTGACGCCGTCGTCGTCGAAGGTGGCGGCCGAGGTGCCGAAGACGGGCATGTCCTCCGGCCGCTGGCCGAACGCCTCGCGGTTGCGCACGAGCTGGCGGCCGACGTCGCGCAGGGCGTCGGCGGCGCCGCGGCGCTCGAACTTGTTGATGGCCACGACGTCGGCGAAGTCGAGCATGTCGATCTTCTCCAGCTGGCTGGCGGCCCCGAACTCGGGCGTCATGACGTAGACGCTGGTGTCGACGAACGGGATGATCGCCGCGTCGCCCTGGCCGATGCCGGGGGTCTCGACGACGACGAGGTCGTAGCCGGCGGCCTTGAGCACGGTGATGACGTCGGCCAGCTGCTCGGGCAGCTCGTGGGCGCCGCGGGTGGCGAGGCTGCGGAAGAGCACCCGCTCGCGGTCGAGGCCGGTGAGGTCGAGGGAGTTCATCCGGATGCGGTCGCCCAGGAGCGCGCCCCCGCCTCGGCGGCGGGTGGGGTCGACGGCGACGACGGCCACGCGCAGCTTGTCCTGCTGGTCGGTGCGCAGGCGGCGCACCAGCTCGTCGGTGAGGCTGGACTTGCCGGAACCGCCGGTGCCGGTCAGGCCGAGCACCGGGGTGGTGCGGCCGGCGGCGGCGTCGCGCAGCCGGCTCAGGGTGGTGTCGTCGAGGCGGCCGGCCTCGGCGGCGGTGACGGCGCGGGCGACCGCCGCGCGCTCGCCGGTGAGCACGGCCTCGGCGTCGGGCGCGCCCACGCCCACGAGGTCGTAGTCGCAATCACGGACGACCTGGTTGACCATGCCGGGCAGGCCCAGGCGGGCGCCGTCCTCGGGAGAGAAGATGGTGACGCCGGAGTCGCGCAGCCGGGCGATCTCGTCGCGCACGATGACGCCGCCACCGCCGCCGACGACCTTGACGTGGCCGGCCCCGGACTCGCGCAGCAGCTGCACCAGGTACTCGAAGTACTCGACGTGCCCGCCCTGGTAGGAGCTGACCGCCACGCCCTGGGCGTCCTCCTCGATGGCGGCGTCGACGACCTCTCGCACCGAGCGGTTGTGGCCGAGGTGGATCACCTCGCAGCCCTGGGCCTGGAAGATCCGCCGCATGATGTTGATCGAGGCGTCGTGGCCGTCGAAGAGACTCGAGGCGGTGACGATGCGCACCGGGTTGCTCGGCTGGTGCAGGTCGGCGGATCGGTCGGTCACAGTCACTCCCGGCAAGATACTTGGATGTCCAACTATTCCGAGTGTAGAGGGCTACTCGCCAGTCGGGAAGCGGGCTGGTCGCCGGGTCAGGAGGGCGTGCTGGAGCGCTGCTGCCAGCGACGCACGATCTGGAGCGCAGCGGTGAGCAGCAGGGCGGCCCCGGCTGCGACGACGACCGCCACGCGGTCGTCGGGCAGCAACCGCCCCCCGGCCACGCCGACGGCGGCGTAGGCCGCCGACCACAGGGTCGCGGCCGCCACCGCGGCGCCGGTGAAGCGGCGCCAGGAGTAGCCGGTCAGGGCCGCGGCCAGCAGCACCGGGATCCGGCCGCCGGGCACCAGGCGCGAGACGAGCAGCGTGCGCAGCTCGTGCCGCTCGATGGCGGCGCGCAGCCGGGCGAGGTGGCCGTCGGGGTCGTCGGCGCGCAGCCAGCCGATGCGCAGGGCCAGCGGCGCCCCGGCCGCCCGCAGCGCCCCGTAGACGACGATGTCGCCGAGCCAGGCGCCGGCGGCGCCGAGGGCCACGACGAGGGCGATCTCCCACGGGTGCTCGTCGGCGGCCAGGGCCGCGGCGCCGCTCACGAGGGCACCGGTCGGCACCACCGGCACGATGGCACCGAAGGCGACGCCGCCGAAGAGCACGAGCAGCGCCACGAGGCCCAGGTTGGAGTCGATCACGCCAGCACCACCCGCTCGCCGTGCGCCGCGCGGAGCACCCGGGTCGGCGCGGCGAGCTGGTCCCTGCCCTGGGCGACCGCGGCAACGAAGCGCTCGCCGGGTGCGAGGAACAGCTCGCGGTGGCTGGCGGGGTGCAGCCGGCGCAGGCCGACGGGCCAGAAGGTGCCCCAGTGCACCGGCAGCGCCCATCGCGCGCCGACGGCGGCCACCGCCGCGGCCGCCTGCTGCGGGTCCAGGTGCCCGGGGCCGAGCGAGGGCCCCCACCCACCCACGGGCGGCAGGGCCAGGTCGACCGGCGCGACCTCGGCGAAGGCGGGCTGCGGGCCGGTGTCGCCGGGGTACCAGACGGAGCGACCTCCGGCGGTGAGCCGGAAGCCCAGGGCCGGCGGCCGGGAGCGCGACAGCGGCGTGCGGCGTCCGTCGTGAAGAGCGGGCAGGGCCTCGACCTCGACGCCGGCCACCCGCACGCTCTCGCCGGGCGCGAGGGGAACCACGCTGAGCCCGGATCCCGCCACGAAGGCCTCCCCGCCGCGCGGCACGATGACGGGGACGCCGGCGTCGAAGCGGGCCAGCGAGGGGCCGTGGCAGTGGTCGAGGTGCAGGTGGCTCACGAGCACCAGGTCGGCCTCGGCAGCGGCGGGCGGAGGAGTGGGGGCCGCGCGGCGCAGGTGGGCGAGCCGGTCGACGAATAGAGGGTCGAGGGCGACGCGCACGCCGCCCCCGATCGCGAAGTCGACGGTGGTGCTGGCGTGCCCCCACCAGGTCACCGCCAGGCCCGGCTCACTCATCGCGGCCCTCCTCGCGCAGTCCGAGGTCCACGAGTCGGCCGACGAGCACGTCGTGCACCTGCCGCCCGGTGAGGACGCCGTCGGGAACCCGCCACCCGCGCGGGTGCACCACGAACGCCTCGGTCTGGTCGCCGCCCAGACCACCGTGGGAGCCCACCAGTTCCTCGAAGGCCGCCACCTCGTGCAGCCGGGTGTCGAAGGCCGCCAGCACCACGAGGTCGCCCACGTGGTTGCGGGCGTCGAGTGCGAGCAGGTCGGCACGGGCCGTCTCGCCGTACGGTGCCAGGGGGTCGCGGCCGTGCTGCTCGGCCACCACCGGCTGCTCGGCATCGCCGCCGAGCACGAGATGACCCCCGGGTCCGTCGACCCGCACGGCACCGTCGTCGCACCGGGTCATCACGGCGCCGACGCCCGGGTGAGCCGCCAGCCTCTCGACCAGGCCGGGGTGCAGCCGTTCCAGGCGGGCATGGCTGAGCCTGGTCGGCTGGTCGGTGCGGTAGACGTGCGCCAGGCTTCCGGACACGGCGACGAGCAGGCGTGCGGGCTCGGGGGCGGGCTCGGGGGCGGGCTCGAGGTCGTGCCCGGCCGATCCGCGACGACGACGCGTGACCGTGCTCGCCGCGCTCGTGGCCGCGCGAGCCACCGCCCGCGACGCGCCTGCGCCGGCCGAGAGCACCAGCTGAGCCGGGATGCCGAGCTCGTCGTCGTCGGCGTCGGGTCCGGCGCCACCCAGACGAGGGTGGGAGCCGGCGGCGAGCTCCTCGACGACCTGCTCGAGGGTGCGACCCGTCAGCTGGCGGAACGTCGTGCCCTGCGCTTGGCCGTGGTCGGAGACGACGGCGATCTCGTACCGGCGCCCGACCTGCTCGGCCACCTGCTCGAGCAGGTGGAGCACCTGGTCGAGGTGCTCCAGGGTGCGCAGTGACTCCGGCCGCGTCGGACCCGCGTGGTGGGCGACCTCGTCGTAGTCGACGTAGTCGACGAACACCACGGGCGTGCCCCGGGTCAGCTGCTCGGCGACCACGCTGGTGGTCAGGTCGCGCAGCACCACGGTGGCCACACCCCGCAGCAGCGCGAACCGGCCACCACGACGCACCCGGGGCAGCACACCGCGGGCTCGCTGCCGTCGTGCCTGGTGCAACTCGGTGACGATCTGTCCGACGAGGAGCACGACCGAGCGCAGGAAGCCCGAACGGGCCGTGGCGAACGACGCGGCGCCGGCGTCGCCGCCGGGAGCGCGGGCGTCGGAGACGGTGAGCACGCGCTCCGGGGCGTCGCCGGAGAGCAGGTTCGAGACCGAGGCGCCGCCGTCGGCCAGCAGTCCTCGGCCCGTGCTGAGGGAGCGCTCCAGCGCTGCCGCGTCACCGGGGCGCGAGGCCGTCACCAGACGCCCCTGGTCGCGGTCCCACCAGCGGAAGCCGGGCACCGAGGTGGTGTCGCCGTGCAGCAGCACCGCCTGGCCCGCGGGCGTGGTCGCCGGGATGCCGGTGTGCCAGCGGCGCAGCTCGTGACTGCCGCCGCGCAGCCACCGGCTCAGCGTCGGCAGCGACCCGGCGGTGAGCGCCTGCCGCAGTACCGGCTCGCTCACACCGTCGAGCTGCACCACCAGCAGTCCGGGGCCGTCGACGCCGGCGCGTGGCGTGCGCAGCACGGCGCGCTGGAGTGTCTGGCCGAGGAACGCCTCGTCGGACCCGGCGTCGAAGAGCCAGTTCACCGCCGTCGCCGTGGCCGCTGCCGCCCAGGCGGCCAGCACGACCTCGCTGAGCGTGAAGGGCTCGACGGTGGGCAGCAGCGCCAGCGCGAGCGCGAGGATGCCGGCCTGGGCCAGGAATCCCGACACCAGGAGGCCGACGGCGCCGGTGAGCACCGTGAGCCGCACGATGAGGGGACGCAGGATCGCGCCGAGCGTCACCACGGTGATCGCGAGACTCGCGACCGAGGTGGCGCCTGCGTCGACCTGGGTGCCGGGGAGCACCCACAACGACACCGCCAGGGCCACGAACGACGTGATCAGCGAGCGGACGACCTCGGCCGTCCACGTCCAGGAGGGTCGGAAGGCGCCGATGCGCCGGCGCACCAGCCGCAGCAGCCGGCGTCCGCGATCGGGGCGGGTCGTGCTCGAGGCCTCTGCCGGGCTGCTCACCTCTGCACCGTGTCGCCGGCGGCCCCGCGCAGGCGGGTGAGCAGATCGGTGAGGTCGCGGACGTCGTCGGGGCCGATGCCAGGGGTGGAGAAGACCTCGTTGAGGTCGAGGGTGGCGCGCTCGACGACCGCGCGCCCGACGTCGGTGAGGGAGGCCAGGACGACACGACGGTCGTCGGTGCGGCGCTCGCGGTCGACGTAGCCCTGGGCCTGGAGCCGGTCGACGGCGCTGGTGACCGACGCGGGATGCACCTGGAGCAGGGAGCCGAGCCGCATCATCGGCATCCGACCCGCCTGGGAGAACGCGAGCAGCCGCAGGATCTCGTAGCGGGCGAACGTGAGCCCGTGCTGCTTGAGCACCGGGTCGATGCGCTCCATGAGCAGTTGCTGCACGCGCACCACGGACGTCACCAAGGCCATGCCGTCGGCGGCGGCGGCCCACCCGTGCGCCGCCCACTGCCGGTGCGCCTCGGCGATCGGATCCCGGTCGTCGCTCCTGCTCACGTGCCTCATTCTCCAGGACGCCGCACCGCCAGCACCGCGGTGCCGTCGAGGTCGCGGTCGTGGTGGTGCGTGGCGTGCCATCCGTTCCGCCGGGCGGTCTCGACCACGACGGGTGCTTGCGCCCGACTGGTCTCGATCGCGAGCGCGCCGCCGGGCGCCAGCCAGGAGGGCGCGTCGGCGAGGAGTCTGCGGTGCGGGTCGAGCCCGTCGGCACCGCCGTCGAGGGTGTGCAGCGGTTCGTGGTCGCGAGCCTCGCGGGGCATCGAGGCGATGTGCCGGGTGGGCACGTAGGGCGCGTTGACGACGAGCAGGTCGACGACGCCGTGTAGCTCGCCGGGCAGGGCGGCGAGCAGGTCGCCGGTGTGCACCCGTCCGGGTGGCAGGTTCTCGGCCGCGCAGGCGGTGGCGACCGGGTCGACGTCGGCGGCGTGCACCCGCGCCGTCGGAAGAGCCCGTCGCAGGAGCAGCCCCAGCGCCCCGCTGCCGCAGCAGAGGTCGACCACGGTCGGTGCCGGGGCGGGTGGAGTGCGCGAGGCCAGGTGCGCGACGCTCAGGCGCACCAGCAGCAGGCTGCGGGCCCGTGGCACGAACACGCCGGGACGCACGACCACGCGCACGCCGTCGAGCTCGGCCCACCCCAGCAGCGGTTCGAGCGGCTCGCCGGCCACGCGGCGCGCGGTGAGATCGGCGAGGCGCTGGCTGTCGCCGGCCGCCGACTCGCGCAGGAGCGCGGCCTCCGCCTCGGCGTACACGCAGCCGGCGGCGCGCAGCGAAGCGACCAGCGGATCTCCCACGACCCGCATCATCCCTCGCGTAGAAGTAGAACGTGTTCTAGGTTTGGCGGCATGAGCATCCTCGATCGCTTCACCCTGACCGACCACGTGGCCGTGGTGACCGGGGCAGGCCGCGGCATCGGCGCCGCGACCGCCGTCGCCCTGGCCCAGGCCGGAGCCGACGTCGTCATCTCCTCGCGCACCGCCGGCCAGCTCGAGCAGGTGGCCGAGCAGGTCCGTGCGACCGGACGTCGGGCGCTCGTCGTCGCAGCGGATCTCGCCGACACCGACGCGGTCGCCGGGCTGGCCCAGGCCGCGTTCGACGAGTTCGGTCGCCTCGACACGGTCGTGAACAACGTGGGCGGCACGATCCCGAACGCCCTGCTCGACACCGACGTCGACTACCTCGAGGAGGCGTTCCACTTCAACGTCTCCACCGCGCACGCCCTCACCCGCGCGGCCGTGCCCCTGATGCTCCGGGGGCCCGACGACGCCCAGCGTTCGATCACCTCGATCTCCTCGATGATGGGGCGCGCTGCCGGTCGTGGATACCTCGCCTACGGCACGGCCAAGGCCGCGCTCGCGCACTGGTCGCGACTCGCCGCCACCGACCTCGCACCGCGCATCCGCGTGAACGGGATCTTCGTCGGGTCGGTCATGACCAGTGCCCTGGAGTTCGTCGCCGGCGTGCCCGAGACGAAGGCCGAGATGGAGACCGCGACCCCGCTCGGGCGCATCGGCGAGGCCGACGACATCGCGGCGGGCATCGTGTACCTGGCGTCGAAGGCGGGGCAGTACGTCACCGGCAAGATGCTCGAGATCGACGGCGGCATCCAGCAACCCAACCTCGACCTCGGTCTGCCCGATCTCGTCTAGGGTCGTCTAGGGTCGGCCGGTGAGCTTCGCGGACACCCCCACGCATCGAGCCGTCTCGCCCGACTCCGGTGAGCACTGGACAGCCGAGGGTGCCTGGCGGGTCGCCGAGGGCATCCACCGGATCCCGCTGCCGCTGCCCATGGACGGTCTGCGCGCGATCAACGTCTACGTCATCGAGGACGACGACGGGCTGACGCTGATCGACGGCGGCTGGGCCATCCCGGTGGCGCGTGACCTGCTCGACCGCAGCCTGACGCAGCTCGGCGCCGGGTTCGGCGACATCCGTCGCTTCCTCGTCACGCACGTGCACCGCGACCACTTCACGATGGCGACGGTGCTCGGCCACGAGCTCGGCGTCGACGTGGGACTCGGCGTGGGTGAGAAGCCCGCGCTCGACCTGCTCAACAATCTCGACCGGGTCACCGAGAGCCCGTTCCTCGGCGTGCTGCGCAGCGCGGGCGCCCACGAGGTCGCCGACCTCTGGGCCCAGGGTGAGCCCGACGTGCCGCCACGGGAGCACTGGGCCTACCCGACGCACTGGTTCGAGTCCGACCATGCGATCAGCGTGGGCGAGCGCATCGTCGACGCCGTGCACACGCCCGGCCACACGCCCGGACACTTCGTGTTCGCCGACCGGGCCGCGGGCCTGCTGTTCGCCGGCGACCACGTGCTGCCCACCATCACGCCCTCGATCGGGTTCACCATGCCGCCTGTCGACAACCCGTTGGGTCAGTTCATGGCCTCCCTGACCAAGGTGCGCTCGCTGCCGGACCTGCGCGTCCTGCCCGCCCACGGTCCCGTCGCGGAGTCCACCCATGCCCGCTGCGACGAGCTGCTCGCCCACCACGACACCCGGCTCGCGGCGTCGCTCGCCGCGCTGGACGACGGGCCTCGCACGGCGCTCGAGGTGGCCGGCTCGCTGGGTTGGACCCGCCACGAGAAGGCCTTCGCCGACCTCGACCCCTACAACCAGGGCATGGCCGCCATGGAGACCAAGGCCCACCTCGACCTGCTCGTCGCGCGCGGCGACGCGACGGCCACCGACGACGAGGGTGGCGTGGTCTACGCACCGGTGGTCGAGCAGCGCTGAGGCGCTCAGTGCCGGGGCTGTCTCGCCGTTCGACCCCCCGTCAGCGACGGAGTCCCTGCGCCAGCATCGCCTGCGCCGCGGTGTAGGTGGCCATGACGATCCGCTCCATCCAGCGGGTGCCGGCGGCGGGGCGCCCCGCGAGGAGCAGGTCGCGGGTGCCGAGGGTCGCGTCGGAGGCCAGGAACGTCGCGCCCCCGACGGCCAACCAGCGCGCACCCGGGCCCGCGGTGGCGGCGCCGAGGGCCGCCGTCCCGCTCACGCAGAGGGAGTAGGCGGCCACGGCGACGCCCAGGCCGCGGTCGACCCGGGCCGCCGAGAGGCCCATGGCCGGACCGCCGACGACACCTGCGAGGGCCAGCCCGCGCACCAGGCGCGACCCGAGCCTCTCCCGCGACACCTGCGGCGACATCGCCGCGAGGTAGCCCGCGTGGGCCACGGCGAACGAGCCGACCCCGGCGCGGTAGAGCGACGGCATGGGTCGGGCGTCGTGTGCGAGGAGGGCGACGTCGCCGGCCCAGGAACCGGCCAGCGCCACCGCCGCTCCGGTCGAACGAGGCGGCCGAGCCAGGGCCAGCAACGGCATGAGCGCGGGCTTGGTGACCCATCGCGCCGTGCGCACCGGCGTGGTCGGGGTGCGGCCGGCCAGCCAGGTGTCGGCGGCCGCGACGGCCACGTAGGCGGCCAGGGCCCGTCGCGGGAGGAGGTCAGGCATCGGCCGGTCTCCTCATCGGCAGGTGGGGCAGCGAACCGTCTAGGAACTCGGGCCCGCAGACGGTGAACCCGAACCCTTCGTAGAACCCGCGCAACGGCGACTGGGCAGCCAGGACGACGGCACGGCCGGTGCACACCGACATCGCGGCCGTCATGAGCTCGACCGAGAGTCCGCGGCCGCGCGCGGCGGGGGCCAGCACGACACGGCCGATGCGCGCCTCGGACCCGTCGTCGAGCACCCGGGCGCAGCCGACGAGCGCGTCGCCCTCGTGCAGGAGCACGTGCCGGGTACCGGGTTCGGTGTCGCGGCCGTCGAGGTCGTCGTAGGGGTCGCCCTGCTCGACGACGAAGACGTCTTGGCGCAGCTTGAAGAGGTCGTGGGCGGTGCGGGCGTCGAGCTCGTCGAACGCGAGCACCGTGGTGGTGGTCATGAGTCGAGGAAGTCCACGGTGGTGCGCCAGGCGCGTCGCGCCTCGGGCAGGCCGGGCAGGAGCGGGTAGACGTGGATGAGGTCGGGCTCCTCGACGTAGCTGAGCGGGGCCTTGGCCTCGTGCATCCGACGGGCCAGCAGGCGGGCACCGGGTAGGAGCAGGTCGCGGGTGCCGCAGAACATCAGCGTCGGCGGCAGGTCGGCGAGCGCGTCGAGGTCGGCGAGGGCCGGTGAGACCTCGGGGCGCGCGAGGTCGTCGTCCGAGCCCGCCCACCAGCGGGCGTAGGCCTCGAGCTTGCCGGGGAACAGCCAGGGGTCGCGTCGGGCGAACCAGGCGGTGGCCGGCGTGGAGGTCGTGAGGTCGACCCACGGCGAGAGCAGCACGAGTCGCTCGGGCCGTGCGCCGCCGCGACCCAGCTGGCTCAGTGCGACGGCGAGGGCCATGCCACCGCCCGCGGAGTCGCCCGCCAGCACGGTGGGGCCCAGGGACGACGCCTCTGCGGCGAGGTCGACGAGTGCTTCGTGCGAGGCTCGCCAGGAGTGCGTCGGGGTGAGGGGGTAGTCGGGCATCAGCACGCGCGCGCCGAGATGACGGGCGAGCCGCGCGGCGTAGCGCACGTGCATGGCGTCGATCGGGGCGACGTACCCGCCGCCGTGCAGGTAGAGCACGGTGCGATCGGTCGGGGTGTGTGGCGTCAGCTCCCACACCGGGAACCCGCCGTGACGCTGGTGGACCTCGAAGTGCCGCGCGAGGCGCGGGGTCGCCCGCGTGGGGAGGGTGCGGTCGAGTCCGGCCTGCCACCGCTCGAGCCGGGCCCGCTCGCGCTCGGGGCTGTCGAGCTCGCGCGACGCGCGCAGGCGGGGGATGGCGGTGGCGTAGAGCTCATGCAGGGCGCTGGGCACGGGCACATCGAACCAGACAGGCGGGTAGGGTCGTGCGTGTCAGACAGGGGAGCCGAACGAATCGGCTGAGAGTGCGGCGCCGCCGCAGACCCTACGAACCTGCTCCGGTTAGCACCGGCGAAGGGAGTCCGCCTCGTGCGTGCCATCCGTCCTGCCGTCCGTACCTCGTCCGCCGCCCTGGCGTTCGGGGTGCTGCTCACCTCCGGCTGTTCGCTCATCGGCAGCGAGAGCGACACCGCCAGCGAGCCGTCGTCGTCCGGCGGTGCCTCGAGCAGCGCGGGCGGCACCGTCGTGCTGGTGACCCACGACAGCTTCAGCCTGCCGAAGAAGCTCATCAGGTCCTTCGAGTCCGACACCGGATACACCCTCGAGCAGCGCGCGCTGGGTGACGCGGGCGCGCTCACCAGCCAGCTCGTGCTGAACGCCGACAACCCGGTGGGCGACGTCGCGTTCGGCGTCGACAACACCTTCGGCTCCCGGGCCGTCGACGCCGGGGTGTTCACGCCGTACGAGGGCGACCGGCCCGACGGCGTCGACGCCTACGACCTGCCGGGTGACGACGACGGCGACCTCACGCCGATCGACAACGGCGACGTGTGTGTCAACGTCGACACCTCCTGGTTCGACAAGCAGGGCCTGACGCCGCCCGAGACCTTCGACGACCTCATCGACCCGCAGTACGAGGATCTCTTCGTCACCGAGGGCGCCACGACCAGCTCGCCCGGCTTCGCGTTCCTGCTCGCCACCATCGCGGCGAAGGGTGAGGACGGCTGGCAGGACTACTGGAAGAAGCTGCTCGCCAACGGGACGAAGGTCGACAAGGGCTGGGAGGACGCCTACTACGTCGACTTCACCGGTGGCGGCAAGGGCGACCGGCCGATCGTCACCAGCTACGACTCCTCGCCGGCGTTCACCACCGACGGCAACGGGGGCACCACCACCGCCGCGCTGCTCGACACCTGCTTCGAGCAGATCGAGTACGCCGGCGTGCTGTCCGGTGCGAAGAACCCCGAGGGTGCCCAGGCGGTCGTCGACTGGCTGCTGAGCCCGGCGGTGCAAAAGGCGCTGCCCACCTCGATGTACGTCTTCCCCGTCGTCGACGACACCCCGCTGCCGAAGGACTGGGCCTCGTTCGCGAAACGTCCCACCGACCCGTGGACGATCGACCCGGCCTCGGTCGACGAGCACCGCGACCAGTGGCTCCAGGAGTGGACCGACCTGGTGTCGCAGTGATCGTGGCGGTCGGAACCGGCTCGGGGGTGGGACGGCGATCCTGCCCCCCGGACGGCGGAATGTCGTCGTCCCAGGGGCGAATTCACCGGACGTCCGGCGAATTCGCCCGCGCAGCGCGGCCCACATGACAGCCAAACGCCTGGCCGGGCTGGGGGCGTTGGCGACGCTGCCGCTGGCGGTGCTGTGCGTGTTCTTCGTGCTGCCGGTGAGCGGCATGATCGAGCGCGGGTTCGTGGCCGACGGCCACCTCGACATCGGCGGGGTGCTCGAGGTGTTCACCCGCTCGCGCACCCACCAGGTGCTGTGGTTCACGGTGTGGTCGGCCACGGCCGCGACGATGATCTCGGTCGGGCTGGGGGTGCCGGTCGCCTACGTGCTGTACCGCCTCGACTTCCCTGGCCGCCGTCTCGTGCGCGCCGCGCTCCTGGTGCCGTTCGTGCTGCCGACCGTGGTGGTGGGCGTGGCGTTCCGCGAGCTGCTCGTCCCGAGCGGGCTGCTCGGCGGTCTCGGGCTCGACGGCTCGAAATGGGCGATCGTGGCGGGCCTGGTGTTCTTCAACGCCTCGGTGGTGATCCGCAGCGTCGGTGCCTCCTGGGAATCGCTCGACACCCGACCCGCCCAGGCGGCGGCCGCCCTCGGCGCCACGCCGGCGCAGGTGTTCCGCACCGTGACCCTGCCGTCGCTGCGACCGGCCATCGTGAGCGCGGCCAGCGTGGTGTTCCTCTTCTGTGCCACGGCCTTCGGCATCGTGCTGATCCTCGGTGGTCTGAAGTACTCCTCGGTGGAGTCGGAGATCTACTTCCAGACCACCGTGCTGCTCGACCTGCGTGCCGCCGCCGCGCTCTCGATCCTCCAACTGCTCGCGGTGCTGGTGCTGCTGGTCCTCGCCGGGCGGCTGCGTCGGGTGCCCGACCCGACGGTGAGCCGGACGACGGCCGGCCCGCGTCGTCCGCGCCTCGCCGACGCCCCCTGGCTCGGGGCCACCGCCCTGCTGCTGGGGGCGGTCGCGTTGCCGATCGGCACGCTGGTCGCGGGGTCGTTGCAGGTGCAGCAGGCCGACGGCGCCCAGGTGTGGGGGCTGGAGAACTACCGAGCGCTCTCGGGCGAGGGGTCGAACGCCGCCCTGGCGGTGCCGGTGACGCAGGCGCTGTCGAACTCGCTGCGGATCGCCGTCGACGCCACCTGGATGTCGCTGCTCCTGGGTGGTCTGCTCGCCCTCGTGGTCACCCGCCGCTCCCGCAGCCGGGCCGAGCGCCGCGTGCGCTCGGTGCTCGACGGCTTCTTCATGCTGCCGCTCGGGGTCTCGGCGGTCACGCTCGGCTTCGGGTTCCTCATCACCCTCGACCACGGGGTGCTCGACCTGCGCGACTCCCGCGTCCTCATCCCGCTGGCCCAGGCGCTGGTGGCGCTCCCGCTGGTGGTGCGCACGCTGGTGCCGGTGCTGGCCGGCATCGACGACCGGCTGCGCCAGGCGGCCGCCTCGCTCGGCGCCGGCCCGGTGCGCGCCGTCCTCACCGTCGACCTGCCGGTCGTGTGGCGGCCGCTGCTCGCGGCCGCCGGGTTCGCCTTCGCGGTGTCGTTGGGGGAGTTCGGCGCCACGTCGTTCCTGGCCCGCCCCGACCGCCCGACCCTGCCGGTCGTCATCTATCGCCTCCTGGGGCACCCCGGCCGCCCCAACTACGGCATGGCGTTGGCGGGGTCGGTGGTGCTCGCGCTCACCGTCGCGCTCGTCATGCTCGTCGTCGAGCGGCTGCGGGTGCGGAGCCTCGGGGTGATCTGAGGTGCTCTCCCTCGACCACGTCAGCGTCGCCTACGACGGCCAGCCCGCGGTGCAGGACGCCTCCTTGCGGCTGGACGACGGCGAGGTGCTGGCCGTCCTCGGGCCATCGGGCTGCGGCAAGTCCACACTGTTGCGCGCCGTGGCCGGGCTCGAGCCGTGCACCGGCACCGTCGCCTGGGACGGCGCCGACCTCGCTCGCGTGCCGACTCACAAGCGCGGCTTCGCGCTGATGTTCCAAGACGGGCAGTTGTTCCCTCACCTCACGGTCGCCCGCAACGTCGGCTACGCCCTGCGGCTGAGGCGGCGTCCGCGCGCTGAGGTCGTTGCGCGGGTGGCAGACCTGCTCGACCTCGTCGGGCTGGCCGGGTACGCCGACCGGCTGCCCGGCACCTTGTCGGGGGGCGAGCGGCAGCGGGTCGCCCTGGCCAGGTCGTTGGCCGTCGAACCGCGGCTGCTGCTGCTCGACGAGCCGCTCTCGGCCCTCGACGCCGGTCTGCGCGAGCGGCTGGCCGGCGAGCTGCGCGACATCCTGCGCGCTGCCGGCACCACCGCGCTGCTGGTCACCCACGACCACGAGGAGGCGTTCGCCGTCGCAGACCGGCTCGCCGTCATGCGCGCCGGCCGCGTGGTGCAGACCGGGGCGATCGCCGACGTGTGGGCGGCCCCTACCGACGCGCCGACCGCTCTGTTCCTCGGCTACGCGCGGGTGCTGGACGCCGAGCCGGCGGCGCCGATCCTGGCCGCTGCCGGCAGGGCGACCGGCACCCCGGTGGCGCTGCGCCGGTCGGCGCTCCACGTCGCCGACGACGGCCCCCTCGCGGGCGAGGTGGTGGCGGTGCGCACCACCCCCGAGCTGTTGCGGCTCGTGGTGCGGGTCGAGGGCGTGGGGGAGGTCGATGCCGTCGCCGGCCTGGCCCTGCGTGCGGGCGTCGGCGATGTCGTTCGGATGCACGTCGAGGGCACCCGGCTGGCACCCCTGCGGGGCGCCGACACGGCCTCACTACACTGACCGCCGTGTATCGCCGCGCCTACGCCCTGCTCGTGGGGATCGCCCTCGCGATGGGCGCGTGGGCGGTCGTCGAGGCGGTTGTGCTCGGTCGGCCGCTCGTCGATCCCGAGGGCAGCTTCCTCGGCCCCTCGTGGCTGCGGCTCCCGCTGCTCCTGCTCGGGGCCCTGCTGCTCGACCTGCTGCCACGCACCCTGTGGCTTTCGCGCGGCAAGCCGACCGAGATGCCGGGCATCGTGCGCGAGCGGTTGACGCGGCACTGGAACAAGGAACGCCTGGTGCTGGTCGCCCTGGGCATCGCCAGCTTCTACGTCGTCTACGTCAGCTACCGCAACATCAAGTCGTTCCTGCCGTTCGTGCACCACCGCATGTACGACCGCGAGCTGCACCTGCTCGACCGGGCGCTGCTCTTCGGCCACGATCCGGCGATCGTGCTGCACGACATACTCGGCACCCACGCGGCCGCCTACTTCCTCTCCTACATCTACCTGTGGTTCCTGCCGCTGGTGCCGCTGTGCATCACCGCGTGGGTGGTGTGGGCGCGCAACCTCTCCTACGGGTACTGGTTCGTCACCAGCCAGTGCATCGCCTGGACCCTCGGCACGGTGTCGTACTACGCGTTGCCGACGCTCGGCCCCGGGCTGGAGTACTCCTTCATCTACGAGGGTCTGGCCAACACCCCCACCAACGAGCTGATGGCCTCGCTCGTCAACAGCCGGCAGGGCGTGCTGTACGGCGGCACGCTCGGCCAGGTGCAATCGGTAGCCGGCTTCGCCTCGCTGCACTGCGCGATCACCCTGCTGGTGGCGCTGATGGTGCAGTACACGCTGCGGTGGCGTTGGCTGAAGATCCTCTTCTGGGTGAACTTCGGCTTCACGGTCGTCGCCACCCTCTACTTCGGCTGGCACTACATCTCCGACGACATCGCCGGCATCGCCATCGCGTTCGTGTCGTTCTACGTGGGCGGCATCGCGACCGGGCAGAAGTTCGACCATGCGGGCATGAACACCCACCCCACGACGACGACCTCGAAGATCCCCGTCAGCCAGGACTGATCCACCCCCTGCAGGGGCTGTGCCCGGCGCCCGGTGCTCGCTATTTTCGCACCCATGGCAACCGACACCCCCGTGCGTGACCAGGTCAGTGACGGCTCGGGCTCGGCCACTCGCAGTGGTCGCTACGCGCAACCCGAGGTCGACCTCGAGGCTCTGACAGACCTGCTCGACGGCCGCTACGCCGACGTCCGCCGACTCGTGCGAGGTCAGCTCGCCGAGCACGCCGACATCCTCCTCGACGCCGAGACGATGTCGCGCGCGGACTACCGCGAGCGGGTCAAGGATGTGCTCGTCGAGATGGCCGGCTCCGGCCACACCGGGCTCGGGTTCCCGACCGAGTACGGCGGTGGCGGCGACATCGGCGCCTCGATCGCCGCGTTCGAGACCCTCGCCATGGGCGATCTCTCGCTCATGGTCAAGGCGGGCGTGCAATTCGGACTGTTCGGGGGTGCGATCCTCCAGCTGGGCACGAAGCACCACCACGACGCCTACCTGCGCAAGCTCATGAGCGGTGAGCTGCTCGGCTGCTTCGCCATGACCGAGACCGGCCACGGCTCCAACGTGCAGGCGCTCGGCACGACCGCGGTCTACGACCCCGCGACGCAGGAGTTCGTCGTCGACACCCCCACCGAGCTCGCGCGCAAGGACTACATCGGCAATGCCGCCGCCCACGGTGAGCTCGCCGTCGTCTTCGCCCAGCTCGAGGTCGACGGCGAGGGGCACGGCGTGCACGCGTTCGTCGTCCCGATCAGGGTCGACGGCGAGCCGGCGCCCGGCGTGACCATCGGCGACGACGGCCTCAAGATGGGCCTCAACGGTGTCGACAACGGCCGACTCTGGTTCTCCGGCGTGCGGATCCCGCGGGAGAACCTGCTCGACCGGTTCGCCAGCGTGTCGCCCGACGGCGTCTACACCAGCCCGATCGAGTCGAAGAACCGCCGCTTCTTCACGATGCTCGGCACCCTGATCCAGGGGCGCGTCTGTGTCGGTGGCGCGGGCATCAATGCCGCGAAGGTCGCGATCACCATCGCGGTGCGCTACGGCCTGGTGCGGCGTCAGTTCGAGGCCTCGAGCGAGGCCGAGGAGGACATCCTGCTCGACTACGGCCTGCACCAGCGTCGGCTCTTCCCGCTGCTGGCGCGCACCTACGGGCTGCATTTCGCCCAGCAGGATCTCGCCTCGGCCCTGCACGACGTGCTCACCGGCGTCAACGAGGACGAGCACTTCCAGCGCGAGCTGGAGTCGACGGCCGCCGGCACGAAGGCGCTCGGCACGTGGCACGCGACGCACACGATCCAGGAGTGCCGCGAGGCGTGCGGCGGGGCCGGCTACCTGGCCGAGAACCGGTTCGCCGCGCTCAAGGCCGACAGCGACATCTTCACCACCTTCGAGGGCGACAACCACATCCTGCTCCAGCTGGTCGCCAAGGGGCTGCTCACCGACTACGCGTCGGAGTTCGAGGACATGAACCAGCTCGACATGGTCGGCTTCGTGGCCGGGCTGGCCGTCGACACGGTGGTCGAGAAGACCCGTGCCTGGCAGATGCTCCAGCGGGTCAAGGATCTGCTGCCCGGCGGCGACGACTGGGACCAGGAGGCCGGCCTGCTCGACCCCGACTACCAGGTGGCGATGTACCGGTTCCGTGAGGAGCACACGGTCAGCTCGTGCGCGCGCCGCCTCAAGCGCGGCATGGACAACGGCATGGCCCCCGGCGAGGTCTTCTCGCGGGTGCAGGACCACGTGATCGCCGCAGGGCGCGCCCACATGGAGCGCGTCGTCCTCGAGGCGTTCGTCGACAAGACGCGCGAGGTGCCCGAAGGCTCGGACCTGCGGGTCGCCCTCACCCTGCTCTGCGACCTCCAGGCGCTGGTCGGCATCGAGCAAGACGCCGCCTGGTTCATGCAGCACGGACGACTCTCCGCCCAGCGGGCCAAGGCGATCAGCCGCGAGATCGGCTCGCTGTGCCGCAAGATCCGCCCATTGGCCCGGGTGCTCGTCGACGGTCTCGCCGTCCCCGAGGAGCTGCTGCGCTCCGAGCAGCTGATCGGCGCGGTGCGCGGGCCGGTCGCGGGGTAGCCGCCTGTCAGAGTTCTGGGGCCGCCCGAGCCCGCGCCAGATTCATCGGTTCCCCGACAAAGGTGCGGGTCCCCCGATGAGGCTTTATCGGGGAACCCGCAGTTTTATCGGTTCCCCGATAAAACTGCCGACGCCCGCGACAACCCGCGACACGCGACTCAGTGGCCGCCGGTCTCCTTGAACCGGGCGAACGAGGCCTCGACCTCGGCCTCGGCCTCCATCCGGCCGACCCACTCGGCGCCCTCGACGGACTTGCCGGGCTCGAGGTCCTTGTAGACCTCGAAGAAGTGCTGGATCTCCAGACGGTCGAACTTGGAGACGTGGGAGATGTCGCGCAGGTGCTCCAGGCGCGGGTCGGACGCCGGCACGCACAGCACCTTGTCGTCGCCGCCGGCCTCGTCGGTCATGCGGAACATGCCGACCGCGCGGCACTTGATGAGGCAGCCGGGGAAGGTCGGCTGCTGGAGGATGACGAGCGCGTCGAGCGGGTCGCCGTCCTGACCGAGGGTGTCCTCGATGTAGCCGTAGTCGGCCGGGTACTGGGTGGAGGTGAACAGCGTGCGGTCCAGGCGCAGCCGGCCGGACTCGTGGTCGACCTCGTACTTGTTGCGCTCTCCCTTGGGGATCTCCACCAGGACGTCGAACTCCAGCACCGTCTGCCTCCGCTGCGTCCGCCGGGCCCGGCGGACGCCTTCACTGTCTCGATTGCGTGTTTGATTGGTCTGCGCGGGCCGGGTCACGGCCCGTGGGCATTCTGGCGCACAATGGCCCCGATGACCCACCGAGGAAGGCCGCGGAGTGAACGAGAGTGACGCACGCCACTCTCCGGGCCGCTCGCTCCGGCCGGCGCCGCAGCGTTCGCGCAGGCGCCGCTGGGGGCGCTGGACGACGTGGCTCGCGGTGCTGGCGCTGCTAGGAGTGGCCGCCGGAGCCGGCACCTACACCGGACTCATCGACCCCGGCGCGATCAAGGAACGCCTCGGCATCGGGCAGCGGCCAGACCCCGCCACCGAGCCGGAGGCGGTGCCGCCGCCCGAGGGCCTCGACCTGCCCGCCGTGCCGCGCCCGGAGCCGCTGTACGACACTCTCGCCCGGCGTCCCGTGAGCCCGGCGAAGGTGCGTCGGCTGCTGGAGCCGTTGTTGGCGAACAAGTTGCTGGGCCGTGACGTGTCGGCCGTCGTGGCGCCGCTGGACGGCAAGCCGGTCTACACCACGGGTGGCGCGGAGACGCCGGCCTCGACCACCAAGCTGTTCACGTCCTTGGCCGCGCTCTCGACCATCGACCCCGGCACCCGGTTCAGCACGCGGGTCGTGCGCCAGCCGGGAAAGCAGAAGAGCCCGCAGATCGTGCTCGTGGGCGGAGGCGACCCGTTCCTGGCGAGCAAGCCGGTCGACCCCGCCGACGGCGTCTGGCCGCAACGCGCCGACGTCGTCACGCTCGCGAAGAGGACGGCGACCTCGCTGCGCAGACAGGGCGTGCGCTCGGTGCGGCTCGGCTACGACGACTCGCTGTTCACCGGGCCTGCGTTCAACCCTGCGTGGCCGGACTCCTACCGCGGAGACGTCGTCGCCCCCATCACGTCGCTGTGGGTCGACGAGGGTCGTTCGCCCTCCGGCTACGGCTACGTGTCCGACCCCGCCGAGGTGGCAGCAGAGACCTTCGCCGCCGCGCTGCGCGAGGCGGGCATCGCGGTGTCGGGCAACCCCACGGTGGCCGGCGTCGAGCCCCGCGCGCGTCGGTTGGCCGCGGTACGCAGCGCCCCGATCGAGCAGATCGTCCAGCGGCTGCTCCAGGTCAGCGACAACGAGGCGACCGAGGTGCTGCTGCGCCAGGTCGGGCTCGCCACCGGTGGTGCCGGATCCGTCGCCGACGGCCTCACGGGTCTGCGTCAGGTGCTGCGACAGCGGGGCATCACCGCGCCCGTGCGCCAGTTCGACGGCAGCGGACTCTCGCGGCGTGACCTCATCAAGCCGATCTCGCTGGTCGAGCTGCTCCAGGCCGTGGCCGGTTCATCGCCCGACGACCCCGCCCGGGTGATCCTCGAGGGGCTGCCCGTCGCGGGCTTCCTCGGTTCCCTCGACGACCGCTTCGCGGCGGCACCTCCCCTGGCGCTGGGTACCACCCGCGCCAAGACCGGAACCCTCACCAACGTGCGTTCCCTGGCGGGCATCGCCGTCACCCCCGACGGCACGCCCCTGGTGTTCGCCCTCATGGCCGACCGGATCCGCAAGGAGGTCGAGACCCCCGCCTCCGACGCCCTCGACAACGCCGCCGGAGCCCTCGGCGCCTGCCGCTGCGGCCGCTGAGGCTCCCGCGAGGGGTCGCGAATCGTCGCGCGAGGGGTCGCGAATCGTCGCGCGAGGGGTCAGGAACGAGCGGCCAGTGCCTCGGCGGCCCGGACGACGACCGCGGCGTCCGCGCTCGAGCGCACCGCCTGCTCGGGCACCTCGCCGCCGAGCAACCCGGCCGGGGTCGTGAGCCATCCCCAGACGAGCCACGGGTCGAGTCCGCCGCGGCCTCCGGCGCCCAGCGCCGGCAGCAGGGCGGCGAGGACCGGGGCGAGATCGGGACGCGGCTCGCCGTCCGCCTCGAGCTGGAAGGCCGGCACCAGCTGGGCCAGGTCCGTCGGCACCACCAGGAGCCGGTGCTCGGCGGCGGCTCGCGCCGTCCAGAACCTGGCGGCGGACTCGGAGCAGTGGCGGCGCTCGGCCAGTGAGGAGTGGGTGAGCCAGTCACTCGCGAGCAGCAGCTCGCGCACCCGCGCCTGGCGGGCCAGCTGCACCAGCGCGACCGGCACACCGTGCCGCGGGTCGTCGCCGTGAGCTCGCAGGTGCCCGTCGAGCTCGGTCAGGCGGGCGTCGGTGAGCGGCTCGCCGGTGTCGTGCTCGCGCCAGTGCCAATGGCCGTCGTGGCCCCGAGCCGGGCTCGGCAGACCCGCTCCGTCGAGCACGTCGAGCAGTCCGAGCCCGACCAGCCACTCGGCCAGATCGTCCGCCCTCTCGCGTGCGTGCACCGGCCCAGCATGGCGCACGCTGCGATCTCCTACACTCCCGGGCATGCGCACCCACGGCTGGGCCGGTCAGACGCCGACCGACGACGCCGAGGCCGTCGAGCGCATCATGGCGGCGGCCGAGCGGGTCGCAGCGGACGGCGTCCGCGAGCCGAGCATCGCTCGCGTGGCGCGAGCGGTCGGCGTCACCCGACAGACCGTGTACCGCTACTTCCCGACCAGCCAGGCGCTGGTGGCGGCGGTTGCGCTGCGTTCCGCCGACGGCCTCCTGGCCCGCATCGAACGGCGGTTCGCCGCTGCCGGTGACGACCCGGTGGCGGCCTACGTCGACGGCATCGTGCTCACTCTCGAGACGATCGGCCAGGATCCGCGGCTGACCCGGCTGCTCTTCGAGTCGGCCCCAGGAGAGCAACGCGCCCCTGTGCTCTCCGAGACCGGCATGGCCTTCGCGCGCTCGTTCATGCAGCGGCTCGACGTCGACTGGGTGGCGCTGGGGCACGATGTCGACGAGGTCGCCGAGCTCGGCCTGCGCGTCCTGCACTCCCTCCTGCACGACCCGGGCAACCCGCCCCGCGCCGGGGCCGAGCTGCGCACCTTCGTCGATCGGTGGCTGGGCGCGGCGCTGCGCGCACCCGCCGACGCACCCCGACCAGCCCCGTGATCGACCCCGTGACCGACGCCGTGACCGACCCGACGTGGCGGGTCGAGCCGGTGACGCCCGACCGGTTCGAGGACTTCGCCGACGTCACGAACCCGAACCGGCGCGCCACCCACTGCTGGTGTGTCACGCACCGACTGCGCGCCCGGGAGATCGACGAGCTCGGTGGTCGCGAGCAGGCGATGCGCACCCTCTGCGAGCGCGAGCACCCGCCGGGCGTGGTCGCCTACCGTGACGACGTGCCGGTCGGCTGGTGCCACGTCGGCCCGCGCGCCGAGATCCCGCGGCTGGTGCACCACACCAAGATCAGGCCGCTGGACGACGTGCCGGTCTGGAGCATCGTCTGCGTCGTGGTCCGCGGCGGTCACCGCAAGCGGGGTGTGACGCGGCCGCTGCTGGAGGGGGCCGTGGCCTACGCCGCCTCCAGGGGAGCGCCGGCCGTGGAGGCCTACCCCGTCGACCCGCCGGGGCGCATGGACACCACCATGGCGTTCGTGGGCACCCGCTCGATGTTCGAGACCGTCGGGTTCGAGGTGGTCGGTCAGACCGACGCGACCGCCTCGCAGTTGCCGCGCCTGGTGATGCGCCGCACGCTCTGAGGCACTCGTCGCGCTCGGCTCGTCGCGGCGCTGTCCCGGTCAGGGAGCAGGTGTTGCTCGAGACAGGTGTGTACGGAGGAACCGGGCGAGGGACTCGAAGAAGGCGGTGGTGACGGCGGCCCGGGGGGCGACCTGATCGAAGGCGTGGAAGGCGCCGGGAGCGATGTGCAGGCTCACCGGCACGCCGGCGGCCTCGAGGGCGGTGGCGTAGGTGGTGTCCTCGTCGAGGAACAGGTCGAGATCCCCGACGCCGATCCAGGCGGGCGGGAGGCCGGCCAGGCCGTGCGGGTCGTCGTCCGGCAGCTCGGCTCGGCGCGCGGGCACGAGCGCCGTCGCGCGGTCGGTGCCGCGCAGGTAGTGGTCCCAGGCGAGGCGGTTGTCGCGCTCGCTCCACATGATCCGCGGGTGGCCGTCGGGCTGGCGGGGGGAGCGGTCGTCGAGCATGGGGTAGACCAGCGCCTGCGCCGCCACCTCGATGTCGCCACGGTCGCGGGCCAGCAACGCGACGGACGCCGCGAGCAGGCCGCCGGCGCTGCCGCCGGACACGGCGATCCGCCCCGTCCACGGCTGGCGCTCGAGCCAGGCCAGCGCGGTGTAGCAGTCCTCGAGCGGTGCCGGGTAGGGGTGCTCGGGTGCCAGTCGGTACTCGACGGCGACCACGCTCGCGCCGAGCGCCTCGGCGAGACGGGCGCAGAAGGCGTCGTCTTGGTGGGCGGACCCGAAGAGGGTGCCGCCGCCGTGGATCCACAGCACAGCGGGTCCGGGCGCGGATGGCGTCGAGCCGGGGTGGTGCACACGCACGCCGACCCCGGGCGAGATGGGCACGGTGGTGATGTCGCGCTTCGCGGTGGCGCGCATGGCCGTGTCGGTGAGGAATCGCTGCACGCGCAGGCCCCAGTGCACGCGTGCACCCCGCGGCAGGAATCGCGCGGCGGCGCGCAGGCCGGGGTCGAGGGCGGGCGGCGAGGCGTACGGGCCGCGAGAGCGTGGCAGGGCCGGCATCGCTGCATCGTGCGCATCCCGCGTCGCCGATGTCAACGCGCGCGCGAGAAAGTCGGACGATTGGCTGGACAGGTGTCTGATTGTGGATAGTCTCGAGCTCATGAAGACCGAAGCGTTCGTCGTCGACAGCCAGGGCGGGGACTTCCGCCTGACCGAGGTCGAACTCGACGATCCCCGCGACGACGAGGTGCTCGTGCGCGTTGTGGCCACCGGGCTGTGCCACAGCGACCTGACGGTCAAGGACTACCTGCCCGCGGAGTGGTTTCCCCGCGTCTTCGGTCACGAGGGGGCCGGCGTCGTGGAGAAGGTCGGCGCGAGCGTCGAGGGCATCGACGTGGGCGACCAGGTGGTGCTCAGTTACCGCTCGTGCCGGGCCTGCGCGGCGTGCGAGGCCGGCCACGTCTCCTACTGCGACCAGCACCTGCTGCTCAACCATCTCGGCATGCGTGCCGACGGCAGCCAGACCGTGCACCTCGACGGCGCCCCGATCTTCGGCTCCTTCTTCGGCCAGTCCAGCTTCGCCCGGCACGCGCTCGCCACGGCCGACAACTGCGTGGTCGTCGACCCCGAGGCCGATCTCACGCTGCTCGCGCCGTTCGGTTGCGGGTTCCAGACCGGTGCCGGCACGGTGCTCAACGTGCTCGACCCGCTGCCCTCGAAGGACTCCCTGGTGGTCTTCGGTGTCGGGTCGGTGGGCCTGGCGGCCGTGGCGGCCGGCCGCGCGGCCGGCTTCGAGACCGTCGTCGCCGTCGACACGACGGACTCCCGACTCGAGGTCGCCACCGGATGGGGCGCCGTCGCCGTGAACCCGGGCTCACTGGCCGAGGGGGAGTCGGTCGTCGAGAGGGTCAAGCAGCTCACCGGCGGTGGCGCGAGCGCCGCCATCGACACCACCGGCATCCCCGAGGTGGTCACCCAGGCCCAGCTCGCCACCCGGGCGATGGGCACCATCGTGGCCATCGGGCTCGGAGCCGAGCAGTACACCGTCGACGCGCTCGACCTGCTCCAGAGCGGCAAGGTCTTCCGCAGCTCGGTCGAGGGCGACTCCGACCCGCTCACCTTCATCCCGCGACTGATCGCGATGCGCGACGCGGGCGACCTGCCGTTCGACAGCCTCGTCACCACCTACCCGGCCACCGACATCGAGCGCGCCATCGCCGACGTCACCTCCGGCCGGGTCGTGAAGCCGGTGCTGGTGTGGTAGCTCCACCCCGGAGGTCGGTCCGTTCCCCGGTTCGCACGACGTAGGTTCGGGCCTATGGACCACGAGCAGCACGACAACCCGCGCCAGAACGTCACCTTCGCCAGCAACGGCGACCACGCCCACGGCTACCTCGCGACGCCCGAGTCCGGCAGCGGCCCCGGAGTGATCGTCATCCAGGAGTGGTGGGGCCTCGACGACCACATCGTCGACATCTGCGACCGCCTCGCGGGCGAGGGCTTCGTCGCGCTGGCCCCCGACCTCTACGGCGGCAAGGTCACGCACGGTGCCGACGACGCAGGCGAGCTCATGCAGCAGCTGCCGGCCGAGCAGGCGGCCAAGGATCTCTCCGGGGCCGTCGACTACCTGCTCGGGCACGACGCCTGCACCTCGAGCACCGTGGGCGCCGTGGGCTTCTGCATGGGCGGAGGCTTCGTGCTCATGCTCGCCGCCCAGCAGGGCGACCGCGTCTCCGCGGCCGTGCCCTTCTACGGCGTCGGACAGGGTGTTCCGGACACCTACACCGAGCTCACGGCCGCGGTGCAGGGCCACTATGCCGAGCGCGACGAGATGTACCCGGTCGAGGACGCCAAGAAGCAGGCCGAGCAGATCCGTGCCGAGTCCGGTGCCGAGGTCGAGTTCTTCTACTACGACGCCGGACACGCGTTCAACAACGACCACGACCACATGGGCACCTACTCGCCGGAGGACGCCGAGCTCGCGTGGTCGCGCACGCTCGACTTCCTGCGGGCCAAGGTCGTCTGACTCCAGGTGTCCGCGCGCGCGTCCACCCCCAGGGCCGACGGGAGAGAGCAGCATGAGCCATGAGCAGGTAGTGGTGAGCGAGGTACGCGACGGCGTGCAGGTCATCACGATCAACCGCCCCGAGGCCCGCAACGCCATCAACGGTGAGGTGGCCCGAGGTGTCGCGGCCGCCCTCGACGAGCTCGACGGCGACGACGAGCTGCGGGTGGGGGTTCTCACGGGTGCCGGCGGAGGATTCTGCTCGGGCATGGACCTCAAGGGCTTTCTCGCCGGCGACCTGCCGTTCGTCGAGGGCCGCGGCTTCGGCGGGCTGGTCGAGCAGCGCCCGGTCAAGCCACTCATAGCCGCCGTCGAGGGGTTCGCGGTGGCCGGCGGCTTCGAGCTGATGCTCGCCTGCGACCTCGTCGTGGTCGGCGAGAACGCGCGCCTCGGCGTGCCCGAGGTCAAGCGCGGCCTCGTGGCCGGGGCCGGTGCGGCGATGCTGCTGCCGCAACGCATCCCCGAGGCGATCGCGCTGGAGCTCCTGCTCACCGGCGACTACGTGCCGGCCGCTCGCGCCTACGAGCTCGGCCTGGTCAACCGGGTTGTCGACGACGGCACCGCGCTCGACGCCGCCCTCGAGCTCGCCGCCGCGATCGCCGCGAACGGGCCCCTCGCCGTCCGGGTCACCAAGCAGGTGGCGCTGGACGCGCCGTCGTGGTCGCAGGCCGAGCGGTGGACCAAGCAGGGCGAGATCATGGGGCCGGTCTTCACGAGCGAGGACGCCGCCGAGGGTGCCTCGGCGTTCGCCGAGAAGCGCACGCCGCGGTGGAGGGGCCGCTGACCCCGGGGGCGGACGAGATCGGGCGCACGTGGTGCGATCATGGCTCGGTGCGAGATCGGGCCTCGGGAGCGTTGCTGTGGCTGCGCGCTCTCCTGACCGGCTCGCTCATGGTGCTGCTCGGTGTCGTCGGGCACATGAGCGCCGGTGGTGAGCCTCCGCCGCCGTGGGCCCTGGTGGCGCTCTGCGTCGCCGCCGTGGTGCTGACCGCACCCTCACTCACCCGTCGGGTCTCGACCCTGCGCTGCATGGCGCTGCTGGTGGCGGGTCAGACCGTCACCCACCTCTCCTTGGAGGTGCTCGCGGCCAGTGGACGCCGCGGCAGTGCGCCGTCCGGGCGCCTGCACCTGCACGAGGGCGCGCTGCCGCACGTGCACGGTGCGGTCGTGGACGCCGGCACGGGGGCGCCGTCCCTGGGCACCGAGCTGATCGGGCACCTCACGATGCACGGCTCGATGGCCCTGGCCCACCTCGTGGCCGCGCTCGGGGTGGGACTCTGGCTGGCCGTCGGCGAGCGCACCCTTTGGACCCTGCTGGCACTGGCTGCTCGCCGGGTGCTGCACCTGCTGCGGCCGACGGCCGCATCCGCCACGACCGGCCCGAGCGCCCGACCCCCGGTACCGGGATCCTTGCTGCGCCCGTGTGCCCCCCGTTGGCGCACGGCGCCGCGCCGCCGTCGCGGACCTCCTCTGCTGCTCGGCTGACCACGACCCGTCCGGGTCGACGGTCGCACGCGCTCAACCCAGCCCGTCGGCACCCGCCACCGGGCCATGTCCGCATACCGCGGCGCCAGCCTCGAGCCAGCGCGCCCGGTCGAGCACGAACAGAGGATCACGTGACCACAGACCTCAGCACCCCCGACCACTCGCCACCCGTCGGCACCCACCCCCGCCGCACGGCGCCATCCGATCGAGCCACGAAGGGCGGCCTCTTCCGGGCCGTCTGGCGATGGCACTTCTTCGCCAGCTTCCTCGTCGTGCCGGTGCTCCTGGTGCTGGCGACGACCGGGCTGATCTACCTCCTGCGATTCCAGATCGAACCGCTGCTGCACGCCGACCTCATGCGCGTCGACGTGCCGAGCGACACGCAGGCGGCGGCGACCACCAAGACCTACGACACCCAGCTCGAGGCGGTGCGCTCCGCCTACCCCGGCGCCACCGTGGAGTCCCTGACCGAACCGGGTGCCGCCGACGAGCCGACCCGCTTCACGATCACGACCGCCGACGGCGGGGGACGCGACGTCTTCGTCGACCCCTACGACGGACGAGTGCTCGGGTCACTGAACCCGGAGACGACGCTGTCGGGGTACGCGGTGCGCCTGCACGCGAACCTGATGGCCGGCCGCCTGGGCGACACGATCATGGAGATCGGCGCCTGCTGGGCGATCGTCATGGCCCTCACCGGCTACTACCTCTTCGTGCGTGGACGCCGCGCGCGGCGTCGGCAGGCACGCGCGGCGCGGCGCGGTGCGAGGCTGCGGACCCGGCACGCGACCGTCGGGCTGGTGGTGGGCGTCGGGCTGCTCTACCTCTTGGTCTCGGGTCTGCCGTGGACCGGCTTCTGGGGTGCGCAGGTGCAGTCCCTGGCCACCGACCGGGGCTCGTCGCTGTGGAGCACCGACCCGGGCGCCGTGTCCGACCCGACGTCGACGCTGGACGAATCGCTCCCGCACAGTCACACCGGAACCGTGCCGTGGGGCATGGAGGACTCCGAGGTTCCGCAGTCCGAGCGCACCGACGACGGGTCGGTGGCGAACATCGAGACCGCGGTGGCCGTGGCCGGCGAGCGGGGGCTGCGGCACCCGTTCACGATCGCGCTGCCGTCGGAGGATCTCGCGGACCCCGGCGTCTACTCCGTCATCGGGTACGCCTTCGACGCACCCTCCGACGAGCGCACCGTGCACGTCGACCGCTACGGCGGGCAGGTGGTGTCGACCTACGGGTTCGACGACTACCCGCTGCTGGCCAAGGTGGTCAGCCACGGCATCGGTCTGCACGAGGGCCGCTCGTGGGGGCTGTGGTCGTTCTGGGGCGCGGCGCTGATGTGCGTCGCGGTGATGTTCATGTGCGTCACCGGGCCGCTCATGTGGTGGCGACGCCGTCCGCGCGGCAGTGGCCGGCTGGGCGCTCCCCGCGGCCGGATGCCGCTGCGCGCGACGCCTGCGCTGCTGGTCGGGTTCGTCGCCCTCGGTGTGTTCCTGCCGCTGTTCGGGCTCTCACTCGTGGTGGTGCTCGCCCTCGACCAGCTGGTGCTGCGCCGCGTCACGGAGAACGGTCGAAGCGACCCGGGAAGTCGCCGCCGCCACCGTCGTCGGTGCCGAAGAAGTCCGCCATCGGCCCGTGTCCTGTGACCGCGGCGATGACCGCGACGACGATCACCACGCCGACGGCGGCGAAGAAGAGGCCCACGACGCCGACGAAGGCCGAGGCACCGGCGCTGACCTCGGCCAACTGGGATCGGGTCGGATCCTTCGGGTCGTAGACCAGCCCGATCGGGCTGCCGGGGCCGCCCACGAACCGGTCGGGCACCTCCGTGCGGTCGTCGACCTGCTGCCCGGTCCGGGGGTCTCGGTAGGTGTAGTGCGCGATCATCACGTACCGCACATCGGTGTGGTGGTGGTCGTCGTGGCTGCTGGAGCTCGTGCGCCGCTCCTGGGCCAGCGAGACCACCTCGCCCTGGATCGGCGTCCAGCTTCGCGCGCGGCTCACCGAGGTGATCGCGCGGTAGAGGATCGTCGAGCCGACGAGCACGAACACGGCGCCGATGAAGCCGGGGACGATGAGCACGGGGGTGGGCACGGCGTCACTGTGTCACGCCGGCGGCCTGGGTATGTTCGGTCCCCGGCTGGTCGCCGTGACCCGGGGTGGGCACCGGTGGATTCACGAGGCGAGCGTCTGGCTCGGCAGCTCCTGGTAGGCATCGCGATAGCTCGCCGCGAATCGGCCGAGATGGAAGAAGCCCCAGCGCGCGGCGATGTCGGTGACCGAGGAGGTGCTGCCGTCTGCTGCGAGCAGGTCGGCGCGAGCTCGCTCGAGGCGGATGCGCCGCAACCGCTCGAGCGGCGGCATGCCGAGCTCTCTTTGGAACGCTGCTTGCAGGGTGCGGGCGGAGACGCCGGTCTCGGCGGCGAAGTCGGCCAGGTGCCACTCGCGCTCCGGTCCGGCCTCCATCAGGTCGAGCACCTGGCGCACCAGGCGGCCAGGCAGCGCGGGAGCCTCGGTGGATCGCTGGCGGTTGTGCGGCTGGGCCGCCACGAGGCCGGAGATCACCGTCTGCTCGAAGTGCGAGGCGGCCAGGCTCGAGCGGAACAGTGCCCCGCCGGAGTCCAGTTCGTCGACGCCCAGTCGCACCAGTCGCAGCCACGAGCGCAGAGCCGGGGCGTCGAGGTCCATCAGTGCGTCGAAGACCAACGGGCCTTCGCCGCTGTCGACGCCTGCTACGGCCTCGACCGCCGCCCGGCGCATGTAGACCAGCAGTTGCTCGCAGCCGTCGCCCCAGATCATGTCGACGGGCTCGGTGGGTGAGCCGAGGGAGGCCCTGCTGCGGTCGGAGGCGACGACCCGTTCGCCGACGCGCACACGAGCGCGGCCGGCGAGCGGGATCTGTACCAGGAAGAAGTCGTCGAAGGTGCCGGGGGTGATGCGTACCTCGTCGCCGTAGCGCAGATAGTTGAGCGTGACGTCGTGCCCGATGGGTGCGGCGTTGTGCACCATGTCGAGTCGGCCGTCGGGCTTGGTCAGCGTGAGTCGATGCGGGCAGAACCTGCGGGCCACCTCGTCGCGCGCCTCGTCGCGGTCGCGAGTGGCGACACTGCGGTGCTGGGGGAGCAGGTTCCTGGTCACGGCGACCTCCTGCGGTCCATTGGCGCACGCGCGCACGAGTCATGTCAAGCAAGTCTCGATCGTTGCTTGGATGAAACATTGCGGTTTGTGGATGGCCGCCGCGGATTCCGGCTAGTGACCCGCATCTCGCCGCCCTAGCGTCCCGGCAACTCACCTGCGAGTCGCACCCACCCGGTGCACCGCGAGTCCTGACAAGGAGGTGCCGTGATGGCAGATCTGACCGGCCGGACGGCGATCGTCACCGGCGGAGCGACGCTCCTGGCCCACGGCGTGATCAGCGCTCTGGCCCAGGCCGGCGCCCGTGTGGTGGTCGCCGACATCGACGAGCTAGGCGGCGGTGCGGCCGAGTCGCTCGGCGCCGAGGTCGTCTATCGGCGTACCGACGTCACGAAGGACGGCGAGATCGCCGCCCTGATCGAGGCGACGGTGGAGCGGTTCGGCGGCATCGACATCGTCGTCAACCTGGCTGCCACCTACCTCGACGAGGGTTTCGCGACCCGGCGATCGGACTGGCTCACCGCGCTCGACGTGAACCTCGTCAGCATGGTCGAGGTGGTACGCGCCGCACACCCGCACCTGGCGGCCAGCGCCGGTGGCGCCGTCATCAACTTCACCTCCATCTCCAGCAAGGTCGCCCAGACCGGCCGCTGGGTCTACCCGGCCTGCAAGGCGGCCATCGTGCAGCTGACTCGCTCGATGGCGATGGACTTCGCCGGCGACGGCATCCGGGTCAACTCCGTGAGCCCCGGGTGGACGTGGTCGAAGATCATGGACGACCTCTCCGGCGGCGATCGCGCCAAGACCGACAAGGTGGCAGCGCCGTTCCACCTCACCGGACGCGTCGGCGACGGGCGCGAGGTGGGCGAGGTCGTGGCCTTCCTCGCCTCCGATGCCGCCTCGGTCGTCACCGCTGCCGACTGGGCCGCCGACGGCGGCTACTCGGCACTCGGTCCCGAGCAGGCCGTACCCGCCATTCCGCAGCTCGCGGACTGACCCGAACCCGCAGGAGAGACGTCATGAAGATCGCCATCGTGGGTGCCGGATTCGCCGGCATCTCCTCAGCCAAGGTGCTCACGGAGCTCGGTCACGACGTGACCGTCTACGAGAAGACCCCCGACATCGGCGGCGTGTGGAGCACGACGCGCCGCTACCCGGGCCTGAAGACCCAGAACAACAAGGGCACCTACTGTCTCTCGGACCTGAAGATGCCCGGCGACTACCCCGAGTGGCCCAGTGGCGAGCAGGTCGCGGCCTACCTGGCCTCGTACGCCGAGAAGTTCGGGCTCACCGACAAGATCCGCCTCGACACCGAGGTCACGATCGCCGAGCCTGCTGCCGGCGGCGGCTGGAGCGTGGTCACGGCCCTCGGCGCCGAGCACGTCGACCACCTGGTGCTGGCCAGTGGCATCTTCTCGCGACCGTTCGTGCCGCCGGTCGAGGGCATCGAGGAGTTCGAGCAGGCGGGTGGGCAGTACCTGCCGGCGAGCGAGTTCCACAGCCTCGAGCAAGTGCGCGGCAAGCACACCGTCGTACTCGGCTACGGCAAGTCCGCGTGCGACATCACCGTCGAGATCGCCAAGCAGGCCGCCTCCACCACCGTCGTGGCGCGCGAGCTGCTGTGGAAGATGCCGCGCAAGATCAAGGGCGTCCTCAACTACAAGTACCTCATGCTCACGCGGATGGGCGAGGGGTTGTTCCGCTACCGTGCGCTCAACGGGGCGGAGAGGCTGCTGCACGCGAACGACTCCAAGATCGCTTCGGGGATGCTCGGCAGCGTCGAGGGCGTGACCACCAAGCAGCTCGGTCTGCAGGATCTCGACCTCGTGCCCCAGGGCACGTTCTCCGACATCGCCAAGTCGACGGTGTCGCTGGCCACCGAGGGCTTCTTCGAGGGAGTGGCGTCCAAGCGGATCACCGTGCACCGCGACACCGTGATCAGCCGGTTCGTGGAGAAGGACGGCGCACCCCACGCCGAGCTCGCGAACGGCGAGGTGATCCGGGCCGACGTCGTCATCGCCGCGACCGGCTGGACCCAGGACATCCCGTTCCTCCCCGCCGAGGTGCTCGAGAAGCTGCTCGACGCCAACGGCGACTTCCTGCTCTACCGGCAGATCCACCCGATCCAGGTGCCCGACCTCAGCTTCGCCGGCTACAACTCGTCGTTCTTCTCGCCGCTCTCGGCGGAGGTCTCCGCGCTCTGGATCGGCTCGTTCCTCGGCGGCCACCACACCCCGCCCCCGACCGAGGAGATGCTCCGTCAGACTCGGGAGCGCCTGGCCTGGATGCGCGAGCGCACCGGCGGCATGCACGCGCGCGGCACCAACATCATCCCGTTCTCGATGCACAACGTCGACGAGGTGCTGGGCGACATCGGCCTCGACGTGCCCCGGCGCACCAAGGCCAAGCAGTGGCTGCTCCCGGTCAAGCCGGCCGACTACCGCCGGCTGACGCCGAAGCTGGCCAAGCGCCTCGCCGCCGCGCGATGAGCGGCAGCTTCGACGTCGTCGTCGTGGGGGCCGGCGTCAACGGCCTCGTCGCGGCGGCCGAGCTGGCCGGGGCCGGACGCCGGGTGGCACTGGTCGACGAGCGCGATCGGCTCGGTGGCTTCATCGCCTCCGACGAGCTCACCGTGCCGGGCTTCGTGCACGACACCTTCAGCTCCTGGCACCCGCTGTTTTGTGCGGGCGGCGCCTACGCCGATCTGGGGGCCGATCTGCATCGGCACGGGCTGGTGTACCGCAACGCCGAGGGTCCGGTCACCGCCTCGATCGGCGAGGGCGGTGTCGTGGTGGCCGACCGCAGCGCCGAGAAGACCGCCGCCGGCTTCGGGTCGGCGGCCGACCGGCAGGCCTACGTCGACATGCTCGCGCAGTTGGGTGAGTGGGCTCCGCATGTGTTCGGCGCCCTCGGAACCGAACTCGACACCCGCGGACTGGCTCGGCTCGGGATCTCCGCGCTGCGTGACCTGGGTCGCGCGGGGCTCACCGAGCTGATGCGGGTCTCGGCCCAGAGCGGGCGCGGCCTGACCCGCGAACGATTCGCGGGCAGCGAGGTCGACCAGCTGTGGGCGCCCTGGCTGCTGCACGCCGGACTCGCGCCCGACCAGGCCACCGGCGGTCTGATGCTGCCGGTGATGGCGTTCACCATGCACGAGATCGGGCTGCCGGTCGTCGAGGGCGGCGCCGCGAACTTCGTGGCCGCCTTCGAGCTGCTGCTCCAAGAGCGCGGCGTCGAGGTGCTGTTGGGCGCCCGGGCCGAGCGCATCGAGATGAGCGCGGGCCGCCCCGTCGCAGTGCACCTCGGGCATCGACGTCTGGCCACCTCCGCGGTGCTGGCCTCGACCTCGACCCGGGTGCTCTACGAGGAGTTGCTGTCGGGCCACCCCGCGGTCGCCGAGACCGGTCGCCGTGCCGTGGCCCGGCACCGCCCCGGCCGGGCTGCGGCCCAGATCCACCTGGCGCTCGACCGTCCGCTGAGCTGGCGCGACGAGCGGCTCGACGCCGTGCCGTTGGTGCATGTGAGCGAGGGTTCGAGCAGCACCGCCGTCGCGTGCGCCCAGGCCGAGGCCGGACTGCTGCCCGCCGAGCCCACGGTCGTCGTCGGGCAGCAGTGCCTGCTCGACCCGACGCGCGCTCCGCACGGGAGGGCCACGCTGTGGCTGCAGTTGCAAGAGCTGCCCTGGAGGCCGCGCGGTGACGCCGCCGGCGAGCTCGACGTCAGCTCGGGCTGGACGCCGGAGCTCGCCGACGCGTACGCCGACCGGGTGCTGGCCCGGGTCGAGCGCTTCGCTCCCGGGCTGCGCGAGTCGGTGATGGCGCGCCGCGTGATCAGCCCGACCGGCCTCCGTGACGCCAACGCCAACGCCGTCGAGGGCGACCCCTACGGCGGTGCGGCCGAGCTCGACCAGTCCCTGCTGTGGCGTCCCGGTGCCGACACCGGCCACCGCACGGCCGTGCCCGGCGTGTTCCACATCGGCGCCTTCACCCACCCCGGCCCGGGCCTCGGCGGCGGCTCCGGACACCTCGTCGCCCAGACCCTCCTCGCTCCCACCGCGGGGGTGCGGCTGGCGAACGGCGTGCGCGGGCTGCTGTCCTCGCGCGTGGCCACCCGCCTGGGCCGTCGCTGACGCCGGCGGCCGGCACGGGTCGGCGGTGAGCCCGGGCGTATCCGCTGCCCGATGGCGTGGCCCCCGGCGCACGCGGTCGCCGTGGAGCGCCTCGGGTGGGCCGCCCGGGTGCCGGTCAGTCGCCGGGACGCACGAGCCGCTCGTCGGGGATCACGGCCACGCCGAGGATCTCGATCAGCGCCTCCGGTTGCCAGAGCCCGCTCGTGCCGATGCCGGCCATGGAGGGGTAGACGGGCCCGGCCAGTTCGCGCCAGGCGTCCCCAATCTCGCGGCCGTGCGCCTGGTAGTCGGGGATGTCGGTGAGGTAGATGGTGATCGAGGTCAGATCCTCGGGCACTCCGCCCGCCTCGCGCAGCGTGGTGAGCACGTTGGCGAAGGCCTGACGGAACTGCTCGACGATGCCTCCCGGAACGATCCGCATGTCGCGGTCGAGGGCCGTCTGGCCGCCGAGATAGAGCGTGTTGCCACTCAGGGTGCCGTGGGAGTAGCCGCTCGGGGTGGGCAGCGAGGCCGGGTTGACAGTCACCGGGGCGAGGTCGTTGGTCATGCGACCGACCGTATCGCATCTATTGACAAACAAGCAACGATCGTGAACAGAATGAAATATGATTCCGAAGCGTGAGCTCCCGTTCGCCGCCCCCGGCAAGGTCATCTGCTGCGGGCTGAACTACGGCGACCACATCGTGGAGACCGGTCGCCAGCGACCGGAGTTCCCCACTCTCTTCGCCAAGTACGCCGACACGCTGATCGGCCCCGATGACGACATCGAGCTGCCGCGAGGTCTCGAGGTCGATTGGGAGGCCGAGTTGGCCGTCGTCGTCGGCGCCGAGCTGCGGCGGGCCACCCGCGAACAGGCCCGCGAGTGCATCGGCGGCTACACCGTGGCCAATGACATCTCCGTGCGGGACTGGCAACGCCGCACCCTCCAGTGGTTCCAGGGCAAGGCCTGGGACGCCACCACGCCGGTGGGACCGGTCGTCGTGGGCCCTCACGACCTCGATCCGGAGGCCGGTGTGGAGGTGATCTGCCGGGTCAACGGCGTCGAGCGCCAGCGCGGCAACACCGCAACCCTGGTCTTCGACGCCCCCGCGCTGCTGGCCTACATCTCCACCTTCACCGTGCTGCGCCCGGGCGACCTGGTGCTCACCGGCACCCCCGGCGGCGTCGGCATGGCCGCGACCCCGCCCACCTACCTGGCCGACGGCGACGTCGTCGAGACCGAGATCTCCGGCATCGGCACGCTGCGCAACGCCGTCCGCCTCGTCTGAACCCGTACTGGAACCAAGGAGCCACCCGATGGACCCCAACACCGACTACCAGCTCGAGGGTGACCCCTCGGCCTACGCGCTCGAGAACGGCTTGGTCGTACCGGTCGTGACCCGTGGCGGCCACGAGCCCGATCTGACCGGCCAGAGCGAAGGCGCCACCCGCATCAGCGGCGTCAGCATCCAGCACACGCCGGCCACCAGGCTGTGGTTCGGCAAGGTGCACAACCTCGCCGGCTATCGCTCCGTGCCGCACCACCACGGTGAGGCCGAGACCGGAGGCTACGTGCTCTCCGGCCGCGCCCGCATCTACTTCGGCGAGGCCTTCGCCGACTACATCGACATGTCGGAGGGCGACTGGGTGTTCGTGCCTCCGTTCATGCCTCACGTCGAGTGCAACCTCGATCGCAACAACCCGCTCACCTGGATGACCACGCGCACGCCCGAGAACATCGTGGTGAACCTGCCCCAGGTGGCCGACGCCGACCTGCGCGACTGGGCCGAGCGCCCGTGAACGCGACCTCCGCGATCGTCACCGACTCGATCACCCTCGCGCCGACGACGCCCGACCTCTTCGACGAGGCCTTCACCGCCGTCACCCAGCCCTGCCCGTGGCCCAAGGCCTACGGCGGCGACATGGTCGCGCAGGCGCTCGCCGCTGCGATGCGCACCGTGCGCGACGGGAAGCAGGCGCACGCGATGCACTCGCTCTTCATGCGCCCCGTCGACATCGGGCGCGAGGTGCGCTACGAGGTCGAGGCGCTGCGCGACGGCCGCGGCTACGGCACGCGGCAGGTGCGCGGCATCCAGAACGGCAAGGCCGTCTACGCCTGCCTGGTGAACTTCGCGGCCGGTGCGCCGGGGGGCAGCTTCCAGGTGACGATGCCCGACGTCCCCGCCCCTGAGACGCTGCCGACCTCGCAGGCCTCCCTCGCCGGACGCTCCGGCGGCACGATGACGCCGGAGTCCCACGCCTACTGGTCGCACGGGCGCGGCTTCGACATGCGCCACGTCGAGGGGCCGGTCTACCTCGAGGTCGAGGGTGGCCGGAAGCCGCACCAAGCACTCTGGGTCCGGCCCTACGACCCGCTGCGCACCGTCGCCGGCCTCACCGAGGAGCAGCGTGACCTCGCAGCGCTCGCCTACGTCTGCGACTACACCATCCTCGAACCGGCACTACGGGTGCTCGGCCTGGCCTGGGCCGACGAGGGGCTGGTCACGGCGAGCCTCGACCACGCGATGTGGTTCCACCGTCCGGTGCCGCTCGACGGCTGGCTGCTGTACGCCCAGGAGGCGGTCTCGGTCGAGAACGGGCGGGGCACCGGAGCGGGCCGCTTCTTCACCCCGGACGGCGTGCTCGTCGCATCGGTCGTCCAAGAAGGCATGATCCGGGCCGCCGAGGCCCCCGTCTCGCAAGGAGCATCGTCATGAGGATCGCGATCTGTGGCGGCGGCCCGGGAGGGCTGTACTTCGCTGCGCTGATGAAGTCGCTCGACCCCGGTCACGACGTCACGGTGTGGGAGCGCAACGCCCCGGACGACACCTTCGGGTTCGGCGTGGTGTTCTCCGACGAGACCCTGGGCAGCATCGAGGGCGCCGACCCGGTCATCCACGAGCGGATGGAGCAGCGCTTCGCCCGTTGGACCGACATCGACGTCGACTTCGACGGCACGCCGTTCACCATCGGGGGTCAGGGCTTCGCGGCCATGGCGCGCAAGGAGCTCCTGGCGATCATGCAGCAGCGAGTCGCCGAGCTCGGCGTCACCGTGCACTACTGCACCGAGGCGCCGGACCCCGACACGCTACGCGCGGAGTTCGACCTCGTCGTCGCCGCCGACGGGGTGAACTCGGTCATCCGCACCGCGTACGCCGACTCCTTCGGGCCCGACCTCGATCGGCGCCCCAACAAGTACATCTGGTTCGGCACCGATCTGGTCTTCGAGGCGTTCCAGTTCTTCGTGAAGCAGACCCAGTGGGGCACCATGCAGATCCACGGGTATCCCTTCTCGGACGTCGGTTCGACGTTCATCGTCGAGATGCACGAGGACGTGTGGCGGCGAGCGGGACTCGACGCCACGCAGAACGAGGATCTGCCCCCGGGCACGTCCGACGCCTACGCGGTCGAGCGGATCGCCGAGATCTTCGCCGACGAGCTGGGCGGGCACGAGATCCTCACCAACAACTCCAAGTGGCTGAACTTCCACACCGTGCGCAACCGCACCTGGCACGACGGCAACGTGGTGCTGCTCGGCGACGCCGCCCACACCGCGCACTTCTCCATCGGCTCCGGCACCAAGCTGGCCATGGAGGACGCGCTCGCGCTCGCGGCCTGCCTGCACGAGCACTCCGGCGTCGAGACCGCGCTCGCTGCCTACGAGGAGGAGCGCAAGCCGGTGGTCGAGTCGACTCAGCGGGCTGCCCAGGCCTCGCTGGAGTGGTTCGAGAACATCGGCATGTACGCCGCGCAGGATCCCGCCCAGTTCGTCTTCAACCTGCTCACCCGGTCGCGACGCATCACCTTCGCCAACCTCGAGGAACGCGATCCCGAGTTCGCGCACCGGATGCAGGCCGAGTTCGCTCGTCACGAGGGCTCGACCGACGACGCCCCGGCGATGTTCCAGCCGGTGCGCATCGGCGACCTGGAACTGAAGAACCGCGTCGTGCTCTCCCCCATGGACATGTACTCCGCGGTCGACGGCGTCCCGGGCGAGTTCCACCTGGTGCACCTGGGCGGCAAGGCACTCGGCGGCGCCGGGCTGGTGATGACAGAGATGACGTGCGTGTCGCCCGAAGGCCGCATCACGCCCGGCTGCCCCGGACTGTGGACCGATGAGCAGCGCGACGCCTGGCGCCGCGTCACCGACTTCGTGCACGCGCGCAGCGGCGCCAAGGTCGGCGTCCAACTCGGTCACTCGGGGCGCAAGGGTTCGACCAAGCTGATGTGGGAGGGCATCGACGAGCCGCTCGACGACGCGAACTGGGAGGTGATCGGGCCCTCCGCACTGCCGTACGGTCCGGGCTGCCATCTGCCGCGCGAGGCCACGCGCGCCGACCTCGACACCGTCGTCGCCGACTTCGTCGCCGCTGCCCACCGGGCGGTCGAGGCGGGCTTCGACCTGATCGAGGTGCACGCCGCTCACGGCTACCTGCTCAGCTCCTTCCTCTCGCCGGTGGCGAATCGCCGCACCGATGTCTACGGAGGCAGCCTGGAGAACCGGTTGAGGTTCCCGATCGAGGTGTTCACCGCGGTGCGCGAGGCGGTGCCTGCACGGATTCCGGTCACGGTGCGCATCTCGGCCGTCGACTGGATGCCGGACGGCAACACCGACGACGACGCGGTCGAGATCGCTCGCGCGTTCATCGCGGCGGGCGCCGCGGCGATCGACGTGTCGTCGGGTCAGGTGAGCAAGGACGAGAGGCCGGCGTACGGGCGTTCCTACCAGACGCCGTTCGCCGACAAGATCCGACAACAGGTCGCGGGGCCGGCCGGGGTCAAGGTGATCGCCGTCGGCGCCATCTCCTCCTTCGACGACGTCAACTCGATCCTCCTGGCGGGGCGCGCGGATCTCTGTGCACTCGGTCGCAGCCACCTCTACGACCCGAGTTGGACCCTGCACGCCGCGGCGGAGCAGGACTACGCCGGCGACGCGGCGGGCTGGCCGGAGCAGTGGGCCGGCGGTAGCCGGCGTCCGCCCAGCTCACGCACCGACAAGGTTCCGCCGCGGTTGCAGCTGCTGCGTCAGGGCGAGCTCGACCGGGTGCATCTGCGGTGGACGCCGTCCTCGGCCGCCACGGCGTGAGGCACGCATGAGCGGGCAGCGCTGCAGCGGGGTGCACCGCACGCAGATGCAGTGGATCGATACCGACGCCTCCGGGATCTACCACAACAGCACGGTGATCCGCCTCGTGGAGGCCGCGGAAGCGCAGCTGATGACGGCCCGGGGCGTGCGCGGCTTCACGCCGTGCGCGCCCCGGGCGCACTACGAGGTCGACTTCGAGACGCCCCTGGTCTTCGGCCAGGCCGTGGAGACGACCGTGTGGCTCGACCGCGTCGGCGCCACCTCGATGGGGTTCTCCTTCGAGGTGTGGGGCGAGCCGTACGACGACCGCCTGCGGCGACGGGCCGCGTTCGGTCGCTACGTCGCGGTGCATGTCGGCGCCGACGCCGACCCGGGTGCTCTGTCGGCGGTACCGTGGCCGGCGGCATGGGTCGAGGCGCTCACAGCGCCGGCGTGAGGGCACAATGCCGAGCGTGAGCTCACGGCCGGCACCGCAACCGCGCACCACCGTGGTGTCGTTCCTGGGTGCGGTGGTGCGTCCGCTCGGGGGGTGGATGCCGATCGCCGGCGCCGTCGACCTGCTCGGCGAGGCCGGGCTCGACGCTGCCAGCGTCCGCACGGCGGTGTTCCGGCTGAAGAAGAACGGCTGGCTGGCATCGGACTCGCGCGGAGGTGCTCGCGGCTACACGCTGACCGAGTCCGCGACGACGACCCTGGCCGCGGGCGACGAGGTGATCTGGCACGCGCGCAAGCCGGCCGACCTCGCTGACGGCTGGTGCGTCGTGCACTTCAGCGTGCCCGAGACCCTGCGCTCGCGTCGCCATCAGCTGCGCTCCCACCTGGCCACGCTCGGCTTCGGCAACGCCGGCACCGCGCTGTGGATGGCTCCGGCGCGCATGCACGACGTCGCGCAGCGCGCGGTGGCCGAACTCGACCTCAGCGAGTACGCCGCGATCTTCTGCGGTGACTACCGGGGGCCGCAGGATCTCCAGACCCTGTTGCGGGGAGCCTGGGATCTCGACGCCATCGATCGTGGCTACCGCGAGTTCATCGACAGCTCGCGGATCGACGAGCACCACCGCCCGAAGGGCGCGGCCGCGTTCACCGCCTACGTCGAGCTGCTCGATCGCTGGCGCAAGCTGCCCTTCCGCGACCCCGGCCTGCCGCGCGAGGTGCTCCCCGAGGAGTGGTCGGGCCCCGAGGCGATCGCCCTCTTCGGGCGAGAGGTGGCCAAGCTCGAGAAGCCCGCCCTCGAGCACGCGGCGGCGCACTGGCCCGAGTGACCCGGTGCGCCGCCGCTGCTTGGGGGAGTGGGCCGGGGCCCCGCCCAGGTCAGGACATCGAGGCGCGCAGCCCCTTGGCCTCCAGGCGTGGCATCACTTCCTGAGCGAAGTACTCCAGCTCGCCCACGTAGTCGACGAAGGCCATGGTGATGCCGCCGAAGCCGGCCCGGGCGAACCGCTCGATCTCGTCGGCGACGTCGTCCGGGGAGCCGATGATCGGGCAGGTGCCGTGGCCGGCTGCGAACCGGCTGCGGAAGGTGGCCAGCATCTCGGGACTGAAGGACTGCGAGTGCAGTCCCTGCAGGCGCATCAGGTTGTCGACGGCCTCCCAGTCGGCGTTGTCGTCGGCGTAGTAGGTGAGGTACTCCTCGGCCTCCGTCCTGGTCGGGCGGCACACGACGTGGGTCGGGGTGAGCACCCCCGCCCGACGACCGAGGCGGGCCGAGTGCGTCTCGAGGTCGGTGACCACGGCGGCACCCTCGTCGGGTCCGGAGACGATCGTGAAGACGAAGTCGGCGTTGCGGGCGGCGTACTCCTTGCCCTGCGGGCTCGACCCGGCGTTGAGGATGGGCAGGCGACCATGCGTCGGCTTCGGCTCGGCCTCGACGCCGTGGAGATCCCAGTGGCTGCCGGGCAGGTCGTAGCGACCCTCTCTCGACCACAGGTGCTGCACGACGTCGACCCACTCCTGGGCGAGGGCGTAGCGCGAGTCGTGATCCTGGGGCAGGTCCACACCCATCGCGAGGTACTCGGGCTGGTTCCAGCCGGCCACGACGTTGAGACCGACGCGCCCCGGTGCCACCTGGTCGACGGTCGCGAGCTGCTTGGCCGTCACGACCGGGTGGTTGAAGGCGGTGTGCACGGTTGCGAACGCATTGAGTCGCTGCGTGTTCGCCACGATGGCGGTAGCCCACGGCACCGGTTCGAGCACCCCCTCGTGGAAGTTGGTGCTGCCCCCGTAGCCGATCCATCGAGCGATCGGCAGCATGAAGTCGATGCCGACCGTGTCGGCGAGCCGGGCCAGGCGCAGGTTGTCCTCCCACGAGCCCGACCAGCGTTCCGGGATGGTCGTGACGGCCAGGCCGCCGGAGCAGTTCGACGAGAAGAGCCCCAGCAAGAATTGCTCCGACTCGAGGATGGGAATGCCCACGGTTGTCTCCTAGATGTTCAGCGTTGCAGGACGATGGGAGTGGCCTCGCTCGTGTCGAGGGACATGACCTCGCCGACGAGATAGGTGTGGTCGCCGGCGGTGAGTCGGTGCTGCACGCGGCACGTCAGGCGCAGCGGCACCTCGGCCTCGAGCAGCGGGACGCCGTCGGGTCCGGTCCGCCATCCGTCGTCGAACCGTCTCTCGACGGGCCCACAGAACCTGGAGAGGAGGGTGCCGTGGTCCTCGGCGAGCACGTGCACGACGTACGCCTCGGCGGTCAGCCAGTCCTCGAGGTGGCTGGAGCGGTGATCGAGGCACCAACCGACCAGGGGCGGTCGCAGCGAGGTGGCGTGAAAGCTGTTGACGGTCTTGCCGAGCAGGCGCCCGTTGCTGCATGAGGTGACGACGGCAGCCCCGGTGGGCCACCGCGCCATCTGCGTGCGCAGCGTGGCGCCCAGGTCTCTCGGATCTTCGTGCATGGCCGGGAGCCTGCTTCGCCGCGGAAGAGCGCGCTATCCGCTGGCGGAGGTCACTGTCCCGCGAACGATGCTTATTTCATTCCTGATGCGATCGTTCCATACTCGCTGTGATAGGAGGTGGTGTCCATGGCCCGCACGGCCACTCCGCTCAGCTCGCACCGCGTGCTCCACACGACCAGTGTCGACGAAGCGCGCCACTCGGTGGGTTCCTCGCTCGCCCCACATCGGCTGACGCCGACGCGCGGCACCGCAGGCTTCCGTGCGCGTCATCACGCCGTTGCCCTGGAGGCCGTGAGTCTGCACTTCATCGACTACGGGTGCGAGGTCGACGTCGACACAGACGGCCTCGCCTTCGGCCTGGTCCAGATCCCGCTCGCGGGCTCGACGGCAGTCTTCTCGGGCGCTCGCTCGGTGTGCGTCGACCCGAACCGAGCCGTGTTCACCGAGCCCGGATCCCCGCTACGAATGCGCTACTCCACCGACAACCCGCGGCTCATGGTGCGAGTTCCAGGCGACCTGCTGGAGAGCCGCCGGGCACGGGCCGCCGAGCGCGGCGTCAGCGTCCCGCGTCGAGCGGGCGCCTCGGTCGACCTCACGCGCGGCGTCGGCCGCTCGTGGCGCGCTCTGCTCGAGGTCGTCACCATCGACCTCGAGGACAGCCAGCCGCTCGGGTCCGTCTCCTCGGCCGCGAGCTCGTTGCAGCTCGCCCTCGTCGACGGACTCCTCGCCTGCCTGGTCGGACCGTCGGCGTCGGAGCCGCCATCGGTCCGGCCGGCCGCCCGGAGGCGGGTGGAGCGTGCTGCCGGTCTGCTGCGCGAGCGCTGCGAGGAGTCATGGACCACCGTCGGTCTCGCCGAGGAGGTCGGACTCACCGTGCGGGCCCTCCAAGCGGGGTTTCGCGACCGCTACGAGTGCTCGCCCACGGCCTACCTGCGGCGAGCCCGACTCGAACGGGTGCGGTTGGAGCTGCGCGGCGGCGTCGCGGCGTCGGTCACCGACGTGGCCATGCGCTGGGGGCTGACCCATCTCGGACGGCTCTCGGTCGACTACCGCGCCGCTTTCGGAGAGAGCCCGAGCGAGACGCTGCGTGCTGCGCGAGGGTGGTGAGCGCAATCCGGATGAGCCGCGCGCTTAGCGGATAGAGGCGCCGGTGGCGGCCGACCTACCGTCCTCAGATCAGCTGCGCGACAGCGTCGCCCACCGCAGTCAGCCTCCGCGAGCGCCCCGCGCGCCTGCCCGCCCTCGAAAGGCCGCCGCCATGTCCGTCATCGACACCCTGCTCGCAAGCCTCGGCAGTGGTGAGGTCGAGATCGTCGACCTGACCGCTCCGCTCTCGCCCTCGACCCCGATCCTGCAGCTGCCCGAGCCCTTCGCGAACACGATCCCGATGTCGCTGGAGACCGTCAGCGACTTCGACGACGCAGGGCCCGCCTGGGGTTGGAACAACATCCACACCGGCGAGCACACCGGCACCCATCTCGACGCGCCCGTGCACTGGGTCAGTGGGCGCGAGGGCTACTCGGTCGACCAGATCCCGCCCGACCGCCTGGTGGGCCCGGCTGTGGTGCTCGACTTCACCGCGGAGGCGACCGAGAACCCGGACTTCGTGCTGGAGCCCGAGCACCTCGATGCCTACGTCGCCGAGCACGGTCCCCTGCCCGAGGGAGCCTGGCTGGTCTTCAAGACCGGGTGGAGCCGGTTCAACGCCGATGCCGCGGCCTTCGCCAACGCCGACGAGAGCGGTCCGCACACCCCTGGTGTCTCTCCGGCGGGTGCCCAGTGGCTGGCGGCCTCCCCGATCACCGGTTTCGCCGTCGAGACCGTCGGCGTCGACGCCGGCCAGGCCGGCGGCATGGAGCCCGCCTTCCCGGTGCACTACTTCCTGCTCGGTGCCAACAAGTTCGGTCTGACCCAGCTGCAGAACCTCGACAGACTGCCGGCCACCGGTGCGCTGATCGTCGCCTCGCCGCTGCCGATCGTCGGCGGCACCGGGTCGCCGTCCCGCGTGCTCGCGATCGTGCCCGCCTGACCCTTCCGACGTCGCACACGAGGAGAAACGATGGCTGAGCGCTCGTTCGCCCACGAGGTGAAGAAGCTGCGCGAGGGGGCCGGCACCACCTTCGCCGGCGAAGGCATCCTGGCCGTGACCAAGGCGCTGCTCCAATCGGGGGTCGCCTACGTGGGCGGCTACCAGGGCGCGCCGATCTCGCACCTCATGGACGTGCTGGGTGACGCCCACGAGATCCTCGAGGAGCTCGACGTCTACTTCGAGAACAGTGCCTCCGAGGCGACGGCGGCGGCGATGATGGCGGCCTCGGTGAACTATCCGCTGCGAGGCGCGATCACCTTCAAGTCCACGGTCGGCACCAACGTGGCTGCCGATGCGTTGGCCAACCTCGCCAGCGGTGGGGTGCGCGGCGGCGCGCTGGTCATCGTCGGCGAGGACTACGGCGAGGGCTCGAGCATCATGCAGGAGCGCTCGCACGCCTTCGCCATGAAGTCGCAGATGTGGCTGCTGGACCCCCGCCCCAACGTCGAGGCCATCGTGAACGCCGTCGAGGCCGGCTTCGAGCTCTCCGAGGCCAGCAACACGCCGGTGATGCTCCAGCTGCGACTGCGCTCGTGCCATCTCTACGGTTCGTTCACGGCCAAGGACAACGTGCGCCCGCCGATGACGGTCAAGGACGCCGTCGAGAACCCCTCTCGACAGCTCGACCGCATCGTGTTGCCGCCCGCGAGCTTCCTGCACGAGAAGGAGAAGCTCGAGGATCGCTGGCCCGCAGCGGTCGAGTTCATCCGCAGCCGAGGGCTCAACGAGGTGATCGGTGCCGGCACCGCCGACGTCGGGATCATCGTGCAGGGTGGGGTCTACAACACGCTCAACCGCGCGATGGAGCTGCTCGGCTGCTCGGACGCGTTCGGCAACACCACCGTGCCGACCTACGTCATGAACGTGACCTACCCCGTCGTCGACTCCGAGATCCTCGACTTCGTCGCCGACAAGCGCGCGGTGCTGCTGGTCGAGGAGGGCCAGCCCGACTACATCGAGCAGAGTCTCAACACCATTCTCCGCCGCGCCGGCTCCGAGGTGATCCTGCACGGCAAGGACCTGCTGCCGGTGGGCGGGGAGTACACCGCCGCCGCGGTGACCAGGGGGCTGCACGCGTTCTTGAGCAAGCACCTGCCGGCCGCGGTGTCGGCCAAGCCGTCGCTGTTGCTGCCGAAGACCGACCCGGCGAGCCCGTTCGCACCGCGCGTCGACGCCGAGGTCGTGCGGGCGCGTCCGCCGGGTCTGTGCACCGGCTGCCCGGAACGGCCGATCTTCTCGGCGCTCAAGCTGGCCGAGAAGCAGACCGGCAAGCAGCACCATGTGAGTGCCGACATCGGCTGCCACCTCTTCGCCATCAACGAGCCGTTCAACCTCGGCGCCACCACCATGGGATACGGGCTCGGCTCGGCGGGAGCGGCCGCCCTCAACTCCAAGGACGCCGACCGCCGCACCGTCGCGGTGATGGGCGACGGCGGTTTCTGGCACAACGGACTGACCAGTGGCGTCGGCAACGCGGTGTTCAACCAGAGCGACCAGATGCTCGTGGTCGTCGACAACGCCTACAGCGCCGCCACCGGTGGCCAAGACGTGCTGTCCTCGCGCGCCGACAGCCAGTTGCGCTCGACCAAGCACCCCATCGAGCGAGCCGTGCGTGGCATCGGCGTCACCTGGGCGAAGACGATCGCGAACACCTACGACATCGCCAAGCTGAGGGACGTGTTCGTCGACGCCCTCACGACTCCCAGCTCGGGGCCGAAGGTCGTGGTGGCACAGAGCGAGTGCATGCTCAATAAGGAGCGGCGTGAGAAGCCGCTGCGCAAGCAGGCGATGCAGAGCGGGAAACGGGTCGTCAAGGAGCGCTTCGGGGTCGACGCCGAGACCTGCACCGGCGACCACGCCTGCATCCGGGTGTCCGGCTGCCCCTCGCTCAGCGTCAAGCCCAACCCCGACCCGATGCGCACCGACCCGGTGGCCACGGTGCTCGACTCCTGCGTCGGCTGTGGGGTGTGCGGAGCGAACGCGCACGCGGCGTCCTTGTGTCCGTCGTTCTACCGCAGCGACCTGGTGCACAACCCGAGCTGGCGCGACAAGACGCTCGCCCGGCTGCGACGTGCGTGGATCGGTCTGATGTCGGCCGGCGTGGAGCGCCGGGCGGCCCGCTACGAGATGGTCGAGGAGCTCGCATGAGCAGCTGGCAGGAGGGCCGGCGGCCCCTGACGATCGCGATTCTGGCGATGGGCGGCGAAGGCGGCGGGGTGCTCGCCGACTGGATCGTCGCCGTCGGCGAGCAAGCTGGCTACTACGCCCAGACGACATCGGTCGCGGGCGTCGCGCAACGAACCGGTGCCACCGTCTACTACGTCGAGCTCTACCCCGGCGGCGGGCGCCCGGCGCGCGCCGGGGATGCTCGCCGCCAGCCGGTGCTCAGCCTCTTCCCCGCGCCGGGAGAGGTCGACGTGGTGATCGCCTCGGAGCTGATGGAGGCGGGTCGCGCGATCCAGCGCGGTTTCGCCACGCCCGACCGCACCACGCTCATCGCCTCCACGAACCGCGTGTACTCGATGGACGAGAAGCTCGCCCTGGGCGATGGTCGGGTCGACAGCAACACACTGCTCGCGGCGGCCCACGCTGCCGGCCGACGCTTCATCGGCGCCGACTTCATGCAACTGGCCCTCGAAGCCGGGAGCGTCGTCAGCGCCGCACTCTTCGGGGCGCTGGCGGGGTCGGGTGCGCTGCCGTTCGAGCGGGAGCCCTTCGAGGACGCGATCCGTGCCTCGGGCAAGGGCGTCGAGGCGTCACTGCGCGCGTTCGCCGCGGGATTCGAGGCCGCCCGGCAACCGGCGCCGAAGCCGATCGAGCCGGCGCCCGCGGGAGCGGGGCCGGTACCCGTGACCATCAGCCGTCGTCGTCCGGTCGACGCGGCCGAGGAGGCCGCCGAGCAGGCGGAGCGCCGCCGCGAGGAGGTGGCCGCGAGTCAGCCGACTGCCCTGGTGGGCCCGCAACTGCACGGCCGGGCCACGCTCGTGGCCGAGCGCTTCCCGGCGCCGGCCCGGTCGATGCTGCTGCACGGGGTGGTGCGCACGGCGGTCTACCAGAACCCGGCCTACACCGACCGCTACCTCGAACGGGTGGAGCGCCTCGCCGCCGTCGACACCGGGGCCGACAACCGGCTGACGCGCGAGGCGGCTCGGCACGTGGCGTTGTGGATGTGCTACCAGGACACCATCCAGGTGGCGCTGCAGAAGATCCGCCGCAAGCGACTCGACGGCGTCCGTGCCGAGGCCAAGGCGGCGCCGGGGCAGCTGATGAACGTGCGCGAGTACCTGCACCCCCAGGTCGAGGAGATCGCCGACACCCTGCCCACCCGGCTGGGCCGCTGGGTCGCAGACTCCGCCTGGTTCGGCCGTCTGGTGGGCAGACTCACCCGCAACGGCATGATCGTCAACACCACCGGCATCATCGGCTTCACCATGCTGTGGGCGATGGCGATGTTCCGCCCGCTGCGACCGCGCTCGTACCGGTTCGCCCGCGAGCAGGCCGCCATCGACGCCTGGCTCGACCGGGCCGTCGCCGTCGCGCCGGTCGACTACGACCTGGCATGCGAGATCGTCGAGACCCACAGGGTGCTCAAGGGATACGGCGAGACGCACCAGCACAGCGTCGAGAGCTTCACCAAGCTCATGGACGCCGCCGACGCGCTCGTCGGGGAGGCGGAGGCCGCAGCCACCCTGGCGCGCTTGCGTCAGGCAGCCCTGGCCGACGAGGACGGCAGCACACTCACTCGGGAGCTGGCCGCGCTGACGCTCGCCGCGTGACGCGGCGCCTGGTGCAGTTGCTGGTCGGTGTCGGCCTCTACGGGGTCTCGATCGGCCTGCTGGTGCGCAGCACGTGGGGACTGAGCCCCTGGGACGTCCTCCCCGCCGGGCTGCAGCGACACACGAGCATGTCGTTCGGGGAGGTCGTGATCGTGGTCGGTCTCGCCGTCCTCCTGCTGTGGATCCCGCTGCGCCAGCGACCGGGCGTAGCCACGCTGGTCAACGTGATCTGCGTCGGGGGGTGCATCGACGCCACGCTGCGCGTCCTCCCGCCGACGGAGTCGCCGGCGCTGAAGGCCGCCCTGCTCGCCGGGGGAGTGCTGCTCAACGGGTTTGCGGGTGCGCTCTACCTCGGCGCACGCCTGGGCTCGTCCGCGCGCGACGGGTTGATGACGGGGTTGGCTCGCCGGACGAGCTGGTCGCTCCGAGCGATCCGGACCGGTATCGAGCTGACGGCGCTGGGGGTGGGGATCGCTCTGGGTGGCGCGTTCGGCGTCGGCACCGTGGTGTACGCGCTCTCGATCGGCCCGCTGGTGCAGTGGTTCCTGCCCTGGTGCCAGGCGCCCCTTCGGCAGGCCGCCCCGCCGCCGGGTGTCACCTGAGTGGCCTGGCCGGGCTCTCCAGGCGCGGTGCCGCGCCGATCGGGGCTCGCCCGAAGGGGGACACCCGCGCGGGCGGTGGGCCGACGGGTCGCGCGACCTAGCGTCGGGGTATGACCACCAAGATCGCGTTCCTGACCGCCAACGAGGGCATCGAGCAGGCTGAGCTGGTCGAGCCCTGGCAAGCCGTGAGCGACGCCGGCCTCGAGCCGGTGCTCATCGCGCCCGAGGCCGGCGAGGTGCAGATGTTCGAGCACCTCGACAAGGCCGAGACCCGCACCGTCGACGTCACCGTCGCCGACGCGCGCATCGAGGAATACGCCGCGGTCGTGCTGCCCGGCGGCGTCGCGAACCCCGACGCCCTGCGCACCGACTCCGCCGCGGTCGAGTTCATCTCGGCCGCCGTGGCCGCCGGGATTCCCGTCGCCGCCATCTGCCACGCACCGTGGACGCTCGTGGAGGCCGACGTCGTGCGGGGCCGCACGCTCACGTCGTGGCCGAGCCTCCAGACCGACATCCGCAACGCCGGCGGGGAGTGGGTGGACGAGAAGGTCGTCACCGACGGCAACCTCATCACCAGCCGCAACCCCGACGACATCCCGGCGTTCAACTCCGCCCTGCTCGAGGCCGTGCAGCACGGCGCCGCCGGCACGGACTGACCTCCGACTCTCCAGGACGGTGACCCGAAGACCCCCGCCGGCGGCGGGGGTCTTCGTGCGTCACCGGCCTCAGGCGGAGGCCGTGCGGAGCTTCTCGAGCAGGGGTGCGGCCGCCTCGGCCAGGAACCGGTCTTGGGTCTGGTCTCCGATCTGCACCAGGGCGATGTCGGTGAAGCCGGCTTCCCAGAAGGCGGAGACAGCCTCGACGATCGCGTCGAGGTCGGGACCGCACGGGATGTTCGCCGCCACGTCGTCTGGGGTCACGAACTGGGTGGCGCCCGCGAAGCCGGCGGGCGTGGGCAGGTCGGCGTTGACCGACCACCCTCCGGCGAACCAGCGGAACTGGTCGTGGGCGATACGCCGTGCCTCGTCGGCGTCGGGGTGCCAGCAGATCGGGATCTGCCCCACAGCGCGGGCGGAGTCGCCGATGGTGCCGGCGCCCTCGACGCCGTTCCACGCCGTCACGAGGTCGGCCTGCGGCTCGACCGCGATGAGGTGGTCGGCGAGCGGTGCGAACGTCTCGACCGAGCGTCCGCCCGACACGGCGACCCCGATGGGCATCCCCTGCTCGGGCACGTCCCACACGCGGGCGGAGTCGACCTGGAAGTGCTCGCCCCTGTGGTCGACGAGGTCTCCGGTATGCAGGCGCCGGATGATCTCGATCGCCTCGGCGAGCATGCCCTGCCGGTCCTGCACACCCGGCCAGCCGCGGCCGACCACGTGCTCGTTGAGGCTCTCCCCGCTGCCGAGCCCGAGAGTGAACCGTCCCTCGGCCAGGATCTGCAGCGTCGCCGCCTTCTGCGCGACGACCGCGGGGTGGTAGCGGATGGTCGGGCAGGTCACGTACGTCATCAGCTCGACGCGCTCGGTGGCCTGCGCGACGGCGCCCAGCGTCGTCCACGCGTACGGCGCGTGACCCTGCTCGGTGAGCCAGGGAGAGTAGTGGTCGCTGCTCACCAGCAGGTCGAAACCGACCCGCTCGGCGTCTTGGGCGTAGCGCACGAGCTCGCGCGGCCCGCTCTGCTCGGTCATGAGGGTGTAGCCGAAGTTCGTCATGACCTCAGCGAACCTCGCGATGTCCGCGCGCCGTACGCCCGCTCGGGTTCGCCCGAAGGGGTCGTGCGGGGCCGGGCCGTCGCGACGCGGGGAGGGGCGGACGCGCCCATCGCCGAGAGCCCTGCCGACGCGACCGCGCCACTGGCTGCGCTCAGAAGTCCTCGTGGCTCTCGTGGCCGTCGGGGCGCCCCGTGTGACGTCGCAGGTGGAACCGGCGGGTCAACCGGATGGCGGGTCGGGCCAGCAGCTGCGCCGAGCCGACGATGAACAGCCAGGTGCCGGCGTAGGTGGTGCTCGCCCTCAGGAAGAGGATGCTGCCGACCAGGAACCACAGCGCCACCAGCAGGTCGTTGGCCGTGCTGAGGGTCTCGTACCGGCCCCGCAGCACGAGCTCGCGGCGGCCGGGCAGGTTCAGATCGAGGTCGCGGCTCACCGTCGCGAGGCCAGCCAGGCCAGGGCGTTCAGGCCGCCCCAGGCCAGGGCGACGCCGACCGCCTTGCGGCGCGCCTGCCCATCGAGCACCGAGCCGAGCACGGCGGCGTCACCCAGGTCGAGCGCGATCCGGATGCCGTGCGCGGCCCGCGCCGCGCCGGGAGGTCCGGCCAGGGTCACGGTGCTGACGGCGAGGTCGCGCACGCCGAACACGCGGGCGACGGTGTCCCACACGTCGTCCTCCGAGCCGATCGCGCGACGCAGATGAGCCGGCTGAGCGAGGGCGTACGCGCCGTAGGACGCCGTGGCGGCGGCCATCAGGCGCAGGGGCAGGGGGGTGGCGTCGCGATGGGAGGTCATGTCGACGAGTCAACGCAGCGTTCGCCTCGTGGCCCAGGTCCGGAGGGGTGGCGACCCGGAGGCCGCGCACCTGCCCGGTCAGGCGGCGTTCACGATCTCGCGTGCCTCCTCCTCGGTCTCGGCGGCGGGAGCAGAGCCCCACATGCGCTCACCGCGAGGCTCCTTGAGGAACATCAGGGACACCGCTCCGACGAGGCCGGCGATGATGAGGTAGTAGGCGGGCCAGTTCAGGTCGCCGGTGAGCCCGACCAGCGACCCGACGACGAACGAGGTCGTGCCGGCGAACAGCGAGACCGCGACGTTGAACGACACCGAGAGCCCGGCCCCGCGCACGTCGGTCGGGAACAGCGAAGGCAGCGTCGAGGGCATCGTGGAGCTGAAGCAGATCAGCGCTATCCCCATGATGAGCAGGCCCAGGAAGACCGACCACATGCTCTGGGCCCGGATGAGCAGCACCATCGGGAAGGCCAGCACGATGAGCATCGCGGTGCCGGTCCACGCGATCGGCTTGCGGCCGATGCGGTCCGAGAGCATCCCGAGCAGCGGGATGGAGACCAGGGCGATGACCATGACGCCGATCTGCAGCCACTGCGAGGCCGAGGCGCTGATACCGCTGCCGTCGCCCTTCTTGATGGTGTCGGTGAGGTAGGTCGGCATGTAGGAGGTGAGCATGTAGTTGGTGACGTTCCAGACGATCACGAGGCCCATGCACACCAGTACGAACGGGTAGAGGCGCGCCAGGCGCTTGGTCTCGCCGCCGGCGTTGCGCTCCTTGTGCTGCGCCTCGCGTTGGTCGGCCTGCTTCTCCAGAGCCGCATAGGCGGGGGTGTCGGCGAGCCGGGTGCGCAGGTAGACGCCGACCATGCCGAGCGGCAGGGCGACGAAGAACGGCAGTCGCCAGCCCCAGGAGAGCAGCTGTTGTTGGCTGAGAGTGGCGTCGGCCAGGGTCACGAGCAAGGCGCCGAGCAGGTAGCCGACGAAGGTGCCGAACTCCAGCCAGCTGCCGAGGAAACCGCGCTTGCGGTCGGGGGCGTACTCGGCGATGAAGGTCATCGCGTTGCCGTACTCGCCGCCGGTGGAGAAGCCCTGGAGCAGCCGGGCCAGCAGCAGCAGCATGGGCGCCCAGAGGCCGATGCTCGCCTTCGACGGGATGCATCCGATGAGGAACGTGCCCAGTGCCATCATGATCATCGTCGTGGCCAGCACGCGGTTGCGACCGATCCGGTCGGCCAGGGGGCCGAAGAACATGCCGCCGAACGGTCGCACGAGGAACGCGACGGCGAACAGCCCGAAGGTGGCGATCGTGCCGACGGTGTCGTCGAGACCGGAGAAGAAGACCTTCTTGATCGTCGGCTCGAAGTACGCGTAGACGCCGAAGTCGTACCACTCGGTGATGTTGCCGACCGCCGCTGCGCCGATGGCCCGCCGGATCACTCCGGGCTCGGTCACGACGATGTCGTCGAGCTCGTAGCTCGTGGCGTCGTCGACCGGTTCGAGCACCTTCACCATTCTCAGCAGCCTCGTCTCGTCTCGGGGTGTGGTTGCCGCAGGCAACCGGAACCCCAGCACCCTGCCGGGCACGGGCGGCGACGGGTACACCCCCGCGGGAGGGTCAGCGGGCGCGTCGTGACCGGCGGTGATCTGCGCCGGCCGCAGGTGGTGACGAGTGGCGCGTCATCGGGTGGAGGTGTCCAGCCCGTCGTCCGGCCCCTCGGGGTCGTCGCGGCTCGGCTCCCGGAACCCCGTGACGACGTACTGGAAGCCCTTGTGTCGCTGCGAGCGCACGTAGCCGGCGTACGCGCGCTTGTCGCCGGGGGTGAGCGCGACGTCGTCGGAGAAGGGCGTCAGCAGTGCACGCGGCCACAGCCGCCGGGTGAGGACCACGTTCAGCTCCAGGCCCAGCACCAGGGCCAGGGCGGCCAGGTAGGTGACGGCGATCAGGCCCAGCACCAGCCCGAAGGTCTGGTTCATGGCGGAGGCCTGCGCGGCGGCGTGTTGGGCGATGAGGGTGGCGGCGACCTGGATTCCCTGCCACAAGACGGTCACGACGACGGCCCCGGGCATGCTGCGACGCAGCGGACGGCGGCGCCCCTCGGCCAGCCAGAGGATGGCGGTCAGCAGCAGGGCCATGACGACGACGCCCGCGAGGGGCGCGCCGAGACCGAGCAGGGGGCCGGTCCAGCCGAAGAGCACCGGCAGCACCACCGGCACCGACGAGAGGACCAGCAGAGCGAGCCCGGCGGTGATGAGCAGCACGAGGCTGCGCAGCCGCAGCAGCAGGGGGTTGGGGCGGCTGTTGCGCGGCACCGCCCAGACCGTGTTCACAGCGTTCTGGAGTGCGGTGCCGAGCCCCAGAGAGCCGTAGAGGGCGGCCAGCGATCCGATCAGCAGCGCGGTGGGGGATCCGCGTAGACCCTCGGGTCGGCCGAGCTGGTCACCGACGACCGGGAAGTCGCGGATCGCCGAGTCGAGGATCCTCCCCTGCAGCGAGGGGTCACCCTGGAGCACGAATCCGAGCACCGTGGTCGCGAGCAGCAGCATGGGCACGACCGAGACGAACCCGTAGTAGGTGATCATGACCGCCAGGTAGCCCCCTTGGTCGTCGAAGAACTTGTAGACGACGGCGACGGGCAGGCCGATCACCGGGTGCCGGCGTTGGAAGGCGTCGATCCTCCCGATCCCCGTGTCGGGCGTGGTGGTGTCGGTGCTGCTCACCACCGAGCGTTACCCAGCCTCCGCCGGTCGCAACCGTGGCGCCTCTCACGTCGGGTGCCACCCGCGCGAACCCTGATCTCTCCCCGCACCTCGCCTCCGGTTGCCGCCCCGCGGCCGGTCCTGGCGCTCCCGGGAACCGCGGCGCCCCCTCACACGTTGGACCCGACGACACCGACTCGGTGCCCGACCCAGGAGCCGCCCGCACCATGCCCGACGACGGACGACGCTCGTCCCGCCGCCCCCTTGCTCGACGTCTCGCACGAACTCTTCGGAGGCACCCCTCATGTGGGTGCTGACGCTGCTGCTGGGGCTGCTGGTGATCCTGGCCATCACGGCGGCGACCGGCTACTTCGTGGCCCAGGAGTTCGCGTACATGTCCGCGGACCGTTCCCGCCTCGCGGCCATGGCCGCAGACGGCGACCGAGGCGCCGCGCGTGCGCTCGACATCACCCGGCGCACGTCCTTCATGCTCTCGGGTGCGCAGCTCGGCATCACCGTCACGGCCCTCCTCGTGGGCTACGCCGCCGAACCCCTCGTGGGTGCGGCCATCGGGACGGCGCTCGGTGGGGTCGGCGTGCCCACCGCCGTCGGCGTGACGATCGGCACGATGGCAGCACTCGTGGTCTCGACGGGCGTGCAGATGGTGCTCGGCGAGCTGTTCCCCAAGAACCTGGCGATCGCCCGGCCCGAGCGGCTGGCCATCGCCCTGGCCAGGTCGACGCAGCTCTACCTGCGACTGTTCGGCTGGCTCATCGCCTTCTTCGACCGCGCCTCGGAGCGGCTCCTGCGGGCCGTGGGGATGGAGCCCGTGCACGATGTCGAGCACGCTGTGACCCGCGACGACCTCGGGGCCATCGTGAGCGACTCGCGCGCCTCGGGTGACCTGGCGCCCGACCTCTCGCTGCTGCTGGACCGCCTCGTCGAGTTCCCCGACCGCGACGTCGCCCACGCCATGGTGCCGCGAGCGCGGGTCGGCGTCGTGACGACGGACCTGACGCTGGCAGAGCTGTGGGAGACCACCAGTCGCGACGCGCACTCGCGGCATCCGGTGCTCGACGTCAGCGGCGACGTGGTCGGCGTCGTCGACCTGCTCGACGTGCTCGACCGGCTGGAGGCGCAGGGCACCCCGGACGGTTCCGCAGCCGCTCGCGTCAGCGAGGTCATGCGCCCGCCACTGCTGGTGCCGGCTTCCATGCGCCTGCCCGACGCCCTGACGACGCTGCTGGACGCCACCTCGCCACTGGCGTGCGTGCTCGACGAGCACGGCGAGCTGGCTGGCGTCGTCACGGTGGAGGATCTCGCCGAGGAGCTGGTGGGGGAGATAGACGACGAGCACGACCCGGTCTCCCACCTCGATCCCGACGATCCCGATGCCCCTGGGGCGGTGGGTGAGGAGGTCGTGGAGTGGCGCTTGGCCGGCGCGCTGCCCCTCGACGAGGTGGCTCGCCGGATAGGACGCCCGCTCCCCGCGTGCTCGCAGGAGACCCTCGGTGGTCTCGTGGTGGCCGTGCTGGGCCGGCTCCCGGTGGAGGGCGACGCGGTGGCGGTCGAGCTGCCCTCGGGTCCGATGGCGTCCGAGCACACCCCGGTGACCCGCCTGCACCTGCAGGTGCTCGAGGTGCGTCGTCACGTCCCGGCGCTCGTGCTGGCCCGACTCGGCGAGGACACGGCATGAGTCCCGTGGTCGTGGGCGCCGTGACGGTCGCTCTCATCGTGCTCAGCGCCTTCTTCGTGGCCACGGAGTTCGCCGTGCTCGCCGCCCGTCGGCACCGGCTCGAGGCGCGGGCTGCGCACAGCGCGGGCGCCCGCGCCGCCGTGCGGTCGGTCGACGAGCTGACGATCGTGCTGGCGGCCTGCCAGCTCGGCATCACCGCGTGCGCCCTCGGCCTGGGTGCGGTCACCAAGCCCGCTCTCAAGTACGCCGTGACCCCGCTGCTCGACGCCACGGGTGCGCCGTCCTGGACGGTGGAGGTGGTCGCGTTCGCGGTGGCCATCGGCGTGGTCACGTTCCTGCACCTCGTCGTCGGTGAGATGGCGCCCAAGTCGTGGGCCATCGCGCATCCCGAGACGGCCGCCGTGCTGCTCGCGCCGCCGATGCGGGGCTTCATGGCGCTGACCCGACCCGTGCTGCGCGGGATGAACGCGGTGGCCAACGCCCTGCTGCGCCGGGTGGGGGTGGAGCCACGCGACACCGCGGCCGTCGGCCACTCCCCGGCCGACCTGAGGGCCCTGGTCCGGCACTCGGCCACGGTCGGCACCTTGGAGGCCGAGTTCTCCGCCCAGGTCGACGACGCTCTCGACCTCGACCGTCTCACCGTCGACGACCTCGACCTGGGCAGGGCGCCGACGGCCGTCGGCGCGACCGCGACCGTCTCGCAGGTGCGGGAGGCGGCTCGGCGCTCCCGGCACCTGCGCATCGTGCTGGTCGACGAGTCGGGTGCGGCCACCGGCATGGTGCACGTACGAGACACCCTGGACGCCGAGCCCGGCGCCGGGCTGGCCGACCTGCGTCAGGACGTGCTCACCGTGCCCGGCACGACCTCGCTGCGCGAGGCGCTGAGTCGGATGCAGCGCAGCCGGGTCCACCTGGGCGTGGTGCCGCGCGAGCGCGGCGGGTTCGTCGTCGTCACCCTCCACGACCTGCTGGCCCGAGCGCTGCCCGCCCCGACGCACTCCGAGGTGCCCCGGTAGCGAGGGGCGCGCCTGGCCGTCGTCGGGCCGTCCTCGTGCCGTCCTCGTGCCATGTGTTGCGCACCCGGCCAGACCACGCGGTCGTCTCGGCGAGGGCCCTGCGATGGTCGGTGGCGCATCAGGTACGCGAGTACGACTCCTGGTGGTCGACCAGTGCTTCGCCGTTCTCCCGAGCCCACAGGGTCAGCATCCGGATCGGCTCCTGCAGCGTCTCCCCGAGCGGGGTCAGCGCGTACTCCACCCGCGGGGGCGCCTCGGCGAACGCCTCACGGGTGACCAGACCGTTGGCCTGCAGCTTTCGGAGAGTCTCGGTGAGAACCTTGCGGGAGATGCCCCCGGTGAGGGTGACGAGTTCGCCGTGACGCTTGGGCCCCTCGCTGAGAGCGAACAGGACCACGACCGACCACTTGTGCGCGATGACCTCGATGGCCGTCCGGGCAGGGCAGTCGGCGAGGAACACGTTGCCAGCCTGGAGTGACTTCACTCCTCGAAGGTACCGGAGGTACCTATCGACTCCCTCGCGTCGCCGACACCCCCAGTGGCGGCGCCCGTCGCGCTTCTCTCACTCTTCCGCGAGGGGGCTGTGCCTCTGACTGTGCACACGCTCTCCGTCGATCCCGGGTTCGGACGGGGCCACCGCGGAAGTCGATAGGTACTGATCGGTACCTGAGGACTTCCTAACGTCGTTGTCATGGAACCGGGCGTCTTCTCCCTCACCGACATCACCGACATCACCGACATCACCGACATCACCGACGCGGCGACTGCGTCGACGCGTGTGGGTGGGCGTGGGTGGCACGTCAGCGAGCGCCTCTCGCGCGGGCCGTCGGGGCCTCCCGATGAGTCTCGCGTCGCTGGGCGGGGCGCCGGCCCGCGCACGACCGCTGGTCGACGTCCATCGCGACGCGGCCGGTGCGGCCGGACATGGGGCGCGGCTCGCGTGGCGGGAGTGAGTCACCTCTACGTCGGCGCGACCTCGCAGGAGGCACGCGACACGTTCTACCCCTACTACCGCACCTACGTCCCCGAGGGCCGTGGTGCCCACCTCGACCGCGCGCTGCTCGAGACGATGGCGGGGCCGGACGGCCCGCTGGTCGTCGGCAGCGTCGGCGAAGTCACCGACAAGATCGCGAAACGCCGCGACCGGCTCGGAATCGACCGATTCCTCGGGAAGGCCGACCTCGGCGGACTCCCGCGCCACCTCGTCACGTCGTCGGTCGAACGCCTCGGGCGCGACGGGGCGCTTCTGCTGCGTGGCTGACCCCCGGCCCACGCGCGTCAGCTGTCATCCCATCCACATCGACCCAGAAGGACAACCCCATGACCCTCGCTGCACACATCGCCTCTGTCCTGCTCGCCGCCGGCATGCTCGCCTCCGGCAGCCTCAAGCTCGCCCGCTCCGAGCGCATCGTCACCCTGATGAGCGCCGTCGGGGTGCAGGGCCCGGTCCTGACCGTGCTCGGCGGACTCCAGGTAGCCGCCGCCTTGGGGCTGGTCGCCGGCCTGTGGTTCGCGCCGCTCGCGATCGCCGCCGCGACGGGGCTGGTGGTGTACTTCCTCGGTGCGGTGGGCGCACACCTGCGGGCCCACGATCCGGACTGGCAGCCGGCTGGCGTCCTCGCCGGACTGTCGGCGGTGACCCTCACCCTGTTGCTCCTCGCCCTGTGAGCCCAGGGCCTTCCGCGGCGCCCACCTGCAACTATGCCGTCCACGGTGCCTCGCCCCGTGACGGCTCGGAGACGCACCGCGCCCAGGTCGACTCCAGGCGAGTGGGGCCGCTGGTCGCGACGCCGGCGTGCGCCACTCGTGGCGAGGAGCGGACGCGGTCCGATGCGGTCTCGACCTCGTAGAAAGCCTGAGGGCCGCGCCCGGCTGGCGGCGGCTTTCGCCGATCTACCAGCCGAAACACGGCCCTCGTGGTGGTGGGCAAGGGCGGGGTCGAACCGCCGACCTTCCACCTTTCAGCGCGAATCGGTGGTCCGCCGTTTGCCCAGGTCAGAGGCCGTTTCAGCAGGTCGAGGTCCGAATCCTGGTGAGGCGTAGACCACGACTGACTATGCCCGACCACGCCTTAGAGGTGGCCGCATTGTGGTCTATTCGCAGAGTTCAAGTCCGCGCTCAATGAACGGTCCTAGATCCAGCTTTGCGCCCTTGATGTCGGGATTGTCGGCCCAGATCGGGTCCACGTTCTGGAAGGGCGACATTGACCGGGCGACGCCGTTGAGTGCGTACTGCGCTCCCGGCACACGGATCGTCACCGAGGACGCTTCTCGGCCGCCAGACTTCACGATGCGGCAGGTGAGCGCACCGTACTCGACGGTGAGGGGCCAGCCGTCTCCGTAGCTTGCCGCCGTGACGAGGCCCGGGTCATCACGGAACCCTTTGGGCACGTCAGCCGGTTCCGCATCGGATGGCTCGGCGTCGCTACCGTCGTGCTGCGGAAGGTCTAGCTGAAGGAAGGACAAGAAAGTTCCTGCGAACCGAAGACCGCGACCGCCATCACGTAGTACTTTGATCGAATCCAGGAGTGCCAAGGAGTACACGATGAGAAACATCGCGGGCGGCATTGGGGCAGCAGTTGGTGTGATCATGATCGCTCTTGCGATGTGGCTAGTGCCCGGGTCGACGCACACCTCCGCCGCACCGTCGGCTCCGCCGAGCGAATCTAAGGGCGTCGGAGCAGACGAGGTCCGCTACACATTGACGGATTTAGGAGCGACGCCTGGTGAATCTCTAGATGAATTCATGTCGCGGCAAAAGGCTAATAGCGTACCGATTCTCGAGTGCCCTGGGCTGCAAAAGCTTTTAGAAGATAAGAGCAACCTGGAGGCTTTTTTAACCTTTTTTGGAAATGACGCGCTTCAGTCGCGCTTCGCCGAGTGCCCAGATCCGGAACTTTTGGCGCAAAGTCTGGTTAAGGGAGCAGGACGTTGAGTCGGAAGAACGCAACGCTTCGCTTCTGTGAAGGTTTGGCGGTGACTGTACTCATCGGTTGCTGCTTCGCGTTGTCTGCCGCTTACGCAGCCAACATCGCCTGTTCTTCGGGAGGTGGCTCCTGTTCCGGCACGAACTCGGCAGACAACATCACCGGCAGCGGTGGCGATGACGTGATCTTCGCCTATGACGGGAACGACTCGGTCGACGCGCGAGGAGGTAAGGATCTGGTTCGCGGAGGAGACTCGGGAGACACGGTTTTCGGAGGCCCAGGCTACGACTACGTCGTCTATTCTAATAACGAAGTCGACGGCCTAGCAGGTGGAAACGGACTGGACGACATACACGGAGACGGTGGCACCGACGTTTTGTATGGGGGGCCGAACGACGACCGTCTTTCAGGCGATGGTGATGACGACCTCATCATCGCCAGTGATGACGACTTGAACGGGGATGACAAAGTATGGGGCGGGGCAGGTGACAATGACATATGTCATGTCATCTCTGGCTACGATCACGTCATGGGCGGCTGTGAGACTGTCGTAATAGATGGATATTACGTCTAAATCCTGTTCCAGGATCTCGACTAATCAAAATTTGAGCAGTCACTTCTCGTAAGCATGGCTATCGCGTGCGAACCAGTCTTTTAGACTGCATCATCGATGAGTCATGCGTCTCGATATAAGTCCGTGGGCTTGGGCAGGTTCCGGCGAATAGCCGTAAGAGTATTTTCCAAGGTGGCCGCAGATCCATTCTGAACTTTCTCGCCGATCTTCTGCGCGGTGGTCACATCTGAGGCCCCAGAACGGGGCTCCATGACCGGCCAAAAGGCCCGTATGTCGGCTCTTCAACGTTCGGCGTGACGCGATCCTGACGTAGGTGCTCGTGGCCCTGCGGCAGGCTGGGTGTTCTTCAGGCATCCGGCAGAGGGGACCACGAGCGTGTCCCAGCCTACGGCTGGCGCGGCCTCTTCGGCTGCGTCGGTGTTGTTCAACCTGCCCGACCACGAGGTCCTCGAGGCGACCCGCGACGACGACGGTGCACGCACCGTGGTGATCGCGGCGACGGCGAGCGAGGCGGCCTGCCCCGACTGCGGGGCGCTGTCCTCGCGGGTGCACCAACGCACCCGACAGCGGCTTGCCGACGTGAGCTTCGACGGGCACGTCGAGGTCGCCTGGATCAAGAAGCGCTGCAAGTGCACCGAAGCGTTGTGCGCCCGCAAGTCGTTCACCGAGCACACCGACCAGGTCCCGCCCCGCGCCAGGCTCACCACTGGACTCAAGGACGCGATCCTCGACGCGGTCGCCAGCGAGGTCCGAGCCATCGACCGCGTCGCTAACCAGTTCGGGCTCTCCTGGCCGACCGTGCAACGCCTCGTCGATCAGGCAGCGGCAGCGCTGGCGGCGTGGCGCCGGACACGGCCGCGGCTGGTGCGACGGTTGGGGATCGATGAGCACCGGTTCAGGTCGGTGCGCTAGTTCAAGGACGACCGTGGCTCGTGGCGGCGGATCGAGCCCTGGATGACGACCTTCCTCGACCTCTCGACTGGTGAGGTGATCGACGTGGTCGAGGGTCGGGATGCAGGAGCCGTCGCGGCCTGGCTGGCCGCACAGCCGCGCTGGTGGCGGCGCCGGGTGGACGTGGTCGCGATCGACCCGTCGGCCTCGTTCCGCTCCGCCGTGCGGCGCTGGTTGCCCAACGGCAGATCCGGGGGCTAGTCCAGCGACCCGAAGGGCGGTATGACGCCGGTCCGAGGCAAGTCCGCAGCGAGCGCTGCAGTGGACTCCACTAGTATTGGTCGCCGCACTTCAGATGCTCAGTGCGAGATCTTCCCAAACACATCGACGCTGCGGTGTAGGACTTAAGGCCAACCTCCGATACGACTCCGAGGTTGCCGACGGAAACGACTGGTAAGCCGTCCCGCCGACTGAGACCGTTTGGCGCGCACGCCTCCTGGCGTACTCGTCTATACCGGAAGGTCAGCTGTGTTAGTCGACTCAGTGGAGGTGAGAGTGATAGCAGTCTGCGCAGCGGCGGCCTGAGCCGCAGTGGCTTCTTGCACTTGGCTCTGAAGCCTGTCGAAGTGAAGAACGGACAGCAGTTCAATCAAGCGCATCGACTCATCGTCGTGCGGCACACCGGTGGTGGCGCGCAGGACCACCTCTGCGAGGTACGTGGTGGTGGTCCCGGCTTCTTCAGCCTTGACCTGCGCCTTCAATAGGGCGAGAGCCCCATCGGGAGAGTCTGGGTTGTGGTCTGCCCCCGGCCCGACTGCGACTGGAGGGCGCTCGGGTGAGGGGGCTCCCATTGAGGTCACCGTGCCCGTGCCCGGGTCTGGCAGCCGGCGCATTCGGCGGCGCGCTGCTTCTTGTGACTGCTCGACAAGCTTGCTGGCGGCGTCGAGATGGCTTGACGTTCCACCGAAGGCACGTACGCCGGCGGCGATAGCCCAAGCGCGAACAGCATCTGGGGTGATCTGTAACGGTTCACGGGTCGAGGTAGAGGACAGCTGGAAACCCATGTCGAGCGAGATCACTGATGTGACTTGCGTGTCGTGGTCATCGGCTCTGTCCTCGGCGATGGCGATGGGGATGACCACTGTGTGCGGTCCGAGAACTTCACGAGCGGCGTCGTCGAGAGTTCCGAGTGCCTCGAGGGTCTGGTCGAGCAGTTCTCCTGGGGTGACGATCACCCAACTGTTGGGTTGTAGAGCCCATGACGCGGGATCGGGGTCAGCAACGAGCTGGTAGGTAGCCTCTGGGACGCGGGCCAAGACTTGCCGCAGTGTTTCAGCGCCCTGAACGCTGGCCTCTTCGCGCACTCGCTCCACGATCTCAGCGGCTGAACCGGACGGGTCATCGGCTCGCACATGTCGTGCTTGTGTCGGCTGAACATGGAGGGCCGCAGCCAGGTCCGCTGCACTGCGCATGTGTGTGCTCAGGGCTTCGGGTAACACGGATCCGACTTCAGGAACGACGGGTTGAGCGGCGTCGCGTGCCTTGTCGAGAGCGTCAGCGGCGTCTCTTAACGACATCGCCATGGCGAGGGCGCGTCGCGTTGCTTCGTTGTCTTGGGGTGCGGCGTTGAAGACGGCCTCGAAGGCGGTTTGCAATGCGCGTGTGGTGGCGTCGGCCGCTCGGTCGCGTTGGTCATCGTGGGCATGGGCGGTGTCGCTGGCAGTCCCGGGTGGCAGTGGTGGCGGACTGATTGCGCTGACACGGTTCCGGATATCGACCAGCTGCTGCTGCCAAGCGGCCCGGCGCTTCGGGTGGTCCGCCGGCTTTAGCCGGAGCGGGATCTGCTGTGCAGCGGCGGTAAGGTCGGATGCTACGGCTGCTTGGGCGGTGATGACCTCGGTCCATGTCTGCGACGAGGTGATGCGTCGAAGGCTGGCTTGGTAGCCAACGCTTTGGCGGACCGAGAACCGGTCCGGGAAGGCGGCCCGGGCCATGTTTTTGTATCCGGGTTCGAAGTCGCGCAGCCGGTATCGCGCACCGGAAGCGGTCACGGTGATGATCTGGAACTGTTCGATTTCAGGGCAGGCGTCCTTAATGCGCTCAAGGCAAGACACTGTCGACCAGTTGAGGCCATCGTCGGACTTCGGCGGAAGGTCCCATGACAATCGCGGGACTTGATCGGTCTCAGAAGGAAGTAGCCGTGTGACGCTTGCGGTCAGCCGGCCGGGGCTCGAAAGGCTAGACCGGGCTGGGCTGTTCGGAAGACGATTCTCGCCGGTGCGATTTCCGGATGCGGTGCCGTCTTCGGTTTCGTCGTCTTGGTCCTCTTCAGGCGGGGTGGTGTGCAGCACCTCAGCGTCGAGAACGAAGGGGTCCGCAGCGCACACGGTCCGTACCCGCTGCGTCACGTCTCCGGCGACCTCGGCGAGTTCTTCGGCCGAGACGTGTATGGAGCACACAGCCAGCAGCCGCGACCACACGAGTGCGGTGGTGTCGTCATGCGGCGCTGTCGACCTCGCCAACAGCGCACGGACCGATTCCTTTGAGACGTTGAGGGGTTCGCGGCCCGCTTCGAGCAGGCGCGTCGCGTCGACCAGGTCCGCATTTCGCAGCAACTCATCTAGCGCATCTTGGGCGAGGCCGCGGCAGGCCGAAGTCAGTGTCGTGTCGAAGGCAACTCGTCGAGGGATCTTGTCAGCGATGGGTCGGATCATCGGCAAGAGCTCGTCGAAGACCCCTCCCTGGCCTGTATCGCCGAACCCCTGGTTCCGCATCGGATAGATGAACATGGCAAGGGTGGTGATCGGGAGGCTGTCCTTTTTCGCCTCTTCAAGTGCCGGGAGTGTGGCGGTCGCATAGAGGGCATTGTCGGCGCGTTCGGCGCCCTCTAGGAACGATGCGATCGTCGCCGTCGACGCTCCTCGGTTCAGAAGGGTCTGCGACAACGCCGTTACGACCTCATTCAGATCCTTCGGGAATTGTTCCGCGACGCGTCGCAGCATCCAGCCCGCGTGATCTGGGTCGATGACGGGAGCGAGTCGAGACAGCGTCGTGGCCGTCGTAGGTGGTGGGCTCTCATGAAGCAGCCCACTGATTACGGCCGACCGGAGTTCATGCAGGCCCCGCCAGGTGGAGCCGCTCTCGACGGCGATGTGCTCGTCTCGAAGAACAGAGAGCGCATCACCGACATCGGACTCGTCAGGATCCCACCCAGCTGCTGCTGGCTCATTCCGCTCCGTTCCTGGCGCGTCTCCGCGAGGCGCCTGCGGCCTGGGCGCATTGGCCAGCAACTGAGCACCCAGCCGGTCTGCGTCGAGTTGCAGACCAAGCAGATGGGCGGTCGTCACCAGTCGGGCCCCTTCGCGTTGCAGCCGCCTGGCAGGGTCTCGGAGTTGCTCAACCTGTGCCGCCAAAACCTCACGCAGACGTCGCCCAGTCGTCAGTAGAGCGATGAACTCCATCATCAGCCCCTCAGACTTTCCGAGAGCCTCAAGCGGGTCCATCTGAAGAGCGACGCCCCGAGTGCTCAGCCGCTCCCCCAGATCCTTGGCCACGGGCGCGATCAGCACCGGTCGAACGATCCGGGTCGCACCCACCGTCAGGGCCGGTGTGAAGTCTTCGGCTCGAGCGGCACCCAACAGAAGCGTCCCCGGCACCTCTCGGACTAAGGCTGCCGCTTTCGACCACTCACCGACGTGCGGCCGGCCTAGGTCGTCGCAGACGACCAACACGGGCGAGTGGTCACTTGGCCGCTGTAGACGTACATGTCGGGCAAGGTCTCGGGCGTCCTCCTCAGTCTGGACCCGAAGAACCCGCAGGACACGTGCACCCGGGACTAGGTCGCGGGCCGCACGCCACAACAGCACGGACTTCCCGGCACCCGAAGGTCCCACCAAAATGACGGCACGTTCGGTTGCCAGTCCCTCACCGCACGCATCAAGCTCCACAGGACGGCGGACGTCCAGATTGGCTGCGATGTGGGCCGGCCGGCCGTCGACACCGAGGTAGAAGACCCGGGACTCGATCTCTTCGGGAGCGATGAAGTCGACCGGAGCGCACACACCAGCCGTCAACGCCTGGTGCAGCCCCGCCGGGTCCACCGAGTCCTGGATCTCGACGAGAAGGGCGTCGATGTCACTGGTCCGCAGCAACCCAGCAGTAGTCGATGTCGCCCGACGCTGATCGCCCGACAGACGGCCTACTTCGTCGGTCAGGCGGGCCACAGTGAGCCCGCCCACCGTTGGATGTGCGGCAGCGGACTGGACCAGCAGCCTTTCGGTGTCTTGGCGCAGCCGGTAAGGCAGGTGTAATAGATGCGACCGGGACAAGATGTCGTCGGCTTCGTCGTCGGAGTAGCCGCTTGAAATCAGGCCGTCCTTGATGCGGCTGACACCGGGCCGGGTCGCAGGTCCAAGCGTGTCCTTCCAGCCGGTGAACGTCAGCTCCGAACTCAGGGTGCCGTCGGTGATGAGGACGATCCTGGCGCCTCGAGCGCTCGCCTCGGCGTGCGCCAGCGCTTCAGCTACACCGGACGGGTGCATGACGCCATGGCCAGCATCGAGTTCTTTCATCTGCACGTAGGTGCGGGCGCCGTCACGAGAGGTGCAGTCCGCGTCCTCGTATCCCTCAGGTACGAGACTCACGAAGTCCAGTTCTCCAGCATGCGAGGCAACCAAAAGGTGCGCACACACGCTTGTCTGCCAGCGGACACCAGCAACGTTGCGTGCCCCTTGCCTGAGGTCGGCGAACAGTTCGTCTCTGGGCATCTTTCGCCGCCGCTCGAAAGTAGGCTCCTTCCTATCCGAGCCGCTCGAATTCACCGCTGCCCCGCGTTGCGTCCTCGGCGACGAAGTACGCCGCGTGCTGCCCTGACGACCTCCCTTCGCGCCCACGACCTCATCCTCTCCCGGACTTAGCAGGTCGCGAAACGTCCTCTTGAGCGGTGCCCCGGAATTTCATCACACGCGCCATCTCGGACGAAGAACGCCGCACAGACCGTCTCTCCGAACGACAGCCCCAACCCAAGCGTTCGCACGTCGTACCCACCGAAGTGCGTGCGTCATTGCGGGCGGAAGGACGCGGGGCGCTGAGGCACGGTTGCCGGTTGCGATGACTTCCCAGATGTGCCACGCGTTGCGGTGTGGGTCGATGGGCTGGGGCTGCGATCTGGGAGCCGCGACCAGTTGGCCGGGCTGGCGTGCGGATGCCTGGCAGGAACATGCGGGCCTCGAGCGGTGTGGAGACCTCGCGATCGGAGTCGCCGGTTCCTGCACAGGCCGCCTGTATGTGGCTGACCGGGTGCCAATCGACCTCGGCCGCGGCTCGCACACAGATCCCGCGCGCACGCAACTGCAACTGGAACTGCAACTGGCCCGGAATGACGACAGCCCCCGCCAGCGCCGGCGGGGGCTGTTCTCGCAGGTCAGCGACCTGCTGTGTGGTGGGCAGGGGCGGGGTCGAACCGCCGACCTTCCACTTTTCAGGCGGACGCTCGTACCAACTGAGCTACCTGCCCATCCGACCGCCGTAACCGGCCGCCGAACGCGAGCGAGCATACATGCAGGTGAGTGGGGTCTCCGATTCGGGCGGGCACGACCGGTCGGGCGACCCGAACGCGATCGTGCTCGTGCCCGATGCTCTCAACGAGCAGACTGCCATGCGCGCCAGAGCCGCGCGTAGGGGCCGTCGCCGGCTGCCAGCACGTCGGGTGGCCCCTCCTCCACGACTCTGCCGCGTTCGAGGACGACGACACGATCCGCCGCCGCCGCGGTACTGAGGCGATGCGCCACGAGCAGCGCGGTCCGTCCGGCGAGCACCCGCGCCATGGAGGCCTCCAGCTGGCGAGCACCGGTGCTACCGGCCTCTGCCGTCGCCTCGTCGAGGATCGCGAGATCCGGGTCGCGCAGCACCAACCGGGTCAGTGCCAGCTGCTGGGCCTGCAAGGGAGTCAGGGCACGTCCGCCGGCGCCCACTCGCGTCGCCAAGCCGTCGGGAAGCACGGCGACCCAGTCGAGCGCCCCTACGGCGCTCAGCGCGGCCAACAGATCGTCGTCGCTGGCCTCGGGCCGGGCCAGCCGCAGATCCTGTGCCAGCGTCCCAGCGAAGACATGGACTTCTTGTGTCACCAGCGTGACCCGGGCCGACAACTGCTCGCGGGAGAGGGCGTCGACGGCCGTGCCGCCGAGCTCGATGCGACCCGCCCGCGGCGTGTGGATGCCGGCCACGAGAGCGGCCAGCGTCGTCTTGCCTGCCCCGCTCGTCCCGACGAGCGCGACGTGCTCGCCCGGCTCGACGACCAGATCGACCTGGTGGAGGACGTCGGGGTCGTCGTACCCGAAGCCAACGCCCGCCAGCACGAGACGGGAGTCCCGCGGAGTCGGCCCGTCCGCTCTACGGTCCAGTGGCAGTTGCACGATGCCGGTCAGGCGGCGCAGGGAAGCCGTCGCGCTCTGGATCTCGTCGAGCAGGTGGACGAGAGCGCCGATCGGGTCGTAGAGCCGGATGAAGTAGAGGGCCGCCGCCGTGGCGGCGCCGAGGGAGACCGAGCCGTCACCCACCAGTGCGGCGCCGACCAGCAGCACGGTCGCGGTGCCGGTCAGTTCGCCGGCGTGGATGCGTGAGAAGAACCAGGCCGTGGTGTCGGCGGCGCGGATGCTGCGGAGCCGGGCCGCCTCCGAGGCTGCCTCGACCCGCCGCAGATGACGCGGACCCAGCACGAGCGCCTGGATCGTCCGAGCTCCGCCCAGGGCCTCCAGGAGCTGCTGAGAGCGATCGCCCTCGGCGCGGCGCTCGTCGACGTAGAGCGGAGGTGCGATCACCGTGTAGCCGTGCGCGGCCCAGGCGTAGAACGGGAGCGAGACCAGACCCGCCAGGGCGAAGCGCCAGTCGAGCGCGGCCAGGCCGACCAGGGTCAGTGCCACCGTGAAGATGGACCACAGCAGTTCCGGTACGCCCTCGCGCAGCGCCTGACTGACCCGGTCGACGTCGTTGCTCACCCGCGAGACGAGATCACCGGTGCCGCCTCGTTCGACGCTCGCGCGCGGGATGGCCAGGGCATGCCCGAGAACAGCCTCGCGCAGGGCCGCGAGCGCCCCCTCGCCCACGCGTACCACGAGGTACCAGCCCGCACTGGCCGTGAGCCCCTGGATCATGGTCGCGACGGTGATGACGAGCAGCGCGCCAGCAAGATCGTGACGCGTGCCCTGGCCGTCGGCGACATCGACGACGCGGCCGATCGCGGGGGGTATGACCAGGCCCACGGCCACGGTCACGACCAGGACCACGATGGCCAGCAACGCCCCCGGCCAGTCGGGCCGGAGAACGCTCCAGAGGTGGCGTCGGGCCTCGCGGGCGGAGGCGACGGGCAACGTCGGATCCCCTGCCGGGCGTTGCCGTCCGCTCATGCCAGCACCACGCCTGCGTAGCGCTCGTCAAAGGTCAGCTCCTCGTGCCGTCCGGAAGCGACGACCCTGCCCTCGCTCACGAAGACCACGCGGTCGGCCGCGGCCAGCACTCCGGCGCTGGAGGTGATGACGATCGTCGTGTGGCGACCCGCGCGCAGGTCTCGCAGGCCCGCAGCGACGGCTGCCTCCGTCACCGCATCGAGCGCGCTCGTCGGCTCATCGAGCACCAGAACCGGTGGGTCGATGGCGAGGGCGCGCGCCAAGGACAGCCGTTGCCGTTGCCCACCGGAGAGGTTGCGGCCGCCCTGCAGCGATCCGAGCTCGCGAATCGAGTCGGCGACCTCCTCCGCGCGCGCGGCCACGAGAGCAGGGCCAGGGCGGGGGCCGAGGATGTCGGCCACGGGCTCGGTGAAGAGCGACGCGTCGTGCGGCACCACGACGACCCTCCGTCTCAGATCGTCGAGTGGGTACTGCTCGGCAGGCACGCCGTCGACCATCACGCGACCCGTTGCCGGGTCGTGGCGTCTGGCCAGCAGATCGAGCAGCTCCAAGCGCTCACCCAGGTCATCGACGACCATCGCGACGAACTCCCCCATGAGAACCCGGAGGTCGAGGCCGCGCAGATGACCTCCGTGGACACGCTCGACCCCGAGCGCGATCCCGTCCTGGCCGGGGACGGCCCCTGGCAGGTCCGCCGCGGGCTCGCCCACGGCGTAGTCAGTGTTCAGCAGATCGGCGATTCGGCGGGCCGACGCGTACGTCGTCGCGGCCAGCGCGCCGGCGTAGGCGATCCTGCTGACCGGGCCTACCAGGAACTGCGCGAGGCCGACTCCCGCGACGAGCTGTCCGGCGGTCAGCTCGCCCCGCATCGCCAGCAGCGCCCCGACAGCCGCGACGGCGACGAGCAGGAATCCGCCGATCGTGCTGGTGACACCCTCGAAGAGGGCTTCCGCCGCCCCGGCACGCACGCGTGCACGCCGGGAGACCTGACTCATCTCACGGTAGCGGTCCGCGGCCGTCTGCTCCGCCCCGATGCCGCCGAGCACGCGCAGGCCCTCGACCAGGTCGACCGCCACGGCCGCGGACTGAGCGGCCGCCTCCTGCTGAGCGGCGCTGCGCTGCTGCAGGGGACGCGCCAGGAGAGGTGCGACGAAGACCACGACCAGCACCGAGACCAAAGCGACGAGCCCGAGCAGGGGCGAGGTGACGAAGAGAGCGAGCGTCGCGACGCCGAGGGCCGCCAGGCCACTCACCCCGGAGGCGAGCGCGTGGACGCTGTTGCCCACCTCGGAGGCGTCGGAGCTCGCGATGCTCAGCGCCTCGCCGGTCGACCTCTCACCCTTCATCCCCCGCGGGTCCAGGAAGCGAGCGACGACGGCCTGACGGACGTCGTGCTCGGCTCGGGTGCAGGCGCGAACGCCGACGGGGCCCGCGCCGTTCCCGCACGCGGAGAGGACGACATAGATGCCGGCCAGGAGGGCGATCCACGCCCAGGTGCCGGCCACCGAGCCGCGGGCGATCGCGTCATCGAGGGCAAGGCCGACGATGACGGGGGTGGATGCCTCGCAGATCTGATGGACGCTCACCATCAGTGTGGTCGCCCCGGCGCCCTTGCGAGAGCGGCGCAGGGCGAGCCGAGTCACCGACCACGCCGTCTGCACGGTCGGTCCGGGGCCGCTCGCGCTCATGCGGTGCACGACGACGGGTTGCCGGACGCTTCGCCGCGCGGACGGATAAGCGGGCGAGCGAGATGACTCGGCATGACACTAAGGTTAGCCTGGCCTTAATAGACAGGAGTTCCCGTGTCCGATCCTCAGGCGCCCGTCGGTGGGTGGACAGACCCGCCCACCCTCGCTCGACGGGTGTCGTCGACGTGAAGGTCCTGCCCATGCGGGTCGCCCACGCAGAGGTCGTGGACGTCACCGACCTCACGCCCGGCATGCGCCGCGTCGTGCTCGGTGGCCCGGGACTGGCGGACTACGAGTCGACCGGTGTCGGTGACGAGTACGTCCGCGTTCTCTTCCCGCGTGTTCCGCAAGAGCGCCCTGCGCTGCCGGGAATCCTCGGTAGTCATGTCGACTACTCGACGATCGATGTCGGACAGTTGCGTTGCTACACGGTGCGCGCCCACGAGCCAGGACGTGTGAGCATCGATGTCGTTCTGCACGAGGGTGGTGTCGCGGCGAGCTGGGCCCGCCAGGCCGCCGTCGGCCAGGTCGTGGTGATCAACACCCCGGTCGGGCTATACGACCCTCCCGAGGACATCGCGTGGCAGGTGCTGGTCGCCGACCATGCCGGCGTGCCGGCGGCGCTGCGCATCATGGAGCAGTCGGCGCACGTGCGCACCGTCGCCGTCTTGGAGGTGCCGGGGCCGGACTACGTGCTGCCGACCCCTCCGGCGGCGGAGGTGCGCTGGCTCTACGGGGGCAACGGCGCGGCTCCGAGCGCACTCGAGAACGTGGTCCGCGCGTTGCCGCCCTCGACCCTCGGAGAGGGGTACGTGTGGGTGGCCGGAGAGACCAGGGCCCTGCGCCCGATCCGCGCCTATCTGCGTCGCGAGCTGGGGCTGCCCGCGACGGCCTACAAGATCGTCGGCTACTGGACCCGAGGGGCCGAGGAATGGCGCGAGCGCTACGAGGCCCTCCCCGAGGACGTCCGCCGCGAGCTCGAGGCGATGTGGGAGAGCGGGCGCGACGAGGAGGAGATCGAGGACGACTACGAGCTGCGGCTCGATGAGTTGGGACTCTGAGCGCCGCTGTCGCCTGGAGGCGGCGGTCAGGGCGGTTGGACCGAAGGCAACTGTGTAAGGTAAGCCTTACCTAAAAATGAGAGGTTGTCGTCCCATGATCGTGTCTCGCTTCCTGCGCGCCGTGTGCGCGATGGTGCTGGTGACCGCCGCGGTGGCGTGCGGATCCGCCGATCGCACGGAAGGAGCCAAGGAGACGGCGTCCGCGAGTTCGGACGATGCGGTGTTCCCGGTCTCGGTCGAACATCGTTTCGGCGAGACCGTGGTGCCGGCTCGGCCGCAGCGTGTGGTCAGCGTCGGCGTCACCGAACAAGACGTCCTTCTCCAGCTGGGGATCGTGCCGGTCGCGGTGACCGAGTGGTACGGCGACCAGCCCGACGCGACCTGGCCGTGGGCCCACGACCTGCTCGACGGCGCCCATCCGGAGGTTCTGACCACCAGCGACGGCTTCGAGATCGAGAAGATCGCCGCCTTGGATCCCGATCTGATCATCGGCGTCAACGCGGGGATGACCGAGCAGGACTACCGGACGCTCTCCCAGATCGCGCCCACCGTCGTCAGCGTGCCCGGATCCACCCGGTACTTCTCGCCTTGGCGGGACCAGGTGCGTCAGATCGCCCGTGCCGTGGGGCGAGAGGCCGAGGGAGACCGGATCGTCGACGCCGTCGCCCAACGCTACGCCGAGGTGGCGGCCGACCACCCGCAGTGGCAGGGCATGACCGCCACCTTCTCCCAGGGTGGCCCTTCCGACAACCAGCTCTACGTCTATCCCGATGGGCTGAGCACCGAGTTCCTCAGCGACCTGGGATTCACGATGACCAAGGGGCTGGAGAAGTTCGCGGCCGACTCGGACTCCCAGGCGCTCATCTCGGCGGAGAACGTCGGGCTCATCGACGCCGACGTGATCGTCTTCGCCACCGAGAGCCGTGAGCAGTTCGACCAGCTGCAGGACTTCGGCACCGTCCCCCTGCTCGAGGCGGTCGCGGAGAACCGGGCCGTCTACACCGACGAGGTGATGGCCGGTGCCACCTACTTCAGCACCCCGCTCAGTCTCGACTACCTGCTCGAGCGCCTGACTCCGATGCTCGAGGCAGCATCACAAGGAAAGGAACCACGTGCCTATCCCTCCTGACATCGCGACGGGCCGCCGGCGATTCCTCGCCGGACTCTCCCTCCTCGCCCTGGCCCCCGGGCTGGCCGCTTGCGGGAGCGGTGCCGACGACTCCGGGCCCTCGGGTGGCGCAGACTCCGAGAACGGAACCCAGGACGGAACCGAGGACGGAACCGAGGACGGAGCCTTCCCCGTCACCATCGAGCACAAGTACGGCTCGACCACGATCGACCGAGCTCCCGAGCGCGTCGTGTGCGTGGGACTCACCGACCAGGACACGCTGATGGCACTGGGCACCGTGCCCGTCGCCATCACCTACTGGTTCGGCGACGAGAGCCTGCACGGCATCTACCCCTGGGCCGAGGACTACCTGGGTGAGGCGGATCCGCCGACAGTGCTCAAGGACAGCGACGGCATCGAGATCGAGAAGGTCGCCGCACTGGCCCCCGACCTCATCATCGGTCAGTACTCCGGCATGAGTGCGGCAGACTACAAGAAGCTCTCCGCCCTCGGTGTCCCCGTCGTCGCCCAGAACGGTGACTACGCCGACTACGGCACCCCCTGGGACGTCGCCGCGCTCACCCTCGGCACCGCGATCGGCAAGCCCGAGGCCGCGCAGCGCCTGGTCGACGCGGCGAAGGAGAGCATCTCCCAGGCGGCCGCAGCCCACCCCGAGTTCGAGGGCGAGACCGCGGCCGTCGTCACGCCGTACGAGGGGCTCTTCATCTACGGGCCCGAGGATCCTCGCTCCCAGCTGTTGACCCAGCTCGGCTTCACGCTGCATCCCCTGATCACCGGTGCCGACGACAGCGAGTTCGGCATCTCGCTGAGCAGCGAACGCACCACCGACCTCGGTGATGCCGGCGCCGTGGTGTGGATCGACTACAGCGGTGACAAGCAGATCGATCGCCTCTGGGAGGGCACGACCGCCTACGATGAGGGCCGCTGGTTCGACATCAACGGCGACGACAGTCCCGACTACTACGTCGCCCACAGCTTCGTGACGCCGCTCAGCATCCCCTACCTCGTCGAGCGCTACGTGCCCCAGCTCTCGGCTGCCGTCGACGGCGACCCGCAGACCGCGGTCCCGGCCGTCAGGGACTGAGCGGGCGCCGAGACGGCCGGCCCTCTGCCTGGTCCCGGTGCGAGAGGGCGTGGCCGGGGTGGTGCGGTCACGAGTGCGACACGTGAGAGCGCGCGTCCGGCAGGCCGGAGGAGCGGTGGGAGATCGGGATGACGAGGGGCAGGCCAGTCCGGGGATCGGGCACGACGTCGGCGGAGAGGCCGAACGTGTCGTCCAGCAGTCTCGGGGTGAAGACCTCGGCGGGTGCGCCGGTGGCGGCGATCGTGCCGTCCTTCATGGCCACGATGAGGTCGCTGTAGCGGGCCGCGAGGTTGAGATCGTGCAGGACCATCACGATGGTGCGCTGCCGCTCGCGATTGAGACGGGTGACGAGGTCGAGCACCTCGATCTGGTGGGCGAGATCGAGATAGGTGGTGGGCTCGTCGAGCAGCACGAGGTCGGTGTCTTGCGCCAGGGTCATCGCGATCCACGCCCGCTGTCGCTGACCCCCCGACAGCTTCTCCAGCGGCCTCTCGCCGAGATGTGCGGTGTCGGTCATCGTGAGGGCAGCGGTCACGACCTCCTCGTCGTGGCGAGACCACTGGCTGAACCAGCGCTGGTGGGGATGCCTTCCGCGGGCGACCAGGTCGCGCACGAGCAGGCCGTCGGGCGCGACCGGGCTCTGTGGCAGCAGCGCGAGTCTGCGGGCCACCTCCTTGGTGGCGAGGTCGTGCATCGGGCCGCCGTCGAGCAGCACGGACCCGCTGGTCGGGGTCAGCAGGCGCGCCATGGTCCGCAGGAGCGTGGACTTGCCGCATCCGTTGGGGCCCACGATCGTCGTCACGCGGCCGTCCGGGATCGCCAGTGTCAGGTTGCGCACGATCGGCTCCTCGCCGTACCCGACGGTCACGGACTCGGCGCGCAGTCGGGTGCCCTGAGTCGGGTTCGTCGTCATGTCGAGATCCTTCGATTGGAGCGGAGCAGGAGCCAGATCAGATAGGGCGCACCGACCGCCGAGGTCACCAGGCCGGCCGGGACCGATGTCAAGAGCACGCGGGTCACCACGTCGGAGGTCACGACCAGGCACGCCCCCCACACCATCGAGGCCACCATCGGGGGGCGTGAGCCCCCGACCAGGCGGAGCGCGATCTGCGGCACGACGAGCGCCACGAACGAGAGCGGGCCAACCGCCGCCACGGCCACCGCGGCCAGCCCCACGGCAGTGAGCAGGGTCAACAGTTCGGTCGTCTGTAGACGGACACCGAGCCCTCGAGCCGGATCGTCGCCCAGTTGCTGCGCGTTCAGCGGGTGCGCGAGGAGCAGCGCGAGCGGGACCAACGCGAGGAGCGTCCATATCAGCGGCCAGGCCTGGTCCCATCCGCGCGCGTTGAGTGAGCCGTTGAGCCAGACCTGAGCGGAGACGGCGTCTTGGATGCGGGCGTGCACGAGCAGGTAGGACGTCAGCGCGGTGAGCACGAAGGAGAGACCGATGCCGATGAGGATGAGTCGCTGACCGTCGATGCCGCGCCGCCACGACAGCGCGTACAGCAGAACGGCCGAACCCAGGCCGCCCCCGAACGCCGCCATGGGCACTCCGACCTGCTGGAGGAGGCCGGAGGGCAGGCCCCCATCGTTGCCCGTCGACCCCGTCATGACGATGACCGCCACGGCGCCGACCGCGGCCCCCTGATTGACGCCCAGGATGTCGGGGCTGGCCAGCGGGTTGCGGGCGAAGGTCTGCGTCATGGCGCCGGCCAGGCCGAGTGCGAGCCCGACCAGGACCGCGACGAGCGTCTGGGGGAGCCGCAGGTGCAGCACGATGAAGCGCTGCCCGGTGTCGCCGCCTCCGAGCAGCGTGGAGACCACCTCGGAGAGGGGGATCTGGAAGTCGCCGTGGGAGAGGTCCACCGCGACCAGGACGGCCAGCAGGAGAAGGCCGACCAGGCTGACGGCGCCCGCGCGAAGCGGCACCTGCCACGAGAGGACTCCGAGGCGCAGGGTACCGGGCCGCGAGGGCGCGATGGGCGCGGCGGTCGGCTCACTCATCAGATGCGCACCATCCGCGAGCGACGGACGAGCCAGATGAACACGGGACCTCCGACCAACGCCATGACGATGCCGACCTGGAGTTCGGCCGGCCGGACCACCACTCGGCCGAGGATGTCGGTGGCGATCACGAGGAGGGCGCCGATGAGCGCGGAGTAGGGGAGCACCCAGCGATAGTCGACGCCGGAGAAGAAGCGGGCGACGTGTGGGACCACCAGGCCGACGAAGCCGACCGGACCGCATGCGGCGGTCGCCGCGCCGGTGAGCAGCATGACGGCGAGGATCCCGACGACCTTATGGCGCATCGGGTGGAGTCCCAGCGAGGCGGCGACGTCGTCCCCGAGTTGGAGCAGGTTCAGCGTCGAGGCGCTGACGGCGGCCAACAGCATGCCGACCAGCAGGAAGGGCAGCACCTCGAGCAGGACGTCCAGATCGCGTCCGGCCACCGAGCCGACCGCCCAGAACCGGTAGTCGTCGAGCGTGTCGACGTCGCGGAGCAGGATCGCCTGGGCCACGGAGTAGAGCAGGGCGCTCACGGCTGTCCCGGCGAGGACGAGCGAGACCGGGTTAGGCCCGCCACGGCTCGAGCCGATGGCGAAGACGGCGGCGGAGGCCAGACCCGCCCCGGCGAGGGCGAACCAGGCGTAACCGGAGAGCTGGGTGATCCCGAAGGCGTAGATGCCCACGACCACCGCGAAGGATGCCCCCGCCTCGACGCCGAGCAGCCCCGGGTCGGCGAGTGGGTTGCGGGTGTGTCCCTGCATGAGTGCGCCGGCGGTTCCCAGGGCGGTGCCGACGGCCAGGCCCAGGGCGGTTCGCGGCACGCGCAGGGTGTGCACGATCATCGATGCGTCCGAGCCGTCGGGGTGGAGCAGCACGTGTAGAACCGTGCCGAGCGGGATGCTCCTGCTGCCGACCGCGAGGCTGAGCAGGCAGGCGAGGACGAGCAGGCCGCCGAGCACCACGAGGCCGACGAGGCTCCCTCGGGTCACCGCGGGCGCACGCTGGGCGGGCGCGGCGGCCACGGGCGCGGGAGTAGCCGACATGCACTCTCCTCCGACATCAGTTAGGTCAGGCTAACCTTATCGTGCCGCGATCGGCGTCGGACTCCGTGACATCGAGGCGAGCGGGGCCTCAGTCGTAGGTGTAGAAGCCGCGGCCCGTCTTGCGGCCCAGCAGGCCGGCGTCGACCATGCGCGCCAGCAGCGGGGGAGCGGCGTAGAGGGGCTCCTTGAACTCCTCGTAGAGCGACTCGGCGACGGCCTTGGTGGTGTCGAGACCGATGAGGTCGGCCAGGGCCAGCGGGCCCTGGGGGTGTGCGGCGCCGAGGACGAGGCCGCGGTCGATGTCTTCGGCGGAGGCGAAGCCGGACTCCATCATCCGGATCGCCGAGAGGATGAACGGGACGAGCAGCGCGTTGACGACGAAGCCGGCGCGGTCTTGGCAGTCGATCGCCTGCTTGCCGAGCGTCTCCTGCACCCAGGTACGGGCGCGCTCGGTGGTCGCCTCGGCCGTCATGAGCGAGGGTACGAGCTCGACCAGGCTCAGCACGGGCACCGGGTTGAAGAAGTGGATGCCCATCACCTGCTGCGGGCGCGAGGTCACCACGCCCAGCTTCATGATCGGGATCGACGAGGTGTTGCTCGCCAGGATCGCCTCCGGGTCGCTCACGATCTCGTCGAGCCGCTGGAACAGGGCCGTCTTGGCCGCCTCGTCCTCCACGATCGCCTCGACGACGACCTCGCGGTCGGCGAGGGCCTCGAGGTCGGTCACGACGCGGATGCGGCCGAGCACCTCGCTCGCGGACTCGATCTTGCCGCGGCTCTCGGCCCGCGTGAGCGACTGCTCCAGCCGCGTCCGGCCCCGCCCGGCCGCCGCGTCGTCGCCCTCGACCACCACGACCTCGCTGCCGCTGCGCGCCGCGACCTCCGCGATGCCCGCACCCATCAGGCCGCACCCGACCACTCCGACTCGCTCCACTGCTCCTCCTCGACCTGCATCTCGTCCCCGTGGGACTCGGTTCCGGTTCGACGGTATCCAGTACCCGCGAGTAGGAGAAACGGGCATCTCGCGGCACGGCTGATGGTGCGCGGTGCATGGCCGGGTCGCGACCAGCCGTTCAGTGATTTCGTGCCCGCGCCACTAGGGTGCCGGCATGCCTGCACGCGCCCCCCGGCGTCCGCGCCGAGCCACGCACTCCCGAGAGCAGATCGTCGAGACCGCGATCGCGGTCCTCGACCGCGAGGGTGCGGCGGGCCTGACTCTGCGGGGCCTGGCGGCCGAGCTCGGAGGCGGGCTGGGCAGCGTGTACTGGTACGTCGAGGGCAAGCGCGAGCTCATGGAGCTGTGCTGCGACGTGCTCTTCGGTCGGGCGGTCGATCTGGGGGTGGGGGACGCCGAGTTCTCCTCGCCCCCGATGGACGTCGACCTCGACGGCCTCCCAGAAGCTGTGCAGCACGGTGCGGTGGGCGTGCGCCGGCTGGCGATGGCGCTGTTCGGCGAGCTCATGGCACACCCGTGGCTGGCGGCTCAGTCCCAGTTGGTGGGCGCCGGGCGGGTAGAGGGCATGCGCTTCTGGGACGCCCTGGGTCGTCAGCTCGCCGTCATGGGCCTCTCGCCCCAGCAGCAGTTCATCGGAAGCACGGCCGTGATCGGCTACGTGATGGGAGTCAGCGCCGAGATGATGTCGCAGGATGCCCACGCCGACCCCGGCACCTCGAAGGAGGAGCAGCTGCGCACCTTCGCCGACTCCTGGCAGGGCCCCGAGTACGAGGGGCTCGACTGGCTGCGTTCCATCGGGGAGGAGTTCGCCGCGCACGACGACACCGAGCAGTTCGCCGGCGGCCTCGACCTGCTCGTCACGGGCCTCGTGCACCGCGCGGTCTGACGGCCGCGGGCGCAGTCGGCCGGGGCTCAGCCCTTGGCGGCCTTGCGCGCCCGCGAGGCGACCTTGGCCCGCTCGTTCTGGTCGAGCACGACCTTGCGGATGCGCACCGACTCCGGCGTCACCTCGACGCACTCGTCCTCGCGGCAGAACTCCAGGCACTGCTCGAGCGAGAGCTTCTTCGGCGGGATGAGCTTCTCGAAGTTGTCGGAGGTCGCGGAGCGGATGTTGGTCTGCTGCTTCTCCTTGGTGATGTTGACGTCCATGTCGTCGGCGCGGGAGTTCTCGCCCACGATCATGCCCTCGTAGACCTCGGTGGTCGGGTCGACGAACAGCACACCGCGCTCCTGCAGCGAGGTCATCGCGTACGCGGACGCCGCGCCCTTGCGGTCGGCCACCAGCGAGCCCGAGTTGCGCGAGCGGATCTCGCCGGCCCACGGCTCGTAGCCCTCGGAGATGTGGTGGGCGATGCCGGTGCCGCGGGTCTCGGTGAGGAACTCCGTGCGGAACCCGATGAGGCCGCGGGCGGGCACGATGAACTCCATGCGCACCCAGCCGGTGCCGTGGTTCGTCATGGTCTCCATGCGGCCCTTGCGGGTGGCCAGCAGCTCGGTGATCGCGCCCAGGTGCTCCTCGGGGGCGTCGATGGTGAGCCGCTCGGTGGGCTCGTGCACCCTGCCGTCGATCTCCTTCGTGACCACCTGGGGCTTGCCGACGGTCAGCTCGAAGCCCTCGCGGCGCATCTGCTCGACCAGGATCGCCAGGGCCAGCTCGCCGCGGCCCTGCACCTCCCAGGCGTCGGGGCGCTCGGTGGGCAGGATGTTGAGCGAGACGTTGCCGATGAGCTCGGCGTCCAGCCTGTCCTTGACCAGACGCGCGGTGACCTTGGCGCCCTTGACCCGGCCGACCAGCGGCGAGGTGTTGGTGCCGATGGTCATCGAGATGGCCGGCTCGTCGACGTGGATCAACGGCAGGGCGACGGCGTTCTCGGGGTCGGCCAGCGTCTCGCCGATGGTGATGTCGGGGATGCCGGCGATGGCCACGATGTCGCCGGCGTAGGCGACCTCGCCCGGCTTGCGCTCGAGGCCCTCGGTGATCAACAGCTCGGTGATGCGCACGTTCTTCACCGAGCCGCTGCGCTGCATCCACGCGACCGTCTGCCCCTTGCGCAGCTCGCCCTCGTGGATGCGCAGCAGCGCCAGGCGGCCCAGGAAGGGGCTGGAGTCGAGGTTGGTGACGTGCGCCTGCAGCGGCGCGCCGTCGGTGTACTTCGGCGCCGGGATGGTGTCGAGGATCGTGCGGAAGAGGGGCTCGAGATCCTTGCTGTCGGCCGGCAGGGTGCCGTCGTCCGGCTGCTCCAGCGAGGCCACGCCGGCCTTGCCCGAGGCGTAGACCACCGGGAAGTCGAGGGCGTCTTGGGAGTGGGAGTCGTCGAGCAGGTCCATGAACAGCTCGTAGGTCTCGTCGACGACCTCGGCGATGCGGGCGTCGGGACGGTCGACCTTGTTGACCACGAGCACCACGGGCATGTCGGCGTTGAGCGCCTTGCGCAGCACGAAGCGGGTCTGCGGGAGCGGGCCCTCCGAGGCGTCGACGAGCAGCACGATGCCGTCGACCATCGAGAGGCCGCGCTCGACCTCGCCGCCGAAGTCGGCGTGGCCCGGGGTGTCGATGATGTTGATGGTCATGCCGTCGGGGGCGCTGGGGCCGACGTACCTCACCGCGGTGTTCTTGGCGAGGATGGTGATGCCCTTCTCGCGCTCGAGGTCGCCGGAGTCCATGACGCGCTCGGCGACGCCCTCGGCCTGGTGGGCCGAGAACGCACCGGCCTGGTGCAGCATCGCGTCGACCAGCGTGGTCTTGCCGTGGTCGACGTGCGCGACGATGGCGACGTTGCGCAGGCTGGCGGAGCGGGTCTCGGACATCTCGGGGCCTTCTAGGAGGGGACGACGGACCCGGGCGCGGGCCGCTCCGAGTCTAGGCGGCAGCCCGCCCCGGCTCCGATTCGGCAAGACCTAGCCCGTTCGGGTGAATCCGCGCGCCTAGTCTCGAATCATGGCCAACATCGCGACCACGGACCGCGTCGACCTCAACGACCTGCTGCACTTCATCAGGCCGCTGCACCAGTACACGCTCATCACCCGCCGCAGCGGTGGGCGCGTGCAGGCCTCGCCGGTGAGCGGCGGCGTCACCACCGACAGCAAGCTCGTGATCGCGACCTACCCCGACCGCGCCAAGGCGAACAACCTGCGCCGCGACCCCGAGTGCACGGTGCTCGTGCACGGGCAGGAGTGGAACGACGCCTACGTGCAGGTCGACGGCATCGCCGAGGTGCTCGACATGCCCTCGCCCCAGGCCGAGGACGGTCTGGTCGAGTACTTCCGCTCGATCTCCGGCGAGCACGACGACTGGGACGAGTACCGCGCCGCCATGCGTCGGCAGGGCAAGTCGCTCATCCGCATCACGCCCACTCACTGGGGGCCCATCGCCACGGGCGGTTTCCCGCCCGATCGCGCCCCGCAGGGCTGAGCGGGGCGGCCGGTCGCCCACGAGCTCGCTGCCAACCTCGATGTCGGTGGCTGGGGGCATGCTGGAGCCATGACTCTCGGACCCGCCCAGCCTCACCCCCGCTGCACCTTCGTGCCGCCCTTCCTCCAAGAACGTCTCGGTCGTGCCGGGGCTCTCGGGCTCGATGGCCAGCTGCGTGGCACCCGGCCCGGCCCGGCGCCCGCACAGACGGCAACGGTGACGCCAGGCCCCGCGTGGGTGGTGCACACCGCCGCGGGGAGCACGACGCTGCCGGGCCAGGTGGTGCGCGCCGCGGGCGAGGCGGAGTCGGGCGATGCAGCGGTCGACGAGGCCGCGGTCGGCATCACCGGCTCGCTGGCCCTTTACGCCGAGGTGTGGGGCCGCGACTCCTTCGACGGCGCCGGCGCTCCCGTCGTCCTCACCGTGCACTACGGGCAGGACTACGACAACGCGTTCTGGAACGGCACCCAGCTCGTGTTCGGCGACGGCGACGGCCAGGTGTTCGACCGGTTCACCAAGCCGGTCGACGTGCTCGGCCACGAGTTCACGCACGCGGTCACCGAGCGCACCGCGGGGCTGACCTACGAAGGCCAGAGCGGCGCGCTCAACGAGTCGATGTCCGACGTCGCCGCCGCGTGCCTCAAGCAACGGCTGCGCGACCAGTCGCCGGCCGAGGCCGACTGGCTCATCGGCGAAGGCATCTTCCTGCCCGGCGTGCAGGGCCGCGCGCTGCGCGACATGGCCAACCCGGGCACGGCCTACGACGACCCGAAGCTGGGTCAGGATCCCCAGGTCGGCCACATGCGCGACTACGTCGACACGACCGACGACAACGGCGGCGTGCACCTGAACTCCGGCATCCCGAACAAGGCGTTCCAGCTCGCGGCCCTCGCCGTGGGCGGTACGTCCTGGGAGGGGGCGGGCCGCATCTGGTACGACGCGCTCATCGGGGGCCAGGTCGGCCCGGACGCCGACTTCGCGGCGTTCGCGGCCGCCACGGTCGCCGCGGCGGGCGAGCACGCCGACGCCGTGGCCGGCGCCTGGCGTCAGGTCGGCGTGGAGCCCGGGGCGGCGACCACGGTGCCGTCCTCCGACACCCCGGCCGCCCGATCGGTGCGGGTGCGTCGCACGGGTGGGTTCGCCGGCCAGGTAGCCGAGGGCGTGGTCGACCTCGACTCCGACGACCCGCGAGTGCCCGAGGCGATCGCGCTCTGCGATCGAGTGAGCCTGCTAGGGCTCACGCCGGCCCCACCGCAGCCCGACCGGTACGTCTATGAGATGCACGTGCGCGGAGTGCGGGCCCGCGTCGCCGAGCAACAGCTCACCGAGGAGCTCGAGCAGCTCGTCGCTCTCGTGCTGCGGCCCTGACCGACCGAGCAGTGCTCAGGCCAGGGCGCGGTCGAGCGCCGCGTCGACGTGGAGCGTGGTGCACGGGAAGACCGGGATCTCGGCGTCGGCCTGCTTGATGAGCAGCTCGAGCTCGGTGCAGCCGAGCAGGATGCCGCCGGCGCCGGCGTCCCAGAGCTCGTCGATGAGGGAGACCACGGTGCGCCGCGTCTCGGTCTTGACCTCGCCGTGCACGAGCTCGTGGTAGATCGCGTCGTCGAGCCACTGGTGGTGCGAGGCGTCCGGCACGATCACCGTGAGGCCGTGGGAGGCCATTCGCTCACGGAAGAACGAGTCGCTCATGGCGACCTCGGTGCCGAGAAACCCGACCGTCGACACGCCCTGGGCCTTCACGGCCTCGGCGACGACGTCGGCCAGGTGCACGAGCGGCACCTCGACCGCGGCAGCCACCTGGTCGGCCACCTTGTGGAACGTCGTCGTGCACAGCAGCACGAAATCGGCGCCCGCGCGCTCGACGCCGCGCGCCGCGTCGGCCAGCAGGTCTCCGATCTGGTCCCACTTCTGCGCGTCCTCGAGCGAGGTCAGCTCGGCGAAGTCGACGCAACTGAGCACCAGCTTGGGCGACGAGAGCCCACCGAGCCGCTCCTGCACACCACGGTTGAGATCGCGGTAGTAGGCCGCGCTGCTCTCCCAGCTCATCCCACCGACGAGTCCGATCGTCTTCATGGCGTCAGTCTGTCACTGGCCCCGGGCAGCCGACGCCGGTGGTCGAGCAGCGAGCGCCAGCCAGTGGGTCGAGCGTGTCGAAAGCGAGCGATGTCGAGCCCCGGTGAGGTCGCCGGCCGCGTCCTCCTTCGTCGGTCGTGGCGGCCGCGTTCTCATCTCCAGCTTCTCGACTGGGTCTCCGCGCGCCCGTCACGACCTCCTTCGTCGGTCGTGGGGCTTGCTCGACCTCCATCGCCTTCATTCCTTCGCTGCGCTCAGGACTGGCGATGGACCTTGTGCTGGGCGGCCTGGGCACGGGGTCGGATGACGAGGGAGTCGATGTTGACGTGGGAGGGCCGGGTGACCATCCAGCTGATCGCGTCGGCGACGTCCTCGGCGACCAGCGGCTCGGCCACACCCTCGTAGACGCGGTCGGCCGCGGTCTGGTCGCCGCCGAAGCGCACGAGGGCGAACTCGTCGGTGCGGACCATGCCGGGCGCGATCTCGCACACGCGCACGGGCTGGTCGAACAGCTCCAACCGCAGCGTCTCGGTCACCACCTGGGTGCCGTGCTTGGCGGCGGTGTACCCGCCGCCGCCCTCGTAGGCCACCCGCCCTGCGGTCGAGCCGACGTTGCACACGACGCTGGTATCGCCCTCGGCTCCTGCCGCGAGCAGCGCGGGCAGCAGGGCCCGGGTGACCTGCATCAGGCCGATCACGTTGACCTCGAACATCGCCCGCCACTCGGCGGAGTCGGCCTGTGCGACGGGCGAGGAGCCGAAGGCGCCGCCGGCATTGTTGACCAGCACCTCGAGTCGCGGACCCACGGCCTGCGCCAACGCCGCCACCGACGCCTCGTCGGTCACGTCGCAGGCCACCGCCCGCCCGCCGATCTCCGCCGCCAGCGCCTCGATCCGGTCGGTGCGCCGCGCGGCACAGACCACCTCGAAGCCGGACGCCGCCAGGGCGCGCGCCGTCGCCGCCCCGATGCCGCTGCTCGCACCCGTCACGACCGCCAGTCGGCGGCTGGTCGACTCACTCATGTGCCTATGCAAGCACGACGGGAATGTCGGCTGGCACGGCGGCGTTGGCCCGGGTTGGAGCCCCCTCCTGGGCGGGGGCAGCGAGAGGAGCGGCATGGGCGTGCGGCGCGTGGCGATGGTCAGCCTGCACACCTCGCCGCTGGACCAGCCCGGCACCGGTGACGCGGGTGGCATGAACGTCTACGTCATCGAGCTCGCCAAACGGCTGGCTGCGCTGGGCACCGAGGTCGACATCTTCACCCGCGCCACGAGCTCGGCCCAGGAGCCGGTGGTGCAGGCGAGCGACGGGGTGCTGGTGCGCCACATCCACGCCGGCCCGTTCGAGGGGCTGACCAAGGCCGAGCTGCCCGGCCAGCTGTGCGTCTTCGCTCGTGAGGTGCTGCGCGCCGAGGCAGGCCACCCGGTGGGTCACTACGACGCCGTGCACTCCCACTACTGGCTCTCCGGGCAGGTCGGCGCGCTGGCCCGCGACCGGTGGGGCGTGCCGCTGGTGCACTCCATGCACACCATGGCCAAGGTCAAGAACGAGGCGCTCGCCGAGGGTGACACCCCCGAGCCCGCCGCCCGGGTCATCGGTGAACAGCAGGTCGTCGAGGCGGCCGATCTGCTGGTCGCCAACACCGACCTCGAGGCCAAGCAGCTGATCAACCTCTACGACGCCGACCCCGGGCGGGTCGAGGTCGTGCACCCCGGCGTCGACCTCGACGTCTTCGCTCCCCGCGACCGCGCCGCCGTCCGGAGCGAGCTGGGCCTGCCCGTCGACGCCGACGTGCTGCTCTTCGCCGGCCGGATCCAGGCGCTCAAGGCGCCCGACGTGCTGGTGCGTGCCGCCGCCGAACTGGTGCGGCGCCGACCCGAGCTGCGAGAGCGCCTGGTGGTGCCGGTCGTCGGTGGCCCCTCCGGCTCCGGGCTCGAGCATCCCGATGCCCTGGCCGGCCTCGTGCGGGAGCTCGGGCTCGACGATGTCGTGCGGTTCGTGCCGCCCGTGGCGCAGTCCGAGCTCGCCCGGTGGTACGCCGCGGCGACGCTCGTGGCCGTGCCGTCGTACAACGAGTCCTTCGGGCTGGTCGCAGCCGAGGCGCAGGCGTGCGGCACCCCCGTGGTGGCGGCCGCCGTCGGCGGGCTCACCACGGTCGTGCGCGACGGCCGCAGCGGGCTGCTCGTCGACAGCCACGACCCCGTCGACTGGGCCGCCAGCATCGACCGCGTCCTGCGTGACGCGGAGCTGCTGGACACCCTGCGGGAGGGCGCGCGCAAGCAGGCCTGCGTGTTCTCCTGGGAGTCCACCGCTGCCGCGACGCGCGCCGCCTACGAACGCGCGGCGCACCTGATGCGCGCCTGACCCCGAACCGCGAGGAGTCCGCATGACCGACGGCGTCGACGTCGTCCGCCAGTACCTCACCGAGGCCGAGATCGAGTTCGAGGAGTCGGCTCCCGGCGTCTTCTCGTTCTCGCTGCCGGGTGAGAAGAAGCTCCAGACGGCCGTCCGCCTCGACGTCGGCGGGCACGCGCTCGGCGTGCACGCCTTCGTGTGCCGGCGTCCGGACGAGAACCACGAGCGCGTGTGGCGCTGGCTCCTCGAGCGCAACCTGAAGATGTACGCCGTCTCCTTCGCCCTCGACCACCACGGCGACATCTATCTCGATGCGCGCCTCCCGCTGTCGGCCGTCGAGCCGGACGAGCTCGATCGGCTGCTCGGCGCGGTGCTGAGCCAGGCCGACGAGTCGTTCAACGCCATCCTCGAGCTGGGCTTCGCCAGCTCGATCCGCAAGGAGTGGGAGTGGCGCCGGCTGCGCGGTGAGTCGACCGCGAACCTCGAGGCGTTCCGCGGGTGGCTGGAGACGGGCGAGGAGCCGGGAGCCTGATCGCAGGATCAGGCGACGCCGCTGTGCGGCGGCGTGGGCAGTCCCGGATGGTCGACACGCGCACCCCTGGGGCCCGCACGCCCAAGCCAGCTCCGCGAGGCCGAGGTCAGTCCAGGGGAGGCGCGGAGGCGGGTCGTCGACGGACCACCAGCACGACCACGTAGGTGACGGCGGCCGCGAGCTGGAGCAGGGCGCGCACGTCGCCGACCACGTCGCGCGCCGCCAGCCACGACGCGAGTAGGACCGTGCTCGCGATCGGGGTCAGTTGGAGCTCGGTGCAGCCCAGGCCGCGGCGCAGCGCGAGCCGGAGCACGCTGAACCAGGTCAGTCCGACCGTCACCGAGAGCATGAACGTGAAGACGCCCTCACCGAACCGGGCGCTCAGCAGGGTGGCGATGACCCAGAGGATCTCCGCCACGGCGAACGTCGTGGCCGCGACCATCATCGGCGTCCAGCCCTGACGCTCCTGCGCGGAGGCGGCGTCCGGCGAGGGGGCGTCGCTCACGCGAGGCCCACGACCGTCTCGTCGTCCCACGACGCGTTCTCGACGATCGTGTCGAACAGCGAGGTCATCGCCTCGGCGTGGGCCACCAGAGGGCTCGAGCAGGCCACGAGGCAGTCGTGGCCGTGCGTCGTCTGCACCAGGTAGTCGACCGCCAGCGACGGGAGTTCGGTCTCGTCGAGCCTCTCGAGGCGTCCGTGCACGACGCGGGTGACGCGGCCCAGATCGGTGGTGAAGTGCTCCACCGCGCCACCGGTGCCCCGGGCCCAGGCGTCGGTGGACTCCTGGCCGGCGTCGTCGAGGGGCATCACCATGAGCGATCCCGACACGAACGGACTCGACGGGCCCGAGATCGACAGCAGTGTCGCGCCGTTCGTGCGCGCCTGCTCGACCTGCGTGAAGAGGTCGCTGCGCAGCTCGCGCCGCAGCCGCGCCCCCTGCCCGTCGTCGAGCGGTAGCGCGCTCGCGATCCGGGCGATCCGGCGCTGGCATCCCTCGAGGTCGTCGACGTGGAAGGTCTCCCAGCCCGGAGGCAGCACCATCTGGAGTCTCATGACGCCTCTTCCTCGATCCGCAGCCGCATGGTGTCGGTGATGTCGCGCGCGATGAGCGCCAACTCGTCGATCCGGTGCAGGGCCGTGCAGATGAACACCAGCACCACGGCCTCGTCGGTGCCCTCCGGGAAGACCCCCAGATGCAACTGGTGCTCGACCGTGCCGTTGGCCCAGGCCTCCTGGCGCTCCATCACGAGAAGGCGTCCGGCGTCGACCTCGCCGTCCGTGCGCTCCACACCGAGCAGGCTCCCGCCCTCGTCGGTCTCCGCGTTGGCCACCATCTGCTCGTACACGTCGGGGTCGGCGTTGCGGTAGTGGACGGCGCGCAGCACCGCCATGGGCGCTCCCAGCTCTGGGTCGGGAACCCACAGGGCGACCAGCAGGGGGTCATCGCTGGCCAGGGCCGGCAGCGTGGCGCGCACGTACTCGCGCAGGTAGCGCGCCGCGTCGTCCGAGGTCGTGGCCTCGGCGAGCAGCGTGTCGGTGACGTCGTCGAAGGACGCCGGCAGCGTGACCCAGTCGTCGGGTGCGCTGAGCGTCCAGCCGGTGATGCATCCGGTCGCGGTGCTCACCCGGCTGCCTTCTCGGTGTCGAACTGGCTGAGGGAGTCGAAGTCGAAGTCGCCGGCGCCCACGTCACCCAGGTCGACCACCGCGGGATCGCCGCTCAAGGCGTCGTGGACGTACTGGAAGCCGTCGATGCCGGCGCCGCCCAGGGTCAGGAGCTCCTGGGTGGTGATGCTGACGGTGGCCTGGCGAATGGCGGACATCGACTTGACCGCGTCGTCCATGCCGCGCACCGACTGCAGGTGCGCGAGCATGTCGCCGTCTTGGACCAGCTTGGCGAAGGCGTCGTTGAAGTGTCCGTTGCGCAGCGAGCCGCCCAGTGAGCGCAGGGCGTCGGGGGAGTCGCGGAGCGCGGCCCGCAGGTTCGCGGGGTCGAAGGCGGTGCGCAGGTTGCGGCCGAAGTCCGTGAAGTCGTCGAAGGTGCCGCTGAGCAGGGATCTCATCTTGGACATGTCACGTGCGTCGTCGAGCATGTTCAGAGCCCGGCCTCTGCTCATGTTGACGAAGTCGTCGCCCTTGCCGGTGAGGGCCTTCATCACCGAACGGGCCGAGCCCATCGACGGCAGGCCCCGCTGGGCGCGCATCGCGGCGGGCAGGGCGGCCAGCTTGCCCGCCTTGAGCCGGCTGACGGCCGAGACGGCCTTGAATGCAGCCTGGCCGCCCTTGAGGGCGACCCGCCCGATGCCGAAGCTCAGTACTCCGACGGCGTCCATGATGACGTCGGCCCAACTGCCCTTGCCGCCCACCAGGAGGGCGACGTTGCACAGCAGCGAGATGATGCCGGCGATGAGGGCGATAGCACCGAGCACGGCGGCCAGCGCCTGGCCGATGATGGGAATCCAGCCGACCACGAGGGCCAGGATGCCGGCGATGGCGGCGATCGCGCCGGCGATGTCGGCGATCTTCGACAGCACGTTGGCGACCTTGTCCCACGTGCTGTCGTTGAGTTCGCTGTCCTCGACGACGTCCTCGATCGCCCTGCGAGCCTTGTCGGCGGCGTCCTTGGCGTCCTGCTTGGCAGTCTCCGCCTTCTCCTTGGCGTCCGTGAGGTCGGAGGCGGCGGCCGAGCACTGGTCGTTGAGGCAGCTGACCCGTTGGATCAGGTGGCTGAGGTCGCGCGGTGCCTGGTCGGCCGGACGGCAGGCGTTCTCACTCTCGCCGTGACGCAGGTCGTCCCGGGCACTCGAGAGCTGGGTGTTCGCGGCCTCGTGGTCGTCTCGCGCACAGACCGCGGACTTCAGGGCGGCGTCGGCGTCCTCCTGGGCTGCTTGGAGCTCCGTCGCGTAGGTGGTGAGCGCCTCGCCGGTCTCGCGGTACCGGGTCTCGGCCTTGCTGACGTTCGTCGAGACCGTGGTGGCCTTGCCGCGGAACTTCTCGACCGCCTCCGACTTCATGTCGGGGTTCTCGGCGAGCTCCTTCAGGCGCCTGGAGGCGAGTTCGATGGCGTCGGCGACCTCGGTGTAGTGCTTGCCTGCCGCGAGCACCGTCGCCGCGTCGCCGGGGGTCGGGTCGGACCCCATGTCGAGCGGCGACCAGTCGGCCGGCCGGCTCACTTCTCGCCCTCGATGGCAGCGGCGAGATCCTTGTCGAGCTGCTGGAAGTTCTCGCCCGTGGCCGACGCGGCCTCGGCGAGCTCCTTGATGTCGGCCAGCATCTCCTCGCGCGTGATCTTCCACTTGTGAGCGAAGTCGCGCACCTTGTCGGCGAGGTCGTGGTTGCCTACGTGGTCGGCCACGTAGTCGCTGCGGTCGTTGGCGGACTCGAACTCCGTGGCCACGCCGCGCAGCGCGTGACCGGTCTCGACGAGTTGGTCGGTGTCGAGCACAAGATCAGACATCGAAGGGGGCCGGCCTTTCAGGTCTTACTCAGGGTTTGCTTGACCGATCTTTACCCTAGATGCCCGCATGCCAATCGACTCGATTTTCGCGGTATGGACCACGACCCGGGCTCAGGCGCGCCGGCGCCGCGCCACTGCCACCCCGACCAGGGACAGCACCCCGCCGAGATAGGCCAGCGCGGGCGGGGTCTCGCCCAGGAAGACCAGCGCCAGCACGATGGTCAACGGCGGCACGAGATAGGTGGTGACCCCGAGGCGGGAGGCGTCCATCGTGGTGAGCGCGTAGGCGAACGTCGAGAAGGCGACGGCGGTCGGGAACACCCCGAGGTAGACCAGCCACCACACCGACGAAGCGGGCGCGGACGCCGCTTGGGTGAGGAGCTGCCCGACGAAGGGCAGGCACACCACGGCCCCGACCGTGCACGCGAGCCAGGTGACCATGACGGCCGGCACCCGGGCGACGAGGGGTTTTTGGAGGATCAGGCTCACCGAGTAGGCCAGCGCCGAGAGCAGACACAACCCGACGCCGAGCCAGTCCTGCCCCGCGTGCTCGGAGGTCGAGACGCCGATCAATGCCACCCCGGCGAACGCCAGTGCGAGGCCCACCAGCAGCGTGACGCTCAGCCGCTCGTCGAGGAACAACGCCGCCATCACGGCCACCAGCACCGGTGAGAGCTGGATCAGCATCGCCGCCGTGCCGGCGTCGATGCGCGTCTCGCCCTCGTTGAGAGCCACGCTGTAGACGCCGAACCAGAGGACGCCGATCGCGGTCATCGACGCCCACTCGCGGCGTCCGCGCGGCCACAGTCGAGCCCGCCCGCCGCGCCCCGAACGCCACACGATGACACCCAGGCAGGCGGCGCCCACCAGCAGTCGGCCCAGCGACAGCGCACCGGGGGAGAAGTCGTCGCGCAGATGCCGGATCGCCACGAACGCCGAGGCCCAGAACAGCAGGGTGATCGCGATCGCCACCAGCGGCGCCCACGGGGGAGCGGTGCGGGCGGGCGCTTCAGGTGGGAGCGGCCCCGGCGCGGTCGTGGTCATGGCCTCGACCCTAGGGCCGCGCGCCGACACCCAGCACGCGGATTTCGGACACGGATGATCGCTACCCTGCCATCATGCGGCCACCGTCCGAAGACCTCCCCGCGCTGCTGGGCGAGGGCTACGCCGCCATCGCGGGTGCCGTCCACGGCCTCGACGACGCCACCGGGGACGGCGCTACTCGCGCCGCAGGCTGGACCGTGCGCGATCTGCTCCTCCACCTCGTCGGTGACGCGCAGCGTGCGCTCGTGACGATGGCGACGCCTGCGGACGCTGCTCCCGACACCGACGCCGTCACCTACTGGCACGGCTTCCGCCCCGACCTCGGGGACGGCGGGGCCGCGCACGCTGCCTGGGTACGTCGCTCGGCCGCCGCGTTCACCGGTGTCGACGGCCTGGTGGCCCTGTGGCGCGACACCTCGGCGGCTGCGGCCCGGGCCGTGGCGGCCGCGGACCCGTCATCGACCGTGACGACCCAGGGACACGTGCTCACCGTGCGCGACGTCGTCTCCACGTTGCTCGTCGAGGCGACCGTGCACACCCTCGACCTGGCGCCGACGCTCGCCGTCCGGCCACCGCCCGAGGCGCTGAGCCACACCCGGGCCGTACTCGAGAGGCTGCTCGGCGCACCGCTCCCCGACGTCTGGGACGACGAGGAGGCCGTGCTGCGCGGCACCGGACGGTTGCCGGTCGACGACGAGCGCTACCCCTTGCTCGGGTGAGTCTGGCGGCGTCCCCGCGCCCCGACGGCGACCGGCGACAGCACCCACATCGGGTTCGAGAGCCCGGGGTTCACAGGTCGAGCTTGTAGCCCAGCCCGCGCACGGTCACCAGGAACTTCGGCTCGCCCGGGTCGGGCTCGAGCTTGGCGCGCAGCCGCTTGACGTGCACGTCGAGGGTCTTGGTGTCGCCCACGTAGTCCGACCCCCACACCCGGTCGATCAGTTGCCCGCGGGTGAGCACACGCCCGGGGTTGCGCAGGAACATCTCGAGCAGCTCGAACTCCTTGAGCGGCAGCTTCTGTTCGGTGCCGTCGACGGTCACGACGTGCCGCTCGACGTCCATCCGCACCGGCCCGGCCTCGAGGGCCGCCGGTGTCGCGTCGGGCTCGACTCCGCGACGCAGGACGGCCCGGATGCGCGCCACGAGCTCGCGCGGGCTGTAGGGCTTGGTGACGTAGTCGTCGGCGCCCAGCTCGAGACCGACGATCTTGTCGATCTCGTCGTCCTTGGCGCTGACCATGATGACCGGCACGTTCGACGTCTGCCGGATCGTGCGGCACACCTCCGTGCCGGGGATCCCCGGCAGCATCAGGTCGAGCAGCACGATATCGGCGCCGTTGCGGTCGAACTCCGCCAGCGCGGTGTTGCCGTCGGCGGCGATCGCCACCTCGAAACCCTCCTTGCGCAGGGTGTAGGCGAGAGCCTCTGAATAGCTCTCTTCGTCCTCGACCACGAGTACCCGTGTCACGGGCGATCCTCCTCGTTCTTCCTCTCGGCCCCGAAGTGCTGCGGCAGCGTGAGGGTGAAGGTGGACCCCTGCCCCTCCGCCGACCAGACCCGGACCTCGCCGCCGTGGGTGGCGGCAACGTGCTTGACGATGGACAGACCCAGCCCGGTGCCGCCCGTGGAGCGGTGGCGGGCCGGGTCGACCCGGTAGAAACGCTCGAAGATGCGGTCGAGGTCCTCGGCCGGAATGCCGATGCCCTGGTCGACCACGGAGATGTCGATCATCGCGTCGTCGACGCGGGTGGTGACCAGCACCGTCGCGTCGGACTCGGAGTACGACACTGCGTTGCTCACCAGGTTGCTGATGGCCGCGGTGACCTGACGCTCGTTGCCGAACACCTGGAGGTCGGGCACCCCGCCCACGAGGATCGAGATGCCCTTCGCCGCGGCGTCGATGCTGCTGGTGTCGACGGCTGTCTCGATGACGTCGTCGAGATGCACCGGCACGGGCTTCTCGAGCGGGTCGTCGGCCTGGAGTCGGGAGAGCTCGATGATCTGCTGGACCAGCTTGGTCAGCCGATCGGACTCGGTGACCATGCGGTCGGCGAACCGCTTCACGGCCTCGGGGTCGTCGGCGGCGTCGCCCATCGTCTCGGCGAGCAGCCGGATCGCACCGACGGGCGTCTTGAGCTCGTGGCTGACGTTGGCGACGAAGTCGCGGCGGACCTCCTCGACGCGACGCTCGCGGGTGCGGTCCTCGACCAGCGCCAGCACGAGCCGGGCGCCCAGCGGGGCCACCCGTGCGGTGACCAGACGCGGACTCGCCTCGCCGAGGCTGATCGACATCTCGGTCTCGCGAATCTGCCCGTCGCGCCGCACCTGGTGCACCAGTTCGGCGAGCTCGGTCGAGACCAACCGGGTGCCGCGGACGAGCCCGAGCGCATAAGCAGGAGCCGAGGCCTTGAGCACGCTGTCGGCTCCGTCGACGACCACCGCGCTGCTGCGCAGCACCGAGAGCACCGAGCCCACGCCGTCCGGCACCGTCGGCGCGCTGGACGGCGGCAGGTCACGCTGCTGGCGGTCGCTCAGGGCCCACGCCAGGACGGCGCTGCCCGCGACGAGGGCGCCTGCGACGGCAGCGAGGAATGCCTGCGTCGTCGGGTCCACGGGCAGGATCGTACGCATCCTGCACCTCCGCGAGGCCTCGGCGAGAGCGAAGTACCAGGTGTTCACCACGCGTTCACGCCGTCCTGGCTGCGAGGCCCGGCGCGTCACCGCGCCGCACCTTAGGCTGGTGGACATGCGCGACGCCTTCCACGAAGAACTCGACGCCGTCTTCGGCGACCTCGCCAGCATCTGCGGCCTGGTCGAGACCGCGGTGTCGCAGGCCACCAAGGCCCTGCTCGAGGGCGATATCGACATCGCGGAGCAGGTCATCAGCTCCGACGAGCAGATCGACCGGGCTCGCGAGGCGGTCGAAGACCAGGCCTTCGCCTTGCTCTCGCTCCAGCAGCCGGTCGCCGGCGACCTGCGCGTCGTCGTCGCGGCCCTGCGCATGGTCACCGAGCTCGAGCGCATGGGCGACCTCTCCGTGCATGTCGCCAAGATCGCCCGGCTGCGGGTGCCCAACGTCGCGGTGCCCGGCGAGATCGCCCCCACCATGGTCAAGATGGCCGAGACGGCCGAGGACATGGTCAGCCGCGTGCAGAAGATCATCGTGCAACGCGACGTCTCCGCCGCCATCGAGCTCGGCCGCGACGACGAGATCATGGACCAACTGCGCCGCGCCTCGTTCACCCAGCTGCTCGGCGACGACTGGGAACACGGGGTCGAGGCCGCCGTCGACGTCGCCCTACTCGGCCGCTACTACGAGCGCATCGCCGACCACGCCGTCTCCATCGCCAACCGCGTCGTCTTCGTCGTCACCGGCGAGAACCCCCGCTCCCTCGATTCCTAGCGCAGACGCGTCAGCGGATGCGCTGATGGTGGTCGAGCAAGCCGCGCGGCGCAGGAACGAAGCCGCGACCGGTGTGTCGAGACCCGGTGACTGTCCGTCGAGACGTCTCCTCGCATCTCACGGGGTCTCGACGACGCTCGTCAGCGCTGCGCGCTGTATCGCTGCTCGACCATCGGTGAGCCGCGTGCTGTCTCGCTGCGATTCCTGAGCCGCCGAGGGACGAGGCGTGTCGAAGGGCGACCACCGGGGGTGGGTCAACGCCCCTGGTTCGCCACCGCGTCGGCAGCGGCGGCTGCCGCCTCGGGGTCGAGATAGCGCCCGCCCCTCTCGACGGGGGAGAAGGAGTCGTCGAGCTCGTAGACCAGCGGCATGCCGGTGGGAATGTTCAGCCCGGCGATGTCGTCGTCGCTGATCTGGTCGAGATGCTTGACGATGGCCCGGAGACTGTTGCCGTGCGCGGTGACGAGCACGGTGTGGCCGGCGGCGAGGTCGGCGGTGATGTCGGACTCCCAGTAGGGGAGCATCCGAGCGATGACGTCCTTGAGGCACTCGGTGCGCGGCATGTCGGCCCCGAGGTCGGCGTAGCGGGGGTCGCCGACCTGAGAGAACTCGGCGTCGTCCTCGATCGGGGGCGGCGGGGTGTCGAAGGAGCGCCGCCACTCCATGAACTTCTCCTCGCCGTAGGTGTCGAGAGTCTGCTTCTTGTCCTTGCCCTGGAGTGCGCCGTAGTGCCGCTCGTTGAGCCGCCACGAGCGCTTGACGGGGATCCAGTGCCGGTCGGCCGCGTCGAGGGCCAGTGCCGAGGTGTTGATGGCGCGGCGCAGCAGCGAGGTGTGCACGACGTCGGGCAGCACGCCGGCCTCGAGCAGCTGCTCACCACCGCGAACCGCCTCGGTGCGCCCCTTCTCGGTGAGCGCGACATCGACCCATCCGGTGAACAGGTTCTTGGCGTTCCACTCGCTCTCGCCGTGGCGGAGCAGGATCAGCGTCGAGGTCACTCTTGGTCCCCCTCGGAGTGCGTCTCGTCGCTGGTCTCGCCGCCGAAGTCGGTGACCGGCGGCAGCGCGTCGCACTCGTAGAGATCGCCCGCGTCGGCGTCGGCCTCGGAGGCGTCGGCGTCCTGCCGGGTGGCGTTGCCAGGCTTCTTGGCGGTGTCGTGGCCCGCCCACATGTCGCACTCGCGGACCACCGGGATGTCCATCCGGGTCGTCTGCCCGTTGTCGAAGGTGAGCTCGACGGGGATGAAGTCGCCCGCGACGAAGTCGCCGATGACGCCGATGCCCTGATCGGGGTCGGAGAGGTTCGCATACCCCAGCGGCGGGATCGAGCGCGGCTCGAACGAGGACGCCGTGAACGCGCCGGAGTCGACGGGGGCGAAGGAGGTCAGCGAGATGGACTGGTCGCCGGACTTGTTGGAGAGGCCTGCGACGAAGGTTCCCTCGCCGGGCGAGCCGGAGACGATGACGGCGGAGAGCACGTCGACCTCGCCGTCCCGGTTGATGGGGCCGGCCGCGGGCGTGTACACGCGCTCGGTGGCGACGCCGAAGCCGCACGAGGAGAGGACGGGGGCCAGGGCGAGGACGACCGTCGCGAGGGCGAGCTTGCGGCGCAGGTGCATGGTGGTGGGTGACCTCTTGTCGAGCAGGGACGTCGAGCAGGGTTCGCTCAGGGACCGGCGTCCGACAGCCTAGCGGCCACCAGGCCGCTCAGCGGCCTCGGGCTGGAGCCGAGCGGGGCCGATGAGTGGCGGGGCCGAGCAGTGGCGGGGCCGATCAGCTGCGGAGCCCGACCGCGCTGCCGACGATCACCATCGCGACGAGCACCACGGCGATGTAGGCGACGGTCACCGCGAGCAGCCGGGTCGCGCCGAGCACTCGGCCCAACCGGAGTGGAAGGTAGGAGTAGCCGTCGCTGTCGTCGTCGACGAGACCCCACAGCGCGGTGAGTACGTGCACTCCGATGCCCAGTAGCGCGAACAGCACCACCATGCCGAGGCTCGGGGCCGCCCCCGGTTCCCGGCCCGGCCAGGTGCCGTAGGAGAGGAATCCGGCGTACAACGCGAACGATGCCGCCCAGGGCACGAAGGAGAGGATGGTGCGGCGGACGAGGACCGTGCCGAGCACGCCGACGAGGAGTCCGAGCAGGTAGAGGCTGCCGGCGACGCGGCCGTTGGAGAAGGCGAGCGGCACGAGCAGCAGCACGCCGCAGCAGAGGACGAACCACACCGTGCCGGGATCGAGGCGGCCGTCGGCCACCGGCTTGCCGGGGCGCTCGTGCCGGGCGTCGCGACCACGATCGACGAGGTCGTTGAGCCACCCGAGGAGGGCTTGACCGACGAGAACCGTGACCAGCACCAGGCCCATGTCGGCGCCCGGGCGTCCGCTGAGACCGGCGACGAGAGCCATCGACACCGCGGCGACGACGGCGTGGCGGGGGTGGGCGGCGCGCAGCAACAGCATCGGGCCCGACGCGCGCACCGCACCGAGCCGGCCGGCGGGCGGCGGCGGCGCGTACGAGGTCCGGCGGTCGAGCCCGGACTCGGTCGCGGCGGCATCGTCCGAGGTGAGGGTCCGGGTGGGCGGATCCTCCCGCTCCTGCGTCAGCGTGGCGACCGCTCCCGTGTCGTCGTCGGACGACGCCACGTCGGGCTCGGTGGAGGGGTCCGGGGCGGCGCCGCGGCGCCGGAGACGGGGAACGCGCATGTGTCCAGTATCACCCCCGGGGTGTCGGTCCCGCAGGCGGATCCCGCCGTGTCAATGCGCTCTCCCTCGTGCGCGCGCACCCGGGCACATGCACGACTCGGCGGTCGGTGTCAAGAGCAAAGAGATCGCCTGCATGGGCGCTGACCTGCGCAAACGCAGTTCTCAGAAGGCTGAGAGCGTGTTAAGATGGCCACCTAGGAAGGGGAACTTCACATATGACTTTCACCGTCGGCGAAACGGTTGTCTACCCCAATCACGGGGCCGCCGTCATCGAGGACATCGAGACCCGGAAGATCAAGGGCGAGGACCGCGAGTACCTCGTCTTGAGGATCGTGGCCCAGCAGGATCTGGTCGTGCGCGTGCCGTCGTGCAACGTCGACCTGGTCGGCGTGAGGGACGTCGTCGACAAGGAGGGTCTCGACCGCGTCTTCGACGTGTTGCGGGCCCAGCAGGTCGAGGAGCCGACGAACTGGTCGCGGCGCTACAAGGCGAACCTCGAGAAGCTCCACTCCGGCGACGTCATGAAGGTCGCCGAGGTCGTGCGTGACCTCTGGCGTCGCGAGCGTGACCGCGGCCTCTCCGCTGGTGAGAAGCGCATGCTCGCCAAGGCCCGCCAGATCCTGGTCTCCGAGCTCGCGCTCGCCGAGTCCACCAACGAGGACAAGGCCGAGGCCATCCTCGACGAGGTGCTCGCCTCCTAGGCGCACCTCCTCTTCAGCCAGCACGAGGCCCCCGGGTGATCCATCCGGGGGCCTCGTCGTGTGTGGGTGGGATGTGGTTTGGTCCCAAACGTGGGCAAAATCGGCGATCTGGATGCAGTTATCGCCCAAACGTGGGGCTGACGAGGTCCGGTGGTCGTGACTGCGCGCCGGACGGCGGTCGTGCGGGTGGCTCGGCGGGTGAGTGTGGGTGCGGCAGAGTGGGGCCGTGATCGATCCCTGGGCCGACGAGCCGGTGACGTACGCGATCGTGCTCGACGCGGGTCGGGGGTCGCTGCCGTTCGCGCTCGTGCACGGCGAGCCGCTGGTGGCGTGCGCGGCCTGGGCGCTGGGGGAGGCCGGGTTCGAGCAGGTCGACCTCACGGTGCGCTGGTCGTCGCTGGCCGAGTGCGAAGCCACCGTGGTGCTGCACGATCCGCTGTGCCCGCTGACGCCACCCGGGTTCCTCACCGAGGCGGTCGCCCTCAGCCGGGAGCGCGACGCGGCGGTGGTGGGGGTGCGACCGGTCACCGACACCGTGGTCACGACCGATCCGCGCAGCGCGACCACGCTCGACGTCCTCGACCGCGACGACCTGCTCGAGGTGGTGTCCCCGCTCGTGCTGCCCCCGCGCGCGATGAGCACGCTGCCCGGGCCGCCGCGCACCGTGGCCGACCTGATCGGCCTGGTCGCCGGCCTGGCCGCGGAGCACCAGGTGCACCCGCTGCTCGCGCCACCGCAGGCACGGCGCCTGGCCGACGCAGACGGCATCGCGTCGTTGGAGGCGCTCAGTCCGCGGTGACGCGAGACAGCAGCCGTTCGGCGAGGGCGACGTCCTCGGGCCAGGTGACCTTGAGGTTGCCCGGCGTCGAGGCCACCGCCACCACGGGCAGCCCCGCGTGCCGGCGGAACGTCGAGGCGGTGTCGGTGCCCTGCTCGCCCTCCCGTGCGGCGGCACGGTAGGCCGCCAGGAGCGGTCCGGCCCGGAAGGCCTGCGGCGTCTGTACGCCGGCGAGCCCGACGGGTGCCGCCGAGAGATCCCGGCGCAGGACGCCGGGCAGTGGCGTCGCGGGCAGGGCGCCTCCGTGCTCGCGGGCGGCGCCGACGACGGCGGTGTAGAGATCGACGGTGGCGAGCGGCCGTGCGCCGTCGTGCACGGCGACCACGTGGGGGCGGTCGCCGCCGTCGTCGGTCTGTGGGTCGAGCCGGTCGGCGATGGCCTGGAGGGCCCGCCACTCGGACTCGTGACGGGTGTCGCCACCGGCCGTCAGCAGCACCTCGACGTCCAGGGTGTCCGCCGCCTCGAGCTCGGGCCCGAGCGCCTGGGCCACCTCCTGCTCCTCGCCGGGAGCCGCCACCACCACGATCCGCACGATGCCGGGCACCCGCAGCGCGGTCCGTACCGACCACGCCAGCAACGGCCGTCCGGAGAGCTCGAGCAGCACCTTGTTGCGACCGGCGCCGACCCGCTGACCCGATCCGGCACCCAGCACCACCACGCTCACGACCTCGCCGGCCTGCGCGGACTGCTCCCTCGTCACCGTGCGCACGCTACCCACCCACGACCGCGAGCGCCGTGATCGTTCACCTCGTCGTTACACCGCGCCGGGGTCGTGAAACGCAACGGGAATCCGTGCTGCCTACCTTCCATCCGGTAGAGGGCGGCCGTGAGCCGGGTCACCAGGGTCGAGAGAGGTGCGATGAGCGAGGACTGGCACCCCGTCTGTCGACTCGACGAACTCGAGCCCGAGCGCGGCGTCGCGGCCCTCGTGCACGGCCAGGGCATCGCCTTGTTCCGGCTGCCCGACGATCACGTGTACGCCCTCGGCAACCACGACCCGTTCTCGCGCGCGACCCCGCTCTCGAAGGGCATCGTGGGCATGCGCGACGCGGTGCCGTTCGTGGCCTCGCCTGCGCACCGGCACGCGTTCGACCTGCGCACCGGCCGATGCCTCGAGGAGCCCTCCACCCACGTGCCCGTCTACGAGGTGAAGATCGTTGCCGGCGTCGTGCTGGTCGGTCAACGCCGCGTCGACGCCGCCTGACCCTCTCCCGGGGACACTCCGATCAGGTCGGGACGACGAGCGCCGTGGCCAGTGCGGCGACTCCTTCGCCGCGCCCGGTGAGTCCGAGCCCGTCGGTGGTCGTGGCCGACACCGTGACGCGTGCGTCGAGGGCATCGGAGAGGGCAGCCTCGGCCTCGGCCCGACGAGATCCCAGCCGCGGTCGGTTGCCGATCACCTGCACGGCCACGTTGCCGATCTCGAACCCGGCGGCCCGTACCCGGCGCGCCGTCTCGGTCAGCAGCATCGCCCCCGAGGCGCCGGCCCAGGCCGGGTCGGAGGTGCCGAACTGCGAGCCCAGGTCGCCGATCCCGGCCGCGGACAGCAGGGCGTCGCAGGCCGCGTGGGCGGCCACGTCGGCGTCGGAGTGACCCTCGAGCCCGTGGTCCTCCTCGGGCCAGGCCAGCCCGGCGAGGTGCATCGGCACGCCCGGGAGGAGGCGGTGCACGTCGACACCGATGCCGGTGCGCGGCAGACCGCTGGCAGCGCTCATGGTGCCGATGATGCCGCAGGAGCCTCCGATCCGCCCACGAGGGCGCTCCGAACACCTGACATGCGGGCCGGGCGAGTAGGTCATGATGGCGCCATGGCACGCCCACGCTCCCTCTGGCCGTTCGCCGGCCTCGTGGCGGGCGTGGCCGGTCTGCTCGTGAGCTACGCCGTGGCGGCGGCGCTGGCGATCCGGGAGGCGCCGGTCCCGGCCATCGCCGAGACCGTCATCCAGGTGACGCCGGGCAACGTCGCCGAGACGGCGATCCGCTTCCTCCAGCGCTACGACAAGCCGTTCCTCGTCGTGATGGTCGTGCTGATCAGCCTGGTGCTCTTCGCCGTCGTCGGCGCGTGGTCGCGCCGCCGCTGGTGGCTGGCGCTCGCGGCGTACGTCGTGCTCGCCGCACTGGCCGCCGCGGCCGTACTGACCCGCGCCGGAACCGGCGTCACTGACCTGCTGCCGGTGGCGGCGGGGTTCGTCACGTGGGTCGTGGTGCTCATGGCACTCACCGAGCCGCTGCGCCGCGCCGAGGCGGTCGTCGACTCCGAGGAGTCGGGGCCCACGCTCCTGGCCAGCACCCGCCGCCAACTCGTCGTCCGAGGGCTGCTGTTCGGGGGTGCCGCCGCAGCGGTGGCCGTCGGCGGTCGGTTCCTCGGCCGCGGACGCCGCCAGGTCGAGGCCTCGCGATCGCTGCTGCGTCTCGACGGGGTCAGCCGCCCACGGATGCCGGTCGGCGCCAACATCGGCGTCGAGGGCCTGAGCGGCTGGGCGACCTCGAGCCACGACTTCTACCGCATCGACACCGCGATCGTGACGCCCACGATCACCCCCGCCGACTGGACGCTGCGCATCCACGGCCTGGTCGACCGCGAACTGGTGCTCACCTACGAGGATCTCATCGCGCGCGGCCTGACCGACGCCTGGGTCACCCTGAACTGCGTGAGCAACCCGGTGGGCGGCGACCTCGTCGGCAACGCGTGGTGGAGCGGCGTGCTCATCCGCAGCCTGCTCGCAGAGGTCGGTGTGCACCCGGACGCCGACGCGGTGCTCCAGACCTCCGACGACGGCTGGACCTGCGGCACCCCGCTCGCGGCCCTCACCGACCCCGACCGCAACGCCATGCTGGCGGTGGCGATGAACGGCGAGCCGCTCCCTATCGACCACGGCTTCCCGGTGCGCACTATCGTGCCCGGGCTCTACGGCTACGTCTCGGCCACCAAGTGGGTGCGCGAGTACGAGGTCACCCGCTTCTCCGACATCACCGCCTACTGGACCCAGCGCGGGTGGGGAGAGCGCGGTCCGGTCAAGATGGCCTCCCGCATCGACGTGCCCCAGCAGGGCAGCACCGTGGCGGCCGGCAGCGTGCAGGTCGGCGGCTTCGCGTGGCTCCAGCACACCGGCATCTCCGCCGTCCAGGTCTCCCTCGACGGCGGCAGCTGGACCGGGGTCGACCTCGGCCGCGTGCCGAACGCCGACACCTGGGTGCAGTGGGCCGGCACTCTCGACGTCGCGCCCGGCGACCATGTGTTGCGGGTGCGGGCGATCGACGAGAACGGCGAGGTCCAGACCTCCGTCGTGCGCGACGTCCTGCCCGACGGCGCGACCGGCCTGGACGGCATCGCGTTCACGGCGAAGACGTGACCATGACCAGCACGACCGAGCCGCAGGACTTCGCCGATCGCCCCGGCGCGGCGCTCGTGGTGGGCGGCTCCGGCGGCCTCGGCGCCGCCATCGCCGCCCTGCTGGCCGAGCGCGGAGCGCGCGTCGTCGTCACCTACCGCACGCAGCGCCCCGTCGGAATCGACGCGCATCATCTCGACCTCTCCGCACCGGACGTCGCCACGCAGGCGCGCAGGGTCGTCGACGACGTCGCCGCCTCGTGCGGTGGCCTGCACACGCTCGTGCACGCGGCGGGTCCGCACGTGCCGATGACGCACCTGGGCACGGTGGATCCCTTGGCGATGGCCGACCAGCTGCGTGATGACGCAGCCGGCTTCTTCGCGGTCGCCCGCGCGGCGTTGGGGGAGCTGCGGGCGGCGGCCGGCTCGCTGGTCGCGGTCACGACGGCCGCCACAGCGCGGTTCCCCAAGCGTGACGGGCTCTCCTCGGCGCCGAAGGCGGCCGTCGAGGCCATGGTGCGAGCGCTGGCGGTGGAGGAGGGCCGGTTCGGCGTGCGCGTCAATGCGGTCGGCCCGGGCATGCTCACCGACGGCATGGCCGCCCGGCTGATCGACTCCGGTGAGCTCGGCCCCGAGGCCCTCGAGATCACCCGTGGCAACATCCCGCTCGGGCGCTTCGGGTCGGCGTCCGACATCGCCGAGGCCGTCTGCTTCCTCGCCTCCGACCGCGCCGGTTTCATCACCGGCCAAAAGCTCGACGTCGACGGCGGCTGGGGCTGTTAACCGCGAGGGGTCGAGAATCGTTCCTCGAGGGGTCGCATATCGTTCGCCGCCTGACCCCTCGGACCACGATTCGCGACCCCTCGAGGGTCACTACGCGACCGCTCGCGGGTTACGGCAGCGCGGCGGGGAGGGGGTGGGCGTCGTCGTGGATCACGTAGGCCAGTCCGCCGGACGTCGGCAGCCAGGCGTCCTCGAAGCGGGCGCGGTCGTAGGTGCGGCGCACGCCCGAGGCGGAGTCGGCCGCGGGGTCGTTGACCACGACGTCGCCGGCCTTGGTGAAGCCGACGATCACGACGAGGTGGCCGTTGGAGGCACTGATCGGGGCGTTCGGCAGGTCGCCCTTGCCGAAGGCGATCGAGACCACCACCGGGATGCCGACCTTGATCAACCGCTCCGCGAGCCGGAGGTCGGGCAGTCGGGTGACGAACGCGTGGCCGGTGAGGCCGGCGGCGTAGGCGGTGTTGAACGGCCAGTTGCCGGTGCCGTCGTAGTCGTGGTCGTAGGTCATCCGCGCCGCGTAGTCGACGAAGCGGGCCGGGTGCGGCTTCTTCACCCACGAGTACGCGGACGCCGGGGGCAGGTCGCCGTAGTAGCCGAGCACCATCGAGGTCGAGGTGGGTGAGCACCACGCCTCCCCGCCGCCGCCCCATCGGGAGTAGTCGCCGTCGTGCACCATCTGGCTGTAGCGCGGCACGTCGAGCACCGTGCCGCCCGCCTTCGCCACCACGCCGGGCTTCGAGGTCGGCCGGTCGCCCGACGGCAGCCGTGAGGCCATCGCGCCGACGAACCCGAGCGACGGCGGCTTGGATCGTGCGCCGACCTTGCGCATGAGCGAGACCCGCAGCCGGTAGGAGGTCAGCGGGGTGGAGGCCTTCCAGGTGTCCACCGACACCGAGGCGAGGTCGTCGCTCTGCGGAGACCAGCTGGTGCGGTGCACGAACCGGTCGTCGCGCGCCCAGCGCCCGAGCACGTCCCAGGACGACGCCCTGCCGTCGGCGGTGCGGCCCTTGACCTGCACCTCGATCCAGCTGTTGCCGGGCGTGCGCGCCTCCCAGGAGGCCACGAGCTGGCGCAGGCCGTACGGCGTGCCGACCCAGGGCGAGGTCCAGCGGCCGACGTCGTACTGCGAGCCCTGGTAGCGCCGGGTCGCGTGGGAGCCGGCGAGCCACACGCGGTCGCGGCGCACGCGCACCTGCTCCTTGCGCCCGGCCCGCAGCGCGTCGGCGCCCTCGAAGGAGCTGCGCGAGATGTGCACGCCGGAGTCGGCGCGGCGCGCGGCCACGCCCGAGGCCCCCGGGGCCGCGCTCGCGGGGTGGGCCAGCGCGACGGTGAGGCTCGCGACGAGCAGGGTGGTCACGAGGCGGAGGGAGCGGTGCACCGGACCACGGTAAGTCACACCAGCCACACCCGTCACACGATCCGAGCGGGTCGTCGCCCGCGCGACTTCGGCGCCGGGAGGGCTGCGCACCTACGATGAGCACCGTGAGCATCCGGCTGTACGACACCGCGACCCGCGAGGTCCGTGACTTCGCACCCCTCGAGGAGGGGAGGGTCGGCATCTACGTCTGCGGCCTCACGGTGCAGGGCGAGCCACACGTCGGGCACGTGCGCAGCGCGGTCAACTTCGACGTGCTGCGCCGCTGGCTGACCCACCGCGGCTACGACGTGTCGTTCATCCGCAACGTCACCGACATCGACGACAAGATCCTCACGAAGGCGGCCGAGCAAGGCCGCCCCTGGTACAACCTCGCCTACGACATGAAACGCGAGCTCGACCGCGCCTACGACGCGCTCGGTGTGCTGCCGCCCACCTATGAGCCGTCGGCCACCGGCCACGTGCCCGAGATGCTCGAGCTGATCGACCGGCTCATCACCCGCGGCCACGCCTACGCCGCCGACGACGGCTCGGGCGACGTCTACTTCGACGTGCGCTCCTGGTCCGACTACGGGGAGCTCACCCACCAGCGCATCGACGACATGGAGGCGGCCGAGGACGCCGACCCCCGCGGCAAGCGCGACCCGCGCGACTTCGCCCTGTGGAAGGGGTGGAAGGTGGCCACCGAGCCCGAGACGGCCGCGTGGCCCAGCCCGTACGGACCCGGTCGCCCCGGATGGCACATCGAGTGCTCGGCGATGGCCGGCAAGTACCTCGGCGCCGCCTTCGACATCCACGGCGGCGGCGTCGACCTGCGCTTCCCGCATCACGAGAACGAGCTGGCGCAGTCCCGCGCGGCCGGTCATGCGTTCGCGAACTTCTGGCTGCACAACGCCTGGATCACGACCAAGGGCGAGAAGATGAGCAAGTCGCTCGGCAACAGTCTCACGATCCCGAAGGTGCTCGAGCGGGTACGCGGCATCGAGCTGCGCTACTACATCGTGGCCGCGCACTACCGCAGCCACGTCGAGTTCAGCTTCGAGGCGCTCGAGGAGGCCGCCACGGGCTTCCGCCGCATCGAGGCGTTCCTCGACCGTGCTCAGGAGACGGCGGGCGAGGTGCCGGTCGGCGAGATCCCCGTCGCCTTCGCCGCCGCGATGGACGACGACCTCGGCACCCCGGCCGCGCTCGCCGTTCTCTTCGACACCGTCCGCGAGGGCAACCGCGCCGACGACCCGACCTCGCAGGCGGCCGCGGTGCGCGCGATGCTCGCGGTGCTCGGGCTTGACCCGGCCGTCCCGGCGTGGGGGCCGCGGGGAGGCGACGACCAGGCGCTCACCGGTGTGGTCGACGCGCTGGTCAAGGCGCTGGTCGAGCAGCGGGCCGAGGCACGTGCCTCGAAGGACTTCGCCACCGCCGACGCGATCCGCGGCCAGCTCGCCGCCGCGGGCGTCGTGCTCACCGACACCGCCCAGGGCGTCACCTGGGCCCTCGCAGACCCGACCACCGAGAAGGACTCCGACTGATGGCCGGCAACAGCCAGCGCAAGGGCTCGGTGCGCAAGTCGAGCAAGGGCAACCCCACCGCCGGTTCGGGCGGACGTCGTCGGCGCGGGCTCGAGGGCAAGGGCCCCACGCCCAAGGCCAAGGACCGCGAGTACCACCAGGCGCACAAGCAGGCCCGGCGTGCCCCGAAGTCGGGTGCTCAGGGCAGGCCTCAGCGCGCGCGCAAACCCGCCGGCGACGCCGAGTGGATCGCGGGTCGCAACCCGGTGGTCGAGGCGCTGCGCGAGGGGGTGCCCGTCAACGCGCTCTATGTCGCCGAGGGTGCCGAGCGCGACGGGCGGCTGCGTGAGGCGTTCAAGGTGGCCAGCGAGCGCGGCATCAGCCTGCTCGAGGTCGGTCGCAACGAGCTCGACCGGCTCACCGGCGGGGCGGTGCACCAGGGGCTGGCCGCGCGCATCCCCGCCTACGAGTACGCCCACCCCGACGACCTGCTCGACGCCGCCGACGAGGCCGGCGAGCCGGCGCTCATCGTGGCGCTCGACTCGATCACCGACCCCCGCAACCTCGGGGCGATCGTGCGCAGCGCGGCGGCGTTCGGTGCGCACGGTGTGGTCGTTCCGGAGCGTCGGGCCGCCGGCATGACCGCCGCGGCGTGGAAGACCAGCGCCGGGGCCGCCTCGCGCATCCCCGTCGCCCGGGCGGTCAACCTGACGCGGCAGCTGAAGAGCTACGCCGAGGCGGGCTGCATGGTCGTCGGCCTGGCCGCCGACGGCGACGTCGAGCTGCCCGACCTCGACCTCGCCGACGGCCCGCTCGTGGTCGTGGTCGGCGCCGAGGGCGACGGCCTCTCGCGCCTGGTCGCCGAGACCTGCGACCAGCTCGTGTCGATCCCGATGGCGCATCAGGTCGAGTCCCTCAACGCCGGCGTTGCCGCGGGCGTCGCTCTCTACGCGGTGGCCCGGGCCCGCGCCTGATGCGCGCCCTGCGGGTCGCGGCACCTCTGGCGGTCTGGCTGCTGCTCAGCGCGGCGGCCGGGCTGTTCGTGTTCACGCACTCCTCGCGCGACATCACGGTCGCGTCGCACGACGCCGTTCTCCGGCCCACGCTGAGCGGCGAGGCCGTGTTGCACACGGGCCCGGTGCTGCCCGACCTGCGCGTGTCGTCGGGTTCGTCCATCGGCGTCGACATCGCGCTGGGCAAGACCGACGCGCCCAGTACCGACGTGCTCGTGCAGCGTTACGCCTACCTCTTCTCCAGCCCGCAGGGCGTCGAGTCGCGACTGCACCACGAGGTGGCCGACCTGGCGATCGAGGCGTTGGTTCGAGGGCTGGCCCTGGGCGCGGTGCCGGTGGTGCTCTGGCTGCTGGTCGGGCGTCGTCGCCGCGAGGAGCTGCTGCGAGCGGTGCCGACGCGGGCGGGCGCCGTCGCCCTCGTCGTCGTGGCCGGCCTGGTCGTCGGCGTCTGGCAGCCCTGGGCTGGTCCGGACGACGTGGGCCGGGCGCAACGCTGGACCACCCTGGCCGACTTCCTCGGCCCCGACGTACCGCTGCCCAGCGAACTCGACGACGTGCAGGTGCGCGGCGACGTCACGACGGCTCAGACCCGACGCCTCATCGAGAGCGCGGTCGACACCTACGACAAGTCCAAGACCTTCTACGACGACGCGGCCGCCGGTGCCGCCGCCCTCGATCTGCACGAGCCGAAGGACGGCCAGACCGTGGCCGTGCTGGTGTCCGACCGGCACGACAACATCGGCATGGACGCCGTCGCACGGGCGGTCGGCGACGCTGCGGGGGCGACCACGGTGATGGACGCCGGCGACGACACCTCGACCGGCTCCACCTGGGAGGCGTTCTCCCTGGACTCCCTCCAGGCCGCCTTCTCCGACCTGCCCCGCTGGGGCGTCGCGGGCAACCACGACAACGGCACCTTCGTGGCCGCCTACCTCTCGAAGGACGGCTGGACCATGCTCGACGGCTCGGTCGCGAAGGGTCCGGGTGCAGGCACGTTGCTGGGGGTGGCCGACCCGCGCTCGAGCGGCCTGGGATCCTGGCGCGACGAGACCGGGCTGAGCTTCGCCGAGGTCGGTGACCGGCTCTCCGACGTGGCGTGTGAGTCCGACGAGCCGATCGACACGATGCTCGTGCACGACGTCGACCTGGCGTCGTCCGCCCTCGAGCGCGGGTGCGTGCGTCTGGTGGTGGGTGGGCACCTGCACGTGCAGGTCGGGCCGGACGCCGTCGACGGCCCCGACGGGCAGGTGGGCTACCGCTACACGACCGGGACGACGGGCGGCGCGGCGTACGCCTTCGCCCTGGGCAGCAAGCCGCGCCGCGAGGCCGAGATCACCCTGGTGACATACGACGCCGAGGGGCACCCGGCCGGGATCCAGCCCGTGCTGCTCCAGACGAACGGCCGGTGGATCGTCGACGACTACATCCCACTGACCTTCCCCGACCTGACCGACACCGAGGGTGGCGACGGCCCCGGCGCGAGCATCCCGACCACGCGTCCGAGCCGCGGCCCGGCCCCAGGGCCCTCCCGGCTCGCGTCTAGCGGAGCGGGCTGAGCGTCACACCATCCCTCTGGCCATCAGTCGGATTTTCTCTGTGCCCCACGTCACCTTGTGCTGTGACCGTCGTTACGAACTAGGACACGTTCTAGTTTTCGATGCCGCAGGAGGTGCCGATGGCCGCCATCCGGTCACGGACCACAGACCCCCGCCGCCGGGTTCGCATGGCGATCGGTGTACTCGCCGCGCTCTCGATCGGCACGCTGGCGGCCTGCGGGTCGCAGCTGGATCCCGAGGAGGTGCGCTCGGCCAACGGCAGCACGGCCGCCGACGGCTCGGTCGCCGGTGGTGGCGACACCGGGGGCTCGAGCGGCAGCTCCGGCGGCTCGGTCGCCGGGTCCACCGGCTCCGCGAGCGGTGACGACGGCTCCTCGACGTCCTCGGGGGGCACCTCGTCGGGCGGCTCCTCCTCGTCGGGCTCGAAGGCGTCGGGTACGACGCCCAGTCAGAACGAGCCGCTGCCCGCCGGCGACTGCGCGGGGTTCAAGAACGGGCCCGGCATCACCGACTCGACCATCACCATCGGCAACTCCTCCGACGTCTCCGGGCCGGTGCCCGGCATCTTCGAGGCCTCCCAAGACGCCACCAAGGCGTTCGTCGCCTACTTCAACCAGACCAACCCGAAGGGCATCTGCGGGCGCAAGCTGGTGCTCAAGACCTACGACACCGGCACCTCCGAGAGCGGCGACCAGCGCAACTACACCGCGGCGTGCAACGAGGTGTTCGCCATGGTCGGATCGATGTCGGCCTTCGACTCCGGCGGCGCCGGTCCGGCCGAGAAGTGCGGTCTGCCCGACATCCGGTCCACCGCGGTCACCTCGGCCCGCTACGACTGCGACGTGTGCTTCGGCGCCCAGTCGACCAAGTCGACCGAGTTCGAGAACGCGGTGCCCGACTACGTGCTCAAGAGCTACAAGGAGGCGTCGCAGAACGCCGCCATGCTCTACATCAACGCCGGCGCGGCGGCCGAGAACGGCAAGACGCAATCGGATGCGATGAACAAGCGCGGCATGAAGTTCACCTACGTACAGGGCGTCGACATCTCCGACTTCAACTACTCGCCCTACGTGCAGAAGATGAAGGACTCCGGCGTCGGCTACGTGCAGATGATCGCGCAGGTGCCGCAGTTCGTGCGGCTCGTGCAGGCCATGCAGCAGCAGGACTACAAGCCCGACGTGCTCATGTTCGACCCCACGGCCTACAACCCCAAGTACGTCCAGCAGGCCGGCGACGCGGCCGAGGGGACGACCGTCTTCACGAACTTCGTGCCCTTCGAGGAGGCTTCCTCGAGCCCGGAGACCTCGCTGTACCTGAACTACCTCCAACAGACCAAGCCGGGCGCGACGCCGGACTTCTTCGGCGTCTTCTCCTGGTCGGCCGCGCGCCTCTTCGCCCAGACGGCGGCCAAGCTCGGCGGCAAGCTGAACCGGGCCTCGCTGGTGCAGGCACTCTCCCAGGTCGACAACTGGACCGCGAACGGCATGCACGCGCCGCAGCACGTCGGCCCCAAGCGCACCGGCGACTGCTGGCGCTTCCTGCGGCTCGAGGGCGGTCAGTGGAAGGCGCTGGGCGGCACCAAGTACACCTGCTCCGGAACGACGACGGTGGGCTGACCCGATGGGATCCTTCCTCGCTTTCACGATCTTCGGCTTGGTCACGGGGTCTGCGTACGCGATCGCGGCGTCCGGGCTGGTGCTGACCTACGCGACCACCCGGGTCTTCAACATCGCCCACGGTGCGCTCGGCATGGTGCTGTCGTTCGTGTTCTGGGACTTCAGTGTCCGGCAGGGCATGCCCACGCTGCTCGCGCTGGTGCTCGTGCTCGGTGTGGTGGCGCCCGGCATCGGGCTGCTCATCCAGCGTGTGGTCGCCCGCGGCCTGGGTGACGCGCCGGTGTCGGTGTCGCTGGTCGTCACCGTGGCGCTGCTGGTGCTCTCCATCGGCGCGGCCACGACGATCTGGCCCAACGAGGCGCGCAGCATCTCGCCGTTCTTCCCCGAGACCAGCTTCGAGATCTTCGGCGGCTCCTACATCACCGCGCACCAGGTGCTCACGGTCGTGCTCTCGCTGCTCGTCGCGGTGCTCCTCTACGGGCTGCTCAACCGCACCCGCATCGGCACGGCCATGCGGGCCTCCGTCGACAATCCCGAGCTGCTGAAGCTCTTCGGCGGCAATCCCGAGCGGGTCGCCGGCCTGGCCTGGGCGATCGGCGTCTCGCTCGCGGGCCTTGCGGGCATCCTGCTCGTCAGCACCGTGGGCCTGGACTACTACGCGCTGACCCTGCTGGTCATCAACGCCTACGCCGCGGCCATGCTCGGACGGCTGAAGAACCTGCCGCTGACCTTCGTCGGCGCGATGACGTTGGGGCTGGTGACGTCCTACGCCTCGGGCTACCTCCCCACCGACGGCGTGCTGAACCAGGTGCGCAACGTGATCCCGGCGCTGTTCCTCTTCGCCGTCATCGTGCTGATGCCCCAGGCCCAGCTGCGCATCGGCCAGGTCAAGGGCATCGTCTCGGCGCCGCTTCCCTCACCACTCAAGGCCGGCGGCTGGGGCGGTGCGACGCTGCTCTTCGTCGCCATGGTGGTCTCGGTGGTCTCGGAGGCCAACCTGCTGCTGGTGGGCATCGCCCTCACCTACGCCATGGTGATGCTCTCGCTGGTGCTCCTCACCGGCTACGGCGGCCACGTGTCGCTCTCGCAGCTCACCTTCGCCGGCGTGGGTGCGCTGGCGTACATCAAGATGGGCAACACCGGGCTCACCGGCATCCTCATCGCCGGCCTGGTCGCCGCGCTGTCCGGTGTGCTCGTGGCGCTGCCGTCGATCCGGCTCACCGGCCTCTACCTGGCGCTCTCGACGCTCGCGTTCGGCGTCATCATGGACAAGCTGGTCTTCAACGCCGACATCGGCTTCGGCTCCAACGGGTCGCTGAACGCGCAACGACTCACCCTACTGGGCACCTCGATCGAGTCGACCCGCGTCTACGTGTGGCTGATGGCGGTGTTCTTCGTGGGCATGGCCTGGCTGCTGCTCCTGGCGCGGCGCGGACGCCTGGGCCGCATGCTCATCGCGCTGCGCGACAGCCAGGCAGCCTGCGGCACCCTCGGGCTCGACGCACGCTGGTTCCGCATCGGTCTGTTCGCCGTCTCCGCCGGCATGGCCGGCGTCGCCGGTGCACTGTACGCCGGCCTGCGCGGCACCGTGGGCGCCAACGACTTCCTCTACTTCCAGTCCTTGATCCTGCTCCTGCTCGCGGTCGTCTTCGGTGTCACCTCGATGACCGGTGCGGCACTGGGCGGCACCGGCCTGATGCTGCTGCCCGTGCTCCAGAGCAGCTACCCGGCCGTCGGTGGCCTGCTGTTCGTGGTCATCGCCGTGGGCGCGATCCTGCTGGCCCGCAACCCCAACGGACTCTCGATCTACCTCTTCTCGCTGGGCCGGCTCGCCGACCGGCGCCTCGGCGACGTCGTCCGCCAGCGGCTTCCCGAGCTACCGGTGCCGGGCGGCAGCCTGGCCGGCGCCCGGCAGCACGCGCGCTCGGAGCACCAGGCCAACGAGGACGCCGAACGGTCGCTGGGCTCCGTCGGTCTGGCCGACGACGAGGAACTGCTCGAGGAGGGCACCCGTGTCGCACAGTGAGTCCATCGCCTCCAGGGGAGGCCACCGGGCGCTGCTCGAGGTCGACGGCGTCGTCGTCCGGTTCGGCGGGGTGGTGGCCGTCAACGAGGCTCGCTTCGACGTCGAAGCCGGCACCGTGACCGGCCTGATCGGACCCAACGGCGCTGGCAAGACCACGTGCTTCAACGTGATCTCCGGTCTCCAGCGGCCCACCAGCGGCAAGGTCTGGTTCGACGGTCGCAACGTCTCCAACACCCCGGTACACCGTCGCTCGAAGATGGGTATGGGGCGCACCTTCCAGCGTCTGGAGGCGTTCGGGTCGCTGACCGTGCGCGACAACGTGCGGGTGGCCGCCGACATCCACAGCGGTGCGTTGCCGCTGCGGCGCCGGAGCGCGGGCAAGGTCGACATCGACGCACTGCTCGAACGCGTCGGCATCGCCGAGTACGCCCGAGAGCGAGCCGACTCGATACCGACCGGCACCGCGCGCCTCCTCGAGCTCGCGCGCTGCCTGGCCAGCCAGCCCAAGCTGCTGCTCCTCGACGAGCCGTCGTCGGGGCTCGACGAGACCGAGACCGACGATTTCGGCGACCTGCTGCGCGACCTGGCCGCCGAGGGCTGCGCGATCCTCATGGTCGAGCACGACATGGACCTCGTCATGGGTGTGTGCGACACGATCCACGTGCTCGACTTCGGCTCGATCATCGCCCAGGGCGACCCCGCCGCGATCCGCAACGACCCGGCCGTCCAGAAGGCCTACCTCGGCTACTCCGACGAGGCCGACGAGGGTCACCCGGTCCGGGAGAACCACGCCCAGTCGGGCGGGTACCCCGGCGACGAGTACGACACCTCCACCGACCTGCCGCCGGTCGAGGCGACCATGACGCTGCCCGCCGTGGGATCGGGCATCGGCCGAGGAGAGCGACGATGAGTGGAGTGCCGATCCTCGAGATCGTCGACCTGCACGCCGCCTACGGGCGCATCGAGGTGCTGCGCGGCGTCGACCTGATCGTGCCCAAGGGCGCGGTGATGGCGCTGTTGGGGCCCAACGGAGCCGGCAAGTCGACCCTGACCAAGGTGGTGTGCGCACAGAAGGAGGCCACCTCCGGTGACATCCACCTCGGTGGTGTGCACGTCACGGACGCCTCGCCCGAGCAGTTGGCGCGGTTGGGGCTGTGCACCGTGCCGGAAGGCCGCTCGGTGTTCCCGAACCTGACGGTCGAGGAGAACCTCCAGCTGATGTCGTACGCCGGCGTCTCGGCATCCGCGGTCATGGAGACGGCCTATGCGTACTTCCCTCGCCTCAAGGAGCGGCGTCGTCAACTGGCCGGCACGATGTCGGGTGGTGAGCAGCAGATGCTCGCGATGTCGCGGGCGCTCTCCTCCGACCCGGCGCTGTTGATCCTCGACGAGCTGTCGATGGGGCTCGCGCCGCTCATCGTCGACGAGCTCTACGACACGGTCGCCGGCATCGCCGAGACCGGCATCTCCATCCTCTGCATCGAGCAGTTCGCCCGCACCGCCCTGCGAGTCAGCGACTACGCCGCGGTCATGAGCGGCGGACGGATCGTCGCCACAGGCGAGCCCGACGAGATCCTCGAAACCATGTCCGACGTCATCTTGGGAGGTGCCGCATGAGCGGCCACACCACCACCCGGAGCCGCCGTGCGCGGCTCCCTCTCGCCCTCACCGCGGGCTTCCTGGTCGCTGCGGCGCTGCCGCAGGGCTCGGCGTCCGCGGCGACGGCCCCGATGGCCGACGACCCGCCTTTCGCGGGGTTCGTGTCGAGCTCGACGGCGACGCCCGTCCGGGTCGAGATCTACGAGCCGACGATCCCACTGCCGGCCACGCCGCAGGCCGAGCTCAACGTCGGGTACGCCACGGTGAGTGCCGACTCCACCAGCTCCAAGGGCACTGCCTCCTACCTCTGGCCCGGAGACGCGCTCGGAGGCGGCTTCAAGACCGTCGTCGACAACCTCGGCCTGCCGCCGGAGATCGCCGGCCCCGTCGGCGAGAACGGCTACCCGTTCCAGGTGAACTCGGCCCAGCCCACCGGTGAGAACCAGCAGAGCGACGAGCCGTTGCCGGGCATGGTGCAGCGCACGTCGGCGACCGAGAACCGCACGGCCTCCTACATCGGCTACTCCACCGACTGCCAGCTCGGCGAGCCCGCGCCCTCCGACCCCTCCGGTGGCGGCGGCGGTGGTGGCGGCGGTGGTGGTGGTCTGCCGGGCGTGCCCGAGATCCCCGTCCCGACCCCGACCGGTCTGCCGGGCGGTTCGGGCGGCGGCACCAGCGCCCCGACGGCGACGTCCGCCGGCGACCAGTCGACGTCGTCCACGACCACCAGCAAGAAGTCGACCCGAACCGGCAAGCAGAAGGCGGACGACGCTCCCGACTGCGCCTTCCCGACCGAGCTGGCGGCGCTGGTCGACGTGGGCGGGATGAGCGGTAGCACCAGCACCACCTCCTCCCCGACCGAGGTGCGCTCCACGGCGCGCAGCGCGGCCTCCGACATCAGCATCGCCGGGGGCATCATCACGCTCTCGAGCGTGGCGACGAAGGCGACCGCGGCCTCCGACGGCAAGAAGGGCTCCTCGAAAGCGAGCACCGACTACGGCGTCCTGACCGTGGCCGGGCAGAAGTTCCGCTTCGGCGACGACGGGTTCCAGGCGGTCGGCCAGAGCCAGCCGCTCCCGGGGCTGCCGGCCGACCCGAACCAGGCGCTCAAGGCGCTCGGCATCGAGCTCCTCCTGCCCCAACCCTCGAAGGAGATCGACGGCGACGCGGCCTCGACGGTCTCGCAGGGCATCCAGGTCGTCATCGATGCCACCGTGCTGCGTCAGCAGCTGAGCGCGATCCCGTTCAACGAACTGTCGCAGGCGATCAACGACATCCCGCTGCCCGACCAGGCGAAGACACTCCAAAATGCGCTCTCCGGCGTGCTGTTCCTCTCGCCGAAGTTCGTGATCACGCTGGGCAACTCCTGGGGCTCGGTCGACACCAGCGCGCCGATCGACATCCCACCGCCGGCGACCACCGACACGCCGTCCACCCCGACCGACAACGGTGGCGGTGCCGCGGCCGGCGGTGGCGCGGACGCCGGTGGTGGCGAGGCGACGACTCCGGCGGCACCGTCGGCCGCCAGTCCGCCCGCCGGTGACAGCAGCCCGGCCCTGGCCGACGGCACCCTCGACGCCGCACCCATGGGCGCGGGTCTGCCGCCGCTGTTCTCCATCCCGGGGGCGCTGTTCTTCGGCGGCATCATCCTGGCCAGCGCGGTGGGCAGCTACCTGCGCCGCATCGGGGTGCTGGTGCTCGGCAACGGCGCTGCGTGCGCCCACGGACTCCAGTCCGGCATCCCCGACCTCCGCAAGGCCTGACCCCCACCACCCGCATCCGGAAGGCACCACCATGAGCAACACCACCGCCACCGCACCCGCCTCGGGCAGCCGTCTGGGCAGCGGCGCGGCCATGCCGCGTGCCGCCAGCCGCGGCGGCCAGAACTCCGGGGCCGCGCCGCTGGTCAACAACAACTACCGGCTGCTCCAGGTGGTGTTGTTCTGGGCCGGCGCGGTACTCCTCCCGCTCGGCCTGGTCGTCATCGTGCTCGGCTGGTACGGAGCGTCGAACACGCCGTATGAGTACGACCAGATCTCCTATCTGGTCTCCGGCGGCCTGCTCGGGCTCGGTCTCACCTTCGCCGGCGGGTTCCTCTACTTCGGTGCCTGGCTGGCCCGCATCGCCGACGACGGCCGCGAGTCCTCCAAGCGGCTCGCCGACACCCTGCTCGTGCTGGCCGACGTCACCTCACGTGCCGCGGCCTCGAACGACCAGGGGGTCGACGTCTCCGGCCTGCCCGTGGTGGCCGGGGAGGGCTCCACCATGCACCGTCGCGACTGCACCCTCATCGCCCACCGCAGCGACCTCGCTCCGGTGGGGGAGAACAACGCCCACCTCACCACCTGCCGGGTCTGCAAGCCCTGACCGATCCGAGCGGTGGTCGAGCCGGTCGAGACGTCCGGTGGTTGAGCCGGTCGAGGCGTCCGGTGGTTGAGCCGCCGGATGCCGAAGGCGGAGGCGTGTCGAAACCTGGTGAGGTGCTAGGCGGCGTTGCTTGTCGTGTTGCTGGGTTTCGACGCGCTCGTCGCTGGCGCTCCTCACGGCTCAACCACCGGTGGACGCGCTCGTCGCTGGCGCTCCTCACGGCTCAACCACCGACGGACTCGGTGGTTGAGCCGCCGGATGCCGAAGGCGGAGGCGTGTCGAAACCTGGTGAGGTGCTAGGCGGCGTTGCTTGTCGTGTTGCTGGGTTTCGACGCGCTCGTCGCTGGCGCTCCTCCCGGCTCAACCACCGACGGACGCGCTCGTCGCTGGCGCTCCCCACGGCTCAACCACCGACGGACGCGCTCGTCGCTGGCGCTCCTCCCGGCTCAACCACCGACGGACTCGGTGGTTGAGCCGCCGGATGCCGAAGGCGGAGGCGTGTCGAAACCCGGTGCTCCCGGTGGTTGAGCCGCCGGATGCCGAAGGCGGAGGCGTGTCGAAACCCGGTGCTCCCGGTGGTTGAGCCGCCGGATGCCGAAGGCGGAGGCGTGTCGAAACCCGGTGAGGTGCTAGGCGGCGTTGCTTGTCGTGTTGCTGGGTTTCGACGCGCTCGTCGCTGGCGCTCCTCCCGGCTCAACCACCGACGCTCAGCCGGCGTCCGGCTCGAGGAACACCGCGCCCGGCCCGCGCTCGGCCACCGCGTCGTCGGGGTTGAACAGCGCGCACCTGCGCATGCTCAGGCAGCCGCAGCCGATGCAGCCGTCGAGCTTGTCACGTAGTCGCTGCAAGCGCTCGATCTGCTCGTCCAGCCGCGGCCGCCAGGAGCGGGAGAGCCGCTTCCAGTCGGTCGCGGTCGGGGTGCGGCTCTGAGGCAACGTGGCCAGGGCCTCGGCGATCTCCTCCAGGCTCAGCCCGACCCGCTGGGCACTGCGCACGAACGCGATGCGCCGCAGAGTCGCCTGCTCGTAGCGGCGCTGGTTGCCCGCCGTCCGGACCGACGCGATGAGCCCGCGCTCCTCGTAGAACCGCAGCGCGGAGTGCCGCACACCCGAGCGTTCGGCGATCTCCCCGATGGTCAGCAACGTCACGCCAGCAGCATAGGATCGACGGGTTCCGCAGCGGTCCGACCGACGCGGGCAGGCCGCGTTAGCTCAGCTGGTAGAGCATCCGTCTTGTAAACGGAAGGTCGTCGGTTCGATCCCGTCACGCGGCTCCACCACGTGCCTTCGGCCCGCGGGTGAGCAGGCCACCATCCCCTCGACGCCCCCTCGCGAGGCCGCGCCCGTGCGGCGTGGACTTCGAGGCTCGTCCTCCCTGCTCGCTGCGACCTCGTCTCCCTCGAAGCGGCTGGGCTCCTGCCGTTCGCGGGAACTCGGCAAGGCGTCCGCACGGTATTGAACTTCGCGTACATATATGGTTATATGAACGACACGTACACAAACGACGCGAGGAGTAGCGATGACCAGCAACGCGACCGGCAACCAGACCACCGGCCAGACCACCGGCCAGACCACCAGCCCGACCGGTGGGCGGGTCGCCTTGGTGACCGGGGCCTCGGGAGGGATCGGGACCGCGATCGTCGAGCGCCTGGCCGCCAACGGCTTCTCGGTGGCCGTCCACTACGCCGGCAACCGGGAGAAGGCCGAGGAGGTCGCCGAGAGCGCGCGGGCGTTCGAGGTGCCGGCCATGGTGGTCGGCGCCGACGTCGCCGATGAGCAGGCGGTCGCCGCGATGTACGACGAGGTCGAGCAGGCCATGGGTGGCATCGACGTCCTGGTCAACACCGCCGGCGTGATGCGGCTCTCGCCGCTGGCCGAGCTGGATCTCGACGAGTTCGACGCGATGCACCGCACCAACGTCCGAGGCACCTTCGTGGTGGTCCGCGAGGCCGCCCGCCGGCTGCGCGACGGCGGGGCGATCATCAACTTCTCCAGCACCGTCGTGAAGCTGGCGCTGCCGACCTACGGCGCCTACGCGGCCACAAAGGGGGCGGTCGATGCGATCACCATGATCCTGGCCAAGGAGCTGCGCGGCCGCGACATCACGGTCAACGCGGTGGCCCCCGGCCCCACGGCCACGCCGCTCTTCCTCGACGGCAAGCCGCAGGAGGCCATCGACGACCTCGCCGCGATGCCGCCGCTGGAGCGCCTCGGGCAGCCCGAGGACATCGCCGAGACGGTGGCACACCTCGCCGGTCCGGCCCGCTGGATCAACGGCCAGATCCTCTACGCCAACGGTGGCATCGCCTGATCGACGCCTGATCGACGCCTGATCGACGCCGCCGCCACGCCCCGCCACCACGCCCGACCTCCCGAACCGAAGGAGCAGTCCATGAACACCTCGTCCACTCCCACAGCAGACACCAAGGTCGTCCTCGTCACCGGAGCATCCAGCGGGTTCGGTGCCATGTCCGTGCGCGCCCTCGCCGCGGCCGGCCACAGCGTCTTCGCCGGCATGCGCGACCTCGGCCAGCGCAACCGAGACGCGGCTCGGGATGCCGCTGACTACGCTGGGGAGCACGGCGTGGACCTGCGGCCCGTCGAGCTCGACGTGGTCGACCAGTCCTCCGTCGACGCGGCCGTACGCCGGGTCGTCGACGAATGCGGACGGATCGACGTCGTGGTGCACAACGCCGGCCACATGGTGCTCGGTCCGACCGAGGCCTTCGGCGTGGAGCAGTTGGCCGCCGCCTACGACGTCAACGTGCTCTCCACCCAGCGCGTCAACCGGGCGGTCCTGCCGCACCTGCGCGAGCAGCGCGACGGCCTCGTCGTCTGGGTCGGCTCCTCCAGCACCCGGGGCGGGACGCCGCCCTACCTCGCGCCGTACTTCGCAGCCAAGGCCGGCATGGACGCCCTGGCCGTCAGCTACGCCGCCGAGCTCGCCCGCTTCGGGGTGGACACCTCCATCGTCGTGCCAGGTTCCTTCACGGTCGGCACCCAGCACTTCGCGAACGCCGGGCACGCTGAGGACGAGGGCGTCGTCGCGGCCTACGAGGTGGAGTACGCCGGCCTGATGGACCAGGTCGCGTCCAAGCTCGCCGAGCTCGCTCCTGCCGACCAGGATCCGGCCGAGGTCGCCCGGGCCATCGTGAAGGTGGTCGACACTCCCAAGGGCTCGCGCCCGTTCCGGGTGCACGTCGACCCCGCGGACGACGGAGCCGAGGTCGTCAACGCGGTCGGAGACCGGGTGCGCACGGAGTTCTACCGCCGGGTCGGGCTCGAGGATCTGCTCACGCCCGCGCGGTGATCACGGGGTGGGGCTCGACCCGGAGTGCGCCGCGCGTCGAGCGCCCCGCGTCGCGGGCCGTCACCGCTCGGTGGCGGTCCGTCGCCCCTCGCGGCGCGTCATGATGGGATGACCGTATGGCTCGAGGACGCCGCCCCACCGAGGAGGTCCGTCGCGACGTCCTCGCCGCCGTGGGCAGGATGCTGCTCACGGAGGGCATGAACAACTTCACGGTCGAGCGCGTGGCCGCCGAGAGCGGTGCGAGCAAGGTGACCATCTACAAGCTCTGGCCGAGCAAGGGCGCCCTGGCGCTCGAGGGGTACTTCACCACCGTCGAGCCCCTGCTCGCGTTCCCCGACACCGGCGATCTCGAGAGAGATCTCCGCTCGCAGCTCCACGCGTTCGTCGACCTGCTCACCGCTACGCCTGCCGGCACGGTCCTGCGCGGGCTGATCGCCGAGGCGCAAGGCGACCCGGTGCTCATGGACGCCTACCGCTCGACCTATTCGGGCCCGCGCCGCCAACTGGCCGTCGACCGCATCGAGGTGGCGCGAGCGGCCGGTCAGGTGCGCGCCGACGTCGATGCCGAGGCGGTCGTCGACCAGCTCTGGGGCGCCTGCTACCACCGACTCCTCATCCCCGACCTCCCTCTCGGGAGCGGATTCGCCGACACGCTGCTGCGACACGTGATGCGCGGCATCCGCTGAGTGCACGCGAGTCCGCTCGTCTGCTCCCCAGGCCGGGCCCGTTCTCTCAGTCGAGGGCCACCGCGCGCAGCAGCTCTTCGAGCCGGCGTTCGCCCTGGCGGGTCTGCGCGCCCGTGGCCAGGCCTTCGCGGATGAGTCGCTCGGTTGCCGGGCGCGCGAACTGTTCGGCCCAGGCATCGTGCTCGGCGAGCAGGCCGAGTTGCAGCGAGGTGGGGGGCAGTGCTCGCTTGGCGGCCGCCAGCACTCCCGGTGGGAGATCGGCGATGTTCCGGGCCAGCTCGTCGACGAACCGGTCCAGCTCGTCGGCCGGTAAGGCTCTGTTCACCCACCCGTAGCGCTCCGCGGTCCGGGCGTCGACGAGACCGCCGCCGAGCACCACCTCGAGGGCGCGGTTGCGCCCCATCCGTGCCCGGGTGTACTGGGTGCCGCCGCCCCCGGGCACGATCCCCATGAGCGATTCGATCTGCCCCAGGGCCGCGCCGTCGATCGCCGCGAAGGCCATGTCGGCTGCGGCGACGAACTCGGCGCCCCCGCCTCGTGCCGTTCCGGTCAGCTTCACGATGGTCGCCTGGGGCTGATGCCGTAGCCGTTCGCCCAGGGCCTGGAAGGGGTTGAGCCCCGCCGGAGCCCGGGCGGCGATCTCGTCGAAGGCATGGGGGTCGTCGATCAAGGACATGTCGACGTGGGCGATGAAGAAGTCGGCATCCGCGCTGTCGAAGACGATGACTCGCACGTCTGGGCGCGGGGCGACGGCGGTGAGGAGCGACGTCAGATCCTCCATCAGCCTCACGTCCAAGACGTTCACCGGCGGGTTGTCGACCGTGACGCGCAGCACGCCGCCTTCCAGCTCGACGACGAGGGACTCATACGGCGTGTTCACGGCTCTGCTCCAGACTGGTCGGCGGCCCCCCATGGGTCAGCGAGAGGACCGGTGTTCTTCGGATACCTAGACTTGGCGGGTGAGCGAGAACGGTCAAGAACGCACTTCTGCGATACCAGGGCACCTGAGTGATACCCGCGACGACGCGGCGCGACCTGGTGAGCACGGCGGGGACGGCGAGGCGCACCCCCCGGCGGTCGTCTACCGGGTGGACTGCCCGAGCCGGCCGATCCTGGACCAGATCGCCGACAAGTGGTCCATGCTCGCGCTGGCGGTGCTGGCCGAGGAGCCGCGACGCTTCAACCAGATCAAGCGACAGCTCGAGGGCGTCACCCAGCGCGTCCTGACCCGGACGCTGCGACGGCTCGAGCGCAACGGCATGGTGACTCGAACCGTGCTGCCCACGTCTCCGGTGGGGGTGCAGTACGAGCTCACGCCGCTCGGTCGCTCGCTCCAGCAGCCGTTCGCGGGCCTCTACGCATGGACCGTCTCCCATGCCGACGAGATCGTCGACCGGCAGCGCGAGTTCGACGCCAGGGGGCAGGCGATCGAAGGCTGAGACGTCTCGATTCGGCCGGTCGCAGCCCGCCTCCGGCGGGTGCGAGGCGCGGCGTCGGCTGCGGTGTTGCCCGGGTGGCCGCCCACGTCTCCTTCGATGACGGCACTAGCCAGCGGCGCCGTGAGACGACATGCTGTCGAGCCGACTGATCCTGTGGCATCCGACACAGTGATGGGCCGGCCCCGCATCCAGCAAGGAGTCTCACGTCCATGAGCAGTACCCCCGTGTTGAGTGTCGCCGTCATCGGGGCCGGACCCGCCGGGCTCTACCTCACCGATGCGCTGCTGCGACACGAGGGGCGGGAGGTGCGGGTCGACGTCTTCGACCGACTGCCCACGCCCTTCGGCCTGCTCCGCTACGGTGTCGCGCCGGACCATCTCAAGATGAAGGCGCTCGCGAAGCCGTTGGCCAAGGTCGTGGCCGACCCCCGGGTGCGCTTCATCGGCAACTTAGAGATCGGCCGTGACCTCGACGTCGACCTGCTGCGCTCGAAGTACTCCGCCGTGGTGCACGCCTACGGTGCAGCGCTCGACCGCACCCTGGGCATCCCCGGCGAGGATCTGCCGGGCAGCACCTCGGCGGCCTCGTTCGTGCGCTGGTACTCCGGTCACCCCGACAACACCACTGCGCTCCCCGACGGTCGCGCCGTCGAGGCCGAGCATGCCGTGGTCGTGGGTGCAGGCAACGTGGCCGTCGACGTCGCACGCATCCTGATCAAGTCGGCGCAAGAGCTGCACGGCACCGACGTCCCCGACGAGGTCCTCGCCCTGTTGCATGCCTCGCCCATCACCGACGTGCACATGCTCATCCGTCGCGGCCCGGCCCAGGTGAAGTTCACGGCCAAGGAGTTGCGCGAGCTCGGCGAGATCGACGGCGTCGACGTGCTCGTGCCCTCCGAGGCCCTCGAGCTGGCCGAGGCCGATCTGGACGCGATCGCGGAGGATCGCATGCTCGGGCGCAGCGTCGACGTGCTGCGCGAGTGGGCCCTGCGCGAGCCCACGGGCGCACAGCGGCGGCTGCACGTGCACTTCTGGACCAGCCCGATCGCCATCGAGGGCTCGGAGGCGGTCACCGGTGTGGTCGTGTCGGCCCGCTCGGATGACGGAGCGCGGGAGACGACGATCCCGGCGGAGCTCGTGGTGCGCTGCGTGGGCTACCGCGGCCTGGCCCTACCCGGCGTGCCCTTCGACGAGGAGTCCGGCACGATCCCCAACGACCACGGGCGGGTGCTGCGCGACGGCGTGCCGTGCGTCGGCGAGTACGCCGCGGGTTGGATCAGCCGGGGGCCCACCGGGGTGATCGGCAGCAACAAGTCCGACGCCGGCCGGGTCGTCGAGCTGATGCTGGGCGACGACCTGCCCGACGTCGAGGTGTGGGACGTCGTGGCGCATCTGCACGAGGCGGGTCTGGCCACGGTCGACCACGACGGGTGGCTGGAGATCGACCGCGCCGAGATCACGGCGGGGGAGAGTCGTGGCGGGGTGCGCGCCAAGCTCGCCACCTGGGATGAGCTGTTGGCGGCATCCCGAGGCTGAGGAGCCCGCAGGCACGCACGTCCCTCGCCGACCGCGAAGGCTTCGCGCGAGCGAGAGCGGTCCGGACGACATCGGTTGGAAGGGCTGACGCGGCGTCCCTCAGCCTTCACGCAGCCTGCGCCGCACCACGCGTCGGCGCAGGGTGGGGGAGGCGACGACCTCGTAGCCGGCCTCGAGGAAGACCGGCAGCAGACCCACCGAGGCTTCGTCCCAGATCACCGTCTTGCCCGGCGCCGGCTCCATCGGGTAGCCCTCCAGCACCTGGGCGCCGGTCTGCTCGCCGTACTCGACCGTGGCGGCGGCGAGCTCGTACATCAGCCCGGTCTTGCGCCAGCCCCTGCGCACCACGAAGCAGGTCACCGACCACACGCCCTTGAGCTCGGGATCCTGCCGCATCCACGGCTGCCTGCGGCTCCAGATGCGTGGGTAGTTCTCACGCGGCTCGACCGCCACCCAGCCGGCCGGCTCCCCGTCGACGTACCCGATGAGCCCTGCGGTCGGGCCGTCGGTGCCGCACGCGGTCTGCTCGACCAGGGCGGCATCGCGCTGCTGCTGCGTGGTGTCGCGCCAGATCCAGCCGGCCACCTTGAGGGCCTGGCAGCGACACTTCGCGGCGCCGCCCGCGCCGAGCACCGCCGCGACGTCGTCGCGGGTCGCGCGGTTGGCCGGGAGCCAGGCGAAGGCGGGCATGGCTCACCGTAGGTCGACGGCGTGAGGAGAATCGACCCCTCGCGGGACGACTCGCGACCCCTCGCGGGACGATTCGCGACCCCTCGGGCGACGATTCGCGACCCCTCGCGGGACGATTCGCGGCCCCTCGCGGGACGATTCGCGACCCCTCGCGGGTCAGCGGAGGCGGCGGGCGGTGAAGGTCGCGGGTGGCTGGGCGATGGCGTCCTGGGCGTCGACCAGGCGGATCTCGCGGCTGCCGGCGGCCACGGTGGCCTCGAGGACGGCGAACACGGTCGCCGTGGTGCGCTCCAGGGCCGCAGACACCGAGCCCGTCTCGTGCAGGTGGGCCAGGTAGAGCGCCGCGGTGAGGTCGCCGCAGCCGTTGGGCGTGATCGGAAGCTGCGGGGTGGTGACGGCCCAGGCGCCGTCGTCGCCCACGGCCACGACGTCGAGGTGGTGCTCGGGCACCTGGTCGTGCAGCACGCTGGTGACCAGCACGTTGCGCGGGCCGCGCGCCCGCACGCCGTCCACCGCGGCCAGCACCTCGGGGAGGGTGCGGGTCGTGACTCCGGCGAGGAAGTCGAGCTCGAAGTGGTTGGGCGTGAGGATGTCGGCGCGCGGCACGACGGTGTCGCGGAAGTACTCGGGGATGCCCGGCTGCACGAACATGCCGCGCCCGACGTCGCCCATGACCGGGTCGCAGCAGTAGACGGCGCTCGGGTTGAGCGCCTTGACCCGCGCGACGGCGTCGAGGACGACCGACCCCACGGCCGGGTCGCCCTGGTAGCCCGAGAGCACGGCGTCGGCGGTGCCGAGCACGCCGCGCTCCTCGATGCCGGTGATGACCGCCGCGACGTCGGTCGGATCGAGCACGGGGCCACGCCACGCCCCGTAGCCGGTGTGGTTGGAGAAGTGCACGGTGAGCACCGGCCAGACGTCGTGACCCAGCCGCTGGAGCGGGAACGTGGCAGCGGAGTTGCCCACGTGGCCGTAGGCCACCGACGACTGGACGGAGAGGATGCGCACGCCCCGCATCCTCCCAGGGAGCCCGACGGCGACCACATCTAGAACACGTTTCACTTCTGCTCTAGGGTGAGGGTGAACACATTCCGCCGGTATGTCGAGGTGCACATGGCCAAGAAGGCTCCCTACTCCAACGAGGCCGACTACGTGGTCGTCGGCTCGGGCTCCTCCGGGGCCGCGATCGCGGGCCGGCTGGCGCAGTCCGGGGCGTCGGTGATCGTGCTGGAGGCCGGCAAGTCCGACGAGCAGCTCCTCACCAAGAAGCCGGGCATGATCGGCCCGATGCACGCGGTGCCGCAGATCAAGAAGCTCAACGACTGGGGCTACTACTCGGTACCGCAAAAGCACATCCTCGACCGCAAGATGCCGGTGCCGCGCGGCAAGGTGCTGGGCGGCTCGAGCTCGGTCAACGGCATGGTCTACGTGCGCGGCAACCGCGCCAACTACGACTCCTGGGCGGCCGAGGGCTGTACCGGCTGGGACGCCGACTCCACCAACCGCGCCTTCCAGCGCATGGAGGACTACGAGGGCGGCGCCGACGACTACCGCGGCGCCGGCGGCCCGATCAAGGTCACCTACAACAAGCAGCCGCAGGAGGCGTCGCTGGAGTTCATCCAGGCGACCTCCGACGTCACCGGCTGCACGATCCTCGACGACTACAACGGTGCCACCCAGGAGGGCATCGCGCGCATGCAGCAGAACGCCGCCGACGGGCTGCGCTACTCCGCCTCACGCGGCTACATCCACCACCTGGCACCTCGCACCCTTCAGGTGCAGACCGAGGTGCTGGTGACCAGGATCGAGATCGAGAACGGTCGCGCGGTCGGGGTCCGCCTGCGCGACAAGGACGGCGGCACGCGCGTCGTCCGCGCCGGCCGGGAGGTCGTGCTCTCGGCCGGGTTCGTCGGCTCGCCGCAGCTGCTGATGCTCTCGGGCATCGGCCACGCCCAGCACCTGCGCGACCACGGCATCGAGGTGGTCGCGGATCTGCCGGTCGGTGACAACCTGCACGACCACATGTTCCACGCCCTGACCTTCCACTCCACCGGCTCCAAGAACAGAGGCAGTGCCTTCTACTTCGGCAAGGGTCTGGCCAAGGAGACGGTGCGGCCCGGCTCGACCTTCCTGGCGAACTCCGTGTTCGAGGTGCTCGGCTTCCTGCAGACCTCGCAGGCCCAGAACGGCGTGCCCGACCTTCAGCTGCACATGCTGCCGTGGGCTTATGTGTCCCCGAACCAGGACGAGCCGATCCGCCACGACGTCGACCCGCGCCCGTCGATCACGATCATGTCGACGCTCATCTACCCCCGCAGCCGCGGCACGCTCCGTCTGGCCTCGGGCGATCCCGCGGCGGCGCCGCTCATCGACTTCGGCTACCTCGCCGACAGCGCCGACCTCGACGTGCTGATGGAAGGCACCGACCTGATCCGCGAGATCATGGCCTCGCCGGCCATGAAGTCGGTGCGCGGTGAGATCCACCCCGGCACCCGGTTGAAGGGCAGCGAGCTGCGCCAGGAGGTGCTCAACCGGGCGACATCGGTCTACCACGGTGTCGGCACGTGCCGGATGGGCGTCGACGAGACCGCCGTGGTCGACCCCGAGCTGAAGGTGCGCGGCGTCGAAGGGCTCCGCGTGTGCGACGCCTCGATCATGCCGTCGATCACCGGCGGCAACACCAACGCGCCGGCGATCATGATCGGCGAGCGGGGCTCCGACCTCGTGCTGGGGCGTGCCTGAGATGAGCGCCGACACGGCCGCACCCGCCTCTCCCGCCGCCGGGTCGACGCCGCTGCGGCGCCCGGCGTCGGTCACCGACGAGCTGGTGCGCCGGCTGGTGCGCCGGGTCTCCTCCGACGACTCGTCGGCGCCGTGGCCGCTCACCGAGGTCTACACGGGCGATCACGTGGTCGACCTGCCGCAGTCGACCCCGCACGACATCGAGCGGGCGTTCGCGGCCGCTCGCGCGGCGCAGGTCGAGTGGGCCGCGCGGCCGGTCGCCGAGCGACTCGCGGTGTTCGACCGCGCGCACAGGATCTTCGTCGACAACGCGCACCTGACCACCGACTTGATCCAGGTCGAGAGCGGCAAGAACCGGCGGATGGCCATCGAGGAGTCCTGCGACCCCCCGATGGTGATGAGCCACTACCTCACGCGCGCCAAGAGGCTGCTCGCCCCGAAGCGGCACGGCGGACCGGTGCCGGTGGTGTCCTCCTCCACCGAGATCCGCGTGCCCAAGGGCGTCGTGGGTGTCATCGGCCCCTGGAACTTCCCGTTCGCCACCGGTATCTCCGATGCGATCCCGGCGCTGATGGCCGGCAACGGTGTGGTGCTCAAGCCCGACAACAAGACGGCGCTCTCGCCCCTGTGGGGCATCGAGATGCTCGAGCGCGCCGGGCTGCCGCGCGGGCTGTTCCAGGTCGTGTGCGGTGAGGGCCCCGACGTCGGTCCGACGTTCATCGACCACGCCAACTACGTGATGTTCACCGGCTCCACCGCCACCGGCCGCACCATCGGCGAGCGGTGCGGGCGCAACCTCATCGGCTGCTGTCTCGAGCTCGGCGGCAAGAACCCGATGGTGGTGCTCGAGGACGCCGACTTCGACGAGGTCGTGCCCGGCGCCATCTTCGGCGCCTTCGGCAACACCGGCCAGATCTGCATGCACGTCGAGCGCATGTACCTGCCCCGCTCCCGATACGCCGAGTTCCGCGACCGGTTCGTGGCCGCGACGCAGGCTCTCGACGTCCGCGCCGCCTACGACTTCACCCCGGACGTCGGATCCCTCGTCTCGCCGCAACACCTGGCGCGAGTGCAGGCCCACGTCGACGACGCCGTGGCCAAGGGCGCGACCGTGCTCACGGGCGGCCGCGCTCGCCCCGACCTGGGGCCGGCCTTCTTCGAGCCGACGATCCTCGAGAACACCCCGCCCGACGCGATCCACGCGACCCTGGAGACCTTCGGCCCGGTCGTGTCGCTCTACGCCTACGACTCCCTCGACGAGGCGCTCGCGCTGGCCAACGACACCGACTACGGGCTGAACGCCTCGGTGTGGGGCACCGATCTCGACGCCGCGTGCGCCTTCGGTCGCGGCATCCAGAGCGGCAACGTGAACGTCAACGACATCCTCGCCACCGCCTTCGCCTCCAAGGCCACGCCCTCGGGCGGCGTCAAGGCCTCGGGTGTGGGTGCGCGGCACGGTGACCAGGGCCTGCTGAAGTACACCGACGTGCAGAACCTGGCCGTGCTCAAGAAGCAGGTGATGGGTGCGCGGCCCGGCCAGAGTCAGGATGCCTACGTCAAGCAGATGCTCTCGAGCCTGAAGCTGATGAAGCGGCTGCGGGTGCGGTAGACCGGGCTTGCGCATGTAACGCGGTGTTGTGATGACTGGGACCGTGCTAGAGCACCGCACCAGTGCGTGCAACACCGCGTTACATGGCCCGACACGGCCCGGCCGCACCCTCAGCCGATGGGCTGCTGGAGCTCGGTGATCCAGTCGGTCTGATCGCCGTCAGGGGTGTGCAGGTAGACCTCTCGGCACGGTCCGGCCATCGGTGCACCGCGCTGCTCGGCCTCACCGGCCAGGCTCTGCCAGGCGACTCCGATGCCGGTCATGGCTCCCTCGTAGAGGGTGGTGAGGCCGGGGGTGGGCGTGAGGTCGACGACCTCGAGGCCCGGCAGGCTGTCGCGCACGGTGGGCCAGCCGACCGTGACGCGGATGCCACCGTCGGCCCCCTCGTCGTAGGTGGCCAGCGGCGGGGCGTCCACCGGTGCTCCCGCTCTTGCGAGCAGGGCGCTCACGCGAGGGAACATCGGGCCGACGACGGCGGCGATGGACTCCACGTCGGGCACCGTCTCGACCAGGGCGGCCAAGCGGACGGCGGGCAGGTGCTTCTCGGTGTACTCCAGGTCGGACATGCGTCCTTCTCCTTCGATCGCTCGGAGACGACCCGCCACGTCGGCCAGGCGGCGCCGGTCGGCGTCCACCCGGGCCTCGAGCTCGCCTTGCCGCAGTCGCAGCATCTCGCGCAGCTCGTCGGCGGGTAGCCCGCCGTCGAGGATCCGGCCGACCTCGTCGAGCCCGAAGCCGAGCTCCTTGAGGGCGACCAGTCGGTTGATGCGCGGGAACTGGGCGGCGGAGTACGAGCGGTAGCCGGTGACCGGGTCGACCCGCTCGGGGGCGAGCAGGCCGAGGGCGTCGTAGTGGCGCAGCATGCGCACGCTGAGGCCGGCGCGGCGGGCGAAGTCTCCGATGTTCATCATGGCGACCCCTGGTCTAGGGCCTCACATCGTGTGAGGGTCAAGCGTTCGGATGCGACGGGCTGGCGTCGCCGGGTGCGAGGGTCCAGTCGACCGGCTCGCCACCTTGCTGGACCAGTAGCTCGTTGACCCGGCTGAACGGCCGGGAGCCGAAGAAGCCGCGTCGGGCCGAGAGCGGGGAGGGGTGTGCCGACTGCACGATCGGCACCTCGCCCAGGCGCGGCGCGAGCGACTGCGCGTCGCGCCCCCAGAGGATCGCGACGAGTGGACCGCCCCGGTTCACCAGGGCCGTGATGGCGGCGTCCGTGATCTGCTCCCAGCCCTGGCCGCGGTGCGAGGCCGGAGTGCCGGGCCTGACCGTGAGGCATCGGTTGAGCAACATGACGCCAGCGGTCGACCACGCCGAGAGGTCACCGTGCTTGGGCGGGGTCACGCCGAGGTCGTCGCGCAGCTCGACGTAGATGTTCACCAGGCTACGGGGGAGCGGCCACACGTCGGGCTCGACGGCGAAGGAGAGGCCGATCGGGTGGCCCGGGGTGGGGTAGGGATCCTGACCCACGACCAGCACCTTGACCTCGGCGAGCGGACGCCGGAACGCCCGGAACACGTTCTCGCCCGCGGGGAGGTAGGGGCGACCCGCCGCCTGCTCCTCGCGCAAGAACGCACCCATCGCCGCGATGCGCTCGTCGATCTCGGGGTCGACCTCGATGAGCGTCTGCGCCCAGTCGGGCGCCATCAACTGCTTCTCGACCAGGCTGTCCAGCGATCCCATGAGCTCGAACCTAGTGGTGGGATGGGCCTTGCGGGGCGCGAGGTTCATCGGGGCGCCGATGAACCTTCGGGTTCCCCGATGTTGCTTCATCGGTGAACCCGAAGGTTTGTCGGCTCCCCGATAAAACTCTCAGCGCCGCGCCGAGAAGCCCGCGGACGACGGCAGGTAGGGCGCCCGCCCACGCTCGGCGACGTGGACGTCGAGCACGGCCATGTGGGTGGAGTCCTCGGCGACGGCGGACTGGTTGGCCACGAGCACCGACCGCCCGAGGAACGTGGCACTGCACGGGGTGTCGAACGGGATGGTCGAGCCGTTGTCGCCGGTGCCGGGCGTGCCCACTGACGAGCCCACTGACGAGCCCAGTGACGAGTCCGGTGACGAGTCCGGGAACGAGTCGATCGTCTCCCCGGTGCGGGGGTCGACCTCGACGAGTCGGTTGGTGAGCCCGGCCATGGCGATGTAGACGTGGCCGGAGCGGCCGATGCCGAAACCGTCGGGGAGGTCGGTGGGGGCGCTGGACCACACCGGCTCGATGCCGTCGGGCCGGCCGCGGTCGTCGACGCCGATGCGCAGCAGCACGCCGTTCGTGGGTGCGGTGCCCCCCGTGGAGTCGGTCTGCTGGGTCACGTAGAACGCGTGCTGACCCGGTAGGTAGCGGATGCCCGTGGTGCCGAAGCCGGCCACGCCGTCGAGGGCGGGGTCGCGCAGCCACACCCGGACCCGACCCGAGCGCGCCACCCGGTAGATGACGCCGTTCGCGTAGTCGGTGACGAACAGACCGCGCGGACCCCACGACACGTAGTTCGGCACCGAGCCTTCGGGCAGGGTGGCCACCGTGCGCCACCGTCCCGTGGTAGGCGAGAGCAGCAGGATGCGCGAGGTCGAGGTGTCGAGCACGATCAGCCGCCCGGCGCGGGTCTGCCCGGCCACCTGCACCCCGTGCTCGCCCGAGGGATCCTGGCCCGGCACTCGCCAGGAGTGCAGCAACCGGCCGTCGCGCGTCCACTCGAACACCGCCGAGCGCTGGTCGCTCGGCGCGGCGTAGGTGCCGGCGTACACGTGGCCGTTCGTGTGCACGTGCACGTAGGCGGGCGCTCCCGGCGGCGGCACGAGCGCGAAGACGCGGGTGTCCCACTTCTCCCGCTCCGCGGCCCGCGCGGGCGTGCCGGTGAGCAGGACGCCGAGAGCCAGCGCGGTGAGCGCCGCGAGCAGCCGTCTCACAGCGTCGCCCGCACCTCGCGTGCGGCCCGCTCGCCCGAGCGCACGGCGCCGTCCATGTAGCCGCTCCAGTACGTGGCGGTCTCGGTGCCGGCCCAGTGCACGCGCCCGAAGGGGGTGCGGATCGCCGGCCCGAAGTCGACCATCGTGCCGGGGGCGTGGAAGGCGGTGGGGCCGCCACGGGTCCACTGCTCCTTGGTCCAGTCGTGCTCGACGTAGTCGAGGGGCTCGAGTGCCTCGTCGCCGAACATGGCGGCGAACCCGGCGAGCACGGCCTCGCGCCGCTCGTCCTTGCTCATCGGGCCGTACGTGCGCCAGGTCTGGCCGCCGACGAAGGCGAGCAGGACGCCGGGGTCGCCGGAGGCGGGGGAGTTGTCGAACACCGCGCGCGCGGCGCCGGAGTCGTTGACGCCGAAGCCGTTGAGGCCGGCGTCGCGCCAGAACGGCGTCTTGTACACGGCGTCGCACTTCATCAGCTGACCCATGTCGAGGTGGCGCATCAGCTGCAGACGTCGCGTCGGAAGACGCGGGTACCACTCGATGTCGAGCACGAGCGGCGGGGGAGCGGCCACGATGACCCGCTTCGCGCGCACCGTGCCGCGGCGGGTGTGCACGAGCACGCCACCGTGCCTCTGCTCGATGGTGCGGACGGCAGCGCCCAGTGCGACGTGGTCGCCGAGCTCTCGCGCGAGCCGGATCGGCACGGTCTGCGAACCCTTGACGAACCGGCGCTCCTGGGCGCCGTCCGCGGTGTCGGAGTTGCGCGAGAAGGTGCCCACGTTCTCCTCGTTGCCCGAGCAGGCGACGTACCAGAGCGTGTAGAGCAGGGAGAGCTCGTCGGGGTCGGCGCCGAAGCCGGGTTGGGTCCAGGACTTGATGAGGTTGCCGACTCCCGAGGAGTTCACGGCGTTGCGGCGGATGAACTCACCGAGGCTCATGGCGTCCCAGTCGCGCGCGCTCGGGTGCGCCCAGGGCGCGCTCACGTCGATCTCGGACGCCATCTGGTCGATGCGAGTGAGCAGCGTCGCGGCGTCCGGGAGGATCGTCGGGTCGGGCGGCACGGTGCCGGAGTACTCCATGCGGCCGGTGGTCGAGGACACGTAGACGCTGTTGCCGTCGTTGTACTCGAGGAACGTGCGCACGCCGAACCGCTTGGCCAGCGCGGCGATGCGGTCCTGGGTCGGGCCGATGAAGGCGCCGCCCGACTCGATCACGCCACCGCCGTCGAGGTGGTGGTTGAGCACGCGCCCACCGACTCGCCGGCGCGCCTCGACGCACAGCACGTCGACGCCGGCACGCGCCAGGCCGTCGGTGGCGACGAGCCCCGCGAGGCCGGCGCCCACGACGACGACGTCGACCCGCTTGGGCAGGCGACCCTGCCGCCCGAGCGGCTGGGCGTCGGCGGGGGTGGCGGGGACGGCGAGGGCGGCGAGCCCGGCGACTCCCGCCGCGCCGAGGACGCTGCGTCGGCTGAGGTCGGTCAAGGGCGCGTCGGTCATCGGTACTCCCAGGCAGTAACGTGAACATGTGTCAGATTCGGGAAATCTACCCTAGGGTGGCCCACATGTCAGCCGTCTCGACCAGTGGAGTGCGCCGCATCCCGACCCAGGAGCGCAGTCGTCGCCGGGTCGAGTCGATCCTCGACGCGACCCAGGATCTCGTCGTCGACGTCGGCGTCGAGGCGCTCACCACGCGGCACATCGCCGAGCGTGCGGGCGTCCCGGTGGCCTCGCTCTACCAGTACTTCGGCGACAAGGAGTCGGTGTTGCTGGCCCTGGCCGGCCGCGACATGGACGAGATGGACCGCCAGGTGGCCGAGGATCTCGCCGCCCTCGAGCGCGTGAGCGTGGCGGGGCTCGTGCGCTCGTCGATGACGTCGTTCGTACGCGTGTACGCGCGGCGCCCCGCGTTCGTCGAGATCTACCTGCGGGGGCGCAGCAACCTCGCCCTCGCCCGCTTCGGCCGCGAGCACAACGCGCGCATCGCCCGCGACCTGCACGCGCTGGCCCTCGAGCTCGGCCTCGCGGACGACGATCTCGGCCTCGCCGCGGTGACTCTCGCCGTCGAGGTCGGCGACCGAGTCTTCCAGCTCGCCTACGAGCACGACCCCGCGGGCGACCAGGCGCTCGTCGAGGAGGGCATCGCCATGGTCACCGCGTACCTCGAGCGGCACGCCACCCCGGCCGGGCTCGCGGGGGTGCCGTGGTGAAGGCGACCGACACGGTGCGGGCCGATGTCGCGGCGGCCGCACGGCGGCTCGCGGCCGAGGGGCTCGTGGTGGGCACCGGCGGCAACGTGAGCCTGGCCGTGGGTGGGACCACCTGGGTCACCGCCTCGGGGATCGACCTCGCGGAGTGCGCGTCCGGCGACGTGGTCGCCGTCGACGCGCCCGCGGGTGGGGAGGGAGAGGCGAGCTCGGACGCGGTGGGCACCCCGACGTCCGAGCTCGCCCTGCACCTGGGCGTGCGCGCCGACACCGGCGCGGCGGCGGTGGTGCACGTGCATGCGCCGTTCTCGACCGCGGTCGCCTGCGTGCTCGAGGAGCTGCCGGTGCTGCACTACCAGCAGCTGTTGTTGGGCGGCGCGATCCGGGTGGCGCCGTACGCCACCTTCGGCACGCCGGAGCTGGCGGCCTCGGTGCGAGAGGCGCTGGCCGGGCGCAGCGGCGTCCTCATGGCGAACCACGGCGCCGTGACGATCGGCGACAGCCTCGACCAGGCCGTCGAGCGGGCCGTGCTGTTGGAATGGCTCGCCGCGCTGCACCACCGGGCGAGCGTGCTCGGACCCCCGCGGCTGCTCACCGAGGAGCAGCAGGCGGACGTGATCAGGGCCGCGTTGGCCCGCGGATACGGAGGAACCCGATGAGTGCTGCTGTGAGCGTCGCCGTGGCCGGTGTGCACGTGCTCGACACCCACGTGATCGGCGTGGAGTCGATCCCCTCGGGCTCGCAGGGCCAGCTCGTCGAGACGATCCGGATGTCGGCAGCCGGCACGGCCGGCGGCACCGGGCTCGTGCTCGCGCGACTCGGCTGTGCGGTGCGCTCCTTCGGGGCGGTGGGTACCGACCCGATCGCCGAGACGCTGCTCGCGCTGCTGCGAGCCGAGGGCATCGACGTCGGCGGGCTGCTGCGCAGGGCCGACGTGCAGACCTCGGCCTCCGTGCTGCCGGTGCGCCCGAACGGCGACCGGCCGGCGTGGCACTGCATCGGCGCGAACGGTGCGTTCGCTCTCGACGACCTCGCGCCCGACGCGCTGGACGACGTCGCCCATCTGCACCTGGGCGGGCCGGAGTTCCTCGGCGGACCGGCCGCGGGCGAGCTGCTCGCGCGGGCCCGCGCCGTCGGTGCCACGACGTCCCTCGACCTGCTCGCGCCGGGCGACCCCGATCTGCTCGCGTGGGTCGCCGACGCCCTGCCGCAGTGCGACTACCTGCTGCCCAACGACGAGCAGGTGCTCGGCCTCACCGGTGCGAGCGACCTGGCGAGCGGAGCGCTCGCGCTGGTGCAGGCGGGTGCCGGGTGTGTGGCGGTCACCGCCGGCGCCCGCGGGGCCGTGGTGGTCACCGCCGAGGAGACGATCGAGGTGCCGGCGTTCGCGATCGACGTCGTCGACACGACCGGCTGCGGCGACGCGTTCTCTGCCGGGTTCCTGCGTGGCCGTCTCGAGGGACTCTCCCTCGCCGAGGCCGCCCGGCTCGGCTGCGCGGCCGCCGCCCAGGTCGCCGCCGGGCTCGGCACCGACGCCGGCTCCTACGACCTCGACTCCGTGCGTGCCTTCGCCGAGGCCACGCCTACGCGTTGACTGCTGTTTGGTCTGGTGACCCGCGCGAGCGGGAGGTGGTGACTCCTACTTCGCCAGCGAGCGCGAGGAGGCCGAGGAGTGGCGGCGGCTGGGGTTGGAGCCGATGGCCTGGCGGCTGGCGGCCTTCTTGCGCGGTTTGCCGGAGCCGGAGTTGCGGGCCCCCTTGACGGCCTTGGCGGCGGCCTTGCCGGTGCTGGTCGGCGGCCGCGTGCCGGCGTCCTGCTCGGCATCGGTCGACCACTGGTCGACCCACTCGTCGAGCACCTGCCAGGTGGTGGTGCGGGCCGCGCGGCCGGTGAGCATGCCGAGGTGGCCGCCGGGCACGATCTCGAAGCGGACCTCGGCCGCCTTCGTCAGCTGCGGCACGATCGCCTTGACGGCGTTCGCCGGCGCGATGCCGTCGGTCGAGCCGGCGAAGACGAGCACCGGCGCGGCAATGGCGCCGATCTCGATCTCGCGGTCGTCGAGCTCGAAGACCCCGCCCATGAGCGCGTTGCCCTTGATGAAGCGGTGGTAGAGCTGCCCGAAGCTGCGGCCGGGGTAGGCGATCATGTTGGCCGTGAACCGGTCGACCGCCTCGACCTGGGCGAGGAAGTCGGTGTCGTCGAGGTGCGTCGCGACCGCGAGCGGCTTGGTGATGAGCTTCTGGAAGGAGCTGAGCTGGAACGCCCAGCGCACCAGCGGCTTGGGGGCCCCGCCGAGCAACCGGTAGGCGCCGGTGATGGGGCCCTTGCCGGCGGCGATGTTCAGCAGCGGTCGCAGTGGAGCGATCATCGGAACCTGCGAGACGTCCCACGGCGAGCCGACGACGGTGAGCGAGGCGATGGGCAGGTCGAGGTCGTCGGCCGCGGCCAGCATCATGAAGATGCCCCCCAGGCTCCAGCCCACCACGTGCACCGGCCGCCCGCCCGCGTGCTTCGACACCTCGCGGATCGCCGTCGGCACCACCTCGTCGACCCAGTGCTCCAGGCCGAGCGAGCGGTTCTTGAACGACACCTCGCCGTACTCGACCAGGTAGGTCGGCCGCCCCTGGGTCACGAAGTGCTCCACCAGCGAGCAGCTGCGCCGCAGGTCGTAGCACAAGGACGGCGCCGCGAGCGGCGTCACGAGCAGCACGGGGTCGCCCTGCTCCTTGACCGTCGCCTGCGGTCGGTAGTGGTACACCTCCCTGAGCTGACCCTCGTCGATGAGGGTGCGCGGCATCGGTCGCAAGTCGGCCAGTCCGCCGTACAGCGTCTTCTGGGCCACGTTGCTGGCCGCCGACACCATCTGATCGGGCTTGGGGATCAGGTCCACGTCGTTACCTCCGAGTCACCAAACTACCGTCGGCGCCTTTGGTCACGGTGCTGTTCATCACGCGACGGTGCATCCGGCCCCGCCCGGGCCGCCGTTCAGCGCTTGGGCGGCTTGACGATGGTGGAGTGCGGGCCGTCGCCGTCGAGGTCGGTCAACGAGGTCATGAACGCCTCGGCCCAGGCGACGACGTCGTGCTGGGTGACCTGACGGCGCATGGCGCGCATGCGGCGGGTGGTCTCGCGGTCGTCGGCGCGGTAGGCCTCGAGCAGCGCCGCCTTCATGCCGTTGATGTCGTAGGGGTTGACCAGCCACGCCTGACGCAGCTCGTCGGCGGCGCCGGCGAACTCCGAGAGCACCAGCGCGCCGTCGTCCTCGTAGCGGGTGGCGACGTACTCCTTGGCCACCAGGTTCATGCCGTCGCGGTAGGGCGTGACGACCATGACGTCGGCGAGTCGGTAGAACGCCGCCATCTCCTCGCGCGGGTAGGAGTTGTGCAGGTAGTGGATCGCGGGGCGGCCGATGCGGCCGTGGTCGCCGTTGATGCGACCGACGAGCCGATCGATGTCGTCACGCAGGATGCGGTACTGCTCCACCTGCTCCCGCGAGGGCACGGCGACCTGCACGAACACGGCGTCCTCGACGTCGATGTGGCCCTCGCCCATCAGCTCGGCGAACGCGCGCAGCCGAGCGTAGATGCCCTTGGTGTAGTCGAGCCGGTCGACGCCGAGGAAGATCTTCTTCGGGTTGCCCAGGGCCGTGCGGATCGCCTCGACCCGCTTCTCGACGGCCGGCTTGCGGGCGAGCTCCTCGAACCCCTTGGCGTCGATGGAGATCGGGAACGCCGCGGCGCGCACCTCGCGGCCGTCGGGGAGGAACACCGTGCCGCTCTGGGTGCGGTGGCCGACGCGTTGACGCACCAGACGCACGAAGTTCTGGGCGCCGCCCGGCAGCTGGAAGCCGACCAGGTCGGCGCCCAGCAGGCCCTCGAGCAGCTGACGCCGCCACGGCAGCTGCTGGAACAGCTCGGCCGGGGGGAACGGGATGTGCAGGTAGAAGCCGATGCGCAGGTCGGGGCGGATCCGACGCAGCATCTCCGGCACCAGTTGGAGCTGGTAGTCGTGCACCCAGACGGTCGCGCCCTTGGCGGCCAGCCCGGCCGCCTTCTCGGCGAACCGCTCGTTGACCGAGACGTAGCGCTCCCACCACTCGCGGTGGTACTCGGGCTTGCCGACGACGTCGTGGTAGAGCGGCCACAGCGTGCCGTTGGAGAAGCCCTCGTAGAACTCCTCGATCTCCTCGGGCGTCATGGTCATCGGGGCCAGGCTCATGCCGTCGTGCTCGAACGGCTCGAGGTCGGTCTCGGTGCCGCCCGGCCAACCGATCCACACCCCGTGGTTGGCTCGCATCACCGGCTCGATCGCCGTGACGAGGCCACCGGGCGAGGTGCGCCAGCCGCGGGTTCCGTCGGCGTTCTCCACCCGGTCGACGGGCAGCCGGTTGGCGACGATCACCAGGTCGTAGGACACGCCGTCGACCTTATCCGGCGTGACCGCCGCCACGGCTGCGCGCACGGGTGAGGGCACGGCCGGTCGCAGGCGCGGTGGCGACCAGCGAGGGCTCACCTCGGCTCCTGTGCGAAGCGGACGCCGACCTGGGCGCGCACGTCGTCCATCTGACGCATGAGGGCCAGGGTCTGCGCGTGCGGCACGAGCGGACTCTCGCGCAGGCCCGCGCGCACGCAGCGCACCACCTCGGCGAGCTCGTTGCCGTAGCCGGCGCCGATCACCGGCTGGACCCCGCGCATCTCGACCACGGGCCCGCCGTCGTGGGGGGTGAACGCGGCGCCGTCGGGGTGGTGGCACTGGCCGAGGAGGTCGAGGCGTCCGGTGTCGGTGGCCAGGGCGCCCGAGCGGTCCGACCACGACGTCATGGACGCCGACAAGGACGCCGTGGCGCCGCCGGGGTAGCGCCCGGCGATCGCCACGTCGAGATCGACGCCGCGCCCCGAGAGGTGGGCCGTGGCGCGCAGCTCATCGGCCTCTCCGAGCAGCAGGTGCGCCAGGGTGAGGGGGTAGATGCCCATGTCGAGCAGTGCGCTCGCACCGAGGGTGGGGTCGAGCAGCCGGTCGTCGGGCACGTCGGGGACGACGAAGCCGAGCTCGGCGCGCAGGTGCCGGGGCGTGCCGAACTCGCCCGTCGCGAGGCGGGCCGCGACCTCGGTGACCACCGGATGGGTCGCCGTCCACATCGCCTCCATGAGGAAGCGGTCGTGCTGCTCGGCGAGCGCGACCATCTCCTCGGCGTCGGCCGCGGTGAGCGTGACCGGCTTCTCGCAGAGCACGTGCTTGCCCGCCTCCAGGGCCAGGCGTACGTGCTCGAGGTGGAAGGCGTGCGGAGTCGCGACGTAGACGACGTCGACGCCCTCGTCGGCGACGAGGTCGGCGTAGGAGCCGTGGGAGCGGGCGCCGGGGGCGTGCTCGGTCACGAACGCGCGGGCCGACTCCAGGCTGCGGGCGCCCGCAGCGACGAGCTCGGCACCGGGCACGAGGGGGAGGTCGGCGGCGACCTTGCGCGCGATCTTGCCGGTGGCCAGGAAGCCGAAACGCACCGGCGCGTTCGTTTCGGACCCCCCGATGTCGGTCATGGCGCCACCGTATGCGGCGGCGACGCACCGAAACCACCGGCGCCGGGTAATGACACGGGTGTCATTCCATGGTCTACAGTGAGGGCGTCCCCCATGTCGAGATGATCGGGAGCGTGCCATGGAGCCCCAGCGCGACGACCAGCGCCACGACGCTCACGCCCTCTCCGACGAGACCGCGCCCGCGTTGAGCGAACGCGACTGCGCCATCCTCGACTTCGAGCGTCAGTGGTGGAAGTACGCGGGCGCCAAGGAGACCGCCGTTCGCGAGAAGTTCGACATGAGCGCCACTCGCTACTACCAGGTGCTCAACGCGATCATCGACCGCCCCGAGGCGCTCGAGGTCGACCCGCTGTTGGTGCGTCGGCTGCGGCGGCTGCGCGCAGCGCGCCAGCGTCAGCGCTCGGCCCGCCGTCTCGGCTTCGAGGTCTGAGCCGTGCGTCGCCGTGGTCAGCGAGGCGCCGTGTTCCCCTCGCCGGTCGTGATCCTCTCCGTCGTGGCCGTCTTCCTCGCCGCGGTGGCGTTCGTCGCCACGCGCGGTGACGCGCCGGCCGAGAAGGAGATCACGCCCGCCGCTCGCGGCACGGAGACCTCTCCGGCGGCCACGCCCAGCACCTCGGCCTCGGCCTCCGCCTCCCCGCGGCCCACGAAGAAGAAGCCGCCGGCGATCCAGCGCGGCAAGATCTACGTCGAGGTCTTCAACAACTCCTCGGTCACCGGCCTCGCGGGCCGGGTGGCCCAGCGGGTGGGTGACGCCGGCTGGCAGGTCGTGGGCGCCGACAACTGGTACGGCACCATCCCCACCACCACCGTCTACTACCCGCCGCAGCTCGCACGCGCCGGCAAGCAGCTGGCCCTCGACCTCGGGGTCAGCCGCACGGCTCCCGCCGTCGACCCCATGAAGATGGATCGGCTCACGCTCATCCTCACCGGTCCGCTGGAGTAGGCACGCGCGGCGCGGTCGCGCATCCGGCGATCGTGACCGGTCGGGGGAGCATCCCGCGACGCCGGATCTGCTTGATTGCAGGCATGACCGACGCGCGTGCCATCGAGACCTGGCTGACCGACATGGACGGGGTGCTGGTCCGCGAGGAGCAGATGATCCCGGGAGCCGACGACTTCATCGAGGCCCTGAAGTCGCACGATCGACAGTTCATGGTCTTGACGAACAACTCGATCTACACCCCACGCGACCTCCGCGCCCGGCTGCTGGCCAGCGGCATCGACGTGCCGGAGGAGAACATCTGGACCTCGGCCCTGGCCACGGCCACGTTCCTCGACGACCAGCGACCCGGCGGCTCGGCCTTCGTCGTGGGTGAGGCCGGGCTCACGACGGCCCTGCACGACATCGGATACGTGCTCAGTGACCGCGACCCCGACTACGTGGTGCTCGGCGAGACCCGCACGTACTCCTTCGAGGCGATCACCAAGGCCATCCGCCTGATCGAGAGCGGGGCGCGCTTCATCGCCACGAACCCCGATCCCAGCGGCCCCAGTCCCGAGGGCACGCTGCCGGCCACGGGGTCGGTGGCGGCGCTCATCGCCCGCGCCACGATGCGGGAGCCCTACTTCGTGGGCAAGCCCAACTCGCTGATGATGCGGTTCGCGCTGAACAAGGTCGAGGCCCACTCGGAGACCACGGTGATGATCGGCGACCGCATGGACACCGATGTCATCGCCGGACTCGAGGCGGGGCTGCGCACGTTCCTGGTGCTCACCGGCTCGACGAAGGCGAGCCAGGTCGACAGCTATCCCTACCGGGCCAGCCACGTCGTCGACTCGGTCGCGGATCTCGTCACGCTGGTGCGCAAGAAGTCGCCGTCCGCCTGAGTGGGCCTCGTCGGTCGACCGGGTGCGCTCGGCGGCGCAGGGGGGCTTCCCCTCCGCGGGTGGCGCCGACGTGGTTGGCTGGTCGCATGCCTGGCTCCCTGCACTGCACCGCCGATGGTGAACGCCGGTGGACGGCGCTGCTCGACGTGCTCGACGACGTCGTCGTGGGGCTCGACTTCGACGGCACCCTGGCGCCGATCGTCGACGACCCGGAACAGGCGCACATCCATCCCGAGGCGGGCGCTGCTCTGGTGGCCCTGGCTTCGCACGTGCGGGCGATCGCGGTCATCACCGGGCGCCCGGCCCGGCAGGTGCTCGACCTGGGCGGGCTGGAGGAGATCGGCGACGCGGTCGAGGCCGCGGGCTCGCAGCTCTACGTGTTCGGCCAGTACGGCCACGAGCGCTGGACGTCGTCGGCCCGGCGCATCGACGCGCCCCGCCCGCCGCGAGGCCTGGTCGCGTTCGAGCGCGAGCTGCCCCACGTGCTGGGCGAGGCCGGTGCCGACGACGCCTTCGTCGAGGACAAGGGCCTGGCGGTGGCGGTGCACACCCGGCGGCTGGCAGATCCCGCGGGAGCCTTCCGAGCCGTGCTGCCCTTGCTGACCGAGCTCGCCGAGCGGCACGATCTCATCGTCGAGCCCGGCCGCAACGTGGTCGAGGTCCGCACCGGGGGCATGGACAAGGGCCAGGTCGTGCAGCACCTGGTCGAGCGGCTCTCGCCCTCCGGCTTCCTCTTCGCCGGCGACGACCTCGGCGACGTCCAGGCGTTCGAGGCGCTCACCGCGCTGGCCGATGGCGGTCTCCCGGTGCTGCGGGTCTGCTCGGCCTCGTCGGAGGAGTCCGCGCTGCGGCAGTCCGCCGATCTCGTGGTGCCCGGGCCCGCCGGCGTCGTCGACCTGCTGGCCCGCCTCGCCGCGGGCGCGCCCACCACCGGCGCTCCGGTCTGCGCCTGACCCTCGGACTGTCTCGCCATCCGGACGCAAAGTCCGGATGTTGGGATCTCGATTTCCGGGTGCAACCACGGCGCCCGTAGGCTGGCGTTGCTCATCAAGAGGGACTGAGGGAACGGCCCGACGACGTCCCGGCAACCGCCACGAACCTCCGCCCGGCCCGTCCTGGCTGGTCGTGGAAAAGGTGCCGATTCCGGCCCGGTGCGAGAGACGCGCCAGGGAAAGATGAGGAGGAGGACTCCATGAGCGCTGCACCCGAAGGTCTCACCGTCACCGAGCAGGGCACGGTGCTGCGCGACGGCGCGTTCGGCAACGCCCGCGCGCTGTGTTGCCGCGAGTGCGGCCACGAGGTGGCTCTCGGCCCGCACTACGCATGCCCGGAGTGCTTCGGTCCGCTCGAGGTCTCCTACGACTTCCCGACCGTGACCCGCGAGGAGATCGCGGCCGGTCCGCGCAACATCTGGCGCTACAAGGCGCTGCTGCCGGTGCCGACCGACATCGAGCAGAGCCCGAACACCGAGCCCGGCTTCACCCGTCTGCTCGAGGCGCGCAATCTCGCCGCCGAACTGGGCATCGACAAGCTCTGGGTCAAGGACGACTCCACCAACCCCACCAACTCCTTCAAGGACCGCGTCGTCGCGTGTGCGCTCAGCGCCGCCCGCGAGCTGCACGCCAAGGTCTTCGCCTGCCCCTCGACGGGCAACCTGGCCAACGCCGTGGCCGCCGCCGGCGCCCGCGCCGGCATCAAGACGGTCGTGTTCATCCCCAGCAACCTCGAGAAGCCCAAGCAGGTCAACTCCGCGGTCTACACCGACTCCCTCGTCGCGGTCGAGGGCAACTACGACGACGTCAACAAGCTGGCCTCCGAGATCGCCGGCGAGGAGGAGGGGTGGGCGTTCGTCAACGTCAACGTGCGCCCCTTCTACGCCGAGGGGTCCAAGACGCTGGGCTACGAGATCGCCGAGCAGCTCGGCTGGCGGCTGCCCGACCAGGTCGTCATCCCGGTCGCGTCGGGCTCGCAGCTCACCAAGGTGCACAAGGCGTTCCAGGAGCTCGTGAAGCTCGGGCTCGTCGACGACAAGCCGGTCAGGATCTTCGGCGCCCAGGCCACCGGCTGCTCCCCGGTGTCGACCGCCTACAAGGCCGACACCGACGCGATCCGCCCGGTCAAGCCCGACACCATCGCCAAGTCCCTGGCCATCGGCAACCCCGCCGACGGCATCTACGTGCTCGACATCTGCCGTGAGACCGGCGGGGCGGTGGAGGACGTGACCGACGACGAGGTGCGCGAGGGCATCCTCCTGCTCGCCCGCACCGAGGGCGTGTTCACCGAGACCGCCGGCGGCACCACGGTCGGGGTCTTGAAGAAGCTGGTCGAGACCGGCCAGCTCGACACCACGCTCGAGACCGTCGTCATCAACACCGGCATGGGCCTGAAGACGCTCGACGCCGTCGCCGACGAGGTCGGGCCGGCCGCCACCATCAAGCCGTCGTACGGCGCCTTCGTCTCCACCGGCCTGGTCTGAGCTCGATGAGCGTCGAGGTCCGGGTGCCGACGATCCTGCGCACCTACACCCAGGGCGCCTCCGAGGTCTCCGCGAGCGGCGACACGCTCAGCGCCGTGCTCGACGACCTCGAGGCCCACTACGCGGGCATCCGGGCGCGTGTGCTCGACGACAACGGACGTCTGCGTCGGTTCGTCAACGTGTACGTGGGTGACGAGGACGTGCGCTTCCTCGACGACCTCGCCACCCCGACGCCGGATGGCACCAAGGTCTCGATCATCCCGGCGGTCGCGGGCGGCTGAGCGCGGCCGCTCAGCAAACGAGAACACGTTCCACTTCGGGGCGAACTCGGGCAGGATCACCCCCATGCCTCGCACGATGACGCCCTGCCGCCCCGTCGGCGCCGCCGAGATCGCGGATGCCCCACTGCGCTTCGCCAACTCCGTCGACCTCGCGATCACCCCCGAGCAGCTCTTCGAGGTGCTGGCCGACGCCGAGGCATGGCCGCACTGGGCCAAGGCGATCACGCAGGTCACCTGGACCAGCCCCGGCGCCGCGGACGGCGACATCGGCGTCGGGAGCACGCGCACGGTGGGCATGCGCGGCGGCATCGTGGGGGAGGAGGAGTTCTTCGACTGGGATCCGCCCCGCACCATGGGCTTCCACTTCACCAGCGCCAACATCCCCGACACCGACGCGTTCGGTGAGTACTACGAGGTGGTGGCCACGGCCGAGGGCTGCCGACTCACCTGGACCCTGGCTCTTTGGCCCACCGGAGCCCAGAGGGTGGTCGCCCGGCTGTCGGGTCCGGTGCAGAACCTGGCCTTCCGCTGGTTCCTGCGCAACCTGCGCCGCTACACCGACCAACGCTTCGCCCGCTGACGCACACCCGCCCTCACGCCTACACTCGATCCGGTACCAGTGTGACTGCTGGGACCACTGAGGCCCCGGGGGGGTGGGGATGCGAGTCGTGCGGCGAGGGAGTGCGGCGGGCCTGCTCGCGCTCGCGCTCACCGGCACCCTGCTCAGCGCTTGCCGAGACGACGACCCGCAGGCCTCGCAGCGCGATCGCTCGCCTGCCTCCTCGAGGGCCCCGACCGTGCACGAGGGCAGGCGAGCCGACCGCCCTCTGCGGAAGAAGGCGATCCCACACCCGGTGCAGCGTGGTGAGCTGACCCTCTCGAGGACATCGCTCGCCTGGGGTGACGACCTCGCGTTCGAGGTCACGCTCCCTGCGAAGGAGCGGCCCGTACAGCTGTTGGTCGGCACCGACCGCGGGCCGGTGGCCGTGCTGCGCGGCCGCACCGACGGCCGCGGACGGTGGCGAGGTGACCTCTCCGTGCCCAGCGGGTTCACGGGGCCGATCTCGCTGCTGGCCCGCACGGTGCGCCCCCTGGGCTCCACGAAGCCGGCCCTCCAGACGCCGCCGGTGATGACCAGCGTCAGTGCGAGCAGTGCGTCGATCCAGACCGGCAGTATCGACGTGTCACGGTCGTTCGCCGGCAACCAGCTCATCACCGGTCAGGTCGTCTTCGCCGACGCAGCCTCCGGGGCCCGAGCCCGGCTCGAGGTGTTGCGCGACGGTGTGTGGACACCGACCACGCGGGCGGCCCCGGTGGCGCTCGACGAGAACGGGTGGGGCACCCTGCCCGGCTTCGACCGCGGCTGCCACGAGCCGTCGGCGCAGACGCGCGCCTGCGAGGCGGGGGCCTGGCTCGTGCGTGGCGCACTGCTCGACGACGGCCGCGTGGTCGCGACCACCCCGGCGGCCGTCGCCACCCAGCCCGACTACACGGTCCTGCCCGTGGTGCGCCCGGGCACCCTGCCTCGCGCCCGCGTCGGCCGCCGCCTCGACGTCGAGCTGCACACGACCCCCGCACTCCCCGGCACCTGGCGGCTGCTACCGGCGGCATCGCTGTCCGACTCGACGCGCGACTCGACGCCGGTAGCCGCGTGGGCCCGGATCACCCGCGACGGCCACCTCACCGGCACGCCACGCACGGCCGGGCGCCAGCGCCTGCTCGTGCAGTTCACGCCCCGCAACGGACGACCCGTGCTGGTGTCGCGGCGTCTCGGCGTCGCCGCGGCGAAGGCCGCCGCCCCGAGCGCCGGCGGCTCGCCCACGGCGTCCGCGGGGAGCGCTCCCTCGCCCTCGGACACGGCGACGGAACCGCCGGTGGCCGACGTCGAGCACGTCGACGCCGACTACTACTGCCTGCTCGGCCTCGCGGTGCGCAGCGCGCTCCGGATGGACACCGCCACGCCGCTGCGCTGGACCCTCACCTCGGGCGCGCTGCCGCCCGGTCTCGAGCTCGACGGCGCCAGCGCCGTCGTCTCGGGTGCACCGCAGCACCCGGGCGCGCCTCGTCTGGTGCGCCTCGACGGTCGAGACGACGCGGGCGAGGTGCTGGCCCGCCGCACGGTACGGCTGCCCGCCTGCACCAGCAGCCCGGCGCCGGTGGTGCAGCTGCGCCAGCTGCCCGTCGGTCGGGTCGACGAGGGCTACGCCGGCCGCGTGGTGGCGCCGCTGCGGGTCGAGCGGGGTCGTACCTCGGTCACCGTGCCCCGCGACGGCACGTGGCGTGTCGCGCTCGGCTCGCTCCCGCCCGGCCTGCGGCTGAGCCCGGACGGCGTGATCACGGGCCAACCCACGAAGGCGGGGGCGTTCTCGGTGACGGTCCGCTTCACCGAGTCCGGCACGGGACGCATCGCGACTCGGCCGCTGGTCGTCACCGTTCTACCGTGAGCCCGCCCCGACCTCGGCCTGCCCCTGCGTGACGGCGCCCTTGCGCAGCGTCACCGCGCGGTCCGGCGCGGCCAGCCCCTCGCGGGCGACGATGGCGCCGCGCGCCGAGACCGCCTCGTGGGAGGCGCGCAGGGCGTCGAAGAACGCCGTCCGCTCGGCGTCGTCGGCGGTCGCCCACCTCTCGAAGTGGTCGGGCTCGGCCCGTCGGACGAGGAATCGCATGCATGCTCCCGGGGTCGTCTCGGCCGGTGCCACGGTAATGACGGCCGCGCCCGCCGGGAGCGACGGGGATCGACGGGGATCGACGGGGATCGACGGGGATCGACGGGGATCGACGGGGATCGACGGGGATCGACATCGGCGCTCAACCTGTTCCTCGCCGGGCGTTCAACGAGCCGGGCTAGAACCGCAGCCGTGGACCGACGCGCGCTGACCCTGCTCACCGGCACCACCGCGCTCGGCGCGGCCGGCGTCGGGCTGGGCCTGGGCGCCAAGGTGCTGCTCACTCGCCAGGCCGCTCACGCCCGCCGGCTGATCGGCAAGCCACTCGGTGAGCAGGCTCCGGACGCCGACCGGGTGTGGAAACGCGCGTACGGCGAGCCCCTCGACCTGCTGGTGCTGGGTGACTCCGTCGCCGCCGGGCTCGGGGCCGAGCGCCGCAAGGACACCCTGGGCGGTCGGCTCAGCAAGGGGCTGGCCAGGCGGGCGCACCGCTCGGTGCGGCTGCGCACTGCGGCCGTGGTGGGCTCGGAGTCCGCCGCCCTGGCGGGCCAGCTCGACACCCTGCCCGTCGACTACCGGCCCGACGTCGCGCTCGTCGTCGTCGGCGGGAACGACGTGACCCACCGGGTGCCCGTGAGCGAGTCGTGCCGCCATCTGGTCGAGGCGATCGCCAGGCTGCATGAGCGGGGCACGGTCGTCGTCGTCGGCACCTGCCCCGACCTCGGCGCCCTCCGGCCGGTGCCGCAGCCGCTGCGCTCGCTGGGCTCGCGTGCCTCGCGCCAACTCGCGGCGGCGCAGTCGGCGGCCGCGCTGGGGGCGGGCGCGCACGTGGTGTCGCTGGCCGACGTCGTGGGCGACTTCTTCATCACCGACCCCGACGAGGCCTTCAGCCTCGACCGGTTCCACCCCAGCGCGGCCGGCTACAAGCGCACCGCGAAGGCGGTGCTGCCCTCCCTCCTCGCAGCTCTCGGGCTCGTCGACGAGCTGCCGCCAGGACACCTGCCGCCGGGGCCCCGGGGGCTTTACTCACGCGAGGGGCAGACGTAGCGTGAAGTTGTCGCGGGCAAGGATCGGCCACCGGGGCCGGACGGCCCCGGCCGTGATTGTGAGTCTCTCGTGCCGTACCCCCGCCGCCTCCGTGCGCTCTCACTCGCCCTCGCCGCTGCCGTGTGCCTCGCCGTCCCTCTCGGAGCGGCCCGCGCCGACACGGTCCCCGAGCAGGGCGTCTGGTTCCACAACCAGCCCGTGCTGGTGGGTGACACCTACTCGATGAGCTTCGAGGTGCCGGCGAACGAGCAGCGCACCGCCCAGCTCCAGCGCCTCACCGACTCCGGCTGGGAGCAGGTCGACGAGACCCAGACCTACCCGTTCAAGCCCACCTACGAGCACTGGTACGCCGACTTCACCGCACCGACCGACGCCACCTGGCTCACCTACCACCAGGTGCGCGTGGTCATGCCGGCCACCGCCGACGAGTCGGCCTACGTCGGCGCACCGCAGTCCGCGCCGATCTACGACGCCCCGACGGTCGGACACCTCGACGCGCCCGACCACGGCTACGTCGAGAACGTGGTCCCCGCGTCCTTCGGCTACCCGGTCGACGTGACCTACGACGACGCCCCGGCCGACGGCGCCTGGCACTGCATCTACACCCGCATGGTGCCCGGCCAGTGGGATCGCGGCAACAACAGCGAGTGCGAGCCGGCCGACGAGGACTTCGTGGTCAGCCTGCACGAGGGCGGCAACGCGCAGCGCGTGGTGCTCTACGACAACCGCGACGACGCGATCCGCAACCAGAACCCGGTGGGCGTGACGACGCCGGCGACCGAGCAGGGCGAGTACGGCCCGTGGACACCTCAGCAGGTGCCCGACCAGCAGTTCCAGGTGGGCGAGGAGGTGCACCTCCAGCTGCACACCCTCGGTGACCTGGACGGCACCTGGTCGATCACGCCCGGCGGCAAGAAGTTCAACGACGCCGGACTGCCCTCCGGGCTCTCGCTGAACCCGCGCACGGGGCTGATCTCCGGTGTGGCGAAGGACGACGGGGACTGGTCGTGGCTGTCGATCGACTTCAAGCCCGACGGTCGCGACTTCCACACCGTCGTCGACTTCGACATCCAGGTCTCCCTGCGACCGCAGGATCCCGACATCCCGCCCGCGATGCTCGGGGTCGAGCCGCACTCGTACCAGTCCTTCTTCACCGTGCTCAGCTCGGATCTGTACCAGGGCGTCCGCGTCGACGCCCCACCGTGGCCCGTGCTCAGCGACGGCCCGGTCACCTCGTGGAAGGTGGTCAAGGGCCGGCTGCCCTACGGCATCCACCTCGACCCCGACTCCGGCCGCATCTTCGGGGTGCCGCAGCGCAGCCGCGACGTGATGCGCCACCCGACGATCCGGGCGAGCAACGACGCCGGGGGGTATGACGACGAGTACCTGGTCGACCGCGTCGCGCCGACCAGCGACCCCGAGATCGCGACGACGAGCCTCCCGGTGGCCCACAAGGGCCAGTGGTACCGCGCCGACCTCGCGCTCGCTCCGATCGAGAACGTGCACGGTACCCCGATCCCCGACGTCGAGCGCGCCGGCTCCTGGAAGCTGGTCAAGGGCCGCCTGCCCGCGGGCCTGAAGCTGACCAGTGACGGCGTCCTCGAGGGGCACCCGCACGTGGTGACCAAGCGACGCATCACGGTGCGCTTCGTCGAGCTGCACACCGGACGCCGCGACCCGCAGGCCCTCGACCTGATCGTGCGTCCTTGACCTGACCGACGAACGGTCCGGCCCCTGGATGAGGCAAGGTGGTTCTCGCCATGCGCACTACCATCGATTTCGCCGGCCGTCTGGTGGTGCCGAAGTCGGTGCGAGACGCGATGGGTCTCCCGGCGGGGAAGGTGGTCGATGTGGTGTTCACCGACGGACGCATCGAGATCGAGTCGGCTCCAGCGGACGTCTCGGTCGACGTCTCGGGAGATCTGCCCCGGATCGTGCCGGCAGATGAGTTGCCGGCGTTGTCCGACGACGACGTGCGCAACGCGAGCGAGGCCACGCGTCGGTGAGCCACACCTGCGACACCAGCGTGCTGGTGCCGGCCGTGGCTGCTTGACACTCCGCGCACGAGGCGTGCCGCGCTGCGCTTCGCCCGGTCGGCGCGGTGTCGGCGCACGTACTGCTCGAGACCTACTCCGTGCTCACCCGCCTTCCCGCGCCGCACCGCATCGCCCCGGTGTACGACGCCTTGATCGCGGCGACCGCCGTGCACCACTCGGCGACGCTGCTCACGCGCGATCGGCGGGCGCGTGCCACCTACGACTTCGTGCACGCTCACTACGTCGTGCTCCGAGCCGTCGTGCTCCGAGCCGTCGTGCTGCGGGCGCGAGAACTGTTTGCACTCGCTGGAGGCGAGTGCTAATAATGGCGGTGGCACTCTCCATGCGAGAGTGCCAGATCCCCGGTCTGGGGAGTCGAGGTCGGCAGCGTCGTCGAGCAGGGTTCGGCGAGCGGCTGGCGGCCGTACCGTCGCGGGCGACGAACCGGGCCGTCCACAGCTCTGACATGCGAAGGAATCGCTGAGAGTTATGCCCAAGCTGATTGCATTCGACGAGGAGGCCCGGCGCGGTCTCGAGCGCGGCATGAACACGCTCGCTGACGCCGTCAAGGTCACCCTCGGCCCCAAGGGCCGCAACGTCGTGCTCGAGAAGAAGTGGGGCGCCCCCACGATCACCAACGATGGTGTGTCCATCGCCAAGGAGATCGAGCTCGAGGACCCCTACGAGAAGATCGGTGCCGAGCTCGTCAAGGAGGTCGCCAAGAAGACCGACGACGTCGCGGGCGACGGCACCACCACCGCCACCGTGCTGGCCCAGGCCATGGTCCGCGAGGGCCTGCGCAACGTGGCCGCCGGCGCCAACCCGATGGGTCTCAAGCGCGGCATCGAGTCCGCCGTGGCCGCCGTCTCCGAGCAGCTGCTCGGCATGGCGACCGACATCGAGACCCGTGAGCAGATCGCGGCCACCGCGACCATCTCCGCCGGTGGCGACACCACCGTCGGCGACGCCATCGCCGAGGCGATGGACAAGGTCGGCAAGGAGGGCGTGATCACGGTCGAGGAGTCGAACACCTTCGGCATCGACCTCGAGCTCACCGAGGGCATGCGCTTCGACAAGGGCTACATCTCGGCGTACTTCGCGACCGACATGGAGCGCATGGAGGCCGTGCTCGAGGACCCCTACATCCTCATCGCCAACCAGAAGGTCTCCAACGTCAAGGACCTGCTGCCGATCCTCGAGAAGGTCATGCAGTCGGGCAAGCCGCTGCTGATCATCGCCGAGGACACCGACGGCGAGGCGCTGTCGACCCTGGTCGTCAACAAGATCCGCGGCACCTTCAAGTCCGTGGCCGTCAAGGCCCCCGGCTTCGGTGACCGTCGCAAGGCCATGCTCCAGGACATCGCGATCCTCACCGGCGGCCAGGTCATCTCCGAGGAGGTCGGCCTGAAGCTGGAGAGCACCGGCATCGAGCTGCTCGGCCAGGCACGCAAGGTCACGATCTCCAAGGACGAGACCACCATCGTCGAGGGCGCCGGCGACGCCGCCCAGATCGAGGGTCGGGTCAACCAGATCCGCGCCGAGATCGAGAAGTCGGACTCCGACTACGACCGCGAGAAGCTCCAGGAGCGCCTGGCCAAGCTGGCCGGCGGCGTGGCCGTCATCAAGGTCGGCGCGGCCACCGAGGTCGAGCTCAAGGAGCGCAAGCACCGCATCGAGGACGCCGTGCGCAACGCCAAGGCGGCCGTCGAGGAGGGCATCGTCGCCGGCGGTGGCGTGGCCCTCGTGCAGGCCGGCGCCAACGCCTTCGACAAGCTCGACCTGACCGGCGACGAGGCCACCGGCGCCAACATCGTCAAGGTCTCGATCGAGGCCCCGCTCAAGCAGATCGCGATCAACGCCGGCCTCGAGGGCGGCGTCGTGGCCGAGAAGGTCCGCGGCCTGACCCCGGGCCACGGCCTCAACGCGGCCACCGGCGAGTACGGCGACATGCTCGGCTCGGGCATCATCGACCCGGCCAAGGTGACGCGCTCGGCGCTCCAGAACGCCGCCTCCATCGCGGCGCTCTTCCTCACCACCGAGGCCGTCGTGGCCGACAAGCCCGAGAAGGCGCCCGCCATGCCCGGCGGCGGCGACATGGGCGGCATGGGCGGCATGGACTTCTGATCCACCGCTCGATCGCTCGCTGAGAGCAGCCAGCCGGCCCCGGCTCCCGCACAGGGAGTCGGGGCCGGTGCTCGTTGGTGGGCGTGCGACCCAGCCGGGGTCAGGTCCGATGGGGTTGAGGGGCCAGCACGGTGGCGGGGTCGGCCTCGGCCAGCTGCGCCAGGGTGGCGGCCAGATGGTGCAGGTGTCGGACGACGGGGTCGTCGTCGCGCATCGGGTCGCCGTCGCGCTCGGGCAGCAGCGCCCGAGAGCTGCGCGTGAGCGGGTCGACCGCCTCGGGCGCACCCTCGCCGAGGCCCTGGGCGCGCAGGCTGCGGACCGCGTCGGCCAGCAACGCGCATGCGGCGGCCGACTGACCGAGCAGGTGGGCCGGTTGGCTCTGCAGATCCAACGCCAGCGCCCGGCACTGGTGCACGGCGGCGACGATCCGGCTCAGGCGGATCCGGGTGCTCCGGCTGGAGTGGCCGACCAGCGAGGAGCGGGTCAGCGGCTGGGTGACCAAGGAGAGCCCGCGCGCCCGGTCGTCGAGCACGCGCGATCGGCTGTCGAGCCGTACGGCCCCGGCCGGTGTGGGCGAGTCCGCGTAGCGGGCGGCGCCGTCGAGCAGGTCGGCCATGGCGTCGAAGAGGGCATTGCGGGCAGCCACGACGGTGTCGCGTGTCGAGAGAGGCGCGAAGAGCAGCGCGACGAGTACCCCGGCGCCCGCCCCCAGGGCCGTCTCGCCGAGACGGAGCGCGAGCAGCCCGTCGCTGAAGGTGCCGAGCACGGTGTAGAGCTGCCCCAGCAGCACGGTGATGAACAAGGTGGCCAGCGTGTAGGAGGCCTTCATCAGGTAGAAAGCGAAGAAGATCGAGACCAGGATCGCGGTGAACACCAGCACCGGGTGGCCGGCGGTCACATGCGCCAGCACGATCGCGATCCCGAGGCCCACCAGGGTGCCGACGACGCGGGCGACTCCCTTGCGGAAGGTCTCCAGGCGGGTGCCCGTGCCGGTGAAGGTCACGAACGCCGCGATGACCGCCCAGTAGTAGCGGGTGGGTGAGAGCGCCAGCCCCAGGGCGATCGCCAGCGCGCCGGCGATCGCCACCTGGACGGCCTGCCGGGTCGTCATCGAGACCCTCGCCAGCGGGTTGTAGCGGCCGGCCCGCGCGCGGACGTCGCGCGCCACCGCCGGAGAGCCCGCCAGACCGCCGAAGACGAGCGTGCTGGCGGTCTCGAACTCGACCTCGCCGGGGTCGACCTCGGGTGGCCGGTCGGCCGCGGAGTCGAAGGCCAGGAACTCCTGCACCCCGAGCGCCACGAAGCGCGCCGGCCACCAGTACTCGCCGCCCCGCTCGCGGTCGGCGTCCGCAGCGCGTCGCAGACGCTGCGCGGCCACGAACGCCGCGTGGTCGCGGCGACGCGCCACGTGGTCGAGCGTGCGACGAGCCTCCTGGGCGAGGGCCGGCGGACCGTCGACGAGGTTGCGCGAGGCCGCCGCGAAGCGCTCGACGGCCTGGTGCGTCTCGAGCAGACGCCGGCGCAGCGCGGTCGCAGACCACCCCTCGGGGACGCCGCCGCGCTCGGCCGACCATGCGTCGGCGAGAAGTCCGGCCTCGGCCATCGACGCCTGCCGCCGCGAGACCGCCCGGAACGCGCGGCGTCGACGGCGCACGTCGTCCGGCGCCACCTCGAGCAGATCGGCGCACTCGCGGGCCACCGACCGGCCCGAGGCGAAGAAGGCCGCCAGGGTCGACCGGAGCACGGCCCCGGGGTCGCCGCGGAAGACGGTGCTCATCAGCAGCAGCACCCACGCGCTCGACACCACGGCGGCCACGATGAGGTGGGGGACCAGGCTCCAGGTCACCTGCAGGAACGTGGCGAAGAAGAAGCCCATCCAGGCCATGAACCCGTAGAAGAACCAGTCGAACCCGAACCGGCGCACCCACACGGCGAGGAAGAGCGCCACCGTGAAACCGACGATCTTGAGCGCATCGCGGCCCTCCGCGAGGGTGGCCGGGACGAGGCCGACCGCGACCGCGATCGGGAAGCACGCCGCCAGCCGTACCCGGGCGCGCCGCTCCGCGCCGATGAGCGCGTTGGACCCGAGCATCGCGACCACGGCGCCGAACATGGTCACGGCGAAGGAGATCTGGGAGGGGTAGTCGAGCAGACGCCCGACACCGAGCTGCACCGGCAGCGCCGTGCCGACACAGACCACGGCGCTGAGGCCCTGCCGCATCCTTCCCAGGCCGGGATCGGAGGCGCGCAGTCGGTCCAGCAGCTCCAGCACCAGGAGCCGGACCCGCTCCGGGGGACGTTCGCCGGCGTGACGTCCGGCTGACAGCGTGCTCACTGCCCCCATCATCGCATTCGACCCCACCCCGGACACCCCGCGCGACCCCCGCGAGGACTCGCCTCCCTCGGGGGTCGCGGGCCGGTCGAGACCCTGGACCCGCGGTTCTGTCAGGATCGATGCATGGATGCCGATCGGGCGGCGCGCTTCGAGGCGCTCGCGAGCGAGGTGCTCGAGCCGGTGCGCCGGTTCCTCGCCCGACGGAGCGACGCCGACAGCGCCGACGATGCGCTCGCCGACACGCTGCTGGTGTGCTGGCGACGGCTCGAGGAGGTACCGGAACCGGCGCTGCCGTGGGTGTACGGGGTGGCACGTCACTGTCTGGCCAACCTCGAGCGCGCCGCCCGGCGTCAGCGACGGGTCCAGGGCAAGGTGGCGACGCTCGATCCGCCTCGTGAGATCCAGCCCGGCCCGCTCGACGGCGCGGAGGACGACCTCGCGTGGGCCGTCCGCCAGGCGTGGGAAGAGCTCAGGAGCGACGACGCCGAGGTGTTGCGGCTCTGGGCCTGGGAGCAGTTGGAGGCCGCGGAGATCGCGCAGGTGCTCGAGGTGAGCGCCAACGCGGCCTCGGTCCGGCTGCACCGCGCCAAGGGGCGGCTGCGGGAGATTCTCGAGCAGGGCGGTAAGAACGACGGCGCGGGCGGACATGAACGTGTGAGAGGAAGGGAGCAGTGATGACTGACCAGCCATCCGACGACGAGCTGCGCGCGGCGTTGCGACGAGCCGACCCTGCTGCCGACCTGCCGCCGGCCGACCCGACCCGGGTGGCCCGACTGCTGGAGGAAGCCATGAGCCACCACCCGAGCACCGAGACCGAGCGCGACACCCTCGAGACGCCGTCCGAGCCGATCATCCGCACCGGGCGCGGCCCACTGACCTGGGTGCTCGCCGCGGCCGCCGCCGTGGTGATCGCCGGGGTCGGCGGCATCGCCGTGTTCGGTGGCGACGACGACTCCTCACCGGTCGCCGGGTCGAGCACGGTCCAGCCCGGCGACGAGACGGTGACCACGATCCGGGCCGGGAGTGGCGTCGACGGTCGCTGCATGACGCCCACGGCCGACCGGCTCGCCGCGGCCGACATCGCGTTCTCGGGCACCGTCACCTCGCTCGAGGGCGGCATCGTGACCCTCGACCCGGGTGACTTCTACGCCGGCAAGGCCACCGACGTGGTGGAGATCGAGGCGCCCAGCTCCGACCTCAGCGGGCTCGTGGAGTCCGTCGACTTCCGAGCAGGCCAGCGCTACTACGTCGCCGCCACCGGCGGTGACCTGATGCTGTGCGGCTACTCCGGTGCCGACAGCCCCGACATCGAGCAGCTCTACGCCACCGCGTTCAACCAGTGAGCGCACCTCGATGACGGCTACCGGACTCCTGCTCGCCGCCGGGGCCGGCTCGCGTATGGGCCAGCCCAAGGCCCTCGTGCACGACGACGCCGGATCGTGGCTCCAGCGCGGGGTGCGCACCCTGACCGAGGGCGGCTGTGAGGGCGTCACGGTCGTGCTCGGGGCCGCGGTGGCCGAGCCGGTGCGACTGCTCGGCGGCCTCGACGGCGTGGCCGTGGTCATCGCCGAGAACTGGGAGGCCGGGATGGGCGCCTCGTTGCGAGCGGGCCTCGCGGGGCTGACGGCGGGCCCGGCCGACATCGCCGTCGTCTCGCTCGTCGACCTGCCCGACCTGGTGCCCGACGTCGTCGTCCGCCTGCTCGCCGCCGACGACGGGCGTGGAGCCCTGGCCCGCGCCGCCTACGGCGGGGTGCCCGGACATCCCGTGCTCCTGGGCCGCGACCACTGGACGGCCGCCGCCCGCTCCGCGCACGGCGACCAGGGCGCCCGGGGGTATCTCGTCGAGCACGAGGCCGCGCTCGTGGAGTGCGGTGACCTGGCCACCGGCCGTGACGTCGACTCCCGCTGACCGACTCCGGCTCCAGCCGCTGACCCGGGCGCGGGTGGCCACCCTCGGCGAGGCCGGCCAGAGGTGGCACGAGGCGCTGCCGGGCACCCTCGACCGGCTGGCGGCCGTCTGGTCGCTGACCTGGGGGCGAGCGCTGCCGGGCGGCTCGGCGTCCTACGTCGTCGCGGCCCGCACCGCTACCGGGGAGCGTCGCGTGGTCAAGATCCCGGTGCCGGACGCCGCCCTCGCCGACGAGGCGCGGGTGCTCGCGGCGGCCGGGGGGCGAGGCTACGCCCGGCTGTTCGGCCACGACACGGAGTCCGACGCGGTGCTGCTCGAGCACCTCGGCGGCCAGCTCGAGCACCATCTCGCGGAGCCGCTGGCCCGTCTCGACGTCCTCGCCGACACTCTGCGCGAGGCATGGACCGCGGCGATCGGGCCGGGTCTCGATGACGAGGCCGGGAACGCCGCCGCGACCGACGACAAGGCCGTGTCCCTGTTCCACATGATCCGCGATCTCGACGCTCGGCTCGACCACGCCGCGAGCCCGGAGGTGATCCGGACGGCTCTCGACCACGCGGAGGCGCTGGCCGGGTGGGGCGGCCCGACGGTCGTGGCGCACGGCGACCCGCACCCGGCCAACTGCCTGCGCGCACCGGATGGCCGAGGGAGTGGGTGGGTCTTCGTCGACCCCGACGGGTTCCGGGCCGACCCGGCCCACGACCTGGGCGTGACCCTGCGCGACTGGTCCTCCCGGCTGCGGCGGCCCGAGGCTCGCGCCACGCTGCGGGCCTGGAGCCGCCACGTGGCGCAGCGGGCCGACTGGCCCGGCGTCGATGCGGAGCGGGTGTGGGCGTGGGCCTTCGTCGAACGGGTCTCCACCGGGCTCTACGTCACCTCGTTCGGGGCGCCGCGAGTCGGGGCCCCGTTCCTGGAGACCGCGGCCGCCCTCCTCTGAGGTGGTCCGCTCAAGGAGACCCCCGCGCAGACGACAGCCGTCAGGGGGTCAGCCGGATCCGGATCGGACCCTTGGCGGTGGAGGGGTCGACGACCGACCCGCCCTGGGTGATCTCGACCTCGCCCGCCGCCACGAGCCGCCGGGCCGCCCGTCGGGCGGGCTCCATGAGGTCGTGCCAGTCCGCGTCGTCGCCGGCCACGGCGCGGGCCGCCTCGGAGGGGCAGATCGTGGCGCCGCCGCGCCGCTGCTCCAGCAGGTCGAGCACGGTGCGCTCGAGGTGCTGGTCGACCGCGGTGACCTTGCGGCGCCGGCACTCCTCGGAGCAGTAACGGACGTTCTCCCAGTCACGCGCCCACTTCTTGCGCCACTCGATGCGGCGCCCACAGGAGGCGCACGTCTTGGGCTCGGGCTCGGGCATGGCTCCAGCCTGACCGGCGCCCAGCACGGACCCCACCCCCGGAAGGTGCCGAGCCCAACCCGTGACCAACGCCACAGCCCGTAGGTTGGAGGCCATGGCCACGGACCTCCAGGACGCCGCTGCGGTCGCCGAGCAACTCGGCGCCACCGGCTACCTCTGCGACGACGAGCTCGCCACGGTGACGTACCTGGCCCTGGCCATGGCTCGGCCCCTGCTGCTCGAGGGCGAGCCCGGGACCGGCAAGACCGCCCTGGCGGAGGCGCTCGCGCAGACCCTCGACCTGCCGCTCCTGCGCTTGCAGTGCTACGAGGGCATCGACGCGACGCAGGCGCTCTACGACTGGGACTTCCCGCGGCAGGTGCTGCACCTGCGCGCCCTCGAGGCGGCTGGCGGCACGGATGCGACCGAAGCCGAGAAGAGTCTCTACGACGAGCGATTCCTGCTCGCCCGACCCGTGCTGGCAGCGCTCCAGCGCGCGCCCGCGGTGCTGCTCGTCGACGAGGTCGACCGCGCCGACGACGAGTTCGAGGCGTTCCTGCTCGAGGTGCTCTCGACCTACCAGGTCTCCATCCCCGAGCTGGGCACCGTGCGCGCCGCCACCCCGCCGCTCGTGGTGCTCACCTCGAACCGCACGCGCGAGCTGCACGACGCGCTCAAGCGCCGCTGTCTCTATCACTGGATCGACCACCCCGGTCTCGACCGCGAGGTCGAGATCGTGCGGTCCCGGCTGCCCGAGGTGCCCGAGCAGCTGGCCCGCCAGGTCGCCGGCGTGACCCAGCGGCTGCGGACCGACGTCTCCCTCATGAAGCCCCCCGGCGTCGCCGAGACCCTCGACTGGGCGCGAGCCCTGACTCACCTCGGGTGCGCCGACCTCGACCTCGCCACCGCCGCCCGCACCCTGGGCGCACTCGTGAAGTACCGCGAGGACGCCGACCGCGTGCGCCAGGCGCTGGACCGGATGCTGACCCCGTGACGACCGACCCCGTGACGACCGACCACCCGGCCGAGGAGATCCTGCTCGGGTTCGCCGCCGCCTGCCGCGCGGCCGGCGTGCCCGTGACTCCTGATCGTTCCCAGGCGTTCCTGCAGGCCACGGTGCTCGTCGGGGCCGAGAACCCGCGCGCGGTGCGTGCCGCCGGGCACGCCACGCTCTGCGCGACCCCGGAGGATCTCGTGCGGCACGACCAGGTGTTCGAGGCGTGGTTCGACAAGCGCGGTGAGCTGCCCCGGACGCGTCCGGCGGCGGCGTCCCGGCCGGTGCTCGCCACGATGCCGCTCTCGCAGCGCGACCAGGAGGCGGGCGAGAGCGACGACCTGGACGACGACCTGGACGATGACATCGTGCGCGCGATGTCGACCGACGCCGAGGTGCTGCGCCGACGAGACGTCGCGTCGCTGACGCCGGGGGAGAAGGCACGGCTCGCGGCGCTGTTCGACACCCTGCCGGCCCGGGCGCCGCGACGCCGCACCTCACGCCACCAGCGCTGGCACCGCGGTCAGGTCGACGCTCGCCACACCGTGCGCGCGAGCCTGCGCCGTCTCGGCGAGCCCGCCGAGATCGCGTGGCGGCGGCGCGCGACCCGGCCGCGCCGCGTCGTCCTGCTCGTCGACGTCTCCGGCTCGATGAGCGGGTACGCCGACGCGCTGCTGCGCCTGGCGCACCGGCTCACCCAGACCGCCCCGGGTCACGTCGAGACGTTCACCGTCGGCACCCGGCTCACTCACCTGACCCGCGCCCTGCGCAGCCGTGACGCCGAACGCGCGCTGGTGGCGGCCGGGCAGGCCGTGCCCGACTGGTCCGGCGGCACGCGCCTGGGTGAGACCCTCGCCGCGTTCGGCGACCGGTACGGACGCCGCGGCATGGCCCGCGGAGCGGTCGTCGTCGTGTTCAGCGACGGCTGGGAGCGGGGCGACCCCTCGCTGCTGGCCGAGCAGGTCGCGCGCCTGCACCGCCTCGCGCACCGGGTGGTGTGGGTCAACCCGCATCGCGGCAAGTCCGGCTACGAGCCGGTGCAGGCGGGGGTGGTGGCGGTGCTGCCGCACGTCGACGACTTCCTCGCCGGGCACTCCCTGGCGACCTACTCCGAGCTGTGCGAGGTGATCGCCCGTGCGTGAGGTCCTGCCCGAGCTGATGCAGTGGTGGCGCGCGGGCGAGACCGTGGGCGTCGCCACGGTCGTCGCGACCTTCCAGTCGGCCCCCCGCCCGGCCGGGGCCTCGATGCTGCTCGGACCCGACGGCTCCGCGGTCGGCTCGGTGTCGGGCGGCTGCGTCGAGGGCGCGGTCTACGAGCTCTCGCAGGAGGTCGTCGGCTCCGGAGGCCCGGTGCTCCAGCGCTACGGCGTCTCCGACGACGACGCGTTCTCGGTGGGCTTGACCTGCGGCGGCATCCTCGACGTGTACGTCGAGAAGGTCTCGCAGCAGACGTTCCCCGAGCTCGGCGAGATCGCCGACGACATCGAGGCCGGCCGGCCGGTCGCGCTGGCCACCGTGGTCGAGCATCCCGACCCCGCTGTCCTCGGACGCCGGGTGCTGGTGCGGCCCGGCGTCGAGGCGCTGTCGCGTTCCCTCGGCTCGCCCCGCATGGACGACGCCGTGCGCGACGATGCCCTCGGCCTGCTCGCCAGCGGCCACTCCGCCACGCTCGGCTACGGCCCCGACGGTGAGCGTCGCGGTGAGGGCATGAGGGTCTTCGTCTGGGCCTTCGCGCCCAAGCCCCGCATGCTCGTGTTCGGTGCCATCGACTTCGCCGCCGCGGTGGCGCGGGTGGGGTCGTTCCTCGGCTACCACGTGACCGTGTGCGACGCCCGACCCGTCTTCGCCACCGCCACCCGGTTCCCCGAGGCCGACGAGGTCGTCGTCGACTGGCCGCACCGCTACCTCGAGGCGGAGGCGCAGGCCGGTCGCATCGACCAGCGCACCGTGCTCGCCGTGCTCACCCACGACCCCAAGTTCGACGTCCCGCTGCTCGAGGTGGCGCTGCGGTTGCCGCGCGTCGCCTACATCGGCGCCATGGGGTCACGACGCACGCACGACGATCGGATGGCGCGGCTGAGCGAGGCCGGTCTCACCGACGTCGAGCTGGCGCGGCTCTCCAGCCCGATCGGGCTCGACCTCGGCGCGCGCACGCCCGAGGAGACCGCGGTCAGCATCGCGGCGGAGATCATCGCGGGCCGCTGGGGCGGTTCGGGCGAGCGTCTGGGCACCACCGCGGGCCGCATCCACCGCGACCTCGCGGTGCCGTCGGCCTGATCCCAGGGCGGGCGCCCCGTTCGTAGACCTCGGCAACTTTCTCAGGCTTCTCTTCGCCTTCCGTCAGGAACGGTGGGTACCTGCTCTTTACCGTTGATCTTGCCCGGCACGTCGGCCCTCTCGGTGACGCGACCGCGACGACCCGCGGTCCCCCACCCCCAGCGTTCGACCAGAAGGATCCACCAGCCGTGACCGGATTCGGCGACAGCGCCACCTTGAGGCGGTTCGCCTCCACCACCAGGCAAGACGCCGAGGACACCGAGCTCACCGGTGCCCGTGCCCAACGCCGGATGGACGACGTGCACGCGGCGGCCGACCACTACGAGCGCGCCTCGGCCGCGGCGCTGGCGGGCCGGTGGTCCGATGCCCACAGCGTCGTGACCCGCATGGTGAGTGACGCCTACGTGGTGGCCGACGGGGTCGACCGGCTCGCCGGCACGCTCGACCGGTGCGAGACCCGGTGGCGCAGCCTCTGGCACGAGGCGCTGAGCGAAGGCTTCGACGTGAGCGGCATCGACGAGGGCGTCGTCGTGACCGCCCCCGCCGAGACCGGCACCGACGACGGCGCGGCCGCCCGCCACGCCGACAAGCAGCGTCGCGCCGCCGCGTTGGAGGGTCAGTTGCGCGACGCCGCGCGCGAGGCCGACGCAGCTCGACGCTCGCTCGAGAGCGAGGTGCACAGTCACCGGCCCGGCGGACTCGGTGACTTCGACGCCGGCAACGGACCGGTGCCGGCCATCGACACCGGTGATGCGTCCCTCGACGCGGCGCTGCGCGACTTCCTGGGCCCCGTCTCCGGCGTCCACCGACTGTTCCGAGAGGGTCACTGAGGGCCATGGGAGCCGACCTCGAGATCGACTACGCCGCGCTCGACCGGGCAGCCACGGCGATGGCGACCGCCCAGGAGAGCATCGAGACCGCGAGGTCGGCGTTCACCAGCGCGCACCAGTTGAGCGACGGCGACTTCACCGACAAGGGCGAGAAGATGTACGGCGAGTACGACGAACAGCGCGAGGAGATGCTGACGTTCCTCGAGCACACCCACTCCGGCTACGGGCAGCTCGGCCACGCCTTCGCCGTGGCCGCCCAGGTCATGCGCAACCAGGACCGCAAGCTCGCGAGCGACGCGTCGAAGAAGGGTGGCCACTGATGGCTTTCGGACTGCCCGGCTGGCCCGGGGGCGACCCGGAGGGGATTCGCGAGACGGCCCGGGCCTGGGACGCGCTGGCCGACGACATCTCGCAGGCCGTCGATGCCGCAGACAAGGTGATCGTCGCCGAGCTCGAGCAGCAGAAGGGGGCGGCGAAGAACGGCTTCGTCAAGATCTGGGACACCTACGCGGAGAACCAGCGCACCGGGGCCGAGAACGCCCGCACGATCGCGGAGAACCTGCGCACGGTGGCGGAGAAGATCGACGAGGCGCACACGAAGTACGAGCACATCATGGAGGGTCTCGCCGCGGCGGCCGCTGTCGGCATCGTGGTCGGCATCTTCACGTTCGGCATCGGTGACGCCGTCGCCGACACCGCCGCCATCGGGGCCGCCGCGACCGCCATCGCGAGCCTGCTCGAGGAGCTGGGCGTCACCATCGCGGCCGAGAGCATCGCCGGTGTCATGGGCAGCGCGGTCGGGGGCGCCTGGCTCAGCCTGGAGTTCTCCGTCTCCCTCCAAGAGGGCGCCCACGTCGGCGAGGGCAAGGGTCTCACCGTGACCGACCTCAACTACGAGGAGCTCGGGGTGGCGACGCTCACCGGAGGCATCTTCGGTGGAGCGATGGACGTCGCGGAGCTGCTCGAGCTCGGCATCCCGGCCAGGGCTCTGCTCGGCGGCGGCGTCATGGGCGCGGGCGACATCGCCGGATCCGAGATCAGCGGCGAGGGCATGCCCTCGATCAACGAACTCCTCGTGGCCGCCCTGCTCGGTGGTGGCGGCGGCGCCCTCGAGGGAGCGTTGGGCCGAGAGGCGAGTGCCATCAAGCAGGCCGAGGCGCAGATCGCGGGTGACCGGAAGCTCGCGATCGACTTCGCAGCCCTCTACAAGGACGACCCCGAGAGCCTCGCCGCGCTTCGCGACGACCCGTATCAGAGCCAGCACATCCGCGACCTGGCCGGCAAGTACCAGCAGCTCTTCGACTCCGACCCCACGATCCTCATCGACATGCCGAACCTCGCGCAGGTGCTCTCGCGGGATCCGCAGGCCGTCAACCGAGTGCTCGCGGCCGACCAGCAGCTCACCCAGGTCGCGCACGACCTCAACCTGCCGCCCGGCATCACCCGCAAGATCTGGCGAGAGCTGGCCCAGACGCCCCGGCAGGCCACCGTCACCTACGACGGTGTCCAGGACTTCGTCAAGGACTGGCTCAAGCACCACCACGAGCTGAGCGAGGAGTTGGAACGCGAACTGGAGGCCGCCGGATGAGCGTGTCGCAGACGGGCGCCGAGGTCGCACGCGTGACGCACCAGATGAGCGACGACGACCGCGACGCCGCGGTCGCCGTCCTCGCCACCGGCTGCCGGACCGCCGATGTCCCGGTCTCGCAGTCGTTCCTCGACGCTCCCGAGCTGGGCCTCAGTGACCCCTGGCTCTACTGGGGCGCGGTCTCGCTGGTCAAGACGGGCCGGCTGGTGAACGGGCGTCGCGAGAAGGTCGTGCGGCCCAATCCGCAGATCGCCTACTACGGCCCGTGGTCCTACCCGATGAGCTACGTCGGCACCGTCGACGTCGATCGCCGCGTGCTGCGCCTCGACCTCACCTCCACCGCGACCCGGTTCAACCGCGTCGGGCTCGTGCTCGCCCTGGTGGCGGGAGGTCTGATCGGCTGGGGCGCCTACCTCACCTGGTACACGTGGTGGTCGCCCGTCCTCACGGTGCTCATCACGATGGCCGTGCTGCTGCCGATGAAGTGGGTCACCCCTCGCCGCGAGGCGGTGATGCTGGTGCGCGATCTCGAGCGCATCGCCTGGCTCGCGCAGCACGCGGCCTCGCGCGAGGTGGAGCACCCGACGCTGTCGCGTCGTCCGCAATAGACCTCGACCAGAGAGGAGCCTCGTGGCCCGCAAGCAGGCCAAGTCCGCGACCCGCCGCACCGAGGCGGCCACCATGGTCGCCAGACAACGCGCACGTGAGCGACGCCGCTCCCGGCTGATGCTGGCGTCGTTCACCGTGGTGGCGCTGGTCATCGTGGGCTCGGCCCTGGTCGGCATCGGGCTGCACCGGCACGCGGGCGCCAGCCAGCAGACGGGTGCGGCGTCGGCCGACGTGCTCGCGCGGGCCACGGGTGTCTCGGCCTCGGCCTTCGACCAGGTCGGGGCCGGCACGGCGCAGAATCCGCCGAGCGCCATCCAGGCCCCGGCGCTGACGCAGGACGACAAGCCGCGCGTGCTCTACGTGGGCGCGGAGTACTGCCCCTACTGCGCCGCAGAGCGGTGGGCCGTCGTGGCGGCGCTGTCGCGGTTCGGCACGTTCGAGGATCTGGGGCAGACCGCGTCGGCGCACGACGACGTGTACCCCGACACCTCGACGCTGAGCTTCCACGGCTCCTCCTACACGAGCAAGTACCTGGCCTTCACCGGCGTCGAGACTTCCAGCAACCAACGACAGGGCAACGGGTACGCGCCCCTCGACACGCTGTCGAAGGACGACGAGAAGACCTTCGGCACCTACGACCAGCCGCCGTACGTCTCCGGACAGGCAGGGAGCATCCCGTTCATCGACCTCGGCGGCGCGTTCGTCTCCTCCGGCGCGAGTCTCGACCCGGGACTGCTCGCCGGCATGAGTCACGAGCAGGTCGCCGAGGCCATGAACGACCCGAGCAGCGAGGTCGGCCAGGCCATCCTCGGCAGTGCCAACGTGTTCAGCGCCGCGTTCTGCCGGCTCACCGACGGCCAGCCGGGCTCGGTGTGCGACTCGGCGGGCGTCGAGGCCGCCGCCGCGAAGCTCGGCTCGTGACCTCGCGCTTTCCCGCCCCCTTGCGGTGGACGACGTTCGTCCTGGCCGTGGCCGGGCTCGGGATCGCTGCCTACCTGACCTATGAGCACGTCACCGGCTCGACCAGCCTGGCGTGCCCGGCCACGGGACGCATCGACTGCGCCAAGGTGACCAGCAGCAGCTACTCCAGCGTCCTCGGGATACCGGTGGAGCTCCTCGGGCTGGGCTTCTTCGTCGCCCTGGTGGCGCTGACATCGCCGCCCGCGTGGCGCTCGCGTCACCGCGCCGTCGATGCGCTGCGCTGGGCGGCCGTGGTGGCCGGGCTGGTCGCGGTGTTCTACCTGGTGTGGGCCGAGCTCTACCGGATCCACGCCATCTGCCTCTGGTGCACCGGGGTGCACGTGATCGTGGTCCTCGAGTTCGTCGCCGTGCTCTTCGCCTACGCCCTGCACGACCCCGAGGCCCGGTGAGCCGCCCACCGGCGGGCGACCCGGTCGAGCCGCGTCCTCGGCGCTTCCACGGACGTCGCCACGCCCCCCTTGTGAGGGTGACCCCTATCACACGCGGTGCTACTTTTGCGCCGTCCGGACCACTTGCTCCTTTCGGGAGAGGCCATGAGCGCTGTCGACGACCTCGCTGAGCGCAAGCGCCGGAGCATGCAGGCATGGACCTGCTTCGTCGAGCACGGCGACCACGCCGAGCAGTTCGTACGGCCCGAGATCCTCACCAGCTGGACCCGTTCGGAGCCCACGGTCAAGCCCGATGTGCGCTACGCGCCACTGGGCGATGAGTCCGAGACCGCGTCGTACTGGCGCGACTCCCCGCTCCAGACGGCGGTCGAGCGGGTCGAGTCCGATCTGCGGCGCACCGCAGAGGACGGCGATCTCGTGGTCGCCGTGACCGACCCGCAGACGCGCATCTTGTGGACCTACGGCGGGCGCATCATGCGCCGGAAGGCCGAGAGCGTGAACTTCGTGGCCGGTGCGCAGTGGGACGATCGGTCCGCGGGCACCAACGCGCTCGACCTCGCCAATCGGCACGACCGCGCCAGCATGGTGTTCAGCGCCGAGCACTACGCCTCGATGGTGCACAACTGGGTGTGCTGGGCCGCGCCCGTGCACGACCCGGTCACGGGGGTGCAGCTCGGCGTGCTCGACCTCTCCACCACCTGGGACCGGACCCACCCCATCGGCCTGGCCACCGCCCAGGTGATGGCCCGGCTCATCGAGCAGGCGATGCCCGCCAGCGCCACGCCTCTCGGCGCCGCACCGGCCCAGGGAAGCGGCGAGCCCGGTCTGGTGCTCAGCCTCCTCGGCACCGCCGAGACGCGGCTCGACGGGCAACGGCTGCTGCTCAACCGCCGGCAGACCGAGATCCTCGCCCTGCTCGCACTGCACGAGCAGGGGCTCTCCCTCGACCAGTTGCACGCCATGGTCTACGGCGACCACGCGGTGACCTTCTCGACCCTCAAGGCCGAGGTCTCGCACCTGCGTCGTGCGCTGGGTGGCCAGCTCGCGTCACGGCCCTACCGACTGATGATGCCCGTGAGCACCGACGTCGAGCGGGTGCTCGCCCTGCTGCGCCGGGGTCGGGTGCGGGCCGCGGTCGACGCCTACGGCGGCGACCTGCTGCCGGGCACCGACTCGCCGGCCCTCCAGGAGTGGGCCGAGTACGTCGCGGTCGCGTTGCGTGAGGCGCTCATGGCCGACCCCGACCCCGAGGCGGTCATCCGCTACAGCGAGCTCGCGCCGTACGACACCGAGGTCGTCGAGCACTGCCTGGCCCGGCTCGAAGGCCGCGCGCACCCCGCCGTCCCGCTGCTCAAGGGGCGCCTCGCCGCTGCTCGCGCCTGAGCCCGCGGCCCGGGGAAGGTCGGAGGGTCGGGCGATGCGGTGGCGCATGGCCCCACGCGATGCTCACGGATCTCTCACTCATTGGGGTGTAGCGCAGACGCGATGATGTCGAAATCGGCCGGATGATACTGAATCGTTGTCTCGCCGGGGAGTATCAGGGGCGCAAAATCGGCTGAGTTTTCTTACGGTTCGGGTGACCCGAGACGTCGGCCGCGACGGCCGTGCTGCGAACCGTGACCGGTCCGCCCACGACTTGGGCGCTCTTGCACCCAATCGAAGGAAGAACATGCGTAGACACAAGTTGCTCGCACTCTCGACCGCCGCCCTCGCCCTCGGCATCACCTCCGCCGGCTGCGGCGTCAGCGACTCCGGTGACGACGGTGACAGCGCGAGTGGCAAGGCCACCGTGTGCATGGAGACCGAGTTCCCCGACCGCCCCGACGGCCTGGTGCTGTTCGAGAAGGCCACCGGCTACAAGATCCCGCAGAGCCAGATCAAGATCCTCGACACCGGTCTGATCTACACCGAGACCGACAAGGGCAATTGCGACTTCGGCGAGGTCTTCACCACCGACGGCCGCATCCAGGCCCTCAACATCGACCTGGTCGACGACCCGGGCGTCTTCATCCTCTACAACCTCTCCTTCACCTGGCAGGACAAGGTCTACGAGCAGCACGCCGACACCTACGACGCCATCGCCGACGGCATCTTCGACGGTCTCGACGAAGACAAGATGGCCGAGCTGAACGGCAAGGTCGACGTCGAGGGCGAGCCGGTCAAGGACGTCGCCGAGGAGTACCTCGACAGCGTGGGCATGCTCGACGGTGGCAACGAGCTCGACGGCGTGAAGCTGACCGTGGGCTCCAAGGACTTCACCGAGAACATCCTGGTGGGCGAGATGCTCAGCCAGGCGCTCGAGGCCCAGGGCGCCGACGTGAACGACAAGACCAACCTCGGCGGCACCTCGGTGGCCCGCGACGCGCTGCTCAACGGCAACATCGACGTCTACCCCGAGTACAACGGCACCGGCTGGACGGTGCACCTGGGCAAGGAGGACCCGAGCAGCGACCCGCAGGAACTGTTCGACAAGACCTCTACACTCGATCTCAAGCAGAACGGCATCAAGTGGGTGGGTCGTTCGCCCTTCAACGACACCTACGGCTTCGCGGTCAACGGCGACCTCAACGACTCCGACGGCCCCTTCGACCTCGAGAAGATGGCCGAGTACCTCAAGGACCACCAGTAGGATCTGCCGGCCCGCGGCCTCGAGTCTGAGCCGCGTGCCGACAGGCACGAACGCCGCCGCCCTCTCGAGAGGGCGGCGGCGTTCGTCGTCTGCGGGGTGCTGCGCCGCGTTCAGATGCCCTTGGGCTTGAGGAACCGCTCCAGCAGCGCGCCGACGTAGTCGAACGTGAGCGCGATGAGGGCGACCAGCATGGTGCCGACGAGCACCACGTCGTTCTGCCTCAGCTTCAGACCCGAGCTGATCGTGATGCCGAGCCCGCCGCCCGCGATGGTGTAGGCCAAGGTGGCCATGCCGATGTTGATGACCATGGCCGTCCGCACACCGGCGGTGATGACCGGGACGGCGAGCGGGAGTTCGATGCGCAGCAGGATGCCCAGCCGGGTCATGCCCATGCCGCGACCGGCCTCGATCACGTTGCGGTCGACGCTCTCCAAGCCCAGCATCGTGTTGCGCAGCACCGGGAGCAGCGCGAAGAACGCGAGAGCGTAGATGACGGTGATGGCACCCTGCCCCAGCAGGATCAGGCCCACGGCGAGCAGCCCGTAGGCGGGTGTCGCCTGGCCGACGTTGGCCACGGCCAGGACGGCAGGCGCGATCTTGCGGAACGCCGGCCGGGTGAGCAGGATGCCGAGGGGCACGGCGATCGCGATGACGAGCAGCGTCGAGTAGAACGCGATGAGGATCAGCTGCTGGGTCTGGGGCAGCAGCTTTCCCCGCCAGGCCAGCGCCGAGCGCTGCTGCTGCACCGCGTTCTCGAGGTCGAGGTGCTGGTAGAAGAGGTAGAGGCCGAGGGCGAGCAGCCCGATGAGCACCGGTGCGACGACGAGGCTGACGACGCCGAACAGCTCACCCGGTTGGCGGCGGCGGCCACCTGTCGCTGCCGCCGCGGTCGGGGGTGCAGCGCTCTCGCTCACGAGTTCGCCTCCAGATCGTCGTAGTGCCGTCTGGCCTCGACCTGTGCTCGTCGGATGGCCTTGGCCAGATCCGTCATGCGCACGACCCCCTCGAACCGCCCCGAGGCGCCGGTGACCACGGTCATGCCGGACTCGCTCTGCACCATCTGCTCGAGAGCGTGGAAGAGCGTGCCGTCGCTGTCGAGCGTGCCCTCGATGGGCGCCTGCTCCCCGGAGCCCCCCAGGGCGTCCTGGTGGATCCAGCCGCTCGGCCGCCTCTCGGCGTCGAGCACCACGGCCCACTGGTAGCCGGCCTGCTGGAGCTTGCCGCGCACGGCCTCCGGCGAGTCGCCGTCCGCCATGGTCGGGAAGTCTGCCAGCGTCAGCGAGCTGACCTTCAAGAAGTTGAGGCCCTTGATCGTGGCGCCGGTACCGATGAAGTCGCTGACGAAGTCGTCGACCGGGTAGGCGAGGATCCGCTCCGGGGTGTCGACCTGCCGGATCATGCTGCGCTCACCCAGGATGGCGATCCGATCGCCCATCTTGATCGCCTCGTCGATGTCGTGGGTGACGAACACGATGGTCTTGTGCAACTCGGCCTGCAGCCGCAGGAACTCGTTCTGGAGCCGGTCGCGGGTGATCGGGTCGATGGCGCCGAAAGGCTCGTCCATCAACATGATGTCGGGGTCGGCCCCGAGCGCTCTGGCCACGCCGACGCGCTGCGCCTGACCGCCGGAGAGCTCTCTGGGGTAGCGGTGGGCGAACTGCTCGGGGTCCAGGCCGACGGTGGTGAGCAGCTCGGTGGTGCGCTCCTGGATGCGCGTCTTGTCCCAGCCGAGCATCTTCGGCACGGTGGCGATGTTCTGCGCGATCGTCTGGTGCGGGAAGAGACCGATCTGCTGGATGACATAGCCGATGCGACGACGCAGCTTGTCGGGGTTGGCCCTGGTGACGTCCTCGCCGTCGAGCAGGATCCGCCCCGTGGACGGTTCGATCATCCGGTTGATCAGGCGCAGCGTCGTCGACTTGCCGCAGCCCGAGGGGCCCACGAGCACGAGGATCTCGCCCTCGGGCACGTCGAGGGTCAGCTCCTCGACCGCGGGCACCTTGCTGCCGGGGTAGGTCTTGCCGACCCTGTCGAGGTGGATCTTGCTGCCACCACCGGAGGCGCTGTCCTTATCGAGGTGGGTCTCGGACGCTGTGGTCATGGGTTCCTCTCGTGGAACGCGTGCAGGTGCGGTGGTCGGGGTGGTCAGGAGCGCAGGCCGCGCGCGGTGGTGAACCGCTGGAACGTGGCGAGCGCGATGTCGAGGACCAGCCCGATGAGGACGATGAAGACGACACCCGTCACGACCGCGTAGTTGGCGAACGGGAAGCCCTGCTGGTTGATGCCGAGGCGGATGAAGTCGCCGAGGCCGCCGCCGCCCACGAGCACGGCGATGGCGGCGATCCCGACGGTGAGCAGGGTGGCCACGCGGATGCCGGCCATGATCAGCGGATAGGCCAGCGGCAGCCGGACGCGGACGAGCTGCTGGCGACCGTTCATGCCCATGCCCTTGGCCGACTCGACGACGGCCGGACTCACGGCGTCCAGACCGGTCACCGTGTTGCGCAGGATCGGCAGCAGGGCGTACATCGTCATGGCGATGATCGCGGGCATGTTGCCGGTGCCCACCAACGGCACGAACAGCGCGAACAGCGCCAGCGACGGGATGGTCAAGAAGGTGCTGCTGATCGACAGCGCCAAGGCGCGCAACAGCGGTCGCTGCGAGACCAAGATGCCCACGGAGACCGCGATGATCGTGGCCATCACGACGGTGATCGCCACGAGCCGTAGGTGGACCAGGGACTCCTTGATGACGTCGTCTTGACGGGTCTGGACGAAGTCCCACCAGTTCTGGATGGATTCCACGCGGTGCCTCTCCTGGTTGCGTGCGTTGCGGGTGCAACCGCCCCTGGCCGGGTCGGGAACGCCCCGCACCTTACGCACCTTTGGCTGCGCGTGGGGGTGAACGGGGGGTGAGGACGCCGCTCGCGGCGCCTGCTCTCACGCGCACCGAGCCCCGCTGCTCGGGGCGATGCGGCCAGCGCATCGGTGCGCACCAACGACTGTCCAACCTGACGATGCCTAGCGTGACCTACGCCACATCGGATGCGTTTCGGTGGCGACGACTTCGTTCACGAGTCCGTCCTTGTTCGAGACCTCGAGGGAGAGTCCATGACCCGGATCAACCTGATCGTCGACGGCGCGAAGGTCGCCGACGACGTCGAGCCGCGGATGCTGCTGGTGCAGTACCTGCGCGAGCGGCTCGGCAAGACCGGCACCGTCATCGGGTGCGACACCAGCAACTGCGGCGCCTGCACCGTGCACCTCGACGGCACCAGCGTGAAGTCGTGCAACGTCTTGGCCGTACAGGCCGACGGCGCCGAGGTCACGACCATCGAGGGACTCTCCGACGGCGAGAACCTGCACCCCGTGCAGGAGGCCTTTCGCGAGTGCCACGGACTCCAGTGCGGCTTCTGCACGCCCGGCATGGTCATGCAGTCGGTGGCCCTGCTCGAGGAGAACCCCTCCCCCAGTGAGGAGGAGATCCGGCTCGGACTCGAGGGCAACCTCTGCCGCTGCACGGGCTACCACAACATCGTCAAGGCGGTGCAGACCGCCGCCGGCGCCTCGAACGGCGCCCGAGCGCACCGCGCCGACGTCGGGGCCAGCACCGCGGAGGTGACCGCATGACCGCCGTCCAGGAGCAGGCTGCCAGCGAGATCGGCCGCGACCGCCGTCGCAAGGAGGACATGCGCCTCATCACCGGCCGCACCCGCTGGACCGACAACATCACGCTGCCCGGCATGCTGCACCTGGCCATGGTGCGCAGCCCCTTCGCACACGCCACCATCACCTCGATCGACACCAGCGAGGCGAAGGACGCGACCAACGTGGTCGCCGTCCTCACCGGAGCCGATCTCGGCGAGGCGCAGGGTGCGTGCATCAACGCCTGGGCGATCACCGAGGACCAGGTCACCCCGCCGCACCTGCCGATGCCCACCGACCGGGTCGCCTTCGCCGGCGAGATCGTCGCCGTCGTCGTGGCCCGCAGTGCCGCCGAGGCGCGCGACGCCGCCGAGCTGGTCGACGTCGAGTACGACGACCTGCCGGCCGCACTCGACCTCAAGGAGGCCGCCGAGGACACCGTGCTGGCCCACCCCGACCTGGGCACCAACAAGTCCGCGTTCTGGAAGTTCGACTCAGCCGAGGCCGGCACCGGTGGCGATGTCGACGCCGCCATCGAGAAGGCCCGCGGCGACGGCATCGTCATCGAGCGCGAGTACCGCCAGCAGCGACTCATCCCGGCCTTCATGGAGCCTCGCTCGGTGGTCGTCGACCCCACCGGCGAGCAGATCACCGTGTGGTCGGCCACGCAGATCCCGCACATCCTGCGCTTCGCGCTGGCGGCGACCACCGGCGTGCCGGAGTCGAAGATCCGGGTCATCGCGCCGGATGTCGGCGGTGGTTTCGGCGGCAAGCTTCAGCAGACGCCGGAGGAGATGATCGCGTTCGCGGTCGGCCGCCGTCTGGGCAAGCCGGTCAAGTACACCGAGACCCGCAGCGAGTCGCTGCTCAGCGCCCACCACGGCCGCGACCAGTGGCAGAAGCTGACGCTGTGCGCCGAGAAGGACGGCACCGTCACCGGCCTGAAGGTCGACCTGCTGGCCGACCTCGGCGCCTACGTCTCCCTCGTGGGCGGCGGCGTGCCCGTGCTCGGCGCGTTCATGTTCAACGCGATCTACAAGTTCCCGGCCTACCAGTTCAACTGCCAGACCGTGCTCACCAACAAGACCTGGACCGACGCCTACCGCGGCGCCGGCCGGCCGGAGGCGACGTTCGCGATCGAGCGCCTCATGGACGAGCTGGCCGCCGAGCTCGGCGAGGATCCCCTCGAGGTGCGCCGACGCAATTGGATCACGCACGAGGAGTTCCCGTTCACCACGGTGGCGGGCCTGGAGTACGACTCCGGCAACTACGAGCTGGCCACCGACCGGGCGATGGAGATGTTCGGCTACGACGAGTTGCGCGCCGAGCAGCAGCGTCGCCGCGACGCCGGCGACCCGGTGCAGCTCGGCATCGGCGTCTCCACGTTCACCGAGATGTGCGGCCTGGCGCCCTCGCGGGTGCTCGGCCAGCTCAACTACGGCGCCGGCGGCTGGGAGCACGCGAGCGTGCGCATGCTGGCCACCGGCAAGGTCGAGGTCGTGACCGGCGCCTCCGCCCACGGCCAGGGGCACGAGACGGCCTTCAGCCAGATCGTGGCCGATCGACTCGGCGTCCCGTTCGAGGACGTCGAGGTGCTGCACGGCGACACCCAGAGCAGCCACAAGGGTCTCGACACCTACGGCTCGCGCTCCCTCGTCGTCGGTGGCGAGGCGCTCGTGCGGGCCACCGACAAGGTCGTCGAGAAGGCCAAGCAGCTCGCCGCCCACCTCCTGGAGGCCTCGGCCGAGGATCTGGAGTTCGCGGGTGGCCGGTTCGGGGTCAAGGGCACCGACGCCGGCATCACGATGCCCGAGCTCGCCTCGGCGATGTTCGCAGCACACGACTACCCCGAGGGCATGGAACCCTCGCTCGACGCGGAGGCCACCTACGACCCGATCAACTTCAACTACCCGCACGGCACCCACCTGTGCGCGGTGGAGGTCGACACCGAGACCGGTCAGGTGCAACTGCGCAAGTACGCCTGCTGCGACGACATCGGCACCATCATCAACCCGCTGATCGTGGCCGGTCAGGTGCACGGCGGCCTGGTGCAGGGCATCGCGCAGGCGCTGTGGGAGGAGGCGGTCTACGACGAGTCCGGCACGCTGGTCTCGGGTTCGTTCACCGACTACCTGCTGCCCACTGCGGCCGACACGATCTCCTTCGACGTCGACCACACCACGACCCCGAGCCTGACCAACACGCTCGGCACCAAGGGCGTCGGCGAGGCCGGCACCATCGCCTCGACCCCCGCCGTGGTCAACGCGGTCGTCGATGCCGTGCGACACCTCGGGATCGACGACATCACCATGCCGTGCACGCCCGAGCGGGTGTGGAAGGCGATCCAGGGGGTGGCGGCCGGCGGGACCACCGAGGGTGCGTCGATGCCCCACTTCGACGGCGACGAAGCCGGCACCCACAGCACCGAAGGAGCAGGCGCATGATCCCCGCAGCGTTCGACTACCTCGCCCCGACGTCCGTCGACGAGGCGCTGGCCGCGCTCGCCGAGCACGGTGACGACGCCAAGGTGCTGGCCGGTGGGCAGAGCCTGCTGCCGGTGTTGCGCCTGCGGCTCAACGCTCCGGAGGTCGTCGTCGACCTCGGCCGCATCGAGTCGCTGCGCGGGGTGCGCGACGACGGCGACGCGCTCGTCATCGGGGCCATGACCAAGCATGCAGACGTGCTCACCGACCCGCTGGTCGCCGAGCACGCCGCGCTGCTGGCCCGCGCCACCCACCACCTCGCCGACGCCCAGGTGCGGCACCGCGGCACCTTCGGCGGGGCGCTCGCGCACGCCGACCCGGCCGGCGACGTCGGTGCCCCGGCGCTCGCCCTCGGGGCCGAGTTCACCATCGCCGGCTCCGGCGGCACCCGTTCGGTCGCGGCCGACGACTTCTTCGTCGACCTCTTCGAGACCGCGATCGCCGACGGTGAGCTGCTCACCGAGATCCGCATCCCCAAGTACACCGGCTGGGGCGCGCACTACGAGAAGTTCGTACGCGTGGCCCACCAGTGGCCGATCGTCGCGGTCGCCGCGGCGGTGCGGGTCGAGGGCGGCACGATCGCCGAGGCCAGGGTCGGACTCACCAACATGGGCTCCACCCCGCTGCGTGCCCGCGCGGTGGAGGCGGCCCTCCAGGGGCAGCCGGCCACCGACGAGGCCGTGCGAGCGGCCGCCGCACACGCCGCGGAGGGCGCCAACCCGCCGTCCGATCTCAACGGCGACGCCGACTACCGCAACCACCTGGCCACCGTGTTGACCCGCCGCGCCGTGCTCGCCGCGGCCGGCGCGTGAGCGGGAACGACGAAGAGGAGCGAGCCACACCGTGGAGCTGACCCACCAGTTCACCGTCCCGATCGGGGTCGAGCAGACCTGGGAGCACTTCGGCGACATCGCCGGTCTGGCCGAGTGCTTTCCCGGCGCCGTCGTCACCGGCGTCGAGGGCGACACCTTCCGCGGCACCGTGAAGGTGAAGCTCGGGCCCATCGCCCTGCAGTACGCGGGCTCGGGCACCTTCGCCGAGAAGGACGACGCCGCGCACACCTTCACCGTCGAGGCCAAGGGCAAGGACAAGCGGGGCAACGGCACGGCCGGTGCCACCGTGAGGCTGGCGATGAGCGAGGCCGACGGCGCGACCACGGTCGATGTCGCCACCGACCTGGCCGTCACCGGCAAGCCCGCCCAGTTCGGCCGCGGCGTCATGCAGGACGTCTCCGACAAGCTGCTCGGTCAGTTCGTCACCTGTCTCGAGCAGCGGCTGAGCGCACCCGAGCCGGAGCCCGAAGCCGAGCCCGAGACCCAGCCCGAGAGCGCAGCGGAGCCTGCCGCGGGAGCGGAGCGGGAGGCTGCCGCTGTGGCGGCGGTGAGCGCCCCGGCGCCGGCTGCGGCACCCCGGCCCGCGTCGTCTCGCCCGCCGGCAGATGGGGGAGACGACGCGCTCGACCTGGGTGCCACCGTGCTGCCGGTGCTCGTCAAGTCCTACGGCCCACAGATCGCGGCGGGCCTCGGTGTCCTCGGACTGCTGCTCCTGCTCAAACGACTGCTCGCCCGCTAGCGCCTGCCGGCGGCCGCTGGCGCCTGCTGGTGGTTGAGCCGCCGGATGCCGAAGGCGGAGGCGGCGGCCGCTGGCGCCTTCCGGTGGTTGAGCCGCCGGATGCCGAAGGCGGAGGCGTGTCGAAACCCGGTGAGATGGGAGGCAGCCCTGCTTCTGGGGTCACCGGGTTTCGACGCGTTCGGCCGTGGACGGCCTCTCGGCTCAACCACCGGTGAGGGGCGTTCGGCCGTGGACGGCCTCTCGGCTCAACCACCGGTGAGGGGGTTCGGGCGTGGACGGCCTCACGGTTCGGCCGCTGGCGCCTGCTGGTGGTTGAGCCGCCGGATGCCGAAGGCGGAGGCGTGTCGAAACCCGGTGAGATGGGAGGCAGCCCTGCTTCTGGGGTCATCGGGTTTCGACGCGTTCGGCCGTGGCCGGCCTCTCGGCTCAACCACCGGTGAGGGGGTTCGGCCGTGGCCGGTCTCTCGGCTCAACCACCGGTGAGGGGGTTCGGGCGTGGACGGCCTCACGGCTCAGGCCTCGTGCTCGGTTCGGTCGCCCGCCCACGTGGTGTGGAACGTGCCGTCCTTGTCGATGCGCTGGTAGGTGTGGGCGCCGAAGTTGTCGCGCAGCCCTTGGACCAGCGCGGCCGGCAGTCGATCGCGGCGCAAGGCGTCGAAGTAGGCCAGGGATGAGGCGAACGCGGGTGCCGGTACGCCCGCCTGGGCGGCGATGACGACCACCCGCCGCCAGGCCGCCAGGCCGTCGCGTACGGCGTCTGCGAAGAAGGGGGCGACCAGCAGGCTGGTGAGGTCGCCGTTCTCCGCGTAGGCCTCGCGGATCCGGTCGAGGAAGCGGGCGCGGATGATGCAGCCGCCGCGCCAGATGGTCGCGAGTTGACCGGGGTCGACATCCCAGTCGTGCTCTCGCGAGCCCGCCATCACCTGGTCGAACCCCTGCGCGTACGCCACCACCTTGGAGGCGTAGAGGGCAGAGGCGACGTCGTCGACGAACGCCTCGACGTCGACCTCGACGTCGTGGGTGTCGCTGCCGAACGTCTCGCGCACGGCCTTGCGCTGGTCGGTGTGGCCCGAGAGCGACCGCGCGAACGTGGCCTCGGCGATGCCCGTGACGGGGACGCCGAGGTCGAGTGCGATCTGGACGGTCCAGCGTCCGGTGCCCTTCTGCTCCGCGGCGTCGGCCACGACGTCGATGAACGGCTGGCCCGTGTCGGCATCGGTGTGCGAGAGAACGTCGGCGGTCATCTCGATGAGGAACGACTCCAAGTCGCCCTCGTTCCAACCGTGGAACACCTCGGCGATCTGGGCCGGTTCGAGCCTCGCGACGCCACGCAGCAGGTCGTAGGACTCCGCGATGAGCTGCATGTCGGCGTACTCGATGCCGTTGTGCACCATCTTGACGAAGTGTCCGGCGCCGTCGGGGCCGACGTGGGCGGCGCAGGGCGTGCCGTCGACCACGGCGGCGATCGACTCGACGACCGGGCCGAGGTTCGCGTAGGCGTGCTCCGACCCGCCGACCATGATCGAGGGGCCGTTCAGCGCGCCCTCCTCGCCGCCGCTCACGCCCATGCCGACGAAGTGCAGGTCGTGCTCCTCGAGTGCCGACTGGCGGCGCAGGGTGTCGTCGACGTGCGCGTTGCCGGCGTCCACGACGACGTCGCCGGGTTCGAGCAGGGGCACCAGATCCTCGATCACCGCGTCGGTGGCCTCACCGGCCTTGACCATGACGATGACGGTGCGGGGCTTCTCGATGGCGGCGACGAGATCCTCGAGGCTCTCGCAGCCGACGAGCTCACCGCCCTGCTCCCTCGCCTCGTCGCCGTGCTCATCGAGCAGCCGGGTCATCTTCTCCGTGCTGCGGTTGTGCACCGCGATGGTGGTGCCGCGCGAGGCGATGTTGCGGGCCAGGTTGCTGCCCATCACTGCGAGGCCGGTGAGTCCGATGGTGGCGCGTGCGTCGCTCATGTCACGACCCAACCGCGCTCGCCGCGATGGTGTTCCACCCCGGTGGGTGCTGCACGCTGGATCGACCGGGTCTCGACACGCGCGTCGCGTCCTCGTGCCTCGGCCGCGGCGCTCGCTCGACCTCTTCTGAGCCAGACCGTCTCTCGTGCCTCGAGCCGGTCGTTCAGAAGACGTTGAACGGCCGGAACTGCACGGAGATCCGGGGGCCGGAGTGGGCGACCTTGGGCACGGCGTGCTCCCACGTGCGCTGGCAGCTGCCGCCCATGACGAGCAGGTCGCCGTGGCCCATCTCGACGGCGACGGAGTCGCCGCCGCCGCGCGGGCGCAGCAGCAGCCGCCTCGGGTCGCCGACCGAGACGATGGCCACCATCGTGTCGTGGGTCGAGCCGCGGCCGATGGTGTCGCCATGCCAGGCGACGGAGTCGCGACCGTCGCGGTAGTAGCAGCAGCCGGCCGTCCGGAACGGCTCGCCGAGCTCGGATTGGTAGTGGGCGCTCAGGGCCTCGCGAGCCTCGCCCAGGGACGGGTGGGGCAGCTCCTCGCCGATCATGTAGGTGTGTACGAGTCGTGGCACGTCGACCAGCCGGTCGTACATCTGGCGCCGCTCGGCACGCCACGGAACCTCGCGCGCCAGCGTCTCGAAGACCGTGTCGGGCTCGGGGAGCCAGCTGTGCGCGAGGTCGACCCACGCGCCGTGCGAGAGCGGTGTGCGCTGGGCGTCGGCCAGGGAGCGGGCGAGGGACTGTGCCATCGCGACCGCGGTGTCGGGACCGCCGTTCGTCACCGAGTCGCCGGTGGAGGCGAAGAGGGAGGCCTGGAAGTCCACAGGGCGACGATAGCCGACGCGATCGAAAATGTGTTCGACCATCACGTCGAAAGGGGTGAGTCGGCCCGCAATGATCTCATTCCGCGGACGACGCGCGCCATCGATGTCTAGTCTGCTGCCTGTGAGCAACACCGCCCTCGACCGCCGGGCACTCAAGCACGTCCAGGTCCGCGAGTACGTCCGCGGCCTGGTCTCGGGTGCCGCCCCCGGTTCGCCCGCGCCCTCGGAGCGCGAGCTGGTGCAGCAGTTCGGCGTCGCGCGGATGACCGTGCGCCAGGCGATGGACGCGCTGGTCGCCGACGGTCTGCTCGAGCGCATCCCCGGCCGCGGCACCTTCGTGGCCCGACCCAAGCGCAGCGCGAGCCGCATCACCGGCTACACCGAGGAGATGACCCGCCGCGGCATGCTGGCCGAGTCCCAGACCCTGCTCGCGCGTCGTGAGCACGCGGGCCCCGGCGTCGCCCGCGCCCTGGGTCTCACCGAGGGCGACTCCGTCATCCACTGGCGACGGCTGCGCCGCGCCGACGGCGTGCCGATGTGCATCGAGGACGCCTACCTCAACGAGATCCTGCTGCCCGGCTTCCTCCAGGGTGGCATGCCCACCAGCCTCTACGACCTGCTCACGTCGCGCGGCCTGCGTCCGACGTGGGTCGAGGACTCCGTGAGCGCGGACCGGGCCACCGCCGAGGAGGCCTCGCTGCTCGAGATCGAGCCGCAGGGCATCGTCATGCGGCACTCCCGCCGGGCCCTCGCGCGCGAGAAGATCGTCGAGGTCTCGCGCGGCGTCTTCCGCGCCGACCGGTTCACCCTCTGGGTGCAGCTCGGTCAGGAGGACTGACCGACCCTCGGTCGGCGCTGCTCACGCCAGGGGCGTGAGCGCACCCAGTGCCGCCACCTCGGCGCCTCGCTCCTCGCACACCCAGACCGGGTCCGGGCCGCCGAGGTCGGGCTCGATGTAGAGCGGGTGCTCGACCTCGCAGTCAGGGCACGCCGGCCAGCGCCCGGCCGTCTCCAGCAGCACGTCCTGCACGTCTTGGGCCACGAGTCCGGCCACGTAGACGGCGCCCTCGGGCCACTGCTCGGCCCACCACGCGCGTTGTGAGAGCGCGTCCTCGAGCACCGAGACGGCGTCCGCGGTGGCGAACGAGCGGGCCTGGAGGTCGGCCAGCACGCGGGCGCGAGCCTCGAGCAGCAGGTTGTCCACAGGTCAAGTGTGACCCCGTTGCGGTGATCGCCCCACCTGACGATGCTCGTAGCGGAGCCGGCGCCTGAGCCGCCGGACCGTCTCGGGAGGTCAGACATGAGTGTCGACGAAGGTGTGTACGTCGAGGATCTGGGCCGGCTGCACGGTGTGCCGCCGGCCATGGAGGATCTCGCCACGCAGATGAGCCAGGTGGTCGACTACGCCACCACCTACGTGTGCCGCAGGGAGCCGTTCGAGCCGAGCCCCTTGTGCGTGTTGCGCCCGCTCGCGGGCGCCATGACCCGGCTCGCTGGCGCCTTCGAGGATCTCGGTGCGCTCTGGGCACACGAGTGGGCCGAGCTCGAGCAGAGCACCTGCCGGGCCACGAGTCTCATCGAGGACGCCGACTCCTCTGCGGTCGGTGCCGCCGAGCGGCTGATGAGCGACCTGGTGGCCGCGACCTTCGGCGTTCCCGACGCGTTGCTCGATGCTGCGGGGGCGCTGCGATGAGCGCCACGCCGCACGCGCTGGTCGATCTGGACCTCGCGCCGCCGGTCGACGGCGAGGCCACCTTGACCCACGACGCGACCTTCGAGAGCTGGGACTTCGCCTTCTCTCTCGCTCGAGACACCATCAACGTGGCGATCCACGGTCTGAACGGTCTCGGGGCGGGGCTGCCGACGCTGCCGGAGGGATCGCTCGAGGATCTCGTCGTCGCCCCGCTCACCGGCGACTACGGCGCGATCCGGGGCAACGGCCTCGCCCTGCACGAGGTCGACGACGCGTTGGGTGTGATCGGCCTCAACACGGCCTCGGTCGCGCGGTCCGTCGCCAGTGAGTGGCACGGTCTCGCGGGCGCCGCGTGCAGTGCCCGGCTGGCCGGCGCCTCGGCCGGCGTCGCGGCGGTCGGCGAGCTGCTCGGCCACGGCAGTGTGCTCTTCGACGGCATGGCGCGTGTCTCCGAGCAGCTCGGGGTGCGCGTCGAGAAGCTCGTCGTGCAGGTCGGCACCGCCTTGGCGCGGCTGGTGCGCAAGGTCGCCACCCGGTTCGCCGGCCCCGCGGCGTGGGCCGCGCTCGGGCTGGAGATCGCGCAGAAGGGCTGGGGCGTGGTGCAAGACGTCATCGACGATGTCGAGATGGTCTACGACGGCATCATGAACTTCCTCGACCTCAAGGCCGACGCCATCGCCTGGGCTGAGGACTGCGAGCATCGACTCGGCGTGCTGGCCGAGCTGCCGCGGCGACTCCAGGAGGCGTTGTCGTGACCTCGTCGATGCCGGTCGAGGGCGCCGAGAGCCGGCTGCTGCGTCGGCTCTCGGCGGTCGACGACACCCTGCGCGACCTCGAGGCACACGCGCGCACGGAGCCGGCCGACCCGATGCTCGAGGCGGCGCTCGCCGCGGTGTGCCACAGCGACCCGGTGTTCGGCGGCCTCGCGCACGACGTCGAAGACGGCCGGCTCGCCTGGCCCGACCTGCTGGCCGACCCGATCGCCCACGGCCCGCACGGTGTCGAGGCGGTGCGCCGTGCGGTGGTGGCGGTCGTGCGTGGGGGGTGACGCAGACGTGCGCCCGGGTCGGTGTGGGGCGTGGTGAAGTAGAACGAGCGTTCGTACGAAGTAATACGTTTACGGTACGCTGCCCGCCATGTCCTCGGAGAGCGCCGCGCCCCAACAGAGACGCCGTCCGCGGCGCCGTACCTCCAACACGATCGACGACGTGCGCGAGGCGGCCCTGACCCTGTTCGCCGAGCGGGGCTACCGAGCCACGGGCATCCGTGACATCGCCGAAGCACTCGACATCGGGCCCACGAGCGTCTACAGCCACATCGAGTCCAAGGCGGCCCTGCTCAACGGGATCCTGATCCCCACCATGGAGGATCTGGTGGCGATCCAGGCGTCTGCCATCGCCGCCACAGCCGACGTGACCCAGCAGTTGCGCCGCGTCACCGAAGACATGGTCTTGTACTTCATCAAGAACCAGAGGGCCGCGCGCGTGGTGTCGCGAGACTGGTCGCTGGCCGAGGGGGAGGGGCTCGCGATCGTGACCGCTCGCCGCGAGTCCTTCCGTGGCTGCGTCGAGGATCTCCTGCGTGCCGGCGTGGAGGATCGACGCTTCGTCGTCGAAGACGTCAGCATCGCGGCGACCGCCATCATCAAGCTGTACGAGTCGGTCGCCGAGTGGTACTCGCCCGAGCGAGACCTCTCCACCACCCAGGTCGCCTACCTGTGGGGCGAGTACGTCCTGCGGATCGTCAAGGGTGCCTAGGGCCGCCTGAGGCGCCTCGGGGCCGCGCCGCAGGACGCCGTGGCACAGCCCCGCCCCCGTCAGGCGTCCGGCGCCTGGCTACCGATGCCCAGGGCTGCGTAGGTCTGGAGGCCCTCCACGAGGGTGGCCATGCCGCCGATGGTCGAGGCCAGGAGCAACGTCTCGGTGAGGTGCTCGGTCGTGGCGCCGCACTCCAGGGCCTTGCGCACGTGCGGGGTCACGTTTGCCGGCGCCCGCGCCACGAGCGCTGCGGCGATCGTCACCAGCTCCGCCTCCATGGTCGAGAGGGCGCTGGTCTGGTTGGCGCTGTGCAGTGCTGCGGTGACGGCCTCGAGCCCACGGGGGTCGAGGTTGCGGAGGACGTCCCTCCAAGCGGGGGTGGCCACGGCTGTCTCCTTTCGCTGCCCGAAGGCAGGATCGTCGGCTCCCCGCACGAGATTCGTGCGGCGCCTTACCGTACCAGTGTTCGTTCAGAACAAATATTGAACGAACACTTGTGCGGAAGGCTCCGCGTCGTTAACGTGACCGGCGTCACCCCGTCGGGGGGTGTTGTTCGAGGGAGATGCAATGCGGCGCAACACCACGCGTGAGCTGCTCGGCGGCGTGAACACGTGGGTCACCGGAGAGCTCGATGCGAGCACGGTGCCGGTCACCCTGCTGCACCCGGTGGGGCTGAACGGGCGCTCGCTCGACCCGCTGGTCGAGCTGCTGAGTGACGCGTGCGTCCTGCGCCCCGACTTCCCGGGTCACGGAGACTCACCGTTCCCGCACCGTCGGCTGCACCTCGAGGATCTCGTGGCCACCATGCAGGCCATGTGGGATGCCGCCGGGGTGCGGCGCTCCGTGGTCGTCGGGGTCTCGCTGGGCGGCATGGTGGCCCAGGGCCTCACGATGCGAGAGCCCGAGCGTGTGGCCGGCCTGGGTCTGATCTGCACGACCTCGCAGTTCGCTCCCGAGGCTCGCGACGCCCTCGTCGAACGAGCGGCCCTCGCCGAACGGGACATGAGCACCCTGATCGACCTCACGCTCGAACGCTGGTTCTCTCCCGCGGCTTTGGCGGCCGAGACCTCGGTCGTGGCCGAGGCGCGAGCCTGCCTGAGCGCCGTGCGGCCCGCTGAGCACGCCGCCTACTGGCGAGCCATGAAGGAGCTGGACTTCCTGCCGCCCGCCACCAGTGGGTGGACACCGCCGCCGACGGTCGTGGTCGGGGGGCGAGCCGACGTGTCCATGCCCCCGGCGGTCCAGCAGTTGCTCGCCGCGCGAATCCCCGGTGCGCACCTGGTGATGGTCGAGGGACCGCACCTGGTGGCACTGGAGTCACCGCACCTCGTGGCCCCTCATCTGCGTGACCTGCTCGCCGGGACCGCTGCGTAGTCCCTCGCCGCCACGCGGCCCACAGCTCGGAAAAGTCAGTTCCTTCCATCCATGCAATCCAGAGGAGTGTCATGTCCACACCACGCCGATTCTGGTCCGTGACGTCGGGGGTCGTCGTCACCGCGCTGTTGGCCGCCGCATGTGGAGCGCCCGGCAGCCGCGGGGAGTCCAGTGCATCAGACGACACGTTCAAGCTCGGCGTGCTCGTCTCGTTGAAGGGCGCCTTCGCCACCTCCGGGGAGAAGGTCGAGGCGGCGACCGTCGACCTCTACCTCAAGGAGCACGACAACGAGCTCGGGGGACGCAAGGTCGAGGTGGTCACCGGAGACGGCGAGACCGACCCCGAAGCCTTCGTGACCAAGGGCCGACAACTCGTGGAGCAGGACGGCGTCGATGCGATCGTCGGGATCGACAACAGCGGTGCCGCGCTGGCCTTGCGCGACTACCTCGACGAGAAGCAGATCCCCACGGTCATCCCGATCGCCGGAGCCAGGGAGATCACCAACGAGGCGAAGAGCGACTGGATCTTCCGCACCGGCTACACCATCGGCCAGATGGAGCCCGTGGGCGCCGTCTACGCCTACAAGGAGCTGGGCTACCGTCGGATCGCACTGATGGCATCCGACTTCCCGGGGGCCACGGGCGTCAGCGATGCGTTCAAGTCCGCCTTCGAGGAGCTCGGGGGCACGGTGGTCAGCTACCAGAAGCCGCCCCTGGGCACGGCCGACTTCAGTTCCTACCTGGCCAAGCTGCAGCGCGACTCCGACGTCGACGCCGTCGTCCCGATCGTGCTGGGCACCGACGGCGCACGCCTCGTCGAGCAGTACCGCGATCTCGGCCTGAAGCTGCCCATCTACTCGATCGGCAACTTCGCCGAGCAGACCCAGTCCCTCGACGTGTGGGGAGACAAGGCGATCGGCATGAAGCTGTACTGGTTGTACAGCAGTGCCCTGAAGAACCCCGAGAACCAGAGCTTCGTGGCCGCCTACCAGGCTGCCTACGACCGGTTGCCCGGTGGATTCTCGGCCACCACCTGGACCGCGATGCAGATGATCGACGCGGCTCTGGCCGAGCAGGAGGGTGAGGCCTTCGACAAGGACGCCTTCGTGACCGCCCTCGAGTCGGCCAAGGTCGACTCCCCGCTGGGGCAGGTGCACTTCGACGCCCGGCACGCGCTCACGCAGAACGTGTACCTGACCGAGGTCGAGCAGACCGCCGACGGCCCCGCCCAGGTGCCGGTCGGTCCGGTGGTGCGCGACGTCACGCAGGACGAGACCGTCGACGACGCGCTCGACCGCATCACCTCGGTGCAGTAGCGCCGGAAGGGAGACACGGTCGTGGACTACTGGATCGCACTGCTACTGAACGCCATCTCGTTCGGCATGGTGCTCTTCCTGCTCTCGGCGGGGCTCACCTTGACCCTGGGGACCATGCGTCTGCTGAACCTCACGCACGGGTCGTTCTTCCTGGTGGGTGCCTACGTGACCTTCGAGCTCGAGCGCCACGGGGTCGACCTGGCACTCGCGTGGGGAGCCGCGGTGCTGGCCACAGCCCTCTGCGGTGCGGTCGTCTTCGTGCTACTGCGCCCGACCGGGGAGGACCATCTGCGTCAGACGCTGCTCACCTTCGGGGTGCTGTTCGTCATCGCGGACGCCGCGCTGGTGATCGTCGGCGGTGACCCCGCCATCCTGCCCAGGCCGGGCTTCTTGGAGGGCACCCTCGACCTCGGGCTGCTCGACTACCCCAAGTACCGGCTGTTCCTGGTGGCGGTGGGTCTCGGGATGGCTGGCCTGCTGTTCTGGTTCCAGTACCGCACTCGTGCCGGCATGATGCTGCGCGCCGTCGTCGACGACCCCGAGATGGCTCGAGGGGTCGGCATCAACCCGACCGTGCTCGCCGCCGTGACCTTCGTGGTCGGCGCCGGCATCGCCGGACTGAGCGGGGCGCTGGGCGGCGTGCTCCTCGGCGCCTTCCCCGGCGTCGACCTGCAGGTGCTGCTGTTCGCGCTGGTCGTCGTCATCGTCGGCGGCGCCGGCAGCATCGGGGGCGCGCTGGCCGGGTCCGTCGTGATCGGGCTGGTCAACACCGTGACGATCGCCTTCGCCCCCGGCCTGGCGCTGTTCTCCATGTTCGGCGTGATGCTGGCGATCTTGACCCTGCGTCCGCAGGGCATCGCCGGGAAGGCCCTGGCATGAGCAACTCCGTGTCCTCGACCCTCGTCTCCCTGCGCCTGCGCGGCGCCAAGCTGGTCGCTCCGGTGCTCGGCTTCGGAGCGCTCGCGATGATTCCCTACGCGCTGACGCTCAACGAGATCCACCTGCTCTCGGCGATGTTGATCTTCGGGATCTTCGCCATGAGCCTCAACCTGCTCGTCGGCTTCGGCGGCATGGCCTCGCTGGGTCACGCGCTGTTCTTCGGTGCCGGCGCCTACGCGGTCGGACTCTTGAGCTTCCATCGAGACTCCGGCTTCGCGCTCTCGCTCCTCGTCGGGCTCGCCGCGGCCGCCTTGCTGGCCCTCGTCGTGGGCTTCCTGGTCCGCCGGGCGCGTGGCACCGCCTACCTGATGATCACCCTCGCGGCCTCGCAGGTCTTCTGGGGCCTGGCGACTCAGTGGAAGGCGGTGACGAACGGTGACGACGGACTGTTCGGGATCTCCTCGCCCTCGATCCTGGGCTGGGACTTCGGTTCGACCGTCACCTACTACTACGTCGTGCTCGTCGTCGTGGCCGGCGTCTTCGTGCTGCTGACGGCGATCTCCCGCTCGCCCTTCGGCTACGTCCTGCGCGGGGTCCGCGACAACGAGCAGCGCATGCGCGCGGTCGGCGTCGACGTCGACCGCATCCGCCACCTGGCCCTGGTGATCTCTGCCGTCATCGCGAGCCTCGGCGGTGTGCTCTACGCCTACCAGGAGAGGTACGTCGGACCCGACGTGCTCGCGGCCACGACCTCCGGCGACGGGCTGCTCGCGGTCGCGCTGGGTGGGGGAGCCGTGGCGGGACCGTTGGTCGGCGGACTGGTCGTGGGCCTGCTCGAGGACGTCGTCGGCTCCTACACCGATCGCTACCTGATGATCCTCGGGATCTTGTTCGTGCTCGTGGCCATCTTCTTGCCCAGGGGGCTCGCGGGCCTCGCCCAGTCGCTGGGCGACACGGTGCGACCGAGGCGTCGTGCCGCCGAGCAGGCCATCGAGCAACGGGTGGAGCCAGCACAGGCCGAGGTCACCGAAACGGAAGGGGCCCACCATGGCTGAGCCCGTGCTCGAGGTCTCGGGCCTCTCCAAGTCCTTCGGCGGCATCAGCGTGCTCAGCGACGTCGGCTTCTCGGTGGCCAGAGGCGAGCGCCGCGGGATCATCGGCCCGAACGGCGCCGGCAAGACGACCCTCTTCAACGTCCTGAGCGGCTACCTGCCTGCCGACGCCGGCACGGTGCGGCTGTGCGGGAGCGACGTGACCACGTTGCCCGCGCATCGCCGGGCCCGGATGGGGCTGGGGCGGACCTTCCAGATCGTGGCCCTCTGCGACGAGCTCACCGTGGAGGAGAACGTGCTCTTGGGACTCGTGGCCAGCAACCGCGGTGAGTGGCGCCTGCTGGGGTCACTGCGAGGCCGACGAGGCCTGGTGGAGCGGAGCCGGGAGCTGTTGTCGGAGGCAGGGCTCATCGACCTGCGCGAGCACAAGGTCAAGGCCATCGCCTACGGTCATCGGCGCGTCCTCGAGATCGTCATGGCGCTGACCTCGCGGGCCCGCGTCCTGCTGCTCGACGAGCCGGCGGCCGGCCTCTCCGGCGAGGAGAGCCTGCGGATGATCCCCCTGCTGGAGCGCCTCGACCGCGACCTGACCATCGTGCTGATCGAGCACGACATGGACGTCATGTTCAACACCGTGGATCGGCTGCTCGTGCTCGACCACGGGACGATCCTGCTCGAGGGCACTCCCGAGGAGGTCCGCTCCAGCGACCTCGTCCGTGAGCGCTACCTGGGCACCCAGCACGCGGCGGGAGCCGGATCATGATCCTGCAGGCGAACGACGTCCACACCTGGTACGGCACGAGCTACGTGCTCCAGGGGACGAGCATCGAGGTACCGGAGAGCCAGTGCACGGCGGTCCTGGGCCGCAACGGGGTCGGCAAGACCACCCTGGTGAGGACCATCTGCGGCTTCACGCCTCCAGGCAGGGGTGAGGTGCGCCTGCGCGGCGAGCGCATCGATGCGATGCCGGCCCACCGCATCGTTCGCCAAGGGCTGGCGGTGGTGCCCCAGGGGCGCCGGGTGTTCAAGAACCTCAGTGTCGAGGAGAACCTCCAGGTCGCCGCGGTCGATCGTGCCCGGGTCGCCGAAGTCTGGGAGCGCTTCCCGCGGCTGCACGAGCGCCGTAGCTCCGTGGCCGGCCGACTCAGCGGCGGTGAGCAGCAGATGCTCGCGATCGGGCGCGCACTGGTGACGGATCCGACCGTGCTCGTCTTGGACGAGCCGACCGAGGGGCTGGCCCCGGCGATCACCGAGTCGCTGCTGGGGATGCTCCAGGAGCTCAAGCGCAGTGGCGTGTCGCTGCTGCTCACCGAGCAGAGTGTCGGGTTCGCCTTGGCGCTGGCCGACACCGCCTACGTGATGTCCAGCCGCGGCCAGATCGCCTACGCGGGGACGGCGGCGGCTCTCGCCGCCGACGCCTCGGTCCAGGAAAAGCATCTCGGCGTGGCCGTCTAGCCACGCCCCGGAAGAGGAGAGCCCACCATGGCGCCCACACATCTGTCGTTACCCGACCTCGACCAGGTCCGACGTCGACTCGACGCCGCGCAGACCCCCGCGCTGTTGATGCTGGTCGCCCAGGCCACCGGGGACACGAGCCTGCTCCGGCCCGAGTGGCGACCGGACCCGCTCGCACTGCCCTTCAGCGGCCTCCCCGAGGAGGTGGACCGAGCGATTCGGGAGCACGCGCTCTCCGTGCTGGAGTCCCTGGCCGACCAGGGCGGGTCGATGCCGGCTCGGCCGACGCGCGAGGTGCTGCGCGGGATCGCCGAGTGGATCACCGGGCCCCTGGAGGAGGACGAAGTCTCCTTGCTCGACGGCGTGCTGGTCATGGACGACGAGGATCCCGACGCCCCGGACTGGGACTACCGCGAGCTGGCAGGCGAGCGACCCGTGCGGGTGGCCATCATCGGAGCAGGCATCTCCGGTCTGCTCGGCGCGCTGCGCATGAAACAGGCCGGCGTACCGTTCGTGATCTTCGAGCGTGCCGAGGATCTCGGCGGCACGTGGTACCAGAACACCTACCCCGACTGCCGCATCGATGTGCCCAGCCACATCTACACGTACTCGTTCGTGCCCTCGGACTGGCCCTCCTATTTCTGCCGCCAAGAGGCGATCCTGCACTACCTCCAGGAGTTCGCGAAGGCCGAGGGACTGGTGGAGCACATCAGGTTCGGCACGGAGGTGGTCTCGGCTCAGTGGGACGCCGAGGAGGCCGCCTGGCAGATGAGGCTGCGCGACCAGGCGGGCGAGCGAGTGGAGTCGTTCACGGCGGTGGCGAGTGCGGTCGGGCAGTTGAACCGGCCCGCCATCCCCGACATCCCGGGCCGGGAGACCTTCGCCGGACCCGCCTTCCACTCCGCCGAGTGGGACCACGGCGTCGACCTGACCGATCGGCGGGTCGTGGTGATCGGCACCGGCGCCAGCGCCCTGCAGTTCGCTCCGGCGGTCGCAGACGCCGCGGCCCACGTCACCGTCCTCCAGCGCACGCCGCCCTGGCTGCAGCCGACCCCGGAGCTGCGCCGTGACATCGGAGCCGACGAGCGGTGGCTGCTCTCGGAGCTGCCGACCTACCGAGGGTGGTACCGGTTCTCGATCTTCCTGCCCAAGCTGCGAGGCAATCTCGAGGCCGCGACGGTCGACCCGGACTACCCGCCCACCGAGCGGGCCGTGTCGGCTGCCAACGACGCTTTGCGCGAGACCCTCACCACCTACCTGACCGACCAGATGGTCGACCGGCCCGATCTCGTCGGCGCCGTCGTGCCCGCCTATCCGCCGGCGTCCAAGCGCATCGTCCGCGACGACGGCACCTGGATCCGCTTCCTCTCCCGCGACGACGTCGACCTGGTGAGCGACCCCATCGAACGGATCGTGCCCGAGGGCGTCGTCCTGCGAGACGGTCGGCTGATCGAGGCCGACGTCCTCTTGTGGGGCACGGGTTTCAAGGCCTCGGAGTTCTTGATGCCGATGTCGGTCGTCGGCGAGGACGGCCGCGACCTGCACTCCCAGTGGGACGGCGACGCCGCGGCGTACATGGGCGTGGCCATCCCCGGGTTCCCGAACTTCTTCACGCTCTTCGGCCCCAACACCAGCGTGCTGGTCCACGCCAACCTCGTCTACTTCATCGAGCGGCAGGTCCGCTACTTCACGGAGTCGATCCGGCTGCTGCTGGAGACGGGGGCGACATCGCTCTGCCTGCGCGAGGAGATCTTCGAGGAGCACCAGCGCGAGCTGGTGGCCGCGAACGCCCAGCGCGCCTGGGGCTGGTCGTCGGTCAGCAGTTGGTACAAGAACGCGCACGGTCGCTCGCCGATCATGTGGCCCCTCAGTACCGCCGACTTCTGGAGAGGTACCCGGGTCGTCGATCCCGCGCACTACGTCCTTCGACACGATCACCCGATTCATCACACCAAGGAGCAGGCATGACGAGCAACGCCCACACCCTCGAGGTCAACGGATTCGTCACCCGGTACCTCACCGCCGGCCCGTCGGACGCGCCCGTCGTCCTGCTCGTCCACGACGGCGCATGGGGCGCGAGCGCGGAGGTCACGTGGGGCGAGATGATGCCGCTCGTCGCGCGTCGGTACCGGGTCATCGCCCCGGACATGCTCGGCTTCGGTGGGAGCGCCAAGGCCGTCCAGCTCGACCAGTCGCCCTACGAGTTCCGCGCCCGACACCTGCTCGCGCTGCTCGACGCCCTGGAGATCGACCGACCCGTCCACACCATCGGCAACTCCTTCGGGGGCTCGGTCCTGCTGCAGGCACAGACTTCTCCGCGATGGGCCCCCCGATTCGCCTCGGTCACCAGCATCAGCGGCACCGGGGGCCCGTGGAGGTCGGCCCGCGCGCTGAGCGAGCTCGGGCACTTCGACGGGACGGCCGAGGACATGCGCCGCATCCTGGAGCTGGTGATCGACCCCTATGAGGGGATGGAGCAGCAGATCGCCGACCGCCTGCAGTGGGCCGCTCAGCCCGGTCACTACGCCAGCGTGGTCGCTCCCCACACCGCCGTGCCCGAGACCCTGAGGACCGAGCGTCCACCCTCGACCTATCCGGCCGACCTGGACGGCACGGGCGTCCCCACGCTCCTGGTCTACGGATCCCGCGACGACCTCGTCGAGCCGGACTGGATGGAGCGCATCGTCAAGGAGGCGCCCGAGGTGCGCACGGCCACCCTGGACACGATGCACTCGCCGAACATCTCGCACCCGGACCTCACGTGGGCCACCATCGAGCCGTTCCTCGCCGAGGTCGAGGCGGCCGCGAGGTGACGGTGACCGCACCGGGGCGTCTCGAGGGCCGGGTGGCGGTGGTGACCGGCGGAGCCGGTGGGCTCGGTGCCGGCATCGTCCGCAGGTTCGCCGCCGAGGGAGCCCACGTCGTCGTGACCGACCGGTTGCAGCCGGAGGCGCGGGCGGTCGTCGAGTCGGTCCGCGAGGCCGGCGGCAGCGCCGAGCAGCTGTGCTTCGACGTGACCGCGAGCGCGGAGTGGGATCGCCTGGGCGCTCACGTCCGCGCCGCTCACGGTCGCCTCGACGTCATGGTCTGCAGCGCGGGGTTGGGCACCGCTGTGTCGGGCGACACCGAGGAGGGCACGGCCTGGGAGCGGCTGATGGGTGTCAACGCCACCGGGACGATGCTCGCCTGCCGCACGGCGCTCGATCTCATGGGCGATCGCGGGGGCTCGATCATCACGATCAGCTCCATCGCGGGCGTCGTCGCGACCAGCAGCGCGGCGATCGACGTCGGCTACCACGCCTCCAAGGGCGCCGTGCGACAGCTGACCAGGGCCCTGGCCGTTCAGGCGGCAGCCCGGGGGGTGCGGGTGAACTGCATCGTCCCCGGGGTGTTCCCGCCCATGCGCGGGTCGCGGCTCGGCACCGACGCGGACGAGCTGGCCGCGCTGCTCGGCCGGGTACCGCTGCGCCGCGTCGGAGCCGTCGAGGACGTCGCGGGCGCGGCGCTGTTCCTCGCCTCCGACGACGCGGCCTACGTGACCGGCATCGACCTGCCCGTCGACGGCGGGTTCCTGGCGCTGTGAGCACCATGGAGCCGCGCCGGCGGCGCAGCGTCGTGGTCGGTGGCGCGGGAGGACTCGGAGCGGCGGTGGCCCGTGGGCTCGCCGAGGCCGGCGGCCTCGTGGCGGTGCTCGATCGCGACCTCGAGGGCGCCCGCGCGGTCGCGGGGGAGATCGATGGCGTGGCCGGCGAGATCGACGTCTCCGACGAGGCCTCGGTGGGAAGGGCCATCGACGAGGCCGCGACGAGGCTCGGGGGGCTCGATGCCCTGGTGACGACGGCCGGCGTCCTCGGGGAGCGCCTCGATCTGGAGCAGACCTCCCTCGCACGATGGCAGGAGGTCATCGCGGTGAACCTGACCGGCACCTTCCTGGTCTGCCGTGCCGCGCTGGGTCACCTCAGGTCGGGGGACCGGCCCTCCGTGGTCACGGTCGCCTCGGGCGTGGCCCTCCGGCCGTTGCTGCCGACCCTGACCGCGTACGCGGCGAGCAAAGGCGGGGTCGTGGCCTTCTCCAAGACGCTGGCCCAGCAGGTCGGCCCCGACGGGATCCGCGTCAACGTCGTGTGCCCCGGCCTCGTCGAGACCCCGATGGCACCCTCCCGCGCCGAGCTCGGCGAGGCAGACACCGGCCGGCTCGAGCAGTACGCGCTGGGACGCGCTGCGACCGCCGAGGAGATCGCCGAGGTGATCTGTCTGGTGAGCGGCCCGGCCGCCTCGTACATGACCGGGTCGACGGTCGTCGTCGACGGCGGCCGCTCCTACTGGTGAGAGCCAGCCCGGCGACCGGGCCACCGCCTGGCCGTCCACCGGGGTCTGCTCCCGGCGCGCAGATCCCACGAGACACCCAACCACCCCTACGAGAAGGAGAACAGAGATGACCGACGACCTCTACGAGCGAGGTATGGCCACCCGGCGGGCGGTACTCGGCGACGCGCACGTCGACGCGTCCCTGGCTGCCGCCACCGACTTCACCGGAGAGATCCAGGAGTACGTCACGCGCAACTGCTGGGGTGACGTGTGGAACCGGCCCGGGCTGACCCGCCAGGAGCGCAGCCTGATCAACCTCGCGATGATGGCGTCGCTGAATCGGGGCCACGAGTTCAAGGTGCACGTGCGCGGCGCGGTGAACAACGGCGTGACCCGGGACCAGATCAAGGAGGTCCTGATGCAGGTGGGCTTCTACGCCGGCGGACCGGCGGCGCTCGAGGCCTTCAGGCTCGCTGCCGAGGTGCTCGACGCCATGGAGACGGCATAGCGGTGCCCCGGCTGTCGATCGGCGTGAGCACGAAGCAGCGTCGTGCGGCCGCGGGCCGCGCCCCGTCACGCCGGTCGGCAGGACCGCCCACGGCGGCCCCACCACACCGTGCACGCCCGATGCAGAGAGGTCGGTTCGTATGAGACGAGGAGTCGCGCCCCCCGGCGAGGTCCAGGGGTTGTACCTGGGGGGCCGGTGGGGCCCCGGGAACGCCGGATCGTTCGAGGTCACCGACCCCAGCGACGGATCGGTGATCGCGCACGTCGCCGACGGCGACCGAACCGACGCCGAAGCCGCCGTCCGGGCCGCGCAGTCGGCCTTCGAGGACTGGCGGCGGGTGCCGGCGCGCGAGCGCGCCGATGTGTTGTCCGCGGCCTTCGAGCTGATGCATCGCGATCTCCCGGAACTGGCCGACCTCATCTCGCGCGAGAACGGCAAGTCCCTCGACGACGCCCGCGCGGAGGTCGAGTACGCGGCGGAGTTCTTCCGGTGGTTCGCCTCCGAGGCCGTGCGCGCGGGCGGGGAGTACGGCGCGGCGCCGGGCGGGTCGAGCCGCATCGTCGTCACCCACCGACCGGTCGGGGTCGCCGCCCTCGTCACGCCCTGGAACTTCCCCGCTGCGATGGTCACGCGCAAGATCGCGCCGGCCCTCGCCGCGGGCTGCACCACCGTGCTCCGCCCCGCCTCCGAGACCCCGCTGACCGCCCTGGCCATCGCGCGTCTCCTCGACGAGGCGGGTGCGCCGCCCGGGGTGGTCAACGTCGTGCCCAGCACGGATGCCGCCGGCGTCGCCGAGACCTGGCTGGCCAGCCGCGCGGTGCGCAAGCTGTCCTTCACCGGGTCGACCCGCGTCGGGACCATCCTGCTCAGGCAGATGGCCGACCGCATCGTCAACCCCTCGATGGAACTGGGCGGCAACGCCGCCTTCGTCGTGACCCAGGACGCCGACATGGACGCCGCCGTGGCCGGTGCCCTCGCGGCGAAGTTCCGCAACAGCGGGCAGGCGTGCACCGCGGCCAACCGCTTCTACATCCATCGCGAGGTCCACGACGAGTTCGTCGCCCGGTTCGGAGCCGCCGTCGCTGCGCTGCGGGTCGGACCCGCCGCGACCGGCGCCGAGATCGGTCCGCTGATCTCGGCGCTCGCGGTGGAGGAGCTCCAACGGACCGTCGACGCCGCGGTGGCATCGGGGGCACGTGTCTCGCACCGTGCGCGGATCCCGGAGGGGAGCGGCTCGTTCTTCGCGCCGACCGTCCTGGTCGAGGTGCCCCCGCACGCGGCCATCCTCGACCGTGAGCTGTTCGGGCCCGTCGCCCCGATCGTCCGGTGGAGCGACGATGCCGAGCTGCTCGGCTGGGTGAACGGGACCGAGCTGGGCCTCGCCTCCTACGTCTTCAGCCGAGACCTGGGGCGGGCCCTGCGGCTGGCGGAGTCGATCGACGCAGGGATGGTCGGCATCAACCGCGGCCTCATCTCCGAGCCGGCGGCACCCTTCGGCGGGATGAAGGAGAGCGGGCTGGGCCGGGAGGGCGCACGCGTGGGGATGCTGGAGTACATGGAGACCCAGTACCTCAACATCGACTGGACCTGACGAGGGGCGCCGACCGGGGGAGCCCCGGTGCGGCGCGCCCGGCCGACACCCGCCGCACTACCCTGCGCAGGTGGGCCTCATCATCGATCCGCCCAACGCGAGCGGGCACGGACGCCTGTGGTCGCATCTGGCCAGCGATCTCTCGTTCGAGGAGCTGCACGCGTTCGCGGGGGCGCTCGGCTGGCCGAGGCGGGCCTTCGACGGCGACCACTACGACGTGCCCGCGGAGCGCTACGACGCCGTCGTGGCCGCCGGGGCCGAGCCCGTGAGCAGTCGCGAGCTCGTGCGGCGGTTGCACGCCGCCGGGCTGCGGCGACGCGGGGCGAAGCGGGGCCAGAAGCAGGCTCGGCAGCAGGGACTCAGCCCACGCGAGCCATGAGCCGATCGAGCTCTGCCCGCAGGTTGGCACGGGCCGGCTCCTCCCACCGACGCCGGGCGGGTGCGGTATGGAACAGCGTGGGCTTCGCGGCCAAGTGGTGCAGTACCTCGGCGCGGCCCGCGGCGAAGGTGTCGTCGTCGAGATGGGCATACTCACGGCGCACGGCGGCGACGTACTCGGCGTAGCGCACCGGGTCCGAGGCCAGGATCGCCAGATCGGCGTCGGAGAGGGCGCAGCCTTCGGCATCGTCGGGGTCGGGTCGATGCGTCTCGGTCAGCCGCACGAGCCGCGCCACCTCGTCGACGGTCGCGAGGTCGACGAGGCCGTCGAGTGCACGCTCGGCCCAGCACGCCGACCGCTCCTCGGCGTCGCGCTCGCCGTCGTAGACGGCGTCGTGGAACCAGGCCGCCAGCAACACCGGCAGCCGCTCGAACGCGGCTCCGGCCGAGTCCAGCTCGTCGAGTCGGCGCAGCACCTCGGTGAGGTGCCGCAGATCGTGGTAGCCGTCGCGGCGCCACGCGGCGACCAGCTCGTCTCGCAGGTCGTCGGCGTCGGCCAGCGGCCACCACGCTCGAGGGTCGGGGTCGTCGTCAGCAGGCTGCGGGGGAGTCATCGCGCCCATTGAACCCCGATCTGTCGAGCGGCGCGAGGTGCTGCTTCCCGGACCATGGCGCTGAGCGAGGTCGAGCAGGGCCGCTGCGCCTCAGGGCGCGCCGAGCTGCGCGGGTACGTCGTCGGTGTGCAGGATCGTGAGCGAGGTGACCGCTCGGGTCAGGCAGACGTAGAGCCGTCTGAGCCCGGTCACCAGGTCGGGTTCGCCGGCCACCACGCCGGCCGGCTCCACCAGCAGCACGTGGTCGAACTCCAGGCCCTTGGCCAGGGAGGCCGGCACCAGCTCCACCCGTGCGGACCCATCGTCCGACCCGCCGAGCAGGCGGTGCTCGCTGCCGGTCAGGGCTCGGTCGAGGGTCGTGACCAAGGCGTCGGGCGTGATGACGCCCACCGACCCCTCGCGCGCCACGACCCGGGTCAGCGCGGCCGGGAGCGCCGCGACGACGTCCGGCACCCGGTCGAGCTCCAGCTCGCCGCGCGAGCGGCGCACCGAGACGGGTGGCTCGAGGTCGGGAGCGATGTGCGGCAGCAGCCGGGCGGCGTACTCGATCACCTGGGCGGGCACGCGGTACCCGCGGGTGAGCTGCTGGACGACGGCGTCCGGCTTGCCCAGGTGGGTCAGCGCCTCGTGCCAGGAGCGGGCGCCCCAGGGGGTGGTCGCCTGGGCGAGGTCACCGAGCACGGTGACCGAGCCCGTGCTCGAGCGGCGGGCCAGGGCGCGCAGCATCATGGGGGAGAGATCCTGGGCCTCGTCGGCCACGAGGTGCCCCACCGAGGGGGTGCGCTCGATCAGGTCGCGCAGCTCGTCGAGCAGCACCACGTCGGCCTCGCTCCAGCGGGCGGTGCCCGGGCCGCGCGGCGGCTGGGCCCACAGCACCAGCGCCTGCTCGCCGGCGCTGAGGACGCCGTCGGAGACAGCCGCCAGCGTCTCGGCGTCCGAGAGCAGGGCGTGCAGGGTGCGCTCGGGAACCACGGCCGGCCACAGCTGCTTGACCAGCTTCTTGACCGGGGCCGAGCGGGCGACGGCGTCCTGCACGCGGTCGTCGGGTGACTCACCGCCGGCCTCCATGCGCAGCAGCACCCGGTGCGCGAGCGACTGCGCGAGCATCGCCCCCGCGGCGCCATAGCGCACCCCGCGGGTGCGCAGCCCGGCGAGCACCTCCTCCTGCTCGTAGGCCGGCACCCGCCAGCGGCGCGACCCACGCGGCACGACCAGCGCCTCGGAGGGCGTGCCGACACCACTCCACACGGCACGCCGCAGCACCTCGGCCATCCGGGCGTCGCCCTTGAGTACCGCGACCGCCGCGTCGTCCGAACCCCGCACTCGCCTTCCCTCGGGCAGGGCCGCGGTCACGAGCTCGGTGATGGTCGCCTGGGTCGCCTCGACCTCGCCGAGGGCGGGCAGCACGTCGGCGATGTAGCGCAGGAAGGAGTCGTTCGGGCCGACCACCAGCACGCCCTGGCGGGCCAGTCGCTCGCGGTGGGCGTAGAGCAGGAAGGCGGCACGGTGCAGCCCGACCGCGGTCTTGCCGGTGCCCGGTGCGCCCTGCACGCACAGCGACGACGCGAGGTCGGCGCGCACGATGTCGTCCTGTTCGGGCTGGATGGTGGCCACGATGTCGCGCATGGGCCCGACGCGCGGACGCTCGATCTCGGACTCCAAGATGTCGCTGTGCGCGGTGCCCTCGCCGCGGTCGAGGTGCTCGTCCTCCAACGCGGTGAGCAGCCCGGCGTTGAAGCCGTAGCGCCGCCGTCGGCCCACGCCCATCGGCTCGGCGCTGCTGGCGCGGTAGAAGGGCCGGCTCACCGGCGCCCGCCAGTCGACGACGAGCGCGTCGCCGTCCGGGCCGGTCACGTGGCGCCGTCCGACGTGGAACGACTCGCCACCGTGCTCGCCGTGCGTGTAGTCGAGCCGCCCGAAGAACATCGGCACCGCGGGGTCGTCGGCCAGTTCCTTCATGCGCCGCGCGATGCTCGACTCCAGCACCTCGCGCGAGACCCAGTCGGCGGCGGCCGAGGCGTCGAGGGAGGCGGTGCGCTCACGCATGCGGTGCAGTTGACGGCGGGACTCCGCGAGGTGCTCGCGCTCCCGGATCAGATCGTCAGGATCAGCAGGCACTCGATCGACCCTAGGCCTCCACCCCACCCACCTGCCACCCGTTTTCCGCTGACCTGCCGCGAGTTTTCACGTGACCCGTCGCTAGTTTGCAACCCACCTGCCACGAGTTTCACCAGCGTCAAAAGTCGTGGCAGGTCACGTGAAAACTGGTGACGGCTCAGCGGAAAACTCGTGGCAGGTCACGTGAAAACTGGTGACGGCTCAGCGGAAAACTCGTGGCAGGTCAGCGGCGGGAGGCGCGGGCGGCGGGCTGCTCGGCCATCGCCCAGCGGATCGTGCCGGTGGCCAGGGTGCCCAGGGCGCGCACGGTGGTGCGCTCGCTGACGGGCAGCCACGGCAACCGCAGGGGCCAGCGGGTCCAGGCCGGCATCAGGCCGACACCGGCGGCGGCGATCACGCCGTACGGCGCTCGCGCGGGCAGCGGCAATGGAGGCTGGAGCAGCAGGAACCGGACGGCGTCCCTCGCCTCGGGCGTGCCGGCGAGCTCGGGACGGAACTCGTCGAGGGCGGCACCCAAGTCGGCCTCCGTGCGGGGCGGGTCGACCACCCCGAGGCGGGCACCGACCTCGGCCACCTGGGCGACGTACTCGTCGCGACCCGCCTGGTCGAGCGGTCGCGCCCCGTAGACCTGGTGGGCCCGCAGGAAGGACTCGGCCTCGGCGACGTGCACCCAACGGAGCAGGTGCGGGTCGGAGGCGGCGTACGGGCTGCCGTCGGGCATGGTGCCGCCGATCGTGCTGTGCACGGCGCGCACCACGTCGACGGCCCGTTGGGCGTCGGCCGCGTGGCCGAAGGTGGTGGTGGCCAGGAACGTCGAGGTGCGGGCGAGTCGGCCCCACGGGTCGCCGCGGTAGCCGCTGTGCTCGGCCACGGCGCGCATCGCCGCAGGATGGAGGGTCTGGAGCAGGAGCGCGCGCACGCCGCCGACGAACATCGAGGCGTCGCCGTGCACCCGGGTGATGGCCGAGCCGGCGGGGAACCATCGCGGCCCGGGGCGACCGTGGATGCGGTCGCGCTCGCGGTCGCCGTCGGGCCCGGCGACCCGGGCGAACAGCGCCGCGCCGAGCTGCTGGCGGGCGGATCCGAACACCGCTCCCGGCATCTACAAGACCCCGAGCAGCACGACACCGACGACCAGGAGGGTGATGACCGCGATGAGGGCCAACAGGCTCGCCCTGCCGGGTCGCTTCTGCTTCTCGAACCCCATCGCACCGGCTGTGAACTGGTGCAGCGGCTGGGCGTAGAAGACGGGCACGGTCTGGCCCTCGGCCACGTCGACGTCGAGCGAGGCCTGGCCGTAGCGCCGCAACCACTGGCAGGAGACCTCGACGCGGTGGCGTCCCGGCGGCATCGGGATCGGGGTCGTCGAGTAGTTGCGGATGGGCACCGGGTAGCCGTTCACGGTCACACTCGGAGTGACCATGCTGGCGGTCATGGGGTTGCCCTGCACCGTGAAGTCGATCCAGCCGACGGGAGGATCGCCCGGCCGCTGGCCCGCAGGTACCGGCTGCTCGCTCATGCCGACCAGCGCCGCACCCACAGCGCCTGGGCAGAGGCCGCGAGCTTCTCGATCACCGCGTCGGGCAGCGGGTCGGAGGTGTCGGTGACGACGTAGCCCTGCTCTCCCTGGGTCGCCAGGAACTGGCCGGTGACATTGGCGCCGGAGTCGGCGACGAGTTGGTTCACCTCGGCGAGCACCCCCGGCACGTTGACGTGTAGGAAGCCCATCCGGTGCCCGGACTCCAGGGCCGGGGCCGCGACGGCGGGCAGGTCGACCGACAGCTCGGTGCGGCCCTCGAGGGCGAACCCGGCGAGCTTGTTGGCGACGAAGTAGCCGATCTCCTCCTGCGCCTCCTGCGTCGAGCCGCCGACGTGCGGGGTGAGGATGACGTTGTCGAGGCCACGCAGAGGCGACTCGAACGCGTCGCCCTGCGCCTTGGGCTCGATCGGGAACACGTCGAGCGCCGCACCGGCGATGTGCCCGGAGAGGATCTGCTCGCGCAGCGCCTCCGTGTCGACCACCATGCCGCGAGCGGCGTTGACGAACAGCGAGCGCGGCTTCATCTTCGAGAACTGCTCGGCGCCGAAGAGACCCGCGTTGCCGGGTCGCCCGTCAACGTGCAGCGACACGACGTCGGCCTGCTCGAGCAGTTCGTCGAGGGTGCGCATGCGGCGGGCGTTGCCGTGGGCCAGACGGTCGGCGGTGTCGAAGAAGATGACCCGCAGCCCCATCGCCTCGGCAAGGTTGGAGAGCTGGGTGCCGATGTTGCCGTACCCCACGATGCCCAGGGTGCGCCCGCGGATCTCGTGGCTGCCCTTGGCCGACTTGTCCCACACGCCGGCGTGCATCTTCTCGGTCTTCTCGGCCAGCCGCCGCGCGAGCATGACGATCTCGGCGATGACGAGCTCGACCACGCTGCGAGTGTTGGAGAACGGCGCGTTGAAGACGCCGATGCCTCGTGCTGCGGCCGCGGCCAGGTCGACCTGGTTGGTGCCGATGCAAAAGCAGCCGAGGCCGAGGAGGTCGGGGGCGTGGTCGAGCACCCGCTCGGTGACGTGGGTGTTGGAACGGATGCCGAGCAGGTGCACGCCGGGCAGCGCCGCGATGAGGTCGTCCTCGCTCATCGAGTGCGACAGCAGTTCGACCTCGAAGCCTCGACCGGTGAGGATCTCGACGGCCAGCGGGTGGATGTTCTCGAGCAGGAGCGCCTTCACCCCTCCAGGGTAGTGGCCCGGGTCGAGAGACGGTTCACTGCAACCTCCGGCCCCTCCCGTGCGTCTTCTCTTCGTGCACTCCCTCCCCAGGCTCCGGCGCGCCGCGGTCCGGATCGTCGACGCGCGAGGCCGCGCCCTCGGGCTCGTACTCGTGACCCTGCTGCTGGCCGGGGTCGCCGGCGGCGGTCTCGTGATCTGGCAGTACGACACCGGTTCGGCGCAGCAGCCGGGCGCCGACGCCGGGGCGCAGCAGCGCCAGCGAGAGGCGCTCGACGACGCCGCCGAGCGCCGTGCGCAGGCCGCGGGTCGGCGCGACGGCGAGCCCGGCGCCGGCGCTCCCGGCGAGCGCCGCGGCGACGAGCCGCCGACCGCCCCCGGGCTGGAGGACGGTCGGCCCAACATCCTCTTCATCAGCAGCGACGACCAGACCGACCTCGAGATGAGGTGGATGCCGAAGACACGGCGGCTGCTCGGCAGACACGGCATCGACTTCACCGACGCGATCAACCCGCACCCGCTGTGCTGCCCGGCGCGTGCGGAGATCCTCACCGGCGAGTACGCCCAGAACAACGGGGTGCGCCACAACGACGGCCCGTTCGGTGGCTTCTCGGCGTTCAAGCGGCACAATCTCGACGACAACCTGGGCGTCTGGCTCCAACAGGCCGGCTACCGCACCGGCTTCATCGGCAAGCCGCTCAACGGCTACGTGGAGCACCGTGCCCGGCCCGAGGGCTGGGACCGCTGGAACCCGACACTGCTGCGCTCCTACGGGTACACCGACGTCGACTACGAGCTGCCGGTCGGTGACAAGGTGCTGCCCGGCTACGTGACCGACACCAACACGGCCCTCGCGCAGCGCATGGTGCAGCGGTGGTCGGTCAAGCGTCGTCCGTTCTTCATCTGGATCTCCCAGGTCGGTCCCCACGACGCCTATGTCGATGGTCGCGGGTGGGGTCCGCCGGTGCCGGCGGACCGGCACGCCGATCTCTTCGCGAACCTCAAGCTCCCCAGCAGGCATGACCCGGGTCTCACCGAGGACGTCTCCGACAAGCCGCTGTCGGTGCGACGAGCCCCCCAGCACGACCTCGCCGAGCGCACCGAGTGGTTCCGGCAGCGGGTGCGCTCCCTCCAGGCGATCGACGAGAGCAACGCGCGCATGGTCCGTGCGCTCGCGCGGGCCGGCGTGCTCGACCGGACGCTGGTGATCTACACCTCCGACAACGGCTACGAGCTCGGGCAGCACGGGCTGTGGGGCAAGAACCTGCCCTACGCCGAGAACCTCCAGATCCCGCTGCTGATGCGCGGGCCCGGCATCGCCGAAGGCGCCACCAGCCTGCTGCCGGCGACCACGGTCGACCTCGCGCCGACGTTCCTCGACGCCGCCGGCGCGCTGGACGACGTGCGCGCGAGCGGGCGCACGGACGGCGAGTCCCTGCTGCGCATGCTGACCGGCAGTGCAGAGACGTCGAGCACGCAGCTGATCCAGGCCGGCACCGCCGATGAGCGGGCGCTGGACGCGATGGGCTGGGCCTGGCGCGGCGTCCGTACGCCGCGCTACACGTGGCTGGTGCGCTGGACCGGCGTCGAGGAGCTCTACGACCACCGCCTCGACCCCCACGAGCTGCACAACCTCATCCGGCCCGACGGGTCGCTGCGCAAGCCGGCCTACGTGCCGGTGCGCGACGAGCTCCGGGCGCGCTACGAACGCCTCGCCGCGTGCCACGGGGTCGCCGCGTGTGAGCGGCAGCCCTTCGGCCCCGACCCGCTGCCGGTGGCCGGCCGCGGCTGAGGTGGTGTCGGCCGGCCCGGGCACCCCGCTCCTGCGAGGCTCTCGACCGGCGGCCCGGGTCGTGAGAGCATCAGCCACCGCCTGACCTCGGGAGCCCCCATGTCGACTCGATCGATCCGGTCCGTCCTCGCCGCAGCCACCTGCGCCGTCACCACTGCCGCACTGGCCCTGGGTCTCGGCGGTCTCGCGCCGTCGTCCGCCACGCCCGCGCCGTCGACCGGGGTGAACGTGAAGCAGGCACCCGAGCCGCCGGTGGTGCCGATCCACTGGACCCGCTGCGCCGGTGGCTACCTGCACGACATCGGTGCCCAGTGCGGCGTGCTCACGGTGCCGCTCGACTACAGCGACCCGACCGGGCGCACGATCAACCTGGCCGTCTCGCGGGTCAAGCACACCTCCAAGATCTTCAAGGGCGCGGTGTTCACCAACCCCGGCGGGCCCGGAGGGTCCGGCCTGACGCTCTCGGTGCTGGGCGCCTACGTGCCCGGCAAGGTCGCCAGCCGTTACGACTGGTACGGCATGGACCCCCGCGGCGTCGGCTCCAGCCGACCGGTGCTCTCCTGCGACCCCGACTACAACACCCTCGACCGCAAGCCCTACGTGCCCTCGAGCCCGGCGATCCTCTCCTGGTGGCGCGACAAGACCGACACCTACGCCGCCGACTGCGCCAGCGGCGAGAAGGGCTCCGGGCGCAAGCTGCTCGATCACGTCCGCACCACCGACAACGTCGAGGACTACGAGATGCTGCGCCGGGCCATCGGCGAGGAGCAGATCACCTTCTACGGGTTCTCCTACGGCACCTACATCGCTCAGGTCTACGCCACCGAGCACCCCGACTCGCTCAAGGCGATCGTGATGGACGGCGTGGTCGACCCCACCCGTGTCTGGTACCAGGCGAACTTCGACCAGGACATCGCCTTCCAGAAGACCGTGCGCAAGTTCTACGCCTGGCTGGCCGACCACAAGGGCACCTACCGGCTCGGTAGCACCCGCGCGATGGTCGAGAAGCGGATCGCCGCGCTCCGTACGCGACTGACCGACAAGCCGATCATCGGCGTCGGGCCCGACGAGCTCGACGACGCGATCCTCTACGCCGGCTACTACAACCTCACCTGGCTCCAGGTGGGCCACGCTCTCGACGTGCTCAAGCACGACGGCAACGCGCATCCGGTCAAGCGGATCTACCGAGGCGGGGCGCCCAAGGGCGACGACAACGGCTACGCGATGTACCTCGGCACCATCTGCTCCGAGGCGCCGTGGCCCAGCGACTGGCAAACGTGGGCCGACGACACCTGGGCCGTGCACGACCAGGCGCCGTTCTACGCGTGGGGCAACACCTGGTTCAACGCGCCGTGCCGCACGTGGCCGGTCGCCTCGACCGACCCCGTCGACGTCGACGGCTCGGAGTACACCGGCCCCGTGCTGCTGCTCAACGAGACCTACGACGCGGCCACGCCGTTCTCCGGTGCGCTCCAGGTGCGTCAGCTGTTCCCGACCGCCTCGCTGGTCGAGGGCGTCGGCGGCACCTCGCACGCGGTGAGCCTCTACGGCGTCGCATGCACCGACGACACCGTCAAGAACCTGCTCAAGGACGGCTCCCTGCCGCCGCGGTCGGAACAAGACGGCGTCGCCGACAAGAAGTGCCCGCCGCTCGCGCCGCCGAACCCGCGCCAGGCACGGCCGGTGATCGAGCGGCCTGGACTCCCGCTGTTCCGCTGAGGCGCCCGGTTCCGCTGAGACGCTCGCCGAGCTCGCGATGATGGTCATCGCCACGGCCTTGCGGCCGCTGGCCGCGCGACAACAATGAGCGCATGAAGCTCCTGCTCACCTCCGGCGGCGTGACCACCCCGAGCATCCGGACGGCCCTGGCCGACCTGCTCGGCAAGCCGATCGACCAGGCGAGGGCGTTGTGCATCCCGACCGGCACGTACGGCCACCCGTTCTGCGACCCCGGCACCGCATTCCGGTTCGTGACCGGCACGTCGACGACGTTGACGCAGCTCGGCTGGGCGTCGGTGGGTCTGCTGGAGCTCACCGCGCTGCCCTCGATCGGCGCGGAGAGGTGGATGCCGTGGGTGCGCGAGGCCGACGTCCTGCTCGTCGACGGGGGTGACGCCACGTATCTGACCCACTGGCTGCGCGAGTCCCGCCTGGCCGACCTGCTGCCCGAGTTGCACGACACCGTGTGGGTCGGGCTCAGCGCCGGCAGCATGGCACTCACGCCGCGGGTGGGCAGCGACTTCGCGCACTGGTCCGACGACGACCGTGGCCTGGGCCTGGTCGACTTCTCGGTCTTCCCGCACCTCGACGTGTTCCCCTCCAACACCCTCGAGACGGCACACGGCTGGCGGGCCGAGGTGGGCGTGCCTGGGTACGTGCTCGACGACGCCTCGGCGCTCACCGTCGTCGACGGTCGGGTCGAGGTCGTCTCCGACGGGCAGTGGCACCTGCTCGACTGACGACACGGCCCAGTCGGATCAGGCGGGCCGCTCCAGGTCGTCCCCGCCGCCGGACGCGGTGATGGCGAGAGCCCGCAGGTAGCCCGCGAACCCTCCGGGCGTCCTCCCGGCCGTCCGGGCCGACGTGCGCACCGTGTTCCCCCGCCGCGGCCGGACGCCGGCTGCGAGGGCACGCCGGACCAGGTCGACGTCCTCGTGTTCGGCCAGGTCGCGGAAGCCGCCGAGTCGGCGGTAGGTGTCGAGACGGATGCCGAGGTTGGCTCCGTGCACCCGCAGGTCTGCGGCGCCGGCCGGCTCCGGATGCAGCCGGTGCCAGGCCAGCAGGAGCGCGGGATCGACGCCGGTGGGATCCGGCTCGACGGCTCCCAGCAGGAGTCGGGCGCCGGTGTCGGCGGCGCGGAGCTGGGCGACCAGCCAGTCCGCGGGCACCTCGGTGTCGGCGTCCGTGCAGGCCAGCCAGCCGCGGTGCGCCGGGCCAGGCCACTGGACCGCCTCGACACCGAGACGTCGGGCCGCGCCCACGGATCCGGCATCGACCGCCAGCGTGGTCACGGCAGCGCGTCGGCAGACGGCCTCCGAGTCGTCCGTGCAACGGTCGAGCACCACGAGCACCGTGACCCGCGTGCCCGGCAGCACCCGCTGCGCGTACGCGCTGGCGGTGCCCAGAGCGGCCAGGCAGCCGGGCAGCAGCTCGTCCTCGTCGTGCGCCGGCACCACGACGCCGATGTGCCAGAATCCCGCGCCCGGCTCACTCATCGGCCACCGGCCAGCCCCCCGTGGCGAGGACGACGACCTCGACGTCACGCTCCACGTGTCGCACGGCGACCCGGGCGGTGCCGTCCCCGGTCAGGTCGTCGACGAACGCCGTGTGCACGGCGTCGGCGTCCAGGGGCCAGCCGTACACCGGGTGCCGCCAGTGGCACAGCAGCACCACGGCCTCCGCCGTGAGCGAGTCCCGTACCCGCGCCACGAGGCCTCGCAGCTCGACGGGGCTGAGGAAGTAGCCGACCTCGGAGCAGACGACGAGGTCGAAGCGGCCCTCCGGCCACTCGTGGGGCACGCGACGGCGCTCCACGCGCACCTGGGGCGCTGCCTGCAGCCGACGTCGGGCGGAAGCCACGGCCTGAGGGCTGGAGTCGATGGCCAGTACCCGCTCCGCGCGGCCGGCCAGCGACTCGGCCAGCGAGCCGGTGGAGCACCCGACCTCGAGCACGTCGCCCAGGTCGCGCCACGGCAGGCAGGCGAGCACCAGCGCGCGTTTGCGCTCCTCGTACCAGCGCTCGTCGACGCCCCACGGCTCCCGGCCCTCATGGTGCAGGTCGTCGAGCGCCGTGTCGTCGGTATCGCCCGGTGTCGCCTGCACGAACACCTCGTGGTCGTCGCAGAAGTGCGCGAGGAAGGTCTCGGAGAGCAGCACCTCGTCACCCGGCGCGGAGGAGAGCGGGGCGACCTGGGTGAGGTGGGCCTGCATGGCCCGCGACTTCGCGGAGCGCTCCGGTCCTCGCAGCGGCAGGGCACGCAGGACGTCCCACGGGGCGTCGGTCGGCGAGCCCCAGTGCCAGAACCAGACCGGGTACTCCAGCAGGTCGGCGTCCGTGCGCTGGGCGGCGGTGGCGGCGGCCCGACCGGCTGCCTCGTGGTCGGGATGCCCGTCGCCCCGCCAGGGCGCCACCACCAGCGGTCGTCGGGCCCCGCGCAAGCGTTCGACGACGTGGGCGGTGATGAGGTCGAGGTGGGCGGCGACCTCGCCGTCCGGCAGGCCGAGCAGCACGGCGGCGCACCGCGGCGAGAGGGCACGCACGGCCGCGTGCAGCTCCTCGCGGCGCAGCCGGGCCAGTCTCTCGGGGGAGTGGGTCGGAGAGTCCGGGTGGCTGCGCTCGCCGGCGGTCAGCACCACGACCTCGGTGCGGACGCCGTCGGCGGCCGCGCGGGCCAGGAGCCCGCCCGCTCCCAACGTCTCGTCGTCGGGGTGTGCGGCCACCACCAACACGAGGTCGTGCTCGGCGAGCCAGTCGGGCGCCAGGGCGGGCATGGCCTGCCACTGCGGTGCCCCGCGCCACGACTCCCGCGCGGTGCCCGCGTCGCGGTGGTCGAACGTCGTCACCTGCGCGGTCACCGGCCGCCGGGGTCGAGGGTGTGAGGAGTCTCGAGCAGGGCGCGGCCGAGCGCGGCGGAGTCCCGCTCGGCGTGGTGCTGGCGCAGGTAGACGGTGAGGTCGGCGACCCGCCGGGCGTGCTCCTCGTCGTAGGTGAGCGGCGCCGGTCCGAGGGCGTGGCCGCACCGGTCGAGCACGTCCTCGGCGGCGTCGTGCACGACGTGTCGCACCCTGGCGGCCCGGATCGCGGACTCTGACCCGTCCGCACCGTGCCGTCCCTCGTGGTCGACCTCGCGCGCGGCGGCGCCGAGCAGGGCGCCGGCGGCGGTCAGTGCGGCGTCTGAGGCGCCGAGGTGCATGAGCGCGATCTGGTCGGGTTGCCGAGCGCGCGAGGCGGCTTGCAACCGGGCCAGCAGTGCGAGTGCGGCGCCGTACCAGACCGCGGCGACGCCGATCCCACCCCAGGCGAAGCCGGGGCGGTCCAGGTACCAGCCGGTGCGGCCGACCGGTTGCGCGGTCACGTCGCGGCACCGGATGGACGCCGTCGGCAGGTCAGCCAGGCCGCGCGAGACCCATGACTGCGCCACGTGCGAGAGACCCGGGTGGCTCGTGCTGACCGCGAACATGCGGCGGGCACTGCCGTGGTCGACCCAGGCCGTCACCAGACCGCGGTCGACCACCGCGGCCAGCGAGCACCACGGCTTGACGCCGTCGAGCAGCCAGCTACGCGAGCGCTCGTCCCACCGGGCCGCCAGCGGCGCGTCGCCGCCTTCGGCGGCCCACACGCCCCACGTCTCGTAGCGACCCGAGAGGTGCAGCTCGTCGGCCTCGCCGAGGATGGCGAGCGCGTCGAGATGTGGTTCGAGCACCCGTGCCCAGGTCAGATCGCGGGCCGCCACGGTCGCCAGCACCGACCAGCGCACCGCCGTCGCACCCTCGCCGGGGCGGGGCACTCGGCGTCCGACCTCGCGTGCCCAGTCGACGGCGGCGCTCAGGTCGGCCGGACCCGTCGGCACCTCCTCGGCCAGGGACGCCACGAAGTCGACACAGCCCTCCGCCCCGGGCAGGACGACGGTCGCAGGGCAGGCTTCGACGACAAGTGAGCTCACGTCTCGATCCTGTGTGGCGGCGTGGTCGACTCGATGCACCCTCAGGGGTGTTTGAGGTACGCCCCCGGCGTCGCCCTATGCTCGCCAGGCATGGAGGCCGGTGAGCGGGTGCGCGTGGCGGTGGTCAACGACTACGTGCTCGTGGTGGCCGGGGTGGCGAGCGTGCTCAGCGCCTTCGCCGATCGGGTCGAGGTCGTCGAGGTCGACAGCGCGATGCCCGTGCTCAGCGACGTCGACGTCGTCCTCTACGACACCTTCGGCCAGGCTCAGGGGGGCGATCTGCGTCCCGACGCGATGCTGGCCGGCAGCCAGGCCCGCCTGCTGGTGTTCAGCTGGAACACCGACCGACGCCTGGTCGAGGACTCCCTCGCCGCCGGGGCTCACGGGTACGTCGCCAAGTCCGCCTCTCCGGAGGAGCTCGTGGCGGCCATCGAGGCCGTCGCCCGGGGCGACATCGTGCGGCCTCCGTCCGCCGACGAGGAGCCGGTCGACGGCGACGTCGGCCGCTGGCCCGGCGACCGCGAGGGGCTCAGCCCGCGCGAGGGCGAGGTGCTGGCCCTCATCTGCCAGGGACTCTCGAACGAGCAGGTGGGTCAGCGCGCGTTCCTCGGCAAGAACACCGTCAAGAGCTACGTGCGCTCGCTCTACCGCAAGATCGGCGTCGAGAGCCGCACCCAGGCCGTGCTGTGGGGCATCGACCACGGCTTCGCGCGCGATCACGAGCGGCAGGTCGTATCCGGGGCGGCCGACTAGCGAGGCCCCGGCCGTGCCCGCACGTGAGGCCCGGACGTCCTGCCCGACGGGGTGTCCCATGTCACAGATGCTTCCGTTGGTGAAATGGTTGCATGATCGATAACGTTGACACGTGCACACGATCGCCGACGAGCTTCTCGAGAGCCTCGAGACGTTCATGGGCCGCGTCTTCGCCCAGGCTCAGGCGGAGTCGGTCGACGCCTTGCTCGACAAGGAGCTCTCGATCACCCACGTGCGAGCGCTGTTCGTGCTGGCACAGCGCGAGACGGCCGTACCCATCAGCGACGTCGCGCGCACTCTCGGCATCTCACCGGCCACGGCCGGTCGCGCGGTCGACCACCTCGTGCGGCACGGCATGGTCGAACGCAACGAGAGCGCCGAGGATCGGCGGGTCAAGCACATTCGACTCTCGGCGCTCGGCTGGCAGATCACCGACGAGCACAAGGAGGGCAAGCGTCGCGTGCTCGCCGCGATCGTGCGCCGCATCCCCGACCCGCAAGCGCAGGCGCTGATCGACGCGCTGCGCCCCATCCTCGCAGGCGACGTCCTGCACCTTCCCCCGAAGGAGACTCATGGCTGAGGCCACCGCATCCCCCGTCGTGGTCGACCCCGACGACGACAAGATCACCAAGGAGATCCTGCTCGTCTCCGGCGTGGTCGTGCTCGGCGCCATCATGTCGATCCTCGACATCACCGTCGTCAACGTCGCCCAGCGCACCTTCATGCAGGTGTTCGACGAGCCCAACCTCTCGACCGTCGCCTGGACGGCGACCGGCTACACGCTGGCGCTGGCCACCGTCATCCCGGTCACGGGGTGGGCGGCCGACCGGTTCGGTACCAAGCGCCTCTACATGAGCGCCATCGCCTTGTTCACGCTCGGCTCCCTGCTGTGCGCCACCGCGTGGAACATCGAGAGCCTGGTCGCCTTCCGGGTGCTTCAGGGGCTCGGTGGCGGCATGCTGATGCCGCTGGGCATGACGATCATGACCCGGGCGGCCGGTCCGCACCGGATGGGTCGCCTGATGGCCATCCTGGGCATCCCCATGCTGCTCGGCCCGATCCTGGGGCCGATCCTCGGCGGCGTCTTGATCCAGAACCTCTCCTGGCACTGGGTCTTCCTCATCAACCTGCCCATCGGCGTCGTCGCCCTCGGCTACGCGTTCACCGTGCTGCCGAAGGACGCCCCCGAGCCCACCGAGACCTTCGACCTCGTCGGCATGCTGCTGATGTCGCCCGGGCTGGCGCTCTTCCTCTTCGGCGTCTCCTCGATCCCTGAGAAGGGCACCGTCGAGGCGACCCGCGTGCTCGTGCCCACGCTGATCGGGCTGGCGCTCCTCGTGACGTTCGTCTTCTACAGCTTCAAGCCGCGGCACCCGCTGCTCGACCTGCGGCTGTTCCGCGACCGCAACCTCACGGTCTCGATCCTCACGATGGTCCTGTTCATCATGGCCTTCTTCGGCACCCAGTTGCTCGTGCCCACCTACTTCCAGCAGGTGCGTGGTGAGTCGGTGCTCAAGGCCGGGCTGCTGGTGGCGCCGCAGGGTCTCGGCGCCATGCTCACGATGCCGATCGCCGGCAACCTCACCGACCGGCTGCCGATCGGGCGCATCGTCCCGTTCGGCATGCTCGGCATCCTGCTCGGCGTGGGTGGCCTGACCATGAACACGGGTGCGGACACGCCCTACTGGCACGTCATGCTCTGCCTCTTCGTCATGGGCCTGGGCATGGGCGGCACGATGATGCCGCTGTTCACCTCGGCGCTGAAGACGCTCCCGGCCAGTCAGGTCGCGCGTGGGTCCACGCTGCTCAACGTTGCCCAGCAGGTGAGCGCCTCGATGGGCGTCGCGATCCTCACGGTCGTGCTCACGAGCTCGATGCGGGACTCCGACGTCATCTCGGCCGCCTCCGCGGTGGACGCCGCCCAGCAGAGCGGCAGCACTCCGCCCCAGGCCGCGCTCGAGCTGGTGCAGCGGCTCGGCGACGGCTTCGCCCACGCCGTCACCGTGGCCATGGCCGACGCCTACAGCCACGCGCTGTGGGTCGGCTTCGCCCTCCTCGTGGCGGCGTGTGTGCCGATCGCCTTCCTGCCCCGTGGCATGGAGTCCGTGCCCGACGAGGACGACGAGGCCGCACCCGTGCTCATGCACTGATCGGCACCGGTCTGGTCGGCACCGGTCTGATCGGCACCGGTCTGGACGCGCACAGAACGGGCGGGCTCTCCTGGGGGAGGGCCCGCCCGTTCGTCGCGCCGAGGGTCGAAGCCGCCGTCAGTCGCCCTTGACGTTCACCAGCTGCCGCAGCGTGTGCCGCACCTCCACAAGGTCGGCGGCGTCGGCCATCACCTGGTCGATGGGCTTGTAGGCCGCCGGAATCTCGTCGAGGAAGGCGTCGGTGTCGCGGTACTCGATGCCGACCATCGACTCCCGCAGCTGCTCACGGGTGAACGCCTGCCGCGCCTTGCTGCGGCTGTAGGCCCGGCCCGCACCGTGCGGCGCCGACTGCAGGGCCACCGGGTTGCCCTTGCCGACCACGACGTAGGACGCCGTCCCCATGGAGCCCGGGATCAGCCCGGGCCGACCCGCCTCGGCGTTGATCGCACCCTTGCGGGAGAGCCACACGTCACGACCGAAGTGCCGCTCGCGCTCGGTGTAGTTGTGGTGGCAGTTGATCTCCTCGCTGCGCACGACCTCGTCGGCAGACGTGGCCCCGACCCACTCGGCGAACTGCCGCACGACTCGATCCATCATCTCCTCGCGGTTGAGCAGGGCGTAGTGCTGCGCCCACTGCATCTGCGCGATGTAGGCGCCGAACTCGTCCGTTCCCTCGACGAGGTAGGCGAGGTCGCGGTGCGGCAGCTCGATCCACCACTTCTCGCACAGCTCGCGGGCGATGCCGATGTGGTGCTGCGCGATCCGGTTGCCGACGCCGCGGGAGCCCGAGTGCAGGAACAGCCAGACCCGCTCCTCCTCGTCAGCGGTCACCTCGATGCCCTGCTCGATTCAGTGGGGATTGCCCGCGCCGAGGGTGCCGAGCTGGAGCTCCCACCGCTTGGCGTACCGACCGGGCTCGAAGTCCGCCTGCTCGGCCTGCACGGTGAGCTGCTCGAGCCGCGCCCGCGTGTGGTCGCGGCTGACCTTGCGGTTGAAGGCACCGGCCGACAGCGGGACGGCGCGCTCGATGGCCTCACGCACCGGCGTCCGGTTCTGTGGCAGCTGCTCGCGGCTGTACTCGGTGCGGACGGCGATCATGCCGCAGCCGATGTCGACGCCGACGGCAGCCGGCATCACGGCGCCCAGGGTCGGGATGACCGACCCCACGGTGGCGCCGAGGCCCAGGTGCGCGTCGGGCATGAGCGCGACGTGGGGGTGGATGAACGGCATGCGTGCCGTCGTCACCGCCTGGTCGCGGGTGCCCTGCTCGAGGATCGAAGCCCAGCTGATGAGCTTCGCGTTGATCTTCTCCATGGTCGTGTTCTCTGCTGTTCCCTCTCGGTTGAGTCCGCCCCCGCTCTCGCAGGCGACGGGCACCGGCCCTCGCCGGCACGCCGCCGACGCTAGAGGTCGCAGATCAGGTTGCACCTGCGGTTGTGCGTGTGCCACCGAGCCCCACCGGTGGTTGAGCCGTGAGGAGCGCCAGCGACGAGCGTGTCGAAACCCGGTGGGTGCGGTGGTTGAGCCGTGAGGAGCGCCAGCGACGAGCGTGTCGAAACCCGGTGGGTTCGGTGGTTGAGCCGTGAGGAGCGCTAGCTGTTCTGATCACGGACGTTAGGCACCGGCGTGGCTGCTGGACGATGACGAAGACCTCCGGGTGAGGTGTGGAGCTACCACGCACCCACACCTGAATCACCACGGAGGTCGGGGCCTGACCCCGGTTCTTGGACACGCTGAATCCAGCATCTGGTGCTGGGGAAGCGAGATGATCCGAGAATCATGGCCAGGAAGAACTACTCCGAGGAGTTCCGTCGTCAGGCCGTCGACTTGTAC
>NZ_JADIVZ010000020.1 GCF_015319165.1 Nocardioides acrostichi
ATGTCCGGCGGCGTCCTACTCTCCCACGATCTCTCGGTCGCAGTACCATCGGCGCTGGCAGGCTTAACTTCCGGGTTCGGGATGGGACCGGGTGTTTCCCTGTCGCTATGGCCGCCGTAACTCTTTCAACCCACACCTGGTGTTCTGGGGGGTGTTCACCCAGGCGGTGGTGTGGTTGGTCTATGTAGTTATCACTGGTGTTGTGATGGGTGGTGTGGACGCGAGACACACATGATGTTGTTGTGTGTTTGCAGGGCGTGTGTGGTGCGTTGATGCATGTGCACACGGTGTTGGTGTGGCTTGGTGCCACACACTCGCCTTACCGCCCCCGGGTGGGGGGCGGGGACACGGTGACCACAGTTGACCAGTGTCTGGTTTGTGGTGTGTGTTGAGAGTGTGTGAGGGCAAGCCCTCGGCCTATTAGTACCGGTCGGCTGGGCATTACTGCTGTACACCTCCGGCCTATCAACCCCATCATCTGTGGGGGGCCTTACCCGGTTGACCCGGTGGGAAACCTCATCTTGAAACGTGCTTCCCGCTTAGATGCATTCAGCGGTTATCACTTCCGAACGTAGCTAACCAGCCGTGCCCCTGGCGGGACAACTGGCACACCAGAGGTTCGTCCATCCCGGTCCTCTCGTACTAGGGACAGCCTTTCTCAAGTTTCCTACGCGCGCGGCGGATAGGGACCGAACTGTCTCACGACGTTCTAAACCCAGCTCGCGTGCCGCTTTAATGGGCGAACAGCCCAACCCTTGGGACCTACTCCAGCCCCAGGATGCGACGAGCCGACATCGAGGTGCCAAACCATCCCGTCGATATGGACTCTTGGGGAAGATCAGCCTGTTATCCCCGGGGTACCTTTTATCCGTTGAGCGACCACGCTTCCACATGCCGTGGCCGGATCACTAGTTCCGACTTTCGTCCCTGCTCGACATGTCTGTCTCACAGTCAAGCTCCCTTGTGCACTTACACTCAACACCTGATTGCCAACCAGGCTGAGGGAACCTTTGAGCGCCTCCGTTACATTTTAGGAGGCAACCGCCCCAGTTAAACTACCCATCAGGCACTGTCCCTGAACCAGATCATGGCCCTAGGTTAGACATCTAGTACGACCAGAGTGGTATTTCAACGTTGACTCCACCCCAACTGGCGTCGAGGTTTCACAGTCTCCCACCTATCCTACACAAGCCGAACCAAACACCAATACCAAACTATAGTAAAGGTCCCGGGGTCTTTCCGTCCTGCCGCGCGTAACGAGCATCTTTACTCGTAGTGCAATTTCGCCGAGTCCATGGTTGAGACAGCGCCCAAGTCGTTACTCCATTCGTGCAGGTCGGAACTTACCCGACAAGGAATTTCGCTACCTTAGGATGGTTATAGTTACCACCGCCGTTTACTGGGGCTTAAATTCTCCGCTTCGAGATCACTCTCTAACAGGTCCTCTTAACCTTCCAGCACCGGGCAGGAGTCAGTCCGTATACATCGTCTTACAACTTCGCACGGACCTGTGTTTTTAGTAAACAGTCGCTTGGGCCTGGTCTCTGCGGCCATCACCGCTACCACACGCAAGGTGTGTCACGGATCCGGCCCCCCTTCTCCCGAAGTTACGGGGGCATTTTGCCGAGTTCCTTAACCATGGTTCGCTCGATCGCCTCGGTATTCTCTACCTGATCACCTGAGTCGGTTTCGGGTACGGGCGGCGTATAGCTCGCTAGAGGTTTTTCTCGACAGCATAGGATCACCCACTTCCCCCATACGGGGTCCCCATCACATCTCAGGCTCGACATCAAAGCCAGGTGCCCGGATTTACCTAGACACCGCCCTACATGCTTGGCCACAGACAACCATCGCTGTGGTTGGGCTACCTTCCTGCGTCACCCCATCGCTTGACTACTACCAGCTCGGGTCCCATGCTCCACCACCACGTCACTACCCCGAAGGGCAGCAATCAACGATGGCTTCGGATGGTTAGCATCACCAGGTTCATCATGGGCGCTACTTTGCCGGTACGGGAATATCAACCCGTTGTCCATCGACTACGCCTGTCGGCCTCGCCTTAGGTCCCGACTTACCCAGGGCAGATTAGCTTGACCCTGGAACCCTTGATCAATCGGCGCATGTGTTTCTCACACATGATTCGCTACTCATGCCTGCATTCTCACTCGTGTCCCATCCACCGCTCGATCACTCGACGACTTCACACAGAACACGACGCTCCCCTACCCATCCATGCCCCCGTTAGAGGTCCAGATCGAATCTGAGCATGAATGCCATAGCTTCGGCGGATGACTTGAGCCCCGCTACATTGTCGGCGCGGAATCACTTGACCAGTGAGCTATTACGCACTCTTTCAAGGGTGGCTGCTTCCAAGCCAACCTCCTGGTTGTCACTGCGACTCCACATCCTTTTCCACTTAGTCACCGCTTAGGGGCCTTAGCTGATGGTCTGGGCTGTTTCCCTCTCGACTACGGACCTTATCGCCCGCAGACTCACTGCTGCGCTCTCACTTGCCGGCATTCGGAGTTTGGCTAACGTCAGTAACCTGGTAGGGCCCATCGGCTATCCAGTGCTCTACCTCCGACAAGAAACACACAACGCTGCACCTAAATGCATTTCGGGGAGAACCAGCTATCACGGAGTTTGATTGGCCTTTCACCCCTATCCACAGGTCATCCCCTCAGTTTTCAACCTAAGTGGGTTCGGTCCTCCACGCAGTCTTACCCACGCTTCAACCTGCCCATGGATAGATCACCCCGCTTCGGGTCTTGATCGCGCGACTGTAACCAATAAAGGTAACGCCCTCTTAGGACTCGCTTTCGCTACGGCTTCCCCACACGGGTTAACCTCGCCACACAACGCAAACTCGCAGGCTCATTCTTCAAAAGGCACGCCGTCACCCCCACTCCACGAAAACGTGGCGGCCGGGCTCCGACGGATTGTAGGCACATGGTTTCAGGTACTATTTCACTCCCCGCCAGGGGTACTTTTCACCTTTCCCTCACGGTACTTGTCCGCTATCGGTCATCAAGGAGTATTTAGGCTTAACGGGTGGTCCCGCCAGATTCACACAGAATTTCAGGAGTTCCGTGTTACTTGGGAAATGCGATACGCAGTCACACACTTACGCCTACCGGACTCTCACCGTCTACGGCACCGCTTTCCAACGGCTTCGACTTCACGCGTGATTTCTTACTACGCCACACACCGGCAGATGCACGACACACACTCCCACAACCCCACACACACAACCCCTGCCGGGTATCACATGCGCATGGTTTAGCCTGATCCGATTTCGCTCGCCACTACTCTCGGAATCACTATTGTTTTCTCTTCCTACCGGTACTGAGATGTTTCACTTCCCGGCGTTCCCTCCACACACCCTATACATTCAGGTGCAGGTAACACGACATGACTCGTGCTGGGTTCCCCCATTCGGACACCCCCGGATCAACGCTCGGTTGCCAACTCCCCAGGGCTTATCGCAGGCTCCAACGTCCTTCATCGGCTCTTGATGCCAAGGCATCCACCATGTGCCCCTACTAGCTTGCCACCACACACACCCAACACACACAACAACCCACCAGCCCACACACAGCAGACCAGCAACATCATCGAGCACATCAAGCATCTGGGCAGCCACATCACAATGCGCACAAACACACACGCACCAAAGGCACACACTACAAACGAACAAACAAAAACAAGATGCTCGCGTCCACTATCCACCTATCAAACAACCTACCCACACCCACAAGCCACCAGCCATCACGACCAGCACCCATGAGCAGGGCCAGCAGAGCAACCAGACACAACATCTGATCCCTCAGACACCCAACAGTGTGTCACCACCAACCACCACCACCCGAAGACCACCCACACAACGCAGGCACCCACAAGCAACAGCAGTCATGACATCGACAGAAAGTTCCACCAAGAAGCCCCACCACAACAGTGCTCGAAACACTCGCCCGAGCACGGGCAGGCACTACTCCTTAGAAAGGAGGTGATCCAGCCGCACCTTCCGGTACGGCTACCTTGTTACGACTTCGTCCCAATCGCCAGCCCCACCTTCGACAGCTCCCTCCCCAAAAGGGGTTGGGCCACCGGCTTCGGGTGTTGCCGACTTTCGTGACGTGACGGGCGGTGTGTACAAGGCCCGGGAACGTATTCACCGCAGCGTTGCTGATCTGCGATTACTAGCGACTCCGACTTCATGGGGTCGAGTTGCAGACCCCAATCCGAACTGAGACCGGCTTTTAGGGATTCGCTCCCCCTCACGGGATCGCAGCCCTCTGTACCGGCCATTGTAGCATGCGTGAAGCCCTGGACATAAGGGGCATGATGACTTGACGTCATCCCCACCTTCCTCCGAGTTGACCCCGGCAGTCTCCTATGAGTCCCCACCATCACGTGCTGGCAACATAGGACGAGGGTTGCGCTCGTTGCGGGACTTAACCCAACATCTCACGACACGAGCTGACGACAGCCATGCACCACCTGTACACCCCCAAAAGAAGCCCCATCTCTGAGGCGGCAGGATGTATGTCAAACCCAGGTAAGGTTCTTCGCGTTGCATCGAATTAATCCGCATGCTCCGCCGCTTGTGCGGGCCCCCGTCAATTCCTTTGAGTTTTAGCCTTGCGGCCGTACTCCCCAGGCGGGGCGCTTAATGCGTTAGCTACGGCACGGAACCCGTGGAATGGATCCCACACCTAGCGCCCAACGTTTACGGTGTGGACTACCAGGGTATCTAATCCTGTTCGCTCCCCACACTTTCGCTCCTCAGCGTCAGAACATTCCCAGAGAACCGCCTTCGCCACCGGTGTTCCTCCTGATATCTGCGCATTTCACCGCTACACCAGGAATTCCGTTCTCCCCTGAATGCCTCAAGTCTGCCCGTATCGAAAGCAAGCACCGAGTTAAGCCCGGTGTTTTCACTCCCGACGCGACAAACCGCCTACGAGCCCTTTACGCCCAATAATTCCGGACAACGCTCGGACCCTACGTATTACCGCGGCTGCTGGCACGTAGTTGGCCGGTCCTTCTTCTGCACATACCGTCACTTGCGCTTCGTCTGTGCTGAAAGAGGTTTACAACCCGAAGGCCGTCATCCCTCACGCGGCGTTGCTGGATCAGGCTTCCGCCCATTGTCCAATATTCCCCACTGCTGCCTCCCGTAGGAGTCTGGGCCGTGTCTCAGTCCCAGTGTGGCCGGTCACCCTCTCAGGCCGGCTACCCGTCGAAGCCTTGGTAGGCCATTACCCCACCAACAAGCTGATAGGCCGCGAGCACATCCCCCACCGAAAAACTTTCCACCACACACCATGCGACATGCGGTCATATCCGGTATTAATCACCGTTTCCGGTAGCTATCCCAAAGTGGAGGGCAGATTACTCACGTGTTACTCACCCGTTCGCCGCTCGAGTACCCCGAAAGGCCTTTCCGCTCGACTTGCATGTGTTAAGCACGCCGCCAGCGTTCGTCCTGAGCCAGGATCAAACTCTCCATTGAAAACCAAAAACCATACACACAAAAGCATGCACAACAATCGGCACAACAAACAATCCAAAACCTGACAAACAAACCCCGACAAACCATAAAAA
>NZ_JADIVZ010000021.1 GCF_015319165.1 Nocardioides acrostichi
ATCGAGTTCCGCAAGCCTGATGGCACCATGCTGCTGCGCTGGGCCTATGAGTACACCAACACCGCACCGGCCTACCTCTCCGCCTCGTACCTGGCCGCGGTCAACGCCAACGCCATCGGCTCCACCGCCGCGATGACCTCGACCACCGGTAACGGCCAGGACGTGACGGGCAACGTCGGTGCCCGTACGACCTACACCTACGGCGGCAACCGCAAGCTCGCCTCGATCACCAACGCCCGTGAGAACACCAGCGGCGGTTCGAGCGCGTCGAGCAACGGCTCAGGCAAGGGCCAGGTCATGTCGTTCGACTACGACGGCGACGGGCACGTCACGACCTGGACTCGTGCCAACACCGACCCCAACACCGGCAGCTCGTCCACGCCGGGCCCCTCGACGATCGGGTTCACGTTCTACAGCGTCAAGGGCGCGGACGTGACACAGTCCAACCCACCCGAAGACGCGGCCTGCGCGCCAGCAGACTCTGCACCGAATCAAGACTCCGCGGCGGCCTCGCACTCTGTGGTCACCGGCGAACGCAACGGCACCACCGGCACCAATGGGGCCGGCACTGTTAAGACCAGGTACTGCACCGACGGTCTGGGCAGGGTCATGCGCACCACCGACGCCAAGGGCAACACGCGCTCGAACAGCTGGACGGCGAACTCCAACGTCAAGACCGCCGACATGACCGGCACCGGCGCCGGGCTCTACCAGTACGACTACTCCTACGACGATGACAGCAACAGCGACACCGCTGACTCGGTCACCACCCCCGAGGGCGGTCAGGCCTCGGCCTCCCACGACGACACCGGTCACCCCTACAGCGTGACCAAGACCGACCAGCAGGGTGCCAACAACAGCAGCGACAACACCACGCTGTGGAACTACGCCTACGACGACTGGAACAACCTCATCCAGGCCGAGAGCTCCCAGACCAACGCCAGCAACGACGTCCGCTACCGCTACTGCTGGACCCCCCAGGGCCAGATCGCCCGCATCGACCCCATCGTGGCCACCGGATCGGTCTCAACCAACAACGGCATGTCGACCAAGGCGCCAGGCGCCACCAACCGCAAGAGCAGCCGCGGCAACAGCAACGACACCACCAGCTGCCTCGACGGGAACGGCACCGGTGCCGGGAACGACACCACCTTCAGCTACAACGCCAACGGCGACCTGACCAGTGTCGACAAGCCCGCGGGTGGGGATGAGTCCTACACCTACGACGCCATGTCACGCCTGGCCACCGTCACCGACGCCCGCGGAGTCACCACCACCTACAAATACGACGCCCTGGACCATGTCGTCTCTGCTGCGCACTCCAAGACCGGGCAGACCACCCAGACCGTGACCTGGCTCTACGACCTGGCCGGCAACATGACCCAGCTCTCCAGCCTCAACAACGCCACCTCCGGTGGTGCGAACACCTACACCTACGACCGGCTCAACCAGCTGGCCTCGGAGTCCGGTCAGGCCATCGTCGGCAAGACCGAGTACACCTACGACTCCGCCGGCAACCTCACCCGGCAAACAGTCACGAGTCAGACCACCCCAACGCCAGGCGGCAGCAGCTCTAACAGCCATCAGACGTTCACCGAGTACACCTACGACTCGGTCAACCTGCTCAAGAACCTGACCGACCCCCGTGGCGCGACCTACACCTTCGACTACGACAAGAAGGACAAGCTGACCAAGACCACCTACCCGCGGTTCGCCTCCAACGGCGACTCCACCGGTGATCTGGTCGCCAAGGCCGTCTACGACAACGACGGCAACCCCACCTGTATGTGGTCCTACCTCACCGCCACCTCCGGTGCGAACGGACCCGCGACCGGGAACGACGGATGCCCCGGCGACTCCGCCAACGGGCTCTACACCTACCGCGGATACAAGTACACGGCCATCAAGGGCGGCCAGCGGACCTCGAGCATCCAGAAGATGACCGACCTCGGCGGGCTGACCACCGCCTACGGCTACGACAACATCGACCGCCTCGCCTGCGCCGTCAGCCCCGCACCGACCAACATTACCGCCATCACCGGAGCATGCGACACCTCCGGCAACGGCGGCGGCACCCGGCGATTCGACTACACCTACGACCGGCACTCCAACCTCACCAAGTCCAAGGTCACCGGCACCACCCCCGGCCTCGACACCCGATCGCTCTGGTCAGCGTTCAACAATGGTGACGAGATCTGCGCCTCCCAGCACCTCGCCTCGGGTGCCAGCGACCCCAACCTGTCCTGTGGCAGCACGAGCGGCACCGGGACCAACGGGGTCGCGAAGTACAACCACGACCAAGCCGGCAACCTCACCACCGCCACCGGCGGCGGCGACCTCGCAGGACTCAACCTGAGCTACAACCTGCCCGGCCAGACCACCTCGATCACCCCACCCGGCGCCACCACAGCACAGAGCCAGGCATATGACGGAGTCATGCAAGACCGCCGCACCACCTCCGGCCCCACCCAGATGGCCTACGGCTTCTCCGGACTCACCAACTCCGCCAGCGACGCCACCGCACCCGGCGGCGCCCACAGCGAGATCTTCCTCCGCACCCCCGGCGGAGACCTCCTTGCCATGATTGACACCAGCTCTGGTCAGGCCCGCTACTACCTGCTCGACCACCAAAAGAGCGTGATCGCCACCATCGCCGACCGCAGCACACCCACCCCCAGCATCGGCGGTGAAGTCACCCGCTACCTCTACGAGCCCTACGGCGCAACCATCCGCACTTGGGACCACACCAGCCCAGGCAACGGAAACGACGGCTCCGAAAACAACTCGTTCGCCGCACCCAGCACTGACTTCAATCCGTTTGGGTATGCCTCTGGATATCTTGATCGAAGCACGGGGCTAATCAAATTCGGCACGCGCTATTATTCAAGCAAGTTCGTTACATGGACGCAACCTGACCCAGAAGACGGTTCGTTTTCTTCTCCGCTAACGCTTGCAGTATTCACTTACGCGGGTGCCGATCCCGTCAATGAATCCGACTCCTCTGGCCGCGATTGGTGGGATAATCCCGTAGTTCAGTTTGCAGTCACGAACGCCATCTATACGTCTACAGGTATCGACGTGACGGACCCATGCCTGACAGCTGGGCTGAAGCCCGGGGTTGCAGCTGCGGGGGCTGGGGCAGTGGCGAGTTCATGGACTGGTGTTGGTGTCCCCGAGGCAGCCGCAGGGGCGTTTGGCGTGGGCTACTTGGGCGGGTATTTCAACTGTGCACTCACTGAGCTGGGATGGGAATAGAAATGAGGAAACGTTACGCAATTCTTCTACTAGTGGGAATAGCTGGGCTGATCAGCCTTGCGTTCACGGTGGGCCGCGAGGCCGGCGATTCGGATAGCGCGTGGTATCTGGTTCGACTGGTTTTTGTGACGGCGGTGGTGGGGGCCCTTGCGGGGTGGATCTACGAAAGGACTAGGAGATAGCGAGAACGCTCTAACAGATTCTGAATCGTTGCGATGCAAAGCCCTCGACTTTGATGAAGGCGGTCAGCATCGCGTGCCGGATTGAGCGTTGGGATGGCCGGCGGCTTCGGCTCTCGTAGAAGCCGGCCTCCGATACGCTCAGCACCCGGCCGGCGACCTGGACGGGCAGGCCTTCCGCGGCGATCACCTCGACCGGTGCGCGCCTCCTTTGGGCACGAGCGGCACGTACCCCGGCAGTGGGTCTTCGGGGCCTGACCCCGGTTCTTGGACACGCTGAATCCAGCACGTGCTGGGGAAGCGAGATGATTCAGGAATCATGGCCAGGAAGAACTACTCCGAGGAGTTCCGTCGTCAGGCCGTCGACTTGTATGAGTCCACCCCTGGTGCCACTGTCCGCGGCATAGCCGAGGATCTCGGCATCGTGCGCGGGACGTTGAGGCACTGGCTCGAGGTGTACGGGACCGGCAAGAAGACCGCTGCCGACGGGACGTTGACCTCCAGTCCGTTGCAGTCCAAGCCATCGACGGGCAGCTCATCGCCGCCAGCAGACGAGACACCCGCCCAGAAGATCAGGCGGCTTGAGGCCCGTGTGAACGAGCTCGAGGTCGAGACGACCAAGCTCACGACCG
>NZ_JADIVZ010000022.1 GCF_015319165.1 Nocardioides acrostichi
GCGGAACACCGTCCGCCACCAGCCGCCGGATCAGAGCCCAATCCTCCACAGAGATCACCCATCCAATCTGTCTGGGTGGCCTCGTTTTCGACCGTCGCTATGGCCTCGTTTTCAAGCGTCGTCGACACCCCAGCGGATGGAACTGCTGGCGGCTCACGAGGCGTGCTCCCCGCTCTCGCGGGGATGAGCCGGTGGCGACGGCCAGGGAGAGGTAGAGCGGGGCGTGCTCCCCGCTCTCGCGGGGATGAGCCGGCCAGGAACCCGATGACCAGCAGCACCGCGACGTGCTCCCCGCTCTCGCGGGGATGAGCCGTTGATCTTGTTGTCGACCAGCGCGGTCAGCATGTGCTCCCCGCTCTCGCGGGGATGAGCCCGCCACCGGCGTCCGCACCGACCAGACTGCCGGGTGCTCCCCGCTCTCGCGGGGATGAGCCCACCAGCCTGCGCAGCGAGAACCCCTTCGCGAAGTGCTCCCCGCTCTCGCGGGGATGAGCCCGTCGCGATACCCAGCCCTGTGAGCGCACGGCTCGTGCTCCCCGCTCTCGCGGGGATGAGCCGTTCGCCTACACGGTCGACGTGAACGACCAGGGGTGCTCCCCGCTCTCGCGGGGATGAGCCGGCGTCACCGGCCACCCAGCGCAGCGAGGGATGGTGCTCCCCGCTCTCGCGGGGATGAGCCCGAACGGAGAGGTTCGTCGGGTGCCTCACGGGTGTGCTCCCCGCTCTCGCGGGGATGAGCCCTGGAGGTCGACCGACGCACCCTCGGGGAGGTCGTGCTCCCCGCTCTCGCGGGGATGAGCCCTCGCCGACGATGGCGGGGTCGTCGTCGAGGAAGTGCTCCCCGCTCTCGCGGGGATGAGCCGGTCGGCATGACGACGGGCGAGGTGCCCCACCGGGTGCTCCCCGCTCTCGCGGGGATGAGCCGTCTCTCCAGGGCCTGACCGGCGACCTCGAGAAGTGCTCCCCGCTCTCGCGGGGATGAGCCCCGGTGGTGGCCCAGCTCGTGAGCCAGGGTCGAGTGCTCCCCGCTCTCGCGGGGATGAGCCTCGTCGAGACGGTCCCGAGTCACTGATCCGTCGTGCTCCCCGCTCTCGCGGGGATGAGCCCCCGCTGGAGACCAAGCGGCCCCACCGCTACGAGTGCTCCCCGCTCTCGCGGGGATGAGCCGTGGACGCGGGGGCGGACGCCGCGGGCGCCGGAGTGCTCCCCGCTGTCGCGGGGATGAGCCCGGCGTCAGGTCGGGGTGCGGGTTGGCCAACAGGTGCTCCCCGCTCTCGCGGGGATGAGCCCGGGTCGTAGTCGACAACGCGGTGGGTCTCGTCGGTGCTCCCCGCTCTCGCGGGGATGAGCCGACCCGCGGTTCCACCATCAGGACACGACCTTGGTGCTCCCCGCTCTCGCGGGGATGAGCCCAAGAACCGCCCCAAGGTCCAGAGGGGTCTCAAGTGCTCCCCGCTCTCGCGGGGATGAGCCGATGTCGATGACGGCCGGCTGGGCGTCGTCGAGGTGCTCCCCGCTCTCGCGGGGATGAGCCCCAGGCCTTGCGGGTGCCTGCGTTGCCGACCGGGTGCTCCCCGCTCTCGCGGGGATGAGCCCCAGGGTGCGGCCCAGGACTGGCGGCAACATGCGTGCTCCCCGCTCTCGCGGGGATGAGCCCCCTTGGGCCGGCACAGCACCGCACGGTTGATGGTGCTCCCCGCTCTCGCGGGGATGAGCCCATCACCGAGACCCCCGGCTTCACCCGGATCGAGTGCTCCCCGCTCTCGCGGGGATGAGCCCGGCGAGGCCGGCTACATGTCGCCGTCCTGAGCGTGCTCCCCGCTCTCGCGGGGATGAGCCGTCGAGGAGCTCGGCGTTACCCGAGACGTTGGCGTGCTCCCCGCTCTCGCGGGGATGAGCCCATCTCAGGCAAGGCCGAGGTCATCTGGTCAACGTGCTCCCCGCTCTCGCGGGGATAAAATCCCGGACGTAGTCACGCGCGAGTGGTGCATCGTTTGGCGAGATGGGGTGTCGTGGACCCACGCCGAGCCAGCCAGGGCCATCGACCGGCTCTCGGCTCCTGCCGATTGCTCTAATCCGAGAGGGGTTTTCAACGTATTTCAACTTCCCAGTGCGTTCAGCTCAGGGAAGTGATTCCCTCCACTACCGATATTGATAACGGTTGGGTCACGGTCTTCGGCGGGGCTGTGGAATGGGCGGTCTTCGGGGGCTGATTGTCGGTGGTGACGGCTTGACTAGCCCACATGAGTTCTCTGGTGGCCGAGCCACTCGATCACCCGATCGGTCGGGTAGTCGAGCAACTCGACGCTGCCCTGGACGACGCCGAGGGCTTGTCGCTGCTGGGGCTGGACCAGGCCACGACGGCGGGGGCGTTGAGCGTGTTGACGGCATTGGAGTCACGCCTGGTCGAGCTCGAGCACCGGGTGCTGGCGCACGCGGGCGAGGTCGTCGTGGCGGACACCACCGGCGCCGTTCAGACCTCGGCCTGGCTCGCCGGCACCGCCCGGTTGACCCGTGCCGAGGCGAGGCGGCGGGTGTGGCTGGCCCACGCCCTCGAACGCTACGAGGTACTCCGGGCCGCGTTCGCCGACGGGGCCGTGAACCGCGAGCAGGCACCCGTGATCGCGGGCGCCCTCGACGACCTCCCCGACGACCTCGATGCCGATCTGGTCGAGAAGGCCGAACGCTTCCTCGTCGAACAAGCAGCCCTCCACGACGCCAGGGATCTGCGGGTGATGGGTCGGCACCTGTTGGAGGTCATCGACCCCGAACGCGGCGAAGCCGAGGCAGCCAAGAAGCTCGAGGCCGAGGAAGAACAAGCCGCCCAACGGGCTCGGTTGACGATGAGCGATGACGGGCACGGGACCGTGTTCGGACGCTTCCAACTCCCCGTCCTACACGGTGCGATGCTGCGCAAGGCGTTGGATGCGATCCTCGCACCCGGCCACTGGAACAGCGAGGGCCATGAACCGAAGGCGAACCTGACCACCCCGCAGCAGAACGGTGAAGCGTTCTGCGAACTCCTCGAAACGCTGGCCGAGCGGGATCTGCCCACCACCGGCGGCCTCGGTGCCACGGTCGTGGTGACGATGACCCTCGATGCGTTGCGCGGTGGCTTGACCGAGGCCGTGCTCGACACCGGCGACCGGCTCTCCGCGGCCACCGCGCGCAGGTTGGCGTGTGAGGCGAATCTGGTCCCGGTGGTTCTCGACGGCGACGGGATCCCGCTCGACCTGGGTCGTGGGCAGCGGCTGTACTCCAAGGGCCAACGCCTCGTCCTCGCGGTGCGCGACCGGCACTGCACCGCCGAAGGGTGCGAAACGCCTGCCCATCGCTGCCAGGCCCACCACGACACCCCCTGGTCACACGGCGGGCCCACCGACCTCGCCGACGGCCGGCTGTTGTGCTGGCGACACCACCGCATGGTCCACGACCCCCACTGGAACTCCACCATCGCCCGGACCGGACCACCCGGAGCGGCCAGCACGATCAGGTTCACCCGCCGGAACTGAGACCCGGTGTGCGGTCCGCTTTCATCTCACCAGGTTTCGACACGCTCGTCGCTGGCGCTCCTCACGGCTCAACCACCGAACCCACCGGGTTTCGACACGCTCGTCGCTAGCGCTCCTCACGGCTCAACCACCGAACCCACCGGGTTTCGACACGCTCGTCGCTGGCGCTCCTCACGGCTCAACCACCGAACCCACCGGGTTTCGACACGCTCGTCGCTAGCTGTTGAACCCGGGGACGTTGGGCACGCGCGTGATTGGTGATGTCCGGCCCCCCGTTTTTCGGTCCAGTTCTTGGCAGAATCCATCCACAAGTGAGAGGACCGGTGTGAGTTCCTGATGGCTGCATCGAAGAGGTTGACCCCGGAGCAGATCGTGGCGCGTTTGCGGG
>NZ_JADIVZ010000023.1 GCF_015319165.1 Nocardioides acrostichi
ACGACACTGCTGATGGCGCCGCCGGTGGCCAGGGGTTGTCGTACAGCTACGACGTCGCGGCCAGTGCGGGTGTGGTGCCGTCGGTGGACGCGGCCGGTGATGTGGTGTTCACCGACACCACCGACGCGCAGGCTGGTCCGAACGGTGACGGGGTGGTCTTCACCATCCCGCGTGCCTTCATGGTGGACTCCGCGGTCCCGGAGCCGGCCTACACCGACGCCGTGGACTACGCCATCGACCCGGCATCCGACACCGCCGGCACGGGCTGGGTGCTGACGATGACTCCGGACACCGCGTGGCTGGCTGATGCGGCACGCGTCTACCCCGTGTTGATCGATCCGACGGTGAATTTTGGTCCCCCTGCTACCGATTGCTGGATCCGATCGGACGTGGGAACCGGAAGCTTCTGCGGGGATGGATCGGGATACTTGCGAGTTGGAACTTCGACGCAAGGAGCAAAGTTCAGGTCCGTCATGCGGTTTGACGTTTCCAATGTGCCGACGGGTTCTGTCGTGACCTCAGCAGCATTGGAACTTTACCTTGATGCCTCGAAGTCCGGAAGCTCGCTGAGTGCCAGCTATTCGGTCTATCGAGCAGGCGTTGATTTTAACACCGCAGCGACTTGGACGAACTCAGGAATAGAGTCGTGGAACGGCGGAAACCCAAGTGGCACGCCGCTGGGAACCACTACTCTTAACGGAACCTCAAGCGGGTACCGAACTTTCACGGATCTTGGCGACTACGCGCAGGGATGGGTCGACCAGTCTCTTCCCAATAAGGGCCTAGTTGTGAAGCAGACGCAAGAGGACACCGAAAATGTGCTCTGGTTCTATTCGTCCTCAACGACCTCTGCCAATGACAGTAGGCGACCGCGATTTATCGTTGACTACCAAACACCCGCGGTTGGCACTGATGCAGTAGGCGACTACACGGCAGACGGACCTGAGGATTCGGCGCTACTGTCAAGTAGCTCCGTCGTTGCAGACGAACGAGAAGTGGACTGGATTGCGAGCAACCTCGAGGGGGACGAAGATCCGTCGATCACACCCAAGGGCTGCGTCGATGACGATTGCCAAATAAAGCAGAGCAAGTATTTGACTGTGAAAAATCATAAAGAAGGAGCCGGGAATCCGTGCACGTCTGGGGATTCCGGGTGCAGCAGCCAGGGGCACCCTTTCTACACCTGCTCTGCTGCAGCGACTAGGAACATGGTCGAGACGTTCACGGGAACTGACAAGGGTGAGGCTTGGTTCGTAAATAAGTTCGACCTTGGGCCGCAAGGGCTTGAGGGAATCAAGCACATCTCGAAAACGCTGAGGAGCAACTGGTCCGACGAGTACAAACACACTTGGGTGAAGCGCACGCCAACCGGTCCAATTAAGTATCAGGCAAGGATTATTGCCGATATAAAGCACGGGTTCCCGGTTGTTCAAGATATCGCGACGGAATATCTCCCATATTGGAACAACCATGCTCTCACGCATTACAATATTGCCTACGGTTACGATAAGCTCGACAAGACCGTGGCGATCGCTGAAGAATGGAATCCGTATTTCACGTATGGCGTGACTCCTCCTTACGGAAATCCCTACGGATTGCACGCGACCGTTCCACGCAGCAAAGCCTTTGCTGCCGTCTACCATTCCCCCAATCATGCCATTGTCTTCTAAAGTGCGCCCCAACTGTGCAGTAATTGCCGTCGTTTTTGCAATGGCCACTTCTTTCGCATGCAGCGCAACGAACGATGTGCCAAGTTCTTCAACTGCCGCTCAACCATCTTTGCGACAGAAAGAGGGTTCGGCGGAGGTCGCAAGGCCAAAGATTCGCGAAACTTTGCGAGCAGAGGCGCAGATCGAAACAAGGATGTTACCGCTCTTCTTGGCTCCCAATCGCGTAGGTACCGCATTTACGCTTGCGTCAACTGGAGAGGGAGGTCGCGCCGTATACTTTGCGGGGCATCAGCAGCAGGGATACAAGAGAATCGCCGATCTGCCGTCCAATTGGACGGTGGGCGCGATTGAAGCCTTCGGAAATTGGGTGGTCTGGGTCGCGCAAGACCATGTGCAGTCCAACCCTGATGACTTGGTTCGATGGCAACTATGGAGTTGGAATGCCGCCGACGGCAATTCGCCGGTTGAGCTCGCCGCATCGACCGAGGCCACTGCGCTGATACCAAGCACGGCGGGCTCAGGTGACCGTCTTGCAGTCGGCGTGTACAACGGCCTTAAGCAGCGGTCAAGTGATATCTTTTTATACAATCTTTTATCGGGTCGAGGGAAGCCCGTCGTGAAAAAATTCGCTGGGCTGCAAGTGGCGCTTCACGGTAGGAAAATATTCGCGACCATGTCTGAAAGTGAGGTTCGCGAGAAAGAAGACATCGTCAGAATTTATCCTGGCCCTATAATAAAAATCACGACATCGGGCCGCGCTCGGGATCCTCAGGCTTCCGGAACTTGGATTTCTTGGACGCAGGGAACGACTATTGTCGCTCGCAACCTCACGTTGCGCAAACAGTTCAGAACTTCGCTGAGCGAGGCGAATAGTCCAAGTCTGGGCACTGGATTCGTTGCTGACGTGAAGAACGAGGGTGGTCAATATGCGCCGTACTTAGTTGCGTTTCGGACTGGACAAGCCGCGTGGCTACACGAGGCAAAGGGACTTCATGCGTTCTCCTCGGTGGCCTCAAAGGGGCGCTGGGTAGCGTGGGTGGATGCGCCAGCGGGAGACCCGCTGAACGGCTCCACTCTTGTATCAGAAAAGATCATGGTGCCGTCATCAATTTCTTGACCGAGCTGATTTATAATGCCGCAACGGCATAGTCTCTTTGCGGCCGATGCCGGATTTTCGCCCTGTGCGGCCCCCCGATTTTCGGTCCAGTTCTTGTGAGAATCCATCCACAGGTGAGAGGGCCGGTGTGAGTGTCCGATGGCTGCAGCGAAGAGGTTGAATCGGGAGCAGATCGTGGCGAGGCTGCGGGATGCGGAGAAGCTTCAGGGGCAGGGGGCGTCGACTTCGCAGGTGTGCAAGAAGCTCGGGGTCTCCGAGCAGACGTTCTGCCGCTGGCGGACCAAGTAGGGGGCGTTGAAGGAGGACGAGGCGATCCGGCTCAAGACGCTGGAGCAGGAGAATGCCCGCCTGAAGAGGATCGTCGCGGAACAGGCCTTGGGCATCTCGATGCTCAAGGACGTGGAAAAGGGAACTTCTATGCCCGGCTCGTCGGCGCGACGCGGTCGCGATGCTGACCCGCAAGCACAAGGTCAGCGAACGCCGTGCTTGCCGGCTGGTCGGGCAGCGCCGATCCTCGAATCGCTACGAGCCCAGGTCCACGGATTTGGAGGCGAAGCTGGTCGAGAGGATGCACGCGCTGGCTGGTGAGCCCCGGTCTTTCATGGGGGCGTCGGCGACGGCGTCGCGGCGTGAGGCGGGTTGATGGCGGTCTTCGGGTACGACGCTGGGCCGGCTGACGCTGCCGGGCTGCGGTTCTCCGGGTGGTGAGGGTTG
>NZ_JADIVZ010000024.1 GCF_015319165.1 Nocardioides acrostichi
CGAACAGATCGACGGCTCGGTGAAGCACGCCGCCGCCCAGATCGCTGCGACCGAGTCCGACCTGCCGGTCGATGAGACCCGGGTCCAGGCCGTGCTCCGACTCCTCACCAGCACCCCGGTCCAGGAAACGGCACCCGCACCGAAGGTGGATGTGTGGGTCCACCTGCCCTTCGACCCCCGCGACCTCGCCGAGAACCCCGAGACCGGCCTGATCGTCCAACAGCCCCGCACCACCCGTACCGGTGGGGCAGCGACCGGGGTGCAGCCGGTGAGCGAGGCCTGGGTCCGCGACACCCTCGGCCCCACCGCACGCTTCACCATCCGGCCGGTGTTCTATCCCCGCGAGCAGGCGCCCGTGGATGCCTACGAGATCCCCACCCGCACCCGCAAGGCGGTCGAGCTGCTGACACCGGCCGACTGCTTCCCCTACGCCTCGGCCACCCTCACCACCGGAACCCAGCTACAGCTCGACCACACCCAGCCCTACCAGGCACAAGGTCCACCCGGACAGACAGCCGTGGAGAACCTCGGACCCCTCTCGGTCACCCACCACCGCATCAAGACCCACGGCCGCTGGCACGTGGTCCAACCCATCCCCGGCATCTACCTGTGGACCGACCCCCACAACCACCACTACCTCATCGACCACACCGGCACCCGACCACTCCCCACCACACCCAGAGCCCGAGCACGCCCCAAACCACTCGTAGCCGAGATCTACCGCCCCATGCCCCACCTCGACCTCGACCTCGACTACCCCCACGCCAGCTGATCTACGATCAGGCATGCGCGAGTGTTCGGGGGAGCAGTGAGGATGCTTGCGGCTGTTACGGGTCTCGTCGTGTCCGTCGGCCTGGTGCTGGCAGCTGCCGTGGCCGATGGGCAAGTGGTGGCCACGCGAGCGGCACAGCGCAGCGTCGATCTCGGTTGGCCGCTGGGCTGGGTCCACCAGGACCAGAGCGCGCTCGATCCGCCGCTACCGGCGCGGCTCTCGCTCGCCTCCCCCTGACCCATCTCTCGCCGTTGCCGTTCGCGGCGGACCTCGTCGTCGTCTCGGCGATCGTCCTGCTCGCGGGACTCGGCCTTCGGGTCTGGGTGCGGTCGGCCAGGTGACCCCTCGCATCCCCATCGCGGCCGCAGCCCTCGTGCGCGAGTGCCGTGAGGAGCTCGGCGTCCGCATCGCTGATCCGCGACCCATTGCGGGCCAGTGCAGCGACGAGCGCCTCGAGATGCACGTCTTCGTCGTCACTGCGTGGGACGGCGATCCGGTGAACGCCGCGCCCGACGAGCACGACGACCTGCGGTGGTTCGCACCCGACGAACTCTCCGATCTACGGATGGCCGACGACGCAGGCCCGGCGGATCCGGGCGGCTATCTCCCACGCTGGTCTCAGTCGCTGTACTCCGCGTCTGTGACGTGCTCCAGCCAGGTCACGGGCTGGCCCTGTTCGTCCGCCTCGTGGATGGCCAGGTGCGCCATGAAGCGGTCTGGTGTGGCGCCGTGCCAGTGCTCCTCGCCGGGCTCGATGTAGACGACGTCGCCGGGCCGGATCTCCTGAGTGCCGCCTGCGCGGGTGCCTACGTAGCCGACGCCGTCGGTGACGTAGAGCGTCTGCCCGTGGGGGTGGGTGTGCCAGGCAGTGCGCGCGCCGGGGGCGAACCGCACGTGGGCGCAGCCGACGGCGGACTGCTCGTCGGGGCTGCGCAACCCATCGATCCAGACGGTTCCGGTGAACCAGTCGGTTGGTCCGGGAGCGGTCTGGGTGCTGCTGGGGGTGTACTTCATGGTCTCCTCGATCTATTCGGATGTTCCGTATCCGCTTGTTGCAAGCGTAGACCACAACCGGATATTCCTGATCCGGTTGCGTTAGTCTGGGAACATGCCGCAGGCCGACCGCGCACTCCGCAAGGACGCCGCACTCAACCGTGAGCGGCTGCTCGAAGCGGCCCGCGAACTCTTCGCCGAGCGAGGCCTCTCGGTGACGCTGAACGACATCGCTCACCACGCAGGCGTGGGCGTCGGCACCGCCTACCGGCGCTTCTCCAACAAGGAGGAGGTCATCGACGCCCTCTTCGAGGACCAACTCGTGCAGCTTGCCGCCGTCGCCGAGGAGTGCCTCGCGGCGCCAGAGGCCTGGGCCGGCCTCGTGTCGTTCCTCGAGCGCTCGTTGGAGTGGCAATTCGGTAACCTGGGGCTCAACGAGCTCATGAACGACGCATCCCTGGGCGACGAGCGGGTCGCGGACGCACGCAGGAGGATCGCCCCGCTGATCGAGCAGCTGGTGCAGCGAGCCCGGGACGAAGGCGTGGTACGTCCTGATCTCGACCAGTCCGATCTCATCTTCGTGCAACTCGGCTTGTCGGCCATCATGCGGGCCAGCCGGGAGATCGCGCCTGACCTCTACCGGCGGTACCTCTCGCTGTTTCTCGATGGCATCCGAGCCCATCGCTCCGGCGCCTCGATCCTGCCGGCACCCGCTTTGAGCGCGGCCGACACCCATCGCGCCATGACCAGGGCCCGCGCTAGATAGCGAGGGCCCGGACCGTCTCGAGGGTGTCGGCCTCGTCGGCGGTCTTGTCGTCGCGATACCGGACGACGCGGGCGAACCGCAGCGCCAGCCCGCCCGGATACCGGGTGGAACGCTGGAGACCGTCGATCGCGATCTCGACCACCTGCTCCGGCCGCACGTGCACCACGTGGCCCTCGCGCGAGGTCTCCAGCCCTAGCCCCGGTCTTTCATGGGGGCGTCGGCGACGGCGTCGCGGCGTGAGGCGGGTTGATGGCGGTCTTCGGGTACGACGCTGGGCCGGCTGACGCTGCCGGGCTGCGGTTCTCCGGGTGGTGAGGGTT
>NZ_JADIVZ010000025.1 GCF_015319165.1 Nocardioides acrostichi
GCTCATCAAGTACAACACCGTCCGCCCGCACCGAAGCCTCGCTGGCATGACACCCTCGAAGTACGCCAAGATGCTCGACGAGGCGAGTTGTCCGTGAAAGAGGTGGTAGCCGATGAGAGTCCCTACCGCCACCGCAAGTGGACCAGTTCGAACATGCCGATCCCAGCGCAACGTCCGACGCACGATCGGCACAAGCTCAAACAAGTGTTGGACCAGAGAACTGGGGCCGAGCAGTATCAATACGCCGGGTCCAACCCAATCGCAAGCTCGGATCCAAGCGGGCTGATGACGGACTACGGCGCTAGTGGCGGCGTGGTACCGCAAACGAGCGACGAAAGGCATTTCGCCCCGATCAAATACGACACCCAAAACTACACCACCTACGACAGCTGGGATACGGGAGACCCCGTAAGCGAAACGCTTTACGACTACACATACTCCACGGATTTCAAGGTCAAGCACGAAGCCGAGGCACCGGCATACAAAACCCTCCAAATCCAGACCGCTTACGAGCACGCCCATCCCGAAAGGTTCAGTGACCCTGAACAGGGCGCAGCAATTGTCGACTTCCTTGTAGGGGAATTCACGGGCTGCGCTAAGGGAGAAGTAAGCAGCTGCCTTATCGCCGCCGGTGAAATAGCGACCGCTGGGGCAGGAAAGTTGGCGGTAGCCGGCGGCAAGGGTGCTGCGCTGACCTTCAAGGCGGTGCGCGCAGAGCGTAAAGTTGGCGACGCGCTCGTCGCCGCCGCAGACACAGCAGCCCGAGCCTGTTCTTTCTCTGGAGCCACCCTGGTGCTCATGGCCGACGGGTCGAAGAAGCCCATCGACCAGGTCAAGGTCGGCGAAATGGTGCTTGCGACCGACCCCGAGACCGGCGAACAGAAGCCCAGGAAGGTCGAGCACGTGTTCGTGCACGACGACGCGCTGACCGATCTTCAGTTGGCCGATGGGACGGTCTTGATCACCACCGAGGACCACCCCTACTGGTCGGTCGACGACCGGCGCTTTGAACGAGCAGACGAGTTGTCTCAAGGTGAGCGGGTTCTTAGCGCTGATAGCCGCACCATCCGGGTCTCAAGCCTTCAGCTCGAGACCACCCGAGAAGGCCTCGCCTACAACCTCGCGGTCGAGGGCATCCACACCTACCACGTCGGCGACGACGCCATCCTGGTTCACAACACCTGCAGCGTGCGCGCGATCTGGAAAATCACCGACGAGCAGAGTCTTGCCACGCGCGTGGTCGGTAGTCATAAGTATTCCAAGCAGGCCGACGGAACCTGGTGGTCCCGCGATACCGCTGGGCATGGCGGTTCTTCGTGGAAGGTGTACCGCGAGACGTCGAAGGGCCTCGAGTGGTATCGCGATGCCGATAAGTACGGCGATTACATTGATCCCGCGCTCAAGCATAAGAGTGACGCCGGCATGATAGTTCGGTGGTGATCAAAGATGATTGAGTCTGCCGACGAATTCGTGAGGCTCAGGACGAGTGCAGCGCCTGAAGACTATCGTCGTGCTGCGCATGATGCAGCCCCGGTGCGCATCTGGCTGGAGGTGATCGACCGCTACCCCCATATGCGACCTTGGGTGGCGCACAACAAGACGGTGCCGATCGAAATTCTTACCGTCCTCGCCTCCGACTCCGAGGCCGAAGTCCGTTGCGCGGTCGCAGACAAGCGAAAACTCACGGTCGGACTCTTTCGCCAGCTTGCCGCTGACCCCGACGAGGGCGTCCGAACAAGGGTGGCATACAACCGGAAGGCGCCCGTCGAACTGCTTGAAACTCTGGCCTTAGACCCAGCGGTCCTCGTTCATGAAGCAGCGCGGTCATCGCTCGCGCGTCGACCATCAGATTCGTGAGGTGGTCGTTGGCATCTCGCGGTCGAGAGTTGCTAGGACAGTCAACGCATGACCACGAGCCGGTGGTCTGTGACGGCCAGCGAGCCCGGTGAAGGATGCCGAGAACTCGGAAATGTGAGTGAGCCTCGGACCGATCGCACAGTCGCTGGCCTTGCAGGGGTGGGTTTCGAGTTGCTGCTCGCTCCGGAAGCTGCCGCTTCACCTTTGGTGTTGCAGCAGCCCAACGCGGGTGTCGCGTGTCGGATCTGATGGAGTGTCCGGCCCCCCGTCTTTCGGTCCAGTTCTTGTGAGAATCCATCCACAAGTGAGAGGACCGGTGTGAGTTCCTGATGGCTGCATCGAAGAGGTTGACCCCGGAGCAGATCGTGGCGCGTTTGCGGGATGCGGAGAAGTTGCA
>NZ_JADIVZ010000026.1 GCF_015319165.1 Nocardioides acrostichi
TGTCGGCAACGCTCGAAAATGAGGCCGATCCGACGCTCGAAAACGAGGCCACCGGTTCGTGTTGTCTAGTCTGCCGGGTCTTGGGTCTTGATGCTTGGCAGGGTGTCGATTCCGCGGTTGCGTAGCCGGTAGCTGGCGCCTTTCAGGGTGAGGACGTCGGCGTGGTGGACGACGCGGTCGATCATCGCGGCGGCGACGGCCTGGTCGCCGAACACCCCGCCCCAGCCGCTGAAGGGCAGGTTGCTGGTGAGGATCAGCGAGGCGTGCTCGTAACGCGATGAGACGAGCTGGAAGAACAGGTTCGCGGCGTCTTGCTCGAAGGGCAGGTAGCCGACCTCGTCGACGATGATCAGCCCGTAGCGGCGCAGCCGGGCGAGCTCGTTGGGCAGCCGTCCGGCGCGGTGGGCATCGGTGAGCCGGGTGACCCACTCGGTCGCGGTCGCGAAGAGAACCCGGTGGCCGTGGTGGGCGGCGGCGATCCCCAGTCCGGTGGCCAGGTGGGTCTTGCCGGTGCCGGGCGGGCCGAGGAGCACGACGTTGCGTGCTTCGGTGAGGAACCCACCCGATGCTAGGGACGCGATCTGCTGACGGACAGCGGGTTGGGCGTCCCAGTCGAACTCCTCGAGCGTCTTGCGCGACGCGAACCCGGCGGCCCGGATCCGCAGCTGAGCGCCGGATGCGTTGCGGGCGGCGACCTCGCGGTCGAGGACCGCGGCGAGGTACTCCTCGTGGGTCCATCCGGAATCACGGGCATGATCGGCCAGCCGACCGGCTGCTTCGATGATCCGGGGCGCCTTCAACGCCGCCGCCAGGTAGGTCAGCTGCTTGAGCGCCTCAGCCGCCTCCTTCTTCGTGGCCATCAGGCGACCTCCCCGTCGCTCAGACCGTCCGCAACGCCATCGGCGAGCCCGCCGTCGATCAGGCCGAAGGCACGGTCGTAATCGGCCAGATCCCTGGTCAGGTCACGGTCGACCTCCTGGTGCGGATCGGCGGCCGGTCGGGGCAGCTGGAACTGCTCACGCAGCACCTTCGCCGCTGCCACGTGCGCGGGATCGGTGATCGTCATCCCGCGTGCCCAGACCCGGTCATGGGCTGCGACCAGGCGTCCGTCGTGGCGGACCTGCACCCTGGACAAGTCGGCGTGGACGTCGACGAACCGGCCGATCACGTTCGGGTCGACGGAGTAGTCGTTGCTGTCGACGCGGACGTAGTAGTCGCGTCCCAGCCGGACCCGGTTGACCCACCCCACCACGGGTGCGACCGGTGGCAGCGGCAGCATCGCAGCCCGGTCGGCGTCGAGCAGGTCGACCGGCCTGGCCTTGATCGTGCGCACCACCCTCGCGTTCGCCTTGCTCAGCCAGTCGGTGAACTGGGCGTCGAAGTCGGCCGGCGATGCGAAGTCCCGGCCGGGCATGAAGGAGGTCTCGAAGAAGCCGTTCCTGCGTTCGACGATGCCCTTGGACTCGGGGTCATAGGGCTTCAGCCGCTGCAGCGTGGTGGCCAGGGTGCCGGTGAACGCACCGACGCCTTCGGCGTGCCGCTTGCCGCGGCCGATGCCGGACTCGTTGTCCCAGATCAACCTGCGCGGGACCCGGCCCAGCTGTTGCAGCAACAGCCACATCGCCAGCAGCAGATCCTGGGTGTGCCGGGTCGGGATCATCTTCGCGACCATGAACCGCGAATGCGCGCACGTGATCACCATGACCGGCAACAACGCCGTGGTGCCGTCCTCGAGCGGGATCTTCTTCGGCGGGAACCACAAGTCGCACTGCGCGGCGTCCCCGGCCAGCCAGGTCAGCCGGTCCGACGGGTCGACCGGCCGGTGCTCAGGCCGCAGCCGGCGGACATGCTCACGGAACCAGGTGATCGACCCGATCCACCCGACCCGCTCCGCGATCACCGTCGCGGGCATGTCCGGCGTCGTGACCAGCAGCTGCCGCACCAAGGGTTCGAACGGCGTGAACGACGTCGGCACCGCCGGCCGCTCGTACTTCGGCGGCCCGTCCGAGGCCACCGCCCGCGCCACCGTCGCCCGCCCGATACCCAAGTCCCGCGCGACCTGACGCTGCGGAACACCGTCCGCCACCAGCCGCCGGATCAGAGCCCAATCCTCCACAGAGATCACCCATCCAATCTGTCTGGGTGGCCTCGTTTTCGACCGTCGCTATGGCCTCGTTTTCAAGCGTCGTCGACA
>NZ_JADIVZ010000027.1 GCF_015319165.1 Nocardioides acrostichi
AGCCGATGAGAGTCCCTACCACCACCGCAAGTGGACCAGTTCGAACATGCCGATCCCAGCGCAACGTCCGACGCACGATCGGCACAAGCTCAAACAAGTGTTGGACCAGAGAACTGGGGCCGAGCAGGGCTGTAACCCTATTCAACACACAGATTCAAGTGGCCGGATATGGTGTGGGGCGAGCCCCACTTTCAATGTCCTGTACGGACAAATGTCGGTCGTGCAAGGGGGTGGCGCCGTCGCTCTGGGCACCGCAGCACTTCCGTTCGGAATTACCACGTTTGAAGGAGGAGCTGCTGTGGCATATGGAGCATTCAAGATAGTAACAGGAACTGCGAGGACGGTCAGGGGCGTTACGCAAGGCGACCAGCTAACTCAGGCAGGGTGCTCTCTCGGAGATCTTTGGGATGATGTTCGGCCGCATCCTGAAAGTGTCCTAGACTTCTTTGGAGGGCTCTTGTGACCGCCATGGTGGCAGACAGTGGCCTCGTCGGTCTAGCGCTCATCCTGGTTGTCGGGTGCGGTTTCAGAGGGATCCTTCTCGCTTTCGCGTTGAATCGAAATAAGGTAAAGGGTCGGCGTGGGGCTTATATTTATCTGGTTGTTTTCATTGGTGGATTTTTAGCTGGCCTTGCTCTCTTGATTGCAAGTATCTGACCCCCCGCCGTGCCGAAATTATGAGATGCCGAAGAGCGCTCGCCGCGATATGAGGGGGAGGATTCCGGCAAGGATCATCACATTCGCAGCCAGTTTGGGCACCCATGACGCTGTGAACCGCAGGCCCTTTGGCCGCGGTCGGTTTTCTGCCGCGGGAGTTGTTTTCTCATACGACATCTGCTCTTTGGCTTCACTCTTTTCTTGAGCAGCGCACGAGTACATGACTACGCACGTGCTCATCGCTTATCTTCGGCGACTTGTTCGGCCGCGTTCTTGACTACCCAACGTGACACGCCAAGTTGCCGAGCAACTTCGTTGAGGCTGAGGCCGGTCTGGTAGAGCCTGACGGCTTCAGCGCGTTGGTCGCGCGTGATGCGCCACTTAATAGGCCGTGAAGGAGAGCGATCGGAAGGCTCTAGACGCTTCGTTCTGGGGTTGACGTTAGCCCCGGTCTTTCATGACGACGGCCGCGGTTGTGTCGGAGCTGCGTGATCGAGTGCGCTCGTGTTCGGAGTGACGGCGGGTAGGGCGTCGCACCGGCTGGCGCTGCCGGGCTGCGGGTCTTCGGGTGGTGATGTTGTGGGCGGATGGGCTGGGTCAGGCGGGTTGCGGGACCGCGGCGATGTTCGCGAAGACAGCAACGATCGCGGCCGCCCAGGGCCAGGACTTGGGGATCTTGAGTCGTCGGCGACGGGCGCTGTGGACCAGGCGGGCGGGCACGTGCAGGAACCGGTAGCGCAGCGTTTTCGGCTCACACGCGGCGAGCGGCGCAGCGTCGCCGACGAAGCCCAGCAGTCGCGTCCACGCGGTCAGGTCGGCAGCGATCATGGTCAGCGCGAGCCAGGTCTGGTTGATGTCGAACTCCCGGGAGGGGAACCGGCCCCGGCCGGAGTCTTTGGCGTGCCGGATGCGGTCCTCGACGCGGGCGTGGGCCCGGTGCCGGGCTTTAAGGAAGGCCAGCTGGCCGACGGTGGTGTTGGTGACGAAGGCCTGATAGCGCCAGCCGTCGCGCTCCTCGAACAGCGACAGCTGCGCGCCGGGG
>NZ_JADIVZ010000028.1 GCF_015319165.1 Nocardioides acrostichi
GACAGAGCCCCGTTGGGTGGTGGGCTTTGAGGTGGTCCTCGGTGCCCTACTCGCCGCTGTTGATGGCGGCACGGTGTTCAGTATCCATGGTGTCGGCGAGCAGGGCCATGGACTCCTCGGATAGATAGCGGCGGTCGCCGGCGATCCATTCGTCGTGCATGTCGATGAGGATCGCGCCGACGAGGCGGACGACGGCGGCGGCGTTGGGGAAGATCCCCACGACGCGGCTGCGGCGCTTGATCTCCTTGTTGACTCGCTCGAGCGGGTTGGTCGACCAGATCTTGCGCCAGTGAGCCTTGGGGAAGCCAGTGAAGGCGAGCACCTCGGCCTTCGCGGCGTCCATTAGTGGCCCGACCTTCGGGAACGAGCCGGCGAGCTGGTCACGGACCTCGTCCCAGGCCGTCGAGACAGCTTCGGGGTCGGGTTGGGCGAAGATCGTGCGGAACACCGCAGCGACCATGTCGGCGTGCGTCTTCGGCACGTGCGCGAGCAGGTTGCGGGCGAAGTGGACTCGACACCGCTGGTGCGCGGAGCCCTGGAAGGCGCGCTTGAGCGCGGCCACGAGCCCGGAGTGCTGATCGCTGATGACCAGCTGCACTCCGCCCAGCCCGCGTTGCTTGAGGCTGAGCAGGAAGGCACGCCAGAACGTCTCGTCCTCGCTGTCGCCGACGTCGAGTCCCAGCACCTCGCGGGAACCGTCAGCGGCGATACCGGTGGCGACCACGACGGCCATCGAGACGACCTGGCCGCCCTTGCCAGGCTTGTTACGCACGTGCAGGTAGGTCGCATCGAGGTAGACGTAGGGGAACGCGGTGTGGTCCAGCGCGCGGGTGCGGAAGGCACCCACGGACTCATCGAGCTGCTCGCAGATCCTCGAGACCTCGGACTTGCTGATCCCAGAATCGGCGCCCAGCGCGACCACGAGGTCGTCGACGCTGCGCGTGGAGATGCCGTGGACGTAGGCCTCCATCACCACCGCATACAGCGCCTGATCGATCCGTCGCCGCGGCTCGAGGATCGAGGGGAAGAACGAGCCCTTGCGCAGCTTGGGGATCCGGACCTCGATGTCGCCGGCCTTGGTGGCCAGCAGCTTGGGACGGGTGCCGTTGCGTTCGGTGACACGCTCGTCGGTGCGCTCGTAGCGCTCGGCGCCGACCGCGCCGGTTGCCTCGAACTCGACGAGCTCTTGGAGCACGGTGCGGACCGACTCGCGGATCATGTCGACACCATCGCCGGTGCGGAACGCCTCGAGAAGCTCGGACAGGGCAGACTGGGACAAGGCCATCGGTGGTTCTCCTTCAGTGCGTGACTTGGTCGTTTCACACCGAAGATTCCGCCGATGGCCGCCTACTTCACGCCACCACGCCGGTCCTCAAACCCCACCACTCCACGGGACTC
>NZ_JADIVZ010000029.1 GCF_015319165.1 Nocardioides acrostichi
GGGCCCTACCCCCGGATCTTGGACACGGGGGTTGATTACGCAGCGGTTGGCAGCGTAGCGGCCCGGCGGGCCTCGTAGGTGGTCGGTGACAGGTAGCCGCACCAGGAGTGGCGACGACGAGTGTTGTAGCGGACGAGCCACTTGAAGACCTGCCGGCGGCAGGCCAGCTCGTTGGACCAGCAGGCGGAGTCTTGGAGGACCTCGCGCTTCATGGTGGCGTTGAATGACTCGGCGAGCGCGTTGTCGGCGGAGGTGCCGACGGCGCCCATCGACTGGGTGACACCGAGCTTCCTACAGAGCTTGGCGTAGGCCTTCGAGCAGTAGACCGACCCGTGGTCGCTGTGGAAGATCGCGCCCTTGAGGCTGCCCCGGGTCGCGGCAGCGGCCTTGAGCGCGTCCTCGACGAGTTCGGTGCGCATGTGGTCAGCGACCGCCCAGCCGACGAGCCGGCGTGAGTAGCAGTCGATCACCGTCGCGAGGTACAGGTTCGTGCCGTCCGCGATGGGTAGGTAGGTGATGTCGCCGACGTAGCGCAGCCCAGGAGCCGGGGCAGTGAAGTCCCGGCCGAGGAGATCGGGGTACTTCTGTCCTGACGGTTCGGGGATCGTGGTTCGGACCTTCCGCTTCTTGGCGTAGCCCCGGATCCCGAAGGCCTTCATCACCCGCGCGATCTTCTTGTGGTTGACCCGCTGGCCGGCAGGGACACCGTCGTTGAGCTCGGCGGTGATCCGCGGCGCACCCTGGGTGTTGTCGACTGAGTGGATCTCCCGGATCTTCTCGGCCAACGCCGAGTCAGCGGCTGCCTTCGCGGCCCGGGTAGCGGCGCCCGCCTTCCAGGCATAGAACGATGAGCGCTCGATGTCGAGCAGCTCGCACAGTCGCTTCACCGTCCAGCCGGGGCGGGAGGTGGCGGAGTTGTCGGCGACGAACTGGAAGCGACTCACCAGCGCGTCTCCCCGGCGAAATACTTCGCGGCCTTCTGCAGGATCTCTCGCTCGGTCGTGAGCTTGGTGGTCTCTGCGCGCAGCGCCGCGTTCTCGACCTCGAGTCGAGCGAGGCGCTGCTCGAGCGTCTCCTCCTTCCCCGGCTGTAGTGGCGCGGTCTTGGACCGCAACGGGCTGGCGGTCAGCGTCCCGTCCGCGGCGGTCTTCTTGCCCGTCCCGTACGCCTCGAGCCAGCCACGCAGCGTGCCCCGCACGATGCCCAGGTCCTCAGCGATGCCGCGGACCGTGGCCCCCGGCGTGGACTCGTACAAGTCGACGGCCTGACGACGGAACTCCTCGGAGTAGTTCTTCCTGGCCATGATTCTCGGATCATCTCGCTTCCCCAGCACCAGATGCTGGATTCAGCGTGTCCAAGAACCGGGGTCAGGCCCC
>NZ_JADIVZ010000003.1:0-354355 GCF_015319165.1 Nocardioides acrostichi
TGGGACAAGGCCATCGGTGGTTCTCCTTCAGTGCGTGACTTGGTCGTTTCACACCGAAGATTCCGCCGATGGCCGCCTACTTCACGCCACCACGCCGGTCCTCAAACCCCACCACTCCACGGGACTCTCCTCCCGCGCACGCTCGAATCCCTCGGGGCGGTGGTCTTTGTTGCCACCCGGAGCGCCGAGGAGTTCGAACAGGCTCGCAGGAGAACCGATGCGGTGACCGTCTGGGGTCTCGGCTGTCATCCCGGCGTTGCCGCAGCGCAACGCGCTTACGATGCCGATCGGTTCGCTTCGCTTCTTGCGTCCACCGCGTATGTCGGCGAGGTCGGGCTGGACGGCACGTCACGCGCCCCAATGGAGGAGCAAGCTGCAGTCTTCGCGTCGGTCCTTGAACAGATGGCAAGGACGCCACGACTCGTATCCGTGCACAGTCGGCGCGCGGCGGCGCAGACCCTCGATCTCATCAAGGCATCGGGCGCACGAGGCGTGATCCTGCATTGGTGGCTCGGGTCGGCTGGTGAGACGAGGCGGGCCCTCGAGCTCGGATGCCTGTTCTCCGTCAACCGCAGCATGGACGTGTCGAAGCTGAAGGCCTCAGGGGTTCCGCTGAATTCGATTCTTCCGGAGACTGATCACCCAAGCGGCAATCGCGGCGGCGACCCGAGCCAGCCCGGCGCGACGTTGGACGTCGAACAGGCACTCGCTCGTCTGTACGGCACGACAGCCGAGGCTGTCCGACTGCAGTCCTGGAGGATCCTCGCTCATGAGGTCGATACCCACGGTGTGCGCGAACTCCTGCCGCCTGTCGTGCAGGCCATGCTTGCGCACGCGAGATCGACGTCAGGGTGGGAATAGGAACGGACTGGATGCACGCCAAGATGGCGGCAGAACGGGGAAGCCAACATGAGCACGGTAGATCAGCAGATTCAGAGTGCTGCTGATGCGATCTCGGCCAACATCTCGGCACTCAATCACGACCGACCCCTCCTGGCACAGAACATTCTGAGCCAGCTCCGCAACCTCATCGAAGGCGTCGCGGTCAGGCTTCACGTAGGTCGCGGCGACGGCGAGTTTCAATACTCGGCTGTAGGGGCGGCCATGGCCCACGTTGGGGGGAGGGGGCAGCTCAACTTCCTCTCGCGCTTCCACAAGCTGCTGCAAATCAGCGCATCGCACTACACGATGGGTGGCGATCCGTCCGAGCGCCTGATGCTGAAGTACTTCGACTACCTGCTGCGCACCCGGGACGTGGTGAACACTCAGTTCGGGCTCACGATCCTGGACAACCTCGAAGACTTTCCCGTCGACCTGGATCCGTCGCTCCGCGAGTACCACCAGAAGATCGCCGGGCGCCTCAAGGCAGCACAGGCAGGCCCGCCGAGCCAGAACCGCAAGGATCGGTACTACATCCACTCGGTGCGGCCGTTCTACGCCGACGGGCACGTCTACTACGAGGTGACCTTCTACAACGCGGTCAACAGGGTCAGCAAGTTCGATCGCATCATCGGGTTCACCGACATCGACATCACCGACAAGTACGCGGCGAACATGGTCCTGGAAAGCGACTCGATCAACGTCCTCGGTCAGACGATGCCGATCACGCTCATCCGGGAGTGGGAGGTGTCTATCCGCCCGTGCGAGTTCGACAACTTCGCGCGGATCCTCGACCAGCCGGTGAAAATGTCCACGGGTAGTTCCGAGTACCGCAACCTGATGCAGTATCTAACCCGCACATCCTCAAGCCTGCTCGACATCGTCGACATGCCGGATGCCGCCTACGGGGCTCTGAAGGCCTGGGCGACCAAGCGATCGAAGCAGCCGCAGATCTTCCCGATGCTTGACCAGGCGCGCCAGCTGAATCAGGCGAACGCTCCCGGGATCAACGTGCTGCGCTACCTAATGCTTCGGATGAACAACCAACTCATCAAACTGCAATACGCGTTCGACGCCTGCACCGGCCTGTCGAATCTCCACCTGGAGCAGGGTTGCCGCCCTTTCGATCGGATGCCGTTCTGCACCTCCTTGTACCGGCATAATCCACGGTTCGCGGACGTCGCGGCCAGTCTCGACATCACGGGCCGAACCCACGAGCTGCTGGCGCGCCGCGTCAAGCGGAACGTAGAGGACCGCGGGCTGCTCTACACACCCGAGTCTGAGTTGATGGATCTGGGCGACGTCGACCAGCTGATCGCGACCTACAACGGGAAGATCTACTACAAGCACACCGGCCGCAGGCTTGTGAAGGACAAGGGCCACGTCTTCATCCGGGACTATGAGGACGGCACGGTCTCGATCATCGAGGAACTGCAGAAGCACGCGGCCACCGGTGTGGCTGGGCACGACAGTGCGGCCCGGCAGTGGCTGGCCCAGACGACTACGGCGACCGACGATCCGCTCAAGGCGCATGCCTTGGAGAAGCTGTTCGTCGACTCGCAGGTGGCACTGATCTACGGCGCGGCAGGTACCGGCAAGTCGACCATGGTCAGCCTGATCGCCCACTACTTCAACGCCAAGGACAAGCTCTTTCTCGCGCATACGAACCCAGCCGTCGACAACCTCAAGCGGCGAGTGAATGCGCAGAACGCAACCTTCAGCACGATCAGCAGCCACATCCGTCGAGGAGATGCGACCAACTACGACGTGCTGGTGATCGACGAGTGCAGCACGGTCAGCAACGCCGACCTACTGAAGGTGCTGGAGCGGACTTCCTTCAAGCTCCTCGTGCTGGTGGGCGATGTCTTCCAGATCGAGTCGATCCAGTTCGGCAACTGGTTCTCCCTTGCTCGCTCGTTCGTGCCGGCATCTGCCGTCTTCGAACTGACCACGCCCTTCCGGACGACGAACACGGATCTGCTTGACCTCTGGTCGACAGTGCGCGACCTGAAGCCCGATATCGCCGAGACCTTGGCGCGCAACAGCTACTCGACGGTACTCGACCAGAGTCTGTTCACTCGGCGCCATAGTGACGAGATCGTGCTGTGTCTGAACTACGACGGGCTCTACGGGATCAACAATGTCAACCGCTTCCTGCAGAGCAGCAATACAGGCGCCGCGACCATCTGGGGTGCGTCGACCTTCAAGGTCGGCGACCCGGTGCTCTTCAACGAGACCGACCGCTTCCGACCGACGATCTACAACAACCTCAAGGGCACGATCGTCGACATCCAGGCCTTCGCTGGGCGCATACAGTTCGACGTCTCGCTCGACACGCCCGTGTCCGCTCTCGACGTCGATGGCATCAACCTGCGCTACGTAAAGGACTCAATCGTCCAGTTCGATGTCTACGAGCGCGGAACCGGCGACGACGATGACGATTCGACGACCGGGACGGTGCCGTTCCAGGTCGCATACGCGGTGTCGATCCACAAGGCGCAGGGCCTGGAGTACGACTCTGTCAAGGTCGTGATCACCGACGCCAACGAGGACGACATCTCGCACAACATCTTCTACACAGCCATCACCAGAGCCCGCCGGAACCTGCAGATCTTCTGGACTCCCGAGACCGAGCACTCGGTCCTGAGCAGCCTGAAGCGAGATGCCAACCGCAAGGACGTGGCGCTCCTGTCGAGTCGTCGTGGCCTGAAGGCGATGCCCTAGTCATGGCTGCAGTGACGGATCTGTGGGGTGTGAGGAGTGGCTGGTGGTAGCGATTTCGTTCACCCTGGCTGGCCGTCAGTTCGACCTTTCGAACGATGACGTTCGGAGCCGGATCGCTCAGCACCACCCTGAACCGGTCGACACCTATTGGGTCGAGATCGACGGCGCCCGCTGGCCTGTCAAACAAGTCCTGGCTCTGGCGACCGGTCTCCCGAAGCGGGACTTCCAGTCGCAGAACAGCCGACGACTGTTGGCAAGGCTCGGCTTCACTATCGGGAGCGGCGCTGCGGCTATCGCCACTTCGGCCGTTGCAACTCGGTCCTCGGAATCGGCGAAGACTGAGCCCGGGACCTCTCCGCAGCAAACCGTCGCGGACGTCGTCCTCGTCGGCTGCGTCAAGACCAAGCTCGACCACGGGGCGCCGGCCAGAGATCTCTACGTCTCCGACTACTTCGCCAAGATGCGCAGCTACGCCGAAGCCACGGGCCTCCCGTGGTTCATTCTGTCGGCTGAGCACGGCCTCGTTGCCCCTGACGATTGGCTCGAGCCGTACGAGCGCTACCTGCCCGACACGACGCATGAGTACCGCCGGGGGTGGGGCGAGAAGGCCGCCGCGCAGCTGCAAGAGGCGATTGGGTCGCTCGACGGGTTGGTAGTCGACGTGCACGCTGGATCTACCTACGTGGCGTCTGCCGAGGGGCCGCTTCGCCGACGTGGCGCTGAGGTGCTCGACCAGCTGGCGGGGCTGTCCTTCGGGCGTCGCCTGTCGTGGTACCTCCAACATGAACCGGGTGCTCCCGTGGCTGCTTCGACGATCCTGACGCAGCTACGCGACCCAGATGCGGCCATGACGCTCGACCAGGTCCGCGCTAGCGGAGGAGCGGGGTTCCGCGTCCCGGGGCTCTACAGCTGGTGGGTGGATGACAGTGGGGCGCTCGACCTCACGAGCGGCCTCGGACACCAAGTCGATCCTGGGCTCATCTACGCCGGCCTGGCCGGAGCGACCAGGAGCGGTGGTTCGTCGTCCTCGAACACGCTCTGGGGTCGGATCGCCACGATGCATCTCGGCAAGAAGCACGAGTTCTCCACCCTTCGCCGTAGCCTGGGATCGGTTCTTGCGAGTGCGTATGGGCAGGCAGCCATCGACGAGGAACAGCTGACTCGGTGGATGCATGCGCACCTGCGCGTGGTTCTGGTGCCGTACCCCGATGTTGACTCCCTTGGTGACCTGGAGACCGAGGTTCTCCTCGAACTCGATCCGCCCCTCAACCTGGCCAAGGTCGAGAAGACCCCGCTGCGCCGGGAGCTGTCGGCGCTGCGGAAGCGCTACGCGGGGAGGTCCGCTGGGCTGGAAGGCGAGAAATGAAGTTCAAACGACGCAACCTTGAGGCACTCGGCGATCTCGTCGTCGGAAACACTGGTCGCGACGACGCCGAGCACGAGGATGAGGCCAAGTACTTCCCGTACCGCTCCAGCAGCTACATCACGGAGTTCTTCCAAGAGCTGGATACGGAGTACCAGCACGACGGGTCGACTCGTCACCGCTGGGTTGCCGACGTGCTGGACGAGATGCTCGCCGAGCCGCACGACGGCCCGACGCATCCACCCGAGACCTTCTGCCGCCTCGTCGACCAGCTCATGAGCCCAGCGGACCGGCTCAACGAAGGTCCGGATCGACCGCGCGCGCTCGCCCAGCTGAACGAGGTCCTCGGGCGTGAGGGCTTCGAGGCGTTCTACGGCGAGGACAACCACTGCTACCTGCGCCACGTCGGCACCCAGGCGGTCACGGTGCTGTCGGCGAACCCGCACCGCCCGTTCAGCAAGGTCGAGATGGAGCGCCGAGAACAGCTTTCTGCCTTCCTCGATGGCTGCAGCGAGGATGATCTGATCGAAGATGTCCTGCTTCCGCTATTTCGTCAGCTCGGCTTCCACCGGATCACGGCGGCTGGCCACAGGGACAAGGCGCTGGAGTACGGCAAGGACATTTGGATGCGCTACACCCTGCCAACTCAGCACGTTCTGTACTTCGGCATCCAGGCCAAGAAGGGCAAGCTCGATGCCTCGGGAGTGACCAAGACCGGCAACGCCAATATGGCCGAGATTCACAACCAGGCGCTCATGATGCTCGCCCACGAGATCTTCGACCCCGAGGTGAATCGGCGGGTACTCGTCGATCACGCGTTCATCGTGGCTGGCGGTGAGATCACCAAGCAGGCGCGCAACTGGCTTGGCAACGCGCTCGACGCCGCCAAACGCAGCCAGATCCTGTTCATGGACCGCGAGGACATCCTCAATCTCTACGTGGTCACCAACCTGCCGCTCCCAGAGGGAGCCTTGCCGCCATCTGTCGCGTCGCCGTGGTCCACTTCCGACGAGCCCCCGTTCTGATGACTACACCAGCAGCCAGCCCCATTCGCGTCTTCGGCGTGGACGTCGGCTCCGTTCGTCGTAAGGGCGGATTCTCCTGGTCGACGGCCGATGCCCAACAGCGCGGACAGGACGACCCGAGCCAACTTGGGGATGCCCTCGTCGCCGTACTCAATCGAGGTGACCGTGTGGCACTGGTGTTTGAGTGCCCGCTGTCGGTCCCCATCCCGGACGTCTCTGAAGCGGGCTGGACTGACCTCGGACGAGCGCGGACGGGCGAGGGCAATCGATCATGGAGCGCCGGTGCGGGCACCGGAGCGCTGGCGACGGGGCTGGTGCAACTGACCTGGGTGCTCCACTATCTGCAGCTACACGCCGACGGAGATGTCAGAGCCACTACGCAGATCTCCGTACTGTTGGCGGGAGCGGCCAATCTGCTGGTCGCGGAAGCCATGGTCACGAGCGACGGCAAGCCCGAACCAGTCGATGGCCTCCAGGATCACGCAGATGCGCTCGCGGCCGCGCGGCGGTTCGAGGAACTCTTGGAGGTGGCTGCTTGTGGCGAGGCCAGCTCCGACGTGGCGTGCGCACCGCAGCGGGCGCTCAACTTGGCCGCTACGGCAGCGCTGCATGCGGGCGTCCTCATCGATCTCGCGGAGCTACAGCAGGAAGTCCTAGTCGCGAAGACTCGCCCGGCGCTCACGCAACCGGAGGGGGATGACTGACGTGGCCGTCAACATCAAGGTCAAGGCGAAGTTCGACATCGATACGGCGACCGACTCGATGGGTCGCACCTGGGCGGGCTGGGACGAAGATGCCTCCGACCAGGACAACTGGGACCACAACCGAGGCCGTCACACGTTCTCAGATCGTGTCGACGACGAGCGCTACGCCACTCTGTCGTACGACGGGCAGATACGGGTGGTCGCCGAGCTGACTGGCCGGCAGCGAGAGTCCAACCCGGGCAAGGCTGCGCAGAAGTGGTCGCTGCAGGGACGCGTACTGCCCCCAGGCGATCCAGTGCGAGAGGCCTTCCTCAGTCTGCCGGCGCCGGCTCACCGCACCCCGATTGAGTACATCGACGACCCCGAGGGCGCCGCGAGTGTGGACGCGTTCCTCCTCACCAACAACCCGAAGAAGTGGGAGATCGATCCGGATCTCCTCGCTGAGTGGATCGACGCGACGGCCGACGGCCATCCCGTGGAGGGCCGGTGGTCGACCGGAGGCACCAAGAAGAAGATCGTCCCCGGTGACCGGGCCTTCCTGCTGCGGCAGGACGTTCCGGCGCGTGGCATCTTCGCGAGCGGCACGTTCACCTCGAGCGTTTTCCAGGCCGACCATTGGGATGGCGCGGGACGGTTGGCCAACTACGCCGACGTTCTGTGGGACACGGTGATCGATCCCGAGTATCCGCTGCCGACCACGGAGTTGCTTGAGCAGCTGCCCGCAGGTCAATGGGAGCCACAGGCCAGCGGGACTCAGGTCAAGCCTGCTGTCGTCGGGGAGCTGGAGAAGCTCTGGGCAGCGCACGTCGCGTCGGTCGGGGGCGGAACCGTCGCGTCGCCAACGGTCACTGGTTCGGCCGGAGAGGGGCAGGGACGACGACTCGACGCCAAGCTCCGCAAACAGATCGAAGACCTGGCCCAGGCACGCCTGACTGAGCGTTACGAGGACGAAGGCTGGACGGTCGAGGACCTCCGGTACGGCAATCCATTCGATGCCAAAGCCACCAAAGGCGGTGACGTGCTCTACCTCGAAGCCAAGGGAACGACCACGGCGGGGGAGAGGGTGATCGTGACGCGCAACGAGGTCGCCTTCGCTCGCGAGCACCCCGGAGAGTGCGTCATGGGCATCGTCTCGGGCATCACGTTGAACGCTGCCGGGGATGTCGACCCTGCGAGCGGCGAGCTGCGGCTCTATGCGTGGGAGCCAGATGATGACGATCTGGTGCCGCTCAGTTTCGACTTCTACCCGCCTGACGAGCAGTACATCGTTGGGGCGTGACCCTGCTGCCGGGCTTCGTCCTACTCAAGATCTCCTTCGGGCGCCCCTGTGGGTTCGGTGGCACCCGGATCCTCGGGATCGCGAGTGGCGGGGTGCGCCGACGCTTCGGGCTCAACTGAGTCCTTACCGCGGACGTACCTGATGACTGGGGTGGCGACAGCGGCTGCTCCCAGGAGGCCAAGGACAATCCACTTACCCTTGCCGGACCCAGGGTTGTTGGCGGCGGCCTTCACACCGGCGACGGCCGAAGTGACGACCTCGGGCGGCGCCGCGGGCAGGATGCCATCCGGGTTCGCCTTGATGCTCGCCTTCAGCGCATCAACGACGTCGTCGTTCCATGTGAGCCAGGACCAGGCTCGGTGCGCGTACCCGCCGTACCCGTTGTCCTTATCGACCCACTTCGCGAACTGCTGCCCGAGTTCGGTCGGACGCCACGCGCCGGGGCCGCCCTCGATGAACCCGTGCTCGTGTAGCAGCACGTTCATCGCAGCACCGCCGCGACCGAAGAACGACCCGAGTTGTGTCGCGCTCATTCCCATGCGGCAAGCCCTTTCCGGTGATTCGACGAGGCAGATCTTGTCGACGGCGTCCCCTCAACGACGTGCCTCATGGAGTCGCTCCCACCGCGAGCACAAGACGCCGCAAGGGTGCCGCAGTCTAGCTATTGCCTCTGCGCGTGATCGACTACGGCCCGTGTCTCGGGTCCTTAGGCTGACGGAACGTCAGTTCGACGTACTCAAGTGGATCGGGGCCAGGTGCCCGCCGCGCGACTGGCCCGACGAGACGCACAAGCACACAGCCCGGGCCCTGGCCAGCCGTGGCCTGGCGCACGTTGGCCGGAAGAACAAGGTCTGGACGGCCGAGATCACCGAGGCAGGGGAGTACTACCTGGCTCACGGTCAGCCCATGCCTCGCCCCGACGCTGAGATGGACGCAGCATCCGACGACGACCCAGCGCGGCCACGAGGACGCGGGCGTCCGCCCGCTGCGCCGCCGACTCCTGACGCGACGGCCCGCCAAATGCGTCGAGTCCCGGCCACCAAGAAGCCGCCTGCCGTCAAGCAAACGAAGCGCGAGATCAAGGAGACCTACATGCGCTACAAGGTCGTCGTCACCAGGGTGCAGGTCGCCGAGCGGTTCATCCGTGCCACCAGCGAGGAAGTTGCTGCCGAGAAGGTGCAGGCTGAGTTCGACCGTCCCTACGGCTACTTCGGATCGTGGAAGACGACCATGTCGGAGATCGATGTCGTCGAGGCCGAGCAGACGACCGTGATTGGGCCGACGCATCTCTCAGCGGATGGCCCGATGCTCCTCAGCCTCAAGGATGCCGCCAAGTCGCTCGGGATCAGCTACTCGACGCTATACCAGATGACCGTCCAGGGCGACATCGAGTGGGTCGCCATCGGGAACTGCAAGTACGTCTCCCGCGAGATCCTCCTGGAGTTCATCAAGGCCAACACCCACCGGGGGTACTACAACGCACGGTGACCTGGACGGGTGATTCATCACCGGTGCCGCCAGGATGCGTTGTACGCAACATCCCGCCGGATGGCGCCGATGCCCCATAGAGTTCTGACAGGACGCGCGGACGAAACGGGGGTGATTGAGATGACGACGTCGACGCAGGATGTCCTGATCTCGGACATGCCCATTCCCTCGGTGGGCCCTCAGCCCACACACACGGGGCCTCCAGTGCCCCCAGCTCAACGAATCTTCTTCTACTCCAGCGGCGACTGGGAGGAGTTCATCAAAGAGTGGGCCCTGGGGCTTCACGAGTCGTACACCCAGGTTAAGCGGCTGGGCGGCTCGGGTGATCAGGGCATCGACGTGGCCGGGTTCAAGTCAGACGCCGGACTGGAGGGACCGTGGGATTGCTTCCAGGGGAAGCACTATGCGGGCCCGATCGCCCCATCAGATGCCTGGCCCGAGATCCTCAAGATGTTTGTCCACGTGGACGCAGGCGACTACGTGCTTCCCGACTCGTACCGCTTCCTCGCGCCTCAGGGGTGTGGCACGAGCCTAAATAGATTGCTCAGTAAGCCAACGAAGCTTCGCGTGAAGTTCCTTGAGGCGATCGCCGACGGCACGAGCCTGACGAGCGGCATGGATGCGGCTCTGTTGAGTCGAGTGCGGAAGCTGGCTGAAGAGTCTGACTTCTCGATGTTCAAGTCCGTCGAGTTGCACGAGGCGCTAGCCGTGCACCAGACAACAGCGTACTACGTGGCGCGCTTTGGTGGCGCCCACTTGCCTGCTCCTTCGGCGTTCTCCGAACCCCCGAAAGAGCTGGGTGATCACGAGGTCAACTACGTCTCGGAGCTTCGAAAAGTCTATGCCGAGTCATGTTCAGACGATTTGACTGATGCGGCCACCTTCGGCTCGCATCCGCGTTTTGGGGACCATTTCAAGCGCCAGAGATACTCGTTCTATGCCGCCGAGTCTTTGCGGATGGACGCTCGTGACGCGGTGCCGGAGGGCACGTTCGAGCGTCTCCAGGACGACGTCCACGACGGAGTGATCGAAACCTCGTCCGCGGAGCACGGGTCGGGGATGAAGCGTCTGACGGCGGTCCTGGAGCACTCGACGCTCGTGGATCTCACCTCCCATCCGCTGGTGTCTTGGGCCGGTCCGCAGGCGCGCAAAGGGATCTGTCATCAGCTTGCCAACGACGAGCGCCTTACTTGGACGCCAGGTGAGCAGTCGTGAAGCCACTAAACAGTCCTGTCGAGGTGGGTCTTCGAGTGCTGATGCTGCTGAAGGAGGCGTTCCCTCAGCGACTCGACCTCAACCAGCTGGTCCTCCTGGATCATTCGCTACTTCACAGCGCCGATCTCGGTGGGCCTGAGAGCCTTCACCCTGCGGTGCCGATCCGAGCCGGCGAGTTGGGCATCAAGCGTGAGGCGATTGAGGCCGGCCTCGAAGTCATGGTTCGTGCTCAACTCGCACACGCTGGCGTCGGAGACGGAGGAATCGAGTTCTGGGCGGGCGAGTCTGCGGATGGGTTCACTGCGCTGCTTGTGACGGACTACGCCCACGACCTGCACACGCGAGCGTCCTGGGTCGTGAATCACTTCGGCGACCTCGACCAAGGCGCGCTCCGCACTGCGCTGTCGTCCGTGGCGATGCATTGGTCCGAGGAGTTCGCGCACACCGCCGACGAGGAGCTGAACTAGCCAATGCTCCAGTTGAGACTTCTCCACTTGACCTTTGTCGGCAGCTCTGTCGAGCCGGCAACCGTCGAGTTTGGTCCGGCAGTGACCCTGGTTCGCGGGCCGTCTGACACTGGCAAGTCCTTCATTGTGGACGCGATCGACTTCATGCTGGGCGCGAATGCACTGAAGGAGATTCCCGAGCGAGAGGGTTACTCGACAGTGCTCCTCGGGATTCAGCTGCCGAATGCGAGCACCGTCACCCTGAGCCGGTCCGTTGACGGCGGCAACTTCGGGGTGTTCTACGACGACGTCCGCAGCGGACCTTTGGGTGTTCCCGATGACACGTTGGCGGCGAAGCACAACCCCGCATCCCTTGCGAACCTCTCCAGATACTTGCTGGATGCGGTTGGGCTCGACGGCCGCAAGGTCCGCAGAAACGCACGTAACGAAACCGACAGCCTGAGCTTCAGGAACGTCGCGCACCTTTGTGTCGTAGACGAGACGCAGATGCAGGCCGAAGTGTCTCCGCCGCTCACAGGGAACTACGTCACCAAGACCAAGGAGATGTCTGTCCTGAAGGTCTTCCTTCAGAACGAGGATGATTCCGGTCTCGTCGCAGTCGAGTCCAAGTCCGACTTGGCGAAGCTCAGCAGCGCCAAGGTCGACGTCGTAGACAGGCTGCTCCAGGAGATCGAGGCCCAACTTTCCGACACTCCCGAGGCATCGGAACTCCGAGATCAACTGGCTCGACTCAACGCAACGATCGACCAGCAGAGCGGCTCGATCAGTCAGCTGGTGGATCGTCGTTCGAGCATCACGAAGGGCCTGGGTGACGAGCAGCGGCGTTTCGCGGCTTACGAGTCCGAGTGGGGTGACACCACTGCGCTCAAGAACCGATTCAAGATTCTCGATCAGCGGTACTCGTCTGATCTCGCACGCTTAGCCACTGTGCGTGAGGCGGGCACGCTTCTCGGCTACTTCACGGCCGGAACTTGCGCGTTCTGTGGTGCAGAGCCCGCCGATCAGCACAAGAACACCGAGTGCGAAGGCGACACCACGAGCTTCGGGGCTGCAGTCGATGAGCAGGCTAGCCGCACACGAGCGCTCGCCGAGGACCTGCGTGCGACCATCGAGGACGTCGATGGCCGTCGACAGGAACTCCGACGACTGGCCGGTCAATCGCAATCGACCCGGCAACAACTCGAGTCGGACTTGGCGCAACTAGAGGAAGCGCTTGCGTCGGACCACGGAGAGCTCAAGGAGTTGGTCAGTAAGCGCACCTCGATCGAGCGCTCGTTGAGCCTCTACGACCAAGTCGAGTCGCTGGAGAAGATGAAGCGCATCGTCGTCGATGAATCGACGGCCGAGACTGCTGCTGTTGCCGCCACGGTGAGCCTTCGCGCACAGCGTGAGTTCTCGGTTGAACTCTCAGAGCGGCTGGCGGCATGGGGATACCCAGACGCCGACCATGTTAGATACGACGCCCTCTCCCAGGACGTGGTGGCGGGTGACCAGCTACGGGCAGCCCACGGCAAGGGCGTGCGTGCGATCTTGCACGCAGCCTTCAGTCTCAGCCTCGCGAAGTATTGCTCGGATCGCGAGATCCCCCATCCCGGCTTCGTCGTCCTGGATACACCGGTTCTCACCTACAGACCGCCCGACCAAGACCCGTTGGCCGACGGGGAGCCGCCACGCCATGTGGTGGACGGGTTCTACCGCGACATCCAACGGAATGCCACGGGCCAGGTCATCGTCATGGAGAACACTGACCCGACGGAGCCTCTTGATGAGCAGACGGTAGATGTTGTCTTCACTGCTCGGGAGTATGGGCGCTACGGCTTCTTCCCTGTGCGCCCAAATGGCGATTCGGATGGATCTGCCTAATTGCTGGATGTGCATCTGTTGGCACGGGTGATGATCGCGCGCACCGTCTCCACGTGGATTCCGTAGGCCCGCGCGAGCTCCTTCTTGAACGCGCCATCGCGGTGTCGCTGGACGAGCTCGGCCTGCAGACTGTCCGACAGGCGGACTTGGCGCTGCTTGCTCGGAGAGGGCACGCTTCCGGTAGATGCGCGGCTGACCTGGGATTTCTTGCCGTCGAGCATCCGCTGCAGGGCGACGGAGGGGTTCGATAGTTGTCCTGTTAGGTCCACCGGTGGGAATCGGCCCGTAGCCAGCAGAAACGCAGGCTGCGGGCCTTGTTCGTTCTTGGGTCGAAGTGGCCCGGATGCAGTGGGGGTGCAGTTCGCTGGTGTTAACTGGCGTGCGCAAGCGCTCGTCTTGCCCCGTCTGCGAAGTGGTGAGGGTGTGACCGCCTACGCAGCGGCAGTTGGACGTCGGCACGCGGCACCTCAGGGTCTGCGGCCGAGCCGGATGGTGGTAGGACGATCATCGTCAGATCTTTCCGAACCGAGGTGGTTCGCCTACGTGTGCATGGACAGAGGGGCTCTGTCCTGACCGTCCCTGCTCCAGGCGTCCGAACCCGCCTGATCGTCTCAACCGATGAGTTCGACCCCACCGGGTTGAGTGCTGTCTGGGTGGACCTCGTCGCCGTCGAATACTGATGTCATCGGGTCGCCGGACGCAAGTACGTGCCTCGGAAAGCGTGTCACGCGGCTGCCCCGACCGGATGTCTGCCGCGATGGGCGCTGATCTGGGAGACTCGTGGTCGTGGACACCACGCTTACTCTCGATCACGGCGCGATCATGCGCGCCTGCGAGCGGCATGGCGTGGCGCGGCTTCGGGCGTTCGGGTCCGTGGTCACGGGTGGGTTCGATCCAGTTCGAAGCGATGTCGACTTCCTTGTCGACTTTCTCCCCGAGGTCCGCGATCTGCTGGGCAACTACCTTGCGCTCAGGGATGACCTGGAGCGAGTCATGGGTCGGAAGGTCGACCTGGTGATGTCGGACGCGGTGGAGAACCCCTACTTCGCGGCCGAGGCTTTCCGATCTGCCGAAGACGTGTATGCAGCCTAGGTCCGCCGGGCTGTTGTGGGATCTGGCGACGGCCGGAAAGCGGATCCAGGGTTTCATCGCGGGCAAGACCTGGGGTGACTACGACAGTGACCTGCTCCTGCGATCTGGTGTGGAGCGGCAGCTCGAGATCGCTGGTGAGGCCATGAGTGTGCTGCGCAACCTCGACCCTGAGACGACGGAGCGCATTCCCAACGTGCACAAGCTCGTGGGCATGAGGAACATCCTGATCCACGGGTACGCGGAGGTGAACAACCTGACCGTCTGGCGGACCGTGACCGAGGATCTCGACGAGGTTGTCGCGGCGGCCACGGCGCTGTTGGTCGAAGCAGGCCCGCCAGCCATTAGCTGACGAAAGTCGGCACAAACTCGGCACTTCAGCCGCGCCGAGACATTCCGACGGCACCGCGGTCGCCACGACATGCGCAGTACTCTTCAAACGCGACAACCCAACCCTGCTTGGAGGTTGACGCCAGATCGACCGAGTTTGAGGGAGATTCTCCGAAGAACGTGGGAGTGCCTGAGCGCCCCTGCTGGGAAGAGAAGGTCCGGGGTTCGAATCCCCTCAGCTCCGGTGAGTTCCGGACGGTCGGCTTGGCGAAGGGCGAGGGAGAGGACACCTCGTTCATCCCGCCGCTGGAGATCGGGATGCCGATCGCGCACGCCGCCCAGCGGATCGTCGATTCCGACCGTTCGGCAGCAGCATCCGCCGTCGACGAGAACCCATCACCTCCTGCTGATGCGGAAGATCGGCCAGCCGATCTCGGTACGCCACGTTGTCTCGGCGTCGTTGTCGCGGGGGCCGACGAGGTACGTCTCGTGGACGGGGCCCGCGACGACCAGGGCGTGGTCGACGACCCACTGCCCGAGGCGTCCGTAGGTCTCGGTGATGTCGTCGTGGCTGCCGGAGTGTACGGCGACCGCGAGTTCGATTTCCGGTAGGGAGACCGTCTCGACCCGGCCGGTAGTGACGATCTCCTGGACCGGGTAGAAGACCATGACCTCACCGCTGCCCTCGGTGAACAGCTCGTTGGCATAGCGGCCGGCGGGTGTCCCGAGTCGGTCACCTGGAGCCACGGCCGCGTCCAGGTCTCGCATCGCGGCGTCGTACCAGGCGTTGACGTCGTCACGGCGAACCGTTCCGCTGACGGCTGCCACGGTGCGCTCTGGCACGAGCCGCAGCTCGATCGCCAGTGCCTCGGCGTCGGGGCGCAGGAGCCGCTGGAGCGCGACGACCGCGGCGCGAGTGCGGTCGAGCTCGCCTTCGAGCCTGCTCAGGTGCCCCGCCACGAGATCGGCACGGCGATCAGCGTCGTCGGTGGAGAGGATCGCCTTGATCTCGGGCAAACGGAAGGTTGAGCTGGCGCAGCCGGTGGATGACCTGAGCCGGTGGTATCTGATCCGGTGAATAGTGGCGATAGCCGGTGAAGGGGTCGACGCTGGCAGGTTGGAGTACTCCGGTCTCGTGGTAATGCCGCAGCGTGCGGATGCTCAGATGCGTCAGGGCGGCGAACTCCCCGATCGTCAGTCCGGAACTCATCCAGAGACGATGCACTCTCTCCCAGGGGGAGGGTCAAGCGACCTCGACATGCCCGCCCTCGACTTGACCCTCCCGCTACGTGAGGGCCGAACCTCGCAGGCATGACCACCATCGACTGGAACAACACGACCCCGATCGACCCCGCCGACCTGCCCGCGGTGATCACGAGGCACATCGCCGCCCATCACGCCCACGACATCGATGCGGAGATGGCCTGCTTCGGGCAGGGGGCGACCGTCACCGACGACGGCCAGACATATACCGGAACCGCCGAGATCCGTGCCTGGCTGGGACGCGCGACCAGCGAGTACTCCTACACGATCGAGGTCGCCGGCGCCTCGAGGGCCGACGTGCTGCACTACGACGTCGTCCAGCGTCTTGAGGGCGACTTTCCTGGCGGCACGGTTGATCTGCACTACCGGTTCACGCTCGCCGACGGCTCCACTGTCGTGGACCTCCAGATCGGTGTCTGATGCACGTGATCGACCGGCTCCCTGCGCCCCGGCCGAAAGGCCGGTGCCTCCGGCCGGGACGCTGCGTGCAGGCAGTGGGGCAGCGTTCCTGGTGCCGCCCAGCTACGGGCTGATGCTCACCACCGCACCGGAGGGGGCCCGGTGGTCGCTGAGCATCGTCTCGAGGGTGGTGGCGAAATCGGTCAGGTACTCAGCCGTCAGGGCCACGGTGCCGTAGAACGTCTCGATTCTCTGCTCGACCAGTCCGGCGTCTTCGCAGCGGTCGCAGAACAGCGGGCCCTTGGGGTGGGTCCAACGCCCTGGCTCTTTCAGCGTGCCGCTGGTCAGGGTGTGGGCCAGTTCGGTGACCCGGTTGTGGGCGGGTGGGGCGAAGGTCAGGTTCCAGAGACGACGATCATGCCGACGGCCCGGTGCCGAGAGCGAAGGCAGCCGCTGGGCCGTCGACTAGATACTGGTGCTCGCCGAGCATGGCCGAGCGCAGCAGCGGGCGAAGGGACTGGTGTACCTCGTCTCGTACCTTGTCGGCGAGCTCGAGTCCGACATCGGTCATGGCGACGATGGTGGCGCGGGCATCATCGGGGTCAGTGCTTCGCTCAAGGAGTCCGCGCTGTTCGGCTCGGCTGATCAGTCCCGACATCGTTGACTTCTCCAGGCCGAGAAAGTCGGCTAGGACCGCGATCCGTGGAGTGCGATCCCGCAGGATGCCGAGCGTGCGCAGCTGGGTCAAGGACAGATCGTGTTTCGCGGCGACGCGGTTCAGGACGGATGTCACCGTGAACGCGGTCTGCACCACTGCGTCAAGCAGTTCCTCATCGTCGCCGAGGTCGAGCGGGGCGTCTGTCGTGGTGCTTGGTGAGGTCGTCATGGGTTCACGATGACCAGACGCTTGGTGCTACTGGTGTCGGCCCAAGCAGTCTCAACATCTTTGAGGGCGACTTCTTCTGCTTTGCCGGAGTCATCGAAGGTGCCTTTGAGGATTTCCTTGGCGAGGACACCGATCTCGCGACGGTATCTGTGGTGGGGGACCGATCCTTGGCCTGAGCCGATGATCTGCAGGTTGACCGCGCGGAGGGCTGCTGAGGGGATCGGTGATTCGAGTCCTGCTACGGAGCCGATCTGGATCCAGGTGAGCTCCTGCTCGTCACTGGCGCGGTTCGGGATGATGGCATGGAGCGCGTCTCTCGTCGGCTCACCCCACACAAGGTCGACGACCACGTCGACCGACTCTCCGGCGCCGGCGAGATTGCGCTTCACCTCGCCAGGGTCACCGGCCAGTTCGATCACGCGAGTCGCTCCCAACCGGGTCAGGTCGTTCATGCTGTCGGCGCCCCGGCCGACCGCGACGATCTGGCTGGCCCCCAGTCGCTTGGCGACTTGGATGGCGGCACGCCCGGCGTTGCCGGTGGCGCCGAGGATGAGCACACTTTGACCCCGACGGAACGTGATGCGCTGACGCAGCGCCACCCATGAGGCCATGGCCGGGTTCATCAGCGCAGCGATCTTGACCGCGTCGGCGCCCCTGGGCAACGGTACGGTGCGGCGCATGTCGACGGCAGTCCGCTCTGCCATGGCGCCCTTGTTCGTGTCGGGCAGCAGGAAGTAGATCAGCTTGCCGTTGGCGAGCTTGCCCACACCATCGATACCGGGGATGAGTGGCAACTCGTCCGTGCTCGTGTAGTGGCTGCCCGCTGCCTGCGAGCGGACCCTCGGCGAGACAGCGGAGGCGAGTACCTCGACGACCTCCTCGCCCCTGCCGGCCACCGGCTCGGCTGCGTCTGTGTGACGGGGCGCTTCTCCCCAGGTGGTGACGACTGCTGCTTTCATGGCGAGGCTCCCTTTTGGTTCGTAGTACCACCTATTATGGATGGCAATACGAACTAATGCAAGGCGGTCTCGGTCCTGGTCGAAGCGGCCCGGCGGTCTTCGGTGCTCGAGAGCGGATCGACGTGTCGTGGGACGCCAAGAAGCCAGACCGGGGGCCCAAGCCTGCGCGTGCGAGATGGGCCTCTGCCCCAGGCGGTTCGGGGTGATCCGCCGGAGCGCATCTCGCCCTTGACTGGGTGTCATGCGCCACCGCGTCGCCTTCGCGGCGTCCTATCGTCTGGCCGCCTTGCCGTTCGGCATCACCCCGCAGCGGTGCTGGGTCGAGGTCACCACCGCCGCGATGCGGGTGCGGTACGGGCTCTGGAGCCTGGAGACGCCGCTGACCAACATCACCGGCACCGTGCGCAGCGGCGGGTTCTCGTTCGTGAAGACGGCCGGCCCGCCTCATCTGTCGTTCGCAGACCGCGGCGTGTCGTTCACCCCGAACGGCGACGACGCCCTGTGTGTCTCGTTTCGCGACGCGGTGCCGGGCATCGATCCGACCGGTCTGCTGCGGCGGGTGCTGAGGCACCCCGGCGTCACGCTCGGCGTCGAGGATCCCGAGCGGTTGCGCACGGATCTGCGCGATCAGGGCGCCACCGTCTAGGAAGCAGGGCACAGCGCGTCGCAGGCGGCATCGTCGGGCGACGCAACGACGTCGCTGAGCCCGACGGTGCCTGAGAAGGAGACGTAGGACCACGAACTCGGCTCGCTCACGTGCAGCCCGATTCGGGGGTCACGGCGCATGGTGGCCGTCTTGGCCCGATCGTGGGTGACCGAGACGTGGAGGGCCCCGTCGTAGACGGCTTACACGATGTCGTTGGACTGCGGGCTACCGTCCGCCTTCGTCGTGACGAGCACGGCGTGCTTGCGCGAGGACGGCCAGTCGAGCGCGTCGGCCAGGTCCAGGCTCCTGGCATCGAGCGTGCCACGGGCGCGGTGCCCACCGTGGGCGCGGCTCGCGTCAGGCGAACGACGCGACGGCCAACGCCGCGGCCAGGACAGCGGTGCCGAGCCCCGCGACGACACTGACGCCGGCGTTGGTCGCGGCGAAGCGGCGCGAGCCCGTCTCGGCCAGACGCAGGGTCTCGAACGAGAAGGTCGAGTAGGTGCTCAGGGCGCCGGCCAGGCCGACGCCGACGAGGGCCTGCAGCGATTCCGGCACCGCGGTGACCGTGGTGGCGCCAACCAGAAAGCCGAGGATCGCGCAGCCGAGCATGTTGGCGCTGAACGTGCCCCACGGGAATCCGGTGTCGTGGCGCGACTGCACGACGCGGTCGACGGTGTAGCGCAGCGGTGCACCGACCATGGCACCGACGATCACCATCGCCCAGGTCACGATGCAGCCTCGGTTCGGTCGAAGACCGCGAACCGGGTCAGCGTGACGCCGACCCACACCGCGGCCACCGCGGCGAGCACCGTGCCCGCGGCGTAGAGCAGCGCCGTCCCGGAGGTCTGTGGGGTCAGCAGCCTCTGCAGGTCGACGGTGGCGCTCGAGAAGGTCGTGAAACCACCCAGCACACCCGTGCCGAGAAACGGGCGCACCAGATGATGGGTGGTGAACCGCTCGCTCACCAGCACCATCAGCACGCCCATCAGGCCGCACCCGACGACGTTGATCCAGAACGTGGTCCAGGGGAAGTGGCCAGTGGGGGTCGGCCAGAGGAGGCCGGCCCCGTACCGCGCGCACGCGCCGACGGCACCGCCGAGGGAGATGGCAACCAGGATCTGGGCCTGCTCGCGACGGACGACGCCGGGGCTGGAGTCGTCCCAGGCGACGTCCGCGGTGTCCGGATCGGTGGGTTCGGACTGCCAGCCGCCCTGGGGCCGGGGCTTCGAGGACACAGCTCTCCTACCGTCGATGTCAGGTAGGGACTGTTGGCGGCCGTGGCCGCGGTTGTCGGCGAGCCCCACCGCCGTCCGGCTCAGCCTAACCGACGAGCCCGGACACGGCCGTGGCCCGGCCTCCCTCGAGCCGGGCCACGATCGCGCACCGAGCGCTCAGAGCCGGTTGCCGCGCACGCGACCCAGGATGAACAGCACCAGCGCGATGATGGCCAGCACGATCAGAATGGTCCAGAGCATTGCTTCCTCCTTGATTGGTTCTGCTCACGGTGCCCCGCCGACCGGTGATCGATGTCACCCCTTCGGTGAGCGGTGTGCTCAACCACTCGCGGCATGCTGGTCCGGTGACCGAGCCGGACGAGGAGTGCGCGGAGCTGCGGGCGACGTACGACGCGCTGGGCATCTCGGGCATCGTCGACGTGCACACCCACTTCATGCCCGAGCCGGTGCTGGCGAAGGTGTGGGCCTACTTCGACGCCGTCGGTCCGTTGCTCGGGCGGCCGTGGCCGATCACCTACCGAGCCGACGAGCCGACCCGGGTGCGGATGCTGCGCGACCTGGGCGTGCGCACCTGGACCTCGCTGAACTACCCGCACAAGCCCGACATGGCGGCCTGGCTCAACGAATGGTCGGCCACGTTCGCGGCCGGTCACCCCGACTGCCTGCACTCGGCGACCTTCTACCCCGAGCCCGGCGCGGAGGCCTACGTGCGCCGTGCACTCGATGCGGGTGCCCGGGTCTTCAAGGCGCACGTGCAGGTGGGCGACTACGACCCCAACGACGCGCTGCTCGACGGCGTGTGGCGGGTGCTGTCCGAGGCTGGAACACCGATCGTGATCCACGGCGGGCACGGCCCCGCACCCGGCACGCACACCGGCCCGGCCGGCATGGTGCGGCTCGCCCGACGGTTCCCCGACCTGGTGCTCGTCGTCGCACATATGGGGCTCCCCGACTACGCCGCCTTCCTCGACCTCGTCGAGACCTCGCGCTCGGTGCACCTCGACACCACCATGGCCTTCACCGCGTTCACCGAAGAAACAGCACCCTTCCCGGCCTCGGAGCTCGCGCGGCTACGCGACCTCGGGGAGCGCGTGCTGTTCGGCAGCGACTACCCGAACATCCCCTACCCCTACCTGCACGCCGTGGAGTCCGTCACCGGGCTGGGGCTCGGCGACGACTGGAACCGGGCCGTGCTACACGACAACGCGGTGCGGCTCTTCGGGCTGGAGTAGAGAGTCGTGGTCTGGGTCGTGTGCCTGAGCACGCGCCATAACGCCGCCAGGCCACGACCCGAACCACGACCGTTGACGGGTTCCCGAGCCTGCGGTGGGCTGGCGCGGTGACGACGACGCGGGTGCGGTTCGTGCCCCGCAGCGGGGAGAGCTGGGCCGATCCGTGGCCGATGTACGCGGCACTGCGCGACCACGACCCGGTGCACCACGGGCGTCAGATCCTCACCTTCGCCCACGGCGCCCACCACTGGGTGCCGCCGCCGCGCGGATGATGGGCCGGGTCGCGCTGACCGAACTGATGGTTCGGATGCCCGACTTCGCCGTCGACCAGGACGCCGTGACCCGGGCGCCGTGCAACTACGTGCGGCGTCCGCTCAGCGTGCCGCTCGAGGTGCGCTGACGCGCACCCATGGGGTGGGTCAGGCGGGCAGTCGCCCGTCGTTCTCCAGACACGCCATGAGTAGGGCGGCGGCGTCCTTGACGCCCTTGCCGTCGGGCAGCAGCGTGCCGACGGTGCGACCCCACGCCGGCGCCACGTTGAACGTCTCGCCGCCGACGAGGAGCGTGATGTTCTGCTTGCGCGTGAACCGGGTGAAGGTGGGGTTGCACCCGGAGATCGGCCCCGTGGCCACCTGCTGCTCCTTGCTGTCGAGCAGCGTGACGTGGCCGGGGGTGAGCACCACGAACCCGTGCTGAGCCACGGGCTTGAGGCCACGGCCGATCTGTACCTGGTCGAAGACGATCGAGTCTGCGTCGTTCATGGCTTGCCTCTACCCAGACGGGCGGCCCCTCAGTCGGGCGCCGTCGCCCTGCCCGCGATGAGTCCTGCGGCGGCCGCGGGTCCAGACCAGGGACAACCCTGATGCGCGCAAGCGCCCCGACCTGCTGAGGTGTACCCATGCATCGACAGATCGCCGGCCGGCTGACCGGCCGCGTCACCAAGTGGCTCGTGCTCGTCGCCTGGCTCGTGGCCGCAGGCGGTCTCGGAACGTTGAACGCGAAGCTCGCCGACGTGCAGAACAACGAGGCCTCCTCCTGGCTGCCCGGATCGGCGGAGTCGACCCAGGTGATCGACGCCCTCGCGAGCCAGATGGACCCCAATCAGATCCCGACCCTGGTGGTCTACGAGGCCGACGACGGCACGCTCACGGCGTCCGAGAAGCAGGCGATCGGCGAGCAGGCTCAGCAGATGGCCGGTCTGGACGGCGTGATCGATGCCGGTGTCGTGCCGCCCGAGATCGCCGCGAAGGCCGGCATGGGCGGCTACTCCGACGACGGTGCCGTCGCCGTCACGCTGGTCACCTTCGACTTCGGCGCGAACGGCTGGAACGACATGCCGGACGCGGCCAAGGGTCTGCGCGACATCGCGCAGATCGATGGCGTCACCGTGCACCTGGCCGGAGCCGGCGGCCAGGCGGCCGACTCGGCCGAGGCCTTCGAGGGCATCGACACCACCCTGGTGCTCATCACCCTGGGCGTGGTGATCTTGATCCTGCTCCTCACCTATCGCTCGCCCATGCTGTGGATCCTGCCGATCGTGTCGGCGGTCGTCGCTTTGTCGTGCGCGGGCGGCATCGTGTACCTGCTGGCCAAGTACGCCGACGTCACGGTCAACGGTCAGAGTCAGTCCATCCTCTCGATCCTGGTCATCGGCGCCGGCACCGACTACGCCCTCCTGCTGACCGCCCGCTATCGCGAGGAGCTGCGCAAGCACGAGGATCGGCACGAGGCCATGGCGGTCGCGTTGCACCGCGCTGCTCCGGCGATCCTCGCCTCGGCGGGCACCGTGGTGCTCGGCATGCTGTGCCTGCTGCTCGCCGAGCTCAACTCGACCGCCGGTCTCGGCCCGGTCAACGCCGTCGGCGTCGCCGTCACGTTCCTGGTCATGGTCACGCTGCTGCCCGCGCTGCTGGTGATCTGCGGACGCTGGGTGTTCTGGCCCAAGCGACCGGCGTTCGGTTCGCGCGAGCCCAACGAGTCCGGACTGTGGGCGAAGGTCGGGGCGCTGGTGCAACCGCACCCGCGCCGCGTGTGGATCCTCACCAGCGGGCTGCTCGCACTCGCCTGCCTCGGACTCTTCACCCTCAACACCGCAGGACTCTCCACCGAGGACACCTTCACCCACGAGACCGACTCGGTGAAGGGCCAGAAAGTGCTGCTCGAGCACGGGCTGCTCGACACCTCCAACACACTCCAGGTCGTCGCCGCCGCCGACGACATCGACGAGGTCGCGGCCGCGGTCGCCGGGCAACCAGGCGTGGGCACGCCGTCCGCCGCTCGACCCATCGGGGGAGGTCGGTCGTTCTTCGAGGCACCGATCGCCGGCGACGTCGCCAGCGCCGCCACGCAGGACGTCGTGAAGCAGGCGCGGGTGGTGGCTCACCGGGTGGACGACGCCACCCTCGTGGGCGGCTGGCCGGCGGTGTACTACGACACCAAGGTCGCCTCCGACCGCGACACGGAAGTGATCATCCCCGTGGTGCTCTCGCTCGTGATGCTCGTCCTGGTCGTGCTGCTGCGCAGCGTGTTGGCGCCGGTGCTGCTGATCGGCACCGTGGTGTTGAGCTTCGGCGCCGCCCTGGGCATCTCGGCGCTCCTCTTCGAGTACGTCTTCGGCTTCGCCGGCTCCGACCCCGGGTTCCCGCTGTTCGCCTTCGTGTTCCTGGTCGCGCTGGGCATCGACTACAACATCTTCTTGATGACACGGGTGCGCGAAGAGGCCGCACAGATCGGCACCCGGGCCGGGGCCCTGGTGGCCCTGCGCTCGACCGGCGGCGTCATCACCTCGGCCGGTCTCGTGCTCGCGGCCACGTTCCTCACCCTCGCCTCGATCCCGTTCGTGTTCCTCGTCGAGCTCGGCGTGGCGGTGGCCCTCGGTGTGCTGCTCGACACCTTCATCGTGCGCTCCGTCCTCGTCACTGCCCTGGCCCTCGACCTCGGCGACCGCATCTGGTGGCCCGGGCGGGCGTCGACCCCGCCCGCACCCGCGGCCAACGACGCGGGGGAGCCCGCTGGCACGATGCCCGCATGACCTTCGTCGACTACACCTCCTCCGAGGGCTGCGCCCGCATCACGCTGGTCGACGGCCAGCGCGGCAACCCGCTCCACCTCGAGTCGGTGGCCGAGCTGCTCGCGGCCGTGCGCCAGGCCCACGCCGACGCCGCTCGGGTCATCGTGCTCGCCGCCGAGGGCCGGTTCTTCTCGGTCGGTGGCGACCTCGGCGCCTTCGCGGGTGCCGAGAGCATGCCGGACTTCATCGACGACCTGGCCGACCAGCTGCACCGGCTGGTCAGCGAGCTGATGCGCTCGCCGGCCATCGTGGTCTCGGTCGTGCAGGGCGGTGCCGCCGGTGCCGGCTTCCCGTTCGCTGCCGCCGCCGACGTCGTGCTCGCCGCCGAGTCGGCCTCGTTCACCCTGGCCTACACCAAGGTCGGCCTCTCCAACGACGGCGGCAGCAGCCTGCTCGTGCACACCCTCGGCCTGCACACCACGCTGCGGCTCGCGCTGCTCAACGACTCGATCACCGCCACCGAAGCAGCCGCGGCCGGGCTCGTCGCGCGCGTCGTGCCGGACGACGAGCTGTCGAGCGCCGTCGAGAAGGTCGTGGCGACGCTGCTGGCCGGCCCACCCGAGGCTTTCGCCACGGCGAAGCGTCTCATCCGTACCGCCGCCGACGACGCGCCCGAGACCACGATGCGGCGCGAGCTGCTGGGCATCCGTACCCAGGCGGCCGGCCCCGAGGCACCCGAGGGCGTCGCCGCGTTCGTCGAGAAGCGGCGTCCGAGCTTCTGAATGCGGGTGGTCTAGCGCACCGAGGGGCACGCGTAACCGCGGTGGCCACTGTGCGTTGTCCAGGCATCGGCAGGTGCGGCGCTGCGGCCGGCCACCACCCGCGCGGGGGCGCGGTCCACACGGGGGTGTGGAGGTGGCCACAGGGGGCCGCAGCCGCACCCGCCCTGGTTCCCGGACCTCGTCGGCGGGTCAGCGGGCGACGAGGCCGCGGCCGGTGATCATCGGCAGATCCTTCGCCACGACCAACCCGCCCGGGTGCGCGCACACCGCGTGCGCGGCGTTGACCAGGCGCATCGCGGTGGTGAGCATGCCGGAGTCGTTGTGGTCGCCGTCCTCGCCCTCGTGGGTGAACTCGACCTTCATGTTCGGGTCGCCGAACACCTCGACCCGGTAGCTGCCTCCACCCTCGGCCGGCGTCGGCCAGTGCGGCGCCTGGTCGACGTGGGTGCGGGTGACGTGCTCGAGCACCACGCGCGGCTCGCCGTCGACCGTGCCGGTCACGGTGAAGCGGACGGCGGCCATGGTGCCGGCCGGGATCTCGCAGGAGGCGATGGCGAAGTCGCTCTCGGCAGCGATCCGGTCGACGTGCTCGACGAGCGGCTCGTCGAGGGTCAGATCGAGGCCGGCCGCGATGTGCTTGACGACCGGACCCCACGCGGTGGTGAGGATGCCCGGCTGCCACAGCACGGCCTCGTAGTCGAGCGGTCGACCGAAGCCGAACAGATCGTGCATGACCACCGGCTGGTAGTAGGTGGAGTAGTCGGCGATCTCGCTGACTCGTACGAGGTCGATGCGCTTGCTGAGGCTGGTGACGGTCAGCGGCAGCACGTCGTTGGCCCACCCGGGGTCGATGCCGTTGACATGCAGGCTGGCGCCCGACTCCTCGCCCGCGGCGGCGATGCGGTCGGTGTAGACGTCGAGGCCGAGCCCGTCGGGAAAGGTGAGCAGCACCGGGCCCGACGACACGACGTTGAGACCGTTCTCGACCATGTCGACGAGATCCTCCAGCCCCTCGAAGACCCGGTCGTCGGTCATCGCGCTGTGGATGACCACGTCGGCGCCGAGGTCGTAGAGCTCGGACTTGTCGTTGGTCGCGAGCACACCGAGGTCGCGGTCGAGCCCGGCCAGGCGGCCGGCGTCCTGGCCCACCTTGTCGGGGTGGGAGACCCACAGTCCGACCAGCTCCATGTCGGGGCGAGCGTCGATGCCGGCGATGACCAGGCGGCCGACCGTGCCGGTCGACCAGCCGATCACGCGTAGGGGACGGGCGGGAGTGCTGCCGGTGCTGGTCATGACGGCTCCTCTGCGTGGGTGACTGCCGTCACAGACTAGAACACGTTCTCGTTTTGCGGCAGAGTGTGTGGCGGGCGTGCTTGGCGGGCGTGCTTTGGCGGGCGTGCTTGGCTCGGAGCATGACCAGCGCCAGCGAACCCGTCGTCGCCCTCCTCGGAACCGGCACGATGGGCCTCGGCATGGCCGGCAACATCGCCGCCGCGGGCTTGAGGCTGCGCGTGTGGAACCGCAGTGTGGAGCGCGCCGAGCCGCTGCGCGACGTCGCGACGATCGCGCGCACCGCGCAGGAGGCGGTGGCCGGCGCCGACATCGTGGTCACGATGCTCTACGACGCCGACTCCGTGCTCGAGGTGGTCGGCGGACTCGATCTCGGCGACGCCGTGTGGTTGCAGACCTCGACCGTGGGCGTCGAGGGCAGCGACCGGATCGTCGCCTTCGCCGAACGCGCGGGGGTCGCGCTCGTCGACGCGCCCGTGCTCGGCACCCGCAAGCCGGCCGAGGACGGCGCCCTCGTCGTGCTCGCCTCAGGGGAGGAGGCCCTGCGCCAGCGGGTCGCCCCCGTGCTCGACGCCATCGGCTCGCGAACCATGTGGGTCGGCGCCGCCGGCGCCGGGAGCCGGCTCAAGCTCGCCGCCAACGCCTGGGTGCTCACCGTGCTCGAGGGGGTGGCCGAGTCGCTGGCGCTCACGCGCGAACTGGGTCTGGACCCGCGGCTGTTCCTCGAGGCCGTCGGCGGTGGCGCCCTCGACGCGCCGTACGTGCAGGTCAAGGGCGGGGCGATGCTCGACGGCTCCTTCGACCCGTCCTTCGCGCTCTCGGGCGCCGCAAAGGACGCCTCCCTCATCGCCGCCGCGGCGGCCGGTGTCGACCTCGAGCTCGCCCTGATGCCCGGCATCCTCGCCCATCTCCAGCGGGCCGTCGACGCCGGTCACGGCGACGCCGACATGGCCGCCACCTACCTGGAGCACTGACCACCCGCGGTGGCCCCGGTGGTTGAGCCGTGAGGAGCGCTAGCGACGAGCGCGCCGGGCGGTGGTTGAGCCGTGAGGAGCGCTAGCGACGAGCGCGTCGAAACCCGGCGACTGTGAAGGCGACGCTGCTTTCCGTCTCGCTGGGTTTCGACGCGGGTCTCAGCTAGCGCCTCGCCCGGCTCAACCACCGTGAGGGCGGGTCTCGGCTAGCGCCTCGCCCGGCTCAACCACCGTGATGGCCCCGGTGGTTGAGCCGTGAGGAGCGCTAGCGACGAGCGCGTCCGCCGGTGGTTGAGCCGTGAGGAGCGCTAGCGACGAGCGCGTCGAAACCCGGCGACTGTGAAGGCGACGCTGCTTGTCGCCTCACCAGGTTTCGACACGGGACTCGGCTAGCGCCTCGCCCGGCTCAACCACCGTGAGGGCGGGTCTCGGCTAGCGCCTCGCCCGGCTCAACCACCCGCGGTGGGGCGGTGGTTGAGCCGTGAGGAGCGCTAGCGACGAGCGCGTCGAAACCCGGCGACTGTGAAGGCGACGCTGCTTTCCGCCTCACTGGGTTTCGACACGGTCTCGGCTAGCGCCTCGCCCGGCTCAACCACCGGTGGGCACGGGACTCGGCTAGCGCCTCGCCCGGCTCAACCACCGTGATGGCAGGACTCGGCTAGCGCCTCGCCCGGCTCAACCACCCGCGGTGGGGCGGTGCTCGACCACCGACGCGGATTGGAGGGTCTCGATGGCCCAGCCGACCGCCTCGGCCGCGTGGTCGGCGTCCATGCCCCAGGCGCGGGCCAGACGCTCGTAGCTCTCGACACTCCACAGCACGTCGAGGACCGCGGCGAGGCGTCGATCGCCATCGCTCGCGGCGAGGAGTCCCTCGCGGCGGGTGCGGTCGACGGCGACCAGGGTGGGGCTGTGCTCGGTCGCGTCGACCGGGTGCGGGGTGTAGCGGTCGAGGGAGCGGAACATCCGGCGCGCCATCTCGGCGACTCCGGAGGCGTCAAGACCCTCGAACGAGACGTCCGCCTCGGCGCGCAGTCGGTCCATCAAGGCGTCGTGCAGGGCGGCCTGGGTGGGGAAGTGCCGGTACACGGTGCGCTCGCTGACGCCCGCTTCGTCGGCCACGGCGCGGAAGGTGATGTCCTGCCAGGTCCAGCGTGACTGCGCCTTGGCCAGCCGTGCTGCGGCGGCGAGCACCCGCTCGTGACCCTGCTCTCGTCGACGTGAGCCGTCGTAGGAGCGCGTTGACGGACCCGCCGTTTCGGTGTCAGTCTTCTGACGCGAATCACCCGACATGCACCGAAGGATGGCAGATGAGCCTCGTGCCCGTGTACGACCCGAGTGACTCCGAGCTCGACGCGAGCCCGTACGAGACGTGGAAGTGGCTGCGTGACGAGCGACCGGTGTACTTCAACGACGAGCGCGGTTTCTATGCACTCTCGCGCTACGACGACGTCGCCGCGGCCCTCAAGGACACCGAGGCCTTCTCCTCCGCCTACGGCACCGTGCTGGAGCTGCTCACCCCCGAGAGGCAGCAGACCGGGATGATGATCAACTCCGACCCACCGAGCCACACGCGTCTGCGCAAGCTGGTCTCCCGCGTGTTCACCACCCGCCGGGTCTCCGACCTCGAGCCGAAGATCCGCGAGATCGCGGAGTCGCTGCTCGCGGCCTGGACGCCGGGCGAGGAGTTCGACTTCGTGCAGCAGTTCGCGGCGCAGATCCCCTCGCGCGTCATCGCCGAGCTGCTCGGTGTGCCCTCGGAGGAACGTGAGGAGGTGCGACTGATCATCGACACCGCCTTCCACCTCGAGGGCGACGAGGGCTTCACCAACCCCACGGCCGTGAACGCCATCCTCGAACTGGCCGGCTACCTGCAGAACCTGCTCGAACGGCGCCGCACCGAGCCGATCGGCGACCTCTTCTCCGACCTCGCCGCGACCGACCTCACCGCCCAGGAGTGCGTCGAGTTCGGACTGCTGCTGGTGATCGCCGGCACCGAGACCGTCGGCCGGCTGCTCGGCTGGGCCTGCATCTTGCTCGACGCCCACCCCGACCAGCGCGCCTGGCTGGTGGAGAACCCCGACAAGATCGGCCAGGCCGTCGAGGAGGTGCTCCGCTACGAAGGCCCCTCCCCGGTGCAGGCCCGCCGCGCCACCCGCGACCTCGAGCTGCACGGCGTCACGATCCCCCAGGGCTCACCGGTGCTGCTGCTCAACACCGCCGCCGGCCGCGACGAGCGCAAGTACGGGCCGGACGCCGAGGAGTTCGACGTCCGCCGCGAACCCGAGCACCACCTCTCGTTCGGGTACGGCGTGCACTTCTGCCTGGGTGCCTCGCTGGCCCGACTGGAGTCGAGGATCGCGCTCGAGACCGTCCTGCGCACCCACCCCACCTGGACCGTCGACCACGACCGGTCCCAGCGGGCTCACACCTCCACGGTGCGGGGCTGGGAGCACGTCTGGGTGCGCTGAACCCGTGACTTCCGGGCGCGGATGCCGTTACCTTCCCTATGGGCCACATCACTCAGGGAGTTCTCAGCATGCGCCGAGTCGTCCAGCTGTTCCTGACCGTCGGTCTCGCGATCGGCCTCGGCGTCGGCGGCCTCGCCCTGGCGCCGTCCGCGGGGGCTCACGAGGAGAGGCCGGCCGAGTTCCCGGACGGAACGGGAGCCGTGCCGCACTTCCTCGGCTACGACAACGCCCGCGCCCGCGTGGTGTGCAAGAAGAGCTCGCGCGCACGCATCGCCGCTATGCCGGCCGGCCGCCTCAAGCGGGTCAACACCCGGCTGCTGCGGCGCTGTGACTTCCACTCCATCCAGGACGCCGTCAACACGATCCGCCACCGGCGCACCTCGATCTACGTGCTGCCCGGCCGCTACACCGAGAGCAAATGGGCCAAGGCCGGGCGCAGTGACTACTGCTCCCACCTCGCCACCGAGTCCGACGACCCGCTCGGCGCCACGGCGCAGTACATCGGCTCCCTCTCCGGTGACGCCGTGGCCCCCGAGGCCGACGGCCTGGCTGCCGAGGCCGAGGAGACCTCCGACCCGATCGCTTTGTCGTACGCCGACCAGCGGCGCTGCGCGCACAACCTCAACCTGATCGCGCTCTTCGGTGACGCCACGCCGCACGATGACTCGATCGCCTGCGACAGCCGGTTCTGCGGCACCCAGATCGTGGGTACCGGCCGCCACCAGGGCGACGTGCTCATCGACAACCAGTTCAGCAAGCTCAACGCGATCCGGCTCGACCGGATGGGCGGCGTCTACCTGGCGAACATGACGTTCCAGCAGGCCGAGTTCAACAGCGTCTACGTGCTCGAGACCGACGGCTTCGTGCTCGACCGGCTCGTCACCCGGGCCAACGACGAGTACGGCATCCTCGCGTTCGCCAGCGACCACGGGCTCATCGAGCGCACGAACAACTACTACAACGGCGACTCCGGCATCTACCCCGGCTCCGGCAGCGACCTCAACGCCGACAACCCCGAGTTCGAGGTCACCCGGTATGCCATCGAGATCCGCAACAACCGCAGCCACCACAACACGCTGGGCTACTCAGGCACGGCCGGCAACTCGATCTGGGCGCACCACAACCGGTTCTACGACAACGCCACCGGCATCGCCACGGACTCGCTGTTCCCCGGCCACCCCGGTCTGCCGCAGGACCACGCCCGTTGGAGCAACAACCGCATCTACTCCAACAACACGAACTTCTACACCGAGTACGTCGACAACGACGTGTGCGACCGGCCGATGCCCGAGCGTGGCTACATGGAGGGCGCCGTCTGCCCCGTCGTCCCCACGCCCGTGGGCACCGGCGTGCTGATCGCGGGCGGCAACTTCAACTCCACCGACCACAACTGGATCTACGACAACTGGCGCAACGGCACCATGCAGTTCTGGGTGCCGGCGCCACTGCGTGACGAGATGGACCCCCAGAAGCTCTACGACACCTCGCACGACAACCGCACCTTCGCCAACACGATGGGCATCAGCCCGGCCGGTGCGGTGCGGCCCAACGGTCTCGACCACTGGTGGGACGACGAGGGCCACGGCAACTGCTGGGAGGACAACACGTCGTCCTACGGCGAGGCGACCAACAACTTCACCTTGCCGGTCGCCGGTTGCGACCAGGGTGGCTCCGTCTTCGAGCCCGGGCTCGCGGTCAAGGACGCCGGCTTCCTCTCGTGCAGCCAGTACGACCGCAGCGACCCCACGCTGCGACACCCGCCCGGGTGCGGGTGGTTCGACAGCCCGTCGCAGCCGTCCGCCGACGGCGCCTCGGCGACCGGAGCCGGGGCGGTGGCAGACGACTCCGACGTGCAGCAGTCGGCCGTCGTCGCGACCGAGGATCTGGCCGACGAGGGGCCGCTCGGGCTGTTGGTGCTCACCGCCTTCCTGGCGGCCGGTGGCGCCATCGTGCTGCGCCGCCGTGCCTAGGGTGCGAACCAGGCCAGTGCTGCTGGTCGCTGTGCTGGCCGCCTCGACCGTGATCGCGGTGGGCGCCCTCGTCGTGCGCCAGAACGCCCCGCACCTGACCACCTCGACGCCGGCGTCCGTCGAGGGCACCGAGGCCACGGCCACGTTCCAGATCGCCGAGCGCACGATCCGCCAGGTGCGCTACGCCGATCAGGGCACGTTGCGCTACACCTTCGCCGTGCACAACCCGGGGCGGCTGCCCCTCACGGTCACCGGTCTGACGCCGGGGCAGCCCGACTCCAGGTTGCTCCAGCTCGAGTCGATCTCCTCGCGAACCATCGGGCCCGACAGCACCGAGGAGCTCACCCTCGTGATGCACATGAGCGGCTGCGAGACGCTGGCGGCGCGCTCGGGGTCGTTCGTCACCAGCGTCTCGGTGCACGTGAGGTATCTGCGGGTGCTCTCCGATGATCTGGTGCTGACCCTGCCCGAGGAGTTGCACACCGGCTCGCCGCGTGAGGCGTTCTGCCCGGACGCGACCGCCTCGTCGCGACCACCAGGCTGACCCTCGGGGGACGATTCGCGACCCCTCGAGGGACGATTCGCGACCCCTCGCGGGACGATTCGCGACCCCTCGCGGGACGATTCGCGACCCCTCGCGGGACGATTCGCGACCCCTCGCGGGTCAGGCGGAGGCGAGGGTGGGGTAGTCGGTGTACCCCTCGGCGCCGCCTCCGTAGAAGGTGTCGGGGTTCGGGGAGTTGAGGCCCGCCCCGGTGCGCCACCGCTCGGCGAGGTCGGGGTTGGCGAGGAACGGGCGCCCCACGGCCACGAGATCGGTGAGATCCTCGGCGAGCAACTGCTCGACGTCGGCCAGGGTGGTGACCGAGGCGAAGCCGTCGTTGACGATGACCGGACCGCCGAAGCGGCGCCGCAGATCCTGGGTGAGCTCGGCGCGCGGGTCGGCCAGGATCGAGAGGTAGGCCAGGCCGAGGTCGGCGATGCCGTCGACGAGCGCCTCGTAGGTGGCGCGGGTCTCGGCCGCATCCTCCTCGAGCACACCTTGGATGTTGTGGGCCGGGCTGATCCGGATGCCCACCTTGTCGGCGCCGATCGCGTCGGCGACGGCTCGGGTGACCTCGATGGTCAGGCGGGCCCGGTCGATGGGCGAGCCGCCGTAGGAGTCGGTGCGGGTGTTGCTGACCGGTGAGAGGAACTGGTGCAGCAGGTAGCCGTTGGCCGAGTGCACCTCGACCCCGTCGACGCCGGCGTCGACCGCGTTGCGGGCGGCGATGACGTACTCCTCGACGATGCCCGGGATCTCGGCGGTCTCGAGCGCCCGCGGCTCGGGGTGCTCGCGCGGCCCGTCGGCGGTCACCATCTGTCCGGGCGCGGCGATCGCGCTCGGCGCCACCGACTCCAGGCCGCCCTTGTTGTCGGGGTGGGCGATGCGTCCGGCGTGCATGAGCTGGACGACGATCCGCCCGCCGGCGGCGTGCACGGCGTCGGCGGTACGGCGCCACCCGGCGACCTGCTCGTCGCTGTGCAGCCCGGGGGTGCCGAGGTAGCCCTGCCCGACGGCGCTGGGCTGGGTGCCCTCGCTGATGATCAGGCCTGCGCCGGCGCGCTGGCCGTAGTAGGCGGCGTTGAGCTCGGTCGGCACGGTCTGGGGAGAGCGGTTGCGGGTGAGCGGAGCCATCACGAAGCGCTGGGGCAGCTCCCAGGCACCGATCTTCACGGACTCGAAAGCGGTGTGTGCAGTCATGCTCGGTACAACAGCCACGCCCGCTCCGGGACTTCCCGGAGCGGGCGTGGGATGCGTCTCAACCGGACCGCGGTCCGGTGGTGCGGTCAGGCGAGGGAGGCCACGTCGATGACGGCGCGATAGCGCACGTCGCCGGAGACGACCTTCTCGTAGTAGTCGTCGACCTGGTCGGCATCGATCACCTCGACGGTGGCGGTGATGCCGTGTTCGGCACAGAAGTCGAGCATCTCCTGGGTCTCGGGCAGGCCGCCGACCATCGAGCCCGACAGGGAGCGACGGTTCGGCAGCAGCGAGAACGCCGCGACCTCCAGGTTGTCCTCGGGGGCGCCCAGGTTGTGCATCACCCCGCCGCGGCCGAGGGTGCCCATGTAGGAGTCGAGCGGGATGCCCGAGCCGACGGTGTTGAGGATGACGTCGAAGTGGCCGGCGAGCTCGTCGAACACCGAGCCGTCCTCGGTGGCGTAGTAGTGCTTCGCGCCGAAGGCCAAACCGTCGTCCTTCTTGGCGTCGGTGCGGGAGAGCACGCTGACCTCGGCACCCATGGCGGCCGCGATCTTGACGGCGACGTGGCCCAGGCCGCCCATGCCGATGACGCCGACCTTGCTGCCCTGCCCGACGCCGAGCGCCTTGAGCGGGTGATAGGTCGTGATGCCGGCGCAGAGCAGGGGAGTGGTGGCGGCGAGGTCCATGCCGTCGGGGATCTTCACCACGAAGTGGTCGCGCACGACGACCTGCTGACTGTAGCCACCCTTGGTGACCTCGCCGTGGTAGTCCTCCATGCCGTAGGTCTGCACGACGCCGGGGTCGGTGCAGTACTGCTCCTCGCCGTCCTTGCAGGCCTCGCACTGAAGACAGGAGTCGACGAAGCAGCCGACGCCGACGACGTCGCCGACGGAGTGGGTGGTGACCTCGTCGCCGACCTCGGCGACGGTGCCGATGATCTCGTGACCCGGAGTGAGCGGGTAGGTGGTGCCACCCCACTCCTCGCGGGCGGTGTGGATGTCGGAGTGGCAGATGCCGGCGTGGCTGATCTCGATGCGCACGTCGTCGGGCCGTAGATCCCGGCGCTCGATCGTGGCTCGCTCGAAGGAGGCCTTCGGGCCGGTCACCTGAAGGGCGTTGACTGTGGTGGTCATACCCATAGGGTGGGCACGTCGCGCCGGACTACCAACCCCCCGGCCGGGTGGCTCAGTCGAGCGTGGTCGACTCCACGTGCAGCGGCACGTCGAAGTCGGTGGGTTGACGCGACACCAGGTCGGCGACCTCGACGTACCCGCGCTCGAGCTCGCCGACGGCGGGATCGAAGAGCCGGTACTGCTGACGCGGCGTGAGCATCGGCTGGGACTCCAAGAACACCACGCGCACGTCACCGGGGCGGAAGTCGCAGCGCTTGTGCAGCGCCGCCGCGATCTGCTCGTGCTGCATGTGGCCGTCGCCGAAGTTCCAGCCGACGGCGGTGCCGGTGACCAGCTCGCCGTCGAGCAGCAGGTAGGGGTCGTCCGGAGCCTCGGGCAGACAGACCCGCTCGGCGAGCGTGTAGAGCGCTCGGCCGTGGGTGTGGAAGCCGCGGAAGGCGTAGCCCAGGTGCAGCGGGATCATCGCCTCCTCCTTGCTGCCGTACAGCTCCTCGAGCTGCACGTGCGGCATCTTGGACGCCTTGACGACGGAGGACTCGAAGCGGTCGAGCGCATCACCGCGAAAGCACCACGCGGTGGCGGCCCAGTTGCCCGCGTAGTAGCGCATCGAGGGTAGGAACGAGACCTTGTCGGGCCGGACGTTGCCGAACACGACGAAGAACAGCGAGACGGCGAAGAGGCCGATCACCAGAAGCGGCTGCTCGAGCGAGCCGAAGCCGGCGTCGGCCTGACCGACGAACATCACCCAGACGCCGATGATCATGAACACGTTCCACTCCAGCGGCACGCCCATGGGCAGGCTGGTGATGATGTTGAGGTGGAACAGCGACACGCACACCGCTGCCACGAGCACCAGCCAGTGCGGGCCGTAGAGCCCGGCGAACAGCAGCACGAGCGGGACGCCGAACTCGACGACGCTGCCCACGTGCGCCAGCCGGTGTGCGATCGGCGAGGGGCGCAGGTCGTCAGGGAAGTGTGTGTGCAGCCGCTTCTTGAGGCCCGGCGCGAGGCGGAAGACCGGTGAGTTGCTGAACATCGCCGACACCACGAACGCGAAGTGCTGGTTGACCTTCGAGATCGCCGCGCCGAACCAGATGAGCAGCAGGGTCAGCTTCACCGAGGCGACGCCGTCGATCGGCGCGAACAGCATCGCCACCAGCATCGGGGCGTAGACCTCGCTCCGTGCGGCCAGGAAGATCGCCTTGTCGCGCAGCCCGATCAACGCCAGGAACACCAGCGCGGAGACGACCTGCCAGTCGTGGATCTGCCCGACCATCGCGATCACCATCGAGACCAGGAACCCGGCGTAGAGCACGCAGTCGACCGGGGTCCGCTCGTCACCGGCCGTCAGGGGCACCCAGCGGGGAAACGGGGGTAGCCGGATGGTCCGCGGGCGCAGCCAGTAGAGGAAGGTGCCCAGCGGCGGGTTGATGCGCAGGTTGAGCGGGCCGAACCCGCCGCCCAGGCCGAGCACCTCGAAGAGCATCGTCCACAGCGCGAAGGTGTAGAGCACCTGTGGTGCCGAGCCCCAGCCCAGCACGTCGAAGGGCCCGTCGATGCCGGGTTTGGTCATCACCAGGCCCCAGCCGACGGCGAGGTAGGCCACGATCTTGAGCGCATAGACGACGATCAGCACGTCGGGGGAGCCGAAGCCGTACTGCGCGAAGTGCCGCGCCATCGGTTTCATCCGCTCCGAGCGGGAGAGGCGGCTCCAGGTCGGGTAGTCGACGCTCGGGAGGTTCGGTTCGAGGAATCCCATCAGTGGTTCCCCACCGTGAGCACGACCTTCATGGTGTCGGCCGTGCGAGCCGCGACGGCCGCGTAGGCCTCGGCCGCCTGCTCGAGGTCGAAGCGCTGGGTGATGATGCCGGAGACGTCGAGCCGGCCGCTGGTGAGCATCGGCACGAGGTCCGGCCAGGTCTGCTGCACCGGCGCGGTGTTCATGGTCATCGTGACGCTGCGGAACACGCCCATCGTCGCGCCGAGCGGGTAGGGCTCCATGTCGTGGATGCCGAGCACCGAGACCGTGCCGCCGGCGCGCACGCTCGCGAAGGCGGTGTCGAGGGAAGCGTTGTTCGCCACGGCGTCGATCACCACGTCGGCACCCACGCCGTCGGTCTCCTCGAGCACCCGGGCCGGCGTCTCTCCGGCCAGCGGGACGGCGCCGGCGGCGGCCGCCCGCTCGCGGCGCCCTTCGACGGGGTCGACCGCGAGAACCCTGGCCGCCCCGTGGGCCAGCGCAGCGCGCGCGGCGCACTGCCCGACCGCGCCGAGACCGAGCACGACCACGGTGTCGCCGGGGACGACCCGGCCGCGGCTCGCGCCGACCCAGCCGGTGGCCAGGTTGTCGGTGAGCAGGAGGGCGGCGTCGTCGTCGATCCCCTCGGGCACGGCCAGCAGCTGGAAGTCCGCGGCGGGTACCGCCAGCAGGCTGCTCTGCGCTCCCGGCAGCAGCCCGGAGCCGAACACCTGGGCGCCGGCGTGGCAGCGGATCGGGTCGAGCGTGGCGCAGCCCGGGCAGCGACCGCAGCCGGCCACCGACGACACGAGCACCCGGTCGCCGACCCTGAACCGCTGTACCTGAGGCCCGATCTCGACGATGCGGCCGATCGCCTCGTGGCCGAGCGCGACTGGGAAGAACGGCAGGTCGCCGTCGTAGAAGTGCAGGTCCGAGCCGCAGATGGCGGTGGCCTCGACAGCGACGATCGCCCCGTCGGGGCCGGAGATCTCGGGGTCGGGGGCGTCGTCGACCCGGACGTCGCCGGGCCCGTGGGCGATCACGGAGCGCATGGGCTGGAACCTAGGCGAGTAGACAGATTCTGACAAGTGTGTACCCTCGCCATTTGTGACGAGTACCACGCATCCTGACACCGCTCCGGCCTCGCCGGCAGAGCTCGACGACGTACGGCTGCGGGCGCTGTTCGACGACCTCTCCGTCCCGGCCCTGCTGGCCACCTGCGTGCACCTGCTGCCCGCGGGGCGCCGACGCGAGATCCTGGACGGTCCGCTGCGGCCCGCGGGCGTCCTGCTCAACGAGTGGCAGGGCTTCATGGCGCCGGAGGACCAGGCGGCCGCGCGCGACCTCGCGGCGGACGTCGTCCGTGATTGGTGCCAGAGGGGCTGCCCCGGCCCCGAGCCGCTCGACGGAGCGGAGCTGCACGAGCTGATGAGCTTCGTGACCGGCGCCGAGGTGGCGCCCGAGTACGTGCCGATGATGGCCGAGGAGCTCGCGCTCGACGGGTCCGACGCCGGTGCTCCCGCTCCGGTCGACGGTGCGCAGGACTACCCCGTCGTCGTCATCGGGTGCGGCATGTCGGGACTGTTGGCCGCGCTGCGGCTGCGCCAGGCCGGTCACCCGGTCACGGTGGTCGAGAAGAACGACGGCCCGGGCGGCACGTGGCGCGAGAACACCTACCCGGGGGCTCGTGTCGACGTCGCCAACCACTACTACTGCTACTCCTTCGCGCCGAACGAGGAGTGGAGCCAGTTCTTCGCGACCCAGCCCGAGCTGCTCGCCTACTTCGAGCGCGTCGCCGAGGAGCACGACGTGCCTGCCATGACCCGATTCGGCGTCGAGGTCACCGACTGCACCTGGCATGAGGAGCAGGGCCGCTGGCAGGTCACTCTCGACGACGGCTCCACGCTGCAGGCTGCGATCGTCGTCAGCGCCGTCGGTCAGCTGAACCGACCCTCGATCCCCGACGTGCCCGGCACCTTCGACGGGCCCGCCTTCCACACCTCGCGCTGGCGTGACGACGTCGAGCTGACCGGCCAGGACGTCGTCATGATCGGCGCCGGCGCCACCGGCTTCCAGCTCGCGCCCGCCATCGCCGACCGCGTCGGCTCCCTCACCGTCATCCAGCGCAGCGCGCAGTGGATGTTCCCGAACCCCGGCTACCACGACGAGGTCGGTCCGGGTGTCGGCTGGGCGATGAGGCACCTGCCCGCCTACGGCCGGTGGTTCCGGTTCCTCATCGCCTGGGGTGGCCTCGATCAGGGACTGGCGGCCGCCGAGGTCGATCCGGACTGGGCCGACCAGGAGCACTCGGTGAGCGAGATCAGCGACCTGGTGCGGGTGATGTTCACCGAGTGGATCGAGAGCCAGGTCGAGGATCCCGAGCTGCGCGCCAAGGTCGTGCCCACCTACCCGCCGACCGGCAAGAGGACGCTCCAGGACAACGGCTCGTGGCTCCAGACGCTCCAACGCGACAACGTCGAACTGGTGCGCGCCGGCGTCGAGCGGCTCGAGGCGGATGCCGTCGTCGACACCGAGGGCGGACGGCACCGGGCCGACGTGATCGTGTGGGCCACCGGTTTCAAGCCGTTGGAGTTCCTCACGCCCCTGACCGTGCACGGGGTGGCCGGCGTGGAGGTCAACGAGCGCTGGGCCGGCCACCCGCGAGCCCATCTGGGGCTCACCGTGCCCGGGTTCCCGAACTTCTTCTGCCTCTACGGCCCCGGCACCAACCTGGCCAGCGGGGGCAGCATCGTCGCCGGCAGCGAGTATCAGGTCGCCTACCTCCTCGAGGCGACGAGGATGCTCGTGGAGCGGCGGGCTCGGGCCGTGGAGATCACGCCGGAGGCCTTCGACGGTTTCGTGGAGCGGCAGTCGCGGGAGATGAGCACGAAGGTGTGGGCCTCCCCCCACATCGAGCACAACTACTACCGCGACGAACACGGGGAAGTGCCCGGGCTCAACCCGTTCCGTCTCGTGGACTACTGGGCGTGGACCCGGCAACTCGAGTCGGGCGACTTCACGCTGCGGTGAGTACCCGCGAGCGCATCCTGGCTGCGGCCGAGGCCTGCCTGCGCCGCGACGGCATCCGCCGGACGACGGTGCAGGGCGTCGCCGACGAGGCCGGGCTCTCCCGCGCCTACCTCTACCGGTTCTTCCCCGACAAGGCCGGACTGGTCTCGGCTGTGCTGATCCACCGCGACCAGGCGTTCTGGGACGACGCCGGGCACCGCATCTCCTCTGCCGCCGACGAGGCAGGGGTGGCGGGCATGGTGGCCGAAGCGGTGCTCATCGCGCGTGGTTCGGCGCTGCCGCCGTTGGGGCTGCACCTCTTCGAGACCGAGCCCGTGGAGTACGCGCGGGTGATGGGGCGCTTCGCCACAGAGGTGGTGCCAGGTCTCGCCGGCTACTGGGAGGACTGGCTCGCCGACGGGGTCCGCCGGGGGCTGATTCGACCCGGTCTCGACCTCGCCGCCACGGCGGAATGGGTGCTGCGCCAGGTGATCTCCTTGGTGGTGCTCCCCGGCACCGCGGTCGACGTCGATGATCGCGAATCGTTGCGGCGATACCTGGGGCCGTTCCTCGAGCCTGCGCTCGGGACGCGTGCCTTGCGTGGGTGATAGGTGGATAAGTCGTAGAGAGATTGTCAAGAACCTGGGTTTTTTGTCCTGCGTGGACGCACACTGTCCGTATGGCAGGTCACCTCGCAGCGTCGGCGCCTCTCGCGGGTGCCGCTCCTGCGCCCGCCCCCGTCGACGGAGTGCGCGTCGCCGTGCGACGTGGACACCTCAGCCTGCTGGTGACCGAGACCGCCGCGCAGACGCCCGAGCACGTCTCGCGCTGGCGTACCCGTCGTGAGACCGGCCGCGACCTGGTGCGCGACGTCCGCTTCGCCGTCACGGCGCTGTTCGGCCGCGCCGCCTGACCCCCGACACGAAGGTGCCGCGGCCGGAAGGGATTCTGGCTTCCGGCCGCGGCGGTCCCGTCCGGGCCCACCCCTGCGGGTGGAACACCACCCGAGCGTGGTGAGTCCTGGTCGGAACACCTCCATCGTGCGTCGCCGAAGCCGCTCGCAGGTCACCCCCTCGGTTGTGGTCCAGACCCCGTCCCGCGCAAACCCGGCGTGAACGATGCGACAGCCTCAGGTGAGGTATGGCACGATGGGGACGCGTCCATCGGGAGCGGCCGGGCCATCGGCCCCCGCCATCGGCGCAGCACGTTCCTCGAGTTCTCGTGTCTCGCGTGCGAGGGCCGAGAAGTCGGCACCCCCGGGCGGCCGGGGTCGGAGGAGGAGTTCGTGGCTCGACGAGCCCAGCGCCGTGGCGGCGCCCAGCGTTCCCAGCGACGGGTTCGCGACCTCGACAACGAGGGCATCATCCCGATCCTGGCGCGTGCCGTGCGCGAGGTCGAGGGTTCCGCCCAGCGAGGCAGCCTGCCGGGCTCGGCTCGCACGAAGTTCCAGGTCGTCGGCCTGTTGGTGCGCGAGGAGCGGGCCCGGGTCAAGGCCGACACCGACAGCACCGAGTCGCACCGCGCCGAGCAGCTCAAGCGCCTCGACGGCATCGCCACCATCCTGGCCAAGACGGCCACCCGCGACACGACGCTGCTCTACCTGCTCGGCGAGGACGCCGAGATCGGTGACGAGGCCCGCGACCTGCGCCTGGACATGCTGCGTCGCGGTGGCGTCGAGCCCGAGCCGGCCGAGATCGAGGACGACGCCGCCGAGGTCGTACCCGATCGCGGTGTGCTCCCGACGTCCGTGGTCTCCCGACGCCTCTCGAACCCCTTCCTCCAGCCGGACTTCTCGGGTGTCGACCTGCGCCAGCGTCCCCGCCGACTGGCCGGGTGGGAGCTGCTCGGCCCGCTGTTCCGGTCCTTCGAGTACGGCGGCGCCTCGGCCTGCATGCCGCTGCCCGAGCACGCCTCGACCGCGGCCGGCGGCGGGCGGGTGCTCATGCACCACCAGGCCCAGGTCGTGGCCGCCGCCTCGGAGGGGCATCGCACCTACCTGCTGGCCGACGAGCCGGGACTCGGCAAGACCGCGCAGGCTCTGCTCGCCGCCGAGGCTGCCGGCGCCTTCCCGCTGCTGGTGGTCGTGCCCAACGTCGTCAAGACCTCCTGGGCTCGCGAGGCCGCGCACTGGGTGCCCGACCGCACCGTCACCGTGATCCACGGCGACGGCGAGGCCGTCGACGGGTTCGCCGACATCTTCGTGGTCAACTACGAGATCCTCGACCGCCACGTCGGCTGGCTCGGTGGCCTCGGGTTCCGCGGCATGGTCGTCGACGAGGCGCACTTCATCAAGAACAAGGCCTCACAGCGCTCCCAGCACGTGCTGCACCTCTCCGAGCGGATCCGCGCGCGCTACGCACGCCCGCTGCTCATGGCGCTCACGGGCACGCCGCTCATCAACGACATCGAGGACTTCCGCGCCATCTGGCAGTTCCTGGGCTGGATCGACGACAAGGTTCCGCTCGGGCCGCTCGTCGCGGCGCTCGAGGAGACCGGCCTGACGCCGGCCGACGGACCGTCGTTCTACGGCGCGGCCCGCACCTGCGTCGTCAACCAGGGCATCGTCCGGCGCCGCAAGGTCGACGTCGCCTCCGACATCCCGGCCCGCCGTGTCGCCGACCTGCCCGTCGAGCTCGACGGTGCCGTGGGCCGCTCGATCCGCGAGGCCGAACGCGAGCTCGCTGCGCGGCTGGTCTCGCGCTACCACACGGCCATGGCGACCCGGACCTCCGGACGCACCGTCGAGGGCATCGACCACGAGCTGGTGCGTCGTGTCGCCGGTTGGGAGCTCGAGGACTCCTCATCGGCCAAGGACGGCGAGAACGTGTTCACCATGGTGCGCCGCATCGGCCAGGCCAAGGCCGGGCTGGCCGCCGACTACGCCGCCCAGCTGGCCCGCAACGTGGGCAAGGTCGTGTTCTTCGCCAAGCACGTCGACGTCATGGACGCCGCCGAGAAGGTCTTCGCCGAGCGCGGCCTGCGCTACACCTCCGTGCGAGGAGACCAGAGCGCCAAGGCGCGCACCGAGGCCATCGACGGGTTCGTCAACGACCCCGAGGTCTCGGTCATCGTGTGCTCGCTCATGGCGGCCGGCGTCGGCCTGAACCTCCAGGTCGCCTCGAACCTCGTGCTGGCCGAGCTGTCGTGGACCGACGCCGAGCAGACCCAGGCGATCGACCGGATCCACCGCATCGGTCAGGACGAGCCGGTCACCGCGTGGCGCGTCATCGCCTCGCAGACCATCGACACCCGCATCGCGGAGCTCATCGACTCCAAGGCCGGGCTCGCCGCCCGCGCACTGGACGGCTCCGACGAGGAGGTCGGCGGCTCTGCCGACGTGCAGCTCGAGGCACTGGTCACCCTGCTCACCGACGCGTTGCGAGCCGAGGAGGCCGCGGGGGTGCCGCGCGTGAACACGGTCACCTCCATCGCCTGATCGGCCATCGCGTAGGTTCTTCGCCGTGAGCCAGCACACGGTGGACCTCTCCGGCCAGACCTACGTCGTCACCGGCGCCAACTCCGGTCTCGGGCTCGAGACGGCGCGCAAGATCGCGGCTGGGGGCGGGCACGTCGTCCTGGCAGTGCGCGACGTCGCCAAGGGCGAGCAGGCGGCCGCCCGCGTCGAGGGCTCCACCGAGGTGCTCCGGCTCGACCTCTCCGACCTCTCCTCGGTGCGGGCGTTCGCCGAGGCCTGGGATCGCCCCATCGCGGGGCTGGTCAACAACGCCGGCATCATGATGGTGGCCGAGGGCCGCACCGTCGACGGCTTCGAGCGCCAGATCGGCACCAACCACTTCGGGCACTTCGCGCTGACGAACCTGCTGCTGCCTCACGTGACCGGTCGCGTGGTCACGGTCTCCTCGGCTCTGCACCGTGGTCCGCAGCTGGACTTCGACGACCTCGAGCTCTCGCACTCCTACCACCCGACCCGGGCCTACCAGTCCTCCAAGCTGGCCAACTTGCTCTTCACCGCCGGTCTCACCTCGCGGCTGGCGGCCGCCGGCTCCGCGGTGACGGCGCACGCCGCGCACCCGGGCTACTCCGCCACCAATCTCCAAAGCCACCACGCCAACCCGCTGGTCGCCAAGGTGATGACGGTGGGCAACAAGCTGATCGCGACCTCCCCGGAGTTCGGTGCCCGGCCCACCTTCCACGCGCTGACCGCCGACGTGCCGGCCGGCTCGTTCGTCGGCCCCACCAAGCTCGGCGGCATGCGCGGGGCCCCGGGCGTCGTCACGCCGACCGCCCAGGCCCGGGACGCCGAGGCCGCCGAGCGGCTGTGGGCGATCTCCGAGGAGCGCACCGGGGCCACCTGGCCCCTCTGATACCCCTCGGTTGGGCAGAAGCCTCCGCGACCGTCATAATCGGGCACGTCGCAGCGGCGGATCGCCGCTGATGAGGGGAATGAGACGTGGTCAAGCGAGTCTTCCAGGTGGCTGCCGCCGCCGTCCTTGCCATGCTCCTGGTCTTCGTGACCACGGGCGCGAGCGGTGAGCACCCGGCGGAGAAGGTCGAGACGACGCTTGGCGACCAGAAGGCTCGGGTCAACCTGCCGCCGACCAACCGCCCCAAGGGCGTGGCCATCTTCTTCCACGGCCAGGGCGGCAACGTCAACGACAAGATGGAGGGCCCCTGGCTCGACGCGTTGCGGCGCGACGGCTGGGTCGTGGCCTCCTCGATGTTCCACCGCGAGGCCTGGGGCAACCCGGCTTCCACCGACGACACCAACCGGCTCTGGGACTGGGCCACCCGTCAGGGCGGCGCCCCGGTCAAGCTCTACATCGGTACCTCGATGGGCGGCTCGACCTCGCTCGACGCGATGGTCTACGGCAAGCACCACCCGGAGTGCTACTACGGCGTCAAGGTCGCCGTCGACATGTCCACGATGGGCAACGTGCCCGGCGCCAACGGCTACATCCGCAAGGCCTACGGTGGTCAGCCCTTCCCGCACGACCGCAACCCGATCAACCTGGCGAACAAGCTCGCCAAGACCGGCGCCACCTTCCGCTTCGTCGCCTCGCCGTACGACCCGTACGTGCCGTACGAGCTGAACACCGAGGCGATGGCCAACCGACTCAAGGCCCTCGGCGCGGACGTCAGCGTGCGCCCGGTCCAGGGCCCCCACGACGACCCCTCGCACTACAGCGCCTACGACCTCGTGAAGTTCGCCAACGAGTGCGCCGGTACGCAGTCCAACGACCCGAGCGATCAGGGCTGACGCCTCGGTGGTTGAGCCGGGCGAGGCGCTAGCCGAGTCCCGTGTCGAAACCCGGTGAGGCGAAAGTCGGCCCTGTCTTGAGAGTTGCCGGGTTTCGACACGCCTTCGCCTTCGGCATCCGGCGGCTCAACCACCGCCGACCAGGCGAGGGCCGAAGAGGAAGCGGTCGACCGTGATGCGCAGCGCCACGCGGGCGGGATTCTCCCTCGGCTGGCGGTAGCGCAGGGCGTACCGCTCGACGGCCCGGGCGACGTCGTCCGGGTCACTCGTGACCACCGCGGTGCCCTCGAGCGTGCTCCAGCGGGCGCCGTCGACGCAGCACGCGGCCACGCGGCCGGGGGAGCGCAGGTGACGCGCCTTGACCGACGTGCCACCGGTGATCACCCAGGCGCACTCGCGCTCGAGATCGAGAGCGACGCCGACCGGCACCACGTGCGGGCGCCCGTCGTCGCGCAGGGTGGTGAGCGTGCAGAGGTGCCGCTCGGCCCAGAAGGCGGCCAGCGGCTCGGGCAGGTCGGCCCAGTCGGGGCGCAGGCTCGGCATCAGATCCACCGGCTGAACCAGATGCGGTCCAGCCAGGCGCCGTGGGTGAGCAACCCGTTGGTGAAGATGGGCCAGAACCACGCGAAGTTCATCACCACGAGCACCACGAAGGTGCCGCTGACGATCACCCCGGCGGTGCGTCGCGCGGTGAGCTCGCGGCTGGGTCCGATCAGCCAGCCGATGGCCAGCGTGAGTGCGAGCACCACGAAGGGCAGCATCGCGACCGCGTAGAACAAGAAGATGGGTCGGGTGTCGTACTGAAGCCACGGCAGCCAGGTCGAGGCCGTGCCCACGACGGCCACCCCGAAGCGCCAGTCGCGTGCGCCCACCCACATCGCCACGGCGAACAGCAGGGCCACGATGCCGCCCCACCACAGGGTGGGGGTGCCGATCAGCAGCACCTGCCGCAGGCAGTCCGAACCGGCCGGGGCCGTGCAGCCGCGGGTGCCGGGCTGGATGCCGGTGTCGGCGGCCACGCCGACCGGCCGGTTCAGCAGCAGCCACCCCGAGGGCTGGCTCTGGTAGGTGTGCGTCGAGCAGTTGAGGAAGTGCGTGTGGAACACGTAGACGTCGCGGTGGTAGTCCCACAGCGACTCCAGCGCCTGCGGGATGGCGGACAGGCCGTGCTGGTCGGGCTCTGTCGCCGTCGACCAGCGGGCGTCCTTGTCCGGGTCGTCGGAGACGAACGTCTCGCCGTCGCAGTGCCCCGACCCGGTGAACTGCGTGTACTGCGTGCTGGAGAGGTGGTCCTCGTACTCGCGGTGGTGCACCAGGAACCCGGTCCACGAGGTCACATAGACCACGAATGCGACGAGCACGAGGTAGCCGAACGCCGGCAGCGCGTCGCCGACCGCTGCCTTCGGGATCGCCCACCGCACCCCGAAGCTGCGGCGCGCCCCCGCACTCCAGAACCACACCAGCACGCCGAACGCGGCCAGCGGGTAGACGGCCGTCCACTTGGTGCCGCAGGCCAGGCCCCAGCACAGACCGCTGACCAGCAGCCACGGGCGCCACAGCGTGGCGCGCACCGGGCCCCAGCCCGAGCGCACGGGTTGACCGTCGGGCACGAGGCGGGCGAGCCGTGCTCGGTACCAGTCGCGGTCGCAGACGAGCGCGGTGACGGCGCAGAGGATGAAGAAGGCCAGGAAGATGTCGAGCAGGGCGAGCCGCGAGAGCACGAACTCCAGGCCGTCGAACATGAGGAGGACGCCGGCGACCAGGCCGAGCAGCGTGGAGCCGGTCATGCGGCGGGCGAGCCGGACCATCACCACGACCATGAGCGAGCCGACGACGGCCGAGGCGACTCGCCAGCCGAACGGGTCCATGCCGAAGACCCTCTCGCCCGCGCCGATCAGGTACTTGCCGACCTCGGGGTGCACGATCATCGACGGCCCGTCGGTCCAGAGGCCCTTGGTGGTGCCGTCGAGGATCTTGTCGTTGGCGTCGTCGACGTAGCCCCGCACGAATCCGTTGTTGACCAGAGACCACGCGTCCTTGGCGTAGTAGGTCTCGTCGAACTCGAACTCGCGTGGCGAGCCGAGGTTCCACAGCCGCAGGAACAGCGCGAGCAGCCCGAGCCCGATGGTGGCGCTCCAGGAGATGAACGGATCCTCCACCTGGAGGCGACACCGAGCCCGCTGCCAGGCGGACGGCGCGCCGGTCACCGGCTGCCCCACGCGCTCGCTCACGGTGCGCAACTGTACGGGCGCGCACCCATCGCAGCCCGCATCCGAGCTCAGAGACTGGCGCGCAGTTCGCGGACGACGGACTCCACCACCGCGGGCAGGTCGCCGCGGGTGCGCTCGGCCACGGCGCGCTGGCGCTGGTAGGAGGCGCCGTCGCGCACGATCGACTCGACTCCGGACAGCTCGTCGGTGCACCCGAGCCGCTCGGCCACCGGCGCGAGCCGGTGCAGCAGGTCGACCAGGTCGTCGGTGACCAGTCTCTCGGTCGAGGCCGCGTCGAGGATCACGATCGCGTCGAGTCCGTAGCGGGCGGCCCGCCACTTGTTCTCCTGCACGTGCCAGGGCGGCAGCACCTCGACGTGCTCGCCGCGGGCGACCCGCTCGTCGAGATCGACGACCAGGCAGTGGCACAGCGCCACCAGCGCGGCCAGCTCCGGCAGCGTGGAGACGCCGTCGCAGACCCGGTTCTCGAGGGTGCCCAGGTGCGGGGCGGGGCGCAGATCCCAGCGGATCTCGTCGACGCCGTCGACGACCCCGGTCGTCAACTGGTCGCCGGCGAAGGCCTCGAACTCCGACCAGTGCTGGAACGTGAACGGCAGGCCGGCCGTGGGCAGCTGCTGGAACATCAGCGCCCGGTTCGAGGCGTACCCGGTGTCGACGCCGGCCCAGATCGGCGAGGAGGCCGAGAGCGCCTGGAGGTGCGGGTAGTGGGTGAGGAGTCCGGCCAGCACCGGCATGACCCGCTCGACCCGCGGCATGCCGACGTGCACGTGCACGCCCCAGATGAGCATCTGCCGGCCCCACCATTGGGTGCGGTTGATGAGCTCCTCGTAGCGGTGACCGGCCGTGAGCTGCTGCGTCGTCCACGAGGCGAACGGGTGGGTGCCGCCGCCGTAGAGGTCCAGACCGAGCCCGTCGGCCACGGGCACCAGCTCGCCGAGGGTGCGGCGCAGCTCCGCGACGGCAGCGCCGACGGTGTGGTGCACGCCGGTCACGAGCTCGACGGTGTTGCGGAGCAGCTCGCGGTGCACCCGCTCGGGCGTGGTGAGCGTGCCGTGGGCGGCCGCGAGGAGGTCGTCGGCATCGTTGCGCAGGTCGCGGGAGGAGGCGTCGACCAGCGCCAGCTCCCATTCGACGCCCAGCGTCGGCTCGGGTGACGCGTGGAAGTCGATGTGCACGAGCACCAGCGTTCCACACCACCTCGGCCATGGGTGAGGATGAGGTGCATGGCTCAGGATTCCGACGAGGGCGTGCTGGTGCTGGCGGGCACCCCGATCGGTCGGCCCGACGACGCCCCGCCCCGGCTGGCGGCCGAGCTCGCCGCCGCCGACGTCGTGGCCGCCGAAGACACCCGGCGCCTGCACCGGTTGGTCTCCGACCTCGGCATCGAGCTCTCGGGCGCCGTCGTGTCGTACTTCGAGGGCAACGAGGCCGCCCGCACCCCGGGGCTCGTGGAGCGGCTGCTCGACGGCGACCGCGTGGTGCTCGCCACCGACGCCGGCATGCCGAGCGTCTCCGATCCGGGCTACCGGTTGGTGGCCGCCGCGGTCGAGGCCGGCGTCCGCGTGACCGCGGTTCCGGGGCCGAGCGCGGTGCTCACGGCGCTGGCGTTGAGCGGGCTGCCGGTCGACCGGTTCTGCTTCGAGGGCTTCTTACCCCGGAAGGCCGGTGAGCGGGGCCGCCGGCTGGCCGACCTGGCAGGAGAGCAGCGCACGCTGGTGTTCTTCGAGGCACCCCACCGCACCGAGGCGACGCTGCGGGCCTTGGCCGAAGCGTTCGGCGACGACCGTCCGGCGGCAGTGTGCCGTGAGCTCACCAAGACCTACGAGGAGGTCGTGCGCGGTCCGCTCGCCGAGCTGGCCGACTGGGCGGGCGGGGGCGTGCGCGGCGAGGTGACGCTGGTGGTGAGCGGGGCGGTGCCGACTGCGAGCGTCGCCGACGACCCGGCGTCGCTGCGCGCGGCCGTCGCCGCCCGCGAGCAGGCCGGTGAGCGCCGCAAGGACGCCATCCTCGCCGTCGCCCGAGCAGCCGGGCTGCCCAAACGGGTCGTCTACGACGCCGTGCACAAGTCCGCCGGGGCTGATGAGCCCGGCGAGGCCGAGGGGGACGCATGATCAGCCGGATCGCCGAGGTGGCCCGCGACGGCCTGGTGCTCGACGTGCTCGACGAGGGACCGCTCGTCGCCGACGACCCGGGTGACGCCGTGGTGCTGCTGCACGGCTTTCCCGAACGTGCCACGAGCTGGCGCGACGTGGCGCCCCTGCTGCACGCCGCCGGGATGCGCACCCTGGCGGTCGACCAGCGTGGCTACGCGCCCCGCGCGCGACCGCCGAGGCGGCGCGACTACGTCGCCACGGAACTGGCCGCCGACGCGCTCGCCGTCGTCGAGGCGGTGCGGGCGCAGGGCGTGCGCCGGGTGCACCTGGCCGGCCACGACTGGGGAGCAGCGGTGGCCTGGGCCGCGGCCGTCCTCGCGCCGCACCTCGTGACGAGCCTGACCGCCCTCTCCGTGCCACACCCGGGTGCCTTCGCCCGCAGCTGGTTCACCTCGCGCCAGGGCCTGGCCAGCTGGTACATGCTGCTGTTCAACGTGCCGGGCCTGGCCGAGCGACTCGCCCGGGAGCCGGGTGGTCGCTTCGACCGGCAACTGCTGGCCGCCGGCATGACGCCGGCGGAGGTCGACCGGTTTCGCCGCGAGATCGTGGACGCCGGGGCGCTGCCGGGCGGGCTGGCCTGGTACCGCGCGATAGCCCTGACGCCTCCGGCGCTGCTGAATCGGCACGTGAAGGTGCCGACCACGATGGTGTGGGGCCGTCACGACGCCGCCGTCACGTGGGCGCCGGTCAAGCGAACCCGCCGCTACGTCGACGCCGACTACGACCTCCAGGTGATCCTCGACGCCGGCCACTGGATCCCGACCCAGGCTGCGGGGTTCGTGGCCGATCGGATCATCGAACGCGTCAGGAGCGTCACGTGAGCGGGTCGAACGAAGGGCCGACCCGCAGCCGGGCGGCCGTCGACGAGCGCGGCAGCCGCCGCAACCGGGAGCGGCCGCCGGCGCCCGAGCCGTTGCCGCACCCCGTGGTCGACAACCACTGCCACCTCGACATCGACGACGGCGAGGGGGAGTGGTTCAGCACCGAGCAGGCACTCGCCGCCTCGCGAGCGGTGGGCGTGCCTCGTATCGTGCAGATCGGGTGCGACCTGCCCGGCGCCCGGTGGGCGGTCGAGACCGCCCGTGAGCACGAGGCGATCGTCGCGGGAGTCGCGCTGCACCCGAACGAGGCGCCGCGCCTCGCCACGTCGTCTCGTCGTGAGTTGGAGGACGCCTGGGCCGAGATCGAGGCGCTGGCGCGGACGCACGAGAAGGTGCGCGCGGTCGGGGAGACCGGGCTCGACCACTTCCGCACCGGTGAGGAGGGCCGCGCGGTGCAGCAGGAGTCGTTCCGGTGGCACATCGACCTGGCCAAGCGTCTCGACAAGACGCTGGTGATCCACGACCGCGACGCCCACGACGACGTGCTCGCCGTGCTCGACAGCGAGGGCGCACCCGACCGCTGGGTGATGCACTGCTTCTCCGGCGACGCCACGTTCGCGCGCGGCTGCCTCGACCGTGGCGCCTACCTCTCCTTCGCCGGCACGGTGACGTTCAAGAACGCCCAGCCGCTGCGCGATGCGCTCGCCATCGCCCCGCAGGAACGGCTGCTGGTCGAGACCGACGCGCCCTACTTGACGCCCACGCCGTTCCGCGGTCGACCCAACGCCTCCTACCTGGTGCCGCTCACCGTGCGCACCATGGCTCAGGTGCGCGGGGACGATCTCGAGGAGCTGTGCCGGGCCATCGACGCCACCACGGAGGAGGCCTTCGGAGGGTCGTGGTGAGCGCCTCGAGGGCGGGCCTGAGAGACATGTTTACCCACGGGTAACGTTCGTCACGTCCGACCGGCCCGGCTTGGAGCCCCGGGTAAAGACTGGTCTCCTGGTGTGCTGACGGCCGGGATCGGGAGTGGTTCCGCCGGCACCGTGGGGGGGTTCGGGCCTCCGCACGATCGCCGTGGTCGACGTCGTGGCACTTCCCCCGCCAGCCCGACCGACCCGGCACCTGCCGGCACCCGAGGCCCGGGCAGCACGACGTTCGGAGCAGTGTGCACCACCCCAACTCCCTTCCCTCGCGCTTCACCTCACTGATGACCCGCCTGGCGCGCAGCCGGGCCCTGCTGGTCGGCCTGGTCGCCACCGTGGTGCTCGCTGTCGCCGGCACCACCTACGCGCAGACGATGATGCGCACCGACGTGACGCTCGTCGTCGACGGCTCGCCCCGCCAGATCAGTGCCTCCGGCTCGACCGTGGGCGACGTGCTCGCCCAGGAGGGCATCGACCTCGACCAGCACGACGTCGTCGCCCCGAGCCCGGAGGAGTCCATCACCGACGGCACGCGCATCGCGTTGAGCTACGGCAAGCGGCTCACCGTCGTCAGCGACGGTCAGACGCGTCACTACTGGGTCACCGCCACCGACGTGCAGGGTGCCCTGGAGCAGATCGGACGCCGCTTCTCCGGCGCCGACCTCTCGATCTCCCGCGGTGGCCAGATCGACCGCTCCGGCACGGTGCTCAAGGTGACGACGCCGAAGAAGTTGACCTTCGTGATCGCGGGGGCGAAGCCGAAGGTGCGCACCCTGGCGGTCTCCACCGTCCGCCAGGCACTGACGGAGATGCACGTGAAGATCGGCAAGCGCGACGAGGTCGCTCCCGGCTTCGCGAAGCGCGTGCGCGACGGCATGCGCATCGTGTTCACCGACGTGCGGGTGGCCCGCAAGCGGGTCAAGGCCGAGTCGGTCGGCTACTCGACCGTCGAGCGCCCCGACTCCTCCCTACCCAAGGGCCAGAGCGAGGTCGTGCGCGAGGGGCGTGACGGCCTGCGGGACGTGACCTATCGACTGACCTTCCGCAACGGCGAGATCGTCGACCGCGCGGTGCTGAAGGCCCGCTCCGTGCGCGCCCCCGTCGACCGCATCGTGCGGGTCGGCACCCAAGAGGCGGCGCCCGCTCCGGTGTACTCCGGCGGCTCGACCGTGTGGGACCAGCTCGCGCAGTGCGAGTCGGGTGGCAACTGGGCCGCGAACACCGGCAACGGCTACTACGGCGGGCTCCAGTTCAACCTCGGCACGTGGCACTCCTACGGCGGACCGGGCTACCCGAACACCGCCAGCCGCGAGACCCAGATCGCCATCGCGACGAAGGTCCGCAACGCCAGCGGCGGCTACGGCGCGTGGCCCGCGTGTGCGGCCTCGCTGGGCCTGCCGCGCTGAGCACGACCCACGGCACTACCCTGACGGGCATGCCCGACACCTCCGCCGGTCCGAGACTCCTCGGACCGGCGGCGGTGCGTCGGCTCGCCGCGGAGCTCGACCTGCGTCCGACCAAGCAGCGCGGGCAGAACTTCGTGATCGACGCCAACACCGTGCGCCGCATCGTGCGGGAGTCCGGGGTGGGTGCCGACGACGTCGTGGTCGAGGTCGGCCCTGGGCTCGGTTCGCTCACCCTGGCGCTGCTCGAGGTCGTGCGGCGGGTGGTGGCGATCGAGGTCGACGACCTGCTCGCGGGGCGGTTGCCCGCCACGGTGGGCGAGTTCGCACCGCAGCGCGCCGACCGGCTCGAGGTCGTGCTCGCCGACGCGCTGCGCGTGACCGACGTGCCCGGCCCTGGGCCGACCGCCCTGGTGGCGAACCTGCCCTACAACGTGTCGGTGCCGGTGCTGCTGCACCTGATGGCCCTGCTGCCGAGCCTGGAGCGGGGGCTGGTGATGGTGCAGGCCGAGGTGGCCGACCGGCTCGCCGCCGGCCCGGGTTCGAGAACCTACGGCGTGCCGTCGGTGAAGGCGGCCTGGTTCGCCGACGTGCGCCGGGCCGGCTCCGTGGGCCGCACCGTCTTCTGGCCGGCGCCCAACGTCGACTCCGGCCTGGTGGCCTGGGTGCGCCGCGAACCACCGTCGACCACGGCCACGCGTGAGCAGGTCTTCGCGGTCGTCGACGCGGCCTTCGCCCAGCGGCGCAAGGCGTTGCGAGGAGCGTTGCGTACGGTGGCTCCCGCTGAGCGGGTCGACGCGGCGCTGGCCGCGGCCGGCGTGGATCCGCTGGCCCGGGGGGAGTCCCTGGGCATCGAGGACTTCGTGCGCATCACGGAGTCGCTGGAGTCCCTGGAGCATGGAGGAGACGCGCGATGAGCCTGGCCTACGAGCCCGAGCCGCCGTCGGTGACCGTGCGCGCGCCCGCCAAGATCAACCTGCACCTCGGCGTCGGTGCTCGCCGCGACGACGGCTTCCACCCGCTGGCGACCGTCTACCAGGCGGTGGGGCTCTACGACGACGTCACGCTCACCCTCGACGAGGAGTGGGGCGTGAGCGTGCGGCACGATGCCGGCCGGCCCGCGGCCATCGTGCCGTTGGACGAGCAGAACCTCGCGGTCCGCGCTGCCCAGATGCTGCTGGCGCACCACGGCGTCGACGGCGCGGCGGCGGTGCACATCCGCAAGTCCATCCCGGTGGCCGGGGGGATGGCCGGCGGCTCGGCCGATGCCGCCGCCGCCCTCGTGGCCACCGACCGGCTCTTCGACCTCGAGACCTCCGACGACGACCTGCTGGCGGTCGCGGCGCGGCTCGGCAGCGACGTGCCGTTCGCTCTCCTGGGCGGCACCGCGATCGGCACCGGACGCGGCGAGCTGGTCGAGCCGATCACCGACGCCGGCTCCTGGTGGTGGGTGGTCGTGGGCAGTGACGACGCACTGAGCACCCCGCAGGTCTACCGCTCGTTCGACGACCTGGTGGGTGCCGGTGCACCCACGGAGCCCGTGCTGCCGCCGGCCCTCCTGCTCGCGCTGGAGACCGGCGACGTCGGTGCCCTCGCCGACCACCTGGGCAACGACCTCGCCGAGCCCGCGCTGCGGCTGCTGCCCACGTTGCGCGACACCTTCGACGACGCCGCGGCCGCCGGCGCGCGGGCCACGCTGCTCTCCGGCTCCGGTCCAACCGTGTTGCTGCTGTGCTCCGACGGCTCGCACGCCCGCGAGGTCACCGCCGCGATGGCCGAGCGGGGTCACGAGCACGTCGTGGCCGTGCCGGCTCCGGTCTCGGGCACGCACGTGCTCGACGTCCTCGACACGCTGAGCTGACGGCGCCCCTTCGACCATGAGTGCCCCCAACCTGATCAACCTCGAGCGTGTCTCGAAGTCCTACGGCGTCCGGCCGCTGCTCAGCGAGGTCTCGCTCGGCATCGGCGAGGGAATGCGTGTCGGCATCGTCGGGCGCAACGGCGACGGCAAGACGACGCTGCTCGAGGTGATGACCGGCCTCGAGGAGCCCGACTCGGGCCGGGTCAGCCGCTCTCGCGGGCTCCAGATCGGCTACCTGCACCAAGGCGACGAGCTGGACGACGACCACAGCGTGCGCGAGGCCGTGCTCGCCGGTCGCGCGGACCACGAGTGGGCGGCCGAGACCGGCACCCGCGAGGTCGTCACCGAGCTGCTGGCCGGCGTCACCCTCGACCGCGCCGTGGCCGGGCTCTCCGGCGGCGAGCGACGCCGCTGCGCACTGGCGGCGCTGCTGCTCGGCGAACACGACCTGCTGGTGCTCGACGAGCCCACCAACCACCTCGACGTCGAGGCCGTCGCCTGGCTGGCCGCCCACCTCGCGGCCCGGCCGAGCGCACTGCTGGTGGTCACGCACGACCGGTGGTTCCTCGACGAGGTGTGCCAGTACACGTGGGAGGTGCACGACGGCACGGTCGACATCTACGAGGGCGGGTACGCAGCGTTCACGCTGGCCAAGGCCGAGCGGATGCGCCAGGCGTCGGCCGCCGAGGTCCGGCGACAGAACCTCGTGCGCAAGGAGCTCGCCTGGCTACGCCGCGGCCCACCGGCGCGCACCTCCAAGCCGCGCTTTCGCATCGATGCCGCCAACGCCCTCATCGCCGACGAGCCGCCGCCGCGCGACCGGCTCGAGCTTCAGCGGTTCGCCACCCAGCGGCTCGGCAAGGACGTCGTCGACCTCGAGGACGTCGACCTCGTGCGCGGGGAGCGCCGGCTGCTCTCGCACGCCACCTGGCGTCTCGGGCCGGGTGAGCGGGTGGGCATCGTCGGCGTCAACGGTGCCGGCAAGACCTCCGTGCTGAACCTCGTGAGCGGTGCCGTGGCGCCGTCCGCCGGGAGGGTGAAGCACGGACGCACGGTCGCCCTCGCCCACCTGACGCAGGCGATCGACGAGGTCGACCCGGAGGCGCGGGTGCTCGCGAGCGTCGAGTCGGTGCGACGGGTGTCGAAGACCCTCGACGGGCGCGAGCTGAGCGCCACGTCGCTGCTGGAGCGCTTCGGGTTCACCGGCGACCGGCTCACGGCCCGGCTCGGCGATCTCTCCGGCGGCGAACGACGACGGTTCCAGCTGCTGCGGCTGTTGCTGGAGGAGCCGAACGTGCTGCTGCTCGACGAGCCCACCAACGATCTCGACATCGAGACCCTCACCGTGCTCGAGGACTTCCTCGACGGCTGGCCCGGCACGCTCGTGGTGGTCTCGCACGACCGCTACTTCCTCGAGCGGGTCACCGACTCGATCTGGGCGCTCATGGGTGACGGTCGGCTCGCGATGCTGCCCCGGGGAGTCGACCAGTACCTCGAGCGACGAGCCCAGGAGGACGGGCCCACACCCGGGGCGTCCGTAGCCGACCCCGTGGTGAGCACCAGGGCCAGGCCCGGGTCCGCCGAGGAGCGGGCGGCGCGCAAGGCCATGGCTCGACTCGACAAGGCGCTGGAGCGCATCGGCGCCCGCGAGGCGCAGTTGAACGCCCTGGTTCTCGAGCACGCCTCCGACCACGCTCGGCTGGCCGAGATCTCGGCGGAGCTCGCCACCCTCGCGGCCGAGAAGGACGACGTCGAGCTCGAGTGGCTCGAGGTCGCCGACCTCCTGGAGTGAGCCCGCGGCCGACCTGCTCAGGTCGTGGTGCCCGGTGCCGATGGGTCGCTCGAACGGCCGGCCGGGGGGCTGGTCGGACCCACGGGGTCGGCATCCGGAGCACGGAACCCGGTGCCGACCCCACGGGCGCGGCTCCGTGGACGGCTCCGTGGACGGCTCCGTGGACGGCTCCGTGGACGGCTCTGCGGACGGCTCAGTGGCTGGAGAACGGCACCAGCAGTGAGCGCAGCAATGCGGCGAGCCGGTCGCGCTCGGCGTCCGGCAGGTCCGCGAGCAGGTCGTGCTCGGCTGTGACCAGGGCGGTGAACGCGTCGTCGACCGCCTGCTTGCCCCCGGCGGTGAGCCGCACGAGCACCCCGCGCCGGTCGCTCGGGTCGGGGTTGCGCTCGACGTAGCCGCGGGCCACCAGTCGGTCGACCCGGTTGGTCATGGTGCCGCTGGTCACCAGAGTCTCGCGCAGGAGCCGACCGGGGGAGAGCTCGTAGGGGTCGCCGGCGCGGCGCAGGGCCGCGAGCACATCGAACTCCCAGGACTCGATGCCGTGGCTGCTGAATGCCTCTCGCCTCGCCAGGTCGAGGTGGCGGGCGAGCCGGCTGATCCGGCTGAACACGGCGACGGCGCCGAGGTCGAGGTCGCTGCGCTCACGCGCCCACGCCTCGACCAGCTCGTCGACCTCGTCCCGCATGGCGACAGGGTACGGCACCCGCGTTCCGTCGAGATTCTTGACATCAAGACAAAGCGCGCGCACCCTGGATATATCTTGACGTCAAGATAAATGGAGAGCCGATGAGCGCAGCTGTCTGGGATCCCGCCCACTACCTCACCTACGCCGACGAACGCGGTCGGCCCTTCGTCGAGCTCCTCACCCGTGTGCGTGCGGAGAGCCCCGTCGATGTCGTCGACCTCGGCTGCGGCCCCGGCAACCTGACGGCGCTGCTCGCGCAGCGCTGGCCGGCGGCGCGCGTGCGAGGGCTCGATGCGAGCCCGGAGATGATCGCCGCGGCCCACGCCTCGTCGTCGGCCGCCCCTCAGGACGTGGAGTACGAGGTGGCCGACCTGCGTGCGTGGCTGACCCGGGGTGAGGAGGTCGACGTGCTGGTCTCGAACGCCACGCTCCAATGGGTGCCCGACCACCTCGACCTGCTGCCCGACCTCGTGGCGCGGGTGCGCCCGGGTGGCTGGATCGCGGTGCAGGTGCCGGGCAACTTCGAGGAGCCCAGCCACACCCTGCGCGACGAGATCGCCGCGCGTGCGCCCTACGCCGGGTTCACCCGCGACATCGCGGTGCCCGATGCCCACGACGCGCGCACCTACGCCGAAGCCCTGGCGTCGCTCGGCTGCGAGGTCGACGCCTGGGAGACCACCTACCTGCACGTGCTGCACGGGCCGGACCCCGTGTTCGCCTGGGTCTCGGGCACCGGTGCCCGCCCCACCCTCGCGGCGCTGCCCGGCGGCGTCCGCGAAGCCTACGAGGCCGAGTTCAAGGCCGCGCTGCGAGAGGCCTACCCCGAAGGTCCGGCCGGCGTGCTGCTGCCCTTCCGGCGGGTCTTCGTCGTCGCCCGCGTCTGCGAGGCGGGGTCTCGATGAGCGTCACTGCCCTGCACCACGTCCAGATCTCGTGCCCGCGCGGCGGGGAGGGCGCTGCCCGCCGCTTCTGGGTCGAGGGCCTCGGCATGGCCGAGGTGCCCAAGCCCCCCGACCTCGCCGTGCGAGGCGGCGCTTGGTTCCGCTCCGGTGGCGCCGAGGTGCACGTCGGCGTGGAGGAGCCGTTCTCGCCGGCGCGCAAGGCGCACCCGGCGCTGCTGCTGGTGGGGGTCGAGGCCCTCGAGCACGCCGTCGAGCGACTCGCCGACCTGGGGTTCGTGACCGACTGGTCCGAGCGGCACACGTTTCCGGGCCACGAGCGCTGCCACGTGCGCGACGGTCATGGCAACCGGGTCGAGTTGTTGGCGTGAGAGAAGGCGAGCCGGTCCAGACATCCCGTAACCCGTAGGGGCATCTGCCGTTGACACCTCGGGAGGGCGCTTCGGGGTGCCCGATCCACACGTGTGGCCAGGGGGGCTGGTCAGCAACTCATTCCCACACGGAAGGTTCTTGCCATGAGCGAGACGTCGCACCAGTTCGCCCCCCGCCGCCCCGCAGCGCCCCGACCCGTCGCGGTCGAGCACCTGCCCCCCTCCGAGCCGGAGCCGAGCCCGGCGTCCGGCACCGACCTCACGTCGTTCCTCAACCGTGTGCGTCGTGCTCAAGGCCAGCTCGGCGGCATCCTGCGCATGGTCGAGGAGAAGCGTGACCTCGACGAGATCATCCACCAGCTCAAGGCCGTGAGCCGCGCGCTCGACCGCGCGGGGTTCACCCTGGTGGCCGGAGACGTGCGCCAGCGTGCCGCGGCCGGCGAGCAGGTGACCGAGGCCGACCTCGCCCAGCTCGAGAAGCGGTTCCTCACCCTGCGCTGAGCCAGTGGTTACTCAGCGGTAGCATCTGACCCATGAGCCAGGTCTACTCGCTGTGGCGCGGTCTGACCCGCGTACCGGTCGTCGGGACGTCGGTGGGGGCGAGGATCTTCAGCCTCGCCTTCGCCCAGAAGGCGCCCTACTTCGCCACGATCCGCCCGCGCTTCACCGTGCTCGAGCCGAACCACGCGGAGTTGGTGATCCCCAAGCGACGCGGGGTGCACAACCACATCGGCACCGTGCACGCCATCGCGCTGTGCAACGGGCTCGAGGCGGCCATGGGCGCCCTGGCCGAGGCCACGGTCCCGGCCGACAAGCGCTGGATCCCCAAGGGGATGGACGTCGACTACACCGCGAAGGCCACCAGCGACATCACCTGCATCGCCGAGACCGACCCCGAGCAGTGGACCGGTGAGAACCCCGACCTGCCGGTGCGGGTCAAGGGCGTGCGCGACGACGGCACCGTGGTGGTGCAGGGCGTGATCCGCCTCTGGGTCACGCCGAAGCGCTGACCTTCCGCTCGCCCAGGAGGCGGCGCTGCACCAGCGTCGCCACCCACGTGAGGATCAGGTTGACCACGATGTAGATCGCGGCGATGACGAGCGCCGCGGGCACCTGGTTGCCGAACTCCTGGTAGATCGGCCGGTAGACCGCCGTGAGCCCCGGCGCGAGGATGTAGAAGCCGAGGCTGGTGTCCTTGAGGGCCACCACCATCTGGCTGATGATCGCGGGCAGCATCGTCTTGACCGCCTGCGGCAGCTGGATCTGCACCATCACCTGGGACTTGCGCAGACCCAGGGCGTAGGCCGCCTCGACCTGGCCGCTCGGCACGGCGTTGATCCCGGCCCGGAACACCTCGGCGAGCACGGCCCCGTTGTAGAGCATCAGCGCGAGCACAACGCACCAGAACGGGCTGAGGGGACCGTCGCCGATGGCGAACTGCAGGAAGAGGAAGGTCATCAGGAGCAGGACCGGCACGGCGCGGAAGAACTCCACGACCGCGAACGACAGCCAGCGCAGCCACCCGTGGTCCGAGAGCTTGCCGACACCGAACACGAGTCCGAAGACGATGGCGGCGATGATGGCGAACACCGCCATGCCCAGGGTGTTCAGCAGGCCGTCGACCAGGATGAAGCGGATGTACCGGGGGGTCAGGAACACCTCCCACTTGTCGTACTCGAACTGACGCGTCACGAGCATCCGGTAGGCGAAGAACGCCAGGATGCCGAGCAGACCGACGATGGTGAGCAGCGTGTAGAGGCGGTGCCGGGCGACGGTCTTCGGACCCGGGGCGTCGAAGAGGACGGAGCTGCTCATCGTGCGGCCACCTTCACCTTGCGCTCCAAACCGTAGGAGGCGAGCGAGACCACCTCGACGATGATGATGTAGCCGACGGCGACGAGCAGGAAGATCATCGCGGTCTGGCTGGTGTTCTCGTTCGAGAGGGCGCGCATGTTGGCGACCGCCTCGGTGATGCCGAACGCGGCTGCCACCGAGGTGTTCTTGAGGAGCGCGATCTGCACGCTGGTCAGCGGTGGGATGACGGCGCGCAGTGCCTGGGGCATGACCACCTGGGTCATGGACTGCCCGAAGGTCAGCCCGATGGCCCGGGCCGCCTCGGCCTGGCCGAGAGGCACCGTGTTGATGCCCGAGCGGAACGCTTCGCACACGAAGGCCGAGGTGTAGAGCGTCAGGGCCAGGCAGGCCCGGAAGAAGAAGGGGGAGGCGCTGACGCCGCCGACCTCGACATCGCCGATGAAGCGGAAGTTGTAGCCGAGCTTCGGCAGCGCCACCGCGATGAAGATGAAGATCATCAGCAAAGGCGTGTTGCGGAAGATCGAGACGTAGACCAGGGCGGCCCGGCGCATGATCGCGACCGGGCCGACCCGGAAGACCGCCAACAGCGCACCGAACACCAACGACCCGATGCCGGAGACGACGAAGAGCCCGATGGTCAGCCCGAAGGCCTTGAGAACCTCGTCGAAGTTGGAGAACACCGCTTCCATCGCGGGCCTGCCTCCTGTCGGGATGGGTGGTGCGCTGCTGGGATCGGTCGTGGGTGGCCGCCGGTCAGGCGGCGGGGCAGTCGTTCATCGCCGGCGGCTTGGGCGTGTCGACGCCCGACTTGCCCAGGGTGGCGTCGAACGCCTCGCCCCAGGTGCCGTCGTCCTCGGCGCTTTGGAGGGTGTCTTGGATCCACGCGCACATCTCGGGCAGATCCTTGCTGTAGCCCACGCCGTAGTTCTCCTCCGAGAACGGGTCGACGACGACCTTGAGCTCGTCGGGGTGCTCCGCGGCGTAGCCGAGCAGGATCGCGCCGTCGGTCGTCATGGCGTCGACGGTGCCGTCGAGCACCTGGTCGACGCACTCGGAGTAGGTGTCGAAGCCGCGCGGGGTGGCGCCCTCGTTCTTGATGTTGTCGAGCGAGGTCGAGCCCGTCACCGAGCAGACCTCGGTGCCCTTGACGTCGTCGAGGGTCTCGATGTCGCTGTCGGAGGGCACCAGCAGCTGCTGGCCGGTGACGTAGTACGGGCCGGCCTGGCCCACGACCTTCTGGCGATCGTCGGTGATGGAGTAGGAGGCGATGACGAGGTCGACCTCGCCCTCCTGGAGGAACGGCTCGCGGTTGTCGGAGATCGTCTCCTTCCAGGTGATGTCCTCCGGTGCGATGCCCAGCGAGGCGGCCAGGATCTTGCCGATCTCGGGGTCGAAGCCCACCGGGGCGTCGGCGCCGGCGGGCATGAAGCCGATGCCCGGCTGGTCGTACTTGACGCCGATGGTGATCTCGCCGGAGTCGGCGAGCTCCTTCATGCGGGTGCCGTCGTCGAAGCTGCTGGCGGCGTCCTCGGACACCTCGACGTCGATGGTGTCGCTGGTCTCGCTGCCGGCGTTGCCGCAGCCGGCCACGCTGAGCGCCAGCCCGATGCCGGCGAGGCCCATGATGGCCCGGTTCGTACGCATGCCTGTCTCCTTCGTCGGTGTTTCCGGGGTTCGGTGTGGAGGGCGTCAGTGCTTGAGGATCTTGCCGAGGAAGTCCTTGGCGCGATCGCTCTGCGGGTCGGTGAAGAACGGCTCCGGCTCGTTCTCCTCGACGATGGCTCCGTCGGCCATGAACACGACGCGGTCGGCGGCCGTGCGGGCAAAACCCATCTCGTGGGTGACGACGACCATGGTCATGCCCTGCTGGGCCAGGTCGACCATGGTGTCGAGCACCTCCTTGATCATCTCGGGGTCGAGGGCGGAGGTCGGCTCGTCGAAGAGCATCACCTTCGGCTGCATGGCCAGGGCGCGGGCGATGGCCACGCGCTGCTGCTGGCCGCCGGAGAGCTGGGCGGGGTACTTGGCGGCCTGGTGACCCACCCCGACCCGATCGAGCAGCTCCTTCGCGAGCCTCTCGGCGTCCGCCTTCTTCATGCCGCGGACCTTGATCGGCCCGAGCGTGACGTTCTCGAGGATCGTCTTATGGGCGAAGAGGTTGAAGCTCTGGAACACCATCCCGACCTCGGCGCGCAGTTGCGCGAGCTGCTTGCCCTCGGCCGGCAGCGGCTGCTGGTCGAGCGTGATGGAGCCGGAGTCGATGGTCTCCAGCCGGTTGATGGTGCGGCACAGCGTCGACTTGCCCGAGCCCGACGGGCCGATGACGACGACCACCTCGCCTCGGTTGATGGTGAGGTTGATGTCCTGCAGCACATGCAGCTCGCCGAAGTGCTTGTCGACGTGGTCGAGCACGACCAGCGGCTCGCCGGGAGCGGCGTTCTGGGGCTCACCCTGGGCCAGGTCTGTCGTCATGCGACCCGACCTTAACCAATGCTGAAACCCTCAGGCCACGCTCAGGTCGCGTCGGCGGGTCACGATCGGGTGACGGACGGGTCGCGGGTCGAGGCAGCGAATTTCCAGCGAGCGCAGCATCCAGACCTCGCGAGCCCGCACGGCAACACCTGCTCCACAGATCTCCGCGATCCGCGGTGTGATGTCTCAGGACATGGGTGACAGGAGGGGTTGAGGGCGAGCCCGTTGTCGGTGAGTCGTCGGTGAGTAGCCGTTGAGGCACACCGTGGAGCGCCACGGCCCTTGTCGAGGACCACGATGGCGTCTTTGGCTGTCTCGCTCCACGCGACGTGGGAGGCCACCGCGAGTCGGGAGTGGTCGTCTTCGAGTTGGAAGATCACGCACTTGCGGCCGCCGGTCAGCACGTACTCGGTGGCGTCGAGCTGCCAGCATGCATTGGGGGCGGGATAGACGAACCGGCGCCAGGCTGAGCGAGGCTTCTTCTTCGGCTCCAACCGTGCGACGGCCGGCCGCGCGGAGGATCCTCGCCAACGACGCCGTCGAGGGCACCACCGGCAGGCCCATCGAGTGCATCTTGTCGTGCACGCTGATCGGGCCGTGGTCCAGCCCGGATGCCTCAAGTGCTGCTCGAACGTCCAGCGCGTGCTGCTTGTCCTCCTCGCTCAGCTTCGTCGGGCTCGTCGTGGGGCGCCGTGTCCGTGGTTCGAGCACCGCCGCTGGGTTCACGGGAATCGATGGGTTCATGGGCAGGCACCGCGGCAGCCTGGACCCCACCGAAGTGTCGCCACCAAAACCCTCACAGTGTCACCGATGTCGTCATGCAGAACTGTCACCGAGGTCCTGCGAGATGACATCTCCACAGTCCGCTGTCAGACCTTCCGATAGAACAGGTGTTCGATTATAATCGGGTCATGAACTCCGATGCGCTGGCTGACCTGAGCGAGGACGAGCTCCTCGACCTGGCCGGCGAACGCGCCGAGGAAGCACGCCGGGCCGAGACCGATCTGCTGCATCTGGCCTACCAGTGGGCGGTCATCAACCACCCGAACCGCAGACGGGAGAAGCAGATCCCCGGCGCCGAACGCGATCGGGCCTACGGCGGTGCGGGTAGCCCGGAGGTCGCGGAGTTCGCCGCCGCCTCGCTGGGTGCGCGGATCCGGCGCACGACGTGGGCCGCTCGTGCCTTGATGGCCGACGCGCTCGACCTGCAGCACCGGCTCCCCAACCTCTGGTCGCGAGTCCAAACAGGCGAGGTCCGCGCCTCCTACGCCCGCCACGTCGCCACCCGCACCCGTGACCTCGAACCCGACCAGGCCGGCTACGTCGACGACCGCGTCGCCGAATCCGCCGACGGACGGATTCCCTGGACCCGGTTCGAGACCCTCGTGGCCGGTGCCATCGTCTCAGCGGCCCCCGCATTGGCGGCTGAGAAGCAGGAGAGGGCCCGCCGGGCCCGGTTCGCTCGCCGTGTCGGCACCCCCGAGCTCGGGATGGCCTCGTTCATGGTCCGCGCCGACGCGGCGACCATCGAACAGATCGATGCCGCCGTCACCGCCGCCACCGAGACCGTCACTGCGGCTGACCCGGACCTGCCCGCGGATGAGGCTGCGGTCCAAGCCGTCCTGCGCCTGGTCACCGGCACCGCCCTGGGCGCGGCGTCGCCGGCGGCGAAGGTCGACCTGTGGGTCCATCTGCCTCACGACCCCCGCCCCACCGCCGCCGATCCCGAATCCGGGGCCATGACCCGGCAACCCCGCACCGTCCGGGCCGGCGGAAGGGCGACCGGGGAACAGCCCGTCACCGAAGGCTGGGTCCGCGACGTCCTCGGACCCCACGCATCGTTCACGATCCGCCCAGTGTTCTACCCCCGCGAGCAAGCGGCGGTGGATGCCTACGAGATCCCCGAGCGCCACCGCCGTGCCGTGCAGATCCTGAGCCCGGCCGACTGCTTCCCCTACGGCTCCGCGACCACCACGACCGCCCCCACGATGCAGCTCGATCACACCGAGGCCTACGACCACGGACCCCCCGGTCGGGCGGCTCCGCCGGGGCAGACGAGGGTAGAGAATCTCGGACACCTCACCACGACCCACCACCGCATCAAGACCCACGGCGGCTGGCATGTCGTCCAACCCGTCCCCGGCATCTATCTGTGGACCGACCCCCACGACCACCACTACCTGGTCGACCACACCGGCACCCGACCACTCCACACGCCACGCCCGCGCCCGAGACCACTCGTGGTCGAGATCTACCGCCCCATGCCTCGGATCACCCTGGCGAGCTGAGCTGCCCGGTCAGCGGGCGCTCACGTAGTAGCGGTGAGCGAGCTGTGCCTCGACCTCCCGCGCCAGCGCGAAACCGGCGTCTTGCCGGGCGAATATCGCCTCGTCGCTGTCGCCCCTGGCAACGGCTGCGTCGCGCCAGGCGCGCACGCGTTCGGCGAGCTCGGGGGCGAGTGGGGGAGTTGGCACGGATGCGTCCACGAAGTCGGTCAACCGAAGCTCTCGCGTCGGCACCCGCGGTGGGCGCACCTCCAGGTCGGCGCGCACCTCGCTGGACAGCCTCGAGGTCAGCTCCTCGGCGCGCGCGGAGTCCGTTTGGCCGCTGCGCACGGCGGCGTCGTGCCAGCCCATGATGTCGTCGTAGAGACCACGGGTGAGTCCGAGCCAGGAGTGCAGTTCCTCGAAGTCGGTGCCCAGCGACCCCTGGTCGCTCATGAACGGCCCTGCGTGCTCCACGTCGTCGAGACGCACGACGGTGATGTGGTCGTCTAGCTCCATGCCGCGGCCTCCCGGCGGAGGAGGCCGTAGGTGAGCAGCGCGGCGCCTGCGCCGAGCAGCGGCACGAGAATGAGCCGCAGGTCGGGCAGGTCGCCGTCGGTGCGGTACCCCCGGACGGCGCGCGAGGCCTGGCGCGACAGCACCGCGCCGTCGGCCTGGCTGGAGAGCACCGAGCCGGTCGACTGGTGCGAGAGCAGCGAACCTCCGCTCTGGTAGGAGCCCCACGACACCATCGACATGGCCGACCCGACCGAGAAGAGCGAGCCGAACGACCCGACACTGCCGATCGAGAGCACCGAGTCCACGCTCGCGACCGAGAGCACCGAGTTGCGCGACCGCCACGACCACCGGGAGTCCATGGCCATCAGCGCGCGTCGACGGGGTGGAAGGGCCCCACCTGGCTCACGACCGACTCGGCGACGGCCAGTCCGGTGAACTGCTCGGCCAGGGCCAGGCCGACGGCCCACAGGTCGGCATTGTCATCGCCGGCCAGCACGAACAGCGGCTCCAGGTCGGCCGGCAGGTCGACCTCGTCGGGCTCGGCGGCGGGCGTCGGTGACCCAGGCGTTGCGTCGGGCGTGGCCATGTCGGGCTCCTCGTGAGGACTGCGGGACGGTGGGGGCAGCCTAGCCGCGGAGGGTGAACGCCGACGCCCATCGACCCGGCACCATGGAACACGTGACCGAGCCCAGCGCGCCGCGGTTCGCCGCGCCGGGCTCGGCCCCGGTGCCCCGGCCCGGCGCGGCCAGCGCCAGCGACGAGGCACTGGCTCGGGCGGCCGGCGCCGGTGACGAGGCGGCCTTCGAGGAGATCGTGCACCGCCACGCCCCGACGCTGCTGCGCTACGCGCGACGGCAGCTCGGCTCGCACGACGACGCCGTCGAGGTCACTCAGGAGGCGTTGGTCTCGGCGTGGCAGGGCATCGACGCCTTCGAGGGCAGATCCTCGCTGCGCACCTGGCTGATCCGGCTGGTGCACCGCCGCGCGGTCGACCTGGTGCGCAAGCGACGCCCGGTCCCGCTCGACGATGAGGCCCTCGACCTCGTCGTCGACGCCACCACGGTCCGCGAGGCGGTGCGCGCCGACCCGCTGCAGAGCTACCTCGACGCCGAGCTGCTTGCCGATCTCCAGGACGCCTTGGCCGAGCTCTCCTGGCAGCAGCGCTCGGTGTGGCTCCTGCGCGAGGTCGAGGGGCTCAGCTACGACGAGATCGCCGAGACGCTGGGCACGACGTCTGGCAGTGTGCGAGGACTGCTCGCCCGCGCGAGACCCCGATTGGCAGAGAGGATGAGCCGATGGCGGTAGCCGACGAGCCCGATCCGCTCGAGCGGGTGGTGCGGGCGGCTCGTGAGGAGCCCCTCGAAGCGGCAGCGGTGGAGCAGGTCACCCGCCCCGTTGCCGACCGGGTGCGCGAACTGGCAGGGCGCTCGACACCGCTCCGAGTCTTCACCGCCGACGGACGGCCGCGCCTGAGGGAGGACGGCGCTCCCGTCACCGTCGCCTCGCGCGAGCTGCGCAGCACCCTGCGCATGGTGCTGACGACCCTGGAGCGGGTGCCCTCGGCCATCGACCTGCGCATCGACGACGGTCGTGTCGGGGGCGTCGAGGTGAGCATCGTCGCCCGCTACGGACCCGACCTGCGTGAGATCGGCCGCGCGGCGGGGCGCGACGTCTTCGAGACGGTCCGCTCACACCTGGGCCACGACCCCGCCTTCGGGCCCGCCGACGTGGCCGTCGCGGTGGTCGACGTGGTCGACGGCGACCCCGCTCGCGACTGAGACGTAGGACACATGCAGCGGGCGTGACGATCTTCGGGCCGCTCCCGACCAACTCCTGTCAACGCCGACATACAGGAGGAACCCGTGAGCACCGAGGACACCACGTCCGTGACCGCACTCGAGACCGCCGGTGACCCGCACCCGCTGGTCTCCGAGCAGGGCACCACGACCATCTCGGAGGTCGTGGTCGCGAAGGTGGCCGGCCTCGCCGCTCGCGAGATCGCGGGGGTCCACGAGCTCGGCGGCAGCACGGCGCGAGCCGTCGGCGCCGTGCGCGAGCGGATCCCCGGCGCCAAGCCGAGTCACACCCAGGGCGTCTCGGTCGAGGTGGGAGAGCGCCAGGCCGCCGTCGACCTCGACATCGTGGCCGAGTACGGCGTGGCACTGGCCGACATGGCCATCGCCGTGCGCGAGAACGTGATCGCCTCCGTCGAGCGCATGACCGGACTCGGCGTCATCGAGGTCAACATCGTCGTGCACGACGTCGTCACCGAGACCGACGACGACGAGGATCCCGGACGCGTCCAGTAGCGGTGCCGGGCCCGCGAGCCCGTTCTCGACCCTCACGCCGTCCGTGCGGCGACCCCTCTTCCCAGGAGACACCCATGCCTCGATCTCTCGTCGGCCTGCTCGTCGGCCTGCTGCTCACCCTCGCCATCACCACCGAGGGCTTCCTCGGCCTGCTGCTGGCCATCGTCCTCGGCGGCGGCGGCCTCGTCGTGGGCCGCTACCTCGAGGGCGACGTCGACCTCGATGCCCTGCGCGGCGGTGGCCGGCGTGACTGACCTCGCGCCCGCCGCTCAGCGGGGCAGCACCGAGATCCGGCCGCGCGCCGTCGAGGCGGTCGTGGCCGAGACGGCCCGCCGGACCCCCGGGACCGTCGTCCGGCGCCGTCGGGTGCCGGGGCTCCCCGGTCCGCGCGGCGGCGATCCTGCGGTCGAGGTGACGATGCACGGGCCCGTGGCCCGCGTGCGCGTCGACGTCCACGTGGCGTGGCCGGCCCCCCTGGCCCGGGTCGCCGCCGACGTCCGCGGCCGGCTCGCCGACGAGGCCTCGCGGCTGGCCGGCCTGGAGTTCCGAACGGTCGACGTGACCGTCCATGCCGTCGATCCGGTTCACGTCGCCACCGGACAGCGATCGGCCGGGAGGGTCCGATGAGCACCACGCACCGCGCACCTCGCGGGCGCCCGGTGGTCTCGCTGGCCGCCCTGCTGGTGGCGCTCGCGATCATCGCGCTCGCCGTCGTCGCCGTGCGCGACCTGGTGGTCGCACGCGGCTGGGCACCCGGGACGCCGTGGGCACGCTCGCTGGTCGAGGGCCTCGACGGCCTCGGCGCGACGACGGCCAGCACCGCCGTGGGCGTCGCCATGGCCGTGCTGGGGGCCGTGCTGCTGCTGGTCGCGGTCAAGCCCGCGCCCCGCACCCACCGTGCGCTGCCCGCCGACGCCGAGCAGGCGTCGGTGGAGCTGTGGGCCACGCCCGCCGCCACCGCCGCTCTCGCCCTCGACGTCGCCGACCGCACCTGCGGTGTGCTCGGCGCGCGGGTGCGCCGGGCCGGCCGCCGTCGGGTCCGCCTCGAGGTGGGCACCACTCTCGACCGGGTCGAGATCCGCGAGCGGGTCACGACCCGGCTGCGCGAGGAGCTCGCCCCCCTCGGTGACCCGCGCGTCGTCGTCAAGGTCCGGGAGGACGTGCGATGAGCGCCCGCCTCTCCGCCCTCGACCGCTTCCTCGTCGGGCTGGTCGGCCTCGTCCTGCTGGCCGGCGGGCTCGTCGTCGTCGACTGGCGGGTCGGTCTCGCCCCCATCGGCCTGCCGACGACGCTGGACACCACCGCCCTCGCCGACGGGGTCGCCTCCAGCGGGTGGCCGTGGGTCAGTGCCGGCGTCTGCGTGGTGCTCGCCCTCCTGGCCCTGGCCTGGATCCTCGCGCACCTGGGTCGCCGCAGCGTGAGCGTCGCCCGCTCGGTGCTCAGCGACGAGGAGGGCCGGGTCGTACTGGATCTCTCGTCGGTGGCCGCCGCCGCCGCGACCGACCTGGCCGATACGGCCCCCGTTGCCTCGGCGCGCGGCTGGTGCGAGGTGCGAGGCGCCTCCCATTTGGTGGTGCTGCGCGCCAAGGTGCTCCCCGACGCCGACGTCGACGCGCTCGTCGACGCGGCCCGAGCCAGCGCCGTCCGAGTCGTCGGCGCCTTCGAGGACGACCGAGTGGGCTGCCGCGTACTGCTCCACGGTCCGCCTCGCCTCAGACGCGGACTCAGCACCTCGCTGACATCCGTCAACCCCGAAGAGATCGACACGAAGGAGAAGTAGTCATGGGATTCGTTGACAAGGCCAAGAACGCCGCCGAGGACGCCCTGGGCAAGGCCAAGGAGGCCATCGGCGACACCACCGGCGACGACTCGCTCAAGGCCGAGGGCAAGAAGGACCAGGCCTCCTCGTCGGTGAAGGACGCCGGCGAGAAGGTCAAGGACGCCTTCAAGAAGTGACCCGATCCGCCGCGCGGGCCCTTCTCTCGGGGAGGGCCCGCGTCGGCTCGTCCGGGGGCCGGCGGCTGGCGGTTTCTCGCCGCACCCGCCGTCCTCCTACCCTGGAGGGGTCATGAGCAGCGTCGAAGCCGGTCCCCGCACCTACGAGGTCCGCACCTACGGGTGTCAGATGAACGTGCACGACTCCGAACGTCTCTCCGGCCTGCTCGAGGACGCCGGCTATGCCAGTGCGGGCGAGGGCGAGCAGGCGGATGTGGTCGTGTTCAACACCTGCGCGGTGCGTGAGAACGCCGACAACAAGCTGTACGGCAACCTCGGCCACCTCGCGCCGCTCAAGGCCAGCAACCCGGGCATGCAGATCGCCGTCGGCGGGTGCCTGGCGCAGAAGGATCGCGACACGATCACGTCCAAGGCCCCCTACGTCGACGTCGTCTTCGGCACCCACAACATCGGTTCGTTGCCGGCGCTGCTGGAGCGGGCGCGGGTGCAGCAGGAGGCCCAGGTCGAGATCCTGGAGAGCCTCGAGGTCTTCCCGAGCACGCTGCCCACCAGGCGCGAGTCCGCGTACGCGGCCTGGGTGTCGGTGTCGGTGGGGTGCAACAACACGTGCACGTTCTGCATCGTGCCCAGCCTGCGGGGCAAGGAGAAGGACCGACGTCCGGGCGAGATCCTCGCCGAGATCGAAGCACTCGTCGCCGAGGGAGTCAGCGAGATCACCCTGCTCGGACAGAACGTCAACGCCTACGGCGTCGAGTTCGGCGACCGGCAGGCGTTCGGCAAGCTGCTGCGTGCCTGCGGTGACATCGAGGGTCTCGAGCGCGTGCGCTTCACCAGCCCGCACCCGGCCGAGTTCACCGACGACGTCATCGAGGCGATGGCGGCCACGCCGAACGTGATGCCGAGCCTGCACATGCCGCTCCAGTCGGGATCCGACAAGGTGCTGCGCGACATGCGTCGCTCCTACCGATCGGCGAAGTACCTCGGCATCTTGGAGCGAGTGCGCGAGCAGATCCCGGACGCCGCCATCACCACCGACATCATCGTCGGCTTCCCCGGCGAGACCGAGGAGGACTTCGACCAGACGCTGCGCGTGGTGGCGCAGTCGCGGTTCTCGAGCGCGTTCACCTTCCAGTACTCCAAGCGGCCCGGCACGCCGGCGGCCGAGCTGCCCGACCAGGTGCCGCCGGCGGTCGTCAAGGACCGCTACCAGCGGCTCGTCGCGCTCGTCGACGAGATCGCCTGGGAGGAGAACAAGCAGCGGGTCGGCCGGACGGTCGAGCTGATGGTCGCCGAGGGCGAGGGCCGCAAGGACGCCGAGACGCGGCGACTCTCGGGCCGTGCGCCCGACAACCGGCTCGTGCACTTCGCGCTCGACCCCGCGATCGTCGCCGAGCACGGGGAACCGCGGCCAGGAGACATGGTCACCGTCGAGATCACCTACGCCGCGCCGCATCACCTCGTCGCCGACCGGATGATCGGCCTGCGCCGCACCCGCTCCGGTGACGCCTGGGAGGCGCGCGTCGCGCCGCCGGCCCCCAGCGTCGGCCTGGGCATGCCGCAGGTCGGAGCGCCCGCACCCCTGGCCGACACCCCGGCCTGCCGCTGACCGGCCACCGCTCCTTCCCTGGGTACAGTCCGCGCCGTGGCTGCTGACGAACCGACCATCCTGGCCACCTCCGGTGGCGTCGCGCCCGACCATCGGCTGCGCTGGCGGGTCGGTCCGCTCACCGACCACGCGGTCGAGCTCTCGGGGGTGAGCGGCCGCGCGCCGAAGGTGTGCTTCCTGGGCACTGCCTGCGGGGACACCCCCGACCTGACCCGCGACTTCTACGCCGCGGCGCAGCAGCGCGGCTTCCATGGCTCGCACCTGCAGCTGTTCACGATGCCCAACGTCGACGACATCACCGCCCACCTGCTCGACCAGGACGTCATCTGGGTCTGGGGCGGGTCGGTGGCCGGCCTGCTGGCCATGTGGCGACTCCACGGAGTGGACGACGCCATGCGCGCCGCCTGGGAGGCCGGTGTCGTGCTCACCGGGGTGTCGGCGGGTTCGCTGTGCTGGCACGCCGGTGGCACCACCGACTCCTTCGGCCCCGACCTGCGCCCGGTCACCGATTGCCTCGGCCTGCTGCCGTGGAGCAACGGGGTCCACTACGACACCGAGGAGCAGCGACGTCCGCTGTTCCAGAGCCTGGTCGCCGACGGCACCCTGCCCGCGGGCTATGCCACCGACGACGGTGTCGGCCTGCTCTACCGGGGCACCGACATGGTCGAGGCTCTCGCCGAGGTCGACGGTGCGGGTGCCTACTTCATCGAGCGCGGGGCCGACGGACCCGCGGTCGAGACCCGGCTCGAGGTCACTCGCCTGCGCTGAGCGCCGCGCCCTACGCGGGCGACTCGCTGTCGCCGTCGGCGTCCTCGCCACGGGTGGCCTGGGTGGAGGTGTCCTCGCCCTCCCGAGTGCCCGCGGGAGCGTTCTCGGTGGCCGGGTTGTCGTCGGCCGAGACGTCGGGCACGACCGGGTCGGTCTCACGCTCCACGACGGCATCGGCCCCGCCGGGGTGCAGCTCGGGTGCCGTGGCCCGGGGCTCGGGACGGGGTCCGAGATCGGCCAGATCTTCGCTTTCGCTCACGCGTCCTCCTCGAAGCCGAAGGTCGTGTACGCCGCCGACGAGCCGTCACGGAGGGCTTCCAGCACCGCGCGCTCGTGGGGGACGACGGGGTAGGGGAGTCCATCGAGTGCCCCGAGTGCACACCAGCGGATCCCACCGGACTTCTCAGGCTCCACGACCCTCGGCTCACCCGTCCACACCCGCGAGGTGAAGAAGTAGTCGACGCGCTCGTCGATCGCCGCTCCGTTCGCGGTGCGGGGCATCACGGTGAGGAAGGCGAGCTCCTCGAGATCGACACCGAGCTCCTCGCACGCTTCGCGACGCGCGGCGGCGTGCGGTGTCTCGCCCACTTCGACGTGACCGGCCGCCCCACACGCGAAGTGGTCGTCCATGTAGCCGGTGTGACGTCGCAGTTGGAGCAGCACCTCGGTGTCGGAGCCCTCGCCGCGCATCAGCACGACGTAGGCGGCCGGCACCACAGCGAAGCGGCCCTCGAACGGGTCGCTCACTGGCTGGGCTGGTCCTCGGACGTCTCGGCGTTGTGCTCCTGCTCGCGCTCCCGCGCGGCGGTGGCGTCGTCGCCCTCGGAGAGCTCGTCGTCGTGCTCGCCCGGGGGCGTGCCCTCGGTGGGCAGAGCGTCTTGGTCCTGCTCTTCGGGGATGGGCGCGGTCACGAGACGTCGCCGTCCTTCTTGCCGTCGAGCTTGTCGAGGCCCTCCTTGGCCTTCTCGACGCCGGACTCGATCTTGTCGGTGTACTTGCCGTGGGTGACCTGGTCGATCTTGTCGGCGGCCTTGTCGAGCCCGTCGGAGACCTTGTCGCCGTGCTTGTCGACGGCATCGGAGACCTTGTCCTTGATGGAGTCGGCGTCGATCTTCTTGAAGCGGTCCAGAAGGCCCATAGCCCCAATCCCCCCGGGATGTCGTGGTCGTGGGAGTGACCCCCCACCTGCCTTGCCAGACTAGCGTCATGACCACCCCCGTTGGAACGTCCGCCGTGCCGGTCGTGGCGGTCGTCGGGGCCACCGCAGCGGGTAAGACCTCTCTCTCCCTCGACCTGGCCGAGCGGCTGGGCGGCGAGATCGTGAACACCGACGCCATGCAGCTCTACCGCGGCATGGACATCGGCACCGCCAAGCTCCCGCTCGCACAGCGCCGCGGCATCGAGCATCACCTGCTCGACGTGCTCGACGTGCGCCAGACGGCCTCGGTGGCGGCCTTCCAGCGCGACGCGCGCGCCGTGCTCGCCGACGCGCGAGCGCGCGGCCGGGTGCCGGTGCTCGTCGGCGGCTCGGCGCTGTACACGCGTGCGGTGCTCGACGACTTCGACTTCCCCGGCACCGACCCGGCCCTGCGCTCAGAGCTCGAGGCCGAGCTCGCGGACGTCGGCAACGCGGCGCTGCACGCCCGGCTCGCGGAGGTCGACCCCGAGGCGGCGCGGCGCATCGAGCCTCTCAACGGACGCCGCGTCGTCCGGGCGCTGGAGGTCGTGCAGCTGACGGGGCGGCCCTTCGGCGCGTCGTTGCCGCGCCGCAGCTACGTCGACGCGGCCACCGTGCAGATCGGCGTCGACATCGACCGACCGACCCTCGACTCCCGCATCGAGCAGCGGGTCGAGGAGATGTACGAGGCCGGGCTGGTCGACGAGGTGGAGCGGCTGCTCGGCGAGGGCCTGGCCGAGGGGCTCACCGCCTCCCGTGCGATCGGCTACCGCGAGGTGATGGCGCACCTCGCCGGTGACCTCACCGAGGCGCAGGCGCGCGAGCGCACCGTCATCGCCACGCGCCGGTTCGCGCGCCGGCAGGATTCCTGGTTCCGCAAGGATCCGCGGGTGTGCTGGGTGCGCTTCGATGACGCGCAGCGCGTCGGGGCCGCCGTCGAGATGGTCTGGCAGGCAGCCCGACCGGGCGGGTGAGGTCTACCGTAGGGGCCGTGAGCAGCGCGCAGACCGTCACCGAGATCACCACCCTCGAGGCACTCGTCGCCGTCGTGGGGGAGCCGGTGGCGCGGGTGCGTGACAAGGTCCGTACCACGCTCACCGCCGCCGACCGCGACTGGCTCGCCGCCTCCCCGTTCTGCGTGCTGGCCACCGCCGACGCCGAGGGCCGGTGTGACGCCTCGCCCAAGGGCGATCCGGCCGGCTCGCTCGTGCACGTCATCGACGAGCACACCATCGCGATCGCCGAGCGGCCGGGCAACCGCCGCGTCGACGGCTACAAGAACGTGTTGGTCAACCCGCACGTGGGCCTGAACTTCCTCATCCCCGGCCGGGGCGACACGCTGCGCGTCAACGGTCGGGCCCGGCTGGTCAGCGACGCCCCGTTCTTCGACCAGCTGGTCGAGCAGGGGCACCGGCCGGTGCTGGCGCTCGTCGTCGAGATCGAGGAGGCCTTCGGCCACTGCGCCAAGGCGTTCTTGCGCTCGCGCCTCTGGGAGCCGGAGACGTGGGACCCCGAGGGCACGGTGCCGCGTCGCGCCGTCTTGGCCAAGCAGGTCGACCACGACCCACGCAGCCCCGAGGAACTCGAGCGCTACTACGGGGAGCAGTACGCCGAAGGCCTCTACCGATGAGCTACCCCTTCCTCAAAGGGCACGGCACCGAGAACGACTTCGTTCTGCTGCCCGACCACGACGGCTCGGTGCACGGCGGCCTGACCGAGCGGGCCTGGACGACGCGCGTCGCCGCGCTGTGCGACCGACGGGCCGGCATCGGCGGCGACGGCGTGCTGCGCGTGGTGCGCACCGCGGCGCTGACCGACACCGCGGCCCAGGCCCTGGGCGCCGGCTCGGAGTGGTTCATGGACTACCGCAACGCCGACGGCTCGGTCTCGGAGATGTGCGGCAACGGGGTCCGGGTCTTCGCCCGGCACCTGGTCGAGGAGGGCCTGGTGCCGACGGGTGAGCCGGTGCCGATCGGCACCCGCGACGGCCTCAAGACCGTCACGGTGACCGACGAGGGGGTCAGCGTCGACATGGGCATCCCGCGGGTGCTGGGGGATTCGGTCGTGAGCGTCGCACCGGCGTCGTGGACGGCGCTCCACATCGACATGGGCAACCCGCACGCGGTCGCGTTCGTCGACTCCCTCGACCCGGCCGGCCCTGTGGGCGCGCTGCTCGAGGCGCCGGAGCACGACGGATCGGTCTACCCGCACGGCGTCAACGTCGAGTTCGTGCTGCCGGTGGCGAGAGGTCACGTGGCGATGCGGGTGCACGAGCGCGGCTCGGGCGAGACCCGGTCCTGTGGCACCGGAGCGTGTGCCGTGGCCGTCGCGGCAGCGTTGCGCGACGGGGTTCCGGCCTCCGGCCCCGACACGGACGCGACGTACCGGGTCGACGTGCCCGGCGGCAGCCTCGCCGTCACCTGGACCCGGGCCGGCCGGGCCGTGCTCAGCGGGCCCGCCGTCGTGGTCGCCCGGGGGGAGACCTGCCTCTAGCCGACGGGTGGCGCTAGGTTCGGCCACATGGACATCTCCGGATCTACCGCCATCGTCACGGGCGGCGCGTCGGGCATCGGTGCCGCGGCCGTCCGCCAGCTCGCCGGCAAGGGCGCCACCGTCGTCATCGCCGACCTCCAGGCCGACAAGGGCGAGGCCCTCGCCGAGGAGGTCAAGGGCGTCTTCGCGCAGGTCGACGTCACGAAGACCGACCAGATCAAGGCTGCGGTCGACGCCGCGGTCGCCATCGCGCCGCTGCGCGCCGTGGTCAACTCCGCCGGCATCGGCTGGGCCCAGCGCACCATCGGTCGCGACGGCGAGTACGACTCCGCCCACGACCTCGAGGCCTACAAGTCGGTGCTCGCGATCAACCTGATCGGCACCTTCGACGTCACCCGGCTCGCCGCCACCGCCATGAGCCGCAACGAGCCGGACGCCGACGGCTGCCGTGGCGCCATCGCCAACCTCACCTCGGTCGCCGCGTTCGACGGTCAGATCGGCCAGGCCGCCTACTCCTCCTCCAAGGGTGGCGTCGTGGGCATGACCCTGCCGGTCGCGCGCGACCTCTCCGCGGCGGGCATCCGTCTCAACACCATCGCCCCAGGCCTCATCGATACCCCGATCTACGGTGAGGGCGAGGCCGCGGAGGCGTTCAAGGCCAATCTCGGCCAGAACGTGCTGTTCCCGAAGCGTCTGGGCAAGCCCGAGGAGCTCGCCTCGATGGTCGTGGAGACGATCACCAACTCCTACATGAACGCCGAGGTCATCCGCGTCGACGGCGGCATCCGGATGCCACCCAAGTGACCGGTCGGGTTGTCACTGGTTGAAGAGCGCCGCGAGCTCGACGAGCCCCAGCAGCACGATCGCCAGCACGAGCGCCGCGCCGGCCAGTCCGGGGGAGATCGACGTGCCCCGCGACCGGCCGGCGCGTGCCATGTAGTCCGAGCGGCTGACCCACAGGGCGAACCCCGCCAGCGGCAGCGCGACCAGCAGATCGAGGAGTGCGACGAGCCCGATCGACTCGTACGCGATGCGGGCCGCCGCGAGGCTGCCGCCCACGATCGAGAGTGCCGTGCGCTGCCATGCCAGCGCCGTCCGCTCGGGCTGTGCCCCGGGGTCGTAGAGCCGCTCGCGCGGTGCGTCCGACCGGGTCACGCCCGCCCCCTCATGCCAGTGCCAGGACCAGTGCCGCGACCAGCACCACGCCCAACGCCAGGGCGACCGTCAGCCCGGACGCCGGCAGCGGCTCGCCGGTGCGCATGGCTCGTTCACTGCGCGCCCAGCGCCACCATGCCGCCACCGCGCACACGACGCCCAGCCCGATGAGAAGGCCCGAGAGCACCTGCTGCTCGACGTCGGTGAACGAGGAGGCGATGGTGCGCACCGCCACCCCACCGGCCAGCAGCGCCAGCGCGGTGCGGATCCAGGCCAAGAAGGTGCGCTCGTTGGCCAGCGAGAACCGGTAGTCCGGCTCCTCGCCCGTCTTGTAGACATACCGCGGCCAGCGACCCATGCACCGACCCTAACCCCTCGTTGTCCGGACAATCCGTGCTCGCGCGAAGTGGGAGACTCCAGAGCGTGAGCAACTGCTGTGCCCCGGCTCGACCCGCGGCGGACGGCGAGCCCGGGCGCCGGGCGGCCGCGCCGGCGTCCTCGGGGGAGCAGCGAGAGGAGCAGCGAGGGGAACAGCGAGGGGAACAGCGAGGGCAGCACCGCGTGGAGCAGGCCGCGGTGCCGGCGGGACTGTTCACGATGGGCGACGCCCACCGCGACCGCAACCCCGGCGATGGTGAGCGACCCCTGCGCGAGGTGACGTCGAGCGCCTTCGAGATCGACGCCACGACGGTCACGATCGCCGACTTCACGCGGTTCGTCGACGACACCGGCTACCGCACCACAGCCGAGCAGGAGGGCTCCTCCGCGGTCTTCCACCTGCTGCTCGAGGCGCCCGCCCGCGACGTGCTCGGTCGGTTCGCGCAGGTGCCGTGGTGGCTCGGGGTCGCTGGTGCCGACTGGCGTCATCCGGGTGGTCGCAACTCCTCGACCCGCGGTCTGGAGGACCACCCGGTCACGCAGGTCAGCTGGCACGACGCCGCGGCCTACTGCGCCTGGGCCGGGCGAGCCCTGCCCACCGAGGCGCAGTGGGAGTACGCCGCCCGCGGCGGCCTCGAGGGCGCCCGCTACCCGTGGGGCGACGACCTGCTCGCCTCCGACGGCTCGTGGCGCTGCAACATCTGGCAGGGCGACTTCCCCGACGCCAACACCCGCGACGACGGCTGGCTGGGCACCGCCCCGGTGCGCACCTACGAGCCCAACGGCTTCGGGCTGTGGCAGTGCGTCGGCAACGTGTGGGAGTGGTGCGCCGACTGGTTCCACCCGGGGGCCTACCGAGGTGGCGCCGTCACGGACCCGCCCGGCCCCGCACGCGGCGAGATGCGAGTGACGCGCGGCGGATCGTTCCTCTGCCACGACTCCTACTGCAACCGTTATCGCTGCGCCGCGCGCACCGGCAACACTCCCGACTCCTCCAGCAGCAACACCGGGTTCCGCACGGTCAGACGAGCGTGATCACGCGGTCGGCACGGTGGGCGGCAGCCTCGATCCGCTCGGCGTTCGGGACGTCGACCGCGGCGACCCAGGCCTCGGCCTCGTCGCGCGCCTTGCCGAACTCCACGTGCCGCTCGATCAGACGCTGCATCCGCACCGCGTCGTCGAGGCGCAGATGCCACACGGCGTCCAACTGCTCGCGCACCTTTCGCCAGCGCGTCTCCTCGAGGAGCAGGTAGTTGCCCTCCACGATGACCAGGCCGGCTGCCGGCACCGGGATGGCTCCGGCCAGCGGCTGCTCGAGGTCGCGCTCGAACATAGGTGCCACGACGTCCGGCTCGCCGTCCCGGATGCGGCGCAGCAGGGCGGCCAGTCCCTCGGCGTCGAAGGTGTCCGGGGCGCCCTTGCGACGGCGCAGACCACGCCGCTCGAGCTCGACGTCGGCGTAGTGGAAGCCGTCCAGGGGGACGACGGCCGCCCCCCACTGTGCCGCGACGCGGCGAGCCAGGGTCGACTTGCCGGCGCCGGGGGAGCCGGTGAGGCCCAGCAGGCGCACGTCGGGGGGCGGGGCGAGCGCGTCGACGTTGGTCATGGCAGGGAGTAAACCCGTTCGCCGGGGCGTTGTGCCGCATCTAGGCTGGAGGCATATGACGAACGCACCCGAACACTTCTCGCTCGACGACGAGCTCGAGGCCACCGACACCTGGGACGACTCCTGGGAGTCCGGCTACGCCGACGCCGAGGATCCCGAGTCCGACCCGACGGTCGGGGCGATGGAGCTGGCCGAGCGGCACCAGCTGCGTCGCGTGGCGAGCCTGCGCACCGAGCTCGAGGACATCACCGAGGTCGAGTACCGCCAGCTGCGACTCGAGCGGGTCGTGTTGGTGGGCGTGTGGACCCAAGGCTCCGTGCAGGACGCCGAGAACTCGCTCGCCGAGCTCGCCCTGCTGGCCGAGACCGCGGGCTCGGAGGTGCTCGAAGCGCTCTACCAGCGCCGCACCAGCCCCGACCCCGCCACCTACATCGGTCGCGGAAAGGTCGAGGCCGTCGCCGAGATCGTGCGGGCCACCGGCGCCGACACCGTGGTCTGCGACGGCGAGCTGGCGCCGTCCCAGCTGAGGAACCTCGAGGACAGGCTCAAGGTCAAGGTCGTCGACCGCACCGCGCTGATCCTCGACATCTTCGCTCAGCACGCGAAGTCCAAGGAAGGGCAGGCGCAGGTCGAGCTGGCCCAGCTGCAGTACATGAAGCAACGCCTGCGCGGTTGGGGTGGCAACCTCTCCCGGCAGGCCGGTGGCCGCGTGGCGGCCGGTGCCGGTATCGGTGGTCGTGGCCCGGGCGAGACCAAGATCGAGACCGACCGGCGACGCATCAACACCAAGATCGCCAAGCTCAACCGCGAGCTGAAGCAGATGAAGGTCACCCGAGACGCCAAGCGCTCCCAGCGCCGCTCACGAGCGGTGCCGAGCGTGGCCATCGCCGGCTACACCAACGCCGGCAAGTCCAGCCTGCTCAACCGGCTCACCTCTGCCGGCGTGCTCGTCGAGGACGCACTCTTCGCCACCCTCGACCCCACCACCCGGCGCACCCGCACGGCCGACGGCCGCGAGTACACGATGAGTGACACGGTCGGGTTCGTGCGGCATCTTCCGCACCAGCTCGTCGAGGCCTTCCGCTCCACGCTCGAGGAGGTCGCCGACGCCGACCTGCTGTTGCACGTGGTCGACGGCTCGCATCCCGACCCCGAGGGCCAGCTCACCGCCGTGCGCGAGGTGCTGGCCGACATCGGCGCCACCGAGGTGCCCGAGCTCGTCGTCATCAACAAGGCCGACGCCGCCGACCCGTTGGTGCTGAGCCGGCTGCGCGCCCGTGAGCCGCACTCGGTGGTGGTCTCGGCCCGGACCGGCGAGGGCATCGCCGCGGCGCTGGCGCAGGTCGAAGGCGAGCTGCCCCGGCCTGCCGTGGCCTTCGACGTGCTGCTGCCCTACGAGCGCGGCGACCTGCTCGACCGACTGCACAAGACCGGCGAGATCGACACTCTCGAGCACACCGCCGAGGGCACCCGCGTCGTCGGACGTGCCGGCGAGGCGCTGGCCGGCGAGCTGGCGGGCTACGCGGTCGCCGGAGCCTGACCCGACTCGGCCCGCACCCGGAACTCGTTGCCGTCCGGGTCGGCCAGTTCGGCGCCGTCCGCGACGTGGCCGAGACGACGGGCTCCGAGATCGACCAGCCGTCCGATGTCGGCGGTGAGCCGCTCCGGCGACGTGAGGAGGTCGAAGCGCTGCGGGTTGCGCCCGCGCTTGGGAGCGACCGGCGAGCCGCCCCACGCCACCTTCGTGCCGCCTGCGGGCGCCTGGATCGCCGTCTCGCCGTGCTCGTCCCACACGAGCGGCCAGCCGAGTGCGGCCGCCCAGAACATGCCCACCTCGCGCGTGCCGTCGCAGCCGACCTCGCCGAGCGGGCCGCAGCCGCGCAAGAACCCGCTGTCGGATGGGATGACGCAGAACGGGTTGCCCTCGGGGTCCGCGAGCACCACGTGCGGCTCCTCGGGGAGCTGTCCGACATCGAGGTGGGCGCCGCCGAGAGCGAGAGCCGCCTCGACCAGGTCGACCTGCGAGGTGTGGCTCTCGCCCAGCACGTGCAGGTGCAGCGTCCGTCCGCGCGCCGCCTGGGCGGGCGTCGTCACGAACCGGAGTCCGACCTGGGTGGGGCTCTCGGGGAGCAGCACGTCGTCGGCCTCGGTCACGGGCGTGCGCCCGAGCAGGCCACCCCAGAACACCGCCAGCGCGGCCGGGTCGCGAGCCTCGAACGTGACGGCTGCCAGGTGCACGCGGGGCACCGTATCTCGGGCCGGTATCGATTCGGTACGTCCTGCTGACACCGGGTCACCGCGAGCCGCACCATGGTGCCCGTGGGGCAGAGCTTTCTCGGGGTGCGTCTGACGCGCCCGCGCGCACGGCTGGTCGTCGCGCTCTTCCTCGTCGCGGCCGCGCTCGGCTACACGTTGCTGCCCGGTGTCGGCAGCCCGCGCGCCGTCGGCTCCGACCCGACCCGTTGCCAGACGTTCGAGACGCAGAGCCGGGCCCGCGCCGAGGCCGTGACCGGCGGGGGACCCGACCTCCTGGTCATCGGCGACTCGTGGTCGGCCGGCCTGGGACTCGCCGACGCATCGCGCTCCTGGCCCGCGCGGTTGCCGGGCAGCGTGCACGTGTCCGCCTTCTCCGGCTCGGGCTTCAGCGAGCACGCCAGCTCCTGCGGTGCCGTCTCGTACGCCGACCGCGCGCCGGCCGCGTTGCGCGGGCTGTCGGCGTCGACGCCGGTCGTGCTCGAAGGCGGCCTCAACGACTGGGACGCCTCCGACGCCGCGATCTCGTCCGGCTTCTCCCGGCTGGTCGACGCACTGGCCGGTCACCCCGTCACCGTGGTCGGACCGGCCTCGGCGCCCTCTCGTGCGGTGTACATGCCGCGCATCGACGCCCTGCTCGGCCGGCTCAGCCGCGACGCGGGCTGGACCTACGTCAGCTCAGCCGACCTCGACCTGCCCTACCTTCCCGATGCACTGCACCTGATGCCCGCGGGCCACGAGACCTTCGGCGACTTCGTGGCGGCCCGACTCTGACCCGGCCCCAGCCCGCACCCGACCCTCCCGGGCCACCTGAGAACTGACGGATCCAGGCTCAGTCCAGGCCCGCCAGGTCGCGCAGATCCTCGAGGATCTCGGGCAGCAGGTTCGTGACCAGGGTCAGGTGACCCTCCGGCTCGATCAGGTGCGCTCGGGTCGGGACGCCGTCACGGCCGACGTGCGCTGCCAGCCACTCACCGTGCGCGAACGGGACCATCGCGTCGGCGCGGCCCTGCCACAGAGCGGTCGGGACGCCGATGCCGGTCACGTCGAAGCCCCAGGGGGCGACGGCGGCCAGACCGTCGTCGCGTACGCCGCGCACGCCCTGGGCGCCCGCGTGCTGGAACGTCGCGGTCAGCCACGCCCCCATGCCGTCACGGTCCAAGGCTGCGGCGTCGACGTCGGTGAGCAGGCCACCCATCGCGTCGACGAGCTCGCTCTCGGTGGCCTGCAGGATGGGCAGGCACTCCGCCTCCAGATAGGCCTCGTAGGCCTCGGCTCCTCGCGCTGCGGTGGCGTACTCGGCGACGTTCTCTTCGCTCATCCCTGCGGCCCAGTCCAGGCCCCCGGCGTCGTGTGGTGCGACGCCGGCCACGCTGGCCGCCGCCAGCACCCGGTCGGGCGCGAGGGCCGCGCAGCCCAACGCACGCGGACCACCGCCGGACCACCCGCCGACCAGCACCCGGTCGAGCTCGAGGTGGTCGAGCACCGCCACGGCGTCCGGGACATCGTCGGCGTAGGCCGGCGGCCGGTCCGCCGGCAGCGGCCGCGGAGTCGAGGCGCCGTAGCCGGGCCGCGAGAGCGTCACCAGCCGTAGCCCAGCCTGGGCGACACGCGCGTCGAAGGCCGGCCACGGCACGACGGCGGAGGGCGACCCGCCGTGCCACAGCAGCGGGACGCCGCGAGGATCACCGCCCAGCAGCACCTCCAGCTCGCGACCGTCGGGCAGGGGGACGGTGAGGATCTCGGTCATGGGGCCATTGTGCGTCAACGCGGTCCCTGCAGTCTTGTGGACGGCCGTGCGCCGTGGTCGGCGAGCGCCGCTAGGGTGCTCGGGTGCCCCCGGACCAGACCTCTTCTCGACCTCCGGTGGCCGAGGTGCTGGCCACGGCCGTCGAGGCTCTCGGCGGCTCCGAGCGGCCGGGTCAGGTGGCGATGGCCGAGGCGGTCGCGCGGGCGGTGGCGGACTCCAAGCACCTGCTGGTGCAGGCCGGTACCGGCACCGGCAAGTCGCTGGGCTATCTGGTGCCGGCGATGCTGCACGACAAGCGCGTGGTGGTCGCCACGGCCACGCTGGCGCTCCAGCACCAGCTGGTCGAGCGCGACGTGCCCCGGCTCGTCGAGGCGATCAAGGGCACGCCGGGCGTCGACACCTCCCATGCCGTGCTCAAGGGGCGCGGCAACTACGCCTGCCTGCACCGGGTGCGCGAGGGGGTGCCCGACGACCAGGGCGCCCTCGTGCAGCTACCGGAGGGGTCGATGGGCGCCAAGGTGCTCGAGCTGCGCGAGTGGGCGGAGTCGCAAGCCGGCGACGGCGGGTCGGGGGAGCGAGACAACGCGCCCCGACACACCGACCGCGAGTGGCGCCAGGTCTCGGTGAGCCACCGGGACTGCCTCGGCGCCACCCGCTGCCCGTTCGGCGAGGAGTGCTTCGCCGAGCGAGCCAAGGAGAAGGCGCACCGCTCGCACCTGGTCATCACCAACCACTCGCTGCTGGCCATCGACGCCATCGAGGGCGTGCCGATGATGCCCGACTACGACGCCGTGGTCATCGACGAGGCGCACGAGCTGGTCGCCCGGGTCACCCAGGCGGCCACCGACGAGCTGAGCGCCGGCGACGTCGAGCGGGCGGCGAAGCGGGCACGGCGCTTCGTCGACGAGAGCGACGCCGGGCAGAACGCCGCCGACGACCTCGCTGATGCCTCCGACACGCTGCGCGACGCGCTCGCCGAGACCGACGCTGGGCGCATCGACACCCAGCCCGACCTGCTCGCCGACGCGCTCGTGCTCGTGCGCGACGCCGCTCGCGGCTGCCTCTCGGCGTTCCCGCGTGAGAAGTCCGGTGAGGGCTCCGGTGAGGGTGATCCCGGCAAGCAGCAGGCCAAGGGCATGGTGCAAGACGTCTTCACCACCGCTGAGCGGATGGCCGCGCACACCGAGGCCGACGTGCTATGGCTCGGTGAGGGCACCGAACGCATCCCGCCCCGGCTCTGCGTGGCGCCGCTGGCCGTGTGGGGCCCGATGCGCGACAAGCTGCTCACCGACAAGACGGTCGTGTTCACCTCGGCCACGCTCATGCTCGGCGGCGACTTCGCGTCCGTGGCGACCTCGGTCGGGCTCAAGCCCGCCGAGCGCACCGACGTCGGCACCCCGGTCGCGGACGACGAGGGCGTGCTGCCGTGGCGGGGGCTCGATGTCGGCAGCCCCTTCGACTACGGCCGCCAAGGCATCCTCTACCTCGCCCGGCACCTGCCGCCGCCGGGCCGCGACGGGCTCGGCACCGCCCAGCTCGACGAGATCGCCGAGCTCGTCGACGCCGCCGACGGCCGCACCCTGGGGCTGTTCTCCTCACGTCGAGCGGCCGAGGCCGCCGCCGAGGCGGTGCGGCAGCGTCTCCCGCACCTCACCACGCTGGCCCAGGGCGAGGCGCAGCTGCCCGAGCTGGCCAAGCAGTTCGTCGACGACCCGCACACGGTGCTCTTCGGCACGCTCTCGCTGTGGCAAGGCCTCGACGTGCCCGGCGACACCTGCCAGCTCGTGCTCATCGACCGGATCCCCTTCCCGCGGCCCGACGACCCGTTGATGAGCGCCCGGCAGCGCGCCGCCGACAAGGCGGGCGGCAACGGGTTCATGCAGGTCGCGGCCACGCACGCCGCCCTGTTGCTGGCACAGGGCGCGGGCCGGCTGATCCGCACCACCACCGACCGCGGCGTGGTGGCCGTGCTCGACCCGCGCCTGGCGACGGCCCGCTACGGGGGCTTCTTGAAGAACAGCCTCCCGCCGATGTGGACCACCACCGACCCCGCGGTCGTCCGGCAGGCACTCACGCGGCTCTCGAGCGCTACCGGCTGAGGTCAGCCGTCGGTCAGATCCGGGCCTTGCCCTCGTAGCGGCCGGTACCGAGCCCGAAGAACGACGCCACGGTGGGTGCCACGTCGGTGGTGCGGGCGTGGCGGGGCGAGCGGGCGCCGTGCTCGACGCGCGGGTGGCCGCCCGCGACGAAGAACGGGATGGCCCGGGTGGCCGGGTGGCCGTGGTTGCCGGGGATCGGGTTCGACGTCAGCGGGTCGGGATCGCTGAAGCGCCAGCCGGCCTGGCAGAAGACCACGACCTCGCCGGCCTCGGGGCCGAGTCGCAGCCAGTCGGCGCGGCGGTCCCAGGCCTTGAGTACGCCGTCGGTGGCCTGGGCGATGTCTCGGATGCGGTCGATCGCAGCCTCGCGGTCGGCGTCCGGGCCGGTCCAGTAGACGAGGTCCGCGCCGCCGTTGTCGGCGATCTGCACGTGACCGGCCAGCAGGTCGTCGGCCTCGAGGCCGGAGCTCAGCGACACCACGTTCGTCGGCACCGACCAGTCCATCGAGTGGTCGGCGAGCACCAGCAGCATCGTGTGCCTCCAGGCGCCGCTGGCCTTGAGGTCGTCGACGAACTGGCCGACGAGCCGGTCGGTGTTCGCCAATGCCGCGGTGCGCGCCACCTTGAGCGTCGTGCCGGTGAGGTCGGCGTGGCCCACCCGGTCGATGTCGCCGAGGTTGACGAAGCAGAAGTGCGGGTCGAACTCGGTGACCATGTCGCGCAGGGCCGCCATGGTGAACGCGTCGGGCGCGTGGTTGGTGATCGGCAGCGTCGGTTGGGGCTCCCACCGGTGGGTCGCGCGGTCGCCGAAGACGCCGTAGAGGTACTCCTTCGAGAGCACCGTGCCGGTCGTGTAGCCCTGCCTGTTCAGCCGCTCGATGACGGTACCGACCCTGATGTCGCTCGGCTGGTCCATGTCGCGGACCTCGCCGAGGGCCCGGTCGTAGAACGAGTTGGCGGGCACGCCCGTGCGATCGGGGCGGTGGCCGGTCATCATCATCACGTGGTTGGGGATGGTCTCCATCACCGGCATCGACGTCGCCCGCGGCCACCACATGCCGTGCGCGCGGAGTCGGTGCAGGTTCGGCGTCAGGTCGGCGGTGATCTCGTCGGGGCGGCACCCGTCGGTGACGATCACGTAGCAGCGCTTCGGGCTCGATCGCGCCGTCGCGCCGGCGGCCTCGGCGGCACCGAGAGCGCTGGAGAAGACCAGGCCGGACGCCGCGGCGGTGAGCACGGCACGTCGTCCGGCCCGCAGGTCGGCCACGCCGCGCTCGAAGGGGCGGCGGGTGGACGTGTCGGCGTTCATCGGTCGGTCCGCTTCGCCGGCACGGGCGCGTCGACCTGCTGCACCTTCTGGGTTCCGGCCGTGGTGGCGTAGGAGACCGACCACGTGATGTCGGTGTCCTTCTCGGCACGAGTGCCGATGACGAACCAGTCGCACTGGGCACGCTCCGCGGTGACGTCGAGTACCGAGAAGCCGTGGCTGTCGAAGTCGAGGTACTTGATGTGCCGGTTGTTGGCGAGGATCGCGGTCTCGACGACGGGCGTGAGCTGCGGCTGGCCGGTGATGTCCTTGAGGTTGTTCGAGGTGACCGACGAGCACACGAACTCGACGCCGAAGGAGTCGCCCACCGCGGGGTAGGTCGAGGTGTCGAGCGGCAGCTCGCACGCCCAGCCGGAGTGGATGTCGCCGGTGACGAACAGCGCGTCCTTGACCTGGTGGTCGCGCAGGTGGGTCAGCACCTCGCGGCGGTCGGCGGTGTAGCCGTCCCATTGGTCGACGTTGTAGGGCGCGCCGTCGGCGGGGATCAGGCCGGTGACGTCGTTGACCGGGTCGACGAGCGCGTTGGGCAGGTCGGCGAAGGTGACGGGCGCGATCATGACGGGATTGCCGATGATCTTCCACTGCGGGGCGTGGTCGCCGGTGGTGAGCTGGCCCTTGAGCCAGGCCATCTGCGCGTCGCCGGTGATGCTGCGGCTCGGGTCGCTGACCGTACCGTCGGCCACCGGGTAGGCGGCTTGCTTGTCGCGGTAGGTGCGCAGGTCGAGCATGCTGATCGAGGCCAGGTCGCCGAACCGGAAGCTGCGGTAGAGGCGGTCGCCGTCGCCGAGCTTCGCCGTCTCGTTGAGGCGAGCGGGCATCCATTCGTCGTACGCGCGGTGGGCGCGGGCGCGACGGCGCAGGAACGAGCCCTCGCCGCCGTCCTGCCTCGGGCCCGGCGTGTGGTTCTCGGCGCCGTGCTTCCACGTGTCGTTGGCGACCTCGTGATCGTCCCAGGTGGTGATCCAGGTGTGCCGGGCGTGGGCGCGCTGGAGGTCGGGGTCGGTCTTGTACTGGGCGTGCCGGCGGCGGTAGTCCGAGAGCGAGACCATCTCGTGCGGGGGGTCGTGCGGGCGCACGTCGATGTCGTCGGGTCCCATGCCGTACTCGCCGGGACCGTACTCGTAGAGGTAGTCGCCGAGGTGCAGCACGGCGTCGAGGTCGTCTCGGTCGGCGATGCCGCGGTAGGCGCTGAACCAACCGGCCTGGAGGTTCGCGCACGAGACGAGGCCGAGGCGCAGGTCGCCGACTGTCGCGTGCGTCGTGGGCGCGGTGCGCAGGCGTCCGCGGCGGCTGCGCTGGCCGCCGAGGAAGAAGCGGTAGTAGTAGGTCGTGGCGGGCTCGAGGCCGCCCACGTCGACCTTGACGGTGTGGTCGCGCGAGGCGCTGGTACGTACGTTGCCACTCTTCACGACGTGGCGCATCCGCTCGTCGCGGGCCACCTTCCAGCGCACGGTCACCGCCGGGCCCTGGCCCGAGCCGGGCGTCGCCGTCGCGGTGGGCGTGACCCGGGTCCAGATCAGGACGGCGTGGGGGAGGGGGTCGCCCGAGGCGACACCGTGCTGGAAGTGATCGACCCGTGGCCTGCCGTCGACGGTCTCGGCCGCCGCGGTGTGCGTGAGGGAGGTCGTGAGCGCGCCGGCGCTGGCGGCCGCGGTGGTGGCCAGGACGGCGCGACGGGTGGTCTGGTGCGTGGTCACGAGAACATCCAACGACACACCCCGGGGTCGGGTGACGCATTCGCCGGTGTGAGCACCGTCTGTTCACCCACGCGTCACCGCGGGCACCCTCACATGCGGCGCAGCACCGCCGTGACGACGCCCAGGATCGTGGCGTGGGTGCCGTCGATGGGCTCGTAGGCGTCGTTGTGCGGCAGCAGCCACACGCCGCTGCGCTTGCGCTGGAACGTCTTGACCGTGGCCTCGCCATCGATCATGGCCGCCACCACCTGACCGTTCTCGGCCGTCTGCGCCTGGCGGATCACCACGTAGTCGCCGTCGCAGATGGCGGCGTCGATCATCGAGTCGCCGCGCACCTCGAGCAGGAAGAGCTGGCCATCGCCGACCAGCTGGCGCGGCAGCGGGAAGACCTCCTCGACCTGCTCCTCGGCGAGGATGGGCGCGCCGGCCGCGATGCGTCCCAGCATCGGCACGTAGGACGCCTCGGGCCGCGTGTCGCCGCTGTCGGTCGCGTCAAGGCCGTCGTCGTCGGCGGAGGAGATCGCTCGGCGCCGATTGAGGAACTCGGGGGTGTAGACCTCGAGTGCCCGCGGTCGGTGCGGGTCGCGCTTGATGAAGCCCTTGTCCTCGAGCTGTCGCAGCTGGTGCGACACGCTCGAGGTGCTGGTCAGACCCACGGCCTCGCCGATCTCGCGCATGCTGGGTGGGTAGCCGCGACGCTCGAGCGAGCGCTTGATGGTCTCGAGCACCTTGATCTGGCGCGCCGTGAGGCCGCTGGCATCGGGCGGTCCGTCGGGCAACTCGGCGACGGTGGTGCCTGAGGTGGGGTCCGTGGGGCTCATGTGCACAAGGTAGAGCGTTCGAACGCGTGTGCCAAACACCTGTTCGAAGTGGCGTGTCGCGGCAGACTGCCACCATGAGTGCCTCCTCCAGCAGTCCTGGTCACAGTCCGGGTCGCAGTTATGGGCGCAGTTCTAGTCGGAGCGTCGTCGTCACCGGCGCCGCGCGTGGCATCGGGCGGGGCATCGCCGCGCTGCTCGTGCGGCAGGGGTGGTCGGTGGTGCTGACCGACGTCGACGGCGCTGCGGTCGCCCGGACGGCGGACGAGGTTGGCGGGGTCGCGGGCCTGGCCCACGACGTCCGAGACCCCAGGGCGCACGAGCACGCGGCCGAGGTGGCGGGTTCGCACGCGCCGTTGCGCGCCTGGGTCAACAACGCGGGCGTCGGCGACGACGGCCGCCTCGCGGAGCTCACCGAGGAGCAGGTGCGGCACCTGGTCGAGGTCAACGTGCTGGGCGTGCTGTGGGGCATGCGCACCGCCCAGGCCGGATTCGAGCGCACGAGCGGCGAGCCGCGAGGCGACATCGTCAATGTCGCCTCGCTCTCGGGGCTCGGACCGGTGCCCGGGTACAGCGTCTATGCCGCCACCAAGGCCGCCGTCGTGTCGCTGAGCATGTCGGTGGACGCCGAGACCCCGCGTGGGTTGCGCGTGCACGCCCTGTGTCCCGACGGCGTGCAGACCCCCATGCTCGCCGCCACGGACCCGCACGGTCTCGGAGCCGCGCTCGTCCACTCCGGAGGGCGGATCCTCGGCGTGGAGGAGGTGGCGGAGCGGGCGGTCGACCTCATCGGTTCGGGGCGGGTGGTGCGCACGCTGCCCGCCTGGCGGGGAGCGTTGCTCCGCGGCACGGCCCTGGCTCCCGGCCTCGCGGCCCGGGGGACGGCTGCCTTCGCTGCGCAGGGGAGGCGGGCGATGAAGCGTTCCGGGGGTTGAGCCAGGGGAGCGCCAGCGACGTGCGTGTCCGCCGGTGGTTGAGCCGTGAGGAGCGCCAGCGACGAGCGCGTCGAAACCCAGCAACTGTGAAGGCAACGCCAGCTTTCGTCTCACCGGGTTTCGACACGGGACTCGGCTAGCGCCTCGCCCGGCTCAACCACCGTCATGGCCCCGGTGGTTGAGCCGTGAGGAGCGCCAGCGACGGGCCTGGCCGGTGGTTGAGCCGTGAGGAGCGTCAGCGACGAGCGCGTCGAAACCCAGCAACTGTGAAGGCAACGCCAGCTTTCGTCTCACCGGGTTTCGACACGGGACGCGGCTAGCGCCTCGCCCGGCTCAACCACCGTCATGGCCCCGGTGGTTGAGCCGTGAGGAGCGCCAGCGACGAGCGCGTCGAAACCGTCGAACAAAAGATCGAACGACCCCTTGCGCTGGTTCGAACGCGTGATCTAATCTCGTACACGTGTTCGATCGAACGTCTGGTCGAACCATCGCTCCCTTCGTCGGGTTGTCGGTGGTCGCCACTAGACATCGGTGCACCAGATCGGGCTCGCCCGACCGCCACCTTCCCCGGCTTCGCAGGAGGTCACCATGAGCAGCACGTCCCTCGCCCCCGCCTTCCGTCCGGCTTCGCCCGCGCTGCGACTGACCCGCCGCGGTCGTCTGGTCGTGTTCGTCGGGTCGCTGCTCCTGGCCTTGGCTGCGGCGCTCGTGTTCGCGCAGGTCTCGGCGGCGATCTCCGACCCCTCCGAGTCCACCGACGTGGTGGTGGTCCGCTCCGACGACACGCTGTGGAGCATCGCCTCGGCGCACGCCGACGGTGACGATGTGCGCGACGCCGTCGCGCAGATCCAGCAGCTCAACGATCTCGACGGCGGCCTCGTGCGTGCCGGTCAGCACCTGCTGGTGCCGGCCCACGGGTGATCCCGCCCGTCGTCACAGACTCGCCGGTCGCCTCGACCCCGGCCGGCGAACCTAGGGGAAGAAGAGGGGCGGGCCATCGGGCCCGCCCCTCTCGCTCCTCTCGCCTCTCAGCGCCTCGCCCTCTTGCCGCCCGCCGGACGGGAAGAGGGCGCTGTCGCCTCCTGGCGTGCGGCTCTCACTGCGCGGGCGGCGGCCAGGCCACGCAGGCCGAGCATCAACCCGATGAAGAGGCACGCCGCCGCCCCGATGGCGGCGAGCGCGAGGAAGCCCCAGGCGCCGCTGCGTCCGTCCCGGGCCTGCGTGCCGAAGTCGATGGCGGCCAGCACCAGGTATCCCCAGGCGACGATCAGTGCGGTCGCTCCCAGGCTGAGTCCCAGCAGGCGCGACACCTGGCTGCCGCCGGTGTCCGGGCGCGCGCCGGCATGCCTCGAGCCCTTGCGCGCGCCCCCACGTGCCATGGCGGCATTCTCGCCGGTCGCGCCCGCGGGCAACGGTGCGACCCGCCGAGGATCCGCAGTCGGCGACACGCCCGGGGCGAAGCGTGGCGGGGCGGCACCAGGCGGCCACGCGACGGCTCTGACCTGCGGCTTTGCGCGTGACGTGAGGTGGGTCACGGATTTTCTCGCCGTTCGCTTGCGTGCCTGGGGGCCGCGGGCGTACGGTTCCACTACATCTAGTAGTTACACCGATGTAGTTATCCACATCTAGTTCACAGAGCCAGGGTGGATGACTCACAGAGGGGCCGGTGTTCCTCCACAGGAGGAGCCTCGGAATCCACAGTCAGTCACCCGTCGTCCATACCCATCGCGGTGATGGCGCGAGCATGCCCGAGAGGAGGGCCCGATGCACTGCCCGTACTGCCGCAACACCGACACCCGGGTCCTCGACTCGCGCGTCGCCGACGACGGCGCGGCGATCCGGCGGCGCCGTTCCTGCCACGCGTGCGAGCGACGCTTCACCACGGTCGAGCAGATGCAGCTCACCGTGCTCAAGCGATCGGGCGTCGTGGAGTCCTTCGACCGCGAGAAGGCGGTGTCCGGAGTTCGCAAGGCCTGCAAGGGCCGCGGCGTCACCGAGCACCAGCTCGCCACCCTCGGTCAGACCGTCGAGAACAGCCTGCGTGCCTCCGGCGCGGCCGAGTTCGAGAGTCACGACGTGGGGCTCGCGATCCTCGCCCCGCTGCGCGAGCTCGACGAGGTGGCCTACCTCCGGTTCGCGAGCGTCTACCGGGCGTTCGAGTCCGCAGACGACTTCGAGCGCGAGATCGAGATGCTGCGCACCGAGCGCCACCTCGACCGGCTCGACCCTGCCGCGGAGGCCGCGGCGGACCCTCAGCCCACCGGCTGAGACACAGACCGCCCGGCAGGTAGTGGGGAAGCTGCCTGCCGGGCGTACCACCCCCAGCTCCCCAGCCCCACCACCGACTGTCGGTGGTCAGCGCTTGACTGATGAGAGTGCTCGACCACCGAGTGTCCTCACCACCACCCCCACCACCAGGTCCCTCGCGGACCAGAGGAGTTGCGAGTCATGACGGAGATCGCGAACGGCGTCGGAGCAGCACGGGCAGGAGCCGGCCTGAGCATCGAGCGGGTGTTCAGCACTGCCGGCGTCCACCCCTACGACGAGCTGACCTGGGAGCGTCGTGACGTCGTCCAGACCAACTGGAAGACCGGCGCGACGGTGTTCGAGCAGAAGGGTGTCGAGTTCCCGTCCACCTGGTCGGTCAACGCCTCGACGATCGTCACCACCAAGTACTTCCGCGGTGCGGTGGGCACCGATGTGCGGGAGTGGAGCCTCAAGCAGCTCATCGATCGGGTGGTCAAGACCTACACCAAGGCCGGGCTCGAGCACGGCTACTTCGCGACCCCGGCCGACGCCGAGATCTTCGAGCACGAGCTCACCTGGCTGCTGGTCAACCAGTACTTCTCCTTCAACAGCCCCGTCTGGTTCAACGTGGGCACGCAGAGCCCGCAGCAGGTCTCGGCCTGCTTCATCCTCTCGGTCGACGACTCGATGGACTCGATCCTGAACTGGTACAAGGAGGAAGGCTTCATCTTCAAGGGCGGCTCCGGTGCCGGCCTGAACCTCTCCCGCATCCGCTCCTCCAAGGAGCTGCTCTCCTCCGGCGGCACCGCCTCAGGCCCGGTCTCCTTCATGCGCGGCGCCGACGCCTCCGCCGGCACCATCAAGTCCGGTGGCGCCACCCGGCGCGCGGCCAAGATGGTCGTGCTCGACGTCGACCACCCCGACATCGTCGAGTTCGTCGAGACCAAGGCACGCGAGGAGGACAAGATCCGCGTGCTGCGCGACGCCGGGTTCGACATGGACCTCGGCGGCGACGACATCACCTCGGTGCAGTACCAGAACGCCAACAACTCCGTGCGCGTCTCCGACGAGTTCATGCGCGCCGTCGAGGACGGCACCGACTTCGGCCTGCGCGGCCGCAAGACCGGCGAGGTCATCGAGACCGTCGACGCCCGCGAGCTGTGGGGCAAGATCGCCAAGGCCGCCTGGGAGTGTGCCGACCCGGGCCTGCAGTACGACGACACCATCAACGACTGGCACACCAATCCCGAGACGGGTCGCATCACCGCGTCCAACCCGTGCTCGGAGTACATGAGCCTCGACAACTCCTCCTGCAACCTGGCGTCGCTGAACCTGCTGAAGTTCCTGGGCGACGACGACACCTTCGACGCCGCTCTGTTCGCGAAGGCCGTCGAGGTCGTCATCACCGCGATGGACATCTCCATCTGCTTCGCCGACTTCCCGACCCCCTCGATCGGGCAGACCACGGTCGACTACCGTCAGCTCGGCATCGGCTACGCCAACCTCGGCGCCCTGCTCATGGCGATGGGCCTGGGCTACGACTCCGACGGCGGCCGCTCGATGGCCGCAGCCATCACCTCGCTCATGACCGGCGTCTCCTACCGGCGCTCGGCCGAGCTGGCGGCCGTGGTCGGCCCCTACAACGGCTACGCCCGCAACGCGGTGGCGCACCAGCGGGTCATGCGCAAGCACCAGGCGGCCAACGACTCGGTGCGCACGCTGCACGTCAACGACAGCGCCACGCTGAAGCTGGCCACGGCGGAGTGGGCCAAGGTCGTCGAGACCGGTGTCGAGAACGGCTTCCGCAACGCCCAGGCCTCCGTGCTCGCGCCCACCGGCACCATCGGCTTCATGATGGACTGCGACACCACGGGCATCGAGCCGGACTTCTCGCTGGTCAAGTTCAAGAAGCTGGTCGGCGGTGGCTCGATGCAGATCGTCAACCAGACGATCCCGCGGGCGCTGGGCAAGCTCGGCTACCAGCCCGAGCAGGTCGAGGCGATCGTCGACTACATCGCCGAGAACGGCCACGTGGTCGACGCCCCCGGGTTGCGCAGCGAGCACTACGAGGTCTTCGACACCGCGATGGGCAAGCGGGCGCTCAAGCCGATGGGCCACGTGCGCATGATGGCGGCCTGCCAGCCGTTCCTCTCCGGCGCGATCTCGAAGACGGTGAACCTGCCGGAGTCGGCGACCGTCGAGGAGATCGCCGACATCTACTTCCAGTCCTGGAAGCTCGGCCTCAAGGCGACCGCCGTCTACCGCGACAACTGCAAGGTGGGCCAGCCGCTCGCCGACGCGAAGGCCGCGACGACCAAGGACGCCTCCACCCCTGCGGTCACCGAGGTCGAGACCAAGGTCGTCGAGAAGGTCGTCTACGCCCCGACCCGCAAGCGGCTGCCGAAGTCGCGGGTCTCGCGCACGACCTCGTTCACCGTGGGCGGTGCCGAGGGCTACATGACCTCCGGAGCCCACGAGGACGGCTCGCTCGGCGAGATCTTCCTCAAGCTCGGCAAGCAGGGCTCGACCCTGGCCGGCGTGATGGATGCGTTCTCGATCTCGATCTCGATCGGCCTCCAGTACGGCGTGCCGCTGGAGACGTTCGTCTCGAAGTACACCAACCAGCGCTTCGAGCCGGCCGGCCTCACCGACGACGCCGACATCCGGATGGCCCAGTCGGTCATGGACTACGTGTTCCGTCGCCTGGCGCTGGACTACCTGCCGTTCGAGACCCGCGAGGCCCTGGGCATCTTCTCGGCCGACGAGCGTCAGCGCTACCTCGAGACTGGCTCGTACGAGCCTCTCGTCGAGACCGGCAACGAGGCCTCGGACCTGATCGAGGTCGAGCCGGCCGCCAAGGGTGCGCCCGTGATCGAGGTCGTCGAGGTCACCCCGCCCACGAGCGAGTCCGCCGAGGCGCCGGCCGGGGTGCACACCTCCGCCGAGCTGCTGGAGAAGATCACCGGCACCGCCGTCGACTCCCCGCTCTGCTTCACCTGCGGCACCAAGATGCGCCCCGCCGGCTCGTGCTTCGTGTGCGAGGGCTGCGGGTCGACCTCCGGCTGCAGCTGAAAGCGAGCCATCTTCGCAACAGATGCACCAGGCCCGCTGCGCTCCGGTTCACGCCGGAGGGCAGCGGGCCTCACTCGCTACTCAGTCTGTGATCCCTGCGCAAAGCCCGCCAGATCTACGAGGGCTGGGGCATGTGCTCGGCTCGAAGGGCCTCGAGCGCTCGCGCGTGGTGCTGCGCGGTCCACGCGCTGACGGCCGAGTGCCCCCACCTCAGCGGTCGGGTCGGCCGGCTGGCCGAAGCCTGTGGCGGTCACGTCGTCGGCAGCCAGTATCACGTGGTGTTTCGGGCCTGGGAATAGGCCTCCAGGCCGTCGCGGGTCGCCACCACGTCGACGCCGTCGATGGTGCTGCCCCACCGGTCAGCCATGGCCGCGCCCACGCGGTGCGAGGAGCCATCGGGCCGCCCCTCGGGTCCGCACGGCACGACCAGCGTCCCGCCGTTGCGGTAGTAGATGGGGGCGTCGTCGTAGTAGATCGGCTCCCGGTAGCGCGCGCGAGCATCATCGAGGCAGTGCAGCGTGGCGTCCTGGCCGGCCAGACGGTGACGTCCGCTCTTGAGGTCGACCTGCTCGCGACCACGCCGGGTGCTCACGACGGCCGTGGTGCGGTCGAGGAAGGGCACCTGGTCGCCTTGGAGCAGTTGGTCGGTCGGGCTCAACGGCAGGCGCCACGTGGTCTTGCCCGTCGTCGGATCGAAGCCCTCCAGCACCACGGACCGCAGGGAGTACGCGGAGTCGGCCTCCGTGCTGCGGTACTCGTAGCCGCCGTTTGCCCGGCATCGCACCCAGGGTACGGAGGAATCCGGATCTCCACGCCGGGCCTGCGGGCCCCTCTCGCCCTCGTCGGCAACGGCCCAGCCGTGCCAGTCCAGGCAGGGAACCACCCCGCCCACGCTCCAGAGGGTTCGGCCCGTGTGCGCGTCGAACGCCGTCATGCGGGCCTTACGCAGATCCGGCGTGCGCTTGGTGGCGATGCCGGCGCTGGTCGTGATCTCGGACGGCGGGCCGAGCGCTGCGATGTAGGTGCCGCCGCTGCGTGTGAACCAGCGCTGCGTCTCCCACTGGGCTCCGGGGAAGACGTCGGTGATCGGACGCGACCACACGACCTGGCGGTCGGAGTCGACCCGTTGCAGCAGATCCCGGCTCCCGTCGTCGTCGAGCACGAGGCCGAGGCCGAACTGCTCCTTGCCCTCGTCGGCGTACTGGTGTGTGACATCGAGGTGGCCCGCAGCGTCGAGGCGGTAGGTGCGGATCGAGTCGGTCTGCTCGTCGAGCGCGAGCACGCAGACGTTGCGCCCGTCGGGGCAGGTCTCTGGGTCGGTGCGGAAGAGCCGGTCGTAGGCGATGCGCACCGGCTCACCCGTGCGTGGCCGCACCACCATCAGGTCGGCGTGCAGGTTGCCGGAGTCGCGCGGGGTGAAGTATGCGACGTAGGTCGACTCCTCGCCCTGGCGCCGCTTCAGCGTCACGGTGACGGGGGTCAGGTGGTCGCCGTCGATGGTGAAGGACGGCGACACCTCGTCGCGCCACAGTCGCCTGCCGGTATGCGGGTCGAAGGCCACCACCCGGAAGCGCTCGCCGGGCGCCGACTCGTAGACGACACCGACGCCGCCGGCGCCGATCGGCTGGCCGAAGACCGGCGCCTGCGTGCGCCACGCGAAGGTCTTGGGCGAGGGGCCGCGGGAGGCCGTCGCCGTCGGGGCCCGTTCGGGTGGTGCCTCACCGGAGCAGGCAGCAAGACACCCGAGCGCCACGGCGAGGGTGGTGATCAGAGCGGGGATCCGAGACATGGCCTCGACGCTAGGACGAACCCGCCTCACCGTGTCGCGAGTTATCCACAGGCCGCCCGGCTGTCCATCATGATCAGGACATCTCTCGCTGTCGAGGCTCGCGGAGGCCACCCGTCGCGGGCCACCCGCCCGACAAGGTCTTCTGGTCACACACCGCAGACGGGCCTCGGGTAGAAGCGGTCATCCCGCACCCGTGAGCGCCAACCCGAACGGACGTGCATCGAGACACCGCCAGTCGTTGTGAGATCAGGTGACCCGCACCGTCATCCGAGCGGGGCCGTGCTGCGTCCGGATGCAGATCTCGTGAACCCGCCACGCGAGCGCGCTACGACCTTTACGTTGCTCCCAATCGTCGATTCGGATTGGTGAGCACTCATGTCGTACGGACAACGCCCCTCTCGCTGGCGCATCAACCTCCTGACCATCGTCGCGGTCCCGTTGGCCCTCGTCGGCGGCTGCGCCGCAGGGGGAGTCGTGGGTGCGGGGCTGGCCGTCGAGGGCCAGCAGCAGACCTCCGCTTCGCCGGCCGTGGACACCGCCGCGCCCACCCAGGACGAGATCGACGCGGAGGTCGCCCGGCTTGCCGACGAGCAGAGTTCGGCCATCGTCGACGATCAGGTCGACGCGGCTGTGGCATCGGTGAGCCGTGACTTCAAGCAGCGCCTGAGAACCCAGCGCGATAAGGCACGCGCCGGGCTCGCCGATCTGAAGAAGTCGCTGACCTCGCAGCACCAGGCCGACCTGAAGAAGGCAGTGGCTGCCGCCCGTGCCGACGAGCGCGCCCGCGCCGAGGCCGCTGCCCCAGCCCCGGCGTCGGCGTCGGCGGCGCCGAGCACCGATCCGCGCTTCTCCTACTGCTACGAGGCCAACGACGCCGGCTACGGTCCCTACCGCCGCGGCGTCGATCCTGAGTACGACTGGTACGACGACCGGGACGGCGACGGGATCGTCTGCGAGACGTGAGCCGACACGGTGCCGGAGACTGCAGGGTGTCGACATGCCTGAACCCACGCCTGAACCCACGCCCGACCCCACGCCCGACCCCACGCCCGATCTGATCGAGCTCGGTCCCTCTGGTCGGGCGCGGGTCTGGGCGCGGGTGGCGCTCTCGCTGGCAGGCGTGGCCGGAGCCGCGCTGGCCGTGATGGCGGTGCTGGGCGACGGCGCCCCTTCTCGGTCGCCTTCCTGGCTGTCCAGGTGGTCGTGTTCTCGACGCCGCAGTTGCTGGTCGGTCTCCGCACCACGGTGCGAATCGATCCTCAGGGCATCACGGTGCGGGGAGGGCGCTCGGAGCACCGGGGCCGGTGGGTCTGGTCGGAGGTGACCGAGGTCTGCATGATGACCGAAGGCCCCCGATGGGTGGTGGGGATCCGCCCGCGGGGCTCGGTCTGGGACACCCCGGGGCCGACCGCACCCGTCGAGGCACGGGTCAGCGCAGGCGACCGGAGTGACTTCACCCGAGCCCGAGACGCGGTCGCGCAGTGGAGTGTGGGTCATCCCGTCTTCCTGAGCGACACCTACGAGGGGCTGGGCTCCGCGCCGCCGGGAAGCAACCTGCGCGGCCCCAGCTGAGTGCGTCGTGGACGGCCACGCGCCCGTGAGCTGCCCTGCCCAACGACTTCCTCGTAGCTCGCAACCCCGACGGCGAGTCGACACTGCCGTTCTTGATCCGGGTGCCGTATGGGGAGCGGGGCATCGTGCTGAAGGCAACGGGCAGCTGGCCGCGCACGGCGAAGGTGTCCTGCCACCGCGTCGAGGAGTGGCCCTCGCCCCCGGTGACGAGGAGGCGGCCGCTGCCCACCGCGGCCCCGGCGGGTGACCCGGTTTGATTCTCGGGCCAGGACTTGTCACGGTGGACGATTCCTGCCGGCAACAACGAAGGAGCGAGCATGCTCACCCTCACCGAGAACGCCAGCACGATCGTCAAGGCCATCGCGGAGCAGTCCGAGGAGGACGTCACCGGCCTGCGCATCAGCAGCGACGACACCGAAGCGGGCTTCGCCATCTCGACCGCAGCGCAGGCGCACCCCGGTGACCAGACCGTCACCAGCGACGGCGCGACGGTCTTCCTCGACGAGTCCGCGGCCGTGCAACTCGACACCCAGGTGCTCGACGGCGGTGTCGACGAACAGGGCCAGGTGCAGTTCGCCCTGGCGCCGCAAGGCTGAGAGCGCCGGGGATCTCAGGCGGGGTCGGAGATGTTGACCAACCAGGTCACACCGAAGGCGTCTTCGACCTCGCCGAACACGTCACCCCACGGCTGACGGTCCAGTGGCACGTTCACCGTGCCGCCCGCGGCCAGGGCGTCGAACCACCCGCGCAATACGGCGTCCTCGTCACCGGAGAGGGCGACGTGGCCGGTTGCGGGCTTCGGCGAGTCGTGCACGGTCTCGACGTGGTCGGAGGCCATCAGCGTCACGGGGCCGCCGAGGAAGGCGTGCATGACGGCAGGGGCGGCTTCGCCCTCCATGCCCATGTCGCCGTAGGTCATGACTTGGAGCTCGCCCCCGAAGATGCCCTGGTAGGCGGTCATCGCCTCGCGCGCGCGGCCGGCGAAGTGCAAGTAGGGGTTGGACAATGTGGACATGCGGACTCCTCGTGGTCGGGGTGTGAACCGTATCGACCACAAGGAGCCCGCGAACTCATCGCAAGCCAGATCAGGCGCGAGCGCGGCTCTTGCCCATGAAGCCCTCGACCACGCCGATGAGCAGCACGGCGGCGATGATCGCCACGATGGCGCCGAGGATGTTCAACTCCGTGAACTTGCCGGTGCCGAGCGCCGTGGCGACCACCCCGCCGATGAGCGAGCCGAGAATGCCCAGAACCAGGGTTCCGAGCAGCCCGAGGTTCTGACGTCCCGGCTTGATGAGGCGCGCGACGGCGCCGACGACGAGTCCGAAGACGAGGAAGCCGATGATGGCCATGATGGGGTTCCCTCCCAGGGTTGTGGACCGAGTGCCCTTCCAGACGGTAGACACCGAGCCTGCGCACCAGCACACCCGTGAGGGCGGCGCCCCGTAGGCTGAGCCCGCCATGAGATGCAGCTACTTCGACGCCGCCGAGTGCCGCTCCTGCACCTGGATGGGTCAGAAGTACGGACACCAGCTCTCCGCCAAGCTCCAGCGCGCTCGGGTCGCCCTGGGGCAGCGCGGTCAGATCGCGTGGTCCGCCCCTGCCACCAGCGCCCCCGAGGGGTATCGCAACAAGGCCAAGCTCGTGGTCGGCGGAAGCGCCACCGAGCCGACCTTGGGCATCCTCGACCGGGAGGGCCAGGGTATCGACCTGAGGCACTGCGGCATCCACGAGGCGGCGCTGCACGACGCGATCCCCGTGCTCGCCGAGCACATCAAGCGAGCGCGGCTCGAGCCCTACGACGTGCCGTCGCGCGCCGGTGAGCTCAAGCACGTCCTCGTGACCGTGTCGCCGGACGGCGAGCTCATGGTGCGCTGGGTGCTCCGCTCGCAGGAGGCGGTGAGCCGGTTGCGCAAGAACCTGCGCTGGTTGCGTGACCGGCTGCCCATCGCGGTCGCCTCGATCAATCTCCAGCCCGAGCACAAGGCGGTGCTGGAGGGGCCCGAGGAGATCGTGCTCACCTCGCGCAGGACGCTGCCCATGCGCGTGGGTGAGGGCGACGACGCCCTGGTGCTCCAGTTGCGGCCGCAGTCGTTCTTCCAGACCAACTCGGGCGTCGCCGCCGAGCTCTACACCCAGGCGGCCACCTGGGTCGACGAGCTCGCCCCAGCCCGGGTCTGGGATCTGTACAGCGGCGCCGGTGGCTTCGCCTTGCACCTCGCCGAGTTCGCCGATCCTGACGATCCCGAGGAACTGGACGAGCCGGACGAGCCGGACGAGCCGGACGAGCCGGACGAGGACGGCTTCGAGCCGCGACAGATCGTCGGCGTCGAAGTGAGCGAGGAGGCCGTGCGCGGCGCTCGCGAGGCGGCGGAGTCCCAACACCTGGTGGGGGTGCGGTTCGAGGCGGCCGATGCGACCACGTGGGCCGCCGCGGCCGGGTCGGCGGGGGAGCCGTTGCCCGATCTCGTCGTCGTCAACCCGCCGCGACGCGGCATCGGCCCCGACCTCGCCGAGTGGCTGGAGCGGTCCAGCGTGCCGGCGGTGCTGTACTCCAGCTGCGACATCGAGTCGTTGGCGCGTGACGTGGCGGCGATGCCGTCGCTGGTGCCGCGCCGGGCGCGGGTGCTCGACATGTTCCCGCAGACCGAGCACTTCGAGACCCTCGTGCTGCTCGAGCGCGCCACGGGGGTACGTTCGCGGGTGTGAGTGAGGAGCCCGGCGACCAATACTGCGATCTCTGCGACCTCCCGCGTGCCACGTGCGTGCACGGCATGGCGACGCCACCCCCGGCGCCGGCTGCCCGCACAGCGCGGACCACGCCGGCCAAGGCGACCCCCGTGCGGCGGCGCACCGCCGCTCCCTCGTCGGGCTCGGCCTCGACCGTGCGCAGGCCGGCCCGGCGGCGCACCGCCCAGGCCGACTTCAAGCCCTGGATCGTCACCGTGCTCCAGGAGGCGGGTGGGGAGCAGGCCTCCGACGACGTGCTCGCCACGCTCGAGGAGCGGCTCGCCGACCACCTGCTGCCCGGTGACCGCGAGACCGGGCCGACCGGCGAGGTGCGCTGGCGGACCGCCGCGCGGTTCGCCCGCAAGGAACTGGCCGACGACGGCCTCCTGCTCGCGCCGCAGCCCGGCGTGTGGGCGCTGACGCCGCGCGGACTGGCCGAGCCCGGGCTCGGCTGACGGCTCGGCGACCAGGGTCGGGTCAGACCTGCCGAGACATCTCTGAGGGCTGACGTGGACGGGCCCGGAGGTGACGACGGCGTCAGGTCGTGCGCATGGCCCCGACGCGCGCCGAAGGGCCTCCCGGGAACACCTTCGCCGCGGAGGCGCCGGTGCGTCGCTCCACGACCTCGGCCAGCACCGAGCGGTAGTCGGTGGTGACGGTGAGATCGGCGTCGAGCGTGTTCGAGAGGCCGGGCCAGTTGCCGAAGTAGCCGCCCTTGACGCCGGCGCCGAAGAGGAACATCACGTTGCCCCAACCGTGGTCCAGGCCGGCGTTGGAGTTCTCCACGACACGGCGACCGAACTCGGAGAGGGTCACGAGCGTGACCTGGTCGGCGAGCGGCCCGAGGTCGTTGAAGAAGGCCGCGACGGACTTCGCGAAGTCGTCGGCGTTGTCGATCATCCGGCCCCACTGGAGCGTGCCCAGACTGCTGTGCATGTCCCAGTCGCCCTGGTCGACGGTGACCACCGAGACGCCCACGTTGCCTCGCAGGGTGCGCGCGATCGACGACAGCGCCTTGCCGAGGTCGGAGTTCGGGTAGCTGGCAGAGGTGTCGGCGCTCTTGCGCACCGCCGTGAGCTGACCCACCGCCGCCATCGAGGACTGCACCGACTCCTTCAGCGGCGACCGGGTGCGCCGCCACATGGCGGCCATCGACTTCATCCGCGGGTCGTTGGGGTCGGTCTGGCTGTCGGCCCCCGCGATCACTGCCTTGTCGAGGGAGGCGAAACCCATGGTCGGCTGGGGGCCGAACATCGACGTCGGTGCCTCCGCACCCAGCGCCAGGCCCTGGAGAGGTGATTCGCCGGGCAACTCGCCGATCAACCGGTTCAGCCAGCCCACGCGCTCGGAGGACCCGGGGTCGGCGTCCTCGACGACTTCCATGGCGGCGAAGTGCGACCGGTTCGGCACCTGCATCCCGGTGGCGTGCACGGCGGCCATCGTCCCGGCACTCCACATCGGCACGAGCGGCGCGAGCGCTGGGTGCAGGCCGAAGAAGGCGTCCTTGGCCAGCAGCTTCTCCGAGGGGATGGCGATCGTCGGACGCGCCTTGTAGTAGATGGGGTCGCCGTGGGGCACCACCAGGGAGAGCCCGTCGGCGGCGCCTCGCATCGAGAGCACGACCAGGACGCCGTTGCCGCCAACGCCGTCGGCGGCAGCCGACGACGCTCCGGCGACGGTGACCACCGCGGAGCCGACGGCGTAGCTCAGGCCGGCAGCTCCGACGCCCTGGAGGAAGCCGCGCCGAGAGACGCCGGTGGCGCGCGCGAACTCCGCGCAGCAGTCGGGAGTGGCAGGGGAGGGGATGGGCGAGGTCATGGCACCTACCGTGAGTAGAACGTCGGGTGGTCGAGGAGGGTGGCCAGCACGTACGGCAGCCGGGAGCCGACGGCACGGTGGCCGGTGGTGATCTTCTCGTCCGGCGGCACCTGGGCGGCCTTGGAGCACGCCTTGAGCACGGACTGGGTCGACGGCTTGCCGTGGACCAGGCGAGCCATGTGGTCGACCAGCTGGCCGAAGGTGATGGGGCCCTCGACGGCGTCGCTCGGCTCGGGTGCCCAGCTTGCCCGAGGCTTGTAGGTGACACCCGAGGTCGGCCACCAGCCGCCCGCGAGGTTCCAGTGCGACTGCATCGACGCCATGGCGCGGCGTGGTGAGGCCCAGGCGCCGTTGGTGAGGGGCTGGCCGTCGGGGGTGGGCCACGCCATCGGCATCAGGCCGATCGCCCCCACCTGCCAGATCATGTCGTTGGCGGCGTCGGCGTCGGTCGACGGCGCCGCCATCGTCGCGCCGATCGCACGCCAGGCGGCGACGAGATCCTCGGCCGGGTCGCGCAGCTTGTTGTCGCGCGAACGGTTGAACTCGCGCGAGCGCAGCAGCCGGAGGATGACGGGCACGATGTCGGTGTCGTTGGCCAGGTAGGTCTGAGCCAGCGTGTTGACGAGCTCGTCGGAGGGGTCGTCGCCGACGAACTTGTAGCAGAGCTTGAGGGCGATCCGCTGGGCGGTCTCGGGGCGATGGGCCAGGTAGTGGATCATGTCGAGCGCGACCTGCTGGCCGTCGGCGTTGCTGTTCGGGTCGGAGAAGTCGCCGACCTGCACCGCGCCGGTCCAGTGGTCATCGGGCGAGTACTTGAACGCCCACGTGTTCCACATGTCGATCTTGTAGCCGGTGAGGATCCGCGAGGCGTTCTTGACGTCGTCCTCGGTGTAGTGGCCGACCCCGACCGTGTGCAGCTCGAGCAGTTCGCGGCCGAGGTTCTCGTTGGGGTGGGCCTTGGTCGAGACGCCGGCGTCGAGGTAGAGCAGCATCGCCGGGTGGAGGGCAGCCTCCTTGAGCATCTCGTCGAAGCGTCCGAGCGCGTGCTTGCGGATCACGTCGCCATACGACACACGCCAGAACGACTGGGGGTCGCTGTTGCAGGCCACGTGGAGGTGGCCCTCCCAGAACTCGGTCATGATCTCGAGCAGCTGGTTCTCCGAGAGCATGCGTCGGATCATGAGCCGGCGGGAGTAGTCCCACATGACCTCCCACGAGCCGCGCATGCCCGACGTCTGGTTCTTCCAGACCTGTTGGGCGTCGTCGTGCTGGCTCGGCCACCAGTCGGACTTCGCGAGGTCGCCCGCGACGTCGGAGTAGGCGTGGGCGATCTGCTGCCGAGCCCACGGCAGTCCGCCACCTGCCTGCTTGACCGAGGCCACGACCGGCTGGGTGATGCCGTAGGTGAATCGGCTCGCGATCTGCCGATGCCGCCCGTTGAGCTTCGGTGTGGCCGGGTAGCGCTGCGGCTTGTACTTACCTGGCACGACGGACTACCTCGGGGGGTGTGGCGGCTGCTGACACTTGAAAGATTCGGCATCTCCTCGCCCGGCTGAAGGAGGACGACCGGATTTGTTTCGGGTCGGTCGATGCGGGTAAGTGGGTGCCCGCGCGACCTACCCTGTTGTCCCCGAACTCGAGGAGCCCCCGTGTCCGACTACTCCAAGCCCCCCGTCGCCTCGGCCTCTGCCGGCGCGATGGTGCCCGTCGGACCGACCGGGAAGATCCGCGGTACCGGCGTCTCCATCCTCCTGGCCGTCGTGACGTTCGGCATCTACCAATACGTCTACTTCTTCCAGGTGCACGAGGAGATGAAGGTGCACACCGGTCAGGGCATCGGGGGCGGGCTGGCCCTCCTGCTCACGTTCCTGGTGGGTATCTGCATGCCGTACCTGACCGCCCACGAGATCGGTGAGATGTACAAGCGCCGGGGCGAGCAGCCCCCGGTCAGCGCGATCACCGGACTCTGGTACTTCCCCGGCATCTTCATCCTCGTCGGCCCCCTCGTGTGGTTCGTGAAGACCAACGGCGCGCTCAACCGCTACTGGGAGTCTCAGGGCGTCACGCGCTCGTAGAGCTCCACCGTCCGCTCGGCGATCGCGCTCCACGAGAACGACTCGATCGCACGAGCGCGGCCGGCTCGACCCAGGGCGGCCGCCCGGTCGGGGTCGGCGAGGGCGGCGTCGAGCGCCTCGGCGAAGTCGGCCACGTAGCGTTCGGGGTCCAGCGGCGTGCCCGTGCCGTCGTCCGCCTGCTCGATCGGCACCAGCAGCCCGGTGGCGTCGGGCCCGTCGGTGACGACGACCTCGGGGATGCCTCCCGTGGCGGTGGCGACCACGGCCGTCTCGCACGCCATGGCCTCGAGGTTCACGATGCCGAGCGGCTCGTAGACCGACGGGCAGGCGAAGACGGTGGCCTGGGTCAGCAGCGCCACGACGTCGGCGCGCGGGAGCATCTCGGGGATCCAGACGACGCCGTCGCGCTCGCGTCGCAGCCCTGCGACGAGGCTCTCGACCTCGGCCAGGATCTGCGGCGTATCGGGTGCGCCTGCGCACAGCACGATCTGCACGTCGGGCGGCAGCGAGGCACACGCGCGCAGGAAGAGCGGCAGCCCCTTCTGGCGGGTGATCCGGCCGACGAACACCACCGAGGGCCGGTCGGGGTCGACGCCGAGACGGCGGCACGCGTCGGGGTCGGCGCGGGGTGACCAGACCTCGGTGTCGATGCCGTTGTGCACGGTGTGCACGCGGTCGGGATCGATGGCCGGGTAGCAGCGCAGTACATCGTCGCGCATGGCGGCCGAGACGGCGATGACGGCCGCGGCGGCCTCGTAGGCCGTCTGCTCGCACCACGACGACACGCGGTAGCCGCCGCCCAACTGCTCGGCCTTCCAGGGCCGCAACGGCTCCAGGGAGTGGGCGGTGACCACGTGCGGGACGCCGTGCAGCAGCGAGGCGAGGTGGCCACCCATGGCGGCGTACCAGGTGTGGCTGTGCACGAGGTCGGCCCCCGCGCACGCCTCGGCGAGGGTCAGGTCGACGCCGAGCGTGCGAAGCGCGCCGTTCGCGCCGGCGAGATCGGGGAGGTCGGCGTGTGAGGTGGTGAGCTGCTCCGTGCGCGGGGCGCCGAACGCGTGCACGTGGGTGGTGAGGTCGTCGCGGGCGCGCAGTGCCCGCACGAGCTCGGCGACGTGCACGCCGGCTCCGCCGTAGATCTCGGGTGGGTACTCCTTGCTGAGGACGTCGACGCGCACGCCGCTCACGCTACCGCTCGGCGCTGTGACGCCGGCCACGCGGCTCGATACGGTGGTCCCTATGAGCCAGACTGCCCGTGCCGCCCGACAGAAGGTGCTCGCGATCGTGCTGGCGGGGGGTGAGGGCAAGCGGCTGATGCCGCTCACGGCCGATCGTGCCAAGCCCGCGGTGCCGTTCGGCGGTATCTACCGGCTCATCGACTTCGCGCTCTCCAACGTCGTCAACTCCGGCTACCTGCGCGTCGTGGTGCTCACCCAGTACAAGTCGCACAGCCTCGACCGGCACGTCACCCAGACCTGGCGGATGAGCACGCTGCTCGGCAACTACGTGGCTCCCGTGCCGGCGCAGCAGCGCGTCGGGAAGCACTGGTATCTCGGGTCGGGCGACGCGATCTACCAGTCGCTCAACCTGATCCGCGACGAGCGCCCCGACATCGTCGTGGTCGTCGGCGCCGACCACGTCTACCGCATGGACTTCGCGCAGATGGTCGACCAGCACGTCGAGTCGGGCGCGGCCTGCACCGTCGCGGCCATCCGGCAGCCGATCGGCCTGGCCGACCAGTTCGGCGTCATCGAGGTCGACGCCGAGGAGCCCACGCGCATCCGGCAGTTCCTCGAGAAGCCGACGAACCCCACCGGGCTGCCCGACAGCCCGGGCGAGGTGCTGGCCTCGATGGGCAACTACGTCTTCGACGCCGACGCCCTGGTCGAGGCGGTCACCCGTGACGCCGACACCGACGGCTCGGGCCACGACATGGGCGGCGACATCGTGCCCGCCTTCGTGCGCCGCTCCCAGGCCGGCGTCTACGACTACAAGGACAACCAGGTGCCCGGGGCCACCGACCGCGACCGCGGCTACTGGCGCGACGTCGGAACCCTCGGCTCCTACTACGCAGCACACCTCGACCTGGTCTCGCCGCTGCCGGTCTTCAACCTCTACAACGACGAGTGGCCGATCTACACCAGCTACGGCCCGCAGCCGCCGGCCAAGCTCGTGCAGGGCGCCGACGGCACCCGAGCGAGCACCGACGAGGTGCTGCTCTCGCCGGGTGTCGTGGTCGCCGGTGGTCGCGTGTCGCGGTCGGTGCTCTCGCCCTCGGTGCGCGTCGACAGCGGTGCCGAGGTCACCGGCTCGGTGCTGATGGACGGCGTGAGCGTGGGCGCCGGTGCTGTCGTGCGCCGCTGCATCCTCGACAAGGGCGTGGTCGTCCCGCCCGGTGCCATCGTCGGCGTCGACCCCGCCGCCGACGCCGCCCGCGGATTCGTCGTCGCCGACGGCCTCACCGTGCTCGGCAAGGATCAGCCCTTTCCGGCGGGTGGGTGAGCCTGGGCTGACCGGTGGTCAAGCCAGGCGAGGCATGTCGCACCGCGGTGACCTGATAGACCGACTCGCGGCCCGACCCTACGCCGCGCGGAACGCGGCAGATGCCGGCATTGGTCGGCCTCAGAAATTCGGCAGCGACGTCGGCACCAGGACGACAAGCGCTGCTGCGATCAGGAGGCACGTGGCACACAGAACCGTTCCGGCCACCAACGCCGGGTTGCTGCGCCGCGCCCGGGCCAGAGTGAGGATGCCCACGCCGCACAGAACGGTCATCGCCATCGGGATCAGCACCTCCACCAGGGCATCGGGAACCCGGGCGAGCGACCCGGGCACCGAGGCCAGCACGAACCACAGAACGACAGTGCCCACCTGAGCCGTCGGAAGGCTTGCGCTCCGCGGCTTGGGGCCAGTCACGCGACGCAGCATCGCATCCCCGTCCCGAAGGCGCGGGAACCTGGCGCGCGTTCCTCGCGAAGCGCAGGCTGAATCAGGTGAGGTGTTCGGTGCCGTCGGGGTCGACGAGGAAGTGCCGGCCGTGGGGGCTGGTCCAGAGGTAGGTGCCGGGGCGGATGCGGCGGTAGCGCCAGCGTTTCTCTGATCGGCTTGGTTGGTGGCTGGGGCTGGGGTGGGTCTTGGCGCGGTGGTGGGTGCGGCACAGCGGCGCGAGGGTGTCGGTGGAGGTCTGGCCGGGCGGCCCGCCTTCGGTCATGGGGACGTATTCGTCGATGTGGTCGAGGTCGACGCGCAGGGCTGATCGTTGACAGAAGGGGAAGGCGCAGGTCTGGCGTTGTTCCTTGACTCGGTAGGCGATGCGGTCGGGGATCTCGTAGGCATCCACCGCGACGGTCTCGGTGAGGTCGACGACGGGCTTGACGATGACCTGGGTGTCGGGGTTGCCGGCCCAGGTCGCGACCTGGGCGTTGGTCACCGTCGCGCGGTGTGCACCGGTGGCGGTACAGACACGGGCGAGGTGGAGGCCCAGGGCACCGGTGGCGGGGTCGATGCCAGGTGTGCCGGTGCCAGTGATGGCTTCGCTGGAGAGGTGCACGTGGAGGACGAGTTGGCGGGCGGGCACGATGGCGGGGACCGTGGTGGGGAGCGTGGTGGGGAGCGTGGTGGGTTGGGGTGGTTTCGACACGCCTTCGCCTTCGGCATCCGGCGGCTCAACCACCGGCGAGGCTGGTGGTTGAGCCGTGAGGCCGTCCACCACCGGTGAGCCTGGTGGTTGAGCCGTGAGGCCGTTCACGGCCGAGCGCGTCGAAACCACCGGCGGGGCTGGTGGTTGAGCCGTGAGGCCGTTCACGGCCGAGCGCGTCGAAACCACCGGCAAGCCTGGTGGTTGAGCCGTGAGGCCGTCCACGGCCGAGCGCGTCGAAACCACACCACCGCTCACCTGACCAGCGAGGTCGAACATCGTCTGGTTCCGGGCGAGTTGACCCAGGGCGGCGGCACGTCGTTCGCCGAGGTCCAGGGGTGAGCCGAGCGCGGACTGCTCGGCGGCGAGGTGGCGGAGGGCGTGGTCGAGGTCTTCGGCATCGGCCCGGTCGAGGAGTCCGTCGAGGCGGACGAGGCCGTCGAACGCGCAGATGGCACCCGGGGTAGTCGATCGGCCGGGCTGGTCGAGCTCGATCGTGACGTGCTTGGTCGCGTGGGCGTCGGTGATCTCGGCCTCGTGCGTTTCGGGTTCGTAGCGGGCGATCGCGTCCGCGACGAGACCGTCCAGGGCACGCAGGCCGGTCTTGTGTGCGATGGGTGCGATCATCCGGTCTACAAAGGCGGCAGCATCGGCACCGACCTTCATCGTCTCTTCGGCGATGCGGCGTACCCGCCACGGAGCCACCCGCCCCGATGTCATGGCCTCCCACAGCAGTGGGAGGCGGAACCGGGTCTCCATCACCACACCCACGAACGCCCGACCAGAAGCATCCGATCGCCCCAGGGCGGTGGCGAGCTCGATGATCGCGAACTCCGCCACCAGCGGCGTCCCCGGGCCACCGGCCCCGATGAGCCGGTCACCACCCTCGACGTCATACGCGGCCAGCAGCTCATCGGTCACCACACCCAGCGGACCACCGGCCACACAGTCCGGCACGTGGCCCTCGGCGTGGGCGGTGCACCAGTCAGCGGCTGCCTCCCACATCCGCACCTCGGCGGCCTGGGCTTCGCGTTGCGCCGACACCGCACATGCCAGCAGCCCTGAGGGCTGGGGTGCGGAAGACGGCGTCATGACCCGATTCTAGTCGAACACCAGTTCTATCTGAAGGTCTGGCGGTGAACTGTGGAGGAGATGTTGCCTTGCCCGTTGCGGGGTTTCGACGCGCTCGTCGCTGGCGCTCCTCACGGCTCAACCACCGGTGCGTCAGCGCGGTGTGGGGTTTCGACGCGCTCGGCCGTGGACGGCCTCACGGCTCAACCACCGGACGACGGGCTCGTGGCTGGTGCTCCTCACGGCTCGACCACCGGTGCGTCAGCGCGGTGTGGGGTTTCGACGCGCTCGTCGCTGGCGCTCCTCACGGCTCAACCACCGGCGGTGTCGCTCGGTTTCGACGCGCTCGTCGCTGGCGCTCCTCACGGCTCAACCACCGGCGGTGTCGCTCGGTTTCGACGCGCTCGTCGCTGGCGCTCCTCACGGCTCAACCACCGGTGCGCCAGCGCCGCGCGGGGTTTCGACGCGCTCGGCCGTGGACGGCCTCACGGCTCAACCACCGGTGCGTCAGCGCCGTGCGGGGTTTCGACGCGCTCGGCCGTGGACGGCCTCACGGCTCAACCACCGGACGACGCGCTCGGCCGTGGACGGCCTCACGGCTCAACCACCGGACGACGGGCTCGTGGCTGGTGCTCCTCGCGGCTCGACCAGCGGCGGTGTCGCTCGGTTTCGACGCGCTCGTCGCTGGCGCTCCTCACGGCTCAACCACCGGCGGTGTCGCTCGGTTTCGACGCGCTCGTCGCTGGCGCTCCTCACGGCTCAACCACCGGTGCGTCAGCGCGGTGTGGGGTTTCGACGCGCTCGGCCGTGGACGGCCTCACGGCTCAACCACCGGACGACGGGCTCGTGGCTGGTGCTCCTCACGGCTCGACCAGCGGTGCGTCAGCGCTGCGCGCCGGCTCGCTGGTCGACTACCGGCGGAGGGTCAGGGGCCGATCAGTCCGGCGGCGTGGGCCACCTCGACGTAGGCTGCGGCGAGGGTCGCGGTCGTCTCGTGGGCGTTGAGGCCGCTGGGGTTGGGCACGACCCACAGCTCGGACTCCGCCGGCCATCCCTCGGGACCGTCGCTCTGACGCCCCTGCCGTGCCTTCGGCACGCCGAACGCCTGCCGGTAGGCGGTGACCCCGGCGACCGCGACCACCGCGGGCCGGCGCTCGCGCACGAGGGCGAGCAGGCGTCGTCCACCCTCGGCGAGCTCAGGCGCCGAGAGCTCGGAGGCCTTCGCGGTGGCCCGCGGCGCGAGGTTGGTGATGCCGAGGCCGGCGGCGGTGAACCGGGCGCGGTCGGCGTCCGTCATGCCGTCCGCGGCATCGACGGGCTCGTCGATCACGCCCCCGAGCAGGAGGGCGGGGTAGAAGCGGTTGCCGGGGTGCGCGAAGTGCGTGCGGGTGGCGGCGGTCCACAGCCCGGGGTTGATGCCGACGAAGAGCAGCCGCAGCGGCCGGTCCGGCGCGGGCAACAGGTCGGGCACCTCGGCGTCGCGGTAGGACTCGAGCTCGGCGCGGGTGAAGGTCGTGCGGGCCACGCCTCACCCTCGCACCCATGGCGCGGAACCGGCTGGCAGGGTGGGGCGTCCCATGACCATGACCACATCTCGGACTCGGATCCTGCTGACGGCCCTGCTGCTCGCCATTTTCGCCACGGCCACCGCGTGCGGTGAGGACGAGGCGGACGGTCCCTCCAGCCCGACCATCGTCGACGTCGACGTCGTGGCCCAGAAGATCGTCTCGGCCCCGGGAGCCGGAACCGTGGGTGACCAGGCCCTCGACGTGACCGATCCCGCCGACCTTCGAGGCTGGAGCAAGGCCCTGCCCGCTCCGGTGCGGCAGCAGGTGAGGCAGGCGGCGCAGGCGATGCAGGTGCCCGAGGGCCGCCACCTCTACGCGCAGGTGGTGCGGGTCGGGTGCGAGACCGCACCGAGCATCGAGATCGACGGCGGCACCGGCAAGAACTCGGCCGTGCGGTTCGTGGCGCCCACCGAGGCACCGAACATCGACTGCATCACCGCGCTCACCAGCGTCGCGCTCGTCGTGCTCTGAGCTGACGTTCAGGGCTTGCGGTAGGTCACGACCAGGGCGTTGGCCACGCGGCGCAGGAACCCGTCGGACGGCGTGTTGGCGACGCGCAGCGCGTCGTCCCGCTTGCGCACCATGGTGCTCGAGCCCCCGCCGTCGAGATTGAGTGCCTCGTCGGCGCCGAGCGTCTGCATCATCGACGCGAGCTCGACCATCGTGTAGCCGCGGCTCTTCTCCGAGCGTCCGTCGACGACGAGGATCAGCAGCTGGTGGGTGTCGCGATCGATGCCGACCGCGGTGCGTGGGGCCAGCGTGGAGTCGTCGACGGCCTTAACGACGCCGTCGTCGATGAGCAGGACGCTGCCGGTGATGACCAGGCGCGGCCGACCCGGCAGGTGGTAGGTCGCGGCGACCCGGCCCTTGCCGAGCCGACGCAGCTGTGTGGCGCCGGGGCCACGGCCGACCAACACCATGCCGCGGATGGCCCGCCCCGCGAAGGGCTGGGCCCGATTGGCGACGATCCGGCCGTTCACGACGTCGAGGAACCGCACCCGCTGTCGTTGCTGCTGCACCGCGTCGTAGCCCGGCGCGCGACCCCAGCGAGGCGTGTAGACACCGATGCCGCCCGGCAGCACGAAATGGGAGTTGACGTTGGTGACCTTCGCCTTCGGGTGCCCGACGAGATGCCCGCGCAGTGGCAGCTGGCCGAACTCGACGCGCCCCTTGCGCGTGACGTAGAAGGCGTTGTTCCAGCCGCTGCGGCGGGCGTTGAAGAGGCCACGCACGGGGGAGCGGCTCACGCCCAGCGGGGCGCCGGTCTTGCCGATGTCGTAGAAGTCGCCGTTGACGCCGCCGACGGCGAACGCCCGGGAGCGCACCAGGTCGGGCACGGTGTCCACCGCGGCTACGTGGCCGGGGTTCACGACGTCGAGACCGACGCCCCTGACGTCGAGGTCGACCGAGAGCAGGTGCGCGCGGATCGGCCCGCGGGCATCGGTCTGGGTCCACGACCGGTACACGACGCCGGGCGCCACCCGTGCACGGCTGACACCCGAACGCGTCGTCGGCGTCTGATCGCCAGGAGCGATGCGCGGAGCGGGCGATCCCTCGCTGCGGTCGGAGGAGACCCGTCCCTCGTGGCCGGTGCCCTGGTGTCGACCGGGCGCGAGCTGCGCAGCGCCGTCGCGCGCCGGGAGACCGGTGGCGGCAGCAGAGAGGGGCAGGCTGACGGCGAGAGCGGCCGCGATCAGGCGTGCCGACCGTGCCGCCGTGGGGAAGCGGGGAAGCACGTCACCAGGGTAAAACGCCGCGGCGGCTCAGCAGGTCACCGCGCCGAGCCGGGCGAGTCCCTCGCGGTCGCCCGGCCCCAGCGTGCGCCGCTGGAGCGTGCCGCCGTACATCAGCTCGCGGGGGTCGTCGACGTGGGCGAGGCCGACGACGTGACCGAGCTCGTGCACGACGATGGCCCGCATCTCGACCCGGCCATCGGGGGTGTCGCGCAGGTCGTCGAACGCGTCGGAGTCGAGCACCACGCTGCCCCGGGTGAACCAGGCGCGGTCCCCGGGCGCCTGGGTCCACGAGCTGCCGCCCAGGCCGGCGACCGAGCCGGCGAGGTCCGGGGTGGCGCTCGCGTCCGACCACTCGACCAGCACCGGGAGCGGGCCGCTCTGGGTGCGGTCGGCGTCGCGCTCGTCGGTCGTGCCGTCGTAGCGGAAGCGGAGCCCCGTGGCGCGCTGCATCGTGCGCACGGCCGCGCCCACGACGAGCTGCCAGTTCGGCGGGGCACCCGCCGGGTTGACCTCGTAGGGCACCGGCTCGCAGGGCGACCAGGCGACGGGTGTGCCGGGATCGCCGTCCTGGGTCTTGAAGAACGCGAACGCCCCGTGGGCGCGCACCCGCACCGGTGCGTCCAGGCGATGGGGTTCGGGGGCCGTGAGGTCGTCGATGCGCTCCTGCATCACCCTCGGGTTGCCGAGGAGCACGCCCACGACGGCGACCAGCGCCAGGGCGAGGATCGGCAGCAGGATGCTGCGGTTCCGGTCGTGGCGCATCGGGTCACCCTTCCCCGAAGCGGCGCTGCTTGCACTTTCCCGGTGGTGAAATCGGTGGTCTGATGCGCTGGTGAGGTCTGCCGCGTTCTGCCGTGTCGTCCCCACGTGGCTGAGCACCGCCGTGGTGGCGGCCCTGCTCGCCGTCGCCGCCCCGGCGAGCGCCGACGACCCACAGCCGGTGCCGTCGTGGGGCCCCAGTGAGCAGCGCCCCTGGGAGCTGGCCACCCATGAGCAGCGCACCTACTCCTTCCACGTCGTGGGCACGGGTACGCCCAGCACGACGACCATCACGGTCACCGGTGACGGCGTGGGTGCGCAGGTGCCGGCCCAGTCGGTCGACAGCACCGACGACGTCGACGTGCCGATCCGGTTCACCGCGACCCCGGGGGCACACCACGTGACCGTCGCTTTCGACCGTGACGGCTACGCCACCAGGATCTTGACCTACACGGTCTGGGCCGACGGCGACGGCGGCCCCCACCTCGATGGGCACGACTCCCTGGCCCGCCAGCGCTGGGTCGACGACGTGCGCACCTACTCCGAGGGGCGGGTGCAGCACTACCACGCGGTGGTGTTCTTCATCGACGACACCTGGGCGTATGCCGACCGGCCCTACGTGGGCTGGCCGCGCGGTGGCGTGCCCGCCCGATGCAGCTCTGCCGTGCCCGGCTGCGTGCACTACTGGTACGACGCCGCGTCGGGCTTCGTCGAGCTCGACCACACCGCCATCGGCGCCGTGGTGCACCCCGACCCGGGAGCAGACCTCGACGCGAAGCTGGGCGACGACCTCTACGTCGACGGCATGATCCCGTGGGGCGACGAGTGGGACGACGGCAATGCGCTGCTCACCCGCCGGCTCGGGTTCTACGGCGCCGGGCACCGGCTCCAGGGCACCTGGCAGTGGTTGGACCGCAACGACATGCCCGAGAACATCGGCGAGGTGCGGCTGCGGCTGTGGCGCGACGGCCGCTACGTGCTGCGCACGCAGTACGACATCGACGACCACTGGGCGGTGCGCCGCGGGCACTACCGCCTGGGTCGGTACGGCCTCCTGCGGCTGCACCGGGGCGCGAAGACGCGCAAGCTCACGATGGCGGTGTGCCTCGACGAGACCACCGGCGCGAAGGCGCCGCAGGAGTGCCTGGCCATCGGCATGCTCGACGTGGGCATGGCCGGCGGCGGGATCTTCCTCCCCCTGACCTGAATCGGCTCACCACAGCGAGAGCAGCCACGGCAGCGCCACGAGCACGGTCGGGACGGCGAGCACGGCCGCAGCGCCCGCGTAGAGGGTCGCCGCGAGCACGCGGTGCGAGCGGTCGTCGCGCAGCCGCTCGACGCGGGCCACCACGGCGAAACCACCGGCGGCCAGTGCGCCGAGCTGCTCGGGGCCGGCCGCGACGGTGGCCAGGGCCCGGCCCAGCGGCTTGGCGCCGGTTCGGCGGCGGGCGTCGTCGTCGGCCAGCATCTCGACGAGCAGCCGCACCTGCTCCAGGGCGGCGCTGCTCGACACGACGGCCGGGAACGCCTGGTGCAGCACGGTGAAGGCCTCGAGCACCAGATCATGACGGGCGCGCAGGTGCGCGCGCTCGTGGGCGAGCACGGCCTCGAGCTCGTCGGGGGCCAGCAGGTCGAGCGCCGCCTCGCTGAGCACGAGTCGGTGCCGGCGCACCGCGGGCAGGCAGTAGGCCAGCGGGGCACCGTGCTCGATGATGCGCAGGTCCGACCCACCCAGCTCGGGGGTGTCCGGGTCGGCCCGCGAGGCCAACAGGTCGACGAGGTCGCGGTGCTGGCGTCGGCGGGTGCGGGTGCGGGTGCCGACCAGGTGGGCGGTCAGCAGCAGCCGGCCGATGACCAGTGCCGTCACCGCGAGCGCGATCGTGGCGACCACGCTTCGCCAGGGGCCGGGGTGCAGGCTGAGTCCGGCACCGGGGTTGAGGGCCGAGGTCACCAGCGAGAGCGACGCGCCGAGGGCGGCCAGCACGGCCGCCAGCGCGATCGCCTGCCACAGCACGAGGGCGGCGCGGGGAGCCCGGTGCAGGACGCCGACCCGCGCCAGCCCGGGCGGCACCGCGCCGCTGAGCAGCACCGCGAGCAGCGCGAGGACGACGGGGGTCACGGCTGGTCCTCGAGTGCGGCCAGCGCGCGGCGCAGAGCCTCGCGCTCCTCCTCGCCGGCCTCGGTCACGAACGCGACCAGCGCGGTGCCGCGGTCGTCGACCGAGAACTCGGCCAGCGCGTCGCGCATCAGGTCGGCGGTCATGGCGGCCCGGGTGCCCGCCGCCCGGTAGACGAAGGCGCGTCCCTCGCGGCTGCGGGTCACGAGATCCTTCTTCGCCATGCGGTCGAGGACGGTCATGACGGTGGTGTAGGCCAGGTCGCGATCGAGCGCCAGGGCGGTGTGGATGTCGCGCACCGAGAGTGGCTCCGTGGCTGCCCACAGCACGTCGAGGGCGGCTCGCTCCAGTTCGCCGAGAGATCGCAGTGGCACGCCGTACATCGTACCTACGTTGCGTAGTACTACGAAGCGTAGTAGTAATGGGGGCACAGGATCTTGCCTCGAGAGGAGCGTCCATGGACCTCACCGATGTCGCCCGGCTCCAGTTCGCCGCCACGACCGTCTACCACTTCCTCTTCGTGCCGCTCACGATCGGGCTCACGGGCGTCGTCGCCGCGTTCGAGACCAGCTGGCTGCGCACGAAGAACCCCGAGTACCTCCGGCTCACGAAGTTCTTCGGCAAGCTGATGCTCATCAACTTCGCCATCGGCGTCGTGACCGGCATCGTGCAGGAGTTCCAGTTCGGCATGAACTGGTCGAGCTACTCCCGTTTCGTCGGCGACATCTTCGGTGCGCCCCTGGCGATCGAGGGCCTGTTGGCGTTCTTCCTCGAGTCGACGTTCCTGGGCCTGTGGATCTTCGGGTGGGACCGGCTCCCGCGTGGTCTGCACGCCACCACCATGTGGCTCACCCACATCGGCACCCTCTTCTCGGCCTACTTCATCCTCGCCGCCAACTCCTGGATGCAGCACCCGGTCGGCTACGCCTACAACCCCGACACCGGTCGCGCCGAGCTGCACGACTTCGGGGCGGTCATGTTCAACAAGGTGCAGCTGGTGACGTTCCCCCACGTGATCCTGGCGGCGTACATGACCGCCGGTGCGTTCGTCGTCGGTGTCTCCGGCTGGCTCTACCTGCGCGAGGCGCGACGTCCGGAGCAGACCGACGCGGTCGCCGTCGAGCGCAGCCTCTACCGGCGCGGCATCCGCATCGGCGCCGTCGTCACGCTGATCGCGAGTCTCGGCGTCGCGATCTCCGGCGACGTCCAAGGCAAGATCATGACCGAGGTGCAGCCGATGAAGATGGCGGCCGCCGAGGCGCTCTACGACACCGAGCAGCCGGCGTCGTTCTCGATTCTCACGATCGGCACCCCCGACGGGCAGAGCGAGAAGTTCGCGATCAAGATCCCGAAGCTGCTCTCGTTCCTCGCCACGGGCGAGTTCGACGGGCGGGTGCAGGGCATCAACGAGTTGCGCGCGCAGTACGAGCAGCAGTACGGCCAGGATCCCGGTGCGGCGTACTACGCCGCCGACGGGTATGTGCCGAACATCCCCCTCACGTACTGGTCCTTCCGCTACATGATCGGCGTCGGCATGCTCGGAGCCCTGCTCGCTGCGGGTCTGCTGTGGCTCACCCGCAAGAACAAGGCGCCGACCGGCCGCTGGTGGCCGGCCCTGGCGGTCGCCACCCCGGTGCTCGTGACCCTCGGCAGCTCGTTCGGCTGGATCTTCACCGAGGCGGGCCGCCAGCCGTGGGCGGTGTTCGGCCTGATGAGCGTCGACCAGGCCGTCTCCGCCAGCGTCACCGGCTACGAGGTGTGGACCTCGCTCATCGTGTTCACCGTGCTCTACGCCGTGCTCGCCGTCATCGAGCTGCGGCTGCTCGCGACCTTCGTACGGATGGGCGCGCCCGCGTTCTCCGAGCCGCCCACGCCGTCGCTGCGGCGTACCGACGACGACACCGACGACGCCCCCATGGCGTTCGCCTACTGACCCGCCGAGGAGATCTCGTCATGGAACTGACCACCGTCTGGTTCATCCTCATCACGGTCCTCTGGATCGGCTACCTGGCCCTGGAGGGCTTCGACTTCGGCGTCGGCATGCTGCTGCCGGTGCTCGCCAAGGGCGAGACGGAGCGCCGGGTGCTCTACAACACCGTCGGCCCGGTCTGGGACGGCAACGAGGTCTGGGTGCTCGTCGCCGGCGGCGCGACCTTCGCCGCGTTCCCGAACTGGTACGCCACCATGTTCAGCGGCTTCTACCTCGCGCTGCTGCTCATCTTGGTGGCGCTCATCGTGCGCAACCTCGCTTTCGAGTACCGCGGCAAGCGCACCGACCCGGTCTGGCGTGCCCGCTGGGACGCCGCACTCACCGTCGGCTCGTTCGTGCCGGCGCTGCTGTGGGGCGTCGCCCTGGCCAACGTCGTGCGCGGTGTGCCGATCGACGCCGACCAGGAGTTCACCGGCTCCCTGCTGACCCTGCTCAACCCGTTCGGCCTGCTCGGCGGGCTGGTCACGCTCACCGTGTTCTTGACCCACGGCGCGATCTTCATCTCGCTCAAGACCGACGGCGACATCCGGCACCGGGCGCGGGCGTTCGCACTGCGCACCGGCGTCGTGGCCGCCGTCTTGGCCGTCGCCTTCCTGCTCTGGGCCCAGGCGATGACCGGCAGCGCGCTCTCCGGTGTGCTGTTCGTGCTCGGCGCCCTGGCGCTCGTGGGCGGGCTGGTCGCCATCTGGAGGGGCCGTGAGGGGTGGGCGTTCACCGGCACCTTCGCCTCCATCGCCTGCGTGGTGGCGGGGCTCTTCGCCGCGCTGTTCCCCGACGTGATGCCGTCGTCGACCAGCGCCGCCTACTCCCTCACCACCACCAACGCCGCGGCCACGCACTACACGCTCGTGGTGATGACGGTGGTGGCGCTGGTCTTCACCCCGATCGTGCTCGCCTACCAGGCCTGGAGCTACTGGGTGTTCCGGCGCCGCCTCACCGTGCACCACATCCCCGCCGACGTGCCCGGCGTCTCCCACGCCTGACCACCCGACCGCCCCGGGAGGAGCCCTGAGATGAAGCCCGTCGACCCCCGTGCCGTCCGCCGGCTGCGCCCGGCCGCAGTGCCGCTGGCGGGTGTGCTCGGCGGCAACGTCGCCGGCGGACTGCTCGTGGTGGCCCAGGCGTTCGCGGTGGCGGCGCTCGTGGTCGACGTCGTCGAGGGCCGGGCCTGGCGCTCTGCCGCACTGGCCGTCGTGCTGGTCGGTGTCGGGCGGGGGCTGGTGACCCTGCTGGTCGACTCGTGCGCGCAGGCGGCCGCTGGCCGGGTTTCCCTCGGCCTGCGGGGCGAGGTGATGGCCGCGGCCGGGCGCTCGAGCGGCGTCCGCCCCGACGACCTGACCCTGCTGGCCACCCGCGGGGTGGCGGCGGCCGAGCCCTACGTCACCCGCTACCTGCCCGCCTTCGCGACGGCCCTCGTGCTGCCGGTGCTGATCGTGCTCGCGGTGGCCTCCCAAGACGTCTGGTCGGCCCTGGTGCTGGTGCTCACCCTGCCGCTGGTGCCGCTGTTCGCGGCGCTCGTGGGGCTGCGCACGCAGGACTCCGCTGACCGGCAGTGGCACGCGTTGAGCCTGCTGTCGGGACACTTCCTCGACCTGGTGCGCGGGCTGCCCACGCTGGTCGCCTACGGCCGGGCCGAGGGCCAGGGGGCGCGCGTGCGCGCGATCACCGAGCGGTACCGCCGCGCTTCGGCCGAGACGTTGCGCCTCGGATTCGCCTCCGGTGCGGTGCTCGAGCTGGTCGCGACGCTGTCGGTGGCCGTGGTGGCCGTCACCGTCGGACTGCGGCTGGCCGCCGGCAGCGTGGGCCTGGGCACCGCGCTCGTGGTGCTGCTGCTCGCACCGGAGGCCTTCTGGCCCTGGCGCCGGGTGGGTGCGGAGTTCCATGCTGCCGCCGAGGGGGTCGCGACGTTCGCGTCGATCGACGCTCTCTCCTCCAGCCTCTCCCCCTGGGGCTGGACTCCCGCTCCGGATCCCTCGGTCCACCGCCAGGGGGTCGGGGATCCGGAGCGGCTCGCCTCGCCGGCGATCGATCCCGTTCCGATCGTGCTCGACGACGTGCGTGTCACCTATCCGGGTCGCACGACACCGGCGCTGGTGCTCGACCACGCCGTCGTGCCGCCCACGGGTATCACCGCCGTGGTCGGGGCGTCGGGTTCCGGCAAGTCCACCCTGCTCGCCCATCTGATCGACCGTCTCGATCCCCGCCTGCTGGCCCAGGTACCGCAACGGCCGTGGATCCTGCCCGGCACCGTGGGAGAGAACGTGTCGCTCGGGCGCCCCGACGCCTCCGAGCCGGAGATCCTCGCCGCCCTCGACGCCGTCGAGCTACCCGTGGACTCGCTCCCTGACGGGCTCGCCACGAGACTCGGCGACGACGGCCTGGGCCTCTCGGCCGGGCAGGCGGCGCGGCTCGCGCTGGCTCGCGTGGTGCTGGCGCGGCGTCCGTACGTGCTGCTCGACGAACCCACCGCCCACCTCGACGACGACACCGAGGCGGTGCTGCTGCGCACCCTGCGCCGTCTTGCGACCACGGCCACCGTCATCGTGGTCGCACACCGCCCGGCCGTGGTCGAGGCCGCCGACCACGTGATCGCCCTCGAGGTGCCGGACGCCGGACCTGGTGCCGCATCGGCGGGTGCCGTCCGGCTCGCGGAGTCGGCGCCGGAGGCCGAGGAGGCGCCGGAGCCGGCCTCTCGGTTCTGGCTCTCGGTCCTGCTCGGCTCGGGTTCGGCCCTCGCCGGCATCGCCCTGACCGCCACCGCGGGATGGCTGATCGCCCGCTCCGCCCAGCACCCCGAGGTGCTGACCCTGCTGGTGGCCATCGTGGGGGTGCGCACGTTCGGCATCGCCCGTCCGGCCCTGCGCTACGCCGAGCGGATCGTCTCCCACGACCACGCCCTGCTGCTGCTGGCGCGTCGGCGAGCCGAGGTCTACGCCGCCCTGGTGCCGCTCGTGCCGGCCCGGCTCGGACGTCGCCGCGGTGATCTGCTGGCCGGCATCGTCGACGACGTCGACGCCGTGGTCGACGAGCGGCTGCGGGTGCGGCTGCCGGTCTGGACGTCGCTGGTCACCGGCCTCGTGACGGCCGGGATCCTCGTACCGATCTCCTGGCGCGCGGCAGTGGCGGCGCTGGTCGTGGTGCTGGTGGCGCTGGTGGCCGCCGGCCTGGCCCGCTGGGCCACGGCCCGCGCGGAGCGGGGGTTCGTGCACGCGCGCGCCGATCTGGGCACGGAGGTCGAGACCGCCGTCGCCGCTGCCCGCCAGCTGCGGCTGTGGCAGGCAGACGACGCGGCCCGCCGCCGGGTCGACGCCCGGGGTCGGTCCCTGGCCGCGCACGCGGCGACCTCGGCTCGCGGCGCCGCGCTGGCCCGGGCCGTCGTCGTGGTCGCCGGGCTCGCGGGCGTGGCGGCATCCGGCGCCGCGCTGCACGAGCAGGCGGGCACGATCGGCGGACCCGTCGCCGCGTTGCTGCTGCTCGTGCCGCTCGCGCTCGCCGAGGCGATGGCGCCGGTCGTCGACGCTGCGGTCGTCTCCGTGCGCACCCGCGCCGCGCGAGAGCGGCTCGATGCCCTCGCGGCGACGACCCCGGCCGTGGCCGAGCCCGTGACGCCGGCGCGCGTCGCCGACGCGCGACCCCTTGCGCTGCACCGAGTGGCGACGGGCTGGGGCGAGCGCGACGTGCTCGTCGACGTGTCACTCGGGCTCGAGGCGGGGGAGACCTTGGTCGTGACCGGTCCGTCGGGGTGCGGCAAGTCGACCCTGGCCGCGCTGCTCGCGGCGCAGGTGCCGGTGCGCAGCGGCACCTACACGCTGGCCGGTGCGGCGTCGTCCGACCTGGGACCGGCGGAGGTACGCCGGCACGTGCTGCTCGCCGACGCCGAGCCGCACGTGTTCGCCACCTCGGTGCGCGAGAACCTGCGGCTGGCCCGCCCCGGGTGTGCCGACGACGTCATCGTCGACGCGCTGGCGCGCGCCGGCCTCGAGGGATGGATGGCCGGGCTGCCGGCCGGGCTCGACACACTCCTGGCCGGCGACGGCTCGCTCTCGGGCGGTGAGCGGGCGCGCCTGGGCGCGGCGCGTGCGTTCCTCGCCGAGCCCGACGTGCTCGTGCTCGACGAGCCGACCGCCCACCTCGACCGGGCCACGGCCGACGCGCTGGCCGACGCCGTGCTCGCCGACGGTGCGCGGCACGAGCGAGCGCTGGTGTGGGTCGGCCACGACGCGACGACGCTCAAGTTGGGACGAGAGGATCCCGCGCGGATCCTGGTACTGGGGGAGGCCCGCCCTAGAGCGTCTCGGCGGCCCGCAGCACGGGCCTGAGCAGGTCGGCCAGCCGGCGTCGGTGACCTGCACGTAGGCCTTGCGCCGGTCCTCCTCCGAGGGGATGCGTCGCGCCCGGTAGTGCCCCATGTGGGAGATGAGGGTCACGATCGCCTCCACGTCGTGGTCGAAGGGGATGTCGGACCACCCCGGTCGACCGTTCGTTGCCGGATGATTCGGTGGCGAAGTAGTTTGCCCGCGTGCATCGGACGCTCGGACCGCTCGCCCACCCGGACTTCAGGTGGCTCACCCTCGGCGCGACGATCAGCCGCGCCGGTACGGCGCTGACGGTGGTGGCCCTGGCCTTCGCCGTCCTCGACCTGGGTGGCTCGGCCAGTGACCTCGGGCTCGTGGTCGGGGCGTACGCCCTCACCGAGGTGATCACGACGCTGCTCGGCGGCGTGCTGGGTGACCGGGTGCCTCGGCAGGTAATGCTCGAGGGCGCCTCGGTCGCCTCCGCGCTCGGTCACGCCGTCATCGCCGCGAGCCTCCTCGGCGGGTGGGCGAGCCTGCCGCTGCTCGCCGTCCTGGGCATGGCCAACGGAGTCTTCAGTGCCCTCGGCGGCCCGAGCTCGCAGGCGATGACCCCGTTGACCGTGCCCGCGGCCGAGCTGAGCCGGGCCATCGCCGTCCGGCGGATCAGCGCCAACCTCGCGACGATCGGCGGCTTCAGCCTGGCGGGCCTCCTCGTCGCCTGGTGGGGTGCCGGCGCCGTGATCGCTCTGGACGCCGCGAGCTACCTGCTGGCCGCGCTCTGCTTCTGGCGGCTGCGGGTGCCGCAGGTGCTGCCCGAGCAGCACACCTCGATGCTGAGCGACCTCACCGTCGGGCTGCGCGAGGTGCGCCGGCACGCGTGGCTGTGGCTGCTCATCGGCCAAGCGCTGCTCTACCACCTCTTCTTCGGCGGTGCCCAGGGCGTGCTCGGCCCGATCGTCGTCGGTGACGACTTCGGCCGCGAGGCGTGGGGCTGGGCGCTCGCGGCGCTCATGGGCGGTTTCGTCGTCGGTGGGCTCCTCACCCTGCGTTGGCGGCCGCGCCACGCCCTCTTCGTCGGCACGGTGTGCCTGAGCCTCACGGCGTGCTTCCCCCTCGCCATGGCGTGGTCGCCGACGGTCGCCGGGGTGCTCGTCGGGGCGTTCCTGCACGGGCTCGGTCTGGAGATCTTCTCGGTGTGGTGGGACACCTCGATCCAGCAGCAGATCCCGCCCGAGACGCTGGCCCGCGTGTACTCCCTCGACATGGTCGGCTCGTTCGTGATGCGACCCGTGGGCCTGGCGCTGACCGGACCCGTGGCCGAGCTCGTCGGGCTGCGCACGTGGCTGGTCGTCATCGGACTCGTCATCGGCGTCAGTTCGCTGCTCACCTGCCTCGTGCCGGACGTGCGGAACCTGGTGCGACGCGAGGAGGGCGCGGAACCGGAACGTGGCGCCGCCGAGCCGATCACGGCCTAGGGTCGGGTGCGTGCCGGCGACCAACCGTTTCGTCGAGGGCGACAACCTCGAGGTGCTGACGTCGCTCGCGGCGCGCCGGGAGGTCTTCGACCTCGTCTACCTCGACCCGCCCTACAACACCGGTCATCGCTTCGCCTACACCGACGACGTGTGCCCGGCGCCGGGTGAGACCCGGCACGAGGCCTGGACGGCGATGATGCGTCCCCGCCTGGCGGCGGCGCGCGAGGTGCTCGCCGAGCACGGCGCCATCGCGGTGAGCATCGACGACGGAGAGGTCGCACACCTGCGGCTGCTGCTCGACGAGATCTTCGGCGAGGCCAACCGGCTGGCCCAGGTGGTGGTGCAGCTCAACCCCAAGGGCCGTCAGCTCGGGGGAGGGTTCGCGACCTCGCACGAGTACCTGCTGGTCTACGCGCGCGACGCAGCGGCGTGCGTGCTCGAGGCGAGCAGCGTCGACACGGTCGATCCGCGCGACTTCCCGCACCGTGACGACACCGGGCCGTTCCGGCTGCTCCCGCTGCGCAACACCAACAAGCGCTTCCACCCCGGCTCCGCGCCGACGCTGCACTACCCACTGCACGGCGACGCGTCGTCCGGCCGGGTGGCGACGGTCCCCTTCGATGGCTCGCAGGAGATCCTCCCAGTCTTCGGGGACGGCGCCTCGGCGGTGTGGCGGTGGAGCGCCGCGCTGGTGGCCGAGCGCTCCGGCGAGCTGGTGTGCCGGGTCGTGCGGGGTCGGCTCGGCGAGCGGGTCGACGTCTACCAGCGCGACCGGTTGCACGCCGGCCGCCGCAAGAAGCTCTCCACGATCTGGCTGGCCGAGGAGGTGGGGTCGACCGACACGGCCGTCGCCGAGCTCAAGGCGCTCGTCGGGCACGTCTTCGAGTCACCCAAGCCCACCAGCCTGCTGCGCCGCATCGTCGCCACCATGCCGGACGACGCCCGCGTGCTCGACTTCTTCGCCGGCAGCGGGACCACCGGCCACGCCGTCGCACAGCTGAACGCTGCCGACGGCGGTACGCGCACCTGCCTCTCGGTCAACTCGGCCGAGCCGACCCGGCCCGGCTCGCGTGCACGTGCGGCCGGGCTGCCCACCGTCGCCGACATCACCCGACTGCGGCTGCGCGCGGTGGCCGAGCGGCTGGGCGGCGGGTTCGACGATCTCGGATCGACGCGGGCTACAGCACCCCCGCGCCCTTCTCGAGCGCGATGACCTCCTCGTCGAGGAAGGTGAGCAGGCGCTGGAGCCGCGGCACGGTGCGGCGGCACCCGGTGAGGCCGAAGCCGATCCGGCCGTCGTAGGAGGTGCACGTGATGTTGAGCGCCATGCCGTTGATCGGGATCGACAGCGGGTACGTGCCGACCAGCTTCGCGCCGTTCCAGTAGTGCGTGGTGCGTGGGCCGGGCACGTTGCTGATGATGAGGTTGTAGGCCGGGCGCACGATGCCGTGCATGTTCAGCAGCGGCGGCACGATGGCGGGCAGTTGGCCGATGGCGGTCATGGCGAGGATCTGCGCCGGCGTCATGGTCGACAGCGCCTCCTTGCCATCGGTCATGGCGACGTGGATGCGGTCGAGCCGGTCCAGCGGATCCTCGAGGTCGGTGGCCAGGGGCACCATCACCGAGCCGACGGCGTTGCCGCCCTCGGCCGAGGCCACGTGCGACTGCTTCGCGTTCAGGCCCACCGGCACCATCGCGACCAGCGGGTCGTCGGGCAGGGCGCCCAGCTCGAGCAGGTACTGGCGGATCGCTCCGGCGGTCATGGCGAGCACGACGTCGTTCACGGTGGTGCCGGTGGCCTTGCCGATCGCCTGGAGCCGCTCGAGCTCCCACTCGTCGGCGGCGAAGCGCCGCGACCCGGTGATGGTCTGGTTGAAGATCGTGCGGGGGGCGTGGAACGACACCGACGACGCCTCGTTGCGCGCGCCCCGGGCGAGGGTGCGCACGAAGGCGCCGGGCATGCCGGCGGCGTCGGCGGCGATGCTCATGGCCGTGCCCATGGTGTTCTTGAGCACGGCGAGCGGCACCTCGGGCAACGACTGCGCGCCGCCCGTAGCCCCCTCCTTCTTGTCCTTCTTGCGTCGCGGGCGCGCCTCGGCCGCCCAGAAGGCCGACATGTCGCGCTCGTCGGGATCGGTCGAGAGCACGCTCTGCAACAGCCGCATCGCGCTGACGCCGTCGACCAGGGAGTGGTGCACCTTGGTGTACATCGCGATCCGGTCGTCGGAGAGACCCTCGATCACGTGCGACTCCCACAGTGGCCGCTCCCAGGCCAGGCGCGTGGAGTGCAGGCGCGAGCACAGCTCGAAGAGCTCGCGGTAGCGGCCGGGCTGCGGCAGCGCGCTGTGCCGCACGTGGTGCTCGGCGTCGAAGAGCTCGTCGGGCTGCCACACCAGCTGGCCACCGGTCTTCACCGAGCGATGCGGGTGCTTCAAGAAGAGCGGGGAGACGTCACTGACGTCGCGCATCTCCTCGTACATCGTGCGCACGTAGTCCGGGCCCGCGCCCTCGGGCTTCTCGAACAACTGGAGCCCACCCACGTGCATGGGCATCGAGCGGTTCTCGACGAGGAGGAAGGCGGAGGAGGTGGGGTCGATGGGCGTGACCACGAAGAACCTTTCGGACAAGGGGTCGTGCGTGGGGCGCTGCGGACGTGCAGGGTGATCGTGCTCCCGAAGTGGGAGTCGTCACAACCCACCCCAACGTTTCTCTCACGGACAGGTCACGGTCGTTGACTGGTCGCCTCGATCACGTGAGGCTCATGACACAGCCCCCGGGATCGGGCCCGGGAGCCCGCACCCGGGGAGACCCATGCCCATCTCGAGATCCGTCCTCGCCTCACGCCTCGGCGTCCTCGCCCTCCGCGCCGTCCTGGTCGGCCTGCCCCTGGGAGTCGTCGCCGCTCCCGCGGCCGCCTACGCCCAGGACTACTCGGCACCGCTCGAGACCGCGATCAGCGACCTGCCGACGCAGGCCGAGAACGACACCGGCTACGACCGGTCGCTGTTCCCGCACTGGATCGACGCGGACGGCGACGGGTGCAGCACTCGCAACGAGGTGCTCATCAAGGAGGCCGACGACCCGGTGAGCGTCGGTGCGGGGTGCTCGCTGTCGGGTGGGCGCTGGTACTCCTACTACGACGGCGTCTCGTGGACCGATCCCTCTGACATCGACATCGACCACATGGTGCCGCTGAAGGAGGCCTGGGGGTCCGGGGCCCGCTCGTGGAGCACGGCGACCCGGCAGGCCTACGCCAACGACCTCGATGACTACCGCACGCTGGTCGGTGTCACCGACAGCGTCAACCAGTCCAAGGGCGACCGCGACCCCGCGGAATGGCTGCCCCAGCAGCAGGTCTGCCGCTACGTGCGCGAGTGGGTCGCGGTGAAGCATCGCTGGGGTCTCTCGGTGGACAGCACCGAGAAGTCGGCGCTCACCTCGATCGCCGACGGCTGCACCAACTCCACCATCACCGTCACGCTCGCCCGCTGAGGTCTGCCCGCCGGCGCGCTCTGTCTCCACAAGACGTCGGTGCGTGGAGTCGATCCACAGGCGGGCCCCGACGGGCGTCGGATGAGGCGAACCGCGCCTAGCGTCCCGAGCAGCGCCGGACCAACCGGCGTCCGACCTCTCGGGAGACACCATGACCATCCATCGAGCGCACGCCGGCGCGCGTCACGCCGCGGCCTTCGCCGTCGTCCTCACCGCAGCCGTGCTGGCCCCCCTCAGCGCGCGCGCCGACGACGCCCGCCCGAACTCTGAGCGGGAGCCCGCCGGCGACACCATCGTGCGGGTCACCGGCACGGCCGACAACGGGTTCGGTATCGAGTACTACGACGGAACCTCGGAGTTTCCGCCCACCATGAGCGAGGCGATGGCCGAGTGCAGCGCCTACGCCGCGCGCGTCGGCCGCGCCCGCTGCCGGGTCGAGGTGAAGACCTGGTACCGCGACCTCGAGGCGACCAAGCACGCCATCCGCTACGCCAAGCGGAGATGACCGCGGCTCCTAGGCGTTCGAACGGGCGGCCTTCTTCTGCGCCTTGATGCCGCGCTTCGTGCGCCGACGCAGCTGGAGGATGCGCAGCGTGCCGGCCGCCGCCGTGAGCAGGATGCCGGCGGCCACGGCGATCAGCACCACTACCGCGACGGGGAAGTCGCCTTGCCAGCCGAGGAACTTCACCGGCGTGGCGGTGGTGTTCTGCGCGATGAAGATGACCAGCAGCACCAAGACGATGCCGAACCCCACCGTCGCCACCCACACGCCGCTCGTCAGCGACCCACGCAGCGGGTTGTCCTCCGACACCGGGGCCGGCGGGTGCTGGCGGGGCGACTCGCGAGGGCCGGAGTCGCTGGCCTCTCCGGCCGGGGCAGAGCCCTGGGCGGCCTTGCTGCTCGGCGTCGTGGGCTGAGAGGACGACCGGGTCGAGCCCGGCATCCGCTCGTCGGAGGCGCCGGCCGGTTCTTGCGAGGAAGTCACGAACGCGAGGCTAGCGCGCGCACCGACCGTCACGAGAACACCCGGGCGGGTGTCACTGGTCTGGACCGACCAGAAGAATTTGGCTGCTTCTCACCCTTTCGGGGTGACAACCGCCCGTCGACCTCGTACTGTTTCTGGTGAGCCGCTGGTGACCCGAGACGCCAGCGGCTCTTTACTTTTTCCTTGTCGCCGAGTTGGCCGCCCCCAGTGGGGCCAACACCTCGTCGGCAAAGCGGTGTAGCCCGTCGAGCTTCTGCTCCAGGCTCACGTCGAGACCGTGGTAGTACGCCCACGGCTGGGTCATCACGTCGGTCACGCCGACGTCGGCGGCGCGGGCGAAGTCGTCGACGACCAGCGCATCGGTGAGGGCCACGGCTACACAGAACTCGTCCTCGCGGCCACCCTCGGCGCGCAGGTCCGCAAGACGCCTGGCGAAGGTGCCCGCCTCGTCGACGGTGTACATGTCGCCGATCCATCCGTCGTGGCGCGCCGCGCGACGCAGGGCGACCTCGGACTGCCCGCCTACGTAGACGGGCACGGCGCCGGGGGAGGGCTCCATCGACATGCGCGGGGCGGTGTAGTGCTCGCCCTCGAACTCGGTCCAGCCGGGCTGCCACAGCGCCGCCATGAGGTCCAGCGCCTCGTCGGTGCGGCGGCCCCGGGTGCCGAAGTCCTGCTCGAGCAGGTCGAACTCCTCTCGGCACCACCCGATGCCGGCCCCCAGCGCCACCCGCCCACCGGAGAGCACCGCGGCCGTGCCGATGGACTTCGCGGCCTGGAACGGGTTGCGGAGACTGAGCACGTAGACGCTGGTGATGAAGCGCAGCCGGGTCGTCTGCGCGGCCAGCGACCCCACCAGAACCCACGGGTCGGGCCACGCAGACTCCGGCCGCCACCGGCGCCGTCCGTCGGGGGTGTACGGGTAGGGCGTCTCGATGGTCTCGAGATCGAGCACGTGGTCGGGAATGGTGACCGAGTCGTAGCCCGTCTCATCGGCCGCCCGCGCGATGGCGGACAACTCCTCGACGGGCACCCACGCCAGGTTGATGGAGAACCGCACGGTGCCGACCCTAGGGGCTCACCCGCCACCAGTCTCCACGTGACCCGTCGCCAGTTTTCCGCTGACCTGCCACCAGTTTTCAGGTGACCCGCCACGAGTTTTCAGGTGACCTGCCACGAGTTTTCGGGTGACCTGCCACGAATTGTCACCACAGCCGAACAGAATGGGCACGTGGACTCGGATCTGCTGCCCGGTTGCTTCCCCTGTGAACAGCAGTCCCGTCTCGCAGAACTGCCACCTCGCGAGCACCTCGTGAGCACGGCGCATTGGCGGGTGGCGCACGCCTTCAATTCGACGTTGCCCGGATGGTTGGTCATCCTGCCGACGCGGCACCTGCTGGCCTTGACCGAGATCCTGCCGGAGGCAGCCGGAGAGCTCGGCGGCCTGCTCCATCGCCTCTCACGGGCGCTGGAGCAGGTGACCGGCTGCACGAAGACCTACCTCATGCAGTTCTCCGAGGCCGAGGGATTCAGCCACTTGCACGTGCACGTGGTGCCGCGGATGCCCGACCAGCCCGACGATCGGTGTGGGCCGGCCGTGTTCGGCTACCTCGTCGACGACGAGCAGCAGTACCTCCCGGCGGCCGAGCGCGACCGGGTGGCATGCGGCGTCCGCACCGCCATGGAGCAGCTCGCGCAGTAGCGGCCGGCTACTCGTCCGGGACGACGTGGACGGCGGCCTCCTCGGCGCTTGCCGCCGCTCCGTCGATGCCGACGTCGTCGCCGATGAGCTCGCTCTCGGTGTCCTCGCTCAGGCCCTCGTCGGGTGCGACCAGCCGACCGGCGCGCCGGTCGCCCACCTCACCCTCGCTGTTCTCGGTGGTGGTGGCCGCCTCGAGGTAAGGATCCGGCTCGGGCTCCTCCTGGGCGACCCGCTGCTCCAGCGACTCGCCGGTGGCCTCCTCGTACGGGGTGTTGCCGAAGCCCTGGCCAGCGGAGTACCGCTCCGGTGGTGAGTAGCCGCGGTCGAGCTCGTCGTCGACGTCGGGCGCGCCCGTGCCGTCGCCCAGGGTGTCGTCGGTAGTGAGCTGGTCGCTCTCGTCGATCGAGTAGCCCTCGTAGGTCTCGTTGTCGGCGTCGTCGTGTGCGGAGTCGTGCGGTCCGGTGCTCATGCCCTCACCGTAGGCACGTGCCGGGTCACCCGTTCGGCTGCCGAGTGCCGTACAGGGTCGTGCGCTCGCGCACGGGCCGGCCGATGCCGGCGCCGATCTCCTCGAGCTCGGCGACCGTCTTGGCGGAGCCGTGCTCGGAGCCCGCCATCCGCGAGATGGTCTCCTCCATCAGCGTGCCACCGAGGTCGTTGGCGCCCGCGCGCAGCATCGCCCGAGTGCCCTCGACCCCGAGCTTCACCCAGGAGGTCTGGATGGAGTCGATGCGCCCGTGCAGCATGATCCGCGCCATCGCGTGCACGGCGAGGTTGTCGCGCAACGTCGGACCCGGACGGGAGACGCCGGCGAGATAGATCGGTGCGGAGGTGTGCACGAACGGCAGTGGCACGAACTCGGTGAAGCCCGCGTTGCCGTGCTCGCGCGCGGCGTCTTGGACCCCGGCCAGCACTCGCAGGTGGCCGACCCAGTGCCGCGGGTTGTCGACGTGGCCGTACATCATCGTGGAGGTGGTCGGGATGCCTACCCGATGCGCGGTGGAGACGATCTCGATCCAGGTGCGGGCGGGCAGCTTGCCCTTGGTGAGCACCCAGCGCACCTCGTCGTCGAGGATCTCCGCGGCCGTCCCGGGCAGCGAGCCGAGGCCGGCCTCGCGGGCCTTAATGAGGAAGTCCTCGATCGAGAGACCCGTGCGGGCGGTGCCGTTGACGACCTCCATGGGCGAGAAGGCGTGCACGTGCATCGCGGGCACGCGCCGCTTCACGGCGGCGACGAGGTCGAAGTAGGCCGACGCCGGCAGGTCGGGGTCGATGCCACCTTGCATGCAGACCTCGGTCGCACCGAGGCTCCAGGCCTGCTCGGCGCGGTCGGCGACCTCGTCGTAGGAGAGCGAGTAGGCGTCGGCGTCGGTCTTGCGCTGCGCGAACGCGCAGAAGCGGCACCCGACGTAGCAGACGTTGGTGAAGTTGATGTTGCGGTTGACCACGTAGGTGACGTCGTCGCCGACCACGTCGCGCCGCAGGTCATCAGCCAGGCGGCACACCGCCTCGAGCAGGCCTCCCTCGGCGGTCATCAACATCAGTGCGTGCTCGTCCGAGAGTGCGCCGGGGTCGGCCTCGGCAGCCGCGAGCGCCTCGCGGCCCTCGGCGAGGTTGGCATGCACCCCGGCGCCGGCGCCCGTCGAGCGGGCAGCCTCCCCGACGGCGTCCCAGTCGCCGTAGACCTCGGTGAAGTCACCGCGCCGGTCATCGGTGCGCCCCTCGGTGTCGACGGCACTGAAGAGGTCGGTGCGACCGGCCGACTCGAACCCGCCATCGGGCTCCTGCCACGGCAGACCCGAGGGTCGGACGCCGGGGCGCGCGAGACCGTCGGGACCGGCCAGGGCCGCGACGTGGCCCAGCACGCGCGGGTCGAGCCAGCCGGTGTCGCCGGCGAGCGCGCGACGCACGTACTCGGGGTGCACGGTCAGCCGGGGGCGCAGCTCGAAGCCGGCCGCGTCGGTGATCTCGCGCAGCCGCTCGAGAGTCGGCCAGGGGCGCTCGGGGTTGACGTGGTCGGGGGTGAGCGGGGAGACGCCGCCCCAGTCGTCGACGCCCGCCTCGAGCAACAGCCGGCACTCATCGTTGCCCACGGAGTGGTCGGTGAGGTTCGGCGGCGCCTGCACGCGCATGCGCGGGCCCATCACCAGCCGCGTGACGGCGATGGCTGCGCGGTACTCGTCGAGGTCGAGGTCGTCGACATGGCGCATGGCCGTCTCGGGCTTGGCGCGGAAGTTCTGCACGATCACCTCTTGGATCGCGCCGTAGGCCCGCGCGGAGGCCCGGAGCGCGAAGATGGTCTCGGCGCGCTCGGTGAGCGTCTCGCCGATGCCGACCAGCAGGCCCGTGGTGAAGGGCACCGAGAGTCGACCCGCGTCGTCGAGCACCCGCAGCCGCACGGCGGGGGCCTTGTCGGGCGAGCCGTAGTGGGCCAGGCCCTTGGTCTCGTGCAGCCGGGCGGAGGTGGTCTCGAGCATCATGCCCATCGAGGGCGAGACGGGCTTGAGCCGGTTCATCTCCTCCCAGCTCATGACTCCCGGGTTCAGGTGTGGCAGCAGCCCGGTCTCCTCCAGCACGCGCACCGCCATCGCGCGTAGGTAGGCGAGTGTGGAGTCGTAGCCCTGCTCGTCGAGCCAGGCCCGCGCCTCGGGCCAGCGGTCCTCGGGCCGGTCGCCGAGGGTGAACAGCGCCTCCAGGCAGCCCATCTCGGCGCCCTGAGTGGCGATGGCCAGGATCTCGTCGGGGGAGAGATAGGGCGCGCGCCCCTCGCGAGCAGCCTGGCCGGGCGTCTCGACGAAGGTGCAGTAGTGACAGCGGTCGCGGCACAGCCGCGTGACCGGGATGAAGACCTTCGGTGAGTAGGTGACGATGCCGCGCTCTCCAGCGGCGCCCTGCGTCAGCCGCGCGGAGGCCGCGAGCCCCGCGTCCCGGACCCGGGCGGCCGCAGCGGTCAGCCGGTCGAGGTCGGAGCCGGTGGCCGCCAGCAGCACGGCGGCCTCGTCGATGTCGAGCGCGGCCCCCCGCTCCACGCGCGCCAGAGCGCGACGCAGCTGCTGGGGGGTGGGTCGGCCAAGAGCGGTCTTTGACACTCCGTCAGGCTAGCCGGGGGACCGGCCCGGGCGGGGTGGGTCTCGCCCGGCAGCGTCGTCGCCGTGCCTCGCATCGACCGTGAGTCATGTCACACGCAGGGCGTGTCCCGTGTTCCAGGGGCTTCACAGAGTCGAGGAAATCCGTGAAACTGCGGGTGGACCCGGCGGCAAACCCCCGGGGAGAGCGTGTCTCTTCTGTCGTGCCGGGTCGTTGGACCAGCGTGAAGCCAGAGGACACAGCGCCCGGAGGTGCATGGGGAATGGAGCAGTCGTCGACCGGACGACGTGCACGCACGACGGTGACCGTGCTCGGACTGCTCGTGGTGGTGACGCCGATACCGGTCGGGCTCGTGCTCGCGTGGCAGGTGCACCCCGTGCTGGCGGTGCCTGCCTACCTGCTCGGCATCCCCGTCTACCTCTCGGTGTTGATCTGGGCCGGGGGCGGCCTGCGTCGCCTGCTCGGGCGCACGCGCAGCCGCACCCAGCAGATCACGCGGTCGAAGTCGACCGGCTCGAGGTCGAGCGGAAAGAAGTCGGCCAGCGGGGCCGACTCCGACATCAGGACAGCCACTCCTTGACGGTGGCGATCGTCGCAGCGGGGTCGTCGGAGGCAGGGCTCACCGAGAGGTGCGTGACACCCGCCTCGCGGAACGCCTCGATGCGCTCCTTGACGTAGCCCTCGGGCCCGACCAGGTTGCCTGCCTCGAGCCAGGCCTGGGGGACCAACGCCTCGGCCTCCTTCTTCTTGCCGTCGAGGTAGAGATCCTGGATCTGCTTGGCCTCCTTCTCGAAGCCGTACTGGCAGGCGAGATCGTTGTAGAAGTTCTTGCCGCGCGCGCCCATGCCGCCCACGTAGAGGGCGTACATCGGGCGCATGAAGTCGAGCATGCCCTGCACGTCGTCGCCGATGGCGAGCATGCCACCGGCGCTGACCTGGAGCGGGCCGAGGGCGGCGTCGCGCTTGGCGCGGCCCTGGTCGAGGGCCGCGCCCCAGACCTCGGTTGCCTTCTCGGGCAAGAACAGGAACGGAAGCCAGCCGTCGGCGATCTCGGCGGTCATGGCGACGTTGGCGTCGCCGAGCGCCGCGACCCACAGCGGCAGGTCGGCTCGCTCGGGCTGGTTGAGCAGCTTCAGCGGCTTGCCCAGGCCCAGGCCCTGGTCGGCCGGCAGCGGCAGGGTGAAGATGCCGTCGCTGGTGATCCGCTCGCCGCGCAGGCCCTGGCGCAGGATCGAGATGATCTCGCGGGTGCGGCCCAGCGGCTTGGAGTAGGGCATGCCGTGGAAGCCCTCGATGACCTGGGGGCCGGAGGCACCCAGGCCCATCACGGCACGGCCACCGGAGACGTTGTCGAGTCCCGCGGCGGTCTGCAGCAGGGCGCCGGGAGTGCGGGAGTAGACGTTGAGGATGCCGGCGCCGATCTCGACCGTCTCTGTCTTGGCGGCCAGGTAACCCATGAGCGTGGGCGCATCGAAGCCGTACGGTTCGGCGACCCAGATGAGATCGAGCCCGGCCTTCTCGAGGCTGGCGACCTCGTCGGCGCTCTGGCGGGGGTTACCGGCGTAGACCAGCGGCATCGACAGCTTCACGTGACTCCTCAGGGCTCGGGGCGGGACGTCGGGGCGTCGGCTCAGGGCTTGTCGTCGAGTTGCAACGCGTGGCCCAAGGCTCCCGCCAGTCGGGCAGCGTACTCGGTCGTGATGTGATCGGTGTCGCGGTAGGAGAGCACGTCGCCGATGACCACCGGGCACTCGTCCTGCCAGCACAGCCAGGGCGTGGGGTCGACCACCTCGGCGCCGTTGAGCAGAGCCGACTTGACCACGATGTCGCCCAGGATCGTCGAGCGCTCGACGGGGGTGAACATGCAGTTGAGCAGGCTCGGCTGACTGCCGGTGAGGCACTCGCCCGGATCCTGGTGCGACTTCGGTACGTCCTTGATGACCACGACGCGGTCGGAGTGGGCGCCGAGATCGGCGAAGGTGCGGTCGTAGCCCTGCTCCAGCACCGGGGCGATGTCGTTGATGCTGGTCAGGCGCTTGCCGTCCTGCCACACCCCGTTCACCGGCGGGGACGACGCGATCACGGTCAGGTCGGGGTGCAGGGCCGCGACCTGGTCGGAGACCCACTGGTGGAACTCGTCGCAGGCGCTGAACACCACCGGCTCGTTGACCGGCGAGACCGTGACGTCGCCGGCGGGACACTGCGGCTTGACGAGGTAGAACGCCCGCCAACCGGCGTCGGCGGTGATCTGGTCCATCGCGGGGATCCACGCACGTGCGTGGGAGTCGCCGATGAGCACCAGGGTGTGGTCGCCGTTCGGGTCGCCACGCACGCACAGGCTGCGGACGTCGTTCTCGTAGTCGCAGGCCCCGACATCGGCGATGGAGTTGCGCAGGTCGAGCAGATTGGGGTTGAGGTTGCTCGGGATGCCGACCTTCTGACGAGCCGCCTCGACCGACTCCTTGACCAGGGCGACGGTGTCGTCGCCCTTGGCCGCCTTGCCCTTGACGGTGATCGCGGGGTTGTCACCGAACTCCCCGCCCCGGGCGTTGGTGTAGACCTGTCCGCCGCTGAGCACGAGGCCGACGACGACCAGGCTCGCGGGGTAGAGCACCAGGGTGCGGGGCGTGGGCAGCCGGAGGGCGAGGCCCCCGCTGCGGAAGGGCTCCTCGACGAAGCGGAAGGTCAGGCCGGCGAGGTTGAACACGATCAGCAGCAGCACGATGCGCCCGGCCGGAGTGAGGTCGTGCCCCAGGTGGTGCTCGGCGAGGATGAGAGCCGGCCAGTGCCAGAGGTAGAGGGAGTAGGACCAGTCGCCCACCGTGCGAGCGGGCTTGCTGGTGAGGACGGCGCGGACCGGCGGCAGCAGCCCGTCGGGGCGGGCGCCGGCCATCAGCAGGGCCGCGGTCGCGAGCACGGGCAGGGCCGCGGCGTAGCCGGGGAACACGGTCTGGGCGTCGTAGGCCACGCACGCCACGGCGACGCCGACGACGCCGCCGACGCTGAGCAGCCATCCGACGATGCGCGGCATCCGGTGGGCGACCTGCGGCACGAGCAGTGCCGTGATCGCGCCGACGCCGAGCTCCCACGCCCGGGCCAGGGTCGAGAAGTAGGCCTCGGCCGGAGCGTCCTGGGAACTGATCATCGACCACGTGAACGAGGCGATCGTGAGCACTACGAGCATGCCCATGATGCCCCGTCGCGGCAGCCGCTGCTGGCGACCCAGCCCGGAGACGCGTCGCGCGACCGCGACGCAGGCCACGAGGAGCAGCGGCCAGACGACGTAGAACTGCTCCTCGACGGCGAGGGACCAGTAGTGCTGGAGGGCCGACGGCCCGGTGTCGGTGGCGAAGTAGTAGACGCCTTGCTGCGCGAAGTGCACGTTGGCCAGGAAGAGAGAGGACCACACGGCGTCGCCGAGCAGTTCGCGGGCCGTGAGCAGCGGCAACGTGACCAGGCCGGCGATGACCGTGACCACGGTGACGACCGTGGCGGCCGGCAGGATGCGGCGGGCCCGCCGGGACCAGAACCCGGTCAGGGAGACGTGGCCGCCGGTGCGCAACTCGCCGAAGAGCAGCCCGGAGATCAAGAAGCCGGAGATGACGAAGAAGATGTCGACGCCGACGAACCCGCCGGAGAGGCCCGGGACACCGAAGTGCGCGGCGATGACCGTGAGGACTGCGACGGCGCGAAGCCCCTGGACATCACCGCGGAACCTACCCGGCACCCCCGATTCCCCACATCTCGGTCGCACTTGTCGTATAGCCCTCCCACGATACCAAAGCGTGACCTCCCCGGCCCATGATCGCCGCGGGGTGCGACGATGCCCGGAACCACCAGAGACGTCCCCGACGAGGAGATCGCACCCCATGAGCAGCCCCAGCGCCCCCGAGGCCCACGACGGACCCGTCGACCAGCGCTACACGGTGGCGGTGATCGGCGGCACCGGGCCGCAGGGCAAGGGTCTGGGCTACCGGTTCGCGAAGGCCGGTCACACGGTGGTGCTCGGCTCGCGCTCGGCGGAGAGGGCCGGCCCGGTCGCAGCCGAGGTCACCGAGCGGCTGGCCGGTGTGCGAGGTGCGGGCGAGGTGTCGGGCGCGGCCAATGCCGACGCCTGCGCCGCGGCTGACGTCGTCCTGCTCGCCGTGCCCTACGACGGTCACGCCGAGCTGGTCGAGGCGCTGCCGCTGGCCGGCAAGACCGTGATCAGCTGCGTGAACCCGCTGGCCTTCGACAAGCGTGGTGCGCACGGCCGGGTCATCGACGGCGGTGAGGGATCGGCGGCCGAGGAGGCGCAGCGGCTCCAGCCCGAGGCGACCGTGGTCGGCGCGTTCCACAACGTCTCCGCGGTGCTCCTGTGGGGCGAGGACGACGTTCTCGACGAGGACGTGCTGGTCGTCGGCGACCTCGCCGACGCGAAGGCGGTGGCGATGGACCTCGCGGCCGCACTGACCGGACGCCGCGGCATCGACGGCGGCAAGCTGCGCCTGGCGCGCCAGCTCGAGCCCTTCACCGCAGTGCTGATCTCCATCAACCGCAAGTACAAGACCCACGCGGGTCTGCGCATCACCGGCGTCTGACCCCGCGAGGGGTCGCGAATCGTCCCGCGAGGGGTCGCGAATCGTCCCGCGAGGGGTCGCGAATCGTCCCGCGAGGGGTCGCGAATCGCTGCTCGAGGGGACTCCTCGTGCGTTGCTCACCTCACGTTCACCTCGGATATGCCGCGTGGTCCACAGCCCGGCAGAACGTGGGGGCATGCAGTCCTCGATGGTGGTGACGCCGGCGGTGGTCGGTCACCGGGGTGCCAGCGCCCACCGCCCCGAGCACACGCTCGAGGCCTACGCCCTGGCGATCGCACTCGGCGCCGACGACATCGAGCTCGATCTGGTGATGAGCGCGGACGGTGTGCTCGTCGTGCGCCACGAGACGGAGCTGTCGCGCACCACGGACGTCGCGGAGCGACCCGACCTCGCGCACCTGCGCAGCAGCCGGCTTGTCGAGGGGCGCCGGGTCGAGGGCTGGTTCGCCGACGACCTGACCTGGGAGCAGCTCAGCACGCTGCGGACGCGGGAGCGCTGGCCCGCGTTGCGGCCCGGTTCGGCACGGCACGACGGGCTGGGCGGCGTGGCCAGCCTCGACGAGGTGCTCGGCCTCGTCGCCGCCGAGTCGCTGCACCGGGGCCGTGCGATCGGGGTGATGATCGAACTCAAGGACTGCGCGTGGTTCGCTGCGCGCGGCCTCCCGGTCGACGAGGCGCTCGCCGCCGACCTGGCCCGGCACGACCTCGACCACCCGCGTTCGCGGGTGAGCGTGATGTCTTTCGAGCCGACCATCCTCCAACGGCTCGCCCCGATGCTGCGGGTGCCGCTCGTGCAGCTCATCGACCACCTCGACGACCGGCCCGCCGACCTCGCGGCGCAGGGCCTGGCCACGACGTTCCGTGACCTCGCGGCGCCGTCCGGGCTGGCGGGTGTCGAGCGCTACGCCGACGGCATCGGCGCCCGGCACTCGCTGGTCGCCCGCGACGTGCTCACCTCGGCCGGTCCCCGGGTGCTGCCCAGCAGGCTGGTCGTCGATGCACACCGAGAGTGGCTCAGCGTGCACGTGTGGACCGTGCGGCCGGAGAACCAGTTCCTGCCGCGGGTCTTCCGTCGCGACGCCGACCGCGACGGCCACGGCGACGTCACGGGGTACGCCACCTGGCTGCTCGAGGCCGGCGTCGACGGGCTCATCACCGATGTGCCCGAGGCGTGTCTGCTGGCTCGGGACGGTCAGCCGGTCGGGCTCGATGCCTCGGCGAGCGGCACGAGCACCCACGCCGCCAGGTAGGCGATCACCAACGACCCGGCGCCCAGCACCGTGGCGACGACGGTGAGGATGCGCACGAGCGACGGGTCGAGACCCAGGTACTGGGCGGCGCCCGAGCACACCCCGCCGAGCATCTTGTCGTGCGGGTCGCGGGTGAGTCGCTTGGGCTGCTGGTAGGCACAGGGCTGGGGTGCTTCAGTCATCGTCGTTCTCCTTCGAGAGAGGGGGGAGGTCGGAGGTAGGCGTGGCTGGCGCTTTGCGGCGGCGTGGCCGGACGGCAGTCGCCAGCAGGCCCGCGCCACCCGCGAACAGCCACGGGATCGGCAGCAGCCAGCGCAGGTCGTGGCCGACCACGGAGTCGGTCTCGAACAACGCCCAGATCACCACGAAGCCCGCGAACACCAGGCCCATCACGAGATGGGCGACGCTGATCGGGTGGCGCCCGGAGGGCGCGGTGGGCGAAGCGCTGTCGGTGCTCATGGCTGGGTCACCTGGATCTCTCCTATGTTCGTGTCCGCGACGATGCGGACGAAGGGCGTACCGGGGTCGGGCGGGGTGCGCATGCTCAGGTGAGACCCGATGCCGCCCGCCTCCGCGCCGAAGAGGTCGAGGTGGCCGGGACCGGAGATGTCACCGGTGGCGCGGGCCGAAAGGCCCTTCGGGAGCCGTACCTCGATGGTGCCGGCGGGTATGTGGATGCGCACGACCCGGCCGTCGAGCGCATCGACATCGTCGATCGCGCTGAGATCGAGGACGACGGCGCCGGAGGCGAGGTCGTAGTCGGACTGCACCTCGGCGGCGGTCAGCGGCGTGATCACCTGCTCGTCCGGGTCGATGTGGTCGGCGGCGGTGGCGATACCGAGCACGGGCAGGGTCAGCAGCCCGAGGAGCACCAGTCCGCCGGGGCGCCCGTAGACCGAGCCGACGAGCAGCATCAGGGCGACGACTCCCAGCGCCAGGGCCGGATAGGCCGAGGCGGGGACGCCGGTACCGGCCACCGCGACCGTGCCGAGCACGCCCTCGGCGAGCGCGACGAGGGCAAGGGTGAACCAGAACAGGATGGGTCCGGGTCGCCGGGGTCGCGGGGGCGGGGGAGGAGGCAGCGGTCGATCGTCCGGTTGTTGCAGGGTGAGCGTGCGGGCGTCCTCGCGGGCCTGCTGGGCGTACGCCGCGGCGTACTCGCGCGGCTCGGGGAGGCGGTCGTTCGGGTCAGGTCTCCACGCCGTGGGCGGTCGCTGGCCGCGCTCGCGGCGGCGTCCGACCAGCACGATCACGACGACCGCCACCAGCACCAGCGGCCACGGCAACCAGTCTCCGCCCACCGAGCCGCCGACGACATCGGAGAGGAGCACCAGCGCGCACACGGCGCCGATGATCGTCAGGGCCAGCGACCGGTTCCGCTCCTCGACGTCGACCACAGCGGGCCGGCCGTCGTCGAGCGGCATCAGCAGCCAGAGGGCCACGTAGGCGAGCAGGCCGGCGCCGCCGAAGAGGACGAGCACGGCGAACCCGACGCGCACGATGACCGGGTCGACGTCGAGGTGTCGCGCCACGCCGCCGGCGACGCCGGCCAGCTTGCGATCACCCGTCGAGCGGGCCAGACGGGAGAGGTCACGCAGCTCGTCTCGGGTGACCCGGGGGCCGCCGTCGGTGTAACCCGTGGCGCTGTGGGTCGAACTCTGGTCCGACGTCTGGTCCGACGTCTGGGTGGCGCTCTGGGGCCCGGTGGCCTCGTCGCCGCCGGGAGGTGTGCTCGTCATGGCACCAGCCTGGCGTTCCGGGACGAGGGCCACCATCGGGGAGAGCCCTGGTTTCCGGTCCAGGGTCGGGCTCGGGGTCCGGCTCGGGGTCGACCCCGGTGCCGGTCCCCCGCGCGCGTGTGACGATGGGCGACGTCATGAGCGCCGTCCAGCCCCCCTCGCGCATCGCCGGCTCCGCCCGGGAGCCGCGCCGCGCCTACCGCGACACCGACGGGCAGGTGATCGGCGGCGTCTGTGCGGGCCTCGCCCGGCACCTGGCGCTGCCGGTGCTGTGGGTGCGCGTCGCCTTCGTCGTGACGGCCGTCGTCAGCGGCCTCGGACTCGCCATGTACGCCGGCCTCTGGTTCCTGCTGCCCTCCGACACCCGGCTCGGGCTGGACGCCGAGGCGCCCGGCCTGGCGAGCGCCCGGCGTGGTGGGCGGCGTGCGGGGCCGGTGCGCAGGCTGGCCGACAGCGGTCCGGTCATCGCGCTCGCCGCCCTGGCCGTCGGGTTGCTGTTCGTGATCGACGGCGTCTTCGCCCGGGGCGCCGTGCTGTGGCCGCTCCTGGCGGCGCTCGTGGGGGTCGGTCTGCTCTGGCGGCAGGCCGACGAGGCCCAGCGGGAACGGTGGGTCGACGCGACCGGCCGGATGGACCCCGTGCGCGTGGTGTTCGGGTCCGGTGGTTGGGCCGCCTACGGGCGGGTAGCCGCCGGGGCCGTGCTGGTGAGCGGGGCCTTCTTGCTGTTCGCGCTGCGCGGCGGAAACATCGGGCAGGCCCGTGATCTCACGCTGGCGGCCCTGGTGGGCGTGGCCGGCATCGCGGTCGTGATCGGGCCCTGGGTTCTGCGGCTGGCCACCGACCTCACCGAGGAGCGTGAGGAGCGGGTGCGGAGCCAGGAGCGTGCCGACGTGGCCGCCCACGTGCACGACTCGGTGCTGCAGACGCTGGCGTTGATCCAGAAGACCTCGCACGATCCGGCGGCGGTGGCGCGGCTGGCACGGGCGCAGGAGCGCGACCTGCGCACCTGGCTGTTCGAGGCTCCCGCGCAGGCAGACGCGTGGTGGGCACGGTCGCTGCGTGACGCGGCAGCCGAGGTCGAGGACGCCTACGGCTCGGCCGTCGATGTCGTCACGGTCGGTGACGCTTCGCTGGACGACGTCTTGCGTGCGGTGCTGGGCGCCGCCCGGGAGGCGATGACCAACGCGGCCAAGCACGCGGGGGTTCCCCGGGTCGACGTGTACGCCGAGGTGGCCGACGGCCGGCTCGAGTGCTTCGTGCGCGACCGCGGCGCCGGGTTCCTGCTCGACCAGATGCCAGGGGATCGTCACGGCGTACGACACAGTGTGATCGGGCGCATGGAGCGGTGCGGCGGTCGCGCGGAGGTGCGCTCGACGCCGGGGGAGGGCACCGAGGTGCGGTTGGCGATCGATCTGCCGAAGGAGGAGTCATGAGTGGCGCCGTACGGGTGGTCGTCGTCGACGACCATGCGATGTTCCGGGCCGGTGTGCGCGCCGAGCTCGCCGCCTATGGATCGGCCGGGCCGATGATCGTCGAGGTCGTGGCCGAGGCGGCCGACGTCGAGGAGGCCGTGTGCGCGGTCGCGGAGCACGGGCCCGACGTCGTCCTGCTCGACGTGCACCTGCCCGGGGGAGGCGGGGTCGAGGTCATGCGACGGGCCGCCCGCGAGGGCACCCGCTACCTCGCGCTCAGCGTCAGCGACGCCGCCGAGGACGTCATCGGCACCATCCGCGGCGGTGCCCGCGGTTACGTCACCAAGACCATCACCGGCGCCGAACTCGTCGACGCCATCGGTCGGGTGGCCGACGGTGACGCCGTGTTCTCCCCGCGTCTGGCCGGGTTCGTGCTCGACGCGTTCGCCGGGGTGGGCCAGGCAGCGCCGTCGGGGATCGACGAGGATCTCGACCTGCTCACCGAGCGTGAACGAGAGGTCATGCGGCTGATCGCCCGCGGCTACGCCTACAAGGAGGTCGCCAGGGAGCTGTTCATCTCCATCAAGACCGTCGAGACCCACATGAGCTCGGTGCTGCGCAAGCTCCAGCTCTCCTCGCGCCACGAGCTCACCCGCTGGGCCTCCGACCGCCGTCTGCTCTGAAGGCGTGCCCTAGGGTTCGGAGTGTGGAGACCCTGCGGCTGATCCTGCTCTTCGTGCACATCCTGGGTTTCGCCGCCCTCGTCGGCGGTCTGCTGAGCCAGGCGCGGGAGCCGGTCAAGCAGGTGAACGCCGCCATGCGCGACGGCATCGGCACGGCGTTCGTCGCCGGGCTCGCGCTGGTCGGGGTGCTCGAGGCTCACGGCGGCGACGTGAACCACGCCAAGATCGGTGTGAAGCTCGTGATCGGCCTGATCATCTTGGTGCTGGTCATGGCGAACGTGCGCAAGCCGTCGATCCCCCAGGGGCTGTGGGCAGGCTTGCTGGTGCTCTCGGTCCTGAACGTCGCCGTGGCCGTGTTCTGGAGCCCCGCGCACACCTTCGCCTGATCGGCAGGCCCGGACGGCGGCTGTCGTCGCTCGCCCGTAGGCTGACGGCAGCATGGTGGACGACGCGAAGCAGCAGGCAGCAGACGCCCTCGTGGAGGGTCTCAACGAGCAGCAGCGGGCTGCCGTCGTGCACGCGGGCGCACCGCTGCTGGTGGTGGCCGGAGCCGGCTCCGGCAAGACTCGCGTGCTGACCCGACGCATCGCCTGGACCATCTCCCAGCGCGGCGCCCACCCCGGCTCGATCCTGGCCATCACGTTCACCAACAAGGCCGCAGCCGAGATGAAGGAGCGCGTCGAGGCGCTCGTCGGAGCGCGCGCCCGGTTGATGTGGGTCTCCACCTTCCACTCCGCGTGCGTGCGCATCCTGCGCAAGGAGTGCGACAAGCTCGGCCTGAAGTCGAGCTTCTCGATCTACGACGCGCAGGACCAGAAACGCCTCATGGGCCTGGTGTGCAACGACCTCGAGCTCGACCCGCGCCGCTACCCGCCCGGCGCGGTGCTCAACTGGGTCTCGGACCAGAAGAACGAGCTGCGCGACCCCGAGATCGTCGCCGCCGACACCCACAACAAGCTCGAGGAGGCCTACTCGGCCGCCTACACGCTCTACCAGCGGCGGCTGCGCGAGGCGAACGCGCTGGACTTCGACGACCTCATCATGAGCACCGTCGACCTCTTCGCGCGGTTCCCCGAGGTGCGCGAGACCTATCGACGCCGGTTCCGGCACGTGCTGGTCGACGAGTACCAAGACACCAACCATGCCCAGTACGCCCTGGTGCACCAGCTCTGCGCGCACCAGCTCGAGGACGACGGCACGGGCGAGCAGGTCGCTCCGGCGGAGTTGATGGTGGTGGGCGACTCCGACCAGTCGATCTACGCCTTCCGCGGCGCCAACATCCGCAACATCCTCGAGTTCGAGCAGGACTTCCCCGACGCCACCACGATCCTGCTGGAGCAGAACTACCGATCCACCCAGACCATCCTCACCGCCGCCAACGCGGTCATCACGAACAACCAGGGCCGCCGCGCCAAGAAGCTGTGGTCCGACGCCGGCGACGGCGCCCGCATCGTCGGCTACGTCGCCGACGACGAGCGCGACGAGGCTCGCTTCGTCTCCGAGCAGATCGACGACCTGGCCGACGAGCACGGGGTGCGGGCAGGCGACGTGGCGGTCTTCTACCGCACGAACGCGCAGTCGCGCGTGTTCGAGGAGGTGTTCGTGCGCACCGGCCAGCCCTACAAGGTCGTGGGCGGCGTCCGCTTCTATGAGCGGCGCGAGATCCGCGACGCCCTGGCCTACCTGCGCATGCTCGCCAACCCCGACGACCAGGTCTCGCTGCGACGCATCCTCAACACGCCCAAGCGCGGCATCGGCGACCGGGCCGTCGCCTGCGTCAACGCCTTCGGCGAGCGGGAGCGCATCACGTTCTGGGAGGCTCTCCAGCGGGCCGAGGAGGCCCCGGGGCTGGCCACCCGGTCGCTCACGTGCATCCGCGACTTCGTCGCCATGGTCCAAGAGCTCCAGTCCATGGTCGACGCCGGCGAGCGCGCCGACGTCATCCTCGAGTCCGTGCTTGACCGCTCCACCTACCTCGCGGTGCTCGAGGACTCCGACGACCCTCAAGACGCCACCCGGCTGGAGAACCTGGCCGAGCTGGTCGCCGTGGCGCGGGAGTTCTCCGAGGATCCCCAGGCTGGGCCGTCGGCCGACCCCGCCGATGTCGAGGCGGGCACGGTGGACCCCGGACTCGTCGACTTCCTCGAGCGGGTCGCGCTGGTGGCCGACACCGACCAGATCCCCGACGACCCCGACGACCCCACGAACCCCGGCGTCGTCACGATGATGACCCTGCACACCGCCAAGGGGCTGGAGTTCCCGGTCGTGTTCCTCACCGGTCTCGAGGACGGCATCTTCCCGCATTCGCGCACCCTCGGTGACCAGCGCGAGCTCGAGGAGGAGCGCCGGCTGGCCTACGTCGGCATCACGCGCGCCGAGCAGCGGCTCTACATTTCCCGCGCCGTCATGCGGTCGGCCTGGGGCGCTCCCCAGCACAACCCCGGGTCGCGGTTCCTCGACGAGCTGCCCGTCGACCTCGTGGACTGGCGACGCACCGAGGCCGCCCAGACCCAGTGGTCACGCCCCGACGTGTCCGGATCCTGGGGCGGGCGCTCCACGGGTGGCGGCGGGGGACTCAGCTCGCCCACGGCGGCCGGACGACGCAACTTCTCCTCCGCGGCCGCCCGCGCCGACGCCGCCACGAAGGCGAAGAAGGCCGCGCGCGCCGTCCCGTCCCTGGCCCCGGGCGACCGCGTCACTCACGACTCCTTCGGCCTCGGCACCGTGGTGTCGGTGCAGGGTGCCGACGACAAGGCGGTCGCCTCCATCGACTTCGGCTCCGACGGCGTCAAGCGGCTGCTGCTGCGCTACGCACCGGTGGAGAAGCTGTAGCCGCACCACTGGTGGATTCCCACGGTGGTTGAGCCGTGAGGAGCGCTAGCGACGAGGGCGTCCTGCGGTGGTTGAGCCGTGAGGAGCGCCAGCGACGAGCGCGTCGAAACCCAGCAACCGCTTCCGGCAAGGCTGCTTGACATCTCACCAGGTTTCGACACGGTCTCGGCTAGCGCCTCGCCCGGCTCAACCACCGTGACGGCCCTGGTGGTTGAGCCGTGAGGAGCGCCAGCGACGAGCGCGTCGAAACCCAGCGACTGTGAAGGCAGCGCTGCCTATCGTCTCACCGGGTTTCGACACGGGACTCGGCTAGCGCCTCGCCCGGCTCAACCACCGTGACGGCCCCGGTGGTTGAGCCGTGAGGAGCGCCAGCGACGAGCGCGTCGAAACCCGGCGACTGTGAAGGCGACGCTGCTTTCCATCTCACCGGGTTTCGACACGGGTCTCGGCTGGCGCCTCGCCCGGCTCAACCACCGTGACGGCCCTGGTGGTTGAGCCGTGAGGAGCGCTAGCGACGAGCGCGTCGAAACCCGGCGACTGTGAAGGCAGCGCTGCTTTCTACCTCACCGGGTTTCGACACGGTCTCGGCTAGCGCCTCGCCCGGCTCAACCACCCGCGGTGGCCCGGGTGGTTGAGCCGTGAGGAGCGCCAGCGACGAGCGCGTCGAAACCCGGCGACTGTGAAGGCAGCGCTGCTTTCCGTCTCACCGGGTTTCGACACGGGACTCGGCTAGCGCCTCGCCCGGCTCAACCACCGGTGGGCACGGGACTCAGCTGGCGCCTCGCCCGGCTCAACCACCGTGATGGCCCTGGTGGTTGAGCCGTGAGGAGCGCTAGCGACGAGCGCGTCGAAACCCGGCGACTGTGAAGGCGACGCTGCTTTCTACCTCACCGGGTTTCGACACGGTCTCGGCTGGCGCCTCGCCCGGCTCAACCACCGGTGGGCACGGGTCTCGGCTGGCGCCTCGCCCGGCTCAACCAGCGACGGGTCTCGACTACGGCGTGTCGCCGTGGGCGACCATGGCGGCGTAGGGGTCGACCGGGTCACCGCCGCCGGGGCGGACCTCGATGTGCACGTGGGGGCCGGTCACGTGGCCGGTGGAGCCCACGGTGCCGATCGGCTGGCCGGACACGACGCTCTGGCCGACGCTGACGTTGATGGTGGTCTGGTGGCAGTACCAGATCTCGGTGCCGTCATCGAGGGTGACGACGGTCTTGTTGCCGTAGGCGCCGTCGTAGCCGGCCGAGGTCACGGTGCCGCCGGCGATCGCCATGATGGTGGTACCGGTGGGGGCCGCGAAGTCGAGACCGGTGTGGTAGCTCGACCAGAGGCCGTACTCGCCGAAGCGGGCGGTGAGGTGGTAGGCGCCGGCGGCCACGGGGAGGCCCCAGGCGTTCTCGGCCAGCACCGAGGAGCGCTTCTCGGCCGACGCGGCGAGCTGGGCGAGCGCGGCGTTGCGCTGCTCGGCCTGCGCCTCGACCGCCTTCTCCAGGGGGCCGCCCGCGGCGTCCTCCATGGCCTGGCGGTCGCTGTCGCGAGAGACGATCGCGGCCCGCTGCTTGGGGCTGATCCGGCCGATCGCATCGGTGCCGGTGAGCGCCCCGACCGAACCGAGCCGCGCGGTGCCGCCCGCAGCAAGATCGGTGTCGGAGGCCGAGGTGTGCACGACGCCGACGACGGACGTCGCGAGCGCGGCCACGCCGAGCAGGGCCGGTACGGAGGGCAGCTTGCCCACCAGTGGCAGTCGGGTGCGCTTGGCGGCGCGCCGGCGGCCGGGTTCGCGGCGGGCCGTCGCGGTCTCCGGGGCGGACTCGGTGACCAACGGCAGGATCTCGGTGACCTCGTCGGTGAAGGAGGTCGACTGGTCGATCGGCTCGAGGTGCGCGATGACGCGGTCGATGGCCGCGGTGTCGAAGTCGTCGGCGACGGCCGCTCGGCGGCGTCCGACGTAGGGGGCGCTCGTGACGGCCGGCGCCTCGTCGATCGCAGCGGCGGCGCGGCGGCGCCCGACGTAGGGGGCAGGAGCCTCGACCGTGTCAGGGGAGCCGTGACCAGCGTGGGGGTGAACCCGGTGCTGGTGCATGCGCGACTCCGTCGTGAGGTGTGAGGGGAGATCACCCGGGAGGGTGGGACCGCACAGACCATAACGGACCGGTCACAGCGGGGTCGAACCCCGGGCATGTCTCGTTGCCTTGGTGCTGGACCAACGCGCGCCACCACCGCGGGTTACCGGTCCACCACATGACCTGCGTCACGTGCAACGGCCGGATCCTCGCTGTGGCAGCGCCCTCGGGTCTAGGGTGCCGAGCGGACATCACCGTCCGCAGGCGGCTGCGCCGCGGGCGAGACACGCAGAACTACGAGGACTGGTGGATCAGTGGACCTGATGGAATACCAGGCGAAGGAGCTCTTCGCCAAGCACGGTGTCGCGACGACGGTGGGCAAGACCGTCGAGACGGCCGAGGAGGCCAAGGCTGCCGCCGAGGAGTTCGGCGGGGTCACCGTCGTCAAGGCGCAGGTCAAGGCCGGCGGGCGAGGCAAGGCCGGCGGCGTCAAGATCGCCAAGACCGCCGACGAGGCCTTCCAGTACGCCTCCGACATCCTCGGTATGGAGATCAAGGGCCTCACGGTCAACCGCGTGATGATCACGCCCGCGACGCCGCCGGAGGAGGAGTACTACTTCTCCTTCCTGCTCGACCGCTCCAACCGCCAGTACCTCTGCATCGCCTCGGTCGAGGGCGGCGTCGAGATCGAGGAGGTCGCCAAGACCAATCCCGACGCCGTCAAGAAGATCGCGATCGACCCCGGCGCCGGCGTCGATGCGGCCAAGGCTCGCGAGATCGCGACCGAGGCCGCCTTCCCCGAGCCCGTCTTCGAGCAGGCCGTCGAGATGATCCAGGCGCTCTACCAGACCTTCGTCGAGGAGGACGCCACGCTGGTCGAGGTCAACCCGCTGGCCCGCCTGGCCGGCGACAAGCTCGAGGCGCTCGACGGCAAGGTCTCGCTCGACGACAATGCCTCGGAGTTCCGCCACCCCGACCACGAGGCCTTCGAGATCCGCGAGGAGGCCGACCCGCTCGAGGCGAAAGCCAAGGACAAGGGCCTCAACTACGTCAAGCTCGACGGTCAGGTCGGCATCATCGGCAACGGCGCGGGCCTCGTGATGAGCACGCTCGACGTCGTCGCCTACGCCGGTGAGAAGCACGGCGGCGTCAAGCCCGCCAACTTCCTCGACATCGGTGGCGGCGCCAACGCGCAGGTCATGGCCGACGGTCTCGACGTGATCCTGAACGACGCCCAGGTCAAGAGCGTGTTCGTCAACGTCTTCGGCGGCATCACCGCCTGCGACGAGGTCGCCAACGGCATCAAGGGCGCCCTGGAGATCCTCGGCGACGAGGCCACCAAGCCCCTCGTCGTCCGCCTCGACGGCAACAACGTCGACAAGGGCCGCGCGATCCTCGAGGAACTGAACCACCCCCTGGTCACCACGGTCGACACGATGGACGGCGCGGCCGACAAGGCCGCCGAGCTGGCCAACGCCTGAGCCGGGACGAGAGAGCGAGAGAAAGCACCGACATGTCGATCTACCTGAACAAGGACTCCAAGATCATCGTCCAGGGCATCACGGGCGGTATGGGGTCGAAGCACACCACGCTGATGATCGAGTCCGGCTCGACCATCGTCGGCGGCGTCAATGCCCGCAAGGCCGGCACCACGGTCGAGCTCGCCGGCACCACGCAGCCGGTCTTCGGCACCGTCGCTGACGCGATGAAGGAGACCGGGGCCGACGTGTCGGTCGTCTTCGTGCCGCCGGCGTTCACCAAGGACGCCTGCATCGAGGCCATCGACGCCGGCATCGGGCTGCTCGTGGTCATCACCGAGGGTGTTCCGGTGCAGGACTCCGCCGAGGTGTGGAGCTACCTGCAGTCGGAGAAGAACCACGCCGGCACCCGGATGATCGGCCCCAACTGCCCCGGCATCATCACGCCGGAGGAGTCGCTGGCCGGCATCACCCCGCACACCATCGCGGGCAAGGGGCCCATCGGCCTGGTGTCGAAGTCGGGCACGCTGACGTACCAGATGATGTTCGAGCTGAAGGACTTCGGCTTCTCGACCGCCATCGGCATCGGCGGCGACCCGATCATCGGCACCACGCACATCGACGCCCTCGAGGCCTTCGAGAACGACCCGGAGACCCAGGCGATCGTGATGATCGGCGAGATCGGCGGCGACGCCGAGGAGCGAGCCGCGGCCTACATCAAGGACAACGTGACCAAGCCGGTCGTCGGCTACGTCGCCGGCTTCACCGCCCCCGAGGGCAAGACCATGGGCCACGCCGGCGCCATCGTCTCCGGCTCCGCGGGCACTGCGCAGGCCAAGAAGGAGGCCCTCGAGGCCGTCGGTGTGAAGGTCGGCAAGACGCCGTCCGAAACCGCTGAGCTGATGCGAGAGATCATGAAGGGCCTCTGAGGCCCGATCTACGCTTCTTCCCACGTCAGCCCCCGGGTCCGCCCGGGGGCTGACGTCGTTCTCGCAGGTGGCTCGGGCCGTCGACCCCACACCCGATCCGCGGCCCGGACGACGCGAGCCAGTCGCCGGGTGAGGTCATCCGTCCCGGGCTTTCAGGGCCGCCTCGGCGTGCTCGCGGCGTCCTGGCCCTGGGACGTCGGGTCAGCCCCGCTGGTTGTCCGTGCCGTCGCTCGCACCCTGGCCAGCGCTCTTCTGGGCGGCCTGCTCGGCCACGGCCGCGGAGCGGGCCCGGGCCAGGGCACGTCGCGCGACAGCCCCGAAGTCGGCCGGCGTCATGGTGGCGCCGGGAGCGGGGATGAAGCCGACCTGGAAGACGGTGTCGCCGTAGCGTCCCACGGCCATGAAGTAGTCGACCGTGCGCTTCTCGGAGACCTCCGTGGCGACCCGCCAGGCCGACACCTCGGCATCGCCGCGGCCCTCGTCGAGCAGCGAGGTGACGTCGGCTCCGAGCTCCCGGTCGGCACAGTTGCCCATGCGGCTGCGGATCCGGTCGACGAACCCGGCGGCGGCCTTGGCCGGCAGCTGGCCGGTGCTCTCGGCCAGCCCGAACTCGACCGGCAGCTTCGCGCCCGGGATGAGGAACGTGCGGGTTCTCGCAGCCTTGATGGCGGCACCGTCGACGGCACCCCGGAACGAGGTGCGATCGCATTGCGTGGCCGCCGGGTTCGTCGCCTGGGCGCGGGACGGGTCGCTGCCGACCCAGGGCTTCTTCAACGAGCCGACCGGCGGCAGGTCGGAGTCGCGCAGGAGCGCTGGTCGGGCTCCCGCCGGCGGCGGATCCGTGCGGCGAAGACGCGGCTTCTGCGACCCGCAGGCGCCGGCGCCGGGTAGGGCGCAGAGCGCGGTCGCGGACGCCGCAGCCAGCTCGGCGTGCCCGGCGGGCGCCAGCGGCGAGCTGCCGGCGCGCCGGGAGACGGTGACGGCCAGGTAGCGGCCGGTGCGGACGACGTCGGCGACCAGCAGGTGACCGGGGCCGGTGCTGTCGCGCAACGCGAACTGCAAACCTTCGTCGCCGGCCCCGGAGAGGCGCCACACGCTCAACAGTTGGGTGCGCTCCTGCGCGCAGTCGGAGTACCAGGAACTGGCCGCCTCGAACCCACGGCGGGCGCCGGCGTCGGAACGCGAGCGCTCGACCATCGTGAGTACGGTGCGTGGCCCGGTCTTGCCCTGGGCGGCGCTGTGCAGCTCGCGTACCAGGGCGTTGTCGGCCTGCGGGTCCGGGAAGCGCGAAGCCTGGCAGGGCAGTGCGCGGCCGTCGCCCTCGGCGTTGGTGTGGGTCTCGGCGACCTTCCAGGCCGGGCCCGCGAACACCTCTCGCGCGATGGAGACGTCGAGCAGGGCATCGTCGGTCAGCACGGGGAGGTCGTCGCCGTCGTCGCCCTCGCCCCTCTCGGCCAGGGGTGCCACGCCGGCGACCGACTCGCCGACCCGGTCCAGTCGCGGCTGGGCCCCCGAGGGGTCGGTGAGCACGACCCCCGCCGTCACCGTGACGGCCACCGCGGCGACCACCCCGACCGCCGTGTGCGTACGCCGCCGTGCGTCGCCGGCGCGGCGCACCCGCGTCACGCGGGGCCAGGCCTCCGCGTCGGTCACGGTCGCCAGGTCGCGCAGCGCCTGCGGCGTCGCGGTGCTCGGGATCTGGCGGTGCAGGGAGAACTCGGTGGTGGCGCTCTGGAGCAGCCGCTCGGTCTCGGGCGTCGTCTGCCCGACCTCGCGCGCCATGTCGGGCAGGCTCACGACGGCCAGGTGAGCCAGGAGCAGCACACGACGGTGCAGGTAGCCGAGCTTGCCCAAGGCGTCGAGGGTCGCGCGCTGTTCGTCGGTGATGGAGCGCTCGCGATGCCAGAGGCGCGCCGTGTGCCGCCGGTGCGCGTGCTGCCAGGCGACGGGTCGCAGCCACGCCTCCCAGGCATCCGCCTCGCCCGAGCGATCCACCTTGGGCCAGTGGTGCCACGCGATCGCGTACGCGTCGCGCACCGCCGCCTTGGCGGCCCGCAGGTCGCCGGTGAGCGCGTAGGCACCGAGCAGCATCCGACGCCGCGTGTCGGCGTAGAAGGCGTCGAACTGCTCGGGGTTCCTCATGGCCGTTCCAGAGTAGTGAGGGCGCGAAGGGACGTCGAAATGCGCTCGGCGTGCCTGCCGCGGCTCGCGGTGGGCCGGCGCGATCATGGCCGGGATGACCTCCCTGATGCCCGGACCCGCGCGCACGACCCACGACGCCCAGGACCGCTCGCCGCGCCCGGTGCCGCTGGTGCCGACGTCGGTCGTGGGCGGGGTGCTCGCGGCGCTGCTGCCGCTGCTCGCAGCCATGGCGCTCGGTGTCGTGGGGTGGTTCCTGCTCGACGCCGGAAGCCACGGCGAGCCGCGCGACGGCCTGCGGGTGGGTGCGCTGGCCTGGCTGATGGCGCACGGATCCGGGGTGCACGTCGGCGGGGTGCTCGTCTCCGCCGTGCCCCTCGGACTCACCCTCGTCGCTGCGTGGTCGGTGTGGCGGTGCGGCCTGCGCGTCGGCGAGCTGGTCTGCGCGCACGGGCCCGACGCCGACGGTCTGGCCGACGGCTCCCGCGACTGGACCGTGCCGCTGGCCGCCGGCATGTTCGCCGCCGGCTACGTGTGCGTCGCCGCGCTCACCACGACGCTGAGCGCCACGGCCGCCACCGCGCCGTCCCTCGGCCGGGTCGTGCTGTGGTCGTTCGCGCTCTGCTCGATGCTGGGTCTGCCCGCCGTGGCGGTGGGCTCGGGTCGCGCGGCGGTGTGGTCGGCCTGGATGCCCGACCACGCTCTCGGGGCGCTCTCGGCGGCCCGGGCGGTGCTGCGTTGGTGGCTCGTCGCGAGCCTGGTCGCCTATCTGCTGGCCTTCCTCGTCGACCTCTCCACGGCCGCCAACATCACCTCGCAGTTGCACGCCCACGGCGGCGACGTCGCCGTGCTGGTGCTCGTGGGCGTGGTGCTCTTGCCCAACGCCGTCGCCTTCTCCAGCGCCTACCTCGCCGGCCCGGGCTTCGCGGTCGGCACCGGCACGACCGTGAGCACGACCGCCGTCGTGCTCGGCCCGCTGCCGATGGTCCCCTACCTCGCGGCGCTGCCCGACCCGGGCGCGCCCCCGGCCTGGACGTCCGCCCTGCTGGGGCTGCCGCCGCTGCTCGCCGCGGTGGCCGTGGCTCGCGCCCAGCGTCGCTGGGCCACCACGAGCTGGACCGACGGAGCCCTGCGCGGTTGCGGAGGTGGCCTGATCGCAGCCCTCGTGGTGGCCCTGCTGACCGGTCTCGCGGGCGGTGCCGTCGGCCCCGGCCGGATGGCCGACGTGGGCCCGTTCACCGGCCAGGTGCTCGTGCACCTGCTCACCTCGTTCGGGCTCGGCGGGCTCGTCGGTGGACTCGCGATGACCGCCTGGCAGCGTCGCGTGGCCGCCCGCGACGCCTGAACCGCTCTGAGGCACCTAGGGTGAGCGCCGTGACCGCTCGTCTCGTCGTGCTCGTCTCCGGCTCCGGCACGAACCTCCAGGCCCTGCTCGACGCCTGCGCCGACCCCGCCTACGGCGCGGAGGTGGTCGCCGTCGGTGCCGATCGCGCCGGTATCGAGGGCCTGGTTCGTGCGGAGCGGGCGGGGGTGCCGACCTTCGTGCACCGACTGCCCGACCACGACTCGCGCGAAGCGTGGGACGTCGCGATCGCCGAGGCCGTGGCCGCGCACCGGCCCGACCTCGTCGTGTTGGCGGGGTTCATGAAGCTCGTCGGTGCCGCCTTCCTCGAGCGCTTCGGCGGCCGCACGGTCAACACGCACCCGGCGCTGTCGCCGTCCTTCCCGGGCATGCATGGTCCGCGCGACGCGCTGGAGTACGGCGTGAAGGTCACCGGCTGCACGCTGTTCGTGGTCGACCCGGGGGTCGACACCGGCGCGATCGTGGCGCAGACCGCGGTGCCGGTGGAGCCGGAGGACGACGTCGACTCCCTGCACGAGCGCATCAAGACCGCCGAGCGCGCGATGCTCGTCGAGACCGTGGGCCGGATGGCGCGCGAGGGCTTCCGGGTCGAGGGACGCCGGGTGCTGCTCGGCCGCTGAGAGCGGCTAGGCTGCGAGCACACGACTGGCGCAGGTGGGTGACCACCAGGGAGTGGCACGTCGCGGCATCGAACGCCTGGGTCCGCGACATCGGTCCATCGGATCTTCCCCATGATTCTCCAGGAGTTCTTGTGAACGAGTCACGTGTCCCGATCAGGCGAGCCCTGGTCTCCGTCTACGACAAGTCCGGCCTCGAGGATCTCGTGCGCGGCCTCGCCGATGCCGGCGTCGAGCTGGTCTCGACCGGCGGCTCGGCCAAGCTGATCGAGGGACTGGCCCTGCCGGTCACCAAGGTCGAGGATCTGACCGGGTTCCCGGAGTGCCTCGACGGGCGGGTGAAGACGCTGCACCCGCGCGTGCACGCCGGCATCCTCGCCGACCGTCGCCTCGAGAGCCACGTGGCTCAGCTGGCCGACCTCGGCGTCGAGCCGTTCGACCTGGTCGTCTCGAACCTCTACCCGTTCACCCAGACCGTCGCCTCGGGCGCCTCGCCGGACGAGTGCGTCGAGCAGATCGACATCGGCGGGCCCTCGATGGTGCGCGCCGCCGCGAAGAACCACCCCTCGGTCGCCATCGTCACCTCGCCGGGCCGCTACGTCGACGTGCTGGCCGCCGTCGCGGAGGGCGGCTTCACCCTCGAGGAGCGCAAGGCGCTGGCCGCCGAGGCCTTCGTGCACACTGCGAGCTACGACGTCGCCGTGGCGTCGTGGATGGGCAACGTGCTGACCGACAGCTCCGGCGGCAGTGCTGAATCCGGCGGAGGCTTCCCCGCGTGGGCCGGGGCCACCTGGGAGCGCCAGGCCGTGCTGCGCTACGGCGAGAACCCGCACCAGTCGGCGGCCCTCTACCGCTCCGGCTCCGGACCCGAGGGCCTGGCCGGCGCCGAGCAGCTGCACGGCAAGGAGATGTCGTACAACAACTACGTCGACACCGACGCGGCGCGTCGCGCGGCGTTCGACTTCGACGAGCCGGCCGTGGCCGTCATCAAGCACGCCAACCCGTGCGGCATCGCCGTCGGCGTCGATGTCGCCGACGCGCACCGCCGCGCCCACGCCTGCGACCCCGTCTCCGCCTTCGGCGGCGTCATCGCCGCCAACCGGCCCGTGTCGGTCGAGATGGCCGCGCAGGTGGCCGAGGTGTTCACCGAGGTCATCGTCGCCCCCGGCTACGAGGACGGCGCCGTCGAGGTGCTGGCGCGCAAGAAGAACATCCGGATCCTGGTGTGTGAGCCGCTCGAGCGCGGTGGCGTCGAGACCCGTCCCATCTCGGGCGGCCTGCTCATGCAGGAGCGCGACTCCTTCCAAGCCGACGGTGACGACCCGTCGACGTGGACCCTCGCCACGGGGGAGGCGGCTCCGGACGACGTGCTCGCCGACCTCGCCTTCGCCTGGCGCGCCTGCCGTTCGGCGAAGTCGAACGCGATCCTGCTCGCCAAGGGCGGGGGAGCCGTCGGCATCGGCATGGGTCAGGTGAACCGGGTCGACTCCTGCAGGCTCGCCGTCGAGCGCGCCAACAGCCTCGCCGAGGGCGAGGAGCGCGCTCGCGGCGCCGTGGCGGCGTCCGATGCGTTCTTCCCCTTCGAGGACGGACCGCAGATCCTCATCGACGCCGGTGTGGCTGCCATCGTGCAGCCCGGTGGTTCGGTGCGCGACGAGCTCACCGTCGAGGCCTGCAAGGCCGCCGGCGTCACGATGTACTTCACCGGCACCCGGCACTTCTTCCACTGATCACTCCGGCGGAGCCGGAGTGATCGTCGGTGGTTGAGCAGCGACCGCGGCTGAGGGACGAAGCCGCGACGGAGCGTGTCGAAACCCAGCCCGAGACCAGACACAGCAGCACCCGAGGAGCACCATGACCGCAACCAAGCTCGACGGCACCGCCACCCTCAAGGCCATCAAGGCCGAGCTCGCGGAGCGCCTCGCCGCGCTGAAGGAGCAGGGCATGGTGCCCGGCCTGGGCACCGTGCTGGTCGGTGACGACCCCGGCTCGCACTGGTATGTCGGTGCGAAGCACAAGGACTGCGCCGAGATCGGCATCGAGTCGATCCGTGTCGATCTGCCGGCGACGGCCACGCAAGACCAGGTCGAGGCCGAGATCGACCGCCTCAACGCCGACCCCGCTTGCACGGGCTTCTTGGTGCAGCAGCCGACCGGGCTCGACGAGTTCGCCCTGCTCTCCCGCGTCGACCCCGACAAGGACGTCGACGGCCTGCACCCGGTCTCGCTGGGCCGGCTGGCGCTGAACGTGCCCGGCTCGCTGCCGTGCACGCCCGTGGGCTGCCTGGAGCTGCTGCGCCGCCACGGCATCGAGTTGGCCGGCGCCGAGGTCGTCGTGGTCGGCCGCGGGCTCACCGTCGGCCGCCCGATGGGGCTGCTCCTCACGCGTCGCACCGAGAACGCCACCGCCACGCTGTGCCACACCGGCACCCGCGACCTCGCCAAGCACGTGCGTGAGGCCGACATCGTCATCGCCGCCGCCGGCGTGCCGGGCATCATCAACGCCGACATGGTCAAGCCCGGCGCGGCCGTGCTCGACGTCGGGGTCTCGCGGGTCGACGGCAAGATCGCCGGCGACGTGGCGGACGACGTCTGGGAGGTCGCGGGCCACGTGTCACCGAACCCGGGCGGCGTGGGGCCCATGACCCGGGCGATGCTGCTCTCCAACATCGTCGACATGGCCGAGCGCGACCTCGCCGGTCGTGCCTGAGCCCGGCCGGTCGGAGGCTGCTCTACCTTGGACGACGTGACCGAGGAGCCCCGCCCTGAGCGCGATCCCGACGCGGGCGACGTGGGTGCGGACGCCGAGGTGCCCACGGCCCCCGAGATCGCCGAAGAGATCGCCGAGGTCGAGGAGCGGCGCTACCCCTCGACCCTCGGCGGCGCGCTCTACATCCTCGTCCTCATCGCCGGTGCGGTCGGCGTCGCGTGGTCCGGGTGGGGCGACTGGCGGATCGGCGTGACCGTGCTGGCCGGTGCGCTCCTCGCGGCTGCACTCTTCCGGCTCGTCCTCCCGCAGCCGGACGCCGGGATGCTCGCGGTCCGGCATCGGTTCGTCGACGTCGCCTTGTTCGGCGTGGTCGGAGGCGTGCTCATCTTCCTGGTCCGCACCATCCCCAACCAGCCCGGCCTCTGACCCGCGAGGGGTCGCGAATTGTCCCGCGAGGGGTCGCGAATTGTCCCGCGAGGGGTCGCGAATTGTCCCGCGAGGGGTCGCGAATCGCGTCCGCTCACCGGGCGCGCCGTCGAGGGTAGGACGACGTCCGCTCGCCGCGCGCGTAGCGAGCGGGCCCCTGCGGAGCGCGTTCGCGGACCGCAGATCGGAGCTCCGCGATCCACCGGTCGAGAGCGTTGCCGCTCACGTCGTTCTTGGTCACGACGATGACGATCCAGCCGGCGCGTCTGAGGGCAGCGCGCCGTGCTCGGTCGTGTTCGACGTGTGCGGGGTCGGTGTGGAACTCCTCGCCGTCGTACTCGACGGCCACGCGCAGGTGCGGGTAGGCGAGGTCGAGCCGGTACGTCGCGCCTTCGAGTCGCACCGTGAACTGCGAGGTGGGCAGTGGGAGCTGGTGGTCGACGATGAGCTGCCGAGTCCAGGACTCTCCCGGTGACTCCGCCAGGCTGTGCGCCTGGTGCCCCAGCTCGCGCAGTTGGGTCACCCCGCGCAATCCGGCGAGCCGCAGGGTGATCCGGGCGTAGTCGGCGCGGGTCAGCTCGTGGTGGCGGGCGAAGGCGTCGAGCACCGCGATAGCCCCGAGGCGCCCTCGTTGTCGGGCGAGGTCGGCGGCGGTGCGCAGCGGGCTGGTGACCTGCACCCCGTCGAGTAGGACGATGTCGTCGGGCACCAGCGTGCGGCGTCCGCCTCGCACGCCCTGTGTGCGCGGTCGGGTGCCGTCGGGAGCCACCATCTCCAGGCGTGGTGGCACGTCGAGCGCCTGAGGATCGAAGGCGTCGACGCCGTGCAACCAGGCGGCGCTCCGGTCGCAGACGACCATGCGGGGCGGCAGGACCAGCGCCGCGGCGGCCGCCCGGAGCGGAGGGTCGTCGGGGACGTCGGCACGCACGTAGGCACCATGCAGAACGCGGCGCACCTCGCCCTGGATCACCGCGCTCCTGAGGCGGGCCGGACTCCAGCCGCGAGCTCTGGCCGTCGTCGCGGTGAACGGGTGGTCGGGCAGTGGGGTCGGAGCACACATGAGGCCCACCCTCGAACGTGACACAGCGCACCGCGATCGAACCGCGGTGCGCTGTGGACGAGGCCGACATGACGTCGGCTTGTGGAGACGAACGACCCCTCGTGGGACGATTCGCGACCCCTCGTGGGACGATTCGCGACCCCTCGTGGGTCGATTCGCGACCCCTCGTGGTCAGATGAGGCCGAGCTCGGTGACGGCCGCACGCTCCTCGACGAGCTCGTTGGTGGTGGCGTCGATCTTGCCGCGGGAGAAGTCGTCGATCTCGAGGCCCTCCACGATGCTCCAGTCGCCACCGGAGGTGGTGACCGGGAACGAGGAGATGATGCCTTCGGGCACGCCGTACTCGCCGTGGGAGACGACGGCCATCGAGACCCAGTCGTTCTCGGCCGAACCGTAGAGCCAGTCGTGGGCGGCGTCGATGGTGGCGGACGCCGCGGAGGCGGCAGAGGAGGAGCCGCGCGCGTCGATGATCGCGGCGCCGCGCTTGGCGACGGTGGGGATGAAGGTGTTCTCGAGCCAGTCCTGGTCGCCCACGGTTTCGGCGGCGTTCTTGCCGGCGACCTCGGCGTGGAAGAGGTCGGGGTACTGGGTGGCGGAGTGGTTGCCCCAGATCGTCATCTGGGTGATGTCGGTGACGGCCGCGCCGGTCTTGGCGGCGAGCTGGCTGATCGCCCGGTTGTGGTCGAGGCGAGTGAGGGCCGAGAAACGTTCGGCCGGGATGTCGGGGGCGTTCTTCATCGCGATGAGCGCGTTGGTGTTGGCCGGGTTGCCGGTGACGCCGATGCGCACGTCGTCGGCGGCGACCGCGTTCAGCGCCTTGCCCTGGGCGGTGAAGATCGCACCGTTGGCCGAGAGCAGGTCACTGCGCTCCATGCCCGGGCCGCGGGGGCGCGCACCCACGAGCAGGGCCAGGTTGACGCCGTCGAAGATCTTCTCGGCGTCGTCGCCGATCTCGATGCCGGCCAGACCGGGGAACGCGCAGTCATCGAGCTCCATGACGACACCCTCGAGCGCCTTGAGCGCGGGGGTGATCTCGAGCAACCGCAGCTCGATCGGGCGGTCGGCGGTGAGTGCCCCGGAGGCGAGGCGGAAGAGCAGGCTGTAGCCGATCTGACCGGCGGCGCCGGTGACGGCGACCTTCAACGGGGTGGTGGACACGCGTTCTCCTCGGGATGTCTGGCTTTTCCTGCGACGCTAGCAGCGGTCGCCGTGCACGACCTCACCGGCCGGTAGGTCAGGATGGACTCATGGGGAGACTCGCCGGGAGCCGCCGCGTCACCGTGCGGAGCGCGGCATTGGCCGCGGCGGTGCTGGCGCTGAGCGGCTGCTCCAGCCTCGAGCCCCCCGAGCAGCCCACCACGGGCATCGACGAGCTCGTGATCCCGACCCCCGCGCCCGACCCGACCGACTTCGTGGCGGGCATCGACAATCCGTGGCTCGCGTGGGAGCCGGGTGCGCGGTTCGACCTCGACGACGTGACGCTCGAGGTGGGCACCGGCGCGGTCGAGGTCGATGGCGTCGCCACCACCCCCGTCACGATCCGGGCCCCGGCGGGCTCGGGCCTGCCCACGGGCACCGACTATCTCGCGCAGGACGACGCGGGCAACGTGTGGTGGTTCGGTCGCCGCGGTCACTGGCTGGCCGGTCGGGGCGACGCCGAGCCCGGCCTCTGGCTGGCCGCGGATCCCCGCCGTGGCGATGGCTGGCAGACCGGCGCCCGCGACGACGCCGGCCAGCCGCTCGTGGCGACGGTGCTCACCGACGTCGGCACGGTCGAGTCGGGTGCCGGTGCGGTGAGCGACGCGGCCGTCGTGGTGCAACTGAGCAGCACGCCCGCCGTCCGGCTGTTCTACACGCGCGGGGTGGGGCTGTCGGCGGTGGTCGACGGCGCGCGCACCGACCATCTCCAGCAGGTGACGACAGGCGGGTGACTCGGGAGCCCGACGCCTGTCAGGCTGGACGCGTAGGCGTCAGTAGCCATCAGGTATCTTGACGTCAAGAGAAGTTCGAGCAGTCCCGTACGCACGTCGTCGACGCACCCAGGAGTCGCACCGAGCCATGGCCACCATCATCTACACGCACACGGACGAGGCGCCGCTGCTGGCGACGTACTCCTTCCTCCCGATCATCCAGGCCTACGCCGCGAAGGCGGGGGTCGAGGTCGAGACCCGCGACATCTCACTCTCCGGGCGCATCATCAGCCAGTTCCCCGAGCGGCTGAGCGACGACCAGCAGGTCGCCGACCACCTCGCCGAGCTCGGCGAGCTGGCCACCACGCCCGAGGCCAACATCATCAAGCTGCCGAACATCTCCGCCTCCGTGCCGCAGCTCAAGGCGGCCATCAAGGAGCTGCAGGAGAAGGGCTACGACCTCCCGAACTACCCCGAGAGCCCCTCCACGGACGAGGAGAGGGAGATCCGGGCGAAGTACGACAAGGTCAAGGGCTCCGCGGTGAACCCGGTGCTGCGCGAGGGCAACTCCGACCGCCGTGCCCCGGCCGCGGTGAAGAACTACGCCAAGAAGTACCCCCACCGCATGGGCGAGTGGAAGTCCGATTCCAAGACCTCGGTCGCCACGATGGACGGCGGCGACTTTTTCTCCAACGAGCAGTCGGTCGTCTTCGACGCCGCCGACACCGTCTCCATCGTGCTCAAGGCCGCCGACGGCACCGAGACCGTGCTCAAGGACGCCCTGGCCGTCGAGGCCGGCGAGGTGCTCGACGGCACCTTCATGAGCGTGGCCGCGCTGCGCCGGTTCCTGACCGAGCAGATCGCCCGCGCCAAGGCCGACGACGTGCTCTTCTCGCTGCACATGAAGGCCACCATGATGAAGGTCTCCGACCCGATCATCTTCGGCCACGCCGTTCAGGCGTTCTTCCCGACGCTCTTCGAGCAGTACGGCGAGCAGCTCGCCGCGGCTGGCGTCTCCCCGAACGACGGCCTGGGCGCGCTGCTCTCGGCCGCCGAGGGGCTGGCCGAGGCCGACGCGATCAAGGACGCCGTCAAGGCCGGCCTGGCCGACGGCCCGCGGATGGCGATGGTCGACGACCGTAAGGGGATCACCAACCTGCACGTGCCCTCCGACGTCATCATCGACGCCTCGATGCCCGCGATGATCCGCATCGGCGGCCACATGTGGGGTCCCGACGGCAACGAGGACGACTGCCTGGCCGTCATCCCCGACTCCTCCTACGCCGGTGTCTACGCCGCCGTCATCGAGGACTGCAAGGCTCACGGCGCCTACGACCCGTCCACCATGGGCTCGGTGCCGAACGTCGGCCTGATGGCCAAGAAGGCCGAGGAGTACGGCTCGCACGACAAGACCTTCGAGATCCCGGCCGCCGGCACCGTCGAGGTGCGCAACGCCGCCGGCGAGGTCGTGATGAGCCACGACGTCGAGCCCGGCGACATCTGGCGCGCCTGCCAGACCAAGGACGACCCGATCCGCGACTGGGTCAAGCTGGCCGTGAACCGGGCCCGGGCCTCCGAGACGCCAGCGATCTTCTGGCTCGACGAGGACCGTGCCCACGACGCCAACCTCATCGCCAAGGTCAACGAGTACCTCGGCGAGCACGACACCGACGGCCTGACCATCGAGATCATGGCGCCCGCGCAGGCGTGCACCTACTCGGTCGAGCGCATCCGCAAGGGCGAGGACACCATCTCGGTCACCGGCAACGTGCTGCGCGACTACAACACCGACCTCTTCCCGATCCTCGAGGTCGGCACCAGCGCCAAGATGCTCTCGATCGTGCCGCTGATGAACGGCGGCGGCCTCTTCGAGACCGGCGCCGGCGGCTCGGCGCCCAAGCACGTGCAGCAGCTCCTCGAGGAGAACTACCTGCGCTGGGACTCCCTCGGTGAGTTCTTCGCGCTCGCCGCCTCGTTCGAGCACCTCTCCGGGTACGCCGACAACGCCGGCGCCCAGGTGCTCGCCGACACCCTCGACGCCGCTACGGCGACGTTCCTGGAGAACGACAAGTCGCCGACCCGCAAGCTCGGCGGCATCGACAACCGTGGCTCGCACTTCTACCTGGCGATGTACTGGGCCCAGGAACTGGCGAAGCAGACCGCGAACGCCGAGCTCGCCCAGGTCTTCGCGCCGCTGGCCGAGAAGCTCGCCAGTGCCGAGCCGACCATCGTCGAGGAGCTCAACGGTGTGCAGGGCAGCCCGGCCGACGTGGGTGGCTACTTCCGCCCGGTCGACGAGTTGGCCGACGACGTGATGCGCCCCTCCGCCACCCTGAACGAGGCGCTCGCCGCGTTCTGATCTGTGCGCAGCGACACACCGGCCCGGGGAATGTTCCCCGGGCCGGTTGTCGTTTGATCCCAAACCGCACCGTTTGACCGGTAAACTTCCGTCGTTTGGGATCAAACGTCGTCCCACTTATCCACAACCCGCCTCTCCACAGCACCCCGAAGGAGCGCCTGTGACCACCACCGCACCACCCGCGCCGAAGGCGGCGAGCGCGCCGACCGTGGGCCGGCTGCACTTCGCGCTGGCCGTGCTGGCCTTGGCGACAGGTGGGTTCGCGATCGGTACGACGGAGTTCGTGACCATGGGGCTGCTGCCGCAGATCGCCGACGGGGTCGGGGTGAGCATCCCGAGCGCGGGTCACCTCATCTCGGCCTACGCGCTCGGAGTCGTCGTCGGGGCGCCCGCCCTGGCGGCGTTGGGGGCCAAGCTCCCGCGTCGAGGGCTGCTCATCGGCCTGATAGCCGTCTACGGCGTCTTCAACCTGCTCACGGCACTGGTCTCGCACTTCGGCGTCCTCGCGCTGGTGCGCTTCCTCGATGGGCTCCCGCACGGCGCCTACTTCGGCGTGGCCGCGCTCGTGGCCGCCGACATGGTCGCCCCGGAGCGCCGGGGCAGGGCGCTGGCGCTGGTGATGATGGGCATCCCGGTGGCCAACGTGATCGGCGTCCCGCTGGCGACCCTGCTCGGACAGCACCTCGGCTGGCGCGCGGCCTTCGCGGCGGTCGCCTTCATCAGCCTGCTCACGATGGTGATGATCCTCGCCTTCGTGCCCCGCACCGAGGGCAACGCCGAGGCCACCGGACGACGCGAGCTCGCCGCCCTACGCCACCCCCAGCTGTGGTTCGCGCTCGGGGCCGGGGCGATCGGGTTCGGAGGCATGTTCGCGTTGGTCTCCTACATCGCGCCACTCACCACGCGCGTGGGTGGGCTGCGCGAATCGGCGGTCGCGGTGTTCCTGCTGGTGCTCGGCCTCGGCATGGTGGTCGGCAACATGCTGGCCGGGCGCCTGGTCGACTGGTCGGTCGAGAATGCCCTGCGCGTCGGCACCCTCGGTCTGGCCGGTTCCCTGCTGTTGTACTTCGTACTCGCTCCCACGGGGTGGCCGGCGCTGATCGCGGCGTTCGCGGCGACCGTCACCGGCTCGATGCTGGCGCTGGGCTTCCAGGTGCGGCTCATCGATGCCGCCGAGCACGCCCAGACCCTCGGAGCCGCGCTCAGCCACGCCAGCCTCAACATCGGCAACAGCCTGGGTGCGTTCCTCGGCGGGTCGGTCATCGCTGCGGGCTACGGCTTCCGGGCCCCCCTGCTCGTGGGCATCGCCTTGGCTCTGCTCGGACTCGCCGTGCTCGTGGTGGCAGCGAGGGCGCGCCGCACGTCTGTGCCGGTCTCGTCGAGCGTGCGATAGGCGAACAGCAGCAGCGCTGCCGCCAGACGGCGCGATCTTGGTGATCGTGCCCTGGTCGGGGGCCGTTCTTGTCGTCGGACGCCGTCCGGCACCGGGCCTTGGCGGCGACGTGAACGAGCTGCACGTGCGGGCAGGGCCCACCGTCGAGAGAGACGGTCGCCATGCCGGACTCGTCGGAGCCGTTGAGCGGCTGCTGCGAGGAGCGAACAGCTGCGCGACGGTGGCCGCGGAGAGGTCCGCTCCTACTTGCGCGAGGGCCACGGAGCCTCTGCGTGACCCGCATCTCACCTGCTCGGGTGACGAAAGTCAACCATCGAGCCCATGACGAGGCGACGGTGCGGGTGAGGGAGAATGTCGCCCATGTCAGCGACGACGCAGCCCGAGGTGGCCGTGCCCAACGCTCCCGCGGCAGGGGCCAGGCCGCGCGTCCTCTCCGGGATCCAGCCCACCGCCGACTCCTTCCACTTCGGCAACTACTTGGGCGCCCTGCGCCAGTGGGTCGATCTCCAGCGCGACCACCAGCCGTTCTTCTTCATCGCCGACCAGCACGCCATCACGGTCGAGCAGGATCCCAAGGTGCTGCGCGAGCGCACGTTGCGTGCGGCCGCTCAGTTGCTCGCGATGGGCATCGACCCACTTCGCTCGGCGATCTTCGTGCAGAGCCAGGTACCCGAGCACGCCCAGTTGGCGTGGGTGCTCCAGTGCCTCACCGGCTTCGGTGAGGCCCGCCGCATGACGCAGTTCAAGGACAAGTCCGCCAAGGGTGGGGAGGGTGCGGCCAGCGTCGGCCTGTTCACGTACCCGATCCTCCAGGCCGCCGACATCTTGCTCTACCGGCCGCACTACGTGCCCGTGGGCGAGGACCAGCGCCAGCACCTCGAGCTCACCCGAGACCTCGCCCAGCGCTTCAACAGCCGCTACAAGAAGACGTTCCGGCTGCCCGAGCCCTACATCCTCAAGGCCACCGCGAAGATCGCCGACCTCCAGGAGCCGACCGCGAAGATGTCGAAGTCGGCGTCTTCGCCCTCGGGCATCATCGACCTGCTCGACGACCCCAAGGTGAGCGCCAAGAAGATCCGGTCGGCCGTCACCGACTCCGAGGCGGAGGTCCGCTTCGACCGCGAGACCAAGCCCGGGGTGAGCAACCTGCTCACGATCTACTCCGCTCTCGCCGGCCGCTCCATCGGCTCGCTCGAGGAAGAGTACGACGGCCGCGGCTACGGCGACCTGAAGAGGGATCTGGCCGAGGTCGTCGTCGATGTCGTCACGCCCTTCCGCGACACCGTGCTCGACCTGCTCGACGACCAGGCGTACCTCACCGACGTCCTGCGCCGAGGTGCGGAGCAGGCGGGGACGGTCGCGGAGGCGACTCTGCGCGACGTCTACCAGAGGGTTGGTTTCGTCGCCCGCTCCACTCGCTAGGGTCGACGGGTGCCCACGATCGGAGTCGCCGTTGCGGTCCCGGACCCCTGGGGCAGTTCGCTCCAGGAGTACCGCGAGCGGCTGGGCGACCCCTCGGCCGGCTTGATCCCCACTCACATCACGCTGTTGCCGCCCACGCAGATCGACGACGCCGTCATCGAGGACGTCGCGAATCATCTCGGCCGCGCCGCCGCGTCGTCGGCGCGGTTCCGGATCCGCCTGCGCGGCACCGCGACCTTCCGACCCGTGTCGCCGGTGGTCTTCGTGGCGCTCGCCGAGGGGATCGGCGGGTGCGAGCAGCTGGCCGAGCAGGTGCGCTGTGGTCCGCTCGACGTCGACCTCGCCTACCCGTACCACCCCCACGTCACCGTGGCGCACGACCTGCCCGACGCCGATCTTGATCGCGCCTTCGACGAGCTGTCCGACTTCGACTGCGCCTTCGAGGTCGACGGCTTCCACCTCTACGTGCACGACGTCAGCGACGGCTGGCGAGCCACGCACGGCTTTCCCCTGACTCGGAAGGGAACCTGACGATGCCGTCGATCAAGGAGCGCATCGAGGAGGTACGTCAGCGACGTCCTGCCATCGACCATCTCGTGCGCATGCAGGAGCACTTCGGCGCGGTGAGCGCCGGCCAACAGGCGGGTGCCGTCACGTACTTCGCCTTCCTGTCGTTCTTCCCGATCCTGGCCCTGGCCTTCTTCGCGGTGGGGGTCGTCTCGAACGTCGTCGACGGCGCCGACGCCGCGCTCCGCTCGGCCCTCCAGGGTCTGTTCCCCGGCATCATCGGCGGCGACACCGGGCTACAGCTCAAGGACTTCCGGACCTTCTCGGGTCTGGCCGGGGTCATCGGCTTCGCGGGCGTGCTCTACAGCGGGCTGGGCTGGGTCTCCGCGCTGCGCCAGGCCATCGTCACCGTCTTCGAGCTCCCCGAGGACGAGCAGCTCGGCTTCGTCCCCGGGAAGCTCCGCGACCTGATGGTGTTGGTCAGCCTCGGAGGCACCCTGCTGGTCTCGGTCGGCCTCGGCTCGTTGGTGACCCGGTTCTCGGGCACCATCTTGGACTTCCTCGGGCTCGACCAGACCCTCGCCTGGCTCGTCTCGACCCTCACCGTGCTGTTGGGTTTCGCAGCCAACGTGGCGCTGTTCTTCATCATCTATGCGCTCCTGGGCCGTGGTGAGGTGCCGCGTGGGCCGTTGCTGCGAGCAGCCGTGATCGGTGCGGTCGGCTTCGAGATCCTCAAGCAGGTCGCGGGTGTCATCATCGCCTCGACGTCCGGGCAGCCGGCCGGTCAGGCGTTCGGCATCGCGCTGGTGATGCTGGTGTGGATCAACTACTTCACGCGGCTGGTCCTCTATGCGGCCTGCTGGGCATACACCGCGCCCGCGGCTCGCGCGCAGCGAGCCGATCGCGTCGAGGCCGAGGGCGCCGTCCAAGGCCCGCCGCTGCCGAGCGGTACCGACGCAGACGCGCTTGCGGGCAGCACCGAGGCGGAGGCGACCGAAAGCTCCGCTGGCGAGGATGCCGCCGAGGGAGGCCGCGCTCGGACGGTCAAGGGCATCGCCGCCGGTGCCGCAGGCGTCGCGGCGGCCGCGGCCGTGGTCCGCAAGAAGCGGCGGGACGACGCGTGAGGCTCGAGCGCAGGCACGGCTGGTTCTTCGTCGGTGTGACGGCCTGGATGGTCCTGACCTGGCTGATGTTCGCCAAGAACCTGCATGCGGCGCACGCTGCGGGCGAGGATCGGCCCAGCGGCTACTGGATCGCCCACACCGTGCTGATCGTCGTCAACCTGCTCCTGGCCGGCTGCTTCGCCTGGTTCGCCGTCCGGACGCTGCGTCATCGAGGCGACTGAGGCCGATCAGTCAGGGAGCCGGATCAGGGTCTGGGTGAGGTCGGACAGCACCCAGGCCCGGTGGCGCTCCGTGCTCCAACCGCGAACGCGCCGCCGTGGCGACCTATTGCAGGGTCGTGGCCGCGTACCCCTGAGCCACGACGACGCGGGCCGCGGCGTCGCGAAGCGACGTGCCCGGAAGAGACACGGCGCGCCCGGTCGCCGCCGGCTCGGGACGGCGCCTCAGTGACCGTTCCTGAGGGCGGTGCGCAGATCCTTGTTGAGCTGCGAGATCACGTCGAGCGGGATCTCCTTAGGGCACGCGCCGGCGCACTCGCCGATGTTGGTGCAGCCGCCGAAGCCCTCTGCGTCGTGCTGGGCGACCATGTCGACCACGCGGGTTCCGCGCTCGGGCTGCCCCTGGGGGAGCTCGCCGAGGTGGGTGATCTTCGCGCCCATGAACAGGGACGCCGACCCGTTGGGGCAGGCGGCCACGCAGGCGCCGCAACCGATGCAGGTGGCCACGTTGAAAGCGCGCATCGCCTTGTCGCGCGGCGCAGGCACCGAATTGGCCTCCGGCGCCGAGCCGGTGTTGGCGGAGATGAAGCCGCCGGAGGCGATGATCCGATCGAAGGCCGAGCGGTCGACGACGAGGTCGCGCACCACCGGAAAAGCGTCCGAGCGCCACGGCTCGATGGTGATGGTCTGACCGTCCCGGAACGAGCGCATGTGCAGCTGGCAGGTCGTCGTGACCTCCGGGCCGTGCGCCTGCCCGTCGATCATGAGCGAGCACGTGCCGCAGATGCCCTCGCGGCAGTCGTGGTCGAAGGCCACCGGCTCCTCGCCCTGGCCCTGCAGCTGCTCGTTGAGCACGTCGAGCATCTCGAGGAAGCTCATGTCCTCGGAGACGCCGTCGAGGTCGTAGGTCTTCAGCGCTCCGGACGCCTGTGCGTCGGCCTGGCGCCAGATCTTGAGGGTGAGTCTCACTTGTAGCTCCGCTGCTTCATCTCGATGGCGGTGTAGACGAGGTCTTCCTTGTGCAGGACGGGGGCTTCGTTGTCGCCGCTGAACTCCCAGGCCGCCACGTAGGCGAACTCGTCGTCGTGGCGTAGCGCCTCACCCTCGTCGGTCTGCGACTCGGCCCGGAAGTGGCCGCCGCAGGACTCGCGTCGGTTGAGGGCGTCGATGCACATCAGCTCACCGAGCTCGAGGAAGTCGGCCACGCGACCGGCCTTCTCGAGGCTCTGGTTGAGGGAGTCGGCGGTGCCGAGCACCTTGACGTTGGTCCAGAAGTCGGCCTTGAGCTCGCGGATCATGTCGATCGCCTTGCGCAGGCCGTCCTCGGAGCGCTCCATGCCGCAGTATTCCCACATGATGTGGCCCAGCTCCTTGTGGTAGCTGTCCACCGTGCGGTTGCCGTTGATGGAGAGGAACTTCTGCACCCGCTCCTCGACGCTCGTGCGCGCGGCGACGACGTCGGGGTGGGACTCCTCGATCTTGTCGAACGGGCCGTCGGCGAGGTAGTCGCGGATGGTGTTCGGCAGCACGAAGTAGCCGTCGGCCAGCCCCTGCATCAGCGCCGAGGCGCCGAGGCGGTTCGCGCCGTGGTCGGAGAAGTTCGCCTCGCCGGTGACGAAGAGGCCGTCGATGTTCGACTGGAGGTCGTAGTCGACCCAGAGGCCGCCCATCACGTAGTGCACGGCGGGGTAGATGCGCATCGGCACCTCGTAGGGGTTCTCGCCCGTGATCCGCTCGTACATGTCGAAGAGGTTGTCGTACTTCTCCTCGATGCCGTCACGGCCGAGGCGCTCGATGGCGGCGGAGAAGTCGAGGTACACCCCGCGGCGGAAGTCGCCGACCATCGGGCCGACGCCGCGGCCCTCGTCGCAGACGTACTTGGCGGCACGTGAGGCGATGTCGCGAGGCACCAGGTTGCCGAAGGCGGGGTAGATCCGCTCCAGGTAGTAGTCGCGGTCCTCCTCGGGGATGTCGCGCGGATCCTTGTCGCAGTCCTCGGCGTTCTTCGGCACCCAGATGCGGCCGTCGTTGCGCAGCGACTCGCTCATCAGGGTCAGCTTCGACTGGTGGTCACCGGAGACCGGGATGCAGGTCGGGTGAATCTGCGTGTAGCAGGGGTTGGCCATGTAGGCGCCCTTGCGGTGAGCTCGCCACGCCGCGGTGACGTTGGAGCCCATCGCGTTGGTGGAGAGGTAGAAGACGTTGCCGTAGCCGCCCGAGGCAAGCACGACGACGTCGGCGAGGTGGGTCTCGATCTCACCGGTGACCAGGTCGCGGGCGATGATGCCGCGCGCCTTGCCGTCGACCACGATCAGCTCGAGCATCTCGTGACGGGTGTAGGCGGTGACGGTGCCGGCGGCGACCTGGCGCTCCATGGCCTGGTAGGCGCCGATCAGTAGCTGCTGGCCCGTCTGACCGCGGGCGTAGAAGGTGCGAGACACCTGGACGCCGCCGAAGGAGCGGTTGTCGAGCAGGCCGCCGTAGTCGCGGGCGAACGGGACACCCTGGGCGACGCACTGGTCGATGATGTTCACGCTGACCTCGGCCAGGCGGTAGACGTTCGACTCGCGGCTGCGGTAGTCGCCGCCCTTCACCGTGTCGTAGAAGAGGCGGTAGGTGGAGTCGCCGTCCTCCTTGTAGTTCTTCGCCGCGTTGATGCCGCCCTGCGCGGCGATCGAGTGTGCACGGCGGGGGGAGTCTTGATAGCAGAAGGACTTCACGTTGTAGCCGGCCTCGCCGAGCGTGGCGGCGGCCGCGCCGCCGGCCAGGCCGGTGCCCACGATGATCACGTCGAGCTTGCGACGGTTGGCCGGGTTGACCAGCCGGTTGTCCATCTTGTGCTTGGTCCAGCGCTCGGCGATGAGGCCGGCGGGGGCCTTGGTGTCACCGACGGGCTCGCCGGGCGTGTAGTAGCCGTGGGCGTCGTCGGAGGTCTGCGTGGGGGCCTGGGTGAGCACGGTCAGGCCGCTGACGTCGGCGTTGGATGCCATGGGTGGTTCTCCCTCGTGGACGGGCGCGGGTGCGTCAGTAGTCGATGACGCCGAAGAGCGTGAAGAGCGGGACGAGCGAGAAGCCGCCGGCGATGACGACGGCCACCACCCATCCCGCTGCGCGGGCCCGCTTGCGGGCGGCGGCGGAGTTGGTGAAGCCGAGGGTCTGCAGCGAGCTGAACGTGCCGTGGTGCAGGTGCAGCGCCAGCGCGGCCATCGCCACGAGGTAGATCACGGTGACCCACCAGGTCGAGAAGGAGTCGACGAGCAACTCGTAGGGGTTGTTCGTCGGGCCGCCGGCCGGGTTCACCTTACCGATCGTGAAGTTGATCAGGTGCCAGATGAGGAACAGCAAGATCGTGACGCCGCCCCAGCGCATCGTGCGCGAGGAGAACGACGAGTGCGTGTTCTTCTTCACCGCGTACTTCTGCGTGCGTGCCGCGTTGGAGCGCTTCCACAGCTGGGCCGCGGACCACACGTGCACCACGAGTGAGACGATGAGCACCGCGCGGATGACCCACAACAGGCCCTCGCGCGGGAGCATCGGCTCGCCGATGGTGCGCAGGTGTTCGGCGTAGACGTTGAACGACGTCTCACCGCCGAAGGCCTTGAGGTTGCCGTACATGTGCAGCAGCACGAAGAGGATGAAGATGATCCCGCTGCCGGCCATGAGGATCTTCAGGGAGACGGTCGTGCGCGAGGCACGGGCCCCCCGGACAAGAGTCGGAGTTGCCACGGACGCACCGTACCCCTCGTCACACGGCCCGTGTGGGTAGGGCGGTGTGACATACCTCCCGCTGGGGACTCAGCGGGCCGCCGCGCCCTGGCGCGGCGCGAGCACCGGCCAAAGATCCTCGACCGCCGCCGTCCACGTGCGTCCGGCGGCCGCCTCGCGTCCGTGGGCACCCAGGAGGGACCGGTGCCGGTCGGCGGCCAGGGCTCGGACGGCGTCCGCGAGGCCGCGGGGTTCGGCCGGGTCGTAGAGCAGCCCGGACTCGAGGTGACGCACCGTCTCGGGGGCGCCGCCCGCCCGCGGCGCCACGACCGGGACGCCGCTCGCGCCCGCCTCGCGCAGCGCGTGGCAGCAGGTCTCGGTCCGGCCGGGATGCACCAGCAGGTCGAGACTGGCGAGGGCGACCGTGAGGTCGCTGGTGCCGAGCGTGCCGGTGACCTTGGCGCCCGGCAGTCGGACCGCGAGCCAGTCGCGCTGCGGCCCGGCGCCCATGATGACCAGCCGGATGCCGGTCACGTCGGCGAGCGCTGCGAGGTCGCGCACGCCGTGGCGGCGGCGCAGGCTACCGACGAACCCCACCACGACGGCCGGCTTTCCGCGCTCACCCCGCGACCAGTGCCGGTGCAGCCACGGATCGCGTAGCCCGGGGTCGAAGGCACGGATGTCGACGCCGGGGCGCCAGACCTGCGCCTCGACGCCCTTGGCGGCCATGGCGTCGGCCAGCCACTGCGCGGTGACGACTACCTCGTCGGCCCGGTCGGCGACCTTGGCTCGCCAGTAGTCCCACGCCAGGTCGGCCACCGGTGAGGTCTGGAGCAGGACGCTGCGCACCCCCGCGTGAGCAGCGTGCTTGAGGGCCCGGCGGCCGAGCCCCGCGGGCGCGTGCGACGGGCTGACGCAGAGCAGGGCATCCGGCGCGAACGCGTCGATGGCGGCGCGCACCTGGGCCCCGGGCTTGGCGAGCGGGCTGACCCGGGTCACCCGGCTGGCTCGATAGCGGCCGAGCCCGGGTGCGGGCGCCACCAACGCCACCTCGTGTCCGGCGTCGATGAGCTGGTCGGCGACGTTCCTCACCGTCGTCGTGGAGCCGTCGACGGCCGGGTAGAAGGACTCGGTCACGATCTGCACGCGCATAGGGGCAGGGTGACGCGGATGTGCGACGAGCCGGCCACGGCGACGTGGCTACCCGATGAACGCGATCAACCGCCGAGCGTGCGCTGGGGGAGGTGGCCCTGCCGCACCTCGTCGGCCAGCGAGTGGATGCGCAGGCCCGAGGCCTGCCAGTCGCCGGCCTGCTCCTCGAAGTAGGGCTTGAACCCCTCGCGCAGCTCGACGTGCCACGCGCGGCCGAAGATGACGCGTCCGAGCACCGCGAAGGGCAGCAGCAGGAGCACGAGCAGCAGCTCGACAGCCGCAATGAGCGCGATCACGATGAACGGCAGCAGGATGATCAGCGCGATGACGCCGACGATCATGCTGATCGGGTCGTCTCCCAGGCCGTCGACGGGCAGGTCGGGTGCGTCGACGTCGCGCACCCTGCGCCGCCACGGCACCCAGCGCCGGGTGACCCGCCACGTGCGACCGTCGGGAGACCGAACCTTCATGCGCCCACTGTCCCAGACGCTGACCTGCCACCAGTTTTCAACTGACCTGCCACCAGTTTTCCGGTGAGCCGTCACGAGTTTTCCGGTGAGCCGTCACGAGTTTTCAACTGACCTGCCACTGCTTCGTCCGACGCCGGATCCGAGGAGTGACGGGTCATGTGAAAACTGGCGACGGGTCACGTGAAAACTGGCGACGGGTCAGCGCGTGAGGGAGCGGCGTGCGTCACACGTGGCCAGGTGTGGGTGGCCGTGGTCACGTCGCGCTTCTATGGTTCGCTCCATGACTGCACCCGAGGGCGCCCCCACCGGCGAGGTGGAGGGTCAGGTGGACGGTGGGTTGGAGGATCCGAGCGAGCTGGAGCCCGAGCAGGGCTCGCTCGACCTCGCCTCGCCCGACGACGACTGGACGATCGCGGACTGGGAGAAGAGCACCGCCACCGTGCTCCGCAAGTCCAAGCGGATGGCCGACGACGACGCCGACGACCTGGTGTGGGCCAAGCTGACCAAGCGGACGCTCGACGGCGTCGAGATCGCGCCCCTAGGCACCGCCGCGCTGCTGGAGAGGCTCGAGAGCGCCGGGCGACCGGCGCGCGCCGGAGACTGGGACGTGCGCTCCCTCATCGGGGCGGGGCCCGCCGAGCAGCAGAACGAGTTCGCGCGCGTCGACCTCGAAGGCGGCGTCACCTCACTGTGGGTGCAGGCCGATCAGGACACCGACCTGGCCGGGCTGCTCGAGGGCGTGCTGCTCGACCTCGCCCCGGTCGTGCTCGACGCGCCGACTTCCCCGGTCGCGGTCGCCGAGGCGCTTCTCGCCCTGCTCCCGGACGGCGACATCGCCGTCGGCACGAACCTCGGTGTCTCTGCCACGGCAGCACCCGACGACCTCGCCGCCGTCGCGAAGCTCGCCCTCGACCACGGCGTGCTCGGCGTCGTCGTCGACGGGACGGCCGTGCACGATCGCGGTGCGTCAGACGTCACCGAGCTCGGCTGGGTGATGGCCGCCGGCGCCCGGGTACTGCGGGTGCTCGAGCGGGCCGGCATCTCGATCACCGACGCGGCCGGTCTCATCGAGTTGCGACTCGCGGCCACCGATGAGCAGTTCCCGACCATCGCCAAGCTGCGTGCTGCGCGACGGCTGTGGTCGCGGGTGCTGGAGCTCAGCGGCGCCGCCGACACCACGACTCGGATCCACGCCGTCACCAGCCGCCCGATGATGACCCGCTACGACCCCTACGTGAACATGCTGCGCACCACGGTCGCGGCCTTCGCGGCGGGTGTGGGCGGCGCAGACTCGGTCACCGTGCTGCCCTTCGACGCACCGCTCGGTCGCCCCGAGGCGTTCGGTCGCCGCATCGCCCGCAACACCTCGCATCTGCTGATCGACGAGTCCCACGTCGCCCACGTAGCCGACCCGGCCGGAGGCGCGTACGCCATCGAGAAGCTCACCGACGACACCGCCGTCGCGGCCTGGGAGGCGCTGGGCCGCCTCGACGGCCCCGACGGGCCTCACCAGGCCACCCTCGACGAGGCGGTCGAGGCCACCTGCGAGGCCCGCGAGCAGCAGGTTGCCACCCGCAAGCGCCCGATCACCGGCGTCTCGGAGTTCCCGAACCTCGCCGAGGAACTGCCCGAGCGCGAGCCCTACGACGCGTGGGTCGGCGTCGAGTCCTACGCCGCGAGCTTCGAGCAGATGCGCGACTCCGCGCCGTCCGCGCCGGTGTTCCTGGCCACCCTGGGCAGCATCGCCGCGCACACGGCCCGCGCCACGTTCGCCACCAACCTGCTGGCCGCCGGCGGCGTCGCCGTCGAGGTCGCAGGCGCCTCCGAGGGCCCCGACGACCTCGTGAGGGCCTACGCAGGGCAGCCCGTCGTCTGCCTCGCCGGCACGGACCCGGCCTACGCCGAGTGGGGCGAGGCCGCAGCCACCGCCCTGCGCGAGGCCGGTGCCGAACGTGTGCTCATCGCCGGCAGGCCGGTGCCGTACGCCGACGACTCCTGCGCGATGGGCGTCGACGCCCTCGCGTTCCTCACCCGCACCCGGGAGGCCCTGGCATGAGTGACGGCATGAGTGACGGCATGAGTGACGGCATGAGTGAGGGCATGAGCGTTCCGAGATCCTTCTCCGGCCTGCCGCTCGTCGGCGACGGCGCCGCACCTGCCACGGGCACTCCGGCGCACGACATCTGGGCGGCACCCGAGGGCATCGACGTCAAGACGTCGTACACCGCCGACGACGTCGCCGGCCTCGACGCCCTCGACACCTTGCCTGGTCTGAGCCCGTTCCTGCGCGGGCCCTACCCGACGATGTACACCACCCAGCCGTGGACGGTCCGCCAGTACGCCGGGTTCTCGACCGCCGAGGAGTCGAACGCCTTCTACCGCCGCAACCTCGCGGCCGGCCAGAAGGGCCTCTCGGTCGCCTTCGACCTCGCCACCCACCGCGGCTACGACTCCGACCACCCGCGCGTGCGCGGCGACGTCGGCATGGCCGGCGTGGCGATCGACTCGATCTACGACGCGCGCACGCTCTTCGAGGGCATCCCGCTCGACCAGATGTCGGTGTCGATGACCATGAACGGCGCGGTGCTCCCGGTCATGGCCCTCTACATCGCCGCCGCCGAGGAGCAGGGGGTGAAGCCGGAGCAGCTCGCGGGGACCATCCAAAACGACATCCTCAAGGAGTTCATGGTCCGCAACACCTACATCTACCCGCCGGCGCCGAGCATGCGGATCATCTCCGACATCTTCGCCTTCACCAGCCAGCGGATGCCGCGCTTCAACTCGATCTCGATCTCCGGCTACCACATGCAGGAGGCGGGTGCGACCGCCGACCTCGAGCTGGCCTACACCCTCGCCGACGGCGTCGAGTACATCCGTGCGGGCCTGGACGCCGGCCTCGACATCGACGCGTTCGCGCCACGGCTCAGCTTCTTCTGGGCCATCGGCATGAACTTCTTCATGGAGGTCGCCAAGATGCGCGCGGCCCGCGCCATCTGGGCGCGCCTGGTGCGCGACTTCGACCCCAAGAACCCCAAGTCGCTCTCGCTGCGCACCCATTCCCAGACCTCCGGCTGGTCGCTGACCGCCCAGGACGTCTTCAACAACGTGGGCCGCACCTGCATCGAGGCGATGGCCGCGACCCAGGGTCACACCCAGTCGCTGCACACCAATGCCCTCGACGAGGCGATCGCGCTGCCGACCGACTTCTCGGCCCGCATCGCCCGCAACACCCAGCTCATGCTCCAGCAGGAGTCGGGCACCACCGCGACCATCGATCCGTGGGGTGGCTCCTACTACGTCGAGCGACTCACCCACGACCTCGCCGAGCGCGCCTGGGCCCACATCCGCGAGGCCGAGCGTGCGGGCGGCATGGCGCAGGCCATCGAGCAGGGCATCCCGAAGATGCGCATCGAGGAGGCCGCCGCCCGCACCCAGGCGCGGCTCGACTCCGGTGCCCAGAAGCTCATCGGCGTCAACACGTTCCGGCTCGCTGCGGAGGACAAGCTCGACGTGCTGCGCGTCGACAACGACTCGGTCTACCGCCAGCAGATCGCCAAGCTCGAGCGGCTGCGCGAGGAGCGCGACGCGGACGCCGTGCAGCGCTCGCTGGAGGCGCTCACCAACTCCGCGGAGCGCGGCGAGGGCAACCTGCTCGAGCTCGCCGTCGACGCCGCCCGCAACAAGGCCACCGTCGGTGAGATCTCGGATGCGATGGAGAAGGTCTTCGGACGACACCAGGCCGTCATCCGTACCATCTCCGGCGTGTTCCGCGACGAGTCCGGCACCGGCGAGGGCGGCTCCGCCCTGGCCCAGGTGCTCCAGGAGACCGAGGAGTTCGCCGAGGCCGAGGGGCGGCGTCCGCGCATCCTCGTGGCGAAGATGGGCCAGGACGGCCATGACCGCGGCCAGAAGGTCATCGTCTCCGCGTTCGCCGACATGGGCTTCGACGTCGACGTGGGGCCGCTGTTCTCCACGCCGGAGGAGGTGGCGGTGCAGGCGGTCGACAACGACGTGCACATCGTCGGTGTCAGCTCGCTCGCGGCCGGTCACCTCGCGCTGCTGCCCGCCCTGCGCACGGCCCTTGCCGAGGAGGGGCGCGACGACATCATGGTCGTCATCGGCGGCGTGATCCCGCCCGACGACGTGCCGACACTGCGCGAGATGGGTGCCGCCGAGGTGTTCCTGCCTGGCACGGTCATCGCCGAGTCGGCGCTGAAGCTGCTGGCCGGGCTCCGCGAGCAGCTCGGTCACTGAGCGCCGACGAGCAGGTGGGTCACCGAGCCGTCCGGAGGTACACTCGCGGTCATGCCGACCACCAAGCAGCGGCTCCAGGTGACCGAGACCGACGCTGTGAAGCACGCCCTCGAGGTGGCTGCGCGGCGGTGGCCGGAGGTCACCTCGCGCAGTGCGCTGCTGGCGGCGTTGGCCGAGATGGCGGCCGAGCGTCTCGAAGGCGACGAGGAGCGTCGTCGCGAGGAGCGTCGAGAACTCGTGGAGAAGTACGCCGGCGGGTTCCACTACCCCCCTGGCTACCTCGAGGAGCTCCGCCGGGACTGGCCCGAGTGATCGTCGTGGACGCCAGTGTCCTGATCGCTTTCCTCGACGACACAGACGTTCATCACGAGGCCGCGCGGGCCATCGTCATGCAGGTCGACGATTTCGGTGTGCACACGATCAACCTGGCCGAGACTCTGGTGCACGGCGTTCGTGCCGGCCGACTCGACGAGATGGCCACAGCGATCGCGGCGGTGTCGATCCACGAGCTCCCCCGAACCGACGCCGAGCCTCGCTCGCTCGCCGCAGTCCGGGCGGCGACCGGGCTCCGCATGCCGGACTGCTGCGCGCTGGTGGCGGCCGAGAAGTACGCAGCGCGGCTCGCCACCTTCGACACGCGCCTCGCGCACGCCGCCGCAGATCGCGGGATCGAGGCCCTCGGTGTCGACGCCTGACCTCGCCACGGGCATCCGTGAGCAGCGCCGCGGGGCGGTCGCGCAGGCCATCACGCTCGTGGAGTCCGCCCGACCGCAGCACCGCGCCCAGGCGCGGGGGCTGCTCACCGAGATCGCCGACCTCGCGGGCGGTCCCGACGTCGTCCGCGTCGGCATCTCGGGCGTGCCCGGCGTCGGCAAGTCGACCTTCATCGAGGCGCTCGGCACGATGCTGACCAAGGCCGGCCACCGGGTGGGCGTGCTGGCCGTCGATCCCTCCAGTGTGCGCACGGGCGGCTCGGTGCTGGGTGACAAGACGCGCATGGGGGAACTGGCGGTCGACCCGAACGCCTACATCCGCCCTTCGCCGTCGGCAGGAACTCTCGGCGGCGTCGCCCGCGCCACCGTGCAGGCGATGACCGTGCTCGAAGCGGCCGGGTACGACGTGATCCTGGTCGAGACCGTGGGCGTGGGGCAGTCCGAGGTCACCGTCGCCGGCATGGTCGACACCTTCCTCTTCCTCACCCTGGCTCGCACCGGTGACCAGCTCCAGGGCATCAAGAAGGGCATCCTCGAGATCGCCGACGTGATCGCGGTCAACAAGGCCGACCCGCCGTCCGTCAAGGGCACCGGGGGTGACCGCGCCCAGGAGGCGCGGGCGGCGGCCCGTGATCTCGCCGGAGCGCTGCGGCTCGTGCGCGGTCACGCGGAGTGGGCACCGCCGGTCGTCACGTGCTCGGCCCTGCACCATCTCGACATCGACGACGTGTGGTCGCGCGTCGAGGCGCACCGCGAGCACCTCGGATCCGAGGGCCTGGCGGCCAAACGGGCCGAGCAGCAGCTCGAGTTCACCTGGGCGATGGTGCGCGACGAGCTCGAGCAGCGGCTGCGGCACTCGGCGGCGGTCAAGGCGGTGCGCGCCGAGATCCGCGCCGAGGTACTGGCCGGCGAGCTGCCCGCCACGGTGGCGGCCGACCGGATCCTGGCCGCGTACGACGCCGACGAGTAGTCGGCCGCGTCCGAGGTTTGGACGCCGTGAGGCAGGGCACAAGTCCTCACATCAGGCCGACCCGACGAGCGGGCCGGTAGGTCCGATCAGGAGACACTCATGAGCAACGGCACCATCTCCGTATCCCACGGCGACATCGAGGCCCAGGCCAAGAACCTCGCCAACATCAAGAACCAGCTCGAGGGCATCCTCCAGGCCGCCAAGAGCCAGGTCGACTCCCTGCGCGACTCCGGCGGCTTCAAGTCCTCGGCCGGTGACTCCTTCAACGTCACCTACCAGGACTGGACCCAGGCCAACCTCAAGAGCGTCGGCCTGCTCGAGGAGATGTCGCACTACCTCACCAAGGCCTCCGGCGCCTTCGCCGAGATCGACAACGCCTACACCATCAAGTGAGGCCCTGAACCACCAGCAGCACCCGCCACGCCCGCCGTCCACCGCTCGGACGGCGGGCGTCGTGCTGCCCGCCCACCCGCACGACACCGCAACCGACTCGACCCCTCGAGCAACGATTCGCGACCCCTCGAGGGACGATTCGCGACCCCTCGCGGGTGGATCAGTGGGGAACCTGGACGGCGACGAAGGAGCCGTCGCCGGGGAAGACGACCCCGCGGCCGGGGGTGAGGCGGGCCTGGAGGGAGGTACGGGGCACCCGGCCGCCGAACACGTCGGCCGAGCTGGCCTCGCGCGGGGAGAGCAGCAGGCCCTTGCGACCGCGCCGCGCCTCCACCAGCCAGCCGGAGAAGCCGGCGGTGAGGTCGGCCAGGTTGCCGGCGACCACCACCCGGAACCCGCGGTCGCGACCCTGGCGCATGACGGCGGAGAGCACCGGGGCGATCGGACCGTCGCGCAGGTTCTCGGCGTCGTCGATGAGCACCAGCGCGCCGTCGGGAATGTCCTTGAGCCGCTGGACGACGTCCTCGGGCGACTCCTCGGTGCCGACCACGCACCGCTGCGCTCCGAGCAGCTCGCTCAGGGCGTTGGGCACGGGTGCGAAGCCGAGCACTGGGCAGTCGGCGTCGAGTGCGTGCCGGGCCGCCAGCATCAGGGTCGTGGTGCGACCGCTGCGGGGCTGGCCCAGCACGAGCACGGGGGCGCTGATCGCCTCGACTCCCACCAGGGCCAGGTCGTCGCCGCCGACGCCGAGCGGCACGTCGGCCGCAGGCAGTGCGCCGGCCTCGGCGAGGGCGGTCTCGAGGTCGATCTCGGCGGGCAGTGCCGCGAGCCGGATCGGTCCGCTGCCGGGTCGGGCCGCGGGCAGGTCGTGCTCGGCCTCGCGGAGCCGGGCGCCGAGGGCGCGCACGGCCTCGCTCTGTGCGGCGCCGCTGGTGTCGGGCACCAGCACCGCGACCTGGGCCTCGGTGCCGGACTCGCCCCAGAAACCCTGACCGTCGACGACCGCGTCGGGCAGCTCCTTGGGCTTCAGGCCGGCCGTGGAGTAGTCGTTGCGGTCGGGCAGTCGCAGGATCAGCTTGTTCTCGACCGTCGCCGCCATGCGGCCGCTGAGCAGCGAGCGGTCGCCGGTGAGCACGAGCTGCACCCCGACGCTCGCGCCCTCGCGCAGCATCGTCTGCACCGTATCGGTGAGCCGGCCCATGTCGATCTCGCCGAGGTCGGAGTCGAAGCCCTCCCACCGGTCGAGCAGCAAGACGACGTACGGGAGCCGCTCGTCGGGAGCCGCGGCGCGCCGCTGCTCGTCGATGTCGGCGAACCCGGACTGCCCGAGCACGTCCTGGCGACGCTTGACCTCCTCGAGCAGTCGCTCGAGCAGCCGGGAGGCGCGCTCGACCTCGGTGCGCTGCACGATCGCGCCGGTGTGGGGGAGGGCGGTGAGCGGGAGGAGGGCGCCGTTGCCGCAGTCGAGGCCGTAGAGATGCAGATCGCGCGAGGTGCACGCCTCGGCCAGCCCGGCCGCGATGGTGCGCAGGCCGGTCGAACGCCCCGAGCGGGGTCCGCCCACCAGGTAGAGGTGCCCGCTGCTGCCGAGCACGAAGCGGCGCACCCGCTGCGCCTGGTCGCTCGGGTGGTCCTCGAGCGCCCAGGGCGCGGCGAACCCGGTGAGCGCCGGCTGCGGGGCGGGCTCGTCGTCTGGCGGGAGATCGGCGACGACCACGGTGCGCGGCAGCTCGGGCAGCCACGGGGAGTGCTGGGGCGCGATGCCTCGTGCGTCGTTGGCACCGCGGATGGCGGTGACGAGCACGGAGAGGTCGGTCTCGCCCTCGTCGGTGGTGGGGCCGTCCTCGACCGCTCGAGCCGGCGCCGGTGAGCCGACCTCGCCCCAGCTCACCGGCCAGGCCAGCGGCTCGGCGAGGGTCCGTTCGGCCTGCTTGGTCGTGTCTGGGCGGGCGCCGCCGACGCGACCGGCCTGGAACGGCAGCAGCGAGGAGTGCCCCAGACGCGCGTACCCCCGGCCCGGCTGGTCGGGCCCGATGGTGGCCGACTCCTTGGCGTCGATGACGTCGGTGGACTCCGACTCGTCGGTGACGCGCAGGGCGATGCGCAGGTTGGTGTTGGCGCGGATGTCGTTGGAGATGACGCCGGAGGGCCGCTGTGTGGCCAGCACCAGGTGGATGCCCAGTGAGCGGCCCCGCTGCGCGATGGTCACGAGACCGTCGACGAAGTCGGGCAGCTCGGACTTGAGGCTGGCGAACTCGTCGATGACGATCGCCAACCGCGGGATCACCGGCAGCGAAGGGTCGTGGCGCTGGAGCGCCCAGTAGTCCTCGAGATCTTTGGCCCCCGGTCCGACGAGCAGGTGCTCGCGGCGCTTGAGCTCGGCGCCGAGCGAGGTGAGCGCGCGGCTGACGAGGTGGGTGTCGAGGTCGGTGACCATGCCGACGGTGTGCGGCAGCCGCGAGCAGTCCTTGAACGCCGACCCGCCCTTGTAGTCGACCAGTACGAACGTCAGCTGTTCTGGACTGTTGGCGACCGCGAGCGAGGCGACCAGGGTCTGGAGCAGCTCGGACTTGCCGGAGCCGGTCGTGCCCGCCACCAGCGCGTGCGGGCCGTCCTTGCGCAGGTCGAGGCGGAACGGGCCGTCGAAGCCGGCGCCGATGACCACGTCGGTCCGGGCGGTCGGCCCCCATGAGCGCGTGAGCAGCTCGGGAGTCGGGTCGGGCATGCCGAGCAGGTCGAGGAGCCGTGCGGACGACGGCAGGGCGCTCATCGACTCCTCGGGCGTGGTGTCGTGCAGCGGTGCGAGCGCCCGGCCGATCCGCTCCGCCCATGCGGGCTCGACCAGGTCGGGCCGGATGCGAGAGACCGCCGCGGTGCCGGTGCGGCGTAGCTCCACGATGCCGCCCGTGGCCTCGAGCACCGCGGCGCACTCCTCGGGCAGCGATCGCTCGTCGTCGTCGAGGCAGATCACGTAGACGCCGACTGCAGGGCCTTGCCGCATCAGCGACACGACACCGGGCAGCGTGCGCAGTCGGCGCGCACCGTCGAGCACGACGAGGTGGTCGGGGCCGGGTGGTGGCCCCTGCGACCCGGCGCCACCCATCGAGAGCCCGGCGGTACCGGTCTTCTCGCCCACGCGTGTCTCGACCAGGTGCGCCAGCTCGGCGAGGCGGCGTCCGACCGACCCCTGGTCGGTGCCGAGCACGGCCGCGACGGGCTCGCCGTCGACGCGGCAGTGCGGGAGCCAGCGGGTCCAGCCCCACTCCGCCTCACGACCACTGCTGGTCAGCACCACGACCCGCAGGTCGCGCGGGGTGTGCAGCACCGCGCTCTGTCCGATCAGCCACTGGGCCAGCGCGTCGACCTCGCCACCCTCACCGCAGAGGCCCAGCACTCCGACGTCGCGCATCGACACCGCCACCGGCACGTCGCCGAGGACGTCGGGCTCGCGCGGCTCGTCGGTGTCCTTGCGGCCGCGGTCTGAGACCGAGAGCCCCGACGGAACGTCGGCCACGCCCACGCGCAACAGCAGGGCGTCGTCGTCGGTGCGCCGTCGCATCCACAGCTGGCTGCCGGGGCCGGCCGCAGCCAGCAGCAGGGCGGCCGGGTCGGGCCGGTCCTCGCGCAGTTCGTCGCGCTCGCGGCGCAGCGCGGCGTGCAGCCGGTCGAGCACCGAGGTGATCTCCTCGCGATAGGCCAGCAGGGCCTCGCGGTAGTCGCGCGCGGAGCCGCGGCGCTGGGTGAGGAAGTTGAACCCGGCCATGAGCGGCGACATGAGCGCGAACATCAGGTAGCGAGGGCCGAAGGCGTAGGCCATCGGGCCGGCCATGAGCATCGGCGCGATGACCATCGGCCAGGGCAGGGTCACCCTGCGGGGCGCGCGCGGCTCGTCGGGGATCACGAACGATCGCTCGTGGGCGGGGCGCCGCAGCCGGGGCGGCCGGTTGAAGTCGGTGCCGAGCACGTCGACGCTGGGGGTCGTGTCGGCGTCCGGCTGCCACACCGGGTGCCACTGGAGCACGGTGCCGCCGAGTCGCAGGTCGGCGCCCGCGGGCCAGGTGAGCGGGTCGTCCTCGGCGGCTGCCCGCGGGGTGCGCCGGGCGGCCTTCTTGGCCCGGCGGCGCTTGCGTCGCCGCTCCCGGCGGGTCAGCGCGGCCTCGGGCAGCTCGTCGAGCAGGGTGCCGCTCAACCTCTTGGCGGCGTCCCCCTCGGACGCGGCGGTGGGCTCGTCGTCGGGCTGGTCGTCGGGCTCGGACGGCGCGAGGCCGTCGACGCGCAACTGCTCGCGCAGCCGCAGGTCGCTGCCGAGCACCTCGACGCCGCCCGCGGGGGTGACCCGCAGTCGTAGCGCGCCGCTGGGCAGCAGCAGGTCGGGCAGGGACATGCCTGGAGCGCCGTTGCCGATCTCGTGGTCGCCGATGCCGAGTCGGTGCACGCGGCCCGCGCCGGGGCCGGAGACGACACGCACCTCGACCACCCCGCGGGGGAGCACCGTCTCCCAGCCGTCGGTCTCGTGCAGCGAGACGACCGACCCCGGGCGCAGACCGGCCTCGCGCAGGGTCTGCTCGGGCTCGGCCCGCACCCCGTCGATCCATACCGCACTGCGCCGTGCCATCGCCGGGTGCAGGTCGGCCTCGCCGGCCGCGCGGGCGAGCGGAGGCAGCACGTCGGCCACCGTGGAGTCCGGCTCCGCGTCGAGCAGGACGTCTCGTCGGCGCGCGCTGAGGCCATCGATGACGCTGACGCTGAGTCGCACGCTCGTCGTCCTCTCCCAGGCTCGTGGCGCCCCGATCGCGCCCCGGTCGAGGGTCAGTCTGTAACAACCCGGCACCTGGTGGGCCGACAAGGTGAATGAAACGCCGACTTGTGGGCACCATGGGGCCCGTGACCGTGCAGAGCTCAGCCCCCACCCGCTCGGCCGGCGGCCGAGCGGGCGCCACTGCGGCTCCGCGCCGCGACGTCCCGCCGCCCTCGCGCCAGCGCCGGCCCGCTCTGGCCGCCCTGGCGGTCGTGCTCATCGTGGGCGGCGCCCTGGGGGCCGGCCTGCTGGCCGTTCGCATGGACAGCCGCACCCCCGTGCTCGCGGCCGCCCGCGACATCGCGCCCGGCACCCTCATCACCGCCGACGACCTGCGCCAGGTCGACGTGGCCAGCGACGGTCTGCGGCTCATCCCCGCCGACCTCGCCTCCCAGATCCTCGACGGCGCCACCTACGCCGAGGTGCCGATCAAGGCCGACTCCCTGGTCGACCAGAACATGCTCACCCGCCAGGCCCCCCTCGACGACGGCAACGCCATCGTCTCGGTGCCGCTCGACCCGAAGATCACGCCTCAGGGCTCGCTCCAAGGCGGCGACCTCGTGCAGGTCGTGCAGATCGCGGGCGAGCAGGGTGGCGACCCCGTGGCTCTCACCGAGGGTCTCGTCGTCGACGTCGCCGCGGCCTCGAGCGGTGACGACCTCTCTGCGCCCTCGGGTGGGTCGGTGACCATCCTGGTGCCCAAGGAGGCCGCTCCGGCCGTCGTCAACGCGGCCGGCAGCGACCAGGCCGGACTCGTGCTCATCGCCCGCGGCCAGTCCACCGACACCAAGCTGAAGGTGCTCTCGTGAGCGTGATCGCGCTCGCGTCGGCCAAGGGTTCGCCCGGAGTCACCATGACCGCGCTGGCGCTGGCGTCGGCGTGGCCCCGCAACCCCGAGCCGCCCGCGCTGGTCGACCTCGACCCGGCGGCGGGTGACGTCGCGTGGCGCTGCCGCGGCACCGACGGCGCTCCGCTCGACGTCGACCGCGGGCTGCTGGCTCTGGGAGCGGCCGCCCGGCGCGGTGCCGCGGAGACCTCGCTCGCCGACCACCTCCAGCCCACCTCGCTCGGGTTCTCGGTGCTCACCGGGCTGCCTTCGCCGGAGCAGCTCAGCGGCCTCGGCTCTTTGTGGACCCAGCTGCCCTCCCTCCTCTCGCGGCACTGCGCCGAGTCGGGAGCCGACGTGCTCGTCGACCTCGGCCGGGTCGTGCCCGGATCGGTCGTGCTGCCCGTGCTCCAGTCCGCCGACGCCGTGGTGCTCGCCGTCCGCCCCGACCTCGAGGGCGTCGCGCAGTTGCGCGTGCGGCTGCGCGCCCTGGCCGGTCTGCTCGAGTTGGAGCGACGCGGCGCCAAGCCGGTCGGTGTCGTGGCGGTCACCGGCTACCGCGACACCGGTGTGGTCGCCGACCTCCAGAAGGTGATCGACGTCGAGGGGTTCGCCGTGCGCGTGCTCGGCATCGTCGCCGACGACGACAAGGGCGCCCGGGTGCTGAGCGCCGGCCGAGCCGGCAACCCGCTGCGCACCCTGCTCGGCCGCTCCGCCACCGGCCTGGTCGAACCCATCCGGCAACTGGCCGATCTCGAGCCCGCGGAGGTGTTCTAGTCGTGGCGATGGACCAGCAGCTCGTGAGACGTCTGCGCGAAGAGGTCGCCGAGGTCTTGTCCCGGCAGCGCCGTGAGGACGCGTCGTCCGGCGCGGCACCGATGTCGGCCGAGGACGAGCGGCAGTTCGCGCGGGCGGTCGTCTCGCGCGTCCTCGACTCCTACGCTCGCGAGGAGATCCGCGCCGGCCGCACGCCACCGAGCAGCGGCGACGAGGCCGAACTCGCCGAAGGCATCCACGCGGCACTGTTCGGCGTGGGGCGCCTCCAGCCGTTGCTCGACGACCCCGAGATCGAGAACATCGACATCAACGGCTACGACAACGTGTTCATCGGCTACGCCGATGGTCGCGAGGAGCCTGGCCCGCCCGTCGCGGAGTCCGACGAGGAGCTCGTCGAGCTGGTGCAGACCCTCGGCGCCTACAGCGGCCTGGCGAGCCGGTCCTTCGACACCGCCAACCCCCAGCTCGACCTGCGCCTGCCCGACGGCTCGCGCCTCTCGGCGGTCATGGGCGTGTGCCCGCGGCCGTCCATCTCGATCCGCCGCGCGCGGCTCTCCCGCGTCTCCCTCGACACGCTGGTCGGCTACGGCACGATGTCGCCGGAGGTCGCGGCCTTCCTCTCCGCCGCGGTCCGCGCTCGCAAGAACATCATGATCGCGGGCGCCACCAACGCCGGGAAGACCACGCTGCTACGCGCCCTGGCGAACGAGATCGAGCCCGGCGAGCGGCTGATCACGGTCGAGCGCGCCCTCGAGCTGGGCCTGGGGGAGTTCAAGGACCTGCACCCCAACGTCGTCGCCTTCGAGGAGCGGCTGCCCAACTCCGAGGGCCAGGGTGCGATCGCGATGGCCGAGCTCGTGCGGCGCTCGCTGCGCATGAACCCCAGCCGCGTCATCGTGGGCGAGGTGCTCGGCGACGAGATCGTCACGATGCTCAACGCGATGAGCCAGGGCAACGACGGCTCGCTCTCGACCATCCACGCGAACTCCTCGGCTGAGGTGTTCAACCGCATTTGCACCTATGCGATCCAGAGCTCCGAGCGGCTCCCGGCCGACGCCACGATGATGCTCATCGGCGGTGCCATCGACTTCGTGGTGTTCGTGCAGCGCATCAACACCTTCGCCAGCGGGGGAGCGCTGCGCCGCACGATCACCTCGGTGCGCGAGGTCAACGGCGTCGACGGGCGGGTGCTCTCCAGCGAGATCTTCGCCCTCAACCAGGACGGCGTCGCCGCCCCCGGCGCGGCGATCTCCTGCCTGGCCGACCTCGAGGAGGTCGGCTACCTGCCCGGCGCGGCTCCGACCTGGCTGGAGACCGTCTCGTGACCCTGGGGCCCTACGTCGCGGGCATGGTGCTGCTCGGTGCTCTCGTGGCGGGCGGCATCGTGCTGCTGGTCAGCGCGCTCATCCCGCGCGAGCCCAGCCGGGCGGCGAGCGAGCCGTCGATGCTCCTGCCCTGGGTTCAGGGGCTCGGACGCCGCGGGCCGGCCGCCCTCGGCGTCGCGCTCGTCGTGCTGCTGCTCACGCGGTGGGTGGTCGCGGCCGTGGCGGCTGGGGTCGTGGTGCTGCTGTGGACCCGCCTCTTCGGCGGCTCCAAGGAGGCCAGGCTCGGAGTGGCCCGCGTGGAGGCGCTCGCCGCCTGGACCGAGTCCCTGCGCGACACGGTGGCCGGCGCGGTCGGGTTGGAGCAGGCGATCCCGGCGTCCGTGCACGCGGCCTCTCCGGTGATCCGCGATCACCTCCAGACGCTCAGCGACCGGTTGCGGGTGCGGGTGCCGCTGCCCGACGCCCTCCAGCGGCTCGCCGACGAGCTCGACGACGCCGGTGCCGATCTGATCGTGGCCGCTCTCATCCTCAACGCCCGGTTGCGTGGTCCCGGGCTGCGCGAGGTGCTCACCTCGCTCTCGGAGTCGGCCCGCGACGAGCTCGACATGCGCCAGCGCATCAACGCCGGCCGCCGCAGCGTCGAGCGCAGTGTGCAGATCATCGTGTTCGTCGCCATCGGCTTCGTGGTCTTGCTGGCCGTGCTCAACCGCGACTACCTCCAGCCCTACAGCTCCCCCGTGGGCCAGATCGTGCTGCTCGTCGTCGTCGGCATGTTCGCGGCCGGCATCGCCTGGCTGCGCAAGCTTGCGCAGTTCGAGATGCCGTCGCGGTTCCTGCGCACGCGCGGGGAGGTGTCGTGATGCTGGTGCTCGCCATGCTCTGCGGCGCCTTGGGCGGCGGCGGTCTGCTGCTGGCCGGTTGGCTCCTTGCCCAGCCCCGCACCTCGGGGCCGATCGCCCTCGTCCAGCTCGACGCCCGGATGGCGCGCCACCAGCGGGAGGCGGGTCTCACCGCCGACCGCCGCCACCTCACGGAGTCGCCGCGGATGCGTCGTCTGGGGTCCGACGTCGCCGGCACCCTCGACGCGCGCGGCGTCCGGCTGCCGGGCCGGGTGGCCCCTGCGCTGGCGCTCACCGGGCAGTCCTACGAACTCTTCTTGGCGCGCAGCCTGGGCGGCGCGCTCGTCGGCTTCCTGGTGCCGGTCGTCGTGCTCGGTCCGCTGACGATCATCGCAGGGTTCACCCCGGTGATCCCGCTGTGGTTCATGCTCATCGGAGCCCTCGTCGGGCTGCTCATGCCCTACGTGCAGCTGCTCCGTGCGGCCGACGACCTGCGCCGCGACTTCCGGCACATGGTGAGCTCGTTCCTCGACCTGGTGTCGATGAACCTCGCAGGCGGGCGTGGCGTGCCCGAGGCGCTGCAGGCCGCGACGTCGATCTCCGACGGGTGGGCCATGCTCCGCATCTGCGACACCCTCGAGGCGGCGCGACTCCAGGGCATCACCCCCTGGGCGGCCCTGGGCCAACTCGGCTCCGAGGTCGATGTCGACGAGTTGCGCGATCTCGCGGCGGCCCTGGCGCTCGTGGCCGAGGACGGCGCCAAGGTGCGCAGCTCGCTCACCGCCCGGGCCGAGTCGATGCGCAAGCGCGAACTCGCGGACGCCGAGGGCCGCGCCGCCGCGCGGTCGCAGTCCATGCTCGTCGCGCAGATGCTGCTCGCCGGCGGTTTCCTGGTCTTCTTGATGTACCCGGCCGTCGCAAAGATCCTCGGCTGATTTCGCTCGCCGGGGATTGGATTCGCCCTGACCGGGCACCCTGCCTATGACGCCACCCGAAGGAGACATCCATGCTCGCCCAGCTCCGCTTCCTCGTTCTCATGTTGCACGTGCGGATCGCTCGTGCGCGCCGCGCCGAGCGCGGCGCCAGCATGGTCGAGTGGGTCATCATCACGGCCATCTTGGCGGCGCTCGCCCTGAGCGTCGGTTACCTGATCGTCGACAAGATCTCGTCCAAGGCGAGCACCATCAACCTGGACAAGTGATGTCGCCGCGCCGCCTGCGAGGCGAGCGCGGCGTCTCCACGGTCGAGCTCGTCATCTACGCACCTCTCCTCATGTTGGTGGTGCTCTTGGTGGTGCAGTTCGCCATGGTCTACCTCGGCAACCAGGCGGCCAACGCGGTGGCGCGAGAGACCGCCAGGGTGGTCCGCTCGACGCACTCGAAGGCGGCCGGGGAGAGCGCGGGGCGTGAGTATGCGAACAGCATCGGCCAGGGCATCTTGGAGGACTACGACATCCAGGTCGTCTCCGACGGCGAGACCGTGCGCGTGGTCGTCACGGGGCGCGCCCAGGAGATCGTGCCCGGGTTCGCCCCTCGCTTCAGCGAGACCGTCGAGGGGCCGATCGAGAGGTTCGTGAGCTACTCGTGAGACAGGCACCGGAACACCACCTGGTTCCCGGCTCGGTCCAGCGCCGGATCCGCCGCCGGAGCAGCCGACGCGGCGAGCGCGGCTCGATGGCCGTGGAGGTCGTGCTGCTCACCCCGGCGATGGTCGCGTTCTTCTTGCTGGTCGTGGCCTTCGGGCGCTACGTCGCCGTTCAGGGCGACATCGACGCAGCGGCGCGCGACGCCGCCCGTCAGGCCTCGCTCCAGGCGAACGCCGGGGCCGCACGGTCAGCGGCGTACGCCGTCATCGCCAGCTCGCTCGACGACCACACGCACTGCGGATCCCCGGGCGTGGGCGGCACGTGGGGAGCCGGCGGCGAGGTCACGATCACCTTGAACTGCCGCGTCGACTACTCCGGCCTCGGGCTCATCGGCGTCCCCGGCAGTGTGGGCATCGACACCACCAGCGCGGCGCCCCTCGACCCCTACCGGAGCTACGAGTGAGGCACCTGCGACCACTGGCCCAGCGTGCTCGCCGCCGACGCGGCGAGCGCGGCACCGCGACCGCGTTCATCGTCGGCCTCGCGGTCACCATGCTGGCCTGCGCCGGCCTCGTGGTCGACGGGGGAGGCGCGCTGAACGCGCGCTCGCGACTGGCCGACGACGCCGAGCAGGCGGCGCGCGCCGGGGCCCAGCAGCTCGACATCGCCGAACTGCGCAACGACGGCGCTGCGGGCCGGGTCGAGCTGGATCCCACCGTGGCCCGTGACCGGGCCGCCGCCTACCTGGTCGGCCGGGGCTACCGGGTCGCCGACATCGACGTGACCGGCAACACCGTCACCGTGCGCACCCACGACACGGTCGACACCAAACTGCTCAGCCTGATCGGCATCGACCACTTCGACGTCGAGGCGAGTGCGACAGCGGAGGCAGTGACCCAATGACCAACTCCACGACCGACGAGACCACCAAGCCCGCCACCGACGAGACCACGGCGCGCGGACCGGAACGGTTCGCCGCCGCCGCGCCCGAGCCCGATCGGCCCAGCTGGGCCCAGGCGGCAGGCGCTGGGCTCGCGCTGCTGGGCCTGCTGGTCGGCATCCCGGTGCTGCTGGCGCTCCTCACGGGTGCGCCGCCGATCCCGACCGGTCTGCCCGACCACGCGGCCCTCACCCAGCCCCTCTCGATCGACGCGCTCTTCGTCGTGCTGCGTGCCGTGATCTGGCTGGCCTGGCTCCAGTTCGCCGTGTGCACGGTCGTGGAGACCGTCAGCATGGTGCGCGGCGGCGGGCTGCCTCGACCGGTGCCGCTCTCGGGTCGCTCCCAGGCTGTGGCGCGGGCCCTGGTCGGCACTCTGCTCGTGGGTGCGTCGTTCATCGGCAGCACGGCTGCGGCCGGTGCCGCGACGCCCGCCGAGGCGCCCTCGTCCACCGCGGCGGCGAGCAGCGTCGCGCAACCCGGTGCTCACGACCAGCGTGCCGATCTGACGAAGCAGGCTGACCAGGCCGACGGTCGTGGGGCGTCGCAGCACGACGCTCCGCGGATGGCCCACGTACCGGGCGTGCCATCGACCATGACCGACGTCATCGGGCACAAGGTGAACGTCGTGAAGCCGCCCGAGGGTCACTACCACGACAACCTCTGGGACATCGCCGAGCGCCACCTGGGCGACGGGCGCCGCTGGAAGGAGATCTACGAGCTCAACCGCGGCCGACTCCAGCCCGACGGCGGCGAACTGGTCATCGGTCGGCTCATCCAGCCCGGCTGGGTGCTGATCATGCCCGACGACGCCACCGGCGTCCCGACGGTCCACGCCGCGCCTGAGCACGCGCCGGCCCACGACCGCGACCAGCGAGGCTCGCAGGCCGACGGCGCGCAGGCGCCGTCGGACGCCGACCAGGTGGCGCCGGGGCAGGGTGGCGCCGTGCAGGTGGCCGACCACTCCGGGGTGCTGCTCGGCGGTGGGCTGCTCGCCGTGGGCGTGCTCTCTCTGCTCGCGGCCGAGCGTCGACGCCGCCGGTCCACCGACCCCAGTGGCGACGCCCTCGACACCGAGGTCGCGTTGCGCGCCGGGGCCGATCCCGACCGTGCCGCCTGGCTCGACCGGGCCCTGCGCTCGCTGGCCGCCCAGTGCCGCACCGAGCGGATCGCCCTGCCCCAGGTCTTCGCGGCCACGGTCACCGACGATGTCGTCGAGTTGCGCCTGGCACCGGCCGCGCCGCAGGCGCCGGCGCCCTGGTCGACTCTCGAGGGGGGCCGGCGCTGGCGTCTGGAGCGCACGGCCGACCTCGTGGGCACGTCAGGGCATGCGCCGTACCCGGCCCTGGTCTGCCTGGGCCGCGACGACAGCGGGGCCGACCTGCTGATCGACGTCGAGTCCGTGGGTGGTCCGCTGGCGGTCCACGGTGACCCGGTCGTGGCCCGCGAGGTCGTCTCGGCGCTGGCAGTGCAGCTGGCGACCTCCCCTTGGTCCGATGCGCAGCAGGTCTGGGGCCTGGGGCTGAGCGACGCACTCGGCTCGGTCGCCGGCGACCGGCTCGAGCTGGTCGACGACCTCGACGGTCTGCTCGGCGCATGGGCCGAGCGCAGCCCAACCCGGCCCGCGGGCGACGTGTTGACCGGTCGCCTGGGCCGCCACCCCGGTCAGGCTCCGCAGTACCTCGTGCTCGGGCAGGATCCCGGGTCGGCGCACCTCGACCGGCTCCACCCCCTCACCCGCGGCGACGCACGCGGACTGGGCGTCGTGGCCGCGCTGCCGATACCCGGTGCCCGGTGGCAGGCCGAGGTCGACCAGACCGGCCGTCTGCGCCTGGCGCTGCTCGACCTCGAGGTCGACGCGGTGCGCTTGACCGAGACCACCGTCGCCGACCTCGCTGCCCTGCTCGAGGCCGCGCGAACCGAGCAGGCGCCGCTGGGGGCCTCCCGGGTCGCGGTGCCCCGGCCGCCGCACGACACCGACGACGCGCACTGGCGCTCGGCCCCGGTGCGGGTCGGGATCCTCGGCGATCTCGAGGTCACCGCGGCCGGACGCATCGATCCGGCCCGGCTCGCGCTGGCCACCGAGATCGTCGCGTTCCTGGCGGTGCAGCCGGGGCCGGTCCACCCCAGCGTGGTCGGCGCCTCGATCTGGCCGCTCGGCGTGACTCCCGACGTCCGCGACGCCACCATCGAGCGCACTCGGGAGTGGCTGGGCGAGGACGCCGACGGGTCGCACCTGCTGCGTGAGACCTCCGATGGGCGGCTGGCTCTCGCGCCCGACGTGGCGGTCGACTGGTGGAGTCTGTGTTCGCTGGCCCGACGGGCCCGCGAGGCGACCGGCTCGGCGGAGCTGGAGTTGCTGCGCCGCTCGCTGCGCCTGGTGCGGGGCGAGCTGCTCGCCGATCGGCCGGCGCGCCGCTACTCGTGGCTGCCGCGCACGCGGCTGGAGCGCGAGAGCGTCGACGTCGTCGTCGACACCGGTCTGCGCCTCGCCGAGCTGACCACCGACGACGACCCGGACGGCGCGGCTGCCGGCTGTCGCGCTGCGCTCGCGCTGGCGCCGACATCTCAGGATCTGTGGCGGGCGCTGCTCGCCGCCGAGCACCGTCGCCCCGACGGCCCCGGTACCGCCGCGGTGGTCGACGAGATGGTGCGCGTCCTGCACGGCGCCGACGTGGCCCTGGCCCCCGAGACCGAGGCCCTGGTCGTCGAACTGCTCCCCGACCACGAGGCGGGCCAAGCGGGCTGAGCACCCCACTCGCGACCACGCCCGAGCCGGTCAGTCACCGAGGCCGAAGGCCTCCTCGAAGGCGGACTCACGCGAGGCGAGGGCGCCGGTCTGACGACTCTCGGCGCTCGCGGCGTACTCCTGATACGTCTTCTCACTGGTGGGGGAGAGGTCGTGGGAGCGGACGAACTCCTCCCAACCGGGCAACTGCCCGGTGTCTGCCAGGCTGGCCACGGCCACGCGTTGCGCCGCGCCTCGTTCACCGTCTTGCCACCAGTCGAGCGCGGCGACCAGACGCGCGGTGTCGGTGATGGACTTCTCGGAGCTCTCGGCGGCCTCCGTGCGAGCGAAGTCGCACAAGGCCTGGTAACGGTCGCTGCGCACCGCCTGCTCGTCGCTCTCGGGAAAGGCCCGCTGCAGCACGTCGGCGCGCTGGTCGTCGTCGAGGTCGGAGAGCGTGCACGCGAGCACCGCCGGGTCGGAGCCGAACTCGCTCCACTGCGCGTCGCTCCAGTCATCGGCGCCCGAGGTGCTGGATCCCGCGGCGGTCACGCACGTGGTGAACCCGGGATCGCTGGCGGTGTCGGAGGCGCCGGAGCACCCGGACACGACGACGGTGACCAGGGCGAGGGAGGTGGTGCCGAGCAGGGTTCTGCGGAGCATGGTGGACACGGTATCGATCTCAGAGGGCGTCGTCGCGACCGCCGTTGATCTGGTCGTAGAGCCTGCTCAGCTCCTGATAGGTCTGGTTGTCCTGCTGCCGGATGTGCTCGTAGTACTCGATGGGCGCGTCGGGATCGTCGCCGAGGCCGTGCTCGGTGACGAAGTCCTCGAAACCAGGTGGGGGGCCTCCGTGCGACTGCACGTAGAGCGCGAACACCATCGCCTTCTGCGCCTTCGCGGCCCGCTCGTCGTCGTCGGAATCGGCGTCGATGGCCTCCATGCGGCCGTACTCGCCGGCGATCGCCTCGAGCACGGACTTGACCTGCGAGACCCCCGGGGGAAGGTCGAGCAGACTCAGGCCGGCGTCGGCCAGGGCCTTGGTGAGGGTCGCGAGGTTCATCTCGTTGCCCAAGAGATCCTGGGCGCGCATCAGATCGCCCAGGGTGTTCGCCACCGCGACATCGGAGTCGCCCCGGTCGAGCTGATACCTGATGACGTCGGCCACGAGCTGGTCGACGTCGGTGTCGCCGTCGCGGAGCAGGTCGCGGAAGTTGCTGCGGCTGATGTCGATGCCGGCGACCTCGTCGCCGGTGTGGCGCATGTACCAGTCGACGAACGCCGGGTCCGAGGCCACGTCGTCGATGTACGGCGCGAGGGCATCGGTGTACTGACCCCCGCCCTGCCCGACATTGCGGTTGCGCACCTCCAGGAGCAGCAAGAGCTCGCGCGGCTCGGCACCGATGTCGTCGGAGCCGATCTCGTCGAGGAAGCGTTGCTTGAGCTCGATGATCGTGTTGCCGTAGAGGTCGGCGATGTACTGGTATTCGTCGAGGTTCATCGTGCCGCCCTCGGTCTGCACGTTGTGCATCGTGAGGAGCATCTCGCGGATGTCGTCGTCGCCCATCTGCTCGACGATGTCGGCCAGATCGCTGGCGTCGGAATGCTCCGACCAGTACTGCAGCATGTGCTGGACGTCGTCGCCGTAGGCGTCGTGGAAGATCGCCGGGAACAGGCTTGGGCCCAACGTGTTCGACAGCGAGGCGTTGTAGACCTCGGACTGGTAGGTCAGGGCGATCGCGTTGATGCGGCCGTCGGCCTCGTCGGAGGACGCCAGCAGCGCCCACATCTTGGGCCCGTAGTCGGCGTCCATCCAGGTCTGCATGTAGTCGGCGAAGTCCTTGTCGCCGTACTGGCTCAGCCCGTTGGCCGCGGTGTCGTTGAAGGCGAGGAGTGCCGTGGAGATCGTCTCGACGTCGTAGTAGCCGTCGCTGACGCCCTGGTTGATCTGCTCGTAGATGCCCTGGAGCCCCTGCGGCCCGAGCTCCTTGACCATCTCCTCGGACCAGATGTCGTCACCGGAGTGCTGGCCGATCTCGGCCAGGATCTCGTTGACCTTGTCCATGTCCTCGTCGTCGAGGGCGTCACGGAGCTCGTCGAGCTTCTGCTGGGCCTCGGCTCTCGCGGCCTCGTGCAGGCGCTGCTCCTCCTGCTGCTGGCGGAGTTGGTCGAGCTGGTTGGCCAGGGCGAGCTGGCTCAAGATGCTGCTCGCGTCGACGGTGGGGCCCTGGCCGTGCTGCCACTTGTCGATCGCGTCGTCGCTCACCTCGATCGGGCCGGAGTCGCGCAGTGCGTCGGCGAGCACCTTGGTCTGTTGGCCCAACCACTGCTTGGTGTAGCCGAAGGACATCTCCAGGCCGTGCTGGGTGGACCTCTTGTCGTCGGCGGCGTTGCTCACCTTGGTGTTGCGGGACTGCTGGAGCTCGTAGGTGATCGCGCGGTTGACGGGGCCTTTCTTCGCCAGCTCGTCGCGACTGTCGCTCATGTCGTTGTCGGCCTGGGTGACAGCCCGGTCGTAGGCGTCCTCGGCGGCGTCCCACTTCTTGTTGAGGCCGGGCAGCTGGGCGAGGGCGTCGTCGTAGGTCTTGGCCAGCGCGCGCAGCGCGGCGGGCACCCCGTCGAGCTTGTCGTGGAAGCCCTGCAGCACGGTGCCCAGCGAGGTCATCTCGGTCTTGATCGAGGTAGCCGCCTGGCCGGTCCACTTCTGTCCGATCTCACCCGGCGCACCGCCCGCCTTGCGGCTCTGGCTGTGGAGCTCGGTGCCCAGCGTCTCGAGGTCGCGCGCGACGGAGCGCAGCATGTCGGGGTTCACGTCGAGGGTGAAGTGCTTGTCGGTCACGTCGTTCCTCGTGGCGTCACTCGGCGCGGGGGCCGCGACCCCCGCCTCCGCTGATGTCGGGGACAGTGGCGAGTTCGTTGTCGAGCCGGGTGATCTCGATCTCGAACACGTTGGTGTTGCCGGCGATGATGCCCGCGCTGTCGGCGGTGACGTGCAGGGACTCGCGCCAGGCGATGGAGAACCCGTCGGAGCCGTCGGAGACGACCGGGCCGAACTCTCCGCACCCCATCTCGACCAGCCCTGCGGCGCCGGAGACGCTCACCTGGGCGTTGCTCAGTGACTGTCGCATGGTGGTGAACCGATCGATGACCGGTCGGGCCATCGAGGGGTCCATCTTCACGTCGTCGTCGCCTGCCACGTTGCTGGACTACCCAGGTACGCCTCAGGGCAAACGGTGAGCCGCCTAGAATCTGCACCGTCATGACCATCGAACCCGCGCCGTCCACCGCCGGCGAGAGCTGGGACGACGCCCTGCGCCACGAGGTCGAGCGAGTCTCGCCGCGCCTGGTGGAGCTGCGCCGCGACCTGCACACCCACCCCGAGCTCTCGTGGGGCGAGGCGCGGACCACCGATCTGCTCGCGTCGGCGGTCGATGATCTGGGCTGGCGGGTGACCCGGATGCCGCGCAGCGGCTTCGTGGCCGAGCTCGGGCACGGCGGCCGGGTGGTGGCGCTGCGGTCGGACATCGACGCGCTGCCGGTCTCGGAGACCGCCGACCTGCCCTGGCGCAGCACCGTGCCGGGGGTGGCGCACGCCTGCGGGCACGATGTGCACGCCGCCTGCCTCGTCGGGGCCGCCCATGCCCTGGGCGCCCTGCACGCGTCAGGCGATCTGCCCGGCACGGTGCGACTGTTCTTCCAGCCGGCCGAGGAGGTCATGCCCGGCGGGGCGCTGCACCTGATCGGCAACGGCGTGCTCGACGACGTCGACCGGGTCTTCGGGCTGCACTGCGACCCCACGGTCGACGTCGGGCACGCCGGCCTGCGGCTGGGCTCGCTCACCAGCGCGGCCGACCTCGTGGAGGTCCGGCTCTCCGGGCCGGGCGGGCACACCTCGCGGCCGCACCGCACCGGCGATCTGACCTTCGCCCTGGCGACCGTGGCCAAGGAGCTGCCTGCCGTGGTCTCGCGGCGCATGGATCCGCGCGCCGGCGCCTCGGTCGTGTGGGGCATGCTCAGCGCCGGGGCGGCGCCCAACGTCATCCCGGAGCGTGGTGTGCTGGCCGGCACGGTGCGCATCTTGGACGCCGTCGCCTGGGCCGACTGCGAGAAGCTGGTGCGCGAGGTCGTGACCGAGCTCGTGCGGCCCTACGGGGTCGCCGCCGAGATCGAGTACACCCGGGGCGTGCCGCCGGTGGTGACGGACGCCGAGTCGTTCCGGCTGCTGGAGGAGTCCGTGGCCGCCGTCCTCGGCCCGGACGGACAGGTGCCCGCGCCGCAGAGTCTCGGGGGAGAGGACTTCGGGTGGTACCTCGACCAGGTGCCCGGCGGGATGATCCGGCTGGGCACCCGCACCCCGGGGGGCACCACCTACGACCTGCACCGCGGTGACCTGATCGTCGACGAGGCGGCCATCGGCATCGGCGCCCGGCTGCTGGCCGAGGCCGCGTTGCGGGCGCTACGCGCCTGACACATCTACTGACTGGGCAGGACATTGCCGGGAAGAAGTCGACGGAACCGCGTTTGGGCGGCCCGAGTGCGGGCAAGGTGAGTTCGTGCTTTCTCTCATGCTGCGCACCGCTGCGACCTCTGTTGCTGCCCTGGGAGTCACCCTCCTAGCTGGCCCGGCCGCCTTCGCAGGCGGCGTGGGCGGTGGGTCGGGCGAGGGGCCCTCGTACACCGCCGGCGCCTCGCACGTGACGCTCTCTGGCGACTACAGCCCTGCCAAGCAGGCGAGCGTGGCCTCACCGGCGCCGTTGTGCTGGTGGGAGCCGATCGACTGGAGCACCGATCTCGACGTCACCGACCCCCAAGCGGTCAAGAAGTACTGGGACGAGGAGATCCGGCCCTGGCTGACCGGCCACGCGGCCGAAGGTCAACTGGCTGTGCACTACGAGAGGTTTCAAGAGGCCATCCGTGCTGTGAAGAAGGGCCAGGACATCACCTGGTACCAGCTCGAGGTCGACGAGAGCCAACTCCACGTCACCGGTTCCGACAGTGACCCGACCCAGGCTGCGGGCTACAACGAGGCCCGCGCCCTCGACGCTGCGGGCTGCGGCAGCGGCACCCAGCCGGGTCGGTACGGGCCCATCCTGGTGACCATGGACTGGTTCGTGACCGGCACCCAACCCGATCCCGTGGTCAAGCCCGAGGCGCTGGCCGAGTACGCCTACGAGGTGATGGACCTCGTCGAACCCACCCTGGACTGGAATCCGCGCATCGGGGCCCTCAACGAGGCCTCGCTGGTGAACCTGCCCACCTGGCTCTGGGTGGACCAGCCGCAGGCCGTCGGGGTCCGCAGCGTCACGGCGACGGCCGGTCCGGTCTCGGCCACCGTGACGGCGAGGACCGACGGCGTCTCGATCACCTCTCCGGCGGGCACCACCGAGTGCGGCATCGACGCCGCTCGGACCGCCTACACGCGCAACGCCTCCGAGGCTGATGCGTGCACGCTGTCGTTCGACCGAGCCTCACGCGGCTACCCCGCCGGCTTCCCGGTCGAGGCTCGGACTGCCTGGACCGCGCAGTGGACCTCGAACGTCGGCGAATCCGGCTCGCTCGCCGCCAAGTCCGTGGGTCGCACCACCGACATCCCCGTGGCCGAGAGCGAGAGCCTCGTCACGAGCGTCGGCTGATGTGGCAGCGACATGCGGCGGGGCTCCGGGGTGCCATCGTCCTTGTCGTCGCGGCCTTTCTGCTGAGTGCCTGCGGCGGAGGTGACGGGCCCGAGCCGACGCTGGATCTGGACGGATCCAGCAGCGCCGCTGCGACTCGGACGCCGGAACCCACTGAGGCTGCGGAGTCCCAGGGGCCGATTCCGGAGGAACCGGTCGAGAACAAGATCCTGCGAGGCAGCTCGGTGGCCGAGGGGGCTGAGCAGCTCGCGATCGAAGACGTGTACTACGACTTCTGGTCCGAGCGGCTACACATGTTCCACACGCTCAAGGTCGACCGGGACTACTGGTACTCCCTGGCCACGGGCGATGCGGCACAGGGTCCGATCGACTATGTCGAGCAGTTGAAGAAGACAGGACTTCGCGTGGACGGTGGCGCCATCATCGCGATCAACCGGCTCACCGTGAAGGGCGACAACGCCACCGTCGTCAGTTGCATCCGCAACACCAGCCGCGAGGTCGACCGCAAGACCGGCGCAAGCACCGAGATCCCGACCATGAAGTTCCGCTCCAAGGAGACCCTGGAGCGCACCGGGCCGGACTGGCGAGTGGCCACCACGATCAACCTTCCCGGCAATCAACCGTGCGACTACCGCTGAGCGCCAGATCACCACACGGTAACGCTTTGATGATGGGGGTCCGTCGCGCTCGCGACCGGCCGGCAACACCCCCTAGGGTGCCAACCGGCGCCTGCTGACGAGAGCGGCGCCATGGACTCACGATGAGGGGACAAGGGTGCGCAAGCTCCGCAACATCGGCCTGATGATGGCCGCTGGAACCCTGGTGCTGACCGCGTGCGGCGGTTCCGGCAGCAGCGATGACACGGCCTCGGGCGACGCCTCGGCGGCCAGCAATGACGTGTGCAAGACCGCCGACGGCGACGGGCCCAAGATCGGCCTCGCGTACGACGTGGGTGGCCGTGGCGACAAGTCGTTCAACGACTCGGCCTACGCAGGCATCGAGAAGGCCGTCGACGAGCTCGACGCGACCTGCTCCGAGGCCGAGGCTCAGCCGAACGAGAGCGACACCGAGCGTGAGGAGCGTCTCCGGGCGCTCGCCGATGCCGGCTTCAACCCCGTGATCGGCGTGGGGTTCTCGTACTCGCCGGCAGCTGCCGCGGTCGCCAAGGACTACCCCGACACCTACTTCGCGGTGGTCGACGGCTACGCCACCGCCCTGGCGCAGGACAGCAACCTCATCGACCTCTCCTTCGCCGCCAACCAGGGCTCCTATCTGGTCGGTGTCGCTGCCGCGCTGAAGTCGGAGTCCGGCAAGATCGGATTCATCGGTGGCAACAACGGCAACCTGATCCGCAACTTCGAGGTCGGCTACGTGGCCGGTGCCAAGGCTGTGGACCCCAAGATCGATGTCGACGTCCAGTACCTGACCCGCGACCAGAACGACGGCGAGACCGCGTTCGCCAACCCCGCTGGCGCGAAGACGGCCGCTGAGGGCATGATCGAGAAGGGCGTCGACGTCATCTTCCACGCCGCGGGCAAGTCCGGTAACGGTCTGTTCGAGGCCGTGGCTGACGCTCCCGAGGGTGTCTGGGCCATCGGCGTCGACTCCGACCAGTACCTCAGCGCCTCTGCCGACGAGCAGTCGCACATCCTGACCTCGATGCTCAAGCGCGTCGACACCGGTGTCTTCGACTTCTCCAAGTCGGTGGCTGACGGCAACGTCGACGGACCGGTCGTGACCTACGACCTCTCCGACGACGGCGTCGGGTACTCCACGTCGGGCGGATTCCTCGATGACGTGAAGGACGAGATCGACGGCTACGCCGACAAGATCAAGTCCGGAGACGTCAAGGTGCCCAGCGCCTCCTGACGCCGCTCTCGGGCGTGCAAGTCCCGGTGGCCCGGGCGATGCGAGTAGCGTCGTCCGGGCCACCGCACGTCTCAACCGTCCCAGCCAGGAGCAGTACGTGAGCAGGTCAGGAGCCGAGGTGCCCACCGCCCCCGCCATCCGCGTCCAAGGCATCGGCAAGAGCTTTCCCGGAGTCGTGGCGAACCACGACGTGACGTTCGAGGTCGCGGCGGGCAGCATCCACGCTCTCGTGGGCGAGAACGGCGCCGGCAAGTCGACGCTGATGAAGATCCTCTACGGCGTCCAGGCTCCCGACACGGGCTCGATGGAGGTCGACGGGCAGCCGTTCGCGCCGAAGTCGCCGTCCGATGCCATCGCGCGCGGAATCGGCATGGTCTTCCAGCACTTCCAGCTCGCCGACAACCTCACGGTCCTCGAGAACGTCGTGTTGGGCGCCGAGAAGCTGTACGGCATCGGCTCCTCGGCTCGGGCGCGGATCAACCAGCTCAGTGAGGCCTACGGGTTCGCACTCGACCCCGACGTGCCCGTCCGCGGCCTGGGCGTGGGTGCCCGACAGCGAGTAGAGATCCTCAAGGTGCTCTACCGCGGTGCCCGCATCATCATCCTCGACGAGCCCACGGCGGTGCTGGTGCCGCAAGAGGTCGATGCTCTCTTCGCGAATCTGCGCGAGCTCCAGCGGGAGGGCCACACCCTGATCTTCATCTCGCACAAGCTCGACGAGGTGCTCGGCGCAGCCGACGACATCACCGTGATGCGGCGCGGGACCACGGTGGATTCGGTGAAGCCTGCCCACGTGACCGCGCGGCAGCTCGCCGAGCTGATGGTCGGCTCCGAGTTGCCCTCGCCGCAGAACGACGAGCCCACCGTCACCGACCGGGTGGTGGTCAGTCTGCGCGACGTCCAGGTGCGAGACGGTGATCGGGCAGTGCTGGACGTCGACTCGCTCGACATCCACGCAGGCGAGGTAGTCGGCATCGCAGGGGTGGAGGGCAACGGTCAGACCGAGCTGGTCGAGGCGATCGTCGGCATGATCCCGGCGTCCGGCTCGGTACTGCTCGAAGGGCAGCAGCTCGCCGGACTCAGCGTCAGCCGTCGGCGCGCCCTGGGCATCGGGGTGATCCCGGAGGACCGGCACCGGCACGGGTTGCTACTCGACTCGCCCTTGTGGGAGAACCGGATCCTCGGACACCAGACCCGTCCGCCGGCGACCCGCGGGTTCTGGTTGGCGCCGGCCGCGGCGAAAGCCGACAGCCGCCGCATCATCGCCGACTACGACGTGCGTACGCCGTCGGAGAGCACCTCTGCCGGTGCGCTGTCGGGTGGCAACCAGCAGAAGTTCATCGTCGGCCGTGAGATGAGCGGCGCCCCTCGACTCCTCGTCGCGGCGCACCCCACGCGGGGTGTCGACGTGGGTGCCCAGGCGGCCATCTGGGGACACATCCGCGCGGCCAGCCGCGAGGGACTCGCGGTGCTGCTCATCTCCGCCGACCTCGACGAGCTCATCGGGCTCTCCGACTCCATCCGAGTGATCCTGCGCGGTCGCCTCTCCGAGACCTTCGACCCTGCGCACGTGACGGCCTCCGAGCTCGGCTCGGCCATGACCGGCGCATCAACCACGAGCCGAGGAATCTGATGGACCTGCTTCGTCGCGTCGCCCTCTCGCTGGCGACCCCGGTGCTGGCGCTGGTGGCGGCGGCGCTGGTGACCACCGCACTGCTCGCCCTCGTCGGAGAGGACGTCGGTGGCTTCTGGAGTGTCATGTCGACCCCGCCGAACGCCCGCCAGCAGGTGAACATCATCAACGCCGGCTCGGCGCTGTACCTCTCCGGTGTCGCCGCTGCCATCGGCTTCCGCATGAACCTCTTCAACATCGGCGTCGAGGGCCAGTACGGACTGGCTGCCTTCATGGCCGCCTGGTTCGCGGGAGGTGGTCTCGTCAGCGGCCCCCTCAACACCGTGCTGGCGGTGCTCATCGCGATGGTCACCGGAGCCTTGTGGGCCGGGATCGCGGGAGTCTTGAAGGTGACGCGCGGTGTGAGCGAGGTGATCGGCACCATCATGCTCAACGCGATCTCGGGCTTGCTCGTCTCCTATCTGTTGGCCAAGTACGGCACCAACATCGGGGTTTCGCAGACCACCACACCCATGCCGGAGAGCAGCCGGATCCCGGAGGTGGGAATCATCCCCGGTGCCTCGTCGGGGATCGACGGGCTCGCGTTCCTGGCCGTGGTCGTCGGTGTCGCCTACTGGGTCGTGCTCACCTACACCCGCTTCGGGTTCTCGCTCCGCGCCGCTGGTGCCTCGGAGACGGCGGCGGCAGCGGCTGGCATCGACGTACGCAGGATGGCGCTCGTGGCCATGCTGGCCTCAGGAGCCATCGCCGGCCTCATCGCGATGCCGAGCCTCTTCTCCGACACCTTCGCCTACGGCACCGGTTTCCAGCCCGGGCTCGGGTTCACGGGAATCGCCGTCGCCCTCTTGGGGCGCAACCATCCGGGCGGCATCGTGTTCGGTGCGGCGATCTTCGCCTATCTCGTCGACCGGGGTACCCAGTTGAACGTGCTCGCGGGCATCTCCCCGGAGATCGTCTCTGTCACCCAGGGCATCATCGTGCTCTCGGTGGTGGTGGCGTACGCGATCGTCCAGCGGTATCGCACTCGGTCCGAACAGGCATCCGTGGCGCGACGCTCCTCCGCCACGAGCGCGAAGGAGGTGCTCGCGTGACGTGGGAGGGCCTGCCCGGCGCGGTGCGCTGGATGCTCGTGGCAGCCGCCGGACTCGTGGTGGTCTCGTTGGTGCGCATCGCCTCGGGGGCGAGCGACATCGACTCCAGCGGCGCCTTGCGGGCCGCGCTCATCTCGACCGTTCCGATCGCGCTCGCCGGCCTGGGCGGGCTCTGGTCGGAGCGTGCGGGAGTGGTGAACATCGGTCTCGAGGGCATGTTGCTGGCCGGTGCTCTGGGTGCCGGCGTGTGCACCTACCACTACGGCATCGTCGCGGGTCTGCTCGGTGGCATCGCCTTCGGCGCCATCGGCGGCCTCGTGCATGCCGTCGCGACGGTCTTGATCGGCGTCGACCACATCGTCTCCGGTGTGGCGATCAACATCATCTCCGCGGGACTGTGCGCCTTCTTGGCCAGCGTCTTCTTCGCAGACCTCCCCAACGGCGGGCCGACACAGTCGCCTCCGCTCAACAGTCCACCGACGATCACGATCGGCCCGCTCGTCGACGCCAGCCGTGACGTCGAGCGGCACGGATGGTTCGTGCTCTCCGATCTCGCCGGCATCGTGGGCGCGCTGACCCGGAGTCTGTCGCTTGTCACGGTCTTGGCGCTGCTGCTCTTCGTGCTCTCCTTCGTGGTGCTGTGGTGGACGCCGTTCGGCCTCCGGTTGCGCTCGGTGGGCGAGTCGCCCTCGGCGGCTGAGTCCCTGGGCGTGAACGTGTACCTCTACAAGGTCATCGCCGTCGTCATCTCCGGTGGTCTCGCCGGCCTGGCCGGCGCGTACTTGGCGCTGGTGGCGTCGTCCGGCTACCAGAACGGGATGAGCAACGGCATCGGCTACATCGGCCTGGCCGCGATGATCTTCGGCAACTGGCGACCCCTGGGCCTGCTGATGGGGGCGCTCATCTTCGGATACACCACCGCGCTGCAGTTGCGCGGCGGCACCGAATCCCTGCACGCCCTGCTGTTGGTGATCGGGCTGTTCTTGCTCGCCGTGTCGGTCACGATGGTGGTGCGCGATCGCGTGCCGGCTGCGGCAGCTCCCGCGGCGCTCGGCGTGATCGCCGTCCTGTTCCTCGCCTACGTGCTGACCGACGCCGCCGCGCTCCTGGTGGGCTTGGCGGCGCTCGCCCTGGCGGCAGCCGCGGCCCTCGGCCTGGCTCGCGCGATCAGTGTGCGCGGGGCGGTGTCGCTGGTGCTGGGGGGCGTGTTCACGCTCTGGTACGCGACCACCGACACCATCGCCGCCAACTTCGCGGGCATGGCGCCCTACGTGGCCACCTTGTTCGTGCTGGCCTACGCGGCCCAGTCGCTGCGGATGCCGGCGGCCGACGGACTCATCTACCGTCGCGGCAGTACGGGCTGACATGGCCGAGACCGATCCCGAGATCGACCCCGAGATCGATTGGACGGGGCTGCGAGCCGAGGCCGAGCAGGCCCGGCTACGCGCCTACGCGCCGTACTCCGCCTACGGCGTGGGCGCCGCGGCCCTCGCCGAGGACGGTCGCCTGGTGACCGGCTGCAACGTGGAGAACGCCGCCTACGGCGTGGGGCTGTGTGCCGAGTGCGGACTCGTGAGCCAGCTGCACCTCACCGGTGGCGGGCGGCTCACGCGGTTCGTCTGCGTGGGCGGCCGGGTGGGGGCAGAGGCGGAGCTCGTCATGCCGTGCGGCCGGTGCCGCCAGCTGCTCTGGGAGAACGGCGGTGCGTCGTTGCTGCTGTTGACGCCTGCGGGTGAGCGATCGATGAGCGAGGTGCTGCCCGATGCCTTCGGTGCCGACGACCTCGCTTGATCTCACCGATCCCGCGTTCGCGGGGGATCCCTACCCGGTGCTCGCGGCCGAGCGCCAGCGCCACGACGTGGCGTGGCACGAGGGTTGGGACGACGGGCGCGGCGCCGCGGTCGCCTTCTCGCATGCGGCTGTGGCAGCCGCCCAGCGCGACCGGCGGCTGGGCCGCGTGTGGCGCGACCGGGAGCCGGCCGATGCGCTGGCGCCGTTCAACCTGCTGCACCGCCACCAGATGATGGAGAACGAGCCGCCCGAGCACACCCGGCTGCGGCGTCCGGTGGCGGCAGCGTTCAATCGCGGTCACGTCGACCGGCTGCGCCCACGGGTGCAGGCCCTGGCGAGCGACCTGCTCGACGCCGTCGACCCCGCGGGGTTCGACGTGCTGGCCGAGTACGCCGAGCCGCTGCCGGTGCTGGTGATCGCCGAACTGCTGGGCGTGCCGCTGCGTCACGTCGATGACCTACGTCGGTGGTCACAGGCGATCGTGCGGATGTACGAACCCTCGCCCGGCGCCGCGGTCGAGGCGGCGGCGGTCGCGGCCGCGACCGACTTCGCTGCTCTCGTGCGCGACCTCGTGGCCCTGCGGCGGCGTCGTCCGGCGGAGGATCTGATCAGCCAGCTCGCCGACACCGACCTCAGCGACGACGAGATCGTCGCCTCGGTGGTGCTGTTGCTCAACGCCGGGCACGAGGCCTCGGTCAACGTGTTCGGCAACGGGCTGGTGGCGATGCTGCGCCGTGGGCTCGCGCCGGCGGACGACGTGGCCCTGACCGTCGAGGAGATGCTGCGCTTCGACTCCGCCCTCCAGCTCTTCGAGCGGACGGCGACTGAACCGCTGACGCTCGGGTCGCCGTCCTCGTCGGTCGAGGTGGAGCCGGGGCAGAAGGTCGTGCTGCTGCTCGGCTCGGCCAACCGGGACGCGACCGTGTTCGAGGATGCCGACACCTTCGACCCCGCGCGCAAGGTCAACCCACACCTGGCCTTCGGGGCCGGCGTGCACTTCTGTCTCGGCGCCCCTCTGGCGCGCATGGAGCTGGCCGAGTCGGTGGCGGCGATGTGGCAGCGGTTCCCCGGTCTTCGGCTGGCGGGGGAGCCGGCCCACCGCGGCACGTTCGTGCTGCGGGGGTTCCGTAGGGTGCGCGTGCAGGCATGACCTGTGCAGACATGTGGTGCGAGAGGGCGAGGAGCAGTCGGTGAGTGAGCGGCACGACGCGGTCGAGGTGATCGCGGCCAAGCGCGACGGGGGAGCGCTGAGCGACTCCCAGATCGACTGGGTCGTCGACGCCTACACCCGTGGGATGGTGGCCGACGAGCAGATGTCGGCCCTCGCGATGGCGATCCTGCTGCGCGGCATGGACCGCCGCGAGATCGCACGCTGGACCGACGCCATGATCGCCTCGGGCGAGCGGATGGACTTCTCGACGCTCTCGCGGCCGACGGCCGACAAGCACTCCACCGGCGGTGTGGGCGACAAGATCACGTTGCCCCTCGCACCGCTCGTTGCGGCGTGCGGTGTGGCGGTGCCGCAGCTCTCCGGTCGCGGGCTCGGCCACACCGGCGGCACCCTCGACAAGCTCGAGGCGATCCCCGGCTGGCGAGCCGCGTTGTCGAACGAGGAGATGCTGGCGCAGCTCGACGACATCGGCGCCGTCATCTGCGCGGCCGGGTCGGGGCTTGCTCCGGCCGACAAGAAGCTCTACGCGCTGCGCGACGTGACCGGCACCGTCGAGGCGATCCCGCTCATCGCGAGCTCGATCATGAGCAAGAAGATCGCCGAGGGCACGGGCACGCTGGTGCTCGACGTGAAGGTCGGCACGGGCGCGTTCATGAAGACCGAGGCGTTGGCGCGCGAGCTGGCCGAGACCATGGTGGCGCTCGGCACCGGGGCGGGTGTGCGCACCACCGCGCTGCTCACCGACATGTCGACGCCCCTCGGGCTCACCGCCGGCAACGCACTCGAGGTGCGCGAGTCGGTCGAGGTGCTGGCCGGCGGGGGCCCCGACGACGTCGTCGAGCTGACTCTCGCCCTGGCGCGCGAGATGCTCGCCGGCGCTGGACGAGGCGACGTCGACCCGGCCGACACGCTGGCCGACGGGTCGGCCATGGACACCTGGCGGGCCATGATCGCGGCTCAGGGCGGCGACGCCGACGCGGCGCTGCCGACGGCGCGTCACACGCAGGTCGTGCCGGCTCCGAGCACCGGTGTGCTGGGGCGGCTCGACGCGATGGCCGTCGGTCTCGCGGCGTGGCGGCTGGGCGCGGGCCGGGCGGCGCCGGGGGAGAGTGTGCAGGCCGGTGCCGGGGTCGAGATGCACGCCAAGCCCGGTGCCACGGTGACAGCGGGGGAACCGCTGCTCACCTTGCACACCGACGACGAGTGGCGCTTCGAGCGGGCGCTCGCGGCTCTCGAGGGCGGCTACGACGTGGCTGCTCCCGGTGCCACGGTCGACACCTCGCCGCTCGTGATCGACCGGATCGGCTGAGGTGGCCCTTCCGCGGGTGCTGCTCGCCACCTTCGGCCTGATGCCGGACGGCGAGCCCGGCGGTGTCCTCGTCGTCGAGGCGTTGGCGCGACGCGGGGTGAGCGCGGCGTGGGCGCGGTGGGACGACCCGTCGGTGCCGTGGGAGCGGGCCGACCTGGTGGCCGTCCGCTCGACGTGGGACTACCAGCGGCGGCTCGTGGAGTTCTTCACGTGGGCGCGAGGCCTCGGCGTTCCCGTGCTCAACGGCGTCGGCGCCTTCGAGTGGAACCACGACAAGCGCTACCTGCTGGCGCTCGCCGACGACGTGCCGGTGGTGCCGTCGATGCTGCTGGCCGATCCGCGGTTGCGCGCGGGGTTGTCGCGGGCGGTGGCCCGCTGGGGTGAGCTCGTGGTGAAGCCGACGGTCGGAGCCGGGGGTACGGGTCTGCTGCGGGTCACGGGGCCGGAGGATCCCGAGCTCATGGGACTCACGCCGGGGCCGTGGCTGGCGCAGCCGGTGGTGGAGTCGATCGGCACTCGGGGCGAGTCGTCGGTGGTCGTGTTGGACGGTGCGGTGGTGGTACAGATCGACAAGCTGCCCGCACCCGGTGAGCTGCGGGTGCACGAGGAGCGTGGCGGCACGAGTCGCGCGGTCGATGTCGACCCGGCCTGCCGCGATCTCGCGCTGGCCGCCGTGGCGGCGTCCGAGCGGCTCCTCGGTCACCGGCTCGACTACGCCCGCGTGGACCTGCTCGAGATCGACGGTGCGCTGGTGGTCGGCGAGGTCGAGCTGATCGAGCCCGGCCTCTACCTCGACCTCGTGCCCGAGCTGGCCGAGCCCTTCGCCGACCTGGTGGTCGCCCGGCTGGCTACTCGCTGAGCAGCAGGACGACGCTCTCGGCGACGCACGCGGGCTTGGCCTCGCCCTCGATCTCGATGGTGGTCCGGATCGTGGCCTGCTTGCCGGCCGGCAGGTCGGTGACCTCGCCCAGCGTGACGTGCGCCCGGAGCCGCTTGCCGACGAGCACCGGGTGGGGGAACCGGACCTTGTTGACGCCGTAGTTCAGCTTCGCGCCGGGTGTCTCGAAGGCGAACACCTTGCTGCCCAGCCACGGGATGAGGGAGAGCGTGAGGTAGCCGTGGGCGATGGTGCCGCCGAAGGGACCGGCCGCAGCGCGCTCGGCGTCGACGTGGATCCACTGGTGGTCGTTCGTGGCGTCGGCGAAGGTGTCGACCCGCTGCTGGTCGATCTCGATCCACTCGCTGGTGCCGAGCTCCTCTCCTGCCGCGGCCGAGACGTCGTCGAACGAGCTGAACACCCGCATGTGATCTCCCTGGGGTCGGTCGGTGGAGGGCGCGGTGGTTGGATGGCGCCCATGAGTGCCGCGAGCGAACCTACCGTTCCGACACCGGCGCAGGTGCGCCGTGCCCCCAAGGTCGTGCTCCACGACCACCTCGATGGTGGTCTGCGCCCGGCCACGGTGCTCGAGCTGGCCGCCGAGTGTGGGCACGAGCTGCCGCCCGGCAGCACCGAGCGGGGTGCCGAGTCGCTGGCGGACTGGTTCGCTACGGCGGCCGACTCGGGTTCGCTGGAGCGCTACCTGGAGACGTTCGCGCACACCGTGGCCGTCATGCAGACCGCACCGGCGCTGCGTCGCGTGGCTCGCGAGTTCGTCGAGGATCTCCTCGACGACGGGGTGGTGTACGCCGAGGTGCGCTACGCCCCGGAGCTGTTCGTCGAGCAGGGACTCAGTCTCGACGACGTCGTCGCCGCCGTGCAGGAGGGTTTCGACGAGGCGGTGGCCGCGGCAGAGAGGGGGATCGTCGTCCGGCAGTTGTTGACCGCCATGCGGCACCAGGCGCGCTCGCGCGAGATCGCCGAGCTGGCGGTGGCCTGGCGCGACAGGGGGGTCGCCGGATTCGATATCGCGGGCGCCGAGGCGGGCAACCCTCCGACCCGACACCTGGACGCCTTCGACTACCTGCGCCGCGAGAACGCGCACTTCACGATCCACGCCGGCGAGGCGTTCGGGCTGCCGTCGATCTGGGAGGCGCTCCAGTGGTGCGGGGCCGACCGGCTCGGGCACGGGGTGCGCATCATCGACGACATCACCGTGGCCGAGGACGGCTCGGTCACGCTGGGCCGGCTGGCGGCGTATGTGCGGGACAAGCGGATCCCGCTGGAACTGTGCCCGGCCAGCAATGTGCAGACCGGGGCGGTCGCCTCGATCGCCGAGCACCCGATCGGGCTGCTCAACGACCTGCGCTTCCGGGTCACCGTCAACACCGACAACCGGCTGATGAGCCGCACCTCGATGACAGCCGAGATGTGCTCGCTGGTCGAGGCGTTCGGCTGGACGCTCGCCGACCTGCGCCGGGTCACGGTGAACGCGATGAAGTCGGCGTTCCTGCCCTTCGACGAGCGGCTCGCGCTCATCGACGAGGTCGTCAAGCCGGGCTATGCCGCCTTGGACCCCACGTTGGACGACGCCGTGCGCTAGGGCGACGCCCTGGGTCCGTTCATCTGCGGCTCATCTTGGCCGCGTACGTTCGAGACGTGCTGATCACCAACCATGTCGTGTCCGGCGCGATCATCGGCTCCGTGGCCCCCGGACCGTCGTCCGCCTTCGTCGCGGGCCTGGCCTCGCACTTCGCCCTCGACTCGCTGCCGCACTGGGGTGAGCGCCGGATCTTCCTCCAGGTCGCGGTCGTCGACGGGCTTGTCGGCCTGGCCGCGATGGGCGCGCTCGCCCGGCTCGCACCCGCCTCGCGTCGGGGGCGGGTGGTCGCCGGCATGCTCGGCGCCTGTGCCCCGGACGCCGACAAGCCGAGCACGCTGTTCTTCGGCCGCTCCCCGTACCCCAGGGTCGTCGACGACTGGCACATCAGCATCCAGAACGAGTCGCCGCGCCGGCTGCCGCAGGAGGTCGTCGTCGCCGGGCTCGGGGCGCTGGTGGCGCGGCGATTGCTGCGGCGGTAGTGGTCTGTGGTTGAGGCGGGCAGAGCAGAAAGAGGAACCTCGCTAGTCGTTAATGCTTCCTCGTCGAAGCGGGTGCAGCACCATCGCCTTCCCGACCTGGGTTGCTCGGCGGCGCACGCTTGGGCAACCCGAGCAATCTTTAGGACGCGCCCTTGCCGACCGAGCGTGGCCAGTCGCTCAGTCCATTCCGAGAGCCCTTCTGTCCGCCTCCGAGAAGTACCAGTCCGCGGCTAGCCAGTCCTCACTCAGGTGATCGGTGTTGAGTTGCCATGCTTCGGTCAACGGGAACGTGCCGAAATGATCATTGACCAGGCTGGTTCGGAAGATGGGTGCGGGTCCTACAATCCAGCTGCCATCGGCTCGGACTGCTGCGTCGAAGGTCCATCGCATGAGCCTTCCGGTGCTGGAGCTGTTCCAAGAGCGCTTGTTGAAGAACACGTCATAGGCGGCCTGCTCGATACGGTACAAATGTCGCTCTACGTCAGAGTCATATGCGATTCGCTGACTCTTCGTCAGGTCAGCATGTGTCGACGGGTGTCGCAGTTCGACTACCCAATCCCGCACTTCGCTTCGGCTGTACCCCAGGTTCCAGCCTGGATAGGACTGCAGGAATGAGGTCAGAGGGCCGACGAGGGAACCTCCCGCACAACCGAAACCGTTTTCCAGCACGCGAAAGAGCTCGTGAAGTTTCGGAATGCCATGTCCGGCTCGCAGCGCGGCACCCAGCAGGGTCACGCCGTCAAGGCGGTCGCTCAGAACGTGTGCCAGGTCGATCGCACGCCCGAGGCCTTGGCCGTGGAACGGCGGGGCTGGCTTCCATCCGGGCAGGATGATCCGCTTCGTCGCACGTACTACCGCTGCTTCTTCTTCGGACTCAGCAGACACTATGAGATACGGCCTAGGTGACGTCAGCGTCCATTGTGTTTCACCTAAGACTCCGATTATCGAGGCCATCTCAGAAAGTGCTCTTTCTGCCGCTTCGCGGGGTTCATTTGGAAGGCGAATCTGCAACGAGTCAACGACGTCGAATCTCGTTTCGATCTCTGCATGGAGCAAGATTTGGGTCGGCTCGGAAGTTGGAGCCTTGCGTGGGGTTACGAATGTCATGCCCGCATCGTCGGGTCGCCGCGTGGCGTCGGCGCCTTGAACGTTGTTGATGGCGACGTCAACGCCTTCGCTCGTGGTGTACCCCCATGTCTCGACGCGAGGGACTGGGACCTCGAAGGTGAGCATCGCGTAGCGGTGAAGACGCATGAGTACACCTATTCCCCTAAATCGCAGCGGACGCGGATGCATCGTACGGAGGGACGGCAGGCGAACCCGAGGCCGCGCAGCGGCCCTTGACTTGAAGTAGCAACGAAACTCGCGGGGCGGGTCAGGTCACATTAGCGACGTGACAACAACCTGACGTCGCGTTGACTAGGGAGGTGACAGTTCCTCGTCGCGGGCGGCGAAGAGCATGCGCCACGGGGCAGGACGATCTTCAGTCAGGTGAGGTGTTCGGTGCCGTCAGGGTCGACCAGGAAGGTCCGGCCGTGAGGTGAGTTCCAGAGATAGAGCCCGGGACGGATGCGTCGGTAGCGCCAGCGTCTCTCCGATCGCCCCGTTTGGCGACTGGGTGACGGGTGGGTCTTGGCACGGTGGTGGGTCCGGCACAGCGGGGCGAGCGTCTCGGTGCTGGTCTGGCCGGGTGGGCCGCCCTCGGACATGGGCGCGTATTCGTCGATGTGGTCGAGGTCGGCTCGCATCGCTGACCATTGGCAGAAGGGGAAGGCGCAGGTCTGGCGCTGCTCCTTGACCCGGAAGGCGATGCGGTCGGGGACCTCGTAGGCGTCGACCGCGACGGTCTCGGTGAGATCGACGACCGGCTTCACAACCACCTTCGTGTCGGGGTTGCCGGCCCAGGCCGCGACCTGCTCCGCCGTCACGGTCGCGCGGTGCGAGCCCTGCTCGGTGGAGACGCGGGCGAGGTGGATGCCCAGGGCGCCGGTGGCGGGGTCGAGAACTGGTGCGCCAGAGACGGCCTCGCTCGAGAGGCGCACGTGGAGCACGAGCTGCCGGGCAGGCACCGTGGTGGGCTTCGCCGTCGCCGCTGTGCCGGTCAGGTCGAGCATCGTCTGGTTCCTCGCGAGCTGCCCCAACGCAGCCGCACGGCGCTCACCGAGCTCGAGGGGTGAGCCGAGGGCGTACTGCTCCGCAGCGAGATTCCGTAGAGCCAGGTCGAGGTCCTCGGCATCAGCCCGGTCCAACAGTCCGTCGAGCCGCACGAGGCCGTCGAACGCACACATCGCGCCCTGGCCGGGCTGGTCGAGCTCGATCGTGACGTGCCGGTGGGCGTGGGCGTCGGCGAGGTCGGCCTCAGCGGTCTCGGGTTCGTAGCGGGCGATCGCGTCCGCGACGAGACCGTCCAGGGCCCGCAGGCCGGTCTTGTGTGCGATGGGTGCGATCATCCGGTCCACGAACCCAGCAGCCTCAGGCCCGAGGCGCATGGTCTCCTCGGCGATACGACGTGCCCGCCACGGCGCCACCCGCCCCGAAGTCATGGCCTCCCACAGCAGTGGGAGGCGGAAGCGGGTCTCCATCACCGCCCCCACGAACGCCCGACCCGACGCATCCGATCGCCCCAGGGCGGTGGCGAGCTCGATGACCGCGAACTCCGCCACCAGCGGCGTCCCCGGGCCACCGGCACCGATGAGGCGGTCACCACCCTCGACCTCATAGGCGGCCAGCAACTCCTCGGTCACGACGCCCAGCGGGCCACCGGCGACACAGTCCGGCACATGACCCTCGGCGTGCGCGGCACACCACTCCGCGGCCGCCTCCCAGAGCCGCGTCTCGGCGGACTGGGCTTCGCGTTGCGCCGACACCGCAACACTCAACAGCCCTGAGGACTGAGGTGCAGGAGCCGGCGTCATGACCAGATTCTAGTCGAACACCAGTTCTATCGGAAGGTCCGACAGCGAACTGTGGAGAAGATGTTGCCCTGCCCTCAGTGGGTGCCTCACCGGAGGCGGGCGACGACCTGGCCGGGAGTGAGCGGAGTGCAGCCGTGCGACACGGCGTCCTGCACCACCGCACCCTGAGCGCGGGCGAGAGCCAGGCCGCGTCGCACCAGCAGGGCAGGAGGTTTGCGATGCTCACGCAGGTCGCGCGCGAGTCGCAGCCAGAACGTGACGAACGCGGTGCGACGTACGCAGAAGGCGCCGGCGAGCAGGCCGGCGTCCTGCATGGGGGCGACGACGAGCGGCGCGAAGATGCCCTCGGCCACGAACCGGTCGTGCCCGCCGAGGTCGAAGGTCTGCCAGCCCGTGCGCGCGCTGGCGCCGATGTCGTAGACCGGCACCTCGGCGCGACCCTCCCGACACAAGGCGAGCAGGCAGGTGACGGCGTCGTCGAGCAGCCAGGAGTCGGGGTGGTCCCAGTCGACCGAGGTGTCGCCGTCGCGGTAGAAGTCGTCGAGTCGTAGGACCGGCAGGCCGAGGCGGGCCGCGAGGCGGGACTTGCCGGAGCCCGAGGGCCCGGCCAGCACGACGACCCGGGCGGGTCCGGGCATCAGTAGTCCGAGCTGGCCGGGGCGTCGTCCTCGAGCAGTGCACGCGAGCCCGAGACGCCCAGACGAGTCGCGCCGGCCGCCATCATCGTGCGGGCGTGCGCCATGGTGCGGACGCCGCCGGAGGCCTTGACCTGCACGCCGGGTCCGACGGTCTGCGCCATGAGCCGGACGGCGTGCTCGCTCGCGCCACCGCTGGGGTGGAAGCCGGTGGAGGTCTTCACGAAGTCGGCCCCGGCCGCGGCGGCTGCGCGGCACGCGCCGACGATCTCGTCGTCGGTGAGGGCGGCAGACTCGATGATCACCTTGAGCACGGCCGGGGCCGGCACGGCGGCGCGCACGGCGGCGACGTCGGCCTCGACGTCGTCGAAGCGGCCCTCCTTGACGGCGCCGATGTCGATGACCATGTCGATCTCGTCGGCGCCGAGTCGCACCGACTCCGCCGCCTCTGCGGCCTTGACGGCGGAGGTGTGCTTGCCGCTCGGGAACCCGCACACCACCGCAAGCTTCAGCCCTTCGGGCAACACCAGCGGCAGCATCGACGGCGACACGCACACCGAGTACGTGCCGAGGTCGAGCGCCTCGGCGACGAGATCGGCGACCTGGTCGCGGGTGGCCTCCGGCTTGAGGAGAGTGTGGTCGATGATGCGCGCGACGGCGGTGCTGCTGGGCGAGGAACTGGCGGCGGGGCTGGGATCGGTCACCGGGCCAGGATAGGGATCGAGCGCCCACTACTCTCAATCCCATGCGAGGCCCCCAGCCACAAGACGGCATCACGCGCTTCGCGCCCACCAGCGGTCGGGTCACGGGCATCCTCGGACTGCTTATCTGCGCCGTGACGATCGTGGCAGCGCTGGTCGGCGAGCGCACCGTGACCTCCTTCGCCTTCGCGGCGGGATGTCTCCTGGCGGCCGCCCTGGTGTGGACCACGCTGCTCAGGCCTCGCCTGTGGGTCGAGCACGGCGTGCTGGTGCTGCGCAACCCCTTCAGTACCGTGCGCATCCCGCTCGCGGCGATCCGCTCGGTGGTGGTGCGGCAGGTGTTCGCTGCCCACGTCGGTGGGGACCGCTACGTGAACGCCTCCATCGGGCGCTCGCGGCAGAAGGCCGTCATGGGCTCCAGCGCGGCGCTTCAGCAGGTCCGCGGAGGTCTCTGGGGCGGCGCTCTCGGAGGTGACCGCATGTGGGGGTCGGGCTCCGACGAGGGTGGCCTGGAGTTCGCCACGTACGTCGAGGAGGAGCTGGGCCGACAGATCGACGCAGACCTGCGCGCGCGCGGCATCAGGGCGCGCTCGCCCGAGCAGGCGGCGCTGGCGGAGCAGGTCGCACGCGAGCGAGCCTGGCCGTCCGTTGCGGCCGTGGTCGTGCCCGCGCTCGCGCTGGTCGTGCTGCTCCTGCTGCGCTAGAGCCCCAGGGCCAGACCGAGGTCGGAGCGGATCGCGTCGAGGCGAGTGGCGGCAGAGATGCGGGCGGCCTCGACGGCGTCGACCCGGTCGGTGACGCCCGCCTCCACGGGGACGACGACCTCGAGATAGCACTTGAGCTTCGGCTCGGTGCCGCTCGGGCGCACGACGACGCGCGCCCCGTCGGCGAGCGAGAAGCGGAGCCCGTCGGTGGGAGGCAGGTCGGCCGACCCCCGCGCGAGGTCGTCGACGCGGGCTACGTCGAGGCCCCCGAGCGTGGCGGGCGGCGATGCTCGCAGGCGTTCCATGGCGTCGCCGATGAGGGTGAGGTCGTCGACACGCACGCTGAGCTGGTCCGTGGCGTGCAGACCGTGCTCGCGTGCGAGGTCGTCGAGCAGGTCGAGCAGGGTGCGCCCCTCGGCCCTGAGTGACGCGGCGAGCTCGCACAGCAGCAGCGCGGCGGAGACGCCGTCCTTGTCGCGCACGTGCTCGGGGTCGCAGCAGTAGCCGAGGGCCTCCTCGTAGCCGAAGGCGAGACCGTCGACGCGCCCGATCCACTTGAAACCCGTGAGCGTCTCGGCGAAGGACTGTCCGGCGGCCGCGGCGACCTTGCCGAGCAGGGAGGAGGAGACGATGGTCGTGGCGAAGGTGCCCCGCGTTCCCCGTTGCAGAAGATGCGTGGCCAGCAGCACGCCGACCTCGTCTCCGCGCAGCATCCGCCACCCGGTCGGGGTCGGGACGGCAGCGGCGCAACGGTCGGCGTCGGGGTCGTTGGCGACCACCAGGTCGGCGGAGGCCTCGTCGGCGAGCGCGAGCGCGAGGTCGAGGGCGCCGTCCTCCTCGGGGTTCGGGAAGGAGACGGTGGGGAAGTCGGGGTCGGGTGCCTCCTGTGCGGCGACGACCGACACGCTGTCGAACCCCGCCGTCTCGAGCACCCGGGTCAGGGTGTCGGCGCCCACGCCGTGCAGGGGCGTGTAGGCGATGCGCAAATCGCGCGGACCGTCGTCGACCAGGGCCGCGACGGTGTCGGCGTACCGGTCGACCAGCGCCTCGTCGACGCGCCGAGACGTCGTGGCCCGGGGCAGGTCGGCCACCGTGCCCACGGCAGCGATGGCCGCGGCGATCTCGGTGTCGGCGGGCGGGACGATCTGGCTACCGTCGCCGAGGTAGACCTTGTAGCCGTTGTCCTGCGGCGGGTTGTGGCTGGCGGTCACCATCACGCCTGCGGCGCAGCCCAGTTCGCGGACCGCGTAGGCGAGCACCGGGGTCGGTAGGGGGCGCGGCAGCAGGTGCACCGTGAGTCCGGCGCCGGCGAGGATCTCGGCGGTGTCGAGCGCGAACCTCTCGGAGTTGTGCCGAGCGTCGTAGCCGACGACCACGCTGCCCCCGCCCAGGTAGGCGGCCAGCCCCGCCGCCGCGCGGGCCACCACCACCCGGTTCATCCGGTTCGGCCCGGGGCCCAGCCGCCCGCGCAGCCCGGCAGTACCGAACTCCAAGACACCGGAGAAGCAGTCGGCGAGCTCGGCCGCGGCCGCCGCGTCGCCCGCTGCGGAGCGATCGACGAGGCTGCTCAGCTCGGCGCGGGTGGCGGGGTCGGGGTCGTCGTCGAGCCAGCCCCGTGCGGAGTCGATGACGGAGTCGATGAGGGAGTCGATGAGGGCGGAGTCCAGGTCGTTCGGTGACACGCGGTCACCGTAGCCGGAGTGCCGTCAGGAGCAGGAGGCGCGCGCGATCTCGTCGAAGCGCGAGGAGATGGTCTCCTCGGCGCCGGTGTCCTCGCGGGTGTAGGTGAGGTCGACGGAATCGACCCTCGCCGGCGTCGTGACGGTGGCCCGGGCGTACCAGTAGTAGCGGCCGGGCTCGATGACGCGATCGGTGAGGGGCTTGCGATCGGCCCAGCCGAGATACTTCTGCGTGCGCTTCGGCGGTGCGGTGCCCTGCCAGGCGCCCGTCGTCGTCGGCACCTTCACCGGCGCCGGGGAGAGCAGGGTGCCGGTGACCTTCACACCGGTGCCCTGCGGCTCCAGCGAGGTGACCGTGATCGGGGTGCTGACCCGCAACACCTCCCAGGCGATGAGCTGGGTGCGCGCCGGCAGCTCGGTGCAGGAGTTGCCGGCGTCGGCGGCGTTGCTGGTGGTGGCGGCGGTGCGCTCGGCCGGTGGCTTCGACGATGCGGGCTCGGTGGGCTCGGTGGACTCGGTGGGAGCCGACGTCGACACGGACGGCGAGGTCGGGGTCGCGCTGCTCGGCGGGGTAGGGTCGGCCGTGGTCGAGCTGTCGCTGCACGCCGTCAGCAGGGTGCTCGAGAGCCCCAGAGCCCCGATGAGCGCGCCTGCCCTTACGCGCCGAAACGAGTTGTTCACGCGGTGATCATCCCCGATCCATTTAGGATTCACAGCAAAACTCGCCAACCGGGCGGGCCGGGGTCGGTCCGTCACGCGTCGATGGAGCTCATGTCACCGTAGCGATCGCCGGCCACCGAACCGCGCGGGACGGCGCGTTCGAGTGCCGCCAGATCCTCGTCGGTGAGTCGGACGGCGTGCGCGCCGACGTTCTCCTCCAGATAGCGCACCCGCTTGGTACCGGGGATGGGCGCGACGTCGTCGCCCTGGGCGAGCACCCAGGCCAGGGCGAGTTGCCCCGGGGTGCAGTCCAGCCGCTCGGCGATCTCGGTGACCGCGCGGACCAGTGCGAGGTTCGCGTCGAGGTTGTCGCCGTTGAGCCGCGGGAAGTAGGCGCTCGCGCGGCTGTCGCCGTCGGCGAGCGATCCCTGGGTGAGACGGCCGGTCAGGATGCCGCGGCCCAGCGGTGAGTACGGCACGAGACCGATGCCGAGCTCGCGCACCACGGGGAGGATGTCGTCCTCCAGGTCGCGGGTGAACAGCGAGTACTCGCTTTGGAGGGCGGTGATGGGGTGCACGGCGTGCGCGCGGCGGATCGTGTCGGCGCCGGCCTCCGAGAGGCCGAGGTGCCGGACCTTGCCGGCCTCGACCAGCTCCTTCATGGCGCCGACCGTCTCCTCGATCGGCACGGTGAAGTCGACGCGGTGCTGGTAGTAGAGATCGATGTGGTCGACGCCGAGGCGCATCAGCGAGGCGTCGCACGCGGCCCGCACGTACTCGGGGCGCCCGTTGATGCCCAGCCGGGTGCCGTCCTCGGTGCGCTGATTGCCGAACTTGGTGGCGAGTTGCACCTCGTCGCGGCGTGCGGCGATGGCGCGACCGACGAGTCGCTCGTTGGTGAAGGGCCCGTACATGTCGGCGGTGTCGAGGAAGGTGACGCCGAGGTCGAGGGCGCGGTGGATGGTCTCGATGCCGCCCTGCTCGTCAGGGGTTCCGTAGAACTCCGACATGCCCATGCAACCGAGACCGAGCGCGGAGACGGTGAGCGGCGAGGTGGTGCCGAGGGTGCGCTGTTGAATCGTCATACCCCCACTGAAGACCCTCGAGTGCGCTCCAGGTCAAGTCCCCGGTCGAGTGTGTCCTCGTAGATGCCGATCTTGGCCTCGATCGCCCCGAGGTGCTCGGTGATCTCGGCCAACTGGTCGAGCACGGTGCGACGGTGGGCACGCAGCAGCTCCAGGCGCTCGACCTCGTTGCCGCTGCCGGCCCGCACGAGCGCTGCATAGCGCCGGATGGCTCGGATCGGCATGCCGGTGGAGCGGAGTCGGGTCACCATCGTCAGCCACTGCAGATCCTCAACGGCGTAGCGGCGCTGCCCTGACGACGTCCGCGGCACGGGGCGCAGGAGCAGGCCGTCCTTCTCGTAGTACCGCAGGGTGTCGGTGCTCAGGCCGACCAGGTCTGCGGCCTCGGCGATGGTGTGAGAGCCCATGCCGGCAGTGTGAGACATGGGAGTGCACTCCAGCAAACACAAGAAAAATGGTGGCAGGTCAGCTGCAAAGTCGTGGCAGGTCAGATGAAAACTGGCGACGGGTCACGTGAAAACTGGCGACGGGTCGGCGTCAGAGGGCGGGGCGGTAGAACGACTCGCCCGCCCAAGGGCCACCGACCACGGTGGTCTCGGCGTCGTCCTCGGGGCGCGCGTCGACGGAGCCGGCGAAGGTCTCGGCGTCGTCCTGCGGGTCGAACCCCAGGGTGCGGCCGGGGGTCAGGTCCCACCAGCCCCGGGTGTTGGCCGAGACGCCGTAGAGCACCGCGAAGCCGGGGGAGGGGGCGGTGAGGGCGGCGTGCACCATGCGCACGCAGTCACCGTGGGAGAGCCAGGTCGCGAGCTGGCGCACGGTGGTGGGCTCGGGGAGGAACGAGCCGATCCGGCACGCGATCGCATCGAGGCCGTAGCGGTCGGCGTAGAGGCTCATCACGGCCTCGGCCGCGACCTTGCCGACGCCGTAGAAGGTGTCGGGGCGCGGCCGAGCGTCGGCGCGGAGCACGCCGTCGGCGAGGTCCGCACGCGGCGTCCGGCCGACCGCGTGGTTGGAGGAGGCGTAGACGAATCGCGGCACCCCGTGGGCCACCATCGCGTCGACGAGGGAGGCGGTCGTGGTGACGTGCGAGGTCAAGGAGTCGGGCAGGGAGGCCTCGTCGGGTTGTCCGGCCAGGTGCACGACCGCCTCGGGGGAGGCGTCGGCCACGACGGCGTCGACGGCCGCGGGGTCGGCGCAGTCGGCGACGTGCCAGCCGTCGGAGACGAGGCCGGCGGGGGCCGGAGCGCGGTCGAGCCCGACGACCTCGTGGCCGAGACCGGCGAGTCCCGGCAACAGCACGCGGCCGATGGAGCCGGCCGCGCCGGTCACGAGGACGCGCACAGCATGCCCACCCCCATCGCGATGAGGTTGGTGACGAACGCCTCGGTGTCGAGGCTCGAGCGAGGGGAGCCGGGCGAGGCGCTGTCGCGCAGCCGGACCCGGTCGCCGATGGCGCGCAGGGTGAACGCGGCGAAGAGGCCGAACCGCTCGTCGACGATCTCGACCGGCAGATCCGGCATCCGGGTGCGCAGCAGGTCGAAGGTCTCGAAACCGCCGGTGAGCTGGAGGGCCTCGGCGACCTCGGGGTCGGTGTCGTACTGCTCGTCGACCACGAGGGCTGCCACGATCACGATGAAGCATCGGCCGCTCCACCCGGCCTCGGCCAGTTCGACCGCGGGACGCACCACCGCCTCGACGACGGACGCGACGTCGTCGTCGGGCTGCAACCGGGCCGACTCCAACATGACCCGCTGGCGCTCGGCGATGTCGGCGGCGTGCTGACGCAGCACGGCGGCGAGCAGACCCTCGCGCGAGCCGAAGTGGTAATGCACGGCGCCCCGGTTGCGCTGACCCGCCTGCCGGGTGATCTCGAGCAGCGAGGCGTTGCCGGGGCCGTGCTCGGCGAAGGCCCTGGTCGCGGCCGAGAGGAGACGTTCGCGGGTCTCGGCGCCGGAGTGGGTCTGGGTCATGTCTCTCCCGAAGGGGGCCTTCTCAGATGCGCGGCACGACGCGTGCCAGCAGGTCGCCCATGCGCTGGGCGGCCGCCCGACCGGCCTCGAGCACCTCGGTGTGGTCGAGGGGGGCGCCGCTGATGCCGGCGGCCAGGTTGGTGACCAGGCTCAGGCCCAGCACCTCCATGCCCGCCTCGCGAGCGGCGATGGCCTCTAACGTGGTGCTCATGCCCACCAGGTCGCCCCCGATCGCGCGGACCATGCCGATCTCGGCCGGCGTCTCGTAGTGCGGCCCGGGGAACTGCACGTAGACACCCTCGTCGAGCCCCGGCTCCACCTCGCGACACAGCTCGCGCAGGCGTGGGGAGTAGAGGTCGGTGAGGTCGACGAAGTTCGCGCCGACCAGGGGAGAGGCACCGGTGAGGTTGATGTGGTCGCGGATCAGCACCGGTGTGCCGGGGCTCCAGGTCTCGCGCAGGCCGCCGCAGCCATTGGTGAGCACGATCGCCCGGCAGCCGGCGGCTGCGGCGGTGCGCACCCCGTGCACGACCGCGTCGACGCCCCTGCCCTCGTAGTAGTGCGTGCGCGAGCCGAAGAGGAGCAGCCGGGTGGCGCCCTCCGGCCCGGTCGGCACCGATCTGATGCGGCCGCTGTGTCCGGCGACGGCGGCGGCCGAGAAGCCCGGGACGTCGGTGCTCGCGACGTCGGCGGTCGCCTCGCCCAGCGCCTCGGCGGCGGGCAGCCATCCCGAGCCGAGCACGAGGGCGACGTCGTGACGTTCGACGCCCGTCAGCTCACGCAAGGTCGCCGCGGCCTGCTCTGCCTGCTCGTACGGGGTCACTCCGCGGACCCTACAAGCACACCTCTCACAGGCCGGTGGACCGACACGGGCGACGCCGCAGCGCAGCCACGTAATCGGCAGGTGCGTCGGCCGCCTCCGCTGCGTCGGCCAGCACGCCGAGCTGGATCGCCGAGGGCAGCCCGCCCTCGTAGGCGTCGATGACGTAGACCCAAGCCACCTGCTCGCCGGTCATGGTCGAGACCCGCACCTTGGTCTTGCGGTACAGCCCCGAGTCGGCCTGCTCGTGCTCGTCGAGGGTGCGCTCGTCGTGGCGGCTGATGTCGTAGATCGCTACGAACACCTGCTCGAGCGGGTCCGGGACGAGCGTCGGTAGCGCGCCGTCCCAGCCGTGCTCCTCGCCGCCGAAGGTGAGCCGCCAGCCGGTCAGCCACCCCGTCGTCTGGAGCGGCGAGTGCGGGCAGCGCTCGCCCATCCGGGCCGGGTCGAGGTTGGACCCGTAGGCGGCGTAGAGCGTCACGGGGCACGAGGCTACTGCCAGCGGACCGCCGCTCGCTCGGGCGGTGACGCGCGGGACTAGGGTGGACCCGTGAGCGAGACGCACTTCGATGTCCTGGTCCTCGGCGCCGGCCCCGGTGGCTATGTCGCCGCCATCCGAGCCTCACAGCTCGGCAAGAAGGTGGCCGTCGTGGAGGAGAAGTACTGGGGCGGGGTCTGCCTCAACGTGGGGTGCATCCCCTCCAAGGCGCTGCTGAAGAACGCCGAGCTGGCGCACACCCTCACGCACGAGAAGAAGACGTTCGGCATCGAGGGCGACGCCACCATGTCGTTCGGCCCGACGCACGCCCGCAGCCGCAAGGTGAGCGAGGGGATCGTCAAGGGCGTCCACTTCCTCATGAAGAAGAACAAGATCACCGAGATCAACGGCTGGGGCCAGCTCACCGGCCCGACCTCGCTCGACGTCACGGACGCCGACGGGGCCACGACGTCCTACACCTGCGACGACCTCATCCTGGCCACGGGCGCCACCGTGCGGATGCTCCCCGGCATGGAGAAGAGCGAGAACGTCGTCACCTACGAGGAGCAGATCCTCGACAGCGAGCTGCCCGGCTCGATCATCATCGGCGGCTCCGGCGCCATCGGCGTCGAGTTCGCCTACGTGATGAAGAACTTCGGGGTCGACGTGACCATCGTCGAGTTCCTCGACCGGATGGTGCCGACCGAGGACGAAGCGGTCTCCAAGGAGCTCCTCAAGCAGTACAAGAAGCTCGGCGTGAAGGTGCTGACCTCCACCAAGGTCGAGAACGTCGAGGACACCGGCTCCGGCGTCAAGGTCACCGTCTCGCCCGCCGGCGGCGGTGACTCCGAGGTGCTCGAGGCCGACAAGATGCTGGCCGCCTTCGGCTTCGCCCCCCGCCTGGAGGGCTACGGTCTCGACGCCACCGGCGTCGAGACCACCGAGCGCGGCGCCATCGCGATCGACGACTTCTGCCGCACCAACGTCGAGCACGTCTACGCCATCGGCGACGTCACCGGCAAGCTGATGCTCGCCCACGTGGCCGAGGCCATGGGCATCGTGGCCGCCGAGACCATCGCCGGCGCCGAGACCATGCCGGTCGAGTACGACTTCGTCCCGCGGGCCACCTACTGCCAGCCGCAGATCGGCTCGTTCGGCTACTCCGAGGCCCAGGCGAAGGAGAAGGGCTACGACGTCAAGACCGCCCAGTTCCCGTTCTCGGCCAACGGCAAGGCCGCGGGGCTCGGCGAGACCGTCGGCTTCGTCAAGGTCGTCGCCGACGCCGAGCACGGCGAGATCCTCGGCGCCGCCATGATCGGACCCGACGTCACCGAGCAGCTGCCCGTGCTCACCCTCGCGCAGAAGTGGGATCTCACCGCCGACGAGGTCGCCCGGAACGTGTTCGCCCACCCGACGCTCTCGGAGGCGGTCAAGGAGGCCGTGCACGGCATCGCGGGCCACATGATCAACTTCTGAGAACCCGGTGAGTGGCCAGGCCACGCCGACCGCAACCGATCCAGCATCGACGGAGAGGCATTCGCATGAGTGACCGGGTGGTGATCGTCGGGGGTGGCCCCGGTGGCTACGAGGCCGCACACGTGGCCCAGCAGTTGGGGGCCGAGGTGACGGTCGTCGACACCGACGGCCTGGGCGGCTCGGCGGTGCTCACCGACTGTGTGCCCAGCAAGACCCTCATCGCCACCGCCGAGGTGATGACCGAGGTCGCCGAGGCGGGCGAGCTCGGCATTGGCCTGCGCGACGCCGAAGGTGACCCCGCGACCGCCATCGACGTCGACCTCGCGAAGGTCAACGCGAGGGTCAAGCGACTGGCCACCGACCAGTCCCACGACATCGAGCGCCGGCTGCGCCGTGACGGCGTCGAGGTCGTCACCGGCCGCGGGCGACTCGACGGACCCAACCGGGTCGTGGTGACCCACGGTGAGCGGGGGGAGTCGACCCTCGAGGCCGACGCGATCCTGTTGGCCACGGGTGCCGCACCGCGCACGCTCGAGAGCGCGCAGCCCGACGGTGAGCGCATCTTCACCTGGGAGCAGGTCTACGACCTCACCGAACGACCGGAGAAGCTGGTCGTGGTCGGCTCGGGCGTCACGGGCGCGGAGTTCGCGAGCGCCTACCAGGCTCTCGGCGTCCCCGTGACGCTGGTGTCCTCCCGCGACCGCGTGCTGCCCGGCGAGGACGCCGACGCAGCCGCCGTGCTCGAGGAGGTGGCCACCCGACGCGGCATGGAGGTGCTCTCGAAGTCGCGCATGGAGTCGGTCACCCGCGACGGCGACGTCGTCACGGTCACGCTGACCGACGGTCGCACCGTGGAGTGCTCCCATTGCATCCTGGCGCTGGGCTCGGTACCGAACACGAGCGGCCTCGGGCTCGAGGAGGCCGGTGTCGTCGTCAAGGACGGCGGGTTCGTCAACGTCGACCGCGTCTCACGCACCTCGGCCCGCGGCGTGTACGCGGCCGGTGACTGCACCGGGGTGCTGATGCTCGCCTCGGTGGCCGCGATGCAGGGACGCATCGCCATGTGGCACTTCCTCGGCGACGCCGTGCAGCCCCTCGACCTGCGCACCGTCTCCTCCAACGTCTTCACCGCCCCCGAGATCGCCACGGTGGGGTGCTCCCAGCAGTCCGTCGACGCCGGCGAGATGCAGGCCGAGGTCGCGATGCTGCACCTCTCGGGCAATCCGCGAGCCAAGATGCAGGGCGTGCGCGACGGCTTCGTCAAGCTGTTCTGCCGCCCCGGCACCGGCATCGTGGTGGGTGGCGTCGTGGTGGGGCCGCGGGCCTCGGAGCTGATCCACCCGGTCGCGCTGGCGGTCGCGAACAACCTCACCGCCGACCAGCTCGCGCACGCGTTCACGGTCTACCCCTCGATGAGCGGCTCCATCGCCGAGGCCGCACGGCGACTCCACCGGGTCTGAGGCCGCTGCACCGCTGCACCGCGCTCAGCAGCACCGAGTCCGGCCGGGGCAGCTCGGCGGCCAAGCCCCCGTGGCGAACCCGTCTCGAGAAGCGCTGCGATGGACTCCAGGTCCGACATGCTGCCCTCGGCCGGCGGTCGCGCCAGCGCCGACTCGAGGAGCCCAGCGTCGCCGACGACGGGCTCTCCACCGATCGCTCGCGCCGCGATCTTGAGGGCGAGCTCGAAGTCGAGGAAGTGGGTCACGCGACCGTCACTCGCAGAGGCGGCGCAGCAGGTCGGCGTATCGCGGTGTCAGCTTGCCTGCATCTGTGAGGATGGGGCGGTCCTCGACCGCTCTCGGGAGTCTCTCCATGTCTCGTCGTCTGCCGTTCCTGCTCATCGCGCCCGTACTTGGGTTGGTCCTGAGCTTCGTCGCCGTGGCCACAGCGCCGTCCGCCCAGGCCCGCGCCGGCGGCGTCACCCTGCAGGGCAAGGGGTTCGGCCACGGCAAGGGGCTCTCCCAGTACGGCGCCAAGGCGCGCGCCGAGGCCGGCTGGGGGTACCAGCGCATCCTCGGCTTCTACTACCCGGGTACGAAGCAGGGCAGCGTGGGCGGTCAGGTCACGGTGCTCATCAGCGGCGACACCGGGCGCGACGTGCGCGTGGTCGACCGCTCCGGGCTGAAGGTGAAGCTGCTCGGCAAGAGCCGCACCATCGACCTCACCGGCCTCGACTCGCAGGCGAAGCAGTGGCGGCTGCGGCCCGACGCGCAGGGCCGTACTCACCTGGAGTCCAAGCGCACGAGCGGCGGCTGGCACTCGAAGCGACGCTTCGCCCCCGACGCCGAGTTCCGCGCGCCCGGTCCGATCACCCTCATCAAGCCGGGCGGCCGCACGACGTACCGGGGCACGCTGCGCTCGGTGTCGAGCAACAGTGCTGGCACCCGGCGCGACACCGTGAACAAGGTGAGCCTGGAGAGCTATCTGCGCGGCGTCGTGCCGCAGGAGGTGCCGGCGTTGTGGTCGGCGAACGCCGTGCGCGCGCAGGCCGTCGCGGCCCGCACCTACGCCGCGTACGAGCGGGCGCACCCCCTCACGGGGCGCTACCAGATCTGCGACACCGCGCTGTGCCAGGTCTACGGGGGCGCCTCGGCCGAGCACCCGGCGTCCGACCAGGCGGTCAAGGCCACCCGCAAGCAGGTGCGCACCTACCAGGGCCGGCCGGCCTTCACCCAGTTCTCGGCCAGCAACGGCGGCTACTCGGTCAAGGGATCGGCTGCCTACCTCAAGGCGCGCAAGGACACCTTCGACGACTACCCGGTCTGGAAGCAGAGCGTCTCGGCTGCCGCGATCGAGAGCGCCTACGACATCGGCGCCTTCCGCTCCCTGAGTGTCTCCGAGCGCGACGGGAACGGGGCCTACGGCGGCCGTGCGGTCACGGTCAGCATCCGAGGCTCGTCGAAGACGGTGACGGTGAGCGGCGACGCCTTCCGTTCGACGTTCGGCCTGCGTTCGACGCTGTTCAAAACTACGTGACCGTAGTTCTCGCGTAGCCCGGCGGGGCTGGTGTGACGCGTGGTGCGATGACGCCCATGCGCTCGCTGTTCGCCGTGTCGTTGACGGCTCTGGTCGCCCTCACGGTGGGTGCGGCTCCCGCCCAGGCCCGGCGCGCCGCCGCGATCGACGTGCCCTCCGACGCGGTGTTGACGGTGACCGGTCACGGCTTCGGGCACGGTCACGGGATGTCCCAGTACGGCGCCGAGGGCGCCGCGCGGCAGGGCCTGACCGCGCAACAGATCGTCGCGTTCTACTACCCGGGCACGGACGCCGGCACGCGCGGCGGCCGGATCAGTGTCGGCCTCAGCGGCACCGGACGTCGCGATCTGGTGGTGCGGCCCCGGTCGGGGTTGCGGGTGCGCGACGTCGCGACGGGGGAGACCACGGAGCTGCCGGCCGACGGGGTGTCGCGCTACCGCGTGCGGGTGCGCGATGACGGCGCGCGGGTGGCGCGGCTGCCCGCGGGTGCTCCGGCCAAGGGAGGCTGGGAGCCGGTGGTCGACCTGGCCGGCTCCGGCGAGCTCGACGCGCGCAACCGACCGGTGAGCATGGTGACGCCGTCCGGCGACCGTGCCTACCGGGGCCGGCTGCGGCTGGTCGCTACGGGCTCGGCGCCGGTCGTGGTGAACCGGCTGCGCCTCGAGGACTACCTGCGCGGTGTGGTGCCCCGCGAGATGCCGGCGAGCTGGAGCCCGGCGGCGGTGCAGGCCCAGGCGATCGCGGCCCGCACCTACGCCGCCTACGAGCGCGCTCACCCGGTGAGCCCCGACTATCAGGTCTGCGACACCACCTCGTGCCAGGTCTACGGTGGCGTGGGCTCGGAGAATCCGCTCTCCGACGACGCGGTCGCGGCGACCGCGCGGCAGGTGGTCCTGGCCGACGGGGCCGCGGCGTTCACGCAGTTCGGCTCCAGCAGCGGTGGCTACACCTCGGCCGGCTCCGTGCCCTATCTCGTGGCGCAGGCCGACCCCTACGACGGGTGGTCCGGCAACGGCTACCACGACTGGACGCGTCAGGTGACCGACGACCGCATCGAGTCGCAGTGGCCGGCTCTCGGCGACCTCGAGCGCATCGTCGTGCTCGACACCGAGGGCGGACGCCGCGTGCGTTCGCTGCGCCTCGTCGGCTCCGATGCCACCGTGACGCTCACCGGCGACGCCGCCCGCTCCGGGCTCGGCCTGCCGTCGACCTGGTTCCGCTTCAGCGTGCGCTGAGCGCCTCTCCTCCCCGCGCTGCGGCGAACGGGGTGGTGCGGGCCATCCGGAGAGCGCGCTGCCTGACGAACGGCCAGGTCTGGGTGTCGAGCCAGGGGCGTCCGGCCCAGAGGTAGCCGTCGACGTGCTCTCGGGCGAGCCGGCGGATGCGCGCGGGTAGGTGCCACCGCTTGCGCGCCACCTGGGCGGTCGGCGGGATGCCGAGGGTCGCGCAGACCCTCTGGGCGGCCCTACGGCAGGCGGGTGCGTTGTTGAAGACGCCGTCGGGGTGGGCGTCGAAGAACTCGGTGTAGGTGAAGGGCCGGCCGTTCTCGGCGGTGTCGACGGTGAAGTGGACGTCGTCGAGGCCAGCCTTCGCGAGCGCCGCCACGACCTCGGCGCCGAAGTCGATCTCGCGGGCGGTCGACTCGTAGTGCGTCGTGTTGAGGTGGAAGCCCCGCACGTGCTCGACGCCGGCCCGCGTCAACTGGCGGACGGCGTTCGCCGGGTCGAGGTGGTTCCAACCGGCGGATCCGGCGTCGATGTAGGTGGCGACGTTCGGCAGGGCACCGAGCCGCTTCGCCGCGTAGGTCTCGAGCCGCGAGAGCACGTGCGAGCCGTCGGGCGCGCACAGGGCGAAGGGCCCGTCGGGCTGGAGGACCACCGCGGCGTGCTGCTCGGTGCCGATGCCCGCGACGAACCGGCGGATCCACCGCTTGTACGACGTCCGCTCCGTCTTCGTGGGCAGTCTCGTGCAGGCGGCCTGCTCCCACGGCACCATCCTGAAGACGGTGAGCTGGGCGACCACGGCGGTGTCGCCGCCCGTGGAGGCGTCGATGTAGGAGCGCACCTTCTGCTTGATGTCACCGTCGGGGATCCAGGCGCCGAACCACTTCGAGGTCGGCCGTAGGGCGATGCGGCCGAGCAGTCTCTTCTGGCGACCCGACGCGGCCTCGTACGCGAGCCACTGGGGCTCGGCGGTGTGGCGGGGCACGCCCCACGCGCGTCCGGCCAGCGGGTTGCCCGGATTCGGGTCGGCCGCGCCGGCGAGGGACGGCACGAGCAGGGGCAGGCTCAGAGCGGTAGCGCACACGGCCAGCAACAGACGTCTCACCGCGGCAGGGTAGATCTCGGCCGCGGCTCCTGACCGGCGAACGTCAGGAACCGAGCACGACCACCAGGTCGCCGCCCTCGACCGAGCGGGTGCCGCTGAGGGCCAGGCGGGCCACGGTGCCGGCCCGCGGGGCGGTGATGGCGGCCTCCATCTTCATCGCCTCGATCGTGGCGAGGGTCTCGCCGGCCTCGACCGGCTGGCCCTCCTCGACCACCACCGTGACGACGCCCTGGAAGGGGGCGGCCACGTGACCGGGTTCCGAGGGGTCGGCCTTCTCGGCGGCCTCGACCGCGGCCGACACGCTGCGGTCGCGCACGCTCACGGGGCGCATGTGGCCGTTGAGCATCGCCATCACGGTGCGGAAGCCGCGCTCGTCGGGCTCGCTGATCGACTGGAGCCCGAGGATCAGGTGCTTGCCCTCGTCGAGTGTGACCTCGTGCTCGACGCCCGGGCGCAGCCCGTAGAGGTAGTCCAGCGTGGCGAGCACCGACACGTCGCCGTAGGTGTCGACTGTCTCGGTGTACTCCGCGGTGGGCCCCGGGAACAGCAGCCGGTTGAGCGTCCGGCGGCGCTCGGGGTTGGTCTGGCCGGCCGTGCCGGCGAGCCCGGCGGTGTCGTCCTGCGACAGCGACTCGGTCGCCGGCGTCCAGGAGCGGCCCTCGAGCGCTCGGGAGCGGAACGGCTCGGGCCAGCCGCCCGGCGGGTCGCCCAGCTCGCCGTGCAGGAAGCCCACGACCGAGGCCGGTAGGTCGAACCTCGAGGGGTCGGCCGCGAACTCGGCCGGGTCGGCGCCCAGACCGACCAACGCGAGGGCGAGGTCGCCGATGACCTTGGACGAAGGCGTCACCTTCGGCACGTTGCCGAGGATGTCGTTGGCCGCGGCGTACATGTCCTCGACCTCCTCGAACCGCTCGCCGAGCCCCAGCGCGATCGCCTGCTGGCGCAGGTTGGAGAGCTGGCCACCGGGGATCTCGTGCCGGTAGACGCGGCCGGTGGGAGCGGTGAGGCCGGACTCGAACGGCGCGTAGACCCGCCGTACGGACTCCCAGTACGGCTCGAGCGCGTTGACGGCGGCCAGCGAGAGGCCCGTCTCGCGCTCGGAGTGGTCGGTGGCCGCCACGAGCGAGGAGAGCGGCACCTGCGAGGTCGTGCCCGCCATGGCCGCGCACGCCGCGTCGACCGCGTCGACGCCGGCGTCGATCGCCGCGGTGAGCGTGGCGAGCTGGCCGCCCGGGGTGTCGTGGGTGTGCAGGTGCACGGGCAGGTCGAAGTTCTCCCGCAGCGCCATGACCAAGCGACGGGCCGCAGGCGCCCTGAGCAGCCCGGCCATGTCCTTGATGGCCAGTACGTGGGCGCCGGCCTCGACGATGCGCTCGGCCAGGCGCAGGTAGTAGTCGAGCGTGTACAGCTTCTCGCCGGGCGAGGAGAGGTCGCCGGTGTAGCACAGCGCGACCTCCGCCAGTGCGGTCCCGGTGCCGCGGACGGCGTCGATGGCCGGGCGCATCTGGTCGACGTCGTTGAGCGCGTCGAAGATGCGGAAGACGTCGAGTCCGGTGGCCGCGGCCTCCTCGACGAACGCATCGGTGACCGTCGTCGGGTACGGCGTGTAGCCGACCGTGTTGCGACCTCGCAGCAGCATCTGGAGGCAGATGTTCGGTGCCGCCTGACGCAGGGCCGCCAATCGCTCCCACGGATCCTCGGAGAGGAAGCGCAGCGCGACGTCGTAGGTCGCGCCGCCCCAGCACTCCAGCGACCACAGCTCGGGCGTGGTGCGGGCGACGTACGGCGCGACCGCCAGCAGGTCGGCGGTGCGCACGCGCGTGGCCAGGAGCGACTGGTGGGCGTCGCGGAACGTGGTGTCGGTGACCGCGACGTTCTTCTGCTCACGCAAGGCCCGGGCGAACCCCTCGGGCCCCAGCCGCAGCAGCGCCTGGCGCGTGCCGTCGGGCGCGGGCACCCCGAGATCGACGGGGGGTAGCTTCTCGACCGGGCTGATCGTCACCGGAGCCTCGCCGTGCGGCCGGTTGACGGTGACGTCGGCGAGGTAGGTGAGCAGCTTGGTGCCGCGATCGCCGGTGCCGCGGGCGCGCAGCAGTTGCGGGTGGGTCTCGATGAACGAGGTGGTGACCCGGCCGGCCGTGAAGTCGGGGTCGGCGAGCACCGCCTGGAGGAACGGGATGTTCGTGGAGACGCCGCGGATGCGGAACTCCGCCACCGCCCGACTCGCCTTCTCGACCGCCTTCTCGAAGGTGCGCCCGCGGCAGGTGAGCTTGGCCAGCATCGAGTCGAAGTGCGCCGACACCTCGGCGCCGGTGTAGACCGTGCCGCCGTCCAGACGCACCCCGCCGCCGCCGGGGGAGCGGTAGGTGGTGATGACCCCGGTGTCGGGGCGGAAGTCGTTGGCGGGATCCTCGGTGGTGATGCGGCACTGGAGCGCCGCGCCGCGCAGCACGATGGAGTCCTGGCTCAGCCCGAGGTCGGCCAGCGTCTCGCCGGCCGCGATGCGGATCTGGCTCTGCACCAGGTCGACGTCGGTCACCTCCTCGGTGACGGTGTGCTCGACCTGGATGCGCGGGTTCATCTCGATGAAGTGGTACGTGCCGTCGGCGCCGAGGAGGAACTCCACCGTGCCGGCGTTGCGGTACCCGATCTCACGGGCGAAGCGCACGGCGTCGGCGCAGATGCGCTCGCGCAGACCGGGGTCGAGGTTCGGCGCCGGCGCGAGCTCGATGACCTTCTGGTGCCGCCGCTGCAGCGAGCAGTCACGCTCGTAGAGATGGATGACGCCGTCGTCCCCACCCGTGCCGTCGCTGAGGATCTGCACCTCGATGTGCCTCGGGTCGACCACCGCCTGCTCGATGAAGCACGTGGGGTCGCCGAAGGCGCCCGCCGCCTCGCGCATGCAGGCCTCGACGGCGTCGCGCAGCCGGGCGGGGTCGTCGACCCGTCGCATGCCGCGACCGCCGCCGCCGGCCACCGCCTTGACGAAGAGCGGGTAGGGCAGCCTCTCCGAGGCCGTGAGCAGGGTGTCGACGTCGTCCGACGGCTCGACGCTGGCCAGCGTCGGGACACCCGCCGCCTTGGCCGCGGCGATGGCCCGGGCCTTGTTGCCGGTGAGCTCGAGCACCTCGGGAGCCGGGCCGATGAAGGTGATGCCCGCCTCGGCGCACGCCTCGGCCAGGGCCGGGTTCTCGGAGAGGAAGCCGTAGCCGGGGTAGACCGCGTCGGCTCCGGAGCGTACGGCGACCTCGACGATCGCCTGCGGGTCGAGGTAGGCGCGCACGGGGTGGCCGAGCTCTCCGATCTGATAGGACTCGTCGGCCTTGAGGCGGTGCTCGGACCACCGGTCCTCGTGCGGGAACACCGCCACCGTGCGGGCCCCCAGCTCGTAGGCGGCCCGGAAGGCACGCACGGCGATCTCGCCACGGTTGGCCACCAGCACCTTGGAGAACATGCGTGGCAACCTATCGAGACCAGGTGCGTGAGGGCACCGCGCGTCTCACCGGGTGGCGCCCACCGGCCGGATCGGCTCTCGCGCCGGTGGCTGACCTCACCTAGCCTTTACTCGTGACCGCACCAGTCGCCGAGGGGCCGTGCCGGGTGGCCGCCATCGACGATCACCCGATGATGCTCTACGGGCTCGAGACCTACGCCGATGAGCACCCGGACCGCTACACCTTCGTCGGGCACGCGGCGTCCGTCGCGGACTACGCCGGCGCCGGCTTCGAGGCCGACGTGGTGCTGTTGGACCTCCAGCTCGGAGACGGCTCGCGCCCCCGCGACAACGTGCGACGGCTACTGGCCCTCGACGCCGGGGTGCTCGTCTACACCGAAGGAAGCCGCAACGCGTGGGTCGTCGACGCCCTCCAGGCGGGCGCCTTGGGAGTGGTGCTGAAGTCGGAGGAGCGGGAGGTGCTGCTCGACGCCATCAGCCAGGTCGAGGCGGGGCTGCCGGTCATCAGCCACCAGATGGCCGAGATGGTGCACGCCTACGAGCGCCAGCGACCCCGGCTGGCCAGGCGGGAGGAGGAGGCGCTCCAGTTGGTCGCGCACGGGCTCACCGACCGGCAGGCGGCGCGGGCGATGGGCATCTCGGAGGAGACGCTCAAGGAGTACCTCAAGCGGGTCCGGGTCAAGTACGCCGACCTCGGGAGGCCGGCCTCCTCACGCGTCGACCTGCACCGTCGCGCCGTGGAGGACGGCCTCATCGCCGATGCGGACTGACCCGCGCCGGCTGGCCTGTCTGCTCTTGGTCGTCGGCCTGCTGACGCTGGTGTTCCCCGTCGCGGTCGGTGTGCGCGAGCAGCACGACGGCTACCCCCTCTGGTGGACGGCGGCCGGCCTCGCAGCCCTCGTCGCGAGCCTCGTGCTGGCGGTCGCGGGGCACGATGTCGGTTCCGGACGCACGGTGGTCGCGACCGAGGTCGCCCTCCTGATCACCCTGCCGCTGGTCGAGACGGCGAGTCGGGTGCAGACGCCCTGGCCGCTCTATGTCATCTACGTCGCGAGCGGCGCCGCCGCCGTGGTCTCCCGACGTGGCTCGGGCGTCGCCCTGGCCGTGCTGGCGCTGGTGCTGGCGCGCGGCTGGCTGTCCTGGCGCGTCGACTGGGGCGAGCGGCCCGAGGATCTCGTCGGCAGCCTGCTGTTCGTCGTCACGATCGCCGGTGGCCTCACGACGGTCCGGCTGGTGCTCGACCAGAGCGTCGGACGCATCGGGGTGGCGCGGGCCGAGGCCGTCCGACGACTCGAGGACGCCAGGGCCGTCGAGGCGCAGGGACGAGCCGCGGCGCTGTGGGACGCCTACGTGCACGACGAGGTGCTCGCGGTGCTGGCCGATGTGCAGGTGTCGCAGGACGAGATCCCGGCCCCGGTGCGCGAGGCCGCCGCCAGAGTGGTCGACGACGCCGGGGCCGCGGCCGCGCAGGGTCCGCCGGCGCCCGACCTCGTCGACGGGCTCCTGGACAGCACGCTGGAGATGTGTCCGAGCGCCGACACCCTCGTGGAGGTCGACGACGACGCGGTGCCGCTGCCCGCCGAAGTACGGATCGCGCTCGTGGAGGCGACCCGCGAGGCGCTGCGCAACGTCGGCCGCCACGCGTTCGGGGGCGAGCCGGCGCCCGAGGGGACGGTCGAGGTCAGCGTGCACCACGACCGTCGGGCTGTGCGGGTGCGCGTCGTCGACCGCGGTCGAGGGTTCGACCCCGACCACACCGCCCCGGACCGCCTGGGCATCCTCGTCTCCGTGCGCGGACGCATGGAGGCGGTGGGTGGGCGAGCCCGCGTGCAGTCCAGGCGAGGTGCAGGCACGGAGGTGGAGGTGCTGTGGCCGTGACGTCGACGACGAGCGCGCACCCGACGCCGACGACGTCTGAGGACTCCTCGACGCGCCCGACGGGTTCGTCGGTCACGGCCCCCGTGCGCACCGCCTGCCTCGTCGCGGCCGGTGCCTGGTCGGTGCTGCACGTGACCATGGCGCTGCTGTCGTGGGAGCTGGTCGACGAGCCGTGGCTCTATCTGGCGGCCCTGCTCGGGTGCGGCCTGGTCGTCGTGCGCATGCTCATGCCTCTGATCGACCCTCGCACGCGCCCGCTCGGCCGCGGCGAGGGGCTGATGGTCGTGGCAGCCATCGGCCTGATCGAGGCGGCGGATCTCGCCTCCCTGCACCCCGGTGAGTTGCAGACCTATGCGAACTGGGCGCAGGGGTGGACGGCGCTGCTCATCGCCGTCCTCGTGCTGCGGGGCCGCCCGGGCCACGGTGCCCTGGCTGCGGTGACGCAGATGGGGGTGCAGGTGACCTACCTGCTGCTGGAGCACGGGGTGGTCGTCTCACTCTCCGACGTCGCGCAGGCGAGCGTGGCCGCCCTCCTGTGGTTCCTCGGTTCGTGGGGCATCAGGAGTGTGGTGCAGCCCGCCGACCGGCTGGCCTCCCGGCTGCTCGGCCGTGCGGTCGCCTCCGCCGGTGACCAGGTGGTGCTGGGGGAGTGGGTGGCCGTACGCGAGCAGCGGGTGCGTGAGCTGGAGGCCGACGTGCTGCCCTTCCTGCGCAGCGTGTCCTCCGGTGCGGTCTCGCCGGCCGACGCCGCGCTCCAGGCGAGCCTGCTGTCGGCCCGGCTACGAGACGACCTGCGCGCCCGGGTGCTGCTCGACGCCGGCGTGCGCGAGGCGCTCGTGCGCGCGCGAGCGCGGGGCGCCGTCGTCCGGCTCAGCGCCTCGACGCCGCTGGACCCGGGACGGGCGGCCACGGGCCGCGCCGTGGCGCTGTGCGTGCTGGGCGGCTCCGACGTCGACGACGTGACGCTGCGCGTGACACCCGATCGCCTGACCGTGGCCGTCGAGGGTGCCGATCTCGAGGGCATCGCGGAGGCCCTGCCCAGCCTGCTGCCGGGGGTCTCGCTCACCGAGCGGCCGGGCTTTGTGTGGGCCGACCTGCTCTGGTGACACCCGCCCAGCACACGTGAGAGCAACCGGGAGGTCCGTGTCGACACGGACCTCCCGGTTACCGGAGTGCGACGGGTGGGAGCCGGGTCAGTCCTTCAGCTCGCAGATGACCGCGCCGCTGGTGACGGTGGCGCCGATCTCGGCGGCCAGTCCGGTCACAGTGCCGGCCTTGTGCGCCTTGAGCGGCTGCTCCATCTTCATGGCCTCGATGACCACGATCGTGTCGCCCTCGGCGACCTCGGCGCCCTCCTCGGCGACGACCTTGACCACGGTGCCCTGCATGGGGCTGGTGACGGCGTCGCCGGACGCCGCGGCGCCGGCCTTCTTGCCTGCGGCGCGCTTGGGCTTCTTCGCACCGGCGCCGGCGCCTCCGCCGGTGGCGGCGAGTCCGCCGAGGCCGGCCGGGATGACGACGTCGAGGCGCCTGCCGCCGACCTCGACCACCACGGTCTGACGCTCGCCGGCCTCCTCGGCCTCGGCCACATCGCCGCCGTAGGGCTCGATCTGGTTGTCGAAGTCGGTCTCGATCCACTGGGTGTAGACGTCGAAGGAGCCCTCGCCGGTGGGGTTGGAGGGGCCGACGTAGGCGGGGTCGGAGACCACGGCGCGGTGGAACGGGATGACCGTGGGCATGCCGTCGACGACGAACTCGTCGAGCGCGCGCCGCGAGCGCTCCAGCGCCTGGGTGCGGGTGGTGCCGGTGACGATGAGCTTGGCGATGAGGGAGTCGAACGAGCCGGGGACGGTCTCGCCGTTCTCGTAGCCGCCGTCGAGCCGGATGCCCGGGCCCTGCGGCGGGCTCCACGCCGAGAGGGTGCCGGGAGCGGGCATGAAGTTGCGGCCGCCGTCCTCGGCGTTAATGCGGTACTCGATGGAGTGGCCGCGCACCTCGGGGTCGCCGTACCCGAGCTCCTCGCCGGCGGCGACACGGAACATCTCGCGCACGAGGTCGATGCCGGTGACCTCCTCGGAGACGCAGTGCTCGACCTGGAGTCGGGTGTTGACCTCGAGGAAGGAGATGGTGCCGTCCTGGGCGACCAGGAACTCGCAGGTTCCGGCGCCGTAGTAGCCGGCCTCGGTGAGGATGCGCTTGGAGGACTCGTAGAGCTCGGTCATCTGCTCGTCGGAGAGGAACGGCGCGGGCGCCTCCTCGACCAGCTTCTGGTTGCGGCGCTGGAGCGAGCAGTCGCGGGTCGAGACGACCACGACGTTGCCGTGCTGATCGGCCAGGCACTGGGTCTCGACGTGACGCGGCTTGTCGAGGAACTTCTCGACCAGGCACTCCCCGCGGCCGAACGCGGTGACGGCCTCGCGGACGGCGGAGTCGAAGGCGTCGGGGATCTCCTCGAGCGTGCGCGCGACCTTCAGACCGCGACCGCCGCCGCCGAAGACCGCCTTGATGGCGACCGGCAGGCCGGCCTCCTTGGCGAACGCGACGATCTCGTCGGCGTCGGCGACCGGATCCTTCGTGCCCGGGGCCAGCGGCGCGTTGGCGCGCTCGGCGATGTGCTTGGCCTTGGCCTTGTCGCCGAGGGCCTCGATGGCCGCCGGCGGCGGACCGATCCAGATGAGGCCGGCGTCGATCACGGCTTGGGCGAAGTCGGCGTTCTCGGCGAGGAAGCCGTAGCCGGGGTGTACGGAGTCGGCGCCGGACTTCTTCGCCACCGCGATGATCTTCTCGATGTCGAGGTAGGACTCGGCCGGGGTGGCCCCGCCCAGCGAGTGGGCCTCGTCGGCGATGCGCACGAACACGGCGTCGCGGTCGGGATCGGCGTAGACGGCGACGCTACCGATGCCGGCGTCCTTGCAGGCCCTGATGACCCGGACCGCGATCTCTCCGCGATTCGCGATGAGGACCTTCTGCAATGGCTTGATCTCCGGCACGTGCGCTCCTGCCCGATGGTGGTGAGGGGTGTTCTCGTGGGACTCGGTTCGCAGGGTATCGCCCGACTCACCCCGACCGATCAGGTGTGGCGCCTCTCACGTCGGGTCGGCAGGGTGGCCATCACATCGTTGACGTAGGAGGATTCTCGTGGCCGTCCCGTCGTTCCTCTCCCGTGAGCGCATCGTCGCGCCACCGGGATACAGCCGGTGGCTGGTGCCGCCCGCCGCCTTGGCCGTGCACCTCTCCATCGGTCAGGTGTACGCGACCAGCGTGTACAAGAGCGCGCTCGTCGAGCGCTTCGACTCCAGTCTCACGGCTGTGGGCGTGGTGTTCTCGCTGGCGATCGCGGTGCTGGGGGTCTCCGCCGCCCTGTTCGGCACCTGGGTCGATCGCAACGGCCCGCGCGCCGCCATGGCGGTGGCCGCCGTCTTCTGGTCGGCCGGCTTCTTGGTCTCGGCCCTCGGCATCTCCGCGGGACAGCTGTGGCTGGTCTACCTCGGCTACGGCGTGCTCGGGGGCATCGGACTGGGCATCGGCTACATCTCACCGGTCTCGACCCTCATCAAGTGGTTCCCCGACCGACCCGGCCTCGCCACCGGCATGGCGATCATGGGCTTCGGGGGCGGTGCGCTGGTCGCCAGCCCGCTCAGCAGCCGGCTGCTCTCGCTCTACGACAGCGGCTACCCCGACCAGACCGCCAGCGGCGGGGCCGTCGCCGGGCTGTTCGTCACGCTGGGGCTGGTCTACCTCGCGTTCATGCTCTTCGGCGCGCTCATCGTGCGCGTGCCGGCCGACGACTGGAGGCCGGGCGGGTGGGAGCCGTCGCGGAGCAAGCAGCAGAGCATGGTCACCACCGCCAGCGTGTCGGCGGCCACGGCCATCAAGACTCCCCAGTTCTGGCTCGTGTGGCTGGTGCTCTTCTGCAACGTGACCGCGGGCATCGGCATCCTCGAGCAGGCCGCGTCGATGATCGTCGACTTCTTCCGCGAGGGTGGCGCCTCGAGCGTCTCCGCGCCCGCAGCGGCCGGATTCGTGGGCTTGTTGTCGATCTTCAACATGGCCGGGCGGTTCGTATGGTCCTCGACCTCTGATGTCATCGGCCGTAAGCCCACCTACATGCTCTACCTGGGAGTCGGCCTCGTGCTGTACTCGGCGCTGGCCCTGGCCGGGACCAGTTCGACGGTGGTCTTCGTGCTGCTCGCCGCGGTCATCATCTCCTTCTACGGTGGTGGTTTCGCGACCGTCCCGGCCTACCTGCGCGACCTCTTCGGCACCTACCAGGTCGGCGCCATCCACGGCCGGCTGCTGACGGCGTGGTCGCTCGCCGGCATCGTCGGACCACTCATCGTCAACGGGTTCCTCGACGCCCGAGGGACACCGGGGGAGCTGGTCGCCGACGACTATCGGCCGGCCCTGCTGACGATGGTCGGTGTGCTCGCGGTCGGCTTCGTCGCCAACCTGCTGGTGCGCCCCGTGGCCGAGAAGCACCATGAGCCCGAGACCGCACCCACCGAGGAGAGGAGCGCCGCATGAGCGCCAAGATCGCCGGAGCCTGGGCCCTCGTCGGCATCCCGCTCGTGTACGGGATCGTCGAGACGCTGATCAAGGTCAGCTCGCTGTTCACCGAGTGAGCCAACGCCCCGGGTGGGCTCAGTGTGGCGGCCCTCGGGGGCCGATGACCGTCGTCCCGGTTGGTTAACAAACGCTAACCGGTCGGGCTAGGGTGCAGACATGACCGCTGCCACGCCATTCGAGCTGTCCCGCGAGCACGAGGAGTTCCGCCGCAGCGTGCGGGAGTTCGCCCAAGGGGAGATCGCCCCCCACGCGGCCCAGTGGGACAAGGACCACCACTTCCCGACCGACGTCGTGCAGAAGATGGGGGCTCTGGGGCTCTTCGGCCTCACGGCACCCGAGGAGTTCGGCGGCGCGGGCGACGACGGCGACTTCACCTCGCTGTGCGTGGCGATCGAGGAGGTCGGCCGGGTCGATCAGTCGCTCGGCATCACACTCCAGGCCGGTGTGGGCCTGGGCATCAACCCGATCCTCACCTACGGCACGCGCGAGCAGCAGCAGGAGTGGCTGCCGGCGCTGGTGGCCGGCGATCGCCTGGCCGGGTTCGGGCTCACCGAGCCCGGCGCCGGCTCCGACGCCGGGGCCACCCGCACCAAGGCCGAGCTCGTGAACGACGAGTGGGTCGTCGACGGCGCCAAGCAGTTCATCACCAACTCGGGTTCCGAGATCACCTCGCTGGTCACGGTCACGGCCCGCACCGGCACGCGCGACGACGGCCGCCCCGAGATCTCCGCGATCATGGTGCCCGCGGGTACGCCAGGATTCGTCGCCGAGCCCGCCTACGACAAGCTCGGCTGGCACGCCTCCGACACCCACCCGCTGAGCTTCACCGGCTGCCACGTGCCGGCCGAGAACCTGCTCGGCGAGCGGGGGCGCGGCTACGCCCAGTTCCTCGCCACCCTCGACGACGGCCGCGTGGCCATCTCCGCCCTCTCGGTCGGCTGCATCCAGGCCTGCCTCGACATGGCGGTCGCCTACGCCGGCGAGCGTGAGACCTTCGGTGCCCCGATCGGCCGCAAGCAGGGTGTGGCCTTCCAGATCGCCGACCTCGAGGTCATGGTGCACGCCTCGCGCCTGCTCACCTACCGCGCCGCCGCCCTCAAGGACGCCGGAGCCCCGGCGTCCGCCTTCAAGCAGGCCGCGGCGGTGGCCAAGCTCTACAGCACCGAGTCGGCGGTCACGGCCACGCGCATCGCCACGCAGGTGTTCGGCGGCTACGGCTTCATGGAGGAGTACCCGGTGGCGCGGTTCTACCGCGACGCCAAGGTGCTGGAGATCGGCGAGGGCACCTCGGAGGTGCAGCGGATGCTCATCGCCCGTGGCCTCGGCCTGCCCGTGGAGTGAGTCGGTCCGCTCCCGACCCGGCGACCTCGAGGGTGGCCCGGGCGGGTGTGCGTCGCCACCGTCGCTCGAGCGGTGACTCGATCCACCTGTGGACGGCCGCGGCGATGGCCACTGATGCCAGCAGCGCCAGTGCGATGGTGATCTGGTCGAGTGTGGGGTCGGCGCCGAGTCGTAGGACCACCTCGTGCTGCACCTTCAAGACGCTGGCGTGCACGAGGTAGAACGCGAAGGACCACTCACCGAGCCGGCGAGCCGCGGGGGAGCCCCACCGTGACGTGCGGTGGGCGAGGTCGTCCGTCGCTGCGGCCGCGATCAGCCATGAGAACGGCACCACGAGCACGAGGGACACCGTGGCCCAGAGGGGCACGAAGGCCGTGGCCACGTACGCCGCGAGGACGAGGAGCAGGGCGGCTCTCGTTGTGAGCGGCGGTCGCCATCCGCGACGGACGGCGTGGGCGACCAGGATGCCGACGGCGAACTCGGCGACGCGCGTGATCGGACAGATGTAGATCAGCCACGCCGCCGTGGAGTCCAGACTCCCGGGGGCCGTGGGATGGAGCAGCAGGCTCGGTACCACCATGAGAGCGGCCGCCCCGAGCCCGAGCGTGCGCCGACCCCGGCGTGTCGCGGTGAGCGTCGTCAGGAGCGGGAACATCGCATAGAAGAAGAGCTCGGCCGAGATCGACCACCCCGGACCGTTGGCCCCGTAGTGCACGGCCGCGGAGGGAAACCAGGCCTGGAGGCCGACGACGGAGGGCGCGACATCGCGCGTGGTCTCCATTAGATCGCCGGTGCCCGCCACGAGCAGCGCCCAGCCGGCCGCGAGGCACAGCCAGTAGACCGGCATGATCCGGGCGAGCCGGCGGCGGTAGAACGCACGGGGGGTGTCGTCAGGCCGGTGTGACCAGGTGAGCACGAAACCGGACAGCACGAAGAAGAACGACACGCCCACATAGCCCCGACCCGCGACGGCGAGTGCCATGTCGTGCCCAGGGCCGGGCAGGGAGTGGCCGGCGGCGTGGTAGGCGAACACCGCCAGCGCGGCGGGGAACCTCAGGCCGGTCAGCGAGTCGATGCGTGGTCGCTCGGCGACCTCGCTGGCAGCCGCTTCGTGGGTACTCATGCCGATCGCAGAGCCTAGGGCGCCCGCGACGACCGCGGGTCTGTGTTGCGCTCTTGTCGTGTTGTGTCTGGACCAGTGGCCGGCCTCGGGGTCACCGCGAGGGGTCGTACATTGCGCCTCGAGGGGTCGCAAAGTGCGGCGCCGCTGCGCGATTTGCGACCCCTCGGGCAACGATTTGCGACCCCTCGCGCATAACCTGCTGACCATGGGACGACGGTGGCGCCGCTTCGTCGACGAGGCGTGGCGGTTCCTCGCGGTGGGCGGGTTGGCGACGATCATCGCCTTGTTCCTCTTCAACCTGCTCGTGCACGGGTTCGGCACGCCGCTGGCGGTGCTGGCCGACCAGCCGCTGGTGGCCTACGTCGTGGCCAACCTGGTGGGGATGGCGGTGAGCTACCGGGGCAGTCGCGACTTCGCCTTCCGGCACCGCGAGCCGGTGCATGCCGACGGCGGTCGCACGGCCTTCGTGGTCATCAACGTCGCGACGATGGCGATCCCCGTGGCCTGTCTCTTCGTGAGCCGCAACCTGCTGGGGCTCGACGACCCGGTCTCCGACAACCTCTCGGCCAACGTGATCGGCCTCGTGCTCGGTCTGGTCACCCGGTTCTGGCTGTTCCGGCGGTTCGTGTTCCGGCACCCCGTCAGCCTGCTGGCTCGCTCCCGTCCACGAGCGGACGCGTCTCGGGAGCCCTGAGCCACGGACCGATCGCGAGGGCGCTCACGAGGGCCGTGAGCGCGTAGGCGGGACCGAAGCCGGCGTGGTCGGCCACCACGCCGGTGAGCACGGGACCGAGGATGGCTCCGGCGTCCTGGCACATCTGGAACGTGCTCAGCACGGTGCCGCCCGTGCGTTCGTTGCCCACGACGTCGGCGACGGCAGCCTGTTGCCCCGGGTTCACCAGCCCGGCCCCGAGCCCCGATACCGCCGCCAGCGGCAGCAGCACCCAGAGAGTCGTGCTGGTGCCGAGCGCCACCAGACCGACCGCGGTGACGCCCAGGCCGGCCAGCACGAGCGGACGACGTCCGATCCGGTCGGTGAGCCGGCCGGCGGCCTGGAGGGCCACGGCGGTCGCTGCGGCTGCGACCGCGAGCGAGACGCCGGCCGCCCAGGTGGCACCCGTGATCGCCACCGCCAGCTGGGGCAGCACCGCGACCCGTACACCGAAGTTGCACCAGCCGTTGGCGAACGCGGAGACCAGGGCGGCCCGGTAGGTGCGGTGCGAGAGGGCCTCGCGCACCGGCATCACGGGGCGGGGTGGGGCGTCCGGCGCCGGGCGCAGCCGCGCGCCCGAGAGCCGGAAGCCGACCGCCAGCGCCGCGAGCACCAGCGCGCCGGCGTAGACCACGAACGGCGCTCGCAGCCCGAACTGGGCCAGCGAGCCGCCCAGCACGGGGCCGAGCATGCCGCCGATGAGGAATGTGCTCGCCCATGCCGAGGTGACCCGCCCGCGCATCGTGGGTGGCGCCAGGCGCACGAGGAGCGCCATCGCCGAGACCGTGAACATCGTGGACCCCAGACCGCCGAGTCCGCGCAACACCAACAGCTGGGTGTAGGACTGCGCGAACGCGGTCGCCAGCGAGGACGCCGCCACGATGCCCAGGCCGGTGAGGTAGACCGGTCGCTCGCCCAGCCTGGCGATGAGCGCGCCGCCACCGGGGGCGAAGACCAGCCGGAAGAACGCGAACGCCGACACCACGAGCGAGGCGGCTGCGACGCCGACGTCGAAGGAGCGGGCGTAGGCCGGCAGGACCGGCGCGACGATGCCGTAGCCCAGGGCGATGACGAAGGCCGAGGCCACCAACACCCGGATCTCGCCGGGCAGCGGCTCGCGCTGAGACCGCGCCGGTCGCGATCCGCGCTTGGTCAGCGAGACCACTGGCCGGCCCAGAGGTCGGTCCAGAGGTGACCGAGCTCGGTCGCCATCGTCCGCACGACCGGAAGGCTCACGCCCACCACGTTGTGGTGGTCGCCCTCGATGCCGGTCACGAAAGCGCCGCCGAGCCCGTCGACGGTGAACGCTCCGGCGACCATCAACGGCTCCCCGGTGGCGACGTAGGCCGCGATCTCCTCATCGCCGGGCTCGGCGAAGTGCACGGTCGTCGACGCCACCCGTGAGCGCTGCTCGCCGGTGGCGGTGTCGCGCAGACAGTGACCCGAGTGCAGCACGCCGGTGCGCCCGCGCATCGCCCGCCAGCGCTGCGTCGCGACCTCGGGCGTCCCCGGCTTACCCCACGCCTCGCCGTCCATCTCGAGCACGGAGTCGCACGCGAGCACGAGCGCGCCGGCGGGCACCTCGGGCCGGTCGAGCACGGCGGCCAGCTTCAGCTCGGCCAGACCGCCCGCGAGCTCGGCGGGCGGCAGCCCGTCGAGCACCGACTCGTCGACCCCCGACACCACGACCACCGGGTCGAGGCCGGCGCTGCGCAGGGTGGCCAGGCGTGCGGGGGACTGGGAGGCGAGGACGAACGTCGGCACGGTGCCGACGCTACCGGCGCCTCACAGCCGCGCGAGGGCGGCCTTCAACGGGTCGAGGCCCAAGGAGCCGAGATCGAGGGCGTCGGTGTGGAATCGCTTGAGGTCGAAGGCCGCCCCGGCGCGGGCTCGCGCCTGGTCGCGGGCCTCCAGCCAGATGCGCTCGCCGACCTTGTACGACGGCGCCTGGCCGGGCCAGCCGAGGTAGCGGTTGACCTCGAAGCGCAGCGAGCCGTCGTCCATGCGGGAGTGCGCGCGCAGGAACTCCATGACCAGGGCGGCGTCCCACGTGGCACCGGGCCGGAAGCCGAAGGGGTTGCCCTGCGGCACGCTCAGACCGAGGTGCACGCCGATGTCGACGATCACGCGGGCCGCGCGGAAGCCCTGCATGTCGAGGAAGCCGAGCCGATCGCCGGGGTCGGCGAAGAAGCCGAGTTCGTCCATGAGCCGTTCGGAGTACAAGGCCCAGCCCTCGCCGTGGCCGCTGACCCAGCACAGCAGCCGCTGCCAGCGGTTGAGCAGGTCGGCGTTGTGCACCGCCTGGGCGCACTGGAGGTGATGGCCGGGCACGCCCTCGTGGAACACGGTGGTGGTCTCGCGCCAGGTCGAGAACGTGCGGTGGTCGTCGGTGAAGGAGAACCACATCGTGCCGGGACGGGAGAAGTCCTCGTTCGGCGGGATGTACCAGGCGCCACCGTCGTTGACCGGCGCCACCCGGCAGGCGATCGTGCGGATCGGCTCGGCGATGTCGAAGTGCACGCCGTCGAACTGCGCCAGGATCTCGTCGGCCCGGCGCTGCATCCACTCCTGGAACGCGTCGCGACTGCCACAGTCGCGGGCCGGGTCGGCGTCGAGGGCGGCCACCGCGTCGTCGACGGAGCCACCCGGCACGATGCGCTGCGCGGTCTCGCGCATGTCGGCCTCGATGCGGGCCAGCTCCTCGAACCCCCACAGGTAGGTCTCCTCGAGGTCGACCTCGGCGCCGAGGAAGTACCGCGACGCGAGCGCGTACTGCTCCCGGCCCACACCGTCGATCTCGCGACCGCGCGGGGCCAGCTCGGTCTCGGCGAACCGGCCGAACTCGGCCACCGCGGCCGAGGCCTCGCGCGCGGCCGCCGCGACCCGCTCCGAGAGGCCGGACGGCGCCTGGGCGGCCAGGTTGGCGAAGAAGTCACCCGAGGCGCCCTGCTGGCCGGTCCAGCCCCGCACCTGGTCGGCGATCTCGACATACTGACGCCGCGCCGAGACCCGGCCCGCGTCTGCCTCGGCGCGGAGGGTCTCGCGGTAGCCCGCCAGGGCGGCCGGGACGCCGGCCAGGCGCTCGCCGATCGCCTCCCACTGCTCGTCGGTGTCGGTGCCCATCACGTCGAACACCTCGCGGATCGAGTGCAGGCCGCTGCTGATCACCGACACCTGGCTGCGCACCGCGTGCGCGTCGGCCTGCTCGACCGCGAGGCCGATCCGCTCGGTGAAGGCGTCCTGGGCCACCCGCTCGCGCTCGTCGCACGGCGTGAGCGCGGCGACGTCGGCCAGCGCGCGCCGCTGGAGTTGCTCGCGCGCGCCGAAACCCTCCGGGCTCAGATCCGGCAGCAGGTGGTCGTACCCGGGAATGCCGGCATACGTCGCCTCCAACGGATCGAGGGCAGCGAGTTCCTCGACGTAGGCGTCACACCGGGCATCCACGGGTCGCGTCATGTCGCCACCCTAGGGTCGCGCACCGACACCGTTTGCGACGGTTCCGGACGGCGCTCAGCGGGGCAGGCCGCTGGCCCGCCAGCCGCCCCGACCCTGGGGCAGGCCGGTGGCGTGCGTGGTGCGGTGCAACCGCCGCGGGTGCGACCACTCCGAGCGCACCGGCTCGGGGGCCGGCGCGCCGCCGCCGAGGCTGGCGAACACCGCCACGACGGCCGCGATCTCCTCGGGCGTCGCGTCGGGGTTGAGAACCCTCAGCAGCGGCCTTGCGGCTTCGCTCTCCGGACTCGCTGCGCCCGTCCCGGAAGGCGCGGAATCCGCTGCGCTCGTGCCGTCTTGATTCACGACCATCCAGGCCTCCTTCGTCGGCACCGAAGAGGCGCCGCACTCGCTGCGCTCGCGCTGTCCTCCCGTTCCGACCAGACCAGGCTCGCTGCGCTCGCGGTCTGGTCGGTCACAGCGGGATGTTCCCGTGCTTCTTGGGGGGCAGGGTCTCGCGCTTGTTGCGCAGCAGGCGCAGCGCCTTGACGATCTCGGCGCGGGTCTCGCGGGGGGCGATGACGGCGTCGATGTAGCCCCGCTCGGCGGCGATGTAGGGGTTGGCCAGCGTGGTCTCGTACTCGTCGATCAGCTCGGCCCGCTTGGCCTCGACGTCGCCGCCGTCCTTCTCGACCTTCGCCAGTGTCTTGCGGTGCACGATGTTGGCCGCGCCCTGCGCGCCCATCACCGCGATCTGGCCGGTGGGCCAGGAGAGGTTGATGTCGGCGCCGAGGTGCTTGGAGCCCATGACGTCGTAGGCACCGCCGTAGGCCTTGCGGGTGATGATCGTGACCAGCGGGACGGTCGCCTCGGAGTAGGCGTAGATGAGCTTGGCCCCGCGGCGGATGATGCCGTTCCACTCCTGGTCGGTGCCCGGCAGGAAGCCCGGGACGTCGACGAAGGTGAGCACCGGGATGTTGAAGGCGTCGCAGAACCGGACGAATCGGGCCGCCTTCTCGGAGGCGTCGATGTCGAGCGTGCCCGCGAACTGCATCGGCTGGTTCGCGACCACGCCGACCGGGCGGCCCTCGACGCGGCCGTAGCCGACGATGAGGTTCGGGGCGAAGAGCTCCTGCACCTCCAAGAAGTCGTCGTCGTCGAGCACGGCGGTGATGACGTCGTGCATGTCGTAGGGCTGGTTCGCGCCGTCGGGGATGATCGTGTCGAGCGCGAGGTCGTCGTCGGTCGGCTCGAGGTCGGCCACCTCGTCGTAGACGACCGCCTCGTCGAGGTTGTTCTGCGGCAGGAAGCTCAGCAGCGCCTTGACGTACTCGAGCGCGTCCTCCTCGTCGGAGGCCATGTAGTGCGCGTTGCCCGACTTGGTGTTGTGCGTGCGGGCGCCGCCGAGATCCTCCATCGAGACGTCCTCGCCGGTGACGGTCTTGATGACGTCGGGGCCGGTGATGAACATCGCGGAGGTCTGGTCGACCATGATGGTGAAGTCGGTGACGGCGGGGGAGTAGACGTGTCCGCCGGCACAGTTGCCCATGATGAGCGAGATCTGCGGGATCACGCCGGAGGCGTGCACGTTGCGGCGGAAGATCTCGCCGTAGAGGCCGAGCGAGACCACGCCCTCCTGGATGCGCGCGCCGGCACCCTCGTTGATGCCGATGATGGGGCTGCCGGTCTTGATGGCGAGGTCCATCACCTTGACGATCTTCTCGCCGTAGACCTCGCCGAGCGAGCCGCCGAAGACCGTGAAGTCCTGGCTGAACACGCACACCTGGCGACCGTCGATGGTGCCGTAGCCCGTGACCACGCCGTCGCCGTAGGGGCGCGTCTTCTCCAGGCCGAACGCGGTGGAGCGGTGCCGGGCGAGCTCGTCGAGCTCGACGAACGAGCCCTCGTCGAAGAGCATCTCGATGCGCTCACGTGCGGTCTGGCGCCCCTTGGCGTGCTGCTTCTCCACGGCCTTGGCCGAACCCGCGTGCACGGCCTCGTCGATGCGGCGGTCGTAGTCGGCGAGCTTGCCCGCCGTCGTGTGGAGGTCGATGTCGTCGGGGACGTCGGTGCCCTCACCTGGCTGTGCGCTCACGGATTCCGCTCCTGCCGGGGCTCGTGCTGCTGCTGGGTCTGGTCGTGGGCAGACTAACTGCATGGCCTCGCCCGGGAACGCCCGCCCACGACTCGACACGCCCCTGGACCGGGCACGACTGGAGGAGCGCGGCGTGCGTGTCGTCGACCAGACCACCTCGACCAACGAGGACGTCGCGGCTCTCGCTCGGCGCGGCGCGTCGCCCGGCCTGGTGATCGTCACCGAACACCAAACGGCGGGCCGTGGTCGGTTGGCCAGGCCGTGGGAGACCCCGGCCCGCACCGCTTTGACCTTCTCGCTCCTGCTGCGGCCGGCCGTTCCCGCGTCGGCGTGGCCGTGGCTGCCGCTGCTCACCGGCCTGGCCGTGACCGACGTCCTCACCGCCGCCGGCTTCCCGGCGCGGCTGAAGTGGCCCAACGACGTGATGATCGACGACCGCAAGGTGGCCGGCATCCTGCTCGAGCTCGTCGACGGTGGGGTCGGAGGGCCGGCGGCCGTCGCCGGCATCGGTCTCAACGTGCGACTCCCGGCCGATCTGCTGCCCACCGAGACCGCGACCTCGCTGCTGGTCGAGGCGCAGCGTGCCGGCCTGGGCGTGCCGCGTCGCACGGACCTGCTGCTCGACGTGCTCGACGCGCTCGGGTCGCGGCTGGAGAGGTGGGAGGCGGCGGGCGGCGCGGTCCAGACGCTTCGGGAGGCCTATCTCCCGGTGTGCGTGACGATCGGACGCCGGGTGCGGGTGACGCTGCCCGTCGGCGACCCGCTGGTCGGTGTCGCGGCCGACATCGACGAGTCCGGCAGGCTGGTGGTGCATCCGGACGCCGTCGGACCCGGCGACGTCGAGCCGGTCGCCGTGGCGGCCGGAGACGTCGTGCACGTACGGCCGGCCCCCGAGGGTTCGTGACATGATCGCGGCGTGGGCATGTCTGCGAAGCACCTGAGCGAGGGGGAGCGGATCGTCGTCTCGACCCGGACGCACCCCAAGGTGCTGCTGGGCCCGCTCATCGTTCTCGTCCTGCTCCTGGCGGTCGGTGCCTTCGTGGAGACGCGCACCGGGCCGGGCAGCGACCGGTGGCTCTCCCGGGTCGTGTGGGTGCTCGTCGCGGTCGGCGTCGTCTGGTTCGTCGTGCGCCCGTTCCTCCAGTGGTTCGCGGGCTCCTACACCTTCACCGACCGCCGCCTGGTCACGCGCACCGGTGTGCTCACGCGTCGCGGGCACGACATCCCGCTCTCCCGGGTCAGCGACGTGGCCGTCGAGCGCAACGTGAACGACCGGTTGCTCGGCTGCGGCACGCTCGTCATCAGCGACGCCAGCACGCACGGCTCCGTGACGCTCCCCGACATCCCTCGGGTGGAGGAGGTGCAGCGTCGGCTCAACGACCTGCTGCACGAGATCCACAGCGGTCGCGACGACGAGGGCGCCTGAGGGCCGTGTCGCGCGACGACGAGCAGCTCGAGCGAGAGGCCGAGCAGCGCCGCTCGGGTGACCTGGTGCGGGCGATCCTGGGTGGGCCCCCCGAGCTCACGGCACCGCAGCTCGCCCACCAGGCCGGGGTGACGTCGGAGCAGGCGCGTCGCCTCTGGCGGGCGTTGGGGTTCCCCGAGTACCCCGACGACGTCGAGGCCTTCCTGCCCGCTGACGTCGAGGCGCTGCGACTGCTCGCGGGCACGGTCGAGAGCGGCCTGGTCGACTTCGACCTGGCCGTCAACCTCACCCGCGGGCTGGGGCAGACGATGGCGCGACTCGCCGACTGGGACGTCTCGGCCCTGGTCGGCCGCATCGAGCACCTCAGCGCAGCCGACCCCGATGGCGGCACGCGCGTGGACGCCGCGGTCCGGGTGGTCGACGAGTTCCGCGAGCCCTTCGAGCACCTCATGCTCTACGCCTGGCGCCGGCACCTCGCGGCCGCCGCGGCGCGGGTCGAGACCTTGGCCTCGGACGACGACGAGGGCTTGCACACGGCCGATCTCACGGTGGGCTTCGCCGACATCGTGGGTTTCACCGCGCTGTCGAACACCCTGACCGAGGAGCGCATCGGCGACCTGGTCGAGCTCTTCGAGATGCGCTGCGCCGATGTCGTCACCGCTCAGGGTGGCCGGATCATCAAGTCCATCGGCGACTCGGTGCTGTTCGTCAACGAGAGCCCCCTGCGCTCCTATGACACGGCCGAAGGCATCATCCACGTGATCGGACGCGACCAGCGGATGCCCGACGTGCGCGTCGGCCTGGCCAGCGGCCTCGTGGTGATGCGGCTCGGTGACGTCTTCGGCCCCCCGGTGAACATGGCCGCCCGGCTCACCAACGTGGCGCGGCGCAACCGGATCATCATCGACGCCGCGACGGCGGCCAAGCTGCCCGACGACCAGTTCGAGACCCGTCGTCTGGCCGCTCGACCGGTGCGCGGGTTCGGCATCGTTGAGCCGTTGACGGTGCGCCGCCACTGAACGTCGCGCGCAGCGGCGTCGGTGCTGAGACAGAGCCGGCCTATCGAGAGCCTGTCGGGAGCCCGTCGAGAGCCTGTCGGGGGCCGGTCCGGTCACGGGGGCACCGGACCGTTCGGTGTCCTTTACCTGCCGTCCCCCAAACGGGGGACGGCAGGCGCCCCCGTGAATCCCAGAAGTGACATGAAAATGCCAAGGCCGTTTCGGGCCAAACCCTACCGTCGAGCTCGTCACCTTCCTAGGCTCATCCCGTGATCAAGGTTCAAGAGATCTCCGTCGACCCCGAGACCCGTCAGGCATGGAAGGACGGGGAGGAGGTGGCGCTCTCGCGCAAGGAGTTCGACCTCGTCCACGCCCTCATCGCTCGAGCCGGCGACATCGTGACCCGTGACGAGCTCATGCGCGAGGTGTGGCACGCGTCGTTTTGGACCTCCTCCAAGACCATCGACGTGCACCTGGGCTGGGTGCGCCGCAAGCTGGGCGACGACAGCCGCCGTCCACACCTCATCACGACCATCCGCGGCAAGGGGCTGCGCTTCGAGAAGGCCTCCCCAGCCGCCTGAGCGCCCTCTGCGTCGACCACTAGGCTGTCGGCCGTGAGTGCCGACCCTCAGCCTGCTGCGCCCACCGTCGCGATCATCGGAGGCGGCCAGCTGGCCCGGATGATGGCCCAACCCGCCATCGCTCTCGGCCTGCCGGTGCGTCTGCTGGCCGAAGCGCCCGGGGTCTCGGCCGCCCAGGTGGTCGTCGACCACGAGGTCGGCGACTACCGGGATCTGGAGACCCTGCGCCGGGTCACGGCGGGATGTGCCGTGGTCACCTTCGACCACGAGCACGTGCCCACCGACCACCTGCACGCGCTGGAGGAGGCCGGGGTCGCCGTCCGGCCCGGTCCTCAGGCCCTCGTGCACGCTCAGGACAAGGCGGTCATGCGCGAACGCCTCACCGCGCTCGAGGTTCCCTGCCCGCGGCACGCGGTGGTGGCCGACGCCGACGAGGTGGCCGGCTTCGGGTTCCCTTGTGTGCTCAAGACGACCCGGGGCGGCTACGACGGCAAAGGCGTCTGGGTGGTGCGCACCCGCGAGGACTGCGTCGAACCCTTCGCCACAGCGGCCGAGGCCGGGGTGCGCATCCTGGCCGAGGAGCTCGTCGACTTCCGCCGTGAGCTGTCGGCGCTGGTGGCCCGTGCGCCCAGCGGACAGGCGGCGGCCTATCCGGTGGTGGCCTCGACCCAGACCGACGGCATCTGCCACGAGGTGATCGCGCCCGCCCCCGACCTCGATCCGGCTCTGGCCGCCCAGGCCCAGCACGTGGCGCTGCACGTGGCCGGCGAGCTGGGCGTCACCGGCGTCTTGGCCGTGGAGCTGTTCGAGACCACCGACGGCCGGATCCTCGTCAACGAGCTCGCGATGCGCCCGCACAACACCGGTCACTGGACGCAGGACGGCGCCGTCACCTCCCAGTTCGAGAACCATCTGCGAGCGGTGCTCGACCTGCCGCTGGGATCACCGGCTCCACGGGCCACGTGGACCGTGATGGTGAACATCCTCGGCGGCCCCGACCCCGCGGTGGGCCGCCTCTACGACGGCTACCCCCACGCCCTGGCCAGGGATCCCCACCTGCGGGTGCACCTCTACGGCAAGGCGCCGCGCCCCGGGCGCAAGGTCGGGCACGTCAACGCCTACGGTGACGATCTCGAGGACTGCCTCGAGCGGGCCCGGCACGCCGCGGCCTGGTTCCGTGGTGACCTCGGCGACGAGAGTGAATGAGGATCCGGTGATGAGCATCGACCAGACCAGCCCGGCCCCGCGCGTCGGCATCGTCATGGGGTCCGACTCCGACTGGCCGGTCATGCAGGCGGCGGCCGAGGCGTGCGCCGAGTTCGACGTCGTGACCGAGAGCGACGTGGTCTCGGCGCACCGGATGCCGCACGAGATGCTGGCCTACGGTGAGCAGGCTGCCGACCGCGGTCTCCAGGTGATCATCGCGGGTGCCGGCGGAGCGGCCCATCTGCCCGGCATGCTCGCCGCCGTCACTCCGCTGCCCGTGATCGGTGTGCCGGTGCCCCTGAAGTTCCTCGACGGCATGGACTCCCTGCTCTCGATCGTGCAGATGCCCGCCGGGGTGCCGGTGGCGGGCGTGGCTATCGGCAATGCCCGCAACGCCGGCCTGCTGGCGGTGCGCATCCTCGCGGCGTCCGACCCGGGCCTGCGCGAGCGCATGACGCGCTTCCAGGCCGGCCTGCGCGACGCGGCGCACGCCAAGGGCGAAGCCGTCCGCCGGCAGTCGCGACCCGGTTCCCGGCTCGGCTTTTGACCGAGGCCGCCCGCTTCCGCCTCGTCGGGCTGGACGCCGCCCGCTGGGTCGCCCTGCTCGGCATGATGGCCACCCACCTGCTGCCGATGGCCCAGGCCGACGGGTCCAACACGTGGGTGGCCACCGTCTTCGCCGGCCGCGCCGCCGCCCTGTTCGCGGTGCTCGCCGGCGTCACCCTCGCGCTGCTCACCGGCGGTCCGCAGCCCGTGAGGGGGCCGGAGCTGGCCCGCGTGCGGATCGCGCAGTCGGTGCGCGGTCTGCTGGTGGTGCTGATCGGTCTGGCCCTCGGCGAGACCGACTCGGGTCTGGCGATCATCCTGGTCAACTACGGGGTGCTGTTCTGGCTGGGGCTGCTGGTGGTCCGGCTCCGCGCCCGCGCTCTGGGCCTGCTCGCCGCGGCCGTCGCGGTCGGCGCGCCGGTGGGTGACCACCTGCTGCGCCCGTACCTGCCACCCCGTGGCGTCGGTGTGCCTGTCTTCGGTGACCTGCTGCACCCGCTCCACCTGCTCTCGGAGCTGTTCTTCACCGGCTACTACCCGGTGACCTGCTGGGCGGCCTACCTCCTGGTGGGCATGGCGCTGGGTCGGCTCGACCTGCGCCGGATCTCGGCCGGGCCCCGCGCGCTGCCGGTGTTCGGCGGCATCGCGGTGGTCGGGGCCGCTGTCGCGGCCGTCACGACCGTGGTCTCCCACGCGCTGACGTCGCGGACGTCGGTGCTGGCCCGGCTCGACCCTGCCCTCTACCGCGAGCGCGGGGCGCGCGCCGTCCTCGAGCAGGTGGATCAGCCCCGAGAGGGCGTCGGCTACTTCGGCCAGACCCCGGTGCGCGGCAGCTGGGACTGGCTGTTGGTGGTCGCTCCGCACTCCAGCACCCCGTTCGACCTCGTGCAGAGCGCGGCCAGCGCGGTGGGCGCCATCGGTCTCGCGCTGGCGCTCACACACCTGCTCCACGGTCGAGTGCTCCGTACTGCCGCGGTCGTCACCGGCGCGGGCCGCAGCACCTTGACGCTCTACTCGGTGCACGTGCTGATGACGTCGTCGCTGCTGCCACCCTCGCCGGGTCCGGGGTTCGCGATCGTTCAGGTGGTCGTGGTGCTCGCGCTCGGATCGGGACTCGTGCTGGCCCGTCGTCGTGGGCCCCTGGAGGCGTTGGTCACCGAGGTGTCGAAGGGTGTCGCGGACCGCTTCGTCGCGGCGTCGACCCCACGGACGTGAATCCCGGGGTAGGGTTGGACCGAGCGGCGCAGCGCACCCCCCATGAGGCTGCGTCGCCCGCCGCCGGGAGTCCGGCGGTCTTGGGGTCGGGGCGCCGTTCCCCCCGCGACGTCCCGGCTCCGCCGAAGGCTCGCGCGGTGTGTCGGTTCGTCCCTCCTCCGAGCTGTCGCTCACCCGGGCAGGTGTCCGGAGTCGGGGCGCGGTGTGCCTAGCCTCGCTGGCATGACCTCCGACATTCAGTACACGACCCCCGGCATGGACGCCGCGAGCGCCGCCCGGGTCATCGAACTCCTCCAGGACCGTCTCAACGCGGCCAACGACCTGCATCTGACCCTCAAGCACGTGCACTGGAACGTGGTCGGCCCCCACTTCATCGCCGTGCACGAGATGATCGACCCGCAGGTCGAGGTGGTTCGCGGGTACGCCGACGACCTGGCCGAGCGCATCGCCACCCTGGGTGGGTCGCCGGTGGGCACGCCCGGCGCCCTGGTCGCGGCGCGGTCGTGGGAGGAGTACTCCATCGGTCGCGCGACGACCCAGCAGCACCTCGGCGCGCTCGACCTCGTCTACCGCGGCATCATCGAGAGCTACCGGGCGGGCATCAAGGAGCTCGACGATCTCGACCTGGTCACCCAGGACATGTTCGTCGCACAGACCGAGCAGTTGGAGCTGTTCCACTGGTTCGTCCGGGCGCACCTCGAGGACACCGGCGGCAAGCTGTCGACCGAGGGTGCCGGCTCCGAGCGTGAGGCCGCGGCGCAGGCAGGCTGAGACGGACGGGTCGAGACCGTAGGGTCGAGACCGGCGGGTCGACGAACGTCGCCCATGGGAGGCGGGTGGTCCGGACCGGGCCGCCCGCCTCTCGTATTTACCGACCGGACAGCGTCGTCACGTGCCACGATGAGCCGGTAGTGGGGGGAGCCGAGCAGGAAGGATCCCCCGGTGTCGGCTGACGGTGTGCACGGTTCCTCCATCGGCGTGGCGAGCCGCCGACTCGAGATCGCCCGGCTGATGCTGCGGGCACGCGCGACGTCCGGCGTGGAGAGAACCCGCCTCGAGAACGAGGTCGTTCGGCTCAGCATGCCGGTCGGACGACAGGTCGCGGGCCGGTACGCGCGCCGCGGAGTGGGGCTCGACGACCTCGAGCAGGTCGCCTACCTGGGCCTGGTCAAGGCGGTCCGCACGTTCGATCCGGTGCGGGGCGAGGACTTCCTCTCCTATGCCGTGCCCACGCTGCGCGGTGAGCTCAAACGCCACTTCCGCGACGCCGGGTGGACCGTGCGCCCGCCCCGATCGGTGCAGGAGGCGCAGGCAGTGGTGCTCGCGGCCGAGGCCCGCCTGACCCAGGAGCTGGGCCGTCACCCCGGGCCTGCGGACATCGCCTCGGAGACCGGCCTCGACGTCATGCTCGTGCGGCAGGCGCTGGGGGCCACCGGTCTCTTCCGCCCCGCCTCGCTGGACGCGCCCTGGGAGCGGGAGGTTCCGGTCGCCGACACGCGCGACCTCGAGCTCGTCGAGCTGCGCGAGGCCGTGCGCCCTTTGCTGGCCGGCCTGGGATGGGTCGACCGCACCATGCTGGCCATGCGCTACGTCGAGGGCCGCACCCAGGCCGACATCGGCCGGGTCGTGGGGCTGAGTCAAGAGCAGGTGTCTCGCCGGATCTCCCGGCTGCTCGACGACCTGAGGTCGACCTTGGATCGCGAGGCCGGGGCCGCCTGAGCTCTCAGCCCCGCGGGTGGATGCGTGGAGCCTGGCTGGCGCGGCTGGTGAAGACGGGGGCGCGCTTCTCGCGGAATGCGGCCACGCCCTCCTTGCCGTCACCGATCGAGGTCCAGTACATCGCGAGGGAGTCCGAGAGGTGGGCCTCGAGAGGGTGGTCGTGGGCGCTGTTGCGGTAGAGCATCTGCTTGGCCAGCGCGAGGGCCACCGGAGAGCGGTCGACGACGATCGATCGGGCCAGCTCGAGGGCTGCCGGCACCAGGTCGTCGGGCTCGTGCACCGAGCGCAGCAGCCGGCCGGTGAGCGCCTGCTCCGCGGTGAGGATCTCGGCGGAGTAGACCCAGTCCAGTGCCTGCTGGATGCCGACGATGCGAGGCAGGAACCACGTGGAGCACGCCTCGGGCACGATGCCCAGGCGCCCGAACACGAACCCGATGCGTGCCTTGGTGGAGGCCAGTCGGAGGTCCATGCCGAGCGTCATGGTGGCGCCGATGCCCACGGCGGGGCCGTTGATGGCGGCGATCACGGGTTTGGGCAGTGCGTGGATCGCGAGCGTCACCTTGCCGCCGGTGTCGCGCACGCCCTGGTCGTAGGGCGGCTCGTCGTAGGCCGCGCGGAACTCCTCAGGGGTCGGTCGCACCGTCTCGTCGAGGCCGAACACGTTGCCCTCGGCGGAGAGGTCCATGCCGGCGCAGAACGCCCGGCCGGCACCGGTGACGACCACCGCGCGCACGTCGTCGTCGCGCGCGTCGACGCGGAACACCCGCTCCAGTTCGCGCGCCATCGTGAGGTCGAAGGCGTTGAGGGCGCCAGGCCGGTCGAGGGTGAGGAGAGCGATGCCGTCGTCGTCGACCTCGAAGGTGAGGGTCTCGTAGGCGGGGGTCTGGTCAGTGGTGTCGGGCACGGGGTGACCCTCTCACCCCGTGACGGAGGAGGGCAGACCCGAGGGGGAGCAGAGGTTCTTGCCGATGCGGTCGGTGTCGTCGTTGATGATCGCCTTGAACATCTGCGGCGCCCGCTCGGCGTCCCAGTGCACGGCCAGATCGGAGATCGGCACCGAGCAGGTCAGGCCGTTCTCACCGTTCACGTGTGTCATCGCCATCGCGAACATCGCGGCCCGAGCCGGGTTCATGCCCTTGCCGAACGTCACGAAGCCGGTGGCCGCCATGTTCAGGTTCCAGTAGCGCCACGGGAGCAGAGACCACGGTGAGATGGCCTTGGACCCCACCTGGGAGACGACCTCTCGTTGAGCCTGCGCGCGCTGGATGTCGCCGGTGGCGTACGTGTGCCGTGAGCGTGCGTAGGCGAGCGCCGTGGTGCCGTCGGCCTCCTGACAGCCCTTCTTCACGTCGAGGTTGGCCAGCTTGTCGACCATCGCCTGCTGGGGGCAGATGGTGATGCCGCCGACGGCGTCGACCACGTCGACGAACCCGCCGAGGCCGATCTCGACGTACTCGTCGATCTTGATGCCGGTGTCCTGCTCGACGGTCTTGGTGAGCAGCTTGGGGCCACCGAAGGCGTAGGCGGCGTTGATCTTGGTCGTGCCGTGTCCGGGCACCTCGACGAGCGAGTCACGGGGGATCGAGAGAAGCAGGTTCGGGCCGGAGCCGGTGTGTAGCAGCATGATCGTGTCGGTGCGCTGGCCGACCGCGTTGCCGGTGCCGTACTGCTTGCGCTGCTCCTTGGAGAGGCCGGCCCGGGAGTCGCTGCCGACCAGCAGATAGGTGGTGCCGGGCTGGTCGTCGGGCCGCTTGCCGGACGGCTCGAACGCGACCTCGTCGACCTTCGTCCAGGCGTAGACGGGAACGGCGACCAGGAACACGATGTAGGCCAGCAGCACCAGCAGCAGGTACCGCACCCGGAACCTGGGCCGGAAGCCGCGGCGCGAGCTGCGATAGGTGGTGCCCGGTTGGGACGGCGTGGGCGCCGGCCGCGGGGTGGGTGCCGGCGTGGGTGCCGGGGAGGGCCCGGACGACCCCGTGCCGGGCCGCGGCTGGGTGGGCATCATGCGGGTGGCGTCGTCGCCGCCCTCGTCGCGTCGCGGTGCGCCGCCCTGGCCGTAGAGCCAGTCGTAGCGCTCGCCGTCGGAGGAAGCTCCCGAGGAGTTGTCGGGGGAGTCGCTGGGGGGACGCTGTGCCATGGGTTAGGACGGTACCGTGCCGCCATGCCCGCCGACCTCCACTCGAGCCCGGCGGGTCATCCGCCGACGTACGCCAGCGTGTCGCTGACGGTCATCACGAACGGCACCCAGGCCAACCTGCTGGGCAACATCCACGGTGGCGAGATCGTGAAGCTGGCGGACTCGACCGCCGGTGCGGTCGGTCAGCGACACAGCGGCGGACCGGCCGTGACCGCCGCCCTCGACGAGATGGTGTTCCTGGCGCCGGTGCACGTCGGCGACATCGTGAGCACCTACGCGTGCGTCAACTGGGCCGGCCGATCGTCGATGGAGATCGGGGTGCGGGTCGAGGCCCAGCCGTGGAACGACCCGGACGGCGACGGCTTGCACGTGGCGTCGGCGTACTTCGTGTTCGTCGCCATCGACACCTCCGGCCATCCCCGGTCGGTGCCGCCGCTGTTACCGCAGACCGAGGTCGAGCACCGTCGCTGGCGCGAGGCCGAGATCCGCAGGGCGCACCGGCTGGCCCGCAAGCAGGAGATCGACGCGGCTCGGGGATCCTGACGGCGCGCCTGACCGATGTGACGCCTGTGGCTCGTGATACTTCCTGGCATGCCCGTTCCTTCCCCCGGGTTGCCCGACCCCACCCGACCTCAGCGCCCAGCCGCGGGTCGCACCTCGGTCGACGACCGCGCCGCCCGCATCCGCTTCCGCCGCGCCCTCTCGCTGATGGTGATGACCCTGGTCGCGCCCGGCTCGGCCCAGATCGCCGCCGGCAACGCTCGCGTCGGGCGGATCGCCCTGCGCATCTGGCTGGGCAGCTGGGCCCTCGCCCTGCTGGTGCTGATGGCCGTCGTGGTCGACCACGGCCTGGCCATCAGTCTCGCGGTGTCGCCGTCGCTGCTGCTCCTGCTGCGCATGGCGATGCTGGCCGGTGCGGTCGGCTGGGCGGTGCTGTTCATGGACGCCTGGCGTCTGGGCCAGCCGCTCACGCTCGGCATGGCGCACCGGCGCGCCGTCGTGGGGGTCAACGGCCTGCTGTGCTTCTCGGTCGCGGGCACGTTGTTGTTCGGCGCGCACGTACTGGCGGTGCAGCGCGACTTCATCGTGACGATGTTCGGCAACGGCACGGCCACGAGCGCGAACCACGGCCGGTACAACGTGCTGCTCGTGGGCGGCGACTCCGGCGCCGGTCGGTGGGGCCTGCGACCTGACTCGATGACGGTCGCCTCGATCGACGAGGTCACCGGTCGCACGGTGCTGGTGTCGGTGCCTCGCAACATGAAGAACTTCACCTTCGCTCCCGGCTCGGTGATGGCCAAGCAGTTCCCCGATGGCTTCGACGCCGACTACGTCAACGGCGTCAGCACCTGGGCGCTCGATCACACCGACCTCTTCCCCGGTGACAAGGATCCGGGGATGGACGCCACGATCTCGGCCGTCGAGGGCATCACCGGTCTCGAGATCAACTACTGGGCGATGGTCAATCTGCAGGGCTTCAAGGATCTCGTGGACGCCGTGGGCGGCGTCACCCTCAATGTGCGTCAGCCGATCCCGGTCGGGCTGCCGGGTGACTACGGCTACCACTTCATCCAGCCCGGCACCCGCAAGCTCGACGGCGTCGACACCCTCTGGTACGCCCGGGCCCGCCACACCTCCGACGACTATTCGCGGATGGCGCGCCAGAAGTGCGTCATGAACGCGATGCTGCAGCAGATCAGCCCCCAGGTCGCGGTCACGCGCTTCGAGCAGATCGCCAAGGCGTCCTCCGAGCTCATCTCGACGGACCTGCCGGCGTCTGAGCTGAGCACGTTCATGTCGCTGGCGCTCAAGGCCAAGAGCCAGAAGATCTCCACGATCTCGCTGGTGCCCCCCATGGTGAACACCGCCGACCCGGACATGGACCAGCTGCACTCCATGGTCGCCAAGGCGGTCGACTCCTCCGAGGCCACCCCCTCGAGCGCGCCGAAGAACAAGGTGCGCAAGAAGGCGGAGGAGACCGTCACCGGTGGTTCCCTCGGGTCGCTCTCCACCGGATACGCGGCCAACAAGTCCAGCGACCTCTCCACGGCCTGCTGATTCACCCGCGAGGGGTCGTGAATCGTCCCGCGAGGGGTCGCGAATCGTGCCGCCCGTGGGTTCACTCGTCGGGATCTCCGACACCGAGTACCGTGCGCAGACCTGCGGCCCCGGAGATCGCGACGATCTGTTCTGGCCGCACCAGGTCGGCCGGGTCGAGGACGAAGCGTCGGTGCTCGGCCGCAAGGCCGTCACGGAGTTCGAGCTTGCCGCCGTTGGGCCGGTAGCCGACCTTGCGGCTCACGGCGGCGGACGCCGGGTTGTCGGCGTATGCGCCGCTCGTGATCTGGTGCGCGCCGAGCTCGTCGAAGAACAGCACGCAGAGGGCCCGGCGCATGAGGGTGCCGATGCCTCGACCGTGCACCGATCTGGTCAGCCAGGAGAAGGTATCCGGGGTCCGCAACGCGGGGTAGTGCCTCGCTTCGGCGCCTTGGATGCCGACGATGTTGCCCTCGTGACGGACGACGAGGGGGAGCGCCCACTCGTCGTCACCGAGCCCGGCCCGGTACCGCCAGCAGCGACGGGCGAGATCGCGGCCCACGGTCGTGGCGTCGGCCGACGCCCAGTCACGCGGGAACGGTCGCAGGGAGTCGGCGTGGATACCCGCCTCGGCGGCCTCGGCGAGCTCGGGAAGGTCTTCGTCGCGCATGAGGCGCAGGGTCAGCGGGCCCACCTCGACGTGGAGCGCGAACGGAGGCCAGATCTCTTCGAGGATCGAGGGCATGCCGCGAGCCTTCCGGTGCGGCTCGCGCGGGCGCAACCGGTTTGAGGGTGGCCCTCAGGTGAGGTGTTCGGTGCCGTCGGGGTCGACCAGGAAGTGCCGGCCGTGGGGGCTGGTCCAGAGGTAGAGCCCGGGGCGGATGCGGCGGTAGCGCCAGCGTTTCTCGGATCGGCTTGGTTGGTGGCTGGGGCTGGGGTGGGTCTTGGCGCGGTGGTGGGTGCGGCACAGCGGCGCGAGCGTGTCGGTGCTGGTCTGCCTGGGTGGGCCGCCCTGGGAGCGTGGGACGTATTCGTCGATGTGGTCGAGGTCGGCGCGCATCGCCGACCTGGTACAGAAGGGGAAGGCGCAGGTCTGGCGCTGCTCGGTGACTCGGTAGGCGATGCGGTCGGGGATCTCGTAGGCATCCACCGCGACCGTCTCGGCCAGATCGACGACGGGCTTGACGATGACTTTCGTGTCGGGGTTGCCGGCCCAGGTCGCGACCTGGGCGGCGGTCACGGTGGCCCGGTGTGCACCGGTGGCGGTGGACACGCGGGCGAGGTGGATGCCCAGGGCACCGGTGGCGGGGTCGATGCTCGGTGTGCCGGTGCCAGTGATGGCTTCGCTGGAGAGGTGCACGTGGAGGACGAGTTGGCGGGCGGGCACGCTTGCGGGCACCGTGGTGGGGAGCGTGGTGGGTTGGGGTGGTTTCGACACGCCTTCGCCTTCGGCATCCGGCGGCTCAACCACCAGCAGGGCCGGTGGTTGAGCCGTGAGGCCGTCCACCACCGGCGGGGCTGGTGGTTGAGCCGTGAGGCCGTCCACGGCCGAGCGCGTCGAAACCACCGCCGAGCCTGGTGGTTGAGCCGTGAGGCCGTTCACCACCGCCGAGGCTGGTGGTTGAGCCGTGAGGCCGTCCACCACCGGTGAGCCCGGTGGTTGAGCCGTGAGGCCGTTCACGGCCGAGCGCGTCGAAACCACACCACCGCTCACCCCGCCACCGAGGTCGAGCATGGTCTGGTTCCGCGCGAGCTGGCCCAGGGCGGCGGCACGTCGTTCGCCGAGGTCCAGCGGTGAGCCGAGCGCGGACTGCTCGGCGGCGAGGTGGCGGAGGGCGTGGTCGAGGTCCTCGGCATCGGCACGGTCCAGGAGCCCGTCGAGACGCACGAGGCCGTCGAACGCGCAGATTGCCCCCTGGCCGGGCTGGTCGAGCTCGATGGTGACGTGCCGTTGTGCGTGGGCGTCGGCGATGTCGGCCTCAGCGGTTTCGGGCTGGTAGCGGGCGATCGCGTCGGCGACGAGGCCGTCGAGGGCCCGCAGGCCGGTCTTGTGCGCGACCGGGGTGATCATCCGGTCTACAAAGGCGGCAGCATCGGCACCGACCTTCATCGTCTCTTCGGCGATGCGGCGTACCCGCCACGGAGCCACCCGTCCGGAGGTCATGGCCTCCCAGAGCAGTGGGAGGCGGAACCGGGTCTCCATCACCGCCCCCACGAACGCCCGACCAGAAGCATCGGAGCGCCCCAGTGCGGTGGCGAGCTCGATGATCGCGAACTGAGCCACCAACGGCGTACCCGGGCCACCGGCCCCGATGAGCCGATCACCACCCTCGACCTCATAGGCGGCCAGCAGCTCCTCGGTCACCACACCCAGCGGGCCGCCGGCCACACAGTCCGGCACGTGGCCCTCGGCGTGCGCGGCACACCACTCCGCGGCCGCCTCCCACAGCCGGATCTCGGCGGCCTGCGCTTCGCGTTGCGCGGTGACCGCCGCAGCCAACGCACCATGGGGCAGCCCGTGGGGCTGGGGTGCGGGCGCCGTGGTCATGACCCGATTTTACTCGAACACCTGTTCTATCGGAAGGTGTGACGGCGAACTGTGGAGGAGATGTTGCCTTGCCCGTTGCGGGGTTTCGACGCGCTCGGCCGTGGACGGCCTCACGGCTCAACCACCGGTGCGTCAGCGCCGTGCGGGGTTTCGACGCGCTCGGCCGTGGACGGCCTCACGGCTCAACCACCGGTGCGTCAGCGCTCGCGTGGGGGTGTCGACGCGCTCGTCGCTGGCGCTCCTCACGGCTCAACCACCGGTGCGCCAGCGCCGCGCGGGGTTTCGACGCGCTCGGCCGTGGACGGCCTCACGGCTCGACCAGCGGTGCGTCAGCGTCGTGCGGGGTTTCGACGCGCTCGTCGCTGGCGCTCCTCACGGCTCAACCACCGACGACGCGCTCGTCGCTGGCGCTCCTCACGGCTCAACCACCGGACGACGCGCTCGTGGCTGGTGCTCCTCGCGGCTCGACCAGCGGTGCGTCAGCGTCGTGCGGGGGTTTCGACGCGCTCGTCGCTGGCGCTCCTCACGGCTCAACCACCGACGACGGGCTCGTGGCTGGCGCTACCTGCTCGACCGCCGACGGATGCTCGTTAGGGTGACGCCCGTGGTGCAACGGACGGTGGTGGCGGTCGTCGTGACGTACAACCGTCTGGCCCTGCTGAAGCGGCTCGTCCCACGACTGACCGAGATCGGCAGACAGACCCCGGGCCTCACCGAAGTCGTCGTCGTCGAAAACGCGAGCACCGACGGCACGACCGCATGGCTCGCCCGGCAACCCGTGACGACGCGGAGCCTGCCCGGCAACCGCGGGGGAGCGGGCGGGTTCCACGAGGGCGTGCGGTACGCGATCGAGGAGACCGACGCCGACCTGGTGTGGCTGATGGACGACGACGGCCTGCCCGACCCCGACTGTCTCGCGACCCTGCTGACCGAGACCGACCTCGACTTCTGGGGGCCGATGGTGGTCGACGAGGAGGACGCCGAGCGGCTGGTCTTCCCGATCCGGCTCCCCGGCGGCACCAAGGTCGTGCACCGCCTGGCCGACGTCGAGGCCGCGGGCGGTGAGCGCAGGCGCATCGACGAGATCGTCATCCCCTTCAACGGGGTGCTCGTGACACGGGCGCTGGCGGAGCGCATCGGCTACCCCCGCGAGGAGTTCTTCATCTGGGGCGACGACCACGAGTACCGGCTGCGCGCCGAGCAGGCGGGCGCCCGCATCGCCACCCGCACCGACGCGGTGGTGCGCCACCCGTCCGTGGGCCGGCTCGGCACGCCGATGATGGGTGGGCGTACGACGTACAACCACAGCCCCAGTGACCTCAAGGGCTACTGCATGGCCCGCAACAACACCGTCAACCTGCGCACCTACCGGGGCTGGCCGCACGTGCTGGCGTTCTGGGTCAAGACGATCTGGTTCTACCTCGTCACCCACCGCGACCTGCGCCGCCTCGCCCTGAGTGCCCGCGCCGTCGTCGCCGGCCTGCGCGGCGACTTCACGGGCCACCGGAGGTACCTCTCGTGAGCGAGACCGTGGCCATCGTGGTCGTGACCTACAACCGCGCCCACCTGCTCGAGCCGATGCTCGAGAGCCTGACCAGGCTGGAGCGCCGCCCCGACGCCGTGATCGTCGTTGACAACGCGAGCACCGACGACACGCCTGCCGTGCTCGAGCGGGCGCAGCGGGCCGGTGCACTGCCTCTGCAGGTGATCCGCACCGCGAGCAACCTCGGGGGAGCGGGCGGGTTCCACCTCGGCGTCCGCACCGCCTACGAGGGCGGCTACGACCGCATCTGGCTCATGGACGACGACGTCGCGCCGGACCCCACCTGCCTCACGGTGCTCATGGACGCCGACGAGGACTGCCTGATGGCCGTGCGCGAGGACTCCCAGGGGCGGCTGTGCGAGAAGGCCGCCACCCGCTTCGACCTCACCCACCCCTGGGCGATCAAGCCGAAGACGGCGATGGTCGAGACCGACTACGGGTTCCGGCGCACGATGCCGGCGCGGGTCGAGCTCGAGAACGTCGCCTTCGAGGGCTTCATGGTGCGCCGTCGTGTGGTCGAGCGCATCGGGCTGCCCGACCCGAGCTACTTCATCTTCTACGACGACGTCGACTTCGCGATCCGGGCACGGCGGGCGGGGTTCCGCATCTGGGGGCTGCGCGACGCCGTGCTCGTGCGGCAGCTGGACTTCGACCAGCAGCACGACCTGGCGGGGTGGAAGGGCTTCTACATGTACCGCAACCTCTTCGTCGTGCACCTGCGCTACGGCGAGAACCTCGCGGTGCGCCTCAAGCCGTTGCTCATCGCGCTCGCCGTGGTGCTGCTCTCCTCACTGCGCGGAGGGAGGGCCGAGGCCGCGAACGTGACCCGCGCCCTACGCGCCGCGTGGGAGATGCGCGCGCTGCCCTCGTCGTCCGTAGACTGACCTGCCGTGCCGACCCCTGACGCGAACAGCCAGCCCGAGCCGCCCGACCTGGTCGTGGTGGGCTCCGGCTTCTTCGGCCTGACGATCGCGGAGCGCTGCGCCGACGAGCTCGGCCTGAGGGTGCTGGTCCTCGAACGTCGCAGCCACATCGGCGGCAATGCCTACTCCGAGTTCGACGACGAGACCGGGATCGAGGTGCACAAGTACGGCACCCACCTCTTCCACACCTCCAACGCGCGCGTGTGGGAGTACGTCAACCGGTTCACCGACTTCACGAACTACCAGCACCGGGTGTTCGCGAAGTACCAGGGGCAGGTCTACTCCTTCCCGATGAACCTGGGTCTGATCAACCAGTTCTTCGGTCGTGCGCACACCCCCGACGAGGCGCGCGCGCTCATCGCCGAGCAGGCCAGCGAGATCGCAGGAGAGGACGTCACCAACCTCGAGGAGAAGGCGATCAGTCTCATCGGGCGGCCGCTCTACGAGGCGTTCGTCAAGGGCTACACCGCCAAGCAGTGGCAGACCGACCCCACCGAGCTCAGCGCCGACATCATCACGCGGCTGCCGGTGCGCTACACCTTCGACAACCGCTACTTCAACGACACCTACGAGGGTCTCCCGGTCGACGGCTACACCGCCTGGCTGGAGCGGATGGCGGCACACGAGAACATCACGGTTCGTCTCGACGTCGACTTCCTCGACATCGCCGACGAGTACAAGGGCACGGTCCCCGTCGTCTACACCGGCCCGGTCGACGAGTACTTCGGCAACTCCGAGGGTCGACTGTCGTGGCGCACCATCGACCTGGAGGCCGAGACGCTCGACATCGACGATTACCAGGGCACCGGGGTCGTCAACGCCAACGACCAGGAGCTTCCCTACACCCGTACGCTGGAGTTCAAGCACCTGCACCCCGAGCGCACCTACCTGCCCGGCAAGACGATCGTGGTGCACGAGTACAGCCGCTTCGCAGAAGTCGGCGACGAGCCGTACTACCCCATCAACACCGCGGCCGACCGCGAGAAGCTGCTGAAGTACCGCGAGCTGGCCAAGGCCGAGCCGATGGTGCTCTTCGGCGGACGGCTCGGCACCTACCAGTACCTCGACATGCACATGGCCATCGGCTCCGCGCTCTCGATGTACGACAACAAGATCAAGCCGCACTTCGCCGACGGCGCCCCGTTCACCTCAGGAGGCGTGGCATGACCGCCACCGACCAGACCGCCAGCCGCCTGCTCCAGCGGCAGATCATGCCGATCGACCGCGACTTCGACGTGCTCGCGCTCTACGTCGACCCCGAGGAGGCCAAGCTCGACGCCGACAAGTACGAGATCGGCGGCAACAAGGCGGCCAAGGATCTCAACAACGCCGCCATCCGGCAGTCGACGGCGACCGGCCGCTCGCTGCACCCCGACCAGATCGAGTCGCGCACCGCATTCCGGGTCAACTCCGGCCAGCGACTCTCCTTCGGCACCTACTTCAACGCATTCCCGGCCAGCTACTGGCGGCGCTGGACCATCGTGTCGGCCGTGCGGCTCGTCGTCACGCTCAAGGGCGAGGGCGCCACACTGCTGGTCTACAAGTCGATGGCGCGCGGCAACGCCCAGCGGGTCGCCACGGCCGAGACCGACGCGTCGGGATCGCAGACGTTCACCTTCGACCTCACGCTCAAGCCGTTCGTCGACGGTGGGTGGTACTGGTACGACGTCATCGCCGGCGACGCCGACGTGGTCGTGGAGTCGGCCGAGTGGTCTGCCGACGTACCGGCCGACCGCGCCGAGCACGGCACCGTCGACATCGCGATCACCACGATGAACCGGCCCGACTACTGCGCCGAGCTGCTCGGCCAGATCGGTGCCGACGAGACGCTGCGGCCCTACCTCGACTCCGTGATGGTGATGGAGCAGGGCAAGGACAAGGTCACCGGCTCCGAGCACTTCCCGGCAGCGGAGAAGGCGCTGGGAGAGAAGCTGCGGGTGCTCGAGCAGGGCAACCTCGGCGGCTCCGGCGGCTACGCCCGCGGCCAGCTCGAGTGCGTGCGCAAGGGCACCGCCACCTATGCGCTGATGATGGACGACGACGTCGTCTGCGAGCCCGAGGGCATCATCCGCGCCGCGACGTTCGGCGACCTCGCGCGGCGTCCGACCATCGTCGGTGGCCACATGTTCAACATCTACTCGCGCAGCCGACTGCACTCCTTCGGCGAGATCGTGCAGCCGTGGAAGTTCTGGTGGCAGTCGCCACTGGACACCTACTCCGACTGGGATCTCGCGGGTCGCAACCTGCGTTCGTCGCGGTGGCTGCACAAGCGCATCGACGTCGACTTCAACGGCTGGTTCATGTGCCTGATCCCGCGGGTCGTGCTCGAGCAGATCGGCCTCTCGCTGCCGCTGTTCATCAAGTGGGACGACTCCGAGTTCGGGCTGCGCGCCAAGGCCGCCGGCTTCCCGACCGTCACCTTCCCGGGTGCCGCGGTGTGGCACGTGCCGTGGACCGACAAGAACGACGGCCTGGACTGGCAGGCCTACCTGCACCAGCGCAACCGCTTCGTCGCGGCGCTGCTGCACTCGCCCTACCCCCGCGGTGGCCGGATGATCCGCGAGAGCCGCAACCACCAGATCTCGCACCTGGTCTCGATGCAGTACTCCACGGTCTGGATGCGGCACCAGGCGCTGCTCGACATCCTCGAGGGGCCCGAGAAGCTGCACGAGCAGCTCGACGGCCTGCTGGCCTACATCAACGGCATCCGTGCCGGCCACAGCGACGCCCAGCTGGAGACCGACCGCGACGCCTTCCCCCCCGTACGGCGTGAGAAGCCGCCGCGTAAGGGTCGTGACAGCGCCGAGATCCCGACGCGACTGGGCACCCTGATCAGTGCCGGCCTGCAGCCGCTGCGTCAGCTCAAGCCGCCGCGGACGATGTCGCGGGAGTTCCCCGAGGCGGAGATCCGCGCGATGGACGCCAAGTGGTACAAGCTCGCGACCTACGATTCGGCCGTCGTCTCGATGGCCGACGGCACGTCGGCGGCGCTCTACCGGCGCGACCCCGAGCAGTTCCGCGAACTGGCCGCCAAGACCTTCGTCATCCACGAGAAGCTGAAGAAGGAGTGGCCGCGGCTCGCGGAGGAGTACCGCGCCAAGCTGGCCGACGTCGTCTCGCCCGAGGCGTGGGAGAAGACGCTGGCGCCGTGGCTCGACGGCGGACTCGAGGACGTGAGCGCCGGTGACGACTGAGACGCCCGCCGAACCGATGTCGCAGGCTCCCGCTCCGGAGAAGCCGGCGGTGACCTCGCCCGAGCTCGAGGAGCTCGAGGCCGCCGCGGCGGCGTTCGGCGAGGACGACGTCTCGCCCGAGGCTCGGGCGGCCCGCAAGGCCGCGCGCAAGGTGCGCCAGCGGCTCGAGATCCGCGCCGAGCGGGAGCGCCGCGCCTACCTCGATCCGAACCGGCCGCTGGTGCAGGCACCGCTCGTCCCGCCGGCCGCCACGCAGGGTCTGTTGGAGGTGTTCCGCCGCCGCTACCTGCTCAAGCTGCTGGTGCGTCGCGAGGTCAACGCCCGCTACTCCGGGTCGTTCCTGGGGCTGCTGTGGAGCTACATCAACCCGGCGAGCCAGTTCCTCATCTACTACTTCCTGCACGTCTTGCTGCTGGGGCGGCACGCGACGCCGAACTTCGCCGTCCACGTCTTCTGCGGCCTGGTGGTCGTGCACTTCTTCACCGAGACCTTCAACGCCGGAACCCGCTCGATCGTGCGCAACAAGAGCCTGGTGCGCAAGGTGGCGGTGCCCAAGGAGATGTTCCCGGTCGCCTCGATGCTGGTCTCGCTGTTCCACGTGGGGCCGCAGCTGCTGATCCTCTTCGGGCTGATCCTCATCGAGGGGTTCAACCCCGATCCGTTCGTGCCGTTGGCGCTGCTGCTGGGTCTGGGCATCATCATGTGCCTGGGCACGGCGCTGGCCCTGATCTTCAGCGTGGCGAACGTCTACTTCCGCGACTTCCAAAGCGTGGTGTCGATCCTCACCAACCTGGTGCGGTTCAGCGTGCCGATGATCTACCCCTACTCGCTGGTGCCGGAGCGGTTCGGCCCGGCGGCGCAGTACTACCTCTGGAACCCGCTCGCCTCCGCGGTGCTGTTGGTGCAGCGGGCCATCTGGTACCCGGCCACGGGAGACGAGCAGAAGGATGCCCTCAAGGAGCTGCCGCACCGGCTCATCGAGCTGGGCACGATCATGCTCCTGCTCTCCATCGTCACGCTGTTCTTCGCCCAATGGCTGTTCCGGCGGCTCGAGGACCGCATCCCGGAGCGCCTGAACTGATGTCAAGAATCGAGCTCTCGTGACCAGCATCCTGACGCCCGGCGCGGCAGCACCCGACGAGTTCCCGGCGTCGACGTCGATCGTCGTCGAGAACGTCACCAAGACCTTCAGCCTGCGCTACCACCGCACCTTCAAGCAGGTGACGGTCGCAAAGATGCGCGGCGAGAAGACCAAGGACGACTTCCAAGCCGTCGACGACGTCTCGTTCACCGTCGAGCAGGGCGAGTCGATCGGCCTGATGGGACTCAACGGGTCGGGCAAGTCGACCCTGCTCACCCTCATCAACGGCACCATGAAGCCCGACGAGGGGCGCGTCCTCACCCGCGGGCGGATCGCGGGCCTGATCGCCACGAGTGCCGGCTTCCACCCGCAGCTCTCGGGCCGCGAGAACGTCTTCCTCAACGCGGCGGTCTTCGGGCTGACCGAGGAGGAGACCAAGGACCGCTTCGACGACATCGCCGAGTTCGCCAACATCGGCAAGCACATGGAGTCGGCGGTGGGCAACTACTCCTCGGGCATGAGCTCGCGGCTCGGGTTCGCCATCGCGATCAACGTCGACTGCGACATCTTCCTCGCCGACGAGCTGCTCGCGGTGGGCGACCGGCCCTTCAAGCGCAAGTGCATCGAGAAGATGGAGGAGGTGCGCGACTCCGGACGCACCCTCTTCTACGTCAGTCACGCTGCCGGCTCCGTGCGCAAGATGTGCAACCGGGTGCTGATCCTCGAGGAGGGTCGGCTCGTGTTCGACGGAGACGTCGACGAGGGCATCGAGTACCTCCAGTACGACTCCGACGGCGATGACGACGAGCGCGAGGACGAGGAGCTCGGCGCCGACATCTGAGCGCGCCGAGGGGGTCCTCGTGATCGCCCGCGGAGTCGATCTCGATCATTCCGCGGGTCAGTGGCGCCCCGTGAGCGATCATCGCCCACCCCTGGGCCGGTCAACCGTGACGCCTCGCGGGCATACGGCTGCGCGCTGCGGTGGGCCTGGGGCACCCTGGGACTCAAAGATTTCTGACTAGACCACGGCGTGTCGGCTGGAAATTACACGATTGTAGTTACTCACGAAACCTTCCGTGAGCCGAGTGACGCATGTGAAAGTTGCGTCTGGTGTGGCCCCAGCGGACGCACCGCAGCACTTGCCCGGCTTCCCCAGAAGGTGCTCGATGCCCCCCTCGTTGACCCGTGGTCGCGCGTACTACGTGACCGCCTGCCAGCAGCTCCTCGCGCTGGCCGTGGTCGTGGCGGCACTCACCCCGGCGACCGGCATCGTGCGTCTCGACGTGGTGCCCTCGGCTCCCAGCGCCCAGACGATCACCATCTCGCCGATGGCCTCGGTGCGTCACGACGACGCCCTGGTGCCCACGGCTCCCGTCGATGCCGTGGTGCACGAGTACCCGCTCGCCGGCCCGGGCGCGGACGACGCCCGCACGGTCACGGGCCGACACGGCGTCGTCCGGCTCGTCGGGGCGCCGCAGCCCGTGAGCGGCTACGGCGCGGTCGGCGTCACCTGGGAGCACGGTGAGGACCTACCCGAGGACGCCCTCGGCCTCCAGGCGCGCACCCGCACCGGCGGCACCTGGTCGAGCTGGACCGCGCTCGACTACGACCCCGACCACGCGCCCGACCCCGACACCCGCGAGGGGCGGCACGCCCGCCCCGGCACCGAGCCACTGTTCGTCGGCCACGTCGACGAGGTGCAGGTGCGGGTGGAGGCACCCGCCGGCGCGACCGGCACGCGAGCCCTGCCCGACGACCTGCGGATGGCGGTCGTGGACCCGGGGCACGCGACGTCCGAGACCACCGAGCGGCCGGCGATCGACACCGCGACCCTCGACGGCACCTCCGACACCGCGACCGCCGCGGCCGCCGACACCGACGCTCGGCCGGGCGTGACCCCGAAGCCGCAGATCTTCTCCCGCGCCCAGTGGGGGGCGGACGAGTCGATGCGCGACAAGCCCTCGCTGCACTACGGCGAGGTACACGCGGGCTTCGTGCACCACACGGTGAATGCCAACGACTACACGCGCGCCGAGGTGCCGGGCATCATTCGCAGCATCTACGCCTACCACGTGCGGTCCAAGGGCTGGTCCGACATCGGCTACAACTTCCTCGTCGACCGGTTCGGCCGCATCTGGGAGGGCCGCTACGGCGGCGTCGACCGCCCCGTCGTGGGCGCGCACACGCTGGGCTACAACGACGACGCGTTCGCCATGTCGGCCATCGGCAACTACGAGATCGCGCGGCCCAGTCAGGCGATCATCTCGGCGTACGGAGCGCTCTTCGCGTGGAAGCTCTCCTTGCACGGCGTCGACGCGGCCTCGACCCGGCAACGGGTCGCCGGCCGCACCTTCCAGGCGATCAACGGCCACCGCGACGCCGGCCAGACCGCCTGCCCCGGCAGGTACCTCTACGCCCGACTGCCCGACATCCGCCGCCTCGCCGCCGCCGACCAGGCGAGCTGGGCCGCCCGCGACCTCCGGACCGACCTGGTACAAAGCGCCCACCCCGACCTCGTCGCGCGCCGCACGTCGGACCACCACATCGTGCTCGTCCCCAACCACGGGCTCTCCGCCGTGCGCGCGCCGCGCCTGGTGTCCTCCGACTGGGGGCGCTACGACGGGGTCGTCGGCTCGACCGACCTCACCGGCGACGGCGTGCCCGACCTGGTGGGCGTGCGCGCTACCGGCGCCGTCGAGGTGCGTCCCGGCGGCCAGGACGGCGTGTACCCACGCTCGGGCTCGGTCGTCCAGGCCACGCGGGGCAGCGACCTCGTCGCCGCGCCGGGCGACGTGGACGGCGACGGTCACGCCGACCTGGTGTCACGCGACAGTGCCTCGGGTGCGCTCGTGCTGGCCCGCGGCGCCGGTGACGGGACGTTCACCGAGACCTCGCTGGGCGGGGACTGGTCGCGCTTCGCGCTGCTGGCCGGTTCCGGCGACGTCGACGGCGACGGCCACCCCGATCTGGTGGCGCGCGCGAGCGACGGCAGCATGTGGCTGGCGCGTGGCACGGGCTCGGGCTTCGCCGAGCCGACTCGGCTGCCCAGCGCCCGCGGCCCGTGGGACGTCGTGGCCCCGGCGGGGGACTGGAACCACGACGGTCACCCCGACCTCTTCGTGCGCAAGAAGGGCGCCCACGCCTTCGTGCTGCCCAACCTCGGCGACGGCACGTTCGGTCACCGGATCGGCCCGATCAAGCGGCTGCGCGACCGGGCCGGCCTCGCCACCGTGCCGGTCACCTCCGGTGCGGCCGGCGGCTCGGTCGACGTGATCTCGCTCGACGGCAGCGACCTGCGCGTCCTCGCCAACAAGGGCGGCTACGAGAGCGGCGCAGCCGTCGACACGGGCATCGGGGCCAAGAACGCCGTCGCCCTGCTCGACGCCGGTGACTGGGACGGCGACGGGCACGGCGACGTGCTCCTCGTCGATCGTCGAGGCCGGGCCAAGGTGCGGCTCGGCGACGGGGCTGGTCACTTCGGACCGCTCCAGCGCATCGGGGGCGGCTTCGCCCACATGAGAACCCTGGACGTCGTCGGCGACGTGACCGGCGACGGCCTGCCCGACCTCATGGGGCAGCCGATGGGCGGCGACGTGCGCATCTGGCCGGGCCGCGGCACGGAGCGCCTCGGTGCCTCCTACGTCGCGCACAGCGCCGTGTCAGGCGGATCGCTGCTCGGCGTGGGGCTGTGGAACGGCGACGGGGCGCCCGACGTGATGGTCCGCGACGGCGACCAGCTCTCGCTGTACCCGGGCAACGGCCCCGGCGGGATCATGACGCCCAGCAAGGTCGGGCTCGACCTCGGGCCCTACGACCGGCTGGTCGGTGTGTCCAGCGTGCGCCCGAACGGGCACGCCGACCTCGTGGCGCGGGAACGGTCCACCGGCGACCTCTGGCTCTTCGAGGGTCGCCCCGGCTCGCTCGCGCCGCGGCACTACCTCGCCGACGGAGGGGACTACGACCTGATCGACTAGTGCTCCGTGAGCGCGCCACCAGCACTCAGCGAGCACGATGCGTGATGCGCTCGTCGGCTGCCAGCCGCTCGACCCGCTCCTCGAGAGGGCCGGGGGTAGGCGGGGCGCCGACGACCAGCACCACCGAGCCGCCGCGTGCGAGCGGCTCGACCAGCGTGGCGGGATCCGGAGGGGAAGCCGGGCCCGACACCACCAGGAGGCGGCCCCCGTCGGTGAGGAGACTCCCGCGGGCGGCCGCCTCCGTCAGCTGCGCCTGGCTGGTGCCGTCGCTCAGCGCCTGGTCGTCGCCGGTGGGCGGGTCGTAGGGCGAGAAGGCGTCGGGCTGACCCCACACCTCGACCCCCACGTCGTGCACCCCGTCGGGCAGCGGCTCGGCGAACCGGACGCCGAGCGGCAGCAGGGCGCACGCGAGCACGGGTGCCTGGGCGGCGAGCGGTGCATGAGCGTCGAGGTTCTGCGGTCCGGTCACGATGACGTCGGGGGAGTCGGCGCCGGGGCCGTCGGGTAGCGCGACGGTGAGCCCCGCCGTCCATGCCGCGCCGAGGAACACGGTGGCGAGCCAGTGGTCGGGCAGGTCCAGCAGCAGGGTGTCACCGCGCTCGAGTCCGTGCTCGTCGACCAGGAGGGACGCCGCCTTCGCCACCCAGTTCGCGTACGTCGCGACCGACAGCTCGGTGCGCTCGCCGGTGGCGAGGTCGTAGAACGTGACCAGGGGGCGACCCGGCTCTCGGCGCAGTTCGGCCGCGAGGACGTCGGCGAAGGTGCTCATGGTCACGACCCTAGGGCGCGACCGCGCTGCGAGCGGTGCGGGGCTGGCCCTAGGGTGTGCGCCATGACGGGCCCTGTCGACACGGCACTGCACGAGGCGATCGAGGACTTCTGGGCCGTCGTGCCCGCCGGCGGGGCCGGCACCCGGCTGTGGCCGTTGTCGCGCGCCTCCGAGCCCAAGTTCCTGCGCGACCTGCGCGGCAGCGGCCGCACGCTCCTCCAGGAGACCTACGATCGGCTGGCGCCGTTGGCCCAGGAACGCTTCCTGGTCGTCACGGGCGCCGCACACTCGGCCGCGGTCAGCCGGCAGCTCGACGCCGTGCCCACGTCGTCGATCCTCGCGGAGCCGTCGCCGCGCGACTCCATGGCGGCGATCGGGCTGGCCGCCGCGTTGCTCGAACGGGAGAGCCCGGAGGCCGTGATGGGCTCCTTCGCAGCCGACCACGTGATCGCCGACCGCGTGGGTCAGCCCGGGTTCGCCGACGCCGTGCGACTGGCCGTCGACGTCGCCCGCGACGGGTGGGTGGTGACGATCGGCATCGAGCCCACGCACCCCTCGTCCGCCTTCGGCTACATCGCCTCCGCGGACCCGCTGACCGAGCACGCCGGAGCCTCGAAGGTCGCGGCCTTCGTCGAGAAGCCGTCGGTCGAGACCGCCACCGCCTACCTCGCGGCGGGCGGCTACCGCTGGAACGCCGGCATGTTCGTGGTGCGGCCCGGTGTGCTGCTCGACCTGCTCGCCGACTACCACCCCGAGCTCGCCGCGCAACTGCGGGGCATCGCGGCCGACCCCGACACCCTCGACGACGTGTGGCCCGGACTGGAGAAGATCGCGGTCGACCACGCCGTCGCCGAGCCGGCGGCCGCCGCGGGACGCGTCGCCACCGTGCCGGCGCAGTTCGCGTGGGACGACGTGGGCGACTTCGACTCCCTGGCGGGCCTGCTCGCGCGAGACGGCGGCCCCGAGCCCACCCCGGCCGCTGCCGGACCGACCGTGCTCGGCGACCCCGACCGGGTGTACGCCGTCGACAGCACCGGCCTGATCGTCCCCGGCGAGCGCGCCGTCGCCGTGGTCGGCCTCGACGATGTCGTCGTCGTCGACACTCCCGACGCGGTGCTCGTCACCTCCCGCTCCCGGGCCCAGGAGGTCAAGCAGGTCGTCGCCGCCCTCAAGGACGCCGGTCGCACCGACCTGCTCTGAGCACCGGCGGACGCGCCCCACGCGCGCTCCTCGCGCGCTCCTCGTTGCTCGGAGCGCGCTGGCGCGTCACATCTGGACGCTGGGCTCCGGGCTGTCCTGCTGGGGGTAGTCCTTCATGAAGGTCTCCAGTGCCGCGCCGCTCGGCTGCGAGCAGTACTGCCACACGCCGACCTGCTTGGTGGTGTCGGTGACCCCGACCCCGCCCGCGGACCAGTGGGTCATCGCGATGTGCTGGCCCTTCGGGAAGGACTTGCCGTTCTCGTCGTCGGAGGTCCAGGGCGCGACGATGAACGCATTGCGCCGGTCGGAGGTGTCGGAGAACTTCGCGGCGATGGCGCGCAGCGTGCTGACCTGGTCGGCATCGTCGGCGACGGTGTCGTCGTACCAGAGGATCGTGAAGCCGTGCTCGAGGTTGTGCACCAACTGCTCGAGCTCGGGCCGGTCGGCGGCGGTGTAGAACTCGCGACCGATCGGCACCGGCGCCAGGCCCAGCACGTTCCAGTGCGGGCCGAACGCGGGCGGCGCCTGGGTGTAGTCGACCTGCTGGGTCTCCGGCACGTGGTTGCCGCTGCCGTTGGCGGACTTGGTGGTGACCTTCTGGCAGTCCGACGCCGGCCCGCCGAGGTCGGCGAGCGCCACATCGGAGTACTTGCGCGAGTCGAGCGCGTTCTTGATCGGTCGGTAGGCGGCCGCGCCGACGATCAGCAGCGCGATGAGCGCGCACACGAGCACGATCGCCAGGCCGCGACGCTTCTCGGAGCCGCGCTGCTTCTTGCGGATCGCGTCGATCTTCGCCTGACGGTCGTTCTTGGCGTACTTCGCGCTCTTGGCCATCGCTGTCGTGTCCTCGCGGCAGTTCCGGATACGGATGAGCCCCCCGGGGGCGGGGGCCGCGGTGAGTCTACAAAGGGGCCGGTCGCATCCGTACTTCGACGACGCTTTCGTCACCCAACGGTGACGGTGCGTCGGCGAGGATCCAGCCGTGGGCGAAGGATGCCGGGGCGAGGAGGGGTACCTGGTCCGGTGCGAGCCGTGCGACCACGCAGGAGCCCTCCCTGCTGGCCACCGAGCCGGTGACGCGGTGGATCGCCTCGATCAGCTCCTCGGGCTCGGCCGGCGCCCCGAAGACGGGTCGGTCGGCCGCCGAGGCCACCAGTGCCCGGACGACGGCCTCCCGCGCGCCGTACCCGAACAGGTCGCCCCCCTCGGGACGGACGAGTGCGCTCGCGCCCGGACCGTCGTCGTCGAGTGGGAGGACGAGGTCGGATCGGCCGCGCAGCACGGCGAAGGGCCGCCCTGCGAGCTTGCCCTGGGCCAGCTCGGCCGCGCCGGCCAGCTCGTCGGCCACGGCCGGGAGCGTGACCGCGAGCTCGTTGCCGTGCGCGTCGAGCCGGCCGGCGAACGCCTCGGCGACTGTGAGCCCAGCGGCGCCCACGGCGATGTCGGTCTGCCCCTCGCGCCAGGCGCGCCCCGCGGTGTCGGTGACGATCACGCCCACCACGGCACCGGCGAGCTCGTGCAGGCGGCGCCGGATCCGACGCGCCGACGCGTCGGGGTCGACGGGCAGGAGCAAGACCGTGCCGAGAGCCGTGTTGGAGGCATCGATGCCGGCAGCGGCCATCGTGAGTCCGAGCCGGGTGCGCACGATGGTGGTGGGTCCGCGGCGGGCGACCACCCGCGCACCGGGGGCGGCGAGCTCCACGTCGAGGGCGTCGTCTCGACCGCCGGTGCGCACCGCTCCCTCGGCCTTGCTCACCACCTTGCTGGTGACCGCGACGACGTCGCCGTCGCGCAGGTCGGCACCCAGTGACACCAGCACCTCGGCCAGATCGCAGCCGCGAGCGATCTCCGGCGCGCCGTCGGGTGCGGTGACCTCGAGCCTCACTCGCGCACCAGGTCGATCGCAGCCGCGGCCATGGCCGCCGTGGCGTCGTGGTCGGTCATCATGAGCGGGACGGCGCGAGCCGCGAGGCCGGCCGCCTCCACGGTCGGCACCTGGTCGGCGTCGACGGTGTCGACGAGCCAGCCGTCGAGCACCCCGCCGCCGGAGCGCGCCCCGTAGTGACGGCCGACGGCGCCCGCGCTCACCTCGACCCCGATGGAGTCGAGCATCTGCTGGGCCATGCCGCGCACGTGGGTGCCGCCGACGATGGGGGAGAGGCCCACCACGGGGGCCGCGGTCGCGCGCACGGCCTGGCGCAGACCGGGCACGCCCAGGATGGTGCCGACCGACACCACCGGGTTCGACGGCGGCAGCAGCACGAGATCGGCGCCGGCGATCGCGTCGAGCACGCCGGGGGCGGGGGCGGCGGCATCGAGTCCGACGAAGACCAGTTGCTCGGCCGGTACCTCGGCGCGCAAGCGCACCCAGTACTCCTGGAAGTGCACGACCCGACGCCCGCTGGCCGACTGCGGGTCGGCGATCGCGACATGGGTCTCGACCCGGTCGTCGGTCATCGGCAGCAACCGAAGCGCATCGCCGTGCGTGGGGGAGAGCCACCGCCGGCACAAGGCCTCGGTGACGGCCGAGAGCGGATAGCCCGCCTCGAGCATCTGGGTGCGCACCAGGTGGGTGGCGATGTCACGGTCGCCCAAGCCGAACCAGGTGGGCTCGACGCCGTACTCGGCCAGCTCGGTCTTCACCGACCAGGTCTCCTCGCGGCGCCCCCAGCCGCGTCCGGGGTCGATGCCGTCACCCAGGGTGTACATCACGGTGTCGAGGTCGGGGCACACCTTGAGGCCGTGCACCCAGAGGTCGTCGGCGGTGTTGGCGACCACCGTGACGGTCGCTCCGGCGGCCACGCCGGGCAGCGAGCCGGTGCGGATCCCGTGCAGCAGACCCTGACAGAAACGGGCTCCGCCCATGCCGCCGGAGAGCACGGTGATCTGGCGGATGTCTGCCTCTGCGGGTGTGGTCGGCATGCCGCCCAGGATGCCCCATCGCGGACCTTCGGCCCGAGGGGGGACGCATATCACCATTCCGCTTGACTCTGGCGGTACGACATGGGTGTAATTCCAAACATGAACTTCTGGTCGGCCACACCCCCGGGGCCACCGGAGTCGGCGGGTCGAAAGGTGGGGTCGGCATGAGAGAACTGTTCCTCCTCGAGTCAGAGACCGAGGCAGGCGGCTGGCAGGAGCGCGCGTTGTGCGCGCAGACCGATCCAGAGGCCTTCTTCCCCGAGAAGGGTGGCTCCACCCGTGAGGCGAAGAAGGTCTGCCTGACGTGCGACGTCCGCCAGGACTGCCTCGAGGCGGCCCTGACGAACGACGAGCGCTTCGGGATCTGGGGCGGGCTCTCCGAGCGGGAGCGGCGCCGCCTGAAGAAGCGCGCCGTCTGACCCTCGACTGAGGCCTTCCTCTCACCGGCCGTCCGCGCGTTAGGGACCGGTGAGCCAGACGGCTACCGTGTTCCCCCGTGTCGGGAGGGGATGTGCGGACCGGTCGGGTCGCTGCGGTCGTGGTGAGCCACGACGGCGCTCGGTGGCTGCCTCAGGTCATCGAGGCGGTCGCGGCCCAGACGAGGCCCGTCGACCACGTCGTCTGCGTCGACACGGGCAGCGGCGACCAGAGCGTCGAGCTGCTCGAGGCCGCCTTCGGCACCGTGCACTCCGCCGGAGAGGGGACCTCCTACCCCCAGGCAATCGACCTCGCCCTGGTCGAGATCGCCGAGCGGGCCTCGGACGTCGAGTGGGTCTGGCTGTTGCACGACGACAGCGCCCCGGCCCCGGACGCCCTCGCACGCTTGCTCGAGCACGCGGAGGCCGACCCGGAGGTCGGCGTCCTCGGCCCGAAGCTTCGTGAGTGGCCGTCGCTGCGGCGGCTGCTGGAGGTCGGCATCACGATCTCGGGCACCGGACGACGCGAGACCGGCCTCGAGCGCGGTGAGTACGACCAGGGACAGCACGACGACGTCCGCCGGGTGCTGGCCGTCAACACGGCCGGCATGCTGGTGCGCCACGACGTGTTGGTCGGCCTCGGTGGCTTCGACGAGCAGCTGCCGGTGTTCGGCAACGACCTCGACTTCGGGTGGCGAGCAGCCGCGGCGGGCCACCGCACCGTGGTCGTGCCCGCGGCCGTCGTGTTCCACGCCGAGGCCGCGCATCGCGGCGTGCGGCGTACCGACCTCACCGGACGCCACACGCACTTCCAGGAGCGTCGCGCCGCGCTGTGGACCCTCTTCGCGAACAGCCGCGCCAGGGCGCTGCCCTTCCAGGCGGTCCGACTCACCCTGGCTACCGTGCTGCGCGCCGTCGGCTTCCTGCTCGTGCGGGCGCCTGGCCAGGCTCTCGACGAGGTGCTCGCGCTCGTGACCATCCGGGCCGGCTCGGTGCTCCGTGCCCGGCGCGAGCGGCAGGGCCGCGCCACGGCACCGTACGGGGAGGTCCGGGCGCTGCTGGCGCCACCGTGGCTGCCCTACCGCCACGGCCTCGACGCCGTGAGCGACCTCGCGGCGGCCGTCACGAACCAGGCCTCCGACGTGGCCGAGCGGCGCCGCGCGGCCGCGCTGGAGCGCGATGCGGCCGCCAACCCGGGGCGCACCGCCCGGCACGTGGAGGTCGACGACGACGTGCTCGAGGCCGACTCCAGTTGGCTGGCCCGCTTCTTCACCAACCCCGTGGCGCTCGTCGCGGCGCTCGCGGTGGCAGCGATGCTGGTCGGCGCTCGCTCGACGTTCGGTCTCGTGGCAGGCGGGCTCTCGGGTGGGGCGCTGTCGCCGACGCCGGATGGCGTCGGCTCGTGGTGGCACCTGCACCTGGACTCCTGGCACGCCCTCGGTAGCGGCACCGGTGTGCCCGCTCCGCCCTACATCGCTCCGCTGGCCCTGCTCGCCAGCCTGGGCGGGCCGGGTGTCGCGCTGCTCCTGGTGATGCTGGTGGCCGCGCCCCTCGGCATGCTCGGGGCCTGGCGGTTCCTGCGGGTCGTCGGGCGGCTCGTCGACCCCGCGGGCCTGCCGTCGTGGCTGCTGCTCTGGGGCGCCGTGTGCTGGGGTCTGGTCCCCGCCGTCAGCGGTGCCTGGGGTGAGGGACGCCTCGGCGCCGTGATCGCCGCGGCCCTGCTGCCGTGGCTCGGTCACGCCATGCTCGGTTTCCTCGACCCCGAGGCGGAGCGGCGGTGGCGCGCCGCCTGGCGCACCGGGGTGCTGCTGGCTCTCGTCGTCGCCGGCGCACCGCCCGCGTGGCCGGTACTGCTCGTCTTGATGGCGCTGGCCGTCGCCGGCGCGGCCGCGCTCGCGCCGTCCGTCGCCCGCTCGCGCGCGGCGTGGGGCCCGCCTCTGCTCGGTGGCCTGCTGCCTGCGGTGCTGCTGGCGCCCTGGGCTCTCGGATCCCTCACGAGTACGGCTGCCGAGGGTCTGCTGCTCGACACCGGCCGCCCACCGGGGGCGGCGCCGTCCGTGCTCGACGTGCTGGCCGGGCGCCTCGGTGACGTCGGCGCGCCGACCTGGGTGGGCTTGGTGCCCCTCGTGCTCGCCGTGCTGGCGCTCGTGCCGACCCGCACGCGGGGCCCCGTGCTCGTCTGCTGGTCGGTGGCCCTGGTCACGGCCCTGGCACTGGTCCTCTTCTCCCGCCTCGGGCTCGACGTCGCCGCCGGTTCCCTCGAGCCCGGGCTCGCGCTCCCCGTGGCCCTGCTCCAGGGGGCCTGGCTCACAGCGGCCGTCTTGGGCGGACTCGGCGCCCTCGACCACCTCAGCGGCGCCCGCGGCCGGTCGCGGCAGGTATGGCTCGGCGCCGGTGCGGTCGTGGCCGCGGTGGCCGTACTCGTGCCGCTGATCGGGGCCGGCTGGTTCACCCTCGGCCACACGGAGCTCTCCGGCACCGACGACTCCGCGGTGCCGGCATACATGCAAGACAGCTCTCGGCGGGGCCCGGAGCACGGCGTGCTCGTCATCACCGGCACCACCTCGACCGGTCTCGGCTTCACGGTGCGCCGCGACGACGGTGTGACCGTCGGCGAGGACGAGGTGCTCACGCTGAGCGCCCGCGACGACCGGCTCACCGAGGCGGTGCGACAACTCGTGTCGGATCCCGAGTCGAAGGCGCCGCGCGAGCTCGCGGCACAGGGCATCGAGTACGTCGTCTTGCCGGCGCCCGCCGACGGCGACGTCGCCGCGGTGCTCGACGCCACCGGCGGACTCGACCAGGCCAGCGCGGAGGACCGCACGACCCGCGCCTGGCGAGTGTCGGCCCCGCTCGGTGATCAAGGCCTGACGGGCACGGGTTCGTGGTGGCATCGGCTGCTGCTGGTCGTGCAGCTCCTCGGCGTGCTCGTCGCCCTCGTGCAGTGCGCCCCGAGCCGCCCCGGCGCTCGCGAGCGCGCAGCAGAAGGGGTGGCCCGTCGATGAGCGACCAGCCTCGTCGAGCGACGACCAGCCGGGCCCGCGCGGCCGTCGGCGCCCGAGCCAGCCGGGCCGGCGCGGGCCGGCGTCCCGGCCCCCTTGCGGTGCTCACGATCGTCGTGCCCGTCCTCACGGTGCTCGCGCTCCTCGGCGTCGGGGTGCCCAAGCCGCCCGCGGCGCAGTACCAGGATCCGACCACCGCTCCGCTCACCCGGGTCGCCCTGGTGTGCCCGGCCGTCGCCGCCGACGGGCAGGTGCTGGTCGCGTCGACGGCCACCGGCGACGGCGGCAAGGTGCTGTCCCGCTCGGGCGGGCGAGCCGCCGCGGCCTCCTCGAGTCGGCTCGACGTGAGCCCGGACCGTACGACCGCCCTCACCGGTGACGACGCCGGCGCCGCGACCCGGCTGGTCGGGGTCGGCGCGAAGGCTCCGGGGCTGTCCGCGACACGGGCCGGTGGTCCGGGGCTCCAGGTGACCGCGTGCCCGACCACGTCGGCCGATCAGTGGTTCACCGGCGTCGGAGCGGGCGCCGAGCACTCCTCGGTGCTCGAGCTGACCAACCCCGACGCCGGGCCCGCGACCGCGAGCGTGTCGTTGGTGGCCCAGTCGGGACCGGTCAGCGAGGGGCTGCTCGACGGCATCTCGGTGCCAGGTCGCACGACCCTGCGCATCGACCTCGCCTCACGCATCCCCAAGCGCGAGGAGCTGGCCCTGCACGTCGTCGCCGCACGCGGCCGCATCGCCGCCTCTCTCGTCGACAGCTTCCGCACCATCGGCGGCGGCCGCACGAGCGACACCAGCGACTATCTGAGCGGGCAGTCCACGCCGGCGGACTCCTCGGTGATGCTCGGCGTGCCCGAGGATCCGCGAGGAGCCGCGGTGCTGGTCGCCAATCCGGGCGACAGCTCGCTCCAGGTGCAGGTTAACGTCGTCACGGCGCAGTCGACGTTCCAGCCGCGCAGCCTCGACCCGGTCGTCGTGCCGCCGCACACCCTGCGTCGGGTCGCGGTCGGAGCGCTGCTGCGCTCGAAGCCGGCGCGTGGCGCCCTCGGTCTCCAGGTGGAGGCCTCCGCCCCCGTGGTGGCGTCGTTCCGCGCCCGGGTCGGCAACGACTTGATGCACCTGACTCCGAGCGGTGCGCTCGACGGTCCGGCCGCCGTGCCGGTGCCGGTCACTCGCAGCGCACGGCTCGTGCTCGGCGGCGCCGAGGCCCTGGGGCGGGTGCGGGTCACCGCTCGCGACACTCGGGGACGGACCCTGGCCGAGGAGACCCTCCAGATCGCGCCCGACCGCGGCGTGGACCTCGACCTGCCGGAGGGCACGGCGCTCGTACAGCTCGACCCGTCCGGCTCGCCGGTGCAGGGCAGCGTCTTGGTGAGCGGACCCTCCGGGGTCGGCGCGGTGGCGATCCAGCCGCCGCTCACCGAACGGCTCGTTCCGGCCGTGCGCCCGGGTCTCCCGCCGGCGCCCGCGGACTGACCGGCCCACGACGACTCAGTCGGGCCGGTAGCGCGGGTCGACCTCGGAGGCGTCGATGCCGAGCAGTTCGGCGACCTGCTCGACCAACACGGTGAGCACGAGCGCCTCGAGCTCGTCGCGGCCCTCGGCCCGGTGCTCGATCGGACGGCGGAACAGCACCAGCCGGTTCGGGTGCCCGCCGCCGCCCCGCACGAGGGAGGCCAACGGGACGGTGTCGTCGTCCCAGTCGTCGGGTATCTGCGGGGTGTCCTCGACCGCGTACTCCATGAGCCCGAGCCGGTCGGACCAGCGCCGCTCCAGGTCGCCCACGAGGTCGACCACCACGTCGTCGAAGCGCTCTCGCCGGCCGCGCAGCACGGGGGTGCGCGGGTCGGACGGCACCACACCCGGACCCCGCATCCCGCGACCTCGGCGGTCGCGGGAGCGGCGGCTGCGACGGGAGGCCTCCGACGGGGTGCTCGGCGGAGAGCTCACGGGCTCGCTCGCCAGCGGGTCGGTGGACATCACCGCGAGCCTAGCCCCGGCCCACGGGGTGGCGGGGTAGCGTCGGCCGGGTGAGCCACGTGCGTCGTTGCAGCCGCACCGCCTGCGGTCGCCAGGCGGTGATGACGCTCACCTACGTCTACGCCGACCAGACCGCTGTGCTGGGCCCGCTGTCGACCTACGCCGAACCACACGCCTACGACCTCTGCGAGGCGCACAGCGAGCGGCTCTCGGCGCCCCGCGGGTGGGAGGTGCTGCGTCTCGCGCAGCCCGAGCCGCCCGGTCCGAGCAACGACGACCTGCTGGCCCTGGCCGACGCGGTGCGCGAGGCGGGGCGCCCAGGCCCGCCTCGGCGTCCGCTGAGCGAGGAGACCGGTCGCGAGACAGGACGTCGCGGTCACCTGCGGGTGCTCAGTCACGACTCCTGATCTTCGGTGTCCTCGGCACCGTCTAGGGTCATCGCATGGTCGACACCCGTTGTGCCGAGAACGCCGGCGCCGTCTTCAAGGCCTATGACGTGCGCGGCACGGTTCCCGACCAGATCGACGAGCCTCTGGCCCGGGCCACGGGCAATGCCTACGTGCAGGTACTCGACCCCGGCACGGTCGTGGTGGGGTACGACATGCGGCCCAGCTCGCCGGGTCTGGCGCAGGCGTTCGCCGAGGGTGCCGCACAGGCCGGCGCCGACGTGGTGCTGATCGGTCTGGCCTCCACCGACCAGCTCTACTTCGCCTCGGGGCACCTCGGCCACGCGGGCGCGATGTTCACCGCGAGCCACAACCCGGCTCAGTACAACGGCATCAAGCTGTGCCGCGCGCACGCCGTCCCGGTGGGCTCGGAGTCGGGTCTCGCCGAGATCCGCGATCTCGTGGTGGCCGGCACCACCGTCACCGCCGAGCAGCCGGGCAACATCACCGAGACCGACGTGCTCGAGGCCTATGTGGCGCACCTGCTCACCCTCGCGCCCGTCACCGGACGCCGCCTCACGGTGGTCGCCGACGCCGGCAACGGCATGGCCGGGCACACCGCCCCGGCGGTGTTCGAGCGCATCGGCCCCGACCAGGTCGAGCTGGTACCGATGTTCTTCGAGCTCGACGGCACGTTCCCGAACCACGAGGCCAACCCGCTCGACGAGTCCACGCTGGCCGACTTGAAGCGGCGCGTGCTCGCCGAAGGTGCCGATGTCGGGCTCGCCTTCGACGGTGACGCCGACCGCTGCTTCCTGGTCGACGAGCAGGGCCGTGCGGTCTCGCCGTCCACCATCACTGCCCTCATCGCCGAGCGTGAGCTGGCCAAGGAGCCGGGCGCGAGTGTCATCCACAACCTCATCACCTCGCGCGCGGTACCCGAGCTGGTCACCGAGCTGGGCGGCACGCCGGTGCGCACGCGGGTGGGGCACTCCTACATCAAGGCCACGATGGCCGAGAGCGGTGCGATCTTCGGCGGCGAGCACTCGGGGCACTTCTACTTCCGTGACTTCTGGCGCGCCGACTCGGGCATGCTGGCGGCGCTCCACGCGCTGGCCGCGCTCGCCGAGGCAGACGTGCCGCTCTCCCAGCTCTTGGCGCGTTACGAGCGCTACGTGATGTCGGGGGAGATCAACTCCGAGGTGGCCGACGCGGCGGCCGTGATGGACGCGCTCGAGGCGGAGTACTCAGCGCGCGAGGGCGTCGCCACGGACCGGCTCGACGGTCTGAGCGTGACCCACGCCGACTGGAGTTTCAACGTGCGACCCTCGAACACCGAGCCTTTGCTGCGGCTCAATGCCGAGGGGCTCGACGAGCAGACGATGGCGGCCGTGCGCGACGACGTGCTGGCCCGGATCCGCGGAGGAGCGCAGTGAGCATGAGCGAGATCGACCCGGCCCTGATGGCCATCATCGTGTGCCCGGAGTGCCACGGCGAGCTGGCGCTGACGCCCGTGCCCGAGGGTGGCGCGGAGGAGCTGGTCTGCCAGGGCACCTGCGGCTACGCCTACCCGGTGCGCGACGACATCCCCGTGCTGCTGGTCGACGAGGCCCGCCGACCGTGACCTGGTTCGACGAGTCGCGGCTCGACGACCCGGTCGCGCTGGAGCGGTTCGACCTGCGGCTGCGCACGCTCGCCGAGTCCGGCGCGCGGGTGCGCCGCGAGGTCGGGGAGGCGGCCGAGGCCATCGCCGAGGCGGTGGCGCGCGCTCGCGACGCCGACCGGCCACGCGCCGTCGTGGCGGCGGGGCCCGACTCGCGGCTGCTCCGCGCCGTACTCGAACCCGCCTGCCCCGTTCCGTTCGTGGCCTGGCCGAGTCCCGCTCTGCCAGGATGGGCCGGGGGCCTCGACCTCGTCATCGTGCTGGCACCGGACGGCGGCGACGTGCGCACGGCGTCTGCCATCGCCGAAGCCGTGCGGCGCGGTTGTCAGGTCGTCGTCGGCTGCCCCCCGGCGTCCTTGGTGGCCGAGCACGCAGTAGGGCGCGACGTCACGGTGCTGCCGACCTCGACCCGGGACCAGCTCGGCATGGCGGTCGCCATGCTCTCGTTCCTCGACCAGGTGCAGCTCGGCCCCGCCACCTCGCCCGACGACGTCGCCGATGCGCTCGACGAGGTGGCCACGCGGTGCGCCCCACGGCGCGATCTCGCCGTCAACCCCGGCAAGGCGCTGGCGATCGCCCTGGCCGACAGCACCCCGGTGGTGTGGGGCGGCACCGTGCTCGCCGCACGGGCAGCGCGCCGCGTGGCGGAGTCGCTGCGCCGGGCGACCGGCCGCACGGCGCTCGCCGGCGACGCCGACGTGTTGCTGCCCGTGCTCGAGGCGACGCGGCCACGCGACGTCTTCGACGACCCGTTCGCCGACGACACCGGGGAGCCGCGCCCGATGCTGGTCGTGCTCGACGACGGCTCCCAGGACGCCGTCGTGACCGAGCAGCGTCACCTGCTCACGGCCGCCGCCGACGAGCGCGGCGTCCGGGTCGAGGTGGTCGAGGCGACGTCGGGCAGCGAGGTCGCTCGGTACGCGTCACTGCTGCTCAGCGGCACCTACGGCGCGGAGTACCTGCGGCTCGCGCTCGTCGAGGACTGAACGGTGCCGAACACGCTGCGACCTCGGGTGTGGTTTGGCAGAGGTGCCCCACCGGGTACACCGACGACCATGGCCGCGCGACGTGACCCTTGGTTCGACAACGCCAAAATGGCTCTCGTGACCCTCGTCGTGGTGGGTCACTCATGGACGCTCCTGCCTGGTTCGGCGACCAACGACCACCTCTACGACTTCCTCTACGCCTGGCACATGCCGGCGTTCGTGCTCGTCACCGGCTATCTCTCGCGCTCGTGGAGCTACTCGCGCGAACGGCTGTGGAAGCTCGTGCGTACGGTCGCTGTGCCATACGTGCTCTTCGAGACGGCGCTGGCGCTGTTCCGCATCTACGTCGGCGGCGAGCGACTCGAGGATCTGTGGCGCGACCCGCACTGGCCGATGTGGTACCTCTCGGCCGTCTTCTTCTGGCGGCTGGCGACACCGGTCCTGCGCAGCCTCGGCGAGTGGGCGCTGCCGGTGTCCGTGGGCGTGTCGATCCTCGCGGGTCTGTACGCGGGCGACACCCTCGACTTCGCAAGAATCCTCGGACTGCTGCCGTTCTACGTGATGGGTCTGCTCGCGACGCCCGAGCGGTTCGAGCGACTGCGCACCCCCTGGGCGCCGATCGCCGCCGTCTTCTCCCTCGTCGGCATCTGGCTGCTCACCGGCCCCGGGTTCCGCTGGTTCAGCACCGAATGGCTCTACTACCGCTCCCGCTACGAGGAGATGGACGTCTCCGACGGGCAGGCGTTCCTCACCCGCGCCTCGTTGCTGATCCTCGGCACCCTGGGAGCGTGGGCGTTCTTGGCGCTCGTCCCGCGGGGGCAGGGTTGGTTCACGCGCATGGGAGCGGCCACGCTGGTCGTCTATCTCTTCCACGGGTTCTTCATCAAGGGTGCGAGCTATGCCGGCTTCGGAGGCTTCGCCGACGCGCACCCCGTCCTCGGCTTCCTCCTCACCACCCTCGGCTCGGTCGGGCTGGCCCTCCTCCTCGCCTCGCCGCCGGTGGTGCGGGTGCTGCGGCACGCCGTCGACCCGCTCGGCTTCGGCGAGCGGCAGGTGAAGGACGCCCTCGAGGTCGTCGATGCCGAGCAGCGCGCCGACGACCTGGCCGAGCGGATCGAGGAGCACATCGCGGAGCAGGTGGGGGAGCGGTCGTCGGTCGGCGGGTGACTGGCAGGCGCGCCGGTGGGCGGGCAGTGAGATCGGCGAGCGTCGTCCAGACCCGCTGAAACGGGTACCAACCCCGCGCGCCGGGCTCCGCTGACTACGCCTCATCCCCATTGCCGGGCGGTGATCGCCTCAGCAGTCTCGGGTCATGCGCCCTCGCTCCTTGATCCGTCCGACCCTCGCGAGCCTCCCGATCCTCGTGCTCGCCGTCCTCCTCGCCGCGGGAGGCGGCGCTGCGGCCGGCTCGCTCATCACGGGCAAGCAGATCAAAGACGGCAGCCTCACCGGGGTCGACGTGAAGGACCACTCGCTCGGCGTCCGGGATCTCTCGGCGAAGACGAAGTCCAAGCTGACCGGCCCGGCGGGTGCCGATGGGGCGGACGGCGTTGACGGGGCCGACGGATCTCAAGGCCCCGCAGGGCCGGCTGGTCCTGCCGGGCCACAGGGGCCGGCCGGACCCTCGGGTGGAGTCGCCCGTGCCTTCGGGCTGCACATGAGCGGCTCCTCGGATGTCTTCTCCCAATCCGGAGGCATCACGTCGCGCAGCCCCTCGGACGGCGTCTGGTGTCTCACCATCCCGGGAGTCTCGCCGAACTACTCCGCGCTCGTGGCCACCTTGAACAACCGCTACAACTTCGGGGCAGGTGATGCGGTCACGAGCATCGAGACCTCGATCGGTGCTGGGGACGGCGGCACCTACTCATGTGCGCAGGACGAGTGGGCTGTGTACATCTCGCGGTACGCGATCTCGAGCGCCACACGCCAAGGCATCGACGCCGCCTTCACCTTCGTCGTAGCCGGTCCGCCTGCGGCCTGAGCGGTGGTCGGGCAGCGAGTCGGCGCGCAGCGCTGACGCACCGCTGGTTGAGCCGTGAGGAGCGTCAGCGACGAGTCCGTCGTCCGGTGGTTGAGCCGTGGGGCCGTCCACGGCCGAGCGCGTCGTCCGGTGGTTGAGCCGTGAGGCCGTCCAGGGCCGAGCGCGTCGTCCGGTGGTTGAGCCGTGAGGCCGTCCACGGCCGAGCGCGTCGAAACCCCGCACGACGCTGACGCACCGGTGGTTGAGCCGTGAGGAGCACCAGCCACGAGCGCGTCGAAACCCCACACCGCGCTGACGCACCGGTGGTTGAGCCGTGAGGAGCGTCAGCGACGAGCCCGTCGTCCGGTGGTTGAGCCGTGAGGAGCGCCAGCGACGAGCGCGTCGAAACCCCACACAACGCTGACGCACCGGTGGTTGAGCCGTGAGGCCGTCCACGGCCGAGCGCGTCGAAACCCCGTAACGGGCAAGGCAACATCTTCTCCACAGTTCACCGTCACACCTTCCGTACGAACAGGTGTTCGACTAGAATCGGGTCATGACCACGGCGCCCGCACCCCAGCCCGCAGGGCTGCTGGCATGTGCGGTGTCGGCGCAACGCGAAGCCCAAGCCGCCGAGACCCGGCTCTGGGAGGCGGCCGCGGAGTGGTGTGCCGCGCACGCCGAGGGCCATGTGCCGGACTGTGTCGCGGGCGGCCCGCTCGGCGTGGTGACCGAGGAGTTGCTCGCGGCCTATGAGGTCGAGGGTGGTGATCGGCTCATCGGGGCCGGTGGCCCGGGCACGCCGCTGGTGGCGGAGTTCGCGATCATCGAGCTCGCCACCGCCCTGGGGCGCTCCGATGCTTCTGGTCGGGCGTTCGTGGGTGCGGTGATGGAGACCCGGTTCCGCCTCCCACTGCTGTGGGAGGCCATGACATCGGGGCGCGTGCCGCCGTGGCGGGTACGCCGCATCGCCGAGGAGACCATGCGCCTCGGGTCTGAGGCTGCTGGGTTCGTGGACCGGATGATCACCCCGGTCGCGCACAAGACCGGCCTGCGGGCCCTGGACGGTCTCGTCGCGGACGCGGTCGCCCGCTATGAACCCGAAACGCACGAGGCCGACCTCGCCGACGCCCACGCGGCCAAGCACGTGACGATCGAGCTCGACCAGTCCGGGCGATCGACTATCCAGGGTGCGGTGTGTGCGTTTGACGGTCTCGTGCGGCTCGACGGGCTCTTGGACCGGGCTGATGCCGAGGACCTCGACCACGCCCTACGCCACCTCGCCGCGGAGCAGTCCGCGCTCGGCTCACCGCTGGACCTCGGCGAACGACGTGCCGCCGCCCTGGGCCAGCTCGCGCGGAACCAGACCATGCTCGACCTCGGTGGCGGGGTGAGCGGTGGTGTGGTTTCGACGCGCTCGGCCGTGGACGGCCTCACGGCTCAACCACCAGGCTCGGTGGTGGTTTCGACGCGCTCGGCCGTGGACGGCCTCACGGCTCAACCACCAGGCTCGGCGGTGGTTTCGACGCGCTCGGCCGTGGACGGCCTCACGGCTCAACCACCAGCCTCGGTGGTGGTTTCGACGCGCTCGGCCGTGGACGGCCTCACGGCTCAACCACCAGGCTCACCGGTGGTTTCGACGCGCTCGGCCGTGGACGGCCTCACGGCTCAACCACCGGCCCTGCTGGTGGTTGAGCCGCCGGATGCCGAAGGCGAAGGCGTGTCGAAACCACCAGGCTCACCGGTGGTGGACGGCCTCACGGCTCAACCACCAGGCTCACCGGTGGTGGACGGACTCACGGCTCAACCACCAGCCCCGCTGGTGGTTGAGCCGCCGGATGCCGAAGGCGAAGGCGTGTCGAAACCACCCCAACCCACCACGGTCCCCGCAAGCGTGCCCGCCCGCCAGCTCGTGCTCCACGTGCGCCTCTCCAGCGAGGCCATCACTGGCACCGGCACGCCGAGCATCGACCCCGTGACCGGTGCCCTGGGCCTCCACCTCGCCCGTGTCTGTACCGCCACCGGTGCACACCGGGCGACGGTGACCGCGGAGCAGGTCGCCACCTGGGCCGGCAACCCCGACACCCAGGTCATCGTCAAGCCGGTCGTCGATCTGGCCGACACGGTCGCGGTGGATGCCTACGAGATCCCCGACCGCATCGCCTACCGAGTCACCGAGCAGCGGCAGACCTGCGCCTTCCCCTTCTGTACCAGGTCGGCGATGCGCGCCGACCTCGATCACATCGACGAATACGTCCCCATGACCGAAGGCGGCCCACCCGGCCAGACCGGCACCGACACGCTGGCGCCGCTGTGCCGCACCCACCACCGCGCCAAGACCCACCCCAGCCCCAGCCACCAGGCAGGCCGATCCGAGAGACGCTGGAGATACCGCCGCATCCGCCCCGGGCTCTACGTCTGGACCAGCCCCCACGGCCGGCACTTCCTCGTCGACCCCGACGGCACCGAACACCTCACCTGATCGACCGGCGGTACGGTGCCGGCATGCCGAGCCGCCGCCTGCGTCCGTCGGGTACACGGCCGTTCTGGTCTCCGGGAGCGCGGATCACGTGGCACGAGGGTGCCGGCCCGCTGGGTACGGGGCCGTTGGCCATCGACCCGGACCAGCCTCACTTCGCCTCGCCGGTGACGGTCGTGAGCGATGACCCCGATTCTCTGGTGGTGTGGCTACCCGTCGGGACGCCGGTGTTGCGCGCCGAGCGCGCAGACGGCCGATCGAAACGGGACGACCCGACGACGCTGTTCACCGCAGAGATGGTGCAGGGCTACGGAGTGCACGAGCAGTACGACCAGCTCAGGATCGCCCCGACCGGCCAGCCCTGGTCGGTCTGGATCCTCCGTGAGCCGGGGGCCCCGGGCCACGCGTGCTGGTACGTGAACCTCGAAGCGCCGCATCGGCGTGATGCACGCGGGGTCTTCACCAGCGACCACGTGCTCGACCTCGTCGTCGGGCCCGACTGCAGTGGGGCTCCTAAGGACGAGGACGAGCTGGGGCTCGCCGTCGCGCAAGGCGTCTTCTCGGCCCAGCAGGCGCGCCGCATCGTGAGGGACTGTGCGCGAGTGGAGCGCCTGGTCGAGCAGTGGGCCTCGCCCTTCTGCGACGGGTGGGAACGCTGGCGAACCGGCTGACGGCCACCGTTACGTTTGTCCACGTCAACCGTTGAACGTGCCGTGAGGATCTCCCGCCCCGTCCTGCTCGCCTCGGTTGCCGGTTCCCTCGCGGTGTCCTGCGTGGCCGCCGGAGCCACCGCCCAGGCCGCGCCGTTCGGCGCGGCGTCCACGGTGGTCGCCCACCACGACGGGCGCGCATCGCAGCCTGCGCCCGACGAGTACGGCAGCGTGCTCGACATCTTGCCGCCTGGGGCCGATGGCAACGTCGACGCCGTCCAGTTGGCCGCGCTCGGGCCGGGGCGGGCCGCCGGCGATCCGACGAGCCTGCTGTCCGAGCTGGCCGCCCCCCAGGGCTTCTTCACCACCGCCACGCCGACCAGCCCACCGCACTTCGCCGACCAGCTCGAGCAGTACGACGCCCTCAACACGGTGCGCCCGGACTCGCTCACCGACGCGCAGCTGCCGACGTACTTCAAGGACGCCGGGCTCGGCGTGCCGGCCGACGAGGTCGAGCACGTGGAGCACCCCAAGGACGGCGTCACCATCACCTGGGACACCGACGGCGTCCCGCACGTGCAGGGGCGCACGACCAAAGACGTCGCCTACGGTGCCGGCGTCGCGAACGCCGAGACCAGGATGTTCCTCACCGACGTCCTGCGGCACACCGGCGAGGCCCGGATGGCCGAGTTCGTCGGGCCCACCGACGCCGACATCGCGCAGGACGCCGCGCAGCTGCGGGTCGCGGCCTACACCAAGGCGCAGTTGAATCGGCAGATCACGCGGCTGGTGCACCGCTCACCGCAGGCGGCCCGGCTGGTGCGCTCCCTCGACGGCTACATCGCGGGAATGAACGCGACCCAGGAGAGGCTGTGCCCGGCCACGACACCGAGTGTCCCGCTGCCCGGCAGCCTGGGGCTCGGCTTCGGGGCGGACTGTCCGGTCGAGTACGCAGCCCTCCAGCGTCCGCCGCAGCCCTACACCCGTGCCGACATCGTGTCGATCGCCAGCCTCGTGGGCGGGATCTTCGGCACCGGCGGGGGCGGGCAGTACACCAACGCGATCTGGCTCCAGCAGCTCCAGGAGCGCTTCGGTGCCCGGGTGGGCAAGCGGATGTACGAGGACCTGCGCGAGAAGCAGGATCCCGAGGCGCCGGTCACGACCACCCTGCGGTTCCCCTACGGCGGTGGGCCACACGTGCACCCCGACCGCCCCGGCGTCGCGATGCCCGACCTGCACCCGAAGGCTCAGGCGCTCGCCACCGGAGCCCTGGTGAACGCCGACGGCTCGCTCTCGGCCCCGCCGGCCGGCGCGGCCGGCAACCAGGGCAACGCCAGCACCACCGACCCGAAGGATCCGCCCTCCCGCACCGCCGACCAGGCCGCGGCCCGAGGCGCCGGCATGCTGCGCGCCTACGGCGTGAACCCGATCGCCGAGGCACACCAGATCCACGGCTCGCTGGAGCGTGCGATGGAAGGCGAGCTGGTCGGCATGAGCAACGCGCTGCTCGTCGACCGCCAGCACTCAGCGGGCCACCACCCGACCGCCGTCTTCGGTCCGCAGACCGGCTACTACGCACCACAGTTGCTCATGGAGGAGGAGTTGTCCGGGCCGCACACGCAGGCTCGTGGGGTGTCGTTCGCCGGCACCAACTTCGTGATCGAGCTCGGCCGCGGTGTCGACTACGCGTGGTCGGCGACCTCGCCGTACACCGACATCACCGACACCGTCGTGCAGCGCCTCTGCAACGCCGACGGCTCCGAGCCCAGCGTCACCTCCACCGCCTACGTGGACCGACGGGGGCGGTGTCGGCCCATGCACAGCTACGAGCACACCGAGACCGGACTGCCGACGCTGGCCGCCCAAGGCTCCCCGCAGCAGATCTCGTTCCTGGTGCTGCGCACCGACGAGGGCCTCGTGCGGCTGCGCACCACCGTCCGGGGCAAGCCGGTCGCGATCGTGCTCAAGCGGTCGACGTACATGCACGAGGTCGACTCCGTGCTCGGGTTCGTCGGACTCGACGACCCCGGCAAGGTGCACGATGCCCGAGGCTTCATGCGTCAGGCGTCGAAGATCCAGTACACCTTCAACTGGTACTACCTCGACGACCGCGACATCGCCTATTACTCCTCGGCCCGGCTGCCGCGTCGCGCTCCCGGCACCGACCTGGACCTGCCCCGTTGGGGTTCGGCCCGCTTCGACTGGCGCGGCTACGTCGGCTTCGCCGGCCACCCGCACGAGATCGACCCGCCCAAGGGCTACATCGTCAACTGGAACAACAAGCTCGCGCGCGGCTTCGCGTCGTCGTCGCAGGTCTACGGCGACGGCTCGGTCTATCGCAGCCGCACGCTCGAGGACCGCCTGCGAGATCTCGTACGGCGTGGCGGCGTGCACCGCTCCGACCTGGTCGGCGCCATGATGGACGCCGCCACCGTCGACGTCCGCGGCGCCTACGTGCTGCCCGACGTGCTCGAGGTGATCGGCAAGCCGCAGGATCCTCAGGACGCCGCCGCGGTGCGTGCGCTGCGCTCGTGGGTGCGCTCCGGTGCCCACCGGGTAGACCGCGACCGTCGGGACGGTTACGCGCACCAGTCCGCGATCGACGTGTTCGACACGTGGTGGGATCCGGACGACATGGGGGCGGGCTGCTCGCCCGACTGCGGGTTCACGTTGCCCGAGGACGCCCTCCGGCACGGCCTGGGCGACTACGTCGACACGCTCCCGGAGCCCATCGACGACCACCCTCGCGAGGGCATCGGCTCGGCCTTCAACGGAATCAGCTGGTACGGCTACCTCGACAAGGATCTGCGCACGACGCTGGGCCGACGCGTCCGGGGCGGGTACTCACGCTCCTACTGCGGCCCCCTCCCGGTCTGCCGCCGCGAGCTGCGCGCCTCCTTCCACGCCGCCGTCGCGCAGGCGCTCGCCGACCAGGACGCGACCTCGGTCGACCAGCTCACCTACGACAAGTCGCGCGACGACATCGTCTCGGTCGCCGGCGGGGTCGTCGGAGTGCGGCCGATCGACTGGCAGAACCGGCCCACCTTCCAGCAGGTGGTGAGGTTCACCGGTCACCGGTGAGACCCGAGCCCGTGGAGCCTCTAGGGTTTCGCCATGGCCGGTGGACTCTTCGCCCTGCTCGACGACGTGGCGGCACTCGCGCGCCTGGCGGCGGCGTCCGTCGACGACGTCGGGGCGGCGGCGGGTCGCGCCAGCGCCAAGGCGGCCGGTGTGGTGGTCGACGACACCGCCGTGACGCCGCAGTACGTGCAGGGCGTGGCCGCGGAGCGCGAGCTGCCGATCATCAAGAAGATCGCGATCGGCTCGATCCGCAACAAACTGCTCATCATCCTGCCCGTGGCGATGGTCGCCAGCCAGTTCGTGCCCTGGATCCTCACGCCGATCCTCATGCTCGGCGGCACGTACCTGAGCTTCGAGGGTGCCGAGAAGCTGTGGGAGAAGTTCGGCCCCGGCCATCACGGCCCCGACGAGCGCGCCGACGAGTCGGACGCCGGGGGAGACCCCGCCGAGACGGAGAAGAGGCTCGTGGGGAGCGCTGTGCGCACCGACCTCATCCTCTCTGCCGAGATCATGGTCATCTCGCTCAACGAGGTGACCGACGAGCCGTTCCTCGCCCGAGCCGCGATCCTCGTCGTGGTGGCGCTCCTCATCACCGTGCTGGTCTACGGCGTGGTGGCCCTGATCGTGAAGATGGACGACGCCGGCCTGCACCTCGCGCAGCGCGACAGCCCGGCGGTGCAGCGGCTGGGTCGTGGCATGGTGCACGCGATGCCCGGCCTGCTCGCGACCATCGCGGCGGTCGGCACCGTGGCGATGCTGTGGGTCGGCGGGCACATCCTGCTGGTGGGCGCCGACGACCTCGGCTGGCACCACCCCTACGAGTTCGTGCACCATGTCGAGCACGCCGTGCACGAGGCCGCCGGCGCCCTGGGCGGGGTGCTCGGGTGGCTCACCAACACCGCGTTCTCGGCCGTCGCCGGGCTGATCGTGGGTGCCGTCGTCGTCGCGGTCATGCACGTGGTGCCGCGTCGCGGGGCCCACTGACCACCCCTGGACGCTGACGACGTGCTGCCCGACCTCGACCTGCTGCGCCTGCTGGTGCGGGTCGACCGCCTCGGCAGCATCGGTGCCGCCGCCCGCGCGAGCGGCGTGAGCCAGCAGGCTGCCTCGGAGCGCCTGCGTCGCCTGGAGGAACAGACGGGGCTCGTGCTCCTGGTGCGGCGACCGTCCGGTACCCAGACGACCGACGCCGGCCGTCTCCTCGTCGACTGGAGCACCGACCTGGTGGAGCGGGCCGCCCACGTCGAGACCGCCCTGGCGGCCCTGCGCGAGCGGGCCCAGGGTCATCTGCGGGTGCACGCCAGCATGACCGTGGCCGAGAGCCTGTTGCCGCCCGTGCTGGTGAGGCTGCGCGAGGAGCGGGACGTGCGGGTGCGGCTGCACGCCACCAACACCGCTGCGGTGCTCGAGGCGGTGCGCGCCGGTGCGACCGACCTCGGGTTCGTCGAGGGGCCCAGCGACCTCACCGGGCTGGGCAGCCGGGTCGTGGGGGGAGACGAGCTCGTCGTCGTCGCGCATCCCCACGATGCTTGGGCACGCCGCGCCCGGCCGCTCGCCGCAGACGAGCTGGCCGCGCGCCCCCTGACCTCGCGGGAGTCCGGGTCGGGCACGCGCGCCACCTGGGAGGCGGCCCTCGCGGCGGCCGGTCAGCCGGGCTGCGAGCCTTCGGTGGAGCTGCACACCACGACCTCGCTGCTGGCGCACGTCGCGTCGGGCGGAGCCCCGGGCGTCGTGAGCCGTCGCTCGGCGGAGCGTGACGTCGAGTCCGGCCTCGTGGTCGTCGTGCCGGTGAGCGGGATCGACCTGGGGCGTCCCTTCGTGGCCGTGTGGGGCGGACGTGACGGCGACCGGCGTCCGGAGGTCGAGACGCTGCTCGCGGTACTCGGCGAGCAGGCCCGCCGGAGCACGCGCTCCGCCGGGATCTGAGTGCCTCAGGTCCGGCCCACAGGTTCACCTTGTGGCCTCACAAGGCGCCGGTCCCTACTGCTCCGAGGGGTTCTCGACGAGCGTGGCGGGGTGACCACGACCGCCCTCCCCGCGAGCCGTCCCGCGACCCCGTCAGCACCGCCCGAGCGGGCCGGCCGACGACCCGTCACCCCTCTGCCCCCAGTGGGGCCTGCCTGGTTCCCGGTCACGATGGGCACGGGCATCCTCGCCACGCTCCTGGAGACGAACGCCGCCTCGGCCGATGCACTTCACCCGGCGGCGGTCGTCGTGCTCGTCCTGGCGTGGGTCGCGCTGCTCGGGTTGAGCCTCGGGTACGGCATGCGCGTCGCCCGCGACACCCGCGCCCTGACCTCCACCCTCACCGATCCGGCGGTGCTGCCGCTGTGGGGCACCGTGGCGATGGGGCTGCTCGCCGTCGGAGCGGCCACCCTCACGGTCGTACCGACCGTCGCGGCCGCCGCGACGAGTGCCGCAGTGGTCGTCGACGCCGTGCTCTGGACGCTCGGCACCGGGCTCGGCCTGGCCACGGCCTTCGGTTTCGCCGTCGTGCTCATGCGCCGGCACGCCGGCCCGCCGACCCCGGTGTGGGGTCTGCCGATCGTGCCGCCGATGGTCTCCGCGACCACCGGGGCCTCGCTGGTGCCGCACCTGGGTGGGACCGGGGCCCGCTTCGCCCTCGTGCTGGTCGCCTCGGCGTGCTTCGCCGTCGCCGCCACCTTCGGCGTGCTGGTCTTCGGCCTCGCCTACCACCACCACTGGCGCGTCACCCCCCTCACGGTCGCGGCCGCGGCGTCCTCGTGGATCCCGCTCGGCATCGTCGGCCAGTCGACCGCAGCGGCCCAGGCCATCGCCAGCCAGGCCGAGAGCCTGCTCACCCCGGCCGCCGCGGCCGCCGCGCACACCGCGGCCGACGCCTACGGCAGCGCCGCACTCGTCGTCGGTGTGCCGCTCGTGGCCTACGCGGTGGTCGTCACCGCCCGCGGGTTCCGGCACCGCATGCCCTTCGCTCCCGGATGGTGGGCGCTCACGTTCCCGATCGGCACCATCGCCCTCGGCTCCCACCTGCTCGGTGCGGCCACCGGCTCGGCGCTCGCCACGCTCGTCGGCTGGACGGCGCTCGCCACGCTCGCGGGCACCTGGGCGCTGTGCGTGTCGGCGACACTGCTCGCCACGGTGCGCATCCTGCAGGCGCGAGGATTGCCGGATCGTCGGTGAGGCGACCTATCGTGACCGGGAAGGTCCGCGCGGGAGATCCCGACGACGCGCAGATGCGCGGCGCAGGCCACGCACCGCACCCATGAGGAGACGTCAACCATGGACTTCAAGGTTGCCGACCTGAACCTGGCCGACTACGGCCGCACCGAGATCGAGCTCGCCGAGCTCGAGATGCCCGGTCTGATCGCGATGCGCGAGCGCTTCGGTGCCGAGCAGCCCCTCGCCGGTGCCCGCATCGCGGGCTCGCTGCACATGACCACCCAGACCGCCGTGCTCATCGAGACCCTCGTCGCCCTCGGCGCCGACGTCCGCTGGGCCTCCTGCAACATCTTCTCCACCCAGGACCACGCGGCTGCCGCCGTCGTGGCCGGCCCCACCGGCTCCGCCGACGCCCCCGCCGGCGTCCCGGTGTTCGCCTGGAAGGGCGAGACGCTGGAGGAGTACTGGTGGTGCACCCAGCAGATCCTCGACTGGGGCACCGACGCCGAGGGCAACCCGGTCTTCGCGAACATGATCCTCGACGACGGCGGTGACGCCACGCTGCTGGTGCACCTCGGGGTCGAGGCCGAGAAGAAGAACGAGGCTCCGGCGGTCGACTCCGCCAAGTCCACCGAGCAGCGCATCATCTTCGAGGTGCTCAACGAGTCCCTGGCCGCGAGCCAGACCCGCTTCACCGACATCGCCCGGGAGATCAAGGGCGTCACCGAGGAGACCACCACCGGTGTGCACCGTCTCTACGAGATGATGCGCGAGGGCTCGCTGCTCTTCCCGGCGATCAACGTCAACGACTCGGTCACCAAGTCGAAGTTCGACAACAAGTACGGGTGCCGCCACAGCCTCGTCGACGGCATCAACCGCGCCACCGACGTGCTCATCGGCGGCAAGGTCGCCGTGGTCTGCGGCTACGGCGACGTCGGCAAGGGTTGCGCCGAGTCGCTGCGCGGCCAGGGCGCCCGGGTCGTCGTCACCGAGATCGACCCCATCTGTGCCCTGCAGGCGGCCATGGACGGCTACCAGGTCTCCACCCTCGACGACGTCGTGGGCACCGCCGACATCATCATCACCGCGACCGGCAACAAGGACGTCGTCACCGTCGACCAGATGCGGGCGATGAAGCAGAACGCGATCCTCGGCAACATCGGCCACTTCGACAACGAGATCGACATGGCCGGCCTCGAGACCTACCCCGGCGCCGTGCGCAAGAACGTGAAGCCGCAGGTCGACCTCTGGACCTTCCCCGAGGGCGAGGGCAAGGCGATCATCGTGCTCTCCGAGGGTCGCCTGATGAACCTCGGCAACGCCACCGGTCACCCGTCGTTCGTCATGTCGAACTCCTTCACCAACCAGGTGCTGGCCCAGATCGAGCTCTTCACCAAGCTCGAGGAGTACCCGACCGGCGTCTACGTGCTGCCCAAGCACCTCGACGAGGAGGTCGCCCGGCTGCACCTGGCCAGCCTCGGCGTGCGGCTCACCACCCTCACCGACGAGCAGGCCGGCTACCTCGGCATCCCCGTCGAGGGTCCGTACAAGTCCGACGAGTACCGCTACTGATCGACCCAGCGCAGACACATGCTGCGGGCGGGGCCCGACACGGCCGAGCGCCGGGTCGGGCCCCGCTCTCAGACTGAGGGTGCAAGATGGACGCCATGAGTGAGGCAGGAGCGCAGGACTACGCCACCAAGGGGCGGGTTCTGGTGGTCGACGACGACGCATCGTTGGCCGAGATGCTCACGATCGTGCTGCGCCAGGAGGGATTCGACTCCCGCATGTGCACCCGGGGCGACGAGGCGATGGAGGTCTTTCGCGAATATCGGCCCGACGTCGTCCTGCTCGACCTCATGCTGCCCGGGCGCGACGGCATCGACGTGTGCAAGGAGATCCGCGCCGAGTCCGGGGTGCCCATCGTGATGCTCACCGCGAAGGGCGACACGGTCGACGTGGTCGTGGGGCTGGAGTCGGGGGCCGACGACTACGTGGTCAAGCCGTTCAAGCCCAAGGAGCTCGTGGCGCGCATCCGTGCCCGCGTGCGTCGGTTCGACGCGGCCACGCAGACCGAGACGCTCCAGGTCGGCGATCTCGCCATCGACGTCGCCGGGCACCGCGTCAGCCGCGGGGGGCAGCCCATCGGCCTCACGCCGCTGGAGTTCGACCTGTTGGTGTGCCTGGCTCGCAAGCCGTGGCAGGTGTTCACCCGCGAGGTGCTGCTCGAGCAGGTGTGGGGCTACCGCCACGCCGCCGACACCCGCCTGGTCAACGTGCACGTGCAGCGGTTGCGCTCGAAGGTCGAGCACGACCCCGAGAACCCCGAGATCGTGCTCACCGTCCGCGGCGTCGGCTACAAGGCCGGCGCGGCCTGAGCGCGAGCGACACCGTGACCGGCTCGGTCGGGATCCTCGGCCGATCCTCGATGACGCGCGTGGTGCGCAGGCCGTTCACCTTCTGGCGCCGCTCCATCCAGGCGCGCGTGGTCGCCAGCACCCTGGTGCTCACCATCGTGGTGGTGGGGGTCGTGGGCATGCTGTTGCTGCGCCAGACGCGCGACGGTCTGCTCGACAACCGGGTCGACGCGGCCCTCGCGGAGACCACCAACGAGACGCAGGATGCACGCAACCGCCTGGAGTCGGCCCTGCTCTCCGACGTCGACGCCGCCCAGCAGCAGCGAGAACTGGTCGAGCCGATCATCCAGCGCGGCCTGACCCGCAACTTCTCCGTGCTGCTCGTCGGCCCGGTGGGCTCGGCGTCTGGCCGGCCCGCCGCCGGAGGGTCGACCTACACCTTCGGCCTCGATCGCTCCTCGGTTCCGGCCGACCTCGTGGCGCACTTCTCCGAGCCGGCCGACATGGCGTGGACCTACACGACGATCCGCCGCTTCGACACCGCCACCGACACGGCCTCTACCGAACCGGGCATCGCGGTGGGCACGCAGTTGACCCTGCCGGCCGACGGCCGCACCTACACCCTCTACCTGCTCTTCCCGACCACAGGTGAGCAGCAGACCCTCGACCTGGTCACCCGGGCCCTCCTCACCGCAGCCATCCTCCTGGTCGTGCTGGTCGGTGGGGTCGCCTGGTTGGTGACCCGACAGGTCGTCACCCCGATCACGATGGCGCGCAGGGTCGCGGAGCGCCTGGCCGCGGGCCAGCTCGAGGAGCGCCTCCAGGTGAGCGGAGAGGACGACCTCGCGCGACTGGCGACCTCGTTCAACCAGATGGCCAGCAACCTCGAGCGCCAGATCGGCCAGCTCGAGGAACTCAGCCGCGTGCAGCGACGCTTCGTCTCCGACGTCTCCCACGAACTCCGGACGCCGTTGACCACCGTGCGCATGGCCAGCGACGTGTTGCACGACGCCCGCGAGGAGTTCGACCCCGTGACCGCGCGCTCGGCGGAACTTCTCCAGACCGAGCTCGACCGGTTCGAGAGCCTGCTCGGCGACCTGCTGGAGATCAGCCGCTTCGACGCGCGCGCCGCCGTCCTCGAGGTCGACGATGTCAACCTGGTCGACGTGTGCCACCGGGTCGTGGAATCCACCCAGCCGCTGGCCGACCAACGCGGGGTGCGGCTGGAGGTGCACGCCGCCGTCGACCCCGTGCTGGCCGAGGCCGACGTGCGCCGCATCGACCGGATCGTGCGCAACCTCGTCAGCAACGGCATCGACCACACCGGCCCGCAAGGCCCCGGGGAGGAGCCACGCGTGGTGGTGACCGTGGCCGGTGACGACCACGCCGCGTCGATCACGGTGCGCGACCACGGGGTCGGCCTCGAGCCGGGACAGACCGCGCGCGTCTTCGACCGGTTCTGGCGAGCCGATCCTGCCCGTGCCCGGACCTCGGGCGGCACCGGCCTGGGCCTGTCGATCTCGCTCGAGGACGCCCACCTGCACGGCGGGTGGCTCCAGGCGTGGGGGCGACCCAAGGAGGGGGCGCAGTTCCGGCTGACCCTGCCGCGCCGGCAGGGCGTGGCGCTGCGGCGCAGCCCGCTGACGCTCATCCCCAGCGATCTCTCCGAGCGGCGGTCCGAGACGATGCGCCAGGAGTGGGTATGACGATGCGGTGGCCGATCCTCCTCGCGCTCCTCGCCGCCCTCGCGGCCGGCTGCGCCACCCTGCCCGAGAGCGGCCCCGTGGTCACGACCCAGCAGACGACGAGCGCCGATGGGCAACCGGGGCTGAACGCGGCGGCGATCTCCGCGCGAGCGCCGGTGCCCGGCATGACCGGCACGGAGGTCGTGCAGGGATTCCTCGACGCCCTCCAGGCCTGGCCGGCCGAGCTGTCCACCGCCAAGCAGTACCTCGCCTCCGACGTGCAGTCCTCGTGGCAGCCACGCGGCACCGTCGTCTACTCCGAGAGCCAGCAGCCGGCCGGCAGCTCCAGCCGGGTCTCGGTGCGGTTCTACGGCGCCGCCCGGCTCGACGCTCGTGGAGCCTGGAAGGGGTCGCTACCCACACGCGACTCGACCCTGCGGTTCCGGCTCGTCGAGCAGGACGGCGAGCTGCGCATCACCAACCCGCCCTCGAGCGTCCTGGTGCCGCGGGCCTGGTTCGAGCAGCGCTACGCGTCGGTGGGGCTGTACTACCTCGACCCCACCGGTGATCTCGTCGTGCCCGAGCCGGTCTTCGTCGGCGAGGACGACAAGTTCGCCTCGACGCTGATCGCCGACCTGCTGCGCGGCCCCGGCACGTCGTTGCGCAACGTGGTCACCACCGCGATCCCGGCCGGTCTGAAGGTCGACCTCTCGGTGCCGGTCTCGGACGGGACGGCCCAGGTCACCTTGACCGGCGGCTCGACCACCCTGGCCGGCGACCAGCTCGAGCAGGTGCTCACCCAGCTCTCCTGGACGCTGCGCCAGGTGCCCGACGTCGAGCGCTTCACGCTCAGCATCGGCGGGCGCGCCGTACGCGACGACGGCGGCCGCACCCGCTTCTCCGTGAACGACGGTGCCCCCTACGACCCCACCGGCACGGGCGCCAGCTCCCAGCTGTTCGGGTTGCTCGACGGCCGGCTGGTCTCCGGTGAGCCGGGAGGACTCTCCTACGCGACCGGTGCCTTGGGCCAACAGCAACTGGGCGTGCGCTCCGTGGGCGTCGACCTGTTCGCCAACCGCGCTGCCGCCGTCACCGACGACGGCACCAGTGTCATCGAAGGCTCGGTGAGCGACCCCGATACCGGCGCCGACACCGTCGTCTCCGATGCCACGGACCTGCTCCCACCCGCGTTCGACTACCGGGGTCGGATGTGGCTCCTCGACCGCACCGACACCGGCGCTGTCATCACCTGGCGTCGCGGGCAGCGCAACGGCACCGTCGACGTTCCGGGCATCACCGGGCAGCAGGTGAGCCAGTTCCTCGTCTCCCGAGACGGCACCCGCCTGGTCGCCGTCGTCCAGGGCCCGGGTGCCGACCGGGTGGTCGTGAGCCGGGTGCGGGTGGCCGAGTCCGGCAAGGTCATCGGCGCGACCCGGGCGGTCCGTCTGCCGCTCGAGGACCAGGCCGGGGCGGGGCTCCTCGACGTCGCCTGGACCTCACCGACCACCCTCGTCGTGCTCAACCGCATCACGGGGCAGTCCTCGAAGGTCATCACCGTGGGGGTCGACGGATCTCCCGGCGGGTTGGCGCAGAGTCCCGGCGCGGCCAGCCGTGACGACGTGTCGACCAGTCTCACCGGAGCCCGCGGCCTCATCGGCACGCCGGTCACCTCCGACCCGGTCTACGCGGTGCTCTCCTCCGGGCTCGTCGACCTCGGTGCCCGGGCCCGCGGGGTCGAAGCGGTCAAGCAGGGTGTCGACGACCTCGACTACGTCGGCTGAGCCGGGCGCTCGAGGTTCTCCACAGGTCGGATCCGTCCTCCTCGCCGACGTCGCGACTCGCTGCTGTGATGGTGCCATGGGCACTCCAGGCCAGGATCTCCACGCCGGTTGGACGGCGCAGTTCACGGACGCCGCCTCCGACCTGCTCCTGGCCGGTCGATGTGTGGGGTGTGACGCCCCCGGGCGGCCGTGGTGTGCAGAGTGCGACCGCACGGTGTCGGGTGGCGCCTGGAGCGTCGGCGACCGCGTGTGGACGGCCACGGTGTACGAGGGGGCGGTGCGCCGGTTGGTGGTGGCACACAAGGAGAAGGGACTCCCGGTCCGGCGTCCGCTCGGCCGGCTGCTGGCCGGAGCGATCACCGGGATCCTGCACGACACCGGCTGCCCGCCCGACCTCCCGGGCCCGGCGGTGCTGCTGGTCCCGGTGCCCTCACGCCGGTCGGCCTCACGCCAGCGCGGCGTCGACGCCACCGGTGTGCTGGTGAAGGAGGCGGCCCGGGTGCTCCGCGCCGCCGGTCACCCGGCCCGCACCAGTGCACTGCTGCGCCTGGGCGCGGGCGTGCGCGACCAGGCCGGACTCGACGTCGCCGAGCGCGCCCGAAACCTGTCCGGGGCCATGGCCTGCCCGTCGTCCGCACTCAGACGGGCCGGCCGCGAGGTGCCCCGCCTGCGCGGCGCGGTCGTGTGTGACGACGTGCTGACCACCGGTGCGACGTTGGCCGAGGCGGGCCGGGCGCTGCGTGCCGTCGGGCTGCCCGTGCTCGGCTCCGCGGTGGTCGCGGCCACGCCGCTGCGACGAGCGCGCTGAAAATCTGCTGGCGGCTCGTCCACGGCCTCGGGTGTTTCCTTCCCCCGCGCCGCCGATGCGCCTATCGTCTCGACATGGAGTCCGTCCGGGTCCGTGGTTGCGTCGTCGCGACGCCCGCGCGCCGGGCGCCGTCACGACAAGCCGATGCCAGTCGCAGGCGAAACGGTCCACGTAATCCGAGGTGCGGGGCTACCTGCGCCGCGGAGATCACGGTGCGGCTTAGAGGTAAGTCCTGCCCCGGCCCGGCCACCAGATGTGGCCGTCGTCGGGAGAAGGCCAGTAGTGGCAGGGAAGCTGCGAACGTCTCAGCAGGCGGTTGTGGGGTCGAAGACCAGGTCGGCCGGACGGACTCCTCCCCGAGGGAGGTCGAGCGCCCGCTCGAGTCTCGGGGTCGCTGAAGTCACCGATGCCGCGTCCCCCCAGGACGCGCGAGGAGGAGGTTCACATGGAAGTTGTCGTCACCGGTCGCCACTGCGAGATCAAGGAGGGCTTCCGCGAACATGCCGCGGAGAAGCTCGCCCGGCTCGAGAAGCACGACCACCGCATCATGCGGGTCCATGTGGAGGTCGACTGCCAGCAGAGTCCGCGTGACCCCGAGCGCGCGGTCCGGGTCGAGCTCACCGCCTTCTCCAAGGGCCCGGTGATCCGGGCCGAGGCGAACGCCGAGGGCAAGTCGGCGGCGCTCGATCTCGCCCTGGACAAGATGGCCGCACAGATGCGCCGCGCCGCCGACCGCCGACGCGTGCACCGCGGCGGCAAGCGCCCCATGTCGGTCGGCCAGGCCACGGCCGACCTGCCGCTGGTCGGCGACGGTCCGGGCGGGCTCGCCGTCGACGAGGCGGTCGAGACCGAGCACGACCGCTACGTGGGCCCGATCGCGGTCACGGGCGACGGTCCGCTCGTCGTCCGCGAGAAGTCGCACCCCGCGAGTCCGATGACCCTCGACCAGGCCCTCTACGAGATGGAGCTGGTCGGCCACGACTTCTACCTCTTCGTCGACAAGGAGAACGACCGGCCGGCGGTGGTGTACCGCCGACGCGGCTACGACTACGGAGTGATCGCGCTCGACCTGGGCGAGGACTAGGCGGCCCCCCACCAGGAGGGCCCTGGGTCACGAGGGGCTGGCCCGTGTGGGCCAGCCCTTCGTGCTCTCGGGGTAGGTCCAGGGGCATAGGGCAAATGGCCCGTACGTGTCATAGTTCTCCGGTGGACACGGCATCAGGCCCACTGCGCACCGAGGGCGAGCCCATCCGGGTCGTCGTCGTCGACGACCAAGAGCTGTTCCGCCGGGGGCTCACGATGCTGCTCGCCTCCGAGACCGACCTCGAGGTCGTGGGCGAGGCCGGCGACGGCATCGAGGGCACCGCCCTCGCCGAGACCTCCGCCCCCGACGTCGTGCTCCTCGACGTGCGGATGCCGCGTCGTTCGGGGATCGAGGCCTGCCGCGCCATCAAGGAGGCCGTGCCCACGGCCAAGATCATCATGCTCACCGTCTCCGACGAGGAGGGCGACCTCTACGAGGCGGTCAAGAGCGGCGCCTCGGGCTACTTGCTCAAGGACTCCTCGATCGAGGAGGTCGCCCAGGCCGTGCGCGTCGTCTCCGACGGCCAGTCGCTGATCAGCCCGTCGATGGCGGTCAAGCTCATCGACGAGTTCAAGCAGATGAGCAAGCCCGACCGCGACCACGTGCCCGGGCTGCGACTCACCGAGCGTGAGCTCGAGGTGCTGCGGCACGTCGCCACCGGCATGAACAACCGCGAGATCGCCAAGGTGCTCTTCATCTCTGAGAACACCGTCAAGAATCACGTGCGCAACATCTTGGAGAAGCTCCAGCTGCACTCGCGCATGGAGGCGGTCATGTACGCGGTCAAGGAGAAGCTCCTGGACTTGCCCTGACCCGCTGCGCGGACCAGAACCCGGAGCTTCGCTCCTCGTCGGCTTCGTCGACCCGGAGTGCAGGGGGTTGGGTGTCGGTGGGGTGTGGTTGAGTCCAGGGCGTGCCGACCACGCAGTCTCTGAGCCGCGCGCAGGCGCGCCGGGTGGCGCTGGCGGCCCAGGGTTTCCTCGATCGTGCGCATGCGAGCCCGACCATGCGCACCCTCGCGCGCACGGTGGAGCGCACCGGGGTGCTCCAGGTCGACAGCGTGAACGTGCTCCAGCGCGCGCACTAAATGCCGTTGTTCTCGCGTATCGGCCCCTACGACCCGGCTCTGCTCGTCCGCGCCGCCGAGCGCCGGCCACGGCGACTCGTGGAGTACTGGGCGCACGTGCAGGCGTTGATGCCCGTGGAGCTGTGGCCGTTGATGCGCCACCGCATGGACTTCTACCGAGAGCGCAGGGGCAAGTGGTGGCGTGACGTCGACCCCGCGTTCACCGCATGGGTGTCCAGCGAGGTGGCCGCGCGCGGGCGCCCGGTCACGGCGTCCGAGCTCGACGACGGCACGCCGCGCAGCACGGAGCACTGGGGCTGGAACTGGTCGCAGGCGCGTCAGGCCCTCGACTACCTCTTCATGGTCGGCGACCTCGCCATGGCGGGGCGCACCTCCCAGTTCGAGCCACGCTACGACCTGCCCGAGCGGGTTCTCCCACCCGACGTGCTCGCCCTGCCCACGCCGAGCCCCCAGGAGGCGGTCACCGCGCTGGTGCGCCGCGCCGCCCGATCGCACGGAGTCGCCACGGCCACCTGTCTGGCCGACTACTACCGCCTGCGTCAGCAGCCGGCGTCCGACGCGCCCAGTGCCCAGCGTGCCGTCGACGAGCTGGTGGCGGCCGGCGAGCTGGAGCGGGTGCAGGTCGAGGGCTGGCGCAAGCCGGCCTACCTGCACCGCGACGCCCGGCTCCCGCGCCGGGTGCGTGCCCGTGCCCTGCTCAGCCCGTTCGATCCCGTGGTGTGGCAGCGCGAGCGCACGGAGCGGCTCTTCGGCTTCCGCTACCGCATCGAGATCTACGTGCCGGCGCCGCAGCGGCAGTTCGGTTACTACGTGCTGCCGTTCCTGCTCGGCGACCGACCCGTGGGCAGGGTCGACCTCAAGGCCGACCGGGCCGCCGGCGTCCTGCGCGTGCAGAGCGCTTGGCGCGAGCCCGACGCTCCGCCCGAGACCGCGGCGGAGCTGGCCACCGAGCTCGAGCGGCTGGGGCGGTGGCTGGGCCAAGAACGCGTCGTCGTCGGGCCGCGCGGCGACCTGGCGCCGGCCCTGGCCGACGAGGTGTCCCGGATCGGTTAGGGAGCGCCGAGCGGCGTGGGTACAGTGAGGGAGCCCGCGCGGGACGCGTGAGGCACCCACCCGCACATCGGGACTTCGAGCCTGCCTAGGAGACGCACCACCGTGCCAGCGATTCTCGACAAGATCCTCCGCATCGGCGAGGGCAAGATCCTGCGCCAGCTGGAGGGCATCGCCAAGGCCGTCAACGCGATCGAGGACGACTTCGTCGCGATGACCGACGAGCAGCTCCGGGGCATGACCGAGGAGTTCAAGGACCGTCTCGAGAAGGGCGAGTCCCTCGACGACCTCATGCCCGAGGCCTTCGCCACGGTGCGCGAGGCCGCCAAGCGCGTGCTCGGCATGCGACCCTTCGACGTGCAGGTCATGGGCGGCGCCGCGCTGCACCTGGGCAACATCGCCGAGATGAAGACCGGCGAGGGCAAGACCCTCGTCGCCGTGCTGCCCTCCTACCTCAACGCCCTGGCCGGCAAGGGCGTGCACGTGGTCACGGTGAACGACTACCTGGCCAAGTACCAGTCCGAGCAGATGGGCCGGGTGCACAACTTCCTCGGTCTCACGGTCGGCGTGATCCTGCCCGAGATGCGCCCCGACGAGCGCCGCGAGGCCTACGGGTGCGACATCACCTACGCCACGAACAACGAGCTCGGCTTCGACTACCTGCGCGACAACATGGCCTCCTCGCTCGAGGAGTGCGTGCAGCGTGAGCACTTCTTCGCCGTCGTCGACGAGGTCGACTCGATCCTCATCGACGAGGCGCGCACCCCGCTCATCATCAGCGGTCCGACCCAGGACGAGGTCAAGTGGTACGGCGAGTTCGCCAAGATCGCCACACGCCTGGTCAAGGACGAGGACTACGAGGTCGACGAGAAGAAGCGCACCATCTCGGTGCTCGGCCCGGGCATCACCAAGGTCGAGGACCACCTCGGCATCGAGAACCTCTACGAGACCGCGAACACCCCGCTGATCTCGTTCCTGAACAACTCCATCAAGGCCAAGGAGCTGTTCCGCAACGACAAGGAGTACGTCGTCCTCGACGGCGAGGTGCTCATCGTCGACGAGCACACCGGCCGCATCCTGGCCGGGCGCCGCTACAACGACGGCCTGCACCAGGCGATCGAGGCCAAGGAGAGCGTGACCGTCCGTGAGGAGTACCAGACCCTCGCGACCGTCACCCTCCAGAACTTCTTCCGGCTCTACGAGAAGCTCTCCGGCATGACCGGCACGGCCATGACCGAGGCCTCGGAGTTCGACAAGATCTACGAGCTCGGCGTCGTGCCCATCCCGACCAACAAGCCGATGGTCCGCCAGGACCAGGCAGACCTCGTCTACCGCACCGAGGAGGCCAAGTACCTCGCGGTCGCCGAGGACATCGCCGAGCGGCACGAGAAGGGCCAGCCGGTGCTGGTCGGCACGGTGTCGGTCGAGAAGTCCGACTACCTCTCGGCCCTGCTGACCAAGATGGGCGTGCCGCACAACGTGCTCAACGCCAAGCGGCACGCCGACGAGGCCAAGATCGTGGCCCTGGCCGGTCACAAGGGCTCGGTCACCGTCGCCACCAACATGGCCGGGCGCGGCACCGACATCATGCTCGGCGGCTCGGTCGACTTCCTGGCCGACGCGGAGCTGCGCAAGCGCGGCCTCGAGCCGATCGGCGAGACCGCCGAGGAGTACACCGCAGCCTGGCCGGGCACCGTCGAGACGATCAAGGCCCAGGTCAAGGCCGAGCACGACGAGGTCAAGGAGCTCGGCGGCCTCTACGTGCTGGGCACCGAGCGGCACGAGTCGCGCCGCATCGACAACCAGCTGCGCGGCCGCTCCGGACGACAGGGCGACCCGGGGGAGTCCCGCTTCTACCTCTCGCTCCAAGACGAGCTCATGCGGCTGTTCAAGTCCGATTGGGTCGACCGCGTGCTCCAGGTGCTGAAGATCCCCGACGACGTGCCGATCGAGAACAAGCGCGTCACGAACGCCATCGCCAACGCGCAGGGCCAGGTCGAGTCGCAGAACTTCGAGTCGCGCAAGAACGTCCTCAAGTACGACGACGTCATGGACCGGCAGCGCAAGGTGATCTACGGCGAGCGGCGCGAGGTGCTCGAGGGTGCCGACATCGAGGCGCAGATCCGCACCTTCCTCGACGACGTCGTCTCCGGCTACGTGCGCGGCGCCACCGAGGAGTTCGCCGAGGAGTGGGATCTCGATGCCCTCTCCACCGGTCTGAGCCAGCTCTACCCGATGACGATCGACCTGCACGCCGAGGCCGAGAAGGTCGGCGGTCAGGCCAACCTCGACCGCGACGAGCTCATCGAGATGCTCCAGGCCGACATCAGCGCCGCCTACGACCAGCGCGAGGCGGCCGTGGGCGACGCCACCGACGAGGGGCACAGCGTGATGCGCGAGCTCGAGCGTCGAGTGCTGCTCTCGGTGCTCGACCGCAAGTGGCGCGAGCACCTCTACGAGATGGACTACCTGCGCGAAGGCATCTACCTGCGCGCCTACTCCCAGCGCGACCCGCTCGTGGAGTACCAGCGCGAGGGCTTCGACATGTTCGCGGTCATGATGGACGCCATCAAGGAGGAGACCGTCGGGTTCCTCTTCAACCTCGAGGTGACCGTCGAGGAGGAGGCCGCCGAGGGGTCGGACGAGGCCGACGACGGGCTCGAGCTCGCCGTGGCCGAGGGGCTGCGATCACCGGTGTCCGCTGACGCCGGGGCGCACGCGCCGCACATCCACGCCAAGGGCCTCGATGCGCCGTCGCGGCCGGCGAACCTCACCTACTCCGCGCCGGATGAGTCCGGCGACGCGGAGGTGCACGGCACCGCTCAGGCGGACGCCGACGACCCCTTCGCCAAGGTGAGTCGCAACGCCAAGTGCCCGTGCGGCTCGGGAAAGAAGTACAAGCAGTGCCACGGCGCTCCCGGCGGCCCCACCGGCCTCACGGCGCGCGCCAACGGCTGAGTCGACCGCTCTGTTGGGTAGTGCCGGGACTCACGAGAAGTCGAAGGCGGTGCACACCCAGGCGTGGTCGCCCCGGGCGTCGTCGCGGTGCTCGAAGCGCGCCGCGACGGCACGAGAGCGGCGTCCGTAGCGCACCCGCACGGCCGCCTCGATGACGCCGGGGCGCGGCCAGGTGCAGTGCACGCTGGCGACCTGGGGTCGGATGGCCGGATGCTGGCCTGGCCCGCCCTGGTGCGCACCCGCCAACGCCACCAGTCGGGCACGGCGGCGCAGGTCGGCGTACACGTCGGAGCTGACACAGCGCAGGAGCTGGCTGCTCGAGCGGTTGCCGCTGACGATCTCGACCGCCACCTGGGCGACCCGCCACACCCACTGATCCGCCTCGCGACGGGCCTGGCGGTCGATCGGGATGACCTGGCTGCCCGACTCATCGGCGAGTGCGGACTCCAGGGTCGGCTGGCCGGCGCCGCGCTGGGTCGCGGAGCGGCGCCCTGGTCGTCGTGGCAACGACGCGGGCACGTCGTCGATGAGCCCCTCGAGCAGTTCGGCGAGGTCAACTGGCAGGGCGGTCATGGTGTCTCCCGAGAGGTGTGGTCGAGCAGGCTGGGCACCCGGAGTCGTTGTCCGGGCGAGATCAGGTCGGGGTCGGCGCCGACGATGACGGCGTTCGCCGCGTAGAGGCGCGGCCAGGCCGCAGCGATGTCGGCGTCCGAGGCGTCTGGGCCCAGGCGTGCGGCGGTGATACGCCACAGCGAGTCGCCGGGCCGGACGACGGCCACCGACGGCCGCTCGCCGAGGGCCGGTCGGGTCGCCACGCTGGGGCGGGCCAGCCGTCCGTCGTCGCGCTGTGACTCCTGGTGCCGCGCGGCCGCGTGCTGGTGCTCCTGGTCGTGGTGGACGCCGCCCGGTGTGGCTGTTGCGGGCATCGCCACGCCGACGGTCGCGCCCACGAGCGCGAGTCCGCAGGTGCCGACGAGGAGCCGGTGGATGCCCCTCGGCACGCCCCGCGGTCGGTGCACCCCACCGGTCCGCAGCACGCTCACCGAGACGGCGATGGCGCACGACCAGACCCAGACGGCGCAGGCCACGAGTGCCCACGAGCACATCCACACGAGCACCGTGTCGAAGCGATCGGTGTGAGGTGCGTGGGGCGGGGGCGCGCACGTCACCACCGCGGCGAGGGCAGCGGTGCTGCCGCCCAGCAGGGCGAGGCCGCGTGACGAGGTGCCAGCGCTTTTCATGGCGATTCCCGAGTGATCGTTGCGTTTGCGTCTGTTTGAGCATGAAAGCACGCAAATGGATGCAAACGCAAAGGTCTGTCCACAGCGCCGACGTCGCCCGGTGCGGCAGACTGGCCGCCATGGTCTGGGCAGAGCACCTCTTCGATGTGCTCGACGAGCTCGAGCAGGAGGCCGAGGCGCTGTACGGCGCCGAGCGACTCGTCGAGATCGAGGACCGAGCGCGGTCCGAGTACGCCGACGTGCCGCTGGCGGGGCGCTTGATGGCCGCCGCAGGAGGCGCCGTCCGGCTGGAGGTGCGGGCGCTCGGGGCCGTGGTCGGAGAGCTCGAGCGCGTCGCGCGCGACTGGGTCGTGGTGCGGGGTTCGCGTCAGGACTGGCTGGTGCCTCTGGCCGCCGTCATGACGGCCGAGGTGCCCACCGATCGCGCCGTCCCGGAGGTGGCGTGGTCACCGCTGACGCGGCTCGGCCTCGGCTCTGCTCTGCGCCGGCTCTCGGAGGAGGGGGAGCGATGCCTGGTGCACCTCCTCGACGGCACCCGTCACGAGGGTGTGCCGCGGCGGGTCGGCCGTGACTTCGTGGAGTTCGCCGAGGCAGACGCCGCCCGCGTGGTCCTCATCGCCCTGACCTCGGTCGTCGCGGTCCAGAGCCCCGACGACTGAGCCACTCCGGTGGTTGAGCCGGGCGAGGCGCTAGCCGAGACCGTGCTTTCCGGTGGTTGAGCCGGGTGAGGCGCTAGCCGAGACCGTGCCTTCCGGTGGTTGAGCCGGGCGAGGCGCTAGCCGAGTCTCGTGTCGAAACCTGGTGAGGTGGTAAGCAGCGTTGCCTTGGCAGTTGCCGGGTTTCGACGCGCTCGTCGCTAGCGCTCCTCACGGCTCAACCACCAGCGGACGCGCTCGTCGATTTCGACACGCCTTCGCCTTCGGCATCCGGCGGCTCAATCCACCGGCTGGCGCTCCTCACGGCTCAACCACCGCAGGGCCATCACGGTGGTTGAGCCGGGCGAGGCGCTAGCCGAGACCGTGCCTTCCGGTGGTTGAGCCGGGTGAGGCGCTAGCCGAGACCGTGCCTTCCGGTGGTTGAGCCGGGCGAGGCGCTAGCCGAGTCCCGTGTCGAAACCCGGTGAGGTGTCAGGTGGCCTCGAGGTCGTAGGGTGGCAGTTCGCCCTCGGCGAGCGGCACGGTCTCGGGCTGGCGGCGGGGACGGATCTCCTCGTCGTCGTCCTCGTTCATCGCCTCGATGATGTGCTTGCGCACGATCGCGCGGGGGTCGAGATCCCGCAGCTCGAGGTCGGCGTAGTCGGGGCCGAGTTCGGTGCGCAGCTCGTCGCGCGCCTGGTTGGCCATCCGCTTGGCCATCTTGGCCCACTGGCCCGCCTGACGGGCGAGCTCGGGCAGCTTGTCGGGCCCGAACACCATGATGGCGACCACCGCGATGACCGCGAACTCAGGCAGACCGATTCCGAACACGGGGCAAGCCTAGAGGGGTACCCGCACGCCTCGGGCCAAGTCCGGCGACTTCACGGCTGATTCACACCTCGGCGGGCAGGTCAGCGACCCGCGGGGGAGATGCCGAGCTGCATGCCGGCCAGACCGCGCGAGCGGCCGGAGAGGCGGGCCGCGATGTCGGTGAGCACCCTCGCCGCCGGGGCCGTGGGGTCGGACTCGACGATCGGCTTGCCCGCGTCTCCTCCCTCACGCAGCGAGATGTCGAGCGGCACCTCGCCCAGCACCTGCACGTCGTAGCCGAATCGCGACGACAGCGTGCCTGCGACGCGCGCGCCGCCGCCGGCGCCGAACACCTCGAGTCGGTGCTCCTTGCCCTCCGGCGTGCAGTGGGGGCAGGGCAGGTAGCTCATGTTCTCGATGACGCCGACGACCCGCTGGTGCATCATCGAGGCCATCGTGCCGGCGCGCTCGGCCACCTCGGCGGCGGCCTCCTGGGGCGTCGTCACGACGACGACCTCGGCGCCGGGCAGGTACTGCCCCAGCGAGATGGCGATGTCGCCGGTGCCCGGGGGCAGGTCGAGCAGCAGTGCGTCGAGGTCGCCCCAGTGCACGTCGGCGAGCATCTGGCGCAGGGCGCGGTCGAGCATCGGACCGCGCCAGGCCACGACCTGGTCGCGGCGGGGCTTGAGCATGCCGATCGAGATGACCGAGACGCCGGACGGCGTCGGCACCGGCATGATGAGATCCTCGACCTGGGTCGGCCGGGCGTCGGCGACACCGAGCATGGCCGGCACCGAGTGGCCGTAGATGTCGGCATCGACGAGGCCGACCTTGAGGCCCTGCTCCGCCATCGCCATCGCGAGGTTCACGGTGACCGACGACTTGCCCACGCCGCCCTTGCCGGAGGCGATCGCGAAGACCTTGGTCAGCGAGCCGGGCTCGGCGAACGGGATGTCGCGTTGGGCCTGGCCGCCGGCCAGGTTGCCGCGCAGCTCCTGGCGCTGCCCGTCGGTCATGACGCCGAGCTCGAGCCGCACGTCGGTGACACCGTCGACCGCCGAGACCGCAGCCCGCACGTCGCGGTCGATGGTGTCCTTCAGCGGGCAACCGGCCACGGTCAGGAGCACCTTCACGTCGACGACGCCGGCCGGGTCGACCTCGACGGAGTCGACCATCCCCAGCTCGGTGATCGGTTGCTTGATCTCCGGGTCGTTGACGGTCGCCAGCGCGGCGTTGACCTGGTCCAGGACGGCACTGCTCATGGGGACCGAGTCTAGGTGGCGGTCCCGTCTTCCTCCGAGTCGGAGGGGGCCTCGGCGGCCGACGCCCGCGAGTCCTCGATCTCGGCCAGCAGGGAGCGCAGCTCGGAGCGTACGAAGTCGCGGGTCGCGACCTCGCCCACCGCCATCCGGAGAGACGCCACCTCGCGGGCCAGGAACTCCATGTCGGCGTGTGCCCGGGCGTTGGCCTGACGGTCCTGCTCGGCGACGACCTTGTCGCGCTGCTCCTGCCGGTTCTGGGCGAGCAGGATGAGGGGCGCGGCGTAGGAGGCCTGCAGGCTCAGGATGAGGGTGAGGAAGATGTAGGGGTAGGAGTCGAAGCGCCAGCTCTGCGGTGCCAGGAGGTTCCACACGATCCACACACCGACGACGAGCGTCATCCAGAGCAGGAAGCTCGCGGTGCCCATGAACCGGGCGAACTGCTCCGCGAACACCCCGAAGTCGTCGGCGTCGAAGCGGGGGCGCTTCACGAGCGGACGGCGCTTGACCTCGGTCGGGGTGTCGAGCCGCGCACGGCGCTCGGAGCCCGAGGGGCGCGGGGTGCGCTGCCGCTCAGCCACGGGGCACCGCCCGGCGCTGACGTCGTCCGCGCTCGCCGTCACGCCAGCCCTCGGGCAGCATGTGGTCGAGCAGGTCGTCGACCGTGACCGCCCCCAGAAGATGCCCGGCCTCGTCGAGCACCGGTGCGAGCACCAGGTTGTAGGTGGCGAGGTGAGCGGCGACGTCGTCGATGCTCATCTCGGGTCGCAGCGCCTCGAGCCGATCGTCGAGCGCGCCGGCGACCAGGGACGACGGCGGCTCCCGCAAGAGCCTTTGGATATGGGCGGCGCCGAGGAATCTGCCGGTGGGGGTCTCGAGCGGCTGGCGGCAGATGAAGACCTGCGAGGCCAGCGACGGCGTCAGGTCGGGATCGCGCACGTGGGCCAGGGCGTCGGCCACGGTCGCGTCGGGTCCGAGGATCACCGGCTCCGGGGTCATCATGGCGCCGGCGGTGTCCTCGACGTAGGACATCAGCCGCTTGACGTCCTCGGCCTCCTCGGGCTCCATGAGGTCGAGCAGCACCGTGGCGGTCTCGGGGGGCAGCTCGGCGATCAGGTCGGCGGCGTCGTCGGCCGACATCTCCTCGAGGACGTCGGCCGCACGCTCGCTCTCCAGCGCGGAGAGGATCTCGACCTGGTCGTCGTCGGAGAGCTCCTCCAGCACGTCGGCGAGGCGCTCGTCGTCCAGCGCGGCGACGACGGCACTGCGCCGCTCGGGGGGCAGCTCGTGGATCATCGTGGCGGCGTCGGCCGGCTTCATCTCGTGGATCGCGTGCAGCAGGTTCGTCGCGCCCTGGGACTCGTCGCGATGCGTGAGGCCCTCGACGTCACGCCATTCCACGACGTGCGTCTGGCCGCGCCGGCGCAACCCCTTGCCGGGCTCGCGCACGGCGATGCGGGAGATGACCCAGTCGCGGTTGCGCGCCTGCTCCATGGCCACGTCGTAGACGGTGCCGGCCACCTCGCTGCTCGGGATGCGCACGGAGCGGTCGAGCATCTGTCCGATCACGAGCGTCTCGGTCGAGCGTTGCTCGAAGCGGCGCATGTTGAGCAGACCGGTGGTGTAGACCTGCCCGGCATCGATGTTGGTCACCCGCGTCATCGGCACGAACACTCGGCGGCGTCCGAACACCTCGCCGACCAGACCGAGAACCCGCGGCTGGTGCACCTCCGAGCGCACGGCCACGACGACGTCGCGGACCTTGCCGACCTGCTCGCCGGTGGGGTCGAAGATCGGCAGCCCGACGAGTCGTGCCACGAAGACGCGGGAGGGGCTGGAGCTCACGGGGTCACGCTAGCGTGAGCGGGTGCAGAAGCCCGGACGTGTCGTGCTGCACGTGGGCCTCACCAAGACCGGCACCACGTGGCTCCAGGGCCTCTTGGCCGGGCAGCGCGAGCGACTGGTCGAGCACGGGGTGCGGTACCCGTACGTGCGCCCGGGCGCCCAGTTTGAGGGTGCGGTCGAGGTACGCGGCAGCGAGACGCGCTTCGGCCTGGACCCCGACCGGGTGCGGGGCACCTGGGCAGCGGTGTGCGGCCGCGCCCGTGAGGCGGCCGCGATGGGTGAGACGGTCCTGCTCAGCCACGAGGTGCTGGCGGGGGCGACGCCCGGTCAGGTGAGGTGGGCGCTGGAGCCGTTGGCCGGGCTCGACGTACGGGTGCTGGTGACCGCACGAGACCTGGGCCGGCAGGCGGTCGCGCACTGGCAGGAGCGCGTGAAGCTCGGTGACCCCCGCAGTTTCGCGGCTTTCGCCGACGAGGAATTGCGCGCCGACACCGGGCCCGACCCGCGGGGCCTGGGCCCGGACGACGGTGGGGTGCGACCGCGGTTCTGGCACGGCCAGGATCTCGCCGACACCCTCGCCCGGTGGACCGGTCCGCTGGGCGCGGGCACGGGTGGTCTCGTCGTGTGCCCGGCGCCCGGTGCGCCGCGCGCCGAGCTGTGGCGAAGGTTCGCCACGGCGGCCGGGGTGCCGACCTCGGCGCTCGACCCCACCGCCGAGGTACCGGGCAACGCCTCCCTGGGCGCGGGGGAGGTCGCGCTGCTGCGAGAGGTCAACGCGCGGCTCGCCGACCGGCTCGATGCACGCACCTACCACGCGGTGGTCAAGCGGGGGTTCGCCGAGAACGACCTCGCGGCCCGGCGTGGTGCAGCGGGCTGGTCGGCGGTGATGACCCCGGCCGACCTCGGACCACTGCTCGGCGGGGCCACCCTCGGCTGGATCGAGGCGGTGCGTGCCGCCGGGCACCCGGTGCATGGTGAGGTCACCGACCTCGATCCCGTACTCGCCGAGCCGGGGGCGCCCGGGCCCGATGCCACCGTCCCGCCCGACCTCGATGTCGACGCGATCGTCGCCGATTTGCTGCGCCGCGCCGAGACGCACCGCGCACCCCCGCGCCGTCCGACCCTGCTCGACCGTCTCCGCAGACGCTGACCTGCCACCAGTTTTCACCTGACCTGCCACCAGTTTTCACCTGACCTGCCACATTTCGCGCGGGCAGAAAAACTCATGGCAGGTCGATCGAAAACTGGCGACGGGTCACGTGAAAACTAGCGACGGGTCAGCGCCTAGGGTGGGCATCATGTTGGTGGCGGTCAGCACGGTGATGGACACGGTCGCTCACGTGCGCCGCTACGTCGAGGGCAACCTGGCCGGTGGCGTCGACCACGTGGTGGTGTTCCTCGACAAGCCCTCGGGCGAGGGTCAGGGCGAGGTGGCCGAGTACCTCGAGGCGCATCCGCGGGTCACGTGTGTGCGCGCGGGCGGGCAGTGGTGGGGTGGTCAGCGCCCGGACCAGCTCAACGTGCGCCAGTGCACCAACGCCGGTGTGGCCAAGCACGCCCTGGCCGCCACGGGTCACCCCGAGGCCTGGGTGTTGCACTGCGACGGCGACGAGATCGCTCGTGTCGACGTGGGTGTCCTCGACGCCGTACCCGCCGAGCAGGTCGCGGTGCGGCTGGCCACCCGCGAGGCGGTGAGCCGTGGCGACTGGCCGGGGGAGCCGACGCTGTTCAAACGGGAGCTGGACGACGACGAGCTGGCGCTGCTCGAGGGGCTGGGTCTGCTCGGCACGGCCACGAACCAGGCCTACTTCCGTGGTCACGTGATGGGCAAGCAGGCCGGCCGGGCGGGCTCGCCCACGTGGCTGACGCTGCACAAGGTGGTCGACGAGGACCGTCAGCCCGTGGCGCCCTTCGAGCACCCGTCGCTCGAACTCTTCCACTACGAGTCGTACTCGGCCGACGACTTCGCCCGCAAGTGGATCGCGATGGTGGCCTCCGGACCCCGCGCCAGCTACCGCTCCGACCGTCGCAGCGTCGCCGACACCCTGCGCGCGCTCATCTCGCGCGACCTGCCTGCCGATGCGCTCGAGCGAGCGCTGCGGCGCTATTACGCCCGCTTCGTCGAGGAGGACGCCGCGGCCCTGCGCGACGTGGGTGTGCTCGTGGAGTGCGACCCCCTCCTCCCGCGAGATGCCGGAGGCGGTGGCCCGCTCGACGAGCAGACGACGAGCGCGCTCGGCGCTGCCATCGAGGAGTGGCGGGGCCAGGACAAGAAACAGCACTTCAACGGGGTCTCCGCGGCCAAACCCGCGGCCAAACCCGCGGCCAAACCCGGGGCCAGGCCGGGCAAGGGCGCCTCGGGGTCGGGCGACGGCGAGTCCGCCGGAGGCCGTCGAGAACGTGCGGGTCTGAGCGGAGCACTGCGCTCGCTTAGAGGCTGAACCCGGGTCGGAACCCGGGTCGGAACCCGGGCCGAGCCCCGGGCGCGACCTCGCCCGTCGGGGTGTCGTCGCTCGCGGAAGCGGGATCGATCGCCAGTGATGTGTACCATCGCGGACAGCCTGCCGGCCCATCTGGCGGGCTCGTGATCATCCGTCCCAGACACCTCGTGGAGTAGCTGTGCCCCTGGTCCGAAGGACGTCGTCCTGGCTCGTGAGCGCGGTGGTCCTGGCCGCCACTGTCAGTCTTGCCCCGGCTGACGCGGCGCCGATCGCCGTGACGGCCCACTCGCCCGTCAGCGCGACCGGCGCGGTCTCGACCGCCGATGCCAAGCCGACCTACCGCGTCAAGGAAGGCATCACCTTCAACGCGGCCACCGGCAACAACGCCACGAAGCGGGCGATCCTCGATCACCTGCTCCAGATGATCTACCGGTCGCGGCCCAACAGCCTGATCAAGATCATGACGTGGAACTTCCTCGACCGCCAGGCCACCGACGCGCTGCTCAAGGCCGTCGACCGCGGCGTGCAGGTGCACATCCTGATGGACCAGGCCAACGACAGTGCTGCCGAGCCGAACGGCCCCTGGCGGCGGCTGCGGGCCGGCTTCCAGAAGCGCAACAAGGGCAAGAAGTGGGCCGACAAGTCGATCGCCCGCACCTGCCAGAACTCCTGCCGTGGCCAAAGCGGTGCGGCGCACGCGAAGTTCTACCTCTTCCCCCGTGTGGGCGCCTCGAAGAAGGTGCTGGTGCAGGGCGGCGCCAACTTCACCAAGGCGGCGGCCTACAACCAGTGGAACGAGGTCTACACCTACGTCGGGCGCAGCGGCATCTACGACTTCGCCGACCACATCTTCGACCAGATGTGGAAGGACCAGCCGGTCGCGAACCCGTTCCAGCGCTTCAACGGCGGCCGGTACGGTCTCTACTTCTCGCCCAACTCCGGTGACGAGTTCAAGGGCGACCCCATTCAGAGCCTGCTCAGTCGCGTCAACTGCAAGCGCACGGTGAAGTCCGGGAACCGCTACCACCGCACGATCATCCGGTCCTTCCCCGACGTCATCCGCGGCAAGCGCGGTCTGGCGCTCGCCCGGCTGTTGCGCGACCTCTGGGACCGCGGGTGCGACGTGCGAGTCGGCTACACCGTGATGGGCTACGACGTGCACGACCTGATGACCAAGCAGGGCAAGCGCGGCCCGGTTCCGATCCGGCACATGGTCCAGGACTTCGACGGTGACGGGAAGTTCGACAACTACTTCCACCTCAAGGTGCTCACGGTCAACGGCCGTGTCGGAGCCGACCCGACCGTCTACAAGGCGTTCAACGGATCCTCGAACTCCTCGGGTCTCTCCGGCGCCTCGGACGAGAACATCGGCACGTTCAAGGGCAAGGGCATCACCATGAAGTACCAGAACTTCATGGACCGCTGGTTCAACAACCCGCCGCCCAACGCCAACCCCAAGCCGACGACGGGCGCGAGCGACCCCCGCCTGGACCCCGACTTCGACCCCTACGAGTTCGTCGACATGGACTGAGGCCGGCCGATGAGGTCGGTGCGTGTGCTCGATGTCGACGAGAGGGGGATCCGGCTCCTGGTGGCCGGACCCGACCGGGTCGTCGACGTCTGCTTCGACGGGCGGCGGATCTGGTCGTTCTGGGTGCGCCGTGACACCGAACGCGGTGCGATGCCCGGGCTCCGGGCCATCGCGTGGCCGGGTGTGACGCGTCAGCACCTGCGCGGTCGCAGCGCCGTGACCGTGCGAGAGCACGTGTCCGACCTCGACCTCTGGGCCGGCGAGGTCGTCTTCACCGACGACGACCGGCGGGTCGACTTCATCGACCGCCAGGGCAACCCGATCAGCCTGGACAAGTCGGGACGCTTCAGCCCGGAGTTCTCCCAGCGCACCGAGGCCGACCTCGACCCGCTGCTCGACGCGGTCGAGGCGCTGCTCGGCGTCTTGAACGCCGAGGGCGTGGCGGCCTTCCCGGCCTACGGCACGCTGCTGGGCGCCGTGCGAGAGGGCGAGTTCCTCGGGCACGACTCCGACGCCGACCTGGGCTATGTGAGCCGCTTCAGCACCCCGGTCGACGCGATGCGCGAGTCGTTCCGCCTCCAGCGCGTCGTGGCCGCTCGGGGCTGGCGCACCTACCGCTACAGCGGCCTGGCCTTCCGGGTCTCGGTCGAGGAGGGCGACGGCAACACGCGCGGCCTCGACGTCTTCGGCGGCTTCTTCGACCACGGCCGCCTCTACCTCATGGGCGAGGTGGGTGCGCCCTTCCGACGCGAGTGGATCGAGCCGCTGGGCACCACCACCCTGGCCGGGCGCGAGCTCCCGGCCCCGGCCCGGCCGGAGAAGCTGCTCGAGGCGATGTACGGCCCGGGGTGGAAGGTGCCCGACCCCGCCTTCAAGTTCGAGACGCCGCCGCACACCGTCGAGCTGCTCAACCAGTGGTTCCGCGGCACGGCGCACGGCCGCCGCGACTGGGAGCGCCGCGCCGCGCTGCGACGTCGCAAGCCGCTACCTCAGGGCTCCTCGCCGCTGGCCCGGCACCTCAAGCGCGCCGAACCCGCGGGTGTGCACGTGCTCGACGTCGGCGCCGGCCGGGGGCGAGACGCCGTGTGGCTGGCCCGCCGCGGTCTCACCACGACCGCCTACGACTACGTGCCGCGCGGCCTCGCCAAGGCGCAGCGCGCCGCTCAGCGACGCGAGCTGCCCTTGGCGGTGCGTGAGCTCAACCTGCTCGAGTGGCGTTCCGTGCTCAGCGAGGGCGCCCGTCTCTCCCGCATCGACGAGCCGCGCGTGATCCTCGCCCGGCACCTGCTCGATGCCACCGACGAGTTCGGACGCCAGTCGCTGGGGCGGTTCGCCTCGATGGCGCTGCGAGGCGGTGGCCGGCTCTACGTGGAGACCTGGACGGGTCGCGGCGGCGGCCCGGCCACCAAGGGGCTGGTGCCGGTGAGGCTGGCAGCAGTGGAGAAGATGGTGGCCCGGCACGGCGGCACGGTGCTGTCCGCCGAGGAGAAGCGCCCCGGCAAGAAGGGTGAAGGCACGGGGGGCAAAGGCGCCTCGAGAGGAAGGTTGGTGGCCCAGTGGACCTGAGCACGAAGGCCGAGCAGTTGCGCGAGAAGCTCCCCACGACGCTGGCGGGGGGCCGGGTGGCCGAGCTGACCGCGCGGGTCGAGCAGCTCGAGGCCGACCTGGCCGAGTTGCGTCGCCACCAGCTGCGCATGGCCGAGCTCGCCGACATCGTCACCGAGCTGCTGGTGCCCATGGCCTCGCGGGACGACGCCGCCGTCGCGGCTGCCCTCGAGAAGTTCCAAGCCGGCCTGTGAGTGCGGGGCTGTGAGCCGCCGGGTCTTCGTGCACATCGGCCTGCCGAAGACCGCCACGACCTATCTCCAGACCATCCTCTGGGCGCACCGCGACGCCGCGCTGGCCCAGGGCCTGCTGCTGCCCGGGCGCGAGCGTCGTGACCACCTGTGGAGCTCGCGGGTGGTGCGCGAGGAGCCGCAGCGCCGCCGTCGACCCGACCGTGAGCACGAGGCGTGGTCCCGGGTGGTCGCCGACGTGGCGGGCCACGACGGCGACGCGCTGATCAGCCACGAGTTCTTCGCCGCGGCCACCGCCGAGCAGGCGCGCTGGATGGTGGACTTCTTCGCCCCCGACCCGGTGCACGTGGTCGTCACGGCGCGCGAGCCGCTGGGTCTCTTCACGGCCAGCTGGCAGGAGAGCCTGAAGAACCGCGGCACGACGCCGATGGCCGAGTACGGCCGCGACGAGTCGACCAATCCCCAGGACATCTGGAACTGGCGCACCCTGGATCTGCGGCTGGTGCTCGAGCGCTGGATCCAGGCGGTGCCGGCCGAGCGGGTGCACGTGCTGCCCCTGGACCGGTCGGCGCCGCGCGAGGAGATCTGGCACCGGTTCGTTGGCGTCGTCGGGCTGGACGCCGCCGCGTTCGATCCGGGTGTCTCCTTCCCCAACGAGTCGATGGGGGTCGTCGAGGCCGAACTGCTGCGCCGCGTGAACCCGCACCTGGGGGCCTTCAACTCCGCCTTCGACCGCGGCGTGTGGATCCGCACGTTCCTCGCCGACGAGCGACTGGTGCCCCGGGCGGGGGAGAAGTTCTGGCCGCTGCCCGACCAGGTCGCCGACTGCCGGCGACGGGCCGAGCAGGCCGAGGCCTACCTGGCGAGCAGTGGGGTCGACGTCGTGGGCGACGTGGCCCACCTGCGGGTGCCCGACACGCTCGAGGAGCGGCGTACCCCCGACTCGGTGACCGAGGCTGAGCTGGCCGAGGCCGGGGCCGAGATCATCGCCGTCCTGCTCGGTGATGCGCGAGAGCTCCGCGACGAAGTGCGCTCGCTCCAGCGCGCGGAGGCCGAGGGGCCGGCCGGGTCGTCGCTGACCCGCGCAGCCGGGCGGCTCAGGAGGCGGGCGGGACGCTCGCGGTCGCGCTGACGTAGTAGTGGTCGCTGATGCGACGGGCCGGCACGGACTCGTCGATCGAGTAGTTGCCGAAGGTGGTCGGCGCGGAACCGGCGACCCAGTCGACAGGCATCCGGCCCGGCGGTCGGCAGCCGCTCGCGGTGGAGCCGCCGACGGCGGCGACCATGTGTGTCGGGGTCAGCACCCGGCAGAAGAAGGCCGCGCGGTCGTTCATGTCACCGGTGATGAACACCGGCAGTCCGGTGGCCTTGAGCCGGTTGATCTGGCTGACCGCGGCGCTGTAGCCCGCCAGCCGGGTGGAGGTGTTGTGCGGGTCGTGCCCGGCGGAGGGGTGCATGTTGATGACGTAGAACTCCCGCCCCGTGGCCTTGTCGCGCAGCTTCACGATCGTCTGGGGGCGAGAACGGCTCATGAAGACGACCGGGAAGGTCGATCCCTCCACGAGCTCGTACATCGACGGGTTCCAGATGATCGAGTTGTCGGTGTCGCCGATCGAGGTGCCGGGGTAGGCCGCGTACCCCAGGGCGCCGGTGATCGCACCGAGCTGGTCGGGCTTGAGCTCCTGCATGCCGACGATGTCGGAGCCGTGGGCGCGGATGGCGCCGATCGCGCCCGGGGTGCGCACCGAGGCGGGCGGCAGGTTGGGGCGGTCTCCGCCGGGGGCGGTGTGGTTGCTGCCCAGCACGTTGAAGGTCGCGATGTCGATGGTGAAGGGCTGGGCGGCCAGCTTGGCTGCCTTGGCGGCGGCGATGCGCGCCTTGCGGGCCTTGATGCGAGCCAGCCGAGCCAACCGGGCCTGCTCGCGCAGCTCGCGCTTCGCGGCGGCGGTCAGGTGCAGCTGCTTGCCGCTCGCCACTCGCTGCGTGCGAAGGGCGGGATCCTGGGTGACTGCCTCGTCGGCGATCTCGCCGGAGGCCGAGGGGGAGGACGACGCGCTCGCACCGTGTTCGGGGGAGAGCAGGTGGGCCGCGGAGGGCACGACATCGGTCCTCGAGCCGACCACCACCCCGCCGACGACGAGAGCGACGGCGAGAGCGCCGAGTGTCACGCGGGAGAGCACGGCGCGGGCCACTAGACTTCCCCGCAGCCCGGACCGCTCCCGAGAGCTGTGCTTGCGATCCTTGAACGTCATAGCGACCAGCACTCTAGCCGACGTCCGGCTGGTCAGGAGATCCGGCGAAAGGGGCCCGAAGCGCGATGCGCGAAGCAGTGCGGGGTGACATCCAGGGCCTGCGCGCCCTCTCGGTGCTCGTGGTCATCGCGGCGCACGCACGGCTGCCGTTCGTGGCCGGAGGCTTCATCGGCGTCGACGTCTTCTTCGTGATCTCGGGGTTCCTCATCACCGGTCTGCTGCTGCGCCGCGCCGCCGCCGGGCAGGGCCTGGGTAGGGGGCTGCTCGACTTCTACGCCCGCCGGGCCCGCCGCATCCTGCCGGCGGCACTCGTGGTGCTCGTCGGCGCCGTGGTGGCGACGGCGCTGTTCCTCCCGGCGGTTCGGGCCGAGGAGATCTTCACCGATGCCTGGTGGGCGGCCTTCTTCGCCGCCAACTGGCGCTTCGCGCTGGTGCAGACCGACTACTTCGCGGCTGACCGTCCGACCTCTCCGCTCCAGCACTACTGGTCGCTGTCGGTAGAGGAGCAGTTCTACGTCGTGTGGCCGGTGGTGCTGCTCGTCGTCGTGCTGCTGGCCCGGCGTCGCGGCGTGAGCCCGGTGCGGCCGCTCGCCGTGGCCCTCGGCGCTGCCTGCGCCACCTCGCTGGCGTGGTCGGTGTGGGCCACCCATGCCTCGCCGGACACCGCCTACTTCTCCACCCTCACCCGGGCCTGGGAGCTCGGCGCCGGAGCCGGCCTGGCCGCCTGGGTCGCCGCTCGTGAGGGCCGCTCGGTCACCAGCCCGGACGACGCACCGCCTGGCTCGGTGCCGCGCGCCCCGCAGACCGCGGCGCTGCTCGGGCTGGTGCTCGTGCTCGCGGCCGTGCTCGTGCTCGACGAGCAGAGCCCGGTGCCGGGCATCGTTGCGGCGCTCCCGGTGGCCGGCGCCGTCCTGCTGCTGTGGGCGGGCTCGGTGCCGGGCGGGGGTCGCACCCTCGTGGCGAGGGCTCTCTCGACGGCGCCGATGCGGGTGCTGGGGGACTGGTCGTACTCGCTGTACCTCTGGCACTTCCCGGTGCTGGTCATCGCACGGTCGCGGTTCGGTGGGCTCGACCTGCCGCACCTGGGGGCCTGCCTGGTCGTGATCCTCGCGCTGAGCGGTCTGACGTACCGGTTCGTGGAGCAGCCGTTCCGACGGGGCCGGATGTGGCGCCGATCGCTGCCCGCCGTGGCGCTCTACCCCGCGACGGTGGCCGTGCTCGCGCTGGCGGTGGTGGTCTCGAGCCACTGGGTCGATCACCGGCTCGACCGGTTCGCCGGCAACCCCGAGATCACCACGGCCCAGTTCGCCGGCAGCAAGCTAAGCAAGGATCCCGCGCTGGCGCTGGTCCAGGCCAGCGTGCTGGCGGCGAAGAAGGGTGACCCGATCCCCGGCGACCTCGTACCGGGGCTCAAGGACATCCGCTACGACACCGCGCCGTTGGGCGAGTGCGACTACCGCACGGGCACCCGGCAGCTGTGCGCCGAAGGCGACCCCGACGCCGACCGCTCGATCGTGCTGCTGGGTGACTCCCACGCCCGCGCCTGGTCGCCCGCGATCCGACGCATCGGCGAGCGGCTGGGGTACCAGGTCTACACGCTGGCCTACACCGGCTGCCCGGCGAACCAGGCGTTCCGGCTCGACCCCGAGACGGGCCGCCGATGGCCGGACTGCGAGGCGTTCATCGCCTGGTCGCTCCAGCAGGTGCAGGCGCTGCGCCCCGACCTCGTGTTGGTGTCCAACGCACCCCTCGCGCCCGTCGTCGACCCGCGTACCGACGAGGTCGTGCTCAAGCAGCACCGCAGCGACTACGTCGACGCCCTCGACGTCGGGCTGCGTCGCGAGTTGGCCGAGATCACGCCCTATGCGGCGCGGACCGTCGTCTTGGCCAACACCCCGAAGCTGCCGCGCTCCCCGGGCGTGTGCCTGACCCAGGCGAGCGACCTCGGTGACTGCCTGCTCGACGCGGAGACCAAGCCACGCCAGACGCAGCGGGGCTTCATGCAGCTGGCCCGCGAGCACGGGGCCGAGGCGCTGGACGCCGAGAAGTGGTTCTGTGCGCAACGCGCCTGCCCCGCCGTCATCGGCAAGTACGTCACGATGCGCGACAGCGAGCACATGACGACGGAGTACTCCGAGCACATCGCCGACTCCGTCGGTCGGGCGCTCGGTCTCACCAGCGCGTCTCCGTGACCCCTCTTCGGATGCCCCCAGGGGCAAGGTCGAATTACATGTTTGTAGTTGTCGAGAACCGATTGCCGTGTGACTGATGGTGCGGTTGAGTCCTCTGTGACTCGTGGGACTGGTGCGTACGCCACGACGTCTCAGATGCGTTCGCGCCCCGCCGAGAGGACCATCATGCTGCCCCCCGCTCCCGCCCCCGCGCCGGCCGGCTCCCCCCGCCGCAACAGCCGCCGGATCAGCCGCCGGACGCCCCGCCGTGCCGGCGCCCTCGCCCTGCTCGCGACCTTCACGACGGCGGCCGCCACGGCGTTGGCCCTCTCTCCGGTCGCGACGATCGCCGAGGCGGCGGCCGTGCCCACCGGGTGCCCCGCCGTCGCGGGGTCCGCCGCCTCGACGTCGTCCAGCGCCCCCAGCGCGACGACGTCCTCGACCTCCGAGGCGACCCCCACCGGCGACTCCTCGCCGACGCCGATGATCGACCCGTCGCACGTGCAGATGGTGCAGGCCAACATCAAGTCGGGCATGGCTCTCGGCGACGTGAAGGCCGACCTGCGCAAGGTCTACCGCTCGTGCCCCGACTTCGTGTCGTTCAACGAGGTGCCCTACCGCCAAGACAGCCTGCTGGCTCCCCAGGGCTACTCCCTCTGGCGCACGCCCGGCCAGTACCGGGGCGAGACCCCCGTCGCTTGGCGCACCGACCGCTGGACCGCCATCGCCCGCGGCACCACGATGGTGAGCAACAAGCAGGGCTACGGCGCCGGACAGCACGTGATGTGGGGCGTGCGGTACGCGAACTGGGTCACGCTGCGCTCGACCGTCGCCGACCAGACGGTGTCGGTCATCTCGATGCACGTGGCGCCGTCGTCGCCGCGCACCGACGGCTTGGTGAAGCCGTCGGTGACGCGCCTGGGCATGCTGGCGCGCGACCTGAGCGCCGATGGTCCGGTGCTGATGGGCGGCGACCTCAACCGGCACTACCCGAGCAAGACCTACCCGCGCGAGACGCTCACCAAGTACGGCCTCTCGGCGATCTACGACCTCGCCGGCCGATACGTGCCGACCGGTGACCACTACGGCGCGACCGTCGACTACGTCTTCGTGAAGCCGGCCGACGCCTTCCACGTCGACAAGATGAGCACCCGTGAGCTCAACTCCGACCACGACGCCTTGGTGGCCGACCTGACCATCCCCACGCAGACGACACGCACGAACACCTCGTTCTCGACCAGCGTCATGCTCAGCGACAACACCTCGCCGAACAACCAGGCCCGGACCTCGGTGCTGCGCCGGTTCCGGCTCGCCGTGCGCAAGGCGCATGAGGACAGCCAGATCCGACTGGTCACCACCGACTTCCGCATGCGACGGCTCGCCAAGGATCTGATGCGCGCGGATCGCCGTGGCGTGCAGATCCGGCTGCTCAGCGGCTCGCAGACGCCCACGGCGCTCGAGCAGCGGTTGGCCGACGCATTCGCCGCCAGCGGTCACGGGTCGTGGGTGCACCTGGGCGACGTGACGTCGCAGGCCGGGACGCCGCTGACCACGATGACCACGGGCGCGACGGCGTCCAGCCGACGCGTCACCATGCACGTCGACCGGGCGATGGGGCCGGAGATCGTCAACGACCGCACGCTGCTGCGCACCAGCATCCGCAAGGTCGACGTGCGGGCGGCCAAGGAGGCCTTCGGGCAGTACCGCTCCCAGGAGCGCGCGGTCGTCGGCTGAGCACTCGAGGAGCGCCACTACAGTGACGGCCGTGAGGCCCGTCTACCTGCACATCGGTCTGCAGAAGACCGGCACCTCCTACCTCCAGCGACTCTTCCTCGGCTCGGCCGAGCAGTTGGCCGGGCACGGCTTCGACGTCGTGCCCGACCAGCGCCGCAGCGCCTACTGGCTGATGCTCGACGTGCGCGACCGCCTCAAGCCGCACGACCCTGCCCAGGCACGCGAGGTGCTGGCGGGGCTCGCGCAGGCACTGAGCGACGCCGGTGGTCGCGCCGCGTTGGTCTCGGAGGAGTCGCTCTCGCCGGCGGAGGACGCCCAGATCGAGCGGCTGCTGGCTGCCTGCGCGGCGGGAGACCGGGAGCCGCACGTCGTGCTGAGCGTGCGCGACCTCGCGCGGCAGATCCCGTCGGTGTGGCAGCAACTGCTCCAGTCGGGCCGCACGATCACCTACCCGCACTACGTGCGCCGTCTGCGCGAGGTGCAGGGCACCGACGCGCCCATCTGGCGACAGAAGGACATCGCCGCCGTCGTCGACAAGTGGGCGCGGCACGTGCCGCCCGAACGGATCCACGTGGTCACGGTGCCGCCGCCGGGCAGCGACCAGACGCTGCTGCTGCGGCGCTACTGCTCCGTGCTCGGCGTGGAGCCCGACTGGCTGGTCGAGACCGACCCCGGCCGCGCGAACCGCGGGTTGCGGCTGGAGCAGAGCGAGGTGCTGCGCCGCGTCAACGATGCGATCCCCGAGAATCTCTTCCGCCGGGATCTCTACGGCGACATCGGCAAGCGCTGGCTCTCGGTGCAGGTGCTCGGCGGCACCGAGGGACGCCGGATCCTGCTGCCGGCCGAGCATGCCGAGTGGTGCCAGGAGACCTCGCGGGGCTACGTCGAGCACCTGCGTACGAGCGGGGTGGACGTCGTGGGCGAACTCGAGGATCTGCTGCCACGCCCGGAGTCGATCGCGGACGACGACCAGGAGGTCTCCGAGGAGCAGGTCGCGCAGGCGGCGGTCGCTGCCCTCTCGACGATCGTCAACACCCGTCTCGAGCGGGGGCAAGAGGCCTCGAGCCCAGCCGGGCCGGAAGCCGAGGAAACCCTCGCGCCCGGCGCCGTCCGCTCGCTCGTCAGCCGGCTGCGTGGGCGTTGACCGCCCACCGCCACGGACGGCTCACTGATCGGTGAGCACCGGCAGGCACACCTGCGCGGGCACGTCGGGTGCGAGGTCGAGCACCGACCGCACGGCCCGGTGGTCGGAGACCGTGCCGGGCACGACCTGGGTGAGCGTGGTGCCCAGTGAGGGGCTGGCGAAGACGTAGTCGATGCGCGCGTTCGGCCGCGCGTTGGGGTGGGTCAGGCCGTTGCCGCGGCCGGCCGCGCTCCACGTGTCGACGAGGCGCTGGCGCAGCAGCGCCATCGTCGTCGACGACGACCGCGAGTTCATGTCGCCCCCCAGCACCACCGGGTTCGGGTCGCTGGCGATGCGGGCGGCCACGACGCGCGCCTGGGCGACCCGGGCGGCGTACGACGTGGCCTCGAGGTGGGTGACGTAGAGGCTCACCTTGCGGCCGGGCACGGGCTCGATGACGACCCGCAGCAGGCCGCGCTGCTGGGTGTTGCCGGGCCGCGGGAGCAGATAGTTGTGACTCTCGAGGATGGGGTAGCGCGAGAGGATCGCGGTGCCATAGCGGCTGTTGCCGGGCCGCAGCACGTTGGTCGCGAACGCGTACTCCATGCCGAGAGCGTTCGCGAAGTACTCCGGCTGGTTCACCCGCCCGCTCCAGATGCGGTTCTGGTCGACCTCCTCGAGTAGGAAGACGTCGGACTTCATCGCCTTCATCTCGGCGGCCAGGGTGGGCAGCATCTGCCGCGTGCGCGGCGGGTTGAAGCCGGAGTGGATGTTGAAGCTGGTGACCGAGAGCTGGGTGCGGCTGCGGTTCACGCACTGCTCGCCGTCCGCCTTGACGTCGATGCCTGGGTCGGTCGTGCGGGCCTTTCCGCCCCGGGCCTTGCTGCCCTTCGCGGCCTTCTTGACCGGCGGGGCCGTGACGTCGGGGCTGGGCACCGGGCTCGACGCGGCGGCCGAGGGGCTCGTGGGGGTCGAGACCGACTGCTGGTCGGAGCCACCCGGGTGCTTGGCCACGAGGAAGGCGGCGGCGGCGATGGCCAGCACCACCAGCAGACCCACCCCCTCGAGCCACGGGCGGCGTCGGTCGTCCATACCGGGAGTCTAGTGACCAACCTGACACGGCGAGGCAGGATCGGAGTGCTGCACCCGACGCAGGAGAGCAGTACGGTCTGCGTAGGCCACACTTGTTACCGCCAGGTAACTGAACGATCCGGAAGGACACCCGATGCCGCGTCTGTGCCAGACCGAAGGGCTCACCGAGGACCAGAGCGAGATCCTCAAGGCCGTGCACCAGTTCGTCGAAAACGAGATCATCCCGGTCGCGACCGAGCTCGAGCACGCCGACGAGTACCCGCAGGAGATCGTCGACGGGCTCAAGGAGCTCGGCGTCTTCGGTCTGATGATCCCCGAGGAGTACGGCGGCCTGGGCGAGTCGCTGCTCACCTATGCGCTGTGCGTCGAGGAGATCGCACGTGGCTGGATGAGCGTCTCCGGTGTCATCAACACCCATTTCATCGTCGCCTACATGCTCATGCAGCACGGCACGGAGGAGCAGAAGCAGAAGTACCTGCCGCGCATGGCCACCGGCGAGGTGCGCGGCGCGTTCTCGATGTCCGAGCCCGGCCTCGGGTCCGACGTCTCGGCCATCTCGACCAAGGCCACCAAGAAGGACGACGGCTCCTACTCCATCACCGGCCAGAAGATGTGGCTGACCAACGGCGGCACCTCCACCCTCATCGCAGTGCTCACCAAGACCGACGAGGGCGCCGACTCGGTCTACAAGAACATGACCACCTTCCTGGTCGAGAAGGAGCCGGGCTTCGGCGAGACGGCCCCGGGCCTGACCATTCCCGGGAAGATCGACAAGATGGGCTACAAGGGCGTCGACACGACCGAGGCCGTCTTCGAGAACCACGAGATCGCGGCCGAGCAGATCCTCGGCGGCGAGCCTGGCCAGGGCTTCTACCAGATGATGGACGGCGTCGAGGTCGGCCGCGTGAACGTCGCCGCCCGCGCCTGCGGCATCGCCAACCGCGCCTTCGAGCTGGGTGCCGCCTACGCCCAGCAGCGCGAGACCTTCGGCAAGCCGATCGCCCAGCACCAGGCGATCCTCTTTCGCATCGCCGAGATGGCGACCAAGGTCGAGGCCGCCCACACGATGATGGTTCGCGCCGCCCGCCTCAAGGACAAGGGCGAGCGCATGGACGTCGAGGCCGGCATGGCCAAGATGCTCGCCAGCGAGTACTGCTCCGAGGTCGTCGAGGCCAGCTTCCGCATTCACGGCGGCTACGGCTACTCCAAGGAGTACGAGATCGAGCGGCTCTACCGCGAGGCCGCCTTCATGCTCATCGGCGAGGGCACCTCCGACATCCAGAAGATGATCATCGGCCGCAGCCTGCTCAAGGAGTACAAGCTGCGCTGAGGCTTGTCCGATCACCCCTCACTACGCCCCCGGTACCGCGTGCCGGGGGCGTAGCTTGTCTGGCTGTGAGTGACGTGACCCGCATGGTCGAGCACCTGCGGCTCCAGGCGATCGGCTGCCACGAGCTCGGGTCGCCGATGTACGCCGACCTGCTGCTCCGCGTCGCCGACGACGTGCGCGCCGGTGGACCCGCTGCGACCGTACTGGCCGGCCACGAGGACGACCCCGGCCCCTCCGCGCTCGGGCTGCGCCTCATGGGCGGCGTGCATGCGCTCGTGCTGGCCCGAGAGGCCGGCGCCCTCGCGGCCCACTGCCCGTCGGTGGGCCGGGCCCGGCCTACGCGAGGCGGAGCAGGTCGACCCCGGCCGGTCGTCGCGGCGTCGTGCTCTCCCGTTCACGGGCGCGCTCTGCGACGCCAAGCCGCGATGAGGAGGGCGCCCAAGACTCCGGTGGCGCCCGCGATGAGGCACCCCCATGCGATGGTCTCCCACCACGGCCAGCCGCATCGGTCCCGGAGATCCATGGTGATCACGACGCCCAGCATGACCGGGAGCGAGTCGCAGAAACGATCCCAGAACGATGCTTCTTGTTTCGCACGAGGAGGGTGAGGCACGAGCACAGCCTTTCAGGCTGCCGGCGCCACGGGGGGTTGCTCGTCAACTGGCCTCGAGCACCGTCACGTCGCTGACGGTGTAGGCCACCTCGTCATCGGCGACTCGGGCCGACTCGTCGATGCGCACCTCGTCGGGCCACGTCTGGCCCTGGGGCCAGTCCACGTCGACGGACGCCGCGTCGGTGCGCTCGGCCTGCGCCACGACCTCGGCCAACGTGAGCTGGCGACCGGGGGGAGCGGGTGCACCTGCCCGCGCGGTGCCGCGCCCGGTCGCGTCGCGCAGGTAGGTCGCCGCCGTCACCTCCCCGCCGCGCACGGTGACCCGCACCGGGGTGCCAGCGTCGAGGCAGTAGCAGGTCGTGGTGAGGGTGAAGGAGTAGTCGGTGGGCAGGCCGGTCGGCGAGGGAGTGGCCGTGGCCGTGGCCGTGGACGTGGTCGTGGCGGTGGGTGTCGGGGGCGCGTCGCCGCAGCCGCCGAGGAGCGGTCCGAGGACCGGGACGAGCACGAGTGCCATGACCGAGCGGCGCATGCCGGTGAGACGATCCGTGGGCGGCGGAGGTTCCGTCGTCCACCTTGGTTACCCTTCGGTAACAGACATTTCCAGGCGACGAAGGAGACATCCGTGCAGTTCGGGCGCAGCTACGAGGAGTTCGAGGTCGGTGCGACCTACAAGCACTGGCCGGGCAAGACGGTCACCGAGTTCGACGACCACATGTTCTGCCTGCTCACCATGAACCACCACCCGCTGCACCTGGACGTCAACTACGCCGAGGAGACCACCCAGTTCGGCAAGAACGTCGTGGTGGGCAACTACGTCTACTCGATCCTGCTCGGCATGAGCGTGCCCGACATCTCCGGCAAGGCCATCGCCAATCTCGAGATCGAGTCGCTGCGCCACGTCGCGCCGACCTTCCACGGCGACACCCTCTACGGCGAGACCAAGGTGCTCGACAAGTGGGAGTCGACCTCGAAGGACGACCGTGGCGTCGTGTACGTCGAGACCATCGGCTACAACCAGGACGGCAAGGTCGTGTGCATCTTCCGCCGCAAGGTGATGGTGCCGAAGGACAACTACCTCCAGGCACGCGGCGGCGAGCAGCCCGGTCGCCCCGTCCCGCAGCCGGACAAGGTCTGGCCTGGGGCCGACGCCTGACCCGCGAGGGGTCGCGAATCGTCCCTCGAGGGGTCGCGAATCGTGCCTCGAGGGGTCGATGGACGCCGGGATCCGGCGCGCGCTTGCTTGACTGGGTCGCATGACCCCGCCCACGTGGAACGCGCGCGCCGTGATCGGCGATCTGCCACGCTCGGCCTGGGAGCGGATGAGCCAGATACCGCTCATCGTCGCGGCCGTGGTGTTCCTGGCCGCCTACTCCTGGCCGATCCTCGACCCGCATCTCGCGAGGCACTGGAAGATCACGTGTGCCAGCGTCATCACGATCACCTGGTTCGTGTTCGTGGTCGACTTCGTGGTGCGCCTGGCCAGGGCTGACGACAAGCCACGGTGGTTGTGGAAGCACCTCTTCGACGCGGTGGTGCTGCTCCTGCCGATGCTCCGACCCCTCCAGTTGCTGCGGCTCCTCGTGCTGATCCGGGTGCTCAACCGCAGCGCGGCCTCGAACCTGCGCGGCCGGGTCGGACTCTACGTGGGCGCCGGGTCGCTGGTGTTGGGCTACGTCGCCGCGCTGGCCGTGCTCCAGGCCGAGCGGCACGCCCCCGGAGCCAACATCACGACCTTCGGTGACGCCTCGTGGTGGGCGCTGACGACGATGACGACGGTGGGCTACGGCGACACCTATCCCGTCACCGACCTCGGTAGGGTCGTGGGCGCCGCGCTCATGGTCGCGGGCGTGGCGCTGCTCGGTACGGTGACCGCCACGATGGCCTCCTGGCTGGTCGACCGGGTCACCGAGGCCGAGGTGGAGGACGATCGTCGCGAGGCCGCGGAACGGGCCGCACTGCGCGAGGAGATCGCGGAACTGCGCAACCACGTGAAGTTGCTGGTCGAGCGCACCGAGGGCAGAGACCCTGCCGAGGGAGGGACGTCATGAGCGGACGCCAGGTCTGGCTGGTACGCCACGGTGAGACCGAGTGGAGCCGCGACGGCAAGCACACCGGAGTCACCGACATCTCGCTGACCGAGGACGGCGAACGCGTCGCCGCGCTGCTGGCTCCGGCGCTGGCCGGGGTCGCCTTCGACCAGGTGCTCACCTCGCCGCGTCGACGCGCCCGGCGCACCGCCGAGCTGGCCGGGTTCCCCGACGCGGAGATCGCCGACGGCCTGCACGAGTGGGACTACGGCGACTACGAGGGCCTGACCACGCCGCAGATCCGCGAGTCCGTGCCCGGCTGGACCGTGTGGAGTCATCCCTGCCCGGGCGGGGAGACCGCGGCCGAGGTGAGCGCACGGCTCGACGCCCTGCTCGCGCGCGTGGCGTCGTCCGAACGGGTGCTCCTCGTCGCCCACGGTCACTCGCTGCGCGCACTGGCGGCGCGCTGGCTGGGGCTGCCCGTGGCCGACGGCCGACTGCTGCGCCTGGACACCGCGACCGTGTCGGTCCTGGGCCTGGAGCGCGACGAGCACGTGCTGCTGCGGTGGAATGCCCCCGTGGGCATGGGAAGCTGATCGCGTGACCACCGCCGCCTGCCCTCGGTGCTCGGCTCCGCTGGGGGAGCTGCCGGGAGATGCGCCCGGAGGACGCCTCTGGACCTGCCCCGACCACGGACCGGTGCCGCCGCTGTGGCGGCCCGACGACTGCGACTACGAGGCGTTCTCTGCGCACCTTCAGCTGACCGACGGCTTCCCGACCTACCTTCCGTGGCCGCTGAGCCCCGGTTGGGCGGTCACCGACGTCAGCTCCGTCGGCGCACCGGGGGAGCCGATGGCCACCATGACCTGCACGTCGGGCACCAGCGCCCTGGACGGGCCGGTCGACGTGCTCGTGGTCAGCGAGGAGCCCGGGGCGGGGCTCGGCGCCCGGTGTGCCGGTGTGCCGCACCTCGACGCGGGCGAGCGTCTCTCGGAGGGCCAGCCCCTGGTGAAGGTCCGCCTGGAGCGGCAGCAGGTGTCGTTGTGGTCGGTCTCGACGAGCGGTGCCGACGGCGAGTGGGACCGCTCGGTCGTGGCCGGTGAGGCCGGGGGTCGGTGGCTGTGGATCGTCGTGCGACCCGCCTCGGCGGTGCTGCTGCTGCGCGACGACTGGATCCTGCGCGACATCTCCACCCTCGGTGCCGCGCTGCTCGAGGTCGACTTCGGGGGGCCGCGACCGCCCTGGTGACGGACGACGTCCTACTCCTCGAGCGATCACGAGTGACTCCTCGTGGGTGCCGCGACACTAGGCTGGTTGTGTGGCACCCGGAGCGCGGATCGATCTGCACACGCACTCCCGGTGCAGCGATGGCACCCAGTCGCCCACCGAGCTGGTGCAGGCGGCGGCTGCCGCGGGCCTCGACGTCCTGGGCCTCACCGACCACGACACCGCCGAGGGCTGGGCCGAGGCCGGCACCGCGGCCCGCGAGCACGGCCTGACACTCGTGCCCGGGATGGAGATCAGCACCCGACTCGACGGTCGGGGGGTGCACCTGCTGGCCTACCTGCCCGACCCCACCTTCCCGCCTCTGGTCGAGCACCTGCGGCTCATCCTCGACGGACGCCGCTCGCGAGTGCCGGCCGTCGTCGAACGACTGCGGGCGCTGGGGATAGACGTGACCGAGGCCGACGTCGCGCGGGTGTCGGGCGACTCCGCGGCCAGCGGGCGACCGCACGTCGCCGACGCCTTGGTCGCGGTCGGGGCGGTGCGTGACCGCACCGAGGCGTTCCGCCGCTACCTCAACCCGGGCATGCCGGCCTACGTCGACCGCTACGCCGCGCCGCTGCGCGAGATTCTCGGCGTCGTCACCGCGGCCGGCGGGGTCAGCGTCATCGCGCACGCCTGGGGCCGGCGCCGCACCCGCGACCCCGACGAGGCGGCGCTCGCCGAGCTGGCCGCGCTCGGGCTGACCGGCCTCGAGGTCGACCACCAGGACCATCCGCCTGCCGCCCGGGAGGCGCTGCGCGCCATCGCCCGCGACCTCGGGCTCATCGTCACCGGCTCGAGTGACCACCACGGCCTGGGCAAGGTCGACCACGAGCTCGGCTGCAACACCACCGACCCCGCCGAGCTCGAGCGGCTGCTCGACGCCGCGGCACGCGCGGCCGCAGCATCCGGGCGCGCCGTGCCCGCCGTCGTCCGACCTTGAGGTTCGGCGCTGAGGGGTCTGCGCCGAGAACTTCGTGGCAGGTCACCTGCAAAGTCGTGGCAGGTCACGTGAAAACTGGTGGCAGGTCACGTGAAAACTGGTGGCAGGTCACGTGAAAACTGGTGGCAGGTCAGCGGCGACCGAGGCCCTGGAGCCGCTGCAACAGCCTGCTCGGGACGACGCGAGCGGCGCCGGTGATCGCCTTGTAGCGCAGGCTGGGGACGGAGAAGGCACGACCCTTGTCGAGGTCGGCGAGGGCCTCGCGCACGAGATCGTCGGCGTCGAGCCACAAGAAGGCAGGCGCGGAGTCGCGTCCGACGTCCATGCGCTCGTGGAACTCGGTCTTCACGAACCCCGGGCACAGGGTCATGACGCGGACGCCGCGCTCGGCGTACTCCGTGGCGGCCCACTCGCCGAGGCGGTTGACGTAGGCCTTCGCCGCCGAGTAGCTGCCGCGAGGTAGGAAGCCCGCGACGCTGGACACGTTGATCACCGCGCCGTGACCGCGCTCGCTCATCGGCCCGAGGGCCGCGTGCATCAGCCGCAGCACGGCCGTGACGAGCACGTCGAGCATGGCTGTCTCGGCGTCGATGTCGTTGTCGAGGAAGCGGCCCTTGAGCCCGAACCCCGCGTTGTTGACCAGCAGGTCGACGGGGGAGCCGGCGTCGCGCAGCCTGGCCTCGACGAGGGCGAGCTGCGCCCGGTCGGTGAGGTCGGCGGGCAGCACCTCGACCTCGACGCCGTGGGCGGCGCGCAGCTCGTCGGCGACCTGGTCGAGCCGGGCGCGGTCGCGGGCCACCAGTACCAGGTCGTCGCCGCGGGCGGCGAGCTGTTCGGCGAAGGCGCGGCCGATGCCGGCCGTGGGCCCGGTGACCAGGGAGCGAGACATGTGCGCCAGTAGAGCAGGTCGCTCCCACGGGCGACCACACGTGTCCGGCATAGTGTCTTCCGATGACCACGACACTCGCGATCGCCAACCAGAAGGGTGGCGTCGCCAAGACCACCTCGGTGGCCTCGATCGGGGCCGCGCTCGCCGAGCTCGGTCACTCGGTGCTGCTCGTCGACCTCGACCCGCAGGCGTGCCTCACCTTCTCCCTCGGCATCGACCCCGAGGATCTCGAGATCTCCGTGCACCACGTGCTGACCCAGGGCGTCGACGCCGAGGAGGTCATCATCGAGACCGACGACGGTGTGCACCTGCTGCCGGCCACGATCGAGCTGGCCCGCGCCGAGGCCGACCTGCTCACCCGCACCGGGCGCGAGCACGTGGTCAAGGGCGTCGTCGAGGATCTCGACGACGCCTACGACTGGGTGCTGCTGGACTGCCCGCCCTCGCTCGGCGTACTCACCGTGGCCGCGCTCACCGCCGCGAACGGCGTACTGGTGCCGCTCCAGTGCGAGACGCTCTCGCACCGCGGCGTCGGCCAGCTGCTCGACACCGTGCACGACGTGAAGCGGTTCACCAACCGCAAGCTCGAGGTGTGGGGCGTCCTGCCCACGCTCTTCGACGGCCGCACCAACCACTCGCGCACCGTGCTCGAGACGATCTCCGAGACCTACTCCCTCGAGGTCGTCGAGCCGCCGATCCCCAAGACGATCAAGTTCGCCGAGGCGCCCGCCGCCGGGCGCTCGATCCTCGCCACGAGCCGCACCAGCAAGGGCGCGCAGGCCTACCGCGAGGTGGCCAAGAACCTGGTGCAGCGCAGCACGCGGCCCAAGAGCGCGAAGAAGGCGGCCGCCAAGGCCAAGAAGGAGAAGGCGTAGCCGATGTCGAAGCACCGCGGAGCACCGATCCGCCCCCGCTGGGGCCGGATCGGGCTGCTCGGTGCCTCACTCGGTCTCACCTTCGCCGCTGTGCTCGGCGGCACCGGCGTGGTCCCGGTGCCCGGTGGCGGCATGGCGCTGGCCTCCAACGCTCCGCGCCCCACGGCGAGCGAGCCCTCGGCTTCGTCCTCGGCCACCTCGGGCCGGCAGCGCGACGCCCGCCCGAGCTCGGCGTCGTCAGCGTCGTCGTCGGCGGCGTCGTCGGATCCCTCGGACGACGCGAGCGCCGACGCGGCCGAATCGTCGGGTGGTCCGGTGCTCGACGAGGCCGGCGACCAGGCCGGCGACCAGGGCCAGAGTGGTGGCGGCGATGCTGGCATCCTCGAGGCGCTGCGCAACCCGCCGGTACCGGTGGACTCCGGCACCGGTCGCCGGGCCGTCTTCGACCAGAGTCAACAACGGGTCTGGATGGTCGGCGCCGACGGCGCCGTCGAACGCACCTACCTGGTCTCCGGCAGTGTCACGAAGAACCTCAAGCCCGGCACCTACGAGGTCTTCTCGCGCTCCGAGGACGCCGTCGGCATCGACGGCTCCACCATGCACTGGTTCGTCCGGTTCACCCGCGGGCCCTCCGGCGCTGCGATCGGGTTCCACAGCCTGCCGTTCAAGAACGGCCATCGCATGCAGACCCTCGGCGACCTCGGAACCCCCCAGTCCCACGGCTGTATCCGGCAGCGGGGCGCCGACGCCCGCGCCATGTGGACCTTCGCGCCGCTCGGCACGAAGGTGGTCGTCGTCGCCTGAGTCCGCGTCTGATTCCGTCTGATTCCGTGTGATGCCGGGTCTGATTGCGGGTCTGATCGCGGGTCTGCTTGCGGAGGCGATCAGGGGGCCGGCTCGGCCGGTGCCAGCGGCTCGGCGAGCCGCACCAGGCTGATCACGAGCAGCACGGCGAACAGCACGCTGTCGACGATTGCCACGGTGACCACCAGACTGCCGAGGTGCGCGGTGAGGCTCGCCAGCCCGACCAGAGCCACCACGGCCGCCCACACCAGCCACGTGGTGCGGCTGCCCTGCCGGGCGAGCACCGAGTACACGAGCAGCTGGAGCATCGAGAGCACGGTGCCCAGCACCGCGAACAGCCACAGCCGAGACTCCACCGCCTGGTACTCCGCGCCGCCCACGAACACCATGGCCAGACCGCTGAGCAGCCAGGCGCCGAGGGTCGCCACGACCCCGAGGACGGCGACGAGGGTCAGGCTGCGCAACAGGGCGCGCCGCCGCTCGCCGGGCGTCGACATCGCCGGGAAGGCGAGCACGACCACGAACTGGGGGAGGAACAGCACGGCCTTGGCGAGGATGAGTCCGGCGGCGTAGAGACCGGCCTCGCGGTTGTCGAGCACGTTGCGGGCCACGACGATGTCGATGTTGGAGAGCACGAAGAACGCCAGCAGCGCCAACGACGCCGTGACGGCCTCGCGGGAGACCGGACGCAGCGCGTGCTCCTCGCTCTCGAAGGTCTCGGCTCGCTCGGCCCGCGGGCGGCGCAGCGCCCACCACCCGACGGCGGCGGGGGCGAACATCGCGACCATGACACCGAACATCGCCGCGGTCTCGGTGGGGGAGACCAGCACGCACGCGGTGCCGATGACGACCCGCGAGACCCCCATGGCCAGGTAGACCGCGGCGAGCGGGAGCCAACGCCGCTCACCTTGGAGGATGCCGGACTGGCCGCCCATCACGCTGACGGGCACCGCGGAGATCGCGAGCATCACCGCGGGCAGGTAGCCGTCGAGCCGGAGCACGTGGGTGACGACCGGGCTGAGCACCAGCATGAGCGCGCCTAGCCCGAGCGCTGCTCGGTAGGTGACCGTGAGCACCACGCGTTCGATCTGCTCGACGTGGTCGGGGGTCGCGGCCACCCGCCGGGCGCCGGTGGCCTGGAGGCCGAGCTGGAGCACCGCGACCACCATGAGCAGCGCCATGAGTGAGGCGATGGCGCCGTAGTCGTCGGGGCCGAGCAGGCGCGCGGAGATCATCTGGAACGCGTAGGTGGCGACGTTCATGACCGCCATGGCCACCGCGATGCCCGCACTGCCGCGCAGCAGCGCGCGAAGGCTGCGGCGCGCGGGGGCGGCGGGGCGAGACGTCGTCGTCACAGCGCGAGCGTAGACGAGACCTCCACCCGGCCAGGGAACGCGCGCATCACCTCACCCGGGTGTGCTTGGCTTCGCTGCATGCGCGTGGCCGGCGAGACGAGAGGGCTCACGGCGGTGCTCGCCGCGCACGCACCGTGGCTGCTCGCGATCGCGTGGTCCGTGCTGCTGCTCGGTCCGGCCCTCGCGCCGGGTTTCGTGCTGAGCTACGACATGGTCTGGGTGCCCGACCTGGCCGTGCGTCCCGACGTGTGGGGGCTCGGCACCAGTCTGCCGCGCGCCGTGCCGTCCGACGCCGTGGTGGCCCTGCTCGACGACGTCGTGCCGGGCATGTGGCTCCAGAAGCTGGTGCTCCTCGGCTCGCTCGCGGCCGGTGGAATCGGCGCCGCCGGGCTGGTCGGCGACCGCGCCCTCGTGGCCAGGCTCGCCGCCGTGACGCTGTGGATCTGGAACCCGCTGGTGGTCGAGCGTCTGGTGCTGGGCCAGTGGCCGGTGCTGGTGGGGTACGGGGTGCTGCCCTGGGTACTGCTGGCCGGACGCCGGTGGCGCGCGTCCGGCCGGCTGCCGGTGCGGCTGGGCTGGCTGGTGCCGCTGGGCAGCCTCAGCGTCTCGACCGGTCTCGTCACGTGCCTGGCACTGCTCGCGGTGACCGGACGACGCCGGGCCTTGCCCGCTGCGGGTCTCCTGCTCGCCGGGCAGGCGCCCTGGCTGGTGGCCGGTCTGCTGCACGCCGGCGACGCCACCAGCGCAGCCTCCGGGGCCCAGGTGTTCGCGCTGCGAGGGGAGGGGCTGCTGCCGGCCCCACTGGCCGCCCTCGGGCTCGGCGGCGTGTGGAACGCCGAGGTGGTGCCCGCCTCGCGCGAGGGCCTCGTCGCGGCGGTGTCGCTGTGCGTGCTGGCCGGGCTGTGCGCGGTCGGGGTGCGCTCCGCGCTCGCGCGCGTGCCGCGCCACGACCACTGGGCACTGTTCGCGTGCTGGGCCGTCGGGTTCGGCCTCGCGGTCGCGGGCTGGGCGCTGCCCGGTGCGGTCGGCTGGCTCGCCGCGCACGTGCCCGGCGGGGGCACGCTGCGCGACGGGTCGCGGCTGCTCGTGCTCTGTGCGCCCCTGCTGGTCGTGCTCGTCGCCCACGGCACCGATGTCGCGGTGACGCGCTTGCGCGCGACCGCAGCGGGTGCGGCGGTCGTCTCGCTGGGGGTCGCCGCCGTCCTCTGGCCGGTCGCGGTCATGCCGGACGCCGCCCTCGGCGCCTCGGGCCGGCTCACCGCGGTCGAGTACCCGAGCGCCTACGCCGACCTGCGCCGGGTCGTGCGCGACGACGCGCCGCCGGGCGACGTGCTGGTGTTGCCGCTGACCAGCTATCGCCAGCCGGAGTGGAACGACGACCACAAGGTGCTCGACCCGACTCCGCGCGTGGTGACTCGCGACGCCGTGGGCTCCGACGCGCTGGTCGTCTCCGGGGTGAGGTTGCCGGGTGAGGATCCCCGGGTGCTCGACGCCGCAGCCGCCCTGACGCTCTCGACGCCGGGGGAGCGGTCCGCCGCGCTCGTGCGGCTCGGGTTCGGCGTCGTGGTCGTGGACGACGACCGGCCCGCGGCACCGTCGGTCGCGGGCACGCCGTTGCTCGATGCCGACGGGCTGAGGGCGGTGGCCCTCGACGGCGCCGAGCCGGCGTCCGCGCCCTGGTGGTGGACCGCGTTGCTCGCCGTCGCCTGGGCCGCCTACGCGGCGCTGCCGTCGGGCGCGATCGTGCTCGGCGTGCTGCGGTCCAGACGGTCCGAGGCCGACACCGGATCGTGATGCTCGTGCATTCGTGATGTGAAGCAGGTCACTGCTAGGCTCTCCTCACCTTTGAGGGAGGGTGACAAGTGGGATCAATTCTGGCCACCGTGGGGGCAATGATCGCGGGCGGCGCTGTCGCGACCGTGACGGTCGTGGGGCTCGTCTCGTCGCAGACGTCGACCGATGGTCCGTCGCCGGCGAACGTCAACGCGCCGGTCGTGCAGTACGGCAGCAACGGCTGACCACCTGCGCGAACGACTCCTGGGCTTCTCCCCAGGTGAACCGGTGACTCATCTCGAGTGAGCCGGCCGACAGCCGTGCCCGCAGGTCGACGTCCTCGACCAGCGAGCGCACTGCCGCCGTCAGCGCGTGCTGGTCGTCGACGAGCAGGCCCGAGTGGTCGTGCTCGATCGACTCCTGGGTGCCTCCGGCGGCCGCATAGGCGACCGTCGGGGTGCCGTGCATGCCGGCCTCGCCGATGACCAGTCCCCAGCCCTCCTTGAGCGAGGGCAGCACCTGTACCCAGGCCCGCTCGTACACCTCGTGCTTGCGCTCCTCGTCGACATGACCCTCGAACACGACCGTCTCGCCCGCGGCACGGCTCTGCGCGTACGCGCGCAACTCGGCCTCCCACCAGCCGCCACCGACCACGTGCAGGCGCAGGTCGGGCCAGGTCTCGCGCAGTTCGAGGGCGGTGTCGACGGCGTGCTCGACCTGCTTGTGCGGCACCAGGCGCCCCACGACGGCGAGCACCGGGTGCGTCGCCTTGCCGGGGTCGACCGCGAGATAGGGGTCGGTGCCGTTGTGCACCACGTCGACCCGCGCGGGGTCGACGCCGAGCGTCGCCAACTCGTCGCGGGTGGCCTGCGAGACCGCCACGTAGCGATCGCGTCGGTAGAGCCACGGCGCGAGCCGTCGCTCGATCCACCAGCCCACCGTGCCGGTGGGCCCGGGGTACACCACGGGCCACTGCTCCTCGTGCACGTGATGCACCAGCACGAGGACCGGTGCTCGTGTCACGAGCCGGGTGAAGAAGGGGAGGCCGTTTTGCACGTCGACGACGAGGTCGGGCGGCCCGTGCGGACCGTCCAGGTCGCCGCGCCGCAGGGCACGCATGCCCTGGGGGTAGACCGACATCTTGGTGCCGCGACGTACGAAACGGATGCCGTCGCGCTCCTCGAGCAGCGGCGCGGCCGCGTGCGCCGCGCTGAAGATCGTCACGGTCGCACCGCGCGCCACCAGACCGGTGGCCATCTTCTCCAGGTACCGCTCCGCGCCGCCGCCCTCGGGGTTGGCGGTGTCTCGCCAACTCAAGAAGGCCACGTGGCGACCGTCCAGGCGCGTCGATGTGGCGCGGGTCACCTCCATGCGCCGGACCCTACCGGTCGGTCATCTAGGGTGTGGCCCCGTGACCCCACGCGCTGACGAGCCCTTCCGGCCGACGCTGCGCCGGTCGGTGCGGCTGCTGCGTGAGTTCCGCTACGAGCAGCCCGACCCGGCCCGCTTCTACACCGCGCTGGCCCAGGACTCCGCGGCCCAGCTGGGGCACTACACCGACCTGGCGGGCCGGGTGCTGCTCGATGTCGGGGGTGGTCCCGGCTACTTCCGCGATGCGTTCACGGCCGCTGGCGCGACGTACCTGGCCCTGGACGCCGACGCCGGCGAGCTCGCGGGCATGGGCGAGATCGCCGTCGGCACCATGATCGGTAGCGGCATGCGGCTGCCGGTGCGCACCGGCGCCGTCGACGTCTGCTACTCCTCGAACGTGCTCGAGCACGTACCCGAGCCGTGGCAGATGGCGGCCGAGATGGTGCGGGTCACCAAGCCGGGCGGGCTGGTCTTCCTCAGCTGGACCACCTGGTACGGCCCCTGGGGCGGTCACGAGACCGCGCCCTGGCATTACCTGGGTGGCTACTGGGCCCGGCAGCGCTACGCGCGCACCCACGGGCACCAGCCCAAGAACAAGTACGGCGAGTCGCTGTTCGGCGTCACCGTGCGCGAGGGGCTGGACTGGGCGCGGGCGGTCGGGCGCACCGGTGAGGTCGATGTCGTCGAGGTGACCCCGCGCTACAACCCGTCGTGGAGTCGCTGGCTGCTGCGGGTGCCCGGCCTGCGCGAGCTGGTCACGTGGAATCTCGTGCTGGTGCTGCGCAAGAGATGACCAGCGCGTTCCGGCTCCGCCTGCTGGCCGGCGCGGTGCTGATGGTGGGCCTGGCCTTCGTGCAGGATCCGGGCCTGCTGGCGGCCGACACGAAGTTCGACCTCGTGGCCGACCCGGCCGGCTTCCTCGCCCGGGCGGTGCACCTCTGGGACGGTGAGGGCGCGTTCGGGCAGCTCCAGAACCAGGCCTACGGCTACCTCTTCCCGATGGGGCCGTTCTTCGCCGGCGGCATCGCGCTCGGCATCCCGGGCTGGGTGGTGCAGCGGCTGTGGTGGGGGCTGGTGCTCGGGCTCGCCTTCGCGGGGGCCGCGGCTCTGGCCCGAGCGCTGGGCGTGCGCAGCGACCTGGCCTGCCTGGTCGCTGGGGCGGCGTACGCGCTCTGCCCCCGCATGCTCAGCACGCTGGGCCCGATCTCGAGCGAGTCCTGGCCGGTCGCCCTGGCGCCCTGGGTGTTGCTGCCGCTGGTCATCGGGGCCACGCGCGGCTCGCCCCGGCGCGCAGGCGTGCTCGCCGGTCTCGCGGTGGCCTGCGTGGGCGGCGTCAACGCGGCCGCCTCGTTCGCGGTGATCCCGCTGGGGGCGGTCTGGCTGCTGACCCGCACGCGCGGCAGGCGGCGCCGGTCGATGATGCTGTGGTGGCCGCTCACCACGCTGCTGGGCACGCTGTGGTGGCTGGTGCCGCTCGCGGTGATGGGCCGCTACAGCCCGCCGTTCCTGGACTGGATCGAGTCCGCCTCGGTCACCACCTTCCCGACCACGGTGTTCGACGTGCTGCGAGGTACCTCCGACTGGGTGCCGTTCGTCGACGCCGGGTCGCGCGCCGGTCGCGACCTGGTCGACACCCCGTTCCTCGCGCTCGAGGCGGGGGTCGTGCTGCTGCTCGGGCTGGCCGGCCTCACGCTGCGCACCACGCCGCACCGCTCGTTCCTCACCCGATCGCTGCTGCTGGGGGTGCTGCTGGTCTCGCTCGGGCACACCGGGGCCGTGCAGGGCTTCGGCGCCGAGCACGTGCAGCACCTGCTCGACGGACCGCTCGCGCCGATCCGCAACGTGCACAAGTTCGACCCGGTGCTGCGCATCCCCCTGGTGGTCGGGCTGGCCCACGCCCTCGACGCGCTGCTGACCATGTCTGCCCGTGCGCGGCGTGGCGACGCACCCTGGCTCGCCTCGGTGCGTCGGGTCTCGCTGGTCGGCGTCGCGCTCCTCGCCGTCGGCGCGGGAGCGCTCCCGGCGCTGACCTCACGCATCACCCCGGCCGCTCCGGTGCTCGCGGTGCCCGACTACTGGGCGCAGACGGCGACCTGGCTGGCCGACCACGGCTCCGAGGGGCAGGGCCAGGACGACGCCACGGCGCTGCTGGTGCCCGGGTCGCCGTTCGCTCGCTACACGTGGGGTTCGCCCGACGACGAGCCGATGCAGTGGCTGGCCGACTCGCGGTGGGCGGTGCGCAACGTGGTGCCCCTGGTGCCGGCCGGCAACATCCGTGCCCTCGACGGCATCGAGCAGCGGCTCACGCAGGGCCGGGGCTCGGTCGGCCTCGCCGATGCACTGGCCCGCGCCGGCGTCCACTACCTGGTGCAGCGCAACGACCTGGCGCGCGACGACGCCGAGCACAGCACGGCCGAGCCGCTGCTCGTGCAGCAGGCGCTCGAGCAGTCGCCGGGCATCACAGCGGTGGCGGCGTTCGGGCCCCAGGTCGGCGGTGCCGCGCACTTCGCGCAGGACGGCACCCGCGCCGTCGTCAACGGCGGTTGGCAGGCGACCACGCCCTCGGTGGTGATCTGGGAGGTGGCCGGTGCCGAGCGCACGGTGGCCGCGAGCCGGATCCCACTCGTGGCGGCAGGCCCCGAGGATCTCGCCGACCTGCTCGACCTCGGGGTGCTCGACGACCGCCCCACGCTGCTGGCGGCCGATGCGCCGGACGGCGCTGCGGCCCGGGATCTCGCCGACGGCCCGCGGGTGCTGACCGACGGTCTGCGGATGCGCGAGCACAGCTTCGCGCGGGTCACCGACGCCGACTCGCCGGTGCACACGCCCGGCGACGTGCCCCGCACGGGCAACCCGACCCCCGACTACGAGCTCGACGGCCCAGACGCCGCCGACCGGTGGTCGACGCGCGCGACGCTCATCGGTGCCGCCGCGGTGTCGGCGTCGTCGTCGGCCTCCGACGCCGACACCTTCACCGGCACCCGCCGGGGCTCGCTGCCGGCCGCAGCGCTCGACGGCGACCCGGACTCGGCCTGGCGGACGGCGCCCCTCGCCGCCGGGACGGCCTGGTGGCGACTCGACCTCAGTGCCCCCCAGGTGGTGCGCGAGGTCACCCTCGTCGGCGGCCCCGATGCCGTGGCCAACCAGACGCTGCGGGTGCGCACCGCCACCGGTGTCTCCGACGAGGTGCGGCTCGGGCCGGGGGAGCGGCGCACCGTCACGGTGATCGGCGACGACGCCGGCACCACGCCGTGGGTGCGGGTCGAGAGCCCGGACGCCGGCCGGCCGGCGTCGCTGGCAGAGGTGGAGATCCCCGGGGTGAGCGTGCGGCGCGCCTTCGTGCTGCCGCAGCTGCCGAGCGCCTGGGGCGCCCCCGACCTCGTCGTGCTGCGAGCCGACCGTGACGCGCGACACGGCTGCGTGCGGGTGGCCGACCCGTTCGCCGCGGCGGGTGACGAAGCCGACGTGCGGTGCGACCCCCAGCAGGTGGTCGACGACGAGGAGGCGACCGGACTCGACCGGATCGTGCGGTTGCACGAGCCGGTCACGTTCGACGACCTCGCTCTGCGCGGACGACCGCGTGCCGGTGCCGATCTCGACCGACTCGCGCTGCGCGGTGGCCTGGTCTCGGTGGCCGCGAGCAGCACGGGGCTGCCCGACCCCCGTGCGGGAGCGCTCGCCGCCGTCGACGGCGACCCCGGAACGGCCTGGATCGCCGCGACCGACGACCTGGCGCCCACGTTCACCCTCAGCTGGCTGCGGGAACGGACGCTGAACCGTCTGCGCGTGACTCTCGACCCCGACGCTACGGCCAAGCGACCGTTACGGCTGCGGCTGCTGTGGAGCAACGAGTCCGGCGACCACCAGCGCGACGTCGACCTCACGCGGGGTCGGGCGCGCTTCCCGGCCCTGCACACCGACCGGCTGACCGTGCAGGTGCTGGCGGCCGAGCCGGCACTCGATCTCTCCTTCGACGGGTCGACCGGTCCCGTGGGCATCGGCATCGGCGAGCTCCGGCTGCGCGACGTGCCGGCGCGGACCGATCTCCGGGGCTCGTCGGGGCGCTTCGGACTGCCCCTCGACCTCTCGCTCGAACCCCAGCGCTACGCGTGCGGCACCGGCCCGACACTGCGAGTCGACGACCCCGAAGACCCGGAAGACCCCGAAGACCCAGAAGACCCCGACGACGGCGGACGCCGCACTCTGCGCACCGCCGTGGTCGCCTCGCCGGCTCAGCTCGCGGCGGGCACGGACGTCGACCTCGAGCCGTGCGGCCGCGCGTGGCGACGCGACCCCTCGGTGACCCTGGGCTCGGGCACCAGCGAGGTGCGTTTCACCGACTCCGCCGCCATCGAGGCGACCAGCGTCGTGCTCGGTGACCTGGGTGACCTCGGTGCGGCGTCCGGCGTCACGAGCGTGCCCACCGAGGTCTCGGCCGACGCTCGCACCGCGGATGCGCCGACGGGCGCCGACGTGCTGGCGACCCGCGAGAACGCCAACGTGGGATGGCAGGCCTCCCGCGGCGGTCAGCCCGTCGCCTCGGTGGTGCTCGACGGCTGGCAGCAGGGGTTCGCGCTCGGCGCCGGCCGCGACGGCGAGGAGGGGCAGCCGGTGACCTGGCAGTTCGCCCCGGACGTGCCGTACCGCCTCGGACTGCTGGGTGGCGCGTTCGCGCTCGGTCTGGCCGGGCTGCTCGGGCTACTCGTGCTGCGGCGTCGACGCGACGCCGACCACGCCCCGATCGTCGAGCGGGCGCCGGCACCGCTGCTCACCCGCCTCCTGACCTTGCTCGGCGGCGGGCTGCTGGCCGGCTGGGTGGGTCTCGTCCTGGCCCTCGTCGTGCTGGTGGCGCACGGCCTCGTCGCCCGCCGGCGATCGGTGCACCCCGCGTTGCTCCAGCCCACGGTGCTGGTGCTGGCGCTCCCGGTGCTGCCGGCGTCGGTCTGGTACGCCGCGCGCCCGTGGCTCGACCCTGCGGGCTGGGCCGGGTTCGACGCCTGGCCCGCCTACGTCTGCGTCGTGGCGCTCGGTTCGGTGCTCGGCGCCCCGGCCGTGCTGCCGCAGTCGGCTGGGTCGTCGGCCGGGGCGTCGGCCGGGAGGCGGCGGCGCAGCGGGTGGCGGCTCTTGAGGCGCAGAGCCGGCCGTTCGACCAGGCGGTAGGCGAGCTCCGCGGCCACGAGGCTCGCCACGAGGGTCAGCAGCCACAGCCCCGGCAGGTTCGCATCGAACAGCGTCCAACCGGTGAGGGCCATGACCAGGTGCAACATCGGCAGGTGCAGGCAGAACACGCCGTAGGAGATCCAGCCCAGGTGCCGGCTCGCCGGGTGGGTGAGGAGCCGGTCGTAGGTCGTGGGCGTCGACGGCGTCGCGCGCAGTACCCCAGGCAGCACGAGCAGCCCGCCGATCGTCGCGTAGAGCAGGTTCTTGGTCAGCGACTCCGCCTCGGTGGGCGCGTCGAGCATGACGGGGCCGGCGATGGGTGTGGCCGCCACGAGCATCAGCCCGGCGGCGATCGCCCAGCAGGTGCCGGGTTGCGCGGCCAGAGCGTGCCACGGCGTGCGGGTGCGGCCCTCGGTGACGGCCCGTACCTGCACCCAGGCCAGCGCGATGCCCACGGCGAACCAGTCCAAGAACGCCGGCAGCAACTGACCGGACGACACGTGGCTGCCGGTGCCGTAGCGAGCGGCTCCGTCGAGGTGCCACCACACGGTGACGCCCACCATGGCCACGAGCACCGCGGTGACCCGGCCGGTCCGCAACGGCGCTCGACGTCCGACCGCGATCAGCATGAGCAGCGGGAGCAGGAGGTAGAAGGCGACCTCGACCGCCAGGCTCCACAAGTGCGTGAGCCCGGCGGGGAAGGCTCCTTCGGTGATGGTGGAGAGCAGCAGCGCCGCCGACACGCGTGCACCCGTGCTGAGGTCGCGGTTGGCGTTGATGAAGGTCAGCGCGAGCGCCGCCGTGAGCAGAGCGAGCGGGGCGACGCGCAGCAGCCGCTTCCAGAGGTAGTGGCCCGTGGCCGGTCGGGGTCCGCCGCGGGCGGCGGCGAGCAGCCAGCCGCGCGAGAGCAGGAAGCCGGAGAGCACGAAGAAGATGGCCACCCCGACATCGCACCGGGCCAGGAGCGCTCCCACGCTGCCGTGGCGCAGGTAGTCGCCGGCCCAGAACGCGGTGTGGGTGGTGAGCACGAGCAGGGCACCGACCGCACGCAGGGCGTCGAGATGCGGGAACCCGTCGGACGTGGCGGGCGGCGGAGCCTCGAGCAGTCCCTCGAAGGGCTGCTCGACCCGATGGGCCGTGGTGGCCTCGATGACGCCGGGGGCGGGGATGGGCTGGACGGTCACGGGGCGGGCACCGCCTCGCCCAGGTCGACGGAGTCGACGCACAAGCCGGTGTCGGAGTCGCCTGCGGCCGGGCGGATCGTCACCCGCCCCACGGCGCCCTCGACGCGCACGTAGAGCGTGCCGAGCCCCTGCGCGACACGCGCTGCCTGGGCCACGGTGCTGCCTGCGGTGATCTCCACGGTGGTGTCGCCTCCCGAGAGGTAGCCGATGCGCAGCCACCAGTCGCCGTCGGTGGTCGTGCGGTCGAGGGGCACGCTCGTGCCTCGTCTCCCGATTCTCCACCCGCACCCGCTGCGCGGGCCAGGCCCCGAGGTGGCGACCGAGGAGACCGCTGCCGGCACGGGGCGTCCGGAGGCGTCGAGCACGAAGAGGTCGTCGCTGGCGGCCGGGAACCGCGCCTCGCTCACCAGGAGTGGCAACAAGAAGGCGGTGGTGTTCGCCGGGGTGGCCAGCGCGGGCACCACCTGCTCCGGCACGACCTGGTCGGCGAGGTCGGTCGGTCCGGCGCCGACCAGCCACGACCGGGCCTTCGTGAGGTAGGCCTCGCCGGGGTCGTCGCTGCGCCAGGTGTCGGCGTAGAGCGCGGAGCTCACCAGCCCACCCACCAGCACCGCGGCCACCGAGAGCACGGTCAGTGGCACCGGGACGCCGGGCCGCGTCGCGTGACTGCTGGTGCGCGCCGGCCGGGGAGCACTGCCTCGCGGGCCGTCCGGTACACCGAGCCAGGCCAGGGCGAGGCCGAGCACCGCCACGGGGAGGACGTCGGTGCCGAACGAGAGGTCCAACCCGATGCCGGTGCCGAGCGAGGCGGCGGGGTCGACGATGAGGGCGACGCCGTCGACCAGGGCCACCACCGCGACCAGCAGCCACGACCGACCCGTGCGCACGCGTGAGCGGGCCAGCGACGCCGCGGTACCGACCAGCAGCAGCCACGCGGCTGCGACACCCACCCAGGCGGGGTCGGCCAGGCTGGCCGGCGGGGCGAGCGCGCTCCACTGCCACGGTCCGCCGACGAGGGCCGTCGGGAGCGCGCGGCCGAGCAGGTTGCCCACGAGGTCGACGGCATCGGCCGCACCCGGCCAGCCCGGCTGCGGCGGGGCGAGCCACAGCGTCAGAGCGCCGTAGCCCAGGACCAGGGCGGCCACCAGCGACACGGCCACGCGAGCCTGCGCGAAGGCGGCCCGGACGCCGTCGCGGTGCGCGGCGAGCAGTACGAGGACGACGGGCACCAGCAGTCCGTGCGGGCCGCTGAGGAGCCCCAGCACGACGCAGGCGACCACGCCCGCCGTCCAGCGGGTGCGGCCGGTGCGCAGCAGCAGTGCCCAGCACGCCGCAGCGCCGAACACCGCGATCTGGAGCGGAACCCACACCAGGGCCGACGACCACGCCAGGGTGCCCGGCACGGCGACGGCGGAGGTCAGATAGAGAGCGAACGGCACCAACACGCCCGGACGCCAGCCGCACCAAGCCACCAGCGCGCACAGCGCGGCGACCGTCGCCGCAGCCTGGAGAGTCATCGAGACGGCGGTGGCCGTGCCCCAGCTCTCGTGACCCGAGCGGGTCATCGCCCAGGCGCCCGCCCGCAGGAGTGGGACGAACCGGTCGTCGAAGGGCGTGAGCAGGGCGGCCCACCGCTCCGTGAGCGCCGTCCGTGCCACGCGGTGGTCGTCGGTGGTGAACCACGAGCCGGCCAGCACCCAGCCGCGGAGCGCGAGGGCCACCAGCCCCAGCGGCACGGCCCCAGCGAGCACCACTTCGCGCGAGGCGCGGGGGGAGGTGGACGGGTCGCTCACGCACCGGAGTGTGACAGAGACGGATCGTGATGTGCGCTGGCTCACAGTTGGCGCCGTTTCTGACGTACGATGCGCTCACCTCTCTGGGGAGGGAGGGAATTTCATGGGAGAGGAATTGCCATGCGCATCTGGATCGGTCGAGTCGTCGCGGGGCTCGGCGTCTTCTTGCTCGTCGTCGGGGTTCTGGCGCTCGTCTGGGCGCCGGGCGCCCTCCAGAAGACCCCCAAGAAGGTCGACACCACGACCTACCTCGACGGCACGGTGCAAAAGCTCGACGCCGCCACCGGCGAGTTGGGCGAGCAGCAGCCGGTCGGTGCGATCAGCGTGACCAAGACCGACTCCGAGGCCTCGACGGCCGACGACGTCGCCTGGATCCAGTCCACCTGCGTGATGATCACCGACGGCTCCGACGCCCAGCCGGTGTGCACCAAGGGTTCGGACGACATGGTCACCGCCTCGGTCGACGTGTTCGGCACCGACCGCGTCACCGGCCTGGCCGTCGAGAACGGCACCGACGGACTCCAGCTCGGACCCGACGCCACCCCGCACGACGGCCTGGTCAACAAGTGGCCCTTCGACAGCGAGAAGAAGACCTACCCCTATTGGGACGGCACGCTGGGCAAGGCCCTGCCTGCGACCTACGTGGGCAGCGAGTCCCTCGACGGGCTGACGACCTACAAGTACGAGGTCAAGGTCACCGACCAGCCGGCCGAGATCGCCGCCGACACCCAGGGCACCTACTCCACCGTCAAGGACATCTGGGTCGAGCCGGTCACCGGCAGCATCGTCAACCAGACCGAGAGCCAGCAGCGCTACCTCGAGGACGGCACCCAGGTGCTCGACCTCCAGCTCGGCTTCACCACCGACCAGGTCGCCACGAGCGTGGCCGAGGCCAAGACGAACTCCTCCGGGCTGACCCTGCTGGTGCACACCGTGCCGCTCGTGGGTCTCGTGGGTGGCGCGCTGCTGCTGGTCGTCGGCGCGGCGGTGCTGATGCTGGGTCGTCGTCGCACCGACGCCGCGCACGTGGACTCCGCCAGGCCGACGGCCGGCGCCGGAGTCTGACTCCGGCTCCACGCACGCTCACCGACGCAGCAGGTCGGCCCCGAAGATCGCCGTCCCGGGGCCGACCTTGCCGCGTGTGGCCGACCAGCCGCCCCAGACCCGGTCGTGGCCGTCGGGCCACTCGGGCTCGAGCAGGGTCGTGATCGTGAAGCCGGCGGCGGCGAGCAGGGCGACCCAGTCGCCCAGCGTGCGGTGGTGCTCGACATAGCTCACCTCGCCCGACTCCTCGTCGACCTCGACGTAGGGGCGACGGTCCCAGTACGACTGCGACGCCACCAACCCCTCCGGCCCCGGGTCGTCGGGGAACATCCAACGCGTCGGGTGGGTGATCGAGAACGCGAACCGGCCGCCCGGTCGCAAGACGCGCCCTACCTCGGCGACCGCACGGTCGATGTCGGCCACGAACTGCAGCGCCCCGAAGGCGCAGAAGGAGATGTCGAAGCTGGCGTCGGCGAACGGGAGGGCGGTGGCGGTGCCCCGCACCGACGGGACGCCGATGCCGGTCGCCTCGTCGAGTCGGCGCGCATGCTGGAGCTGACGGTGGGAGAGATCCAGGCCGATCCCGCGCCCGCCGTGCACTCGCACCCAGCGGGAGCACTGACCGGCGCCGGACCCGATCTCGAGCACGTCTTTGCCGGCGACGGCGCCCAGCACGCCCGCGTCGTCCTCGGTGAGACCCTCCGGCCCCCACACGAACCCGGCGTCGCCCAGGAACTCGCCGTGCGTGGACTGGTAGTCGTCGGCGTAGCGGTCCCAGTCCGGTCCGTTCGCGTGCCGCGATGCGGACTCGTCGATCGCTCGTCGCTCGACGCGGATGGGCCGCATCGGCGGGTGGTCACGCGAGTCCGGGGCGACCGGCGGGGTGTCGCTCACGGGCGGCCGTTCAGGAGCCGAGCTGAGCAGGACGACGCCGCGTCAAGGGCAGGCGTCCGGCGAGCTCGCCGAGCGGTCCCACGGCCTGGTTGAGCGTGTCGGCCGAGGTCGAGAGGCGGGGGATGAGTGCGGCGAGCTCGGTGAGCTGAGGCTGGATCTGCTCGAGCGTGTCGCCCAGGGCGACGAGTTGGTCGAGGGTGCCGCCCTCGATCAGCAGCTTCTCCAAGAAGCCGTCGGTGATGAGGCGCTCGGCGAGCCCCTCGGGACGCAGCACCTGGTCGAGCAGACCGCCGTGACGCGTGAGCAGGTCGAGCGGGCCGTCCTCGGCCAGCAGCCGTTCGAGCAGTCCCTCCCGTGCGACGATGCGTTCCAGGGCGCCGCCGGGGCCGAGCAGTCGTTCGAGGGCGCCGTCCTCGGCGAGCAGCCGCTCGACCGCGCCGCCCTCGGCCAGCATCCGTTCCAGCGCCCCGTCGGCCGCCACGAGCCGGGCGACCGGTCCGTCGTCGTCCAACACGCGGTCGAGCACACCGTCGCGGCGCAGCATCCGCCCCAGGGGTCGGTCGGTCGCGGTCAGCTCGCCCAGGGTCTGGGCCAGCCGCATCAGCCCGTGCTGGTCGTCGCGCAGGATCTCGACCAGCTGCGCCGCGTACCCGTCGTCGCCGATCACTCGCAGCAGCAGATCCCGGTAGCCGCCCGGGCGCAGGAGCGGCCCGTCCGGAGACGCGAGGTTGCCGAGTTGGAGAGTCGTGCGGGTGGCGGCGGTGGTGACCCGCCAGGGCAGGAGCGCCGCGTCGAGCACCGGCGCGAGGAGGGAGCGGGCCATGGGCTCACCGTACGGCGTGCGCGGCCTCGCATGGGAGGATCGCGCGATGCTGGACGCCGACCTGATCCCGCTGGCGGGTGGCTGGTCGGGCCGCACCTTCCTGGCGCAGGCGGGGGAGGAGCGCACCGTGGTGCGGCTCTACCCGCCCGAGCCGATCGACGCCCCCGCCCGCGACGCCGCCGTGTTGGCGTACGCCCGGCAGGTGCTCGCGGGCGTCGCGGAGGTACCGGCGGTGCTCGAGGTGCGAGCCGGTGACGCCGGCCGCGATCGCCCGGGCCTGGTCGTCACGCCGTTCCTCCCCGGTGAGCGGGGCGATCTGGTGACCCCCGGCCTCGCGGACGACGCCCTGGTCGCTCTCGCCGAGCGCCTGGCCGACGTGCTGGACGCACTCTCCGGCTCGCGCCAGCCGCGCACGGGGGTGTTCGCCGACGCGACCCTGACGCTGGATCCCCTCCCCGAGCCGTTCGACGGTGACGGCCTGCCCGACCTGCTCGACGTGCTCGCGCCGGCGCTCGTGACCCACGTGGGGGAGCGGGCTCTCGCCGGCCTCGCTCCCGTGTGCAGGCGGGCCCAGGATCTGCTGGACGACGATCTCGCCGCTCGGCCCGGTGCCTGCCTGGTGCACTCCGACCTCAACCCCAAGAACCTGCTGCTCGGCCCCGCCGGGGCCGACGGCGGCGACCCGGCGCTCGTCGTGCTGGACTGGGAGTACGCCCACGCGGGCGGCCGGTGGACCGACCCGGGCAACCTGCTGCGGTTCGAGCGGCGTGAGGCGTTCGTCGATGCACTGGCCGGTCGCCTCGCCGCCGACCGAGGGCTGCCGGCCTCCGAGGTGCTCGACCTCGCCCGCGCCGCCGATCTCACCGCTCTCCTCGAGCTCGCCTCTCGCGCGGAGGCGAACCCCGTAGCCACCCGCGCGGCCGACCGGCTGCGGACCATCGCCGAGACCGGCGACCTCCACGCCTCCGGTGGTTGAGCCGGGCGAGGCGTTAGCCGAGACCGTGCTTTCCGGTGGTTGAGCCGGTCGAGGCGCTAGCCGAGTCCCGTGTCGAAACCTGGTGAGGTGGAAAGCAGCGTTGCCTTGGCAGTTGCGGGGTTTCGACGCGCTCGGCCGTGGACGGCCTCACGGCTCAACCACCGGGGCCATCACCGTGGTTGAGCCGGGCGAGGCGCTAGCCGAGTCCCGTGTCGAAACCTGGTGAGGTGGAAAGCAGCGTCGCCTTCACAGTCGCCGGGTTTCGACGCGCTCGGCCGTGGACGGCCTCACGGCTCAACCACCGGGGCCATCACGGTGGTTGAGCCGGGCGAGGCGCTAGCCGAGTCCTGTGCTCCGGTGGTTGAGCCGGGCGAGGCGCTAGCCGAGTCCCGTGTCGAAACCTGGTGAGGTGGAAAGCA
>NZ_JADIVZ010000003.1:354365-439433 GCF_015319165.1 Nocardioides acrostichi
CGGCCTCACGGCTCAACCACCGGGGCCATCACGGTGGTTGAGCCGGGCGAGGCGCTAGCCGAGTCCTGTGCTCCGGTGGTTGAGCCGGGCGAGGCGCTAGCCGAGTCCCGTGTCGAAACCTGGTGAGGTGGAAAGCAGCGTCGCCTTCACAGTCGCCGGGTTTCGACGCGCTCGGCCGTGGACGGCCTCACGGCTCAACCACCGGGGCCATCACGGTGGTTGAGCCGGGCGAGGCGCTAGCCGAGTCCTGTGCTCCGGTGGTTGAGCCGGGCGAGGCGCTAGCCGAGTCCCGTGTCGAAACCTGGTGAGATGGAAAGCAGCGTCGCCTTCACAGTTGCCGGGTTTCGACGCGCTCGTCGCTAGCGCTCCTCACGGCTCAACCACCAGCGGACGCGCTCGTCGATTTCGACACGCCTTCGCCTTCGGCATCCGGCGGCTCAATTCACCGGCTGGCGCTCCTCACGGCTCAACCACCGCCGGGCACGCTCGACCACCGCAGGGCGGTCAGGTGAGGTGTTCGGTGCCTTCGGGGTCGACGAGGAAGGTCCGGCCGTGGGGTGAGGTCCAGAGATAGAGGCCGAGGCGGATGCGGCGGTACCGCCAGCGTTTCTGGTTCTGGCTGGGGTGGGTCTTCGCTCTGTGGTGGGTGCGGCACAGCGGCGCGAGGGTGTCGGTGCTGGTCTGGCCGGGTGGCCCGCCTTCTGATGGTGGGACGTATTCGTCGATGTGATCCAGATCGGCACGCATCGCTGACCTGGTGCAGAAGGGGAAGGCGCAGGTCTGGCGTTGCTCACGGACTCGGTAGGCGATGCGGTCGGGGATCTCGTAGGCATCCACCGCGACCGTGTCGGCCAGATCCACGATCGGCTTCACGACGACCTTCGTGTCGGGGTTGCCGACCCAGGCAGCGACCTGGTCCGCGGTCACAGTCGCTCGGTGAGTGCCGGTGTGGGTGGAGACGCGGGCGAGGTGGATGCCCAGTGCGCCGGTGGCGGGATCGACGGATGGTGTGCCGGTGATGGCCTCGCCGGAGAGGCGCACGTGCAACACGAGTTGGCGCGCGGGGATCGTGGTGGGTGGGGGTGGTTTCGACACGCCTTCGCCTTCGGCATCCGGCGGCTCAACCACCAGCGGGGCCGGTGGTTGAGCCGTGAGGCCGTTCACCACCGGTGAGGCTGGTGGTTGAGCCGTGAGGCCGTTCACGGCCGAGCGCGTCGAAACCACACCACCGCTCACCTGACCAGCGAGGTCGAACATCGTCTGGCTCCGCGCGAGCTGCCCCAGGGCGGCGGCACGGCGTTCGCCGAGGTCCAGCGGTGAGCCGAGCGCGGACTGCTCGGCGGCGAGGTGGCGGAGGGCGTGGTCGAGGTCTTCGGCGTCAGCGCGGTCGAGGAGTCCGTCGAGGCGCACGAGGCCGTCGAACGCGCAGATTGCGCCCTGGCCGGGCTGGTCGAGCTCCAGGGTGACGTGCCGTTGTGCGTGGGCGTCGGCGATGTCGGCCTCAGTGGTTTCGGGTTCGTAGCGGGCGATGGCGTCGGCGACGAGGCCGTCGAGGGCGCGAAGGCCGGTCTTGTGCGCGACCGGGGTGATCATCCGGTCCACGAACTCAGCAGCCTCAGGCCCGAGGCGCATGGTCTCTTCGGCGATGCGTCGCACTCGCCAGGGTGCGACGCGCCCGGAGGTCATGGCCTCCCACAGCAGCGGGAGGCGGAAGCGGGCCTCCATCACCGCGCCCACGAACGCCCGACCCGACGCATCCGATCGCCCGAGTGCGGTGGCGAGTTCGATGATCGCGAACTGAGCCACCAGCGGCGTCCCCGGGCCACCGGCACCGATGAGCCGGTCACCACCCTCGACGTCATAGGCGGCCAGCAGCTCGTCGGTCACCACACCCAGCGGACCACCGGCGACACAGTCCGGCACGTGGCCCTCGGCGTGGGCGGTGCACCAGTCAGCGGCCGCCTCCCACATCCGCACCTCGGCGGCTTGAGCTTCGCGTTGCGCGGTGACCGCCGCAGCCAACGCACCATGGGGCAGCCCGTGGGGCTGGGGTGCGGAAGCCGTGGTCATGACCCGATTCTAGTCGAACATCAGTTCGTACGGAAGGTGTGACGGGGATCTGTGGAGGAGATGTTGCCTTGCCCGTTGCGGGGTTTCGACGCGCTCGTCGCTGGCGCTCCTCACGGCTCAACCACCGGTGCGACAGCGTCGTGCGGGGTTTCGACGCGCTCGTCGCTGGCGCTCCTCACGGCTCAACCAGCGGTGCGTCAGCGCTGCACGCCGATTCGCTGCTCAACCGCCGGGAGACGCTCGACCGCCGGCGAAAGGAACGGCGGGTGCGGACCCTGGTGTGGGTCCGCACCCGCCTACCGCCCCGCCATGGTGCGGCCTCGGCCGGACCCGCCACCTGGCTCGAGGCAGGTGGCGGGCCCGGTGTCCATCAGCCCGTCGGTCCGGTGATCCGGCCGGAGGGGCGTGGGTTCTTCGGCGTCGAGTGCGGGTCGAGCGGGTCGGATCCCGCCTTCACCTCGTTGCCGTCGCTGGCACCGCCGTGGTCGGTGTCCCGGTCGCACGGGTTGGTGTGGTAGCGCTTGATCTCCTGCTTGTCGCTCAGCCCGTCGCGGTCGGTGTCCTTGCGCTTGGGGTTGGTCGGGCAGTTGTCGTAGCGCTTGTTCGCCCAGCCCTTGATCTCCGTCTTGTCGGGGAGACCGTCGCGGTCGGTGTCCTTGCGCTTGGGGTTGGTCTTGTACTTCTTGACCTCGACCCGATCATTGAGACGGTCACCGTCGGTGTCGCGCTTCTTCGGGTTGGTCTTGTACTTCTTGACCTCCACCCCGTCGGAGAGCCCGTCGCCGTCGGTGTCCTTCTCCAGCGGGTCGGTCTTGAGGCTGTTGACCTCGCGGCCGTCGCCCAGCCCGTCGTCATCGGTGTCGGTGTCGAGCGGGTCGGTCTCGTAGACCTTCACCTCGTCACCGTCGGTGAGCTGGTCGCCGTCGGTGTCGGCGTCGAGCGGGTCGGTGTCGTAGGTGTCGACCTCTTCGCCGTCGAGCAGCAGGTCGCCGTCGGTGTCGGGGTTGCGCGGATCGGTGCCGAGGGCGATCTCCTGGGCGTTGGTGAGCCCGTCGTTGTCGTAGTCCTCGTCGGCCGGCAGGGTGCCGCCGTCGTCGGTGCCGTCGTTCGGGTCGGTGCCGTTGCCGATCTCGTCGCCGTCGTCGACGCCGCCGTTGTCGGTGTCGGAGTCGTTCGGGTCGGTCGGCTCGCCGTTGTTCTGCGAACCGGTGACCTCCTCGCCATCGGTGAGGCCGTCGTCGTCGCTGTCGGCGTCGGTGGGGTCGGTGGGGTCGTTGCCGAAGGCGGTGTTCTGCGAGCCGCTGAACTCCTCGAGGTTGGTGAGGCCGTCGGCATCGGCGTCCTCGTCGGCGTCGGAGGTGCCGTCGCCGTCGGTGTCGGGGTTGGTCGGGTCGGTGCCGACGATGGCTTCCTGGTCGTTGGTCAGGCCGTCACCGTCGTCGTCGGCGTCACCCGGACCGGTGCCGGAGTCGTCGTCGGCGCCGTTGTTGGGGTCGGTGCCGTTCGCGACCTCGTCGCCGTCGTTGACGCCGCCGTCGTCGGAGTCGGCATCGGTCGGGTCGGTGGCCTCGCCGTTGTTCTCGGAGCCGGTGACCTCCTGGCCGTTGGTGAGGCCGTCGGAGTCGGCGTCCTCGTCGAAGTCGGAGGTGCCGTCGCCGTCGGTGTCGGGGTCGTTCGGGTCGGTACCGATGACGATCTCGTCGCCGTCGCTGAGGCCGTCGTCGTCGGAGTCGGCGTCGGTGGGGTCGGTCGGCTCGTTGTCGTAGCCGGTGTTCTCCGAACCGCTCAGTTCCTGACCGTCGGTGAGGCCGTCGCCGTCGGAGTCCTCGTCGCCGTCGGGGGTTCCGTCGCCGTCGGTGTCGGGATTGTTCGGGTCGGTGCCGGTGATGTTGACCTCGTCGCCGTCGCTGAGGCCGTCGTCGTCGGAGTCGGCGTCGGTGGGGTCGGTCGGCTCGTTGTTGTAGCCGTCGTTCGCGGAGCCCGAGACCTCCTCGCCGTTGGTCAGGCCGTCACCGTCGTCGTCGCCACTCGGATCGAAGGTGTCGTCGGCGCCGTCGTTGGGGTCGGTGCCTGCCGAGATCTCGGCGCCGTCGCCGGTGCCCCCGTCGTCGGTGTCGCCGTCGGTGGGGTCGGTGGGCTCGTTGCCGTAGGCGACGTTCTCGGAGCCCGAGGTCTCCTGGCCGTCGGTCAGCCCGTCGCCGTCGGAGTCCGCGTTGCCCGGGTCGGTGGGTTCGTTGCCGAAGGCGGTGTTCTCCGAGCCGGTGACCTCCTGGCCGTTGGTGAGGCCGTCGGAGTCGGCGTCCTCGTCGAAGTCGGAGGTGCCGTCGCCGTCGGTGTCGGGGTCGTTCGGGTCGGTACCGATCGCGACCTCGGTGCCGTCGCTGAGCCCGTCGCTGTCGCTGTCGGCGTCGGTGGGGTCGGTGGGTTCGTTGCCGAACGCGGTGTTCTCCGAGCCGGTGACCTCTTCGCCGTTGGTGAGGCCGTCGGAGTCGGCGTCCTCGTCGAAGTCGGAGGTGCCGTCGCCGTCGGTGTCGGGGTTGGTCGGGTCGGTACCGATGACCGCCTCGGCGTCGTCGGTGAGACCGTCGCCGTCGGTGTCGGTGCTCGGGTCGGTGCCGCACTCGATCGGGCCGCCGGACGGCGCACTCACGCTCGCGGTGAGCGGGAACAGGTCGACCGACGCGACGTCGATCAGGCCGCCCAGGGTGACCCTGACGTGGATCGCGGTCGCGCTCGCCGAGATGCTGGCCCCGGTCTTCTGCACGGCGTCGGTGCCCGCCGAGAGCTCCAGCAGCATGCCGGCCGCGGCCGGCACGCTCTGGGGACCGTCAGCCAGGTCGTAGGTCTGCCCACCGATCTCGACGAGCGGGGCCGTGAAGGTGCTCGTGGTGCCGGCCACCGTGCCGTCGGTCTCGGCGACCAGCTCCGGAGCCGAGAGCACCTTGACGAGCGGGCCGCCGGCGACCTGGAGGTCGGCTGTCGAACCGAGGGCGGTCGCGGTGAGGGTCCGGGCGCCATGGGCACCACCGTTCTCCACGAGGTCGGTGCGTTGGGCGGTCGACACCGTGCCCGGGATCGAGAGCAGGCCGCCGGGCACCAGCGCGCCCAGGAGGGTGACGTCGGCCGTCGACACGGTGCTCTTCGACAGCGGCACGGAAGCCGGCAGGCAGTAGCCGTCGCTGGTGTAGCGAGCCCGCGCCTCGGCATTCGAGACGCCCAGGTCGGCCAGCGGGTCCAGGGCGTCGAGCGCGCCGCCGTCCGCGGGGATGAGGGAGTCGCTGGCTGCATCGGGGGCGGTCGGGGGCGCGTCCTGGGAGGCGTCGGCCAGCAGTTGGTCGAGCAGCGCGGTGTCGAGGCCGAGCGCGGTGAGCAGGTCGTCGGTCGCCTCGAGGTTCACCCCCTCGGCGTGCACCGTGGCGGGCGTGCTCGTGTGCACGCTGCCGGCGGAGCGCGCGATGCCGAGGTCGGCGGCGCTGCCGAGGCCCGGCAGTGACAACAGGTTCACGTGGGCGACCTCACCGGTCGTCGTGGTGTCGATGGGTGCAGGCACCGGCTGGTAGGCGGCCTGCGCGGGGGCGGCCAGCGTGATGCTGGTCAGGGAGTAGAGGGCGGCTGTCGAGAGACTGGCGAAGAGGGCCAGGGGTCGACGGCCTACGGGGCGACGAGACATGGTCGGTCTCCTAGGAGGGGATGGCGGGAGGCAGGACACCGCGCTCCTTTGTCGGCGACCGCGGACGGGTACGTCCGCGCGACCCGACGACAAGGCCGTGCAGGGGTTGGGGGGGAGGACCAAGGGGTGGGCCGGGGGTGTGGGCCGGGGTGTGGCCCGCGGTGGCCCGGGTGGAGGGAGCGTGATGCGCGGAGCGAGGTGTCTCGCTCCTGGTGACCGGGCCGTACCCGCCGGGAGGCGTCCTATGCGCAGGGCTAGACCAGGAGCCCGCCGAGTAGCCTCGACTGCGGCCTCGTGCCGTGGAGAGACGGCTGCCTCGCCGGTTGGACGCCCCTGCACACCGCGGCGTAGTCTCGGGGCTGCGTGTGCGGTCTGCCGATGTCCCGGACAGAGCGGACCTGGCTCGCTCCCGGCGTCTGGCGTGCCGGCGTCCTGACTCGAAGGTGGGTCGGGCCCTCGTGTGCGACCGGCCAGCGGAGCGGAACGAAGGCCCCATGCGTGCCAGCACGATTTCTGCCCACCCCAAGGAAACCACCCTTCTATGACCACCCTCTCCACCCGCCCCGCCGAGATCGACTGGAACGTCGACGCCCCTCAGGTGGCCGTCAACGACATCGGCTCGGAGGAGGACTTCCTCGCCGCGGTCGACAAGACGATCAAGTACTTCAACGACGGCGACATCGTCGACGGCACCATCGTCAAGGTCGACCGTGACGAGGTGCTCCTCGACATCGGCTACAAGACCGAGGGCGTCATCCCCTCGCGCGAGCTCTCGATCAAGCACGACGTCGACCCCAACGAGGTCGTCAGCGTCGGCGACGCCGTCGAGGCACTCGTCCTCCAGAAGGAGGACAAGGAGGGTCGCCTGATCCTGTCCAAGAAGCGCGCCCAGTACGAGCGCGCCTGGGGCACGATCGAGCAGGTCAAGGAGGAGGACGGCGTCGTCGAGGGCGCGGTCATCGAGGTCGTCAAGGGCGGCTTGATCCTCGACATCGGCCTGCGCGGCTTCCTGCCCGCCTCCCTGGTCGAGATGCGCCGCGTGCGCGACCTGCAGCCCTACGTGGGTCAGACGCTCGAGGCGAAGATCATCGAGCTCGACAAGAACCGCAACAACGTCGTGCTCTCGCGCCGCGCGTGGCTGGAGCAGACCCAGTCCGAGGTGCGCCACGGCTTCCTCACCCAGCTCCAGAAGGGTCAGATCCGCAAGGGCGTCGTCTCCTCGATCGTCAACTTCGGTGCGTTCGTCGACCTCGGCGGCGTCGACGGTCTGGTGCACGTCTCCGAGCTCTCCTGGAAGCACATCGACCACCCGAGCGAGGTCGTGGCCGTCGGTGACGAGGTCACCGTCGAGGTGCTCGACGTCGACATGGACCGCGAGCGGGTCTCGCTGTCGCTCAAGGCGACGCAGGAGGACCCCTGGCAGCACTTCGCCCGCACCCACCAGATCGGTCAGATCGTGCCCGGAAAGGTCACCAAGCTGGTGCCCTTCGGCTCGTTCGTCCGCGTCGAGGAGGGCATCGAGGGCCTGGTGCACATCTCCGAGCTGGCCGAGCGCCACGTGGAGATCCCCGAGCAGGTCGTCCAGGTCAACGACGACGTCATGGTCAAGATCATCGACATCGACCTCGAGCGTCGCCGGATCTCGCTGTCGCTCAAGCAGGCCAACGACACCGCCGTCTCCACCGACGTCGACGAGTTCGACCCCACGCTCTACGGCATGACCGCCACCTACGACGAGCAGGGCAACTACGTCTACCCCGACGGCTTCGACTCCGAGACCGGCGAGTGGAAGGACGGCTTCGACGAGCAGCGCGCCGCCTGGGAAGAGGAGTACGCCAAGGCGCACGCCCGCTGGGAGGCCCACGTCAAGCAGCAGCAGGAGGCCGCCAAGGCCGAGGTCGAGGCCGGCGAGGCCACCTCGTACTCCAGCGGTGGCGGCTCGGCCGACTCCGACGCCGGCTCCGGCGATGGCGGTTCGCTGGCTTCCGACGAGGCCCTCCAGGCCCTGCGCGAGAAGCTCACCGGCGGTCAGTGAGCTGACCTTCTCGGTCGCCGGCTGACACCAGCATGCGAAGGCCCCGCCCGGATCATCCGGGCGGGGCCTTCGACGTCTCGTGCGACGTCAGCGGAAGCTCGAGCCGGTGCGCTCGAACGCGTCGGTGGGGTGGCTGCGCGGCGGGGTGTAGTCGTGCGACGCCCACGGGTCGTCGTCGGCGACGCGACGCAGCGTGACCAGCAGCCAGGTGAGGACTCCGACGATGGACCAGAAGAGGATGAGTGCGTTCATGGCAGTAACGATGCTTGCGTTGTGATCCTGCCACCAGTGGCTGAATTGCCACCTTGAGTCGATTTCCTGCCACGGCCGTGGCACGCTCCAGACCATGCAGTCCGTAGCAGTGATCGTGCAGGACGGCGCCGAGCCCTTCGGCCTGGGCGCTCTGGTCGAGGTCTGGGGCGAGCCGTGCCACCCTGGCGAGGATCTGCCCACCTTCGACTTCCGCGTCTGCACACCGCGTCCCGGTCGGGTGCGCGGGCGATCGGCGTTCGATCTGCACGTCGACCTCGGTCTCGACGCGGCCGCTGACGCCGACCTGGTGTGCATCAGTCCCACGTACGACTTCCTCGAGCACGACCCCGCGGTGATGGAGCTGATCCGTTCCACCCACGACCGCGGCGCCTATCTCTTCGCCCACTGCACCGCCTCCTTCGAACTCGCCGAGGCAGGGATCCTCGACGGGCGGGAGGCGACGACCCACTGGCGCCACACCGCCAAGATGGCACACCTCTACCCGCACGTGCTGGTGCGGCCCGACGTCCTCTACGTCCACGACGGCACCGTGCTCACGGGCGCCGGCAGTGCCGCCGCGCTCGACGCCTCGCTGCACCTGATGCGCGACGAGTTCGGCGCCCGCGCCGCAGCCGGCACCGCGCGCCGCATCGTCATCCCACCGCACCGCGACGGTGGGCAGGCGCAGTTCGTGGCCCGGCCGATCCCCGACTGCGAGGCGGAGACCCTCGGGCCGGTGCTCGCGTGGGCGGTCGAGCACCTGGCCGACGACCTCGGAGTCGAGGTGCTCGCGCGGCAGGCGCTCATGTCACCGCGCACCTTCGCCCGCCGCTTCCGCGACGAGACCGGCACCACCCCGCATGCCTGGGTCACCCGGCAGCGCGTCGCCGCTGCGGAGGAACTGCTCGAACAGACCGATCAGCCCGTGGAGTGGATCGCCCGCCGTGTCGGCTTCGGCCATGCCGCCACCCTGCGCCAGCACTTCGCGCGCGAGCGCGGCGTCAGTCCGCAGGCGTACCGGCGCCAGTTCTCCTGCGTCGAGGACGCCGGCTGATGGAGTCCCTCCCGTCCGGTGGTTGAGCCGGGCGAGGCGCTAGCCGAGTCCCGTGTCGAAACCGGGTGAGGCGGGAGGCGGCGTTGCTTTCAGAGTTGCTGGGTTTCGACGCGCTCGTCGATTTCGACACGCCTTCGCCTTCGGCATCCGGCGGCTCAATCCACCGGCTGGCGCTCCTCACGGCTCAACCAGCGGTCCGCCGCGGGTGGTTGAGCCGGGCGAGGCGCTAGCCGAGTCCCGTGTCGAAACCCGGTGAGGCGGGAGGCGGCGTTGCTTTCAGAGTTGCTGGGTTTCGACGCGCTCGTCGCTGGCGCTCCTCACGGCTCAACCACCGGCCGGGTGCGGGTGGTTGAGCCGGGCGAGGCGCTAGCCGAGTCCCGTGTCGAAACCCGGTGAGGCGGGAGGGGGCGCTGTCTTCAGAGTTGCTGGGTTTCGACGCGCTCGTCGATTTCGACACGCCTTCGCCTTCGGCATCCGGCGGCTCAATCCACCGGCTGGCGCTCCTCACGGCTCAACCACCGGTCCGCCGCGGGTGGTTGAGCCGGGCGAGGCGCTAGCCGAGTCCCGTGTCGAAACCGGGTGAGGCGGGAGGGGGCGCTGTCTTCAGAGTTGCTGGGTTTCGACGCGCTCGTCGCTGGCGCTCCTCACGGCTCAACCACCGGCGGGGTGCGGTCGCTGGCGCTCCTCACGGCTCAACCACCGGCGGGGTGCGGTCGCTGGCGCTCCTCACGGCTCAACCACCGGCACGAGCGCTCTCAGGTCGTCGCGCAGCACCTTGCCGGTCAGTGTGCGGGGCAGATCGTCGAGGTGCAGCCAGGTCTTGGGGCGCTTGGGTGGGGCGAGCCGCTCCCGGGCCCAGGCGTCCAGGGCATCGACGGCGGCTGTACCCACGACGGCCGCGCAGACGCGCTGACCCCAGCGGTCGTCGTCGACCCCGAACACGGCGACGTCGACCACGTCGTCGTGCTCGCGCAGGGTGTGCTCGACCTCGAGCGGGTAGACGTTGACGCCTCCGGAGATGATGAGATCCTCGCGGCGTCCGTCGAGGTAGAGGTAGCCGTCGTCGTCGAGTCGGCCGAGGTCGCCCACGGTGAAGGCCGGGCCGTCGTCGGTGTCGCGCCAGGCGGCCGCGGTCTTGTCGGGGGCACCGAAGTACTCGAAGCGGGCGTAGTCGGGCACCGCGCACCAGATGGTGCCGTCGTCGTCGGTGCTCAGGGTGCGGCCCGGGCGGGCCCGGCCCACCGTGCCGGGCCGCTCCAGCCACTCCTCGGAGCGGCAGGCGGTGAACTGGCCCTCGGTCGAGCCGTAGAACTCCCACGTCGAGCCGTCGGGGAAGGCCTCGATGAGCCGGCGCTTCACCTCGGCGGGGCACGGCGCGCCCGCGTGCGCGACCAGCCGGAACGAGGAGAGGTCGGGGGTGCCGGCGTCGTGCCAGTGAGTGAAGAGCCGTTGGAGGTGAGCCGGCACGCAGAACATCGACGTCGGCCGGTGCTCGACGATGGCCGCGGTGTGCCGCGCTGCGTCGAAGGTGCCCGGCAGCGCCACGCGCCCCCCGGCCAGCGCCGTGCCCATCGCGAACCGCAGCGGCGCGGAGTGGTACAGCGGACTCAGCACGAGGTTGACGTCGTCGGCGGCGAATCCCCACACCGCGCGCTCATCGGCGATGAGCGCTCGCGCCGAGGCATCGTCGAGCACTCCGCTGCTCACGCCCTTGGGTACGCCCGTGGTGCCGCTCGTGCAGTGCATCGGACGAGCACGGGGCAGCCAGGCGTCGGGGTGGGTCTGTGGGGTTCCGGTTGGTCGCACCCGCTCCGCCAGGGAGCCGAGCGCATCCTCGTCGGTGACCACGAGGGCGGGGTCGAGCGGGGTGAGGATGCGTGCGCGCTCGTGCGTGGTCAGCCGGGGGTCGAGGGGGATGGGGTACACGCCGCGTGCGAGCAGGGCCATCACCGTGTCGAGATAGGCCGCCGACGGCGCCACGAGCAGCGCGACCCGGTCGCCCTGCTCCAGTTCGATCCTCACGGCGCAGTCACCCCCGGCCCCAGCATCACCTCGACGCCCAGCCACGTGGCCAGGTCCTCCAGCTCGGTGTGGACGGCGCGGCGCACGGCCGCGCTCCACGGCTGGCCGCTCGGACCGCCCGCCGTCGCGGGGAGGCGATCCTCGTGCACGGCGTCGACGCGCAGCACGCCCTCGCCCACCTCGGCAGTGGCGTCGACCTTGCCGATGAGGTCGCACCCGTGCAAGACGGGCATCGCCCAGTAGCCGAAGCGGCGCTGGGCGACCGGCTTGTACATCTCGAGCTGGTAGTCGAACCCGAACAGCTGCTCCATGCGGGTGCGGTCGAAGAGCAGCTGGTCGAGCGGGGAGAGGATCGCGGTGCGGCCCTCGAAGGGGTCCGCGTGCTCGTCGAGGTAGCGCGGGTCGACCCGCCAGCGGCCCTTCACGCCCTCGACCACCGCGGGTTCGCCCACCTCGCCCACGTGGTTCGGCTCGACCGGCGTGGCCGCGGCCCTCGCGCGAGCGATGCCGAGCGCGGCCAGGCGGCGTCGTCCGCGCTCGGCGAGCGCCTCGGCCAGCGGCACCGGCTCGTCGTCGGGGAAGACGCGCTCGGCCAGATCCCACAACCGGTGTCGGCCCTCCCGGCCGACGACGGCCACCTCGCCCCGACCGGACATGAGGTCGAGCAGCTTGAGCACCGACTTGTCGTTGCTCCATCCCGAGGAGCGCCACGGGTTGACGATCGTGCGAGGCAGCGCGGAGGCCGGCAGCGGACCCTCTTGGCGCAGCGTCTCGAGCACGTCGCGCCGGCACGCGTCGTTGTCGTCGACCCAGGCGGCCAGCCGGTGCTGCCACTCCTTGCCGTCGTCGCCCGGCCAGGCCGCCATCTCGGCGGTGTAGAGCGCGAGGTCGGCCGCCGGGCGGGCTCGCATGTCGAGCTCGAGCAGGCGTCCGCTCTCGAGCAGGACCGCGAGCTCGTCGCGGTCGTAGACCGAGCCCAGTCGGCTCCACAGCAGCAGATCGGCGTGGGGTGCGATCACCTGGGTGGGGTCGAGCTGGAGCATCGTGAGGTGCTCGACCACGGCCTCGACGTCGGTGGGGCGGGGGTGGCACAGCAACTGGGCGCGCACGGCCACGCGACGTGCGTGCTCGGGGCTCAGCTCGTGCACGGTGCTGCTGCGCTGCGCGGGTAGCCGCGGCGCACGGTGCGGTCGAGGATGCCCAGCGTGCCGCGCAACGCGGCCTCGGAGACGACCGGGAAGATGCCGGATGCCGCCCAGTCGGGGTGGATCTCGGACCAGTCGTAGAACGACGTGACCAGCGTGCCGCCGTCCCGAGGCTCCAGGCGGTAGCCGTACACGTGGCCCAAAGGCGGGCGGATGGTGCCGAGGATGGTCCACGAGATGAGTCGATCCGCCTCGTAGTCGCCGATGACGACCTCGACGTCGTAGCGCCCCATCTGCGGCAGGTCGCCCAGAGACTCGCGATCCATGTGCACCACGAAGGTGTCGCCGACAGCCGAGACGCGCTCTCCGGAGGCGTCTTGGAGCATGCCCGTGGCGTCGATCGCGACGTGACCCTGGGGGTCGCGCAAGACCGCGAAGACGTCGTGCGGTTCGGCTTCGACGAGCCGACTGACCTCGATGCGGGACTCGCTCATCAGGCCATCATGCCGCGTGGTCCAGCGGCTCGACGTCAGCCCGTGGCGCCGTGTCCGCCGCGGCGGTGGGCGACGCTCGCGACGGCCGCCTCGAGCTGATCGGCGGTGAACGGCTTGGCGAGCACGTGGTCGACGCCGGCCTCGTGGGCGGGGTGGCGCTCGGGGGTGGCGGTCACCATCAGCACGGGCAGGTCGCTCAGGCCGAGGTCGTCGCGGATGCGGCGGGCGAGTCCGAGGCCGTCGAGGCGCGGCATCGCCCAGTCGAGCACCACGAGGTCGAAGCCCGGTGCCTGCGGCCGCGCCTCCTCGCGCAGGATCGCGATCGCTGCGAGCCCGTCGGGGGCCGGATGTGCCTCGTGCCCGGCGTCGCCGAGCACCAGGCACATGAGCATGCTGATGTCGGGATCGTCTTCCACGACCAGGATGCGCATGCCGGTACTCCCGCGAGTCGGGACGGGGGGACGAGGACTCGCGTCCCCAGTGTCCCACTCCGTCGCCGGTCGTGGTGTGAGGGAGCTGTGAGGAATCGGGGCGATCAGATCGCTCGGTCCTCGGTGCTGATCGGCCGGTCACCGCCTGAGGCTCGCGGTGACCGGCCGCGATCCGGACTCCGGGTCAGCGGCGTCGCACCGAGGTGGCGTCGAGGAACACCACGCGGCCGTTGACCGAGTCGCTGTCGATCGTGTCGGGGTCGCTCACCGAGTAGTCGCCGGTGACCTCGATCGTGTATCGACCGGGGGCGAGACCCTTGAGCAGTGCGGTGGCGGTGCCGTGGGCGTAGCCGACGTCGGTGGTGGTCGCACCGACCTCGCGCCCGTCGGCGTCGAACACCGTGGCGGTGTACCGGGCGAGGTTGGCCGCCGTGCCCGGGGTCGGGTAGACGAGCACGACCTTCAGGGCATCGGCACGACGTCCGACCCGCACGTCGTGCTGGGCGGTGTAGCTGCCGCCGAGGGTGACCGGGTCGGCGTCGCTCTGCCACTGGTCGGAGCGCAGCACGACCCAGGGATCCTGCCGCTGGAGGCGTTTCGTGGCGCGCGCGAAGGCACGGTGGATCGCCGTGCTCAACCGCTGCCCTTGCTTGCCTCGCACCAGCGACACCGCCCGGTCGAGGTTCACGTGGCCGTAGCCGACCTGATAGGAGTTCAGCCGCTTGCCGTCGGCCAGCACCGGGCTCGCGGTGGCCTTGAGGGCGTCGATGACCTGGCGGGCGGTGAGCCGCTTGTTGGCCTGCTTCAGCACGGCGGCCGCGCCGGCGATGTGCGGAGAGGCCATGGAGGTGCCGGACGCCGAGGTGTTGCCGTGGTCGGGGCAGGGGCCGATGACCGTGCCCGTGGAGTCGCAACTGGAGGAGATGTCGACGCCGGGAGCCATGATGTCGGGCTGCGTCAGGCCGACGCGGTCGCCGCGGAAGACGGTGTGGCCGTCGTCGCCGATGGGTCGTGCGGTGCCGTTGTCGAAGAGCAGGCCGTTGGAGGAGAAGTCGCCCCGCACGCGGTCGACGCTGCCGGCGGCCACCGAGATCACCCACGGCGCCTGGTTGAAGGGGCTCACGCTGGCCTCGGCGTCACCGGAGCCGGAGTTCCCGGCGGCGAAGACGACCACGACGCCCCGCTTCGCGACGGCCTTGGTCGCCACGTTGACGGGGTCGAGCGGGTCGTACTGCCGGAAGCTGTTGCCCCACGAGTTGTTGATGACGTCGATGCCGAGCAGGTCGGGCTGGTCGAGGATGTAGTCGAACGCCGTGACCACGGCCGTGGTGGTGATGACCGCGCCGATCGCGAAGCAGGCGAGGTCGGCATCGGGCGCGACGCCGAGCTGGTCGGGGCTCTCGGTGCCGTCGGCCGCGATGATGCCGGCGACGTGCGTGCCGTGCCCGCTGCCGAGGTCGGTGTTGTCGTAGGGGGTGTCCGAGACGGGAACCTCGATCGTCGGGTCGGTGCCCGCGTTGACGTACTCGGGGCTGACCAGGGTGACGTTGTGCACGACGTGGTCGGCGAGGTCGGGGTGGGTGGCGTCGCAACCGGAGTCGATGACGCCGACGGTGACGCCCTGGCCGGTCAGGCCTCGGCTGCGCAGCCCCTCGGCCGCCTTCGTCGACGACGACACGGCGTTGGACGACGTGGTGTCCTCGTAGCGCAGCACCTCGTCGGGGTAGACGTCGAGGCCGACGCCGCTCGTGACCACGCGGGTCATGGCGGCGACCGGTCCCTCGACGACGGCCAGCGGCAGCGCGTCCATCGGGTCCACCTTCAGCCCCAGCGCCTCGAGGGCGTCGACCTGGCTGGTGGTCGGCACGGAGTCCAGGCGCACGATCGCCCGGCCGGTCTCGGTGCCCGAGGCCAGGAGTCGGGAGAGGCCCGGAAGGCCGGCGGTGTCGACGCGCGCGGCGCCGGACCCGGCTGCGGACCAGGCTGCGGGGCTGGCGGTCGGCAGGGCTGTCGCGTTGGCGGCACCGAGGGTGGAGGTGCCCACGAGCGCGGCGGTGGCCAGGCCTGCGCAGGTCAGCGAGGCGAGGCGGCGGAGCGAGGTCATGGTGGCCTAACGGTCGGGGAGGGGAACGTTTGGCCTAACGCTCGTCCCCGCGGGAGGGTTACGGCGTTCCTGACCACTGCTGCGGTGGCATCCTGGCGCCATGCGCAGGAGGGCGATGCAGATCGCGATCGGGATGACCGCCGTGGTGGCGCTGGCCTGGAGCGGGTCGGCGTCCGCACTGGAGGCGTTGCCGTCAGACACGAACGTCGACTACCAGCTCGGCGGTGCCGCCGGACCCGACGACGGCGTCGGCATCGTCGTTCGCGACCGCTCGGAGGCGCCGGCCGACGGTCTGGTCAACGTCTGCTACGTCAACGGCTTCCAGACCCAACCCGACCAGAAGCGGTTCTGGCGGCACCGGTGGAGCCTCGTGCTGAAGAGGGACGGCAAGCCGGTCGTCGACTCCGCATGGGGCGAGTGGCTGCTCGACCTGCGCACGGAGAAGAAGCGGCAGCGCCTGGCCGCGATCATGGGCGGCTGGACCCAGGGCTGCGCCGACGATGGCTACGACGCGGTCGAGTACGACAACCTCGACTCCTACTCGCGCAGCCACGGCCTGCTCACCCCTCGTCAGGCCAAGAGGTACGCGCACCTGCTCGTCGACGGCGCACACGACGCGGGACTGCTCGCCGGGCAGAAGAACCGGGCCGGCTGGGACGGCACCGTGGTCGGCTACGACTTCGCCGTGGCCGAGGAGTGCGGACGCTACGACGAGTGCACCGACTACACCGACCACTACGGCGACCAGGTGCTCGCCGTCGAGTACCGGCGCCCGGACTTCACGAGAACCTGCGATGCCATCGGCGCCGACGTGCCCGTCGTCCTGCGCGACCGCGACCTCACCCCCGACGGCGTCCACGCCTACTGCTGAGGCACTCTCGTGATGGGGATTGCTCGGCCTAGGACGACGACTGCCGGGCGCGGTAGGCGGCCACGGCGTTGCGATTGCCGCAGGTGACCGAGCAGAACCGTCGTGACCGGTTGCGACTGAGGTCGAGCACGATGCCGTCGCAGTCGTCGTCGGCGCACACCCCGAGACGCGACATCTCGTCGATGCGGATGACGTCGATCATGGCCATCGCGGTCTCGACCAGGATGCGGGTGGAGAGTGGGGCCTCGGCGGGAACGGCGTGCACGTGCCAGTCGAAGTCGCCGTGCCGGACCAGCTGAGGCACCGCCTGCGCCTCGGCGAGCATCTCGTTGACCAGGACGACCGCCTCGTCGCGGTCGGCACGGAGCAGGGCGTCGAGGCGGCCGCGGAGGCCGCGGATCTCGGCCAACTCCTCGTCGGTGCGGTCGTGACGACCGGAGTAGCTGAAGCGAGAGTAGAAGTCGGCCAGATCGTCGGGGGTGGTGAGGCTGTCGGGATCCTGAGCGGTGTTGGCCAGGTCGACCGCGGCCTGGAGCCCCACCTCGACGTCATGGGCGAATACCATGTTGACAGGTTACTACGACTCTCGTAGTGTCACATGCCATGAGCACTATGACCCATGACAACCGTGAGGGGGTGCCTGCTGTGACTCCCCGCGCCAGCCTGGCCACCGGCCTCGGCATCGCCGTCGTCTCGGCCCTCTCGTTCGGGCTGAGCGGCCCCTTGGGTCGCGGTCTGCTCGACACCGGGTGGAGCCCCGGTGCGGCGGTGCTCGTGCGGGTGCTGGTCGCAGCGGTCGTCGTGCTGCCGCTCGGGCTGGTCGCCCTGCGTGGTCGCTGGCACCTGCTGCGCGACAACGCGGGCCTCGTGCTGCTCTACGGCGGTCTGGCCGTCGCCGGCGCGCAGGTGTGCTTCTTCTCCGCAGTGCAGTACATGCAGGTCGGTCCGGCGCTGCTCATCGAGTACACCGCCCCGGCCGCGGTCGTCTCGTGGCTGTGGCTGCGCCACGGTCAGCGTCCGACCCTGCTGACCGTCGTAGGCGCAGGACTCGCGGCGCTGGGCCTCGTGCTGGTGCTCGACGTCACCGGTGGCGCCGAGGTCAGCGTGCCCGGTGTGCTCTGGGCGCTGGGGGCCATGGTCGGTCTGGCCGTGTACTTCCTCATCTCCGCCGACGACGACAACGGCCTGCCCCCGTTGACGCTCGCGGCCGGTGGCCTCGTCTCCGGCGGCGCGATCATCGCGGTCCTCGGCGTGGCCGGTGTGCTGCCGCTCACCGCCTCCACCGCTCCCGCCGTCTACGACGGTCGTGAGCTGCCCTGGTGGGGAGCCGCGCTGCTGTTGGCCCTCGTGACGGCCGCCTTCTCCTACGTCACCGGTATCGAGGCCGGGCGACGCCTCGGCTCACGTCTCGCCTCCTTCGTCGGGCTCACCGAGGTGCTGGCCGCCATCGGGTTCGCATGGCTGCTGCTCGGCGAGCTGCCCCGCGGCGTCCAGTTGCTCGGCGGGCTGGCCATCCTGGCCGGCGTCGTGTGCGTGCGGCTGGGCGAGCCGCGCGTCGACGAGGCGGCGACGACGGAGATCCCGACACCCTGAGCGCGGCGCCTCGAGGGCGGCGCCCCGAGCCCGACGCGGTGGCGCCGGTACCGTGCGCGCCATGGCCGAGGTCGACGTCCGCCCGTTCGAGGAAGACGGTGACGACGCCGTCGGCATCGCCCGACTCGCGACCACCGTGCAGTGGCCCTCGCTCACGGACGCCGAGGTGGTGCGGCGCGTGTGCACCGCGCCCGGATCGGTGGCCTACGTCGCGCGCAGCCAGGGTGCGCTCGTGGGCTGGGCCCAGGCGCTGGGAGACGGGGTGCTCCAGTCGCATCTCTCGTTCGTGGCCGTGCACCCCGGCCATCGCGGTCGAGGCCTCGCGCGCCTGCTGGTGCAGGCTACGTTCCAGGCGACCGGAACCCTGCGGATGGATCTCGTCACCGACGGCGCCGAGGGCTTCTACGCAGGCTTCGACCACCAGCCGATGAGCGGGTTCCGGATCTATCCCGGTAGATGAGTCCGCCCGAACAGGTGCTGGTCAGGCGAGATCCTGGCGGCGCACGAACACCTCGCGCGTGAGCATGAGGATCGCCGCGGCGGTGGGGATCGCCAGGAGTGCGCCCACGACTCCGAGCAGGGCCGTGCCGACCAGTGCGGCGATCACGATGACGGCGCCGGGCAGCTCGACCGAGCGCGCCATCACGCGGGGGTAGACCAGGTAGTTCTCGACCTGCTGGTAGATGAGGAAGAAGATCACGCAGGCGATGCCGATGTGCACGTCCTCGGCGAAACCGATGGCCGAGACGACCACGGCCCCGATCGTGGCGCCGATCATCGGGATCACGTCGAGCAGGGCGACGACGAAGGCCAACGCGACGGCGTACTGACCGAGCCCCACGACCAGCAAGAACACCAGTGAGCTCAGCCCGGCGCACAGCGCGACCAGTAACGCTCCGGAGACGTAGCCGCCGACGCTGAGGATGATGCGGTCGCCGAGCCGGCCGACCCGGTCGCGCCGCGAGGCCGGTGCGAGCCGGTAGAGGCCGGCCTTGGTGCTCTCGAGCGAGGCGAGGAAGTACAGCGTGAGCACGAGCACGATCAGGCCGTTGACCACCGCGCCGAGGAGCGCGAGACCGAAACCGAGCACCCCGCCGAAGAGGTTGCCGAGGAAGTCGCCGTCGGTCACGTAGGCCTGGATCTTGTCGACGACCTGGTAGTCGTCGTTGAGCTCGGCGACGCGGTCGTTGCGCTGCAGAGCCGCGAACCAGTCGGGCGCCTGCTTGGTGATGGCGGCGACCTGGTCGCCGATCACGGGGCCGATCGCGACGACGAACAGCGCCAGCACGCCGAGCACCATGAGCACCACGGTGAGCACCGCCAGCGAGCGCCGCAGGCCGCGCCGCTCGAGGAACAGCACCAGGGGGTGCAGCGCCGCCGCGAGGAACATCGAGACCACGATGAGCACCAGCGTGGCTCCGATGGCCTGCACGGCGTTGAACAGCCACCAGGCGGTGAAGAGCCCCAGTCCGCCGAAGAACCCCCAGTAGAAGGGGGCCTTGCGGTCCAGCGGGGGTCCGGGCGTGCCCAGGTGCGCCGGACCGCCGACCAGTCCGGCGGGATCATGCCGACCCTCGGTCTCGTCCGGCTGGTCGTCCGGCTGCTCGTCCGGCTGGTCGTCGACGTCGGACGGCGTGGGCTCACCGTCGACGTGCGCCTCGGTCATGCGGTCTCGTCGGAGGAGTCGCTCGTCTCGTCGGAGTCGGAGTCGTCGGGCTCGTCACGCAGACCGCCGACGATGTCGGCGAGCGAGGCGAGCTGGGCGGTGATGCCGTCGCGGCGCTTGACCAGCCGCCCGACCTCGGCGCGCACCTTGGCCAGCTCGCGCTCGGCCTCGGCCACTCCGGCGTGGGAGAGGGACTCGGCGTTGCTCTGCGCGGTGTTGACGATCTGCTCGGCCTCGCGGCGGGCGCGCTGGAGCAGGGCGTCGGCCTCGGTCTGCACCTGCTCGCGGTGTGCGGTGGCCTGCGAGGTGGCCTGCTGGGCTCGCTCCTCGGCGGCGTTGGCGCGCTGCTCCGCCTCGGCGACCAGACGCTGGGTCTCGGCCATCGCGCTCTCGTGGTGGTCGGAGGCCTCGCGGGCGAGTCGCTCCTTCTCCACGGCGAGAGTGCGGCGCGCCTCGGTGACCTCGCGATCGGCTGCGGCGCGAGCCTTCTCGACCTCGCGCTGGGCGCCGGTGCGCATCTCGGTGGTCTCCTGCTGGGCGGCGAGTCGCAGCTGGTCGGCCTCGCGCTTGGCGGAGGCACGCAGATCCTCGGCCTCACTGCGGGCGAGGGTGCGCTCCTGCTCGGCGTCGGCCACGGTGCGGGCCCGGTGCTCGTCGAGCTCCTTGAGCTGGACGATGCGCATGTCCTCGGCCTCGCGGGTGGCCTCGGCCTTGATCGAGGCGGCATCGCGGGTCGCCTGGTCGCGGATCTCGTCGGCTTCGCGGGTGGCGGCCATGCGGATCTCTGCGGCCTCCTCCTCGGCGAGTCGCAGCATCGCCGACGCACGGCCTCCGAGGCCCGCATAGGACGGAGTCTGGTTCTCGGCGAGCTCGGCGCGGGCCTTCTGGAGCTCCGCCTCGAGCTCGGTGACCCGGCGCTCGGAGACGCTGAGGCTCTGGGAGAGGCCCGACTTCTCAGCGAGGATCTGGCGTACCCGGGTGTCGACCACGGCCTGGTCGTAACCGCCGCGTCGCACGCTCGGGAACGACACGGAGTCGCTGCTGGAGGCGGGGCGGCCAGGGGAGGACGCCGCGGGCCGGGCGGCCTGCGCCGGCGGCACGGCCGGCTGCTGGCCCGTGCCGGTGGGGCCTGCGGGCGACCTCTGGCCCGCGCCGGTGGGGCTCGCGGGCGGCTTCTGGCCCGGCTTCTGGGTGGGGATCACCTGGGTCTTCTCGGCGTCCGGATCGGACGCACCCGGCCCGTTCGGCTCGTCGTCGAAGATGGACAGACCCTGGTCGCTCATCGCTGGCTCAGCTCACTTCCGCACGTCATGGGGGGCAGGCACCATCTTGACCGATGGTGGCCCGTCGTCCCAGCCCGAAACTCCGTGCCCAGCATGCCGTGAAGATCACGTGAACCGAACCCGCCGGTGCCCGGCGCCGTCACCCATCGCCCGCCGAAAGGTCTGGATGCGACCTCTCGGCGGGCGGTGGGTGACTCCTCGAGGGTCGATACGCGACCCCCCGCGGATCCTCAGACGCCGCGGAAGCGGTTAATCGCGTCGAGATGCTTCTCGCGCATCTCGTGGTTGCGCACGCCCAGCCCCTCCTCGGGGGAGAGGCAGAGCACGCCGACCTTGCCCTGGTGCTTGTTGTGATGCACGTCGAGGGCGGCCTGGCCGGTCTCCTCGAGGGTGTAGGTGCGCGAGAGGGTCGGGTGGATCTTGCCCTGCGCGATGAGACGGTTGGCCTCCCAGCTCTCGCGATAGTTGGCGAAGTGGCTGGAGACGATGCGCTTGAGGTTCATCCACAGATAGCGGTTGTCGTACTCGTGCATGAAGCCGGTGGTCGAGGCGCACGTGGTGATGGTGCCGCCCTTGCGCGTGACGTAGACCGAGGCGCCGAAGGTCTCGCGGCCGGGGTGTTCGAAGACGATGTCGATGTCCTCGCCGCCCGTGAGCTCGCGGATCCTCTTGCCCAGCCGCTGCCACTCCCGCGGATTCTGCTCGGTGCCTTCCTCGTTCCAGAACTGCCAGTTCTCCTCGGAGCGGTTGATGATCATCTCCGCACCCATCGAGCGGCAGATGTCGGCCTTCTCGTCGTTGGAGACCACGCAGATCGGGTTGGCGCCGCCGTTGAGGGCGTACTGCGTGGCGAAGCCGCCCAGACCGCCCGAGGCGCCCCAGATCAGCACGTTGTCGCCCTGCTTCATGTTGCCGCCGTTGTGCGAGACGAGCTGGCGGTAGGCGGTGCAGTTGACCAGGCCGGGGGAGGCGGCTTCCTCCCAGGTGAGGTGCTCGGGCTTGGGCATGAGCTGGTTCGCCTTGACCATCGCGACGTCTGCGAGGCCTCCGAAGTTGGTCTCAAAACCCCAGATGCGCTGCTGGGGGTCCATCATCGCGTCGTCGTGGCCCTGCGGATCCTCGAGCTCCACGGAGAGGCAGTGGGCGACCACGCGGTCGCCCGGGTTCCACTTGGTCACGCCGGGGCCGACGGCCAGCACGACGCCGGAGAGGTCGGAACCGACGATGTGGTAGGGCAGGTCGTGGCGCTTGGTGAGGCCCGAGAGACGGCCGTAGCGCTCGAGGAACCCGAAGGTCGAGACCGGCTCGAAGATCGAGGTCCACACGGTGTTGTAGTTGATCGCCGAGGCCATGACGGCCACGAACGCCTCGCCGGGGCCGAGCTCGGGCAACGCCACCTCGTCGACGTGCAGGCTCTTGCGGGGATCCTTCTCCTTCGAGGGCACGCCCTCGAACATGGCGACCTCGTCCTTGTGCACCGTCACGGCCCGGTAGGACTCCGGCATGGTGAGCGAGGCGAAGTCTTCCTTCGTGGCCTCGTCGGAGGAGATGGCATCGAGAATGTTCTGCACGAACGGCTCCTAGATGGGGGTCGGTCGCGGCGCGCGCGGGCGCGCGCAGCCGGGTCGGCGCGAAGATTACCCAGCGGTAATCGGACTGTCATTCGAGTGTGACCCATCTGTCGTCGCCGGGCTCGGTGGTCACCGCCCAGGGACCGTCGGATGTCGGCGGCGGCGATGCCGCGCGGACGCACGTGGATGCCGCCGGAGATGCCGGCGACCAGGTGCTACGTGAGCGCGAATCCGCCGAGCAGCTGCTCGCGCGCGTCGGTGAGGTAGGTCGTGAGGTGCTCGGCGGCGTCGCTCCAGCGGCCGGCCTCGGCGAGGTCGCAGATCGCGGCGTTGGCGGCGAGGTAGGGCTCGTGGAAGGTGCGCGGGTCGCCCATGGCGTGGAAGAAGAGCCGCATCTCGGCGAGCAGCAGGTCCATCTGCGCGTCGAGCCGGTCGCTGCCGGCGAGGGCGACGACGGCATGGTGGAAGTGCTGGTTCGCCCCACCCACGGCCTCGTGGTCGCCCGCCTCGAGCGCCGCCTGCCCCTCCTCGACGGCGGCGCGCAGCGCCGCCACCCGGGCGGCGGGCGCGTGCTCTCCCTGCCGGAGGGCGCCGGGCTCGAGAGCCAGTCGGGCGGCGTAGACGTCGCGCACGTCGTCGGCGTCCGGGGTGGAGACCACCACGCCGCGGTGTGCCTCGCGCACGAGGATCCGCTCGGCCACGAGCTGGCCCAGAGCCTCGCGCAGGGTGTTGCGGGAGACGCCGAGAGCGGCGGCGAGACGCTCCTCGGGGAGCTTGGTGCCCGAGCGCAGGTGGCCCTCGGCGACCTGCTCGCGCAGCTGGCCGGCCACGCGGTCGGCCGTCGTGCTCATCACGGTGCGGCGGGCGCGGCGCTCGGCATCCAGGGTCGAGAGGACGTCGTCGAACGCACCGGTGCTCATGGGGCGAAGCGTAACCAGAATGTTTGATTGAGGTATTGCAGGATTGTTGAACAATCGGCAAGGTGAGGCCGTATGAGCCACGACACACCCGAGAACACCAGTCAGAGCACGCCACCCAGCACCGGCCAGGCGGTGAAGGACGCCGCCGGGCGCTCGGCCGTGCTCGGCGCGATCTTCTTGATGGCCACCAGCGCCATCGGCCCGGGCTTCCTCACCCAGACCGCGCAGTTCACCGGTGCGATGGGCGCGGCCTTCGCCTGCGCGATCCTGATCTCGATCGTCGTCGACGTCGCCGTGCAGATGAACGTGTGGCGCGTCGTCGGTGTCTCCGGCCTGCGAGCCCACGAGCTCGGCAACCGGCTGCTGCCCGGGGCGGGCTACGCGCTGGCGGCCTTGGTGGTGCTCGGTGGGCTGGTGTTCAACATCGGCAACGTCGCCGGCTCCGGCATCGGCCTCGACGCACTGCTCGGCCTCGAGCCGAGGATCGGCGGCGCGCTCTCCGCGCTCGTGGCCATCGGCATCTTCCTCTCGCGGCGTGCCGGGTTGGCGCTGGACCGGATCGTGGTCGCTCTGGGCGTGCTGATGATCGTCGCCACACTGGTCATGGTCTTCACCTCCAGCCCGCCGGTGGGCGAGGCGCTGCGCAGCACGGTGGCCCCCGACACCTTCGACGCCAAGACCGTCACCACCATCATCGGCGGCACCGTGGGCGGCTACATCACCTACGCCGGTGCGCACCGTCTCATCGACTCCGGGCGCACGGGGGTCGAGCACGTCGCCGACATCACGCGCTCCTCGGTCATCAGCATCCTGCTCACCGGCGTGATGCGGATCCTGCTGTTCCTGGCCATCCTCGGCGTGGTCGCCGGCGGCGTGACCCTGGCCGCCGACGACCCGGCCGGCTCGGCCTTCAAGGCCGCCGCGGGAGAGGCGGGCTTGAGGATGTTCGGCCTGGTCCTCTGGGCCGCCGCGCTCACCTCCGTGATCGGTGCCGCCTACACCTCGGTCTCCTTCCTCACCACCCAGCGCACGCCCGAGAAGGTGCGGACCGCGATCACCGTCGGCTTCATCGTGCTCACCGCCGGCATCTTCGTGGTCATCGAGCAGGCCCCGGCCAAGCTGCTGATCTTCGCCGGCACCTTCAACGGACTCATCCTGCCGCTGGGCTTCACCGTGCTGCTCGCGGTCGCCTGGTTCCGGCGCGACTTGCTGCACGGCTATCGCTACCCGATGTGGCTCAAGGTGATCGGTCTGCTGGCCTGGCTGCTGACCCTCTGGCTGGGGTGGCAGGCGCTCCAGGGTCTGGCCGACCTGTGAGGGGCCGACCTGTGAGGGGCCGACCTGTGAGGGGGCAGTCTGTGAGCATGCCGCGCATCGACCTGAACAGTGACGTCGGCGAGTCCTTCGGCCGCTGGCGACTCGGTGACGACGAGGCCGTGCTCGCGGTCGTGACGAGCGCCAACGTGGCCTGCGGGTTCCACGCCGGCGACCCGACGACCCTGCGCCGGTGCTGCGAGCTCGCGGCCGCGCACGGGGTGGCCGTCGGCGCCCAGGTGGGCTACCCGGATCTGGCGGGGTTCGGACGCCGGTTCATCGACGTCGATCCGACCGAGCTGGCCGACGCCGTGACCTACCAGATCGGTGCGCTCGACGCGATGGCGCGCGCAGCCGGCACCCGGGTCTCCTACGTCAAGCCGCACGGTGCGCTCTACCACGCGACCATCGACCACGAGGGCCAGGCTCGAGCCGTGATCGACGCCGTGCGGGGCTACGACGACACCTTCCCCGTGCTCGGCCTGCCCGGCTCGCTGCTGCTGCGCTACGCCGACGACGCCGGCCTGCGGGGCGTGCGCGAGGCGTTCGCCGACCGCGGCTACACCGGCGAGGGCCGCCTCGTGCCCCGGTCGCAGCCGGGAGCCCTGCTCGACGACGCCGCCGACGTCGCGCGCCGCGTCGTCCGGCTGGTCACCGAGGGTGTCGTGGCCTCCGTCGACGGGTCCGACGTGGCGGTCGACGCGGAGTCGGTGTGCCTGCACGGCGATACCCCCGGTGCCGTCGAGATGGCACGGGCGGTGGCCGCGGCGCTGGCCGACGCGGGCGTCGAGCTCGGGTCGTTCGCGGGGCGGGCATGAGGCTGCTCGCGTACGGCGACCGGGCGGTGCTGGTCGAGCTCGCCGAGGGCGTCGAGGGCGCAGAGCGAGGAGGGGGAGCGCTCGGCTACGCCGAGGCGCTGCGCCGCGAGGCGCCGCCTGAGGTGGGTGAGGTGGTTCCGGCGGCGTGCACGGTGCTCGTGGTGGCTGCCGACAAGGTGCCCCTCGCCGACCTGCGGCGGGTGCTGGAGGACGTTCGGCCGGTCGCTCTCGAGGCGGATCGAGGACCCGAGGCCGTGGAGATCCCGGTCGTCTACGACGGGCAGGATCTCGACGACGTCGCAGCGCTGACCGGTCTCTCGCGCGAGGAGGTCGTGGCGGCGCACACGGAGCAGACCTGGCGGGTCGCCTTCGGCGGTTTCGCGCCCGGCTTCGGCTATCTCGCGGGCGAGGACGACCGGCTGCACGTGCCACGCCGCGAGGAGTCGCGCACGAGGGTGCCGGCAGGGTCGGTCGGACTGGCGGGGGAGTACGCCGGCGTCTACCCCCGGGAGTCGCCGGGCGGTTGGCAGCTCATCGGCCGCACCGAGGTCGACCTCTTCGACCTCGACCGCGACCCACCCGCGTTGCTGCGCCCCGGCGTGGCCGTGCGCTTCGTCGAGGTGCGCCGGTGACCCGCACGCTGACGCTGCACGCCACCGGCCCGCTCACCACTGTGCAGGATCTCGGCCGCCCCGGGTACGCCGGTATCGGCGTCGGGCGCTCGGGGGCCGCGGATCGCGGGGCGCTGCGCCAGGGCAACCGAGCGCTGGGCAATCCCGAGGGCGCGGCTGGGCTGGAGATCACCCTCGGCGGGCTCGATGTCGAGGTGGGCGACGAGGCGTTGTGGCTCTGCGTCACCGGCGCGGTGTGCGACCTCACGGTCGACGGCCGCGGTATGGGCTCGCACGCTCCGGTGCGGGTCGAGGCAGGAGCGCGGGTGCGGGTCGGGTCGCCGTCGGTGGGTCTGCGGTCCTACCTCTGCGTGCGCGGCGGTGTCGACGCCGACCTGGTGCTCGGCTCTCGGTCGCGTGACCTGCTGGCCGGGCTCGGACCGGAGATCGACGCGGGCACCGTGCTGCCCGTGGGCGAGCCGGCGGGGGCGATGCCGGGCATCGACCACCTGCCCTGGCCGCGGGTCTCGGCGGACGAGCCCGTGGTGCTGCGTGCGGTGCGCGGGCCGCGCGCGGACTGGGTCGCCGACCCCGACCTGCTCACCGCCACGACGTGGACCGCGACCGACCGCAGCAACCGGGTCGGTGCTCGCCTCGACGGCGCCCGCTTCGAGCACGCCCGCGACCGGCAGTTGCCCAGTGAGGGCGCATGGCGTGGCGCTGTCCAGGTGCCGCCGTCCGGCCAGCCCGTGCTGTTCCTCGCCGACCACCCCGTGACCGGGGGCTACCCCGTGGTGGCCGTGGTGGTCGTCGACGATGTCGACCTCGCCGCGCAGGTGCGGCCGGGTCAGAGCTTGAGATTCCGATGGGTGGAGGCACCATGACCTTGACCGACGCGGCGGCGCTGTCGCCGGCAGAGGCGCGCGCCAGGTTCCGCGACGGCCTGGTGACCCCGACGTCCGGCTGGTGCGACGGCTACACCCAGGCCAACCTGATGGTGCTGCCGCGCGAGCAGGCCTTCGACTTCTTGCTGTTCGCCCAGCGCAACCCCAAGCCGTGCCCGGTGCTCGACGTGCTCGAGCCCGGTGCCGTCGCCGGGCCGCTGCTTCACGGCGACGTGCGCACCGACGTGCCCGCCTACCGCGTGTACGTCGACGGCGAACTGGTCGAGGAGACGCCGGAGGTCAGGCGCTGGTGGCGCGAGGACCTGGTCAGCTTCCTCATCGGGTGCAGCTTCACGTTCGAGTCGGCGTTGGCCCAGGCGAGCGTGCCCGTGCGGCACCTCGAGGCCGGCTGCAACGTGCCGATGTACCGCACCACCACCCGGTGTCGCTCGGCCGGCGCGATGGGCGGCCCGCTGGTGGTGTCGATGCGGCCCGTGCCGGCGGCGCAGGTGGCCGACGCCGTACGCGTCACCGCCCGCTACCCGGCCGTGCACGGCGCCCCGGTGCACGTGGGCGATCCGGCCGCCCTCGGCATCACCGACCTCGACGCCCCCGACTTCGGCGACGCGGTCGAGGTGCGCCCGGGGGAGGTGCCGGTGTTCTGGGCCTGCGGCGTGACGCCCCAGGCGGCGGTCATGGAGTCGCGACCACCGCTGGCCATCGCCCACGCCCCCGGCCACATGCTCATCACCGACGCCCGCGACTCCGACTACCTCATGTGACCCGCGAGGGGTCGCGAATCGTCCCGCGAGGGGTCGCGAATCGTCCCGCGAGGGGTCGCGAATCGTCCCGCGAGGGGTCGCGGATCGTGCCGCGAGGGGTCGCGAATCGTCCCTCGAGGATGACAGGTGTCACGGGCGGTTCGTGACAGCGCGCAGGTCCGGACACCGCGCCCCACGGCGAAGGTGGCGTCATGACGATCACCCCGCCCCGGTACCGCCCGCACGACCTGCCGTCCAGCATCCCGTCGGCACCGGCACCGGCACCGGCACCGGCACCGGCGCCGACGCGCCGCGCACCTGCGACCCTCCCGCTCGAGGGGTCCGCCGCGCACACTCCGTTCGCCGTCCGCCTGGCGGGTCTGCGGCGCACGTTCGGTGCGCGGTCCGGAGAGGTGGTGGCGGTCGACCACGTCGACCTGACCGTCGAGCCGGGCGAGATCGTGGCGCTGCTCGGGCCAAACGGTGCCGGCAAGAGCACCACCCTCGACGTCGTCCTGGGCCTGATCGAGGCGACGGCAGGGGAGGCAGCGGTCTTCGGCATGCGGCCGCGCTCCGCCGTCGAGGCGGGTCTGGTCGCGGGGGTGCTCCAGACCGGTGGTCTGCTGCCCGACCTGCGGGTCGGCGAGGTCGTCGAGTACGTGGCCGCCGCCTACCGCCGGCTGCCCCACGCGGGCGTCGACGACGTCCTCGAGCGGGCCGGCATCACGCACCTGGCCGCTCGACGTGTCTCGAAGTGCTCCGGGGGTGAGCAGCAGCGGCTGCGCTTCGCCCTGGCCCTGCTGCCCGACCCGCGCCTGCTCGTGCTCGACGAGCCCACCGCCGGGATGGACGTGACCGCCCGTCGCGAGTTCTGGGCCACGATGCACGAGGAGGCCGAGCGCGGTCGCACGGTCGTCTTCGCGACGCACTACCTCGAGGAGGCCGACAGCTTCGCCGACCGCATCGTCCTCGTCGCAGGAGGCCGCGTGGTGGCCGACGGCAGCACCGAGGAGATCCGCTCTCGCGCCGCCGGCAAGGTCGTGTCGGCCCGGGTGCTCGACCCCGCCGCGGCCTCCCGCCGGCTGACCGCGCTCGACCTGCCCGGCGACGTCCGGCTCGAGACTCAGGGTCACCGCGTGCTCGTGCACGTGCGGGACGTCGAGGCGGCCGACGCCGCCGCCATCACCCTGCTCACGGCCTGCGACGGCCGCGACCTGACCGTCGTCCCCGCCTCGCTCGACGAGGCCTTCGTCGCCCTCACCAGCCAAACCACCAGCCAGACCATGCACCAGGAGATCCGATGAGCACCTCGACCCTCGCACCGTCCGCCGTCGACCCGGGCCACCGCACCCCGACACGTCTCCACCTCGCGGGTCTCCTGCCGGACCCCACCATGCTCCGTCTCGAGGCGCGCCGGGTGCTGCGCGACCCGATCACCTTGCTGTTCACCGTGGCGTTGCCGGGCTTCATGTTCCTGGTGTTCGGAAGCTCGCAGGACTACGCCGGCGACGCCGTGGGCAACGGCAACGTCGCGATGGCCATCATGATCGCGATGGCCGGCTACGGCGCGGTGACGGCGACCGTCGGGCTCGGTGCCTCCGCCGCGGTCGAGCGCTCCCACGGCTGGGGTCGCCAGCTCGGCATGACCCCGCAGCGCGACATCGGGTACGCGGCGGTCAAGGCGAGCCTCGCGGTGCTCGTGGCCCTGCTGCCCGCACTCGTGGTGTTCGCGCTGGGGCTGCTCACCGGGGCAGAAGGTGCCGTCCGCGCGTGGGCGCTCAGCTTCGTGGTCGTGGCCGCGGGGGCCGTCGTCTTCGCCCTCTATGGTCTGTGCTTCGGCCTGCGGTTCCCCTCGGAGGGTGCGGCGACGGCCGCGAGCCTCTCGGTGGTACTGCTCTCCTTCCTCGGCAACATCTTCTTCCCGCTCTCCGGCGCCCTGCTGACCATTGCGAAGTTCACGCCCCTCTACGGCTACGTCGCGCTGGCGCGCTACCCGCTCACCGAGGGCTGGGTCATCACCGGTGGCGACCTGGTGCACGAGTCGCTGTGGGTGCCGCTCACTAACGTGGTGGCATGGACGGCGGTGCTGGCGGTGGCGGCGACGCTGCTGGTACGCCGCTCGCGCGCCCGGCAGTGAACGGATCCTCCGCGGAGCCCACGGTGCAACCCGCCTTCGAGCTGCGTGATCCGTGGCTGCGCTACGGCTGGTTGCTGTGGACGGCCTGGCTGATCTTCCTCGCCTTCCCGGTGCTGGAGTCGCTCGCCGAGCCGACGACGGCGCGGCGGGTCGGCGGGCTCGTGGGCACGGCCGTCTTCGGCGTGCTCTACGCCCTGGCCTTCACGGTGGGCGGCGCGATGGATCCAGACGGTGCGCGACGGGGGCCGGCGTTCCTGGTGGCGCTGAGCGCCGTCACCGTGGTCACGGCCCTGCCGATCGGTCTGGGCGTGCTGTCGTTCGTGCCGTTCCTCATCGCCCTGGGCGTGTTCGTGCTGGTGCGTCCGTGGTGCTGGTGGTGGCCGACTGCGCTCATCGCTTCGTGCCTCGCGCTCGAGCTCCTCCTGGACCCCTCGACCGGGTGGCTGTTCTTGGACTTCACGCTCGTGGCCGTGGCCATCGGCTGCGGTGCCGGGCGGTTCCTGGCCGGGCAGGGCGACGCCCACGCTCGGGCGCAGGAGGAGTTGCGCGTCGGAGCCGAGCGCGACCGGGTGGCGCGCGACGTGCACGACGTGCTCGGCCACAGCCTCACGGTGGTCTCGGTCAAGGCGCAGCTCGCGGAGCGGCTGGTCGAGGCCGATCCCCAGCGGGCGAGAGCCGAGCTGGTGGAGATCCAGCAGCTGACCCGGCAGGCCCTCGCCGAGGTGCGGGCCACGGTCGGTGGCCTGCGTGCCGCCCGACTCGACGACGAGATCGACGCCGCCCGCCGGGCCCTCGAGGCGGCCGGCGTGGCGTCGTCCCTGCCCGAGGATCTCGACGTGCTCGACCCCCGCTACCGCACCGTGGTGGCGTGGGCGCTGCGCGAGGCGGTCACCAACGTCGTGCGTCACGCCCGAGCGACCCACTGCACCGTCGAGTTGCTCGGGTCGGGTCTCCGCGTGGTCGACGACGGCTGCGGGCCGCCGACCTCGGAGGGCAACGGCCTGCGGGGTCTGCGCGAGCGGGTGGCGGCTGGCGGGGGAGCGGTGCGCCTCGGCCCAGCTGCCGGAGGCGGAACGACACTCGAGGTGACGTGGTGAGGGCACGGTGAGGGCACGGTGACCCCGATCAGACTGCTCCTGGCCGACGACCAGGCGATGGTGCGCGGGGCCCTCGCGGCGCTGCTCGACCTCGAGTCCGACCTCGAGGTCGTGGCGCAGGTGGGCCGAGGCGACGAGGTGCTGGCGGCACTCGAGGCGTCGGCCCCCGACGTGTGCCTGCTCGACATCGAGATGCCCGGCCTCGACGGCATCGAGGCCACTCGCGCGGTGCGGGCGGCCGGGCGGGCCCGGGTGCTGGTGGTCACGACCTTCGGGCGGCCGGGCTACCTGCGCCGCGCGCTCGACGCCGGGGCGAGCGGCTTCGTCGTCAAGGACACCCCGGCCCACGAGCTGGCCGACGCCGTCCGCCGGGTGCACGCGGGGCTGCGCGTGGTCGACCCGGCACTGGCCACCGAGTCACTGCTCGACGGCACCAGCCCGCTCACCGATCGCGAGGCCGACGTCTTGAGAGCGGCCCTCGACGGCGGCCCGGTCGCCGCCATCGCCGCCCACCTGCACCTCTCGCCGGGCACCGTGCGCAACCATCTCTCGGCCGCGATCGGCAAGACCGGCACCCGCACGCGGGCCGAGGCAGCGCGCACCGCCCGCGACCGCGGCTGGATCTGACCAGTCGGCTCCGCCCCCACGGGGGCTTCGTGCCCGTGGGCCGCCGAACGGCGCGGAGCTCGCTGCGCTCGACGGTGCCGCGAGCTGCTGAGGCAGCCCTGCCGGGGGACGGTGGGCGGCCTCAGCGGGACGCGGCCGGCTGGACGAGCTCGACCAGCACGCCGCCGGCGTCCTTGGGGTGCACGAAGTTGATGCGGGAGTCCGACGTGCCGCGCTTGGGGGCGTCGTAGAGCAGGCGGACGCCGCGCTCGCGCAGGATCGCGCTGACCTGCTCGACATCGGTGACCCGGTAGGCGACCTGCTGGCAGCCGGGGCCGTTGCGATCGATGAACTTCGCGATCGTCGAGGCCTCGGAGAGCGGCGCGAGCAACTGCACGTGGGAGCCGGAGTCGCCGACCGCCATCATCGCCTCGCGCACGCCCTGCTCCTCGTTGGTCTCCTCGTGGGCCAGTGTCATGCCGAAGGTGTCGCGGTAGAACGCGATGGCCGCATCGAGGTCAGGCACCGCCATGCCGACGTGGTCGATGGCGGTGAAGAGGTGCTGGGGGATCTCCAGGTTCGACATGCGCGCATCGTCGTACGCCCCGCCCGTCGGCGTCCACCACCAGCCGGATCGGTGTGACGATCGCCTCATGCCGGGCCATGGACGCCTCTCGCCGCCCATGTGACCAACGAGTAACCTTCGGGTCGAGTCGTACCCTGCGCCATCGGAGCCCCCGCGCCGGGCCCCGCCGCCAGCCAGACTCACTCACATCTGCCGAACACGTGGAGGAAGCCCATGTCCGGAACCGTCATCGTCGCCGGGGCGCGCACCCCCATCGGTCGCCTCATGGGCGGCCTTTCCGGCCTCTCCGCCGCCGAGCTCGGTGGCGTCGCCATCCAGGGCGCCCTGGAGAAGGCCGGGGTCGCAGCCGACGCGGTCGACTACCTGATCATGGGCCAGGTGATCCTGGCCGGCGCCGGCCAGAACCCCGCCCGCACCGCCGGTCTGAAGGCCGGCCTCCCGGCGAACGTGCCGTCGATCACCATCAACAAGGTGTGCCTCTCGGGCCTCAATGCCATCGCCACCGCCGACCAGATGATCCGCGCGGGCGAGGCCGACGTCATCGTGGCCGGTGGCATGGAGTCGATGAGCCTCGCGCCCCACCTGCTGCCCAAGTCGCGCACCGGGTTCAAGTACGGCGACACCACGCTGGTCGACTCGATGGCCTACGACGCCCTCTTCGACCAGGCCACCCAGCAGGCCATGGGCGGGCTCACCGAGTCGTGCAACGCGCAGGGCACCAGCCTGACCCGCGCGGAGCAGGACGAGTTCTCCGCCCGCTCGCACCAGCTGGCCGCGGCCGCGCAGAAGAACGGCGTGTTCGACGACGAGATCGTCCCGGTGTCGATCCCGCAGCGCAAGGGCGACCCGATCGTCGTCTCCGCCGACGAGGGTGTGCGTGGCGAGACCACCGCCGAGTCGCTGGGCAACCTGCGTCCGGCGTTCTCCAAGGACGGCACCATCACCGCCGGCTCGTCGTCCCAGATCTCCGACGGTGCCTGCGCCGTGGTCGTGATGAGCAAGGCCAAGGCCGAGGAACTGGGCCTGGCCTGGCTCGCCGAGATCGGTGCGCACGGCATGGTCGCCGGCCCGGACTCCACCCTCCAGATGCAGCCGGCCAACGCCACTGCCAAGGCCTGCGCCAAAGAGGGCATCGAGCCGAAGGATCTCGACCTGGTCGAGTTCAACGAGGCATTCGCCGCGGTCGGCATCGAGTCGGCTCGCAGCCTGGGCCTGGACCAGGACAAGGTCAACGTCAACGGCGGCGCCATCGCGCTGGGTCACCCGGTCGGCATGTCCGGTGCCCGGGTCGTGTTGCACCTCGCGCTGGAGCTGCAGCGCCGCGGTGGCGGCGTCGGCGCGGCCGCGCTGTGCGGCGGCGGCGGCCAGGGCGACGCCCTGATCGTGCGTGTCCCGAAGAGCTGACACCGATGTCGCGGACCTGGTCGAGCGCGCCCGCGCCGGCCAGGCCCGCGCCGTCGCACGCCTGATCTCGCTGGTCGAGGACGCCTCACCGCTCCTGCGCGAGGTCATGGCCGCGCTGGCTCCACACACCGGTCGCGCCCACGTCGTGGGGCTGACCGGTGCCCCGGGCGTCGGCAAGTCGACGACCACCAATGCGCTGATCCGTGAGCTGCGTGAGTCGGGACGCCGGGTAGGAGTGCTCGCCGTAGACCCCTCCTCGCCCTTCTCGGGCGGGGCCCTGCTGGGCGACCGCATCCGCATGGGCGACCACGCCGAGGACGACGGCGTCTACATCCGCTCGATGGCCTCGCGCGGCCACCTGGGCGGCCTTTCGGCCACCACGCCGCAGGCGGCGCGGGTACTCGACGCCGCCGGCTGCGACGTCGTCCTCGTCGAGACCGTCGGGGTCGGACAGAGCGAGGTCGAGGTGGCCGGGCTCGCCGACACCACCATGGTGCTGCTCGCGCCCGGGATGGGCGACGGCATCCAGGCCGCCAAGGCGGGCATCCTCGAGGTCGGTGACCTCTACGTCGTGAACAAGGCCGACCGCGACGGCGCCGAGAAGCTGCGACGCGACCTGCGCTCGGCCCTGCGTCTGGGCGCTTCGTGGGCCGACCGCGCCGAGGGCGACTGGGAGCCGCCGGTGCTCGGCGCCGTCGCCCAGTCGGGTCGGGGCATCCCCGAGGTCGTCACCGCCCTCGACGAGCACCACGCCTGGCTGTCCGGTGGCGAGGGTCTGGCGCTGCGTCGCACCCGCCGCGCCCGCGCGGAGGTCGAGGCCATCGCCGTCGCGGCCCTGCGCGCCCAGTGGGACGACGTCGGGGCGCGCGGCGCCGACCTCGACTCCCTCGCGGCCGCCGTCGCGGCCGGGGAGTCGGATCCCTACGCCGCCGCTGATCGCCTGGTGGGGCGCTGATTTCTTTACTGTCGTTTGATCCCAATCGTGGGCAAAACGGCCCCACAGAATGCAGTTTTCGACCAAACGTGGGTCGGCCGGCCGGCCCCCCGAGGCGTCGCTACGGCGCGTCGACTCGCGTAACGGGAGTGACTGCTGGTACAGATGTTTCCGGAGTCCTGCCCACTTCCCCGAGGACGGTCCGTGATGAAGAAGGCGATCCCCGCACTGCTGGCGGTGTTCGTGCTGTTCTGGCTGTTCACCGACCCCAAGGGGCTGGCCGATGTTGCGAGCAGGGGTGGCTCCGCCGGCCTCAGCTTCGCCAGCGACATGGGCACCGCGGTCATCGACTTCGTCGACGAGCTCGCCTGAGGCCGACGGTGAACCACCGGTGAGCGTGCTGACGCGCGTCACCGACCCCCACATCGGGCGGCACCTGCTGCGCGACGAGGGCGAGGTGATCGTCGACGAGGTGATGCACCACTGGGTCGCCTACGTGCGTCCGGCGTGCGAGGCGATCGTGGCGTTGGCGGTGCTCGTCGCCGTGCCCTGGCTCCCGGTCGACCTGGCCTGGCTGCCGATGCTCGTGGTGTTCGCCCTGGCCGCCCACGCCGCGTGGAAGGCGGTCGACGCCAAGCGCGACCGGTTCGTCATCACGAACATGCGGGTCTTCCGGGTGCACGGTGTGTTCGCGACGCAGCTGTCGACGATGCCGCTGACCCGCATCCTCGACATCACGGTCGCCAAGCCCCTGCACGGCCGGCTGCTCGGCTTCGGCCACTTCGTGTTCGAGTCCGCCGCGCAAGAGCAGGGGCTGCGCGACGTCCGGTACGTCTCGCGCCCCGACGAGCGCGATCTCACGATCCAGCGGGTCGTGCAGCGCGCCGGGCTGCGTGGCCCACGCGTGAACTGATCGGCAGCGCCTTCCTAGGATGGGCCGCATGACGCAGCAGCCGTTCTCCCGCCCAGGCGCCCTCGACCTCTCCGCGCTCAAGCGGCCCGCTCCCAGCCAGCCCGCGCCCGGGGCGCCGGGTAGTGGCGCCCCCGCAGGCGGGTCGGCCTACTCGCTGGCCGTCGACGAGCAGAACTTCCAGGAGGTCGTCGAGGCGTCGATGACCGCGCCCGTGCTGCTCGCCTTCTATTCGGCGAGCCGGATGCCGGAGAGCAAGCAGATGGCCGACGACCTCGCCACGGTCGCCGGCGAGTACGACGGGCGCTTCCTCGCTGGTCTCGTCGACGTCGACGCCGCGCCGGCCATCGCACAGGCCGTGCAGTTGCCGTCGGTGCCCTACGTGCTGGCCGTGCTCGACGGTCGCCCGCAGCCGCTGCTCCAAGACGCACTCGGCCTCGACGAGCTGCGCTCGGTGCTCAACCAGGTGATGCAGCAGCTCACCACGCAGGGCATCACCGGCCGGCACCAGCCACGCGGCGCCGCTCCCGCAGAGGGCGCGGACGACGAGCCGGGCGTCGACCCGCGTTACGCCCCCGCGCAGGACGCCCTCGAGGCGGGTGACATCGACGCTGCGGTCGCCGAGTACCACAAGCTCGTCGACGCCAACCCGGCCGACGTCGAGGCCGCCGCGGGCCTGGCGATGGCGAAGGTGCTCCAGCGCACCCAGGGCGTCGACTTGAACACCGCCCGCGAGGCGGCGGCGGCCAACCCCGACGACGTCGACGCCCAGACCCTGGTGGCCGACCTCGACATGCTCGGCGGCCACGTCGACGACGCCTTCAACCGACTGGTCGACCTGGTCCGCCGAACCTCCGACAAGGAGCGCACCCGGGCCCGCGAGCACCTGCTCGGCCTCTTCGCTGCCGTCGGCAACGACGATCCGCGGGTGCTCAGGGGCCGGCAGAACCTCGCCTCGGCGCTGTTTTGACCATGCCCGAGCCGATGACCGAGCGCGGCGTCGCCCTGGGCGTGCGCCGCCTGGCGGACGGCGCGTCGTCGTGGCGCACCCGGCCGCGGTTGATGGTGCTCGGCCTCGTGCCGGCACTGATCGTGCTGGTCATCGTGCTGGCCTCATTCGTGGCGCTCCTGCTCAACCTCACGGGGCTGGCGGACTGGCTCACCCCCTTCGCCGACGATTGGGGTGCCTCGATGCGCGGCGTCGTCCGGGTCGGCGTGGCGCTGGTGCTGCTGGTGGGCTTCATCGTGATCGCCTCGGTCACCTTCACCGGCCTCACGCTCGCCGTGGGCGACCCGTTCTACGAGCGCATCTGGCGGGCCACCGAGGCCGACCTAGGTGGCCCGGTGCCCGACGACGGCCCGAGCTGGTGGCGTTCGGTGCTCGATGCCTGCGTGCTCATGGCCATCGGCCTGGCGTTGACCCTGCTGGTGGTGCTGCTGGGCCTGCTGCCGTTCGTCGGTGCGGTGGCCGGGGCCGTGCTCGGTACGGCGATCTCGGGTCGGCTGCTCGCGGGAGAGCTGCTCTCACGGCCCCTGGCGGCCCGGGGCCTGGACCGCAGGGCGCAAGCCGAGGTGCTGCGCCGCGACCGGGGCGCCGTGCTGGGCTTCGGCGTCGCCACCCAGGCCTGCTTCCTCATCCCGCTGGGCGGCATCGCGATCATGCCGGTGGCCGTCGTCGGCGCCACCCGGCTGGCCCGCGACCTGCTCGGCGAGGCGCCGCTCAAGAGCTGAACCTCAACTCACCAGCAACGCCTCGAGCAGCGCCGTGAGGCCGGGGGAGTCGGTCAGGCCGGCCCGGTGCACCGCGATCACCTCGCGGGTCGGCTCGGGGTCGGTGAGGCGGACCGCGACCAGGTCGTCGCCGAGGTCGGCGCGGCCCAGCCGTGGCACCAGGGCGATACCGAGACCGGCCCGCACCAGCGCGAGGTGGGAGTCGAACTCCATGGACTCGTGGGCGATGCGCGGCAGCCGCCCAGTGCCGTCGAACATCCGGCGCAGCCACTGCCGGCAGATGGAGTCGGCAGGCGTCGCGATCCAGCCCTCGTCGACCAGGTCCGCCACCCGCAGCACCCCGGCGTCCGCCAGGTGGTGCCCACGCGGCACCACGACGTCGGCCAGGTCGAGGCAGATGCGCCGCTGTACGAGGTGGTCGGGCACGTCGAGCGGGACGTCGCCCCACCGGTGCACGATGCCGAGGTCGCACTGTCCGGCGGCGACGAGGTCGACGGTGTCCCACGGCTCGCGATCGCGCAGGCTGATCCGCAAGCCGGGGTGCTCGCGTTGGAGGCGTCCGACGACCGGTCCGATGAGGCCACGCGTCGCGGTCGAGAACGCGGCCACGCGCAGCGAGCCCGCCACTGCGCCGGCGCGGGCATGCAGGTCGGACTCCAGGCGCTCGAGGTCGTCGAGCAACACCGACCCCGACTCCACCAGGTATCGACCGTGCTGGGTCAGGATCACTCCGCGGCCCAGCCGCTCCAACAGCGCGACGCCGGCCTGACGCTCGAGCCGTTTGACCTGCTGGCTCACGGCGCTCGGGGTGTAGCCCAACGCCTCCGCGGCGGCGACCACGCTGCCGGTGGCGGCGACGGCGCGGAGGGAGGAGACGGCAGCCAGGTCGAGCATGCAGCAAAGCTACATCGTGACGCCCAGCATCATTCGCTGGTGCTTCACGTTTTTCGGCGGCACGCTGGAGCCGTGCCCGTTCGCGACAACGTCCTCGCCGCCCTCGTCGCAACAGTGTGGGGGCTGAACTTCCTCGCCATCGACCGCGGGATGGGTGACGTACCGCCGTTGCTGTTCCTCGCCGTCCGCTTCGTGCTCGTGGCCTTCCCGGCCGTGTTCTGCGTGCCGCGGCCGGCCGTGTCGTGGCGAGTGCTGGCAGCCGTGGGACTGTTCATGTCGGTGGGCCAGTTCGGGTTCCTCTACACCGCCATCGCGGCGGGCCTCGCCCCCGGCATCGCGGCCCTGGTACTCCAGGCCCAGGTCGTGTTCACGATCGTCATCGCCGCCGGCGTGCTGCGGGAGCGGCCGACGCGCGCCCAGGTCGTCGGAGTCTTGCTGGGTGTCGGGGGCCTGACGACGGTCGCCCTCGGCCGGGGTGGCGACGTGCCGCCGGTCGCGCTGCTGCTGTGCCTGCTCGGCGCCCTCTCGTGGGGCATCGGCAACGTGGTCGCCCGGGCCGCGGCGGTGCCCGGGGGACTGGGGCTGACCGTGTGGTCGGGCCTCGTGGTGCCCGTGCCGGCCCTCGGTCTCGGCGTGCTGCTCGACGGCCCGTCGGCGATGCTCGACGGCGTGTCGGCGTTCGGGTGGCAGGCGCTCCTCGCCACCGTCTACACCGCCGTACTCGCCTCACTGGTCGGGTACGGCATCTTCAACTCGCTGCTCGCACGGCACCCCTCGGCCGCGGTGGTGCCGTGGATCCTGCTCGCCCCTGCTGCGGCCATGACGGCGGCCGCGGTGCTGCTCGGCCAGGTACCGACCCCCGGCGAGGCCGCGGGCGGCGTCCTACTGTTGCTCGGGGTGCTCGTGTGCACTCGGGGCCTGCCGTCCCTCCGGTTGCAGCGGCGAGAAGGTGCGCGGATCTGACGCACCGAGGACGTCGGACCCGCGCATGTCCGGCTCAGGCCGCCTCGCGGCGTCTGCTGCTCCGCGGCAGGGCGCCGCTCCAGCCGCCCTGCCGCAGCATCATCGCCACGGCGCTGGCCGTGGCACACGGTTCCCTCATCATCCGCGCGTAACCCAGGCGCTCCGTGCGGGCCGAGCGGTGGACGGCGATCGCGAGGTCGCGCCGGAGGTCGCGGACGCGGGCCGCGACGCCCTGGCGGAAAAGTCTCCCGTCGAGCTCGACGATCGGGCCGTAGCCCTCGTACAGCGCATCGCGCGTGGGATCGTCGGCGCACGGCCCCGGCCAGGCGTTCGGAGCGGGTCTGGCCCGTGCCGCATGCCGTGGCCAGCACGGCGAAGGCGGCCGCGCCGTCGACGGCGGAGTCCGCGAGATCCACCAGCGCATCCTCCACACGCACTCGCAACGGCCGCGCTGAGGGATGGGGCCGCGCGGTGAGGTGCGCGACCCGCCGGATGTGCACGCCAGGCAGGCGCCGCACCGTACGCCGGGCATCGATCGCGATCTCGACCCTTCCCTCCGGGGGTCGGGCAGGGCCGACCGGCCGCCGAGGGCGCCGTCGACGGCGAGCGTGGCCGCCCAGGCCCGCTGGCGCCAGGGGAAGAGGACCGGTGTGGTCGACGAACACCCCGTCGTGCACACGGGCCAGCGCGCGACGCCGCAGCAGACGCCCGAGGTCGTGGGCGGCGACTCCCATCGCGCGCAGCTGTCGCCGGGTGACCACGCCGTCCCGGTCGGCTGCGAGGAGGCCCAGCGCGGCGAGGGGCGGCGGGTTCGGCATGCCGTCACGGTGCCCGATGGTGGTCCTGGGACGCACCCGGTGGATCCCGTGCCTGCGTACGAACCCGGACCCACGTGGATCTGACGCACTGGGTACGACAGATCCACGCCCGATGGTGAGCCTCAGCCCCGGCCGGACTCGGTGTAGGCCGAGCCGCCGGAGTCGACGGCCGCCAGGGCCGCGCGGATGCGGCGAGCGGTGAAGTCGGCGCAGCGTTCGTCGACCTGCTCGAGGGTGCAGAACTGCGCCGAGCGGATCTCACGGGCCTGCTTGACCACCCCGTCGAGCAGGGACGCCGGGTGCTCGCCGCCGTCGAAGACCAGGCAGAGGGCGTCGTCCCAGCCACCCCAGGGCGGCAGCCAGTCGGTGAGCAGCAGTCGCTCCGCGGGGAGCTCGAGCGCCAGTTCCTCGGCGACCTCGCGCACCACCGCGGTCTGCGGTGACTCGCCGACCTCGACGACCCCGCCGGGCAGATCCCAGTCGGTCTTGTAGGTGAGCTGGCACAGCAGCACGCGCGGCTGGTCACCCCCGGTACGGCGCACCAGCAGCTGGGAGATGGCCCGCTTGCGCGGCAGGAAGGAGTTGAGCAGGGCCCGGAATGCCCCGGGCTCGTCGACGGGACGGTCGGAGGCCAGCCGTGCGTAGACGATGCGGTCCTCCGGCTCGCCGCTGACGCTGACCCCGCGCATGACGCCCTCGCGCTGCATGCCCGCCCAGGTGGCGGTGCGCTGGCCGTCGGCGTCGTGGGGGTCGACGTGAGCCTCGACCCGGTGGTGGTCGACCAGGGCGCGGGCGACCTCGCGGCGCACGTTGTCGATCGGCTCGCCGGGCCGCCAGGCGATGCGGGCCACTCCGTCGTCCACGGTGCGGGCGGCGGCCTGGTCAGTCACGGCTCCACCCTAGGTTCAACGCGCAGCTCGGAACCACACCGTGCCCAGCGGCGGCACCGAGATGTCGGCGTGCGCCGGCATCGAGCCCGCGCCGCCCTCGACCGCGGTGATCTCGCCGAGGTTGCCGACGCCGGAGCCGGTGTAGGCCGAGGCATCGGAGTTGAGCACCTCGCGCCAGGCTCCCAGCGCAGGGAGCCCCAGTCGGTAGCCGTGGTGCGGCACGGCGGCGAAGTTCGCCACGCACACCAGGTCGGGCTCGCCGGAGGAGCGGCGCACGAAGGAGAAGACGTTGCGGCCGGCGTCGTTGGCGTCGATCCACTCGAAACCCTCGGGGCTGTGGTCGAGACCCCACAGCGCGGGCGAGGCGCGGTAGACGCCGTTGAGGTCGCGCACCAGATCGTGCACGCCGCGGTGCTCGGGGTGGTCGAGCAGCCACCAGTCGAGCTCTCGGGCCTCGGCCCACTCCGACTCCTGGCCGAGCTCGCAGCCCATGAACAACAGCTGCTTGCCGGGATGAGCCCACATGAAGGCCAGGTAGGCGCGCAGGGTGGCCAGCTGCTGCCACCGGTCGCCCGGCATCTTGCGCAGCAGCGAGCCCTTGCCGTGCACGACCTCGTCGTGGCTGATCGGCAGCACGTAGTTCTCCGACCACGCATAGACCAGCGAGAACGTCATCGCACCGTGATGGTGAGCGCGATGCACCGGCTCGTGCGCCAGGTAGTCCAGCGAGTCGTGCATCCAGCCCATGTTCCACTTGAAGCCGAACCCGAGACCGTCGCTGTTCGTGGGGCGGGTGACCCCTGGCCACGACGTCGACTCCTCGGCGATCGTGACCACGCCGGGCACGCGCCGGTAGACCACCGCGTTCATCTCCTGCAGGAACTGCACCGCCTCGAGGTTCTGGTGGCCGCCGTACTTGTTCGGCGTCCACTCGCCCTCCTTGCGGGCGTAGTCGAGGTAGAGCATCGAGGCGACGCCGTCGACGCGCAGGCCGTCGGCGTGGAACTGCTCGCACCAGTACACGGCGTTGGCGAAGAGGAAGTTGCGCACCTCGTGGCGGCCGAAGTTGAAGATGTAGGAACCCCACTCGGCGTGCCAGCCGCGCTGCGGGTTGGGATCCTCGTACAGCGGCGTGCCGTCGAAGCGGGCCAGCGCCCACTCGTCGGTGGCGAAGTGGCCGGGCACCCAGTCGAGGATCACGCCGATGCCGGCCTGGTGCAGCCGGTCGACGAGCAGCCGGAACCCGTCGGGGTCGCCGAAGCGGGCGTCGGGGGCGAAGTAGCCGGTCACGTGGTAGCCCCACGAGCCGCCGAACGGGTGCTGCATCACCGGCATCAGCTCGACGTGGGTGAAATCGAGTTCCTGCACGTAGCCGACCAGGTCGTCGGCGAGCTGCTCCCAGGTCCAGTGCGTGCCGTCGGGGTTCTTCTTCCACGAGGCCAGGTGCACCTCGTAGATGCTCATCGGCTCCTCGACGGCGCGCTCCTGCGCGCGGGCATGCATCCACGCCGCGTCGCCCCACTCGTAGGTCGACTCGAAGACCCGCGAGGCGGTGCTGGCGGGCTTCTCGGCCCACTGCGCCAGCGGGTCGGCCTTCTCGCGCCAGGTGGCGTCTTGGCCCAGCACGGCGTACTTGTACGACGCGCCGACGCCGACGCCGGGCACGAACAGCTCCCAGACACCTGAGGTGCCGAGCTGGCGCATCGGGTGCTCGCGGCCGTCCCAGGAGTTGAAGTCGGCCTTGAGCCGGACGGCGCGCGCGTTCGGCGCCCACACCGCGAACGACGTCCCGCTCACCACGCCGCCGCCCGGGGTCTCGTAGTGGTGCACACGAGCGCCGAGCACCTCCCACAGCTGCTCGTGGCGACCCTCGTTGATGAGGTGGAGATCCATCTCGCCCAGGGTCGGCAGGAAGCGGTAGGGGTCGTCGGACTCGACCGGCGCGCCGTCGTAGGCCACGAGCAGCCGGTAGTCGGGCACGTCGGCGACCGGTAGCACCCCGGCCCACACACCCTCGTGCTCGTGGGCCAGCTCGGTCGCACCGAAGGAGCCGGTGACGACCACGGACGATGCCAGGGGGCGCAGGACACGCACGGTCACCGCCCCGTCGTGCGGGTGCGCCCCGAGCACGGAGTGCGGGTGGCCGTGCTCGCCGCGCACGAGCTGGTCGAGCTCCTCGGTGCCGACGGGCAGCACTCCGGGCGTCTGTGGGCTGGTCATGGTGCTCCGATCTCCGCGACGGCTTGGAGCGGGATGTCGACCCAGGTCGGACGGTTGCGGGTCTCGTAGACGGTCTCGTACACGGCCTTGTCGGCGACGTAGGCGTCGAGCAGCACCTTGTCGGTCTCGCTCATGGCGCCGTCGCTGTAGGCGACCAGGAAGTGGTTCTTGGCGCGGTTGGCCCACTCCTGCGCCTGGTGGGCGCGCACCTCGGACCCCTCAGGGTCATCGGCCCAGCTGCGCTCGACGACCCGGCTGGCGTAGTCGAAGGAGCGCAGCATGCCGGCGACGTCGCGCCAGGGGGAGTCGGGCAGCACCCGGTCGGCCAGTGGTCTGGCGGGCTCGCCCTCGAAGTCCACGATCTTCCAGCCCAGCGAGGTGCGCAGTGTCTGGCCGAGGTGCAGGTCGCCGTGCACGCGCTGCACGGGCAGCTCACCCAGCGCCGCGACGCGACCGAAGAGGGCGGTCAGCCCGGCCTCGTACGGCGCCAGATCGGACGCCGCCGCGACCGCGGGCGTCAGGCGGGCCGCCATGAGACCGGCGAGCTCGCGACTCGGCGTCGTACCGGTGCCGACGTGCTCGGCCAGCAGCGCGTGGATGCCGCGCAGTGTCAGCCCCAGACGCGTCGCCTCGCCGGCGAAGTCGCCGCCGGACTGCGCGGCGTGCGTCTCGGGGTCGGAGAAGAGCGTGCGCACGCTGGCCAGGGCCAGCTCCCAGCCGTCCGAGGCGGTGCGCAGGAACTGCTGGAGCATCGCGAGATCCCAGACCTCGCCCCCACCTTCGGCTTCGGAGTCGACCCATTCGACCCACCCGTACAGCGACGCGACGTCGTCGGAGTTCGCACGGGTCAGCACGTCGTGGATCGCGATGTCGGGGTTGGCACCGGGTGTCACCTTGCGGAACACCTTCATCAGGGCGTCCTCGCCGTAGGCGACCGAGGAGTTCGACTGCTCTCCCGAGAACAGCGTTGCGCGGGCCTGGAGGTCGAGGTCGTGCCCGGGCAGCCGGTGGAAGGTCAGGCCGCTGTCGGCGTCGACCAGGACGCCCTCGGGCGCCGTGGCGGCCGCGTGCAGCGTGCGCTGCCAGCAGGCCATGGCCTCCCGGTCGTGCAGTGCGTCGTAGGCGTGCACCCAGCCGAGCTCGGGCTCCTCCCACCAGCCGAGGAACGCGTGGTCGAGCCGGGTTTGCGCCTGCGCGTAGCAGGCCAGCGGCACCTGGTAGTGCTCGACGCGGTCGGCGGCGTCGCCGGGCACGTCGGAATAGGTGACCTCGACCAGTTGGAGCAGCACCGTCGGGCCGCCCTCGACCGTACCGGGCACCGCGCCGATGCGGCGCACGGCGCTGACCGCGAACGGTCGGCCCTTGCCGCCGAACCAGCGCGTGCGGCCGAGGTAGTCGACCAGGGTCTGCGGGTCGATGGGCGGGATGGCGGGGGGCGTGGTCACAGCAGCTGGCCCTCCTCGTGCTCCTCGGGCGCCGTGAGGCGGAACCAGTAGAAGCCGTAGCCGGCCAGCGTGAGCAGGTAGGGGAGCTCGCCGATCACCGGAAACCGCACGTTGCCGAGCAGCTCGACGGGCCGGCGTCCCTCGAAGCGGCGCAGGTCGAGCTCGACGGGCTGGGGGAACCGGGAGAGGTTGTTGACGCAGAGGATCACGTCGTCGGCGCCGGTCTCGGGGTCGGTGTGCTCGCGCACGTAGGAGAGCACGCACGAGTTCGAGCCGCCGAGGTCACCGAAGGTGCCGAGCCCGAACGCCGGGTGGTTGCGGCGGCTGCTGAGCATCCGCCGGGTCCAGTGCAGCAACGAGGAGGCGTTCTCCATCTGGGCCTCGACGTTGACCGACTCATAACCGTAGATGGCGTCCTGCACCACCGGCAGGTCGAGCCGGCCGGGGTTGGCCTGGGAGAAGCCCGCGTTGCGGTCGCCGGTCCACTGCATCGGAGTGCGCACGCCGTCGCGGTCACCGAGCCAGATGTTGTCGCCCATGCCGATCTCGTCGCCGTAGTAGAGCACCGGGCTGCCGGGCAGGGAGAGCAGCAGCGCATTGAAGAGCTCGATCTGGTTGGTGTCGTTCTCCAGCAGCGGGGCCAGTCGCCGGCGGATGCCGATGTTGGCCTTCATGCGCGGATCCTTCGCATACTCCGACCACATGTAGTCGCGGTCGTCGTCGGTGACCATCTCGAGCGTCAGCTCGTCGTGGTTGCGCAAGAAGATGCCCCACTGGCAGTTGTCGGGGATCGCGGGCGTCTGCTCGAGGATCTCCGAGATCGGGTAGCGCGACTCCCGGCGCACCGCCATGAAGATCCGCGGCATGACCGGGAAGTGGAAGGCCATGTGGCACTCGTCGCCGCCGGCCTCGAAGTCGCCGAAGTACTCCACGACGTCTTGGGGCCACTGGTTGGCCTCGCACAGCAGCACCCGGCCGGGGTAGTGCTCGTCGACGAACGCGCGCACCTTGCGCAGGAACTCGTGGGTCTCGGGCAGGTTCTCGCCGTTGGTGCCCTCGCGCACGTAGAGATAGGGCACGGCGTCGAGGCGGAACCCGTCGAGGCCCATGTCGAGCCAGAAGGCCAGCGCCTCGATCATCGCGTCGTGCACGGCCGGGTTCTCGTAGTTGAGGTCGGGCTGATGGGAGAAGAACCGGTGCCAGAAGTACTGGCCACGCACGTTGTCCCAGGTCCAGTTCGACGGCTCGGTGTCGACGAAGATGATGCGGGCATCGGAGTACGCCTCGTCGGTGTCGGACCACACGTAGAAGTCGCCGAACGGGCCGTCGGGATCCTTGCGGCTGGCCTGGAACCACGGGTGCTGGTCGCTGGTGTGGTTCATGACCATGTCGATGATGACCCGGATGCCGCGCTGGTGGGCCTCGTCGAGGAAGTAGCGGAAGTCGTCGATCGTGCCGATCGCGGGCAGGACGCCGTTGTAGTCGGCTACGTCGTAGCCGCCGTCGCGCAGGGGCGAGGGGAAGAAGGGGGGCACCCAGAGGCAGTCGACGCCGAGCCAGGCGAGGTAGTCGAGCTTCTCGACCAGGCCGCGGAAGTCGCCGGTGCCGTCGCCGTTGGAGTCGCGGAACGAGCGCACCAGCACCTCGTAGAACACCGCGGTCTTGAACCAGTCGGGCTGGACGCGGCCGGCCTCGTCGGCGGCGACGCCGGAGTCGGTCTGGCCGTCGATCACGGGGTCGTCGGACAGCTCGTGGCGGGTCTCGCTCATCGGGGGCTCCTCACGGTCAGCACGTGCGCCGGCTCGTGGTAGGGGTCCAGGCGCACGTAGTCGTGCGCGCCCCAGCTCCACTCCTGCCCCGTGATCTCGTCGTGCACGACGAACCCGTCGCCCCAACCGAGGCCGAGTGCGGGCAGGTCGAGGTGCACCGTGGTCTCGCGGGTGGCGTGCGGGTCCAGGTTGATCACCACGATCACGGTGTCGGACGACGGGTCGCCCGGGACGGCCTGCTTGGAGAAGACCAGCACGTTCTCGTCGTCGCTGGAGTGCACGTGCAGGGTGCGCAGCAACTGCAGCGACCGGTGTTCGCGGCGGATTTCGTTGAGCCGCGTGAGGTACGGCGCCAGCGTGCGGCCCTCGGCCGCTGCGCCCTCCCAGTCGCGCACGCGCACCTGGTACTTCTCCGAGTCCAGGTACTCCTCGCTGCCGGGGCGCACCGCGACGTGCTCGAACAGTTCGTAGCCGGAGTACACGCCCCACGTGGGGGAGCCGGTGGCAGCGAGCACGGCACGGATCTTGAACATCGCCGGACCGCCGTACTGCAGGCTCGCATGCAGGATGTCGGGGGTGTTGACGAAGAAGTTCGGACGCATCAGGTGCGCGGTCTCGGCGGTCAGCTCGCGCAGGTAGTCCTCGATCTCCCACTTCGCCGTGCGCCAGGTGAAGTAGGTGTAGCTCTGCTGGAAGCCCACGGCGCCCAGGCCGTGCATCATGGCGGGCTTGGTGAACGCCTCGGCCAGGAACAGCACGTCGGGGTCGGTGCGGCGGATCTCGGCCAGCAGCCACTCCCAGAACGCCACCGGCTTGGTGTGGGGGTTGTCGACGCGGAAGATGCGCACGCCCTTGCTCATCCACAGCTTCACGACCCGCAGCACCTCGCGGCAGATGCCGGTGGGGTCGTTGTCGAAGTTGATCGGGTAGATGTCCTGGTACTTCTTCGGTGGGTTCTCGGCGTAGGCGATGGTGCCGTCGGCGCGGGTGGTGAAGAACGCCGGATTCGTCGTGACCCAAGGGTGGTCCGGCGCCGCCTGCAGCGCGAGATCGAGCGCGACCTCCAGGCCCAGGTCGGCGGCGTGCGCGACGAACGCCTCGAAGTCGGCCATGGTGCCCAGGTCAGGGTGGATCGCGTCGTGCCCGCCGTCCTTGCTGCCGATCGCCCACGGGCTGCCGGGGTCGAGCGGGCCGGGGTCGAGCGTGTTGTTGGGGCCCTTGCGATTGACCTCGCCGATCGGGTGGATCGGCGGCAGGTACACGACGTCGAAGCCCATCGCCTTCGCCCGGTCGAGGCCGGCCACCGCCGTGCCGAACGTGCCCGAGACGACCTCGCCGGTGAGCGGATCCTTCGTGGCGCCCTCCGAGCGTGGGAAGAACTCGTACCAGGAGCCGTACAGCGCGCGCTCCCGGTCGGCGAAGAGGCGATAGGGGCCTTCGATCGTGACCAGCTCGCGCAGCGGGTGCTCGAGCAGGACGCCGCGCAGGTCGTCGTCGAGCAGGGCGGCGAGGCGGGCGGCGGGCGGTCGGGCGTCGTCCGCGGCGGCGGCGAGGCCGGCCTCGAGGGTCGCGCGCTCCGCCCTCAGGGTGGGGTCGAGATCGGCGAGCACCCGCTCGAGCAGCATCCGGGCTTCGGTGAACATCAGGTCGACGTCGACGCCGGCCTCGATCTTCAGCGGCGCGTCGTGCTGCCAGGTGGCGATGGGGTCCGACCAGGCCTGCACCTCGAAGGTCCAGGCGCCCTCGGCGTCGGGGGTGACCCAGGCGCGGTAGTCGTTGGGCTCCTCGGTGTGCAGCGCCATGCGCACGGGGGCGCGGCGCACCCCGTCGGGCCCGGTCAGCACCACCTCGGCCGCCAACTGGTCGTGACCCTCGCGGAACACCGTGGCGGTGACCGGCAAGGGCTCGCCGATGGTGGCCTTGGCCGGCTGGCGACCGAGGTCGACCAGCGGCATCACGTTCATGACGGGGATGCGTCCGACCATGCTCTCCACCCAACCGGGCGGGGGATCAGCCTGCAAGTCACCCGAGGGGTGGAACGATCAAATGCCCCCTGACCTGCATTGCCGCGAGGTTAAAACTGCGAGGGCCCGCGGCCGTCGTCCATGTAACGCGGTGTTGCGCGGCCGTCGTCCATGTAACGCGGTGTTGCGCGGCCGTCGTCCATGTAACGCGGTGTTGCGCGGCCGTCGTCCATGTAACGCGGTGTTGCGCGGTCGTCGTCCATGTAACGCGGTGTTGCGTCACTCGCGCGGTGTTCGGGTGACTGGTCACGCTGTAGAGCACCGCACCAGTCCGTGCAACACCGCGTTACATGTGCAACACCGCGTTACACGCCGCACCGCGGTACATGTGCAACACCGCGTTACATGCGCCACGGCCCCGCCCGGAACGAGTCCGGGCGGGGCCGTGGGTGGGTGGTGCGGGTGTGACTACCGGCCGAAGACCTGGAGCTCGGCCGCGTGCACGATGGTGCCCCGGTCGGAGCCGGTCGCGCAGTCGGTCGGGTTGAGCGGGTCGTTGTCGAGCTCCCCGCCCTTCGGGTCGGCGTAGCCGGCGAAACCGGTGCACTGGTTGTTCAGCACGACCAGTCGGACGGCGGCGGCCCGGGTCCGCTTGAAGCGGAAGGACCGCATCGTCTCGTCGGGGGCCACCGGGCGAGGCCGGACCGCCGGGAAGGCGTTCGACTTCGAGGTGAGCACCCGCTTCCAGGTAGCCGAGGCCGAGCCGCAGTTCGAGCGGCAGACCTCGATCGCGAACTGGCGCAGCGCGGTGAACCGCGAGGCGGAGTCCTGGTCGGGGTCGGTGTCGCCGTCGACCGGGTTGAGCAGGGCGCTGACCTGCACCCGTCCGATCCGCGGCTTGGCGCCCGAGAGGTCGACGGCCACGAACGGCTTGGACTCGTCGACGTTGGCCTCGGTCACGCCGGCCCAGTTGGTGTCCTCGGTGCCGTCGATGAGCGAGTCGACGTTGATCGAGCCGTCGGTCGAGCCGATCACCTTGGCACCGTTGGCCGCCGCCGCGTAGTTCTTGCGGTTCTTGACTCTGACCGTCTTGGACTGACCGCCCTTGACGGTCATGGTGAACCGCTCGAAGCCGCCCTTCTTCGACGCGAAGAGCATCTTGTAGGTGCCGGGTGCGAACTGCGCGGTCGGCTTGAGCTTCGACGTCGCGATCGTGTCGGCGATCGGGGTCACGCGAGCCTCGTAGTGGCCCACGAACACCTGGCCGGGGTAGCGGGTCTTGAAGGTGACCTTGCCGTTCTTGCCGCGCGGGGTGGCGAAGGACGGCGTCGGGTTGGTGTCGTCGGCGTTCTTCACCGACGCGCCCTGGCCCATGCCGCGCTGGGCGAAGGCCTTCCACATCACGGCCTGGTCCTTGCCGCCGAAGCGCATCCGGTCGGCGGCGATCATGGCGTCACGGGCGTCGAGCATCGACGTCGCACCCTGCTGGAGCAGGAACGAGTCGAACACCAGCTGGACCCAGCGACGGTTGCCCGGGCACAGCTGCGGCGGGCGTGGCGAGGTGCTGGCACCCGGCTGGGCGCAGCGCAACTGCAGGCGCTTGTCGTTGTAGGGGTACTGACGGTTGTACTTGCCCACCAGCGCCTGGCGCACCGACCACTGGGTGCCGTTCCAGATCTCGCCGTCGGCGTGCACCTCCGGGCCAGGGGTGTCGAAGCCGTAGTTGGAGTAGTTCAACGGGTTCTTGTTGAGGGCGTAGTCGCGGATGGCGACCTTCTTGTTGCCGGTGGCGTAGACGCCCACGGCCCAGCGGTTGCCGTCGGTGGGGTAGCCGTGGCTGAACATGTACTCCGCGGCCACCTGGTCGCTCCACGACTCACCCATCGCACCTCCCTGCTCCGAGGTCAGACCCTCGTCGGGGCCGCCGACCATGCGGTTGCTGATGGCGTGGGTGTACTCGTGGCCCACGATGCCCATGTCGAGGGCGCCGTCGGTGCACGGTGCGTAGAACGCGCCGGCGATGGGCTGGAAGAGGTACTGGTTCGTGATGCCGGGAATGCCGTCTTGCAGCGCGATCTGGTTGGCGTTGTCACGACCCAGCAGCAGCGGTTGGCCACCGGTGAGCGCGCCGGCCTGCACGTTGCCGACCTCCTGGTCGCCGCCGGCACCCCCACGGCCGTAGTTCTCGGCCTGGAGGTTGTAGTTCTTCTCCGTGAAGCCGAGGAAGTAGGAGTAGTCGTGCATCCGGTTGTGCGACACGAACAAGTTGCCGACCGAGAAGTCGATGTCGTTGCCGCCGGGCACCAGGTTCGTCGGGTCGCACTTGGAGTTGTTCCAGGCGTCGGTGAACTCTGCTGTGTACTCGCGGGTGGGCGAGTACGGCGCTTGCGCGAGACCGCCGGGGGTCAGCGGGCTGCCCCAGGCCTCGTGGGTGTTGGCGTTGTTGCCCACCGTGGTCATGGTCGGCGCCGTGCCGGAGGCCAGGGTGTCCCAGGGGCCGGTGTTCGCGAGGTTCTCGAAGGGTCCGCTCGGCGTGGTGCAGTCGGGGCCCTTGACCCAGCAGCCGATCTCGTTGTTGGTCGGGACGGCGTCGGAATAGGTCGACTTCAGCGACGGCGCGGCCGGGAAGTAGTTCCACTGCGGGTCGAAGCCCGAGCTGCCGGTGTCCGGCCCGGCGGAGTCGCTGGTCGAGATCGCGAGGGCGTACTGGCCCACGACCACCGAGGCGGAGTCGAACGGGCAGACCTGCGCGTTGTAGACGCCGGCCTTGAGCGCGGTCGGCGAGGTGTAGACCGTGGCCTCGGGGCTGGTGAGCAGATCCTGGTTGAACAGCAGGTTGTTGTCCGGGTCGAAGACCTTGATGGTGATGTCGTCGGCGGGCAGCGCGATGGCCGCAGCGGCGATCGTGCGGGTCAGGTCGTCGGTGAGCTCGAAGGGGTGCTTCGGGCCGCACGAGTTGGCGGTCACGGACCCGGAGAACACGTTGTTGTACATGTCGTTGTCGACCTGGTTGTGCCGGTAGAGCACCGACCCGTCGAGGGCGTCGACCACCACGGTGTGGGCCAGCGAGCTGCCGCCCTGCACGTCGACGACGTTGGCCTCGATGGCCGGACGCACGGCGCCGTCGGCAGTGACGAACGCGCGCGGACGCGCCTGCTGCTCCTGCGCGATGCCCGGGACGACGAGCCGGGTCCAGCCGTCGCTCTGCTCGCTGCGGATCTTGGAGATGTCGACGGCGTCGACCTTGCGCCCCACGTTCGCCGCGGCCTTGAGGTAGCCCATGAGCGGCGACATCCGGGTGCCGGCCGCGGGAGCGGCGGTGGTACGGGCGAGGGAGGAGGAGACGTAGGTGATCTCGCCGTTCGCGACCCCGACCGTCACCAGGCCGCCCACGGCGGGGGTGAGACCGTCGAAGGACTGACGGAAGAGGACGGCGTGTCCGGCTGGCGCCTGGGCCTTGCCGTCGGCGTCGGGGTAGGAGGCGAGCTCCTGGTCGTTGACGAGCTCGAGGGAGTCCATCGCGGAGCCGCTCAGGCCGAAGACCGCGGCGTTGGCGCGCAGCCAGGCGCGAGCCGCAGTCACCGGCTTGGTGCTGGTCGCCTTCGCGAGCGCACCCGAGCGGGGCAGCAGCGACGAGGGTGTGCCGTAACCGTTCCAGCGCACGTCGAGGGCCGGCAGCCGGCTCGCCGCCGCGCGTTGCGCCGCGGTGGGCAACACCGACCCGGTGGTGTCGATGTCGGCGGGGCCGCTGACGGCGTCACCGATGGTCACCAGGTCGTCGGGGTCGATCGCCGGATCGGCCGAGGCCATCGGGCGGGTGGCCGTGTCGGCCAGGGCGGGGATCTGCGCGAGTCCGGGCGCCAGGGTGGCGGCAGCCAGGGCGAGGATGGCCGTCGTGCGGCGTCCGCGGCGCGTGGATGGGGTTGACATGGTTCTCCCAACGGCTCGCCCTACCTGAGCGTTATGCCGGTTACCTGAAAGTTACATAGGAGAGGACGGCCTGAGGGGCGGTTTCGAGCTCTCGACGGGATCGACGCGATCCCTTGGATCGTTCCAGAGAGTCGTCGTACCGTTCTTCCGTGCGTGCCATCCGACGGTTCACCGTCCGCCCCGTCCTGCCCGAGCCGCTTGCCCCGCTCGGCGAACTCGTCGACAACCTGCGCTGGTCGTGGCACCCCGAGACCCAAGACGTCTTCGCCGCGGTCGACCCCGACCTGTGGGCGGCCACCGGGCACGACCCGGTGCGGTTGCTCGGCGCCGTCAGCCGGGCGCGCCTCGACGAGCTGGCCGGCGACGAGGCGTTCCTGGCCCGGCTCGGCGCCTCGCACGCCGATCTCGCCTCCTACCTCGGAGGTGAGCGCTGGTACCAGCGTGCCGCGGCCACCGGCGCGGCGGCCGGCGAGGCGTGGCCGGCGTCCATCGCCTACTTCTCCCCGGAGTTCGGCATCACCGCGGTGCTGCCGCAGTACTCCGGTGGCCTGGGCATCCTCGCCGGCGACCACCTCAAGGCCGCCAGCGACCTCGGGGCGCCGATCATCGGCGTCGGGCTGCTGTACCGGCACGGCTACTTCAAGCAGTCGCTCTCGCGAGAGGGCTGGCAGCAGGAGACCTACCCGTTGCTCGATCCCGACGAGCTGCCGATCTCGCTGCTGCGCGAGCCCAGCGGCGAGCGTGCCACGATCTCGATCGCGATGCCCGGTGGGCCCGACCTGGTGGCCCGCATCTGGGTCGCGAGCGTGGGCCGGGTGCCGCTGCTCATGCTCGACACCGACGTCGAGGGCAACCCGCAGGCCTACGTCGACGTCACCGACCGACTCTACGGCGGCACCACCGAGCACCGGCTGCGCCAGGAGCTGCTGCTCGGCGTCGGTGGCGTCAAGGCGCTGCGCGTCTACTGCCGTATCACCGGCCACCCCGCGCCCGAGGTGTTCCACACCAACGAGGGTCACGCGGGCTTCCTCGGTCTCGAGCGGGTGCGCGAGCTGACTGCCGACCCGACCGGCCCGGGTCTCGACCTCGACACCGCGCTCGAGGTCGGGCGCGCCTCGACCGTGTTCACCACGCACACCCCGGTGCCCGCCGGCATCGACCGCTTCCCACGCACACTGGTCGAGCAGTACTTCGGCGAGGGCGGCGCCGTGCCCGGCGTCCCGGTCGAGCGGGTACTCGCCCTGGGGGCCGAGGACTACGAGGGCGGCGACCCCGGCGTGTTCAACATGGCGGTCATGGGCTTTCGCCTCGCCCAGCGTGCCAACGGCGTCTCGCTGCTGCACGGCGAGGTCTCGCGCGGCATGTTCAACGGGCTCTGGCCGGCCTTCGACGAGGCCGAGGTGCCGATCACCTCGATCACCAACGGCGTCCACGCACCCACGTGGGTGGCGCGCGACGTCTTCGACCTCGCGGCCGGGCAGGGGGCGGCGAAGGACGGCGACGACGTCGACGCCTTCTGGCAGGCGGTCGACGCGGTGCCGGCGAGCGAGGTGTGGGCGGCCAAGCGGCGCATGCGCGAGGCGCTGGTGCTCGAGGCACGCACGCGGCTGCGCCGCTCCTGGGCCAGGCGTGGCGCCGCCGAGGCCGAGCTCGGCTGGGTCGACGACGCCCTCGACCCCGACGTCTTGACGATCGGCTTCGCGCGTCGGGTGCCGTCCTACAAGCGGCTCACGCTCATGCTGCGTGACCCCGAGCGGCTGCGGGCGCTGCTGCTGCACCCCGACCGCCCGGTGCAGCTGGTCATTGCCGGCAAGAGCCACCCGGCTGACGACGGCGGCAAGCGGCTGATCCAGGAGCTGGTGCGCTTCGCCGACGCTGCCGACGTCCGGCACCGCATCGTGTTCCTGCCCAACTACGACATCGCGATGGCCCAGCCGCTCTACCCCGGCTGCGACGTGTGGCTCAACAACCCGCTGCGGCCCTACGAGGCGTGCGGCACCTCCGGCATGAAGGCGGCCCTCAACGGCGGACTCAACCTCTCCATCCTCGACGGTTGGTGGGACGAGTGGTTCGACGGCGAGAACGGCTGGGCGATCCCGTCGGCCGACGGCGTCGAGGATCCCGATCGCCGCGACGACCTCGAGGCCACCGCGCTCTACGACCTGATCGAGACCCAGGTCGCCCCCCGCTTCTACGACGTCGACGCCGACGGTGTGCCCACGAGGTGGGTCGAGATGCTGCGGCACACGCTGAAGTCGCTCGGCCCGAAGGTGCTCGCGACGCGCATGGTGCGCGACTACGTGCGCCGCCTCTACATGCCCGCCACCGAGGTGGCCCGGGCGCTCAACGCCGACTACGCGGGCGCGGTGTCGCTGGCGCAGTGGAAGGGCCGCGTGCGCACGGGATGGGGCGGGGTGCGCGTCGAGCACGTGGAGTCCAGCGGCGTGGGGGATGCCCCCGAGGTCGGGGCGGTGCTCTCGGTGCGCGCCTTCGTGGCGCTCGGCTCGCTCGCGCCCGACGACGTCTCGGTGCAGCTGGTGCACGGCCGTGCCGGCGCCGACGACTCGCTGCGGCAACCCGTGGTCACCACGCTGTCGGTGAGCGAGACCTACGAGGGCGGGCGCTTCTGCTTCGCCGGCTCCGTCACCCTCGACGCTGCCGGACCCTTCGGCTACACCGTGCGCGTCGTCCCCCACCACGACCTGCTGGCCTCGGACGCCGAGCTCGGCGTGGTCGCGTACCCGGCGTAATCACCCGCGAGGGGCCGCAAATTGTCCCGCGAGGGGTCGCAAATCGTCCCGCGAGGGGTCACGCCACCAGCGATTTGCGACCCCTCGGCCAACGATTTGCGACCCCTCGCGGTTAACGGGCCTCGCGCAGGACGACGACGGTGCGGCGTCCGAGGCTCATCCGGTCGCCCGCCTCCACCCGCGCACCGACCGAGAGGCGGGGGTCGGTGGAGAGCACGACCTCACCGGCCTGCACCCAGTCGTTCTCGGGCAGGTGGATGCGCTGGGGCTCCCAGCTGGCGTTGAACCACAGCATGAACGAGGAGTCGAGCTGCTGCTCGCCGCGCGGGCCGGGGGAGCGCAGGGGGCCGCCGGAGACGAACATGCCGAGGGTGCGCAGCTCGGGGTTCCACCAGTCGGCGTCGGTCATCTCGCGACCGGACGGGTGCAGCCAGGCGAGATCCTTCGCGCCCCCGACCATGGTGGGGCTGCCCTCGAACCAGTGCCGCTGCCGCAGCGCAGGGTGATCGCGTCGCAGCCGCAGCGCCGTCTTGGTGGTCTCGTAGACGTCGAGCCAGGCGTCGTCGGCGCTCCAGTCGATCCACGAGGTCGGGTTGTCCTGGCAGTAGGCGTTGTTGTTGCCGCCCTGGGTGCGGCCGCGCTCGTCGCCCGCGGTGATCATCGGCACGCCGTTGGAGAGGCACAGCGTGACCATCAGGTTGGCCGCCTGGCGACGCCGTAGCGCGCGGATCTCGGGGTCGTCGGTCTCGCCCTCGACCCCGTGGTTCCATGACCGGTTGTTGTCGGTGCCGTCGCGGTTGTCCTCGCCGTTGGCCTCGTTGTGCTTGTGGTCGTAGCTGACCAGGTCTCGCACGGTGAAGCCGTCGTGGGCGGTGACGAAGTTGATCGAGTTGTACGCCGACCGCCCGTCGTCGGCGTAGAGGTCGCTGGAGCCGGCGAGCCGGGTGGCGGCCGCGTGCGGACCGCTCACGTGGTTGCGCCAGAAGTCGCGCACCGTGTCGCGGAACTGATCGTTCCACTCCACCCACGGCGGCGGCATGCCGCCCACGAGGTAGCCGTCCATCGAGGCGTCCCACGGCTCGGCGATGAGCTTCACGTGCCGCAACACCGGATCCTGGCCGATCGCCACCAACAGGTCCGAGCCCATGTCGATGTCGTAGCCGGTGCGCGTGAGCGCCGACATCAGGTCGAACCGGAACCCGTCGACGTGCATCTCGGTCACCCAGTACCGCAGCGAGTCGAGGATCAGTCGCAGCGCGGCCGGCTGGCCCGAGTCGACCGTATTGCCGCAGCCCGTGACGTCCCAGTACGTGTCACGCCACGGCTCGTGGACGCCGCCCTCGTCGCCGGCGCCCGGCTCGCCGTCCGGTTCGACGTCGACGGGCGGGGTGACCCGCTTGTAGTAGCCGAGGTCGTCGAAGCCGCGGAAGCTGAGGGTGGGGCCGAGCGGTCCGGCCTCGGCGGTGTGGTTGTAGACGACGTCGAGGATCACCTCGAGGCCGGCGCGGTGCAGCGCCTTGACCATCTCCTTGAACTCGCGCACCTGCTCGCCTCGGTCTCCGGCGGAGGAGTAGGCGTTGTGCGGCGCGAAGTAGCCGAGGCTGTTGTAGCCCCAGTAGTTGGAGGAGTCGCGTTCGGTGAGCCCCGGCTCGGAGACGAACTGATGCACCGGCAGCAGTTCGACGGCCGTGACTCCGAGGTCGGTGAGGTACTGCGTCACGGCGGGGTCGGCCAGGCCCGCGTACGTGCCGCGCAGGTGCTCGGGCACCCGGTCGTGCAGCGCCGTCATGCCCTTGACGTGGCACTCGTAGATCACGGTGTCGCGCCAGCGCCGCTGCATGGGGCGCTCGCCCTCCCAGTCGAAGCCGTCGTCGGCGCCCTGGCCGTCGGCCACCACGACCGAGCGGGGTACGAACGGCGCGGAGTCGAGGTCGGAGCGCTTCTCCGGCTCGCCGATCACGTAACCGAAGGTGGCGGGGTCGGGAGTGAACGACCCCGACACGGCGCGGGCGTAGGGGTCGAGCAGCAGCTTGTCGGGGTTGAACCGCAGTCCCGCGTCGGGATCCCACGTGCCCTCCACCCGGTACCCGTAGCGGGTGCCGGGCGCGATGTCGGGCAGCGCGCCGTGCCAGATACCGAGCGAGACCTCGGTCAGCTCGTGGCGCCGCTCCTCCTCGCCGCCGTCGGGGGCGTCGGTGAACACGCACAGCCAGACAGCGCTCGCGGCCGGCGCGTGCACGGCGAAGTTGGTGGACTCCGGAGTCCAGGTGGCCCCGAGCGGCCAGTTCCGTCCGGGCCACACGGCGGAGGTCTGCCCGAGGTGCTTCCAGGTGGCCGGCATGCGCCGCATTCTCCCAGCAGTGGCAGCATGCCGCAGGACAAGCAGGTGGAGTCGGACACGAGGAGTGAGAACGGTCATGGGTGAGTTCGTGAATCTCGAGGTGACGGACGGCGTCGGCACGATCCGGCTCGACCGGCCGAAGATGAACGCGATCAGCCTGGCGGTGCAGGCCGAGCTGCGCGCCGCCGCCGCCGAGGCGACCGAGCGCGACGATGTGCGTGCCGTCGTCGTCTGGGGTGGCGGATCAGTGTTCGCGGCGGGCAACGACGTCAAGGAGATGGCCGGCATGTCGTACGCCGACATGGTCGCCGCGTCCGGTCCGCTCCAGGGCGCGGTGACCGCGATCGCGCAGATCCCCAAGCCGGTCGTCGCCGCCGTCAACGGCTATGCGCTCGGTGGTGGTTGCGAGCTCGCGCTGGCCGCCGACATCCGCGTCGCGGGCGAGAAGGCGGTGTTCGGCCAGCCCGAGGTGCTGCTCGGCATCATCCCCGGCGCCGGAGGCACCCAGCGTCTCGCGCGGCTCGTGGGCCCGGCCAAGGCCAAGGACATCATCTTCTCTGGTCGCTTCGTGAAGGCCGACGAGGCGCTGGCGATCGGCCTGGCTGACCAGGTCGTGCCGGACGCCGAGGTCTACGAGACGGCGCACGCCTGGGCGGCGCAGTTCTCGAGCGCCGCAGCGCTCGCCCTGCGGGCGGCCAAGGAGAGCATCGACCGCGGCCTCGAGGTCGACCTCGGCACGGGTCTGGAGATCGAGCGGCAGCAGTTCGCCGCCCTCTTCGCCACCGACGACCGCACCGCGGGCATGACCTCCTTCGTCGAGAACGGCCCCGGCAAGGCGACCTTCTCGGGTCGCTGACCCTGCCGGGGCCGTCGGGCGCGTTCGGGGGCGTGCGCCCACCTCGGGGAGTCGGAACGATGGTCGGTCCACCACCCGATGTCCCTCACCGAGGGCCGCTTCATCTGCTCCGTCACCGGGGTGCTGTCGTGGCCGATGCCGCCGTGCTTCGCGTATTCGCACCCGTCCGACGATCTCGGTGACGACGTAGGCGACCGGCTCCCTGCCGTCGTCGGTCTGGGTGGCGACCTTCAACGTGACCTTGTCGCGTAGGCCCGGGTTCGGGGAGAGGGTGCGGGTCGAGACCATCGGCCGGTCACGTCGAGCGTCACGATTGCGGTGAGCACCTGGCGCCCACTGCGCAGGCTGATCAGCGCAGGGTGATCACCGCAGGAAGATCACCGCAGGAAGATCAGCGCAGGTTCAGCCAGCCCTCGGCGCGGGCAACCCGTTCGGCCGTGCCGAGCACGAGGCGCAGCAGTTCGCCGTCGTCGTGCCGCCGCCACACCAGCGAGGTGGGTATCGCCGCCGACCAGTCCAGGGGCCGCCACACCGTCTCCGGCCCCAGCACCGGGAGCTCGGGCACGAAGAGGATCCCCTGCCCGGCCGCGACGGCGGCCACGGCCTGCTCGACGGTCTGCGTCTCCAGCGTGGACGGCGTGAGTCCGCGCTCGGCGAGCATGCCGAGCACGAACTCGTTGTACTCGGGGAAGCCGTCGCTCGGTCCGAGCACCACCGTCTCGTCGCAGAGTGCGGACGGCTCGACCGTGCCGGGAGAGGCCAGCCGGTGATCGGCGAGCACGACCAGGCCCACGGGCTCGCGGCGCACCAGCCGCGCGGCGAGACCCGGCCCAGGTGGGCCGTCGAGCATGGCCTGGGCGACGTCGACCTCGCCGGTGAGGAGCAGTTCTCGCATGGTGCCGAGACCGCCGAGCACGCTGCTCCAGGTCAGGGTCGGTCGCGTCGCCAGCACGGCCTGCATCACGGTGGGTAGCGCATCGACGGTGGGGTCTCCGATGCCGACGCGCAGGTGATCGCTGGGCACCAGGGCCGAGCGGGCCGCCGTCCGAGCCCGAGTCACGGCGTCCAGTGCGGCCCGGGCCTCGACCAAGAAGAGCTCACCGGCGGGCGTGAGGGCCACGTGGTGCGTGGAGCGGGAGAAGAGGGGGACGCCCAGCTCGCGCTCGAGTCGGCGCAACTGCTGGGAGAGGCCCGACTGGGCGATGTGCAGACGCTCGGCGGCCCGGCGGAAGCTCAGCTCCTCCGCGAGCGCCACGACCTGCTCCAGCTGGCGAAGCTCCACGGCGGCATCGTGCCCGGCGGCGCCGCTCGTCGTCCATGGTCAATTCGCGACGGTGCCTCCCAGCGGCCGGCGGGGTGGGCGTGTCGGCGGCCCGCGGCCGGTAGGTTGTGCTCGCGGCGGCGCTCGCGAGGGCGCATCCAGCAGCGACGAGCGACCCAGAGGGAGAGTGTCGTGGCCGACGAGAAGACCACCCCGAGCAAGAAGAGCGCGGCTGACGAGCCGGCTGCTGCGGGGGCCGATGGGCCGAGCAGGGCCGAACGCACCGCGGCCGTCACCACGATGGCGCGCACGCGCGCGGCCCAGGTCGTGTGGATCGTGTGCGTCGTCTGCGCGCTCGTACTGGCGCTCGGGGCGCTCCTCATCGCGATCGACGCCAACCGTGACAACGGCCTGGTGTCCTTCGTGCTCAGCACCGCCGACAAGGTCGACCTCGGAGTGTTCTCCCGCAAGGAGGGCATCCGACAGTTCGACGGCTCGAACGCCGACCTCAAGAACGCCCTGTTCAACTGGGGCCTCGGCGCGATCGTGTACCTCGTCGCCGGCCGGATCCTCGACCGCCTCATCCGACCCTGACCCAGGGTGTGAGCAAGACCATGTAACTCGTGGGTAACTCAGAGTTACACCGCCGTCGGGGCACGGGTAGCCTCACAGGCGATCCGCACCACGAAGACCCGCAAGGATCATCCCGAATCATCGAGGAGGGGCCCGTCAAGGGCTGAGCCATGAACATCGTTGTTTGCGTGAAGTACGTGCCCGACGCCACCGCCGACCGGCAGTTCGAGGACGACAACACCGTCGACCGCGTCGGCGTCGACGGTCTGCTCTCCGAGCTCGACGAGTACGCCGTGGAGCAGGCGCTCCAGCTCAAGGAGAAGGCGGGCGACGACACCGAGGTCACCGCGCTGTGCATCGGCCCGGAGAAGGCCACGGACGCGGTGCGCAAGGCGCTGCAGATGGGCGCCGACAAGGGCGTCTTGGTGACCGATGACGCGATCGCCGGCTCCGACTACGCCGCCACCTCGCTCGTGCTGGCGGAGGCCGTCAAGAAGATCGGCACCCCCGACATCGTCATGTGCGGCATGGCCTCGACCGACGCCTCGGGCTCCGTGGTTCCGGCGATGCTCGCTGAGCGCCTCGGCCTGCCGCAGGTCACCTTCGCCTCCGTCATCGAGACCCAGGGCGACCAGGTGCGCATCAAGCGTGACGACGACACCGCCACGGTCGTGGTCGGCGCCACCATGCCGCTGGTCATGTCGGTGACCGACCAGACCGGTGAGGCCCGCTACCCGAGCTTCAAGGGCATCATGGCCGCGAAGAAGAAGCCGATGGAGAACTGGACGCTCGCCGACCTCGGTGTCGACGCCGAGCTGGTCGGCCTCACCGCGGCCTGGACCGAGGTCGACGAGACCTCTGCGCGTCCGCCGCGCACTGCCGGCGAGATCGTCACCGACGAGGAGGGCTCCGGCGCCACCGCGCTGGCCGAGTTCCTCGCCTCGAAGAAGTTCATCTGATCGCGGGCTGGCACCCGCCACATCGTCAGTTCGTGAAGGAAGAGAGCACACATGTCTGAGGTTCTGGTCGTCGTCGACGCGGTCGACGGCGCGATCCGCAAGCCCACCCTCGAGCTGCTGGCACTCGCCAAGAAGCTCGGCGATCCGTCCGCGGTGTACTTCGGTGCCAACGACTCGGCCGTCACCGACAAGCTCAAGGCCTACGGTGCCGAAAAGATCTACGTCGTCGACGACGCCGAGATCAAGGGCTACCTCGTGGCTCCGAAGGCCGAGGCGCTCCAGCAGTTGGTCGAGCAGGCCTCGCCCACCGCCGTCTTGGTGGTGTCGAGCTACGAGGGCAAGGAGATCGCCGGTCGTCTGGCGATCAAGATCGACTCCGGCGTCATCACCGACGCGGTCGACATCGAGGACGGCGGCGTGGCCACGCAGTCGGTCTTCGCCGGCAACTTCACGGTCAAGGGCAAGGTCACGAAGGGCACCCCGATCATCACGGTCAAGCCCAACTCGGCCAGCCCCGAGGAGACCGCCGGCGCCGGCACGGTCGAGGAGTTCGCGGCAACCATCTCCGACGCCGCCAAGACCGCCAAGATCGTGGCCAGCCAGCCCCGCAAGGCGACCGGTCGCCCGGAGCTCACCGAGGCCGCCATCGTGGTCTCCGGTGGTCGTGGCACGGGCGGCGACTTCGACGCCGTCGAGGGTCTCGCCGACGCGCTCGGTGCCGCGGTCGGCGCCTCGCGTGCCGCCGTCGACTCCGGCTGGAAGCCGCACTCCTTCCAGGTCGGCCAGACCGGAAAAACGGTCTCGCCGCAGCTGTACGTGGCCAACGGCATCTCCGGCGCGATCCAGCACCGCGCCGGCATGCAGACCTCCAAGACCATCGTCGCCGTCAACAAGGACGAAGAGGCCCCGATCTTCGAGCTGGTCGACTTCGGCGTGGTCGGTGACCTGCACAAGGTGCTGCCCGCCGTGACCGACGAGGTCACCAAGCGCAAGGGCTGATTCAACGCCCATCGGGGGAGATTCTCACGCAGCTGATGCGTGGCAATCTCCCCTGTTGCTTCTCGCACACGTTCGCAGCGAGCCCGACCAGCCTCGCGCCGACAGCACAGCGGCGGCCCGGCGCGCCGTGCGGCACGGGTCGAGCACCTGCCCCCACCCGACGCGCAGCGTGATCGACCCCGACACGGCGCTGCGAAGGTCGCCGTCGAGGTCGTCCCACCGGTCGCGGGAGTCGGTGTGCCGCAGCGACCCGTCGAGCTCGTTCACCGCGCCGAACGCCGGGTGGTCGACGTCGCGGTAGGGCCACGCCGTCCGCGTCGGCGGCGTGGGGCGGGGTGAGGTCGAGGCGGCACCGGTACTCGAAGCGCACCATGGCGCGGGTGTGGACGCCGGGCGCATCGCGCACCCGTCGTCCGCGCTCGACCACGAGCTGCACCTCCTCGGTGGGTCGGTCGTGCGGAGCCCCCACGCGCGCATCGCCCTGTCGGCGTCCAGTGCGGCGGGCCGGTGCGTGCGCAGCTCCCCACGTCACTACCCTGACGCCATGACTTCGAGCGCGGACGTCGTACGCCTGGCCGAGCGGGCGCGCGCGGCGTCATGGGGGCTCGGCCAGGCGACCCGGGCCACCAAGGACGCCGCCCTGCACGCCATGGCCGACGCCCTCGTCGAACGCGGCGCGGAGATCCTGGCCGCCAACGCCGAGGACGTGCAGCGGGCCGAGGCGGGTGGCACGCCGGCCGGCATCGTCGACCGGCTGCGGCTCACCACCGACCGGGTCGAGGCCATGGCGCAGGGGCTGCGCGACGTCGCCGGGCTGGCCGATCCGGTGGGCGAGGTGGTGCGCGGCTCGACCCTGGCAGGCGGGCTCGAGCTGCGCCAGGTGCGGGTGCCGTTCGGAGTCGTCGGCATGATCTACGAGGCCCGGCCCAATGTGACGGCCGACGCCGCCGGCATCTGCTTGAAGTCGGGCAACGCGGTGCTGCTGCGCGGCTCGTCGTCGGCGTCCGCGAGCAACGAGGCGATCGTGGCGGTGCTGCGCGACGCGGTGGCCACGGCGGGCCTCGAGCCCGACGTCGTGCAACTGGTGCCGGCCGGGCGCCACGACACGGTCAAGGCGCTCATGCGAGCTCGCGGGTTGGTCGACGTGCTGATCCCGCGCGGAGGAGCGGGCCTGATCCGCAGCGTGGTCGAGGAGTCGATCGTGCCGGTGATCGAGACCGGTGTCGGCAACTGTCACGTCTATGTCGACGCCGCCGCCGACCTCGACACCGCCCTGGCCATCGTGCTCAACGCCAAGACCCACCGCCCGAGCGTGTGCAACGCCGCCGAGGGCCTCCTCGTGCACCGGGCCGTGGCGGAGGTGTTCGTGCCGCGGGTGACGGCCGCGCTGAGCGACGCCGGAGTCACCGTGCACGGCGACGCGACCTTCGCCCAGCAGGCGGGCGTCGTCCCGGCCACCGAGGAGGACTGGGACACCGAGTACCTCTCGCTCGACATCGCGGCCGCCGTGGTGCCCGACCTCGACGCGGCGCTCGCGCACATCCGCCGTCACGGCAGTGGGCACAGCGAGGCGATCGTGACCTCCGACCAGGGTGCGGCGCGGCGGTTCGTGGCCGGCGTCGACGCCGCGGCCGTGCTGGTGAACGCGAGCACGCGCTTCACCGACGGGGGTGAGTTCGGGTTCGGTGCCGAGATCGGCATCAGTACCCAGAAACTGCACGCGCGCGGCCCGATGGGCCTGCCCGAGATGACCTCGACCAAGTACGTGGTGACCGGCGAGGGTCACGTGCGCTGAGGCCGTGCTCGACCTGGGGTGGCGTGCCGATACGATGCGCGCATGTCGACGCAGCTGATCGCCACCGCCGTCAAGATCGCGGAGTCCGAGGAGGGTCACATCAACCACGCCCTCGCCTTCGGCATCGGCGGCGGCATCCTGGCCTTCCTCATCGTGCTGTTGCTCGGGCTGGTCGCCTTCGGCGGCGGCCGAGACCACAGCTGAGCCCTACCACCCGCCCGTGAGCACGTCGTCTGAGCGACGCCGAGTCGGGGTGATGGGCGGCACCTTCGACCCGATCCACCACGGGCACCTCGTGGCGGCCTCCGAGGTGCAGGCGTGGTTCGACCTCGACGAGGTGCTGTTCGTGCCCACGGGCGATCCGTGGCAGAAGGCCGACCGTGAGGTCACCACCGCCGAGCACCGCTACCTGATGACCGTCATCGCGACGGCCGCGAATCCACGCTTCAACGTCAGCCGCGTCGACATCGACCGCCAGGGTCGCACCTACACGATCGACACGTTGCGCGACCTGCGCCACGAGATGCCCGACGCCGACCTCTACTTCATCACCGGCGCCGACGCCCTGGCCGAGATCTTCACCTGGCGCGATGCCGACGACCTCTTCGAGCTCGCGCAGTTCGTCGGGTGCACGCGTCCGGGCTACACGATGGACGACGCCACGCTCGCCTCGATCCCGTCGGACCGCGTGACCATCGTGGAGATCCCGGCGCTGGCGATCAGCTCCACCGACTGCCGCCGCCGCAAGGAGCGCGGCGAGCCGGTCTGGTACCTGGTGCCCGACGGAGTGGTGCAGTACATCGCGAAGCACGATCTGTACCCCGGACCGCATACTGTGGCCGAGCCCCCACTCATCGCACAGGACGAGACGTAGACGTATGACCGCCACCGACCACGCAGTCGAGCTCGTGCACGTCGCCGCCCTCGCGGCCGGCGACAAGCTGGGCAAGGAGCTGCTCGCCTTCGACGTCAGCGACCAGCTCGCCATCACCGATGCCTTCTTGCTCGTCTCGGCCGGCAACGACCGCCAGGTCAAGGCCATCGTCGACGAGGTCGAGGACAAGCTGCGTGACGTCGGCGCCAAGCCGATCCGTCGCGAGGGGCAACGCGAGGGCCGCTGGGTGCTGCTCGACTACGGCGAGATCGTGGTGCACGTGCAGCACGAGGAGGAGCGCCGCTTCTACGCCCTCGAGCGGCTGTGGCGCGACTGCCCGATCATCGAGCTGCCGCCCGAGGCAACGGGTCCGGCCTGACCTGGGTCTCGGCGCCCGGACGCCGCCACGTAGCGTGACCGCGTGACAGCGCAGACGTCGAACCTCGCCGCTCCCGTTCTTGCTGGTCGTGCCGGTGGTTGGGCCACCAGGCGGCGATTGGTGCTGCTGCGCCACGGGCGCACCACCTACAACGCCGAGAAGCGCATCCAGGGTCAGGTCGACTCCTCCCTGGACGATGTGGGCCTGGCGCAGGCGGCGGCCGTCGCGCCGGTCATCGCCTCGCTCGGGCCGGTTCTCCTGTGGTCGAGCGACCTCGGGCGTGCCGCCGCGACCGCCGCTCACGTCTCCACTGCCACCGGGTTGGAGGTGCGCACCGACGAGCGGTTGCGCGAGTTCTCCCTCGGGCGCTACGAGGGCCACACCCACGACGACCTCGCTCGTGTCGCACCCGACCAGCTCGAGCACCTGCGCCGCGGCGACTTCCACCTGCTCACCGAGGCCGAGCCGGTCGATGCCGTGCGTGCGCGTTTCAACGCGGCGCTGGGTGAGTTGTGGGCCGCCCTCGAGCCGGGGCAGCTCGGCATCGCCGTCTCCCACGGCGCGGCCATCCGCACGGCCCTGGCCGAGCAGCTGCGCTGGCCCCACGAGGTCGCGCGTCAGCTGAATCCCTTGGAGAACTGCGGCTGGGTCGAGCTCGTCGAGGGCCCGCAGGAGGAGCCTCCCCGCCTCATCGCCTACAACCGCACCGCGCCGGCCGGTGGATGAGACGACCCCTTCCACCCCGGATTTCGCTTCGGTGAACGGGTCGGCTAATGTTCCGCAGGTCGCTCGATCCGGTCCGGATCGAAAGACCACCTGGGGCTGTGGCGCAGCTGGTAGCGCATCTGCATGGCATGCAGAGGGTCAGGGGTTCGAGTCCCCTCAGCTCCACCCGACGCACAAGGTCCGAACACCGGCCCGTAGAGATACGGCACCGGGGCTCGGACCTTCTGTGATTTTTCGGCCTAGGTGAGGGCATTGCCGTCTATCTCGGGCTCGACGAAGACGTCGAAAGCGCGAGCGTGCTCGGGCCGGAGTGGGTTGTCCTCGTCGATGCAGATCTTGGTGAAGAGCGGCTGACTGCGAGGCCAGCACTCGCCGGCTCACGGAACGCATAGGCCCGAAACCCAGCGCGATTCAATGAGCGGTGGCGGCCCCGTCGGGCCGCGTTCACAGCTCTCGGTCCCCGCCGACACGCGCCCGCAACAAGCACGGATTACGTTCCGCTGTCACCGAGTCGACCAATTTCTGCAAATCGGTCTGACCAATATGGGGAGTGGATGGGCGATGGAAGCGATTGCGGGAGATGACGCTCCGAACACCGATACGGAGCCACTGGTCGTCGTCGCCGAAGGGGACGACATCCCGGCGCATCGCCGTTACCTCGCGGTCGCCGACGGGATCTTGGCCGCGATCGCAGCGGGGCGGCTCAGTCCCGGTGATCGGCTTCCCAACGAGCGCGAACTGGCACGCATCTGCGACGTCTCCCGCACCACCGTCCGTGACGCGCTGCTGGCGCTCGAGCTCTTCGGCGTGGTCGAGGTGCGACCCGGATCTGGCTGCTATGTCGGCAGTCTCCATCCGGCTCGGCGACGAGCCTCGAGCGTGGTGCTGGACTCTGTCCCACGAGACCTTCTCGAGGCCAGGCTGCACGTCGAGCCGGAGGTCGCCAGGATCTGCGCAGGAAACGTCTCCCCAGAGGAGATCCGGCGGTTGAGGGGCCTGATCGATGCCTGTGAGGCCGAGGGCGAGCGAGCTTCGGCAGACGATCTCGGAACGTTTCTGAAGATGAGTCAAGAGTTTCACTCGGAGATGGCGCTGAGTTGCGGCAACGGGGTGCTGGCCGACTTCACCAGCCAGCTGGTCGACGTGACCGCGCACCCCCTCTGGCAGGTGGTGAACAGCATGCACGTCCGCGACCCCGAGGCACGCGCGTCGCAGATCGCCGAGCACCGGGCGATCCTCGCTGCGGTGGAGAGCGGCGACGGAGAACTCGCCTCCGCACAGATGCGCAGGCACCTGGCCAGTCTCGAGTCCAGCATCTTCGGCTCGGGCCGCCGTCGAGACGGCATCTCCCGGCAGCGACGGCGATCCCGGTGAGGTCGACGGCGGCCCGAATTGGTCCAACCGCCTAGGAAACCGTGATTAAACCAAAGTGCAATCGTGCAGCAAGCAGCCCCTTCTAGCTTCGACGTGCGATCGGTCCCCGAGCCGGTCAACGACAGACGCACCACGACGCAAGAACGAAGGAGCAACGATGCGGTTCGCACGACTCTGGGCAGCGGTGGCGGCCCTCCTCATCGCGGGCACGGCGCTGGCCGGCTGCGGATCGAGCAGTACCGGCAACTCGGACCCGTCAACGTCGAAGGGCACCATCGTCGTTGCCTCGCCGCAGTGCGCGCACTGCCTGGCGATGACGCTGCTGACGGACAAAGTTCCCGGCTACGACGTCAAGGTCGAGCAGTTCGGCACCCTCACGGGTCTCGCCGCCAGCCTGGCGGCGGGCAAGATCGACGTCGGCCAGATCGACTACACCGGCTTGGTCTCGATGATCGACAAGGGTCTTCCGCTGGTCGCCATCAGTGGTCAGGTCAACGGTGGCTCCGACTTCGTGGTCAGCCCGTCGGTCGACCTCGACCCCGATGACTGGGCCGCGTTCAAGGATCTGGTTCTCCAGCGCAAGGCTGAGGGCAAGAAGTTCAAGATCGCCTCCGAGTTCGGGTCGGTCCAAGACATCGAGTTGCGACTGCAACTGCCGGAGAAGGGCATCGACGCCAACCAGGACGTCGAGTTCGTCAACGTGCCCTACCAGGGCATGGCTCAGGCGCTTCAGAACGGCTCGGTCGACGCGGCTATCCCGGTGCAGCCGATCGCAGCGACCATCACCAACAGCAAGATCGGAGTCCACTTCGCCTACCCGTATGACCAGGCCGCGGGCGACCTGACCAACGTGGTCGTCGTCAACAAGGACTGGCTGGCGAAGAACCCCGACCGGATCGAAGCCGTGATGCAGGGAATGAACACGCTGGTGCCGGACCTCTCGACCCCGCAGGGACAGAAGGACTGGGCGGCGGCCGTCGAGAAGTACACCGGCACCAGTTCGGCGGACACCACGACCGCGCTCGCACAGCTGAAGCCAGACATCGCGATGCCGTTCTCGCAGATCAAGGCGATCGCGCACGCGATGTACGAGCAGAACCTGATCTCCACCGATCTGAGTGTGGCGACCCTCAAGGAGCACATCGACTACGGACCGCTCTCGCAGGCGACCGGCAAGACGCCGGCCGAACTGGGTGCCGGCTCCTGATGAGCGCCGCGCCTCCGGTGGCGCAGGTGACCCCGGCCGGCACGTCGGTGCCGGCCGGCGGCCGCTTGCCGGCACAGAAGAAGTCCCGGTCGCTGCCGCGTGCGATCCGGTTCGGTCTTGGCCTGATCGTCCCGACGCTGATCGTCGGTGGATGGCAACTGGTCGTCTCGGCGAAGTTGCTGCCCTCGGCCCTGTTGCCCGCGCCCGGGAAGGTCATCGAGACGTTCGGCCTCTGGCTGGGCATCAAGGACACCCCGCAGATGTTCTACAGCGGACATCTGCTCGGTGACGTGGGTGCCACCTCGCAGCGGGTGATCGTGGGATTCGCCCTCGCGACCGTGATGGGAGTGGTGGTCGGGACCGCCATCGGCGTCTGGACGCTCGCCGACTACCTACTCACCCCGACGCTGCGCGTCCTCGGACCGATCCCGCCGCCGACCTGGATTCCCGTGGTGATCGTGATCGTCGGCATCGGCCAGAGTGCCAACTACACGCTGACCTTCCTCGGTGCGCTGTTCCCGGTGGTCGCCTCGACCGTTACCGCGGTCTCCGGCGTCAACCGAGAGCTCCTCCGCGCCGGGCGGATGATGGGCCACGGCCAGCTCGGTCTGATCGCGCAGGTGGTGATCCCGGGTGCGCTTCCGGGCATCGTCGGCGGGCTCCGGATCGGCCTCGGGCTGGCCTGGATGATGGCGGTCACCTCCGAGATGCTCGCGGTCCACTCCGGCCTCGGCTACACGCTGTGGAACGCTTACAACTACTTCGACTACCCGGCCGTCTTCGCCGCGATGATCCTGACCGGTCTGTGCGGTCTGCTCTCCGATGTCGTCCTCCAGCTGCTCACCCGCAAGGCGACCGAGTGGCACGCCGAGACGGGAGTGCGCCGGTGAGCTCGACGGCAGGCCTCTCCGTTCCCGCCCGACCGGGGCCCCGACGACCCGCTAGGAGGTCGCGATGAGTGATGTCGTCTTCGACAGCGTGGACAAGAGATTCACGCAGGGCCAACGAGAGATCCACGCCTTGCGAGAGTGCTCGTTGCACATTCGCGAGGGTGAGTTCTTCTCGCTGCTGGGGCCCAGCGGCACCGGCAAGACGACGCTGTTGAACCTGGTGGCCGGCTTCGACCGCGCGACCTCGGGATTCGTGACCGTCGGTGGGGTTCCGGTCTGCCGGCCCGGTCCGGATCGGGCGGTCGTCTTCCAGGCGCCGACGTTGATGCCGTGGCTGACCGCACTGGACAACGTTGCCGCCGGCCTCAAGCACACCGGTCTGAGCCGCCAGCATCGGCGCGAACGGGCTGCCGCGCAGCTCGCCGAGGTCGGTCTCTCCGACGCCGCAGGCAGACGCCCGCACCAGCTCTCCGGCGGGATGCAGCAGCGCGTCGGCATCGCTCGTGCGCTGGCGATGCGCCCGGCGGTGCTGGTGATGGACGAGCCGTTCGCTGCCCTGGACGCCTACGTGCGCCAGGAGGCCCAGGCGTTGGTGGTGGACCTGCACCGCAAGCATCCGGTGACGACGGTCTTCGTCACCCACTCCATCGAGGAGGCCCTGCTGCTCAGCGACCGGATCGGAGTGATGGCCGCCGGGACCGTCAGCCATGTCTACGACGTGCCCTTCGAGCATCCGAGGGATGCGACGACACCCCAGTTCAACGACCTGCGCCGGGAGATCTGGTCACGGATCGAGGCGGGCGTCCGGCTCGACCGGGAGGCGGCGGGGTGGACGGCGTGACGATCAAGGAGATTCAGGTCCTGGTCGGGGTGGACGTCGACGCGACCGCCGATCGGCTGGGCTCCTACGGGGGAGCCGCCAATCCGAGTGACACCCCGTGGGGAATGTTCGCGGGCGAGGTGGGCAGTCACCGGCTGCGGAGCCGGTCGGACCGGATGGCGATCCAGTCGACGTGGTTCGTTCCGGGGCACTCGGTCGAGACCTCTCCCGAGCCGATGTGGACCGACCAGTCCGACGGGGTCCACCGGGAGATGGGCCACGCCGACTCTCCGATCACACTCCACCCGGACGTCTGCGACCGGCCCCAGGTGGTGCGGATGCTCGAGCGGTTCTTCGGCTACCGCCAGTCCCGGGCCGGAGTCACCTTCCGCACCTTCGAGTGCGCCGCGGATCAGGTCCGCGCCCGGGTGCCGTTCGGCGGACGAGCATCGTGAGGACAGGATTCGGCAACGCCCTCCGGCGCTGGGAGGACGTCGGGTTCACCCATGCGCTGCGGGCCGTCGACGCCGACAGGATCGCGGACGAGTCCTTCGTCGTGCTCGACAGTGTGCTCGCCACGCTGGGGCACGCCGCCCGGCTGGCCGGCGCGACCGAGCTGAGTTACCGGAACTGCTACCGGGAGGTGGGGGCCCGATGATCTCCGGATACCCCCGAGACCTCGTCGGCTACGGATCCCGGCCACCCCAGGCGCGGTGGCCGGGAGGGGCGCGGGTCGCTGTCAGCGTGGTGGTCAACGTGGAGGAGGGTTCCGAGCGCGCCGTGATCCACGGCGACGAGGAATCGGAGAACGGGGTCAACGACGTCATCGGCGCTGAGCCGTTCGCCGGCCGGGATCTCCGGGTCGAGTCGATGTTCGAGTACGGCGCGCGAGCCGGTGCCTGGCGGCTGCTGCGGATCCTGGACGAGGCCGCCGTGCCCGCGACGGTCTTCGCGGTCGGGATGGCGGTGGAACGGCATCCCGACCTGGTGGCGTCGTTCGCCGAAGCCGGCCACGAGATCTGCGGCCACGGCTATCGCTGGGCCGACTACCGCCACATCGGGGAGGCGACCGAGCGCGATCACATCCGGCGCACCGTCGCGGCGATCGAGACGGCGACCGGGGCCCGTCCGGTCGGCTGGTACACCGGGCGGACCTCGCTGAACACCCGTCGGCTGGTGGTGGAGGAGGGCGGGTTCCTCTACGACTCCGATGCCTACAACGATGACCTTCCCTACTGGGTCCAGGTCTCGGGTCGTCCGCATCTGGTGCTGCCGTACAGCTTCGACACCAACGACATGCGTTACGTGAGCCCGGCCGGATTCGGCAGCGTCGAGGACTTCGTCGCCCAGGTGATCGCCACCTTCGAGGAGCTCTACGCGGAAGGCGCCCAGGCCCCGCGGATGATGTCGATCGGGCTGCATACACGCCTGGCAGGTCGCCCCGGGCGGGCGCATGCGCTCCGCCGGGTGCTCGACCATCTCGCCTCGCACGACGGCGTGTGGTTTGCCCGCCGAATCGACATCGCACGCCACTGGGCGGAGGTTCATCCGATCCGATGAGGATCCTGATCCTGAACCCCAACACCACTGCGGCGATGACCGAGAAGCTCGTCGACGTGGCGCGGGCGGTGGCCGCGCCCGGTACCGAGCTCATCGGTGTGCAACCGTCTTGGGGGGTGTCCGCGGTGCAGGGGTATGCCGATGGGTTCGTGTCCGCAGCGGCCTCCTTGGACCGGGTCCGGGCGTTGCGTGCCGAGGGGCTGGAGTGGGACGCCACGGTGTACGCCGGGTTCGGTGACCACGGCCGCGAGGGACTGGCCGAGGTGCTTCGCGGCCCGGTGGTGCCGATCGCCGAGGCGGCGGCGATGGCGGCGTGTCTGATCGGCCACCGGTACGCGGTCGTGACCACCACCACGCGCAGCGTGCCGCAGATCCGAGACATCCTCACCGTCGCGGGCCTGGCCGATCGCTGTGCCGGGATCCATGCCACTGGCCTGCCGGTGCTGGCCGCACCCGAGGAACTTCTCGCGGCGTTCGAGGTGCAGGCGGCCCGAGCGATCGAAGCCGGCGCGAATGTCCTCTGTCTCGGTAGCGGCGCGATGGCGGGCTGGGCGCAGACGGCGTCAGAGCGGGTCGGCGTACCGGTCGTCGACGGCCTGACGGCGGCGGTCACCTTCGCCGAGGGGCTGGTCCGGGTCGGGCTGGGACAAGCGTCCTCGCCTGCCAGGACCAGCGCGTGACCTGAGGATATGTGGACCGGCATGCTCGACCCTCAGCCCAGCAGCCGGAGGCCCGCTCAGGGCCGCCAGAGGTATCGATGGTGGTCGTGGTGGCCACCGGGGAGCGTTCTGAGGGTTGTCCTGTGAGGGCCACCAGGTTCTCCAGCGAGTCCTCCGGGGCTCGCTGTTTCGTTTCGTCAGCCTTCCAGTGCCGCCACGACCGCCTTGGCGGTGGCCTGGGCCGAGCCCGGGTTCTGGCCGGTGACCAGACGGCCGTCGACCACGACGTTCGAGACGAAGGGCAACAGCGCCTTCTCGTAGCGCGCCCCACGCTCCTTGGCACGCTCCTCGGCGTTGTAGGGCACGAGTGCGGCGACCCCGGCCAACTGCTCCTCGCGCCACGCGAACCCGGTCATGCGGCGGCCGGCGATGAGATAGGAGCCGTCGGAGAGCCGGGTGTCGAGCAGGCCGCAGTAGCCGTGGCACACCGAGGACACGATGCCGTCGTGCTCGAAGATCTCGCGGGTCCTGCCGTGCTACCGGCAGGACAACCTCTTCGGCTCCACCGCGTTCGCCACGCGGTTCCCCGAGTTCGAGGTGACCACCTATCGGGAGGGCGTCGGGCGCATCCTGGAGGATGGGGCCTCGTGACTCCTGGCCTCGATCCGAGCGTCCCCCCGATGGTCTTGATCTCGCCGGCGATGGCCATCGGATCGGGCTACTACCGCCCGCTGGTCGAGGAGCTGCGGAGCCGCGGCTGGGAGGCCCGCGCCCTCGGTCGGCGTGGTTTCGAGCGAGGCCAGCCACGGGCCAGTCGCGGCAACGACTGGACCTACGCAGACGAGATAGCCGACACCGCGGACGCCGTGGCGGCCGCGCGTGCCGAGCGTGCCGAGCGCCCGGTGCTGCTCCTCGGGCACAGCCTGGGTGGTCAGGTCGCCGCGGGGCACCAGCTGTTGCATCCACCCGCCGACGGACTGGTTGCCGTGGGGAGCCACATCCCGCACTACCGGCACCACGACTACGGCGGGGTACACCTCCTGGCCATGGCCGGCGTCATCGTGCCCGTCACGACGACGATCTTCGGCCACCTGCCCCGGCCGGCCTTCGGGGCGCCGGGCGCTCGAGGCCTGATGCGGGAGTGGGCGCGGATGGTGCTCACGGGCCGCCCGCCGTACCCGGTCGAGCGGCCGATCGCCCGGCCCGCCCTCGTCGTCAGCCTGGAGGGCGACACGCTCGCCCCCCGCAGGGGCGTCGATCACTTCGCCGAGCTCTTCGAGCCAGGCGTGGTGCGGCGCTGGCACCCCGACGAGCCGGCCGACCACATCGGGTGGGTCCGAGAGCCCGCCTTCTTGGTGGAGACGATGCAGCGCTGGTGGCACGACGCACTCCAGCGCACCTGACGGCCCCGGGCGGGGTGCACCGGGGCCGTGAGATCCGGGTAGCCGGGCGGGGGAGCGGCCGAGCGGGCGAGTGGGCGAGTGGGCGAGTGTCAGGCGACCTCCTCGATCGGTCCGAGCCAGGGCTCCAGTCCGTCCCAGGACTCGCGCCAGGTCCGGCCCCGCGTGGCGATCTCCTTGTCGGTGAGCAGGCAGCGGTCGAACGCGGCGGCGATCTCGGCACGGGTGTCGTCGAGGCCCACGACGGTGATCCGGGTCAGAGGCCGCTCGCGGCCCCAGGCGCGCGTGGAGCCGACGCTGGCCTGTCCGCCGGCGCCGTCCAACGCGCACACGGTGTCGGGTCGGGTGGGCACCCAGAAGCAGCCTCGGGTGCGGCGCGGCCCACCGCCCAGGATCTCGATCTCCTCGTGCAGCCGGAGCGGATGCACGGGCCGGTCGGAGACCAGGTCCAGGCGCCAGACCTCGGTGCCCGGCGGCTCGGGCAGCATGCCGCGGCGCACCTCGGCCACCCAGGCCTCGGCATCTTGGTGCCGATGCACGCCGGCCATCAGTCCGGCGGCGTCGACGAGCGAGGGGTCGCTCACCGAGGAGACCGCAGGGCGTGCCAGGGTCGCGAGCAGTTCGCGCTCCACCTGGGCCGGTTCGGTGGTGAGGCAGACCAGGTCCGCGTACTCCACCATCGCGCCGGCGACCTCTGCGACGCCGCGGCGATCGTCTCGGGAGGTCGCCAGCCCCCGCTCGACGAGCAGGTGGTCGCCGAGCAGGTCGTCGAGGACCGTGGTGCCGTCGAGGGCCGCGACGACAGCCGCGATGGCCACGTGGGGCGCCTGGCGCGCCGAGCGGCCGAGCACGCGACACACCTGCGTGGCCTCGGCCGCCACCGGGAGGCAGGCCACGATGCCGTCCCACCGGCCCGAGGCGGCGAGCCGCTCCAAGGTGGGCACGATGTCCTCCCGGATGGCGCACGAGACGCACGCGTGGGCCAGCTCGATCTCCCGCCGCTCGATCACGCCGGTCAGATCGCCGACCACTCGGGTGAGCACCTGGCGATCCGGGTCGATCACGTGCTGGACGGCCACGCAGCCGGGGCTGCCCAGCTGCACCGACATGCTCGTAGAGAGCATCGCGGCGGCGTCGATGCCGCTGATCACGACCACGGGGGTGCGCGGGGCGCGTCGCGGCTGCGCGATCATCGCTCGCCCTCCTGGGGGAGCGCGGCGTAGCGCCGGTGGAAGCGCTGCACCCTGCCCTCGGTGTCCACGACGCGACCCTGGCCGGTCCAGAAGGGGTGGCTGGCGCTCGTGACGTCGACGTCGACGACCGGGTAGCTGCGCCCGTCCTCCCAGGCGACGCGTGGGTGGTCCGGGGGCAGTCGCCCGGCGAGGGTGGAGCGCGTGAGGAAAGAGGCCGCGCCGCTGCGGTCGCGGAACACGACGTGGTCGTAGGCGGGGTGGAAGTCAGGTCGCACGAGGTCTCCCGGTAGGCTTATTGAGAACGATTATCATTCTACACGGGAGAATCGGATGTCAGGTATCTGCCAGGTCACGGGGGCCGCGCCCACCTTCGGCCACGCCGTCTCGCACTCGCACCGGCGCACCAAGCGCCGCTGGAACGTCAATCTGCAGACCAAGCGCTACTGGGTGCCCTCGCTCTCGCGACACGTGACCCTGCGGGTGAGCGCCCGCGGCATCAAGTCCATCGACCGGCGCGGCATCGACGCGGTCGTCGCACAGCTGCTGGCTCGAGGGGAGCGGATCTGATGGCCAAGCGGGGCTCCGAGACGCGGCCGATCGTGAAGCTGCGATCGAGCGCGGGCACCGGCTACACCTATGTCACGCGCAAGAACCGCCGTAACGACCCCGATCGGCTGGTGCTGCGCAAGTACGACCCGAGGGTGCGCCGGCACGTCGAGTTCAAGGAAGAGCGCTGAGCCATGGCGAAGACCTCCAAGATCGTCGCCAACGAGCGACGCAAGATCCTGGTCGAGCGCTACCGCGAGCGGCGAGACGCATTGCGTGCCGCGTCGCGCGATCCACGGCTCGAACTCCACCAGCGTCAGGCGGCCGGGCGCGAACTGGCCCGGCTGCCGCGTGACTCCAGTCCCTCCCGGGTTCGCAACCGCGACCAGATCGACGGGCGCCCACGCGGCTACGTGGGCAGGTTCGGTCTCTCTCGCATCAATCTGCGCGGTGCCGCGCATCGCGGTGAGCTCCCGGGCGTCACGAAGTCGAGCTGGTAGGTGTCGGTCAGGTCTCCCGACGGCGGGCCGTCGTGCCCCGGTCGCCGGGGCCCGTTGCTCAGGAGACTGCCATCTCGCCCAGCTCGGACCATGCGGTGCCCGGCACCTCGCAGTTGACGATGCGCGGCGTCGCCGCGAGGTAGCCGGGCAACTCGGCGGTCGCTCTCTTGAAGTGCTCGCTGTTGACGTGCGCGGCGCCGGCTTCGGCGTCGCGGAATGCCTCGACCAGCACGTACTCGGATTCGTCGCTCACCGAGCGCGACCAGAAGAACCAGAGGCAGCCCTCCTCGGCATTGCACGCCTCGGTGAACGCGGCACTGATCTCGGGCCAGGCGTCGGCGTGCTCGGGCTTCACCTGGAATCGGGCGGTGATGAAGATCAACGGGGGCCTCCGGGTGTGAGGGGCTGGTCGGTCCTCCCACCGTAGGACGCCGGTGGAGTCGGGCCCCTCACCCGCCGCGCCCGACTCGCAGCATCGCCACCTCGGCCACGAGATCGTCGCGGTGGGCCAGCCGGGCCAGGAGCCGCACGAAGGTGAAGCGGTCCTCGATCGGCCACGTCATGAGCTCGTCGCGCAGGAGACCGTCTCGCTCGGTTCGCGCGAGATCCAGTTCGTCCTCGGCGTGCTCGGTCAGGCGCACGAGCGTGCCGTCGAGCTCGACCAGGCCCCGGGCGACCAGGTCGCCCGTGATGCGCTCCACGTCACTGCGGGAGGCCGAGAGTCGCCCGGCGAGGTGTACGGCGGCCAGCGGCCCGTCGCGGCGCAGCGTGAGCAGCAGCTCCATGGCCTCGCGTGTGAGGCCCGGTGAGAGCCGCTGCGCGCAGTGGGCGAGGTAGACGTCGGACTGGAGCCACAGTTCGCCCCAAGCGTCCTGGAGGGCGGCGACGAGCGGGTCGTCGGTCATCGAGGGGCTCCCGAGGTCGGCGGTGGTGGGCTCCCGAGGCCATCCACCGTACGCGCCGACGCCCAGGACGACTCGTCAGAGAACCCCTGGCATGGCCCCTCCGGGCCCCGGCCCGGCCGGGCGAAGGGAACCACCCGAGTTGACGGCCGCGGGCGCGCGTGTCGCGGTGGATCGCGCCGCCGCTCAGCCGGTGGCGCCGATACGGCCGTCGAGCACCTCGCGCACGTCACCGTGGGCGCCGACCCAGCCCACGCCGTTCTCGAGGCGCCGGATGACGCGCGCCGGGACGCCGGCCACGACGCTGTGGTCGGGGATCTCGCCACGCACGACCGAACCGGCCGCCACGGCGACGTTGCACCCGATGGTGGTGCCCGGCAGCACGATGGCGCCGTGCCCGATCCAGGTGCCCGACCCGATGCGCACCGGCGCGTGGGCGCCGAACTGTTCGCCGATCGGCATGTGCGGGTCGCGGTAGCCGTGGCTGGCGTCGCACACGAAGACGTCCTGCCCGAACCAGACGCCGTCGCCGATCTCGATCAGCTCGTGCGCGGCGAAGCTGCACCGGGCACCGATCACGCAGCGGTCCCCGATGACCAGGGTGCGCTCGAGGTCGCGCTCGTCGAGGGGGCCGTAGCCGGCCGAGAGCGTGACGTGCCGGCCGATGAGGGTGTCGGAGCCGAGGTGGATGGCGCCGGTGTTCATCAGCGTCGCGGGTGGGAACCCGATGCTGGTGCCCTGGCCGAAGGATCCGAACCGGGCCGCCGCGCGGGTGCCGGGTGCGATCTCGCCCACCCGGTCGACGACGGCCAGGCCGGCGTGCAGGGCGGCGTTGAGGGCGCGACCGACCGGCCGCGGGACGTACGACGGGAGACTCGCCACCCGGTGAGGGTAGAACACGTTCTCGTCGTGTGCTCCGTTCACCGATCCGTCGCCCTCTCGACACGGCACGTGTGCCCGGCTGTTCGCTGAGTCTTCTTGGCTTCTCTTCAGTCTCGCTCGTCGCCCACTCGGGCGCGACGTCGAACCGGAGGAGATCCCCATGACCCAGACCCCCGCCCCCGGCGGACGCCGCCTGCTCTCGCTCGCCCCCACCCGGCACGGCTCGCGGAGCCTCATGACCTGCCGGTACCGGTGCGGCAACGCCTGCGACCACGCCGAGCCCAACCGCTCCGATGCCGGGCACGTGGGGGAGGAGATCCGCAAGGTCGTCGAGCGCCGGGCGTTGCTCAAGGGAGCGGCGTGGGGCTCGGGGGCGCTGGTGCTGGGCCTGGGTGCGAGCGCACCGGCTGCCGCCTCGCCGGGCGCGCCCCGGGCGAGCGAGGCCGCAGCCAAGCCGAGGGGCAAGCGTCCGAAGTACGAGCTGGCCAAGGTCGACTTCCGCCCCGTCGCCCCGAACCGGCGGGACGCCGTGACGACGGCACGCGGGTTCGAGCACGACGTCGTCATGCGCTGGGGCGACCCCGTGCTGGCCGGAGCGCCCGAGTTCGACGTCCGGAACCAGAGCGTGGCGGCCGCGAAGACGCAGTTCGGCTACAACTGCGACTACGTCGGCGTCCTGCCGCTCGTCGAGCACCGCAACGACCGGCGTGACCGGTCACTGCTCGTGGTCAACCACGAGTACACCGACCCCGAGCTGATGTTCCCGACCGGCCTCTACGACGAGACGACCGCGACCGCGATCTCGATGGCCAACTACGGCATGTCCGTCGTGGAGATCAAGCGGGGCGTGCAGCCGGGCAACTGGCGCCGGGTGGGCAACCTGACCCGGGCCACCCACAACCGCCGGGTGCACATCGACACCCCGTTCCGCCTCGCCGGGCCGGCTGCGGGCAGCGAGCTGCTGCGCACCACCGCCGACCCCGACGGCGTCACCGTGCTCGGCACGATGAACAACTGTGCCGGTGGCACCACGCCTTGGGGCACGGTGCTGTCGGGGGAGGAGAACTTCAACTCCTACTTCGATCTGCCCGAGGGTGAGTCGCTCGACGAGCGCTACACCGAGGCCTACGCCCGCTACGGCATCACCGGCGCGGGCAGTGGCTGGAGCGCGGTGCAGGAGCGATTCGACCTCTCCGTCGAGCCGCGGGAGCCGCACCGCTTCGGCTGGGTCGTCGAGCTCGACCCCTACGCCCCCGACGAGGCGCCGGTGAAGCACACGATGCTGGGCCGGTTCAAGCACGAGGGGGCGAACGTGGCGCTGTCGAAGGACGGTCACGCGGTGACCTACATGGGCGACGACGAGCGCGGCGACTACCTCTACAAGTTCGTCTCGGCGAAGAGGATGCGCCCGGGCACCGGCCAGCGGGCGCGGGCCTTCAACAAGCGCCTGCTCACCCAAGGCACCCTCTACGTGGCGCGCCTGACCGGAGACGGCGCCGAGGACGGCGTCTACGACGGCACCGGCGAGTGGTTGCCGCTGTGCACCGACACCGAGTCGTTCGTCGAGGGCATGAGCGTCGAGGAGGTTCTCGTGTTCACCCGGCTGGCGGCCGACAAGGTCAGCCCCACCCGCATGGACCGCCCCGAGGACGTCGAGCCCAACCCGGTCAACGGCAAGGTCTACGCCGCGCTCACCAACAACTCACGCCGCGGCTCGAGCTTCCCGGTCGACGAGGCCAATCCGCTGGACTCGTCGATGGTGCGTGCCTCGATCGGTGCGCCGCTCACCTCGGCGTCCGGCAACCGCAACGGCTACGTGCTCGAGCTCTCGCCCCAGGGTCGCGACCATGCGTCGACGACCTTCGGGTGGGATCTCATGCTCGTGTGTGGCGATCCCGAGGCGCCGGAGACCTACTTCGCCGGCTTCGACAAGTCCCAGGTGAGCCCGATCAGTTGCCCCGACAACGTCTCCTTCGACGACCTCGGCAACCTCTGGATCGCCACCGACGGCAACGCGCTGGGCTCCAACGACGGCATCTTCCGGGTGCCAGTCGCCGGCCCGGAGCGCGGCCTGGTCAAGCAGTTCGTGACGATGCCGGTCGGTGCCGAGGCCTGCGGCCCGCTCATCGCCGACTCCTCGCGCTCGCTCTTCTTCGCCGTCCAGCACCCCGGCGAGGTCGACGGAGCCACCTTCGAGGACCAAGTCTCGACCTGGCCCCACACCGACGACTTCCCCCGGCCCTCGGTGTGTGTGGCCTACCGCAACCGCTGAGTCGTGCGCCGACGTCAGGCGATCGTCATACCGCCGTCGACGGGCAGCGTCTGGCCGGTGATGTAGCCGGCGGCCGGTGAGGCGAGGAACACCGCGGTGGCGGCGAGCTCTCGGGGGTCGCCCTTGCGCCCGGCGGGGATGCGCTGCTGTTGGCCCTCGAGGTAGCCCGGTGGGTACTGGTCGGTCATCTCGGAGGTGAAGAAGCCCGGCGCGATCGCGTTGACCCGGATGCCCTTGCGTCCCATCCACTGTTGCGCGAGGTCGCGGGTGAGTCCGATGAGTCCTGCCTTCGATGCGGCGTAGGCGGCCTGGGGGAGCCCGGCGGTGGTGAGGCCGAGCACGGAGGAGATGTTGATGATCGACGATCCCTCGCCCATCACCCGGCCGCATGCCTGCGCCATCCAGTAGCAGCCGTTGAGGTTGACGTCGATGACACCGCGGAACTGCTCGGGCGTCTCCCTCGTGGCCGGGACGGCGGTGCCGATGCCGGCGTTGTTGATCAGCACGTCGACGTGGCCGAACTCCTCCATGGCCAGGGCCACGACGTTCTCGCACGAGGCGGGGTCGGCGACATCGGTCTCGACGGCCAGGGCACGTCGTCCGGCTGCCTCCACGAGCGCAGCGGTGTCCTTCAGGCGGTCGACGCGGCGGGCGCCGAGCACGACGTCGGCGCCCGCCTCGGCACAACCCCGCGCGAACGCGACGCCCAGCCCGCTCGAGGCGCCGGTGACGATGGCGACCTTGCCGTCCAAGGAGAACATGTCCAGAGTCATGCCGCTCACCCTAGGGTCAGCGGGGTGAGCCAGCGACGCGACGTCTCGATCCCCAGCCACGGCGAGCAGCTCGGTGCGTGGCACTATCCGGCGACCAGCGCCACCTGGACCACCGACGCGGGGCGGCCGTGTGTCGTCATGGCCCACGGCTTCGCCTGCACCCGCGACTCCGGGCTCGCACCGTACGCCGAGGCCTACGCCGCCGCGGGCGCCGACGTGCTCGTCTTCGACTACCGAGGGTTCGCCGACTCCACGGGCACGCCCCGCCAGATGGTCGATCATCGCCGCCACCGCGAGGACTACCACGCGGCCCTCGCCTACGCCCGTGCGCTGTCGGGCGTCGACCCCGAGCGCCTCGTGGTGTGGGGCAGCTCGTACTCCGGTGGTCACGTGCTGCCGGTCGCCGCGCAGGACGGCCGGTTGGCCGGTGTGATGAGCCAGGGGGCCGCGATGGACGGTCTGGCCGCGGTCCTGCTGATCCGCGAGTACGCGGGCCTGCGCGGCCTCGCCCGCGTGAGTCTCGCGGGCACCCGCGGCCTGCTGGGCCGGGTCGCACGCCGTCGCATCACGATGCCGGTCTTCGGCCCGCCGGGCACCGTGGCCGCGATGACGTCGGCCGACAGCGAGTCCGGCTACTCCTCCATCGCGGGCCCGAGCTTCCGCAACGAGCTCGACGCCGCCGGAGTGCCCCTGATCCCGCTCAACCGGCCGGTGCGGTTCGCCGCGCGGGTGCAGGCGCCGATGCTGCTCGTGATCGCGGAGGACGACTCCGTGGCGCCGGTCGCCTCGGTCGAGGAGGTGGCGGCCCGGGCCACCCGTGCGGGTACGCGGGTCGTGGTGCACCGTGAGACGGCGGGACACTTCGACATCTACCGCGGCGAGCCCTTCCAGCGGTGCCTGGCCGCGCAGCTGGCGTTCCTCGCCGAAGTGGTGGGGGAGCAGTCCGGCTGAGGCGCTACCATGGCGGCATGCGCCGGAGCCTGCTCCTTACCTAGCCGCGTCGACACGCACAGCATCGACGCGGCTGCCCCTCGTGCCCGAGGGGTTTTTTTGTGCCCTCACCACAGCAGGCCGGATCGACACATGAGAGAGACGAGCAGATGAGCGACGAGCAGGACGCGACGACCTACGACGTCCGCGCAGTAGAGGAGAAGTGGCAGCCGGTGTGGGACCGGCTGGACCCCTTCCGCGCCGACGACGACGCCGTGCTCTCCGGTGCGCGCGAGAAGAAGTACGCGCTGACGATGTTCCCCTACCCGAGCGGTGACCTGCACATGGGTCACGCCGAGGTGTTCGCGCTGCACGACGTGATCGCGCGCTACTGGCGCTTCCGCGGCTACGAGGTGCTGAACCCGATGGGCTGGGACTCCTTCGGGCTGCCGGCCGAGAACGCCGCGATCCGCAACGACACCCACCCCGCCACCTACACCTACGCCAACATCGAGACCCAGTACGAGTCGATGAAGCGCTACGGCGTGAGCTTCGACTGGTCGCGCCGGCTGCACACCAGCGACCCCGAGTACTACCGCTGGACGCAGTGGCTGTTCCTGCTGATGCACGAGCGCGGCATGGCCTACCGCAAGAACTCGGCCGTCAACTGGTGCCCGCAGGACCAGACCGTGCTGGCCAACGAGCAGGTCCTGGCCGACGGCACCTGCGAGCGGTGCGGTGCGGTGGTCACCAAGCGGGAGCTGACCCAGTGGTACTTCCGCACGACCGCCTACGCCCAGGAGCTGTACGACTGCCTAGACGACCTCCAGGACAGCTGGATCGCCAAGGTCGTCAACGCCCAGCGCAACTGGATCGGTCGCTCCGAGGGTGCGCACGTGACCTTCGAGATCGAGGGTGAGATCGAGGGTGAGATCGAGGGTGAGGTGGCCGAGCCGATCACCGTGTTCACGACCCGCCCCGACACCCTGTGGGGCGCGACCTTCATGGTGGTCGCCGCGGACGCCGCGCTGGCGTCGTCCCTGGTCACCGACGAGCAGCGCCCGGCGCTGGAGGCCTACGTCGACGACGTGCGCAAGGCCTCCGACATCGACCGGTTGGCCACCGACCGGCCCAAGACCGGGGTGTTCCTGGGTCGGTACGCGATCAACCCGGTCAGCGGAGAGCGGCTGCCGATCTGGGCGGCCGACTACGTGCTGGCCGACTACGGCACCGGCGCGATCATGGCCGTGCCCGCGCACGACCAGCGCGACCTGGACTTCGCGAAGGCCTTCGACCTGCCGGTACGCATGGTCGTCGACACGGGGGAGCCCGACCCGCAGGAGACCTTCGTCGCCACCACGGGCGACGGCACCTACGTGAACTCGGGTCCGCTGGACGGCGTGAGCGACAAGGCGGCCGGCATCCGGGCCGCGATCGACATCCTGGCCGAGCGCGGCACCGGGAGCGGCACCGTGAACTTCCGGCTGCGCGACTGGCTGCTGAGCCGACAGCGCTACTGGGGCGCGCCCATCCCGATTGTGCACTGCGAGGCGTGCGGCGAGGTGCCGGTGCCCACCGACCAGCTGCCCGTCGAGCTGCCCGAGCTGACCGGTGCCGACCTGCGCCCGCAGGGCACCTCACCCCTGGGCGCCGCCGCCGAGTGGGTCGCCACGACCTGCCCGTCGTGCGGGGGAGCCGCCAGCCGCGACACCGACACGATGGACACCTTCGTCGACTCCTCGTGGTACTTCCTGCGGTTCGTCTCGCCGAACCTGGAGACCGCGCCGTTCGACGAGGCGTTGGCGCGGGCGTGGGGTCCGATCGACCTCTACATCGGCGGCGACGAGCACGCGGTGCTGCACCTGCTCTATGCGCGCTTCTTCACCAAGGTGCTGCGCGATGCCGGGCTGATCACCTGGAGCGAGCCGTTCTCGGCGTACCTCTCGCAGGGCAAGGTGATCAACAACGGCCGCAAGATGAGCAAGTCGCTGGGCAACGGCGTCAACCTGGGCGAGCAGCTGGCCGAGTTCGGTGTCGATGCCGTGCGGCTGACGCTGGTGTTCGCCAGCCCGCCGGAGGACAACATCGACTGGGCCGACATGTCTCCCGGTGGGTCGCTGAAGTTCCTCCAGCGGGCGTGGCGGCTGGCCGGCGACGTCACCTCCGAGGTCGGGGTCTCGCCCGAGGGCGGCGACACCGCGCTGCGCCAAGCCACCCATCGCACCGTGCGCGAGGCCGAGGGACTGGTCGAGAGCTATCGGTTCAACGTGCTGGTCGCCCGCACCATGGAGCTGGTCAACGCCACCCGCAAGGCCATCGACTCCGGCTGCGGCGGGGAGGATCCCGCCGTGCGCGAGGCCGTCGAGGTCGTGGCGATCCTGCTGTCGATGGTCGCGCCCTACACCGCCGAGGAGATGTGGGAACGGCTGGGCCACGAGCCCTCGGTCGCCCAGGTCTCGTGGCCCGAGGTCGACGAGGCGCTGCTGGTCGAGGACTCGGTCACCGCGGTGGTGCAGGTCAAGGGCAAGGTGAAGGCGCGGCTGGAGGTGTCGCCCGACATCTCCGAGACCGACCTGGAGGCACTGGCCCTGGCCGACGCCGCCGTCGTCCGGGCCATCGACGGAGCAACGGTGCGCAAGGTGATCGTGCGTACGCCGAAGCTGGTCAACGTGGTGGTGTGAGCCGGTCATGAGCATCGTGGTGGTCACCGACTCGACCGCCAGCCTGCCCGCAGACGTCGCGCGGCACGCTGGCGTCGAGACCGTGCCGCTCCAGGTGGTCATCGGTGCCGAGGTGCTCGACGAGGGTGACGACGGCGCGACCCCGGAGCGCGTGGCGCTCGCGTTGAAGGAGTTCGTACCCGTCTCGACGTCGCGACCCTCGCCCGAGGCCATGCTGGAGACCTACGAACGGCTGGTCGCCGGTGGAGCCACCGGCATCGTGTCGGTGCACCTCTCCGCGGAGATGAGCGGCACTTACGAGTCCGCCCAGCTGGCCGCGGCGAAGGCGTCCGTACCCGTCGTCGCGGTCGACAGCCGTCAGGTGGGCATCGGCACGGGCTTCGCGGCCCTCGCCGCCGCGTCGGCCGCGCGCGGTGGTGCGTCGCTCGGGGACGCCGCCGAGGTCGCGCGGGAGCGCGCCTTGGCCACGCGCTCGTTCTTCTACGTCGACACCCTGGAGTACCTGCGCCGGGGCGGTCGGGTGGGTGCTGCGGCCGCGCTGCTCGGCGGCGCACTCGCAGTGAAGCCGCTGCTCCAGATCGCCGACGGGCGTGTGGAGTCGCTCGAGCGCGTGCGCACCTCGGGCCGCGCGCTCGCCCGGCTGGCGGAGCTGGCCGCCGAGGCGGCGGGTGAGCGCCCGGTCGACATCGGCGTCGCGCACCTCGCCAACCCCGACAAGGCTGCTGCCCTCGCCGACGACCTGGCCGATCGCCTGGTCGACCACCTCGACGGCCGCGAGGTCTGGTGCGGCGAGATCGGCGCCGTTCTCGGCGCCCACGTCGGCCCCGGCATGATCGCCGTCTGCGTGGCCCCCGCCTGACCGTCCCGGTGGTTGAGCCGTGAGGAGCGCTAGCGACGAGCGTGTCCGCCGGTGGTTGAGCCGTGAGGAGCGCCAGCTGTTGAACCCGGGGACGTTGGGCACGTGCGTGATTGGTGACTTGCCTCGGTGTGCGGTGTGGCCTCGGTGGTGATTGTAGTGATGGAGCCAGGCTGGGTACGCCGCGACGCGAGCGGCTTCTGAGGTGTAGGTCTCGGCGTAGGCCCATTCCTCAAGCAGGGT
>NZ_JADIVZ010000030.1 GCF_015319165.1 Nocardioides acrostichi
GACCGAGCACCCCGACCTGGTGGCGCAGCACCTCGATGTCGGCGATCGCCTCACCACCATCAGCCAGCATCACCGCGACGTCGACCAGCACTCGGCCCCGGTCGTGGACCGGGACGAAGTTGCGGCGGACCATCGCCTGCGACAACCCCCCCGGTCAGCCCCGTTCGGTCGGCCAACAGCCGGGTCGCGACGCTGCCCGCGTGGGCCACCACGCCGACACCATCAGCCGTGACAGACAAGCCCGTAGACCACGACGTACGCTTCACCTACCGAGTGCCTTCCGTGCGGCGACCTGGAACCTTCGACAAGTCCAAGTCTTCCCTGCTCAGAGGGCACTTCGGTGTTTCTACGCGCCGAACACCACCAATCGCGGTGAACGATCGGGGCGAATCCGACCTCTCCCGAACTTGTCAACAGCAACGTCTACTGGGCTAGACCTTTCATAGATGAGTAGAGCGTTTTCAAGATTTCTTCACACATCTCGGTCGCCTTGTGATGTGGTGCGCTTGGTCTCGGGGAGGGATCAACCTCGCACTGTCTGTGCGTCGCTCGGCGATCACGACCGTGCGCACAGCGCGACACCTGCTCCGGGGCCGTCAGCGAGCGACGTGGTCAGCGACGGAATCCGAAGGTGAAGCACATGGCGCACCAGCCGAAGATGCGGAACAAGCAAATGGCCACCGTGCGGCGGGGGTCTCAGGTGCTGGTCGGGGTTGTCTCGCTGGCCATGGCGGCGACCGTGTGTTCGCTCGACACCGCCTCGGCCGTCTCCGGGCCCGTTCCGGCCGTGGCTCCCACGGCCCCAGCGGCCCCAGTGGCGGGCGCGTTGCAGAGCGGCGTGCTGTCGTCGGTGGCGTCGACCGATGAGCAGCCGGCGATCGATCCGGTGCTGGTGTCTGAACGGTCCTCCCGGTTCGCCACGACGGTGTTGCAGGCTGATGGTTCGTATCAGACGACGGTGTCGTTGACGCCGGTGAACTACCTGAATGGGTCGGGGGAGTGGGCTCCGATCGACACCACGATGGTCGAGCCGGGTTCGGCTTCGATGCAGGACAAGTGGGCGGCGAAGAACGCCGCGGCGGACTTCACCGCTTTGGTGCCCAACGACGCCGGGGAGCGTCCGGTGCGAGTCTCAGCGGACGGTTCCTGGGTCACTCTGCAGCTGCAGGGTCTCGACGGTGCCCCGCAGGTGGCGGACTCGACCGCGACCTACACCGGCGGCCAGGTGGGTGCCGCGGGTGAGGTCAGCTAC
>NZ_JADIVZ010000031.1 GCF_015319165.1 Nocardioides acrostichi
GATGTCGCGAAGGGAAACTTCTAAGCCCGGCCAAGCGGCGGGACGCGGTGGCGATGCTGATGCGCAAGCACAAGGTCAGTGAGCGCCGTGCCTGCCGGCTGGTCGGGCAGCACCGGTCGAGCAACAGGTACGTGCCCAGGCCCTCGGACTTCGAGGAGAGCTTGGTCGCGCGGATGGTCGAGCTGGCCGATGAGCATCCGAAGTGGGGCTACCGGATGATCTGCGGGCTGCTGGTCGAGGAAGGCTGGCCGGTGAACAAGAAGCGCGTTGAGCGGTTGTGGCGCCGAGAGGGCCTCCAGGTGCCCCCGCAGAAGGCCAAGAGCAGCGGGCAGAAGGCGCTGGGCGAGGACGCGAACAGCATCTGGAGACTGCCGCCGGAGTACCGCAATCACATCTGGTCCTACGACTTCATCAAGCGCCGCACCAGTGACGGGCGTCCTATCCGTGTGTTGAACGTGATGGATGAGTTCACACGGCTCGGCCTGGGGTCCCACGCGGCCCGCAGCATCGGCGCCAAGAGTGTCCAGGCACATCTGGCCAAGTTGTTCGAGCGGCACGGCAAGCCGACTCTGATCCGGGCCGACAACGGCCGGGAGTTCATCGCCGACACGTTGCTGGACTGGCTGGGTGCTCAAGAGGTCCGCGGGGTCTTCATCGCCAAGGCCAGCCCCTGGCAGAACGGTTACACCGAGCGGTTCAACGGCACGATGGAACGCGAGGTGTTCGGCCACGAGGTCTACCACTCCGTGCTCGAGGTCCAGCACGTTGTCGACGAGTGGCTCATCAAGTACAACACCGTCCGCCCGCACCGAAGCCTCGCTGGCATGACACCCTCGAAGTACGCCAAGATGCTCGACGAGGCGAGTTGTCCGTGAAAGAGGTGGTAGCCGATGAGAGTCCCTACCACCACCGCAAGTGGACCAGTTCGAACATGCCGATCCCAGCGCAACGTCCGACGCACGATCGGCACAAGCTCAAACAAGTGTTGGACCAGAGAACTGGGGCCGAGCAG
>NZ_JADIVZ010000032.1 GCF_015319165.1 Nocardioides acrostichi
GTGACTTGCCTCGGTGTGCGGTGTGGCCTCGGTGGTGATTGTAGTGATGGAGCCAGGCTGGGTACGCCGCGACGCGAGCGGCTTCTGAGGTGTAGGTCTCGGCGTAGGCCCATTCCTCAAGCAGGGTCCGGTTGAACCGCTCGACCTTGCCGTTGGTCTGTGGCCGGTATGGCCGAGTCCGGCGGTGCTTGATCCCGGCCGCGGTGAGGGTCTTGGCCCACAGTTTCGAGCGGTAGCAGGAGCCGTTGTCGGTCAGAACCGCTTTGACGGTGATGCCATGGGCGGCGAACCAGGCCCGGGCGCGCTGCCAGAACGCGACCGCGGTCTCCTTCTTCTCGTCTGAGTGGATCTCGGAGTAGGCCAGGCGGGAGTGGTCGTCCACGGCGTGGTGGATGAAGGCGTAGCCAGGGCGCTCGCGCTTGTTGTTGCGGTTGCCGATCACGCGTCCGGTCTTCTTCCACCCGCCACCGACCGGGATCCGGCCGAGCTTCTTGACGTCGACGTGGACCAGATCGCCCGGGGCCTGGTGGAGGTAGGAGCGCTTATCGATGCTCTTCACACGGGTGCCTGTGGCTGGGTCGGTCCACTTCAGCCGCGGGCACTTGTACCGAGCGAGGACCTTGTGGACCGTCGCGGGATTGATCCGCAGGTGGTAAGCGATCCGTGCTGGTCCCCAACGGCGTGAGACCCGCAGCCCGACGATGCGTCGCTCGAGCCGGCGGCTGGTCTGGTTCGGTGAGCGCCGTGGCCGAGACGAGCGGTCATGCATTCCTGCTTCGCCGAGCTCGCGGTAGCGCGTTACCCACCTACGCACGGTCGTCGTGCCGACTGAGAACCGCTCGCCAGCGCGGGCATAGGTCCAGCCGTCATCGACGACCAAACGTGCAAGGAGCAGCCGACCGCGTGGCGTCAGGGTCGCGTTGGCATGGGTAGCGTGGGACACGAAGAC
>NZ_JADIVZ010000004.1 GCF_015319165.1 Nocardioides acrostichi
CGAACAGATCGACGGCTCGGTGAAGCACGCCGCCGCCCAGATCGCTGCGACCGAGTCCGACCTGCCGGTCGATGAGACCCGGGTCCAGGCCGTGCTCCGACTCCTCACCAGCACCCCGGTCCAGGAATCGGCACCCGCACCGAAGGTGGATGTGTGGGTCCACCTGCCCTTCGACCCCCGCGACCTCGCCGAGAACCCCGAGACCGGCCAGATCGTCCAACAGCCCCGCACCACCCGTACCGGTGGGGCCGCGACCGGGGTGCAGCCGGTGACCGAGGACTGGGTCCGCGACACCCTCGGCCCCACCGCACGCTTCACCATCCGGCCGGTGTTCTACCCCCGCGAGCAGGCGCCCGTGGATGCCTACGAGATCCCCACCCGCACCCGCAAGGCGGTCGAGCTGCTGACACCGGCCGACTGCTTCCCCTACGCCTCAGCCACCCTGGCGGCGGGTACAGCGTTGCAGCTCGACCACACCCAGCCCTACCAGGCACAAGGTCCACCCGGACAGACAGCCGTGGAGAACCTCGGACCCCTCTCGGTCACCCACCACCGCATCAAGACCCACGGCCGCTGGCACGTGGTCCAACCCATCCCCGGCATCTACCTGTGGACCGACCCCCACAACCACCACTACCTCATCGACCACACCGGCACCCGACCACTCCCCACCACACGCAGAACCCGAGCACGCCCCAAACCACTCGTAGCCGAGATCTACCGCCCCATGCCCCACCTCGACCTCGACCTCGACTACCCCCACGCCAGCTGAGCCGCCCGACCTAGAGTCGATGCCGTGCAGGTGTTGCTCGAAGGAGCCAGCGACGTCGCGGCCGTCGAGACCGCTGCCGAGGTAGCAGGCGTCGCCCTCGATGGCGTCGATCTCGTGTCCATGGGAGGGGTGACCAACATCGGCCGACACCTGCGGGCCGCCGACAGCGAGGGCATCGACCTGCGTGGCATGTGCGACGCCGCCGAGTCACCGTTCGTGGTGCGAGCGCTGCGTGCGATCGGCTACCGGGTCGACGACCCCGACCATCTGCCGAGCGCCGGCTTCTGGGTCTGCGACCGCGATCTGGAGGACGAGCTCGTCCGTGCCCTTGGAACGGCCCGCATCCTCCAGGTGCTGGAGGCCCAGCTCATGTTGCGCTCCTTCCAGTCCCTCCTCGTGCAGCCCGCTTGGCGCGATCGCCCCTTCGCCGACCAGGTCCACCGCTTCGTCGGTGCCGGGTCGGGTCGGAAAGTGCGCCTGGCTCGGGCCTTCACCGCGTGCCTCTCCCCCGACGAGCTGCCGGCTCCCCTGGCCGGACTGCTGCTCTCACTGCCCCGGGCATGATCGACTCATGCCCGAGGGACACACCATCCACCGCCTCGCCCGCCGACACCGGCGACTGCTCCGCGGGCATCGCGTCGAGGCGTCGAGCCCCCAGGGCCGGTTCGCCGAGGGTGCCGCCCTGCTCGACGGTGCGCGCCTGACCACCACCGACGCGTGGGGCAAACACCTCTTTCACGTCTACGACGACCAGTGGCTGCACGTGCACCTCGGACTGTTCGGTCGTTACCGCGACGGACGCGGGCAACCGCCGACACCCCGGGGCGCGCTCAGGCTGCGGTTGGTCACGAGGACTCCGGACAGCGACACCGTGTGGCTGGACCTGCGCGGTCCGACGGCATGCGAGCTCCTGACGGAGCCCGAGGTGCGGGCCAGGATCGCTCGGCTCGGGCCGGACCCGCTGCGGCCCGACTCCGACCCAGACGCCTTCTACGACCGTGTTCTCCGCAGCCGCTCCCCTATCGGCACCCTGCTCATGAACCAGTCGGTCATCGCGGGCGTCGGCAACGTCTATCGGTCCGAGGTGCTCTACCGTGCCGGCCTCGAGCCACACCGCCTCGGGCGGGAACTGGACGCCACCCAGATCGAGGGCATCTGGGACGATCTGCGGCACCTCATGAACGCGGGCGTGAAGGCCGGGCGCATCGTCACGACCGAGCCCGTCGACCGCGAGCGGCCCGTAGGCCGGGCACGGCGGGTCGACGCGCACTACGTCTACGGTCGCGCTGGCGAGCCGTGCCGCCGTTGCAGCGCTGAGGTGCTCGCGGCCGACCTGGCCGCGCGCACGGTCTTCTGGTGCCCGGTGTGTCAGCCCTAAGAATCGAAGGCTGACAGCGCAGGCTCGATGGCGGTGCGTGCCTGGTCGGCGGCGTTGCGGTCCTCCTCGTTGCACGAACGCACGTCCTGCTTGCCGAGGGTGCCGCTGTCGTCGCCCCACGTGAGGGTGTAGGTGGTGCCACCCGCGCAGTCACTGGCGCTGTCTCGGTGGTCGAGCGCGTCGACCGACGTGATCACCTGCTGGAGAGCGTCCGAGGAGAGCTCCACCGTCTGGTCGGTCGTCTGTTCGCCCTTCTCGGTGACCACGAGATGGGCTTCGCGTCCGTCGATCTCGAGCGAGGTCGAGCGCTGGTAGGTCGGAGCGACGGCCCCGTTGCTGGTGGAGTAGGTCAAGGTGAACGAATCGGGGTCGATCCGATGTTCGTCGCACCCCGCCAACGTGAGCACTGCCACGAGTGTCAGAAAGCCGCCGAGAAGCCTGTGCACCGGGCCCATGCTGCCAGACGTCGTTGACGGTGGGGGCCGCGTTCGCTCCCCTGCACGAGGCGCCCGGGTGCCCGACGACCCCCGGCGCAACCTCGTCGTGCCGCACCGCCACGACGACGCCAGGGCCGACCCGCCTCCGGTACGGGCGCGCGTCGCGTGACGAGGATCATGCCTCGAACGGCCTCGTGAACTTGGGTCTGACCTGCGACGACATGCACCATTGAATCGTTCACTCATGACGTCGCGTCGGGCATGAGGAACGCTCCTGACGAACCCGACGCACCGACCCCGGGAGGTGTCCTGCCATGACCTCAGTCTTCGCTCTCATCCGCCGTTTCGACGGTTCCCTCGACCCCTTCGTGCCGTGGCACGTGAACACCTGGAGCCGCCGGGGTCGCTGAGCCGACCACGTCTAGAGGACGCCGGTCACCTCGTACATCAGGCGGGCGGGCCAGCCCGCCACGTCGTCGGGCGTTTCGGCCACCCGCAACCTGGATCCGGCGATCAGCTCCACGAGCCGCTCGGCCGTCGAGACGGGGTGCGAGGGGTCATCGACCCACGCGAGCACCAGTGTCGGCACCCGGAGCGCCTCCAGCGCGTCGGGTGCCGGCAGGTCCGTGAGGGCCGCACCCCGCAGCAGCGTGGGGAGCAGTTCCTCGCGCACATCCGGCACCGTCTCCGGCACGCCGACGGTGGCGGGCGGGGTCGGGGCGAGACGCCCGGCCTCGACGAATGCCACCATGCCCTCGCGCTCCACGAGATCCGCTGCCTCGCGGTAGTCCTCGGCCTTCGCCGCCCGCGTCTCCCACGCCGTCGGAGGCACGAGCAGGGTGAGCCCGCTGAAGCGGTCCGGGTCGCGCACCGCCGCATGCAGGAGCGTGCCGCATCCCATCGAGGGCCCGACCCCGTGCACCTGCTCCCCCGGGAACCACGCGTCGAGCAGGCGCAGCAGATCCTCGGCCAGCACCGACCAGCGATAGTCCTCTGGCACGAGACGACCCGTCGACCGGCCATGGCCGCGCGCGTCGTAACGCAGCAGGCGCGTGCCCGAGAGGCCACGCCCCAGGTCCAGGTCGAGCACCCGGTCGCGGTAGCGGCTCGACGTGAGGCCGTGGAGTTGCACGACAGGCTGCCCGCCCTCGTCGCTGAACTCGACATCCAGCGTGGCACCCGGCACATCGAAGGTCGGCACGCGCGGCTCCTGGGGCGTGGGTCGGACGCAGGCCCCTAGAGTACCGAGCATGCGGCTCACCAACGTCGCCCACCTGCGGCTGCCGTTCGGTCAGCTGCTCGGCTACGACCTCGCCGTCGACTCGTTCGTCGACGACGCGCCCGTCTCCTTCGACCAGGCGCGCCACGTCGGCGCGGGTGATCGGCCCGGCTCGTGGATGGCGCTCTCCTTCCACCTCGACCACGCCGTCGACCTCGTCGACCTCGAGACGGCATGGCTCGCGGTGGTGCAGCGCCATGGCACCCTGCGCACGGTCTTCTCCCCCGCCACCCAAGGCCCGCGGCTGCACCGCGTCACCCTGCGCCCCCGCGGCTGGGTCGAGCATCCCATCGAGCCGGGGCAGGCGGTCAACGACGCCTTGCGTGAGGTGCTCGACGCCACCTGCCGCCCCTACGCCACGCCCTCACATCGACTCTGCCTGCTGCGCACGGCGGACGGGCCGACGATCGTGGTGGCCGCCGACCACGCCCACGTCGACATGTGGTCGATGCTCGTCATCGCCCGCGACCTGCTCGCCGCCCTCGACGGCCGCTCGCTGCCTGCCGTGCCACCGTTCGCCGACCACACCCGGGCGCTGCGTGAGCGACCCCAGGCCCCTGCCGAGATCCGACGCCGCTGGTCGGAGGTTCTGGGCGCCTGCGGCGGTGTGATGCCGCGCTTTCCCATGCCGCTGGGCGACCTGAGCACCCTCCAGGTCGAGCGCGTCGAGCTGCGCGACGTCTTGGACGTCGACGCCATCGCCGCGTTCGCCGTCCGGGCCCGCGAGGCCGGGGTGTCGACCCTGGCCCTGGTCGTCGCGGCGATGACCGAGGTGACCCGCGAGCTGGCCGACACTCCCCTGCGCGCCGTGTTCCCGGTCCACAGCCGCTACGACGCCCAGTGGCACGACTCCGTCGGCTGGTTCATCACCAACTCGGTGCTCGAGTCACCCGACACCGACCCCCGAGCCTGCGGTGAAGCGGTGAAGGAGGCCGTGCAGATGGGCTCCTGGCCGCTCGAGGACGTGCTGGAGCCGTGGGGTGGCATGCCCGACGCGCCCGGCATGTTCGCCATCTCGTGGCTCGACCTGCGCCGGCTCCCGGTTCGGGTGGACTCGACGGGGCTGCAGGCGCAGTACGTCGGGGCCGCGGTGCTCACCGATGGCGTGATGCTCTGGTTCATCCTCGACGAGTCCGGGCTGCACCTGCGCTGCCGCTACCCCGACACCCGCGAGGCCAGGCGCAACGTGGGCCGCTGGCTCGACGCCCTCGTCGCCCGGCTGCGCCGATGGGCGATCGAGGCGACGGGCGGCCACTGCCACCTCGAGGGCCGCACGTACCGCATCGAGCGTGCCCAGCGCGAGGATCTGCCGGCCATCGTGCGACTGCTCGTCGAGGATCCCGTCGCGGCGACGCGCGAGTTCGCCGACGACCCCACGCGCTACGAGGCCGGCTTCGACCGGGTGGCCCGCGATCCGGCCCAGTTCCTCGCCGTGGTCCGCGACGACACCGGCGCCGTGGTCGGCACGATGCAGCTCACGATGCAGCCGGGCGTCTCGCGCGGCGGGGCGACGCGCATGCAGGTCGAGGCGGTGCGAGTGGAGGCCTCGCTGCGCGGCAGCGGATTGGGCAGCGCGATGCTGGAATGGGCGCACGACCACGCCCGGGCGCGCGGGGCGCACTTGGCCCAGCTGACCAGCGACAAGCACCGCGAGGACGCGCACCGCTTCTACGAGCGACTGGGGTACGAGCCCACCCACGTGGGGTTCAAGAAGCCCCTCTAGCCGACCCCGCTGGCCGACCCCGTGGTGGTGTCGAGGGCGGCGAGCAACACCGGCTCGAAGGCGTCGGCCAGTGCCGCGTAGCCGGCGTCGTTGGGGTGGAACCAGTCAGCCGCGACCAGGCCGCGCCACGACGACGGGCCCGACGTACGGAGGTCGACCAGCCGCAGGTGCCCGGAGCGGGCGGAGGCCTCGAGCTCACGGTCGGCCAGCTCCGCCGCGCGCCGCGGCTGCGGCAGCGTCGCGACCACGGAGCCGACCGGGAGCGCCCGCGCCAGTCGCGACATCGACGCGGGTAGCGCCCGACGATGCCGAGGGCGTCCGAACAGGTCGTTGGAGCCGACCACGACGGTGACCAGGTCGGCCGTCAGCGCCGCCAGCAGTGGCACCTGCTGGTCGAGGACGTCGAGAACCCGCGCGCCGGTGGCGGAGAGGTTGACGACGTCGAGCCCGTGACCCGCCGCCGCCAGCCGACGCTCCAACTGCCCCACCAGGCCACGGTCGAACACGGTGGCGCCCACGCCCTGGGCCAGGGAGTCCCCGAGCACCACCCAACGGGGTCGGCGATCTAGGAGACCCGTCGACGAGAGGACGGCCTGATTGTGCGCGGTCCAGGCGTCGGCGTACGGCTCGGCCTGGGCGCGGACGCTCGCCACGCCGGGCGCGACCGCGCCCAGTGCCCGCAGCAGCGGGCCGGACGGTCGACCGGTGCGGTTCGCGTAGCCCGCCAACGGGTCGCTCACGAGGCGTCGAGCCGGGCCATCTCGTGGTCGCTGAGCTCGAGACCGACGGCGGCCGCGGAGTCGCGCACGGAGGCGGGACGCTTGGCTCCCGGGATGGGCAGGACGCACGGCGAGGTGGCGAGCTCCCAGGCCAGCGCGACCTGTTGCGGTGAGACGCCTCGCTCGGAGGCGACCTCGGCGAAGGCCGGGTGCTTGTCACCGAGCTCCTTGGCGTCGTTCAGGCCACCCAGCGGACTCCATGCCAGGAACGTCAACCCGAGCTCCGCGCAGACGTCGATCTCCGGGGCGCTGGTGCGGAACTTCGGCGAGTACTGGTTCTGCACACTCACCAGCGCGTCGCCGAGCACCCCGTGCGCCAGCCGGATCTGCTCCGGGTCGGCGTTCGAGAGACCGATGTGTCGCACCTTGCCGGCTTGATGCACGGCCTTGAGGGTCTGCACGACCTCGTCGTAGGACACGTCGGGGTCGGGACGGTGGTGCTGCCACAGCGCGATCTCGTCGATGCCGAGGCGCGTGAGGCTGGCGTCGACCGCAGCCCGGAGGTGGGCGGCGGAGGAGTCGGTGTCCCACCCGCCGCCGTCGGTACGCACGTGACCCGCCTTGGTGGCCAGGAGGACGTGCTCGCGCAGCCCGGCCTCGTCGAGCAGGGAGGCCACGAGTCGCTCGTTCTCGCCCTGGGCCCGCTCCCCCAGGTCGGCACCGGGTCCGTAGGCGTCGGCCGTGTCGACCAGGGCCAACCCGACGTCGGACCACGACTCCACGGCCGCGCGCAACGTGTCGAGCAGCTGGTCGCGGGGCTGGGCACCGGACTGGTCGAAGGTCATGGCCCCGAGTCCCACGGCCCCGACCGTGTGCGGACCGACCTGGCGCGAACGAGAGACAGACATGCCTCCAGTTCTAGCGCGCCGCTCCGACACCGAGGAACACCCGCAGGGCCGACACGAACGCCTCCGGCTGCTCGGAGTGCACCCAGTGACCCGCGCCCTTGATCGTCACCTGGGTCGTACGCGGGAACAGCGCGCGCATGGCCGGCTCGTGCTCCGGCCCGATGTAGGGCGAGTGCTCGCCGGCCACCCACAGCACCGGATGGTCGAACTCCAGGCCCTCCAGTTCGTCCGGCCACCCGCCGATGACGCCGAGATCACGCCGGAGCAACTCCAGGTTCGCCTGCCAGGCCCAGCCGTCCGGGCCGGCGCGTAGGTTCTGGAGCAAGAACCCCCGCACCCGCTCGTCGTCGACCCACTGCGCGAGCTGCTCGTCGGCGTCCGAACGCCGCTCGAGCCGCGTCAGGTCGATCCGAGCCAACGAGTCCAGCAGATGCTCGAAGTCACCCGCTCCCTCACTCGGCGCCGGCGCGATGTCGACGACCACCAGCCGCTCGACGAGGTCGGCGTGCCGCAGGGCGAGCACCATGGCGACCTTGCCGCCCATGGAATGTCCGACGACGTGGGCGGGTAGGTCGCCCTGCTCGGCCAGACGATCGGCGACGAGATCGGCATATCGCGCGTAGTCGACCTCGTCGGTCCAGGCCGAGCGACCATGGTCGGGCAGGTCGACCAGCGTCGAGGCGGCCCCGGGAACCAGCGCCTTGGCGATCTGGGTGAAGTTGCGGCCCTGGCCGAAGAGGCCGTGCAAGAAGACCACCGGCGCTCCGGAGTCGCCGACATGGGTGGTGTGGAGCCTCACCGGGCCACCCTCCCATGGCCCGCTCGGGCTACTCGCCCCTGCCCATCACGACGATTTCGTGGCTCACGCGAGGAAACTCGGCGATTTCAGCGACGAATCTCACATGTGATGGCGCATCCTGATAGCGCCTCCCCCGCACCGATAGGGAAACACCATGTGGGACAACGTCCAGATCTCCGAGCACAACGGAGGGGTCCACCTCTCCCACGACCGCCCCTGCCCGCGGTGTGGTCACGCTCTGCACACCTTCTTGGCGTGCGATTCCGACTGCGGCTGCCAGCCCGTCTCGGCCACTCGCCCGGTGGCCGCCATCGCCTGAGTCCCATCCTTGGGTTCGGGGGGATTTCCTCAGGAAACGCGCGGATAAGGTAGATGTGCGTCAACCAGCTTTCGTACAGTCCGCGCCATGGGTTTCTTCGACTTCCTGGACGAAACGCAAGACCACAAGTACGCCGAGGCGAACATCGCGCGGCTCAACGCACGGTTCGAGATGATCGTCGAGCCCTACCGTCGCGATCTCGAGGATGCGCGCGTGCTCGACCTCGCCTCGCACGACGGCCGGTGGGCCTACGCGCTCAGTGGTGCCGGTGCCCGTGAAGTCGTCGGCATCGAGGGTCGGCAGGATCTCATCGACCAGTTCGAGTCGAGTTACCCACGCGGTGAGATCGCCGACCGCGTGCACCTCCAGCAGGGCGACATCTTCGAGACCCTGCCCACGATGGTCGAGCGCGGCGAGCGCTTCGACGTCGTCGCCGTGTTCGGCATCTTCTACCACATCATGGAGCACTACCGACTGCTCAAGTTGATCAAGCACGTGGGCGCCAGGCTCGCCGTGATCGACAGCGAGTTCATCATCCGCGAGGGCCCGTTCATCCGGATCGGCGAGGAGGAGACCTCCAAGGAGCTGAACTCGATCCCGCACGAGCAGGGCCAGGACCGCGCACCGGTCGGGGTTCCCAGCCGAGAGGCGGTCGAGCGGATGGCCGACACGCTCGGGTACGACACCGCATGGACCGACTGGTCGGCCCGGCGAGCCGACCAGCGTCGCGGTCTGAGGGACTACTACCGCACCGATCACTGGAAGCGCCGCGGAACCTGCGCCCTACGGCTGCGCTGACCCCCGGTCGGCGCCCTCGACGCGCACCCGGGCGATCTGGCTCAACCGAGGGCGAGCATGGTCGCCGTCGCGGACGGCGGCGGTCGTCCACCACATCTCCAGCGACGTCTCGTCGATCTCGAGCATCGCGAGCGCGTTGTCGAACCACGGGCCGTCGGTGACGTGCCAGTGCACGGGCGAACGTGGCACGAGCCGACCCAGCAGTCGGCCCGTGGGGCGTGCCCAGCCCCGGGTGGCCACCGCCAGCGCCCCACGCATGTACCAGGGCAACGGGTTGCGGATCGGCGAGCAGACCGCCTGCACGATCCGAGACGCCGCCCGCTCACGTCGGTCCTCCTCAGCCGGCACCGCCTCGGCCACGTAGGAGTGGTGCACGTCGCCGGAGAGGAAGCAGACGGTCGACGGCGCCCTGCCACGCTCCCCGGTGGCGACGGACACGACCGACTCCCCCACCGAGGCGAAACCCTCCTGGAACGCGGCCCAGTGCTCGGTGTCGGCGAAGCGCCGCACCCGTTCGCCGAACCGGGCGACCCGGCGTCCGAGCGCTCCTTGAGCCAAGACCTCGACCAGCGCCTCCACGTGGTGGAACCCGGGCGCCATCAAGAACGGCAGCGAGGTGCCGATCAGCAGGTGCTCGACATCGCCACGCAGCTGCTCCTCGAGCCAGACCTTCTCCTCGTCATCGAGCATCGAGCGCCGTTCGTCTTCGAGCACCCGGGCAGATCGGGAGTCCACGACCACGAGACGGGCCTGCGGGCCCAGGTCGCGCGCGTAGCTCCACCGGTAGGTGTCTGGCTCGGCGTCGGCTCGTTCGGCCAAGGCATCGAGGTCGGCGCCGAGATCGAGCTCGTCGGGGCCGTCGCGGTCGAGCACCCGCCGCCACAGCGGATCCTCGGCGCGCTCGCTCGGAGTCAGGTTGCCGAGGTGCTGGTAGACCCAGTACGACGCCAGGCCGCCCACGATCCGGTCGTGCCACCACGATGTCGCGGCCATGTCGCGACGCCAGGCGGCGCTGGTGTTCCAGTCGTCGCGCACGTCGTGGTCGTCGAAGATCATCAGGCTGGGCAGGGTCGAGAGCAGCCAGCGGGTGGCTGGGTCGCGCCACGCGATCCGGTACAGCTGGGCGTACTCCTCGTAGTCCTTGAGCTCGTACCCCGGCTCCTGCTCGGGGTCACGTCGGCCGCGGATGACGGCACGCATCTCCTCGCTCGTCTCGTCGGCGTACACCTGGTCGCCGAGCATCAGCACCAGGTGCGGCCAGTGCACGTCGGGGGCGGGGTGCTCGGGATCCTCCTCGGCCTGGTGCGAGAGCCCGAGCCCGACCGCGCGCAGGGTGTCGACCCCGTACCGCGCGTGCCCCGCGGCGTCGTGCGGGGCGGCGACACGGCAGGAGCCGAAGGCCAGACGCAGCGGCTGCCCCAGGTCGAGGGTGGCCAGCACCGGTGCCGGGAACGGGGAGTCGGCCTCGGGCCAGACCTGGTCGCCGGCCACCTCCACGACGTACGGAGTGCGAGTGCCCGGCGCGAGACCCTCGACGTCGACCAACGCGTAGTGGTGGCCGTGCACCGCGAAGGTCGCTGCCGACGCCTCGAGGTCCCCGGCCCGCACCACGACCGTGGTGGCCTCGTCGGTCTCGACCCAGACCGTCGCCGTGGTCTCGTCGACGTGCCGGACGAGCGGCCCGAGAACCAGCACGGCGCTCAGCCGACGTCCAGCAGCACCTTGATGGCGCGCCGTTCGTCCATCGCCCGGTAGCCCTCGGCCACCTGGTCGAGCGGGAGTGAGAGATCGAAGACCCGGCCCGGCTCGATGTCGCCGGCCAGCACGAGGTCGAGCAGGTCGGGCAGGTACTTGCGCACCGGCGCCATGCCACCGGCCAGACCGACGTTCTTGGAGAACATGGTGCGCACCGGCAGCTCCACGCCGTGCGGGACGCCCACGAACCCGACGGTCGAGCCCGGCCGGGCGACGTCGAAGGCCGTGGTCATCGCCTGGCCGGTACCGACGCACTCGAGGACGGCGTCGGCGCCGATGCCGTCGGTGAGGTCCATCACCGCGGCCGTGGCGGCGTCACCTCGCTCGGCGATCACATCGGTCGCCCCGAAGGCACGACCCACCCGCTGCCGCGACTCGTGCCGCGACAGGAGCACGACGCGCTCGGAACCCATCTGGGCCGCAGCGAGCACGCCGCACAGACCGACGGCGCCGTCCCCCACCACCACCGTGGTGCCGCCGGCGCGCACGCCGGCGGAGACGGCCGCGTGCCATCCGGTCGGCATGACGTCGGAGAGCGCCATCAGGTGCGGCACCATCGTCGGGTCGGGCCGCTCCTCGATGTCGGGCACCTTGACGAGCGAGCCGTCGGCCTGCCGGACCCGGGCGAACTCTCCCTGACCGGACTGGGTCATGCCGATGTTCACGCACCCCGACTGCATGCCGGCCCGGCAGTGCGCACAGGTGTTGTCGCAGTGGTCGAACGGGACCACCACGAAGTCACCGACCGCGACGCGGGTGACGGCCGATCCGACCTCGGCCACGACGCCGATGCACTCGTGGCCGATCGTCGAGCCAGGCTTGACGGGATTCTCGCCGCGATAGGGCCAGAGGTCGGACCCGCAGATGCAGGCGGTCGTGACGCGCACGATCGCGTCGGTGGGTTCCTCGACGACCGGATCCGTGACGTCGTCGCGGAACCGGATGTCACGGGGGCCGTGGATGGTCGTCGCTCGCATGGTGCCCAGCATGGCACCGTTGCCCGCGGCCACCGACACCCGGCAGATGTGCAGGTCTATCTCACATATGAGTTACCGTCGGACGCATGGCTGACGACTACCTCGGCAGGATCGGCAACATGGTCCGCGACGCGCGCAAGCACCGCGGCCTGACCCAACAGCAGCTCGCGGAGCGGCTCAGCACCAGCCAGAGTGCGATCAACCGGATCGAGAAGGGACAGCAGAACCTCTCCCTCGAGATGCTCGCCCGCATCGGCACCGCGCTCGACTCCGAGATCGTCGCCCTGGGTGCCGGCCCGACGCACCTGCGCATCACCGGCCCCACCACGCTGCGCGGCAGCATCGAGGTCAAGACCTCGAAGAACGCCGGCGTCGCCCTGCTGTGCGCCTCGCTGCTCAACCGGGGCCGCACCACGCTGCGCAAGGTCGCCCGCATCGAGGAGGTCAACCGGCTGCTGGAGGTGCTGGGCAGTCTGGGCGTGCAGACGCGCTGGCTCGGCGACGAGGGCGACCTCGAGATCGTCCCACCCAAGCAGTTGCGGCTGGACTCCATCGACGAGGACGCCGCCCGCCGCACCCGCTCGGTCATCATGTTCCTCGGTCCGCTGCTGCACCGCGCCGACGACTTCGAGCTGCCCTACGCCGGCGGTTGCAACCTCGGCACCCGCACCGTCGAGCCGCACATGGCCGCGCTGCGCCCCTTCGGGCTCGAGGTCAAGGCCACCGACGGCATGTACCACGCCTCCGTGGCCGACAGCGTCCACCCGGCGCGGCCGATCGTGCTCACCGAGCGCGGAGACACCGTCACCGAGAACGCCCTGATGGCCGCCGCCTTGCACCCGGGCACCACGATCATCCGCAACGCGTCGTCGAACTACATGGTGCAAGACCTCTGCTTCTTCCTCCAGCGCCTCGGCGTCGAGGTCGAGGGCGTCGGCACGACGACGTTGACCGTCACCGGTCGCGAGGTCATCGACGTCGACGTCGACTACGCCCCCGCCGAGGATCCGATCGAGGCGATGTCGCTGCTCTCGGCCGCGATCGTCACCGACTCCGAGATCACCATCAAGCGGGTTCCCATCGAGTTCCTCGAGATCGAGCTCGCGACGCTGGAGGAGATGGGCTTCTCCTACGATCGCTCCGAGGAGTACGTCGCCAGCAACGGCCGCACCCGGCTGGTCGACCTCACCACGCACTCCAGCGTGCTGCACGCCCCGCTCGACAAGATCCACCCGATGCCGTTCCCCGGGCTCAACATCGACAACCTGCCGTTCTTCGCGGTCATCGCGGCGGTCGCGACGGGTCAGACGCTGCTGCACGACTGGGTCTATGAGAACCGCGCCATCTACCTCACCGAGCTCACCAAGCTCGGCGCCCAGGTCAAGCTCCTCGACCCGCACCGGGTGATGATCGAGGGCCCGACCCACTTCTCCGGCACCGAGATCGTGTGCCCGCCCGCGCTGCGCCCCGCGGTGGTCATCCTGCTCGCCATGCTCGCCTCGAAGGGCACCTCGGTGCTGCGCTCGACCTACGTCATCGCCCGCGGCTACGAGGACCTGGCCGAGCGTCTCAACGAACTCGGCGCGCAGATCGAGACCTTCCGCGACATCTAGGCGCTCCGGCGCCATACTCAGCCCCGTGAGCTACCTGAGGGCCCCCGGCTCGGGCGGGGTGATCGCCTTCGCGCACCGTGGCGGTGCGCTGCACCCCGACCTGATCGGGATGGAGAACACCGAGCGCGCCTTCGCGCACGCGGTGTCGCTGGGCTACGGCTACCTCGAGACCGACGTGCACCTCACGCGCGACGGCGTACTCATGGCCTTCCACGACGCCGTGCTCGACCGGGTCACCGACGGAACCGGGGCCATCGCCGACCTCACCCGCGAGCAGGTGCAGCACGCCCGGGTCGCGGGTCGCGAGGAGATCCCGACGCTCGCCCAGCTCATGTGCCGCTGGCCGGAGGAGCGGTTCAACATCGACCTGAAGTCCGCAGACGCCGCCGAGCCGCTGGCTGCCCTCCTCGACGAGGCCGGCGCGACCGACCGCGTGCTGGTCGGCTCGTTCTCACCGCGTCGGCTCGCGGCCTTCCGCCGTGCCTGCGGACCCCGTGTCTTGACGTCGGCCCACCCACTCGAGGTGCTGGCGTTCCTGCTGCTCCCCGCAGCGATCGCCGGCCGGATCACGCGCCGCCGGGTCGCCGCCCTCCAGGTGCCGCACACGCGCTCGCTGGCGCTGGGCCCGCTGCGATTCACCGTGCCCGTCGTCACCCGTGCACTGGTCCGCCGCGCGCACGCAGCCGGCGTCCACGTGCATGTGTGGACCATCGACGACCCCGAGGAGATGGAGCAGCTGCTCGACCTCGGCGTCGATGGGATCTTCACCGACCGCACCGACGTGCTCAAGGGCGTCCTGGTGCGCCGTGGTCTCTGGGAGGGAGCTGGGCGATGAGTGAGCCGTTGACCGCAGAACAGCGGGCCTGGAACTGGTACGACTGGGCCAACTCCGCCTTCTACACGACCGTGCTGACGGTGCTCTTCGCGCCGTACATGATCACGGTCGCCGGACGAGCGGCCGGCTGCCCCGACCCCGACGAGACGTGCAACAAGACCGTCGACCTGCTCGGGCTGCACCTGGCCGCCGGATCGCTGCCCGCCTACCTGACGAGCTTCGCGACGATCGCCAGCGCCTTCGTGCTGCCGATCGTGGGCGCCATGGTCGACCGGTCGCCGCGCAAGAAGCTGCACATGGCCGCCTTCGCCTGGTCGGGCGCCTTCTTCGGAGCCCTCCTGTTCTTCATGAAGGACGACCAGTGGCAGATCGGGGCCTTCGCCGTGGTCGCCAGCTCGATCCTCGCCGGGTGCTCGTTGGTGAGCTACTACGCCATCCTGGTCGAGATCTCGACCGCCTCCGAGCGCGACCGCGTCTCCTCGCGCGGGTGGGCCTTCGGTTATCTCGGCGGCGGCCTGCTGCTCGCGCTGAACCTCGTGATCGTGCTGGGGCACGGCGCTTTCGGTCTCTCGACCGAGATGGCGGTGCGCATCTCGATGCTCTCGGCCGCGGTGTGGTGGGCTGGCTTCACCATCATCCCGTTCGTGCGGCTGCGCGACTACGTGCCGCAGGACGTCGTGGCGAGCGAGGGCGGGCTCTTGACACGCTCGTTCGGGCAGCTGTTCGCCACGCTGCGCGAAGTGCGCGGCTTCCCGATGACCATGACCTTCCTGTTGGCCTACCTCTTCTACAACGACGGCATCCAGACGGTGGTGGCGAGCGCCTCGACCTACGGCTCCAAGCAACTCGGCTTCTCCAGCTCGGTGCTCATCGGCACCATCCTGCTCATCCAGTTCGTGGCCTTCGGCGGAGCCCTGTTCTTCGGTCGGCTCGCGTCGCGGCATGGCGCCTACCGGTCCCTGCTGTGGGGCACGTTCGGGTGGATGGCGATCGTGGTGGTGGCGATCTTCCTGCCCCGCGGCAACGTGGCCCTGTTCTTGGTGGTCGGCATCGCCATCGGGCTGGTCATGGGGGGCACCCAGGCACTGTCCCGCTCGTTCTTCAGCCAACTCATCCCCCGCGGCCGGGAGGGGGAGTACTTCGCCCTCTACAACGCTGCCGAGCGCGGCACATCGTGGTTCGGCACCCTGCTGTTCGGGGTCGTGTTCCAGCTCACCGGCTCCTATCGGCCCTCGATCCTGGCCCTCATCGTGTTCTTCGTGCTGGGCGCCGTGCTACTGCTGAGGCTCGACCCCGAGCGCGGCATCCGCGAGGCCGGGAACGAGATCCCCGCCCAGGTGTGAGACCCCCTCCGCCACCCGGGTGAGACGGGAGGTGATTGGGGGAATCGTGTCGATCCCGGTACCGTTGACCTCTTGACAGACCGCGACCGGTCGGTCAAGAAAATCGACGTTGGGAGTCTCGACATGGCAGACCGCACACTGCGTGGAGCCGGCCTCGGCAGCCAGAGCTTCGAGGACGAGCGCGGCATCGAGTTCGCCGCCCGGCAGCAGGTCGGCTATCGGTGCCCCGCACAACACGAGTTCGAGATCACGATGTCCGTCGAGGCGGAGATCCCGGCCACCTGGGAGTGCCCGCGCTGCGGCGCCGAGGGCTTGAGCATCAGCGGCATCAAGCCGGAGGAGAAGGCCGAGAAGCCGGCTCGCACCCACTGGGACATGCTGCTGGAGCGCCGCTCGGAGAAGGAGCTCGAAGACATCCTCAAGGAGCGGCTCGACCTGCTTCGCGGCGGCGAGATCGGCCCCGCCCACCTGCATAAGGCCAACCGCAAGCGCAGGACCGCCAAGGCCTAGTCCTCGGGCTTCTCAGGGTCCACGACCTCACCCTCCACCACGTCGCCCCGCGTCCGGTCGGACCCGGGGCGACGTGCTCTCGGGCTCGCGATCCGTGCGGCCACGATCTCGGTCAGCGCGCCGCGGAACAGCGGGCGGGTGACCGGCAGCACGAGCAGCGCGCCGAACGCATCGGTGACGAAGCCCGGGGTCAGCAGCAACGTGCCGCCGATCAGCACCAGGCCACCGTCGGCCAGTTCGCGTGCGGGCAGGCGCCCGGCCGAGAGCGTCTCGACCAGGGCCCGCCAGGCGCGCGCGCCCTCTCTGCGCACGATCATGGCGCCGAGCACGCTGTCGACCACCAGCAACGTGATCGTCCAGAACGCCCCGATGACCTGGCCGACCTGCACGATCACGTAGACCTCGACGAGCGGCAAGACCACGAAGAGCAGCGCCAGGATCAAGCCCACGTGGCGACGTCGGCTCACCGGTGCCACCTGCGCCGCAGCTGTTCACGCCGCTCCGCGAGGCCCCATGCCGTGATCCGGCGCAGCGACTCCCCCGCCACGCGACCACTCATCTTGGAGTCGCCCCGCTCGCGCTCGACGAACTCGATGGGCACCTCGCGCACCGTGAGCCCGGCGTGCAGGGTGCGCACCACCATGTCGGTCTGGAACACGTAGCCGGTCGAGCGCACCGAGGCCAGGTCGATGCGCTCCAGGGTCGATCGACGAAACAGCCGGTAGCCGGCGGTCGCGTCGCGCACCGAGATGCCCAACAGCATCCGCACGTAGAGGTTGCCCCCACGAGAGAGAGCCTGGCGGTGCAGGGCCCAGTTGGTGACCGAGCCGCCCGGGATCCACCGTGAGCCGATGACGAGATCGGCGTCCTCGAGCGCCGTCCGGAGTCGGTGCAGCTGCTCGGGCTGGTGCGACCCGTCGGCGTCCATCTCGCCGATCACGTCGTAGCCGGCCGCGAGAGCGTGGGCGAAGCCGTGCCGGTAGGCGGCGCCTAGGCCCTCCTTTCCGGTGCGGTGCAGCACCCGCACCTGCGGGTCGGTGGCCGCCAGGTCGTCCGCGATCCGCCCGGTGCCGTCGGGCGAGTTGTCGTCGACCACGAGCACGTCGATCTCGGGCTCGGCGGCGCGGAGCCGGCCCACGATCCAGGCCAGGTTGGCCGCTTCGTCGTAGGTCGGTATCACCATCACGGTGCGGCCGCTGCTCACGTCTTCTCCTCCGGCGTCGGGCGCAAGCGACGATAGGGCACGAAGCCTGCGCAGAGACCGACCAGGGTGACGACCAAGGCCACCCATCCGATCCAGGGGGTGAGCACGACGCCGGGCGTGGCGCCGGTGCGCAGCCCGACGCGGTGCACCATCACGGCGGTGGTGCGTGGGTCGGCCGTGGCGACGACGTGCCCCTCGGGGTCGATGATGCCGGACAGGCCGTTGGTGGAGGCCACCACGAGCCACTTCTGGGTCTCGATCGCGCGCAGCCTCGTGATCGCGAACTGCTGCTCGATCTGGTCGGTGAAGATGAACGTCGCGTTCGACGTCTGCACCGTGAGCATCTGGGCACCGTGACGCACCTGGGCGTCGATGCCGTCGTCGTAGGCGACGTCGAAGCAGATGGCGTCGGCGACGGGCACCCCGGCCACGTCGAGTGGCTCGGTGCGGGTGCCGGCACGCATGTCGCGGCTGATCCGCGCCAGCTCACCGAAGTTGAAGTCGGCGAACCGGCGCGCGGGAATGTACTCGCCGTAGGGCACGGGGTGCCGCTTGGTGTAGCGGTCGCCGGCCCCCGAGACGGGGTCCCAGACGATGCCCTGGTTGAGCACGTAGTCGGCGCCGTCGTCGACGATGGCCCCGACCAGCACCGGGACGTCGATCGCGCTCACGGCGGCCTCGATGGCGCTGTGGGTCTCGGCGTCGGCGAACGGGTCGACGGCCGTGGAGTTCTCCGGCCACACCACGAAGTCCGGTCGCGGTTCGGTGCCGGCAGCCACCTGGGCGGCCAACTGCTCGGTGGCCTCGGCGTGGTTGCGGGTCACCTGCTCGTAGTCGTAGAGCACGTCGTTACCCGGGCCGGGCACGTTGCCCTGCACGGCTGCCACGGTGGCCTCGCCGTCCTCGGGACCGGGGTCGTAGGGCACCGCGACGCTCAGCGCGATCACCCCGCCGACGATGAGCAGCGGCACGAGCACCAGCGCCCGCCGGTGCAGCACGAGGTGGGCCAGCAGCGCGCCGAGCAGGGCGACCACCCCGGAGACCCCCACCATGCCGATCCAGGGCAGCAGGCCGGTCAGGGGTGTGTCGACCACCGAGAACGCCAGCCGGCCCCAGGGCATGCCGCTGAAGGGCCAGCTGCTGCGCCAAACCTCCATCGTGACCCAGGCGGCCGTGACGGTGAGCGGCCACCAGCGGCGCCGCACCAGCACGACGACCACCGCGCCGAGCAGGCCGTAGAACAGCGCCTCGAGACTCGCGAGACCGATCCACGCGGCGGTGGCCACGGCGCGCATCCACCAGATGTGGGTGAAGTAGAAGCCGACGCCGAACGCGAGCCCGACCCCGAAGCCCCGGCGCCGCGCGCGCCGACCTCCGGCCAGGCCGTGCAGGCACAACACATAGCCCGCGACGCAGAACGGCGCGACGACGGGGATCGCGACCGGCTCGAAGGCCAACGAGAGCGCGACGCCGACGACGAAGGCCACCAGCGCGCGGATCACGCTGACACGCTACAGAGGCACGCTACGAAGGCACGCTCAGCAGGCGCGCGGCAGAGCGACGGGAGGGCTTTCGGGGCCGTCGGTCCGACCCGATGTCCGGACTGGCTGCCGGGGCGTGTCGTTGTCTAGGGCACCGAAGCCCTCCCGTATCCGCTCACGCGGGACGAACCGACCTCCGCGAACCAAGTCGGACAGGTGTTTGGCACCCCACCCTCCGACGCGGCCACTCGGACGCCGGTCCGTCTCCCGCGATCTGCACGAGCGAACGCGTTAACGTTGCGGCCTACGACGGTTCTCCGTCAACTGGCGGCTGACCTGCGACGACGCGCAAAAGCGCAGGTCACGGGCAGGTGAACAGCAGGCAGAAAGATGTGAAAAAGTTGTCGTCTTCCGGCGTGTCGCGCGTGACACGCCCGTCTTGCATCGAAGGAGTCTCGTTGGAGTCCGTCTCCTACCACCTCGACGACCGGTCCACCGGGCCGATCGCCGTCATCCACCTCGACCGCCCCGACCGGCTCAACGCCGTCGACGTGGGTCTGACCCGCGGGCTGGTCGAGGCGTTGCGCCGGGCCGGGCGCGACGGGGCGCAGGCGGTCGTGCTCGCCGGACGCGGTCGCTCGTTCTGCGCCGGCCACGATCTCAAGGCCGAACCCCTCGAGGAGACACCGCTCCAGGCGCGCGAGCGGCTCGAGGAGATCCACGACGTGACCCGGCTGATCCGACGGCTGCCGGCCCCGGTGATCGCGGCGGTGCACGGATACGCGCTGGGAGCCGGAGCCGAGTTCGCCCTGGCCTGCGACGTCGTGGTCGCCGCCGAGGACGCCTCCTTCGGCTTTCCCGAGGTGTCGGTCGGGCTCTCGGTCACCGGCGGCATCTCCAAGCTGCTGCCGGCCCTGGTGGGCTGGGCGAAGGCCAAGGAGCTGCTGCTCCTCGGCGAGCGCGTCAGCGGCCGTCGGGCCGCCGAGATCGGCCTCGTGGCGCGCGCGGTGCCGGCCGGCGAGCACGAGACGGTCGCGCTCGACCTGGCGGCCCGGATGGCGCAGCGGCCCGCACTCGCCCTGAGTCTGGCCAAGCAGACCCTCGACCACGGTCTCGACAGCACGGTCGAGGGCGCCATGGCGCGCGAGACCGAGAACGCACTGCTCACCGCGCTCTCCGGCGAGAACGACGCACCCCGCGAGCAGTTCAACCGTGACTGACCCGCTGTCCCCCACCCCTGCCTCCAGCCCTACCCGCACCCCTGCCAGCACCCTGGTCGACCTCCTCGACTCGCGCGCCGCGGAGCACCCCGATCGGATCGCGTGGGTCTTCGACCTGCCCGAGCGTCCGCGCGAGAGCCTCACGTACGACGAGATCGCCCGGCGCAGCACCCACCTCGCTCAGGCGCTGAGCGAGCGCGGGGTCCGGACAGGCGACCACGTCGGCGTCCAGCTCGGCAACGTCCCCGCCACGGGACTGGTCTGGTTCGCGCTCATGCGGCTCGGGGCGGCGATCGTGCCGCTCAACGTGCGCTATCGCTCGACCGACCGCTCGCACATCCTCGACGACGCCGGCGTGCGCCTGCTCGTGGACGACGCCACGTACGCCGAGTTGAGCGCCGCGGCGCCGCAGCATCCCTGGCGAGAGGCGCCGCTCGACCCCGAGACGGTCGTCAACGTGCAGTACACCTCCGGCACCACGGGCCGCCCCAAGGGTTGCCTGCTCACCCACCGCTACTGGACGACCCTGGGCGACTCGCTGATCAGCGGTCACCCGCACCTGGACGAGAGCGACGTGCTGCTCACCGCGCAGCCGTTCCACTACGTCGACCCGCAGTGGAACGTGGTCGCGGCGCTCATGGCCGGTGCGCGACTGGTGGTGCTCGACGCGTTCCACCCGTCGTCGTTCTGGGCCAAGGTGCGCGAGCACCAGGTCACCTACGTCTATTGCCTGGCCTCGATGCCGGTGCTGTTGCTGCGCATGCCGCCCGCGCCCACCGACCGCGACCACCGCGTGCGCGTGGTGCAGTGCTCGGCGATCCCGCCGGCGGTGCACGCCGGGTTGGAGGAGCGTTTCGGGGTGCCGTGGTTCGAGTGCTTCGGCATGACCGAGACCGGCGCCGACATCAGGGTCGGTGCCGACGAGCACGACGCGCTCGTGGGTTCGGGCTGCCTGGGGCGCCCGGCGGCGCACCGCGAGACTCGGGTCGACGAGGCCGGACAGCTGTGGCTGCGGGGGCCGGGCATGATGCTCGGCTACCTCGGCCACCCCGCCCCCTTCGACGAGGACGGCTGGTTCCCGACCGGGGATCTGGCCCGCACCGACGACGAGGGTCGGCTCTACCTGGCGGGCCGGCTCAAGGACATGATCCGCCGCTCGGGCGAGAACATCGCGGCCGTCGAGGTCGAGGAGGTGCTGCTCTCGCATCCCGCCGTCCAGGTCGCCGCGGTGATCGGCGTACCCGACGAGGTGCGCGGCGAGGAGGTCGCCGCCTACGTCGTGGCTCCCGGCGCCGACGAGGCCGAGCTGCACGCCTGGTGCGCGGAGCGCCTCGCGCCGTTCAAGGTGCCGAGCATCTGGCGGTTCCGCGACGAGCTGCCTCTCACGGCGTCCCTACGGGTCGAGAAGGCGGCGCTGCGGCGGGAGGTGGCCGGTGCGAGCTGACCTGCTGCTCACGAACGCCCGGGTTCGCACCCTGGAGGGCGTGGACCGCGCCGACGTGGCGTCGTCCGTGGCGATCTGGCGCGACCGGATCGTGGCCGTCGACGAAGAGCTGCCCGCCCACCGCACGCTCGATCTCGACGGCGCTGTGGTCGCTCCCGGCTTCCACGACGCTCACAACCACATGGCGTGGTACGGCCTGAGCCTCGCGGAGGTGGACCTGCGCGTGGGGTCGCTGGATGCCCTCTACGACGCGGTGGCCCGCCGCGCTGCGGAGCTCGACGCTGCCGGTGACGCCGACGCCTGGGTCGTCGGCTCGGGCTACGACGAGAACAAGACCGGCGCCCACCCGACCCGCGAAGGGCTCGACCGCGCCGCCGGAGGCCGACGGGTCTGGCTCAAGCACACCAGCGGCCACATGTGCGTGGTCAACACAGCCCTGCTCGCCGAGCTCGGGCTCTCCGACTCCGCGCGCGACGTGCCCGGCGGTCGCGTGGTGACCGACGAGGCGGGGCGGCCCACCGGGCTCCTGCAGGAGCAGGCCCAGCAGCTCCTCGGCCCGCTGACGCTGCCCTACCCTCTCTCCCAGCTCGTCGACGCCATCGAGCGCGCGGGCCGGGTCTACCTGAGCGAGGGCATCACCTCGGTGGTCGAGGCCGGGATCGGCGGCGGCTGGATCGGCAAGAGCCCGGTCGAGGTGGCGGCCTACCAGACGGCTCGCGACACTGGCCGGCTACCGGTGCGGGTCGAGCTGATGGTCGCCGCCGACGCCCTGCGCGAGCTGACCGGTCACCCCGCCGACGGGCTCGGCATCGGTCTCGACCTCGGCATCCGCACCGGCCTCGGCGACGACCGACTGCGGCTGGGCCCGGTCAAGGTGTTCAGCGACGGCTCGCTCATCGGTCACACCTGCGCGCTCACCGACGACTTCGCCGACACCCCCGGTCAGCGCGGCTACCTCCAAGACGACGCCGAGGCCCTGCGTACCCGCATCCTCGACGCGCACCGCTCCGGGTGGCGGGTCGCGACGCACGCCATCGGGGACGCCGCCATCGACTTGGTGCTCGACGCCTACGCCGAAGCCCAGCGGCGATGGCCGCGAGCCGACGTCCGGCACCGCATCGAGCACTTCGGCGTGAGTCGCCCAGAACACGTGGCCCGCGCCGCGGAGCTCGGGGTGGTGCCGGTGCCCCAGGGGCGTTTCGTCAGTGAGATCGGCGACGGCATGATCGCCGCGCTCGGCGCGGAGCGGGCCGGCTGGGCCTACCGCGGCCGGTCGCTGCTCGACGCCGGCGTGGTGCTGCCCGGGTCCTCGGACCGTCCCGTCGTGAGCGGCGCCCCGCTGCTGGGCATGCACGACCTGGTCAACCGGCGCACGGACTCAGGAGCGGCGTGCGGGCCCGAGGAGGCCATCACCGGCCTCGAGGCGCTGGTGGCCTACACCCACGGGTCGGCCTACGCCTCGCACCAGGAGCACGAGCGCGGCACGATCGCCTCGGGCAAGCTGGCCGACCTGGTCGTGCTCTCCGACGACCCGGCGACGGTCGCGCCGGAGGACATCCGCGACATCGAGGTCATCGCGACCCTCCTCGGCGGCGAGCCGGTCTGGCAGGCCCGCTGAAGCCGGGCGGGTAGCCTCGCAGGGTGCGCTCCTGGGCCTTCCTCGTCTCCCGGCGGTGGATCCTCTTCGCGATCATCGTGGCGTTCCTGGCCTACGCGGCCTGGTGGCTCGGCGAGTGGCAGTTCGGCCGCCTGGCCGACCGCAAGGCGAGCAATGCGATCGTCCGCACCAACGAGAGCCTCTCCCCCGCACCCGTCGGCGACGTGCTGGCGCCGGATCGACCCGTCTCGGACGACGACGAGTGGCGGCTGGTGAGCGCCACCGGCACCTATGACACCGCCGACACCGTGATCGTGCGCTACCAGACCATGGACGGTGCCTCGGGTGTCGACGTCGTGGTGCCGCTGCGCACCGACGCCGGCCCGGTGCTCCTGGTGAACCGGGGCTGGCTCGCCACCGAGAACGCCGGCACCGCCGACCCCGGCGACGTGCCCGACCCGCCGTCGGGCACCGTGACCGTCACCGGCTACGTGCGTGTCGACGGCTCCGGTGACAGCACGATCGTGACCGATCAGTCGACCAGGGCGGTGTCGAGCAGCGCCATCGGCGACGCTCTCGACCTCCAGACCTACGGCGGGTTCGTCGACCTGGAATCGGAGGATCCCACGCCGGCGACCGCCCTGGAGCCGGTCGAGCTGCCCGAGCTCGACAACGGGCCGCACTTCTTCTACGGCCTCCAGTGGTGGTTCTTCGGTCTGCTGGCCGTCTTCGGCTTCTTCTACCTGGCCTGGGACGAGCGACGCCACGGTCCGCGCGGCGAGCGGCCGGACGGGGGGGCAGACGGGGGGCCCGCGAAGCCGACCAAGGAGAAGAGGCCCCGGCAGAGCAACCACCCCTACGCGCGGGCGGCCGCCTCCTCGGAGACTGCGGAGTCGTCGAGGAACTGAGTGCGGTAGAGGTCGGCGTAGAGGCCGCCCTCGGCGAGCAGCTCGCCGTGGGTGCCCTGCTGCACGATCCGGCCCTCGTCGAGCACGAGGATGCGGTCGGCCTCGCGCACCGTGGAGAGGCGGTGGGCGATCACCAGCGACGTGCGCCCCTCGAGCGCGGCATCGAGTGCGCGCTGCACCGCGGCCTCGGACTCCGAGTCCAGGTGGGCCGTGGCCTCGTCGAGCACCACGATCGCCGGCGACTTCAGCAGCAGCCGCGCGATCGCCAACCGCTGTCGCTCGCCGCCCGAGAGCCGGTAGCCGCGGTCGCCCACGACGGTGTCGAGTCCGTCGGGCAGCCGGTGCACCATCGTGGCGATCTGTGCCGCCTCGAGGGCACCCCAGATGGCGTCGTCTCCGACGCCGGGACGCGCGTAGAGCAGGTTGTTGCGGATGGTGTCGTGGAAGAGGTGGGCGTCCTGCGTCACGTACCCGACGGCGTCCTCGATGGACTGGAGCGTCACGTCGCGCACATCGCTCCCGCCCACCAAAACGGCGCCCGAGTCGACGTCGTAGAGCCGGGCGACCAAGTGGGTGACGGTGGTCTTGCCGGCGCCGGACGGACCGACGAGAGCGACCATCTCGCCCGGTCGTGCCGCGAAGGTCAGGCCCTGCAGCACGGGTCCGCTCGACCCGGACTCGGGGCGGGCCACTCCCTCGAGCGACGGCAGCGAGAGCTCTTCGGATCCGGGGTAGGTGAACGAGACGTCGTCGAACTCCAGGCTGGCAGCGCCGGGCGGAACCTGCTCGGCGTCCGGGCGCTCCTGAACCAGGGAGGGGAGGTCGAGCACCTCGAAGACGCGCTCGAAGCTCACCAGCGCGGTCATGATGTCGATGCGCACGTTCGAGAGACCCTGCAGCGGGCCCAGCAGGCGCAGCAGCAGCGTCGCCAGGGCTACCAGCGTGCCCACGGAGAGACTCTTGCTGATGACCAGCTGGCCGCCGACGCCGTACACCAGCGCGGTCGCGAGCGCGGGCACCAGCACCATCGCAGCCCCGAAGACGCGGGTCGTGAGAGTGATCTTCACACCGAGGTCGCGCACGACCGCGGCCTTCGAGGCGAACAGCGCATCCTCCTCGTGGCGACGTCCGAAGAGCTTCAGCAGCATGGCGCCGCCGACGTTGAACCGCTCGGTCATGACGTTGCCCAGGTCGGCGTTCCCGTTCATCTGCTCCCGCGTCAGGCCCGCGAGCCGGGCGCTGACCCAGCGGGAGGCGAGGAAGAGGAACGGGAACAGCGCAACGCACAGCAGGGTCACCTGCCAGCTCAGCGCCAGCATCGTGACACCGACGACGAGCACGGCGATGACGTTCGAGACGGTGGTCGACAGCGTCGAGGTGAAGGCCCGCTGGGCGCCGATGACATCGTTGTTGAGGCGGGAGACCAGGGCGCCGGTCTGGGTGCGGGTGAAGAACGCCATCGACTGGCGCTGCACGTGGCCGAACACCTGCGTGCGCAGGTCGTAGATCAGGCCCTCACCGATGCGCGAGGAGAGCCATGCGCTCACGACGCCGAGGACCGCGCTGAAGATCGCGAATCCCGCCATGGCCAGCGCCACCCAGGTGACGACGGACCGGTCGCCGGCGGCGATGCCCTTGTCGAGCACCTTCTGCACCAGCAGCGGCGTGACGATCACGGTCGAGGCGTCGATCACGGTGAGGGCCAAGAAGACGGCGATGATGCGGCGGTGCGGGCGCGCGAACCCGACGACCCGCTTCACCGTGTCGCGGGCGACACGCTGGTCGCCCACGCTCGGGTCGGTGCGCAGAAGCCGCCAAGCCGCCCCCGCGTTCATCATCCCTGACATCCGGCTCCCTGCTGGTTGCTCGTCCTACGCGAGGGAAACCAGATCGGCGTACCCGTCATTCCACAGGTCCTCGTCGCCGTCGGGCAGCAGCAGCACCCGGTCCGGCTCGAGGGCCCGTACGGCGCCCTCGTCGTGGGTGACCAGGACGATCGCCCCCTCGTAGCTGCGGATCGCCGCCAACACCTCCTCGCGGGAGGCCGGGTCGAGGTTGTTGGTGGGCTCGTCGAGCAGCAGCACGTTGGCGCTGGAGACCACCAGCGAGGCCAGCGCCAGCCGGGTCTTCTCGCCGCCGGAGAGCACCGAGGCGGGCTTGTGGGCATCGTCGCCGGAGAACAGGAACGAGCCGAGCACGCTGCGCGCTTCGGTGTCGGTGAGCTGCGGCGCGGCCGACTGCATGTTCTCCAAGACGGTGCGCGAGGTGTCGAGGGTCTCGTGCTCCTGCGCGTAGTAGCCGATCTTGAGGCCGTGACCCGGCACGACCAGGCCGCTGTCGGGGGCGTCGACGCCGCCGAGGATGCGCAGCAGGGTCGTCTTGCCGGCACCGTTCAGGCCGAGCACCACGACGCGGGAGCCGCGGTCGATGGCGAGGTCGACGCCGGTGAACACCTCCAGGGAGCCGTAGGCCTTCGACAGCGACGACGCCGTGAGCGGTGTCTTGCCGCAGGCGGCCGGCTTCGGGAAGGCGATGGCGGCCACCTTGTCGGCCTGCCGCTCGCCCTCGACGCCGTCGAGCATCTTCTCGGCACGCTTGAGCATCGACTGCGCCGCCTGGGCCTTCGAGGCCTTCGCGCGCATCTTGTTCGCCTGGTCCGTGAGCTGCTTGGCCTTGTTCTCGGCGTTCATGCGCTCGCGGCGACGGCGCTTCTCGTCGGTCTCGCGCTGGGTCAGGTAGTGCCGCCAACCCATGTTGTAGACGTCGATGACCGACCGGTTGGCGTCGAGGTGCATCACCTTGTTCACCGTGGCCGAGAGCAGGTCGTTGTCGTGGCTGATGATGATGAAGCCGCCGGAGTGCTGCTTGAGGAAGTCGCGCAGCCAGATGATCGAGTCGGCGTCGAGGTGGTTGGTCGGCTCGTCGAGGATGAGCACGTCGGCGCCGGAGAACAGGATGCGCGCCAACTCGACCCGGCGGCGCTGCCCGCCCGAGAGCGTCTTGAGCTGCTGACCCAGGATCCGCTCGGGGATGCCCAGGCTCGCGGCGATCGTGGCCGCCTCGGACTCCGCGGCGTACCCGCCCGCGGCGTGCATCTCGTCGTCGGCCCGGGCGTAGCGGCGCATCGCCTTGTCGCGCACGGCCGGGTCGTCGGAGGCCATCTGCGCCTCGGCGTCACGCAGCTTGGCCACGACGGCGTCGAGGCCCCGTGCGGAGAGGATGCGGTCGCGGGCCAGCACCTCGGGGTCGCCGGTACGGGGATCCTGCGGCAGGTAGCCGACGTCGCCGGTGGTGTGCACCTGACCTCCGGCCGGCAGGCCCTCGCCAGCGAGGATCTTGGTGAGGGTGGTCTTGCCGGCGCCGTTTCGGCCCACGAGGCCGACCTTGTCACCGGCCCCGACGCGGAAGCTGACGTCGCTCATCAGCAGGCGTGCGCCGACGCGGACCTCGAGCTGCTGGGCGGTGATCATGACGGTGGTCGAGTCTAGGTCTGGCAGGCTGCTGCCAACGAAACGTCGACGGTCGAGAGAGAGCTGGCGCTCCAGGCGGCGGCGTCCGTCGGCGACGACCGGATCCAGCAGCGCACGCAGGGCCAGGTCGACGAGGAGTCGTGGACGCATGGCTCGGCCGACGAGCGGATGCGCTGGTTCCAGACCGGCTACACCACCGGCACTCTCCAGGCGTGCGACACGTTCAGCGCCGCCGCGCTGTGAGTCCGAAGCCACCGCCATAGAGGGCCCGGACGCCGAACTCCTCGCGCCCGACCGTCAGGTGCGTGAGGCCAGCGGCGGTCATGAGGATGCCGAGCACGAGGCGTGCGCAGGTTCTGGAAAGGGAGCCCATGGATCGTCCTAGGGCCCGAGCAGGATCTCGATGAGCGGGAACTGTCGTTGGAGCGCGCGCAGGTGCGGCGCGACGGCGGGGTGGCGGAACTTGCCGGCGAGCGCGCCCTCTCCCCCGGCGACGCGCGCCAGCGCCCACTCCGCGCGGCTCATGGCGGTGTAGACGGCGGTGATGCGGGCTCCCTCGGCCGCCTGCTCGGGAGTGGCTGGGCCGCACGGCAGGTCGTCGGGTAGGCCCATGAGGTAGGTGTCGAGCAGCGGCCCGAGCTCCTCGCGGGCCGAGAGCAGGTAGTAGCCGAGGTCGCCACCCACCGGCCCCGTGCCCAAGCAGGCCCAGTCGATCGCGACGACGTCGTCGCCCTCGCGACCGATGAGGTTGCGCGGGGTCGGGTCACCGTGCTGGAGCACTTGCGGCAGGGCGTCGAGCCTGGCGAGCCAGTGGTCGCGCCGGGTCCAGAGGTGTTCGGCGACGTCGGCCATCGTCGTCCGCGAGAGCGTGCGCCAGCCCCCGTGGCGGGCGGTGCGGGCCAGGCGATCTCGCAGTTGGTCGCGAGCCAGCCACGACACGTTGGGCACGGGCGTGCCCGCGAACCGGCCGAGCGCGTGGGCGACGAAGAGGCCGTTGAGGGCGGCGTCCTCGACCCAGTCCTCGGTCAGCGTGATGCCGTCGCCATCGTCGACCGCCTGGCTGCGCACGGGCGGCCGCAGACCCCGGCTACGGGCGAGGACGCCGCTGGTCACGATCTCGGCGGGTCGTCGCCAGTAGGCGAAGTGGTGCGCCTCAAGGAGTTCGGCCGGGTCGCCCGGCCCAGGCATTGCGAGTCGCTTGACGGCCACGGGCTCGCCGTCGACATCGGCACGCCAGACCCCCACGGTGGACGGGGAGGCGCCGCCGGGAAGCGGGTGCCAGCCGGGCTGGGGCTGCCACATGGGCGTGACGCTAGTGCATTCAGCGGCCCGGCCAGGGCTCGTTCGCGCTGTTGTGCACGGAGATTTCGACGCACTGGGCGCTCTCGATCGCGGCGAGCAGCACGTCACGGCGGGGCTCGGCGACCGCGAGCCATCGCTCCACGGGCTCGAGGTGGCGCAGTCGCGGGTGCTCGAGAACCTCGGCGACGGCCTGCTTGTCACCGCCCGTCACGAGAGGCCCGCGCAGGTCACCGAGCAGCCGGACGGCGTGCTCGGCTGCTGCCTCGTAGGCCACCCGCGCCTGGTTGGCCCGGCGACGCGCGAACCGCTGCTGGCTCTGGCCACCGGCCTTGGTGCGGCCCTGCACGTGTCGGCTCCCCACCTTGGTGGCGGTGGCCCGGGCCCGGCTCATGCGGGCCACGCCGTAACCGCCCTTGCGCACCAGCAGCACTCCCCACTGCCCCGGCGCGGCATCGCGCGCGTGCGCGGCGAAGGCCGCAGGCTCGGCCAGCCCGAGGTAGCGCCCCCCGAAGGGTGCCGCCGCGGTGAACGTGCTGCCGTCGCTCGCGGAGCCGGCCAGCGACCCGTCCCGCGTGGTGAGGGCGGTCGTGCCGTGCCGACCCTGGAAGTTCTGCACCCACCGCTCCACGCGTGCCGGCGGTACGAGGACGCTCTCCGCGGTGTTCTCGGGCATGCGCGCGACGCTACCCGCGCCCTCCGTACCGGCCCCGCCAGCTCGCGTGGGTGTTCGTCGCGGTCGCGGTGGATCTTGAACCGGTGATGAGTGGTGATCTCGTAGCCGAGGGGCCTACTCCTGGTGCAGCACCTTGAACCGCTCGCACACCACGAGCATGTCGGGCGCCCAGGTGCCCTCCTCGCGGAAGAACCGCTCGTGGATCTCACGCCAGGAGGCGAGCGAACGATCCGCCTCTCCCTCGAGATAGGCGTGCTCCTCGCTGATCTCGCCGAAAGGGTGCACCTCGACCGACGTGCAGGAGATGAGCGCCCGCGGGTGGCCGGCGCCGTCGAGGACGATGCTGAGGTTGCCCTGCGCGGGCAGCGGCTCGGCCGCCTCGTCGTCCGGCCGGTCGTCGGTATACCAGGCGTGGGCGCTGGCGGTGGCCGTCTTCGTGCCGCCGAGCACCAGCGCGAGCAGTTCGTCGGCCATCTCCGGCGAGCTGCCGAACGCCCACGCCGGAGGCGTGAGCGACTCCAGCGCCGAGGGCCCGAAGTAGGCCGGGACGGCGTTCGTGAGGCGCGCGTGCACTCGCGCGACCTCCCAGAACTCCTCGACGGGTCCGCGTTGGGGCTGGTCGGAGGCGCTCATCGGGTCACGGTAGCCCGCTCAGACGTTGAACCCGAGCGCACGCAGCTGCTCACGGCCGTCCTCGGTGATCTTGTCGGGGCCCCACGGCGGCATCCAGACCCAGTTGATGGCGACGTCGTTGACCAGGCCCTCGAGCGCGCCGTTGGTCTGGTCCTCGATGACGTCGGTCAGCGGGCAGGCCGCGGAGGTCAGGGTCATGTCGACGACGACGTTGGTCTTCTCGTCGACGTGCACGCCGTAGACGAGGCCGAGGTCGACGACGTTGATGCCGAGCTCGGGGTCGACGACGTCCTTGAGGGCTTCGGTGACCTCGTCCTCGCTCACCGTGGCGGTGGCGGCACCGCCGGTGGCTTCGGGCACCTCGGGCAGGTCGCTGTGGTCGGTCACGGGGTCGGTCACGGGGTCGGTCACTGGTCGTCTCCGTTCGTCAGGGTCTGGGTCGTGGCGTCCTTCCAGGCCATCCAGCCGAGGAGGGCGCACTTCACGCGGGCGGGGAACTTGGCGACACCGGCGAAGGCGATGCCGTCCTCCAGCACCTCCTCGTCGGGCTCGACGGTGCCCTTGCCCTGCATGAGCGTGAGGAACTCGGCGTGGACGTCCATCGCCTCGGCGACGGACTTGCCGATGACGAGGTCGGTCATGACCGAGGTGGCGGCCTGCGAGATCGAGCAGCCGAGCGCGTCGTAGGAGACGTCGTCGACCACCGGGCCGTCGGGACCGTCGGTGAGGTGCACCCGCAGGGTGACCTCGTCACCGCAGGTCGGGTTGACGTGGTGCACCTCGGCCTCAAAGGGGTCGCGCAGCCCTTGATGGTGTGGGTTCTTGTAGTGGTCCAGGATGATCTCCTGGTACAGCGCGTCGAGTTCGGCGCTCATCGGTGTCTCCCCCTAGCCCAACGTGAAGTAAGAGCGGGTGTAGTTCAGGGCCTCCACCAGCGCGTCGATGTCGGCCGGCGTCGTGTAGAGGTACGACGACATCCGCGAGCTGCTCTGGACGCCGAAGCGGGCGTGCGCGGGCTTCGCGCAGTGGTGCCCGGCCCGGACGGCGACGCCGCGCGAGTCGAGAACCTGGGCGACGTCGTGCGGGTGCACGCCGTCGATCTCGAACGACACCGCTCCCCCGCGTGCGTGCGCGTCGGTCGGGCCCAACACCTTCAGACCCGGCACGGTCGCGAGCCCCTCGAGGGCATAGCCGGTGATGGCCTGCTCGTGGCGCTGGATCGCCTCCATGCCGATGCCGTCGAGGTACTCCAGCGCGGCGCCGAGACCCACGGCCTCGACGATGGGCGGGGTGCCGGCCTCGAACTTGTGCGGGATGCCCGCGTAGGTCGAGCGCTCCATGGTCACCGTCTCGATCATCTCGCCGCCCCCGAGGAACGGCGGCAGCGACTCCAGCAGCGCCCGGCTGCCCCACAGCACGCCGATGCCGGTCGGCCCGACCGTCTTGTGCCCGGTGAACACGAGGGCATCGGGACGCTCGGCCTCCGGCATCGCGGCCAGGTCGATCGGCAGCTGGGGTGCGGCCTGCGAGGCGTCGAGGACGACGACCGCGCCGACCTCGTGCGCCCGCCGGGTGATCTCGGCGACCGGGTTGATGGTGCCGAGCATGTTCGACACCCAGGTGAGGGTCACGACCTTGGTGTGCTCGGTGAGCAGCTCGTCGATGTTCGTGAGGTCGAGCTGGCCGTCGTCGGTGAGCCCGAACCAGCGCAGCTCGGCGCCGGTGCGCTCGGTGACCAGCTGCCACGGCACGATGTTGGAGTGGTGCTCCATCTCGGTCGTGACCACCACGTCGCCCGGCCCGAGCTGATGCTCGCCGGCCCAGGCGAAGGTGTTCGCCAGCAGGTTGAGCGCCTCGGAGGCGTTCTTGGTGAACACGACCTCCTCGCGCGAGGGCGCACCGAGGAACGAGGCCACCCGGTCGCGGCCACCCTCGAACGCCTCGGTGGCCTCGGCACCCAACAGGTGCATGGCCCGCGCCACGTTCGCGTTGTGCCGCTCGAGGTGGTCGACCATCGCGTCGATCACCACCTGCGGCTTCTGCGAGGTGTTGGCACTGTCGAGGTAGACCAGCGGCAGGCCCGCGGGCGTCGTCCGCGTGAGGATCGGGAAGTCCTTGCGGACCACCTCGAGGTCGGGCAGCAGTCCGTCGATCACGATCGAACTCCCTTCAAGTGGTCCGGTGGTGCGAGAGGTGGTGCTGCGCAAGGCGGAGGAGCGAAGGCGGCCTTCGAGCGGAGCGGGCCGTCGAGCGACGACAGCGCAGCGCAGTGCCGCCTATCGCGCCACCGGAAGGTAGGACTCGTAGCCCTCGGCTTCTAGCTTGTCGGCCAGCTCGGGGCCACCGGACTCCGCGACCTTGCCGTCGACGAAGACGTGCACGACGTCGGGGGTGATGTAGCGCAGGATGCGGGTGTAGTGCGTGATGAGCAGCACGCCCTTGCCCTCGCGCTCGCGGAAGCGGTTGACGCCCTCGGAGACGATCTTCAGCGCGTCGATGTCGAGACCGGAGTCGGTCTCGTCGAGGATCGCGACCTTGGGGTCGAGCAGCTCGAGCTGGGCGATCTCGTGGCGCTTCTTCTCCCCACCGGAGAAGCCCTCGTTCACCGAGCGCTGCGAGAAGGTGGAGTCGAGGTTGAGCCGGTCGAGGGCGCCGTTGACGTCCTTGACCCAGGTGCGCAGCTTGGGCGCCTCGCCGTCGATGGCGGTCTTGGCGGTGCGCAGGAAGTTCGCCACCGAGACGCCGGGCACCTCGACGGGGTACTGCATCGCCAGGAAGAGGCCGGCCCGGGCGCGCTCGTCGACGCTCATGGCCAGCACGTCCTCGCCGTCGAGGGTCACCGAGCCGCCGGTGATCTCGTACTTCGGGTGGCCGGCGATCGAGTAGGCCAGCGTCGACTTGCCCGAGCCGTTGGGGCCCATGATGGCGTGGGTCTGGCCGTCGTCGATGGTCAGCGTCACGCCCTTGAGGATCTGCTTGGGGCCGTCCTCGGTGCTGACCGAGACGGCGAGGTCGGTGATCTCGAGCGTGCTCATGCGGGGGTCACTCCGTTCAGGGTGGTGGTGGTGTCGATGAAGACGTCGTCTCCCCGGACGTCGACGGGGAAGGTGGCCACGGGCTCGGTGGCCGGGAGGCCGCTGGGCTTGCCGGTGCGGACGTCGAAGCACGAGCCGTGCAACCAGCACTCGACGCGCCCGCCCTCGACCTCGCCCTCGCTGAGCGCCACCGCGGCGTGCGAGCACAGATCCTGCAGCGCGAACACCTCGTCGCCGTCGCGGACGACCGCCACGGTGTACTCCTCGACCTCGACGGCCAGCGGCTCGTCGTCGGGTACCTCGGCCAAGGCGCACGCGCGCTGGAAGCTCATGCGGAGCCCTCCAGGGCGCTGGCGAACTCCCCGGGTGCGGCGAGCATGTTCTTGGCCAGCTCCTTCTCGACCGTCTCGGTGAGCTGCTCCTCGAGGAACGGCACACCGATCTTGCGGATCAGGTCGGCGAAGAAGCCGTGCAGCACCAGCCGGCGGGCCTCCTCGACCGAGACGCCGCGGCTCTGGAGGTAGAAGAGCTGCTCGTCGTCGAAGCGAGCGGTGGCCGAGGCGTGTCCCGCACCCTCGATCTCACCCGTCTCGATCTCGAGGTTCGGCACCGAGTCGGCCTGGCAGCCGTCGGTGAGCACGAGGTTGCGGTTCTCCTCGTACGTCTCGATGCCCTCGGCCTCCTTGCGGATCAGCACGTTCCCGATCCAGACCGTGTGCGCCCCCTGACCCTGCAGGGCGCCCTTGTAGTTCACGTTGCTCGAGGTCCGAGGAGCGTTGTGGTCGGCGAAGAGCCGGTGCTCGAGGTGCTGGCCGGCGTCGGCGAAGTAGAGGCCGAGCAGCTCGGCCTCACCGCCGGGGCCGTCGTACTCGACGTTGGCGTGCAGCCGCACCAGGTCTCCGCCGAACGAGACCGACGTGTGCTTGACGCGCGCGTCGCGGCCGACCCGAATGGCGTCGCGGCCCAGGTGGACGGCATCGTCGTCCCAGTCCTGCACCGACACGATGTCGACCTGGGCGCCGTCGCCGACCACGAAGGTCGAGATGGCGCAGTAGCGCGCCGCCCCGGTGTGCACGAGCACGATCGTGACCTTGGCGTGCGCGCCGATGCGGTAGAGCAGCTGACCCCACACCAGGTCCTCGACGGTGTTGCCGGAGAGGCGGATCACCACCGGCTCGTCGCACTCCAGCTCGGCCGGGACGTCGAGCAGCGCGGCACCGCCGGAGAGCGACGCGGCCAGCGCGGCCGGACGCTCGTTGGGGCCGAGCTCGCCCAGGGCGCGGGCCTCCTCGGCGGTGACGGTCGAGAGGGTGACGCCCTCGGGCAGCGTGGTGTCCCACTCCAGACACGCGTCGGAGGGCTCACCGTCGAGCAGGCCACGCAGACGCTTGAGCGGGGTGAACCGCCACACCTCCTCGCGTCCGGTCGGTGCGGGGTGGTCGGCGAGGTCGTAGCTCGGCGGCGGGTTGAGGTGGCTCTCCACCCGCGCGGGGGCAGCAGCAGTCACGGTCACGTGGTGTTCTTCCTAGCTTCGGGGGTGCGGGTGGCGGGTCGGCGAGGTCAGCCGACGGCGCCCTCCATCTGCAGCTCGATGAGGCGGTTCAGCTCGAGGGCGTACTCCATCGGCAGTTCCTTGGCGATCGGCTCGACGAAGCCGCGCACGATCATGGCCATCGCCTCGTCCTCCTCCATACCGCGCGACATGAGGTAGAAGAGCTGATCGTCGGAGACCTTCGAGACGCTCGCCTCGTGGCCCATGGACACGTCGTCCTCGCGGATGTCGACGTAGGGATAGGTGTCGGAACGACTGACCTGGTCGACGAGCAGTGCGTCGCACAGCACGTTGGACTTCGAGCCGTGCGCGCCCTCGTTGACCTGGATCAGGCCGCGGTAGGAGGTGCGGCCACCGCCCCGGGCCACCGACTTGGAGAGGATCGAGGAGGAGGTGTGCGGCGCGGCGTGCACCATCTTGGCGCCGGCGTCTTGGTGCTGGCCCTCGCCGGCGAACGCGATGGAGAGCGTCTCGCCCTTGGCGTGCTCGCCCATCAGGTAGACGGCCGGGTACTTCATGGTGACCTTGGAGCCGATGTTGCCGTCGACCCACTCCATGGTCGCGCCGGCCTCGCAGGTGGCGCGCTTGGTGACCAGGTTGTAGACGTTGTTCGACCAGTTCTGGATGGTCGTGTAGCGGCAGCGGCCGCCCTTCTTGACGATGATCTCGACGACCGCGGAGTGCAGCGAGTCGCTGGAGTAGATCGGCGCGGTGCAGCCCTCGACGTAGTGCACGTAGGCGTCTTCGTCGACGATGATGAGGGTGCGCTCGAACTGGCCCATGTTCTCGGTGTTGATGCGGAAGTAGGCCTGCAGCGGGATGTCGACGTGCACGCCGGGCGGCACGTAGATGAACGAGCCGCCCGACCACACCGCGGTGTTCAGCGCGGCGAACTTGTTGTCGCCGACCGGGATCACGGTGCCGAAGTACTCCTCGAAGAGCTCGGGGTGCTCCTTGAGCGCGGTGTCGGTGTCGAGGAAGAGGACGCCCTGCTCCTCGAGATCCTCTCGGATCTGGTGGTAGACGACCTCGGACTCGTACTGCGCGGCGACCCCGGCGACCAGGCGCTGCTTCTCCGCCTCGGGGATGCCGAGCTTGTCGTAGGTGTTCTTGATGTCCTCGGGCAGATCCTCCCAGCTGGTGGCCTGCTTCTCGGTGGACCGCACGAAGTACTTGATGTTGTCGAAGTCGATGCCCGAGAGGTCCGAGCCCCACGTGGGCATGGGCTTGCGGCCGAAGAGCTTCAGACCCTTCAGGCGCAGGTCGAGCATCCACTGCGGCTCGGACTTCTTGCCGGAGATGTCGCGGACGACGTCCTCGTTCAGGCCGCGCTTGGCTCCTGCGCCGGCGTCGTTGGCGTCGGACCAGCCGAACTCGTAGCGGCCGATGCCGGCGAGCTCGGGGTTGAGCTGCTCGACCTTGGTCTGGGTCTCGGAGTCCTGCGTGGAGGTCATGAGGTGACCTGCTCCTTCTGGGTTGAGGACTGGCTGACGGGAGTGGGGGTGGGCGGGATGCAGGTGGTGCAGACGCCGTCGCCGTGGGCGATGGTGGCCAGGCGTTGCACGTGGCGGTCGAGCACCCGGCTGATGGCCGCGGTCTCGGCCTCGCACAGCTGGGGGAACTCGTGGGCCACGTGCGAGACGGGACAGTGCTGCTGGCACAGCTGGAGCGGCTCGTCGCGCACGGACGCCGCGTAGCCCTCGTCGGTGAACACCTGCGCGAGCACCTGGGCCGGCGTCAGGTCGGGGTGTGCCTCGCGCGAGGCCTCGAAGTTCTCCTCGACGAAGGCCACGCGCTGCTCGGCGAAGGCGCGCAACGCGTCGTCGCCGCCCGTGGCGGCCAGGAAGCGCAGCGCCTGCACGGCGAGGTCGTCGTAGGCCTGGTCGAAGCCCTCACGGCCCTTGGTCGTGAGAGCGAAGACCTTGGCCGGGCGCCCCCGCCCGCGGGCACCGAGAATGCGGGGCTCGCGGGCCTCGACGGACCCGTCGTCGACGAGCTGGTCGAGGTGGCGTCGCACCGCCGCCGGCGTGAGATCGAGTCGGTCGGCGAGGGCCGCCGCCGTAGACGGACCGTGGTCGAGGATCGACCGGGCGACACGCTGGCGCGTGCTGAGCTCGTCCCGGCTGAATTCCACAACGCCAGTGTGCCGTTAATGCCGGAAGAGCTTCAAGGAAGGGTCACCTAACCCAAGGCCTACCTCGTCGCGCGCTCCCGGGCGTGGTCGCCCCGCAGCAACCAGAGCAGACCGAGGAACGGCAGCACGAGCGGGAGGAAGCCGTACCCCTGGCCGAAGTGCGACCACACCGTCTTGTCGGGGAACAGCTGGGTCTCGGTGTAGCTCAGCACTCCCACGACCAGCACGCCGACGGCTTCGACGGCGCACGAGACGATGGCCACGAGGCGTGCCCGGTCGCCTCCCAGGAGCAGGCACGTCGTGGCGACCAGGTAGACGATCGCCGCCAACAGCGAGAGCGAGTACGCCAGCGGCGCCTTGCCCGGCTCCAGACCGAGCTGCACCAACGAGCGGCCGGTCGCAGCGACCGCGAACACGCCGTACACCGCGACGAGCACGCGGCCCGGCCCACTCTTGAGGTCACGCATGCGGGTTCCACAGCGCCCAGAGGCGCAGCTCCATCGCGGCCACCGTGAGCAGGGCCACCAACAGCACGGTGGTGCCCCACCGACTGCGCTCGACCAGGGCCAGGGCGGCGCCGACCGGGAGCACCAGCAGCGCCGTCACGTCGTAGGCCGCGAAGGTCACCTTCTCGACGACCCGGTCGGAGACGCCCAGGGAGACCAGACCCGTGACGACCTGCACCGCCAACACCAGCATCAGGGCGCCCAGGAGGCCGAAGTAGGCGTCGCCGGGCGGGCTCTGGTCGCGCACGATCATCACCACCGTCCACACCGCAGCCGCCAGCGACAGCACGAGCACGATGCCCAGCAGCCACACGTTCACGCCCGTCACTGTAGGGGCGGCCCGCAGCGCCCTGGACGCCTCCCTACACTTCCTGGCGTGGATGGTGCAGCGGTGCAGGTGATCGACCTCGCCATGCGCTACGGCGACAAGGTCGCCCTCGACGGTCTCTCCCTCGAGGTGGCCCGCGGCAGCATCACCGCGGTGCTCGGCCCGAACGGGGCCGGCAAGACCACGACGCTCGAGACCTGCGAGGGCTATCGGCGCCCCCAGTCCGGCACCGTGCGGGTGCTCGGCCTCGACCCGGTGCGCGACCGGCGCGCGCTGCTGCCGCGCATCGGCGTGATGCTGCAGGGCAGCGGCGCCTGGAGCGGCGCCCGGGCCGTCGAGATGCTGCGGCACGTCGCCTCGCTGCACGCCCACCCCGTCGACGTCGACCTCCTCGTCGAGCGGCTCGGTCTCGCCGACTGCGGACGCACGCCCTACCGTCGGCTCTCCGGCGGCCAGCAACAGCGTCTCGGGCTGGCCATGGCGGTCGTGGGCCGCCCCGAGCTCGTGTTCGTCGACGAGCCCACGGCCGGCATGGATCCGCAGGCGCGCCGCGACACGTGGGCGCTGCTCGAGGAGGTGCGTCGCGACGGCGTCACCGTGGTGCTCACCACGCACTACATGGACGAGGCCGAACAGCTCGCCGACACCGTGCACATCATCGACCGGGGCCGCCTCGTGGCCAGCGGGTCACCGACCGAGCTGACGCGGGGCAGCCAGGTGTCGACGATCCGGCTCGTGGTCACCCGACCCTTCCCGCCCGGCGCGCCGGCATCGCTCACCGCCGCGCTCGGCCCCGACGTCGTCGTCCGGCTCATCGACGAACTGAGCCTGGTGGTGACGGGCCCGGCGGACGCCAGCACTCTCGCGCGGGTCTCACGGTGGTGCGAGGAACAGGGCGTGTTGCCCGAGTCGCTGCACCTGGGCACCCGCAGCCTGGAGGACGTGTTCTTGGATCTCACCGGACGCGAGCTGGCCGTATGAGCACCTTCACCCCGCAGCCGGGCGCGGCTCCTCTGCACCGGATGATCGCCGCCCAGGCCCTGATGGAGACCCGGCTCCTGCTGCGCAACGGCGAGCAGTTGCTGCTCGCCGTCGTGATCCCCGTCGTGGTGCTCGTCGGCGGGGTCGCCGGGTCCGAACGGGTCGGCCTCTCGTTCTCGGATCCGGCCGTCGACATGTTCACCCCCGGCGTGCTCGCGCTGGCCGTGATGTCGACCTCGTTCACCTCGCTCGCGATCGCCACCGGCTTCGAGCGACGCTACGGCGTCATCAAGCGCCTCGGCGCCTCGCCTCTGCCCCGCTCGGGTCTGCTCGGCGGCAAGGTGCTGGCCCTGCTCGCGGTCGAGGTGCTCCAAGCACTCGTCGTCGGCGGTGTCGCGCTGGCTCTCGGCTGGAATCCGCAGGGCGGCCCGGGCGCGGTCGTGGGCGCGCTGCTCACGGCGCTGCTCGGAACGGCGGCCTTCGCCTCGCTCGGCCTCTTCGTCGCCGGCGCGCTCCGAGCCGAGGCCACGCTCGCGGCCGCCAATCTCGTCTACCTGCTGCTCATGGCCGGTGGGGCGGTGGTACTCCCCCGCAGCGCGTACGGCAGCTTCGGCTCCGTCGTGCAGTGGCTGCCCTCGGGGGCCCTCGGCGACGGGTTGCGCGCGGCCCTGCTCGACGGGCACGTCGCCGTCCTGCCGGCCCTCGTGCTGCTCGGCTGGACCGCACTGGGCACGGCCCTGACGGCGAGGACGTTCACGTGGGAGTAGACACCGCGCGTGCGGCGCGATGGGCCGGCCGGGCCTCCCTGGCCGCCAACATCGGCATCGTCGTCACCGGCGGCGCCGTGCGACTGACCGGGTCGGGGCTGGGGTGTCCCACCTGGCCGCGGTGCACCGACGAGGGTTTCACGCCGCACGGTTCACTGAGCTACCACTCGGCCATCGAGTTCGGCAACCGGATGCTGACGTTCGTGCTCGTCGCCGTCGCGGTGGTGACGGTCGTGGCCGCGTGGCGTACCGGACGCCGCGACCTGCGCGTCCTTTCGGTCGTGCTCGCCCTGGGCATCCCGCTGCAGGCGGTCATCGGTGGCATCACCGTGCTCACGGACCTCAACCCGTGGATCGTCTCGCTGCACCTGCTGCTGTCGCTGGCGATGATCGGCCTCTCGGTGCGCTTCCTCCAGGTGCTCGACCGGCCCGTCCCCGCCGAGCGGGGGCCGACCGTCGTGTTGGCCTGGGCGACGTTCGCCGCCGCGTGGATCGTGCTGTACCTCGGCACCGTGGTCACCGGGTCCGGTCCCCACGCCGGCGACGCTCAGGCGCCGCGCAACGGGCTCGACCCGCTCCAGCTCAGCCAGTTGCACGCCGACGCGGTGTTCCTGCTCGTCGGCCTGAGCGTGGCCATGCTCGTGATGCGTCCCGCGCGCGCGGCCTGGGCGCTCGTCGGGGTCGAGATCGGGCAGGGCGCCGTCGGCTTCGTGCAGTACTTCACCGGGCTGCCCGAGGTGCTGGTCGGCCTCCACGTGTTGGGCGCGGCCCTGACGTCGGCCGCCGTCACCTGGCTGTTGCTCAGCGTGCGGCACCCGCCGAGCGCCGGGTAGCCAATTCCTCGTAGATGCCGTGGAGATCCTCGGCCACCTGCCCCTGCAGGAAGTCACCGACCTCGACGCTCGCCTGCGCCGCGAGGCGACGCCGCAGCCCGTCGTCGGCGCGCAGCCTACCGACGGCCTCGACGATGTCGTCGACCGAGCCGGGCCGCACCACGAGCGCCGACTCCTCGCCGGTCACCATGTCGGCGATGCCGCCCTGCTGCGTCGTCACGAGCGCCGACCCCAGCGCCATCGCCTCGAGCACTGTGGTCGGGCACGGGTCTGGCCACTCGCTCGGGAGGACCGCCGCCACGCAGTGCTGGAAGGCGTTCACGACGTTCTCGTGGTCCCAGTAGTGATGCACGTGGAGCCCGTCGGCGGCCGTCTCCGGCACGCCCTCGAGCCCGTCGGCCGGGCGGCCGGCCAGCACCAGGTCGGGTGCGTCCTCGCCGTGCAGCTGCTTGATCCGACGCCACGCCCGCACCAGCGTGTGCACGCCCTTTTGCCGACTCAGGTCACCAGCGAAGAACAAGAACTCGCCGGCGGGAAGCCCGGGCAGCCGGTCGCCGCGCGGGCGGGCCGTCAGGTCGTCCGGCACGAAGTTGGGCACGGTGCGCCAGGCGACACCGGCCTCTTGGAGCCGGTTCGCCCGGGCCACGAAGGAGGAGACCGGGGTGAAGAGGTCGACGGCCCGCTCACGCACCCCGATGCCGGCCCGCACCATGCCCCAGATGACCTGGCCGCGACCGCGGCCGTAGTGCTGGTCGACGCAGGGGATGCACCGCCTCGGCGTCGGACCCGGGCACACGTCGTCGGCGAAGACCAGGCGCTTGGTCGCGCACACGTGGGAGTAGTCGTGCAACGAGTGCACCAGCGGGGTGCGATATGCCGAGGGCAGTGCCAGCCACGAGTTCACCAGCCAGTTGTGCGAGTGCACGACATCGGGCTGCACCTCGCGGCGCACCCGCGCCAGCGCACGCGTCGTGATGGGGTCGGGCACGGGCAGCGACAGCGGTCGGTCCGCGGTCGGATAGAGCGCGGGCACCTTGCGACCTACACTGTCGAGTTCGTGCACGGTCACGCCCGGGTCGCGCTGGGGCTCCCCGAAGTCGGTGCCGAGGGTGGCGACGTGCACGTCGAGCCCACGAGCCGCCAGCGCGACCGCGAGGTTGCGCACGTGCCGTTCCTCGCCCCCGATCACCGGAGGGTAGAACTGAGCGAGCAGCAGGACGCTCAAGGAGCGCGTCGACGAGGGCCTAGCCGAGTCGAGGCCGCCGGTCGCTTGCTGCATCTCTACTCCTGCCTCGCAACGTCGTGCTCATCTTCTCGCACGCGCACAGCGCGCAGTCAGAGCCTCGACGATAGTGCTCGTGCGCCGCTCCACTGTGGCCGCATCGGCACGTGGCGCCGTGCTGGGGTCGGAGCAGGAACACCGAGGGAACCTTCCGGAGCAGAGACATTCGGTCCGGACCGCGCCCCCCACGGTCTACCTCCACGGTAACAGCGCCCCGCGAGACCGTCCGCGACCTGTCCAGACCGGCCAGCGCGGCTCAGCCCGGCGCGGGGAGCACCGCAGCGGCGTGCAGGCCGTGCCAGGAGGCCATCACGGCCACCACGACGGCGACCGCGAGCAGGAGGCCGGCTCCGCCCAGGAGCGCGGCCGTGAGACGACCCCCGCCAGCCGAGGCTTCGCTCGCCGTCGTCGGCCACGGCCGTTCCTCGGGGGCCCTGCCCCGACGGCGGGCCACCCACAACAGTGCACCCAGGCCCACGGTCAGCACGATGCTGCCCGGCAGCGGACGACAGCCCGTCGCCGCCGCGACCACCCCGACGACCAGGGAGGCCGGCACCAGGGCGCAGGCCAGCCAGAGGTGACGACCGTCGGTACGGCGCAAGGCACTCACGACCTGGCGCCGCCGCAGGATCACGGTGGCGCCCACCAGGAGCACCAGGGCCGCGACCTGCCCCGGGTGCCAGGTGCCCGGCATGCCGACGGGGCCGCGATCGACGAAGGTCTCCGGCTCACCGCGCAGGGCTCGCACGTCGTAGACCTTGATCGTGCCGTCCAGCACCACCTTGACCCCGGGCAGTCCGCTGAACTTGAGCAGCATCTGCCGCGACGGCTTGACGCCGCCCTCGCCGAAGTCGCTGCCGGCGTCGTAGTAGGTGGAGTAGGCGGTCTTGTCGATGATGCGGGTGTCGACGATGACGAAGTCGACCTGGTTGCGCTGGAGCAGGTCGATGACGTCGTCGTCGATGCGCGGCGCCACGAAGATCTGGGCCATGTTGTCGTCGCCCGCCGACACGGTGACCGGGGAGATCGGCCCGAAGTCCGGCATCACCCGGCTCAGCGTCAGGTCGGCGGCGGTGCGCGAGCCGGTGGGCAGGTAGCGAGCCGTCCACTGCGCGAACGCCACCGTCGTCGCGTCGACCGAGCGCGCCTCGGCTCCCGGCAGGAATGGGCCGGGGACCTTCTGCCAGTCCTGCCCGCCACCGAGCAGCACGCCGCCGACCACGAGCAGCAGCACGCCGGGCACGACGACGTCGCGCAGTCGTTCCAGCCGCGGCGCGAGCCACAGGGCCACGAGCAGCGCCAGAGCCAGCGTGACGAAGGTGAACGCTCGCTCCCCCACCTGCGCCGCGGTCGGGAAGACCCGGATGACGAACAGCAGCGGGAACACGGCCGACAACCCGACGAGCAGGTAGCGGCTGCTGGTGCGGTTGACGGTCGTGCCACGCATCGCGCCGAGGGTCGCCGGGACCAGCAGCAGGCACCACAACGCGATGGCGGCGAACATCACGCCGATCTCCCACAGCGGGGTCGCCTGACCGGCGCTGTCGGTGAACAGCTGCCGGCTGCCCGAGCTGTCGCCCGTCAGGAGCGACACGAGCTCCTGGTTCGTGGCGTCGAAGATCGGGCCCAGGTAGCCGACGAGCAGCGGGGCGATGACGGTGGTCCAGGCGGCAGCGGCGGCCGTGCCGATCTCGGCCGTGACCAGCAGGATCCGTGCCCGGTGCTGCTCTCCCCCGGCCCGGAACAGCCCGGCGAGCACCCACAACGCGCCCAGGGTGAGCCAGTTGGTGAGGTGGTGGGTGAGGGCGAGCGTGGCCAGGCACAGCTGGGCGATCGTGAGGAGGAAGCGGGCGCGCCGCTGCTCGGCGTCGGCCGCCTGCAGCACCAGCGCCAGGGTCGCCACCAGCATCGAGATCGCCAGGGTCTGGTAGGAGAACATCGCGTTGAAGAAGTAGAACTGCGAACTCGCGCTGTAGAGCAGGACGACCAGGCCGCCCACCCGGCTGGAGCGCCCGATGCGCGAGCCGAGCCAGAACAGCGCGAGCACGAAGACGGTGCGCGAGAGCATCACCGTGAGGATCTGACACAGCATGAGCGGCAGGCCGGTCACCCAGACCAGGCCGGCGGCCACCAGCTCCAGGCCCGGATAGTGCGGACTGATCGGGAGCATCGTGTTGGCGGTGAAGAAGCCGTCGCCGTCGACCAGGGAGAGCAGGGTCTGCACGTGCAGCGTCTCGTCGAAGGCGGTCGCCAGCACGGGCGACTTGAGCATCCACGAGAGGTAGAACAGCTGGGTGTAGACCAGCGACCCCAACAGCCGTGTGCGTCCGGACAGCCCGGCCGCCGTGAGCAGGCGTGCGAACGGCAGCACCAGCCCGATCAGCCCGACGTAGAACAGCGCGATGGCGACGCCCGTGCGGCCCGCCCACCCGTAGGCGTAGCCGACGACCTGGACGAGCAGGAAGACGGTGGCGACGAGCGTGGCCGTGCCGATGGGGGCCGACCGGGCCCAGACCCTCAGCAGCGCGGCCGGCGTGCGGGGTCTCGGGACGGTGGGCGACCCGGTGCTCACGCGGGCAGCCTCCGACCCGGGTCGGCGAGCCGGGCGTAGACGTCCTCCAGCGCCGACACGCACCCCTCCCAGGTCGGAAGCTCGGCGACGTCCGGAAGGAGTGGGCTCTCGAGCTGTTCGGCGAGGGCGGCAGCGATCTGCTCGGGGTCGCCCTCACCGGACGGCCCGAGGTCGACGCCACGTGCCCAGTCGAGCTCGGTCAACTCGGTGAGGCCCGAGGTGAGGGCCACCACGACCGGTCGCCCGACGACGAGCGCCTCCATCACCGAGACCGGGTGCGCCTCGTAGTCGCTGAGCAGGACGACGACACCGGCCTTCGCCAGCGACCGCGCCATCTCGGCCCGGTCGGGTGGTGGGATGAAACGGATCGACACGCGGTCCGAGACCCCCAGTCTCTCGGCGAGGGCCAGGAGCTCGGACTCGTACGCGCCGCTGCCGAGGATCTCCAGGCGGATGCCGGGTCGGGTGCGCGCCAACACGGGCAGCGCCTCGATGGCACGGTGGTGCCCCTTGTAGCGCTCGAGTCGGCCGATGCTGACGACCAGATCGAGATCCGGCTCCGGGGCGATGCTCAGCGCGGGCAGCGAGCCGCCGTTGCGGACCAGCTGGATCCGGCCGTCCTCCGGGTCGTCGCCGATCGCCGCGTTGAACCGTCGTCGTTCGTAGAGGGACACCCCGACGAGGGCCGAGGCGCGACGCAGCAGCGGGGCGAGGAGTCTCCACTGCATGCCGCGCGAGCGCTCCCGGAAGGCACTGGAGTGGCCACCGGAGTGGAAGGTGAGCAGGTAGGGCACGCGGCGCAGCCAGGCGGCCAGCATCGCGAGAGGTGGAACCAAGGTGTGCACGCCCTGCACGTGGACGAGTCGGTGCCGACCGGTCAGCAGCGCCCAGAACAGACCCGGGCTGACGTACCAGTCGCGCTCCCTCGGGAATGCGCGGTAGCGCCGGACGACGTAGGACCGGTCACCGGCCGGCACCCGCTCCGTGCGCGGCAGCGACCCCGACCGGTCGGTCGTCAGCACCTCGAGCTCGTAGCCGCGGGCCGCGAGACGGCCGGCGACCTCCTCGACGTGCGACTCGACGCCACCGATCTCGGGGAAGCACCGGTGGGCCACCATCGTGACCCGCGGCGGCTTGCCGGACCGGGAGCGAGCCGGCTCGCTCCGGGAGGAACGAGCCGACCCGGTCATGAGGCGATTCGTACCACGTTGTCGGCGGTCGGGTTCACCCGGGTCTCGGCCGACCGGGCCAGCACTGCGAGACCGTCGCGGGCACGCTGCCACTCCGTGCGGACCGTGCGCAGCACCCGGAAGCCGTCGCTGACGGCATGCAGGTTGCTGTCACCGAAGATCCGCTCACGCTCGACGCTGGGCACCTCGGCGATGAGGCCCTGCGAGGCGGCGAAGCGGCAGGCGATGACGGTCTCGATCTCGAAGCCGTCGCCCCAGAGCATCGCCCCGTCGGCCGGGCCGGAACCGGTGTGCTCCGGCAGGTCGAGCACGTGCAGCATGTCGGCCCAGAAGGCGTTGTAGCCGTAGCAGAGGTCGCTGAATGCGGTGCCGAAGGACTTGTTCATCACCGTGTTGAGGAACTTGTTGCCGGTGCCTCGGATCAGCGTGATGTCGGCGCTGCCCCCGCCGACGCAGAACCGACTGCCCTTCGCGAAGTCGGCGCCGTCCGTGAGCGCCTTGACGAAGGACGGGATCTCGGCCGGGTCGGCGGAGCCGTCGGCGTCGAACATGACGACGATGTCGCCGGTGACCTCGGCGAAGCCGGTGGCCATGGCGTTGCCCTTGCCCCGTCGGGCCTGGGTGAGGATGCGGGCCTCGGGCAGGATGCGACGAGCGGTCTCGACGGTGTCGTCGACCGATCCCCCGTCGACCACGATGATCTCGTGGACACCGGGGTGCGCGTGCGGCAACTCCGGTAGGACGACCTCGAGGTTCCGTGCCTCGTTGAGCGTCGGTACGACGATGCTGATGCGTGGATCCGATGGACGAACGGCCTTGTGGCGGTACGCCGAATCGGACCGCCGGTGCGCGGTCATGTGTTACCCCCCATATTGTGTGGAGCGCAGAATCGCTTCCACAGCCAGGTGTTCTGGCTTCTGCCCCAGAGTAGCGATTCGCCTTGTCGACGGCTACCTTGCCCCGTCGTTCTCAGGCTTACACCCGTCCTTGCCGTAGGAATCCGCAAGATTTCCGAGAGACGGATCACATCAGGAGAACAGCGGGTCCAGCGCCACGGCCACGAACAGCAGGCTCAAGTAGAGGTTCGAGGAGTGGAAGAGGCGCATCGGCGCCAGCACGCTCAACTCGTCGGTGCGGGTGGCGCGACGCGCGAGGGCGTGGGCCTGCACCAAGAACACGGCACCCAGGACACCCGCGGCCACCGGGTAGAGCACTCCGGTGCCGGCCACCGGCCACAGCACCAAGGACGTCGCCACCATGACATAGGAGTAGGCGAGGATCTGCCGCGTCACGGTGCGCGCCGGAGCCACGGCGGGCAGCATCGGCACGTCGACCTGGGCATAGTCCTCGCGGTAGCGCAGCGCCAGCGCCCACGTGTGCGGCGGCGTCCAGAAGAACACGACCAGGAACAGCACCACGGGCGTCCAGGCCAGCGAGCCGGTCACCGCCGTCCAACCGATCAGGGCCGGGAAGCACCCCGCGAGGCCGCCCCAGACGATGTTCTGGGTCGTGCGGCGCTTGAGCACCATCGTGTAGCCGAACACGTAGAACGCCTCGGCGCCCACCGCGAGCGCCGCGGAGAGGGGGTTGACCCACACCAGGAGGACCACCACCGAGAGCACGCCCAGTACCGCCCCGAACACGAGCGCCGAGCGTGGGCCGACGATGTGGCGGGGCAGAGCGCGGCGCCGGGTGCGGCGCATCTGCTCGTCGATGTCGCGGTCGTAGACGCAGTTGAAGACCGAAGCGGATCCCGCCGAGAAGGTACCGCCCACCACGGTGGCGACCACCAGCCCCAGGGCCGGGACGCCCCGGGCCGCGAAGAACATCATCGGGACCGTCGTGAGGAGCAGCAGTTCGATCACGCGAGGCTTGGTCAGCCCCACGTAGGCGGCCACCACGTCACGCGCCCGGACCCGGTCCGCCGCCGAGGCGGTGCGTCGTCCGACCGCCCCGGTCGCGTGTCCCTCGGTCGCGGGCTGCTCGGTGGCAGCCGGGCCGGCGTGGGTCACGTGGGGTTCCCGGGGGGTTCGAAGGGGTGGGCGCGGGGAGTCTACGCCGGGGCGAGAGTAGGGTCGGAATCGACCGGTAGACCTTGCCTGGAAGGAACACTTTTCGTGAGCACGAGCCAGCAGCTTGACTGGACCGATCTCGACGCGAAGGCCGTCGACACGGCGCGCGTGCTGGCCATGGACGCCGTGCAGAAGGTGGGCAACGGCCACCCGGGCACCGCGATGAGCCTGGCTCCCGTCGCCTACCTGCTCTTCCAAAAGGTCATGCGTCACGACCCGGCCGACCCGAGCTGGATCGCCCGTGACCGCTTCGTGCTCTCCTGCGGACACTCCTCCCTGACCCTCTACCTCCAGCTCTTCCTCGGCGGGTTCGGCCTCGAGTTGGCCGACCTCGAGGCGCTGCGCACCTGGGACTCCAAGACGCCCGGTCACCCCGAGCACGGACACACCGCCGGTGTCGAGACGACCACCGGCCCCCTGGGTCAGGGCGTCGGCAACGCGGTCGGCATGGCGATGGCCGGGCGCCGGCTGCGCGGCATGCTCGACCCCGACGCCGCCGAGGGCGCCTCCCCCTTCGACCACCAGGTGTACTGCCTGGCCAGCGACGGTGACATCGAGGAGGGCATCAGCGGCGAGGCGTCTTCCCTGGCCGGCACCCAGCGGCTGGGCAACCTGACACTGATCTACGACGACAACCAGATCTCGATCGAGGACGACACCTCGATCGCACTGTCCGAGGACACCGCCGCGCGTTACGAGGCGTACGGCTGGCACGTGCAGACGATCGACTGGACTGCCGGGGGCAGCTACCACGAGGACATCCCGGCCCTCTGGGAGGCCATCTCGGCCGCGCAGGCAGTGACCGACCGGCCCAGCTTCATCCGGCTGCGCACCATCATCGCCTGGCCGGCGCCGAACGCCCAGAACACCGGCGGGGCGCACGGCTCGGCGCTCGGCGACGACGAGGTGGCGGCCACCAAGGAGGTGCTCGGGTTCGACCCCGAGCGCAGCTTCGAGGTGCCCGACGGTGTGCTCGAGCACACCCGTGACCTGGCCCGGCGCGGATCCGAGGCGGGCGACGCGTGGGACGTCGGCCTCCAGGCGTGGCGCGAGGCGAACCCCGACAAGTTCGACCTGCTGATGCGTCTCAACGCCCGCACGCTGCCCGACGGCTGGTCCGAGGGGCTGCCCACCTGGGAGCCCGGCAAGGGCGTCGCGACCCGCAAGGCCTCCGGCGCCGCCATCAACGCCCTCGCCGCGAGCCTGCCCGAACTCTGGGGCGGCTCCGCCGACCTCGCCGGCTCCAACAACACCACCATCGACGACGCCGAGTCCTTCTTGCCGACCGACCGGTCGAGCAAGAAGTTCGCGGGCGATCCCTACCGGGGCCGGGTGCTGCACTTCGGCATCCGCGAGCACGCGATGGGCTCGATCATGAACGGCATCGCCCTGCACAGCGGCACCCGCGTGTTCGGCGGCACCTTCTTGACGTTCTCCGACTACATGCGCCCCGCCGTCCGGCTGGCGGCCCTGATGAAGTTGCCCGTCACCTACGTGTGGACCCACGACTCCATCGGTCTCGGCGAGGACGGTCCGACCCACCAGCCCATCGAGCACCTCGCCGCGCTGCGCGCCATCCCGGGGCTCGACGTCGTCCGACCGGCCGATGCCAACGAGACCGCCGCCTGCTGGCAGGCGATCATCGAGCACCACGACCGGCCCGCGGGTCTGGCTCTCTCGCGGCAGGATCTGCCGGTGTTCCCCCGGGGCACGCTCGACGGGGCGCACTGGGGCGAGGCCTCAGAGGCGGCCAGGGGCGGCTACGTCCTCGTGGACACCGAGGGCACGCCCGACGTCGTCCTGGTCGGCACCGGCTCGGAGGTGCAGCTGGCCGTCGAGGCCCGTGAGGCCCTGGCCGCCGACGGCATCGCCGCGCGCGTCGTCTCGATGCCGTGTCGTGAGTGGTTCGACGCCCAGGACGCCGCCTACCGCGACTCCGTCCTGCCGCCGACCGTGAAGGCGCGGGTCAGCGTCGAGGCCGGCATTGCGATGGGCTGGCGCGAGGTCGTCGGTGACGCCGGCCGCATCGTCTCCATCGAGCACTACGGCGCCTCCGCCGACTACGCCCGGCTCTATCAGGAGTTCGGGATCACCGCGCAGGCCGTGGCCGACGCGGCCCGCGACAGCATCCGAGCAGCGTCCTAAGAGGAGGACACCATGACTGACCGACTCCAGGCCCTGGCCGACGCGGGCGTCTCGATCTGGCTCGACGACCTCTCCCGAGAGCGCATCGAGACAGGCAACCTCGCCGAGATGGTCGAGCAGAAGTCCGTGGTGGGGGTCACCACCAACCCGACGATCTTCGCCGGCGCCATCAGCGACGGCGAGCGCTACGACGAGCAGGTCAAGAAGCTCGTGAGCGACGGCGAGCCCGTCGACCGGGTGATCTTCGAGCTCACCACCGAGGATGTCCGCAACGCCTGCGATGTGCTCGCTCCGGTGGCGGCGCGCACGGCCGACGACGGCCGGGTGTCGATCGAGGTCGAGCCCGACCTCGCCAACGACACCGAGCGCACCATCGCCTCGGCCCGCTCGCTGTGGAAGGCCGTCGACCGCCCCAACGCGCTGATCAAGATCCCGGCGACCCTCGAGGGCCTTCCGGCGATCACCGCCGCGATCGCCGAGGGGATCAGCGTCAATGTCACCCTCATCTTCGGCGAGGGCCGGTACCGCGAGGTGATGGACGCCTACCTCACGGGTCTCGAGCAGGCCCGCGACGCGGGCCTGGATCTCTCCGCGATCCGCTCCGTGGCGTCGTTCTTCGTCTCGCGCGTCGACTCCGAGGTCGACTCCCGCCTCGAGGAGATCGGTGGCGACGCCCTGACCCTGCGCGGCAAGGCCGCCGTGGCGAACGCGCGGGTCGCCTACGCCGCGTTCGCCGAGGTGATGGCCTCCGACCGGTGGAAGATCCTCGCGGAGGCGGGGGCCAACGCTCAGCGTCCGCTGTGGGCTTCCACCGGGGTGAAGAACCCCGACTACCCCGACACCCTCTACGTAGCGGATCTCGTCGGCGCCGACACCGTCAACACCATGCCGGAGAAGACGCTCGAGGCTTTCGCCGACCACGGCGAGGTGACGGGCGACGAGGTGTCGGGTCGTGGCGAGGAGGCGCGGGGCGTGCTCGACGCGGTCGTGGCAGCCGGCGTCGACTGGGACGACGTGCTGGTCGTGCTCGAGACCGAGGGCGTCGACAAGTTCAAGAAGTCGTGGTCTGAGCTGGTGGACACCGTGCAGCAGCAGATGGACGCCCAGGCGTGACCCCCGTCGACCCCACGGAGCTCGGAGCCTGGGGACGGTTGCGAGACCGGGCGGACGGCTTCTCCCCCGACCTGCGTGCGTGGTTCGACGACGACCCGGGGCGCGCCGAGCGGTTCTCGTTCGAGGCAGCCGATCTGTTCGTCGACTTGTCGAAGAACCTCCTCGACGCCGCCCTGCTCGATGATCTGCTCGAGATCGCCGCCGCCGCCGGAGTCGCCGAGAGGCGCGAGGCGATGTTTGCCGGTGAGCACGTCAACGTCACCGAGGACCGTGCCGTGCTGCACACCGCGCTGCGGCTGCCGGTGACGGCCTCGCTGGAGGTCGACGGGCAGGACGTCGTGGCCGACGTGCACGAGGTACTGGGCCGGGTGTACGAGTTCGCGCGCTCCGTGCGATCGGGCGAGTGGACCGGTGTCACCGGTCGACCGATCGCCACCGTGGTGAACATCGGCATCGGCGGCTCCGACCTCGGGCCGGTGATGGCCTACGAGGCGCTGCGCCCCCACGCCGACGGGCCCGCCTGCCGGTTCATCTCCAACATCGACCCCACCGACGCCGCCACGACCCTCGAGGGACTCGACCCAGAGACCACGCTGTTCATCGTCTCGAGCAAGACCTTCGGCACGCTCGAGACGCTCACCAACGCCCGCCTGTGCCGGTCATGGCTGCTCGACGGTCTGGCGTCGTCCGACGCCGGAGAGGCCGTGCGCAAGCACTTCGTCGCCGTGTCGACGGCGCTGGACAAGGTCGAGGACTTCGGCATCGACCCGGCCAACGCGTTCGGCTTCTGGGACTGGGTCGGGGGGCGCTACTCGATCGACTCCGCCATCGGTACGTCGCTCGTCGTCGCGATCGGTCCCGATCGGTTCGCCGACTTCCTGGCCGGCATGCACGCCATGGACGAACACTTCCGCACCGCGCCTGCAGAGCGGAACGTGCCCTTGCTGATGGGGCTGCTCAACGTCTGGTACACCGACCTGCTCGACGCCCAGACCCACGCGGTCCTGCCCTACTCCCAGCTGCTGCACCGGTTCCCGGCCTACCTGCAGCAACTGACGATGGAGTCCAACGGCAAGGGCGTGCGCTGGGACGGGTCGGCGGTCACGACCGACACCGGCGAGGTGTTCTGGGGCGAACCCGGCACCAACGGGCAGCACGCCTTCTATCAGCTCATCCACCAGGGCACCCGGCTGATCCCGGCCGACTTCATCGCCTTCGCGGAGCCCGCCTACCCGTTGACCGACGGCGACCAAGACGTGCACGAGCTGTTCCTCGCCAACTTCTTCGCGCAGACCCAAGCCCTGGCGTTCGGGCAGGACCACGAGAACCCCGCGCGGGTGTTCACCGGCAACCGGCCCACCACCTCGATCATGGCGCCGGCGCTCACGCCTTCGGTCCTCGGGCAGCTGATCGCGCTCTACGAGCACATCACCTTCACCCAGGGTGCCGTGTGGGGCATCGACAGCTTCGACCAGTGGGGCGTCGAACTCGGCAAGAAGCTGGCCCAGGAGCTCGGCTCCGCCGTCGCCGGCGACGCCGAGACGCTCGCCGCGCAGGACTCCTCCACACGTTCCCTCATCGAGTACTACCGGAGCCGGCGATGACCCGCCCCGAGCCTCGCGTCGAGGTGCATCCCGACGCCGACACCCTGGCCACCACCGTCGCCGGCGCCCTGCTGGAGCGACTGGTGGAGGCGCAGGCCGCGGGCCGGGAACCGAACCTCGGTCTCACCGGCGGCACCATCGCCGAGGCGATCCACCGCGAGGTCGCCCGGCTCGGTCCGGCGTCGGGTGTCGACTGGTCGCGGGTGGTGATCTGGTGGGGTGACGAGCGGTTCGTCGAGGCCGGCTCGCCGGAGCGCAACGCAGCGCAGGCACGAGCCGCCTTCATCGACCCCCTCGGCATCCCACGGCATCGGGTACACGAGGTTGCGTCGAGCGGGGAGTGTCCCACCGCCGAGGAGGCCGCCGACATCTACAGCGCCGCGATCAGGGAGCACGGCGCCGGCGAGTTCGAGGTCTTGATGTTCGGGCTCGGACCCGACGGGCACCTCGCCTCCCTCTTCCCCGGGCACGCGGGACTGCGCGCGACGGACCGGATCGCCATCGCCGTGCACGACTCCCCCAAGCCGCCACCCGAGAGGGTGTCCCTCACCTACGAGGCCTTCGACCGCTCCCGTGCGGTGTGGTTCCTGGTCAGTGGCGAGGGCAAGGCCGACGCCGTGGCTCGCACTCTCGGCGCCGACGCCACTGACGGTGACCTGGCGACTCGGCGCGAGACCACCCCCGCGGTCGGCGTCCACGGCGTCCAGGAGACCGTCTGGTTCCTCGACCGGGCCGCCGCCTCCCGACTCTGAGATCCCTACCCCGGACTGGCGGCCAGCGAGGACGCCGTCAACGGTAGGTCGAACGCGAACCGCGACCCCGGTTGGTCGGGGGCGGACTCGACCCAGATGTGCCCACCGTGCCGCTCGATGATGCGGCGGCAGATGGCCAGGCCGAGTCCGGTGCCGGAGTAGCCCTCGGGCTGCAATCGCTGGAACTCGTCGAACACCTTGTCCCGCTCGCCCTCGGGGATGCCGATGCCGTTGTCGGTGACCCGCAGGGTCGCAAAACCCGCAGGCCCCGGGACCGAGTCGACGCACACGTGGGGCACGGTGCCGGGGGCGACGTACTTGACGGCGTTGCCCAGCAGGTTGTCGAAGAGCTGACGCATGAGGAACGGGTCGACGAACACCCGGGGCAGCGGTGACACCTCGATGGCCGGACCTCCCGCGGCGGGGGTGACGTCGCGCCGCAGCGCGGCCAGCTCTCCCACCAGCAGCGAGAGGTCGACGGGCCGGGGCTCGATCGCCCGATCGCGTGCCGTGGTGAAGGCCAGCAGATCCTGGACGAAGTGCTGCATCGAGCGGGCACTGCGGCGCACCCTCTCGACCATCGGGCTTCCGACGTCGGAGGTCACCACGCCGTGGTCCTCGAAGGCCTCTTGGAGAGCCTCGGCCCACCCGTCCACGACACCGATGGGGTTGAGCAGGTCGTGCGCCACGATGCCTGCGAAGGACGCCAGACTGCGACGCTCCTCGTCGACCAGGGTCACGTCGGTCAGGACCACGACGACGCGGCGCTGCGGATCCTCGGCAGGTCCGTCGATGGGGGTCGCGATCACGCGCAGCACTCGATCGGGCCGCCCGTCGGCACGCTGGGTCACCGTCTGGACCACCACCTCCCCCGTGCGCATGGCCAGGAGCGAGGGCCGGTCGTCGCGCGTGAGGGGCCGGCCGTCCGCGTGGAAGGTGCGGTATGACCCGGCAGCAGGAGACTCGTCCTGCTCGGCGAGCGCCGCACCGACGAGTTGGAGACCGGCCGGGTTGGCCAAAGGCACGGAGCCGTCCTGCTTGATCACGACGATGCCGTCGTGCACCGTCTCGATGATCGTCGACACCTCGTCGAGGCGGACCTCGCTGTCGCGGGCCCGCTCGGCCAGCCGGTCGGCCAACTGCCGGCTCTCGGCTCGCACCAACGAGAGACTCAGACCGGTGACGACGATCAGCATGGCGCAGAGCTGGGCAATCGAGGTGTAGGCCTCCCCCGCCAGCGCGCGTGAGAAGGGTCCGGAGCCCGCGAGGGTGAAGCACACCGCGGCGGTCGCCGAGATCACCCCGTGCGCTGCGGCACCGGCGGGTCGGAGCAGGGTGCCCGCCGCGATGGAGGGCACCAGCAGTGCGTAACCGAGCGGGGTCCCCGAGAACCACCAGAACGCCGCACCGAACACGACGGCCGAGGTGGCACCGACCGCCATCAGGCCGAACCGGCCCGACCGCCGGGAACGGTCGTCGCCATGCCACAGCACCAGGAGCGGCAGCCCCAGGCACACGACGCCGGCGACCTGACGGGTCCAGAGGTTGACGGCGTCGGACCAGGCGACCTCTCCGTCGGGCAGGAGGACGACGAGCGCGACCAGCGTGTTGACGAGCGCCCCGACTGCGGCGACTGCAGTGAGCCGTCCGAGGTCGGCCAGGTTGGCCATGACCGGGCGCCCGAGCGCATCCCGGCTCGTCGCCGTCCGGCGCAGTACCTCGACCATCACCAGGAACTGGAGCACGGCACCCAGCGCGCGGTCGAGGGCCATGGTCCAGGTCGCGGCGGTGGCGAGGAGAACGATGAACGTGATGCCGGCGAGCGCGACATAGTCGATCAGGATGCGCCGACGCGACGCCACCGGCGTGAGCGACCAGAACCAGGCCGCCGCCACACCGGCAGCCGGCCAGACCAGGCTGAGCGTCCCGGGTCCACCGACCGTGAGACGGCCGAGCAGAACGGTGATGCCGTATCCGACGACGAGCCATCCGAGATTCGGAAGCCGGGCGCGGGACAACGGATCAGAAGATGAGGTCGCCGGACTTGCGACGAGAGCGCAGGGTGGAGAGCGCCTCGTCGAGGATGACAGCCGCCTCCTGGTCGGAACGACGCTCCTTCACGTAGGCAAGGTGCGTCTTGTAGGGCTCGATCTTGGGCGCCGGCGGCGGGTTCTCGCAGTCGAGACTGGCGGGAAGACCGCACTTGGGGCAGTCCCACGAGCCGGGCACCTCGGCCTCGACCGAGAACGCGATGACGGAGCGGTGCTCCTGGGAGCAGAAGTAGGTCACCGTCTGGCGCGGCGCGGTCTCGCCGCGCTCGTGCTCACCCATGGGCCCGGAACCGATCCGGCTGCCCCGGATCGCCTGGCCTCCTCCAGTAGCCACGTCGTGTGCCCCTCTCGTGGGTCCGTTGGTCAGTAGGCGAGCAGCAGGCCCATGGCGATGACGGTGGCGAACCAGATGCCACCGATGCCGATGGTGAGTCGGTCGAGGTTGCGCTCGGCCACCGAGGAGCCACCCAGGGAGCTCGAGACCCCACCGCCGAACATGTCGGAGAGGCCGCCGCCGCGGCCCTTGTGCAGCAGGACGAGCAGGATCATCAGCAGGCTGGTGATGACGAGGATGATGGTGAAGAGCAGTTCCACGAGAAGGAGCCTACGTGATCCGGGGCGGTCTCAGAGGACCGGCATGTCGTAGAACCGGCACACGCCGCCGAACTCGTCGGCCTGGAGGCTCGCGCCCCCGACCAGTGCTCCGTCGACGTCGGCCCGGGCCATGATGCCGGCCACGTTGGCGGCCTTGACCGAGCCGCCGTAGAGGATGCGCACGCCCGCTGACGCCGCGTCGCCGTGCAGCTCACCGATACGACCCCGGATCGCTGCGCACACCTCCTGGGCGTCATCGGGCGTGGCCACCTCGCCGGTGCCGATCGCCCACACGGGCTCGTAGGCGATGACCAGGCCCGAGACCTGCTCCGCGCTGAACCCTGCGAGCGAGCCCTCGACCTGGGTGAGGGTGTGGGCGACGTGCTCGCCGGCTTGGCGCACCTCGAGCCCCTCGCCCACGCAGACGATCGGCGTCATGCCGGCGTCGAGCGCCTGGTGCGCCTTGGTGTTGACGACCTCGTCGGTCTCGGCGTGGTACTCGCGACGCTCGGAGTGTCCGACCACGACGTAGGAGCAGCCCAGCTTCGCGAGCATGGCCGCCGACACCTCACCGGTGTAGGCGCCGGAGTCCTGCGTGGAGACGTCCTGGGCGCCGTACTTGATGGCCAGCCGGTCGCCGTCGACGAGGGTCTGCACCGAGCGCAGGTCGGTGAAGGGCGGCACCACGACGACCTCGACCTTGCCGTAGTCGTGCTTCTTGTCCGAGAGGGTCCAGGCCAGCTTCTGGACCAGGACCACCGCCTCCTGGTGGTTCAGGTTCATCTTCCAGTTGCCCGCCATCAGCGGGGTGCGGCCGTGGCCGCCGGGCCTGCTCGCCATCTCTCAACCCTCCAGGACGTCGATGCCGGGGAGGGTCTTGCCCTCCAGGTACTCCAGGCTGGCGCCGCCGCCGGTCGAGATGTGACCGAATGCCGCCTCGTCGAAGCCCAGCGTGCGCACCGCAGCCGCCGAGTCGCCGCCGCCCACGACCGAGAGGCCGTCGACCCGCGTGAGCGCGTCCGCGACGGCGCGCGTGCCGTCGGCGAACTCGGGCACCTCGAACACGCCCATCGGGCCGTTCCAGAACACCGTGCGGGCGTCCGCGAGCGCAGCGGCGAAGTCGGCGCCGGAAGCGGGTCCGATGTCGAGACCCATGGCGTCGCCAGGAATCTGGTCGGCCGGCACCACCTGGGGGTTCGGCGAGCTGTCGCCGGACGGGAACGTCGTGTCGACGACGAGGTCGCCCGGCAGCAGGATCTGCACGCCGAGCTCCTCGGCTCGCGCCAGGTAGTCACGGCAGGTGTCGAGCTGGTCCTTCTCGAGCAGGGAGGCGCCGACCTCGTGACCCTGGGCGGCCAGGAACGTGAAGACCATCCCGCCGCCGATCAGGAGCTTGTCGCACGTGTCGAGCAGGTTGTCGATGACGCCGAGCTTGTCGGAGACCTTGGACCCGCCGAGCACCACCACGTAGGGCCGCTCTGGAGACTCGGTGAGCCGCTTCAGCACCTCGAGCTCAGCCGAGACCAGGCCACCCATGGCGTGCGGCAGCCGAGTCGCGACGTCGTACACGCTCGCCTGCTTGCGGTGCACGACGCCGAACCCGTCGGAGACGAAGGCATCGGCCAGTGCCGCGAGCTCGTCGGCGAACGCGCCGCGCTCGGCGTCGTCCTTGCTGGTCTCGCCGGGGTTGAAGCGCACGTTCTCGAGGACCGCGACGCCGCCGTCGTCGAGACCCGCGACGATCTCCTGGGCAGAGGCGCCGACGGTGTCGGTCGCGAACGCGACGTCGGCCTCCAGCAGCTCACCCAGGCGCGTGGCCACGGGCCGCAGGGAGTACCGGTCCTCGGGCGCACCCTTCGGCCGACCGAGGTGGGCGGCGACGACGACCCGCGCACCGGCCTCGGCCAGGGCGCGGATCGTCGGCACGCTCGCCCGGATGCGGCCGTCGTCGGTGATCCGGTCGCCGTCCAGGGGCACGTTCAGATCGGAGCGGACCAGTACCCGCTTGCCCCCGACGCCCTGCTCGATCAGCTGGGCGAGGCCGGTGTACTCCCCCATCGACTCAGAGGCTCGCGCCGACGAAGTCGATGAGGTCGACGAGACGGTTGGAGTAGCCCCACTCGTTGTCGTACCAGCCGGCGACCTTGACCTGGTTGCCGATGACCTTGGTGAGCGGTGCGTCGAAGACGCAGGAGGCGGAGTCGGTGACGATGTCGGAGGAGACGATCGGCGCGGTGGAGTACTTGAGGATCTTGCCGTCGGCGGCGGCCTGGACCGCGGCGTTGACCTCCTCGACGGAGGTCTCCTTGCCGGCCTCGAAGGAGAGGTCGGTCAGCGACCCGGTCGGGGTGGGCACGCGCAGGGCGTAGCCGTCGAGCTTGCCCTTGAGCTCGGGCAGCACCAGGCCGATCGCCTTCGCGGCACCGGTGGAGGTCGGGACGATGTTGAGCGCGGCCGCGCGGGCCCGACGCAGATCCTTGTGGATGTTGTCCTGGAGGTTCTGGTCGGCGGTGTAGGCGTGCACCGTGGTCATCAGACCCTTGTTGATGCCGACGGCGTCGTAGAGGGCCTTGGCCATGGGCGCGAGGCAGTTGGTGGTGCAGGACGCGTTCGAGATGACGGTGTGCGCGGCCGGGTCGTAGAGCTCGTGGTTGACGCCCATCACGATGGTGATGTCCTCGTTCGAGGCGGGCGCCGAGATGATGACCTTCTTGGCACCGGCATCGACGTGCGCCTTGGCCTTCGTGGCGTCGGTGAAGAAGCCGGTGGACTCGACGACGACGTCGACGCCGAGGTCGCCCCAGCCGAGGTTGCCCGGCTCACGCTCCGAGGAGACCTTGATCTCCTTGCCACCCACGATGATCGCGTCGTCGGTGGCCTCGACCTCGTCGGCCATCACGCCGAGGATCGAGTCGTACTTGAGCAGGTGGGCGAGCACAGAGTTCGCGGTGAGGTCGTTGATGCCGACGATCTCGACGTCGGAGCCGGAGGCCTGGACGGCCCGGAAGAAGTTGCGGCCGATCCGGCCGAATCCGTTGATGCCTACGCGCACGGTCATGATGTCTCCTGGTCTCGGTGGTGGGCGTTCGGTCGCCCGCCTCGATCGGATGCCGGGGCGTTCAGTCGCGCCGACGCGCCACACCCTAGCCGCCGGGCGGCCCGGGTCGGGAGGGGGTCTCAGCCCTCGTCGGCCAACATCTCCGCGGTGATCGACGCCTCGGTGTCGGGGATGCCGAGATCGGCCGCGCGCTTGTCGGCCATCGCGAGCAGTCGGCGGATCCGGCCGGCGATGGCGTCCTTGGTCAGTGCCGGCTCGTGCAGCTGCCCCAGCTCCTCCAGGGATGCCTGCTTGTGTTCGAGCCGCAGCGATCCCGCTTGCTTGAGGTGGTCGGGCACCTCCTCGGCGAGGATCTCGAGCGCGCGCTCGACCCGGGCCCCGGCCGCCACTGCGGCGCGAGCGGAGCGACGCAGGTTGGCGTCGTCGAAGTTCGCGAGGCGGTTGGCGGTGGCGCGGACCTCGCGCCGCATCCGCCGCTCCTCCCAGGCCATGAGCGACTCGTGCGCGCCCAGGCGGGTCAGGAGCTGACCGATCGCGTCGCCGTCGCGGATGACGACACGGTCGACGCCGCGTACCTCGCGGGCCTTGGCCGAGATGCCCAGACGACGGGCCACACCGACGAGTGCGAGCGCCGCCTCCGAGCCCGGGCAGGTGATCTCCATCGAGGAGGAGCGGCCCGGTTCGGTCAGCGACCCGTGGGCCAGGAAGGCTCCCCGCCACGCCGCGACGGCGTCGCACGGGGCCGCGGACACCACGGCCGGCGGCAGGCCGCGCACCGGTCGGCCGCGCTGGTCGAGCAGCCCGGTCTGACGCGCGAGGGCCTCGCCGTCGCGCGCGATGCGGACGATGTAGCGGCTGCCCTTGCGGATGCCGTTGCCCTGCACCATCACCACGTCGGAGGCCGCGTTGAAGACGTCGGCGACGTCGCGCCGCAGCCGCCGTGCGGCCGCGCCGGTGTCGAGCTCGGCCTCGACCACGATCCGCCCGCCGACGATGTGCAGGCCGCCGGCGAACCGGAGGGTCGAGGCGACCTCCGCCTTGCGGCAGCAGGGTTTCGTGATGGGGGTGTTAGCTAGCTCCGCCTTCACCTGAGCCGTCATCGCCATGAGGCGATCCTCGCACGCGAGTCAACGACCCCCGTCGTCGCTCGACACCACGATCCGCTCGTACGCCGCCGCGAGCGCTCGAGCGTCGTGCCGGGCGCTGCCGTCGTCGGCCCGCAGCGCCGCGACCACGAGGCGGGCACCCGCGGCGTCCACCACTTCGTGCAGGCGGCGACCGTCGTCGGGCTCACCTGCCAGCGTGCCGGAATCGACCAGCACGGCGTCGATGCGCAGGTCGGGCGCGTGCTGGAGCAGCACCGCGAGGTGGTCGGCCGCGCCGAACCCGACCGTCTCCCCCGGCTGCTCCTCGAGGTTCAGCACCACCACCACCCGAGCCGGCGAGTCGACCAGGGCACGACGCAGCACGGGCACGAGGACGTGCGGGATCACCGAGCTGAACCACGACCCCGGACCCAGCACCAACCAATCGGCATCGGCGATCGCGGCCAGTGCCTCGCGACTGACCGGGGGGTCGCTGGGGTCGAGGGCGACGCTCTCGATCACGCCGTCGGTCGTGGCCACCTCGACCTGACCGCGCACCTCCGTGACGAGGTCGGGTCGATGGCGCACCGCGCCCCGGACGCGGGCGTGGATGTCCATCGGCGTCAGGGCCATGGGCAGCACCCGGCCCTTGGCACCGAGCAGGCGGCCGACCATGTCGAGGGCGGCGACGTGGTCGCCGAGCTTCTCCCACAGCGCCACGATGAGCAGGTTGCCGACCACGTGCCCGTTCATCTCGCCCTGCCCGGCGAAGCGGTGCTGGAGCACGGCCTCCCAGGTCGTGCCCCAGTGGTCCTCGTGACACAGCGCCGCCAGCGCCATGCGGAGATCCCCGGGTGGGAGTACGCCGAACTCGCCGCGCAGCCGGCCCGAGGAGCCGCCGTTGTCCGCGACCGTGACGACGGCCGTGAGCTGGTCGACGACGAGATCGTCGACCAGCAGGCGCAGCGCACGCAGCGAGGCGTGCAGGCCGTGTCCCCCACCCAGCGCCACGACCGCTTGAGCTCGATCACTCACGCCCGAGATCCCGGTGGGTCGTGGTCGCGTGGAACCCGTCGTCGACCAGACGGCGGGCGATCTCCTCGGTCATCGCGACGCTGCGGTGCTTGCCGCCCGTGCAGCCGATGGCCACGCGCATGAAGCGCTTGCCCTCCCGCGCGTAGCCGTCGGTGACGCCCCGCAGCACCGGGAGGTAGCCGTCGAGGAACTCCGCCGCGCCGGGTTGGGAGAGCACGTAGGCCGACACCTCGGGGTCTCGCCCCGTGCCCGGGCGCAGCTCCGGGATCCAGTGCGGGTTCGGCAGGAAGCGCATGTCGGCCATGAAGTCGGCATCGACGGGGATGCCGTACTTGAAGCCGAAGCTGATGACCCGGATGCGCAGCCGAGTGGACTCCTCGGATCCGAAGGCCTCCCTGATGCGAGCCGTGAGTTGGTGCACGTTCAAGGCGGTGGTGTCGATGACGAGGTCGGCCTCACCACGCAGGTCGGCGAGCACGGCGCGCTCGCGTTGGAGCCCGTCGAGCAGGCGTCCGGTGCCCTGGAGCGGGTGCGGACGCCGCGCGGCCTCCTGGCGGCGGACGAGTACCTCGTCACTGCTCTCGAGGAACAGCAGCGTGCTCTGGCGGCCCTCGATCCCCTCGGCCAGGGTGACCTGGAGCGACTCGAAGAAGGATCCCGACCGCACGTCGACCACGACAGCCACGGGCTGGCGGGGTCCGCGGGATCCGTCGACCAGGCGGACGACGTCGCGCAGTAGGGACGGCGGCAGGTTGTCGACGACGAAGAAGCCCAGATCCTCCAGCTCCTTGGCCGCCGTGCTGCGACCGGCGCCGGTCATGCCCGTGACAACGACGAGCGGACCGGTCTGCTCACTCATGGCTCGAGCACCTCTCCGGTGGCGGTGTTCACGATCACGGGAGCATCTTGCCCTGCCTCGTCGCCGGAGACCGGAGAGACCGCGGTCTTGATGGCAGCGGCCGTGCGTGGACCGATGCCCGGCACGGCCGCGATGTCGTCGACGTCGGCCCCGCGCAGCTTCTTCAGCGACCCGAAGTGCTTGAGGAGCGTCTTGCGGCGCACCTCCCCCAACCCCGGCACGTCGTCGAGCACGGACTCGACCATCGACTTCGAGCGCCGGTTGCGGTGGTGGGTGATCGCGAACCGGTGCGCCTCGTCGCGGACCCGCTGGAGGAGGTAGAGACCCTCGCTGCTGCGCGCGAGGATGACCGGATCCTCCTCCCGGGGAACCCAGACCTCCTCGAGCCGCTTGGCCAGGCCGCACACCGGGACGTCGTCGATGCCCAGCTCCTCGAGTGCCTGCTGGGCCGCAGCCACCTGCGGCGGGCCGCCGTCGACCACGACGAGGCCCGGCACGTAGGCGAACTTGCGGGGGCGTCCGGTCTCCGGGTCGACCAGCATCGGGCCGGACTCCGTCTCGACCGACTCCGAGCGGACCTGCTCGTCGAGCAGCCGCTTGAACCGCCGCGTGATGACCTCGTGCATCGATGCGACGTCGTTTTGACCGTCGACACCCTTGATGACGAACTTGCGGTACTCCCCCTTGCGTGGCAAGCCGTCCTCGAAGACGACCATGGAGGCCACCACCTCCGTGCCCTGGAGATTGGAGATGTCGAAGCACTCGATGCGCAGCGGGACGTCGTCGAGGTCGAGGGCGTCGGCGATCTCCTCCAGCGCCCGGTTGCGCGTGGTGAGGTCGCTGGCCCGCTTGGTCTTGTGCAACGCCAAGGACTGCGAGGCGTTCTGGGCGACGGTCTCGATGAGGGTGCGTTTGTCACCGCGCTGCGGCACCCGCACCTGGACCCGGCTGCCGCGCAGGTCGCTGAGGAGCTCCTCGATGGTCGCCGGCTCGGGCGGGAGCGCGGGCACCAGGATCTCGCGCGGGATGGAGTCGCGGTCGTCGGCGTGCGTGCCGCCGTAGAGCTGGAGCAAGAAGTCCTCGACGAGCTCGGCGGTCTCGCCGTCGTCCATCCGATCGGCCACCCACCCACGCTGGCCGCGGATGCGACCACCCCGCACATGGAACACCTGGACGGCGACCTCGAGCGGATCCTCTGCCAGAGCGACCACATCGGCGTCGGCACCGTCGCCGAGCACGACGGCCTGCTTCTCCAGCGCCCGATTCATGGCGCCGAGATCGTCACGCAGCCGAGCCGCGCGCTCGAAGTCGAGGGCGTCGGAGGCGGCGTACATCTGCTGCTCGATGCGCCGGATGAACGGGCGGGTCCGCCCCGCCATGAACTCGCAGAAGTCCTCGACGATCTCGCGGTGCTCGTCGGCGTCGACGTTGCCGACGCAGGGGGCCGAGCACTTGTCGATGTAGCCCAGCAGGCAGGGTCGGCCGATCTGGGCCGACCGCTTGAAGACACCGTTGCTGCAGGAGCGCATCGGGAAGACGCGCAGCAAGATGTCGACGGTCTCGCGAATCGCCCAGGCGTGCGAGTAGGGGCCGAAGTACTTCGTACCGCGACGCTTGGCCCCGCGGCCGACCATGACCCGCGGGAACTCCTCGCCGAGCGTGACCGCCAGCCACGGGTAGGACTTGTCGTCGCGGTACTTGACGTTGAACCGCGGGTCGAACTCCTTGATCCAGGAGTACTCCAGCTGGAGCGCCTCGACCTCGGTGTTGACGACCGTCCACTCCACCGACGCGGCTGTGGTGACCATCGTGGCGGTTCGCGGGTGCAGGTGAGCGACGTCTTGGAAGTACGACGAGAGCCGGGCCCGCAGGTTCTTCGCCTTGCCCACGTAGACCACGCGACGGTTCGGGTCGCGGAACCGGTACACGCCCGGGCTCGTCGGGATCGAGCCCGGGGCGGGCCGGTAGGAGAGCGGGTCGCGACGACTCACGCGGTGCTGATCTCCCCGTCCTTGACGTCGATGGCCACACTCGCCAACGCAGAGGGCGCTGGGCCGGCGGTGGGCGCACCGTCGCTGATGGCGAAGACGGACCCGTGGCAGGGACACACGATGCCGTCCGAGGAGATGCTGGTGACCGGGCACCCCTGGTGGGTACAGGTGACCGAGAACGCCTTGAAGTCACCCTCGGTCGGCTGCGTGACGACCACGCCTGGATCGGAGAGGATCACGCCGCTGCCGACCGGCACGTCGGAGGCGCTCACCAGCGCCGTGCCGTCACTGCCGTCGCTGCCGGAGGAGTCAGACGAGCCGGAGGAGCCCGAGGAGTCCGAGGTGGTCATACCGGTGGGAGTCGAGTCGCTCGCAGACTCGTCGCCACCCGAACCGCAGGCGGCGAGCAGAGGCAGGGCGAGGCCGGCTCCCGCTAGGCCGGAGAGGGCTTGACGACGGTTCACGGGCCGGGGTCGAGGGGCTTCGGGGTCCATGGTTCGAGGCTACCGGCGCGAACCTGCCGACCGGCTGGCTGCCGCCTTGGACCGTCGGGCCGTGGACTTCTTCGCAGCCCGCTCGTTGGCCGTGCGCGCAGCCTGCTGCCGTCGGGTGGCGCGGCCCGGTGCAGGGGCGCTCTCGGCGGAGAGCACGCCCTTCGGCTGCTCGGCCTCCTTGCCCTCGAGCAGCGGGGCGAGGAACTGGCCCGTGTAGCTGTCGGGGTGGGCCGCCACCTGCTCCGGCGTGCCCTCGGCCACCACCGTGCCGCCTCGCGATCCGCCCTCGGGCCCCATGTCGACGATCCAGTCGGCGCTCTTGATGACATCGAGGTTGTGCTCGATGACCAGGACAGAGTTGGCGTTGTCGACCAGGCGGCCGAGCACGCCGAGCAGCTTGCGGATGTCCTCGAAGTGGAGTCCGGTGGTGGGCTCGTCGAGCACGTAGACCGTGCGACCGGTCGAGCGCTTCTGGAGTTCGGCCGCGAGCTTCACGCGTTGGGCCTCGCCACCGGAGAGCGTCGTGGCGGGCTGGCCCAGCCGCACGTAGCCCAAGCCCACCTCGACGAGAGTGGTGAGGTGGCGCGAGATCGCGGGCACTGCGGCGAAGAAGTCGACCGCCTCCTCGATCGGCATGTCGAGCACCTCGGCGATCGTCTTGCCCTTGTAGTGCACCTCGAGGGTCTCGCGGTTGTAGCGGGCGCCGTGGCACACCTCGCAGGGCACGTAGACGTCGGGCAGGAAGTTCATCTCGATCTTGATCGTGCCGTCGCCCGAGCAGGCCTCGCAGCGCCCGCCCTTGACGTTGAACGAGAACCGGCCCTGGAGATAGCCGCGCATCTTCGCCTCGGGCGTGGCAGCGAACAGCTTGCGCACGTGGTCGAAGACCCCGGTGTAGGTCGCCGGGTTCGACCGCGGAGTTCGACCGATGGGCGACTGGTCGACATGGATCACCTTGTCGACGTGCTCCATGCCGGTAATGGCGCGGTGCCGGCCCGGCAAGGCGCGCGCGTTGTAGATCTGCTTGGCCAAGGCCGCATAGAGGATGTCGTTGACCAGAGTCGACTTGCCGGACCCGGACACGCCGGTCACGGCGAGGAACAGCCCGAGCGGGAACGAGACGTCGACCTGCTGGAGGTTGTGCTCGCGGGCGCCCAGCACCTTCAGCTCGCGACCCTGCGTGCGCGGACGGCGGATCTGCGGCACGGCGATCTCGCGGCGTCCGGAGAGGTACTGCCCGGTCATGGAGTCGGGGTGGGCGAGCAGGTCGGGGACCGTGCCGCTGTGCACCACCTGGCCGCCGTGCTCGCCGGCGCCGGGGCCGATGTCGACGACCCAGTCGGCGACCTTGATCGTGTCCTCGTCGTGCTCGACGACGATGAGCGTGTTGCCGAGCTCCTTGAGGCGCACCAGCGTCTCGATGAGCCGCTGGTTGTCGCGCTGGTGCAACCCGATGGAAGGCTCGTCGAGCACGTAGAGAACCCCGACCAGGCCGGCGCCGATCTGCGTGGCGAGGCGGATGCGCTGCGCCTCACCGCCCGACAGCGACCCCGAGGGACGGTCGAGGGAGAGGTAGTCGAGTCCGACATCGAGGAGGAACTGGAGTCGCTCGTGGATCTCCTTGAGGACGCGCTCGCCGATCTGCCGTTCCCGGGCCGTCATGTCGAGCTCGGCCAGGAACGCGGCCGCGTCGTTGATCGGCAGGGCACAGACCTCGGCGATACCGCGTTGCTCCCCCGAGGAGGCCACCAGTCGCACGGACTGCGAGACGGCCTTGAGGCGACTGCCCCGGCAGGTGGGGCACGGCACCTCGCGCATGAACGACTCGAATCGCTCGCGGCTGGTGTCGGACTCCGCCTCGCGATGCCGGCGCTCGACGTAGGAGCGGACGCCCTCGAACTGGGCGTCGTAGGCGCGCTCGCGGCCGTAGCGGTTGCGGGTGACGACGTGCACCTTGCGGTGGTGCCCGTCGAGGATCGACTTCTGCGCCTTGGCGGGGAGATCCTCCCAGGGGGTGTTGAGGTCGAATCCGAGCTCACCGCCGAGGGCGTTGAGCAGTCGCAGGAAGTAGTCGGCGATGTGCGCGTGCGACCACGGCTGGATCGCGCCCTCCCCCAGCGTCGCGGCCGGGTTGGGCACGACCAGCTCGGGGTCGACCTCCATGCGGGTGCCGATGCCGGTGCACGCCGGGCACGCGCCGTAGGGACTGTTGAACGAGAACGAGCGCGGTTCGAGGTCGTCGACGTCGATCGCGTGCTCGTTGGGGCAGGCCATCTTCTCGCTGAACCGCAGCTCGCGGCCCTCCGCGCCCTCGGCCAGGTCGACGAAGTCGAAGAGCACCAGGCCACCGGCCAGGTTGAGGGCCGTCTCGACGGAGTCGGTGAGGCGCCGCTTGGAGGACTCCTTGACCGCCAGCCGGTCGACCACGACCTCGATCGTGTGCTTGAGCTTCTTGTCGAGCGTGGGTGGGTTGTCGAGCGGGTGCGTCTCCCCGTCGACGCGCACGCGGGAGAAACCCTGCGTCTGGAGCTGGTTGAAGAGATCGACGTACTCGCCCTTGCGCCCGCGGACGACCGGGGCGAGCACCTGGAATCGGCGCCCCTCCTCGAGCGCGAGGACCCGGTCGACGATCTGCTGAGGCGTCTGCCGCTCGATGGGGGCGTCGCAGGTCGGGCAGTGCGGCCGGCCGGCTCGTGCGTAGAGCAGGCGCAGGTAGTCGTAGACCTCGGTGATGGTGCCGACGGTCGACCTCGGGTTGCGCGAGGTCGACTTCTGGTCGATCGAGACCGCGGGCGAGAGGCCCTCGATGAAGTCGACGTCGGGCTTGTCCATCTGCCCGAGGAACTGGCGGGCGTAGGCCGACAGCGACTCGACGTAGCGGCGCTGGCCCTCGGCGAAGATCGTGTCGAACGCCAGGGACGACTTGCCCGAGCCGGACAGCCCCGTGAAGACGATGAGGGAGTCCCGCGGCAGGTCGATCGAGACGTCCTTGAGGTTGTGCTCGCGAGCTCCTCTGATGATGAGCTGGTCGGCCACGGCCTGCTTCCTTCCCAAGGGTCGTACGTCGAGAGAGTCGAACACTCGTTCGCCATCGTACGGGGACGAGCAGCCGGGCCACTCACCTGCCCGGCAGCCTCTCACGCAGCACCGACAACCCCGCCCGGCGTCATGGCCATGGGGCAGGATGGGCCGCGTGAGCCGCACCGACGTCGTGAACCGCGTGCACGAGGCGAGCATTCCGCTGCTGCGCACGGTCGACGCACTGGCCGACGACGACTGGACCGCACCGAGCCTGCTGCCCGGATGGAGCCGCGCCCATGTGATCGCCCACCTGGCCCTCAACGCCGAGGGCCTTGCCGGATCACTGGCAGCCGCCACCGCGGGGGCGTCCGCGCCGATGTACGCCTCGCAGGAGGACCGCGACGGCGACATCGCGCTGCTCGCGCTCGCGACGCCGTCCGAGATCCGCGAACGGCTGATGACCGCCGTGACCCGCTTCACCGAGACCGCGGCCGAGGTTCCGGACGAGGCATGGGCGAGCACCGTGGCGCGGGTGCCCGGCGGTGCGACCTTCGCCGCCTCCGCCGCTCCGGCGATGCGGTGGCGCGAGGTGGAGGTCCACCACGCCGACCTCGACGCCGGGTACACGCACCACGACTGGCCGGAGCACTTCGCCGACGCGCTCGTCGATGCGCTCGCCGACCGGGTGGCCCACCGCGCGGGGTCCACGCCGCTCGGCTTCCGGGTGAGCCTCACCGATACCGGCCGCACCCGCGACGTGGGAGAGCATCTGCCGGACACGGCGCCCGTCGTCTCCGGGCCGGTGCGTGACATCGGATGGTGGCTGAGCGGTCGCCCCTCTCCACGGACCCCTCTTCGGATCAGTGTCGACCGCGGCGGCCTGCCGCAGATCGGAGCATGGTGATGAGCACGACCCAGCCCTACGACGGAGACGTGACCCCCGGCGGTGCCGCACAGACGCGCGACCTCGGTTGCCTCACCGTCGCCAAGGTCGCGGTGGACCCGGAGATGTCGAACAACTGCTACCTGCTGCGCTGCGCCGAGACCGGGGAGCAGGTGCTCGTCGACGCCGCTGCCGAGCCGGGGGTGCTGCTCGACCTCATCGGAGACGGTGGTCTCGCGGCGGTCGTGACCACACACCAGCACTGGGACCACCACCGGGCGCTCGCCGCGGTGGTGGAGGCGACCGGAGCCGACGTGCTGGTCGGCACCCCGGACGCCGATGCCGTCACCGAGCAGACCGGCGTCGAGGTGACGTGTCGGCTCGAGCAGGGCGACTCGGTGAAGGTCGGCTCGTGCACGCTCGAGGTCATCGCCATCGCCGGGCACACCCCCGGCTCGGTGGCCCTGGTGCACCGACCCGCCGAGGGCGGCCCGCACCTGTTCACCGGCGACACGCTGTTCCCCGGCGGTGTCGGCGCGACGTTCGGCGACGACGAGGCGTTCCGTCAGCTGATCGACGACGTCGAGACCAAGGTCTTCGGCACCCTGCCCGACGACACCTGGTTCTACCCCGGCCACGGCGGCGACGGCACGCTCGGTGAGGAGCGGCCGAAGATCGCCGAGTGGCGCGCACGCGGCTGGTGAGTCCCGCCGGCGGTTGAGCCGCCGGATGCCGAAGGCGAAGGCGTGTCGAAATCGACGAGCGCGTCACGCGGTGGTTGAGCCGTGAGGAGCGCCAGCGACGAGCGCGTCGAAACCCGGCGACTGTGAAGGCAGCGCTGCCTATCGCCTCACCGGGTTTCGACACGGTCTCGCCTGGCGGCTCGCCCGGCTCAACCACCGGTGGGCACGGGTCTCGGCTAGCGCCTCGCCCGGCTCCCGCGGTGGCCCCGGTGGTTGAGCCGTGAGGAGCGCCAGCGACGAGCGCGTCGAAACCCGGCGACTGTGAAGGCAGCGCTGCTTTCCGTCTCACCGGGTTTCGACACGGTCTCGGCTAGCGCCTCGCCCGGCTCAACCACCGGTGGGCACGGTCTCGGCTAGCGCCTCGCCCGGCTCAACCACCCGCGGTGGCCCCGGTGGTTGAGCCGTGAGGAGCGCCAGCGACGAGCGCGTCGAAACCCAGCAACCGTTCCTGGCAAGGCTGCTTGGCATCTCACCGGGTTTCGACACGGTCTCGCCTAGCGCCTCGCCCGGCTCGACCACCCGTGGGTCAGGAGTAGGTGGCCCTGACCTCGTCGGCGGCGGGCAGCGACTGGCACGCCAGGCGGATGCCGTCGGCGAGATCCTCGTCGTCGAGCACGTCGTTGTTGACCATCTTCACCTCACCCGAGAGCAGCCGGACGGCGCACGCCGAGCACTCGCCCTCGCGACACGAGAAGGGGGCGTCGACGCCCTTGGACTCCAAGAAGTCGAGCATCCGGGTCTCGGCGTCCCAGTCGTCGAAGCGGTGCGTCTGGCCGTCGAGCTCGACCTCGAGCACGGTGTGGGCACCCGAGGATGCCGGCGCGGCGCCGTCGGCGACCTCGACGCCCTCGGCCACCTCGATCTCGTGCTCGGCCTCGGCCTGCTCGATCGCGTCGCCGAACGGATTGCCGCCCAGGGAGACGAACTTCTCCTGGTGCCGGCGTGCCCGCGGGAAGTCCAGCTCCCGCAGGGCGGTGGTGGCGAGCTTCATGAACGGCGCCGGGCCGCAGACGAACGCGTCCCACTCGAGTCGATCGACGGCGAGAGCCTTCAGTTGCTCGCCCGTGGGCAGGCCCTGCACCGACTCCAGCCAGTGGATGACCTGGAGCCGATCGGGGTGCGCTGCGGCGAGCTCGGAGAGCTCACGGGCGAAGATCACGGAGCGCTCGTCGCGGTTGGCGTAGAAGAGCACGATGCGCCCCGAGCCCTCGGCGAGTGCGGTGCGCACGATCGACATCATCGGCGTGATGCCACTGCCGCCGCCGTAGAGGAGCAGATCGGCGTCGAGCGAGGCCGGGGTGAAGATGCCGGACGGCGGCAGCACCCTGATCGTCTCGCCCGCGACGAGGTGGTCGTTGACCCAGTTCGAGGCGTAGCCACCGTCGGTGCGTTTGACGGTGACCGTGAGCGGTCCACCGTCGTGCGGGCTGGAGGACAGCGAGTAGCACCGCGCGGCGACGCCGTCCCGGTCGCTCGGCACAGCGAGGGTGAGGAACTGGCCGGGCCGGTAGCGGAACGCCTCCCCGGCGCCCTCGGGCACGGCGAAGGAGACGGAGCGCGCGTCGGGGGTCTCGTCGACGACGTCGACCACCTCGACGACGTAGGAGTCCTGCTGGGTGCTCATCGAATGCTCAGTATCCGTCCTCTGCTCCGATCGGGAGCCGCCCCTCGCGGGCGGCCTCCTCGATGCTCGCGGTCATCCGGGGGCAGGCGTGGTGCGCCAGCCGCCCATCCTTGCTGCTCGCGCGCCGACGACTCAGGTCGGGGCAGTGCTCCATGGCCTCGCGGCTCCACTGCACCGAGGTGTGGTGGTCGCTGTTCTTCTTCACCCCGACCCGGGCCAGGCAGTCCAGGCAGCTGACCTGGGTCAGGCGCGCTTCGGTGTAGAGGCGCTGGTCCTCGAGCGTCTCGTCGCTCGTGGGCACGAAGGAGGCCATGGCTCAGGTGCCCGTCATGACGGCCGGATCGGCGTCGCCCCTCGTGGTGTCGCCCTGCTCCACGGAGTCGCGCCGGGCGAGATTGTCGGCGACCTCCTCCTGCCAGAACTCGTTGGCCTTGGTCGTGTCGACCTCGAACTCGAACCGGTCGACCATCTCCGAGGCGATGTCGGCGACGTCGACGTAGAACTGCTCGTACCAGCGACGCAGCTGGTAGACGGGTCCGTCGTCCTCGCACAGCAGCGGGTTCTGCACCGGCACCTTGTTCTGCCAGATGTGTACGTCTTGCAAGAAGCCCTCGCCGAACATGTCGGCGTACTTGGACCCGATGAACTCGGCAGTCTCGTCGTCCATCCCCTCCGGCTTGCGCACGATGATGCCGTAGTTGAGCGAGAAGGAGTCGGGGCCGGTGGGGAGGTGGGTGTTGAACAGCACCACCTCGGTCTCGAACCCCTTGTAGTCGGTCCAGAGCCAGTTGATCATGTACGACGGGCCGTAGTAGGTGGCCTCGGACTTCAAGAACAGCTGGTCGGTGCCGTAGCCGCCGGACACGTCGGGCCGCCCCTTCGACTCCATGTACTGGGTCGCCGTGGTGGCCTCGAAGACGTTGCGGAAGCTGGTCGGGAAGGCGAAGTGCACGTAGTAGAAGTGCGCCATGTCGACCACGTTGTCGATCAGCTCACGGCAGTTCGACCCCTCGATCGGCACGCTCTTCCAGACCCAGTTCGTGAACTCGTTGTCGGCGAGACCCTCGATCTCGGGCGGCAGGATGTCGTGGTCGGGCGCCGAGCCCTCGGGGTCGTGCCAGCAGAGCAGCTGCTGGTTCACCACGGTGGTGGCGTAGCGCTGCGTGCGGGCGCGGAGCGGAACGCGGCGCGTGTAGGGGATCTGCTGACACTTGCCGTCGCCACCCCAGCGCCAGTCGTGGAACGGGCAGGCCACCTCGTCGCCCTTCACGGTGCCCTGGGTCAAGTCGCCACCCATGTGCCGGCAGTAGCCGTCGAGCACCTGGAGGTCGCCTCGGCTGTCGGCCCACACGACGAGCTTGGTACCGAAGGCATGGACGGCGTGGGGCTTGCCGTCGGCGAAGTCGCGCGCCAACCCCAGGCAATGCCAGCCTCGGGCATAGCGCTGCGGCGCGATGCCGCGATCGAGCTCGCGGGCCGTGGTGGTGCCGCTCATGCGGGCCTCCTCGTCAGACGGTGGACCAAAACGAGAACAGGTTATAGTTTTCGGGGACGGAGGGCCACCTTCTCGAGGTGTGGCGCTCGCCCTCGATCCCCTCCATCATCGTCGATCGGAGCACGCATGCACCTGGGCCTGAGTCCTGAACAGAACGCGCTGCGCCAGGAGTTGCGCGAGTACTTCTCTGCCCTGGTGACACCCGAGGTGCGGGCCGGCCTGGCCGCCTCGACCGGCGAGTTCGGCGAGGCAGGCGTCTACAAGGGCGTCATCAAGCAGCTCGGCAGCGACGGGTGGCTCGGCATCGGCTGGCCCACGGAGTACGGCGGCCAGGACCGCTCGATGGTCGACCAGCTGATCTTCACCGACGTGGCCGCCGACCACGGCGTGCCGATCCCCTATCTCACGCTCAACACCGTGGGATCCACCATCATGCGCTACGGCACCGATGCGCAGAAGGAGTTCTTCCTCCCCAGGATCCTCGCCGGCGACCTGCACTTCTCGATCGGCTACTCCGAGCCCGGCTCGGGCACCGACCTGGCGTCGCTGCGGACCAAGGCGACGCGTGAGGGCGACGAGTGGGTCATCAACGGTCAGAAGATGTGGACCTCGCTCATCCAGTACGCCGACTGGATCTGGCTGGCCTGCCGCACCGACCCCGACCTGCCCCGGCACAAGGGCCTCTCGATGATCCTGGTGCCCGCCGATGCCGACGGCTTCTCCTACACCCCGGTGCACACCGTGGCCGGGGTCGGCACGTCGGCGACCTACTACGACGACGTCCGGGTGCCGGCGTCGAACCTGGTCGGCGAGCTCAACGGCGGCTGGTCGCTGATGACCAACCAGCTCAACCACGAGCGGGTGGCGCTCACCTCCTCGGCGCCGCTCGTGCAGTCGCTGGGGCTCGTGCGCGAGTGGGCCCAACAGACCAAGGATCCCGACGGCGGCCGCGTCATCGACCGTGAGTGGGTGCAGCTCGCGCTCGGGCGCGCCCAGGCCCGGGTCCGGATGCTCACGCTGGTGAACTGGAAGCTCGCCTCCGACGCCGACCTCGGTGTCGACCTCTCGCCGGCCGAGGCCTCGGCCACCAAGATCTACGGCTCCGAGCTCGCCACGGAGGTCTACCGATCCCTCATGGAGATCGTCGGACCGCACGCCGGGCTGGGCGTCGACTCCCCCGACGCCGTGGTCGCCGGACGACTCGAGCGGATGTACCGCTCGGCGCTGGTGATGACCTTCGGCGGCGGCACCAACGAGATCCAGCGCGACATCATCGGCTACGTGGGCCTCGGCCTGCCGGCGGCCAAGCGGTAGTCGCGGACACCAGGAGAGACCGACATGGACTTCACCTTCACCTCCGAGCAGGACGACGCCGCGTCACTGGCCGCGCAGATCCTCGGCGACCGCGTGACCCTCGAGCGGCACCAGGCGCTCGAGGCCGGCGGCGACCGGTTCGACGCCGACCTGTGGGCCTCGCTCGGCGAGGCCGGACTCCTCTCGCTCGTGGTGCCGGAGGCGCACGACGGCGCAGGGCTCGACCTGATCACCCTGGCCCGCGTGGTGGTCGAGGCCGGCCGGGTGCTCGCCCCCGTGCCGCTGGTCACCCACGGTGCTGCCACCCTGCTGCTGGGCGAGGCCGGCTCCGCGGAGCAGCGCGCCGCGTGGCTCGCCGGCGCGGGGACCGGCCAGCGGCTGCTCACCGTGGCGGTCTCCGAGGAGCGCGCACACCTGCCGGAGTCACCCGTCACCCGGGCCGTGGCCGCGCGTGACGGCTTTCGCGTCACCGGTTCCAAGTCCCTCGTGCGCGCCGGTTCGCACGCCGCGGCCCACCTCGTGACGGCCTCGACCGACGAGGGCACGGCGGTCCTCCTGGTCCGAGCCGACGCCCCTGGCGTCACCGCCACCACCATGCGCACCAGCGACGGCGACACGGTGGTGCGCCTCGAACTCGACTCCGCCCCGGCCGAGCTCGTCGGCGTGGCCGACGGGTCGACGGCCACGCGACTGGGTCAGCTGGTCACCGTGCTCGAGTGCGCCGAGCTGCTCGGCGTCACCGAGGGGGCGCTGGCGCTGACGGCCGCGTACGCCAGAACCCGCGAGCAGTTCGGTCGCCCGATCGGCACCTTCCAGGCCGTCTCCCAGCGGTTGGCCGACGGCTACATCGACGTGCTGGGCCAGCGGCTGACCCTGTGGTCCGCCGCGTGGCACCTCACCGAGCACGATCCCGCCGCCCCGATCGAGGTGGCCACCGCCAAGCTGTGGGCCGCCGACGCGGCGCACCGCCTGGCGCACACCACCGTGCACGTGCACGGGGGGGTCGGCATCGACCTCGAGGGTGAGGCGCACCGCTTCTTCACCACCGCCAAGCGGTTCGAGTTCGCCTACGGCTCGGCGACCGAGCAGGCGCTGGCGGTCGGGCGCGTGCTCGCCAACGAGCCTGCATGAGCACTGCTCCGACCGTCCGAGATCTCCTGCTCGGCCTCGGTGCCGCAGGCCACGACGGCCTGCGGCACGACTCCGGTACCTGCTCGTGGGCCCAGGTCGTCCAGGAGGGGGCCGACCGTGCTGCCGCCCTGCGCACCCTTCTCGACGACGACCTCCCACCGCACGTGGGCGTGCTGCTCGACAACGTCCCCGACTTCCTACTCACCCTCGGCGCCGCTGCCCTCGGCGGACTCGTCGTGGTCGGGCTCAACCCGACCCGCCGTGGTCCTGCACTGGCCGGCGACGCCCGGCGCACCGACTGCCAGGTGGTGCTCACCGACACGGCCCACCGACCCCTGCTCGAGGACCTGGACGGCGTCCGGGTGCTGTGCGTCGACGGGCCCGAGTGGCGCGACCTGCTCGCGCGCCACGCCGGCTCCTCCGTCCCCGACGTCGGCATCGGCCCCGACACGCTGCTGATGCTCATCTTCACCTCCGGCACCTCCGGCGATCCCAAGGCGGTGCGTGTGACCCACGCCAAGGTCGCCGGACCCGGCGTCATGCTGGGTGAGCGGTTCGGCCTCGGCCACGACGACGTCGCCTACCTCTCCATGCCGTTGTTCCATTCCAACGCCGTCATGGCCGGGTGGGCCCCGGCGCTCGCCCAGGGCGCGACCGTGGCGCTGGCGCGGTTCAGCGCGTCGGGTTTCATCGCCGACGCGCGTCGCTTCGAGGCGACGTACGCGAACTACGTCGGGAAGCCGCTGAGCTATGTGCTGGCCACGCCCGAGCAGCCCGACGACGCCGACAACCCGCTGCGACTGCTGTTCGGCAACGAGGCGAACGACCGGGCGATCGAGGAGTTCTCGCGTCGCTTCGGCTGCACGGTCGTCGACTCCTACTCCTCGACCGAGAACGCCGTCATCGTGCAGCGTCTCCCCGACATGCCGGCGGGCTCGCTCGGGCGGCCGCTGCCCGGCATCAAGGTGCTCGATCCCGAGACCGGCATCGAGGTACCCGATGCGCGCATCGATGCCGCCGGTCGGGTGCTGAACCCCGACGAGGCCACCGGCGAGCTGGTCAACACCGAGGGTGCCGGCGCCTTCGCCGGCTACTACAACGACCCGGACGCCGAGGCCGAGCGCATGCGCGACGGCATGTACTGGTCGGGCGACCTCGCCTACCGCGACGCCGACGGCTGGGTCTACTTCGCCGGCCGTAGCGCGGACTGGATGCGCGTGGACGGCGAGAACCTCGCAGCCGCCCCCCTGGAGCGCATCTGGCTGCGGCACCCGCGAGTGCAGCAGGTGGCCGTGTACGCCGTCCCGGACCCAGGGCCGCACGGCGTGGGCGACCAGGTGATGGCGGCCCTGCTCCTCGACGGCGACCCCGGCGACCCCGGCGACCCCGGCGACCTGAGTTCCTTCCTCGATGCCCAGCGCGACCTGCCGACCAAGGGCCGGCCGCGCTGGATCCGGCTGCTGGCCGATCTCGACGAGCTTCCGCGCACGGCCACCACGAAGATCCTCAAACGTGACCTCATCGCCCAGGGAGTGACACCCGGCCGCGGGCGACTCCTCGAACGCGAGGAGCGCGGCACCGACTACGAAACGACGACCGGAGAGCAGGGAACATGGCGGTAGAGACGGTGCAGCAGCAGCTGCGCGGACTACGCGAGGTCGACACCCCGGCGGTGTACACGACACAACGCACGCTGACCTGGCGCGAGCACCTCGACGAGGCCTCTGCCGAGGCAGCCGTTCTCGTCGCCCACGCCGCTCCCGATCGGGTGCTGCACGTCGCGACGCTGATGGGCAACCACGCCAGCATGCTGCGTGCCATGGCGGCGGCGGGCCTGGGTGGCTACGTGCTCTGCGGCATCAACACGACTCGTCGCGGCGAGGGCCTGCGCACCGACATCCACCGCTCGGAGGCGCAGGTGCTCCTGGTCGACGACCAGCACGCCCCGCTGCTCGAGGGCCTCGACCTCGGTGACGTCCGCGTCATCCGGGCGGAGTCGGCCGAGTGGGAGACCGAGCGCGCCGCGGCCGGTCCGCTCACCCCGCACCGCGAGGCCGAGATGATGGACACCTTCATGCTGGTGTTCACCAGCGGCACCAGCGGGGATCCCAAGCCGGTTCAGGTCTCCCACCTCCAGGTGCTGTTCTCCGGCACGCACCTCGTCGACCGGTACTCGATCACGCCGGACGACGTCTGCTACGTCGCGATGCCGCTGTTCCACTCCAACGCGCTCGTGGCCGGGTGGGCGGTGGCCGTCTTCGGTGGTGCCGCGATGGTCCCGACCCAGTTCAGCGCATCGCGCTTCCTCGCCGACGTGCGGCGCTTCGGCGTGACGTACATGAACTACGTCGGCAAGCCGCTGGCCTACGTGCTCGGCACCCCCGAGCAGCCCGACGACGCCGACAACACCCTGCGCGTCGCCTTCGGCAACGAGGCGAGCGACCACGACATCGACGAGTTCATGCGCCGTTTCGACTGCGAGGTCTGGGACGGCTTCGGCTCCACGGAGATGGCGATCATCATCATCCGCGAGCCCGGCACCCCCCGCGGCTCCATCGGCAAGGGCCTCGACGACAACGTGGCGATCTACCACTCCGAGACGGTCACCGAGTGCGAGGTGGCCCGCTTCGACGAGAACGGCGCGCTCGTCAACGCCGAGGCCGCCACCGGCGAGCTGGTCAACACCCAAGGTGGCGGCTACTTCCAGGGCTACTTCAACGACGAGAAGGCCAACTCCGACCGCATGCGCCACGGCATGTACTGGTCCGGCGACCTCGCCTACCGCGACGCCGAGGGGTGGATCTACCTCGCCGGCCGCACCGCGGACTGGATGCGCGTCGACGGCGAGAACCTCGCCGCGGCACCCATCGAGCGGATCCTCCAGCGGATGCCGCAGCTGAACCGGGTCGCCGTCTACGCGGTGAAGGACGAGCGCGTCGGCGACCAGGTCATGGCGGCCATCGTGCTCGACGACGACGCCGCGCTCGCACCGGAGGATCTGGAGGCCTTCCTCGCAGCCCAGCCCGACCTCTCTCCCAAGGCGTGGCCCCGGTTCGTGCGCATCGCCCCGGACCTGCCGAGCACCGCGACCAACAAGGTGCTCAAGCGCGAGCTGATGGCGCAGGGCCCGACCGCGGGCACGGGCCTGCTGTGGGTGCGTGAGGAGCGCGGCCGGGCCTACTCCCTCGCCTGAGCCACTGGCCGAGAGGACGGCTAACGCAGCAGCTTCGCGACGCCGTTGGTCAGCTTGACGTTGTAGAAGCCGGAGTTGGCGTCGGTGTACCAGACCTGCCCGCGCTTGCGGTCGTAGGCCGGGGCCGACATCGCGTAGGCACCGCCGTCCGAGACCGGCTTGGGCGTGGAACCGGGCACCATCGGCTGGTTGAAGTACGCCACCTCGCGTGGGTGGTGCACGTCGCGGATGTCGATCAGGCGCAGGCCCGAGAGGATCATCGAGCACCCGGCCACCTTCGGACGCCGATGGGTCGGCAGCGAGCAGTAGTGACCTGCGTAGCCCTGGGCCGGTGAGGCAGCGCCGGGATCGTTCTTCTGGGCTCCGGTGCGCCGCTGGGTCTCGTGCACCTGGAGGTGGATGTCGGAGACCACCTTCGGACGGTGGGCGTCGGTGACGTCGATGATCCGCGCGACCCCGACCGCCGACCCCGGATACTGCGCGATGCCGGTGAGCTCGAAGAAGTCGACGAACTCGTCGATCTCGAAGACGTAGTCGCGACCGCCGCGCTTGAAGGGCTCCGCCACCTGCGGGATGGAGTGGTTCGGCCACGTCAGCTTGGAGAGCACCGTGGGCTCGGCGCCGGGCACCCGGGCCTGCACATCGGAGACGTCGAGGATCGCGAGGCCCCCGTCGGCGACACCGGTCGGGCCGGGCTCGCCGATGTGGGCCGCGTAGAGGGTGTTCCCATCGGGCGAGAGCCGTAGCCCGTGGTAGTTCACGCCCGCCTGCGCGAACAGCACCTGGGGCGTGGTCGGGTCGCTCAGGTCGATGCCGACCAGCGTCGCCACGGTGCTGGCCGTGTAGAACGTCTTGCCGTCGCGGCTCCAACCGCTCTCGTGCCCCAAGAGCGCCGACGGCGTGGATGAAAGCAGCTCCGGGTGCCGGCAGTCCTGGCGGAGGTCGTAGACGTCGAGGATGCCCGGTGCCGTGGCCGGGTTGCCCAGGGTGCCCGCCAGCAGGCCTCTCCGGCGGTTCACGAGCAGCGACTCGTGCGGGCTGAGCATGGCCGGTGACGTCAGCGTCGCGGTCTGACGAGGCCGTCGAGGGTGGGTCATGTCGAGCACGATGACGCCCTGACCGGTGGTCAGGTTGCCGACGACATCGGTCGGGAAGAGCAGCGTGGAGTCGTAGTAGGCGCACGTGCGGCCCGCGGCGTCGGTGTAGCGCTGCACCTTGAAGCCACCCGTGCTGCCGTGATGCGCGAGCTGGCGGGTGTTGCAGGTGTAGCCCTTCGCCGCACGTCCGGTGTCGTAGTCGCGCTGGGGAACCCTGCCCTGGATCGACGTCTCGGGGCGCGACCCCGGCCCGCAGTGCGCCCGGGGCACAGCCGTGCCCGGACCCGACGGATCGGTGCCGGCGACACTGGTGGTGCCACCCAGGCTCATCGCTCCGGCCACGAGCGCCCCCGCGGCCAGCAGGGTCAGGGTCAGGCGACGCGCTCCGGGGCGCGCTGTGATGCTGCTCACAGGCGGCAGGCTACGCACTCCCATGCCGACGCGGGAGTCACCCGCTGATCTTGCCGAGCGCGTTCACGGTGGCCTCGAACTCCGAGACCAGGTCGGCCATGACGTCGGCGACGGGACGCACCTCGTTCATCCGTCCGACGATCTGGCCGACCGGCATCGAGATCACGTCAGGGTCGCCGCTGGCGTTGATGCGGTTGTGCGCGTCCGCGACGAGCAGGTTCTGCAGCGGCATCGGCAAAGGCTCCGGAGCGCCGTCCTCGGCCCAGGCCTGCGTCCATTTGGTCTTGAGCAGACGCGCGGGCTTGCCCGTGTAGACCCGGGTGCGCACCGTGTCGGCCGAGGTGGCGCGCAGGAACGCGGTCTCCCAGCCCTGGTTGTTGGAGAGGTTGCGGTACTCCTCGGTGCCGAGCCAGATCGATCCGGTCCACACCCCCTGAGAGCCGAGCGCCAGCGACGCCGCCACCTGGCGCCCCGACCCGATGCCGCCCGCGCCCAGCACGGGGACGTCAGGGCCGACGGCGTCGACGATGTCGGGGGTGAGCACCATGCTGGCGATCTCGCCGGTGTGCCCGCCCGCCTCGTAGCCCTGGGCGATGATGATGTCGACGCCGTTGGCCACGTGGCTGCGGGCGTGCTTCGGTGCCCCCGCCAGCGCACCGACCTTGAGGCCGCCTGCGTGGCACTGCTCGATCACGTCGACCGGCGGCGAGCCCAGCGCGTTGGCGATGAAGACGGGGCGGTGCTGGAGGGCTACGTCGACGTGCGAACGCGCCATCGAGTGCAGCCAGCCGAGCACGCCCTCGCGGCCCTCGCCCTCGGGCAGAGGCGGAACCCCCAGCTTCTGGAGGGTCTCGTCGACGAACCGCTTGTGCTCGTCGGGAATGTAGGACGAGAGGTCGGTCGAGGTGCCCTCGGTGGGGATCTTCATCGGCATGACGACATCGACGCCGTACGGCTTGCCGTCGGTGTTCTCGTCCATCCACGTGAGAACCCGCTCCAGCTCCTCGGTGTCGTTGAACCGCACGCAGCCGAGCACGCCGAGACCGCCGGCCCGCGAGACTGCGGCCGCCACGTGCTCGGACGGGGTGAAGGCGAAGATCGGGTGGTCGATACCGAACTCGTCGCAGAGGGGGGTACGCATCAGACGGTGCTCTCCAGGCTAGTCAGGGCGGCTTCACGGGCTTGGGCATATTGCGCCTTGCCGGTGGCATTGCGCGGGATCTGGGGCACGACGGTCAGCGTGCGGGGCAACTTGTAGCCGGAGAGGTGTGCGCGCAGGAACTCCCGCAGCTCCTCGAGCTCGACGGCCTCCCCCTCCCGCAGCTCGACGACGGCCGCGACCGCCTGGCCGTAGGTCTCGTCGGGCAGACCCACGACGAGGCAGTCGTAGACGGCCGGATGGCGCTTGATCGCCATCTCGACCTCCTCGGGGAAGACCTTCTCCCCACCGGTGTTCACACAGTTCGAGCCGCGGCCCAGCATCGTCACCCGGCCCTCGGTCTCGATGCGCGCCATGTCACCGGGGATCGAGTACCGCTCCCCGTCGATCTCGACGAAGGTGGCCGCGGACTTCACCTCGTCCTTGTAGTAGCCGACGGGCACGTGGCCGCCGCGGGCGAGCCGGCCGATCATGCCGACGTCTCGCGTGACGTCGAGCGGGCGGTTGGCGTCGTCGAGCACCAGCATGTGGGGGCCGAGGTTCACGATCGGGCCGTCGGACCCGATCTGGCCCGCCGCCTGGATGCCGGTGCCTTGGAAGCCGGTCTCCGAGGCGCCGATGGAGTCGGTGAAGATCGCGTGGGGAAAGGCGCTCATCCACCGCTCCTTGACGGCCGGGCTGAAGAGGGCGCCGCTGCTGGAGATCGCGAACAGCGAGGAGCCGTCGTAGGGAGCCCCCGAGGCGGCCTGGCGCTCGTACTCCTCGATCAGCGGCCGCCCGAGCGCGTCACCGGTGAAGAAGATCATCTGCACGTTCTCGCGCTCGATGAGCTCCCAGGTGCGCGCGGGGTCGAAGCGGGGCTCGAGGATCGTCGCGTGGCCGGCGAAGAGGTGCATCATCAGGCTGGCCTGGGCGGCACCGTGCATGAGCGGGGTCATCGGGAACGTGCTCATGCGACCCGGCAGCGCCGCCTGCTCGGCCTGGGCGCCCTCGACCACCGGCTCGCCGGTCATGAAGTCGATGCCGCCGCACAGCACGCGCCAGAAGTCCTCCTGTCGCCACATGACGCCCTTGGGGAAGCCCGTGGTGCCGCCGGTGTAGATGATGTAGAGGTCGTCGGGGCTGCGCTGGGCGAAGTCTCGCGCGTCGCTCTCGCCGGCGAGCGCGTCGTCCCAGAGCACGCCGTCGAACGAGGAGATGTCGGGTTCGGGCCCCTCACCGGGGATCGAGTCGGGCATCACCACGACGTGGTGGAGCTTGTCGTGCCTCGGGAAGGTCGTGGCCACCAGCGGGGCGTAGGTGCGCTCGGCCAGCAGGCAGGTGACGTCGGCGTTCTCGAAGAGGTAGTCGAGCTCGCCCTCGACATAGCGGTAGTTCACGTTGACGTTGACTGCGCGGATCTTGCAGATCGCGAGGATCGACACGGCGTACTCGATGCTGTTCTTGGAGTACACGGCGACGTGGTCGCCGGGCTGCACGCCCGCACCCTGGAGATGATGGGCGAGCCGGTTGGACTCGCGTTCCAGGTCACCCAGCGTGACGCGCCGATCGCCCATGATCAGGGCCAGGGCGTCGGGGGCGGCATCGACGGCGTGCTCGAAGAGATCAGCGATGTTGTGGGCCACGGCTGCGAGACTAGAACACGTTCTCGTTTTGGTCCAGGGTGCCTCGCCGGTGGTAGTTGAGCCGTGAGGAGCGCCAGCGACGAGCGCGTCGAAACCCGGCGACTGTGAAAGCAGCGCTGCTTCCACCTCACCGGGTTTCGACACGGTCTCGGCTAGCGCCTCGACCGACTCAACCACCGGCAGCCGCGCCTCAGCCGACGGCGCGGTCGCCGGTCCAGAAGCGAGCCCGCAGCGCCTTCTTGTCGGGCTTGCCGAGACCGGTGAGCGGCAGCGCGTCGGTGGCGATGACCTGCTTGGGCGACTGCACCGAGCCCTTCTTCTCCTTGACCATCTGCTGGATCTCGGCGATGACCTCGTCGGTGAGCTCCTGGCCCGCGCGCATGACCACGATGGCAGTGACGGACTCCCCGAACTTCTCGTGCGGGGTGCCGATCACGCCGACCTGGGCGATGGCGGGGTGCTGCGCGACGACGTCCTCGACCTCGCGCGGGAACACGTTGAAGCCGCCCGTGACGATCATGTCCTTGGTGCGGTCGACGATGTACCAGAAGCCGTCGGCGTCCTCGCGGGCGATGTCGCCGGTGTGCATCCACCCGTCGCGGAAGGTCTCGGCCGTGGGCTCGGGCAGGTTCCAGTAGCCGCCGGCCAGCAGCGGCCCGGCCACGCAGATCTCACCCGGCTCTCCCACGGCCACGCGGTGGCCGTCCTCGTCGAGCAGCGCCGTCCGCACGAAGGCCGAGGGCCGACCGCACGACGCCAGCCGCTCGTCGCCACCGCCGACGTGGTCCTTCTTGGCGAAGTAGGCGATCGCCATCGGCGCCTCGGACTGACCGTAGTACTGCGCGAAGATCGGCCCGAACCGCTCGATCGCCTCCTTGAGCCGCACCGGGTTGATGGCCGAGGCGCCGTAGTAGACGGTCTCGAGGCTGGAGAGGTCGCGCGTCGTGGAGTCCGGGTGGTCCATGAGGGCGTAGAGCATCGAGGGCACCAGCATGGTGGCGGTGATCTGCTGCTCCTCGATGGTGCGCAGCACCTCGGCGGGGTCGAACTTCGGCAGCACGAACAGCGAGCCGCCCTTGATCACGGTCGGGGCGAAGAACGCGGCCCCCGCGTGCGAGAGCGGCGTGCACATGAGGAAGCGCGGCTCCTCGGGCCACTCCCACTCCGCGAGTTGCACCTGGGTCATCGTGTTCATCGCCTGCGCGGTGCCGATGACGCCCTTGGGCTTGCCGGTGGTGCCGCCGGTGTAGGTGATCGACACGATGTGGTCGGGCGGCAAGACGACGGCCTCGAGCGGCTGCGGCTCGAACTCGGCCGCCTTGGCGTCGAGGTCGACGGCCACGTGGGCAAGCGCGTCGGGCACGGGTCCGATGGTGAGGACCTGGGTCAGCTTCGGGCACTTCTCGAGCAGGCCGAGAGCCCGCTCCACGAACATCGGGTTCGGGTCGATCGTGAGCGCCGTGATCTCGGCGTCGTTGATCACGTAGGCGTGGTCGTCGAGCGAGCCGAGCGGGTGCAGCGAGGTGCGCCGGTACCCCTGGGTCTGGCCCGCTCCGAGGATGTAGAGCACCTCGGGGCGGTTGAGCGCCAGCAGCGCCCCCGACGTGCCGCGGCCGGCGCCGAGAGCCTCGAAGGCCTGCACGTACTGGCTGATCCGCTCGGCGGTCTGGCCGCCGGTGAGCGTGGTGTCGCCGAGAAACATCACGGGCTTGTCGCGGTGTCGTCGCAGCGCGGCCGCCATGAGGTGGCCGTTGTGGGTGCCGGTGCGCATGTCATCGCTCATGAGGTCGACACTAGACCCACGACTAGAACGTGTTCCAGTTTTCTGCGCGAGTCAGGCGTGTGCCGAGGTTCCGCCGTCGTCCGACGCCGCCCACGAGGGCACGATGAAGACGCCCGCGGCGCGCACGCACACGGCGTCCACGGTCCCGATGGTGGCGTCGACGAGAACCTTGCGCCCCTCCTCGCCCGTGATCCAGCCCTCCAACACGACCTCACCCAAAGGCGTCGGCGCCTCGTAGCGACCCGACAGCGTGCCGGTGAGCGTGACCCGCGTGTTGCCGGCGCTGGCGACCTCGCCCATGAGGTGGTCGAGCAGGAGCATGGTGACTCCCCCGTGCACCAGGCCCGGCGGACCCTCGTACGCCGCGCCGAGGTTCAGCTGCGCGCGCAGACCACCGCCGTCGCGAGGCACCAGGTCGAGAGGCGGCGCGATCGCGTTGGCCCTCCCGACCACGGCGTTGCCCCAGTTCCAGGCGTGGAACTCGTCGTTGTAGCGCACCCCGAAGGGCCCCGGCGTCTGCTGGACGCGCAGTCGCGCGGTGAGGTCTCGGACACCGCGCTCGACATCGGCGATCTCGGTGTCGGCGACCGTGGAGCGGATCGTGGCGTCGACGAGGTCGCGCACCGCCTCGGCCAGGCCGACCCGGACGGCCTCGTGCTCGTGGACCTCGGCCGTCGGAGTGGGGTCTGGTCGGAACATCTCCATGCCCACGAAGCCCGCTGCACCGGGCGCCTGCCCGCTCACGCCAACAGCTCGGCGATCCGGCGCACCTCGTCGCCACTGGCGAGGCTGACCATCAGCGTGGTCACACCGGTCTCCTCCCACGCGGCTACGGTGTCGACGACCTCGGCGGCGGTGCCGATGATGTGCATGTCGCTCACCAGCTCATCGGGGATCAGCGCGGTCGCCTCGGCCTTCTTGCCCTCGAGGTAGAGCTGCTGCACCCTCGCCGAGAGCTCCTCGTAGCCCATGCGCACGAACACCTGGTTGTGGAAGTTCATCTCGGCGGCGCCCATGCCGCCCATGTAGAGCGCGACGACGGGCTTCATGCCGTCGATGACGCGCTGCCTCTCCTCGGCGTCGGCCACGATCTGGAGGTGGCAGGTGGCCGCGATCTCGAAGTCCTCGCGCGTGCGCCGGGCGCCGGGTCGGGCGAATCCCTCGTCGAGCCATGGCTGGTACATGCCGGCCGACTTGGGCGTGTAGAAGATCGGGATCCAGCCGTCGGCGATCTCGGCGGTCTGGGCCACGTTCTTAGGCCCCTCGGCGCCGAGCCAGATCGGGATGTCGGAACGCAGCGGGTGCGTGATCGGCTTCAGCGGCTTGCCGAGACCCAGCGACCCCTCACCGGAGAACGGCAGCGGGTAGTGCACGCCGTCGTTGGTGACCGGCCCCTCGCGGCGCAGCACCTGGCGGATGATGTCGACGACCTCGCGCGTGCGGGCCAGCGGCTTGCCGAACGGCTGGCCGTACCAGCCCTCGACCACCTGGGGGCCGCTCACGCCCATGCCCAGCACCATGCGTCCGCCGGAGAGATGGTCGAGGGTCAGCGCGTGCATCGCGATGGAGGTCGGAGTGCGGCCCGACATCTGCACGATCGAGGTGCCCAGCCGCACGCGCTCGGTCTCGCGGCCCCACCACGCCAACGGCGTGAACGCATCGGACCCCCACGCCTCGGCCGTGAAGATCGCGTCGAAGCCCGACTCGTCGGCGGCTGCGACGAGCTCGGCGTGGTTCGTGGGCGGCTGCGCCTGCCAGTACCCCAGCTGGAGTCCAAGTTTCATGGGGACACCCTGCCAGAGGCTTGCTTGTGTGTAGAACACGTTCTAGTTTCTGGGCATGGCAACCCTCCAGTCACCCGTGCGGGTGGCGTTCGACTACACCCGGTCCACCGGCCCCGTGGTGGGCCGGTTCTTCGCGGGCCTGCGCGACGGCGTCGTCGTCGCCGGGCGCACCAGCGACGGTGCGATCGTCGTCCCGCCCCCGGAGTTCGATCCCGTCACGCTCGAGCCGACCACCGACTTCGTCGAGGTCGCCGACGTCGGCACCGTGACGTCGTGGACCTGGGTGCCCGAGCCGGTGGAGGGCCAGCCGCTCGACCGCCCCTTCGCGTTCGCGCTCGTCACGCTGGACGGCGCGACGGCGCCGCTGCTGCACGCGCTCGACGTCGCCTCCCCCGACGAGGTCTCGACCGGCATGCGGGTGCGCATCCGGTGGGCGGCCGAGCGCACGGGCGCCATCACCGACATCGCCTGCTTCGAGCCGGCGCCCGAGAGCGAGCCCGCCGAGGTGACCCTCGCGCCGGCCGGTGCAGTCGACCCCGTCACCGGCATCGTCGTCCCGGTCGAACTCGACTACGTCTACGCCGCCAGCGAGTCGGAGTCCGCGTTCTTCCGTGGCCTCGCGGAGGGCAAGCTGATCGGCCAGCGCTGCCCGAGCTGCGGCAAGGTCTACATCCCGCCACGCAACGCCTGCCCGTCGGACGGCTCCCCCACCCAGGAGGAGATCGAGCTGTCGGAGACCGGCACGGTGACCACGTTCTGCATCGTCAACGTGCCGTTCCTGGGCCAGAAGATCGCCCCGCCCTACGTGTCGGCCTACATCCTGCTCGACGGCGCCGACATCGCCCTGCTGCACCTGATCCTCGACATCCCCGCCGAGGAGGTCCGCATGGGTATGCGGGTCAAGGCCGTCTGGAAGCCGCGGGAGGAGTGGGGCACCTCGGTGGAGAACATCAGCCACTTCGCACCCACCGACGAGCCCGACGCCGACTTCGACACCTACCAGCACCACCTCTGAGGAGCCACCACATGCGTGACGTCGCCGTCGTCGGGTTCGCCCAGCGGCAGATGGAGAAGTTCGAGGGGTCACCCACGTGCACCGAGTTGCTGGTGCCCCTCTTCGGCGAGTGCTACGAGCAGACCGGCTGGACCCGACGCGACGTCGGCTTCTGGTGCTCGGGCTCCTCGGACTACCTGGCCGGCCGCTCGTTCTCGTTCGTGCAGGCCGTCGACGCCATCGGCGTGATCCCGCCGGTCAACGAGTCGCACGTCGAGATGGACCTCGCCTGGGCGATGTACGAGGCCTGGCTGAAGATCCAGACCGGAGAGGTCGACACCGCACTGGTCTACGCGTTCGGCAAGAGCTCCGCGGGCACGCTGCGCCGCACGCTCTCGCTCCAACTCGAGCCCTACACGATGACGCCGATCTGGCCCGACACCGTGTCGTTGGCCGGGCTCCAGGCCCGCGCGGGCATCGACGCCGGCGCCTGGGACGAGCAGGCGATGGCCCAGGTCGTCGCCCGCTCGATGAAGGACGCCGAGGGCAACGAGCACGCGATCCGCAAGGGTGCGTCGTCCGTCGACGAACTGTTGGCCAAGCCGGTGTACGCCGACCCGCTGCGCAAGCACGACTGCGCCCCCGTGACCGACGGCGCCGCCGCGATCGTGCTGGCGGCCGACGACAAGGCGCGCGACGTGCGCGACCGGCCCGCCTGGCTGACCGGCATCAGCACCTACATCGATCCGATGAGCCTGGGCACCCGCGACCTCACCCGCAGCCCGTCGACCGCGCGTTGCGCCGAGAGGCTCGACCTCGCCGGCGTCGACACCGCCGAGCTGCACGCGCCGTTCAGCCACCAAGAGCTCGTGCTGCGCCGTGAGCTGGGCCTGGCCGACGACGTCCGCGTCAACCCGTCGGGGGGCCCCTTGTCGGGCAACCCGATGTTCGCCGCCGGCGGCATCCGGGTGGGCGAGGCGGCATCCCGCATCTGGGCCGGCGAGTCCGACAAGGCGGTGGGCCATGCGACCAGCGGCCCCGCCTTGCAGCAGAACATCGTGTGCACCCTGGAAGGACGCAACTGATGGCGCACCACAAGCAGCTCGCCGCCGTGGTCGGCATGGGTCAGACCCACCACCGGGCCAAGCGCGAAGACGTCTCGATGGCCGGGATGTGCCGCGAGGCGATCGATCGGGCGCTCGCCGACGCCGACATGTCGATGGCAGACATCGACGCCGTCGTGGTCGGCAAGGCGCCGGACCTCTTCGAGGGCGTGATGATGCCCGAGCTCTTCCTCGCCGAGTCGCTCGGCGCCGCGGGCAAGCCGCTCATCCGCGTGCACACCGCTGGCTCCGTGGGCGGCTCGACCGCCATCGTCGCCTCGACTCTGGTCTCCTCCGGCGTGCACGAGCGCGTGCTCACGGTGGCCTTCGAGAAGCAGTCCGAGTCCAACGCGATGTGGGCGCTCTCGGTCCCGGTGCCGTTCACCATGCCGGTGCACGCCGGCGCCGGCGGCTACTTCGCACCGCACGTGCGCTCCTACATCCGTAAGGCCGAGGCGCCCAACCACATCGGCGCCATCGTCGCGGCCAAGGACCGCACGAACGCCCTGAAGAACCCCTACGCCCACCTGCGCGAGGCCAAGACCGTCGACGACGTGCTCGCCTCGCAGATGCTGTGGGATCCCATCCGCTACGACGAGACGTGCCCCTCCTCGGACGGCGCCTGCGCGCTGGTGATCGGCAGCGAGGACGTCGCCAAGGCCTCGCCGAACCCGGCCTGGATCCACGGCACCGCGATGCGCTCGGAGGCCACGTCGGCGGCCGAGCGCAACCAGGTCAACCCGCAGGCACAGCGCGACGCGGTGGCCTACCTCTACCGCCAAGCCGGCATCACCAGCCCGATCGACGACATCGATGTCGCCGAGGTCTACGTGCCGTTCTCGTGGTTCGAGCCGATGTGGGTCGAGGCGCTCGGGTTCGCCGAGGAGTTGAACGGTTGGAGGCTCACCGAGGCCGGCGAGACGAACATCGGCGGCAAGATCCCCGTCAACCCCTCCGGCGGCGTCATGTCGTCGAATCCGATCGGCGCCTCCGGCATGCTGCGCTTCGGCGAGGCCGCTCTCCAGGTGCGCGGCGCCGCCGGGGAGCACCAGATCGACGGTGCGAAGCGAGCACTGGGCCACGCCTACGGCGGCGGCTCGCAGTTCTTCGCGCTCTGGGTCGTGGGCTCGCAGAAGCCGACCAGCTGACCTCCTTCTGCTCGGTCGCCGCAGTAGGCTCACGACATGGGAGACCTGCTGGCACTGCGTCCTGACCGTGCGGAGCCGTTGTGGCGCGAGGCGGTGGGAGCCGAGGTGCGGCGCGAGCGCCTCGACCAGCAGCGCACGCTGGCCGATGTCGCCGGCGAGGCCGGAGTGTCGGTGCAGTACCTCTCCGAGGTCGAGCGTGGCCTGAAGGAGCCCTCCTCCGAGATCCTCCGGGCCGTGGGCGGCGCCCTCGGTCTCGGCCTGGTCGACCTCACCTCACGCGTCGCCCGCTCCGTGACCTCACGGCCTGCCGGACCGGTCGCCCTGGCCGCCTGAGGTCTCCAGCACGCGGTCGGCCAGTCCGTAGGCCACCGCCTGGTCGGCGGTGAGGATGAGATCCCGCTCGGTGTCCTCGCGCAGTCGCTGCACCGACTGCGCGGTGTGGCGGGCCAGGATCTGCTCCATCTCCGCACGCAGCCGCACGATCTCGGCCGCCTGCACGGCCAGGTCCGGCAGCGCACCCTGGCCGCCACCGTGCGGCTGGTGCAGCACCACCCGAGAGCGTGGCAGCACCGTGCGGTGCCCCGCCTCTCCCCCGGCCAGCAGCACGGCCGCCGACGACGCCGCCTGCCCGACGCACGTCGTCCGTACCGGGCTGGCGACGAACTGCATCGTGTCGTAGACCGCGAGCATGGCCGTCACGCTGCCGCCGGGTGAGTTCAGGTACAGCTCGATCGGACTCTCCGGAGCCTCCGAGGTCAGGTGCAGCAACTGGGCGATGACGACGTTCGCCACACCGTCGTCGATCTCGGTGCCGAGGTAGACGATGCGGTCCGAGAGCAGCCGGCTGTAGACGTCGACCGCGCGCTCGCCGTTGCGGGTGCGCTCGATCACCGACGGGATCGTGTACTGGCTCATCGCGCACCGCCCGTCGTCGCGAAGGCCGCGGCCGAGCGACCCGGCACGAGCACGCGGACGTCGTCGAGCACCGCGTCGGCGAACCCGTACTCGATCGCCTCGTGGGCGGTGAACCAGCGGTCGCGCAGCGCGTCGTGGGTGACCTGCTCGACGGGTCTGCCGGTCTGCTCCGCGATGAGGCGCATCAGCACCTGCTTGGTGTGCTCGAGGTTCTCGGCCTGGATCTCGATGTCGATGGCGGCGCCGCCGATGCCTGCGGAGCCCTGGTGCATGAGCACCCGGCTGTGCGCCATGACGTAGCGCTTGCCCGGGGTTCCCGCCGACAGCAGGAACTGGCCCATGCTGGCAGCCAGGCCGAGGGCGACGGTGGCGACGTCGTTGGGCACGAGTCGCATCGTGTCGTGCACCGCCAGCCCGGCCGAGACCGAGCCGCCGGGTGAGTTGATGAGCAGCGTGACGTCGCGCTCGGTGTCCTCCGCGGCCAGGACCAGCAGCTGGTTGACCAGCCGCTGGGCGATGTCGTCGTCGACCTCCTGAGCCAGCACCAGCACGCGCTGGTGGAGCAGTCGGCCGAGCAGGTGGTCGTCGTGGGGTGTGGGTGCATGGGAACGGGTCATGGGCCGAGCCAAGCCCGGCGCAGGGCCCGGCTCCAGCGCATCTGCTCACGGCGGATCTGCCGCCGGCAGAACGGGTGGCTAGGGTCGAGTCATGATCGAGCTCCGGACCCCGACCCAGATCGACCAGATGCGCCCGGCCGGACGCTTCGTCGCGGACGTCATCACGGCCCTCGGCGAGAAGGCTGACGTCGGTGTGAACCTGCTCGAGCTCGACGCCCTGGCTCACCAGATGATCCGAGAGCGTGGGGCCGAGTCGTGCTACATCGACTATCACCCGAGCTTCGGCGCCTCCCCCTTCGGCAAGGTGCTCTGCACGTCGGTCAACGACGCCGTGCTGCACGGCCTGCCGCACGACTACGTGCTCGCCGACGGCGACCTGCTCTCGGTCGACTTCGCGTGCAGCGTCGACGGCTGGGTGTCGGACTCGGCGCTCAGCGTCGTCGTCGGGTCGCCTCGCGAGGAGGATCTGCGCCTCATCGAGACCACCGACCGAGCGCTGGCCGCGGGCATCGCGGCCGCTCGCGGTGGCAACCGGCTCGGCGACATCTCGGCCGCCATCGCCGAGGTGGCGCGGGCGGCGGGCCTCACCATCAACACCCAGTTCGGGGGTCACGGGGTCGGCCGCACCATGCATGGCGATCCGCACGTGCCGAACGACGGGCGACCGGGCCGCGGCCTGAAACTGCGACCTGGTCTGGTCATCGCCATCGAGCCGTGGTTCCTGCACACCACCGACGAGATCTACACCGACGACGACGGCTGGACGATCCGCAGCGCCGACGGCTCGCGTGGGGCCCACATGGAGCACACGATCGCGGTCACCGACGGTGATCCCATCGTGCTCACCGCACGGAGCTAGGGGTGGATGCTGCCCGGCTCGGGGGTCAGCGGTAGCCCACCTCGAGGCGCTTGATGCCGTGGATCCATGCGTGCCGTAGCCGCTCGGGGTCACTGATCGGGTGGATGTCCGGAGCGAGGTCGGCAAGCACGTCGAAGATGATGCGGATCTCCTGGCGTGCCAGGTTGGCGCCCAGGCAGTAGTGCGCGCCGTGCCCGCCGAACCCCAGGTGCGGGTTGGGGTCGCGGGTGATGTCGAAGGTGAAGGGGTTCTCGAACACCTCGGCATCGAAGTTGCCGCTGGCGTAGAACAGTGCGGCTCGCTGGCCCTTCGCGACCGGCACGCCGGAGATCTCGGTGTCCTCGAGCGCGGTGCGCTGGAAGACCGCCACCGGACTCGACCAGCGCACGACCTCGTCGACCATGGTCGCGGGGCGCTCCTTCTTCCACAGCTCCCACTGCTCGGGGTTGTCGAAGAACGCCTGCATGCCGTGGGTGATGGCGTTGCGCGTGGTCTCGTTGCCGGCCACGGCCAGCAGGATCACGAAGAACCCGAACTCGTCGTCGGTGAGGCCGCGGTCGCCCTTGTGGGCGTTGATGAGCTTGGTGACGATGTCGTCGCGCGGGTTCGCCTTGCGGTCCGCGGCCATCATCATGGCGTAGGAGAGGATCTCGACCGAGGCGGTCTCGGGATCGCCGTCGAACTCGGGGTCGTCGTAGGCCAGCATCTGGTTGGACCAGTCGAACAGCTTGAAGCGGTCCTCCTGCGGCACGCCGATCAGGTCGGCGATGGCCTGGAGCGGCAGCTCCGCCGCCACCTGCTGGACGAAGTCGCCCCGCCCGGAGGTCAGTGCGTCCTGCACGATGGTGTGGGCCCGCTGCACCATGACCTCCTCCAACTCGTTGACGGAGCGGGGCGTGAAGCCACGGCCGATGATGCCGCGCTGCTGCGTGTGACCGGGGGCGTCCTGGTTGATCAGGATCGCGCGCTGGAGTTCGACCTGGGCGCGCTCCATGCCCTCCTTGAACCGGATGATGGCGCCGTTCTCCTCCGTCGACCACACGCGCTTGGTGTCCTTGGAGATCGCGGCGATGTCGGCATGTCGAGTCACCGCGAAGTAGCCCGAGCCGGACGCGGCCGACATGCCGTCGTAGGCGCCCTGCTCCTGCTCGACCCAATGCACCGGCGCCGTCGCGCGCGCCGCCTCGAACTGCTCGTGCGGGATGCCGTCGAGCATCAGGTCGGGGGTCGTGAAGTCGATACCGGTCGGGCTCTGGGGGACGGCGGTGCTGGTCACGGGATTCCTTTCGAGGAGGGCAGGGACCTGTAGAGCGACTGGAACACGTTCTACGTGGCGAGCATTACATACTCCCGGTATGGAGGGAAGGTGCCGCGCGTCACGTCTTGCCGCTTGTCTTGTCGCATACGAGAACGTGTTCTAGTTTTTCGTCATGGGTACTCCTGCGATCGTCGACGCCGTCCGCACTCCCCTCGGCAAGCGCAACGGCTGGCTCGCCGGCGTGCACCCCGCCGTCCTGCTCGGCTTCGTGCAGCGTCAGGTGCTCGAGCGCACCGGCGTCGACCCCGAACTCGTCGAGCAGGTCGTCGGCGGATGCGTGACCCAGGCCGGTGAGCAGTCCAACGGCATGGTGCGACGGGCCTGGTTGCACGCGGGCCTCCCCCAGCACACCGGGGGCACCTCGATCGACGCCCAGTGCGGCTCCGGGCAGCAGGCCGCGCACCTGGTCGCCGACATGGTGACCGCGGGCACGATCGACGTCGGGATCGCGTGCGGCGTCGAGGCCATGTCGCGCATCCCCCTGGGCGCCAACGTGCCGCAGGGCATGGGCGACCCGCGACCCGCCGACTGGACCATCGACATGCCCAACCAGTTCGAGGCCGCGGACCGGATCGCGGCCCACCGAGGTCTCACCCGCGCCGATCTCGAGCAGTGGGGCCTGGCCTCGCAGGAGAAGGCGCGCGTCGCCGTCGACGAGGGCCGGTTCAAGCGCGAGATCGTGGCCATCGAGGCACCCGTGCTCGACGGCGAGGGTCAGCCCACCGGCGAGACCCGTCTCGTCGACACCGACCAGGGTCTGCGGGACACGACCCTGGAGGGTCTGGCGTCGCTCAGGCCGGTGCTCGACGGCGGCCTGCACACCGCCGGCACGTCGTCCCAGATCTCGGACGGCGCGTCGGCCGTGCTCATCATGGACGAGGCGCTGGCGCTCTCGCTGGGCCTCGAGCCGCGCGCGCGGATCGTCAAGCAGGTGCTCGTCGGCTCCGACCCGTACTTCCACCTCGACGGCCCCGTCGACGCCACGCAGCGCATCCTCGACAAGACCGGCATGAGCATCTCCGACTTCGACCTCTTCGAGGTCAACGAGGCCTTCGCCTCCGTCGTGCTCTCGTGGGCCGGCCAGCACCAGGTCGACCTCGACAAGGTCAACGTCAACGGCGGCGCCATCGCCCTGGGCCATCCCGTCGGCTCCACGGGCACCCGCCTCATCACCACCGCCATCCACGAGCTCGAGCGCCGCGACGCCTCCACCGCCCTCGTCTCCATGTGCGCCGGCGGTGCCATGGCCACCGGCACCGTCCTCGAGCTGATGTAGCCCCGGGCGTACTTGCTGGCGCGGGGAGATTTGTCGGCGCCCCGATAAATCTCTGAGTGCCCCGATGTTGCTTTATCGGAGAACCCGCAGATTCATCGGCGCCCCGATGAATCCTGCGCGGCGACGCCTGTGGATAGCCGCTGCAGAGTTCCCGACTCTGCCTCAGGCTGCTGGCCATGATCGCGCATTTGGCCAACGACCTCGGGGTGGTCCTGCGGCGTCGCATGGTGGCTGCTGGCATCGGCGACCGCGCCATCGCCCAACTGAAGAGGCGCGGTGAGCTGGTGCCGCTCCGGCAGGGTGTGTACGCCCTCACCGGCGCGTGGGAGCGCGCCGGTGGGGCCGACCGTCACCTGATGTTGGCCTCCGGAGTGATGGGGATCTATGGAGACTCCGTCGCCTTGTCTCACCTCAGTGCGGCGTTGCACCTGGGCGCTCCGGATTGGCAGATCGACACCTCTCACGTGCATGTCACGGCCTTCAACGCAGTCGGCGAGCGCACCCAAGCCCTCGTGCACCACCATCAGGGGCGACTGCACGTCGATGACCTCACCCTGCGCGACGGCACGTGGACGACGTCGCCGGCTCGGACGGCGCTCGACACAGCCGCGATGCTTCCGCGCGATCCCGCGGTCGCGCTGCTGGATTGGTTCGTGGCTTCGGGGCACACCACCACCGACGAGTTGCTCCACTTTCTTCAGCGCCGTCTGCACTGGTCCGATCACCTGCACCTCGCCTACTGGCTCTCCCTGGTGCGACCCGGCGCTCAGTCCGTTGGGGAATCACGGCTCCACTTGCTGATCGGCGATGCCGGACTTCCCGCTCCAGAGCTCCAGATCGAGGTCCGCACCCACCGAGGCGCACTGCTCGGCTACGTCGATCAGGGGTGGCGAGACAGAGGAGTGCTGGTCGAGTTCGACGGGATGGAGAAGTACCACCGGTTCCGTCGTCCGGGTGAAACGATCGAAGGGATGGTGGTCCGAGAGAAGCTTCGGGAGGACGCCATCCGCGAAGCAACCGGCTGCACTCTGATCCGTGTGATCTGGCGCGACCTCGACGATCCTGCCTCACTGGTTCAGCGTCTGCGCCACGCGCTGTTCCGTGCCGCCTGAACCGATGCTCCAGTGAGAAAGTGCGGGTTCCCGGTCAATGCAACATCGGGGAGGTCGCAGATTTATCGGGGAACCGATGAACCTCCCCGGGCAGCGCCTCACACCCCGTACACGGGCTCGGGGGTGGGGGCTGACGCGAGGAGATCGCGGAGGGCGGGGCCGACGTCGGCGGCCTGCCAGCGAGCTCCGGCGTCGGCGGAAGGCCCGTGGGCCCAGCCGTTCTCGACGGTGATGGTCGAGCCGTCGATCTCGATCACCCGGCCGGTGACGTCACCGGCGTCGACGGAGGCGAGCCAGGCGACGACGGGTGAGTTGTCCTCGGGCAGCGCCATCTGAGAGGTGTCGAAGGCGCCCTCGGTCATGCGCGTCTTGGCCACCGGTGCGATCGCGTTGACGCGCACGCCGTACCGGCCCATCTCCTGCGCCGCCACGAGGGTCAGGCCGGCCACACCGGCCTTGGCAGCGGAGTAGGCCGACTGCCCGACCGAGCCCTGGAGCCCTGCGCCCGAGGAGGTGTTGATGACCCGCGCCTCTCGCTGTCGGCCCTCCTTGGCCTCGGCGCGCCAGTAGGCGCCCGCGTGCCGCAGCGGCGCCCAGTGCCCCTTGAGCAGCACCCGGATGACGGCGTCCCACTCCTCCTCGGAGGTGTTGACCAGCATCCGGTCGCGCACGAACCCGGCGTTGTTGACCAAGATGTCGAGCCCGCCGTAGACCTCGATCGCCTGGCGCACCATGGCCTCGGCCTGGGCGAAGTCGGCGACGTCGGCGGTGTTGACGCATGCGGTGCCACCGGCGGCCTCGATCTCGGCGACGACCTCCTCGGCCGGGGTCTCCCCCGTGCCCTCCCCGGCCAGTGAGACGCCGTGGTCGTTGACGACGACCTGGGCGCCGTGGCGGGCGAGCTCGAGTGCATGGGCGCGGCCGATGCCGCGGCCGGCTCCGGTGACGATCGCGATGCGACCCTCCAGCAGGGAAGACACGTGCGTTGCTCCTTCGTGGGGTAGCGGATCAGGAGATGTGCAAGAACACGGGCGGCTCGCCGCCGCCGTCGCAGGAGAGGCGCGCACCCGAGACGTAGGAGGCCAGGTCACTCGCCAGGAACGCCGCGACGTTGCCCACCTCGCGCGGGGTGGCCATCCGGCCGACCGGGATCGTGGCCTCGATCGCGGCCACCCGGGCGTCGTCGCCGTAGTGGTCGTCGGTCTGCTCGGTGCGGCACAGCCCGACGTCGATCGCGTTGACGCGCACCTTCGGACCCCACTCCATCGCCAGTGAGCGGGTGAGGGAGTCCAGGCCGGCCTTGGCCGCCGCGTAGGCCGCGATGGTCGGGGCGGGCCGGTGCGCCGAGATCGAGGAGATGTTGACGATCGCGCCGCCGCCGACCTGGGTCTGCATCACCGTGTTCGCGGCCTGCGCGAACAGCAGTGGAGCGGAGAGGTTGAGCGCCACGATCTTGTCGTGGAAGCGCGGCGAGGCCGTGGCCGCGTCGGTGGACGGCGCTCCCCCGGCGTTGTTGACGAGCACGTCGAGACGGCCGTGCTCCGACACGACGGCGTCGACCGTGGTCGCCACGGCTTCGGGGTCACGGACGTCGCACACCAGGTGGGTGGTGCCCGGCACCGGCTCGATCTCCGAGCGCGAACACGTCACGACGCTCGCGCCTGCCTCGATGAGTGCCTCGGTGATGCCGAGCCCGATGCCGCGGCCACCTCCGGTGACCAACGCGACGCGTCCGGCCAGATCCAGTGCGAGCGCCATGACTGCTACCCTACCAAGCACTTGCTTGGTCGAGCGAAAGAGAGCCCGATGCCCATCACCTCCGAGCTGCGCGACGACGGCGTCCGCGTCGTCACGATGGAGAACCCGCCGGTCAATGCACTCGCCGTGCAGGGCTGGTACGACCTCGCCGCCGCCCTCGACGAGGCCGCCGACGACCTGGCGACCAAGGTCGTGGTGCTCCGCGCCGAGGGGCGCGGCTTCAACGCCGGCGTCGACATCAAGGAGATGCAGCACACCACCGGCTTCGATGCCCTCATCGGCGCGAACAAGGGCTGCTACGCCGCGTTCAAGGCGGTCTATGAGTGTGCGGTCCCGGTGGTGGCGGCGGTCAACGGCTACTGCCTGGGCGGCGGCGTCGGGCTGGTGGGCAACGCCGACTGCATCGTGGCCAGCGACGACGCGTTCTTCGGCGTCCCCGAGGTCAATCAGGGCGCGCTCGGCGCGGCCACCCACATGGCGCGCCTCGTGCCGCCGCACATGCTGCGCACGCTCTACTTCACCGCGCGCACCATCAAGGCGACCGACCTCGTGCAGTTCGGCTCCGTGCTCGAGACCGTGCCGCAGGCCGAGCTGTTCGACGCCGCGCTGAAGGTGGCCGGCGAGATCGCCCTGAAGGACACCCGCGTCATCCGCGCCGCCAAGGAGGCGCTCAACGGCATCGACCCGGTCGACGTCAACAAGAGCTACCGCTTCGAGCAGGGGTTCACCTTCGAGCTGAACCTCCTGGGAGTGGCCGACGAGCTGCGCGACGACTTCGCCGGCACCGACAAGAGCAAGAGGGGCAGCAAGTGAAGGGACCACGCGACAAGCAGATGTCGATCGAGGCGGTCATCGACTCCCTCGAGGACGGCATGACCATCGGGATCGGCGGCTGGGGTCCGCGCCGCAAGCCGATGGCCCTCGTGCGGGCCCTCTACCGCTCCGACCTCGAGGACCTCACGCTGGTCAGCTGGGGCGGCGCCGATGTCGGCCTGCTCAGCCGCGCCGGCAAGGTGCGCAAGCTCGTCTACGCCTTCGTCTCCCTCGACTCCGTGCCGTTGGAGCCGAACTTCCAGCGCGCCCGCCAGACCGGGAGCATCCCCGAGGTCGTCGAGCTCGACGAGGGCATGTTCAACGCCGGTCTCCAGGCCGCGGCCCAGCGGCTGCCGTTCCTGCCGATGCGTGCCGGGCTCGGCTCCGACGTACTGGTCAACAATCCGTCGATCCAGACCGTCACCAGCCCGTACGACGAGGGCTTCGGCCACGAGGAGCTCGTCGCCGTCCCGGCCCTCAAGCTCGACGTCGCCCTCGTGCACCTCAACCGTGCCGACGCCCACGGCAACGCCACCTACCTCGGCCCGGACCCGTACTTCGACGACCTCTTCTGCATGGCCGCCGACCGCGCGTACCTCAGCTGCGAGCAGGTGGTCGACACCGCGGGTCTCACCTACGAGACGCCGGTCCAGCGGCTGCTGCTCAACCGGATGATGGTCACCGGGGTCGTCGAGACGCCGCACGGCGCCCACTTCACGACGTGCACACCCGACTACGAGCGCGACGAGCCCTTCCAGCGGGCCTATGCGAAGGCGGCCTCGGGCACCGACGAGGACTGGCAGGCCTTCCACGACCGCTTCCTGGCCGGCGACGAGGCGAGCTACCAGGCCGCCGTCCAGGCCTTCGCCGAGGAGAACCAGCGATGACCGAGCCCAGCACCATCACGAGAGCCGACGTCTGCGCGGCTGCCATCGCCGACGCCTTCGCGGACGACGGCGAGATCTTCGCCAGCCCGATGGGGCTGCTGCCCATGCTGGGCGTGCGCCTGGCCCGACTCACCTCGAACCCCGACCTGGTGCTCTCCGACGGCGAGGCGCTGTTCCTGGCCGGCGTGCCGCCACTGTTCGCGAAGGCCGACAAGGTCGAGGGATGGATCCCCTTCCGCAAGGTGTTCGACGTCGTGGCCTACGGAAAGCGGCACGTGATGATGGGCGCCACGCAGATCGACGCGCACGGCAACCAGAACATCTCGGCCATCGGCGACTTCTCCCAGCCCACGCGGCAACTGCTCGGCTCGCGCGGCGCTCCGGGCAACACGGTCAACAACCGCACGTCGTACTGGGTGCCCAGGCACTCTCCTCGCGTGTTCGTCGAGGCCGTCGACATCGTCTCGGGCGTCGGCCCCCAGCGCGCCGAGCAGGCGGGCCCGGCCGCGTCACGCTTCAACGACATCCACAGGGTGGTCTCGAACCTGGCGGTTTTCGACGTCACCGGCCCCGACCACACGCTGCGGCTGCTCTCGGTGCACCCGGGCGTCACGGTGCCAGAGGTGCGCGAGGCGAGCGGCTGCGGCTTCCACGTCGAGGGCTCGGACGCCGACGTGCCCACCACCCGTGAGCCGTCGATGGAGGAGCTGGTCATCATCCGCGAGGTGCTCGACCCCCAGGGTCTGCGCTTCAAGGAGGTTCCCCGGCCAGAGAAGGAGCAGCAGTGATCGAGCAGCGCATCCGCACCCCGTTCACCGACCTGGTCGGGGTGCGGCACCCCGTCGTGCAGACCGGCATGGGCTGGGTCTCCGGCGCCCGGCTGACCTCGGCCACCGCCAACGCCGGCGGCCTGGGCATCCTGGCCAGCGCCACGATGGACTTCGCCCAGCTCGAGCAGGCGGTCATCGAGGTCAAGGGCCGCACCGACCAGCCCTTCGGCGTCAACATGCGCGCCGACGCCGGCGATGCGGGCAAGCGCGTCGACCTGCTCATCGAGCACGGCGTGAAGGTGGCGAGCTTCGCCCTCCAGCCCAAGCAGGAGCTGGTCGCCAAGCTCAAGGACGCCGGCATCGTGGTCATGCCCTCGATCGGTGCCGCCAAGCACGCGGTCAAGGTGGCGGGATGGGGCGCGGACGCCGTGATGGTGCAGGGCGGCGAGGGCGGCGGCCACACCGGCCCGGTGCCCACGACTCTGCTGCTGCCGAGCGTGCTCGATGCGCTCCGAGGCATCGGCAGCACCATGCCCGTCGTCGCGGCCGGTGGCTTCTTCGACGGCCGCGGCCTGGCCGCGGCGCTCTCCTACGGCGCCGCGGGGGTCGGCATGGGTACGCGCTTCCTGCTCACCGCCGACTCCGCCGTGCCGGACGCCGTCAAGCAGCTCTACCTCGCCCGCAGCCTCACCGACACCGTCGTGACCGCCAAGGTCGACGGCATGCCGCACCGCATGCTGCGCACCGACCTGGTCGCCGAGCTCGAGGAGTCCAGCGCACTCAAGCGGCTCGGCCCCACCACGCGCCGCACGCTGGAGTTCAAGCGCGAGTCCGGCATGAGCTGGCTCGACCTGGCCAAGGACGGCCGCTCCATGAAGAGGGCCTCGGGTCGCTCGCTGGGCCAGATGGCGCTGGCCGCCAACACCCCGCAGATGCTCAAGGCCGGGCTCGTGGACGGCGACACGACGGCCGGCGTCCTGGCGTCGGGTCAGGTCGTGGGCCTGCTCGACGACCTCCCGACCTGCGAGCAGCTGATCGACCGGGTCGTCACGGAGGCGGCCGACGTGCTGAACCGGAGCGCTACCTACCTGGTCTGAACTACTGCTTCTGGCCGGCGACGTACCCCGAGGGCACGGCCCACTCGCCGTCGTGGCTCAGCAGTTGTTGCCAGATGTCGTACTCGGGTGCGTAGTGCTCGCGCAGGCGCGCCCTCGTGGCCTCGGTGAGTTCCGGCTCGGCGCGTGAGGTCGACCAGTTCTTGGTCACCATCTCGACCTCACGCCCCAGCGCGCGGTCGATGTAGCCCTGCCAGGCGTCCGGTCGCTCGAGAGCGAAGATGCGGTCGACCCCGATCGTGAAGGAGTCGTCGAGGGAGACGAACCGCGCCTCGCGTCCGCTGATGCCGCCAGGCCGACCCTCGACGTGATCGATCGCGAACTCCTCGAACGAGGTGTCGCCGGTCCACTTGCCGTCGGCCTTGTCCTTCAAGGCCGGGCGCTGGCGGTAGCGCCACCACGACTCCAGCCACGCCACCGGCTCACGAAAGAGCGTCACCAACTCGTAGTCGGCGCGCCGGTAGCCGGCGTTCGCGAGTACGGGTGCCATCTTGTTCGTGAAGGTGCGGCAGTTCATGTGCTTGAGCTTCGGGTTGATCCGCATGAGGATCTCCGCCTCGCCCTTGAGCGTGGTGACCAACGTCGTCGAGGCGCACTTGGGCATCGAGAGCATCACGAAGCCGTGCGCGGGGAGGGCCATCACGGCCTCGAACCTACCTGCTGCGCACCGCGCGACGGCGCCGCCGCCCCGGGTATCCGAGACGACGGCGCCGTGCGGTGCTGCAGGTCGAGCAGTGCTCAGCTCAGCGTGAGCGCGGTGTCGTCGATGACGAAGTTCGTGGCGGCCGAGGAGTCCTCGGCGCCGGTGAACCCGATGGTCACCGTCTGACCGGCGTAGCTGGAGAGGTTGAACGACTTCTGCACGAACCCGGTGTTCTTGTTCAGGTTCGAGTAGGTCGCCAGCGTGGTGTTGCCGACCTTCACCGTGAGCTTGTCGTAGGCGGTGGAGGTGGTCGTCTCCGCCGTGTCGATGTGCACGTAGAAGGTCAGCGTGGCCGAGCAGCCGGTGGGGATGGCCACCGACTGGGTCAGCGTGTCGGTGTGGGTCGTGCCGTAGCCGTCGAGCCACGCCTTGTAGGAACCCGTGCGGGCCGCCTCACCGGAGTCGGTGGTGATGACACCGGACGACGCGCTCCACGTGGTGTTGCCGGACTCGAATCCGGGGTTCCCCAGCTTGTTGCCCGAGCAACTGGTGCCACCCGTGCCGCCCCCGCCCGTGGTGCCGCCGCACGTCGGGTCACCGGACTGCGCGGGCACGCTCACGGCGTCCCAGGCAGCCTTGACCGCGTTGAACTCGGTGCAGCTGTTCGGGTAGAGGTTCTTGGCCGCGGTGAGGGTCCAGGTGCGGTACTTCAGGTAGGACGAGCTCGAGGTCTTCATGAGCATCGCGTTGTACATGATCGTCATGGCCTTCTGGATGCCGATGCCGCTCAGTGTGGTGCTGTTGCACGTGGGGCTGGTCGGCTGGCCGTCGGTCGGGTTGGTGCCCTCGGCGAGCAGGTAGAACCAGTGGTTGCCGGGCCCGGCCGCGGCGTGCACCTCGGCAGTCGGGGTGGAGGAGGAGTAGCAGTTGCTGTCGCCGGCCAGCGAGGGCTTGTACATGTAGCGGATCGGGCCGCTGCCGACCAGGTCGACCTGCTCGCCGACCGTGTAGTCGGGCTTGTCGGTGGCGTTGTTGGCGTACCACTCGGTCCCGGCACCGAAGGTGTCGGCCACGAACTCCTGGGTGCCGTTGCCCGAGATGCCACCCGGCGTGTGGTCGTCGATGCCGTGGCCGAACTCGTGGGCCACCACGTCGATGGAGCCGATCCAGCGACCGCCGGACTGGCTGTGGCCGACCTGCACCTGGGTGCCGTCGTAGTAGGCGTTCACGTCGTTGAGCCCGACGCGGATCGGCACCCAGCCGCCGCTGCCGTCCATGCCGCTGCGACCCAGCCAGCTGCTGAGCATCTTGCGCTCCTGCTCGGCGGCGTAGAACGCGTCGACGCAGCCGGTCTCCTTGGAGGTGGCCGAGCCGTTGCCCCACGTGTCGGTCGACTTGGTGAGCGTGGTGTTGGTCGAGGCGTCCTGGCAGACCAGGCTCGAGGCGTTGGAGTTCTTCATCTGGTAGCCGGAGCCACCCGTGGACGTCGGGATGGTGACGGTGCCCGCGTAGGCCGAGCTTCCCGTGCCCTCCATGACGTGCTCCTGGGTGCGCACCACCTTGCCGGTCACGGCGTCGACGTCGACGGTGAGCCGAGACGCCTCACCGTCGCGCACACCGCGGACCGTCGTTTCCCACGCCAGGTGCGAGCCGCCCTGCTGCACGACGACCAGGCGGGTGGGCGAGTCGTAGGAGCCGGAGCTCACCTGCTTGCGGGCGGTCCGTCGTCCGACCGCCTTCGCGAGCTGCGGCTGCACGCTCGCGAGCTTGACGGCCTGACCCTGGGCGACGCTCGTGTCGACCACGGTGCCGGCGTCGTCGGTGACGACGACGAAGTCGCCGCCGACCACGGGCAGGCCGCGATAGGTGCGCTGGTAGGGCACGTAGGTCAGGCCGTGCGAGGTGACCGCCTTGGCGGCGGTGAAGCCGTCGTGCTTCGAGGCGTGCAACAGGGTGGGGCGCTGGGCGACCAGGTCGCGGGCGGCGGCGATGCCGTGGGCGCGGGCATTGGTCCGGTCGGCCCCGACAGCCTGCTTGGTCGGTGCGGCGTCGGGGTGCCGGGTCGAGGCGGTCGCGCTGCCGGCCGTGGCCATCGCGGCCAGGGCCATGGACGGAACGAGGGCAGCGCTCAGCGCCCCCGCGAGGAGTCGGTTCACGGGTTGTGCTCCTGGGGTGTAGGGGATGGTGCGGGCGCCGGCCCGATCGGGGTCGTGGCGCTCGGACCCGCGCTGGCCGGCGACATCGGCGGCCACTACCGGGGGAGGTACGTGGCGGGGTAACCAGGAATCTCGTGCAGGAAGGTTTGCCGGGTCAACCGAATCCATGTGCAGATACCTGCACTGCACAAAGGTGAGGAAACGATTCTTCCGGTTCGAGCGTCTCGTTCACGTGCTCGGTCGACGGCTCAGCCCATCGTCTTCTGCCCGTCGATGCTCTCGCGGATGATGTCGGCGTGGCCGGCGTGCTGTGCGATCTCGGCCACGAGGTGCCCAAACACCCGGCGCGCCGACCAGCTGGTGCCCGGCTCGAACCAGGGTGCGCTCGGCAGGGCCTGGCGTGACCCGAGATCGGCGGTGCGCACGAGCGCGTCCGTGGCTGCGGCGGCGCGCTCGTAGTCTGCGACGATGGCGGCCAGGTTCTCGCCGTCCGCCATCTGGAACTGCGCGAGGTACGCCAGCACGGGGCTCGGTGGGTTCGACCAGTCGACCTCGGCCCAGTCGACGTCGTCGCTCCAGGCGCCGTCGACCACGAAGCCCGACCACTGACGCTCGCCCGCCGCCAGGTGCTTGAGGATGCCACCGAGGCACAGGGCGCTGGCCGTGGGCGTCGCTGCGGCCTGCTCGTCGTTCAGGCCCTGGACGGTCTGGAGCAGAAGGCCGCGGTGCTGGGCCAGCAGATCGAGCAGGTCGGCGCGCTCGTCGGCCTGCGGGTCGTCGTTGTCTGGGCTCGCGTTCTCGATCGTGGTCATGCCAGCACCCTAGGGGCCCATCAGGTCAGGTTCGTTCCGCTTTCGATCACGGCATCGACCCCTCGCGAGACGATTCGCGACCCCTCGCGGGACGATTCGCGACCCCTCGCGGGACGATTCGCGACCCCTCGCGGGGCTCAGAGGCGCTCGATGATGGTCACGTTGGCCTGACCGCCGCCCTCGCACATGGTCTGGAGGGCGTAGCGGCCGCCGGTGCGCTCGAGCTCGTTCACCATCGTGGTCATCAGTCGGGCGCCGGTGGCACCGATGGGGTGACCCAGGGCGATCCCGCCGCCGTTGACGTTCACGCGGGCATGCGGGGCGCCGGTCTCCTTCATCCACGCCAGCACGACGGAGGCGAAGGCCTCGTTGCACTCGAAGAGGTCGATGTCGTCGATGGAGAGGCCGGTCTGGGCCAGGGCGTGCTTCGTGGCCGGGATGGGTCCGGTGAGCATCCAGACGGGGTCGTCGCCGCGCACCGAGAGGTGATGGATGCGAGCGCGAGGGGTCAGCCCGTGGTCGGCGACGGCCTGCTCCGAGGCGATGAGGAGGGCGGCGGATCCGTCGCAGATCTGCGAGGCGACCCCGGCCGTGATGCGTCCCCCCGGGGCGAGCGGGTCGAGGCCGGCCATCTTCTCCAGCGAGGTCTCACGCGGGCACTGGTCGACCTCGAACAGACCGTCGGCGGTCTCGACGGGCTCGATCTCACCGGCGAACCGCCCCTCGGCGGTCGCGGCACGAGCCCGTTCGTGGGAGGCCAGGGCGAAGGACTCCATGTCCTCGCGGCTGATGTCCCACTTCTCGGCGATCATCTCGGCGGAGTTGAACTGGCTGACCTCGACGTCGCCGTAGCGCGCCGTCCAGCCGGGCGACTCCGCGAACGGTGTGGTGAAGCCGTACTCCTGGCCGACGAGCATGGCGGCCGAGATCGGGATGGCCGACATGTTCTGCACTCCCCCGGCCACCACGAGATCCTGGGTGCCCGACATGACCCCCTGGGCGGCGAAGTGCACGGCCTGCTGCGACGAGCCGCATTGACGGTCGATCGTGACCCCTGGTACGTGATCGGGCAGCCCGGCCACGAGCCAGGCCGTGCGGGCGACGTCGCCGGCCTGGGAGCCGATGGTGTCGCAACAGCCGAGGATCACGTCGTCCACGGCCCCCGGGTCGACGCCGGTGCGACGCATCAGCGCGGCGAGCGAATGACCCGCGAGGTCGGCGGAGTGCATCGAGGCGAGGGCGCCGCGGCGCTTGCCGACCGGCGTGCGGACGGCGTCGATGAGGTAGGCCTCAGGCATGGGCTATCCCGTCTAGGAGGATGGTCAGGTACTGGTCGGCGACGTCGGCGATGGAGTGCGGGCCGCCCGGGCGATACCAGGCGACGGCCACCCACACGGTGTCGCGGATGAACCGGTAGGTCAGGGTGATGTCGAGGTCGGTGCGCAGAACTCCGGCGTCGACGCCCTCGGCGAGGAGGGTCAGCCAGATCTCGCGGGACTGCCGGTTCCGCTCGGCGAGGTAGGCGAACCGCTCGAAGGAGCCGAGGTAGGCGGCCTCGTTCTGGAAGATCGCCACCTCGTCGGCGTGCCGGTCGATCGCGTCGAAGGAGACCCGGACGGCGCGCTCGAGCTTCGCGCGCGGGTCGAGGGCGGAGCCGAGGATCTCGTCGTAGGTCGAGAACAGCTCGTCTTGGAAGCTGCGCAGGAGCTCGTCGACCATCGCCTCCTTGGAGTCGACGTGGTGGTAGAGGCTGCCGGAGAGGATGCCGGCCTCGTCGGCGATGTCGCGCACCGTGGTGTTGCGGTAGCCCTTGGTCGCGAACAGCCGCGCGGCGATCCGCAGGATCTCCGATCGTCTGGTGGGGGCGGATTCGGCGGTCATGGCACCACTCTCATGCCTGCTGGCTGGAGACGGCGACGACCTCGCCGGTCATGTAGCTGGTGTAGTCGCTGGCCAGCATCACCATCACGTTGGCGACCTCCCACGGCTCGGCGGCGCGACCGAAGGCCTCGCGCTGCTTGAGCTCGGCGAGCAGTTCGTCGGAAGTCACCTTGGCGAGGAAGGGGTGCATCGCCAGGCTGGGGCTCACGGCGTTGACGCGGATGCCGTGCGGCGCGAGATCGATGGCCGAGCACCGGGTCAGGGCCATCACGCCGGCCTTGGCCGCTGCGTAGTGGGCCTGACCCTCCTGGGCGCGCCAGCCGATGACGGAGGCGTTGTTGATGATCACGCCCTGGCGGCCGCCCGCGGCCATCCTGCGTCCGGCGGCCCGCACGCAGCGGAAGGTGCCGGTGAGGGTGATGTCGAGCACCCTGCCCCACTGCTCGTCGGTCATGTCCAGCACGCTGGCGGTGCCACCGAGCCCGGCGTTGTTGATCATCACGTCGACCCCGCCGAACTCCTCGGCCGCGTCGAGCAGTGCGGTGACCTGCTCCTCGTCGGTGACGTCGCAGACGAGCTGACGCACCCGGTCGGCGCCGAACTCGCCCGCCAGCGCCTCCTGGGCCTCGGCCAGACGCCGGGCGTGGGTATCGGAGAAGACGACGGCCTGGCAGCCCTCCTCCAGAACCCGGCGCACGGCGGCGGCGCCGATGCCGGCACCGGCCGCGGCAGTGACGACGACGACCTTGCCGGCCAGCAGGTCGTGGCCCGGCACGTAGTCGGGGGCGGGCTGCTCGGGTCGGTGCGTGCTCATCCACGGGCCTCTCTGGGAAGACCGAGCACCCGCTCGGCCAGGATGTTCTTCTGGACCTCGTCGCTGCCGCCGTAGATCGAGTCGGCCCGCGCGAAGAGGAAGATGCGTTGCAGCTCGTCGAGCTCGTAAGGCGCCCCGGCGGCCAGGAGACCGTCGGCGCCGAGCACCTGCATGGCGACCTCGCCGAGGCGCTTGTGCCAGGCGGCCCAGACGAGCTTGAAGATGGAGCCGGCTCCCCCGCCGGCCGCGGAGTCCTCGCCCCCGGTGACGGCCGACAGCCCGCGCAGACCCTGGTGGCGCATGACGGTGAGCTCGACGGCCAGGTCGGCCAACCGGTCGCGGACGACGGGGTCGTCGATGGCGCCGTTGGCGCGAGCCCGCTCGCAGACGAGCGCAAGCTCGCGGGCGAAGCCGACCACCTGGCCGAGTGTCGAGACGCCGCGCTCGAGACCGAGCAGACCCATCGCCACGCCCCAACCGCGACCGGGCTCGCCGACCACGAGGTGGGCGTCCGTGGTGGCACCGGAGAAGAACACCTCGTTGAACTCCGAGCCGCCCGTGAGTTGCTCGATGGGGCGCACGTCGACACCCTCCTGCGCCAGCGGCACCAGCAGGAACGAGAGCCCGTGGTGGCGTTGCGAACCTGCCTCGGTGCGGGCGACGACGAAGCACCACTGGGAGAAGTGGGCGTTCGAGGTCCAGACCTTCTGACCGTCGATCACCCACCGGGAGCCGTCCTCGGTCAGACGCGCCTTGGTCTGCACGCTCGCCAGGTCCGAGCCCGCGTTCGGCTCGGAGTAGCCCTGCGCCCACAGCTCCTCGACGTTGCGGATAGCGGGGAGGAAGCGCTGCTGCTGCTCGGGGGTGCCGAAGGCGATGAGGGTGGGGCCGAGCAGTTGCTCACCGAGGTGGTTGACCGTCGCGGGGGCGTCGGCGCGGGCGTACTCCTCACCGAACACGACCTGCTGCCAGAGGCTCAGGCCCCTGCCCCCGTGCTCGGTGGGCCAGCCGACGCAGGTCCAGCCCTCGCGGGCGAGGTAGCGGTTCCACTCCAGGCGCTCGTCGAGCGCCTCGTGATCGCGGCCGGGACCGCCGAGGCCGCGCAGCGGCGCCCACTCCCCGGCCAGGGAGTCTTCGAGGAAGGTGCGCACCTCGGCACGGAACGCCTCGTCGGCTGGGGAGTAGCTCAAGTCCACGAGTGTTACCCTACCAAGCACTTGCTTGGTTCAGGTCCGACGGCGGGAGAGGTACGCGTGGCAGCACCGCAGACGATTCCCGAGGCACTGCGTCGTGCCGCGGAGACGTTCGGCGACCGGCCGGCCTACATCGAGGGCGATCGCACCGTCACCTACACCGAGCTGCTCGACCGCGTGGAGCGCACGGCCGAGGTGTTCATCAACAACGGCGCCTGCTGCGGAGACCGGATCGTGCTGTGGGGCCCCAACAGCATCGACTGGGCCGTCACGGCGCTGGCCGTCACCGTGGCCGGGGGCGTACTCGTGCCGGTCAACTCCCGCTACGTCGGGCACGAGGTCGCCGACGTCGTGCGGCGCACCGGCGCCGCGGCCGTCGTCGTGCACGACGGCTTCCTGGGCCGCGACCAGCTGGCCGAGCTGCGCGAGGCGGGCGTCGAGCAGACCCCTTCCTCCACCCCGCGACTGCTCTCGTCCCTGCGAGACGTCGTCGCCGCCGCCGATCGATGTGAGGGCCAGGCGCACGACGGTTCTCTCGGCCCCGACTCCGTGGCCGACATCCTCTTCACCTCCGGCACCACCGGTCGCTCCAAGGGCGCGATGTCGAGCCACGCCCAGACCCTGGGCGCGGCGGCGGCGTGGGCCGAGCTCGGCGGCGTGCGGGCCGACGACCGCTACCTCGTCGTCAACCCGTTCTTCCACTCCTTCGGCTACAAGATCGGCATCATCGTCGGCCTGCTCACCGGCGCCACGCTCTACCCGGTGGCGACCTTCGACGTGGCCGAGACGATGCGGCTCATCGAGCGGGAGCGGATCACGGTCTTCCCCGGGGCGCCCACGCTGTACCAGTCGATGATCAGCTCACCCGACCGCGCCGGCATCGACCTCTCGTCCCTGCGCCTGGCGGTCACCGGCGCCGCCGTGGTGCCGGTCGTGCTCATCGAACGCATGCGGGCCGCCGCCCCCGAGGGGCTCGACATCGACCAGGTCGTCACCGCCTTCGGCATGACCGAGGCGGTCGTGGTCACGATGTGCCGCGAGGGCGACTCCGCCGAGACGGTGGCTGGCACCTGCGGGCGGGCCATCCCCGGCATGGAGACCCGCATCGACGCCCCCCAGAGATCGGGCGACGGGTCGAACGAGGGCGAGCTACTGGTGCGCGGCGAGTTCGTGATGCAGGGCTACCTCGACGACCCCGAGGCCACCGCGCAGGCGATCGACGCCGACGGCTGGCTGCACACCGGCGACGTCGGCCGGCTCGACGCCCGGGGCAACCTGACCATCACCGACCGAGTCAAGGACATGTACATCTGCGGCGGCTTCAACGTCTACCCCGCCGAGATCGAGCAGGCCTTGGCACGACTCGACGGCGTCGCCGACGTGGCCGTGATCGGGGTACCCGACGAGCGGATGGGCGAGGTCGGCGCGGCCTACGTCGTCCGTTCCCCCGGTGCGACCGGCGAGGCGCTCGACGAGAGCGCCGTGCGTGCCTTCGCCCAGGAGAGGCTGGCGAACTTCAAGGTGCCGCGTGCCGTGCGCTTCGTCGAGGCGCTGCCCCGCAACCTCGGCGGCAAGGTGCTCAAGACCGACCTGCGCGAGCAGTGGAACTAAGAGGAAGAACCCGTGGATCTCACCCTGACCGAGGCCGAGCAGGCCTTCCGCGACGAGGCGCGCGCCTGGCTGGCCGAGCACGTGCCTGCCGAACCGCTGCCCTCGATGGACACCGAGGCCGGCTGGGCGGCCCATCGGGCGTGGGAGAAGGAGCTCTCCGACGCCCGCTGGTCGGTGGTGTCGTGGCCGCGGGAGTTCCACGGCCGCGAGGCGTCGCTCATCGAGTGGGTCGTCTTCGAGGAGGAGTACTACCGCGCCGGCGCGCCGGGCCGAGTGAGCCAGAACGGCATCTTCCTGCTCGCGCCGATCGTCTTCGAGCACGGCACCCCGGAGCAGCAGCAGCGCTGGCTGCCGACCATGGCGACCGGCGAGAGGATCTGGGCGCAGTGCTGGTCCGAGCCCGAGGCCGGCTCCGACCTCGCCTCGCTGCGCTCGACCGCACGACGCGACGACGACCGCGGCGGCTGGGTGCTCAACGGACAGAAGACCTGGAGCTCGCGGGCCGCGATGGCGCACTGGGGGTTCGGGCTGTTCCGCTCCGACCCCGAGGCGGCCCGCCACGCCGGACTCACCTACTTCTGCTTTCCCCTCGATGCCGAGGGCATCACCGTGCGCCCCATCGCGCAGCTCGACGGCGAGGCTGGGTTCGCGGAGGTCTTCTTCGAAGACGTCTTCGTGCCGGACGCCGACGTGCTCGGCGCGCCCGGCGACGGGTGGCGCGTGGCGATGAGCACCGCCGGCAACGAGCGTGGCCTCTCGTTGCGCTCCCCCGGCCGGTTCTGCGCGGCCGCCGACCGGCTCATCGACCTGCACGGCCACGGCGCGAGAGGTCGGGTGACCGATGACGTCGTCGACGCCTGGGTCCGGGCTCAGGCCTACCGCCTCTACACCTGGGGCACCGTGACCCGACTGGCCTCCGGCGGCGACATGGGGGCCGCCGGCTCGGTGAACAAGGTGTGGTGGAGCGAGCTCGACATCGCCCTGCACGAGACCGCCCTCGACCTGCTGGGCCCGGCCGCCGAGGTCGAGTCGCCCTGGCTGGACGGCTACACGTTCTCGCTCTCGGGCCCGATCTACGCGGGCACCAACGAGATCCAGCGCAACATCGTGGCCGAGCGCGTGCTCGGTCTGCCCAAGGAGCCGAAGGGAGCGGGCAAGTGAGGTTCGAGCTCGACAGCGACCAGCGCGACTTCGCCGCCGCTCTGGAGTCCCTGCTCGCCGGTGCCGACACCGTGGCCGCGGCGCGCGGCTGGGCCGCTGGCGAGCACGAAGCGGGCCTGAAGCTATGGGACCGCCTCGGTGAGCTGGGCGTGCTCTCGCTGGCCACCGACGCCTCTCCGGTCGAGGTGGCGATCGCGTTCGAGGCGCTGGGCCGGCACGCCGTGCCCGGGCCGTGGGTGGAGTCCGCGGCGTACCTGCCCGTGGCCCTCGGCCGCGAGATCGAAGGCGTCGCCACGGTCGCCGTCTCGCCGCACGTGCCGTACGCGCTGGACGCCGACGTGGCCGAGCGGGTCTACGTGGGGTCGTCGCCGGTCGCATCGGTGGGCGAGATGGCGACCTCGGTCGACCGCACCCGGCGCCTCTTCGCCGTCGAGGGTGAGGGCGAACCGGATCGGGCCGCCTTCGACCTCGCCGTGCTGGCCACCTCGGCCCAGCTGCTCGGGGCCGGCGAGCGGGTGTTGGCCGACTCGGTCGAGTACGTCAAGCAGCGCACCCAGTTCGGGCGTGCGATCGGCTCCTACCAGGCCATCAAGCACCAGCTGGCCGACGTACGGATCGCGCTCGACTTCGCCAGGCCGCTCGTCTTCGGCGCGGCCCTGGGCGAGATCGACGTCTCGGCGGCCAAGGTCGCCGCAGGCGACGCCGCCTACCTGGCCTCCCGGGTCGGGCTCCAGGTGCACGGCGCGATCGGCTACACCGCCGAGTTCGACCTCTCGGTCTGGATCACCAAGATCCGGGCGCTGGTCACCGCGTGGGGCACCCCCGACTTCCACCGCGCCCGCCTCGCCCAGCAGTTGGGGCTGGACTGATGGAGTTCGCGCTCTCGGAGGAGCAGGCCGAGCTCGCTGCCACGATCCGCTCGCTGCTCGAGAAGCGCGCCGACTCCGCGGCCGTCCGGGCGGCGTCCACCTCGGACGATGGCTACGACCCCGAGTTGTGGCAGACGCTGTGCGAGCAGATCGGCGTCGCCGCCCTCGCGGTGCCCGAGGATCTCGACGGCGTCGGTGCCACGCTCATGGAGTCGATGGTCGTGCTCGAGGAGCTCGGTCGATCCCTCGCCCCCTCGCCCCTGCTCGCCTCGATCGTGACCGCCGAGGCCGTGCTCGCCGGAGCGGACGACGAGGCCAAGGCCCGGCTGCTCCCCCGACTCGCGAGGGGTGAGATCGGCGCCTTCGCCGTGCTCGACGCGGACGGCGCCGCGAGCGGCGTGCTCGACGTCGACCGCGCGGCGGTCCTCGTCGTGGCCGCCGACGAGGATCTCTACGAGGTCGACCCCGCATCGGCCGAGAGGGACTGGCAGCCCTCGATGGACCAGTCGGTGCGACTGGGCTCGCTGAGAGCCGACGTCGCGTCGGCCACCCGCATCGGTGTCGCCGGGCCCGCCGTGGAGCGGGCATCGCTGGTCGGTGCCGCCGGCGCCGCGGCCCTCGCGGTGGGCTGCGCCGCCCGCGGTGTGGACATGACGGTCGGCTACAGCAAGGAGCGCGTGCAGTTCGGCCGCCCGATCGGCTCGTTCCAGGCCCTCAAGCACCGGATGGCCGAGATGCTGGTGCTGGTCGAGATGGCGCGCTCGGCCTCGTGGGCAGCCTCGTACGCACTCTCCTCGGGCTCACCGCAAGCGGCCCAGCTGGTGCACGTGGCGAAGGCCTACGCCAGTGACGCGCTGGCGAGGATCGCCGCCGAGACCGTGCAGTTGCACGGTGGCATCGCCATCACCTGGGAGCACGACGCGCACCTGGTCTTCAAACGCGCGCACGCGCTGGGGCAGCTGTTCGGCGACGCGACCTCGCACCGAGCGCTCGTCGAGCTGCCCTGAGCGACCGGTCGATTTCGCGGCCCCGACTCAGACCGGGTCGGTGGAGCGGTACGTGCCGCGGAAGAACAGCAGCGGGTCGGCGGCGTCGTCGCCCACGGCGAGGTGCTCGACCCGGCCGATGACGACGAAGTGGTCGCCGGCCTCGTAGGCGGCGTGGATCCGACAATCGAGGTGGGCCAGGGTGCCCTTGAGCACCGGTGACCCGGTGACCTGCGCCGGCTCCCAGTCGACGCCGGCGAACTTGTCGGCGCCCTTGCTGGCCATCTGGTTCGAGAGGTCGGCCTGGCCTGAGGCGAGGATGTTGGCGCAGAAGGCTCCGGCCCGCTGGATCAGCGGCCAGGCGCGGGAGGTCTTCGCGGGGATGAACATCACCAGCGGCGGCTCGAGGCTGACGCTGGAGAAGGACTGGCAGGTCATCCCGACCGGTTCGCCGCCACTCAGGGTGGTGATGACCGTGATGCCGGACGCGAACTGGCTCAGCGTGTCGCGGAAGCGCCGTGCGCGCGCCAGGGCCTCGGGGTCGTCGGCGTCGATGACCACGTCGTCGCCAGGCCCCAGCTGCACGTCGTACATGGAGTCGCCGAGCCAGGACTCGATGAGCTCGGGGCTCGGCCAGGTCTCGCGGGCGTCGTCCCTCATGCCACCCGGGATCTCGGACCGATCCGTCATTCAGCTTCCTCCGGAGAAGTCGTGCCCCCAGTACGAGACGGCGGTCGACTCGCGCGCCACCCAGCTGCCGTCGTCGACCCGCAGGCCGTCGGTGCCGAACTCGACGTCGAACCCGGCCGGTGACCTGACGTAGAAGGAGACCATCTCGTCGTTCATGTGGCGTCCGAGTGTGGCAGACAGCTTCGCGCCGTGCTTGCGCACCCTCTCCAGAGCTCGGCCCACGTCGTCGAGGTCGGTGACCTCGAGCATGATGTGCACGCACTTGCTCGGGTTCGGCATCGGCAGGAAGGCCAAGGAGTGGTGGCGCGGGTTGACGCCGAGGAAGCGCAGCCAGATCTTCGAGCCGGGCTCCTTGCCCACGAACTCACCGGGCATCGACATCGAGTCGCGCAGCCGGAAGCCGAGCACGTCGGCGTAGAAGCGCAGCGCCTCGACGTCGTCGCTCACCGGGAGCACCACGTGGCCCATGCCCTGGTCACCCGTGACGAACTGCGCGCCGTAGGGCGGCACCACGGGTCGGGACTCGTAGCTGATGCCGTGGAAGACCTCGAAGACGTTGTCGAACGGGTCGCTGAACCGCACGAGCTCCTGCACGCGGCGCTCGTCGATCTCGTCGCGGGTGCCCTCCTCGAAGTCCACGCCGGCCTTCTGGAGGTGCTCGCGCACCTCCTGGAGCGCCTTGTGGTCGGCGACCTCCCAACCCACGCACGTGAGCTGGTCGACCTCACCGGGCACCACCACGAGCCGCGCCGAGACCTGGTCGATGCGGTAGTAGAGGTTGCCCTCGGTGGGCCCACGGGTCTCGGCGAGCCCGAGCACCTTGCCCGCGAACGTGCGCCACTGGTCGAGGTCGGTGCTCGACACGCGCACGTACCCCATGGACTTCAGGTCCATCAGTACATCCCGGGGTCGATCTTGTGGCCGAACTCGAGCGCGCCGTACATCTGGAGGGCCCGCTCGGGGTCGTTCGCGGCGTGCACGCGACCCGCGTGGGCGTCGCGCCAGGCGCGCTGGAGGTAGGTGCCGTTGGCCAGGGCTCGACCGCCGGAGGCCTCGAACAGCGCGTCGATGGCGTCGATGGCGCGCTGGGAGCCGAGCACCTGGTCGCGGCGGACCTTCAGACGCGTCTTGAGCGGGATCTTCTCGCCCTTGGCGACGTAGTCCTGCTCCTCGCGGATGTTGGCCACGAGCAGCGCCCAGGCGGCATCGATCTCGCTGGAGGCCTTGGCGATGCGCACCGCCGCGAACGGGTCGAGGCTGGCCTTCTCCCCGAGGTAGGCGGCACGGGTGCGCTTCTGCTGCATCTCGACGTGCTCGTCGTAGGCGCCCATCGCCAAACCGATGATCGGGGTGGTGATGGTGTTGGTGAAGATCGAGTGGAAGGGCAGCTTGTAGAGGTCGGAGGTGTTCTGCTCCTGACCGGGGCCCTTGCACTGGCCGGTCTGCCCCATCGAGAGCGTGAAGGCCTCGGGCACGAAGACGTCGTCGACGATGATGTCGTTCGAGCCCGTGCCGGCCAGGCCGACCATGTGCCACACGTCGACGATCGTGTAGTCGCTGCGCGGCAACATGAAGGTCTTGAAGTCGACGACGTTGCCCTCGCCGTCGAAGACCAGGCCGCCGAGGAGCACCCATGAGCAGTGATCACAGCCGGAGGAGAAGCTCCACTTCCCGCTGAGCTGGTAGCCGCCCTCGACCACGGTCGCCTTGCCGGTGGGACTGTAGGAGGACGACAGCCGGACGTTGGTGTCCTCGCCCCAGACCGCCTGCTGCGCCTCGTCGGCGAAGAGCGCGACCTGCCAGGGGTGCACGCCCACCACGCTGGAGACCCAGCCCGTGGAGCCGCAGGCCGAGGAGATCAGGCGCACCGAGGTGTAGAAGTCGATGGGGTCGGACTCGTACCCGTCGAAGCGCCGGGGTTGGAGCAGCTTGAAGTGCCCGGCCTCCTCGAGCTCCTTGATGTTCGCCTCGGGCACGACCCGTAGCCGCTCGGTCTCCTCGGCGCGCTCGCGCAGGCCCGGCAGCAGGTCGCGCACATTGTCGAGAACAGCCTGGGACATCGCTCTCTCCTCATTCCGTCGGCCGCCAGAGATGGGCCTGGCGCACGTTCAGGAACCAGACTAGAACACGTTCTCGTTTTGGGCCACTGGACGCCGGTGGCCGCGTGTCACTCGCCCGGCTGATAGCGGGTCAGGATGCAGAACTCGTTGCCCTCGGGATCGGCCAGCACCGCCCACCCCTTCTCTCCGTCACGCCGGTCGTCCAGCATCGTGGCGCCCAGGCCCAGCACCCGTTCGACCTCCTCGTCGCGGGAGCGGTCGATCGGACGCAGGCACGGGTGCACCCGGTTCTTGACCGCCTTGCCCTCAGGCACCTCGAGGAACAGCAGGTACCGCTCCTCCGGCCCCTCCAACCCGGACTCCGCGGCTCCCTCGTGGTTGAAGCCGGGCTCGGTGTCGGTCGGGTCGAGGGTGAAGTCGTCGAGCACCTGGTCCCACCAGCGGGCCTGGGCGAAGGTGTCGTGTGCGTCGAAGCAGAGGTTCGAGAGTCGAGAAGCCATGGATGCACCCTGCCCGGTGGGGCCGACACGCGTCACGGCAATTCCCGCCCGGCGGTGCTTGAGCCGCCGGATGGACGAAGGCGAAGGCGTGTCGAAACCCGCTGCCCCCGGTGGTTGAGCCGCCGGATGCCGAAGGCGAAGGCGTGTCGAAACCCGCTGCCCCCGGTGGTTGAGCCGCCGGATGCCGAAGGCGAAGGCGTGTCGAAACCCGGCGACCCCGGCGGTGGTTGAGCCGCCGGATGGACGAAGGCGCAGGCGTGTCGAAACCCGGCGACCCCGGTGGTTGAGCCGCCGGATGCCGAAGGCGAAGGCGTGTCGAAACCCGGTGCCCCGGTGGTTGAGCCGCCGGATGCCGAAGGCGAAGGCGTGTCGAAACCCGCTGCCCCCGGTGGTTGAGCCGCCGGATGCCGAAGGCGAAGGCGTGTCGAAACCCGGTGAGGTGCCAAGCAGCCTTGCTCTCACAGTTGCTGGGTTTCGACGCGCTCGTCGCTAGCGCTCCTCCCGGCTCAACCACCGGCGGAGCGGTCGCTAGCGCTCCTCACGGCTCAACCACCGGCGAAGGCGTGTCGAAACCCGGCGCCCCGGTGGTTGAGCCGCCGGATGCCGAAGGCGAAGGCGTGTCGAAACCCGGTGAGGTGCCAAGCAGCCTTGCTCTCACAGTTGCCGGGTTTCGACGCGCTCGTCGCTAGCGCTCCTCACGGCTCAACCACCGACGGAGCGGTCGCTGGCGCTCCTCACGGCTCAACCACCGGAGGGTCAGCCGTCCCATCCACTGGGTGGGGGCAGCGCCTCGGTGGCCTCCATCGGATCCATGCCGGTGGCCGCGAGCAGGTCGGCGATGATCGAGCGCAGCTGAGCGAGCACGACCTCGGCGCTGAGGTACTGCGAACGCTCCACCTCGCCGGACATCCGGGCAACCTCCAGCAGGGCGGGCTGTGCGGCGACCGCCTGGAGACCCGCGGCGAGCTCGTCGCCCATCGCATCCGCGGCCGCGGCGAGCTCGCGCGCGAGCACCGCGTACGAGGCGGGCACCGGGTATCCCAGATGCGTCGTCACGGCCACGCGACGCACCACGACCCGGGTGTTGCGCAACGCGAGGTCCAGCGGCTCGATGAGCTCGCGCAGCGACCGCACGTCACTCTTGTGCCGCACCCGGAACGGGGAGGACGCCGTGACCGAGAGCCCCTCGTCGGCAGCGATCTGGAGGTCGCGCACCAGCACCTCGGTGGCACGCGCGTCCTGGAGTCGGACCAGTGCGCCCTCGGCGTCGCCTCCCTCGATGCCGGTCGCCACGCCGCGCAGCAGCTCGGCGACCTTGCGGACCACGACCGCGGCGCGTTCGCGCGGGCGCCGCAGCGGCGCTCGCGGCACCACCGTCGCGGCCACGAGCGCTACGCCACCGCCGATCAGGGCGTCGGTCCACCGCAGGAACGCATCGCCGGAGCTCGGCAGCAGGGTGCTCACGATGATCGCCTGCACGGCCGACTGCGTGACCAGCAACGCACCGTCGTCCAACAGCAGGGCCGCGCTCATCGCCAGCGCCACGATGAGCCCGATCTGCCACGGACCCGAGCCGAGCACGTGGATGAGCAGGTCGGAGACGAACACGCCCACGGCCACGCCGATCGTCACCTCGGCCACTCGCTGGAGGCGCTGACCGTAGGAGATGCCCAGCGACACCACCGCTGCCACGGGCGCGAAGAACGGCGCCGGGTGCCCCGCGACGTCCTTGGCGAACCACCAGGCGACGGCCGCGGCCACGGCACACTGACCGATCTGCCACGACCGGCTCCGCAGCCGGGCCCACCGTTGCCGCCACGAGGTGCGACTGCGCGTGCGGGCACGATCCAGGGCAGCCAACGCGCTGCGCACCTTCGTGGGATCGGGTGGGCTCATGCCCCTATCGTGACCGACGCGGTCAGGAATTCGCGGCGGCCTTGTCCTGCTCGGCCTTGAGCAGCAGGGCGATGTCGATGAGCTGGTCCTCCTGGCCACCGATGAGCTTGCGGCGTCCGGCCTCGAGCAGGATCTTCGCGCCCGAGACGCCGTAGCGCTCGGCCGCGTTACCCGCGTGCTTGAGGAACGAGGAGTAGACGCCGGCGTAGCCCATCATCAGGGTCATCCGGTCGAGCTGGCACTCCTCGGGCATCGCCGGCTTGATGACCTCCTCGGAGGCGTCGACGATCTGGAGGAAGTCGACGCCGGTGCGCCAGCCGAGCTTGTCGCACACGCCGATGAACGCCTCGAGCGGCGTGTTCCCGGCGCCGGCGCCGAACCGACGCACGGAGCCGTCGATCTGGGTGGCGCCCGCGCGGGCAGCGATGATCGTGTTGGCGACGCCGAGGCCGAGGTTCTCGTGGCCGTGGAAGCCGACATCGGCCACGTCGCCGATCTCGGCGACGACGGCGGAGACGCGGTCGGCGGTCTGCTCCATGATGAGCGCGCCGGCGGAGTCGACGACGTAGACGCACTGGCAGCCGGCGTCGACCATGATCCGCGCCTGCTTGGCCAGCACCTCGGGGCTCTGGGTGTGGCTCATCATGAGGAAGCCGACGGTCTCCAGCCCGAGCTCGCGGGCCAGGCCGAAGTGCTGGATCGAGGTGTCGGCCTCGGTGCAGTGCGTGGCGATGCGGCAGATCTGGCCGCCGCCCGCCTGCGCAGCCCGGATGTCGTCCTTGGTGCCGACGCCCGGCAGCATCAAGAACGCGATCTTGGCGCGCTGCGCGGTCTCGGCCGCGATCTTGATGAGCTCCTGCTCCGGGGTGCGGGAGAAGCCGTAGTTGAACGACGAGCCACCGAGCCCGTCGCCGTGGGTCACCTCGATGACCGGGATGCCGGAGGCGTCGAGAGCCTCGACGATGTCGTGCACCTCGGTCGCGGTGAACTGGTGCCGCTTGTGGTGCGAGCCGTCGCGCAGGCAGGTGTCGGTCAAACGCAGGTCGAGCTCGCCCCACGGCTCGGTGCCGTGCGTGCCGTGCCAGGTGCGGGCCAGAGCATTGATGTCGGTCATGAGGCTCCTCCGGTGGTCGAGCGGGCGCCCAGATGACGGGCAACGGCCTGGCCGACCTGCGTTGCGGCGGCGGTCATGATGTCGAGGTTGCCGGCGTACGGCGGCAAGAAGTCACCGGCGCCCTCGACCTCGACGAAGATCGAGACCTTGAGGTTGCCGCGCGTGGCGTCGCTCGGGTCGTCGATCTGCGGCTCCTGGAGCAGCCGGTAGCCGGGCACGTACTCCTGCACGGCCTGCTCCATGGCGAAGACGGAGGCCACGATGGCGTCGCGGTCGGCGTCGGGGTCGGCGGCGCAGAAGATCGTGTCGCGCATGATCATCGGCGGCTCGGCGGGGTTGAGGATGATGATCGCCTTGCCGCTCTCGGCGCCGCCGATGGTCTCGACGCCGGCCGAGGTGGTGCGGGTGAACTCGTCGATGTTGGCCCGCGTGCCGGGGCCGGCCGACATGCTCGAGACCGAGGCGACGATCTCGGCGTACGGCACCCGGGCGACTCGCGAGACGGCGTTGACCATCGGGATGGTCGCCTGACCACCGCAGGTGATCATGTTGACGTTCATCTCGGCCACGTGCTCCTCGCCGTTGACCGGCGGGATGACGGCCGGGCCGATGGCGGCGGGCGTCAGGTCGATGGCCCGGATGCCGGCCTCCTCGTAGCGCGGCGCGTACTCGCGGTGCACGTAGGCGGAGGTGGCCTCGAAGAGCAGGTCGGGCAACTGGTCCTGCTTGAGCAGCCAGTCGACGCCCTCGTGGGTGGACTCCAGGCCCTCCTTGGCGGCGAGCTTGAGGCCTTCGGAGGACGGGTCGACGCCGATCATCCAGCGCGGCTCGATGCTGCCTCCCTCCTGGGCGCTGCGCAGGAGCTTGTACATCAGGTCGGTGCCGATGTTGCCGGGCCCCACGATGGCGGCGGTGAGCTTGCTCATGACTACTCCTCAGTCCTCACGAAACGAGACGGTCAGCGGGGCGAAGCCCGAGATGGTCGCGGTGACCTCGTCACCGGCGACGAAGGGCACGAACGGGCCGAGCGCTCCCGAGAGCACCACCTGCCCGGCGCGCAGCGGGTCGCCGAAGCGCCGGCACTGCACGGCGAGCCAGCGCAGCGCCTCCAGCGGGTCGCCGAGGCAGGCCGCGCCGTTGCCCGACGAGCGCACCTCGCCGTTGATGGTGAGCGACATCTCGACCTCGCGCGGCTCGAGCTCGCTCAGCGGCACGCCGTCGCTGCCCACGACGTAGAGCCCGCTCGAGGCGTTGTCGGCGACGGTGTCGGTGAAGGTGATGTCCCAGTCGCCGATCCGCGAGTCGACGATCTCGAGCGCCGGCAGCGCGACCTCGACGGCGTCTCGGACGCTGTCGATCGTGATCTCGGCGTCGTCGACGTCGCGGGCCAGGCGGAACGCGACCTCGGCCTCGACGCGCGGCTGCACGAGCGTGGCCATGCCGATCGGGTCGGCACCCTCGGCGGCCCCGGCGCTGACGTCCATGTCGGAGAGCAGGTAGCCGAAGTCGGGCTGGTCGACGCCGAGCTGGTCCTGCACGGCCTTCGACGTGGCGCCGATCTTGCGGCCCACGACGGTGACGCCCCCGGCGATGCGGGCCTGCACGAGCCCCTGCTGCACCGCATAGGCGGCGTCGAGGTCGTCGGTGCCGATGAGATCGCGGACGGCGGCACACGGCACCCGGGTCGCCTGGGCCTCGGCGAGCCGCTGCACGGCGGCGTCGATCGCGCTCTGGGAGGTCACTTCGCCGATACTAGAACCTGTTACAGTTTCGCGCCATGACGGGTGCACCGACCGGCTCCGCGCCGGCCCCCAGCGAGCAGTTGCCCACCGAGGTCGACGTGATCGTCGTCGGCGCCGGCGGCGCGGGGATGAGCGCGGCATTGCGCGCCGGCAGCCACGGCCTCGACACCGTGCTGCTGGAGAAGAGCGAGTACTTCGGCGGCAACACCGCGCGCAGCGGTGGCGGTGTGTGGATCCCGGGCAACTATGCGTTGCAGAAGGCCGGCCAGGTCGATGCCGGGGACGCGGAGCAGGCGCGCGCCTACCTCGACTCGATCGTGGGCGACGTCGTGCCCAAGGTGCGTCGCGACACCTACCTCGAGGCCGGCCCCGGGGTCATGGACTTCGTCCGCGAGAAGACGCCGCTGCGCTTCCAGTGGGTGCCGGACTACGCCGACTACCTGCCGGAGTCCCCCGGCGGCCGTCTCGCCGGGCGCAGCGTCGAGCCCGACCCCATCGACGGCTCCATCCTGGGCCAGGAGCTCGAGCGGCTGCACCCGCAGTACACCAAGGCCCCGGCCAACATGGTCGTGCTCCAACGCGACTTCCGGAAGATCAGCCTCGGTCTGCGCACCTTCGGCGGCCCGCTGACGATGATCCGCGTCCTGCTGCGCCGCTTCGTCGCCGGACTGCGCCGTCAGCGCCTGTACGGCATGGGCAACGCCATCGCCATCGGGCTGCGCAAGGGCCTCGTGGACGCCGGGGTGCCGGTGCACTACGGCTGCGACCTCACCGACCTCGTGATCGAGGACGCCCGCGTCGTCGGGGTGCGCGTGCAGCGCGCCGACGGCGAGCACGTCGTGCGGGCGCGCCGCGGCGTGATCCTGGGCAGCGGCGGATTCGAGCGCAACCTGGCGATGCGCGAGAAGTTCGGCCCCAAGCCGGCGTCCATCGACTGGACCACGGGCTCGGTCAACAACACCGGCGGCGGCATCGAGGCGGGCGCCGCCGCGGGAGCGCGACTAGACCTCATGGACGACGCGTGGTGGGGGCCGACCATCCCGCTGCCGTCGGGCCCGTGGTTCTGCCTGGCCGAGCGCAACCTGCCCGGCTCGATCATCGTCAACCAGGCCGGCGAGCGGTACATGAACGAGGCGCTGCCCTACATCCAGGCCACCCACGCGATGTACCGAGGCGAGGCGACCGGGGTCGGCCACGTGCCCAGCTGGATGATCATCGACACCCGCTACCGCAATCGCTACCTCTTCGCCGGGCTGTTCCCACGTCAGCCCTTCCCGGGCCGTTGGTACAAGTACGGCACCATCAAGAAGGCCTCGAGCCTGGAGAGGCTGGCGGCCGAGATCGAGGTGCCGGCCGACGCGCTGGCCGCGACGATCGAGCGGTTCAACGGCTTCGCCGAGGCCGGTGTCGACGCCGACTTCGGGCGCGGCGAGTCCGGCTACGACAAGTACTACTCCGATCCCACGGTCAAGCCGAACCCCTCCCTGGCCCGCATCGACGAAGCCCCGTTCTACGCGGTGAAAATCGTGCCGGGCGACCTCGGTACGAAGGGCGGTCTGGTGACCGACGAGCACGCCCGCGTGCTGCGCGAGAACGGCTCGGTGATCGGCGGCCTCTACGCCGCAGGCAACGTCTCGTCGGCCGTCATGGGGCACAACTACCCAGGCCCCGGCGGAACCCTCGGCCCAGCGATCGTCTTCGGGGCGCTGGCCGCCGACGACATCGCGCAGTCCGCGCCCTCGCACGCCCAGGAGACCGCCTGATGCCCATCGACCCCTCCGTCGCCATCGGCGCCGACCTCGGCGAGCGCTCGTTCTCGTGGGGCGCCAGCGATGTGTTGCTCTACCACCTGGGCATCGGTGCCGGGCAGCGCGCGGGCGACCATCTCTCCCCTGCCGCCCTGCGCTACACCCTCGACGACGAGAACCTGCATGTGCTGCCGTCGTTCGGCGTGGTGGCCCCGACCTTCCACGAGACGGCCCCGCCGCCGCTGGACCTGCCCGGCTGCGACATCGACCTCGCCCAGGTCGTGCACGGATCCCAGTCCGTCACCGTGCACCGACCGATCCCGACCTCGGGCACCGCGACGCTGCGCAAGTCGATCACCGACGTCTGGGACAAGGGCAAGGCGGCGGTCATCTGGGACGAAGGCACCGTGGTCTCGGATGCGGGCGAGGAACTGTGGACCGTGCGCTCCTCGATCTTCGTGCGCGGCGAGGGCGGCTTCGGTGGCGACCGCGGGAGCTCGACCTCCGTCGAGCTGCCCGGCCGCGACCCCGACTGCGAGGTCACCTACACCGTCACCGAGCAGCAGGCCCTGCTCTACCGACTCTGCGGCGACCGCAACCCGCTGCACGCCGACCCGCAGTTCGCGCGGGACGCCGGGTTCCCGGCGCCGATCCTGCACGGACTCTGCTCCTACGGCATCGTGCTGCGCGAGCTCACCGACGCCCTGCTCGGCGGCGACGCCTCGGCCGTGCGCGGCTTCGGCGCGCGGTTCGCCGGTGTGGTGTTCCTGGGCGAGACCATCGGGGTGCGCGGCTGGCGCACGGATGAGGGCATCGTGGCGTCGGCGAGGATCGTCTCCGACGACGAGCAGCGCGACGGGGCACCCGTGCTCGCCGACTGCTCCCTGACTCTTTGAAGGCGGTCAGCTTCGGACGGCGGCCCTCACCTGGGCCGGTGGCGGGTTGGTGAGCACCGACCCGTCGGGGAACCACACGGTCGGCGTGGTCACGTTGCCCCCGTTGTGGGCCGCGACCCAGGCTGCGGCGTCCTCGTCGGTCGTGACGTCGACCCACACCACCGGGGCACCGACGAGGGCCGCCCGCATGCGCACGCACCACGAGCAGCCCGGCTTCCAGCACACCAGCGGCACACCGCCCTCGGCCGCGCGGCGGCGTCCTTCGTCGTAGCCGCGCGAGCGTGGGAAGGCCAGCGGTGAGAAGGCCACGGCCAAGAACAGCAGGAACATCGTCCACAGCCACCCGAGTGCGCCAGGGCCGGACGCCGCCATCGCCACCGCGCAGAGCACCAGTAACGCCGGGGCGAGCCAGCGGAACACCAGCGCCCTCACGGCTTCGAGGCGATCAGGTAGAGCCGCTCGCTGGTCTCGCCCCGGTGCGCGAGGGCGCCACGGCGGTACCACTCCACCTCGACGAGCCCCGCCTGCTCGACGAGTCTCACCACCTCGTGCGGCTCGTGCAGCACGACGTCGAGCGTCGGGATCTCGAGGTCGAACCAGCTCGACGCGGTGCGCACCTCGGTGCCGGCATGCAGGGCCAGCACGAGCCGGCCGCCGGGGGCGATGGGTCGCGCGAGGGCCGCGACGGCCCCGGGCAGCTCGGAGGCGGCGAGGTGGATCAGCGAGTACCACGCGAGCACCGCACCCCAGCCCGGCGCCGCCTCGGGACGCATCAACCGACGGAGGTCGCCCACGTCGTAGCGCACGTCGGGGAAGCGCGACCGCGCCTCGCTCACCATGCCGGGGCTGAGGTCGAGGCCCCGGGCATCGGCGCCGCGCTCGTGCAGGTGGGCGGTCACGTGGCCGGGGCCGCAGCCGACCTCGACCACGGGCAGCCGCTCTCGGCAGGCGTCGTCGGCGACGCGGTCGAGTAGCCAGCGCTCGAACGGCAGCTCGTCGAGCTCGTCGACCAACCGCTCGGTGTAGGTCGCGGCCACGATGTCGTACGCGCCGCGGACCCGGTCGTCGCGCGCCGCCGGAGAGTCGGCGACGGGCTGCTCTCGGTCGACCGCCGCGGGTGTCGGAGCCGACTCCTCGGTCTCGGCATCGCCGAGCAGGTGGATCCACCGATGGTCGCGGTCGCCTGGCCGCCTCGCCAGGCGGCGCACCAACCCGGCCTGCGCCATCTCGCTCAGGCAGGTCTCGACGTCGTCGCGATGGGCGAAGTGGTGCAGCCGATCGGTTCGGCTGCGCAACTCACCTGGTGCCTGGGGGCCGCGGAGCAACAGCACGGTGAGCAGGGCTCTGCGATCGGGATGCTCCTCGAGCCCCAACGCATCGCTGAGCACCTGGTGGTACTTCAGGGTGCGGCGGCCGCTGTCGGACCACACGATGCGCAGCAGCCCGGCGTCCTTGAGCGCCTTGGCAGCGTGCTCGAGGGTGTGCTCGTCGTAGTCGCTGACCGGCTCACGGCTCGAGGTCTGGTTGCAGGCGCTGCGCAGCCCGCTCAGCGTGAGCGGGTAGGAGGCCGGCACCGTCACCTGCTTCTCCAGCAGCGAGCCGAGGATGCGCTGGTCGAGGGCGTCGAGCTCGATCTCTGGCATGGGCCCAGTATGTCGGGCCGGCGGGGACCTGGAAGGGTCGCGCTGTGCCCACACCCGCCTCCAACCCGGTCGTCGCCGAGGTGCTGCGCTCCGGCTTCGTCGAGGGACACCACCACGGCGCCGTCGTCGCGCTGGACGCCGACGGCGAGGTCGCCTGGTCGGTGGGCGACGTCGACTCCCCGATGTTCCCTCGCTCGTGCAACAAGCCGCTCCAGGCCGCTGCGATGGCGGCGACCGGTCTCGACCTGCCGCCGGACCTGCTCGCCATCGCGTGCGCATCGCACTCGGGCGAGGCGCTGCACGTCGAGGCGGTCCGACGGCTCCTCGACTCCGTGGCGCTCGACGACACGGCCCTGCAGTGTCCACCCGACTGGCCGCTCGAGCCTCGGGTGCGCGACGACGTGCTGCGGGCGGGCGGGCGGCCGTTGCGGATCCTGATGAACTGCTCGGGCAAGCACGCCGCGATGCTGGCCACCTGTGTGGTCAACCGGTGGCCGGTCGAGTCCTACCTGCACCCCGAGCACCCCCTCCAGCAGCGCATCGCCGCCACCCATGCCCGCCTCACCGGCGCGCCTGCAGCGCACGTGGCGGTCGACGGGTGCGGGGCGCCCCAGCTGTCGGCCTCGCTCACCGGACTCGCTCGCGCCTTCGCGGCGCTGGCCACGGCCCGGTCCGGCGCCGAACGCCGCGTCGCGGACGCCGTCCGGGCCCATCCCGAGCTGGTGTCGGGCACCCAGCGCGACGAGCGCCGGTTGCTCGAGCGACTGCCTGGGGCCATCGCCAAGCTGGGCGCGGAGGCCTGCTACGCGGTGGCACTGCCCGACGGCCGCGCGTTCGCCCTCAAGATCGACGACGGCTCCGATCGCGCCCGGCCCGTGGTCATGGACGCCGTGCTGGCCCGCGCGGGGGTGTTGCCCGCCCCTCCACCGCACGACCTGCTGCGCGCCACCCTGGGCGCCGGAGGCACCGGATGAGCCCTGGCCGAGGAGACGCCGTACTGGCACGGTCGGGTAGGGCGCCGCAAGAAGATCTCGGCTAGGACACCCGGATGACGAGCTTGCCGACGTTGCGCCCGGCGAGCAGCCCGCGGAACGCCTCGGGAGCGTTCTCGAGCCCGTCGACGACATCCTCGCGGTAGCGCACCGACCCGTCGGCGACCCAACCGGTCATATCGCGCTGGAACGCCTCAGTGTGGGTGGGCACGAACTCGTCCTGGATGAACCCGCGCACGGTGAGGCTCTGGGTGAGCACGCGCCCGAGATAGGCCGGGAGTCGGTCAGGGCCTTCGGGCGCACTCGTGGCGTTGTAGCCGGCCACCAGGCCACACACGGGCACCCGGGCGTAGGTGTTGAGCCGTGCGGTGACGGCGTCGCCCACCGGGCCGCCGACGTTCTCGAAGTACACGTCGACGCCCTCGGGCGTGGCCGCCTTCAGCTCCTCTCCGAAGGTGGCCGAGCGGTGGTCGATCGCCGCGTCGAAACCGAACTCCTCGGTCAGCGCCCGCACCTTGTCGGGCCCCCCGGCGATGCCGACGGCGCGAGCGCCCTTGATGCGGGCGATCTGACCGACGGCCGAGCCGACCGGACCCATCGCGGCCGCGACCACGACGGTCTCACCCGGCTGCGGCCTGCCGATCTCGAGCAGACCGGCGTAGGCGGTGAAGCCGGGCATGCCGAGCACGCCCAGCGCCGTACTCACCGGTGCGGCATCGGGGTCGAGACTCCGCATGTGGCGGGCGTCGGCCACCGCATGGGTCTGCCACCCCGTGTAGGCGAGCACCAGGTCGCCCACGGCGCGCCGGTCGCTGCGACTCTCGAGCACCTCGCACACGGTCGCACCGACCATCACCCCGCCGACGGGGACCGGCTCGGCATACGACTTCGCGGCGCTCATGCGGCCGCGCATGTAGGGGTCGAGGGAGAGATAGCGGGTCGCGAGCAGCACCTGCCCCTCGGCGAGAGCGGGAAGCTCCTCGGTCGTCGTCTCGAAGCATGCGTCCGTCGGCTCGCCGACGGGTCTGTGGGCTAGGCGGATCTGGGTCGTCAACACGGACTCGAACCTAGTCGCCGAGACCCAACTCCCCCAGCACCAGGTGCACGCCCGCCAGACGGCTGCGGGCGAAGGCCGGCATGGTGTCCCAGTAGTAGGCGAGGCCGGTGAGGCTCGGGGCGAGAACCCAGCCGAGGCCGCGCAGCCACAGGGCGTCGTCCTCGTCGTCGACGGCCTCTCGGAAGGCCGCCCGGGCATGGGCGGGCACCACGCTCCAGTACGGCTTGAGATCGGGGGCAGGGTCGCCGACACCGAGGCCGCCCCAGTCGATGACCGCGCCGAGTCTGCCGTCGCGCACGAGCATGTTGCCGGGCAGCAGGTCGGCATGCATCCACGATGGCGGACCCTGATGGTCAGGAGCCTCGAGGATCCGCTCCCAGGCGAGGGTCACCCGCCGCGTCGGGATCCGGTCGCCGGCCGCCTCGATGCCCCGTCGCACCGCGTCGTCCCACGTCCTGGGGTGCGTACCGCGGTCGGCGCCCCTCTTCGCGGGCCCCCCGGCGGCCGGGACGCCGCGCAGCATGGCCACGAAACCGCCCAGGTCGGCCGCCAGCACGGCCCAGTCGGTGTCGTCGTCGAGATTCTGCTCGGTCGGGGTCACGCCGGGCAGCCACGGCACCACCGACCAGGGGTGCGGGTAGTCGTCGGTCGGCTCGCCCAGGGCCAGCGGTACCGGGAGGTCGACGCCGACGCGCGCGGCGTGCGGCGCCAGGTGCGGCAGCCACGCGGCGTCTCGCAGGGCCTGCCCGGCCGCCCACTCGACGCGCGGCATGCGGGCCACCAGTTCCTCACCGAGGCGGAAGAGACAGTGGTCGGTGCCCTGCTCGGTGACCGGCGCCACCGGCAGGTGGGCCCACTGGGGCATCTGTTCGGCCACGAGTGTGGCGACCTGCTCGGCGGTCGTCGGGCTGTCGTCTCGATGCATCGGCCCCGACGCTAGACGGGTTCGCCTGGCCGGAGCGAGCGACTTTTTCGGACTACATTCCTGGCGTGGACCACGTCGACACCTCACCCGAGTCCCCACCCGACCCCGATCACGGCACCGCCCACCCGGCGAGGATCGGACGTCGCCGGTGGCTGGCCTACGCGGGCGCCGCGCTCGGTGGCGCCGCCCTGGGTGCCGGCGGGGTCGGTGGCGCCGTCGCTCTCGGCGACGACGACTCCGGCGGCGGCGCCGCCAGCACCGCAGAGGACACCGAGGAACTGCCGCCCGTGCGCACCTACGTCAGCACCCAGCTGGTCGCTCCGGACGTCGAGGTCGAGTCGTTCGGCGCCGGGCCCTCCGAGGGGCTGCTGTTCACCGGGGGCCGGGTCGACACCTTCCGCGGAGCCGTCTACGACAACGAAGGCGAGCCGGTCTGGATCGAGCCGTACGGGCGACCGGTCGCGGGTCTGCGCGTGCAGCGCTATCGCGGGGAGCCGGTGCTGACCTATTGGGCCGGTACCGTCGGCCTCGGGTTCGGCTGGGGGCAGGGCGTCTTGCTCGACCGCTCCTATCGGCAGGTGGGCACGGTCGACGCCGGACACGGCGTCCAGGCCGACCTGCACGAGTTCGAGCTCACCGACCGGGGTACCGCTCTGCTCACGGCCTACCCCACGCATCGCGCCGACGTGTCCTCGCTCGGCGCACCGACGGACGGCTGGATGCTCGACAACCACCTCCAGGAGATCGACGTCGAGACCGGCGAGGTGCTGCTGGACTGGGTCGCCTCGGAGCACCTCGACCTCGACGAGAGCAACCAGCGGGCGGGCGGGGCCCGACCGGGCGACACCCCCGAGGGCGCCATCGACCCCTTCCACCTCAACTCCGCGCAGGCCCGCGGAGACGCCGTGCTGCTGAGCTTCCGCCATACCGACGCGCTGGTGCTCATCGACCGACGGACCGGTGAGATCCGGTGGCGCCTGGGTGGCACCGCGAGCGACTTCGAGGTGCCCGACGAGTGCGGCTTCCGCTACCAGCACGACGCCCGGTTCCTCGACGGCGGCGAGGACGGCACCAGTACGACCGGCAGGCTGAGCATCTTCGACAACAACGGCAACGGCAGCGAGGGCAGCGGCACGTCGTCCGCGCTCTTCCTCGACGTCGACGAGAAGGGGCGCAGCGTGAGCCTGGTCCGGCGGCTCGAGGACGGGCAGAAGACGCAGGCGATGGGCTCGACGCAGCAGCTGGCAGGCGGCAACGTGGTCGTCGACTGGGGCACTGCTCCGGTCATCAGCGAGATCACGCCCGACGGCGACGTCGTGTGGCGGATGACGAGGCTGGGAAGCGGCTCCTACCGCGGCCTGCGGCAGACCTGGACGGCGCGGCCGACCACCACGCCCGATGTCGCCGCGGTGACCGACGGCGGCTCGATGACGGTCTACGCCTCGTGGAACGGCGCCACCGAGGTGGCCCGCTGGCGAGCGCTCGCCGGCGACCGGCGCGACGCGCTGGTGCGAGCCGAGGAGGCGGAGCGCAGCGGGTTCGAGACGTCGCTGGAGGTCGAGGCGGCACGGTATCTCGCGGTGGTGGCTCTCGACGCCGAGGGCCAGGAGCTGGGGCGCTCGCGCACCATCACAGTGCGGTGACGTGACCCCGGTCGGGGTTCCAGCGACGCAGCTCGGCCAGCACGACCCGTTCCGGCGGGCCGCACTTCGCGAGCACGGCGAGCGCCCGCGGCAGATCCTCCGCCGGCAGCCTGCGCGCCAGGGTGAGGTGGGGCAGCCATCCGCCGTGGGCGCGGTCACGCACCTGGGCACGGACGGCGAGCGCGCGGCGCTGCACATCGTCGTCGAGGCCGACGGGCCGGGCGAGGGTGACCCGTGGGCCGGTGCCCAGGACGAGCACTCCCCCGACCCGCACGGTCACCGGGAGCAGCCCGGCGAGGCGCACGCGTGCGACGTCGATCGCCTCGTCCGGCAGCCGGGCCGCCTCGACCACGCTCACGTGCGGCGCGTTGCTCGGGCTGCGGTGCTGAGCCTGCGACGGCAGACCGGCGTCGAGCAGCGCCTGCCACTGGGCGCGGACGGCCTCCTGCCCCTCGTCGTCGGGCACCAGCTCGAGGGAGTGCAGCTTCGGCATCGACCTCTCCTGCTCAGTCCGCCAGCCACGGCGAGGCCGCGCGCGTGTGCGCGGCCTTCGTGGCGGCGTCCATCTTCTCGTACGCGCGGGTCACGAACTGTGAGCGACCGTTGCGGGCGAACACGTCGTGGTGGTCACGCACGAAGGTCCAGTAGAGGCCGTCCCAGGCCTGCTCCCACTCGCCGCGGGGCAGGTCGCTCATCTTCTTGAGGTAGTTCGAGCCCGACACGTAGGGCTTGGTGGTGATCGCCTCGCCGCTGGCGAACTGGCTCATGGCGTACACGTTGGGCACCATCACCCAGTCGTAGGCGTCGACGAACATCTCCATGAACCACTCGTAGACGGCATCGGGGTCGCTGCGCAGCAGGCACATCGCGTTGCCGAGCACCATGAGCCGCTCGATGTGGTGCGCGTAGCCGTGCTCGAGCACCCGCCCCAGCACGTGGTCGACGGGGTCGAGACCGCTGTCGGCCGTCCACCATCCCTCGGCCAGCGGGCGGCCGTGCTCGAGGTGGTTGCGGCTGCGCAGGCGGCGCCCCCAGAGCACGTAGGCGGCGCGCATGTACTCCCGCCAGCCGATGACCTGGCGCACGAAGCCCTCGAGGCTGGCGAGGGGGACGTCGTGCTCTTCGGCCGCGTCGAGGGCGGCATCGACGACGCGCCGGGGGTCGAGCAGGCCGATGTTGAGGCCGGGCGTGAGCAGGGAGTGGAAGAGGAAGGGGTGCTCGACCGAGATGGCGTCCTCGTAGGGGCCGAAGTCGATGAAGCGGTGCTCGAGGAACGCAGTGAGGCCGCGCTCGGCCTCGGCGTGACTGGTCGGCCAGGCGAAGGCGTCGGCGTTGCCGGGATTGTCGGGGAAGGCGCGCTCGACCCAGGCGATGGCCTCCTCGACGTGCTCGTGGCGCCGCGGGGTCTCGGGGCTTGGCACCTCGTAGCCCCTCGGGAGCTTCTTGCGGTTCTCCTCGTCGAAGGACCAGCGACCACCGACCGGCTGGTCGCCCTCGACCAGCACGTCGAGCCGCCGCCGCTGCCAGGCGTAGAAGTCCGCCATCCGGGCGCGTTTGCCGCGCGGCCCGGCCACGCCGTCGAAGTACCCGGCGAGCTCGTCGCGACTGGTGAGGAAGTTCGGGGTGTCGAGCACGTCGTCACGGGTGAGCTCGTAGCCGCCGTCGGCCAGGGCCGCGGTGAGGTCGCGGGAGAGCCAGTCGTCGACCACGTCGTAGGCCGTGACTCGGGTCGGGTCCAGACGGTCGATCACCTTCGCGAGCGCCGATCGACTGGTGGTGCGGCCATCGGTCTCGATCGTCTCGACGTCGAAGCCCGCCTCGCGCAGCCGGTCGGCGAAGCGGCGCATCGAGGCCCGGTGGAGCACCAGCTTCTGGGTGTGGAACCGGTACTGGCGGAAGAGGAGATCGTGCTCGACGAGCACGAACGTGGTGTCGGCATCGACGCGACGCTTGTCGAGGTGCTCGGTGAACAACTGATGCGGCAGCACCAGACGCACGTGTCGCTCGCGGCTCATGTCGCGAGGCTAGGCAGATCACTCACCGTCTCGGTCACCCTAGGGTGGGGCCATGGCGGCGCGACGCGGACTCTTCGTGGCACCTTTCGACGCCCTCGCCGATCCGCGGGTGGTCGGCGAGCTCGCCGCGCGGGCGGAGGCCGCGGGGTGGGAGGCATTGTTCGTCTGGGACCACGTGCAGTACGGCGAGCGGGTGCGCGACGTCGCCGACGTGTGGACCTGCTGTGCAGCGGTCGCGATGCGCACGACCACCATGCTCACCGGACCGATGGTCACGCCGCTGGCACGGCGTCGTCCGCACGTGCTGGCCCGGCAGGCGGCGAGCCTGGCCGTGCTCTCGCAGGGGCGCTTCGTGCTCGGTATCGGGCTCGGCGACGACTGGGTCGGCGAGTTCGGGGCGTTCGGCGACCAGACCTCTCCGTCGGTGCGCGCGTCGATGCTCGACGAGGGTCTCGAGGTGCTCACGGGCCTGCTGTCGGGCGAGAGCGTGCACCACGACGGGGAGCACTACCGGGCCCACGGCGTCCGCTTCTCCCCCGCACCCAGGGTGCCGATCTGGATCGGAGGCCGCTTCCGCAACGCCCGCCCGATGCGTCGTGCCGCACGTCACGACGGCTTCTTCGTGATCGGTCAGTCGACACCCGACGACATCGCGTCGGTGCGCGTCACGCTCGACGAGCACGGCGTCGACGACGATTTCGCCGTGGTGCTCGACCTCCAGCCCGACGTCGACCCCACACCGTGGCTCGACTCCGCGGACTGGGTGCTCACCCGCGTCGGCCCCTTCGACATCGACCTCGACGCCGCGTTCGCGCTCGCGGACGCGGGGCCCGCGTCGTAGCGCGACGGCGGCGTTGCTGCGGGTGCGCCACCGCGAGGTCTCCGGCGTGGATGCGGGGTCACGGAACCCCGGGCAGGGAGCACTCTCAGGTGAGGTGTTCGGTGCCGTCGGGGTCGACGAGGAAGGTCCGGCCGTGGGGGCTGGTCCAGACGTAGGTGCCGGGGCGGATGCGGCGGTAGCGCCAGCGTCTCTCGGACCGGCCTGGCTGGTGGCTGGGGCTGGGGTGGGTCTTGGCGCGGTGGTGGGTGCGGCACAGCGGGGCGAGGGTATCGGTGGAGGTCTGGCCGGGTGGCCCGCCTTCGGTCATGGGGACGTATTCGTCGATGTGGTCGAGGTCGGCGCGCATGGCTGATCGTTGACAGAAGGGGAAGGCGCAGGTCTGGCGTTGTTCCTTGACTCGGTAGGCGATGCGGTCGGGGATCTCGTAGGCATCCACCGCGGCCGTGTCGGCCAGATCGACGACGGGCTTGACGATGACCTGGGTGTCGGGGTTGCCGGCCCAGGTCGCGACCTGGGCGGCGGTCACCGTGGCGCGGTGTGCACCGGTGGCGGTACAGACGCGGGCGAGGTGGAGGCCCAGGGCGCCGGTGGCGGGGTCGATGCTCGGCGTGCCGGTGATGGCTTCGCTGGAGAGGCGCACGTGGAGCACGAGTTGGCGGGCGGGCACGCTTGCGGGGACCGTGGTGGGGAGCGTGGTGGGTTGGGGTGGTTTCGACACGCCTTCGCCTTCGGCATCCGGCGGCTCAACCACCAGCAGGGCCGGTGGTTGAGCCGTGAGGCCGTTCACGGCCGAGCGCGTCGAAACCACCACCGCCGAGGCTGGTGGTTGAGCCGTGAGGCCGTCCACGGCCGAGCGCGTCGAAACCACACCACCGGTGAGCTGACCACCGAGGTCGAGCATGGTCTGGGTCCGGGCGAGTTGGCCTAGGGCGGCGGCCCGGCGTTCGCCGAGATCCAGGGGTGATCCGAGGACTGCTTGTTCGGCGGCGAGGTGGCGGAGGGCGTGGTCGAGGTCTTCGGCATCGGCCCGGTCCAGGAGCCCGTCGAGGCGGACGAGGCCGTCGAACGCGCAGATGGCACCCGGGGTAGTCGATCGGCCGGGCTGGTCGAGCTCGATCGTCACGTGCTTGGCGGCGTGGGCGTCGGCGAGGTCGGCCTCAGCGGTTTCGGGTTCGTAGCGGGCGATCGCATCCGCGACGAGACCGTCCAGGGCCCGCAGGCCGGTCTTGTGCGCGACCGGGGTGATCATCCGGTCCACGAACCCAGCAGCCTCAGGCCCGAGGCGCATGGTCTCTTCGGCGATGCGGCGTACTCGCCAGGGTGCGACGCGCCCGGAGGTCATGGCCTCCCAGAGCAGTGGGAGGCGGAACCGGGTCTCCATCACCGCCCCCACGAACGCCCGACCCGACGCATCCGATCGCCCGAGTGCGGTGGCGAGTTCGATGATCGCGAACTGAGCCACCAACGGCGTCCCCGGGCCACCGGCCCCAATGAGCCGGTCACCACCCTCGACCTCATAGGCGGCCAGCAGCTCGTCGGTCACGACGCCCAGCGGACCACCGGCGACACAGTCGGGCACGTGGCCCTCGGCGTGCGCGGCACACCACTCCGCGGCCGCCTCCCAGAGCCGCACCTCGGCGGCCTGCGCGTCGCGTTGCGCCGACACCGCACATGCCAGCAGCCCTGAGGGCTGGGGTGCGGGAGCCGTGGTCATGACCCGATTCTAGTCGAACATCTGTTCTATAAGAAGGTCTGGCGGTGAACTGTGGAGGAGATGTTGCCTTGCCCGTTACGGGGTTTCGACGCGCTCGTCGCTGGCGCTCCTCACGGCTCAACCACCGGACGACGCGCTCGTCGCTGGCGCTCCTCACGGCTCAACCACCGGTGCATCAGCGCCGTGCGGGGTTTCGACGCGCTCGTCGCTGGCGCTCCTCACGGCTCAACCACCGGTGCGCCAGCGCCGTGCGGGGGTTTCGACGCGCTCGTCGCTGGCGCTCCTCACGGCTCAACCACCGGCGGGTCAGCATCGTGTGGGGTTTCGACGCGCTCGGCCGTGGACGGCCTCACGGCTCAACCACCGGACGACGCGCTCGTCGCTGGCGCTCCTCACGGCTCAACCACCGGCAGAGGACGTCCGACCACCCGCCCCTGCCTGCCGGCACCTCTACGCTGAGCCGCGTGGCCCTCCTCGACACCTGGCAGCGCTCCGACTTCGCGGCGGACGGCATCACCCACCCGATCTACCGCAAGGGCACCGGTCCGGGGGTCATCGTCATCCACGAGGTGCCCGGTCCGACGCCGAGCGTGATCGGGTTCGGCCAGGAGGTCGTCGACGCCGGCTTCACCGTGGTGCTGCCCCACCTCTTCGGTACACCGGAGGCGCCGATGAGCGGGGTGACCGTCGCGAAGGCGATGAGGCAGGTCTGTGTCAGCGCGGAGTTCACGAAACTGGCCACCGGCGTCACGACCCCGATCGCGGGCTGGCTCCGCGCGTTGGCGCGCGACCTGCACGGTGAGCTGGGTGGGCCCGGTGTCGGAGCACTCGGCATGTGCTTCACCGGCGGCTTCGCGCTGGCGATGATGGTCGACGACGCCGTCGCGGCGCCCGTGCTCTGCCAGCCGTCGGTGCCCTTCACTCTCGGAACGAAGCGCAAGGCCGACCTCAATCTCTCCGGCGACGACCTCGCCGCGGTGAAGCGACGAGCCGCCGGCGGGTGCGCCGTCCTCGGCCTCCAGTACGCGGGCGACCCGCTGACCGGTACCCGCTTCGACACCCTCGACCGCGAGCTGGGCGAGGCGTTCATCCGCGTCGACCTGCCGGGCAAGGGGCACAGCACGGTCACCGAGCACCGGGATCAGGGCGCCGTCGAGCGGGTGCTCGGCTTCTTCGTTGAGAAGTTGCGTGTGCGGAGCTGATCAGCCCTTCGCCTGGTTGACGAACATCCGCTTGATCACCACACCGGCGCCGCCCCGCTTGGTGCACGACGTGAGGCCGTAGGGCTGGTCGCGGAACCTCGCGAAGTTCTTGATCATCGACTGGTTCACGTCGAAGGCGAACCCCACCAGCCCGACGTCGTTGCGCCGCACGTACTTGACGAACTGGTCGGCCAGGTCGATGCCCGAGTGCCGGCACCAGGTGTTCGTGGTCTTGCCGTTCTTGTGCTTGACCAGAGGCGTCGCGTTCCAGGCAGTGAGCACCACCGGACGCGTCCGGGCGAGATCCCCGAAGCGACGCCGCCAGTTCGCGTCGCCGCCGCCGGTGCGAACGCCGTCACCCAGGAACGGGTGGGAGGAGAAGATCATGTTCTCGTCGGTGATCTTGCCGACCGGCAACTGGCTGAGGTCGGCCCACTGGGTGATGAGAGGTGTCGTGACCCCGGCGTCCCTGGCCTTCTCGGCCAGGCGATTGATGCCGGAGATCCGCGGCGTGGACTTCTGGTCTCCGTTGACGTAGGTGGTGACCGTCTGGCCCTTCTGCGTGAACGGCTCGTTGTAGAGGTCGATCAGCACCTCCTTGTCGGAGCCGAACCGTTCGCCCAACGTCGAGACCGCTCGGGCCGTGCGGTTGGTGGGCAGGCCCGACTTGGCGTCGTAGGAGAGCAGCGTCTTGCCGTCCACGGTCACGAGCCCGGCCTGGGCGTTGCGGTGGTTGAACACGGCCAGGATGACGACCATGCCGTTGGCCTCGGCCTCGTGCACGGCCGCGACCAGCCGCTGCATGTAGGTCTGGCCCCAGGTCGTGGAGGAGCCGGACAGCGTCTTCTTGTACAGCGTCGAGGCGGGGTCAAGCATCGCCTGACTGAGGTTGAAGCGCACCGTGTTGGCCTTCCAGTGCCGCCGTGCCCGCTGCATCGCCGTCAACGAGTCCTCGGCGTAGTCGCCGGTGTGGTCGAAGTAGTCGATGGCGTCGAGATGGCGCTCGCAGAAGCGATCCGCCTTGTCCGTGCCCTTGTGCCCGAGCCCCGCCTTCTTCTCACACGCCTGCATCGCCTCGACGGGCCACTGGAACCCCTCGACGATGACGCCGCGCGTCTTGAACCGGTAGCTGCTCGTCCCGTCGCCGTTCCAGTGACGCACCTGCTTGCCTCGCACGAAGACGCCCGTCTTGGCGGCGGCCCGCGCGCCCTGCCCGGTGTCGCCCGTGCCGGTCGCGTCGGCGGACGCCGCAGGGAGCACGGTCGCGGCGAGGGTGAGGGCACCCGCTACGGCGAGAGCCAGGCGGGCCGGACGGGCAAAGAGAAGGTGACGGTGCATGGGATCTCCGAGCAACGAGAGGGTCGGGCGTGACAGCGACCGTGCCCCTCAGGTCCGGGCCCGAAACACTGGCCCGAAACACGGGAACCTCGACCAGGGCTCGTGGTGTCGTAGCGGGTGAGGAGGGACCGTGACCGATACCGACGACTTCGACCACTGGGTCGCTGCGCACTGGACGAGACTCGTGCGCACGGCCGTGCTGCTGGGCTGCGCTCCCTCGCGTGCCGAGGACGTCGTGCAGGACGCCCTGCTGCGCTGCCTGACCAAGTGGCGTCACGTGCAGCGCGCAGACAACCGCGAGGCGTACGTGCACCGCATCCTCGTCAACGCAGTGGCCACCGCACACCGGCCCCGCAAGTTCCGTCTCGTGCCCACCGCGGACACCCCTGACGGCCACCGCCCCGACGACACGCACGACGTCGACACCCGAGATGCCATCCGGCGCGCTCTCGCCGCGCTCCCCCACGACCAATGCCAAGCCGTCGTCCTGCGGCACTACGCCCACCTCACCGAGGCGCAGATGGCCATGGTGCTCGGCGTGTCGAGCGGCACCGTCAAGAGCCGCCTCTCCCGCGCCATGAAGGCCCTGCGCGTCGACCCCCACCTCTCCGACCTCGGAGGCACCCGATGACCGACCACGATCAGGCCGACCAGCTCGAGCAGGCTCTCGCCGACAGCGCGGAGCAGATCTCGGTCGGTCCTCCTCCGCTGGTGGCGCTCCACGCCCAGCATCTCCAGGCTTCGCGCCGGCGACGAGTCACGATGCTGGCGGCAGCCGCTGCCGTGGTCGTCCTCGCCGTGGCGTTGCCCACCGCGCTCCTCGCTCATGACGACGCCGCGCCCCAGCCGGCCGACAGCCGGAGCGACGAACTCGCACATCACGACGGCAGACCCTGCCCGACCAGCTTGGTCGAGCCGGGCAGTCCCCGCCTCCGGGGTGGCGACATCCCGCCTGTCCCCGACCTCTCCGGCGCGACCCGCGCGTGGGTCTGTCGATTCGGACCAGCGCACCTGGGTCGCGACAACGTGACGTGGCCCGCCCTCGGAAATCCCGTAGAGCTGCAACCGCGCCAGCTCAGCCGGCTGGTCGGGCTGGCCGCGAGGTTGAAGCCGTACGGCGGCACCGCCGCGTGCAACGGGCCAAACACATCGCAACGATGGATGCTCACGACGGCCACCGCGGACGGCGACCTGACCTCACTGGTCGTCGACGACTACGAGTGCCGCGAGACGACCTTCCGAGCCGATCCCTGGAGTCCGCAGCCGATCGTCGGGCCCTACTCCGGTAGCTACTGGAGGTCGGCGCGGCTGCTGGACGCCCTGCAGGGCGCCTACGCCCAGGAGACCACCGAGCAGGAGACCACCGAGCAGGACTCGTCCCCGTCGGTGTCGTCTGCCCCGACGTGTCCGACTGCCCTGCCCCGCACGGCCGACACCGTGGGCACGGATCCCGCTGACTCGGCTGTCGGTGTCACCAACGTCACCGGAGCGGTCGTGTGCCGCTTCGTCCGGACCGATCGGGGATTCGCCCTCGCGCCCCGTCGCGGCCAGCGTCCCGTTCCGGAGGCGCAGCTCGGCGTCCTGTCGTCGAAGCTGGCCGATCTCGAACCGGCCGAACACCCGGACGCCTGTGAGTACCTCTCCGACCGCTACGCCGTGATCGTGACGACCAGCGATCGTGACCACGCCGTCGGCATCTTCCCCGACGTGTGCAGCCATGTGCAGTTGACCGCTTTCCCCGGTACAACGCCCCCCGGACAAGGTGCCCTGGGCGGGCTGTACCAACAGCCCGCCGGCCTCGACGACCTCGTTCGCAGCCTCTACCTGGACGGCTGACGGCGCGCCATACTGCAAGATATGCTCTGACATATGCGCACCACGATCCGACTCTCCGACGAGTTGTATGCCCGGGTACGCGCCGCCGCGCAGGAGCGCAAGAGCACCGTCACGTCCTACATCGAGCAGGCCCTCCAGCAGGCCCTGATCAGTAGCACAGACACCACCCCCGCCTATCGCATCGACCCCATCCACGGCGCGGGTCTCCAGCCCGGCGTCGACCTCGACGACTCCGATCGCCTATCGGACCTCATGGACGACCGTGCTGGCCGTTGACGTCAACGTCTTGGTGTCGGCTTTCCACGCCGGCGCCCCGGATCACGACGCGATGCGCCGCTGGGTCGAGGACGCCGTCGACGCACCCGAGCCTCTGGGCATCAGCGATGCGGTGCTCATCGGTGTCGCCCGGGTGCTGACCCACCCACGGGTCTTCTCGCCCCCCGCATCCCTGGACGACGCATGGACGCGGATCGGTTCCCTCGCGGCCGCCGAAGGCACGGCTCGCCTGACACCGGGGCCACGCCATCTGCAGATCGTGGAGCGGCTGTGCCGAGGGGCCGATGCTCGCGGCAACCTCGTCGCCGACGCACAGCACGCAGCGGTGGCCATCGAACACGGCGCCACCTGGATCTCCAAGGACCGCGACTTCGCGCGGTTCCCCGAACTGCGCTGGCGACATCCCTCGGACGCCGGCTGACGTCAGGCCTCTCGCCCCAGGATCAGGCCGGACGTCGGCACGCCGGTGCCGGCGGTGACCAGCACGTGCGGCCGGTCGTCGAGGGAGACCGGGTTGACCGAGGTGCCGCGCACCTGACGCACCGCCTCGGCGATGCCGTTCATGCCGTGGATGTAGGCCTCGCCCAGCTGACCGCCGTGGGTGTTGAGCGGAAGCCGACCGCCGACCTCGATGGCGCCGTCCGCCACGAACCCGGGGGCCTCGCCGCGACCGCAGAAGCCCAGCTCCTCGAGCTGCATGAGCACGTAGGGCGTGAAGTGGTCGTACAGCACCGCCATCGGCATGTCGTCGGGCGTGAGCCCCGACTGGCGCCACAGCTCACGGCCGACCACGCCCATCTCGGGGATGCCGATGTCGTCGCGGTAGTAGGAGGTCATGACGAACTGGTCCGGGCCGCTGCCCTGCGCCGCGGCGGTGACGTAGGCGGGCGGCTGCGGCAGATCGCGTGCCCGCTCGGCGGAGACGATCACGAACGCCTGCCCGCCGTCGGACTCCTGGCAGCAGTCGAGCAGGTGCAGTGGCTCGACGATCATCTTCGAGGCCTGATGGTCCTCGATCGTGATCGGCTTGTCGTAGAAGAAGGCGTTGGGGTTGGACGCCGCGTGCCTGCGGTCGGCGACCGCCACCGCGCCGAAGTCGGCCGAGGTGGCACCGTAGGTGTGCATGTAGCGCCGCGCCTGCATCGCCACCGTGGCCGCGGGGGTGCCGAGGCCGAACGGATAGGTCCAGGCGTTGTCGAGACCGTTGGTGTTCACCTGCTGCGCCACGCCGGCCGAGTACTGCCCGAACCGGTTGCCGGAGCGCTCGTTGAACCCCCGGTAGGCCACCACCACGTCGGCCACACCGGTGGCCACCGCCATCGCCGCCTGCTGGACCGTCGCGCACGCCGCACCGCCGCCGTAGTTGATGCGGCTGAAGAACCGCAGCTCGGGCACGCCCAGCTCGCGTGCCAACGCGATCTCGGAGCTGGTGTCCATGGTGAAGGTGACCAGGCCGTCGACGTCGCATACCGCGAGCCCGCAGTCGCTGAGCGCCGCCTGCGTCGCCTCGACGGAGAGCTGGAGCTCGGATCGGCCCGAGGCCTTGGAGAACTCGGTGGCGCCGATGCCGGCGATGGCCGCCTTGCCGCTCAGCGTGCGGCTCATGCCTCGGCCCCCGCACGCACGGCGACCGTCACGGTGCCGATGACGTGCGCACCCAGGGACACCGAGCCCGTCACCTTCACGATCGCGATGCCGTCGCGCACCTCGGCGACCTCACCGGAGAATGTGAGCGTGTCGTAGGGGTAGGCAGGTGCGCCGAGTCGGATCGAGATGCCCCGGATCTCGACGTCATGGCCCAGCGTGTCCTCGACGTACTTCTGGCACAGGGCGGTGGAGGTGAGGATGTTGACGAAGATGTCCCGACTCCCCGCCGCCTGCGCGATGTCGCGGTCGTGGTGCACGTCTTGGAAGTCGCGGGTCGCGATCGCCGTCGAGACCACCATCGTCGGGGTGATCGGCAGTTCCCACTCGGGAAGCTTCGTACCCGTCTGGATGCTCACTGGGCTCATGCCTCCGCCTTCCGCCACACCGGCAGCGCCAGCTCGTCGTCGATCCGGTTGAACCCGACCTGCAGCCGCAGGCCGATCCGGAGCTCCTCGGGTGCCAGGTCGACGACCTCGCCCACCATCCGCACACCCTCGTCGAGGTCGATGAGCGCCAGCAGGATCGGCAGCTCCTTGTCAGGGATCGGCGGGTGCCGGTGCACCACGAAGCTGAACACCGTGCCGGTGCCGGCGGCGACGACGAAGCCGCGGTCGAGCGCTCCACAGTCCGGACACGCGGGGCCGGGTGGGTGCCGTAGCGCACCGCAGTTGTTGCACCGCTGCAGGCGCAGCTGGTCGGCCAGCGTGCCCTCCCAGAAGTAGGTCGAATCGAGCCCGACCATCGGACGCACGGCCATCAGGCGTCCTCCCCCCGGCCAGCGACCGTCTCCTTCGGCACGAACTTCAGCACCCGGAACAGCATCGTGGCCACGACCTCGGCCTCCGGTCCGTCTCCGACGTACCAGGTGTTGCGCGAGGTGACGAAGTACCCCACGCCCATACCGGTGGCCTTGGGGCCGACGACGGACTCCAGCCGGGTGGTCACTCGGACGCGCTCGCCGACGCGCAGCGAACGGGCGTACTCCTGCTCGCAGTTCGTGCCGAGCACGGCGGTGAACCCGAGATCGGTGAGCACGCGCATCATGCCGTGCAGGGGGTCGTCGGCCGGGGGCCTGCCGCCCAGGCCGTACATGGTCCAGACCTGGGCCATCGCCGGCGGCGCTTCACCGCACTGCCAGCGCGGGTTGTCGATGCCCATCGCCTCGAGCCAGTTGTTGATCGTCGGCTGATTGACCTCGTCGCGCGCCGACCGCTCAGCGGCCTCCCCCAGCCCCTTGATGCGCTCGGCGGTGGCCATCACCTGGTCGTGCACGCCCTGGTCGACCAGCGGCTCCTGCGCCGTCCCACTCATCGCGGCACCCGCGGCAGTCCAAGGCCGAACATCGCGATCAGCTCGCGCTGCACCTCCTGCACGCCACCGCCGAAGGTGAGCACCAGGTTCCGCTTGGCCTGGGCGTCGAGGTAGGCCATCAACGCCTTGGTGCGCGGCTCGCTGGGGTCGCCGTAGCGGTGCACGATGCGCACCAGGTCGGCCGAGAGGTGCTGCACCTGATCGGCGGCGAACACCTTCGAGGACGACGCGTCGCCCACCGAGATCTCACCCTGGGCCGCCGCCCGGGCGACCTCCCAGTTGAGCAACTCGTTGACCCGGAAGACCGCGTTCACCCGGCCGAGCGCCTCGGTGACGTCCGGCCGGTCGAGCACGCCGGCCTCACGCGCCCAGGCGAGGACCTTGTCACGCAGGCCCTCGATGCGGCCGGCCGGGCCGAGCATGACCCGCTCGTGGTTGAGCTGGGTGGTGATGAGCTTCCAGCCGGCATTTTCCTCCCCGACCAGCATGTCGACCGGCACCCGCACGTCGTTGTAGTAGGTGGCGTTGACGTGGTGCGAGCCGTCGGCGGTGATGATCGGCGTCCAGGAGTAGCCCGGGTCGCTGGTGTCGACGATCAGGATCGAGATGCCGCGGTGCTTGGGCGCCTCGGTGTCGGTGCGCACCGCGAGCCACACGAAGTCGGCCTGGTGGCCGCCGGTGGTCCACAGCTTCTGGCCGTTGACGACGTAGTGGTCGCCCTCCCTCCTGGCCGTGGTGCGCAGCGAGGCCAGGTCGGTACCGGCGTCGGGCTCGGAGTACCCGATGGCGAAGTGCACGTCACCGGCGAGGATGCGGGCGAGGAACTTCTCCTTCTGCGCCGGCGTGCCGTAGCGGATCAGCGTGGGGCCGACGGTCTGGAGGGTCACCGCTGGCAGGTGCACGTCGGCCCACTGCGCCTCGTTGGCGAAGATGGTCTGCTCGATCTCGCCCAACCCGTGACCGCCGTACTCCTGCGGCCAGCCGACGCCGAGCCAGCCGTCGTCACCCATCTTGCGGATGAGCCGCTGATAGGTCTCGCCGTGCCGGTCGCGGGCACCCTCGGCCACAGAGTCGCGTTCCTCGTTCTGCTCGGCCAGGCTCGTGAAATACGCGCGCAGCTCGGCCTTGAGGCTGCGCTGCGCCTGGGTGAGCTCGAGGTTCTTCGAGGCCGCACTCTCCACCGGCACGTCGCTGGGCAGGGTGTCGAGGTCGTGGGTGAGGTCGGTGATCCACGAGAAGTAGTGGTGCAGCGGGTAGGTCTCGTCGACGCCCACGCCCCCGTGCAGGTGGTGGCACGTGCGCAGCGCCTTCGGGCCTTCGGCACACACCCAGTACGACGCCACCGCGAGGTCGTCCGCGGCGTCGAGGCCGGCGGAGACTCGCCAGGCCACGTTGTCGGCAGCGAGGTCGGTGAGGCGAGAGACGATGTAGACCTCGGCGATCTGCATGGCCACGGCCTGGAACTCCGCCAGGCTCCGACCGAACTGCGTGCGGCCCTTGACGTAGGACGCCGTGAGGTCGCGCGCCCCGGCCACGACACCGGCCGCCTGGACCGCGAGACCCGCGACCGCGATGTCGAGCAGGGTACGGGCCGCCGTGCGGTCGAGCGCGTCGTCGAGCAACTCCGCGGGAGCGCCGTCGAGCACCACGGTGTGCCGCGTGCCGCGCTCGGAGCAGCTCGACTCCTCCAGCACGACGCCGGGACCGGTCGGGTCGACCAGCGCGACGATCGTGCGGTCGCCGTCCGTCGCCGTGACGAGCAGACGGGTGGCGCGGTCGGCGTAGGTCACCGAGATCTTGCGACCCGAGACGGTGCCGTCGTCGAAGGTGGTGGTCGGGGTGGCTCCCAGCCGGGATCCGGCCTCGCGGATCGCGGGCGACAGCAGGGTCTCGCCCGTCGCGACTCCGGGGAGCAGATCCTTGGCCTGGGCGTCGGTGCCGTGGGCCGCGAGCGTGAGGGCTCCGCACGCCAGCGTCTCCCACACCGGCAGGTGCCGCGCCCGTCGACCGACCTCGCGCAGCAGGGCGGCGAGCTCGACCAGGCCGAGTCCCTCACCCCCGTGCTCCTCGGGCACCGGTAGCGCCAGCAGCCCGGCCGCTGCCAGGTCGGACCACGCCGCGTCGCGCTCCAGGGCCTCCACGGCCACCGCGCGCACCGCCTCGACCGACTCAGCGTGCTCGGTGGGGTCGAACCCGGTCACGTCGTTGCTCACGCCGTTGTGCATGCCCAAAACTGTAACGTGTTCTATTCAGCCTGGCGAGGCGTGGTTGGATGACGAGCATGTCGTTCCTGCGTCGACGAGCCGTCACCGCCGCCCTCACCGCGAACGCCCTCCACCCCCTCCCGGGCTACGGCCCCGCGGTCCCCTCGTTCTTCGCCGGCTGGCTCACCGACGAGCTGGCCCCCCACTGGCTGGCCAGCACCGTGCTCGACACCGGCGTCCAGCTCGCCCGCGGCAAGCGCGATCCGCTCGCCCTGGGCCTGGCGGTTGCGAGCGTGGCCGGCCTCGGCTACCTCATCGACCAGAGTGGCCGCGTGCGCGAGGAGGTCGAGACCGCCCTGACCGAGTCGATCGGGGCCGACTACGCCGAGCAGCTCGACGCCGCCCCCACACCGGCCGAGCTCGCGGTGCCGTGGCGCAAGCTGGTCAACCCGTTCCGCATGCGCGACGCCGGCGTGCGCGTCGAGAAGGACATCGCCTACGACGACACCACGGGCAAGCGGGGCCTGCTCGACATCTACCTGCCCGCGGCCGGGTCGGTCGAGAGGGCCCCCGTGCTGCTCCAGGTGCACGGCGGGGCCTGGACCGTCGGCAGCAAGGAGGAGCAGGGCATCCCGCTCATGCACCGCCTGGCCAGCAAGGGCTGGGTCTGCGTGGCGATCAACTACCGCCTCTCCCCGCGCGCCACCTGGCCCGAGCACGTCGTCGACGTCAAGAAGGCCATCGCGTGGATCAAGCAGAACATCGCGGCCTACGGCGGCGACGCCGACTACCTGGCCATCACCGGCGGCTCGGCCGGCGGCCACCTGGCCTCCCTGGCCGCGCTCACGCCGCACGTGAAGGAGTGGCAGCCCGGCTTCGAGGACGCCGACACCTCGGTCGACGTGGCCGTGCCCGTCTACGGCGTCTACGACTTCGCGGGCGTGCAAGGCACCAAGGCCTCTACCCAACTGCGCGACCGGTTCCTGGCCAAGCGGGTCATGAAGACGACCTTCGCCGCGCGTCCCGAGGTCTTCGAGCAGGCCTCACCTCTGCTCCAGGTCACCGCCGAGGCGCCGGACTTCTTCGTGCTGCACGGTCGCTACGACACCCTCGTGCCGGTCGCGCAGGCCCGGGCTTTCGTCGAGGCGCTGCGCAGTGTCTCCACGGCGACCGTGGCCTACGCCGAGCTGCCCGGAGCGCAGCACGCCTTCGACATCTTCTTCTCGATCCGCAGCTCGCACACGCTGAATGCGGTCGACCGATTCCTGCACTGGCACTGGAACCGGCACACCCGCGGTGTCGACGTGGCGGCCGGCTGAGCCGGCCCCCACGGGGTAGGCCCGTCGAGGGTCAGCCTTCGCTGTCGGGCGGCGCCTCGCCGAGGGCCTTGCGCTCGAGGTCGAGCACCAGCGTGCCGACGCGCCCGAGGGCCGACTCGAACCTCTGCCACGGCACGGCGAGTTCCGACGGTGCGGCGGAGTCGTCCTGACGTGCCACTCGGCTGCGCACCACGTGCAGGGCCAGGCGCAGCGCGGTGAGCGCGTTGTTCACGTCGTGGGCGGCCTGACGGATGCCCACCTCGTCCGGGTGCGCCCGGCTCGGAAGAACCTGCCCGTCGGGGTCACCCACGGAGTCCAGTCCGTCGTCGGCCGTCGCCGCACCCGCGATCAGTGGCGCACGCTCGGCCTCGAGGGCGATCCATCGGTATCCGGCGCCGCTCTCGGTGGCGATGTAACGCGGCGTCTGGGCATCGTCTCCGATCTTGCTGCGCAACGACCGCAGGTGGGCGCGCAGGGCAGCGCGCGTCTCGTCGCCGTGGCCGGAGTCCCACACCGTGTGCAGTAGCCACCGGTGGGTGAGCAACTTGCCGGGATTCGTCACCAGCGCCTCGAGCAGGCGGCGCTCGGTGGGCGTCAGGTGCACGGACTCCCCCTGGCGCGTGACGATCTGGTCGCCCAGGTCGATGGCGAGTTCGCCGAAGGTCCGCATGCGGCTGACCTCGTCGTCGGCGGCGGCCTGGGTGCGACGCAACAGCGCCCTCAGCCGCGCGACCAGCTCGTCGAGGCCGAACGGCTTCTGGAGGTAGTCGTCGGCACCTGCCTCCAGGGCGGCCACCTTGCGGGCGGCGTCGGTCATGCCCGAGAGGATGAGCACGGGCACGGTGGTCCAGGTGCGCAGAGTGCGTACGAGATCCAGGCCGTCGGTGTCGGGCAGTCCCAGGTCGAGCACGACCACGTCGGGCGCGGCGGTGGCGAGGGTCTCGAACCCCTCGCGCCCGTCGGCAGCGAGCAGGACGTCGAAGCCGGCGCGGGCCAGGGCCCCCCGCAGCGCCAGGCGCACCTGCGGCTCGTCGTCGATCACCAGGACTCGCGTCATGGGGCCAACCCTAGGGGTGCGAGACCTTCGCCCGGCACACGACCTTCACGACTTCTTCACTCCCTGGTGCCCAGGCTTCATGTCGGCCCGGCGGCGTATGGGGCAGGCTCTGTCACGGGTTCTGTGCCGGGATCCCCCCGATCCGACACCGAACCCACCTACTTCGAGCACCATGGGGTTGCGTATGGCACGAGTGCTGGTCGTCGACGACGACGACGACATACGGATGCTCATCGCGCTCACCCTCGAGCGGGCCGGCTACAGCGTGACCAGCGTCGCCGACGGCAACGATGCGCTGGCCGAGCTCGTGGCCGAGCACTACGACCTCACGGTGCTCGACGTCTGCCTGCCCGGGCTCGACGGCATCGAGGTGGCTCGGGCCCTGCGCTCCGCGAAGCCCGAGACGTCGCCCACCGTGGTCATGGTGTCGGCGATGACCTCGGCCGCCGACCGAGCGGCCGGCCGGGCCGCCGGCGCCGTCACCTACATGACGAAGCCCTTTCGTCTCGGAGACCTCGCCGACACCGTCGCGTCACACGTGCCCCCCGTGTGACCCCCGGCCATCGCCGTGCACCCGGCGGCATCCCGGCGCGATCGCCCGGTGACGTCGCCCTCACCACTGCGCCCGACTCTGGGGGGTGGCGGACTCGTCCTGCTCTCGGGCGTCCTGGTCGTGGTGGCGCTCTCGCTCACCGTCTCCGGCACCACCGTCGCCGTCTGGTGGCCGGCGTGCTCACCGAGCGCCAGCGGGCGCTCGACCGACTGGCAGAGCTCGACCGCGCCCAGTCCGAGTTCGTCACGACCGTGAGCCACGAACGGCGCACCCCCATGACGAGCGCCTACCACGAATCCGCAGGCCTCCTGCGCGACCGGAGCCTCGACGTCGAGCTTCGCCTCACTCCGCGAACCCACGTGCGAGGCGACCGCGACCAGCTGGTGCGAGCCGTGGTCGTCCTCTCCTCGAACGCGGTCAAGTTCACCCAGACGGCGGCCGGATCACGGTGGTCGTCGAGCGTCGCCACGACGACGCTCAGGCGGTCTCGGTCGTGTCCGTGACGGACACGGGCGCCGGAATCCCCGTCGAGGATCCTTTCCCGCGTGGCCGAGCGCTTCTATCGGGCCGAGCAGGCCGTCGTCGTCTCCACCCAGGGCACCGGCCTGGGCCTGGCGATCGACGTTTCGGTGCTCGAGGCGCGCGGCGCTCAGCCGCTGTGCCAGGCGGCGCTCACCCCGCCGTCGACGAGCAGGTTGGTGCCGGTGACGAACGATGCGTCGTCGCCGAGCAGGAAGTCGCACGCGGCCGCGACGTCGTCGGCCGTACCGATCCGCCCCGTACCGGACGCCTCGATCATGGTGCGCATGATCGCACCGCTCGGCCCCTCCAACTCGGCACGCCCCAGCGCCGTGGCGATGACGCCCGGCGACACCGCGTTCAAGCGCGTGCCCCGGCGGCCCCAGTCCAAGCTGCGCGCCGCGACGCGGGCGATGTTGGCCTGTTTGGCCAGCGCGTAGGCCTCCTCGCGACCGAGCGTGGCGGCCTCCAGGCCGGGGTGCGAGAGCAGCTCGCCGGTGGGCGCCAGCGCCAGATGACGGCGCAGATCCTCCGTCGGCTGAGGGAAGATCGACGCGGCCACGGAGGCGATCACCACCGCAGCGCCGCCCCCGCGCATCACCGGCTCGAAGGCGTCGAGCACCAGCGCGGTGCCGAGCACGTCGACGACGAGGATCTGCTCGACGCTGGCGTGCACCGGCGAGACTCCGGCCGTGTGCACCAACGCCACCACCGCGCCGAGGTCGGCGCACGCCGCGGCCAGAGCGTACACGGAGCTCGCATCGGCCACGTCGACCGCGAGCGGCGTCACGTCGTACCCGGCGTTGCCGAGCTCGGCCGCCCCCCGTTCGAGGATGCTCGCCGACCGATCGGCGATCAGGAGCCGGCGCCCGCGACCGATCCGGCGAGCGATGGCCAGCCCCATCTCGCCGACGCCGACGACGACGGCCGCGTCACGAGCCCTCGCGAGCGGACCGGGGGCGCAGTCCGTCATCGCGGACCCCGTCACGCCGCCGAGGTCGTGAAGGCGCCGCGTCCGCTGCCGGCCAGCCACTGGGTCCAGGGCACGTCGTAGTCGGCGTAGCCGTTGTCGCCCTCGGCCTTGCCGCGGGGCGAACCGGTGATCGTGACCGGATCACCCTGCTTCGACAGCTCGTAGAACCACTTCGCGTTGTCGTAGGAGAGGTGGATGCATCCGTGTGAGCCGTTTCCCGAGCCCGGGGACGGGTCGCCGGTGGAGTAGTGCAGGAAGGTGCCGGAGTTGGTGATCCGCACGTCCCACGGGAGCGTCAGGTCGTAGTAGTTCGGATCGTTCGGATCGCAGGCGATCTGGACGCTGCACGAGGTCATGCGGACCTCCGCCGCCTTGCTCACCACTGCCATGGTCCCGTCCCAGGACGGGAACTCGGGGCTGCCGGCATTGCTCGGCATGACCCGCAACACGTGCCCGTCGCGGCTGACGGTCGTGGTGTGGTGCACGACGTCGACGCGCGTGCGCACGTCGTCGCCGATGGTGTAGTCGCGGGTGTAGCTGTGCGTGCCGTAGCGGCCGTACCCGTCGGGCACGTGTGCGAAGTCGGCCACCATCGACACGTGCGTGTGTGCCGGCCAGAAGCCGCGCGGACGGAAGTCGACCCGACGGTCGCCGAACCAGTGCCAGGCGCCGCGCACCGGCACCGAGGTCTCGAGGTGGATGTGCCGCTCGATCTCGGCGCGAGCCGAGGCCTTCACCGGATCGGTGAACACGATGGAGAGGGGCATCGCGACGCCGACCGTGGTGTCGCTGAGCGGCGCGATGCTGTCGAGCAGCATCGGCGGCCCCGTGGGTGTCGGGCTGGCCGTCTGACTGGGCGTCTGACTGGGCGTCTGACTGGCCGTCTGACTGGGCGTTGCGTCGGGGGTGGGCGTCGCGGATGCCGACGCGTGCGGGTGCTTGCGGTGGGTGGGCACCGTCTGGCCGGCCGACCGCGCCTGCGCCGGACCGTCTCCGGGCAGGTCGCAGCCACTGAGCCCGGCCAGGGCGAGCAGCAGGACGGGGACGAGGAGCACTCTTCGGGTTCTCACGACTGGTGAGACGTTCACGCCTCGATTTTAGTTGTCTCGATCAACCCGAGAGGTGCGCCACGCTGGGCCAGGTCGGGGCTCAGCGTGGCAGGCCGAGAAGCCGCTCGCCCGCCACGTTGCGCAGGATCTGCGTCGTGCCGCCCGCAATGGAGAGGCAGCGGGTGTTGAGCTGTTCCCAGACTTCCGCGCCGAGAGGATCCTCGCCGCGGTCGCGGGTGTCGGCGAACAGCAGGCCATCGCCCCGGAGTCGCACCACCAGCTCGGAGGCGTCCTGGCGGCTGCGCACACCGAGCAGCTTCGAGACGCTCGACTCGGCTCCCGGCCCCTGCCCTGCGAGACGACGCAGTGTCGAGCGCACGCTCAGCAGAGAGCACACGGTGGCCAGGGCCACCGACCTGCCCACCTCGACCATCTCCGGGATCGACAGCTCCTGCTCCGCTGCGATCTCGACGGCCCGCTCGGTCGACGACGAGAGCCGCACGGTCGCCATCGCGACCCGCTCGTTGGCCAGCGTGGTGCGAGCCAGTCGCCACCCGTCACCCGGTGCGGCCACGACGCACTCGTCCGGCACGAACACGTCGTCGAGGAACACCTCGTTGAACAGCGCCTCGCCCGTGATCTCGCGCAGCGGTCGCACGTCCAGGCCGTCGCTGTGCGCCATGTCGACCAGGAAGTAGGTGATGCCCTGGTGCTGTGGCGCGTCGGGGTCGGTGCGGGCCAGGCAGATGGCCCAGTCGGCCTGGGTCGCCATCGAGGTCCACACCTTCTGGCCGGTCAGCCGCCAGCCGCCGTCGACCCGGACGGCCTTCGTGCGCAGCGACGCGAGGTCGGAGCCCGAGCCGGGTTCGCTGAACAGTTGGCACCACACCAGCTCGCCGAGCAGCGAGGGCCGTACGAACCGCTCCCGCTGCGCCTCGGTGCCGTGCTCGAGGATGGTGGGCACGGCCCAGGCCGCGATGACCAGGTCCGGGCGCGTCACACCGACCCGGGCCAGCTCCTGGTCGATGACGAGCTGGGTCACCGCGTCGGCCGCGCGGCCGTACGGCGTGGGCCAGTGCGGCGTGAGCAGCCCCGACTCGACCAGCGCCGCCCGGCGCTCGCCGTCGGGCAGGGCGGCGATGCGTTCGGCGTCCTCGCGCACGCCGGGGCGCACCGGCGCGTCGCGGCCCTCGAGGTCGACCTCGACCTCTCGGCGCACCCCTGCCGCCGCGCGGTCGGCCAGGGCCAGCGCGGAGGTGTCGGAGCCGGGCACCAGGGCGCGCGAGGCGAGGGCACGCCTCAGGTAGAGGTGCGCGTCGTGCTCGAAGGTGAAGCCGATGCCACCCAGGACCTGGATGCACGTCTTCGCCACGTCGACGGCGCCGTCGAGGCAAACGACCGCCGCCACGTCGGCGGCGAACGACCACTGCTGCTCCCCGGCTGCGGAGGCGGCACTGACGTCCCAGGCGGCGGCCGTGATGGCCTCGCAGGTCTCGAGCATCTCGACGCAGAGGTGCTTGACGGCTTGGAAGCTGCCGATCGGGCGCCCGAACTGCTCGCGCACCTGGGCGTAGTCGACCGCCGTGGCCAGGCACCACCGCGCCGTCCCGCTCGCCTCCGCCGCGAGCGCCGTCACGAGCAGCCGCCGGACCAAGGCGGTGTCGACGCTCGGCAGGGGCGCACCCTCGCCCGTCACCGTGCCGCGCGCATAGCGACGCGTGAGGTCGGGCCCGACGCAGGACTCCACGTCGAGGGCGTCGGCTGGCAGCAGGTGCCAGGCGTCCCCGACGGGCGCGATGACCTGCTCGGCGCCCGGCGCGTCGAGCACGGTGAGCCCGGAGGACGTCGGCACGGCCACCGTCACGAGCGATCCCACAGCCAGGCCGGCGAGCGCCGCGTGGGCGTCGTCGGTGCCGGCTCGCTCCAGAACCCCGGCGGCGACGGTCGGTCCGAGCAACGCGCCGGGCACGAGCTCGTGAGCGCACGCCTCGAGCACCACCGCCAGGTCGAGCGCGCCACCGCCACCGCCGCCGGAGGACTCCGCGACGGCGATCAGCGGGAGCCCCATGTCGGTGGCGCCCTTCCACGCGTCGGCGAACGCGGCGCCGGGCTCACCCTCGGCAGCACGCGCCAGGGTGGAACCGTCGAGGCTCGCCGCCCAGGAGCGCATCGTCGACGCCAGCTCGGCATGCTCGTCTGAGATCGCGATCGACATCCGTGCGCCTTCCCGTGGGCCGGCCGACCAGCCGGCAAAACTAGAACGTGTTCTCACTCTAACGTCTCGGCCGCCGGTCGCGACCGCTACTCTCGCCCGGTGACAGACGACTGGCTGACCCACGCCCGCGCCGCGAAGGGCTTCATGCCCGAGGACGAAGGCCTGCTGTTGCACCGCACCGCCCTGGCCCGCCTCCAGCACGGCCCGATGCTGGAGGTGGGCAGCTACTGCGGAAAGTCGGCGGTGTACTTCGGCGCCGCGGCCCGCCTCGTCGGCGGCCCGCAGGCCGTCGTGTTCACCGTCGATCACCACCACGGATCCGAGGAGAACCAGGCCGGCTGGGAGCACCACGACACCACCCTGGTCGACCCGAGCACCGGCCGCATGGACACGCTGCCCACCTTCCGGCGCACCATCGAGGCGGCAGGCCTCGAGGACGTCGTCGTAGCCGTCATCGGGCAGTCGACGACCGTCAGCGCGCACTGGCGCACACCGCTCTCGCTGCTCTTCATCGACGGCGGGCACGCCGAGGTGCATGCGCAGAACGACTACTCCGGGTGGGCGCACCACCTCATGGCCGGCGGGGCGCTGGTCATCCACGACGTGTTCGCCGACCCGGCGGACGGCGGCCAGGCGCCGTACCACGTCTACCTGCGAGCCCTGGAGTCCGGCTGCTTCACCGAGGTCGAGGCGCTCGGTTCGGTGCGGGTGCTGGCGCGGACCTCAGGGGCGGCCGGAGAGCCGGTCGGCTGACTCCGGCGAGGGGCACCCGCATTCCAGGGCGATCTCGGGGAACGGCCCCGCGAGCGAGGTGCCGCGCATGATGCCCGACCCGGGCGTCGACCCGCCGTGGGTCTCCCCCAAGGCGTCGACGGCCAGCACGACCGCTGCCGCGGTGTAGGTCGTCTGCTCATAGGGCCAGTAGACGTCGCTCGGCTCGTCGGTGCGACCGGTGTCGTAGACCCAGCCGGTCCAGTAGCGCCCATCACGCTCGCGCAGGATCTGCATGTCGCGCACGAGCTCGAGGGCGCGTCGTTGGTCCCCGATCGCATCGAGGGCCATGGCCAGCTCGCAGGTCTCAGCGCCCGTCACCCAGGGATTCGTGTCGACGCAGTGGATGCCCAGCCCGGGCACGACGAAGTCGCTCCACCGGCCGGCGATCCGATCGTGGGCGGGCGCCCCCCGCAGCGCGCCGCCGAGCACCGGGTAGTACCAGTCCATCGAGTAGGTGGACTTGTCGGCGAAGAGGTCGGTGTGGCTGCGCACGGCGTGGCCGAGCCGACCGCCCGCGAGCTCCCACTCCGGTTGCGGCTCACCCAGCAGCTCGGCCAGGGCGACCCCGGCGCGCAGCGAGTGGTAGATGCTCGAGGAACCCGTGAGCAGGCAGAAGTCGTCGACGGGCGTCCAGTGCATGCCGCCCCACTCGGTCTGCAGCGAGCAGACGAAGTCGAGCCCGGCCCGCACGCAAGGCCAGTAGCGCCGCACGAAGTCGAGATCGCTGCGCACCAGCCAGTGGTGCCAGAGCCCGACGGCGAAGTAGGCCGACATGTTGGTCTCACCGCGCGCGTCGTCGACGGCGTTGTCGACGATCTTCATGGGCCATGAACCGTCGGCGCGCTGCATGGTCGGCACCCAGGCGTAGGCGCGCTCGGCCGCATCGACCTGACCGCCCACGAGCATCGCCATGGCCGCCTCGACGTGGTTCCAGATGTCCACGTGCTCGCCCGTGGTCCACGGCACCGCCCCGCAAGGCTCCTGCATCGCGGCGATCGCCGCGGCCGTGTCGGCCACCTGCTGGGCGCTCAGGAGCCCGTCGACGTAGGGCAGGCGGCTCAGCGGCACCTCGGGCACGGCACTCACGCAGCCTCCGGCTTGCGGAAGTACAACACCATGCTCTTGCCGATCATCGGGTCGAGCACCTTGCCGGCCCACTTCAGGGCGGTCGGCTGCTTCATGATCTCCCAGACCAGCAGCCGGTGGTACGCCTTCGCCAGCGGGTGCTCGTCGTTCTCGACACCCACGGCGCACTTGATCCACCAGTACGGCGCGTGCAGGCCGTGCGTGTAGTCCTTGCCCTCGAAGACCATCGCGTCACCGGGCGTGCCGTCGTTGAAGCGCCCCGCCTTGGTCACCTTGTCGATGAGCTCGTGGTCGGTGTAGATGCGGATGTGGCCGCCCTCGGCGTTGTGGTAGTCCTCCGAGAGCTTCCAGTTGATGACCTCCGGCAGCCAGCGCGGCACCGAGATCGCCAGCGTGCCGCCGGGGCGCAGCACCCGCACCAGCTCCCTGATCGCATCGACGTCGGCGTGGATGTGCTCGAGTACCTCGGCCGCGACGATCCGGTCGAACTCACCGTCGGCGAACGGCAGTGCGAGAGCATCGCCCTGCTTGACGTCGGCCTCGGCGCCCGCGGGCACCTCGCCCGCCTCGGCCATCGCGACGAAGAGATCCTTGACGCCGGACAGCTCGTCGGCATCGAGATCGAAGGCGATCACATCGGCGCCGCGGCGGTACATCTCGAAGCTGTGGCGGCCGGCACCGGCGCCCATGTCGAGCACGCGGTCGCCCGCCTGGAGCCCGAGTCGGTCGAAGTCAACAGTCAGCACAGCGCATCCCTACCATCGTGGGTGTTCGAGTGTCTAAGCCGGGTCTTAGTGGGTCTGAGCCGGATTCAGGCGCGGGAGGACCACCGCGGTGCGCGGCGCCCCTTGCGGCCCATCCGGGGCATGGGCCCCTCAGCGTGCCAGGCGTCGACGACCTCCTGGTAGGAGGCCGCCACCTTGGTGGCCACCGCCTGCCAGCTGAAGAGCTCCTCGACCCGTCGTCGTCCGGCGAGGCCGTAGCGCTGCCGGCGCTCGGGGTCGTCGAGCAGCGCGGCGAGCGCGGCCTCGAGCTCGCCCACGTCGCCGGGCGTCACGAGGTCGGCGCACTCCCCGTCGGCGCCCACCACCTCGGGGATGGCCCCGGCCCGCGAGACCACCAGCGGCGTGCCGCAGGCCATCAGCTCGGCCGTGGGCAGCGAGAACCCCTCGTAGAACGACGGCACGCACGCGATCTCGGCGGACCCCATCAGCGCGACGAGTTCGGCATCGGAGATGCCGTGCACGAACCGCACGGAGTCGCCGATCGACAGCTTGTCGATGAGCTTCTCGGTGCGTCCCCCCGGCTTGGGCTTGGTGACGAGCAGCAACTCCACGTCGCGCTCGGTGCGCAGCTTCGCGAACGCCTCGAGCAGGGTCGCGATGCCCTTGAGCGGCGCGTCGGCACTGGCCATGGCGAGGATCCGACCCGGCACGCGCGGCGCAGTGGGCGGCCGGAACCCCTCGTCGACTCCGAGCAGGATCGTGCGCATGCGAGCGGGGTCGACGCCGAAGTCGGTCGAGATGTCGCGCTTGGAGGTCTCCGAGGGCGTCATGATCAGCCGCGCGGAGCGCGCCACCCGGCCCTGCATGCGCAAGAAGCCGTACCAGCGGCTCAGCGTGAACTTGCGCCAAGGGTTGCGCACCGAGGAGATATCGATGCGCCGGTCGAAGGTGATCGGGTGGTGCAACGTGGTGATCAGCGGCAGGAACTGCTCGATGTCGAGCATGCCGTAGCCGAGCACCTGGTTGTCGTGCACGATGTCGAAGTCGCCGGCCCGTTCGCGCAGGATGCGCGCCACCCGACTGCTGAACGTCTTGGGCTCGGGGAAGCCCGCGGCGCACATGACCGCGAACTCCTCGACATCGATGCGGTCGCGGAACTCGCGCGGCTTCGGCACCCGGAACGGGTCGGGCTCGCGGTAGAGGTCGAGGCTCGGCACCTTGGTGAGTCGGACCCCCGGGTCGAGCTCGGGGTAGGGCTGGCCCGAGAGCACCTCGACCTCGTGACCCTGCGCGACGAGCTCGCGGCTGAGGTGTCGGATGTAGATGCCCTGGCCACCGCAGTGCGGCTTCGAGCGATACGAGACGAGCGCCACACGCACTTCGGTGGTCTCCCTTCACCCGGAACCCGGGGAGCTTCTTCTCAGGCGAGCCGGACCCACCTGGGGCGACACACGAGCGGAACACGATAGGAACTGGAACGTGTTCTGATCCTAGAGCATGGTCCGCTACCCTCGCAGGGACGATCACACCAGGTCAGGAGTACACCCGCGGTGACCACCAGCAACGCCCTCACCGGCGACGACCTCGGCTCGGCCTCGCAGCGCGAGCGCCGTCGCCGCATCCTCGACGCCACCATCGACCTCGCCTCATCAGGCGGTTTCGACGCAGTGCAGATGCGTGGCGTAGCCGACCGCGCGGACGTCGCGCTCGGCACCCTCTACCGCTACTTCCCCTCCAAGATCCACCTGCTCGTCTCGGCGCTGAGCGTCGAACTGGAGCGCACCGAGGAGATCCTCTCGACGCGATCGCTCGAAGGCGACACCGCCGCCGACCGGGTGATCGAGATCCTCAAGCTCGTGAGCCGCGGACTCCAGGGCGACCCGCACCTCACCGAGGCCCTCACCCGCGCGTTCATGTTCGCCGACGCCTCGGTGCAGACCGAGATCCACCGGGTGGGCCTGCTGATGACCTCGATGCTCGCCCGGGCCATGCACCCCGAGTCCCCGGCCGCCGACCAGCTCTCCGACGACGACATCGCCATCGCGCGCGTCATCGGCGACGTGTGGCTCTCCGCGCTCGTCGCCTGGGTCACCGGTCGTTCGACGGCACGCGAGACGGCCGGGCAGATCGAGGTCGCCGTCCGACTGCTGCTGCGCGACTGACCTTCGTTCCGAAGCCGGGCCTGTCTCACACCGCCGCGACCGGTCGGTCGACCAGCGGCAGCCGCACGACGACGTCGGTGCCGCCGTAGCGACCGGCCTCGATCGCCACAGCGCCCTGCTGCATGCCGACGAGATGGCGCACCACGGAGAGCCCGAGCCCGAAGCCACCGTCCTTCTCGGCGCGCCGTCCGCGCTCGAACTCCTCGAAGATGGTGGCGAGGTCGGCGGGGTCGATGCCGCGGCCACGGTCGGCCACCACGATCTCGGCCCACCCGTCGCGGACGCCGAGGTGCACGTCGATCTGGGATCCCGCGGGTGAGTACTTGGCCGCGTTGCCGATCAGGTTCACGAGCACCCGCGCCAGGGCGTCGCGGTCGATGCGCGCGACGACGTCGGTGTCGTCGACCCGGACCGTGTGCTCGGCGATCGCCGCGCCGAGGTCGGCGACCGTGTGGCGGACGAAGTCGCCGAGAGGGACCGGTCGGAGGTCGACCCTGAACCGGCCGGACTTCAGCCTCGAGTAGTCGAGCATGAGGTCGACCAGCCGCATCAGCCGCACGGCGTTGGAGCGGATCCTCTCGGAGAAGTCGCGCAGCATCGGATCCTCGAGCTCGGAGGAGATCAGGGAGGCATAGCCCTCGATGCTCGTCAGCGGGCTGCGGAAGTCGTGCCCCACGCCCGCGAGGAACGTGGCACGCGCCTGCTCGAGCTCGTGCTGCTCGGAGAGGTCACGCGTGACCTTGATGAATCCGAGCAGGGTGCCGTCGTCGCTCCTCAACGCGGTGATCACGACGTCGCCCCAGAAGCGGGTGCCGTCCTTGCGGACTCGCCAGCCCACGTGCTCGACGCGTCCCTCGGCGGCGGCCTCGGCGAGCAGTCGGTCGGGCAGGCCGTCGTCACGATCGTCCTTGGGGTAGAACACCCGGAAGCTCGAGCCGATGATGTCGTCGGCGGCGTAACCCTTGACCAGCTCGGCCCCGGCGTTCCAGGAGCGCACCACTCCCTCGGGATCCAAGGTGATGATGGCGTAGTCGCGCACCTGACCGATCAGGTCGAGCTGGTGCACGCTCATCCGCCAGGCGTCGGTGTCCACAGGGCTACGCTAGCCAGACACGGGCGAACGCGTGCGGAGTCGCGGCAAATCCACCCACTCTCATGTGGTCTTCATCCGTGCACTCACCCGCCGAAGGCGTGCGTGGCGGTGACACCGCCGTCGCATGCGATCTCGGCGCCGTTGATGTAGGTGGACTCGTCACTGGCCAAGAACACGTACAGCGGCGCGACGTCGTCGGGGAAGCCGACGCGTCGCAGCGGGATCTTGGTCGCGCCGTACTCCATCGCGGCGTCACCGCCGTGCACCCGGGTCATCGGGGTGTCGATCATCCCGGGGTGCACCGAGTTCACCCGGATGTTGTGCGGCCCGAGCTCGTGCGCAGCACCCTTGGTCATGCCGCGGATCGCGAACTTCGTGGCGCCGTAGGCCACGCACCCACTCATGCCGCCGAGCCCCTCGATCGAGGAGGCGTTGATGATCGAGCCTCCCCCGGCCTTGCGCATGCCGCGCGCGACGGCGCGCATGCCCAACATCGTGCCGCGCTGGTTCACCCGGTACATCAGGTCGGCGTCGTCGAGATCCTGACGCTCCACCTGGCCGAACCGCAAGATGCCGGCGTTGTTGGCGAGCACGGTGACCGGGCCCCACTGCTCGGTGGTCTCGGCCACCAGCGACGCCCACGAACCCTCGTCACTCACGTCGTGATGGGCGAAGCGCGCCATGCCGGGGTGGCCCTGCGCCAACTCCTCAGCCAGTGCCTGGCCGGGCTCGTCGGCCACGTCGGCGAGCACGGTGCGGGCGCCCTCCTCGACGAAGGACCGCGCGATGGCGGCGCCCTGCCCCATGGCGGCACCGGTCACGATGGCGACCTTGCCGGTCAGCCGTCCTGCTTGCGTCATCACACACCCAACTTCATGATCGAGTCGGCCGAGAAGCCGACGGAGGGGTCACGGTCGGCGAAGTAGCCCCCGAGCTGTGCGTCGAGGTCGTCGGCGTCCCAGAGTCTCCCGGTCTTGTCGAAGCGCCGCTCGACGACCGGTGCGGCGACGAGGGCGACCATGCCGCCGTAGACGATGAACACCTGACCGGTGATACGCGACGCCGCGGGCGAGGCCAGATAGGCCACCACCGGAGCGACGTGGTCGGGCGAGTAGGGGTCGACCTCCTTCCCGGACTCGTCGACACCGAACACGTCGGCAGTCATCGCCGTCCGGGCCCGTGGGCAGATCGCATTCGCACGCACGCCCGAGGACGCCAGGGCGCGCGAGGCCGAGACGGTCAGGGCGGCGATGCCGGCCTTGGCCGCGGCGTAGTTCGCCTGGCCCGGAGGGCCGGCCAGGAAGGCCTCCGAGGCGGTGTTCACGATGGCTGCCTCGACCGGGGCACCCGTCGACTTCGCTTGGCCGCGCCAGTGCGCGGCCGCGTTGCGGGTGAGCAGGAAATGCCCGCGCAGGTGCACCGCGAGCACGGCGTCCCACTCGTCGTCGGACATGTTGAACAGCATCCGGTCGCGCGTCATGCCGGCGTTGTTGACGACGATGTCGAGCGAGCCGAACCCCTCGACCGCGGCCCTCATCGCCGCGTCGGCGGTGGCACCGTCGGACACGTCGCCGGCCGCTACGTCGGCCTCGCCACCGAGGGACCGGATCTCCTCGGCAGTCGCTTCCGCTGCACCCGGCAGGTCGTTGAGGACGACGCGTGCACCGGCGCCCGCCAAGGCCAGGGCCTCCGCCCGGCCGAGGCCGGCGCCCGCGCCGGTGACGATGGCGACCTTGCCCTCCAGTGAGGTGGTGCTCATCTGGCGCTCAGTCCTCCTCGAGGGAGATGGCGGCGCGCGGGCAGGCCGCGACGGCCCGCTTGACGTCCTCGAGCGTCTCGGACGTCGTGTGCTCGGCCTTGACCACCAGGTAGTCGTCGTCGTCGAGCTCGAACACCTCCGGGGCCATGGCCTCGCAGAGCGCGTTGGACTCGCACAAGTCGAAGTCGACCTTGATCTTCATGGGACTTCCTTCCCTCGGGATCGCGCAGAAGTGAAACGTGTTCTAGTTCTGGGCTCGGCGCGAGCCTAGCGAGGGCCACTCAGCGTGTCCACCACCTGCGGCCGTCCTCAGGTGTCGGGCGCGTCAGAGCGCCTTGACCGCGCTGACCAGCCAGCGATCGCCCACCCGGAGCATGGTCATCTCCACCCGGTACTGGACGGCGTTCACGCCGTCGGCCGGCTTGCTGCGCGACGTGGTCTGCGTGAAGAAGAGCAGCGTGGTGACCTCGTCGGACGCGGCGCGCTCGACCCCCTGCGCCGACACCTGGACGGTCACGTCGGTGCCGCGCGCCACGAACTGCTTCTTGACGTCGGCCTTCGTCGCACGGAACTCGCGAGCGAACGAGGTCGTCATCAGCGACGCCGCCTTGTCGATGTCGGCGTCGTAGGTCTTGCTCGAGGCGGAGAAGATCGTGGTCGCGGCATCGGCGGAGAGCTGCACCACGCGTTGGGTCTCCAACGGGCTCAGCTTGACCGGCGCCGACTCGGAGGCGGGACCACTCGCGACCGTCGGCGCCTGGTGGTGGAGGTACCAGACCTCGGCTCCCACCAACGCCAGCATCACGACGAGCGCCGAGGCCACGACGACGAGCAACCGCCGGCTCGGCGCGCTCGCCTCGGCCGCAGGGCTCGCGGGCGGGCTCACGGGCGGGGTCGCGGGCATGAGCTGCGGGCGCTGGTCCGCGCTCACGCGTCGCGAGCGGGGGCGCCCCTTCGGCTGCTCCGCCGGCCCCGACGGCTGCTCCGGAGGTTCTGGCGGTGCTGCGGGGGTGCCGCCGGCGACCTTGCGTGGGCGGCTGGTCGGCGTCCGCGACGAACGCGGCGCGCTCATCCGACGAACTCCAGGTCGGTCGTTCGCCAGCTGCCGTCGTCCTGTTGGGTCACGGTCACCTTCACCCGGTAGGAGCGACTCTGCTGCTGCTTGCCCGTCTGCACGTTCTGCACCGTCGCGTCGGCCGACACGAGGACCGCCGCCGAGTTCGCGTCGATGGTCGACACCGCGGTGGCGTTGACCTGTCCGGTCTGCTCGGCCTTGTACTGGGTCACGAGCTTCTTCAGCGTGTCGTAGGACTTCTTGTAGTCGTCGAGGAAGCTGCCGGTCGCGGTCTCGGCGACGGCGTCGTAGCTGTCCTCGGGGCTGCGGTAGTCGATGTTGATGAGGCCGTTCACGGTGGCATCGGCCACCTTCATCACCTCGGCGTAGGCCTCCTGCTGAGTCTGCGAAGGCGCCAGGTCGACCGCCTCGATCGACGTCTCGGCCTGACGGTGCCGCACGCAGAGGACGCCGAGGACGACGGCCGCGCCCAGCGCCAACACGAACGCGACGTAGAGCGTCGACACCAGGCGAGGCCGGACCACGGCGGACGCGGCCGTCTCCGGGCCGGTCACGGGTGCGTCACCGGGTCGATGAGGAGGTACTTCCAGGAGTCGTCCCCGAGGAGAGCAGCGCCCCGTGCGGCCGTCAACGTGTACCCGCCCTTCCCTGGGGTGTCCTGGCCCGAGATGCGCCCGTCGCGCGGATCGTAGTCGCCAGCGTAGTAGCGCGGCGGCGAGGGCGGCGCCGCGTTGTTCTTGGTGCCTGGCACGTAGCGGGGGCCGCGGAAGATCTTGTTCTTCTCCTTGCACGTGGCCGGGTAGGGCTCCTTGTCGGAGACGTCGTTCGGGCTGCGCCACTGGTCGACGGGCAGGTAGCCCTTGGTGCACGCAGGCGAGTTGCGAGTGAACTGGAAGTTCACGTAGGCGTAGCCGTCCTTGTCGGTACCCGACGGGCCGCCAGCGATGATCCGCGGGAACAGGACGAGCGTCTCCTCCAGACCGTTGAGGTGCGAGACCAACACCTGGTTCGTGAGCACGAGGTCGTTGAGGAGCACCGGCAGGGTCGGCGAGAGGCTGCGCAGCAGCTTGGTCAGCTGCACCGCCGCCGCAGGCGTCTTGTCGAGGACACGCCGCAGGTCGCCGTCGGAGTTCTTCAACGTGGCCGTGAAGTCGGCGAGGTCACGCGAGAAGGAGGTGATGTTGTCGCCCTCGTCGGCCTGCGTCGAGAGAACCTGGCGAGCACGGGTGATGAGGCGGATGGTGTCGGCCGTGTGGGCCGAGGCCTCGTCGACGAACTGTCCGCCGCTGTCGAGGATCTGCTGGAGCGGCTGGCCGGTGTCGGCGAAGCCGCGACCGAGCTCCTTCACGACCGTGCGCAGGCTCGGCTTGTCGACCGACTGCACGAGCGCGTTGAGATCGACCAACAGAGCACCCTCGTCGACCGGCACCGACTTCTGCGTCGTCGTCAGGGTGCCCCCGTCGCTCACGTAGGGCCCGGAGTCGCTGGTCGGGGTGAAGTCGAGGTACTGCTCACCCACGGCCGAGAGGTTGTGCACCGACATCGGCGCGTCGACGGGGAGCCGGGTCTTGTCGTCGAGCGACAGCGTGAGCTTGACGCCGTCGCGAGAGGTGCTCATCTTCGACACCGAACCGATGCCCACTCCTCGGTAGGTCACCTCACTGCCCTCGTAGAGGCCGCCGGACGTGGGCAGCGTGGCGTAGACGGTCAGCCCGCGCCCGAGCACGGCGTCGACGAGACCCAGGTAGCGGGCCGAGACGTAGGTGAGGCCGACCGCGGCCAGCACCACGAACACGAGGAGCCGGATCCGGATGGCGCGTGTCACGGTTGCCCCCTGAAACTCGACCCGGTCCACAGCGACTCGTCGTCCGTGGGCGGTTCGGAGTCACCGCTGGCCAACGAGGCCGAGAGGCGACTCAGCCCCGGCAGCAGCGGCAGGTTCAGGCCGGAACCGGACGACCCCGACGACGCCCCGCCCTGGCCCAGCAGGCCGAGTGCCTGGCACACGGCGTTGTTCTTGTTCGCCTTCTTCTTGCACGCCTTCATCAGGTCGGTGATCGCCGAGGAGCCGAGAACCTTCGAGCAGGACTTGCTGGAGATGTCACCGCTTTGCAGGCACTTGGTGACCTGGTCGATCGCGTCGGGCAGGCTCGGCAGACTCGGGACGCCGCCCCCGCCGTCTCCGGAGCCGCCGGTCGTGACGTACTTGGTCAGCGACTTCAGGTCGATGTCGAGCAGCGTGATCGTGTTGGCGTAGTCGCCGAACACCACGTCGGAGGCCGAGACCGGGAACGGGAAGCTCACCAGGAGGTTCAGCCCGGGGCCGATCGCGTTGCCCGCGTCGGCGAGGCGGTTCAGCACCGGCCTGAGGTCTGCGAGCTGCGCGAGCAGATCGTCCTTGGTCGCCCCGATCACGCGGGTGCCCACCTTGCCCAGTTGATCGAGCGAGGTCAGCATCGTGACCAGCTCCTTGTTCTGCTGGTCGAGCACGTCGACGGCCGGCCCGGTGACCCGCAGGGCCCGGGTGATGACGCTGCTCTGCCGGTTCAGCGTGGCGCTGAGGTCGTTGACCGCCTCGAGCGCACGCACGATGTCGCCGCGCTGGTCGTTGAGGGTGCCGACGACGTCGTCGAGGTTGCCGAGCAGCCCGCGCAGGTCGGCCTCGTGGCCGTCCATCGCCTCGTTCAGCTCTCGGGTGATGGTGCCGAGCTGGGCCACGCCCCCGCCGCTGAGGAGGAACGAGAGCGCTCCCAGCACCTCCTCGACCTCGGGGTTGCGGCCCGTGCGGTCCAGGCCGATGTTGTCGCCGTCCGAGAGCCGGCCCTCGGGCTTGCCGTCACCCGGACCGATGAGCGCGATGTACTTCTCACCGAGCAGGCTGGTCTGGCGGATCTCCGCGCGGGCGTTCTCGGGGACGTCGACGTCGTCGCGCAGGTTGAACGTGACCCGGGCGTGCCAGCCCACCCGCTCGATGTCGGTGACCTCCCCCACCGTCACGTCGTCGACCTGGACGGTCGAACGGGGTACGACACTCACGACGTCACGGAAGTCGGCCGTGACGGTGATCGCGTGGTCGGAGTCGACGGGCGAGCCGGGCAGCGGGAGGTCGTAGGCCCCGTCGAACGAGCATCCGGCCAACGTGGCCAGCACGAGACCGGCACCCAGGAGTGCCGCGCCCCGGCGGCGGAACGAGCGCAGAACCCCCCTCACGAGGCACCTCCGGCGATCAGGTCACGCAGCGTGGGCGTGGACGCCGGGGTCACGCCGGCGGGCGAGCCGGAGGCCGTGGGCTTCCGGGTCACGACCTTGCTCTGCGAGGCGCCCCGCACGGCCGCACCGGTGGCAGCACGTGCCGGGCTGTTGATGATGGGGCCCTGGATGGGTCCGATGATGGCCGAGAAGATCGCGCACGCGAGATCCTTCGTGACCTTCGGAAGGTCCGTCTGCGTGACGAACGAGCACAAGAACTGGTCGGCGGAGGCCACGTTGCCGCGGAAGCCCGGTCGGGCTCCCACCGACCGGGAGAGGTCGTCTTGGAGCAGCAGCAGGTTCTGGAGGCTGGCCGGACCCACCGCCAGTGCGTCGTCGAGGCTGTCTCGCTGGGAGGCCAGGGCACGGGTCACCCGGGTGAGCTTCTTGAGGTCGCCGCTGAGAGCACCACGGTTCTTGCGGACGAAGCTCTCGACGATCTGCACCGTCGAACCGAGGCTCTTCAGCAGGGCCGCCAGGTTGGCCCGCTCACCCGACAACTGCTTCGAGACTCCGGCGAGCCGCTCGGTGAAGGTGCGCACGACCTGGTCGTTGTCGGCCAGGGTGGTCGTGACGTCAGCCAGCTGGGAGACCGTGTCGAAGAGATCACCGCTGCCGTCGCCGAACGTCTTGGACGCCTGCGAAAGGTCCGTGATCATCTGGTTCAGGCGCGCGCCCTGCCCGTCGAGCGCCGTCGCGCCACCCTCGAGCAGGTGGTTGAGGGTGCCGTCCTTGTTCAGCCCGTTCGGCCCGAGCGTGGTGCTGAGATCCTTCAAGGTGGAGTAGAGCTGGTCGAGCTCGACGGGTACCGCGGTGTCGGGCAGCGGGATGTCGGCTCCGTCGGCCATGACGTCGTCGCCCTGGGCGAACACCGGCGTCAGCTGCACGAACCGGTCGGAGACCAGGGTCGGGGTCACCACGACCGCCTTCGCGTCGGCCGGCACGTCGTACTTCGCGTCGTAGGTCATGTCGACCCGCACCGACTGGCCTTCCGGGGTCACACTCGTCACCTTGCCGACCGTGACCCCCAGGATGCGCACGTCGGAACCGACGTAGAGGCTCACCGCGCGGTCGAAGTGCGCGGTGACGGTCTTCGGCGGCGTGCCGCTGGCACGCACCACGAAGAAGGCGCCGACGGCCACCAGCGCCAGCACGAGCAGGACCGGCAGGCGCCGAGCCCAGGGACCATCGAGGGCAGCCATCAGCCATCACCACCCGTCGAGGGCGACTGCTGCGGAACGAACTCACCGGTGAAGAACCCGAGCACGTTGCCGAGATAGGCGTCGAACCATGGCCCGGTGCCGATGATGTTGCTGAGCAGGCTGGCGTAGGGGCCGAAGCGCTTGAGCAGTTCGCGCAGCTCCTTGTTGCGGCTGTTCAGGGTGTTCAGCAGCTGATCGACCTGGGCCAGCGCCGGGCCGATCTGCTGCTGGTTGTCCTGGGCCAGGCCGCGCAGCTCGTCGGAGAGCGTGCGGGCGTTGACGAGGAGAGCGTGCACCGACTGCTTGCGGGTCTGCAGCTCGGCGAAGACCTGGCTGGCGCTGCGCATCAGCTTCACGATGTCGCCGCGTCGGTTCGCCAGGGTCTTGGTGACGTGCTGCGAACGCGAGAGCAGTTGGCGCAGCTCAGTGTCACGCGAGGCGACGGTGCGCGAGAGACGGGAGATGCCGGTCAGGGAGCCCTGGATCTCCGGCGCCGCCTGGTCGGTGATGTCGCCCAGGGTGTCGAGAGCCTGCTTGAGCTGGCTCTTGTCGATCGCCTGCGTGGTGTCCACGAGGTCGGAGGTGACTCCGACGATGTCGTAGGCGGACTCGGTGCGATCGAGCGGGATCGGCGTCTTCGGGTCGAGTTCGCCACTGCCCTCAGGAGTGATCTTGAGGTACTTCTCGCCGAGCAGGTTGAAGACCTCGATCGAGGCACTGCTGTCGGGCCCGAACTCGACACCGTCGTCGACGGAGAAGTCGACCAGCACCTTGCCGTCGTCGAGATCGACCGACGAGACACGACCCGACCGGATCCCGCCGATGAGCACCTGGCTGCCGCGGTGGAGTCCGCTGGCGTCGGCGAAGTAGGCCTGGTACGTCGTGCCGCCCATGCCCGGGAACTTGGAGAGGTTGAACGTGGCCGCCAAGATCACGCCCATCAAGACGAGCAGGATGGTGCCGGCGCGCAGGATCCTCGCCTGGGAGTAGTCCCTCAACTGATCGGCACCCCCGCACAGCGCTGGGCCGTCGACTTCATGCGCACGTTCGTGAACGACTTCGTCAGCTGGTCGGTGATCTGCTTCGGCAGCCCGGGGATCTCCGGGAAGTGGATCGTGAGGCCGAAGGAGCAGAGGTACTGGTTGTACCAACTGCCGTAGCTGCCGGTGCGCGTGTAGTCCTCCATCGTGCCGGGCACCCGGTCGAAGATGTCGAGCAGCGCCTTCGTGCTTCCGGGACGGTTCAGCCGTGACGCCAGCTTGCGCAGGGCTGCGACATCGTCCTTCACCAGGGGGCGTCCGTCTCGGAGCAGGTCGGCGAGCACCGTACTCAGGTTCGAGATGGAGTCCAGCGAGCTGCCGATCACCTTGCGATTGGCCGAGAGGTCGCCCAGCCACCGGCGCAAGGAGACGATGAGGTCGTTGAGCTGGGTGTTGCTCGAGTCCAGCGTGCCCACGGTCGTGTTGAGGTTGGTGATGACGTCGCCGATCAGCTCATCCCGGTTGGCGAGGGTGTTCGTGAGGGACGCGGTGCGCGCGAGCAGCGACTGCACGGTGCCCCCCTCGCCCTGGAGCACTTGGAGGATGTTCATGCTCAGCTCGTTGACCTGCTTCGGCGCGAGCGCCTCGAACAACGGCTTGAACCCGTTGAACAGCACGGTGAGATCCAGTGCGGGCTTGGTGCGCTGGACGGGCATGGTGTCGCCGTCCTCCAGCGGGTCGCCGGGCGTGCCCTCGTCGAGAGCCAGGTAGCGGTCGCCGACGAGGTTCAAGAAGCGGATGGCCGCCGTGGAGCCGGTCGTGAGCGGCACGTCGGAGTCGACGTTGAACGTGACCAGCGCCTGGGTGCGCTCGTAGTGGTCGACGCCGGTGACCTCGCCGACGTTCACGCCGGCGACGCGGACGTCGTCGCCCTTCTTCACCGACGAGGCATCGGTGAACACCGCCTTGATCGACATGGTGTCGCCGAACCCGATGTTGCCCATGATGACCGCGAGCAGCCCCGTGACCAGGAGTGAGACCACCGTGAAGACGGTCAGCTTCACCGCCGCCGCATAGAACTCGCGGTTGCGCTTGTCGAGAGCACTCATCGCCGGTCCCCCGCCGACGTGTGGACGACGCCGCGCACGACGGGGCCGTAGAGCAGCGAGCCGAGCGAGCCGTAGTGGGCGTCGCTGCGCCGGGACCGCTCCGCGAGAGCCGCGTTGAGGACCATCTGCTCGGCCGGGCTGCCCGCGGACCCGCTGGACATGCCCTCGTGGAACCCCTCCTTGAGGGCCCAACCGGGAAGGGCGCGGGGCGAGGAGCCGACTCCGGGCAGCCCTCCGAGGATGCCGCCGAGGTCGATGCCGTTGGCGGCCAGCGAGTCGAGGATCGTGGCGGGGTCGATGAGGACCGGGATCGGGGAGTACTTGTAGCGGGTCTCGTCGAGGTCGGTGCCGTTGTCGAACTGGGCGGGCGGGAAGTCGCCGAAACCCGGCAGCGTCAGGCACCACGGCCCGTGCCCCACATCGCCGTACACGGGCTTGTCGTCGCGCGTGTAGGGCTGGTACTGGCGAGCGCCGATCGAGTAGAACTGCCGAGAGCCACCGCCCTCGAAGGTCTTGTTCAAGATGGGCGCGTAGCGCGCGGCTCCCTTGAGCAGGCAGGGGAACTCGGGACTGTAGGTCGCGAGCAGGTCGAGCACCGGGCGCTGCACCTTGCCGAGCCGGATCAAGTCGGCCTCGTTGCGGGCGAGCACCTGCCGCGAGACGGTCGAGAGGCCCGTGACGTCGGAGAAGAAGACGTCGAGCTGTCGACGCTTGTCGAGCACGGTCGAGAACGTGGTGCTGGAGTTGCGCAGCACGTCGAGGAGATCCGGAGCCGCGATGTCGTAGGTGCGCGCCACCACGGCGAGCCGCTGGAGGTCGGTGCGCACGGCCGGCAGCACCGGCTTGATCTCGTCGAGGTAGGAGTTGAGCTTGCTCAGGGTGTCGCCCAGCTGCTCGCCCCGCCCCTCGAGGGCCGTCGCGAGCGCGTTGAGCGTCATGTTGAGGTCGGCGGGTCGCACGGTGCGCAGCAGGGGGAAGAGCCGGGCCAGCACCTGGCTGAGCTCCACGTTGGTCGTGACCCGGGACGCCGGGATCACCGTGCCCGCTTCGAGCTTGCCCTCGGGAACCTTCGGGTCGACGATCGACACGAACTTCTGCCCGAACAGGGTCGTCGGGATGATCTGGACGCTCACGTTGGCAGGCAGGTCGGCCGCCGCCTTCGGCTGCAGCGCCACCTCGATCGAGGCCTCGTCGCCGTCCTGACTCACCTGCCGGACCTGGCCGATCAGCACACCGTGTCGGCGCACGTCGCCGAACTTGACCAGTTGGAGGCCGGCCCGGTCGGCCTTGATCGTGATCATCTCGACCCGAGCGAACTTCTTGTCGTAGATGGCGATCGAGAGCCCGATCAGCAGCGCGATCACCAGCACGTAGACGATGCCGGCGACGAGCAGCCGGAGGTGCTCGCGCGCAGAGTCGTGGTGGATGTTGACGAGCATCAGCCAGTGATCCTCACCGTCGTGGTGGAACCCCAGATGGCGAAGCTCAAGAAGAAGTCGGCGACGACGACGGTGACGATGCTGCTGCGGATCGCGCGCCCGACGGCCATGCCGACCCCGGCCGGGCCGCCGGACGCCGTGTAGCCGTAGTAGCAGTGGATCAAGATGATGAGCGTCGCCAGGATGAGCAGCTTGGCGAACGACCAGAGGATGTCGATGGGCGGCAGGAACTGCTGGAAGTAGTGGTCGTAGGTGCCGACGGACTGCCCGTAGATGAACACCGTGATGAGGCGTGGCGAGAGGTACGCCGCGCTCAGCGCAACCACGTAGAGCGGGATGACCGCGAGGAAGGCGGCCACCACGCGGGTGCTCACCAGGTAGGGCAGCGAGGGGATGCCCATCACCTCGAGGGCGTCGATCTCCTCGGAGATGCGCATGGCACCGAGCCGGGCGGTGTAGCCGCACCCGACCGTGGCCGCCAGGGCGATCGAGGAGATCAGCGGCGCGACCTCGCGGGTGTTGAAGTATGCCGAGATGAAGGCGCTGAACTTGGCGACGCCGATCTGGCTCAGCGAGGCATAGCCCTGGATACCCACTTCGGTGCCGGCGAAGAACGAGAGGAACGCGATGACGCCGACGCTGCCGGCGATGAGGGCCAGACCGCCCGCTCCGAAGGTGACCTCGGCCAGGATGGCCGCGACCTCTCGCGGATAGGCCCTGACCACCTTGGGCATCCAGAAGACGGCCTTGGCGTAGAAGAACAGCTGGTCGCCCCGTTCCTCGATGCGCGCGCGCTGCTCACGCACCACCGACCCGCCGAGGGACACCAGGTTCGCCATGCCAGCCGCCCTCAGATCCCCGCCGGCGGGACGACCTGGAAGTAGATGGCGGTGATCACCGCGTTCATGAAGAACAGCATCATGAAGGCGATGATCACGGCCTCGTTGACCGAGCGGCCGACACCGCTCGGGCCGCCGCCGGCGTTGAGGCCCTTGTAGGCGCCCACGACGGCGGCGATGCCGCCGAAGATCACGGCCTTGACGATGGCGATGACCAGGTCGGCCAGCGAGGCGAGTGCGGTGAAGTTGGAGAGGAAGGCTCCCGCGGACCCGCCTTGGACGATCACGGTGAAGAAGTAGCCGCCGCCGATGCCGGCGCCGATGACGATGCCGATGATCATGAAGGCCACGAACATGGTCGCGACCACGCGCGGAGCCACCAGACGCTCCAACGGGTCGATGCCGAGCACCTCCATGGCGTCGATCTCCTCACGGATCTTGCGCGCACCGAGGTCCGAGCAGATGGCCGAACCCGCGGCTCCCGCGATGATCAGGGCCGCGGCGATCGGCGCGGCCTCACGCACGACCGCGAGCACTGCGGTGGCTCCGGCGAAGGACTGGGCGCCGAGCTGGCCGGTGAGGTTGCCGACCTGGAGTGAGATCACGGCGCCGAACGGGATGGAGACGAGCACGGTGGGCACGAGCGTCACGCTGACGATGAACCAGGCCTGCTCGACGAATTCCCGGAACTGGAACGGAGTGGTGAAGATGCGCTTGACGACCTCGTAGGTCATCAGAGCGATCTCACCCGGGCCACGCACGATGCCCGCTGCACTCAGAGCCACCGGACACCTCCCCATGTCGTTCTCGGTGCTGCCTGCTCGAACTCCACGCCCTCACCACGGAGTGTTGCGGCCGTCACAAGGTAGAACGCGTTCTCGTTTTAAACAACTGAGCGCTGTCTTACCTGCTCAGAGGCCGACGCGGCATCCCGGCTCGTGATGCCGGGTGGAGCATAGACACGGCGACTCGGCCCGGAGTCGGTTTCGGCGCCGGTCTTGACGGGATCGTGATCCGTTCAGGCCGAGACGATGCGGTAGGCCGTACCGCGCACGACCTCGACGACGTCGCGATCGGTCGCGGACCGCAGTTTGCGCCGCAACCCCGCGACCTGCACGTCGAGACCGAAGTCGGACTCGATGAACTCGCCGGCCCACACCTCGCGACCGAGCTCGACGCGCTCCCAGGCCCGCCCCGGTTGCGAGACCAAGAGCGCCAGCAGCCGCTGCTCGGTCGGGGCGAGCGCCACGGGTTGCTCGCCGACGCGCGCCCGACCGGTGCCCTCCTCGACCAGGAGCCCGGCGCCCAGGTCGGTCTCCTGGGCCGGCTGCTCGGCGGCCGACGCACCCAGCCGCGGACGGCGTAGCAGCTGGGTCGCGCGGGCGCGCAACTCGCGAGGCGAGAAGGGCTTGACGAGGTATTCGTCGGCCCCGACCTCCAGGCCGACCAGCCGGTCGACCTCGGTGGTGCGCCCGGTCACCATGATGACGTAGGCGTCGGTGAACTCACGCAGTCGACGGCACACCTCGGTGCCGTCGGCGTCGGGCAGTACCAGGTCGAGCGTGACCAGGTCGGGCCCGAACTCCCGCGCGATCACCAGAGCATCGGCCCCGGTGAGCGCCGTGCGGGTCTCGAGCCCCAGACCCGCCAGCACGGCTTCGATGAGTGAGGCGATATCCGGGTCGTCGTCGACGATGAGGGCTCGGTGCGGCTGCACCCTGCCACCGTAGACGAGTGCACTGGTCCAAACCTGTCGATCCCCCGTACTCGACCCCTTCGGCATGATCGAATGGGTCCGTGACCAGTCCCCCGCTGGGTCGGCGACTCCCGGCCGACTCCCTCGCCGTGCGCGAAGGGCAGACGCACGCGGGGCTCGACCGCATCACGCGGCTGCTGCGGCTGGCCCTCGACGTGCCCATGGCCGCGGTCACGGTCCTCGAGGACGACGTCGCGTGGCGCCCCAGCTCCGCGGGGTTCCGAGCGCCGAGCCTGCCCGTCGAGCAGACCCTGTGCCTGCGCGTCGTCGAGCACGACGGTCCCCTCGAGATCCGCGACACCTTGACCGAGGCCTCGGTCGCCGACCTGCCGGCCGTTCGCGACGGCGTCCGCTTCTACGCCGGCATGCCGCTGCGCGACGCGACCGGGGTGGCGGTGGCGACTCTCTGCGCGTTCGACCGGCGGCCGCGTGAGCTCACCGAGGACCAACGCGAGGCGATGGTCGACCTCGCCACTTGGGCCGAGACCGAGCTCTTCGCCTCCAGCGAGATGGCCCAGGCCCGGCGCGTGCAGGCCTCGCTGCTGCCCGCCGCCCCGTTGCGCGACGGCGCCTGGGCCGTCGACGGTCTCTGCCTGCCGGCCATGAGCGTCGGCGGCGACTTCTTCGACTACGAGCTGCTCGACTCCGTGCTGCACCTCAACCTCGGCGACGTGATGGGCAAGGGCACCGGGGCGGCCCTCATCGGCGCCGCCGTCCGCACCGCCCTGCGCGGCACCGGCAACGCCGTCGCCGCGGGCGTCGACCTGGGCATCACCGTCACCCACTCCGCGAACGCCCTGCTCCCCGATCTCGAGCGCGCGGAGTCGTTCGTGACCCTCGTCGAGGCCGCGGTCGACCTCACCGACGGAGAACTGCGCTACGTCGACGCCGGGTCCGGGCTGGTGCTCCTCACGCGGGCCGACGGCACCGTCGAGGCGCTGTCGGGCGAGGATCGGCCCATCGGCGTGTGGCGCGGCGACCACTGGACCGAGGTACGACGCGTCATCGCCCCCGGCGACCGGCTCCTCATCTGCTCCGACGGTCTGCTGGACCTGCTCGACGACCCCCAGGCCTGGAGCCAGGAGGCCGGAGCCATGGTCATGGAGGCCGACGACCTCCCGTCGTTCCTCACCTCCGTCGCGGCCCTCGCGGCCCGTCGCGAGGCAAGCGACGACATCACGGTGCTCGCGCTCTTCCGGGAGCCCGGCGCGTGACCGCTCCCACCAAGGTGCCGCTCACCAGCCGACTGCTGGTGATCCGCACCATCGTCGTCGTCACGAGCCTGTTGGGCCTCAACTACGTGGGTTGGCGGTGGCTGGCCTCGGTCAACTGGTCGGCGTGGTGGATCGCGGTGCCGCTCGTGATCGCGGAGACCTACAGCCTCGTCGACTCCCTGCTCTTCGGCCTGGGCATGTGGCGACTGCGTGAGCGGGGCGAGCCGCCCCGGGCGCCCGAGGGCCACACCGTCGACGTGTTCATCACGACCTACAACGAGCCGCTCGACCTGGTGATGACCACGGCCCGCGCGGCTCAGGCGATCCGATACCCGCACCGCACCTGGATCCTCGACGACGGCAACCGCACCGAGCTGCGGGAGTCGGCGGAGTCCGAGGGCATCGGCTGGCTCACTCGCTCGACGGACTGGGTGAACATGCCGCGGCACGCGAAGGCGGGCAACCTCAACAACGCCCTGCTCTCCACCGATGGCGAGTTCCTGCTCATCCTCGACGCCGACCAGATCCCGAGCCCCGAGATCCTCGACCGCACGCTCGGCTACTTCCGTGACGAGCGGATGGGCCTGGTGCAGACCCCCCAGTACTTCGTCAACGTGCCTGACAGCGACCCGCTGGGGAGTCAGGCTCCGCTCTTCTACGGCCCGATCCAACAGGGCAAGGACGGCTGGAACTCGGCGTTCTTCTGCGGCTCCAACGCGGTGATCCGCCGTGAGGCTCTCATGCAGCTGGGCGTCGCCCGGTACGCCCACGAGGTCGAGACGGGCGTGAAGCAGGCCCTACGCACGGCGCGGCGGGTGATCCGCAGCGCCCGCCGCTCGCCCGAGGCCGGCGAGGACAAGACCCTGAGGGCTCTCGATGCGCTCGAGCGCGACGTCAGGGCCGCGCGCAGCGAGCTGTCCGACGGCGATGCGCTCTTCGACGTCACCTACCGCTTCCAGCAGCGCGTGGCCGGCATCCGCCGCGAGCTGGTCGCGGCCGACCTCACCGCCCTCCAGGCCGATCTCGACGTCATCGCGGAGCTGGAGGAGCTGGCGGCCGAGCCGGGCGAGAGCCTGACCACCGTCAGCCTGGCCTCACTCGAGCAGCTGGCCGAGCGCGACTGGTCGCCCCTGGGTGCGGTGCAGACCGTGGAGGCGCTGGTCTCCGCGGTCGACGTCAGCCGTTCCGACGAGGCCCAGCCGATCATGCCGATGGCGACCATCTCGGTGACCGAGGACATGGCCACGTGCATGAGGCTGCACGGCATGGGATGGCGCAGCGCCTACCACGACGAAGTGCTCGCCCACGGCCTGGCACCAGAGGATCTCTCCACCATGCTCACCCAGCGCCTGCGGTGGGCGCAGGGCACCATGCAGGTGCTCTTCCGCGAGAACCCCCTGCGCCAGAAGCGGCTGCGCTGGACCCAGCGCCTCATGTACTTCGCCACGATGTGGAGCTACTTCTCCGGCTTCGCGGCCGTCGTGTACATCGCCGCACCGGTCATCTACCTGGCCTTCGGCGTACTGCCGGTGCAGGCCCTCAGCTCATCCTTCTTCATCCGGCTCGTGCCCTTCCTCATCGTCAACCAGCTGCTGTTCTGGGTGGTGGCCGCCGGCAGACCGACCTGGCGCGGCCAGCAGTACTCCCTGGCCCTGTTCCCGGTCTGGATCCGCTCCTTCACCTCGGCGTTCGGGAACGTCGTGCTCGGCAGATCCCTCGACTTCGCCGTGACGCCCAAGACCCGGCAGGCACACGAGCGGCGCTGGGATCTGGTGAAGCCGCAGCTGTGGGCGATGGGCCTGCTCGCTGGAGCCGTGATCATCGGGATCATCCGCTACGCCGTGGGGCAGGCCGAGCCCCTCGGGCTGGCCCTCAACCTCTTCTGGGCCGTGTTCGACCTGGTGATCTTCTCGGTCATCGTCCAGGCCGTGCTCTACCAGGGCTTCTCCCCTACCGACACCGACACCAACACCAACACCAACACCAACACCGACACCAACACCGACACCGACACCGAGGCCGATCCAGCAGGCGTCAGCGCCGACGACCCCGCTCCCCGCCGCACCACCGATCCGACCCCGACCGGAGGAACACATGATTGAGATACCCGTCGACCACCGAGCCGACGGCATCGGCGTGCTAGCTCCCAGCGGCAGGCTGAACATGGTCTCGGCCAGAGCGCTGCGCAGCGCGATCGAGGAGCTCGTCGCGGCGGGCCACGCCCGGATCGTGCTCGACCTGGCCGAGACCTCGTTCCTGGACTCCTCCGGGCTCGGCGCGATCATCGCGGGCCTGAAGACGGCCCGTCAGGCGGGCGGCGACCTGCGCATCGCCCGACCGACCCCCGAGGTGCTCGCCGTCTTCCAGCTCACCAACATGGACCGGCTGCTGCGGCCCCGCGACACGGTCGACGGTGCGTTCGATGACTGAGATCCCGGCCGAGCTGGAGTTCGACGCGCTCGCCGTCCCGGAGAGCATGGACGACGCCCACGGCGTCCTCGAGCAGCTGTGGGCGCTCGACGAGAGCATCTCCCCCCTGGACCGGATGCGTTTCGAGCTGGCGGTCATCGAGATCCTCGGCAACATCATCGAGCACGCCTACGCCAATGACGTGGACCCACGGGTGCGTCGCGTCACGATGACGCTGACCCTCGACTCCGAGCACCTCGTGGCCGAGCTCGCCGACAGCGGCGTGCCGGTCGAGCTCGACCTCAGCGACATCGGGCTGCCCGACTTCGAGGCGGAGTCGGGCCGCGGCCTCGCCATGGCCCAGGCCTCGGTCGACGAGATGACCTACTCCCGCGACCAGGGCCGCAACACGTGGAGGCTGGTGTGCCGACGCGCCTGAGTCGCCTCGACGCCCGGCCGCTGCACTCACTGATCCTCCTGCGCCTCGCCCTCGCGCTGGTGCTGGGAGTGCTGGTGCTGAACGCGGCGCCCGAGCGGGCCGACGCTGCCGACGACGACCCCGCCCCCGCCGCCGGACACCCCTGGTTCGGCCCCTACCTGACCTGGTCCAGTGACCTGCCGCGCGACTACGGCGACCGCCTGGGGGCGACGCCGTCGCTGTACGCCCAGCAGGTCGACTACCCGCTCACCGACGACTCCCGCACGTACCTGCGCCAGTTCGCCGAGCAGGCCGCGACCCAGGGCGCCGTGGCGCTGCTGACGCTCGAGCCGAACCAGGGGCTGAGCGGGCTCGACGAGAGCGACGCGCGCGAGCTGGCCCGCGAACTCGTGCGCCTGCACCGGGCCTACGACTCCTTCTTCCTGGTGCGTTTCGGCCCCGAGATGAACGGCTCCTGGACGCCGTGGGGCCAGCAGCCGCAGGCCTACCGGGCCGCCTTCCGCACGGTGGCCGACGCCGTCCACGCCGCCACCGACCAGGCGCTCATGGTGTGGTCGCCCGTCTACGGGGCCGGCTACCCCTTCGGCGCGGCCTACGGCGACATCGCCCCCGGGCAGGCCCGTGACATCACCGCCCTCGACACCGACGACGACGGGTCGGTGGACGACGACGACGACCCGTACGGCCCGTACTGGCCGGGTCAGCGCTACGCCGACTGGGTCGGCATCACCTTCGACCACTTCGGCGACGACCGCCGCCGCGTCGACAACAGCCTCGACGTGACCCGGCGCGGGATCCCGCAGGGCCAAGACGAGGACGGCACCGGCTTCGCCACGAACACCGTGCCCGCCGCCGACGCCGTCTCCGCGCGGTGGGACGAGACCTTCGGCTACACCGACCCCGGCCGCCCCCGCACCTCGTTCTACGACCGGTTCGCCGTGCGCTACGACAAGCGCGTCGTGCTCGACACCGCGGCCCTCTGGCAGCCGGATCGCCCCGGCGACGACGAGGTGGCGATCAAGCGAGCCTGGTGGAAGCAGGTGTTCGACTCCCTCCCCGGCCATCCCCTCGTCGGCGCGATCGACTGGCTCGAGCAGCGGCGCCCCGAGGCCGAGGCCGACCAGCGCGTCGTCGACTGGCGGGCCACCCACACCGCGGCGCTCGCCGACGCGCTGCTGCGCGACCTGCGCGAGGCGCGCGTCGACCTCGGCCCGGTGACCGACGTCGTCGACCTCCAGGCCGGAAACGAGGCCACCGCGCAGGGGCGGCTGCCCGACCAGGAGTTCGCGGCCTCGAACCTGGGCTGGATCGTGGTGTGCGCGGTGGCCCTGGCCGTCGTGTTCCTCCTCGCCGGGCTGGTGGGTCGTTTCGTACCGTCGTGGCGCTACCCCGACGACGGCTCCGGGCGCGACCACCGCGTCGACCTGCTTCGCGGCTTCATGATCATCGCCGTCGTGATCACGCACGTGGAGCTCGCGGGGCCGTGGTCCTACATCACGCTCAACATGGTCGGTGCGATCACCGGCGCCGAGCTGTTCGTGCTGCTCTCGGGCATCGTCCTCGGCATGATCTACGCGCCCACCGTGCGCAAGCTGGGCGAGTGGGCGACCGCGGTGTCGATGTGGAAGCGGGCCCGCAAGCAGTACCTGGTGAGCCTCGCGGTGGTTCTGCTCGTGTACGGGCTGGGCCGGATCCCGTTCGTCGACGCCACCGCCCTCACCACCTTCACCGACCGTGGCACAGGCGAGGGCGGAGCCGGCGCGACCGGACGGGTCTACGACCTCTACGCCAACGCCGACCGACTGCTGGACTACCCGCCGCCCTGGTACGCCGTGAAGGAGCTGCTCCTCCTCGAGATCGGACCATGGATCTTCAACATCATGGGACTGTTCGTCGTCCTCAGCCTGCTGCTACCGCTGCTGATGGTGCTGGTGCAGCGGCGGCTGTGGTGGGTGCTCCTGGCTCTCTCCTGGGTGGCGTACGTGGTCGGAGTACGCACCGAGTGGCACGTCTTGCCCTCCCAGTTCGAGTCCGTGTTCCCGCTCCTGATCTGGCAGCTTCCCTTCGTGCACGGCCTCGTCGTGGGCGCCTACCGGCAACGGATCGTCGACGCCCTCACCGGTCGGCTCGGCAAGATCCTCACCGGACTGTTCGTGGTCGGCTACGCAGTCGTCCTGGGCTGGCTGTGGCTCGCCCAGCAGCAGGGGTGGGCGCCCGACCCGTTCCCCGCCGACTCCTACGCCTGGCTGGGCGAGCACGCCTACCTGCGCGTCGTGCTGCAGCCGGGCCGCCTGGTCGACCTGGTGTTCTTCTGCGTCGTCAGCTTCGGCGTGCTCACGACGTGTTGGCGGCCGATCAACGCAGTCATCGGCTGGCTGTGGACCCCGCTGGGGCAGGCGAGCCTCTACGTGTTCGTGGTGCACGTGTTCTTCGCGCTCGCAGTGGCCAACGTGCCCGGCCTGGACCGCTCCAGCTGGTGGCAGGGCCTGGTGCTGCACACCGCCGTCGTCGGACTGATCTGGCTGATGGTGCGTCACAAGGTGCTGTTCTCGGTCATCCCCCGGTAGCGGAGGTGGACTCGCCGGGACCGACGACGTCGGCCCCCCAGCGGCGTCGGCGTTCGGCGTCCGACTGCTCCCACCAGGGCGTGCCGCGCTCACCGAGAGCCACTTTGGCGGCCTGCACTCCGTCGCGGGCCACCCGCTCGTCGGCGCTGCCGCGAGTCCGTTTGACCTCGCGACGCCAGGCCATCAGCACGCGCTGCAGCTCGTGCCGGCGCTCCTCGGGGATGTCGGGGTCGGTGGCCCGCCAGCGGCGTCCGTCGACCACGATGTAGCGGCCATCGTCGGTTCGCTCGGGCATGCAGCCCAGGGTGGAGCCGGCGCCCCTAGGCCGCCACGCCCGCTTGGAGGGCCGCCCGGTCGATGACCCGACGGGCCCGCAGGCGATAGCGCCAGATCTGCAGGAGGCCGAGCCCCCACAAGAAGTACTGGAGCGACATGGCCCACCGGAACGCGCCGGGTGTGTAGTCCGACCCACCTCCGGGGGTGCGCCAGTCGAGGACGAGGCCGATGGCCACCACGAGCAGCAGACTGGCGGTGAAGCCGCCCATGTTGATGATGCCGGTCGACGACGCCAGCCGGGTCGCGGGGTTCGACGTGCGGCCGACGTCGAATCCGATGACGGAGGCCGGGCCGCCGACGCCGCACGCGAGCAGCATCAGCACGAGGAGCCACAGCGGGGCGTCGCCGGGCCACGCGAGGACCGCCGTCCACAGCGCGACCAGGGTGAGCACGATGACGAGCACCATCGACGAGCGGTGCCACGGGTGCAGGGCCACGAGCTGGCCGAGCACCGGGCCGGCGACGACCATGGCGAGGACCATCAGCGTCAGCAGGACGCCGGCCTCGCCCGCACTGCGGCCCTCGCCGCGCACGAGGAAGGGGTAGCCCCACAGGAGCCCGAGGGTGGTGGCGCTGAACTGGGTCGTGAAGTGCATCCAGAAGCCGAGGCGGGTGCCAGGGTGGCCCCACGACGCCGCCAGGCTCGAGCGCACCGCACCCCACGCCATCCGGTCGCCGCGCGTGGCGCGACGCTCCGGGGCGTCACGCAGGACCACGAAGCCCAGCGCCGTCAGCACCAGCCCGATCAGGGCGGTGGCGCCGTAGGCACGGGACCACCCCAGCGCGCCGAGCGCGAGGGTCATCGGGGCGGCCGCCAGCATCGTTCCCAGCTGGCCCACCGTGCCCGTGAGCTGGGTGAACAGCGGGATGCGGCGCACCGGGAACCAGGTCGCCAGCAGGCGCAGCACGCAGATGAACGTCATCGCATCGCCGATGCCCACGCCCGTGCGGGCCAGCAGGGCCGCGGGGTAGGACGTCGCGAACGCGAACGCGCCCTGCGAGACGCCGAGCAGCAGCGCCCCGGTCAACAGCACGCGACGCGGGCCGAACCGGTCGACCAGCAACCCCACCGGCACCTGCATCGCGGCGTACACCAGGAGCTGCAGCATGGTGAAGGCCGCCAGCTGGGCGGCGGAGATGTGGAACCGGTCGACCGCGAGCAGGCCCGCCACGGCCAGCGAGGAGCGGTGGAAGACCGCGAGCAGGTAGAGCGCCAGGGCCATCAGCCACACCGTCAGTCCGCGCGCGCTGACACGCTGGATCGTCGACGGGCTCGAGGTCACCGCCCCATTGTGCGCCCGAGGGGGAGCTGTCGAGCCATCGGAGCCGGCGTGAGACGGGCCACGTGATCACAGCTCACCGGCGCTCGCTTCGCTCGCGCGCTCCTCGCTCCTCAGGGGCGTCACGAACCTCGTTCCTCGCCTTGCGCCGCGCCCTCCTCACTTCGTCGCCGGCGCTCGCTTCGCTCGCGCGCTCCTCGCTCCTCGGGCACGGCCACAAGGCTCGTTCCTCGCCTTGCGCCGCGCCCTCGTCACTTCGTCGCCTCCATCATCTGGCGGAGCTCCTTGCGGAGGTCGCCGATCTCGTCGCGCAGACGGGCGGCGAGCTCGAACTGGAGTTCCGCGGCGGCGGTCTTCATCTGATCGGTGAGGTCGGTGATCAGCTGGGCCAGGTCGGCGCTGGGCATGCCGGCGGCGTCCTTGACGCGCTCGGCCTCGCCGGAGAGCGCCGGGACGGGCTGCTTGGTGCGGCCGGCCTTGCCCGCGCGGCCCTTGGCCTCGGTGCCTGCCCAGGTCTCGAGCAGCGCCTGGGTGGTCTCGTCCTCGCGGGCGAGCATGTCGGTGATGTCGGCGATCTTCTTGCGCAGCGGCATCGGGTCGATGCCGTGCTCGGTGTTGTAGGCGATCTGCTTCGCACGGCGCCGGTTGGTCTCGTCGATCGCGGCCTCCATCGACGGGGTGATCTTGTCGGCGTACATGTGCACCTGGCCCGACACGTTGCGGGCCGCGCGCCCGATGGTCTGGATGAGCGACTTGTCGGAGCGCAAGAAGCCCTCCTTGTCGGCGTCGAGGATGGACACCAACGACACCTCGGGCAGGTCGAGCCCCTCGCGGAGCAGGTTGATGCCGACGAGCACGTCGTAGGAGCCCAGGCGCAGGTCGCGCAGCAGCTCGATGCGCTTGAGGGTGTCGACCTCGGAGTGCAGGTAGCGGCAGTTGACGCCGGCGTCGAGCAGGTAGTCGGTGAGATCCTCCGACATCTTCTTGGTCAGCGTCGTGACGAGCACGCGCTCGTCCTTCTCGGTGCGCGCCTTGATCTCGCCGATGAGGTCGTCGATCTGGCCCTTCGTGGGCTTGACGACGACCTCGGGGTCGACGAGCCCGGTCGGGCGGATGATCTGCTCGACGACGTGCGGGGGGCGGTCGCCGCCCACGAGGTCGAGCTCGTAGTCGCCGGGCGTGGCGGAGAGGTAGATCGTCTGGCCGATGCGCTCGAGGAACTCCTCCCACCGCAGCGGTCGGTTGTCCATCGCGCTGGGCAGCCGGAAGCCGTGCTCGACGAGGTTGCGCTTGCGCGACATGTCGCCCTCGTACATGCCGCCGATCTGCGGGACGGCGACGTGGGACTCGTCGACGACGAGCAGGAAGTCCTCGGGGAAGTAGTCGAGCAGGCAGTTGGGCGCCGACCCGCGGGAGCGGCCGTCGATGTGCATCGAGTAGTTCTCGATGCCCGAGCACGACCCGACCTGGCGCATCATCTCGATGTCGTAGGTGGTGCGCATGCGCAGCCGCTGGGCCTCGAGCAGCTTGCCCTGCGCCTCGAACGTCGAGAGCTGCTCGGCCAGCTCGGCCTCGATGCCGCCGATGGCGCGCTCCATGCGCTCGGGCCCGGCCACGTAGTGGGTGGCCGGGAAGACGTAGAGCTCGGAGTCCTCGGTGAGCACCTCCCCGGTGACGGCGTGCAGGGTCATGAGCCGCTCGATCTCGTCACCGAAGAACTCGATGCGCACCGCGTGCTCCTCGTAGACCGGGAAGATCTCGAGGGTGTCGCCCCGCACCCGGAAGGTGCCGCGGGTGAAGGAGAGGTCGTTGCGCGTGTACTGGATCTCGACCAGGCGCCGCAGGATGGAGTCGCGGTCGTGCTCCTCGCCCACGCGCAGCCGGAGCATCCGGTCGACGTACTCCTGCGGAGTGCCGAGGCCGTAGATGCATGAGACGGTGCTGACCACGATCACGTCACGACGGGTCAGCAGCGAGTTGGTGGCCGAGTGTCGCAGCCGCTCGACCTCCTCGTTGATCGAGGAGTCCTTCTCGATGTAGGTGTCGGTCTGAGGCACGTAGGCCTCGGGCTGGTAGTAGTCGTAGTAGGAGACGAAGTACTCGACCGCGTTGTCGGGGAACAGCTGGCGCAGCTCGTTGGCGAACTGCGCGGCCAGGGTCTTGTTCGGCTGCATGACGAGCACCGGTCGCTGGAGGTTCTCGGCGACCCACGCCACCGTGGCCGTCTTGCCCGTGCCGGTGGCGCCGAGCAGGACGACGTCTTTCTCGCCGCCGGCGATGCGCTTGCTGATCTCGGCGATGGCGGCCGGTTGGTCGCCGGAGGGCTGGTACTCCGACTGGACGTCGAAGGGGGCGACGCGACGCTCGAGGTCGGTGACGGGACGCATGGCTCGAGCCTACGGGCGACCGCCGACACCCCCCGGGTCGCGCGGACGCGCGCGCACTAGATTGTGCCCGTGACCGCACGGCCCTCCCTTCCCGATCATGTGCTGCGCGCACTGCGCCGCACCCTCCTGATCGTGTTCGGGGTGCAGGTGCTGCTGGCCCTCGGCATGTCGCTGGTCGACTCCTACCGACGCCGCGGCAAGAAGCCCAGCCCGTTCCCGACCTCCGAGCCGGCCACCACGCCGGTGGGAGACGGTGCCGTGACCACCTACACGTACGGATCCGACCTCTACGCCGACATGATCGAGGCCATCGAGGGCGCCGAGCAGCAGATCCTCTTCGAGACCTACATCTGGAAGGGCGACGAGGTCGGCGAGCGGTTCAAACAGGCTCTGGCCGACGCCGCCGCCCGCGGCGTCGACGTCTACTGCATCTACGACGGCTTCGCCAACCTCGTCGTCTCGCCGGTCTTCAAACACTTCCCGCGCGGCATGAAGGTGCTGCGCTACCCGATCCACCCCGCCGGCTGGCGAGTGCTCGACCTCAAGCGGTACGGGCGCGACCACCGCAAGATCCTGGTCGTCGACTCGCGCGTCGGGTTCGTCGGCGGCTACAACATCGGAGCCGCCTACGAGACCGAGTGGCGCGACACGCACGTGCGCATCACCGGCCCCGGCATCTGGGATCTCCAACGGGCGTTCGCGGACCTCTGGAACGCCCACCACCACCGCCGGGTCGGCCGCAGCGAGCCGCCACTGCTGCTCGAGACCGCCGCCACCTGGGAGCCGCACATCCGCTTCCAACGCAACATGCCGCGACTGTGGATCTTCCCGATCCGCGGCATGTACCTCGAGGCCATCAACCGGGCCAGCCGCAACGTCTGGATCACGACCGCGTACTTCCTGCCCGACCAGGACTTCGTCGACGCCCTCAAGGACGCCGCCGCGCGCGGCGTCGACGTCCGACTGCTGGTGCCGCTGAAGTCGAACCACATCGTGGCCGACTGGATCTCGCGCGGCTACTTCTCCCAGCTGCTCGCCGCCGGCGTGCGCATCCTCCGGTTCAAGGACGCCATGGTGCACGCCAAGACCGCCACGGTCGACGGCACCTGGAGCACCGTGGGCACCGCCAACATCGACCGACTGAGCCTCCAGGGCAACTACGAGATCAACGTCGAGGTGATCGACGCCGGGTTGGCGGAGCAGTTGGAGCAGGTCTTCCTGCTCGACCAGACCAACTGTCTCGAGCTGACCATGGGCGAGTGGCAGGCCCGCGACCTGCACCGCAAGTTCACCGAGGCGCTGCTGGGCCCCCTGCGGCCGCTGCTGTAGCGCTCACCAGCGCCGAGGCCGGCAGCGTGAAGAGGTGGCGGGCGACGCAGCTCACGACGGCGTGCTCGACCGGACCGTCGGTGCTGGGCCACACCTCGCGGCGCACCACCTCGGCCGACGCGTCGCAGTCGGGACACACCACGAGCTCGATCACCGGTTGCATGACACGAGGCTGGGCCGCTCGTGTTACCTCCGGGTCACGCCGTCGTCCACATCACACCAGCCGCCGCGGGAACCGGGCCCGCGCGTGACGCGTCCCACCGGTATGCGTGCGATCGCTCTGGCCCTGGTGCTGCTGCTCACCGTCACGGGAGTCGCCGGCTGCGGCGACACGACGTCCGCCACCGACCCGGCCCCCTCTCCCAGCTCCACGACGGGGCTACGAGCCACCGTGCTCAGCGCCGACGAGGGCCTGGGGCATCAGGTCGCCGAGACCGTGGGCACCGACCGCGCCGCGTGGCTGCCCGGTCTGCGCGCCCTGGTGTTCGTTCCCCCTGCCGGCTACAGCGCGTGTGCCCCCACGGCCCAGGTGCTCGACGACGACCCGACGCACCTGCACATCGCGCTGGTGCCCTACCAGGGCAAGCAGATGTGCGCCGAGCTGGCTGTCGTCTACCCCGTCTCCGTCACCGGCCTCGCGAAGCCGCCTCGCCAGGTCACGGTCGACACCCTCGGCGGGCCGGTCGTGGCCGACGTCGAGGTCATCGACGGCCCGGCGACTCCCCCGGCCGCTCGCTGAGGCGCGAGCGCACGCGACGCGTCGGCACGTGACTCCACGGATCCTCTGGCCACGGGTGCTTCGGGTAGCGGCCACGCATCTCCGCCCGCACGCCCGGGTAGGCGTTCTCCCAGAACGAGGCCAGGTCCGAGGTGACGGCCAGCGGACGGCCTGCGGGCGAGAGCAGGTGCAGCAGCACCCGCACCCGGCCCTCGACCACCGCCGGGGTCTGCGCCCAGCCGAAGCACTCCTGGAGCTTGACCGCGAGCACCGGCTGCCCCTCGGCCTCCACGGCCAGCGCCGCCGCGTAGTCGACCCGGTACGACGACCCGCTCGGCACACTCAGCCGCGGCGGTGCGAGCTCGTCGAGGCGTCCGGCCTGGGGCCACGGCAGCAGACCGCGCAGGGCGGCGGCCAGGTCCAGGCGGGAGGGGTCGGTGCCCAGCCACTCCTCGGCTCGCTCCAGCAGCGCGTCGTCGGCCACGTCGGGCCAGGGCTCCCCCAGTACCGCGTGCAGGAAGGCGAGACGCTCGCGCAGGTTCCTCGCCGCGTCGCTCCAACGCAACTGGTCGAGGCCGCCGCGAGCCAGCGCCTCGGACCAGGCGCGGGTCACCACGTCGGCCGGTGGATTCCCGATCGGAGTCGACGACACCTCGATCGCCCCGAGTCGCACCACGGCCCGCGCTCGTGCCTTGCCGCCGACGACGTGGGCCTCGATCAATTCGCGCAGGCGACTGCCCGCCGCACCGAGGGCGACGTCCTCGCTGATCGGGACGGCGCTGCGCACGCGCGCGTCCCGCTCACCGTGGCGGCGGTCGAGGTGAGCGACGGCGAGCCACTCCTGCGCGGCGAGCGAGCCCTCGACGCGCACGCCGGTGCCCCCGACGGTCACGTGATCACCGCTGGCCCGGCGGCGGGCTATCCGCTCGGGGTGCGCCAGCGCAACCACCAGACCCGCCGCCACGTCGTCACTCACGACGGCAGCGCTGTCTCCGGCGAGGGCCTCCAGCCGGCGCACGGTGTCGACCCAACCTCGCGGGCGCTCGCGACGGGCTCGCCTCAGCCCGGCGACGAGATCGACGTCCGGACCCCGGACATCGTCGGCGAGGAGCGCCACGACCTCGGCGGCCGCCCGGGCACCGATCTGGGGTGCCGCGACGAGCAGCGCGCGGCCGAGCCGAGGGTCGACGGGCAGCTCGCCCAACGACCGACCGGTCGCGGTGAGGGTGCCCGCCTCGTCGACCGCATCGAGATCGCGCAGCGTCCGCTGCGCCGCCTGCCACGCGGTCGCGAGTGGTGGATCGGGCAGCGCGAGATCGTCGAGACGCGCGCCCCAGCAGGCCAGTTGGAGCGCCATCGGGGTCAGGTCGGCCGTGGCGATCTCGGGCAGCGGGTGCTCGGCGAGGTGGGCGTGCTCGGCCTGCGACCAGCAACGGTGCACCGTGCCGGGCCCGGTGCGTGCGGCCCGGCCGCCCCGCTGCTCCGCCGAGGCGCGACTCACCCGCACCGTGACCAGGCCGCCCATCCCACGGCTCCGGTCGAAGCGTGGCTCGCGGCTCAGGCCCGCGTCGACCACGGCCCGCACGCCGGGCACGGTGAGCGACGACTCCGCCACCGCAGTGCTCACGATCACGCGGCGCGCGCCGTCGGCAGTCGGCCGCAGCGCGGCGTCCTGCTCCTTCGCCGTGAGGCGTCCGTGCAGCGGTACCGCGACGCCATCCAGGCGGCGCACCACCTGGTCGACCTCGCGCACCCCTGGCACGAAGACCAGCACGTCGCCCTCGGCGGTGGTCAGGGCGCCGGCCGCCACCGCGGCGACGTGGTCGAGGAAGGCCGGGGTCACCCCGCGGTCGTCGAGCGGGCGGACGCCGGTCGGTGCCGGGGCCCACCGCACCGCCAGCGGGTGCGGCGAACCGGGCACCGACACCACGTCGGCGTCGAGCAGGGTCGCGAACCGCTCCGCCGCCACGGTGGCCGACATGGCGACCAGGCGCAGGTCCGGGCGCAGCGCGGCGCGCACGTCGAGCAGCAGGGCGAGCGCGAGGTCGGCGTCGATGCTGCGCTCGTGCACCTCGTCGAGCACCACCGCCGTGACACCGGACAGCTCCGGGTCGGCCTGGAGCCGGCGCACGAGCAGACCGGTGGTGACGACCTCGACCCGCGTATCGGGGCCGGAACGCCGCTCGCCGCGCACGGCGTACCCGAAGCGGCGTCCGAGCGGCTCGCCGGCGAGCTCGGCCATCCGGGCCGCTGCGGCCCGCGCCGCGATGCGACGAGGCTGGGTGACGATGACCCGGCCGGGGCCGATCGAGGCGACCCGCGGTGGCACCAGCGTGGTCTTGCCGCTGCCGGGTGGCGCCTGCACGACCACGGCACCGCGGTCGCGCAGGGCCCGCTCGATCGCGGCCAGCCCCTGCTCGACCGGCAGATGGCCGAGCATCGCGTCGGGCGGGCCGTTCAGCTCAGGCTCCGAACGTCGGCTGTCCGCGCAGGTAGGTCGCCCGCACGGCCGCACCGAACTGCCGGCCGTGCCAGGGGTTGTTGCGCGACAGCGAGAGCGAGGCGTCGCGATCGACGGTGACGTCGGCCGACGGGTCGACGAGCACCAGGTTCGCGGGGGCGCCGACCTCCAGGCCGCGGCCCTGCTCACCCAGACCGGCGATGGCGGCGGGGGTGCTCGACATGACCCGGGCGAGGTCGGCCCACGTCATGCGCCCGGTCTCGACCATCACCGAGGCGACCACCGAGAGGGCCGTCTCGAGGCCGAGCATGCCGAAGGCGGCGTCGACGAAGGCGTGCTCCTTGTCATGGCGCGCGTGCGGGGCGTGATCGGTGGCCACGGCGTCGATGGTGCCGTCGGCCAGCGCCTCGCGCAGCGCCTCGACGTCCTCCTGCGGGCGCAGCGGCGGGTTGACCTTGAAGGTGGGGTCGTAGCCGGCGAGCAGGTCGGTGGTGAGCAGCAGGTGGTGCGGGGTGACCTCCGCGGTCACGGACCAGTGTCCATCCTTCTCGGCCTGCGCCTTGGCCCAGCGGATCACCTCGACGGTGCCGGCGGTGGAGGCGTGCGCGACGTGCACGCGCGAGCCGGTGTGCCGGGCGAGCATCACGTCTCGGGCGACGATGACCTCCTCGGCGATGCCCGGCCACCCGGGGAGCCCGAGCCGACCCGACAGCTCACCCTCGTGGCAGCAGGCACTGGGCCCGGCCAGGGAGGGATCCTGGGCATGCTGGCTGACCACGCCCCCGAAGGCGCGCACGTACTCCAGCGCCCGGCGCATGACGCGCGGGTCGGCCACGCACTTGCCGTCGTCGGAGAAGACCTGCACCCCGGCCCGGGACCGGTGCATGAGGCCCAGCTCGGCGAGCTCCTCGCCGGCCAGACCCTTGGTGACGGCCCCCACGGGCTGTACGTCGACCAGCCCGGCGGCGCGGCCGAGGTCGAAGACGTGCTCGGCGGCCTCGGCGGTGTCGGTGACCGGGCTGGTGTTCGCCATCGCCAGCACCGCGGTGTAGCCACCGGCGGCGGCCGCGCAGGAGCCGGTGCGCACGGTCTCGGCGTCCTCGCGCCCGGGCTGGCGCAGGTGGGTGTGCAGGTCGACGAGACCGGGCAGCAGCACGAGCCCGTCGCCGTCGACGACATCGCCGGGCTCGATGCCGTCTGCATCGAGTCCGGGACCGATCTCGGCGATGACACCCTCGACCACGCGGACGTCGGCCGTGGTGTCACCGAGTAGCGACGCTCCCCGGACCAGCAGGCTGGCACTCATGCTGCACTCCCCTCTCCGGCGAGCAGGTGGTAGAGCACGGACATCCGGATCGCCACGCCCGCCGAGACCTGGTCGAGGATGAGCGACTGCGCCGCGTCGGCGGCGTCGGCGGCGATCTCGAGGCCGCGGTTCATGGGTCCGGGGTGGCAGATCGGGACGTCGGGGCCGAGCACCGCGAGCCGGTCGCGGGTCAGGCCGTAGCCGACGGTGTACTCGCGCGGGGACGGGAAGAACCCGCCGCTCATCCGCTCCTTCTGCACCCGCAGCATCATCACGGCGTCGGCCTTCGGCAGCACCTCGTCGAGTTCGTGCGAGAGGGCGAAGCCGGCCTCCTGCGACCAGGCGCCGACACCGCTGGGCATGAGCGTGGGGGGCGCGACGACGGTGACCCGTGCGCCGAGGGTGGCGAGCATGATGACGTTGCTGCGGAAGACCCGGCTGTGGGTGAGGTCGCCGACGATGGCGACGTGCTTGCCCTCCAGCGTGCCCAGCCGGCGAGTGAGGGTGTAGGCGTCGAGCAGCGACTGCGTGGGGTGCTCGTGCGTGCCGTCGCCGGCGTTGATGACGACCGCGTCGACCCACTGGCTCACCTGGAGCGCCGCACCGCTGGCGGAGTGCCGCATGACGAGCGCGTCGACTCCCATGGCCGCGATGGTGAGCACCGTGTCGCGCAGGCTCTCCCCCTTCGATGTCGAGGATCCCTTGCCGGTGATGTTGATCGTGTCGGCCGAGAGCCACTTGCCGGCGATCTCGAAGCTCGATCGAGTGCGGGTGGAGTCTTCGAAGAAGAGGTTGATCACCGTACGACCGCGCAGCGCGGGCAGCTTCTTGACCTCGCGGCGCTGCACGTCGTGCATCTCCGCTGCGGTCGTGAAGAGGGTCTCGATGTCGTCGGCCGAGAGGTCGGCGGCCGAGAGCAGATGCTTGTTCATGCCAGCCACACCCCCTCCAGCCCGTCGAGCTCCTCGAGCCGGACCATCACCCGCTCCGATCGCGAGCTGGGCAGGTTCTTGCCGACGTGGTCTGCCCGGATCGGCAACTCGCGGTGACCGCGATCGACGAGCACGGCCAGGCGGACGACGTCGGGTCGACCGAGGTCGTTCATGGCGTCGAGGGCTGCGCGCACCGTGCGTCCGGAGTAGAGCACGTCGTCGACCAGGACCACGGTGCGCCCGTCGAGGCCGCCGGGCGGGATCTCGGTGGGCTGCGGCCCACGAGCGGGGTGCTTGCGCAGGTCGTCGCGATACATCGTGACGTCGAGGGCACCGACGGGTACCTCGACGCCCTCGACCGCGGTGATGCGCTCGGCGATGCGACGTGCCAGCGGTACGCCACGGCTGGGAATGCCGAGCAGGACGAGGTCGCCGGCGCCCTTGTTGCGCTCGAGGATCTCGTGGCTGATGCGGGTCAGCGCCCGGGTGATGTCACGGGCGTCGAGGACGACGCGAGCCTCGGCGGGCGGCTGGACGGACGACTCGGCAGTCACCGGCTTGCCGGACCTCCTTCTGCGCCTCACAGGACGCCTCGTTAAAGGATGTCGATCACAGAACCTGAACTCGGGCGACCCTATCAGCGCGGCTGCTCGGCAGGAGAGGGTCGGCCGCAGCATCCCGCCGGTGCGACCACCGGCACGACCAGGCCACGGCTGCTCCGCCCACGCTCGGGACGAACGACCAGGTCAGTCCCCGGCGGACCAGTGTCCCACGCTCGCGGCGACTGCACTCACAGCTCGAGGAGAACCTTGCCGACCGCGCCGCCCTCGACGGCGGCATGAGCCTCGGCGGTCTGCTCCAGCGGGTAGTGGTGCAGCGGCAGCCCGGCGTCCTCCCCCACGCGCAGCGCCCCCGCCTCGACGGCGGCGGTGACGTCGTCGATCGCCGCGCGCAGCAGATCGCGGCGGAGCGTGTAGAGGATCAGCCCCTGGAGCCGCGCGTTCTTGGCGAAGGTCGCCCGCACCGGCACCGGGGCGGACTCGCCCTGCTTGTCGGCGTAGTAGGCGATGACCCCACCGTTGCGCACGACGCGCGCGTCGATCGCGGCGTTGTCGGCCAGCGACACCTCGACGACGATGTCGACACCGTCGGCTCCGTCCGGCGCGACGGCCTCGATCGCGGCGGCCGTGTCGTCGGCGGATCCGGCGGTGTAGTCCACGACGTGGTGTGCGCCCGCAGCCGTGGCCAGGGCGGCCTTCTCCTCGCTGCTCACCGTGGCGACGACCGTCGCACCGGCCCAGCGGGCGAGTTGGATCGCAGCGTTCCCGACAGCCCCGGCACCACCGGCGACGAGGACGGCGAGACCCTCCATCGAGCCGGGCGCAACGCGGGTGGCGAGGTCACCGGCGGTGAGGGCCCGGTGGGCGGTGACGGCCGGCACGCCCAGGCTGGCTCCGAGATCGAAGGACGCCCCCTCGGGCAACCGGCCCAGCGTCTCGACGGGCTGCACGGTGTACTGGGCGGCGGTGCCGAGGGCGCGCTCGTGCTGCGCCAGCACGGTCCACACCCGATCACCCACGGCCAGCGTGTCGACGCCGGGACCGACCGCGTCGACCGTGCCCGCGCCGTCCTGGCCCGGCGTCACCTCGTCGAAGTCGCCGTGCATGCCGTTGGCCCGGAACTTCCAGTCCGTCGGATTCACACCGGCGCGCTCCAGGCGCACCCTCACCTCGCCCGGCCCGGGCACGGGAACCGGTCGATCGACCACCTCCAGCACCTCGAAGGCGGCTCCGGTCTCCCGGTAGACGACGGCACGCATGCTGGTGGGTTCCATGGGTGGTGCAGCAGTCAGAGGGCGTCGGCCATTCCCGCGCAGGCCGCCAGCCACGAGCGCGTCGTCTGCTTCGACAGCTGCAGGTAGGGCACGACCGAGCCGGCGACGAGCATCGGGTCGTAGGGCACGCGGTAGACCCCCCGCGTGCGCTGCTCGTAGACGTCGACCAGGTCGTCGGCGAGCGCCTTGTCGACTTTCGGCGAGGGGTCGGAGAGCACGGTGACGGTGCGTTGCTTGAGGTCGGAGTAGCCCGCGTCGGCCAAGGCGTCGAGCATCCACAACCCGGAGTAGCCGGTGTCTTCGCGCACCGTGCTGGTGACGACGAGCAGGTCGGCCTTCTTCGCCGCCGCCAACCAGTTCTCGGCGCGCATGTTGTTGCCGGTGTCGACCAGCGTGATGCGGTAGAACCGCTGGAGCAGCGCGTGCACCGAGTCGAAGTCCTCAGCGCGGATCATGCCGGTCACGTCGGGCCGCTCGTCGGAGGCCAGGGTGTCGAAGTGCGCGTCTCCCTGGGAGCGTACGAACGCAGCGAGATCGCCGATGCGGGACTGGTAGACGTCGCTGAACCGATCGAGCTCCTCGAGCAGCTCGCGGGTGGTGTTGCGGTGCGCGGCGCGCTGGCACCGCATGCCCAGGGTGCCGCGGGTCTCGTTGTTGTCCCAGGCCACGACCCCACCCCCACGCACACTGCCGAAGGTGTACCCGGCGGCGAGCACGCCCGTGGTCTTGGCGGCCCCGCCCTTGGGGTTGACGAAGGCGATGGTGCGCGGGGCACCGAAGTCGCGTTGGACCATGGCTCGCAGCCGCTGGTGCTCGGTCTCCGCCGGGCCCATCGAGAGCTTCATCGCGCCACCCGACGCGCGGTTCAGCCAGCCGCGCCAGCCCCACGTCGCGGCCGGGTCGGTCGTGACGGCGGCTCGGCGATCGAGGAAGTCCGACGCCGTCGCGAAGCGTCGTGGCTCGCCGCGATGGGAGCTGGCGGGCTGGGGAGAGGACTGGCTGGAGGGCTGTTCCGAGAATGCCTGCGACATGGGCCCGAGCCTTCCCCGCCGCGGCCGCAGTCACACCCCGGGATCCGTGGCTCAGAGGCCGGTCTTGTGCAGCGCCACCCGGATCGTGCGGTGGAAGGTCGGGTAGGCGAAGTGCATGCCCCGCAGCGTCGCGACCGGGATCCGGGCGTGGACGGCGGCGCTGAGCAGGCCGAGCACCTCACCGCCGTAGGGCGCCACGACGCTGGCCCCGACGAGCACGCCACGGTCGGCGTCCGCCACCACCTTGACCAGCCCCTCGGCGCCGTGGATCCAGCCGCGCGAGTCGCGCCCGATGTCGGCCAGCCCGGTCACGACCTCGATGCCCTGCTCGCGGGCCTGCTCCTCGGTGAGGCCCACCGAACCGACCTCGGGGTCGGTGAACGTCACGCGGGAGACGCCGTGGTACTCCGCCCAGGGGCCCTCCTCGCCCAGCAGATCGCGCACCACGACGTCGCCCTGGTAGAGCGAGACGTGGGTGAACGCGCCGTGCCCCGTGATGTCGCCTACCGCCCACAACCGCTCGCCGGCCCGGCACCGCTCGTCGACCTCGATCGTGGTCGCCTCCGGATCGAGCCCGACCGTCTCGAGACCGATGTCGTCGAGGTTCTGGTGCCTGCCCGCGGCCACCAGCAGCCGGTCGACGACGACCTCCTCGCCGTCAACCACGATCGTGAAGCAGCGCCCGTCGTGGGAGACCCGCTCGACGTCGGCCGCGGCCCGCAGGTCGATGCCGTCGTCGCTCAGCACTCCGCACATGAGCTCGGCGCTCTCCGGCTCCTCGGGCATCAAGATGCGGGGCGCGACCTCGATCAGCGTGACCGCCGTACCGAACCGCGCGAAGGTCTGGGCGAGCTCGCAGCCGATCGGGCCGCCACCGATGACGGCCATGGATTCCGGCGCCTCGGTGAGCTCGAAGATGTCACGGTTGGTCCAGAACGGGGTGTCGTCCAGCCCGTCGATGGGCGGCGCGGCCGGCTTCGTGCCGGTGTTGACCACCACGCCGCGCTCCCCGACGAGCACGCGCTCGCCGTCGTCGGTCTGTACGCGCACCCGGCCGGTGCCGTCGAGGCGACCGTGGCCGCGCACGATGGTGACGCCCTCGTCGTCGAGCGGCTCGGCGTGCGCGTCGTCGTGCCAGTCGTGATTGGCCTCGCGGATGCGCGCCGCGGCAGGCGCCAGCGACGGGGTGACGCTGACCTCGCCGGAGAGCTCGCCGGCGCGCCGCGCCTCGGCGAGCGCGTCGGCCGAGCGGATCAGCAGCTTCGAGGGTGTGCACCCCCAGAAGGGGCACTCACCGCCGACCAGGCGCGACTCGACGCCGGCCACGGAGAGCCCGGCGCGGGCCAGCTTGCGGGCGGCGAGCTCACCACCGGAGCCGATGCCGAGCACGATGACGTCAAAGGACTCCTCGTCGACCATGGTTCCAGCGTGCCAGGCCTCACGACGCCCGGAGGGGTGGCGCGGCCTCGCCCGGTCAGGTGTCCAGGTGCTTGGCGCGGGCGAAGTTGAAGAGCCCGTAGCAGAGGATGCCGAGGGCGACCACGGACAGCAGAACCGCTCCGCCGGGCGCCTCGAGGATCTTCTGGAGCGCCACGTCGAGGCCACCGGATCTCTTCGGCTGGTGCTGCACCGCAGCCCAGCAGAAGAGAATGCCGACGACGCCGATGGCGGCGCCCTTGGCGGAGTACCCGACCTTGCCGAACACCAGGAACGCACGCCCGCTCTGACCGGCCTGACCCTCGGCATCGAGATCCTCGCGGAACTCCTCCGACCAGCCCTTGTGGATCTGCGCCACGCCGTAGCCGATGACGGCCAGGCCCACGACGCCGACGATGATCTGCCCGCCGGGAAGGTCCATGATCGTGGCGGTCCAGGAGTCGGTCCCGCCCTTGGACCCGCTGCCCATCGCCACCTTGACGGCCGAGACGCCGATCGAGAGGTACAGCAACGCCTTCAGCCCCGACTTCCACTCGTGATCGACGACGACCTCGATGCCCCGCCAGATCACCAGCAGGAACATGCCGACGGCCACGGCCCACACCGCCGCGGCACCGAGCGGTTGCTGCGCGAGCTCGTGCAGCGCGCCGCTGCTGCTGGCGCTGCCGGACCGGTCGCCGAGGGCGAGTCGCAGGGCGAGGTAGCCGATGAGCAGGTTCACCAGTCCGTACGCCAGTAGTCCGGCTCGTGCGGCGTTCTGCACCCAGGGGTGGTCATCGCCCCGCCGGGCGACGTCACGAGCAGGGTCTCGAAGGTCCGGCATACGCTCGGTCCTACCCCTTCGGGGACGCTCGTCGGCTCACCCGACGGCTCACCCGTCGTCGTCGAGGTCGGCCAGCGCGGACTCGATGGCCCGGTGGAAGGTCGGGTAGGCGTAGATCATCTCCCGCAACGTGGCGACCGGCACCTCGGCGTGGACGGCGACCGCCAGGAACCCGAGCACCTCACCCGCCGCGGGTCCCACGACGCTGGCACCGACCAGCACCCCACGGTCGGCGTCCTCGACCACCTTCACCAGTCCCTGCCCGGCGCCGCCGTGCAGCCATCCGCGCGAGCCGAGATCCTCGACGAGGCCGACGCGCACGGTCAGACCGGCCTCGCGCGCACGCTGCTCCGTCAGACCGACGCCGGCGACCTCGGGGTCGGTGAAGGTCGTGTGCGGGACGGCGCGGTACTGCGCGGCCGCGCCGCCTTCGCCGAGCACCGAGCGCAGCGCGATCGCCTGCTGGTACATCGCCACGTGCGTGAAGGCGCCCTGGCCCGTGACGTCGCCGATGGCCCACAGCCCCTCGACGGGGCCGTCCGCGCCGAGCACTCGCAGCCGCTCGTCGACCGCGAGGGTCCGGGCAGTCGGATCGAGACCGACCGTCTCCAGGCCGAGGTCGTCGAGGTTCGGCGTGCGCCCTGCTGCCACGAGCAGCTGGTCGGCATGCAGGGTCTCGCGCCGGCCCCCGGACTCCTCGACCGCGACGCTGAACGTGCCGTCGAGGTACCCCACCTCGGCGATCGAGACGCCGCTCATGACGCGCACCCCCTCGTGCGCCAGCACGTCGGTGAGCAGCGCCGACGCCTCGGGCTCCTCGGGTCCGAGAATCCGCGGCCCGGCCTCGAGCACCGTCGTGCGGGCGCCGAAGCGCGCGAAGACCTGCGTCATCTCGGCGCCGATGGGGCCGCCGCCGATGACGAGCAGCGACGCCGGCACGGAGGTGGCCTGCACGGCCTCGCGGTTGGTCCAGTACGGGGTGCTGTCGAGCCCGGGGATGGGCAGCTGCGCCGGACGGGTGCCCGGGTTGAGCACGACGCCGCGCTCGGCGCGCCACGTCGAGGTCGCGCCGTCCGGGCCCTGGACGGCGACGGTCCGCTCGCCGGTGAGCCGGCCTTGGCCGCGGGCGAAGGTGACCCCTGCGTCGGTGAGCCGGTCGACCGCGACCTGGTCGTCCCAGTCGGTGGTGGCCTCCTCGCGGATGCGCCGGGCCACCGGCTCCCACGACGCGGTGATCGTCGCCTCGCCGGCCAGGCCGTCGATGCGGCGTCCCTCGGCGAGCAGGTCGGCGGCACGCACCATCATCTTCGACGGCACACAGCCGTAGTACGGGCACTCGCCGCCGGTGAGGTGCTTCTCGACCGCCACGACCCGCAGCCCCGCCTCGGCCGCTCCGGTGGCGAGGGACTCCGCCCCAGGGCCGAGCCCGACGATGATCAGGTCGCAGGTCTGCTCCTCGCTCATGTCGCCATGATGGCACCCGAGGGGGCACGCGTCAGGGCACGGGAGAGGGCACGCGTCAGGGCACGGGAGCGGGGCACGCGTCAGGGCACGACGACGAGCTTGCCCACGTGCTCGCGCCGGGCCAGCTGCCGCTGCGCCTCGGCCACGGAGTCCAGGGCGAACGTCTCGGCGACGAGGGGTCGGACGACGCCGTGACGGGCGAGGTCGACGAGTCGCTCGAAGATGCGGGGCGTGTGCATCGTCGACCCGACGAGGGCCAGGTTGCCCAGGTAGAGCTCGCGCACGTCGAGGTCGACGGCCCAGCCGTCGAGAGCACCGGCGACGACCCAGCGGCCCCCGGGGCGCAGCAGGCCGAGACCTCGGCCGATCAGGGGGCCGGCCACGACGTCGATGACCGCGTCGTAGCCCCGCGGTGCGGCCGCCGCGGCGCCCTCGCGCACGGCTCCGCGGCGCCGGTCGACGGTGACCGAGGCGCCCGCTTCGCGCACGGCCGCGGCCTTGTCGCCGCTGCACACGGCCACCACGCGGGCACCGAGCGCACTGGCGAGCTGCACGACCGCGAGGCCCACGCCGCCCGAGGACCCCGTGACGAGCACGGTGTGACCCGCAGCGACCGACCCGCGGTCGAGCATGCCGAGCGCTGTCCCGTAGGCGATGGGCAGGGCGGCGAGCTCGACGTCGCTCAGCGGCGAGCCGTCAACCGCGTGGGCGCACGCGGCGGGCACGACGACGAACTCGGCGAACCCACCGTCGCGCTCACTGCCGAGCACATCGGCCGGCCGGGCGTCGGGCCCGTCGTCGTCGTAGAGGGCGGGGTCGAGGAGCACCCGGCCAGCCACGAGTTCGGGTGGCACCCCGTCGCCGCAGGCGACCACCGTGCCGGTGACGTCGCCGCCCTGGATCCGCGGGAAGTCGAGAGGCCCGAGCCAACCGCCCGGCTCGCCGTCGGCACCGTCGTGTCCGTACGCGCCCTCACGGGTCCACACGTCGGTGTTGTTGCAGCCCGCCGCGGCGACGCGTACGAGCACCTCGCCGGGGCCGGGATGCGGGGTCGCCACCTCGCGGACCTCGATCACCTCGAGCCCACCGTGACCGGTGATCACGGCAGCCCGCATGGTCGCTGGCGTCGGCACCGCTCAGAGCGTGGCGCGGTCGCGCTGGATGGCCCCGAGCACGCCGTTGACGAACTGCGGCGACTCGTCGGTGGAGAGGTCGCGCACCAGGTGCACCGCCTCGGAGACCGCGACCTCGTCGGGCACGTCGTCGTTGAAGAGGATCTCGTAGACACCGAGTCGCAGCACGTTGCGGTCGATCGCGGGCATGCGCGCCAGGGTCCAGTCGGTGGAGTACCGCGTGAGCAGCTCGTCGATGCGCTGCTGGTGGTCGACCACGCCGCGCACCAGGTCACTGGTGTACGGGTTGGTCGGCCCCTCACCGGACTCGATGGCCCGGGTCAGGGCGTCGAGGGGCGCCTCGGAGCGCATCTCGGCGCCGTAGAGGACGTCGAGGGCGCGCTTGCGCGCCTTGGAGCGAGCAGCCATGCGGTCAGGACTTGACGCGGCCGAGGTAGGAGGAGTCGCGCGTGTCGACCTTGACCTTCTCGCCCTGGTTGATGAACAGCGGCACCTGCACCTCGGCGCCGGTCTCGACCGTCGCCGGCTTGGTGCGACCGGTGGCGGAGTCGCCCGCGACGCCCGGCTCGGTGAAGGTGATGACCAGCTCGACCGACGGCGGCAGCTCGACGAAGAGCACCCGGCCCTCGTTGGTGGCCACGATGGCCTCGTTGTTCTCGAGCAGGAACTTCGCGCCGTCGCCGAGCACCTCGGGCGGAACCTCGAGCTGCTCGTAGGTGCCGGTGTCCATGAACACGTAGCTGGTGCCGTCGTTGTAGAGGTACTGCATGGTGCGGCGGTCGACCGTGGCGGTCTCGACCTTGGTGCCGGCGTTGAAGGTCTTGTCGACGATCTTGTTCGACTCGACGTTCTTCAGCTTGGTGCGCACGAACGCCGGGCCCTTGCCGGGCTTGACGTGCTGGAACTCCTGCACGGCCCACAGCTGGCCTTCGATGTTGAGGACCAGGCCGTTCTTGAGGTCGTTCGTGGTTGCCATCTGCGTGCGTCAGCCTTCCAAGATCCGGAGCGGCCCGCGGGTCTCGGGCCAGCGGGTGAGTCTACTGTCCGAGGGCGCTCACGAGCACGTCGAGGGCCATCCGGTAGCCCTCGATCCCGTGCCCGGCCACGACCTCCACCGCGAACGGCGTGACGACCGAGTAGTGACGGAACTCCTCGGGGCGCTGCTTCGGTTCCGAGATGTGCACCTCGACCAGCGGGGCCTCGAGCTGCCCGCAGGCGTCGAAGAGTGCGTAGGAGTAGTGCGTCCACGCTGCCGCGTTGAGCACCACGGGGGTGCGCTCGTCGGCGGCGGCGTTGAGCCAGTCGAGCAGCTCGCCCTCGTGGTTGGTCTGGCGCACCTCGACCTCGAGGCCGCGCTCGGCGCCCCAGGCCACGCAGAGGTCGGCCAGCTCGTCGTGGGTCGTGGTGCCGTAGATCTCGGGTTGGCGACGCCCCAGGCGGCCCAGGTTGGGACCGTTGAGCACCAGCACGCGGGTGCTCATGCCGTCGCCTGCGCCCGGGCGACCATGGTGTCGTAGGCGGCGCGCAGCCACGCGTCGTCCGGCCCGGCGAGCACGCGCGGCGTGCCGACCTCGTGCAGCACCACGAACCGGAGCTGGTTGCCGCGGGACTTCTTGTCGACCGCCATGGCCGCGCGCAGGGTGTCGAAGTCGGCACCGGAGTAGCCGGTGGGCAGCCCGACCCGCCCGAACGCGCTCACGTGCCGGTCGGCCGTGGCGTCGGAGAGCACCCCGGCGGCCCTGGCCAGCTCGGCCACGAACACGCTGCCGATCGCCACCGCCTCGCCATGGCGCATCCGGTAGGCCTCGGCCCGTTCGATCGCGTGCCCCATGGTGTGGCCGTAGTTGAGCGCCTCGCGTCCGGGGTGGACGTCGCCCGAGGTGCCGGCGGTCTCCTTGAGGTCGGCCACGACGACGTCGACCTTCACCTGCACCGAGCGCTCGACCAGCTCGCGCAGCGCCGGGCCGTCGGTGTCGAGCAGCTCATCGGTCTCGTGGCCCTCGACCAGCTCCAGGATGCGCGGGTCGGCGATGAAGCCGCACTTGACGACCTCGCCCATGCCGGCGATCAGGTCGGCCCGCGGCAGCGTGGCGAGCAGGGTGAGGTCGCACAGCACGCCCGCGGGCTCGTGGAAGGAGCCGACGAGGTTCTTGCCGGCGTCGGTGTTGATGCCGGTCTTTCCGCCTACCGCGGCGTCGACCATCGCGAGCAACGTGGTGGGCACGTGCACGACACGCACGCCCCGCAGCCAGGTGGCGGCCACGAAGCCCCCCAGGTCGGTGGTGGCTCCTCCGCCGAAGGTCACCACCGCGTCGGAGCGGGTGAAGCCGGCCTCGCCGAGGGAGGCCCAGCAGGCGGCCGCGGTGGCAGCGGTCTTGGCCGACTCGCCGTCGGGCACCACCAGCTCGGTGACCTCGAACTCGGCCTCCAGCGACGCGCGTACGGGCGCCGCCAGCGCCGCCAGGGTGTCGGGCAGGATCAGCGCGACCCGTTGGGGCCGGCCGCCGGCCCCGAGCAGCCCTACCAGCCGGTCGGCCACGCCGTGGCCGATCACCACGTCGTACGGCGCGGCGCCGCCGACGTGCAGGGTCGTGGGATCGGTGGTCAGTGCCCTCACGGGGTGACCCCCGGTAGGTCGTGTCCCAGGGCGGCGACGATCGCGTCGGCGACCTGGTCGGGGGTGCGACCGTCGGTGTCGACGGTGTGGGCGGCGACCGCGGCGTAGACGGGGGCACGCTCGTCGAGCAGCTTCTTGACCTGGGCGCGCACGTTGCCGAGCAGCAGCGGACGCGAGGTACCCAGCCCGACTCGCTTGACCGCCTCGCTCAGCCCGACCCGGAGGAACACCACGGGGTGACCTGCCAGCGCGGCCTGCGTGTCGGCGTCCAGCACCGCTCCCCCACCCAGGCTCAGCACCCCGGTGTGCTCGGCCAGTGCCGCCGCGACCGCGGCGCGTTCCAGAGCACGGAACGTCGCCTCGCCGTCGTCGACGAAGATGTCGGAGATGCTGCGGCCCTCCTCGGCCTCGACGTCGGCGTCGGTGTCGCGCAGGGGCACACCCCAGCGCTCGGCGAGCACGGCACCGACGGTGGACTTGCCGGACCCCATCGGGCCGACCAGCACCACCCGGGGGCCACTCACGTCGGTCACCGGTACTTCAGCGAGTCGAGGTAGGCGGCGTGGTTGCGCGCGGTCTCGGCCACGGAGTCGCCGCCGAACTTCTCGACGACGGCCTCGGCGAGCACCAGCGCCACCATCGCCTCGGCGACGATGCCGGCCGCCGGCACGGCGCAGACATCCGAGCGCTGGTGATGGGCCACGGCCTCCTCGCCAGTGCTCACATCGACCGTGCGCAGGGCGCGCGGCACGGTGGCGATCGGCTTCATGGCAGCGCGCACGCGCAGCACCTCGCCGGTGCTCATGCCGCCCTCGGTGCCACCCGCGCGGGCGGAGGTGCGGCGGATGCCGTCGGCGGTCGGGACGATCTCGTCGTGTGCCCGCGAGCCGGGGGTGGCGGCCAGCTCGAAGCCGTCGCCGACCTCGACGCCCTTGATCGCCTGGATGCCCATGAGCGCTCCGGCGAGCCGCGAGTCGAGGCGACGGTCCCAGTGCACGTGCGAGCCGAGGCCCGGCGGCAGACCGTGCACGACGACCTCGACGACGCCGCCGAGCGTGTCGCCGTCCTTGTGAGCGGCATCGATGCGCTCGACCATCGCCTGCGCGGCCTCGGGGTCGAGGCAGCGCACGGGGCTGTCGTCGAGCTGCGCCAGGATCTCGTCGTCCACGCGCTCGGGCCACACGCCGGACGGCGCGCGCACGCCGCCCAGCTCGATGACGTGGCTGAGCAGCGAGATGCCGCAGGCCTGCTCGACGAAGTTGCTGGCGACGCGCCCCAGGGCCACGCGGGCGGCGGTCTCGCGCGCCGAGGCGCGCTCGAGGATGGGGCGGGCCTCGTCGAAGTCGTACTTCTGCATGCCCACCAGGTCGGCGTGGCCGGGGCGCGGACGCGTCAACGCGGCGTTGCGCGCCAGCTTCTCGAGTTCGTCGGGGTCGACCGGGTCGGCCGACATCACCTTCTCCCACTTGGGCCACTCGGTGTTGCCGACCTCGATGGCGATCGGTCCGCCGAGGGTCTCGCCGTGGCGTACCCCGCCGAGGATGCGTACCTGGTCGGCCTCGAACTTCATGCGCGCGCCGCGACCGTAGCCGAGGCGGCGCCGGGCCAGGGAGTCGCCGATGTCGGCCGAGGTGAGCGCGACGTGAGCCGGGAGACCTTCGAGGATCGCGACAAGGGACGGGCCGTGGGACTCGCCCGCCGTGAGCCAACGCAGCATGACGCCAGTGTTTCACGGGCGGCCGCAGCGGCCGCAGCCCCGTCTCAGAGCAGGGCGGCGACGGGAGCCCCGACGAGCACGCCGAGCAGCGCGCCGACCACCATCGCCGGCCCGAACGGGTAGGCGGTCTTCAGGCGCGAACGGTCGCGCGTGGCGATGGCCAGGGCCAGTCCGGGCACGCCGAAGACCAGGAACCCGGCGTACATGCCGACCACGGCCTCCCCGACACCGATGCGGCCCAGCACCAGGCCCAGCAACGCGGCGAGCCGCACGTCGCCGAATCCCATGCCGGCCGAGCGGATGAACCACAGCACCCAGAAGATCGAACGCACCACGACCAGGGTGAGGCCGGTGCGCACGAGCACCCCGGTGTCGCGCGTGACGCCCCACTCGACCAGTGCCAGCACCACCAGCAGGCCGGTGGTGGGGAGGACGACCCGGATCGGCAGCAGGCGCGTGTGCCAGTCGACGTAGGCCAGCAGCACGCACGGCGGCACCGCGATCGTCATGTAGATCAGCGGCCACCCGGCGCCGAGGACCAGGGCGGCCGCGCCGACCGCCACCGCACCCGCGACCGCCGACCAGAGACCGAGCCGGGATCTCGCGGCCAGGTCGACGTAGAGCGGCTTCTCGGGCTCACCCTCGACGGCCTCGCTGACCTCTGGCTCGGGCAGCGCGCGGACCATCGCGGGCACGGCGAGGCCCGCCACCCCGCACGCCACCACGGCGAGCGCGAGGGCCACCCAGTCCGCGCCGTCCACCCCCGGACCCTAACCGTGACCCGTCGCTAGTTTTCACGTGACCTGCCACAAGTTTCCAGCCCACCTGCCACAACTTTCACCTCGTGCGCAAAGTAGCGGCAGGTCAGTTGAAAAGTCGTGACGGGTCACGTGAAAACTCGTGGCAGGTCAGCGGGGGTGGAGGGCGGACTCGCCTGCGGTGCGCATGGCGTGGATGAGGGCTGCGCGGGAGTCCTGGGTGGTGCGCGAGTCCGGGGCGGCGGGGGTGAACTGCTCGAACTGGAGGACCGCCTGGTGCACGAGCAGGTCGAGACCGGTCACCAGCACGCCGCCGCGCTCGCGAGCGGCGGCGGCCACGGGGGTGGGCCAGGGGTCGTAGACGACCTCGAAGACGCAGGACGCCGTATGCGCGGCCACCACCTCGGGGGTCTGGGCTGCGGCCGGGACGGTCGAGACGAGCAGATCGGAGTCGGTCGGTGCATCCAGCACCACGGTGCGCAGACGCAGCGAGGGGTCGTACGCCGTGAGGACGTCGATCGTCTCGACGGCGCGTTCGGGCGAGCGCACGGCCAGCGTGATCTCCGAGCACCCCAGTCCGACGGCGGCGAGGCCGATCGACGCCGCCGTGGCGCCGGCCCCCAGGATCGTGAGACGGCTGGCGGAACCCTCGTAGCGCTCGCGGAGCGCATGCATCGCTCCGGGCACATCGGTGTTGTCGGCGCGCCACGCCCCCGACTCCTCGCGCACCAGGGTGTTGGCGCCGCCGGCCGCTCGCGCGGTCGGCGAGACCGCCCAGCCGCGCTGGTGGCACAGCGCGAGCAGCTCGCGCTTCAGTGGCATCGTCAGCGACAGTCCGCGCCAGTCGTCCTCGCGCCCCTCGAGGCCTTCGAGGAATGCCGGCAGCCCACCCGAGGGCACGCGCACGGCGCCGTACTCGAAGCCGTGCACGCCCAGCGCCGCATAGCCCGCGCGATGCAGCACCGGCGAGAGCGAGTGCTCGATGGGGTCACCGAGCACCGCGCACCGCGCGGTCACGGGCGCCTCGGCCTGGGTCCGCCGGAGCTCGTCGTCGCGCAGCAGGCGAGATGCGGCGGCTCCAGGATCAGCACCGGTCGGACTCGTTGGCGCAGTACTCGTCGAGCTCGCGCTTGTAGGCCAGGAACTGGTCGTAGGAGTCGGTGAACTTGGTCTCGCCCGTCGCGAGATTGACCGTGACGTAGAAGAACCACGGGCCGTCGGCGGGGTTGGCAGCGGCCGCGATGGCGTCGTCGCCCGGCGCCTCGATCGGCGTGGGCGGCAGCCCCTTCTGCGTGTAGGTGTTGTAGGGCGAGTCGCTCACCGAGTCGATGTCGTCGGTGGTGAGCCGCGCGATCGGCTCGCGCCCGAGTGCGTAGTTCACCGAGGCGTCGACCTGCAGGAAGCCGGCGGAGGGGTTGGAGTCGATCTCGAGTCGGTTGTAGATGACCCGGGCGATCTTGGGCATGTCGTCGCCGCGCCCCTCGGCCTGCACGAGGCTGGCGACCGTCATCAGCTGCTCGGGGGTGTAGCCGAGCGCCTTGGCCCGGGCCTCGAGGTCGGCGTCGTCGGCGGCCTGGCGCCACCGGTCGACCATCTGTCGCAGCATGTCGGACGGCTTCGCGTTCGGCCCGAAGTCGTAGGTCGCCGGGAAGAGGTAGCCCTCCGCATTTCCCTTCGCGTACGACGGCAGCCCGATCTTGTCGGGCTTCTTCAGCGCGGCCTCGAACTTCGAGGCCGAGAAGTCGGTCGCGTCGGCGAGCTTGGCGACGATGTCCTCGACGCGGAGCCCCTCGGGGATGGTCACGCTGCTCTTGACCAGGTTGGCGGGGTCGACGAGCACGTCGATCGCGTCGGCGGAGGCCATCTTCTTCTTGAGGCTGTAGTAGCCGACCTGGATGCCGCCGGCGTCCTCGTTGGCGTTCGCCGCGGCGATGCAGGCGTCGACCGACGCCACGACCTTCTCGTCCTTGAGGTTGCGGCAGATCGTGGTGGCGGTGTCACCCGAGGCGACCTCGAAGGTGACCGAGCCTCTCCCCGGCCCGGCGTAGTCCTCGGGGTCGGACACCAGACCGTCGAGGAACGACTTGCCCTTGGACACCGCGAAGTACCCGCCACCGAGCACGATCGCGAGGGCGACGAGCACGGCCAGGCAGCCGGGAAGGCGACTGCGTCGGCGGCGCCGGCGTCCGCCCGCGACCACGGTGGCGTCGGGATTCCCGGGCAGCAGCGTCGTGTCGTCGTCGCTCATGCCTGGCGATCCTCCACGGTCTCGGTCTCCACGATCTCTCCGGGGGGCGTGCCGCTGGCACGCTCGGTGTCGAGGGTGTGCTGGAGGATCACGACCGCCGCGGCCTGGTCGACCACCGCACGTCGCGCCGCCCCCTTACGGCCTCGGTCGCGCAGCATAGCCTCCGCACTCACCGTGGAGAGGCGTTCGTCGACGAGCCGCACGGGTGTCGGCGCGACGCGCGCAGCCAGGCGGGCGGCGAACTCGCGCACCTTGACGGCGGCCGGGCCCTCGCCGCCACCCAGCGAGCGAGGGAGCCCGACGACGACCTCGAGGGCCTCGGCCCCGGTGTCGTCGGCGAGGTCTCGCAGGATGCGACGGATCCGGGCGAGGTCGCCCTTACCGCGGCGCACCGTCTCGACGGGGCTCGCCAGCAGACCCGAGGGGTCGCTGCGGGCTACGCCGATGCGCGCGTCGCCGGGGTCGATGCCCAGCCGGGTGCCGTGTCTCACCGCTGGGCGTCGGACACCAGGCCGGCGACCCGCGCGAGGGCCGCATCGACGCCGGACACGTCGGTGCCGGCTCCCTGGGCCTGGGCCGCCTTGCCGCCACCGCGACCGCCGATCAGCGGCGCCACCTCACGCAGCACCGCATCGGCCTGGACGCCGCGCGACTGCGCGGACCCGTTGGCGAGCACCACCACGGGCGCCTTGTCGCCGTCGACGCCGATGAGCACGACCACCGCGGGGCGCTCCTGCCCGAACCGGCCGAGGACGTCGGTCGCCAGCGTGCGCACGTCATTCGCCGCCGCACCGTCGAGCCGCTCGGCGACGACCTGCACGCCCTGCACGTCGACGGCCTTGTCGCACAGTGCGCCCGCGCCGGAGAGCAGTTGGGCCAGCCGAGCCTTGGCGAGCTCCTTCTCGCTCGCTCGCAGCCGCTCGACCATGTCGCCGACGCGTCCGACCAGGTCGTCGGGCTGGGTCTTGAGCAGCGAGGTGAGCTGGGCGACGACGTCGCGCTCGCGGGCCAGGTAGGCGAAGCCCTCGACGCCGGTGAACGCCTCGATGCGGCGGTTGCCCGACCCGACCGAGGACTCCCCCGTGATCACCACGGTGCCGATCTGCGAGGAGTGCTCGACGTGCGTGCCGCCGCAGAGCTCGCGCGACCACGGGCCGCCGATCTCGACGACGCGCACCTGGGACTCGTCGTAGGTCTCACCGAAGAGCGCGATCGCACCCCAGTCCTTGGCCTCGGGCAGGGTCATGTACTGCCAGCCGACGGGCAGGTCGGCGCGCAGGGCCCGGTTCGAGACCTCTTCGACGTCGCGCACCTGCGCGGGCGTGAGCCCCGTCGTCCACCCGAAGTCGAGGCGCAGGTAGCCGGGCCTGTTGTAGGAGCCCGACTGGAGCGCCGTGGGGCCGAGAACCTCGCGCAGCGCCGCGTGCACGACGTGGGTGCCCGAATGCGCCTGCCGGGCGCCGGTGCGCCACTCGGGGTCGACCTGCGCGTGCAACGCAGAGCCCGCCTCGAACTCGCCGTCGACGACGCGCACCTGGTGCACCACCAGTCCGCGCACCGGGCGCTGCACGTCGAGCACCTCGAGCCTGCCGCCGTCGAACTCGATGATGCCGGCGTCGGCGGCCTGGCCACCGGATTCCGCGTAGAACGGCGTGCGGTCGAGCACGATCTCGCCGACCTCGCCGTTGCCGAGCCTGGACACCGGCGCGCCGCCGGCGAGCAGCGCGATCGCCCGCGACTCGGTCTCGAGAGTCTCGTAGGCCAACCACTCGGTGGGGCCGTGCTCGTCGAGCACGCCGCGATAGAGACCGGTGTCGGCGTGCTGGCCCTTCTTCGCCTTCGCGTCGGCCTTGGCCCGCTCGCGCTGCTCGGCCATGAGCGAACGGAACCCGGCCTCGTCGACGTCGAGACCGGCCTCGCTGGCCATCTCGAGCGTGAGGTCGATCGGGAAGCCGTAGGTGTCGTGCAGTTGGAACGCCTGGGCGCCCGCCAGCATCGTGCTGCCGGACTCCTTGACCGACGTCGCCGCCTGGTCGAAGAGCGTGGTACCTGCCTCGAGGGTCTTGCGGAAGGCGTCCTCCTCGGCGAACGCCACCCGGGCGATGCGCTCCCACCCGGTCTCGACCTCGGGGTAGGAGAGCTTCATGCGGTCGCGGCTGACCGGCATCAGCTCGCGCAGCGCGTGCCCGTCGTACCCGAGCAACCGCATCGAGCGGACGGCGCGACGCAGCAGCCGTCGCAGCACGTAGCCGCGACCCTCGTTGCCGGGGGTGACGCCGTCGCTGATGAGCATGAGTGCACTGCGCACGTGGTCGGCGACGACGCGGAACCGCACGTCGTCGGCCTCACCCTGCTCGCCGCCGGCGCCGTAGGTCTTGCCGGTGAGCTCGGCGGCGCGCTCGATGACCGGGAAGACCTCGTCGATCTCGTAGAGGTTCTCCTTGCCCTGGAGCAGGTAGGCCACGCGCTCAAGGCCCATGCCGGTGTCGATGTTCTTCGCCGGCAAGGGCTTCTCGACGTCGAAGTCGGCCTTGGAGCGCACCGTGGAGAGCAGCTCCTGCATGAAGACCAGGTTCCAGATCTCCAGGAACCTGTCCTCGTCGGCGTTGGGGCCGCCGTCGGGGCCGTAGGCAGGGCCGCGGTCGACGTAGATCTCCGAGCACGGGCCGCCGGGCCCGGGCACGCCCATGTTCCAGTAGTTGTCCTCGAGGCCGCGCTCCTGGATGCGCTCGGTCGGCAGGCCGATGACCTCGTGCCAGATCTGCTTGGCCTCGGTGTCACTGGGCAGCACGGTGACCCAGATCTTCTCGGGGTCGAAGCCGTAGCCACCGTCGTCGACCGACCCGGTCACCAGCTCCCAGGCGAAGCGGATCGCGCCCTCCTTGAAGTAGTCGCCGAAGGAGAAGTTGCCGCACATCTGGAAGAAGGTGCCGTGCCTGGTGGTCTTGCCGACCTCCTCGATGTCGAGGGTGCGCACGCACTTCTGCACGCTCGTGGCGCGGTCCCACTGCGGGGTCTCCTGGCCGAGGAAGTACGGCTTGAACGGAACCATCCCCGCGTTGACGAACAGCAGAGTCGGGTCGTCGAGCAGCAGCGAGGCCGAGGGCACCACCGTGTGACCGTGCTTCTCGAAGTGGGCGATGAATCGTCGCCGGATCTCCGCGGTCTCCATCAGTCGGTGCCTTCCTCGTTCGTGTCGGTGGTGGTGCTCCTGGCGGCCAGCCGGTGGTGGGCCGGGGTCTGGAGCTGCCGGGGTGAGTCTCCAGGAGACGGCACACCGAGCCGCTGGCGCACCCCTGTTTCGGCGTCCGCGCGGCCCTGGGCCACCTCGTCGCGGAGCATGCGCAGCCCCAGCGCCGCGGCGCCCGCGCGGTCGCGCAGGCCGTCGACGGTGAGGGCTTCGGCGGCACGGCGCGCGCGAGCGGCTGCCCACACCCCCGCACCGGCCCCCGCTGCGAACCAGAGGCCTCTTCTCATGCCGACCTCACGCCGCCGACCCGTCGAGGCGGTCGCGCTCGCGGGCGCGCCACTCGCGCACGGCCTGGCGCTCCTCTGTACGACGCTGCCTGCGGGCACGCTTGAGCTCGCGCCGCATGGCGATCCGGATGCGAGCGCGCGACTCGGGAGCCAGGCCACGACGCAGCCCGGCCAGCAGGGTTCCGGCCTGCACGGCCGACTCGCGCAGCACGAGGTCGGCGAACAGCGCCGGCGGCAGGGACGGCGAGCCGCCGTCGTCCGCGGTCTCCGATGGCTCGTCGTCGGGCTGGCCGAGCCGGGTGATGACGAAGCCTTCCTGCCGCGTGGCGTTCGCCGTTGACGTCTCCGCCCCGATGGCGCGCAGCCGCGACTCCAAAGCGTCGATGCGCTCGGTGAGCGCGCGCGTGACCGCGTCGCGAGCGGCGGCCTCGGCCCGCAAGCGGCGGGAGAGGCGGCCGGCCACGGCCGCGAGCGCCAGCATCACCAGCAGGGCCGCACCCAGGCTCGCCAGCAGCGCGGTGGTGGGCAGGCTCATGGGCCCAGACCCTACCCGCCTCGGATGATACGACGAACCCGCTCCCAGCGCTCCCGGACGCCGGCCTCGGCCCCGATCTCCTTGGGCTCGTAGTAGCGCTTGTCGGCGACGACATCGGGGGCGTACTGCTGCTCGGCGATGCCGTACGGCTCGTCGTGGCTGTAGGTGTAGCCCTGGCCGTGGCCCAGCTTCTTGGCGCCGGCGTAGTGCGCGTCGCGCAGGTGCGCCGGAACGGGCCCGACGAGACCGGCCTGCACGTCGGCCGTCGCGGCGCCGATGGCGGTGGTGACCGCGTTCGACTTCGGCGCCGCCGCGATGGCGATGGTGGCGTGCGCGAGGGTCAGCCGGCCCTCGGGCAGGCCGATCAGCTGCACCGCCTGGGCGGCGGCGACGGCGGTGGGCAGGGCCGTGGGGTCGGCCAGGCCGACGTCCTCGCTGGCCAGGATGATCAGTCGGCGCGCGATGAAGCGCGGATCCTCACCGGCCTCGAGCATCCGGGCGAGATAGTGCAGCGCCGCGTCGACATCGGAACCGCGCACCGACTTGATGAAGGCGCTGGTGACGTCGTAGTGCTGGTCGCCCTGTCGGTCGTAGCGCACCGCCGCCACGTCGACCGCCCGCTCCGCGGTGCCGAGGTCGACCACTCCGTCCGAGCCTGTCGCACCGGCGGCGGCCTCGAGGTAGGTCAGGGCACGCCGGGCGTCGCCGCCGGCGAGGCGCACCAGGTGCTCCTCGGCGTCGTCAGCCACCGTGACCCGCCCCGCAAGGCCTCGCTCGTCGTCGATGGCGCGGCGCACCACCCCACGGATGTCGTCGTCGGTCAGCGACTCCAAGCGCAGCAGCAGACTGCGGCTCAGCAGCGGCGAGATCACGCTGAAGCTGGGGTTCTCCGTCGTGGCGGCCACCAGCGTGACCCATCGGTTCTCGACCCCGGGCAATAGAGCGTCCTGCTGCGCCTTCGAGAAGCGGTGCACCTCGTCGACGAACAGCACCGTCTCCCGGCCGGTGGCCACCAGCTCGTTGCGGGCAGCGTCGATGGCGCTGCGTACCTCCTTGACGCCGGCCGACACCGCCGAGATCTCCACGAACCGACGATCGGTCTGACCGCTGACGATCGCCGCGATGGTCGTCTTGCCGGTGCCCGGGGGCCCCCAGAGCAGGACCGACAGCGAGCGCCCGTCGTCGATGAGCTGTCGCAGTGGACTACCCGGCTTGCGTAGCTGCTGCTGGCCGACGAGCTCGTCGAGGGTGCGCGGCCGCATGCGCACGGCGAGTGGGGCGGAGGAGGTCGGGTTGGACGCCAGTGACCCGGCGCCCGAGCGGGTGCTCGGGGCCGGGTCGCCGCCGGGTGCCTTCGGTACGTCGAAGAGGGCGTCGCTCAGGCGGAGATCACCTGCTGCGAGGAGAGGTCGAACCACTGCTGGTCGTACCCCGGGCCGGTCGGCACCGGAGTTGCGGGCGAGGTGCCGGCTGGGCTGCCCTGGTCGTCGACCCCGAGCACCGAGGTCGTGACCGGGCGGGTGGGCGACTGGCCGAGCTCGCCGGCGAAGTGGCAGGCGACCTTGTGTCGCGGACCGATCTGCATCAGCGGCGGCTCGACGCGGGCGCAGATCTCCTGCGCCATCGGGCAGCGGGTGCGGAACCGGCAGCCGGAGGGCGGGTTGATCGGGCTCGGCACGTCGCCTTGGAGCCGGATGCGCTCGCGGCGCCCGCCCACCTCGGCCTGCTTGACGTCGGGCACCGCCGAGAGCAGCGCCTGGGTGTAGGGGTGGTGGGCGTGCCCGTAGATGGTGTCGCGATCGGCGATCTCGACGATCTTGCCGAGGTACATCACCGCGACCTCGGGGCAGAAGTGCCGCACCACCGCGAGGTCGTGGGCAATGAAGAGGAAGGAGATGTCGAACTCCCTCTGGAGCTGCTGGAGCAGGTTGATCACCTGCGCCTGGATCGACACGTCGAGGGCCGAGACCGGCTCGTCGGCCACCAGCAGCTTGGGCTGGAGGGTCAGCGACCGGGCGATGCCGATGCGCTGGCGCTGGCCGCCGGAGAACTCGTTCGGGTACCGATTGTAGTGCTCCGGGTTGAGACCGACGATCTCGAGCAGCTCCTGGACCCGCGGCAGGATCTTGTTCTTCGGCACGACGTCGTGGATGGCCAGGGGTGCACCGATGATCGAGCCGACCGTGTGGCGCGGGTTCAGCGAGGTGTAGGGATCCTGGAAGATCATCTGGATCTCGCGGCGCAGCGGCTTGAGCTTGCGGGGCGAGATGTCGGAGATGTCGTCGCCCTCGAACCGGATGGCGCCGCTGGTGGGCTTGTTGAGCCGGGTCACGAGGCGACCGGTGGTCGACTTGCCGCACCCGGACTCGCCCACGAGTCCGAGCGCCTGACCCTTCTCGACCTGGAAGGACACCCCGTCGACCGCCTGCACGTGGCCGACCGTCCGGCGGATCACGCCGGTCGACTTGACCGGGAAGTACATCTTCAGATCCTCGACCTCGAGGATCGGACGCTCGCTCATGCGGGCTGCTCCTGCTTCAGGACGCTGGAATCGGTGAGATGGCACCGCTTGACGTGGGTGGCCCCGGCCGCGGAGGTGAGCTCGGGCAGCTGCGTGGTGCACAGATCGCCGGAGACGTGCTCCTTGAAGCGGCAGCGCGGGCTGAAGGCACACCCGGGAGGCGGGTCGAGCAGGCTCGGCGGGTTGCCCTTGATCGGGACGAGCTGCTCCTCCGGGTCACCGGCAAGATCTGGAACGCTGGCAAGCAGGCCCCAGGTGTAGGGCATCTCGGGCTTGGTCATGATCTGGTTGGTCGTGCCGATCTCGACCGCACGCCCGGCGTACATGACCAGCACGTCGTCGGCCATCTCGGCCACCACTCCCAGGTCGTGGGTGATGATGATGCCCGAGTTGAACTCGCGCTGGAGATCCTGGAGCAGATCGAGGATCTGCGCCTGCACGGTGACGTCGAGGGCCGTGGTGGGCTCGTCGGCGATGAGCAGACCGGGGTCGTTGATCAGGCCCATCGCGATCATGGCGCGCTGGCGCATGCCGCCGGAGAACTGGTGCGGGTAGTCGTCGACACGGCGGTCCGGCTGCGGGATGCCCACCCGGTCGAGCATCTCGATCGTGCGCGCGCGGGCCGCCTTCTTCGAGACGTCGTTGTGCACCAGGTAGGCCTCGGCGATCTGGTTGCCCACCGTGTAGTAGGGGTGCATCGCCGAGAGCGGATCCTGGAAGATCATCGCGACGTCCTTGCCGCGCGCCCGACGCATCTCCTCGTTGCTCAACCGCAGCAGGTCGGTGCCCTCGAGCAGGATCTCACCGCTCACCTGCGCGCGGGTGCCGCGGTGCAGGCCCATGATGGCCGAGCTCGACACGGACTTGCCGGAGCCGGACTCGCCCACGATGCCGAGCGTCTTGCCGCGCTCGACGGTGTAGGAGAGGCCGTCGGTGGCCTTGACCAGGCCGTCCGCGGTCGGGAAGTGGACCTTGAGGTCACGTACCTCTAGGAAGGAGCCGGAGCCCGAGCCGGTGGCCGGGGCCGACGCGCCGCGCTTGCCCAAGCCGACACGCGAGGATCCAGGAGTCTTCTGGTCGCTCATGTTGAAGTGGTCCTTTCCCGCTCAGCCGAGCCGCACGCGCGGGTCGATGAACGCGTAGGAGATGTCGACCAGGATGTTGAGCACGATCACGAAGAACGCCGCGACGAGCACGACACCCACGATGGTAGGCAGATCGAAGGACGAACTGGACTGCACCGTCAGCAAGCCCAGCCCGGGGTAGGCGAAAACGGACTCGGTGATGATCGCACCACCCAGCAAGGTCGCGAAGTCGAGCCCGGCCATCGTGACCAGGGGGGTGAGCGCGGCGCGCAGCGCGTGCTTGAACAGCACCGGCCGGGTGCGCAGACCCTTGGACTTCGCCGTGCGGATGTAGTCCTCCCCCAACGACTCCAGCACGAAGGCCCGCGTCATGCGCACGTAACCGGCCATGAAGACCAGCGCGAGGGTGAAGGAGGGCAGCAGCAGGTTCTCGAACCAGGTGAACACGCCGCCGTCGGCGATGGTCACATATCCCGGATAGGGCAGGATCTCCCACTTGATCACGACGTATTTGAGGAAGAACACGGCGATGAAGAAGGTCGGGAAGGCGTAGGCGATCAAGGTGAGGCCGACCACGCCGCGGTCGATGAACGAGCCCTTGTAGACCGCGGCCAGAATGCCGAAGAGCACGCCGCCGATCAGCCACATCACCAAGGCCACCACGGCCAGGGAGATCGTGGTCGGCGCGGCCTGGACGATCAGCGAGTTGACGGTGGTTCCGACGTTCACCGAGTAGCCCAGGCACGGAGGGCCACAGTCGGTCACGAGCTCCGGGTTGCGCTCGCGGACCTCCTTGTCGGCCGGGAACTCGCGGCCGACCACCAGGCCTTTCATGAAGGTGCCGAACTGCACGTAGAGGGGCTGGTCGTAGCCCAGCGCCTTCTCGGTGACCTTGATCTGCTGCTGGGAGCAGTTCTTGCCGCACGCCAGTCGGGCCGGGTTGGCGGCCGTGGCGAAGAACAGCACGAAGGTCACCAGGGCGACAGCGACGAGCAGGACCACTCCGATGGCCGCGCGTCGCACTGCGTAGGCCCACATGTCGGGCACTCACCTTCTTCGACGAGGGAGGGCGCACCAGGCGCCCCGAGATGGTGGGGGTTCGGGTCGTGCGGGGCGAGCGGAACAGAGCCCACTCACCGGGATGCCGGGCGGGCACCGTAGTGCCCGCCCGGCATCACTGAGGTGGTGTCAGCTCAGACGGAGGGAACCGTCACTGCTGGACGCCGATGAGACCGATCTCCGGGTACGACGACGAAGCCGCCGTCGTGGTGAAACCGGTCACCTTGCTCCCGTAGAGCCAGTTGAACTTGGTGATCTCCAGCGGGATGTAGGCGACATCCTCACCGAGCTGCTTGTCGGCGTCTTCGAGGATCGACTTCTGCTCGTCGACGTCGGTGGCCTCCGCGGCCTGGTCGACCAGCTTGTTGAACGCGTCGGAGTCGTAGCAGCCGTAGTCGTTGCCACAGGTGGTCGACGAGATGTTCGGGCGGCCGTCGAACAGCGGCGGCAGCACGGTCATGGCCGAGGGCCAGTCGGCACCCCAGCCGGCCCACGTGACGTCGTAGTCGTCGTCCGGCTTGGAGATGACGTCGTAGTAGGTGTCGGTCAGCGGCGCCAGGGTGACGTCGAAGCCGGCCTTGTCCCAGCCCTCCTTGATGACGGCCATGGCCTTGTCCATCGTGGGCGACTTGGAGTAGCCGAGCTTGATCGGGTACGGCGTCTGCACGCCGGCCTTCTCGAGCAGGGCCTTGGCAGCGTCGGGGTCACCGTCGTTGTCGGCGTCGTCGGCGAAGGCCGGGTTGTCCGGGAAGTCCAGCGCCGGGTTCACGATGGTCTCCGAGGCCGTCGCGGAACGGTCGCCGCCCAGAGCCTTGACGTAGTCGTTCAGGGGCAGGGCCGCGGCGAGCGCCTGGCGGACGTTGACGTCCTTGAGGCGGTTGAAGTTCGGCACCAGGTAGTCGTTGTAGGGCGACTCCGGGTTCTGGTAGCGGTCCTCGACCGAGCCGGTGATCTTCGGGAACTGCGACGGCGCCACACGGGCGGTCGTGATCGCGGTCTGGTCGGCCGGGGCGTTGGCGATGAGACGGTCGTTGAACAGCTCACCCGCGGTGTCGGAGGGGTCGATCTGGTAGTCGATCGTGTCCGGCAGCGCCAGGCGCAGCTTGTCGGGCTCGTCGGTCGACGGGTCGTACTCGTCGTTGCGGACCAGCGTGGCGCCCTTGTTCTTGCTCCAGGTGCCGCCCTCGACCTTGTACGGCCCGTTCGAGAGCACCTTGAACTTGGACTTGTCGCCCTGGTCGAAGGACTTCTTGTACGGGTCGGTCATCATCAGCGACGCCGCGGCCAGCGGGAAGTCGGCCCACGGCTTGTCGAAGTGGAAGGTGATGGTCTTGTTGTCCGACGAGCACGAGACGGCCTTGTCGAAGGCGGCCTGCTGCTTGGCGGTGGCCTTGTAGGGGCCGGGGTAGTCCAGGCTGGAGAGGTAGCTCAGCGTGTAGTTCGGACCACCGATGATGAGGTCGTTGGCGAACACGCGCGAGGTGCCGTACTGCACGTCCTCACAGGTGATGTCGGAGCCGTCCTCCCACTTCACGCCGTCCTTGAGCGTGAACGACCACACCTTGCCGCCCTCGGAGGAGGTGCCGGTGTCGGTGGCGAGGTCCGGGACGACCTCGTTGGAGTCGTCCATCGGGAACGCCACGAGGCCGCGGTAGAGCAGCCGGCGGAACCACGACAGCTCGACGCCGTAGTAGATCCGCTGCGGGTCGGTCGACTCGAAGGGGAAGTGCTGGAGCACCGTGAGGGTCCCGCCCTTGGCGGACTCCGTGTCGCCACTCGAGTTGGTGTCGGTGCCGCCACCGCCGCCGCCACAGGCGGCGAGGATGGTGGCACCGAGGGCAGCCGCAGCAGTCGCTGCGAAAGTCCGCCTCAGTTTCATTCCGTGTTCCTTCCTTGTTGTGGTGTCCCGCGCTCGTCGCGGGGCACGGGGCGCTGACGGGTGTCGGCACCGGAAGCGTGAGGGTTCAGCGATTGCCCTTGGGGTCGAGCGCGTCGCGCAGACCGTCGCCGAGCAGGTTGAAAGAGACGACGATGACCATGATCGTGACCGCGGGGACGAAGAAGTAGAGCGGATCGGTGTCGGCGTAGCTCAGCGAGTCGTTGAGCACCGTGCCCAGGGTCGGGGTCGGGGGGCCGATGCTGACGCCGAGGTAGCCGAGGGCCGCCTCGGCGGAGACGAAGGTCGGCATGATGAGGGTGAAGCTCACCAGGATCGGCGCCCAGAGGTTGGGCAGGATCTCCTTGAAGTAGATGCGAGCGCGCGAGGCACCCATCAGATTGGCCGCCTGCACGAACTCGGCCTCGCGCAGCGACAGCACCTGCCCGCGCACGAGGCGGGCGATTCCGGTCCAGCCGAACAGGCCGAGGATCGCCACCACGTAGACCGCCTGGGAGGGGTTACCACTCGGCACGTGCAGCTTGTCGCTGATGAACGTGACCAGCACGGACGAGAGGGCCAGCAGCATCAGCGTCTGGGGGAACGACAGCGTGAGGTCGATGAGCCGGCCGATGATCGTGTCGGCCCAGCCGCCCGAGGCGCCGGAGACGATGCCGAGCACCACGCCGAGCACGATGGCGATGATCGTCGCGCTGATCGACATGGCCAGCGAGAAGGTGATGCCGTACCAGACCCGCGAGAGCGCGTCGCGGCCCACACCGGGCTCGAGGCCCAGGGGGTGGCTCGACGACATGCCGCCCCACTTACCGGAGGGCAGAGAGAACTCGTTGAGCAGATCCTGGTTCGTGCCGAAGGGGTCGAGCACGCCCGTCTTGACCAGGATCGGGGCCAAGACGGCGGCCACGAAGAAGAACACCACGATCGAGAACGCCGTCATGGAGAGCTTGTCCTTACGAAACCGCTCCATCGCGATACGAGTGGGCGACTTGCTGACCACCGCCGTGGACGGACCGGTCGAATGGTGCGTCGCCTCGTCGGTCGCGATCTCGTCGACCTCGTTCGCCGGACTGGTCATCTCACCTCGTCGTGTCGAGCGTTGCTGGGGCTGCACGCAACCAGCGTCTCGCTGTGCGGACACGGTGCGCTGCAACGGGACTCTAGGCGACGGGCAGCGCCCAAGCGATCACTCACACGTAACGATCAGGTCTCGACCACCTGCCTCGGATCACGACGACTCCTCCGGCGGTTCACGCCTCCGAGGCAAGATCCTTCGCGGACACGACGTCGACACCGGCTTCCTTTCGCTGCCCGGCACTGATGGGCGCCGGAGCGGCCGTGAGCGGGTCGTAGCCCCCACCGGACTTCGGGAAGGCGATGACCTCGCGGATGGAGTCGCTGCCCGACAGCAGCGCGCAGATGCGGTCCCAGCCGAAGGCGATGCCGCCGTGCGGCGGAGCGCCGAAGGTGAAGGCCTCGAGCAGGAAGCCGAACTTCTCCTGCGCCTCCGCCTCGCCGAGACCCATCACGGAGAAGACCCGTCTCTGCACGTCGTCACGGTGGATACGGATCGATCCGCCGCCGATCTCGTTGCCGTTGCAGACCATGTCGTAGGCCCAGGCCAGGGCGTTGCCGGGGTCGGCGTCGAAGGACTCGGTGTCCTGAGGCGAGGTGAAGGCATGGTGGACGGCCGTCCACGCACCGGCACCGACGGCGACGTCGCCGCTCGCCACGGCGTCGCCGGCGGGCTCGAACAGTGGGGCGTCGACGACCCAGAGGAACGACCAGGCGCTCTCGTCGATGAGGCCGCAGCGGCGTCCGATCTCCAGACGCGCCGCGCCCAGCAGCGCCCGGCTGGACTTCACCGGCCCGGCGGCGAAGAAGACGCAGTCACCCGGCTGCGCGCCGACATGCGCGGCGAGCCCGGCCTTCTCGGTGTCGCTGAGGTTCTTGGCCACCGGGCCACCCAGCTCGCCGTCCTCGGTCACCAGCACGTAGGCCAGCCCCTTCGCACCGCGCTGCTTGGCCCACTCCTGCCAGGCGTCGAGCTGCTTGCGCGGCTGGCTGGCGCCGCCAGGCATCACGACCGCGCCGACGTAGGGCGCCTGGAAGACCCGGAAGGAAGTGTCGGCGAAGTACTCGGTGCACTCCACGAGCTCCTGGCCCATGCGCAGGTCGGGCTTGTCCGAGCCGTAGCGTGCCATCGCCTCGGCGTAGGTCATGCGCGGCATCGGGAGCGGCACGTCGTAGCCGATCAGCTTCCACAGCGCCGCAGCGATCTGCTCGCCCAGGGCGATCACGTCGTCCTGGTCGACGAAGCTCATCTCGATGTCGAGCTGGGTGAACTCCGGCTGCCGGTCGGCGCGGAAGTCCTCGTCGCGGTAGCAGCGCGCGATCTGGTAGTAGCGCTCCATGCCAGCGACCATGAGCAGCTGCTTGAACAGCTGCGGGCTCTGTGGCAGGGCGTACCAGCTGCCCGGCCGCAGCCGGGCCGGCACCAGGAAGTCGCGGGCGCCCTCGGGCGTCGAGCGGGTCAGCGTGGGTGTCTCGATCTCGACGAAGTCGTGCTCGGCGAGCACCGCGCGCGCGGCCTGGTTGACCTTGCTGCGCAGTCGCAGAGCGGCCCCCGGAGCCGGACGACGCAGGTCGAGGTAGCGGTACTTCAGCCGCGCCTCCTCCCCCACGTCGACGTGCTCGTCGATCTGGAAGGGCAGCGCAGCGGCGGCGCTGAGCACCTCGATGGAGGAGGCCACGACCTCGACGTCGCCGGTCGAGATGTTCGCGTTGCGGTTGTGCTCGTCGCGTGCCACGACCGTGCCGCGGACCGTGACGCAGTACTCGTTGCGCAGGTCGTGCGCCGCACCGGTGAGCACCTCGTCGCGGGCGACCACCTGCACAGCGCCGCTGGCGTCGCGCAGATCGAGGAAGGCCACACCGCCGTGATCGCGCCGGCGGGCGACCCAGCCGGCGAGGGTGACTTCGGTGTCGACGTGCTCGGCGCGCAGGGTGCCGGCGTCATGGCTGCGGATCACGGGTGCTGCTCCTCGGTAGGGGGCTCGGTGCTGACGATGGTGGGGCGCAGGTCGTGCGCCGATGGTGTCCAGGCCGCGGGGTCGGCGTCCACCTGGTTTCCGTCGCGGATGTCCTTGACCTGGTGGGTGCCGTCGGGCTGCACGAACCAGACGAACGGGATGCCGCGGCGCTCGGCGGTGCGGATCTGCTTGCCGAACTTCGCGGCCGAGGGTGCGACCTCGCACGGGATGTCGCGACTACGCAGCGCGGTGGCCACGGCGTCACTGGCCGGACGCGAGTCCTCGCCGGTCAGGGCGACCAGCACGACACTGGGCACCGAGCGGTCGGCCGCCAGCCCGGTGCGGGCCATCAACGGGACGATGACCCGGCTGACCCCGAACGAGAGGCCCACGCCGGGGTAGGTGGTGCGGCCGTCGCTGGCCAGGGAGTCGTAGCGACCGCCCGAACAGATCGACCCCAGCGACTCGTAGCCGGCGAGACGGGTCTCGAACACGGTGCCGGTGTAGTAGTCCAGGCCGCGGGCGATCGAGAGGTCGGCCTCGACCCGCACCCGGTCGCCGACCAGGTCGGCGACGCCGTCGAGCAGCCGGGTCAGCTCGTCGACGCCCTCGGCGAGCAGGGGGTGGTCGACTCCCAGGTCGCCGACCAGGCGGGCCACCTCGGTGGCGTCCGCGGTGCGGATCTCGGCGAGGGAGAGCACGCGGTCGGCGGTCGCCTCGTCGACCCCGGCCTCGCTCACCAGCAGCTCGCGCACCTTCTCGACGGGCAGCTTGTCGAGCTTGTCGACCAGCCGCATGACCTCGTCGCCGGTGTCGATGCCCAGACCGGCGTAGAAGCCCTGGATCAGCTTGCGGTTGTTGACCTGGAGCCGGAAGCCGGGCAGGAAGGTGAGTCGGGTGAGCGCATCGACCATGACGCGCGTGACCTCGACGTCGTGGTGGAAGGGCAGCGCGTCGCGGCCGACGATGTCGATGTCGGCCTGGGTGAACTCGCGGAACCGGCCCTCCTGGGGGCGCTCGCCGCGCCACGCCTTCTGGATCTGGTGGCGCCGGAACGGGAACTCGAGCTTGCCCGCGTTCTCGAGCACGTAGCGCGCGAACGGCACGGTGAGGTCGAAGTGCAGCCCCATGCCGGCGTGGCCCTCGGCGCTCTCCTCGTGCAGTCGGCGCAGCAGATAGACCTCCTTGGAGGTGTCGCCCTTACGCAGCAGCTGGTCGAGCGGCTCGACGGCGCGGGTCTCGATGCCACCGAAGCCGTACAGCTCGAACGTGTGCCGCAGCGTGTCGACGACCTGTTGCTCGACGATGCGCTGCTCGGGCAGCAGCTCGGGGAAGCCGCTGAGCGGGGTCGGCTTGCCGGCCATCTAGAGCCCTCTCGTCGGTGCGGCGGGAGCCTCCGGGAGATCCTGGAGGTAGGGGTTGGTGGCGCGCTCGAGCCCGATGGAGGTCTGCTCGCCGTGGCCGGGCAGGACCACGATGTCGTCGGCGAGCGGCAGCACCTTCGCCGCCAGGGTGCGCAGCATCGTGGGGTGGTCGCCGCCGGGCAGGTCGGTGCGGCCGATGGAGCCCTTGAAGATCAGGTCGCCGGCGAACATGACCTCGGAGACCTCCGGCTGGCCGTGCGCGGCGCCGTACGAAGTGCGGAACGTGACCGAGCCCTGGGTGTGACCCGGCGTGTGGTCGACGACGAACTCCAGCCCGGCGAGCTCGAGCCGCTGGGCGTCGGCGAGCTCACGGACGTCGTCGGGCTCGGCCCACTCGTAGCTGCCGCCGAGCAGCATCTGACTGGTCTCGCGCGACATGCCGGCCATGGGGTCGGTGAGCAGGTGCCGGTCGTCGGGGTGGATCCACGCGGTGGCGTCGTAGCTGCCCGCGACCGGAGCGACGCACCACATGTGGTCGATGTGGCCGTGCGTCACGAGCACCGAGACGGGCTTGAGCTTGTGCTCGCGGACGACGTCGGCCACGCCGGAGGCGGCGTCCTTGCCGGGGTCGACGACGACGCACTCCGAGCCGGGACCGGTCGCCACCACGTAGCAGTTCGTGCCCCACGGACCTGCCGGGAAACCTGCGATCAACACCGGGCAACCCTAGCGAGCAGAGCGGTTTGTCTAGCATGGGGGCGTGACCAGTCACGAGTGGGGCCGGGTCGACGACGACCGAACCGTCTATGTGCGCACCAGCGACGGCGAACGCAGCGTCGGCCAGTATCCGGAGGGCACGCCCGAGGAGGCGATGGCCTTCTACACCAAGCGCTTCGACGCGCTCACCCTCGAGGTCGAGCTGCTCGAGAAGCGAGTGCGGTCGGGAGTGATGTCGCCCGACGAGGCCGCATCGTCGATCACGACGGTGCGCGAGCAGGTGCACGGCGCCAACGCCGTGGGCGACCTCGCCGGGCTCGAGGCGCGGCTCGACGCGCTGGCGCCCGTGCTCGCCTCGCAGCGCGAGGCCAAGCGCGCCGAGAAGGCCGAGAAGGCCGCGGAGTCCAAGGCGCACAAGGAGCGCATCGCCGCCGAGGCCGAGAAGATCGCGGAGAGCAACGACTGGCGCGGCGGCGCCAACCGGCTGCGCGACCTGCTCGATGAGTGGAAGAAGGTGCCGCGCATCGACCGGGCCTCCGACGACGCTCTGTGGAAGCGGTTCTCAGGCGCTCGCACGACCTACACGCGGCGTCGCAAGCAGCACTTCGCCGAGCTCAACGAGAAGCGCGGCGGGGCCAAGCTGGTCAAGGAGCGGCTGGTCAAGGAGGCCGAGGCGATCGCCGACTCCACCGACTGGGGCGAGACCGCCCGTCGCTACCGCGACCTGATGCAGCAGTGGAAGGCCGCCGGCCCGGCCGCCAAGTCCGACGACGACGCGCTGTGGAAACGGTTCCGCGGCGCGCAGGACGCGTTCTTCGGCGCCCGCGACGCGGCCAATGCAGCCCTCGACGCCGAGTTCGCGCAGAACGCCGAGGTCAAGGAGGCGTTGCTCGTCGAGGCCGAGGCTCTGCTGCCCATCACCGACCTCGACGCCGCCAAGAAGGCCTTCCGCGACATCGCGGAGAAGTGGGACGCCGCCGGCAAGGTGCCGCGCGCCCGCATCAAGGAGCTCGAGGGTCGCATCCGGGCCGTCGAGAACGCCATCCGCGACCTCGAGCAGGACCAGTGGCGGCGCAGCGACCCCGAGAAGTCGGCCCGCGCCGACGACATGGTCGCGCAGCTCCAGGCCCAGCTCGACCAGACCGTGGCGCAGCTGGAGAAGGCCAAGGCTGCGGGTAACGACCGCAAGGTCGCCGACCTGGAGAAGGAGCTCGAGAACCGCCAGGCGTTCCTCGACATGGCCCAGAAGGCCTCCGCCGACTACCGCTGAGCGGCCTACGGTCACGTGAAAGGCGCGTCGCCTCAGAACGTGACGTGCGAGATGTACCTGATGGCCGTCCCGTCCCTCGTGAAGGCGGACCAGGAGACCAGCCGCCCGGCCATGTCGGCGGCGCCGAGAACAGATCCCCTGCCGATCTGCTTGGTCACCCCTGATCCTCGGGAATAGAGGAACTGGCGATAGCCGTGCTTGGTGGTGCGACTGAACCAGACATAGCGCTGGCTCGCATTGACGTAGGCGAGGCGTCGGCCTTCTGCGACCACGCTTGCGGCTCCGTCGTCGACCACGACCACTTCATCGGTCGCGCCGCAGTCGAGGCTCACCACGATCGCTCCGCTGGGGAGCAGGACGATGTGGTGCAGTTGCCCGCACGGATCCTGACTCGCATAGATCTCCTGATCCTCCCCTGTGGTGACATCGCGCCGGATGACGGCGAAGCGGGCCTCGGGCCGCTGTTCGACCCACGCCACGTAATGCCCCGCCACCCGGGCCCCGGATCCTTCGGCGATCTCCTGTGGCTCAGCCTGGCCGGCTGCAGAGACCGAGTAGACGTTGAAGAAGAGTTCGTCCTCGACATAGGACGCGGTGGAGTAGTAGATCCGACCGTCGGAGGCCAGGCCCGGGACGGTACCCCCGGGATCCTCGACCGGAGCGTTACCGCCGGTCGGCTCAGAGCGCGCGACGAGCGCAGTCCGGCCGCTCTTGCTGCGGTAGAGGTAGAGCGACCACGGGTCGATGTTGAGCTGGGTGGACCGGGTCTCCTTCCACAGCACCACTCCCTTGCCCAACTCGGCCGTCACCACTTGCCGCTTGCGCCAGGCGCCTACCCGAGGGATCTCGACCCTCCCGCGGCGCCCGACCTGGGCCCAGAAGAGACGCGAAGCGGAGATGATGGAATCTTCGCTTGGCGGCGGAACCTGTTCCTCGATGATCCCCCCTGCCGGTTTCAGGGCGACTGGGTATGTCGACACCGAACCCTGGGCGCTGCGCTTCTCATAAACCGTCGTGTAATCCTGACCGTCGATCGCCAACGCTGGGACGTCCGCCTCGGTCGCACGGGCCGCGGGAGTCGACGAAGGCGGAGTCGCCGATGTCGACGAGGACGTCTGGCATGCACCCAAGGCGACCATTGCGAGCGTCAAGGAACACATCCACAACCGCGACATGGAGGAAGAGCTGAAGCGACGCATCAGAACGTGATTCCGTGGCCAGCTTGATTGAAGAAGTTCTGGTTGAACCACTTGAGACCGGCGTTGAACTTCTTGGCTGCATCCGCATACGCGGGCAGGGCGTCGGACCCGGCCGCCGGGTCGGCGAACCTGATGGTCGCGAGCTTGTCTGCCCAACCGTAGGCGACAATCCAGTGGCCAAGGGTCATATCGGGATGCCCGTTGTAGTGAAGGCCGTTCTTGAATTCGATGGTACTCACGCCAAAGGGCTTGTTGCGCTTGATATTCCCGTGCAGGGCGCTGGTGAACTTCTTCGTGGTCGGCTCTTCGAGATTGGAGTACGCAGTGTCACCCCGCCAGCGGTTCAGCCCACGACGGAAGTTGCCACTGGCCCAGGCAGTCACTTGCAGCGATGCCGTCTTCGTGTGGGCATCGTCCGCCACGTGATCCTGTGTGAGCGACTCTCCGTTATAGGCCGAAGCTCCCTCATTGGTTGACCGGAGGATCATCGTCCCCGCAGCCGGCCCGCAGTAGTACCACGTGCTCTGCGCGACGTGCGTGAGATCGACGGCTTTGGAATCAGGGATGGAAGGGCAGGGATTCTGCTCCGGACCGACGCAACCCCATTGCACTAGCTCGTTGTCGTAGGTGGCCAGTAACTCGTCGCGGCTGGAGACCTCACCCGACGATTGTGACAAGGTCTCACCGGGGGTCCATCCCCCAGTGCTGTTACCGTCCGCTTGCGCAGTCGACGGCACAAGAAGTGCCATCGGTAGCATCGCGGCGACACAACAGATGGTGCGCGATAGTCGGTTCATGGCTCGGGGCCGTCCCTCGATGTGGTCGATGGGTCTCAGGACAGACTCAGGCGCTCTTTGCTTGCAAGCAATGACACACGTTAAGGATTGCGCGAAGGACCGATCCGCTGCATCATGCCGGAGCGAGGCTACTGGGTGACGCGGTAGGCGTCGAAGACGCCGGGAACCCCGCGCACCGCCTTGATGACGGTGTCGAGGTGCTTGGCCTCGGCCATCTCGAAGCTGAACCGGCTCTTGGCGACACGGTCGCGCGTGGTCTGCAGGTTGGCCGAGAGGATGTTCACGTGCGCGTCGGAGAGCGCCATCGTGATGTCCGAGAGCAACCGCGCCCGGTCGAGCGCCTCGACGCAGATGTTGACCAGGAACGTCGAGGACTCGGTGGGCGCCCACTCGACCTCGAGCAGCTTCTCGGGCTGGCGCTGGAGCTCCTCGGCATTGGTGCAGTCGGTGCGGTGCACCGACACACCGCCGCCCTTGGTGACGAAGCCGAGGATCTCATCGGGCGGCACCGGGGTGCAGCACTTCGCGAGCTTGACCCACAGGTCGCTGGCGCCCTTGACGATGACGCCGGAGTCGGCGGAGGAGGATCGGCGTGAGCTGCGCCCGGCGCGGCCGGTGATCGTGACGGCCTCGGCAAGATCCTCCTCGGCTCCCTGCGCCCCGCCGTGCAGCGAGATGACGTGCTTGACGACCGCCTGCGCGGAGAGCTGGTTCTCCCCCACCGCCGCGTAGAGCGCCGAGACGTCGGCGATCTTGAAGTGCTCGGCCGCGAGCATGAGCGACTCGTGGGAGAGCAGCCTCTTCAGGGGCAGGCCCTCCTTGCGCATGAGCTTGGCGATCTGCTCCTTGCCCCGCTCGATGGCCTCCTCGCGCCGCTCCTTGGTGAACCACTGCTTGATCTTGTTGCGGGCACGCGTCGACTTCACGAAACCCAGCCAGTCTCGCGACGGCGCGGCCGTGGGCGACTTGGAGGTGAAGACCTCGATCACGTCGCCGTTGTCGAGCGTCGACTCCAACGGCACCAGGCGGCCGTTGACCCGGGCGCCGATCGTGTGGTGGCCCACCTCGGTGTGCACCGCGTAGGCGAAATCGACCGGCGTGGCGCCGGCCGGCAGCGCGATGACGTCACCGCGCGGCGTGAACACGTAGGTCTCGGCGCGGTTGATCTCGAAGCGCAGCGACTCCAAGAACTCGCCGGGATCCTCGACCTCGGACTGCCAGTCGAGCAGCTGGCGCACCCAGCTCATGTCGTCCATGTCACCGCGCTTCTCGGTGTCGACACCGGCGCGGCCGTCCTCCTTGTACTTCCAGTGCGCAGCGACGCCGTACTCGGCGCGCCGGTGCATGGAGAAGGTGCGGATCTGCATCTCGACCGCCTTGCCCTGCGGCCCGATGACGGTCGTGTGCAGCGACTGGTACATGTTGAACTTGGGCATCGCCACGTAGTCCTTGAACCGCCCCAGCACCGGGTTCCAGCGCGAGTGCAGCACCCCCAGCACCGCATAGCAGTCGCGGTCGTCGTCGACGAGGATGCGGATGCCCACCAGGTCGTAGATGTCGGAGAACTCGCGCCCGCCCAGGATCATCTTCTGGTAGATCGAGTAGTAGTGCTTGGGTCGCCCGGTGACCTTGGCCTTGATCCTGCCCTCGCGCAGGTCGGACTCGACCTGGGTGATCACCTCGGCCATGAATTGCTCGCGCGAGGGCGCGCGCTCGGCGACCATGCGCACGATCTCGTCGTAGATCTTCGGGTGCAGGGTCGCGAAGGCGAGATCCTCCAGCTCCCACTTGATCGTGTTCATACCCAGCCGGTGCGCGAGCGGGGCGTAGATGTCCAGCGTCTCCCGCGCTGTGCGCTCCTGGCTCTTCTGCGGTACGAAGCGCAGGGTGCGCATGTTGTGCAGTCGGTCGGCGAGCTTGATGACCAGCACCCGGATGTCGCGCGACATCGCGACGATCATCTTGCGGATCGTCTCGGCCTGGGCGGAGTCGCCGTAGACGACCTTGTCGAGCTTGGTGACGCCGTCGACCAGGCGCGCGACCTCCTCGCCGAACTCCTCGGTGAGCTCGTCGAGGGTGTAGGGGGTGTCCTCGACCGTGTCGTGTAGCAGGGCGGCCACGAGCACCGGCTCGGTCATGCCGATGCCGGCCAGGATGGTGGTGACCGCCAGCGGGTGGGTGATGTAGGGGTCGCCGCTCTTGCGCAACTGCGTCTCGTGCAGCCGCTCGGCGGTGGTGTAGGCCCGCTCGAGCAGGGCCAGGTCGGCCTTAGGGTGGTTGGCGCGGACGGCGCGGAAGAGCGGCTCGAGCACGGGGTTGGTGCCGGGCGCCCGCGAACCCATGCGCGCCAGCCGCGCGCGCATGCTGCGTGACGAGACATCGGCGGCCGCAGCCCGGTCAGGACGCCGCGGCGGTACCCGCGGTGGCTGCTCGCTGGCCCGATCCGTCATGGGGCGAGTGTAGTGACGCCGCGGGGGTTCACGACACCGTCAGGAGACGGTCATCAGCGAGGTGACCGGCAGATCGCCGAGCGCCTCGCGCCAGGGCAGGAAGGCGAGGTCCATGAGCACGGCCACGCCCGCCACGGTGCCACCGCAGGCCTCGACCAGCTCGACCGTGGCGCGGGCGGTGCCACCGGTGGCGAGCACGTCGTCGACGAGCAGCACCCGGCCACCGGCGCCCGCGGCGTCGGTGTGCACCTCCAGCGTCGCCTCGCCGTACTCCAGCGCGTAGGAGACGGCGTGCGTCTCACGCGGCAGCTTGCCCTGCTTGCGCACCGGGACGAAACCGACGCCCAGCGCGAGCGCGACCGCCGGGCCGAGGATGAAGCCGCGCGCCTCCATGCCCCAGACCGCGTCGACGCACCGCTGCCCGTCGGCGTCGCGACCGGCGTCGGCCAGGGCGTCGACCACGAGCGCGAGTCCGTCGGGGTCGGCCAGCATCGGAGTGATGTCCTTGAAGACCACACCGGCCTCCGGGAAGTCCGGCACGTCGACGACGAGCCGGCGCAGCACCTCGGCTGCGGTCACTTCCTGCCCCGCTTCGAGCGGCTCTGGCGCGTCGGCTGCTGCCGCCCGGACGACGCGCTGTCGCGCACCTCGCCCTTCGACGGTGGGGCCACGCGACCACGCCCGTAGGCCTCCGAAGCGCGGGGCGCCGTGACCGGACCGCTGCCGCCGGCGCCACGCACGGTGGTGTCCTCGGGCACCGGATCGCCCTGGAGCCCCTCGAGCCCCGCTGGCTCCGATGCCAGCGGCATGTCCTCGGCGAAGGACGGGACGGCGGCGTAACGGTCGGCCTCCACCCGCGCTCGCGCCTTGGCGTGCCGCTCGGCCGCCTTGACCTCGGACTCGCTCGACTTCAGCTGCACCAGGAACGGTGTCGCGATGAAGATCGAGGAGTAGGTGCCGGCCGCCGTCCCGACGAACAGCGCCAGAGCGAGGTCTTGGAGGGTGGAGGCACCGAGCTGGATCGAGCCGATCACCAAGATCGTGCCGACGGGCAACAGGGCCACGATCGAGGTGTTGATCGAGCGCACCAGCGTCTGGTTGACGGCCAGGTTCGCGGCCTGCGCGTAGGTCTGGTGCTTCTCGCGCATCTGCTTGACGTTCTCCTTGACCTTGTCGAACACCACGACGGTGTCGTAGAGCGAGAACGCCAAGATGGTGAGAATGCCGGTGACGGTGGCGGGCGAGACCTCGAAGCCGGTGAGCGCGTACACGCCGACCGTGATCACGACGTCGTGCACCAGGGCCAGCAACGCCGCCATCGACATCTTGAGCTCACGGAAGTAGGCCCAGATGAAGAGCGCCGTGAGGATGATGAAGACCGTGAGGCCGATGAAGGACTTCTGGGCGACCTGCTTGCCCCAACTGGCGCCGACGTCTGACTGGGAGATCGAGCCGTCGGCCGTGCCGGTCTCGGCGAGGATCGCCGAGGTGACCTGCTCACCCTCGGTCGGGCTCAGCGGCTCGGTCTGCACCAGCACGCCGTCGGTGCCGACGGTGGAGGCGACCGGATTCGAGGCGGCCTCGATGCCCGTCGACTTCACCGCCTCGCGGATCGCGTCGACCTCGCTCTGCGACGCACCGTCGGCGACCTGCACCCGGAAGGCGGTGCCACCGGTGAACTCGATACCCAGGTTCAGGCCCTTGAACGCCACGCCGCCGATCGCGAGCGCGACGATGACGAACGAGATCAGATACCAGAGCTTCCAACGGCCGACGAAGTCGATCGAACGGCGACCCGCGTAGAGGTCGTTGCCGAACCGTGCGAACGCGCCCATCAGGCAGTCCTCTCCTTGGTGCGGCCCGCTGGCGTGCCGGGCGTGATCCGGTCGATCCCCAGCGTCTCGGCGTTGAGACCCGAGAGGCGGTGGCCGCGATTGAAGAAGCGGAACCGCGCCAGCCACGACACCATCGGGTGGGTGAACCAGAAGAACACGCCGAGGTCGATGAGCGTGGTCAGGCCCAGCGCGAACGCGAAGCCCTTGACCACGCCGGCCGCGAAGACGTAGAGCACGACGGCCGCCAGCAGCGAGACCGCGTCGGCGGCCAGGCAGGTGTTCCGAGCCCGCTTCCAGCCCGCCTCGACCGCGACGCGCATCGACTTGCCGGCGCGCATCTCGTCACGGATGCGCTCGAAGTACACGATGAAGGAGTCCGCGGTGATGCCGATCGCGATGATCAGGCCCGCGATGCCGGGCAGGGTCAGGGTGAAGCCCGCGGTCTCGCTCAGCAGCAACACCAGGGCGTAGGTGATGGCAGCGGACGCGACGAGCGACGCGATGACCACCATGCCCAGCCCGCGGTAGTACAAGAGGCAGTAGAGCATGACGATCGCGAGCCCCACGGCGCCCGCGGTGAGTCCGGCGGTGAGGTAGTCGCCGGCCAGCGAGGGACCGATGGTCTCGGCCAGCGGATCCTTCTCGAAGCTGATCGGAAGCGAGCCGTAGCGCAGGCTCGTGGCGAGACTGTTGGCCGACGTCTCGTTGAAGTTGCCGCTGATCTGGGCGTTGCCGTCGAGGATGGGCTCGTTCACCACCGGGTTCGAGAGCACCTGGCCGTCGAGCACGATCGCGAACTGCTTCTCCGTGCCGGCCAGTGCCGAGGACACCTTGCCGAAGGTGCTCGTCGCCTCGCCGTTGAAGCTGAGCGTGACCACCCAGCCGACCTGGTTCTGCGGGATCTCGGCGGCGGCGTCCTTGAGCTGGGTGCCCTCGATCATCGCATTCGAGAGCAGGAACGGGACGCCGCTGTCGTCGCAGGTGATCAGCGGCGAGTCGGGCTCGTCGGCCATGAGGGCCTGGCTGCCGTCCTTCGGGCACGCGTTCGCCTGGCTGAAGGCGTTGAACGCATCGACGCAGGCCTGGGTCGGTGAGTCGATCCAGGTGAGGGGATCCGTCGAGGTCTTGTCCTTGGCGGCAGCGGAGGTGCAGCCGCGCAGCTGACGCTTGAGCGCGGCGTTCTGCTGGCCGCCGGACTGGCCGCCGGATTGGCCGGTCGACCCGGTCGTGGGCTTGCCCGTGGGGCTGCTCGACGTCGTGGTCAGCGGGGTGGCCGACACGTCGGCGCCGGGTGAGGAGTCGGACGTCGGGGACGCCGAGGGGCTGGCGGTCGCGCGCGCGTCGGGCTTGACCGCGAACCCCACGGGCGGGCGGTTGTTGCCCGTGCCGTCGCTGCCGCCGCTCTCGGGATCAGAGGAACCGGACGCCGCACCGGAGGGCAGGCTCTGCTGGAGCTGACTGGTCGCACCACTCGAACCGGTGGTGCCGCCGCACTGACCGTCGACGGCCGAGCAGGCGACGAGACGGAACCGCAGCTGGGCGGTACGGGTGATCGTGTCGAGCAGGTCGCGAGCGTTCTTGCCCGGTACCTCGATCACGATCTCGTTGCTGCCCTGGGTCGTGACGTCGGCCTCGGCGGTGCCGGAGCCGTTCACACGGTCGTCGATGATCTGGCGAGCCTCGTCCAGCGACTCCTGGGAGGGGCTGCCCGTGGCACGCAGCGTGATGCTCGTGCCGCCGCGCAGGTCGAGCCCCAGGCTGGGCTTCCAGGTGCCGGCCAGGGCCACCAGGCCGTAGGCGACCGCGAGAGCGAGCGCGAACACCACGAGGGTGCGGCCCGGACGCGCCTTGTTGCGTGCCATGCCTTCAGTTCTCCTCGTCCGACGTCGGGTCGGGGTTCTTGTCCAGCGTCAGGTCGGTTGCCTGCTCGTCTTCCGTCCCGGCGAGCGGGGCGACCTTCTGACCGACGGCGGCGCGCGCCACCCGGATCACCACGCCGTCTGCGATCTCGACCGACACCGCGGTGTCGTCGGGGTCGTCGGGGTCGTCGAGCGCGCGCAGGATGCCGTAGACGCCCGAGGTCAGCATGACCTCGTCACCCACCCCCAACGAGCGCTGCATCGTCATCAGTTCCCGGTTGCGCCGTGTCTGCGGCCGAACGATGAGGAGCCAGAAGATGACGGCGATGACCAGGAGGGGCAGCAAGCCCGCAAACTCCACGACGAACCTCTCCAGCGATGGACGACAGCAGTCAGCCTCCCTCGGGGCTGGACCCGAGGCCGAGGCGACGTGGAAGTCTAACCGTCGGGGTGTGACGAGACGTCAATCACGGTGTCGCCGCGGGTCACGGGTGCATCACGATGAGCCCCACCGCGACGTTCGCCGGCGTTACTCGACGTCGAAGAGCCCCAGGTCGGCCCCCGCCGGCGGAGCCAGCCCGAGATGGGCCCAGGCGGCCGGGGTGGCGATGCGTCCCCGTGGCGTGCGGGCCAGGAAGCCGATCCGCACGAGGAAGGGCTCGGCGACCTCCTCGACGGTCTCGCGCTCCTCCCCCACGGCGACGGCCAGGGTCGACACGCCCACGGGCCCGCCACCGAAGCGGCGGCACAGCACGTCGATGACGCCTCGGTCGAGCCGGTCGAGACCGAGCTGGTCGACCTCGTAGAGGTCGAGTGCCCGTTCGGCCACCTCGTGGGTCACGACGCCTGAGGCGCGCACCTGCGCATAGTCGCGCACCCGGCGCAGCAGCCGGTTGGCGATGCGCGGGGTGCCCCGGGAGCGCGAGGCGATCTCGGTGCCACCGGCCGAGGTGAGCTCGACCCCCAGGAGCCTCGAGGAGCGGCCCACGATGGTCTCGAGGTCGGCCGCCTCGTAGAACTCCAGCTGAGCGGTGAACCCGAACCGGTCGCGGAGCGGACCCGGCAGGAGTCCGGCTCGCGTCGTGGCCCCGACCAAGGTGAAGGGCGGGATCTCCAGGGGGATCGCCGTCGCACCCGGCCCCTTGCCGATGACGACGTCGACCCGGAAGTCCTCCATCGCCATGTAGAGCATCTCCTCGGCCGGCCGGGACATGCGGTGGATCTCGTCGATGAAGAGCACGTCGCCCTCGTTGAGGCCCGAGAGGATGGCGGCCAGGTCGCCCGCATGCGTGATGGCCGGCCCGCTGGTGAGCCGCAGTGGCACCCCCATCTCGTGCGCGATGATCATCGCCAGCGTCGTCTTGCCGAGCCCCGGGGGGCCGGAGAGCAGCACGTGGTCGGGAGCGCGCTCGCGCAGCCTCGCGGCCTCCAGCACCAGGCCGAGCTGGTCGCGCACCCGTCGCTGCCCCACGACCTCGTCGAGGCTGCGTGGGCGTAGCGCGGCCTCGACGGCGCGCTCGTCGCCCTCGGCCTCGGCGGCGGTGAGCGAGTGGTCGGCGTCCATCGCCGATCAGGCCTTCGAGAGCGTGCGGAGTGCGGCGCGCAGCAGACCTGCCACGTCGGGGGCGGTGCCGGGCGCGACGTCGACGCTCACCTGCTCGACCGCCTGGTCGGCGTCCTTGACCGACCAGCCGAGACCCACCAGACCCTGGCGCACCTGGTCGCGCCAGGGCTCGGACGTCGCGGAGATCGCGGCCACGTGACCGCCCGTGGGGGCGCCGAGCCGGTCCTTGAGCTCGAGGATGATGCGCTGCGCGCCCTTCTGCCCGATGCCGGGAACCCGAGTGAGGGTCTTGGTGTCGTCGGCGGCCACCGCCGTGCGCAGGGCATCGGGCGAGAGCACCGCGAGCATGGCCTGGGCCAGCTTCGGGCCGACCCCCGAGGCCGTCTGGAGCAGCTCGAAGCAGGACTTCTCGTCGTCGTCGGCGAACCCGAAGAGGGTCAGGGAGTCCTCGCGCACCACCATGCTCGTGGGCAGGTGTGCCTCGCGCCGGGTGCCGATCATCGGGCTCAGCGTGGCCAGGGTGCCTGGAGTGCAGTGCAGTTCGAGGCCGACTCCCCCGACCTCGACGACGGCGCTGGTGAGGGTCACGGCGGTCACGGGACCGCGTAGGTAGGCGATCAACGGGCTCTCCTTGCGGTCGCGAGGGCGGCGCGCTGGCGGGCCGCGGCCTGCTCGATGCGGGCCTGGGCACCGCCGCGCCAGATGTGGGTGATGGCCAGGGCCAGGGCGTCGGCGGCGTCGGCTGGCTTCGGGGTCGCGTCGAGGCGCAGGATGCGGGTGACCATGGCCCCGACCTGCTGTTTGGTGGCCCGGCCACTCCCGCTGACGGCGGCCTTGACCTCGCTGGGCGTGTGCATGGCGATCGGTAGACCGATGCGGGCGGCCACGACCATCGCCACGCCCGCCGCCTGGGCGGTGCCCATCACCGTGCTGACGTCGGAGCGCGCGAAGACGCGCTCGACCGCGACCGCGTCGGGCCGGTGCTCCTCGATCCAGGCCTCGACGCCCCTCTCGATCGTCACCAGTCGCTGCGGCACCTCCAGGTCGCTGCTGGTGCGCAGGACACCCACGTCGACCAGGGCCAGCGGACGCCCGACCGACCCCTCGACCACGCCCATGCCGCACCGGGTCAGGCCGGGGTCGATGCCGAGCACGCGCACGGGCGGAACCTCCTGGGGCGGTGCAGTAGAAAGATGGCAGATGTCGAACGTGTGTTCGCTCCACGCTAACCGCGACCACCCACGCGACCCCAAACGACACGCCGCTCCCCCACCGCCCGCGCCGACCTGCCACGAGTTTTCAGCTGACCCGTCGCCAGTTTTCAGCTGACCCGTCGCCAGTTTTCAGCTGACCCGTCGCCAGTTTTCACCCGACCTGCCACGATCTTCCACGTGACCCGCCACGACGGCGCCGTGGACATCCCGCCGGCCGTCGATGCGCTGGCGACGGAGTTGCGCCGCATCGACTGGGTCACGCACCTGCTGGTGGGCGGCTCGCTCGCCACCGGCGACTACCGTCCGGGGGTCAGCGATCTCGACCTCGTCGCGATCATCGATCCGCCACGAGGGGCCGACCCGCGGCCCGCGATCCGTCGCGTGCATCGGCACCTGGACGGCGGCGTAGCGGCGGGCGCCGCACTCGGCTGCGCCTACGTCGCCCGCGACTCCGTCGCCGAGACGACCGCTCGCCACCCCACGTGGACGCACGGCAGGCTCGTCGAGCGCCCACTCTCCGGCATCGCGCGGATCGAGCTCGCGCGACACGGCTTCGCCGTCCTCGGACAGCCTCCAGGAGCTGTCTTCGGCCCCGTCAGCGACGAGGACGTACGACACGCCGCGCTCGAGGAGCTCACCGGCTACTGGACCGTCGCGGCCCGGCGCCCCTGGTGGTGGCTCGACCCGAGCATCGCCGAACTCGGGCTGACCTCCATGGCCCGGGGCCGACACGCACTCGAGACCGGCGCTCTCCTCACCAAGTCGGCAGCCATCGACGTCGTCGATGCGCCCGCGTGGCTGAGGTCCGATCTCCGGGCTCGTCGCGATGGGCAGCACGTGCGATGGCGCTGCCTCCGCGCGGCTCGGATCGCCTGGCGCGACGCGCGGCGCACCACGGCAGCGGCTCGAGCATGCGCCGGAACCCGCGCCGGAAGACGCTGAGCGGTCGGTCAGGCCTCGACCTGCTCCATGACGTCGTCGGAGATCTCCGCGTTGGCGAACACGTTCTGCACGTCGTCGAGGTCGTCGACCGCGTCGACCAGCCGCACGACCTTGCCGGCGTCGGCCGGATCGGCCACGGGGATGTCGAGCGTGGCCACGAACTGCACCTCGGCGGAGTCGTAGTCGATGCCGGCGGCCTGAAGCGCCGTCCGCACGGCGACGACGTCGGAGGACGCCGATAGCACCTCGAAGCTCTCGCCCAGGTCGGAGACGTCCTCGGCGCCGGCGTCGAGGGTGGCCTCGAGCACGTCGTCCTCGACGACCTCGCGGCCCTTCTGCTCCTTGGGCACCACGACGACGCCGCGGCGCTCGAAGAGGCGGGAGACCGAGCCGGGGTCGGCCATGGTGCCGCCGTTGCGGGTGACCGCGGTGCGCACCTCCATCGCGGCGCGGTTGCGGTTGTCGGTGAGGCACTCGACGAGCAGCGCCACGCCCTGGGGGCCGTAGACCTCGTACATGATCGTCTCGTAGTCGACGCCGCCGCCGTCGAGACCGCCGCCGCGCTTGACTGCTGCGTCGATGTTCTTGTTCGGCACCGACTGCTTCTTGGCCTTCTGGACGGCGTCGTAGAGCGTCGGGTTGCCGGCCGGGTCGGGTCCGCCCATCTTCGCCGCGATCTCGATGTTCTTGATCAGCTTGGCGAACAACTTTCCGCGCTTGGCGTCGATCGCGGCCTTCTTGTGCTTCGTGGTCGCCCACTTGGAGTGCCCGGACATGCGCTACCTATCTCTCCTCGCTCGTCTTCGCGCCCGCCAGGTCGCAGAACAGTGCGTGCACGCGGGCGTCGGTGCCCACCTCGGGGTGGAACGACGTCGCCATCAGGTGCCCTTGGCGGACGGCGACGATCCTACCCGCGGCCGGTCCGGCGTCGACCCGGGCGAGCACCTCGACGCCGGCCCCGGCGTCCTCGACCCACGGCGCTCGGATGAAGACGCCGTGCACGCGCGAGTCGAGACCCCGCACCTCGACGTCCCCCTCGAAGGAGTCGACCTGGCGGCCGAAGGCGTTGCGCCGCACCGTGACATCGAGCCCGCCGACGGTCTGCTGACCGGGCGCGCCGTCGAGGATGCGGTCGGCCAGCAGGATCATGCCGGCGCAGGTGCCGAGCACCGGCAGCCCGCCCGCGATGCGCTCTCGCAGAGGCTCGAGCAGCTCGAACGTGCGCAGCAGCCGGATCTGGGTGGTCGACTCACCGCCGGGGAGGACGAGTCCGTCGACGGCCGCTATTTCGTCGGGGCGCCGTACTCGCGTCGTCCGTACGCCCAATCGCGCCAGCGCCTGCTCGTGCTCACGCACGTCACCCTGGACCGCCAGCACTCCGATCACTCGATCACCACCGCGCCAGGGTAGGGCTGGGTCCGGGAGGCCGGGGTACCGGGGCGAGCGGTGAACGGCTCACATGGCCCGGGCTGTGCCGAGACCCGCGACCGGCTCACCTACCGGTGAGGCTCACCAGCCGCGCTCGGCGAACTGGATCGAGCGGGCCGGCTCGTCGACGTTGAGGCCGACCATGGCCTCGCCGAGACCACGCGAGACCTTGGCGATCATCGCGGGGTCGTCGTGGAAGGTGGTGGCCTTGACGATCGCCTCGGCCCGCTGGGCGGGGTTGCCGGACTTGAAGATGCCCGAGCCCACGAACACGCCGTCGGCGCCGAGCTGCATCATCATCGCGGCGTCGGCCGGGGTCGCGATGCCGCCCGCGGTGAACAGCACGACCGGCAGGGTGCCGGTCTCGGCGACCTCCTTGACCAGGTCGTAGGGCGCCTGGAGCTCCTTGGCCTCGACGTAGAGCTCGTCGGGGCTCAGGGCAGCGAGGCGGCGCATCTGGGCGCGGATCGTGCGCATGTGCGTGACGGCGTTGGAGACGTCGCCGGTACCGGCCTCGCCCTTGGAGCGGATCATCGCCGCGCCCTCGGCGATGCGGCGCAGCGCCTCGCCCAGGTTCGTCGCGCCGCACACGAACGGCACCTGATAGGCCCACTTGTCGATGTGGTGGGAGTAGTCGGCCGGCGTGAGCACCTCGGACTCGTCGACGTAGTCGACGCCGAGACTCTGGAGCACCTGGGCCTCCATGAAGTGCCCGATGCGCGCCTTGGCCATCACCGGGATCGAGACCGCGTCGATGATGCCGTCGATCATGTCGGGGTCGCTCATCCGCGACACCCCGCCCTGGGCGCGGATGTCGGCCGGCACCCGCTCGAGCGCCATCACGGCGACCGCTCCGGCGTTCTCGGCGATCGTGGCCTGCTCGGGCGTGACGACGTCCATGATCACGCCGCCCTTGAGCATCTCGGCCATGCCGCGCTTGACCCGAGTGGTGCCGGTCTGAGTCTCGTCCATGCGGCCGATCCTAGAGCCGCGGGCCTCAGGCCGGGCAGGTGGGACCGAACACCTTCTCGACACGCCAGCCGCCGATCTTGCCGTCGACCCGGAGCTTGACCCTCACCCGGGTGCGCCGGTTCCTACTCGCGCTGGAGAAGGAGACCTCCTCGCCTCGGTGCGAGGCGACGGCGCTCTTCGCCACCGGCGTCGAGTCCGTGCTCGCCGCAACCGCGGCCGGTGCGTCACCGAGCGGCGTCGCGCGCCAGCGCCTGGCGGCGCACCTTGAGGATGCGGAACACGACGGTGTAGGCGTTCGCGAACGCGAGGATCCACAGTGCGGCGTACATCAGCCAGGGCGTGCCCACGATGGCACCGAGGCCGGTCGCGACCAGGATCAGCACCAGCCGGTCGGCACGCTCGGCGAGGCCTCCCCTGGCGTCCATGCCCAGCGACTCCGCCTTCGCCCGGGCGTAGGAGGTCACCGACCCCATCACGAGGCAGAACAGCGCGAGCGCCAGGTAGAGCGTGGAGTCGCCGGGGCCGGCGAAGTACAGCACCAGTCCGCCGAAGACCGCTCCGTCGCCGATGCGGTCGAGCGTGGAGTCCCAGAACGAGCCGAAGGTCGAGGAGCGCCCCAGAGTGCGCGCCATCTGACCGTCGATGAGGTCGCTGAAGACGAACGCCGTGATGAACAAGACACCCGCCAGCAGGTGTCCGGTCGGGAAGAACGCCAACGCGCCGGTGGCCACGCCGAGGGTGCCCACGAGGGTCACCACGTCGGGGCTGATGCCCAGCTTGATGAACAGGTTGACGAAGGGCGCCAGCATGACGCCCTGCCAGAAGCCCTTGAATCGGTCCAACATCGCGCGAGCAGGCTAGCGGTCGAGCAGCAGATCCGCCGCTTCGGCGACCGCGGAGGGTGCGCCCGCGAGGTGCCAGACCTGGCCCGCCGCCTCGACTCGCCGCACCGCACCCCCGAGGCCGAGCACCAGTCCGGCTCCCGGGAGCCGGTCCCACGGCGGCACCGAATGCTGGAACAGCATGCCCAGCCCGCCTTCGGCCACCGCCGTGACATCCATCGAGCCCGACCCGAGCATCCGCACCGTGGCCACGCGGTCAGCCACTCGACGCCAGGCGTCTCCGACCGGGCCGTGCTGCCACGACGGGTGCAGATAGGTGGCCACGCCGGACGACGCCAGCCGGGCGTCGGCGAGCGGTGGCAGCGCGACGCCGTCGACGGCGGTCGGTATGCCGGGGCCGCCCACGAAGGTGCGGTGCCGCACCGGGTCGTGCACGGCGCCGAGCAGCACGTCGTCGTCACCCTCGCCGCGCAGCGCCAGGGCAGAGCACCACCACGGCAGGCCGGCCACGAAGTTCCACGTGCCGTCGACGGGATCGATCACCCAGGTGCGCCCCGACGTGCTCTCGCGCGCGGTGCCCTCCTCGCCGAGCAGGCCGTCGTGGGTGCGCTCGGCCACGAGCCGTTCGGTGATGAGGCGCTCGGCGGCGTGGTCGGCTGCGGTGACGACATCGGAGATACCGCTCTTGGTGTCGACGGCCAGCGAGTCGGTGCCCTGGTCGCGAATCCGGGCGGCCAGCGTGGCGGCCGCGCGCACCAGGTCGGCGGCGAGCGCGATGTCGGCGCTGGAGGCCGACGGGCTCACGCCTCCCACGCCTCGGCGAGCAGCGCGCGGGTGTCGCCGAGCAACTCCGGCAGGGTCTTGGTGCGCCCGATGATCGGCATGAAGTTCTGGTCTCCCGGCCAGCGAGGCACGACATGCTGGTGCAGGTGGGCGGCGATGCCCGCGCCGGCGATGTGGCCCTGGTTCATGCCGATGTTGAAGCCCTCGGCCCGCGACACGGTGCGCACCGTGCGCATGGCCTCGCGGGTGAGGTCGGCGATCTCGCCCGACTCGGCGTCGGTGGTCTCGGTGTAGTCGGCGATGTGCCGGTACGGGCACACCATGAGGTGGCCGGGCGCGTACGGATAGAGGTTGAGCAACACGAAGGCCCACTCACCGCGGCGCACGACCAGACTCTCGTCGTCCGGCAGCGCGGGGATGCGGCAGAAGGGGCACTGGCCCGAGCTCGCGTCGGTCGGCTTGTTCTCGCCACGGATGTAGGCCATGCGGTGGGGGGTCCAGAGGCGGTCGAGGTCGTCAGGCTCGCCGATGCCGTCCTGGCGCAGCACCTCGTCGTGGTCGCTCACGACGGGCTCACCGCGGCCAGTAGCTCCTGAACCGACTGGTCGCGGTCGAGGTCGAGGCCCAGACCGCGGGCGTGCCCGTGGATGATGAACCACACCGAGTCGGTCACCAACGACACGAACACCGGCGCCGAGGGCCGCCGCTCCTCGCGCGCCAGCCAGCGTCGCACCGCCCCGAACACCGCGCCGACGAGCCCGAAGACGAGCGGATCGATGGCGTCGGACTGGTCCTCGGAGAGCTCCAGCCCGAGGGCGTCGATGGCAAACGAGATGACCTCGGAAACCTGGTGCGCGATGCGCTCGAGACCACGCTGGAGGGTGTCTGCGCCGCTGTCGGACTCCGCCAGCCGGTGCAGGGCGGGGTGCGCGACGGCCCAGGACACGTAGGTCGACACGATGCGCTCGATGATGCCGACCACGGTGCCGTCGAGGGTGACCGCGGGGAGCAGCTCGGCGGCCAGGTCGTCGACGATCGCGGCCTGGACGGCGCGGTCGAGGTCGGCCCGGTCGGCGAAGTGCCGGTACACGACCGTGCGGGAGAGTTCGGCGCGGTCGGCGATCTGCTGAACGTGCACCTCAGCGCCCGGCTCGTGTGCCTCGACGACGGCGATGGCGGCGTCGATGATGGCCCGGCGGCGCTCTGAGTTGTGCTGCTCCCAGCGCGCCTGGCGGCCGTCGGCCATCGACGTCCTCCCCGGGTTGGTCGTGCTCGGTGTCCTACGGGACGGCAGCGTACTCCCGAGCGCCGACACCCAGCAGACCCGCCTCGAGGTCGTCGAGCAGGCTCGCGACGGTCTCCTCGGCGCAGGCCTTGTTGGCGCCGATGCCGCCCGAGGCGCCGCGCTTGGCCCAACCCACGACGTAGCGGCCGGGTGCGGTACGACCCCGCTCGTGCACGATGCCGGACGGCTCGTGGCCGATGGCGTGCACCACGAGGTCGGCCGCGAGCCGCGTGCCGTCGGCCAGCTCCACCGCCTCGACGTGGCGCTCGCCGGAGACGCGGGTCGGCGTCGCCTCGAACCTGAGCACGATGCGCCCCCGCGCCCCCGGCACGGACGCCGGCAGCCCGGCGAGCAGTCGCTGCTTGGGATCGCTCGGGTCCAGCGCCGCACCACCAGGCTCGACCGCGACCTCGACGAGTCCGTCGGTGGCGAGGCCGACGAGACCGACCACCTCCGGCAGTGTGAAGGCGGCGTGGGCCGGGCCCCGCCGGGCCAGCACGACGACCTCCGAGACGCTCGTCCCGACGACGCCGCCCGGGTCGAGCACGAGCATGCGCGCGACGTCGAGGGCGACGTTGCCCATACCGACGATGACGGCGCTTCGGGCGCCGGCCAGACCGGGTGCCGGGTCTGGCTGGCCCGGGTCGCGGTTCCACCAGCGGGCCAGCGCCGTGCCACCGACCACACCGGGCAGGTGCTCGCCGGGGATGTCGAGGCGGCGCTCGGGGCCGGCTCCGGTCGCCCAGATCACCGCGTCGTAGTCGTCGAGCACACCGGACCCGTCGTCCACGCGGGTGGAGAGGCGGTAGCCGAAGCCGGGTTGCCGCTCGATCTTCTCGAACAGCCCGGTCACCCGGCGGGTGCTCTCGTGATCGGCGGCGACGCCGGCGCGGGCGAGCCCGTGGGGCACGGGCTGGGCGTCGATCACGTCGACACCGATGCTCGGGTGGCGCAGCAGCTCGTCGGCCGCGTAGAGCCCTGCCGGGCCGGCTCCGACGACCGCGACGCGCACGGGCCGCCGCTCTCGTAGGCGGCGCGGTGGCGAGACGATCGCCAGCGGCACCCGGTCGGCGTGCGGGAAGGCCTCGTAGTACTCGACCGCGAGGTCGGCGAACGGCCGCTGGCCGGGCGAGAGGGAGGTGTGCGGCACGATGGCGCCCACGGGGCAGGCGGTGACGCAGGCGCCGCAGTCGACGCAGCCGGCCGGGTCGACGTAGACCATCTCGGTCTGACCGAATCCGGGTTCACCGGGCGCGGGATGGATGCAGTTGACCGGGCAGGCGAGCACGCACGAGGCGTCGGCGCAGCAGGGCTGGGTGACGACGTGGGTCATCGGGAAGCTCTCGGAGCTCTCAGGCGGCCGAGCGAGCGGGCTCGCTGCGGAACCTCGAGGGCGGGCCGTCGATGCCCAGGCGTCGCCACACGCGGCGGGAGGCGGGGTTCATCAGCCCGACGCTCTCGACGAGCATCCGCACGTCGCCGAAGAGGTCGCGCAGGAAGCGCTGCGACTCCGGGGATTGCCAGTAGACCTCGCGCATCACGTCGTCCGGGATGCCCATGTCGCGCCGGGCCCGCTTCGCGGGCACCAGGATCTCGTTGGCCAGCCACTTCATGATCACCGGCACCAGGAAGCTCAGCAGCCACCGGTCGTGGCGGCGCAGCCGCGGGGCGTGGTGGGCGACGAACTCGTGGGCGAAGCCGATGTGCCGAGCCTCCTCGGCCACGTGGATCGCCATGATGCGCTGCAGCAGGGGGTGCATGTCACCACCGGCGCGCAGGATCGACTTCTGCACGTGGTCGATGGGCTCCTCGCCGGCCAGTACACCGAAGAAGAACCCGACCGGCACCCAGCGAGCGAAGAGCGGCAACACCGGCGACACGGCGCGGAAGAAGAGCGAACCGCCCTTGACCCGCTGCCCCGAGCGGTTCACGAACTCCTGGAACATCTGGGTGTGGTGGCACTCCTCGGTGGCCTCGTGCGTGGAGTAGCGGAACTCCGGGGAGCCGTTGGGCAGCGAGAACGCGTAGTTCATCAGGCCGCTGATGAGGATCTGCTCGAACTGAAGGCCGACCTTGGTCACGTTCGCCTGCCGGTACAGCCCGATGCGGATCTGCTCGGCCTCGGGCAGCGATCGGTACCACGCGGTGCGCCCCAGCACGTCGTGGGCGGGCAGCTTCCAGCGTGGGTCGTGCGGGTCGACCTGGTGGTCAGGTGCGTCCCACTCGATGTCGAGGAACGCGTCGAAGTGCTGGTGCACCGAGGCCTCGGAGAGGGTCCGGAGGCGCTCGTCGTACGGGCTCGTGGTCATGACCCGCACATTACTGCGACACGGTGTGACATGTACAGGGTTTGCGCGACACCGTGTCGCGGTTTGTGTCGGATCAGCCCGGTGGCGCGAAGTAGCGACCCAGATCGCGGGAGATGCCGGGGCAGGTCAGGTTCTGGTCGCGGCCCTGCTCGACCCACTGCCCCATCACGGGCACCCCGCCCTGGATCGATTCGCCGGAGCACTTCGAGAGCGCCGCCGCCCGCGAGGTCGGGCCGGCAGCGCGCCACTCCGGCACGCGCATCGCGAACCCGCCGACGATCTGGGAGTAGAGGTAGGGGGTGGAGTACACGCCTACCTCGTAGCCGAGATCGGTGTAGCCGCGCCGGGTGCCCTCGACCACCGCGGCGTTGGCCGCTTCATCGCCGCTCCACTCGAAGAACTTCACGGGCTCGACATCGATCCACACGATCGGCGAGGCCAGGCCGGCGGCGCGCATCGACCGCACGTTGTAGAGCGCCTGCTGGTAGCCCACGTTCTTCAACGCACCCAACCGGTCGCCCCCGTCGAACGGGCCGTCGTCGCCGAACCGGCTCAGCGTGTCGGAGTCCGGGTAGCTCACCACCGCATAGGCAGCCGTCATGAGACCCTGCGACGAGGCCAGCGCCGCCTGATCGGCCAGGCACGGGTTCGGGAAGAAGCCGGGGCCGTTGGTCAGCCCGATCACCGCGTACTCCGCGGCCGGTAGCGGGCCGGGCAGACCCATCGAGCGCTTCTGTGGGATGCCCATGCCCTTCGGGCACTGCGGCCAGCTGAAGTCGGAGCCGAGCACGGGTGCACCGTCGCGGGCCGGGATCCTCGACTGCTCCCCAGCGGCCTTCTCGGCCAGATCGGCCAGGTTCTCCATCTGCTCGCGCTGCACGTCGGTGAGCGTCAGTCCGTCGTCACTCACCTTGCCCGCACCCTTGCCCGCGTTCGGGAACGCCTCGGGGGTCGGCTTCGCCGTCGCACCGGACGACGCCCGCGGCGCCGCAGCCGACTCACCGCCGCTCGGGTCGTCGTCCGCGCCACCGGAGCAGCCGGTGACCAGCAGGCACCCGAGCAGGGCACCGGCCAGCCACCGACCGCGCACGATCACACCTGCGCCCGGGTGGCCACCGCCTGGGCGACGCGCTCGATGGCCTCCGCGATGGGCACGCCGTTGTCCTGGTGGCCGTCGCGGTAGCGGAACGACACCGCGCCGGCCTCCATGTCGTCCTTGCCCGCGATGAGCATGAACGGGATCTTCTCCAACTGAGCGTTGCGGATCTTCTTCTGCATCCGGTCGTCGGAGTCGTCGACCATGACGCGCAGGCCTTGCGCCTTCATCTGCGCGGCCACCTCGCGCAGGTAGCCGACCGCGAACTCGGCGACGGGGATCGCCTGCACCTGCACCGGGGCCAGCCACGGCGGGAACGCGGCGCCGTAGTGCTCGGTGAGCAGGCCGACGAAGCGCTCGATGGAGCCGAAGAGGGCGCGGTGGATCATCACCGGGCGCTGCCGCGAGCCGTCGGCGGCGGTGTACTCGAGCTCGAAGCGCTCGGGCAGGTTGAAATCGAGCTGGATCGTCGACATCTGCCAGGTGCGGCCGATGGCGTCGCGCGCCTGCACGGAGATCTTCGGGCCGTAGAACGCCGCGCCGCCGGGATCGGGCACGAGGTCGAGCCCGGAGGCGGTGGCGACCTCGCGCAGCACCTCGGTGGCCTCGTGCCAGGTGGCGTCGTCGCCGACGTACTTCTCGGCGTTCTTGGTCGACAGTTCGAGGTAGAAGTCGTCGAGGCCGTAGTCGCGCAGCAGGTCGAGCACGAAGGTGAGCAGCGAGCTGAGCTCGTCGCGCATCTGCTCGCGAGTGCAGTAGATGTGGGCGTCGTCCTGCGTGAACCCGCGAGCGCGGGTGAGGCCATGCACGACACCGGACTTCTCGTAGCGGTACACGGTGCCGAACTCGAAGAGCCGCAAGGGCAGCTCGCGGTAGGACCGACCGCGCGAGCGGAAGATGAGGTTGTGCATCGGGCAGTTCATCGGCTTGAGGTAGTAGTCGACGCCCGGCTTGTCGCCCTGCGGGTCGAGCTGGAGCGCCGGGAACATGCCCTCGGCGTACCAGTCGAGGTGTCCGGAGGTCTCGAAGAGCTGCCCCTTGGTAACGTGCGGGGTGTAGACGAACTCGTAGTCCGACTCCTCGTGCCGGCGCCGGGAGTAGTCCTCCATCTCCTTGCGCACGATGCCGCCCTTGGGGTGGAACACCGCGAGGCCGGAGCCGATCTCGTCGGGGAAGCTGAAGAGGTCGAGCTCGCGGCCGAGCTTGCGGTGATCGCGCTTCTCGGCTTCCTCGAGCCGGTGCAGGTAGTCGGCGAGCTCGTCCTTGGTGGGCCAGGCGGTGCCGTAGACCCGCTGGAGCATCTTGTTCTTCTCGTTGCCGCGCCAGTACGCCGCCGCGCTGCGCATCAGCTTGAACGCCGGGATGCGCTTGGTGGTGGGCAGGTGCGGGCCGCGGCACAGGTCGCTCCAGGCGACCTCGCCGCCGCGGCGCAGGTTGTCGTAGATCGTCAGCTCACCGGCACCGACCTCGACGCTGGCGCCCTCGGCGGCGTCCTCGCTCTGGCCCGAGCCCTTGAGACCGACCAGCTCGACCTTGTACGGCTCGTGGGCCAGTTCGGAGAGTGCCTCGGCGTCGGTGGTGACCCGGCGGGAGAACTTCTGGCCCTCCTTGATGATCTTGCGCATCCGGGTCTCGATCTTGTCGAGGTCGGCGGGCGTGAACGGGGTCTCGACGTCGAAGTCGTAGTAGAAGCCGTCGGTGACCGGCGGGCCGATGCCGAGCTTGGCCTCGGGGTAGAGATCCTGCACGGCCTGGGCCATCACGTGGGCGCAGGAGTGTCGCAGCACGTCGAGGCCGTCGGGGCTGTCGATGGCGATGCCCTCGACCTCGTCACCGTCGGCGAGCTCGTAGGAGAGATCCTTCAGCTCACCGCCGACCCTCGCGACGATGACGTCGGGTGTCTCGGTGAACAGCTCCCAGGCCCGGGTGCCGGTCGTGACCTGCCGCTCCGCACGCTCCGATGCGTTGACGACGGCGATCTTCAGGTCCGACACGGGTCTGCTCCTGGTGCGTTCTCGAGATCCCCGACCGGGCGGCAGGGGCTGACCGGCTCAGGGTATCGGCGCCTCCCCCACCTTCGCGCGGGGGTTTGGCCGGGCCGAGTGATCGGGAGCGGTCGTCAGCGACGGGCGATCGTCTTGACGACCGCACCGGACTGCTTGGGCTCGGTGAGGGTGTGGGCCGTGCGCTTGATGCCGTAGGCCGTCACGTACGCCGCAGCGTTCTTGCCGCCCTCGAGGTGGCTGCTCAGGGTGAGCGTCACAGTGCCGGCGTCGGTGTCCCAGTCGGCGTCGAGGTCCGAGGCCTTGATCGGCCCGGAGCTCTCGACGTTCAGATCCTGGAAGCCGCCGATGATCTCCGGACCGTCGGCGCCGTCCTGGGTCTGCATCGTGACGTGCACGTCGCGCTTCTGCCAGGAGTAGACGACCACGAAGCGCCCGGACGCCGGGTCGAGGCCGGGCACGTCGAGGGTCACCGAGAGTTGGTCGGGCCCGAAGGTCGCCGAGACCTTCTTCACCACCTGGGCCTCGGTCGAGACCGGCGCGTCGCTGGTGCTCTCGGTCGGTGACGGAGAGGTGGTCGCGCTGCTGGAGGCGGTGGTCTCGTCGGTCGCCGTGCCGGTGGTCTCGTCACCGCACGCGGCCAGGCCGAGCCCGAGCACGGCTGCGAGGGCCAGGGCGGAACTACTGCGGGCGGCGAGGGAGGCGTCCATACCTCTCAGGATGACACGCGCACGCCGGCCCCACCGCGATCATCCGGTGAGGCCGGCGTGCTCAGGAGGTGGCGCGACGGCTGAGGATCAGAAGGCGCCGACGCCGTTCGGCGTGCCGAGACCGGTCGGGCCGTCCCAGCCGGCACGCGCGTTGCACCACTGCGTGGTGGGGCAGGTGCCGTTGCTCCCGCTGGTCACGTCGAAGAGTTGGCCGCTGTTGGCGTACGGGATCGCGTTGGCGTAGCCGGAGGTGTTGCCCGACAGCGCGTAGACCGAGGCGATGATCGGGGAGGACTCGCTGGTGCCGCCGATCTGGCCCCACGTCGAGGCGTTGCGGCTGGTCGGGTAGTAGACGGCCAGGCCGCCGTTCGACGGATCGGCCGCCGCGGAGACGTCGGCCATGGCCCGCTTGGAGCATCCGGTGTCGTAGCTCGACGCCGCTGCGAGCGCCGTGTTGTAGGTCGAACAGCCGGAGCCGGCGCCGTCCCAGACCGACTCGGACCAGCCGCGCGTGTTGCTGGCCTTGACCAGGCTGGTGCCGCCGACAGCCGTGACGTAGGCGGACGATGCCGGGTAGCTGCCGCCCTGGTAGCCGTTGTCGCCGGTCGAGGCGGTCACGGCGATGCCCGGGAAGTCGTAGTACTTGCCGTAGGTCGTGTCGGCTGCGTCGCCGCCCCCGTAGGAGTTCGAGATCGCGACGACGCCCGACTGCTTGGCCGCGGTCTGCACGGCGGTGCCGAGGTTGGCGAACGAGGCGGTCTTGGCCTGGACCACGACGATCTTGCAGTCGGGGCATGCGGCCGAGACGGCGTCGACGTCGAGCGCCTGCTCGCCGCCCCAGCCGACGTCGGTGCGGGGGTAGCTGGTGCCACCGTTCTGGTCCACGATCTTCAGGCAGCCGTTGGCCGTGGTGCAGGCCGGCAGCCCGAACTGGCTGCGATAGGTGGCCAGGTCGCGCTCGAGGTTCGGGTAGCCGTAGGCGTCGACGATCGCGACGGTGCGGCCACCGGACGTCAGGCCGGTGAGCTTGTAGGCGTCTTGGAGACCGGCAGGCGTGAGCCCGGTGCTCGGCGGGGTCGTGGACGCCAGCCGGTTGCCCTTGCCGTTCACGACGATCTTGGCGCCACACGCCGCGGTGGCCACGGACTGCTTGGCCGCGGCCGCACTGCTACACAGTCGCTGGCTGTGCATCTGGCCGGTCGGCGACGCCGACGAGGCGACAGCCGCCGGGGCCGCCGAGGCGGCCGGGCTGCCGACCACGCCGGCCAGGGCCGACGTCGCGAGGGCCGCCGAGGCGGCGAAAGAGAGGAGAACAGACTTCTTCACAAACGCTCCTAGTGTGCATAGGAGGCTCCCGAGATGGTGGAGCCCGCTCTGGTCAGAGCACTCACACTCTGGCGGCGCGCAAGGAAGTTGTATAGGTCGATCGTGTGGAGGCTTGCTGATTTTCCGGTGAGAGCCGCGTGAGGACGCACGGACCATGCGTCGCCTCGGCTCAGGTGCCCACGTCGCGCGGATCGGGGACACGACCCGCGCGACGTCACCCCCGGCCGCACCTCGCACCTCGCAGCGCCGGCGGAGTGTGGGCCCGCCAGGCTCGCGGGAAGCGTTGCACTGGTCTCATACCCGGTCATCGCCTGGCTATGCGCCGGACCAGACCACGCTGGAGACCCGAGGACAGCAGTCTCGCCGGTGGAGCGCGACCTCTCGTTGACGAGCCTCACGGGCACACTGTCCAAGCACACTCCTCGTTCCCCTGCTCGACAGAAGCTGAGGCAACCGCGACTCGTAGACGAAACGGCGGCGCCGGGTTCATCGGCGACATCGGCGAGGATCGGGGCGATGAGTCCTGACCCGCGCGATCGCCGGGAGCGTAAGGAGCGCAGCCCGAACGGTCGGCGGTTCCTCGCCGGATGATCCGCACGACGGCGTCTACTCCGCGCGCCACCGCGCCGACGACGCGTCGCAGTCCGAGCCCCGCAGTGATGTCCTCGACTCGTGTCCGGTCAAGGTGCGAGCCACCATGCGTGCCGCGCTCACCACCGTGGCATCAACGCGGCCGAAGCGTTTCGCTAGGCCGAGATCCACATGGAGATCTGGGTTCCGGATGCGGCGATTCGCGGTGCCTCGCAGCGCGCGGTGCCGACGATGAGGGCGTACGGCGTCCAGTGGCTCGAAGGTCGCAAGACCCGTGGCCGCGAGCTTCGGCCGACCACCCGCCAGCAGTACCGGATGCTGCTCGACACCCACATCTACCCGACCTTCGGCGACGAGCGGCTCGACCGGATCACCGCCGAGGACGTCACCAGAGTTGCCCCAACTACGTCGTCCATATGGGTTATCGCCCATACGCTGATGAACGAGAGGAGTCACCACGGCCAAGGAGTTCTCCGAGTATGCGCGGGGGCGTCGTGCCGACCAGAGCGCCGAAGGGCGCGAGGCCGAGCGCGTCTTTCGTGCTGCCTACGCCTTCGGTCATGCCATCTACTCGGCCCGGAAGGCCCGTAACCTTCGCCAGTCAGACCTTGCCGAGCTCAGCGGCGTCGCCCAGGCGGACATCAGCCGCATCGAAGGAGGACAGATCGCGCCGACCGTCCCGACCCTGCTGAAGCTCGCCGACGCGCTCGGTGCTCAGATCCAGTTCGTGCTTCCTCCGGCCGACGGCAACACCGCTGACTCGCAGGCCGCACATGAGGTGTTCGCGCTGAGCGTCGGCGCTTGGTCCGACGCGGATACCAGGAGCGGGGCTGGCGACTTCTACGGCGCGAGCACGGGACGCAGAGTCACGAAGGACGAAGAGCCGTGTTCGCGCAGCAGTGCACGAGTCCGCTTGTCCAGGTCGACGATCGTGTTCCCCGACGCCTTTGCCTCGACGGTGGTCACGCCGCGGACTCGGGGGCGAGAGGGGCGGTGCACGTTCGGTGCACGGTGGCCCGGAATTGCGAACCGCCCCTGATCTGTTGTCGCAGGTCAGGGGCGGTTGAGAAGCTGGTGGGCGATACTGGGTTTGAACCAGTGACCTCTTCCGTGTCAAGGAAGCGCGCTACCGCTGCGCCAATCGCCCGAGGTGGAGACGGGATTTGAACCCGTGTAGACGGATTTGCAGTCCGTTGCCTCGCCTCTCGGCCACTCCACCGTAGGAGGTCACACCGTGAGGGAGACCCTCCGAGCGGACGACGAGGCTCGAACTCGCGACCTCAACCTTGGCAAGGTTGCGCTCTACCAACTGAGCTACGTCCGCTTGCGACTCCGGGGCGGGCCCCGGCGTGCGTCGTGAACAGTAGCGGATGCCCAGGAGGCCGCCAAATCCACCCCGAGGACGGCGCGTCCTACAGTTTCGGGCATGCGCGCATGGGCCGATGGACGTCTCCTCAACCGGGCCGACGAGGCCGTTCTTCCGGTCACTGACCACGGCGTGACGGTGGGCGACGGCGTATTCGAGTCGGTCAAGGTGGTCGACGGCCGCCCGTTCGCTCTCGACCTCCACCTCGATCGCCTCGTGCGCAGTGCCGCCGGACTCGGGCTCATCGAGCCGAGCCGCTCCGATGTGCTCACCGGCGTGCGCGCCGTGCTCGCCGAGGAGCACCTGCCCCTGGGCCGGTTGCGGATCACGCTCACGGGCGGCCCGGCACCACTCGGGTCGGGTCGAGGCGACAGCCCGGGCACCCTCATGGTCGTGGCGGCACCGATGGCGCCGCTGTCGGCGTCCACGTCGGTCGTGACGGTCTCGTGGACCCGCAACGAGAACAGCGCGACCGCCGGGCTCAAGACCACCAGCTACGCCGACAACGTGATCGCCTTGGCCGAGGCGGCGCGACGGGGTGCCAGCGAGGCGATCTTCGCCAACACGCGGGGCGAGCTGTGCGAGGGCACCGGCTCCAACGTCTTCTACGTCGTGGACGGCGAGCTGCGCACGCCCAGTCTGGCCAGCGGCTGCCTTGCCGGCGTCACCCGCGCCCTGGTGCTCGAGTGGGTCGAGGCGGTCGAGGTCGACGAGCCCCTCGAGGTCGCGGCCGGAGCCGAGGAGGTCTTCCTCGTCTCGACCACCCGTGACGTGCAGGCGGTGACGCGCTGGAACGAGCGCGAGCTCGCCGCTCCCGGCCCCGTCACCCGGGCTGCGGCAGCGGTCTGGAGGGAGCGTGCACCGGAGCTCTTCAAGGGTGTCGAGGACTCAGCGGCGCCGATGTGATCGAGCGCGCGACCATGCGCTACAGTCCAACACCGCACGGGCGATTGGCGCAGTGGTAGCGCGCTTCGTTCACACCGAAGAGGTCACTGGTTCGAACCCAGTATCGCCCACCACCTCTCCAGACCCCCTCCGATCTGCGAAGCAGCAGGTCGGAGGGGTTTCTGCTTCCTGTGACCTGCGGTCCTCCAGGGCAGCCGCCAACGCTTCTACTCGCCAGATGTGGAGCAAACGCTCAGAGGTGGAGCAAGCGACAGGTCTCCACGTCGACCAGACGATGGGCATGAGGCGCTTGGGGGCTGCGTGCTGGTCCCTGACCTTGTTGACGTACCTCCCCTAGAGGCACCTAGCGGCGCCGAAGCCGCCCACGATCCAGCCCCTGGCCACCCCGCCACCGGTGGCCGCGCTGACCACGAAGGCGATGAATCCGGTACCGCCGCAGATGACCTCGACCCTCTTCACCTCGACATCGGCCATGGTCCCCTTCGTCCCCCTAGCGTGCACACCTAGGCATCGGCGACGGAGAGGAGGAACTGCGCGTTGGTCAGCGGGTGCATCCACCACGCGTCCTCCCGCTCAGTCGGCTCGACGCCGGTGACGGGCTTGGCGTTGGGGTGGTGGTTCGTGCCGCACGTTCATGCGGTGCTTGATCCCATGGGGGAGCTTGGTGCCCTTGGCGGTCTTGGACTTCGCGCTGGACCAGCGGTGCTTCGTCTTCGGCTCGTACTGGCCGGGGCTCGGGCACGGCCCGTCGGCGCAGACGGCCCCGCCGGTGGCGGCCATGGCGCGATCGAGAGCGGGGAACGCCACGAAGGCCGCGACCAGGCCCAGGATGATGGCGAGAACGATGGCGATGACCCATGAAACGACGGTTCGAGCGTTGCGGTTGACCATAAGGCCTCCTGCTTCCGAGAGGTCGAGGTTGAGGGTGCTGGACAGTTTGCCTGGCCATCGCTGACCCAAACGTCGCTCTCCACAAGACGTCGTGAGCCACCCCCGTCAACGGTCGTTCTCAGATGGAAGGGATGGGCCAATCGGTCGGCAAAGCACGTGACCAGACGGGAAAGCGCGCAGCTGAGGTAGCGTCAGATCACGTCGAGCCTGGCACTGTTCGTGCAGTTCAGAGAGCCTTCTTCTCAGATCAGAAGCGACAAGGACGCGACTCGGCGATGAACGTTCACACCGAAGAAGTCACCGGTGCGAACTCGGTGTCGCCCATCACCTGCTGAACGGCTCCGGATCTGCGCAAGCGCAGCGTCCGGGGCTGTTTCTCATGGCCTCGACCCTCCACGCGACAGATGCGCCATCTCGCGTGGTGAGGCATCGTCACCCCATGAGCGAACCTCCGGTGATGTCCCCGGGTGCCAACCGCGAGCTTCCGGCCCACACTCTGAGCGCCTACGTCGACATCGTCATGTCGCACGTGAGCCGGCCGGGCGTCGATCTCGACCTGTCCGTCGTGGCGGTCGACTCGGGTGGGCGCGTCACCCACGAGAACGACTTCGTCTTCTTCAACAACACCCGGCATCGGTCCGGGAGCGTGGAACACCTCGGCCAGCGCGCGTCCGGCGGTCGTTCGTGGGATGCCGCACGCGTGCACCTATCGAGGGTGCCGGGCGAGATCCACGCCCTGCACGTCACCATGAGCGGGGAGCATGACGGGTTTGCCGCCGTCCCCGACCTGCGCGTGGAGATCGTCGATCACCTCTCCTCCACGATGGCACTCATCGACCTGGGCGCTCTGCAGACCGAGAGCGCGGCGATCGCACTCGAGCTCTACCGGCGTTCTGGGTCGTGGAAGGTGCGCGCCGTCGCGCAAGGGTGGGACGCCGGGTTCGGGGCCCTGGTCGAGCACTACGGCATCGCCGTCGAGGAGCCCGTCCAGGCCACGCCGCCAGTGGCCCCGCGAGCGACTCCTCCCCCACCTCCCGCACCCTCGCCGCCGTCTGGCCATCCGACCCCGCAGTCGCCCCCTCCTCCGGAACCTGCCCCGGGGCTAGCGTCCGCCCGTCGCGGACTGTTCGGTCCGCGACGCAAGGATCTGGAGCGAGAGCTCCAGGCCACGCGTGCACAGGTCGCCTCGCTCGGCATCCTCGATGCCATCGAGTTGAGCCGGCTCACCGAGGAGCGCCGTACCGAACTCGCGACCGTCCACCGCGAGATCGCCACGGCCAGGGCCGAACTCGACCTGCTGCGCAGTCAGGTCGTGGAGACCGACGACGTCTACATGCTCCAGGCGGCGGGCATCTACGAGTTCGCACACCCGCTGGAGAGCTCGGTCGCCCACAAGGACCGCCTCAAGACGCTCAAGGAGCGCTACAAGTCGCTGACTCGCGCCCAACGAGCCGTCAGCGCCACCACCAACTGGACGATCAACGGCTCCGTGCAACAGGGCGCCAAGATGGTCAAGGACACCTCGAAGCTGATGCTCCGTGCCTACAACGCAGAGGCCGACAACTGCGTGCGCGTCGTCCGGCCCCACTCTCTCGAGACGAACGTGCAGCGCCTGGAACGCGCCCGAGACGCCATCGCCAAGCTCGGAGCGATCATGTCGATTCGCATCACCGACGAATACCACCGCCTGCGGGTCGAGGAGGTGCGGCTGACTGCCGACTACCACGCGAAGGTGGCCGAGGAGCGAGAGGCCCAGCGTGAGGCTCGCGAGCGCGAACGCGAAGACCAACGCGCCCAGCAGGAGTACGAACGTGAGCGTGAACGGCTCCATCGCGAGCGAGCCCAGGTGGAGCGAGCCCTCGACGTCGCCCTGAGCGGCACGGCGGACCAGGCGGCGGTAGAGCAGCTGCGTCAGCGGCTTGCTGCAGTAGACGACGAACTGGAGGAGGCCGCCGTGCGAGCCGCGAACTCACGCCTCGGATTCGTCTACGTCATCTCGAACATCGGCGCCTTCGGCGAGAAGATCGTCAAGATCGGCATGACGCGCCGGCGCGAGCCCATGGATCGGGTGCGCGAGCTCGGCGATGCGTCGGTTCCCTTCCTGTTCGACGTCCACGCCCTCATCTTCAGCGAGGACGCTCTCGGGCTCGAGGCCCGGCTCCACGCGGCGTTCGCCCACCGCCGCGTCAACCGGGTGAACCTGCGCCGCGAGTTCTTCTACGTGACCCCGAGCGAGGTACGAGCCGAGTTGACGAAGCTCAAGAACGAGCACCTCCTGGACTTCACCGACACTCCGCTCGCAGACGAGTGGCGTCGCAGCGTGGCGATGGCGGGCGGCCCGGGATCACAGGCCTGACCGGTTCCGTGCGTTCGGCCGGAGCCGGTCCTCAGCCCTCGGCCGGCACCGAGCCCCCCTCCATGCTCCAGGCGGTGGCGAGCGGCATCAGGTCGGCGATGGCGACGCTGCGTGGCCCCCGAGGCGTGGGCAGGACGACCCGGATGTCGGGGTGGTAGTCGAAGAGCACCTGCCGGTCGCGGCCGCACGGACCCACCACACCGCGCCCGTGGTTGCCCACGGCCGCGATGACGGTGATCTCGCGTGCTCCCCCGGCGCGCGCCGCCCCCAACGCCACCAGTTCGGCGCAGGGTCCACCGGTGAAGTGATAGAGATTCACCCCCGTGAACACGCGTCCGTCGGCGGCGCGCACGGCCGCCCCCATGGTGTGCACACCCTCCTCGTCGGGGCCGGCGTCGGTGTTCTCGTCGATCGCGCGGCGAGCGAGATCGACGAGCTCCTCGTCTGCATCGGTGAGCTCGCGGGCGGACGACGGAAGCGTGGGTCGCATGCCTCGCACCGTAGCTGCCGGGCGAACGTCCCGAGCACGTGAAGAAGGCGTGCAGAAGCGTTGTGAACCCTGGACTCCCGCGCCAGAGCGGGCACTGTAGGGGTCACCGGCCACGAGCTGGAGCACGACGTGAACGCCGCGAGAAGGTGGTGTGGGAGCGCCCCTTGCTGAGCGATCCGTCGTGTCAGGCCCCCGGAGCAGACCGCGAACCCGCTCCGGGGGCCTTCGCGGCCCCCGGGGTGAAGAACTCGGCCGGCGTGTCCGCTCACTGCCGCCCACTCACGCAGAAGGGAGCCCCGTGTCGGGGACTCCGGGGCTCCCACGCCGGCCCGGTGCGGGAGGGGCCAGCGCGACGCGGCAACGGCCTCCCCCCGGAGTCGTGCCTGCGTCGGCAGGTAGGACACTACGGACCGCGCCGTCGCGATGGCACGGTCAGAACGGGTGGTTCCCCCGATCCGCGGCGGCATAGTCCGATAGGACTACGCGTCGACCTGATCCGCCCGCACCACTGCGTCTGCGAACAGTTCGTCGAGATCCTCCGCGAGCGCGAAGCCTGCTCCGACCATGGCGCGTGCCGCGTTCTCGTACTGGGTCAGGTACTCCTCGCGCGAGGAGTACAGCCCCGCCACCGTCGCGCTGTCGAGCGCAGTGGTCGAGCCGAAGAGTTGGCAGATGATCGTCGCCTCGGGGGTCGAGAAGCCACTCAGCATCTCGACGGGCACGTCGACCGCCGGAGTCCGCACGCCCCCGCGGGTGTTGCCGACCTCGTCGAGCACGTAGGCGCCGCAGCGCACCTCCAACTCCTGCGCCGACGGCGGCGCCTGATCGTCGCGCACCCACTCCTCGAGGGCTCGCAGGGCGGCCCGCAGCACGAACACCTGCTGCCCCCGGTTCACCGGCGTGGGACAGCCCAGGAACTCCTCGAACTCACCGATCTGGAAAAGGTCGGCGTGGGCGGTGCCGGCAACCTCCCACGTGCGTAGCGAGGGCCCGTCGGGCTGGCGTGCCGGAAAGGAGTTCATGCGCCCCAGCACGTCGGTCTCGGTCTGCACCACCACCACACGCGCGTCGAGGTCGTCGGGCAGCCTCCCGACGTTCGAGGCCAGGATCTCGGCCATCGTGTACTGCTCCGCCGCGGGTTCGGACGGCGGCAGGGCGCCGCCGCGCGAGTGCACCAGGAAGCCGTGGAAGACGCGGTGCTGCACGTGAACCGACGCGAGATAGCGCGAGAGGGTGCAGGCCGACTGCGACTCCCCCGCGGCCAGCAGCAGCTCGGCATCGACGAGGCCTCCGACCGCGACCGCGATCTGGGAGTAGATGTCGAAGCACCAGGCGTCACCCGGATGACTCATCGAGCCGTAGCGCTCCGGATCCTCCCCCTTGAGTCCACCCGGAGCGCCCAGGCCCTCGCCCACCGTCACGGAGCCGGTGCCGCCCTCCACCCCGACGTACTGAGCCGAGACGGCCGCGTAGACGTGGCCCCGGCGCACGATCTCGGCGGACACGTAGGTCCACTCCGGCGCCGCCTCACGGCCGCTGCTCACGTTGAGCCACTCGACCACGGCAGTGCCACTAGCCGCGGTCTGCGGAGGCCGTCGGAGGACCACCCGCACGCAGTAGGGCGCCTCGGCGCCCGAGACCGAGACCGCGGTGCCGGAGGCGAGGTACTCGGTCTCGGTCCAGCCGATCGCGGCCAAGTCCACCGGCGGTCTGGCCCCCGCCAGTCTCACGTCTCCCGCAGGAAGCTGGCGCAGCTCGGCCGCCGGACGCATCAGGAGCCGCTCGCCTCGGCGGCGGCCTTGGCCTTCGCGCGCTCGGCCTTGCCGATCGTCTCCTCCACGATCTGGTTCAGCTTCGAGCCGTCGGGCCAGCCGGCGTAGTGGCAGCACATGATGACCATCTCCCGGAGCTCGATGGCGTCGAACTCGCCGTTGGCGTAGGCGGCCGGCACCTGGATGCCGAGCACGTCGGCGTAGCCCTTGCCGGCCAGCATGCCGATGAGCAGCAGCCGACGGTCCCGCGTCGTGAGGCCGGGCCGCTGCCAGATCTCACCGAAGAGGTGGTCGACGGTGTAGTGGAAGAAGTCGCCGTCGCCGTCGGACATCTCGAAGCCGTAGACCTCCTCCATCTTCTCCAGTCCCTCACGGCGTGCCTGCGGGAGGTCGTCGAACTTGCCCATGGGTCTCACTCCTCGTCCTTGCTGCTCGGCATGCCGAGCCCGTCTGCCAATCGCGCCAGCGCCAGCTTGGCCAGCGGCACCTCGACCCCCAGGTCGTCGGCCAGCTCGGTGGCGAAGGTCAGATCCTTCTCGCCCAGCGACACGACGTGCTCGAACACGCCGAACCAGAAGTCGTCGCGAGCGATCGGGGCGGTCGTGTCGCGATACATGATCGCGCCGGGGCCACCCGTGATCGCGTCGGTGTAGCGGACGACGTCGCCCAGCGCGGCGAGGTCGAGACCCGCGGCCTCGGCGAGGCGCTGCGCCTCGGTCGCGGCCGTGAAGGCGGCGAAGTGCATCATGTTGCGCGCGAGCTTGAACATCGTGCCCGCGCCGATCGGACCGGCGTGGATCACCTTCTCGCCCATCGCCTCCAGCACCGGACGGGCCGCCTCGAAGGCGGCGTCCTCACCGCCGACGAGGATCGCCAGCCGCCCGTCCGAGGCACCCATCGCGCCGCCGCTGACCGGCGCGTCGAGCACCCGGACGCCGTGGCGCGCAGCCACGTCGGCCAGCTGGGCCGGCGTGCCGGTCGCCACGGTCGAGTGGATCACGACCGTGGTGCGGTCGCCCGATACACCCATCACCTCGCCGAGCACGTCGCGCACCTGGTCGTCGTCGCGGACCATGACACAGACGACATCGCAGTCACGGGCCAGGTCGGCCACGCTGCCGTGCACGGAGGCGCCCGCCTCCTTCAGCTCGGCGAGCGGCGCTTCGGCGATGTCGAAGACTCCGAGCGAGAAGCCGCGCTCGGCCGCCTGCGAGGCCAGCCGGAGCGCCATCGGCTTGCCGATGTTGCCCAGTCCGACGAACCCGACGTTCAGCGCAGCAGCCATCGCACTCACGCCCGGAAGGTCTGGCCGCCGTCGACGGCGATGATCTGGCCGGTGATCCAGGAGGCGTCGTCGGAGAGCAGGAAGAGGCAGGCGCCGACCATGTCGTCGACCTCGCCCATGCGCTTGAGGGCCAGGTTCTTGACCAGTTCCTTCGACGCATCGCCGGCCTGGGTGCGGGTGGCCTGGGTGTCGGTCGGGCCGGGGGCGATCGCGTTGACGCGGATCCCCTGGCCGCCGAGCTCGTGCGCCAACTGCTGGGTCAGGCCGTTCACCCCGACCTTGGCCAGACCGTAGAAGCCGGAGTAGAGGTAGGCCGCAGTCGAGGACTGGTTGACGATCGCGCCCCCACCCCGCTTCTGCAGGGCCGGCAGGCAGGCGCGGGTCATGACCAGGGCGCCGTCCATGTTCACGCTCATGAACTTCTTGTAGTAGTCCCAGTCGACCGAGATGAGCAGGTCGAAGGCCATGTCGCCGTAGATGGCGGCGTTGTTGACCAGGTAGTCGATGCCCCCGAAGGCCTCCGTGGCCGCGTCGGCCATGGCAGCCGCCGACTCGTGGGAGGAGACGTCGGTCGCGACGAAGATCGCCGTGCCGCCGTCGGCCTCGATCTGCTCGACGACCTGCTGGCCGGCGTCCTCGTTGAGGTCGGCGACCACGACGGACGCGCCCTTCGCGGCGAGCGCCTTGGCGTAGGCCTCGCCGATGCCCTGCGCCGCGCCGGTGACGACGGCGACCTTCTCTTCAAAGCTCATGGTGGTTGTTCTCTCCTTGATTCGTGATCGGTTTCGACCCGCCGTCGCGACCTCGTGCCTCAGTCGCGGGCGTGCTCAACCCGCTGTCTGGGCGAGCGGCGTTCGCAGGCTCACGCCGGCTCGGCCAGCGTCTTCGTCTCCAGGTACTCCTCGAAGCCGGCGACGCCCATCTCACGCCCGATGCCGGACTGCTTGTAGCCGCCGAAGGGAGCGTCGGGGGCGAACCATACGCCGCCGTTCACCGCGATCGTGCCGGTGCGGATGCGGGCGGCGACCGCCTTGGCGCGCTCGAGATCCCCGGAGTCGACCGAGCCGGAGAGGCCGTAGTCGGACTCGTTGGCGATGCGGACGGCGTCGTCGTCGCCGTCGTGCGCGATGACGACGAGCACCGGGCCGAAGATCTCCTCCTGCGCCAGGCGCGAGGAGTTGTCGAGGCCGGCCACGACGGTCGGCTCGATCCAGAACCCGCCGGCGAGCTCGCCGTCCTTCTCGGCCACCTTGCCGCCGCAGGCGAACGTGCCGCCCTCCTGCTCGGCCAGCTCGAGGTAGGCCGCGACCCGGTCGCGCTGGACCGCCGAGATCACCGGGCCGCAGATCGAGCCGGCGCTGGCGGGGTCGGCCGTGCCGATGCTCGACATGCAGTCGGCGGCGGCCTGGACGGCCTCGTCGTACTTCTCGCGCGGCACGATGAGGCGCGTGGTGATGGCGCAGCCCTGACCGGCGTGCATGCACGCCGCGAAGGCGGTGGCACCGGCGGCGCCCGCCACGTTGGCGTCGTCGAGCACGATGGCGGCCGACTTGCCGCCCAGCTCGAGGAACGTCTTCTTCAGCGTGGCTGCACCGGCCTGCATGATCGTGCGCCCGACGGCCGTCGAACCGGTGAAGGAGACCATGTCGACGCGCGGGTCGGTGGTGAGCATCGCCGCGACGTCGTTCGACCTCGGCATGACCACGTTGAACACGCCGGCCGGCATGTCGGTCTTCTCAGCCACGAGGCGCCCGAGCTCGGCCCCCACCCACGGGGTGTCGGGGGCCGGCTTGAGCACCACGGTGCAGCCGGCCGCCAACGCGGGGCCGATCTTGGCCAGGTTGATCTGGGTGGGCACGTTCCACGGCGAGATCGCCGCGACGACGCCGACCGGCTCGCGGTGCACGGTGCGCCGGGTCGGGATGCCCATCGGCTGGGCCTCACCGAGGTCGGTCTCGAACTCGTAGTCCTCCAGCAGGTCGGTGACCCACTTCAGGCCACCGACGGGGACGTCGAAGCCGGCGGCGCTCATCATGAAGTCGGGCATCCCGACCTCGGCGGTGGTGAGCGCCTTGAAGGCGTCGGCCTCCTCGACCAGCGCGTCGTGCAGTTGGCGCAGGCAGCGCACCCGCAGGGCGTGGTCGGTCGCCCAGTCACTCTCGTCGAACGCGCGCCGGGCCGCGCCGATGGCGGCGTCGACGTCGCCTGCGGTGCTGTCGGGCGCCGTGCCGATCTCCTGGCCGGTGGCCGGATCGAGGATGGGGTAGCTCGCGCCGTCGGAGGCCGGCGCCAGCTTGCCGTCGATCAGCTGCTGGGCTGCGGGGATGGTGAGAGTCAGGCGGCTCATGCGGAGGCCTCCGGGGCGCTGGTCTGGGTGAGGTACTGGCCGGCCTCGACCGGCGGCGGCCACACGGTCGAGGGCATCTCGGCGTAGCGGTAGTGGCCCGGCACCTCGAGGCCGGCCACCGACATCCGCTTGAGCAGCGTGTCGGGGGCCTTCTTGGCGCCGAGGATCTCCATGAAGGTGTGCGTGGTCGAGGGCATGTCGAACCAGTCGCGCTGCCAGGCGAACTTGAGCTGACCCTCGTCGGCGCCGGAGGTCTGACGCTCGATGCCGAACCACGAACCGCCGATGCCGAGGATCTCGTACTCCTCGCCGGTCTGGTCGTCGATGATGCCGGACTTCTGCTTCCAGAAGCCCACGACCATGCCCTTGGCCTCGTCGATCACCGAGCACATGTAGTCGTAGTGCCAGCCGTCGAGGCCGTCCATCTCGATGCCGATGGCGTAGTCGCGGATCTGGTCGCGACCGACGGCCATGAAGTGTTCGTCGGGGGCGTACATCCACCCGTAGGTGGCGTCCTCGGCGTAGTGCTCGGCCATGACGCGCCAGTCACCGGTGCGTTCGGCCTCGCGGTTGATCTCGAGCCAGGAGTCCCAGAACTCCTCGATCTCGGCCCGGCTCAGACCAGCATCCAATCCCACGGTCACTCCTCCTCGAGGTCCAGCGCCATCGCTGGGCAGTACTTCACGGCTTGCTTGACGGCGTCCTTCTCGGAGGCCGGGGGGTGCTCGTCGAGCACGACGACCACGTCGGCGTCCTCGTCGAAACCGAAGACGGCGGGCGCCTCGCCCTGGCAGAGCTGGTGGCCCTGGCAGACGTCGAGGTCGGCGGTGACTCGGTAGCCACCCGCACCGGCGCTCACTTCTGCCGCCTCTTGTACCTGGCGCGGCAGGGGCGCTGGAGCTGGATGACCATCTTGGAGTAGTCGTCGCGATAGCTCTCGCTGGGCTGCGTGAGCTCGAACTCGAAGTCGCGCAGCAGCACCGAGAAGATCGCCTTGATCTGCATCATCGCGAAGGCGTTGCCGACACAACGGTGCTTGCCGGCGCCGAACGGGATCCAGGTCCAGCGGTTCTGGAGATCCTCCTGGCGCTCGTCGAGGTAGCGGCCGGGGTCGAAGGACTCCGGGTCGGGGAAGTCCTCGGGCAGCCGATTCGACACCCGCGGCGAGGACGCCACGATGGTGCCCGGCGCGATGGCGTGGCCGGCGAGCTCGATCTGCTCCTGCACGACCCGCATGAGGATGATCAGCGGCGGGTGCAGCCGCAGCGTCTCCTTGATGACCGCCTCGAGCTTCGGGATCGAGCGCAGCGCCTGGAAGGAGATCTCCGAGCCATCGGCGTAGAGGTCGTCGAGCTCGGTGGTGACCTCGGCCATCACCTCGGGGTGCCGCATCAGCTCGATGAGGGTCCATGCCGAGGTGCCCGAGGAGGTGTGGTGCCCCGCGAACAGCATCGAGATGAACATGCCGGTGATGATGTCGGCGTCGAAGTCGACCGAGATGAGCACGTCGAGCAGGTCGCGGTCCTCGCGGGCGACCTTGCCGCGGGCCTTGCGCTTGTCGATGATCTCCTGCACCAGGGCGACCAGCTGCTCACGGGAGCGGTCGCGGATCTCGAAGGACTCCACGCCCTCCATGTAGGGGTCGACGTAGGCCAGCGCGTCGGTGCCGCGCTCGAGACCGTGGTAGGCCTCGGCGAACCGGCCGTCGATCTCCTCACGGAACGGTCGACCCACCAGGCAGGCGGCGGTGTTGTAGATGGTGAGCTCGGCGAAGAAGTCGAGCAGGTCGATCTCGCCCTCGTCGCCCCAGTCGGCGACCATGCGGTTGATCTCGGCCTCGATGGTGCTGGCGTGGCCACGCATCTGGTCACCGCGCAGCGCTTGGGTCTTCAGCGCCTGCTGACGCTCCTCGGGCGAGGCGTCGAAGACGACGCCCTTGCCGAAGATCGGCGTCATGAAGGGGTAGGCCGCGGCCTGGTCGAGGGTGGCGTCGGGGGCCTTGAAGAACTGCTCGTTGACCTCGCCGCCGGTGACCATGACCACCTCCTTGTCGGCGATCCGGAACCGGCCGATCTCGCCGCACTCGGTGTAGACACGCTGGAACAGCGCCACCGGGTCCGTGCGCATCTCGGCGAGGTGGCCGTGGCCGTCCTCGTCGGGTACCGCGACGGAGACCTCGGGGATGTCGGCCAGGGCCGACTCGGGCTGGGTGGCAGTCATGGGTGTCAGTCCTCCACTGGGGCTTCGGGCGAGACCTCGACGAGGTTCATGTGGACGCCGCGAGGCGCGTCGATGACCGCCTTGATGGCGTCGGCGTGCGGTTGCGGCGCAAGGAAGTGCTGGTGTCGGGCGTGACCGAACTTGACCCACCCGTTGAGGACCATCGCGGTCTCCTCCGGATCCCAGTCCATGCCCATCTCGCTCCACGTCGGCCCGGGGCGCACGACCGAGACGCGCACGCCCGTGCCCTCCATCTCCATCTGCATGGCCGCGGCGAGACCCTCGAGCCCCCACTTGCCGGCGGCGTAGCCGCCCATGAAGGGGCGGGCCCGCACGGCGACGTCGGAGGAGATGACGACCAGGTCGCCACGCCTGCGCTCGACCATGCCGGGGAGGAACGCCTTGGCCAGACGTTGTGTGCCCACGATGTTGACGTCGAGCTCACGCCGCAGCGTGGCGGTCTCCATCTCGTGGATCCGGCCCGGTGCGATGAGGGCAGCGCCGGAGACGACCGCCTCGATGTCGCCGAGATCTGCGATCGCCTTCGCCGCGAACTCCTCGACCGAGGCGTCGTCGGCGACATCGAGCGCATGGGCAGTGGCCTCTCCCCCGGCTTCTCGGATCGTGGAGACCAGCGCCTCCAGCTTCTCCACCCGCCGGGCGCCGACGGCCACCGGGTAGCCGCCCGCAGCCAGGGTCAGCGCCGTCGCCTCACCGATGCCCGAGGATGCTCCGGCGATGACGACCGGACGACGATCGGGGCGGGCGTACTTCTCAGAGGGCATGCTCAGCGCACCTTCGCGGTCATGGGCACGTGGGCGAACCCGCGCACGTTGGCGGAGTAGAAGCGGACCGAGGCGTGGTGGTCGACCTCGACGCGCGAGAAGCGGCGCACCAGCTCGCCGAGTGCGACGCGGGCCTCCAGGCGGGCGAGGTTGGCGCCGAGGCAGAAGTGCCGGCCGCCGCCGAAGCTCAGGATCTTGGCGTGCTCGTCGGGGTCGCGGTGCACGTCGTAGCGATCGGGCTCGGTGAACACCCGGTCGTCGTGGTTGGCCGCACCCAGCGCGAGCAGCAGCTGGGCGCCGGCCGGCGCCGTGACGCCATCGACCTCGAAGTCCTGCACCACGAGCCGAGCCAGGAACTGGCTGGAGGTGTCGAAGCGCAGCGTCTCCTCGATCCACGGGTCGACGAGCGGTGTAGCGGGGTCGGCGAAGACCTCGTCGAGCTGCCGGGGGTGGCGCGTCAGGTGATAGACGGCGTTGCCGAGCAGCTTGGTGGTGGTCTCGTTGCCGGCGACCACCATGAGGAAGAGGAATCCGTTGATCTCGGAGTCCGTCATGCGCTTGCCTTCGTCCTCGGCCAGCAGCAGCGCGCTGGTGAGGTCGTCGGTCGGGTTCTTGCGCCGCTCCTCGATCATGCCCTTGTAGTAGTCGTAGAGCGCGAGGCTGGCCTCGATGCCGGCAGGCGGCACGTCGCGCAGGCCGTCCTCACGATGCACGAGCAGGTCGGCGAGGCGACGCACCTCGACACGGTCGGCCGCGGGCACGCCCATCATCTCGCTGATGATGTCCATCGGCAGCAGGCCGGCGAAGTCGCCGATCCAGTCGAACGACACCGACCCGTCCGCGTCTGCCCGGTCGCGCAGACCGGCGAGGTAGGCCTGCGAGATCTCTCGAATGCGGGGCTCGAGCTCGCGCACGCGGCGGGGGGTGAAGGCACGGGAGACCAGGCGGCGCAGACGGGTGGTCTCGGGCGGATCCATGGCCAGGAACGACATGGCGGTGTGCGCGTACTCGTTCCAGGCACTGGCGTCGATCGAGACGCCCATCTTGTTCGAGAACGTGGCGTCGTCGCGTAGCGCGGCCGCGACGTCGGCGTGCCGGCTCAACACCCAGTAGTCGAACTCCTCGTTGTGGAACAGAGGCGCCTGGTCTCGCAGCCACGCGTAGTGGCCGTAGGGCGCGTCTTGGATCTTGTGGTCGTAGATGTCGAAGGACGACTCGATGCTCGGCGCACTCACGCGTGGCCCGCCACGATGGCCGCGACGACCGGGTCGAGCCGGTCGCCCATGTCGGTGTAGGTCATGACACCCATGCCCGCCTGGAGCAGGGCACCGGAGAAGGCGAGCACCAGGGCATCGAGGAGGGCCGGCGTCGCCGCGTCGCCCAGGGCGGCCTCGAAGCGGTGCACGAAGTCGGCGCCGATGCGCAGCCGGAGTCGCTCGACGTCGGGGTCGCTGCTCAGCAGCGCCGGGGTGACGGCGGCCGCCAGCTCCGGCACGGCGGCCAGCGCCGCACCCATCTGACGGGTGACGGCCTGCACCCTGGCGACCGGCGTGTCGCCCGAGACCACCTGGGGCACCTCGTGGTCGAGATAGCGCCAGAACAGTTCGGCGAAGAGGTGGTTCTTGGAGGCCACGTAGGTGTAGGCGGTGGCAGCGGACACGCCGGCGCGCGTGGCGACGGAGCGAATGGTCAAGGCCTCGTAGCCCGTGGCCCGCAACTCGTCGGATCCCGCGAGGAGCAGCCGCCCCAGGGTTTCGGCGCGTCGCCCGTCGACCGCTTGACGAGCTGTGGTGGACATCTGACTGGACACGTGTCCAACTTATGTCGTCGCCAAGTATAACGCAAGCCGTGACCTACGTCACGTCGCGTCGTTGTCACCCCGTACATCGTCTGCAAATTCGGAGTGCTCATGCGTCGACCCGTGCGTCGTCTCACCCTCGGCCTCGCTGCCGCCATCACCTCGGCCGCGCTCGCGGCCTGCGCATCCCAGATCTCGCCCGACACCGTGGCGGCGGCCAACGGCCGAGTCGGCGCCGGAGCAGTGGCCGGCGATTCCGGGTCCGGCACGTCGTCCGGCGACACGGGCGGCGCGGACGCCTCCACGGGCGAGGCGGATGGCACCTCGACCGCCGACGACGGGTCGAGCGGGTCATCGACGACGAGCAGCTCGTCGGATTCCTCGGGCGACAAGGCGCCGGCCGCCTCGGGCGCGGGTGCCGCCGACGGCGGGGTCACCGCCGGCACGTGCGACGGCTTCAAGAACCAGACCGGCATCACCGACAAGACGATCACCCTCGGCAACGTCGCCGACATCTCCGGCCCGGTGCCCGGGCTGTTCCAGATCGCCCAGGACTCCGTCAAGGCATTCGTGGCCTACTACAACGCGACCAACCCCGACGGACTGTGCGGTCGCACGCTCGTGCTCAAGAGCTACGACAGCCGCGGCGACGCCAGTGGTGACCAGCAGGCCTACGCCAACGCGTGCGCCGACACCTTCGCCGTGGTCGGCTCGGTCTCCGCGCAAGACCAGGGCGGTGCCGCCACGGCCGACAAGTGCGGCATCCCCGACATCCGTGGTTTCACCGTCACCAGCGACCGACGAGACTGCGGCAGCTGCTTCTCGTCGTACGCCCTCGCGCCCAACCTGGTGCCCAGCTCGAACGCCGACTACTGGAAGAAGGCCAACCCCGAGGCGGCTCAGCACATCGGCATGTTCTACGTGAACGTGCCGGCCGCCAAGCAGAACGCCGAGAGCGCGGTCGCGGCCTACAAGAAGGCCGGCCTGGGCGTCGACGTCGTGCAAGGTATCGACACCGGCGAGTTCAACTACTCGGTCTACGCCCAGCAGATCAAGGACAAGGGCGTCCAGTTCGTGCAGTACTACGGGCCTTACCAGTTCTCCATCCGGCTCCAGAAGGCCATGGAGCAGCAGGGCGTGAAGGTGCCGGTGTACTTCGAGGACGCCACCATCTACGACCAGCACTACGTCGACGAAGCCGGCAGCGCCGGCGAGGGCACCTACGTCTACACGACCACGGATCTGCTCGACAACACCAAGAACCCCGAGATGGCGCTCTACCGCGCCTGGCTCGAGCGGGTCTCCCCCGGCAGCGCACCCAACTTCTACGGCGTCTTCGCCTGGTCGGCGGCGCGACTGTTCGTGCAGGAGGCCACCAAGCTCGGAGGTGGACTCACGCGCCCGTCGCTGGTGTCGTCGGTGAGCAAGGTGCGCGACTGGACCGGCAACGGGATCCACACCAGTGCCGACGTCGGCGAGAAGATCACGCCCAAGTGCACCCGGATCATCCAGCTCAAGGGCGGTTCGTGGCGCCAGGTCTCCCCCGGCGACTACGTCTGCGGCTCCCTCATCGACTCCGGCGTGGGCGGCTGAACCGACCGAGACTTCGACAAGACACCTGTCCAGTTATGTGTCAGGCTGCGACCCTGTGACCACCACCTCGCCCATCAGCCGCGCCCGGAGCAGCTACGCCGACCTCAGCCGCGACGAGCTGGCCAGGCTCGTGCCCGAGCTACTGCTGATCGGGCAGCTCATCGACCGGGCCGGCATGCCCTGGGTCATCTCGGCCTTCGGCGCCGAGGCGATGACCCAGGTCGCGATCGAGGAGTGGGCCGGCGCCTCGCCGCACTACACCCGGCGCATGCAGCAGGCCCTGGGGTACTCGCCCGCCGTCGACGGCGAGGGCGACGTGGTCACGATCTTCAAGGGCCTCCAGCTCGACATCGGTGCTCCGCCGCAGTTCATGGACTTCCGCTATCGCGTCGACGACCCGCAGCACGGGGAGTTCTGGCTCGACCACTGTGGCGCCCTGCTCGACGTCGAGCCGATGGGTCCGGACTACGTCAAGGCCATGTGCCACGACATCGAGGATCCGACCTTCGACGCCACCGCCGTGGCCACGAACCCGCGTGCCCAGGTGCGTCCGATCCACCGGCCGCCCCGCGTCCCTGCCGACCGCAGCCCGCACTGCGCGTGGACCGTGATCATCGACAGCGCGCACCCGCCGGTCTCGCCGCTGCCGCCGTACTACGTGATCGAGGCGACCAGGGCCGTCGGGGTCGTGCTCGACGACATCGACACCTGCGACGAGGGCGCGAGTGACTACGCCGGAGCGCTGCTCGACGACTTCGACTTCGCCGCCTACTCCCACTCGGCCCTCGTGCGGATGGCCGACGAGGTCGCACTCCAGATGCACCTGCTCAACCTCTCCTACGTCGCCGCGGTGCAGGCGCGCGCCGACACCCCCGAGGGGGCGACCGAGATCTGCCGCAAGCAGCTCGTCGCCCTCGCCTGGACGGCCTCGGAGCGGATCCGCGCGGCCCTCGAGATCCCCCGGGATCTCGACGGAGCGCTGCGCGTGCTCTCCCTGCACCCGCTGCTGAACCCCGTTGCCTACGTCGGGGGCCAGGTAGACCGCGGCGCCCGCACGGTGCGCGTCGCTCACGGCGACGCCCACCACGACGGTAGCTGGGTCTCGCTCGTCGGCCCCGGCCGCACGACGGCGCTGGCGTCGGCCCTGCACGCCGTCGATCCGACGATCGCGCTCGACGTGTCGGGCACCGAGGACGACTGGACGCTCACGGTGAGCGGCGGCGACCAGCCCGCGGAGCCGCCGCCTGAGGCCTCGGTGATGACGTTCACCCGGGGTTCGACCTTCGAGTTCGAGTCTCGTCGGTCACTTCCCATCTTCCCGGTCTGATCCACGCCCTAGGATCACCGCTCATGCCGCTGCTCTCCGATGCACCCGTCGTCGTCACCGGTGCGTGCGGTCTCGTCGGCCGCCACGTCGTCGCCGAACTGCGTTCGCGGGGCTACCCCGTCGTGGCCACCGACCTCGGCACACGCGCCAACCGCGACCACGCGGCGGCCCTGCACCACGATTCCGACCTGCTGTGGCGTTGGTGCGACCTGACGGTGCCCGAGCAGACCGCCGGCCTGGTCAAGGCGAGCGTCCCTCGCGCGGTCGTGCACCTCGCCGGCGTGATCCCTCCGCTGTGCTACAGCAATCCCGGGCTGGCCGAGAAGGTCAACGTGGGCGCCACCCAGGTGCTGGTCGACGCGATCGCGGCGCACGCCCCGCAGGCGCGCCTGGTGCATGCCTCCAGCATCGGCACCTACGGCCCGCGCAATCCCCACCGCGACCTGGGCCTGCTCACCGCCGACACGCCACAGCAGCCCGAGGAGGTCTACGGGCTCACCAAGCTGCGCGCCGAGGAACTCGTGCGCGGGGCGTCCACCCCGTGGGTGGTGCTGCGCCTGGGCGGCGTGATGACCACCGACGTCGGCGCTCAGATGAGTACCGACAACATCTTCTTCGAGGGCGCCCTGCCCGCCGACGGCAGGCTGCAGACCGTCGACGTGCGCGATGTCGCCAGAGCTTTCGGCGCGGCCATCGGCGCCGACTGCGTGGGCGAGATCCTGCTGATCGGCGGCGACGAGACGCACCGGCGCCGCTACGCCGACATCTCCCATGCCCTCGCCGGCGCGATGGGCCTCGAGGACGGCATCCCGCCGGGTCGCCCCGGCAACCCCGACGACGACACGGCCTGGTTCGCCACCGACTGGATGGACACCGACCGGGCGCAGGAGGTGCTCGACTTCCAGCGCATCACCTGGCCGGCCCTGCTGGAGGAGGTGCGCACGGCCAGCGGCTGGATGTTCTACGGCTACCGCGTCGCCGCGCCCGTGGTGCGCATCGGGTTGGCCCGGCTCTCGCCCTACCGCGGGCAGCCCGGTGAGTACGCCGACCCGTGGCGGGTCATCGCCGAGCGCTGGCCGGCGTCCTTCACGAGCTGAGCGAGGCCAGCACTCCCAGATCCCGGATCGCCGCACCACTGCGCCGCGTCATGGCCGCGAACATCTCGTCGCCGCGCTCGGTGCGAGTGCCGTAGGCACAACCGAAGGTGACCACGAGCGGCACCTGGAGTTGCCCGAACACGTAGTCGCTCCAGCACTCGTCGAGGTCGTGGTCGCCGACCCCGAGCTCGACCAGACGCGCGTGGTAGGCGGCCACGACGTCGCGCTCGGCCGCACGGCGCGCCTCGGGCTCCAGGCTGGTCGTGACCAGGTAGGCGAGGTCGCGCCCGGGCAGACCGATCGAGAGCGTCTGCCAGTCGACGGCTGCGACCTCACCGCTACCGCCCTCGGGGGTGAACATGAGGTTGTCGAGCCGGTAGTCGCCGTGCACCAGCCCGAAGCGCTGCTCCTGCCGGGCCAGCGACCACGCCTCGATGTGCGGCACGGTCGCACGCAGGGTCGCGACATCGTCCGCGGCGAGCCTGCTGGCCAGAGCGTCGACGAACAGGTCGACCGTCGGGCCGTAGAGCTCGGCCAGCGTCGCGGCACCCTCGGCGTCGTTGCGCGTGATGCCGGGCAGCCGGAGCAACGACGGGTCGCTCCACCGAGGTCCGTGCAGACCCGCCAGGTTCACCGCGGCGTCGAGCACTCGCTCCGGCGTGCAGCCGGCGATCTGGTCCCCCTGCTCCAGCGGCGCCAGATCCTCCAGCAGGAGCACGAAGTGGCCGGTCTGGTCGTCGAATCGCGCTGCATGCGCCCTCGGCACCCGCACCGCGACCGTGCGGGCGATCCGGTCGTAGAAGAGGAGTTCGGTGCGATACGCCCCGGCCAGCATCTGTCGGGATCCAGGGTCCGCGGCGGGCAGCTTGAGCAGCAGGCTGCGCCAACCGCCGGGGGTGTGCACGCGCAGTCGCATCGCCGTGCCGATCTGACCGGTGCCGACGCGGGCGACATCGACCTCGGTGACGTCTTCCCCGAGGAGGCCGGAGGCCCAGGCCGGCGTGATGTCGTCGACCTGCTCCACGACCCAGTCGAGAGTGCTCACGAGATGCGTCCCGGGTTGGCGGGGAGCGCGTTGAGGGTGGCCGGACGCCGCGTGGCCCACGCCGCGACGACGGGTGCGAGCTCGGTGGGGGTCGCGCCGTGCAGCACGACGGAGTCGGCGCCCGCATCGAGCTGGTCGGCGATGCGCGCGGCGCACTGCTCCGCGGTGCCCGTGGCCGAGGCGCCCAGCCACTCCTCGGGCAGCAGCCGGTCCCGGATGTCTCTGAGCTGCTCGGTGCTCCCGGTCGCATCGAGGGCTCCGGCGTGGCCGGTGACGGCCGGGTCGGCGGCGAAGCGCTCGAGCACGTCGGCGTCCCAGTCGTTCGCGCGCACCAGCACCGCGCCGTAGCCCTGGAGGTAGGTCGCGAGCCGGCCCACCAGCTTGCGCAGCCGCGCCTGCTCGGGCAGGGAGTCCTCGACGGTGGCGAGCACCGACCAGATGCGCACCGAGGCCGGGTCGCGCCCGGCGTCCTGGGCGGCGCTGCGCACGATGTCGACGGCACGTGCCACGGTGCGGTCGGTCATGAAGGTGTGCAGCACGACACCGTCCGCGAGTCGGCCGGCCTGAGCCAGGCTGTTGTCGCCGATGGCCATCGAGAGCACCGGGATGCGCTCGTCGAAGGAGGAGTCCTGGGAGAGGAACGGGTAGCTGCCGGCCGGGCCGGCGTGCCCGAACGCCTCGCCCGCCCACAGCCGCCGGTAGATGCCGATGGCGTCGGCCATCGAGGCGCTCGTGCTGCGCGGCACGCCCATGACGTCGAAGAGCAGGTCGAACCCGCGGCCCAACCCGAAGGCGTAGCGACCCTCGCTCATCCGGTGGGCCGTGACGGCCATCGTGGCGGTGACCAGCGGGTGCCGGGTCTGGTGGTTCGTGGCCGCGGTGGCGATGCCGAGCCGTTCGGTCGTCGCCGCGACGGCGCCCGCCATGACCCCGGCGTCCTTGCAGGTGAACCGCTCGCTCAGGAAGATCGAGCCGATGCCCATCTGCTCGGCGAGCCGAGCCTCGGCGACGACGTCGAGGGGACGCTCGGTGTGGCCGGCCAGGCCGTAGCAGGCCAGCTCGGGAAAGCGCACGCGCGTCAGGTGGCGATGAAGAGGATCTCGTCGCGGCCGTACTCCATGTCCGGGTGCTTCTCGGCGAGGTGGGCTTGGGTCCTCTCGACCAGGTCGTCCTCGTTCTCGCCCTTGATGTTCTCGCCGCACGGGCAGCTCAGTCGCGTCTTCATGCGTGGCACCCTAGTGCAGTAGGTCACTTTTTGACACCTGTCAGGTTTCTCTTGACGCGTGTCAACTCCCCGCTCTACGGTCACCGGGTGAGCCACCCACGCACCGCCGTCATCGGCGCCGGCATCTCCGGCCTGACCTCCGGCAAGATGCTCAACGACTACGGCGTCGAGTACACCTGCTACGAGACCTCCGACCGAGTCGGGGGCAACTGGGCCTTCGGTAACCCGAACGGCCACTCCAGCGCCTATCGCTCGCTGCACATCGACACCTCCAAGCACCGGCTGTCGTTCAAGGACTTCCCGATGCCGGAGTCCTACCCCGACTTCCCACACCACACCCAGATCAAGGCCTACCTCGACGACTACGCCGATGCCTTCGACATCAGGCGCCACATCGAGTTCGAGAACGGCGTGGAGCACGCCGACCCGCGGCCCGGCGGTGGGTGGACGCTGCGCCTGCACAGTGGCGAGACCAGGGAGGTCGACCTGCTGGTGGTGGCCAACGGACACCACTGGGATCCGCGCACCGCCGAGTTCCCCGGCGAGTTCACCGGAGAGTCCTTCCACTCCCACCACTACATCGACCCCGAGACGCCGCTGCACCTGAAGGACAAGCGCATCCTGGTCGTCGGCATCGGCAACTCGGCTGCTGACATCTCCGTCGAGCTGTCCAGCAAGTCGCTGCGCAACGAGGTCACGTTGTCGACCCGGTCGAGCGCCTGGATCGTGCCGAAGTACACCTACGGCCTGCCGGCGGACAAGTACTACGTGACCACCCCGTACCTGCCGCTGAAGTGGCAGCGCTGGGCGGCTCAGAAGATGCAGTTCATGACCGGCTCGAACCCCGAGCTGTACGGGTTGCCCAAGCCGAACCACAAATTCTTCGAGGCGCACCCGACCCAGTCCATCGAGCTACCCCTGCGCCTGGGGTCCGGAGACATCACGCCGAAGGTCAACATCTCGCGCCTCGACGGCAGCGCCGTGCACTTCGAGGACGGCACGAGCGCCGAGTTCGACGTCATCATCTACGCCACCGGCTACAACATCACCTTCCCGTTCTTCGACCACGACGTGATCTCCGCGCCGGAGAACCACCTCCGGCTCTTCAAGCGGATGTTCCTCACCGATCCCGCCCGCCGCGACGCGGTGTTCATGGGCTTCGCCCAGTCGACCCCCACGCTGTTCCCGTTCGTGGAGGCCCAGGCCCGGCTGATGGCTGCGTACGCGATCGGTCGCTACGCGCTGCCGACCCCGGCTGCCATGGAGCAGGCGATCGACGACGACCAAGCCCGGTACACCGGCCACATGCTCGACCGACCCCGGCACACCCAGCAGCTCGACTACTTCATCTACGAGCACGACCTGCGCGCCAAGGAACTCCCCGCCGGCCTACGGCGCGCGGGCACCCTCGTCTCGTGACCGCCGAACCGGTCTCCTCCGGCATCCTTCCCAAGGGCGATCAGCGTCGCGCCGCCCTGCTGGTCTCGCTGGGCGACCTGCTCACGGAGTCCTCCGACCTGGAGTCGGTCAACGTGGCGGACATCTCGCGGCGCGCCGGCGTGACGCGATCGGCCTTCTACTTCTACTTCGACAACAAGGCCGCCGCCGTCACCGCACTCGCCGAGCAGACCTACGCCGACGCGCTCGCCGCCGCCCACCGACTCGATGACCTCGCCGTCGCTCCGCTGACCCGGATCACCTCGATGCTCGACGGACTCTTCGCCGCCGTCGAGGACCACGCGCCCCTCGTCCGAGCCACCCTCGAGGCGCGGGCCAGCAGTGCCGACGTACGCGCCGTCTGGGATGCCCAGCGGCTCTCCTTCGTCGAGCACCTCGCCGGCGTCGTGGACGCCGAGCGGCAGGCCGGCCAGGCGCCGGCGGGGGCCGACGCGACGCTGCTGGCCACCATGCTGCTCGAGCTGAACGACCGCGCCATCGAGCGTCTCGTGCAGGGCAGCGTCGACCGTGCCGGACTGCTCGACACCGTGGCCTCCATCTGGCTGCGCACGATCTACTCCCCCGACCCCGCATCCGCGCCGCTCCCGGACCCGGAGCCGGACCCGGACATGGGCCCGGAAACAGACCCGGACATGGACCCGGAATCAGACCCGCACCCAGCAGCAGAGGGAACCGCATGAAGCACGATGAGCTGACCTTCGACTCCGCCGGCGCCGCCTGCTCGGCGTGGCACTTCACCGGTGAGGGATCCGCCCTCGCCACCGACTCCGGTCGCCCGGTCGTCGTCATGGCCCACGGCCTCGGCGGCACCAAGGACTCCGGCCTGGCGCCCTTCGCCGAGGGACTGGCCCGCGCCGGTCTCGACGTGCTCGCCTTCGACTACCGCGGCTTCGGAACCTCCGAGGGCACACCGAGACAACGGGTGCGTCTGGAGGACCAGGTCGCGGACTACCGAGCCGCCGTCGAGGCGGCACGACGGCTGCCCGGGGTCGACCCGGCACGCGTGGTGCTGTGGGGGGTCTCACTCTCGGGCGGGCACGTGCTGCGCGTCGCCGCCGAACGCGAGGACGTCGTCGCCGTGGTGAGCATGACACCCATCGTCGACGGACGAGCTGCCGCCCGGCACGCCCTCAAGCACCACTCCCCCGGATCCATGGCCCGCGCCGCCGCCGACGGCCTGCGCAGCCGAGTCTCGGCCCGGCGTGGCGCCGGCTCCGTGACCATGCCCATCGTGGCCCCGCCCGGCCGGCCGGGCGCCATGACCCTCGACGGCGCCCTGGAGAGCTACCTCTCGATCGCCGGGCCGACGTGGGTCAACGAGATCGACGCCGACGTCAGCTTCGAGCTGGGTACGCGCGCGCCCGCCAAGGCCGCCAAGCAGCTCACCTGCCCCGTGCTCGTGCAGATCGCCGACTTCGACCGCAGCGCGCCACCGCACGCGGCGGCGAAGGTCGCCTTCTCGGCGCGCGCCCACGTGCACCACTATCCGTGCGACCACTTCGACGTGTGGCCCGGCCAGGAGTGGCACGAGACGGCCCTGCGCCACCAGGTCGCGTTCCTCACGCGCGCGACGGCGCGCTGACGCACAACGGCGCGCTGCGTCAGCCGAGCTGGGCCCTGGCCCACGCGTAGTCGGCCTTGCCCGAGGGCGATCGCTGCACGTGGGGCACCCGGATGAATGCCTTGGGCAGCTTGTAGCGGGCGATCCGCTCCGAGGCGACCGCGAGCAGGGCTTCGTCGGAGATCTCACCGGCGGTCTCGTCGAGCGAGACGACGGCCACCGGCTCGGCGCCCCACTTCTCGGAGGGTCGGCCGACGACGAGGACGTCGAGCACGGCCGGGTGCGCACCCACCGCGCCCTCGACCTCCTCGGCGAAGATCTTCTCGCCACCGGAGTTGATGGTGACGCTCTCGCGGCCGAGCAGGTGGATCCGGCCATCGGGCAGGATCTCGGCCCGGTCGCCGGGCACGGCGAACCGCTCGCCACCGATGGTCGGGAACGCCTCGGCGGTCTTGACGGCGTCGCCGAGGTAGCCCAGTGGCGCCCGCTTGCGCTGCGCGAGCCAACCGCTGCCGGACTCTCCGTGGTCACCGCCCGGTGCGACGACGCGGCTCTTGGTGTCGTCGACCACGACGGTCGAGGCGACCGGTGTGAAGGTGCCCGCTTCGGCGTCCATGCCCTTCATCGTCAACGAGCTCATCTGCAGGCCCGTCTCGGAGGCACCGGCGGCATCCATGACCATGATGTGCGGCAACAGCTCGAGCAGCCGGTCACGCACCGCGGCCGAGAGCGGCGCGGCGCCGTTGTTGATCGCCGCGAGACCGCTCAGATCGAACTCGCCCTGCTCGAGCGCCTTGATGATCGGGCGCACCATCGCGTCGCCCACGACCGGCAGACTGACACACCTCTCGCGAGACGCCGTGGCGAGCACGGCCGGCGCGTCGAAGGCGCGGGGGTTCTCGGCCAGCACGATCGAGCCGCCACCGGTCATGATGTGGAAGGTCGACCACTGGGCTGCGCCGTGCATGAACGGCAGCGCCATCATCAAGCGCATCCCGCCCCCCGCTGTGACCGCGGCATCGACGAGCTGGTCGTAGGAGGTGTAGGGCTCGTTGCTGCCGAACGGTGTGCCGCCCATCGAGGTGACGAACATGTCGTCTTGTCGCCACAGCACGCCCTTGGGCATGCCCGTGGTGCCCCCGGTGTACACGATGTAGAGATCGTCGCCCGCGGGCTCGGGCAGAGCGATGTCGGCCGCGCGACCCTCCGCCAGGGCGTCGGCGTACCACATGGCGCCGGGCAGCAGGTCGGCCGGCGGCTCGCCGTCGAGCCCGTCGGGCACCTGCACCAGCACCTCGAGGTCGGGCAGGTGGTCGCGCACCTGCGCCACCACCGCCGCGAAGGACGACGCGAACACCAGCACCTTCGAGCGCGAGTCACGCAGCACGTAGGCGAGCTCCTCGGCCACGTAGCGGTAGTTGATGTTGATCGGCGCGACGCGCGAGCGGAACGACGCGAGCATGCCCAGCAGGTACTCCGGGCAGTTGTAGAGGTAGAGCGCGAGGTGGTCCTGCCCGGACTCGTGGCCGCCGAGCTGCGATCGCTCCGTCGTGCACCCGAGGCCGCGTGCGGCGAGGAACCGGGCCAGGGCGTCGACCTCGTCGGCCAGGGCTTCGTAGGTGTAGCGGCGCTCCCCCTGCACCAGCACCTCCTGGTCAGGCACGGCGGCGGCGATCGTGGTGAAGACCCTGGCGAGGTTGAACCCGGACTCGGGCAGCTCGGTCAGCATGAGAACACGTTACAGTTTTCAGATCCTGCGGCGTGACGGCCGTCTCACGCCGGGGCCAGCCGATCGGCCGGCAACCACTCCTCGACCAGCCCCCACTCGTGGGCACGCACCCGCGCGGCGTACACGACCAGCCCTTGCCACGCGACGTCTGCCCCGGAGCCCGCGCGACGCCACTCCAGCAGCAGCCCCGGGCGCTTCTCCCCCTCGCCGTCCACGGCGTCGGAGACCCAGCAGTGCCGCGCCGGACACGACTGGGACGGCGCCACGCGATGTGCTGCGGGTCCGCCGATCCGCCGACGCTCGGCCAGGGGCACACCGCGGAGGTGCTTGTCGTACCCGCCACCAGCCATGCGCGCCATGATCGCACACTCGTTCGAACACGACTCGTCGCTGATCGCGCCGCCGGTGGTTGAGCCGGGCGAGGCGCCAGCCGAGTCCCGTGTCGAAACCCCGAAAGCCTCCAAGCAGCGTTGCCTTCACAGTCACCGGGTTTCGACGCGCTCGGCCGTGAACGGCCTCACGGCTCAACCACCGCACGACCTCGCCGTGGGTGCCGGGGCGAGGCGCCAGCCGAGTCCCGTGCTCTCCGGTGGTTGAGCCGGGGCGAGGCGCCAGCCGAGTCCCGTGCTCTCCGGTGGTTGAGCCGGGCGAGGCGCCAGCCCAGTCCCGTGCTCTCCGGTGGTTGAGCCGGGCGAGGCGCCAGCCGAGTCCCGTGTCGAAACCCCGGAAGCCTCCAAGCAGCGTTGCCTACACAGTCACCGGGTTTCGACGCGCTCGGCCGTGAACGGCCTCACGGCTCAACCACCGCACGACCTCGCCGTGGGTGCCGGGACGAGGCGCCAGCCCAGTCCCGTGCTCTCCGGTGGTTGAGCCGGGCGAGGCGCCAGCCGAGTCCCGTGTCGAAACCCCGAAAGCCTCCAAGCAGCGCTGCCTACATAGTCACCGGGTTTCGACGCGCTCGTCGCTGGCGCTCCTCACGGCTCAACCACCGCACGACCTCGCCGTGGGAGCCGAGGCGAGGCGCCAGCCCAGTCCCGTGCTCTCCGGTGGTTGAGCCGGGCGAGGCGCCAGCCGAGTCCCGTGTCGAAACCCTAGAAGCCTCCAAGCAGCGTTGCCTTCACAGTCACCGGGTTTCGACGCGCTCGTCGCTGGCGCTCCTCACGGCTCAACCACCGCACGACCTCGCCGTGGGAGCCGAGGCGAGGCGCCAGCCGAGTCCCGTGCTCTCCGGTGGTTGAGCCGGGCGAGGCGCCAGCCGAGTCCCGTGTCGAAACCCCGGAAGCCTCCAAGCAGCGTTGCCTTCACAGTCACCGGGTTTCGACGCGCTCGTCGCTGGCGCTCCTCACGGCTCAACCACCGCAGGACTCACTCCTCGGCGGAGGACTCCTCCCCGTGGGTGCCGGGGCGAGGCGCCCAGGGCAGCTCGCGGGCCGGGCGCACCACGATGAGTCGATCGCCGCGCGCCAGCTGCGTGACCACGGGGTCGAAGTAGCGGTAGACCTTCTCGTCGCGCACGACGGCGATCACCTGGTCGGGCACCTGCTGCGGCTGGCGGCCCACCTCCGAGACGAGCAGGTCGCGCTCGGCGACTTCGAGGCCCTCGCCGTAGGTGAGCAGATCCTCCATCACCGAGCCGAGCATCGGGGAGACCGTCGAGAGGCCGAGCAGCCGGCCGACGGCCTCGGAGGAGGTGATGACCGAGTCGGCACCGGACTGGCGCATGAGCGGCGCGTTCTCCTGCTCACGCACCGCCGCCACGATCCACGCGTCGGGGTTGAGCTGGCGCACGGTGAGGGTGGCCAGCACGTTGGTGTCGTCGCGGTCGGTGGTGATGATGACCTGCTCGGCGTCCGCCACCCCGGCCCGGCCGAGCACCTCGCGCCGTGTCGCGTCGCCCGTGATGACCGCGAGGTCGTCACTGTGGGCCTCCTGCATGGCCAGTGGGCTCGGATCGACCACGACGATCTGGCCGCGCTCGGTGCCGTTGCCCACGAGGGTCTCCACGGCGCTGCGACCCTTCGTGCCGTAGCCGATGACGACGACGTGGTGGGACATGCTGTTCCTCCAGCGTGAGATCCGGAAGGCCTCGCGCCCCTGCGAGGCGAGCACCTCCAAGGTGGTGCCGATCAACAGCACCAGGAAGGCGATACGGGCGGGCGTGATGACGAACGCGTTGATCAGCCGGGCGTGCGGGGCGACCGGCGCGATGTCGCCGTATCCGGTCGTGCTCAGCGTGACGGTCGTGTAGTAGATGGAGTCCACCACGCTGATACCCGAGCCGGGATCGGCGTTGTCGACGTAGCCGTCCCGGTCGAGGTAGACCAGCAGCACCGTGCCGACCAGGATGAAGAGGGCCAAGGCGAGCCGGCGCACCAGCTCGTACCACGGCGAGCGCACCCGCTCGGGCAAGCTGATCAGATCCCTGCCACGGCGCTGCGGGGAGGGGGTGCTCGAGCTCACGGAGCGAACCTACTGGACCACCTCCCGTGCCAGGGCGACGTGGGGCCCGCGCCCGACTACCGTGGTGCGCATGCCCACACCGCAGACGGGGCGCCACGACCTGCGCACCGTGACGAACCAGGCACCGCTGCTCGCCGGCCACAACGTGGTCACCTCCGATGCCGCGTTGTCCGACGCCGTGCTCCGGCACGCCGACACCGCCACGCTGGACTCGTTGGTGGGTCTCGGCGCCGAGGCCGGGACGGCCGAGGCGCGCGAACACGGGATGCTGGCGAACGAGAACACGCCGCGCCTCACGCCCTACGACCGCTACGGCAACCGCGTCGACGAGGTGACCTTCCACCCGTCCTGGCACTGGCTCATGGAGCGCGCCATCGGTCACGGGCTCGCCGCGACACCCTGGCAGGAGCAGGCCGACGGCGCCGCGCACGCCCACGTGCGCCGCGCCGCGGGCTTCTTCGCGTGGTCGCAGACCGAGCCGGGCCACGGCTGCCCGGTGTCGATGACCTACGCCGCGGTGCCCGCGCTTCGCGCCGACGACGCGCTGGCCAAGGAGTGGACCCCCCTGCTCGCGTCGCGTCGATACGACCCGGGCCTGCGCTCGCTGACCGACAAGGTCGGCGCGCTGGCTGGCATGGGCATGACCGAGAAGCAGGGCGGCTCGGACGTGCGGGCCAACCGCACCATCGCCACCCCGACCGACGGCTTCGCCGACCACCCCGGCGAGTGGTACGCCCTGCGCGGCCACAAGTGGTTCACCTCCGCGCCGATGAACGACGTGTTCCTCGTACTCGCGCAGGCCGGCGACGATCACGACCGGCTCAGCTGCTTCGTCCTCCCGCGGGTACTGCCCGACGGGTCGCGCAATGCCCTCGACGTCGTCCGGCTGAAGGACAAGCTGGGCAACCGGTCGAACGCCTCCTCCGAGCTCGAGCTGGACGGCACGCTGGCGATCCGGCTCGGCGACGAGGGTCGGGGCGTGCGCACGATCATCGAGATGGTCGCCGCCACGCGCCTGGACTGCGTGCTCGGCTCCGCCTCGCTCATGCGTCGCGCCGTCGCGGAGGCGTCGTGGCATGTCGCGCACCGCTCCGCGTTCGGCGGCGTGCTCGCCGACAAACCGCTCATGCAAAACGTCGTGGCCGACCTGGCCGTCGAGTCCGAGGCGGCCACGGCCCTGGCCATGAGACTCGCTGCGGCCGTCGACGCGCCGCACGACCCCCACGAGGCGGCCCTGCGCCGCATCGGGCTGCCCCTGGCGAAGTTCTGGGTCAGCAAGCGGGTGGCACCGCTGGCCGCCGAGGCACTGGAGTGCCTCGGCGGCAACGGCTACGTCGAGGAGTCCGGCATGCCGCTGATCTACCGCGAAGCACCGCTGAACTCGGTCTGGGAGGGCTCCGGCAACGTCAACGCCCTCGATGTGCTGCGGGCCCTGAGCCGTGAGCCCGAGGTGCTCGACGCCTGGCTCACCGAGGTGGGCGCGGCGCGGGGCGCCGACGATCGCTTCGACGCCTACCTCGACGACACCCTCGCCCTGGTGGGCGCGTGGATGGGCGAGCCCGAGGCGATGGAGCGCGGCGCTCGGCGGCTGGCGATGCGGATGGCGCTGCTGCTCCAGGGGGCGCTCCTGGTGCGGTTCGCGCCGGCCGAGGTCGCCGACATCTTCTGCGCCTCACGGCTCGGCGCCGGCTACGACGGCGTCTTCGGCACCCTCGACGGCGGCGACCTGGCCGCCGTCGTCGCCCGCACCACCCCGGTGGCATGACCACGACCCTCGAGCCGTTGTCAGCGACCCGGCAACGAGACGACCGGCACCGGCGCACCTGTCCGCACTGCCTGGCCAAGGCGGGCGCCGCCCGGGCCAAGCCGGCCTTTCGCCCCGATATCGAGGGCCTGCGCGCCATCGCGGTCGTGCTCGTCGCCCTCAACCACGCCGACGTGCCCGGATTCGGTGGGGGCTACATCGGCGTCGACGTGTTCTTCGTGCTCTCCGGCTTCCTCATCACCGGCCTGCTCGACGACGAGGCCGACCGCACCGGACGCGTCTCCATCGGCGGCTTCTACGCCCGCCGCGTGCGCCGCATCCTGCCCGCGGCCTCGCTGGTCACCGTCACGACCGTCGCGATCGCCTACCTGCTCGGTGGCGCCTCGTTGGGCAACCGGACCGCGGCCGACGGCGCGTGGGCGTCGGTCTTCTTGGCCAACATCCACTTCGCGGCGAGCGGCGTCGACTACTTCAACCGCGGCGGCTTCGGTTCGCCCCTGGAGCACTACTGGTCGCTCGGCGTCGAGGAACAGTTCTACGTCGTCTGGCCCGTGCTCATGCTCGGCATCGCCGTGCTCACCCGCTACGCGCGCCAGCACCGCAGCTGGCTGGTCGCCGGCGTGATGACCCTCATCTGCGCGGTCTCCTTGTGGTTCTCGGTCACCTACACGCACTCCTCCCCGACCGCCGCCTACTTCTCCCCCTTCACCCGCGCCTGGGAGCTGGGTATCGGCGCCCTGGCCGCGGTCACGCTGCGCCGTCGTCCGCCCCTGACTCGACACGCGCCCGCCATCGGCGCGGCCGTGGCCCTCGCCGGCCTGGCCGCCATGGCGGTGGCTGCCTTCACCTTCACCTCCGACACTCCCTTCCCCAGCGCCTGGGCGCTCGTGCCGGTGCTCGGAACCACCACGGTCGTGGTGGCCGGCATCCTCTCGCCCGGTCACGCGATCGCTCGGGTGCTCGGCTCGGCACCGATGCGGTTCGTGGGCCTGCGCTCCTACGGCTTCTATCTCTGGCACCTGCCCTTCCTCGTGCTGCCCGCTCTGCGCTGGCAGGTCGACCTTCCGATGCGGATCGCCCTCCTGCTCGCAGCCTTCGGCGCGGCGACCGTGATGTACGTGGCGCTGGAGAACCCGGTGCGGCACTCCCGCGTGCTCGCCCGCCGCACCCCCTGGGCCCTCGGCCTGGGTGCCGCCCTGGTGGTCACGGGGCTGGTCGTGACCCTGGGCGTGCAGCAGCTCAACCGGGTGCAGTACAGCGGCTCGCAGAACGTGGCACTGGCCGACCTGCCCACGGCGAAGGCCGTCCGGGCGGACCTTCCCGCCGCCCTGCGTCTCAGCTCTCCACCCGCCGACCTCGCACCACCCATCGACGACATCGCGAACGCCGGATCCCTCACTCCCGACCAGGAGACGTGCGACAGCGACTACGGCGTCACGCAGGCCACGCTGTGCTTCCTCGGCGACACCTCGAGCTCGCGTACCGTCGTGCTCTGGGGGGACTCCCACGGCGCGATGTGGATGCCCGCCCTATCGGCGGTGGCCTCCCAGGAGGGCTTCCGCCTGGCGGTCTTCACCAAGTACGGCTGCGCGCCGCTGCTCGGCGTCGAGCCGTGGCACCCGACCGACGACCGCGCCTACGGCGAGTGCACCGCGTTCAAGCAGTCGGTCGTGCCCCTGGTGCAACAGCTCGCCCCCGAGCAGGTGATCCTCACCGGAGCGTTCAAGGGCTGGGCCTATGTCGGACCCGACGGCGACGAGGTGCCCGGCGGGACGTTCACCAGCACCAAGGGCGAGTGGCTACCCAATGACACCGTCGACTCGGTCTGGGACGCCGCCCTCGGCCGCACCATCAAGGCGATGGAGCAGACCGGCGCCGCGGTCACGGTGCTCGGCGACATCGGCTATCCGCTCGAGGACAACTCCGTGTGCATGGCCACCCACCGCAGCGACGTCGGCGCGTGCAGCACCCCGCGCAAACAGGCGGTGTTCGACGCCCACAACGCCGCGGAGGAGGCCACCGCCGACAAGGCGGGGGCGACGTACGTGCCGGTGGTGCAGCTGCTCTGCACCCGCCAGGCGTGCCCCGCGGTCAACGACGACACCGTCGTCTACCGCGACGCCTACCACGTCACCAGGCAGTACTCGGAGCTGCTGGCCCGAGCCGTGGGCACCGCGCTCGGGCTCGTGAGCGACGCGACGGGCTCGGGCCGGCAGGCGGGATCCGGCTCAACCGGCTGAGACGGCGGCCGGGGCCGCGTGCGCGGTCTCGGCGTCACCGCCCTCGTCGAGCATCGTGGTCTCGTCGAAGGGCAGCTCGCCGGCGAGCACTGCGTCTAGACGGGCCCGGTCGAGGCTGCCGGTCCAGTGACCGACCAGCACGGTGGCGATCGAGTTGCCGGCGAAGTTGGTGAGCGCCCGGGCCTCCGACATGAAGCGGTCGATGCCCACGATGAGACCCACGCCGTCCAACAACTCCGGACGGTGCGAGGAGAGGCCACCGGCCAGGGTCGCGAGGCCGGCACCGGTGACACCGGCGGCACCCTTCGAGGCCACGACCATGAAGACCAGCAGCGAGATCTGCTCGCCGATGCTGAGCGGGTCGCCGAGAGCCTCGGCGATGAACAGGGAGGCCATCGTCAGGTAGATCGCGGTGCCGTCGAGGTTGAACGAGTACCCGGTCGGCACGACCACGCCGACGGTCGGCTTGTCGACGCCGGCGTGCTCCATCTTGGCGATCAACCGCGGCAGGGCCGACTCCGAGCTCGAGGTGGAGAGGATCAGCAGGAACTCGCGCCCCAGGTAGCGGAACAGCGAGAGCACGTTGACGCCGGTGGCGAGCCGCAGGATCGAACCGAGCACGACGAACACGAACAGGAGGCAGGTGACGTAGAAGCCGAGCATCAACATGGCCAGGCTCTTCAGCGCATCGATACCGGTCTCCCCCACCACCGCGGCCATGGCACCGAAGGCACCGACCGGCGCCACCCACATGATCATCGCGAGCACCCGGAAGACCACGCGCTGGAGGTGGCCGACACCGCGGAGCACCGGCTTGCCGGCCTCTCCCATCGCCTGGAGTGCGAACCCGATGAGCAGCGCGACGAGCAGGGTCTGGAGCACGTCCCCGCTCGTGACCGACGAGAACATCGAGGTGGGGATGATGCCCAGGACGAAGTCGGTGGTGGACCCCGAATCGGTGGCCTGGGCGGCGCCCGAGGCGGCGACACTCTCGGTGAGGTCCAGGCCGTCGCCGGGCTTGATGAGGTTGCCGACGACCAGTCCGATGGCCAGCGCCACGGTCGACATCGCCAGGAAGTAGACCAGCGCCAGCCCGCCCACCTTGCCGACCTTGGCCGCCGAGGCGACCGAGCCGACACCGATGACGATCGTGCAGAAGATCACCGGCTGGATCATCATGCGGATCAGCGCCACGAACCCGGTGCCGAGCGGCTTGAGCTCGACCCCGACATCGGGAGCCACGAGCCCCACGAGGATGCCCAGGCCGACCGCCACGAGCACGGCGATGTAGAGGTAGTGGGTGCGCGATCCGGGCGCCGAGGCCGGCGTCTTCGCAGTGGCAGCAGAGGTACTCATGCACCCACTGCACCCCATGATGTGAGCCACGTCACCTTTGTGGTCGTTGAGTTCACGGCCGGTTCGGCCCGGACGGACTGGACGGCCGGGGTGCAGAATGCGCCACGTGCACGTTCCGGGTCGTCGGCTGAGCAGGGGCCTCTCCATCGCACGCCAGGTTCTGGTGCTCCAGCTCCTGGTGGTACTCGTGCTCGTGCTCGTCTCCCTCGGCCTGGCCGCCCTCGACGCGCGGGCCAACGCGCGCGGCGCCGCGACCCAACGGGCGGTCTCCGTGGCCCGTGCGGTCGCCGACTCCCCCGACGTCCGCCGGGCTCTCGCTACGACCGACCCGAGCCGGCGGATCCAGCCCTTCGCCGAGGAGGTCCGCCGCGACGCCGATGTCGACTTCGTGGTCGTGATGGCGCTCGACCGCACGCGCTACAGCCACCCGACCCCCGAGAACATCGGCAAGCCGTTCGTCGGCGACCTCGGCGACGCCCCCGAGGGCGGGGTGTTCACCCAGCAGTACACCGGCACGCTCGGCCCGTCCATGCGCGCCGTCGTGCCCGTGACCGACGACGACGGCCGGGTGCGCGCCCTGGTCTCGGTGGGCATCACCATCACGGCGATCGACGACGCCCTGACCCGCGACCTGGTGACGATCGGCGTCGCGGCTCTCGCCGTCCTGGCGGTGGGAGCGCTCGGTGCGTGGCTGCTGGCGCGACGACTGCGCCGACAGACCCACGGACTCGGCGAGGCCGAGATGACGCGGATGTACGAGTACTACTCGGCGGTGCTGCACGCCGTGCGCGAGGGGCTGCTGCTGCTCGACGGCGAGGGGCGGGTGCAGTTGGTCAACGACGAGGCGCGGCGCCTGCTGGACCTACCCGACGACGTGCTCGGTCGCGACCTGGCCGACCTCGACCTGCCGCCCGGACTGGTGGCCGCCGCCCGCGGCGGCCACCGCGAGAGCGACGACCTCTACCTCGCGGGCGACCGGATGCTGCTGGTGTCGTCGGCTCCGGCATCGTGGGAGGGTCGCGAGGTGGGCTCCGTGGTCACGCTGCGCGACCACACCGAGCTGCGCTCGGTCACGGGCGAGCTCGACGTCGTGCGCGGCCTCACCGAGTCGCTGCGCTCGCAGAGCCACGAGGCGGCCAACCGGCTGCACACGGTGGTCTCCCTCGTCGAGACCGGCCACACCGAGGAGGCCATCGACTTCGCCACCGAGGAGCTGCAGGTGGCCCGCTTGATGACCGACCGGCTCGTCGGCGCCGTCGGCGACCCGGTGCTGGCCGCGTTGCTGCTCGGCAAGAACGCGGACGCCGCCGAGCGTGGCGCCGAGTTGGTCGTCGAGGGCGAGCTGAGCGACCCCGAGGCGCTCGGCCTGACCCCGCGCGACCTCGTCACCCTGCTGGGCAACCTGGTCGACAACGCGCTCGACGCGGTAGCCGGCCAGCCGACGCGACGGGTGCGGGTGCGGCTCTCGGAGGGGGCGGATGGCGCCAGCATCGCGGTGGGTGACAGCGGACCCGGGCTCTCGGCGTCCGATGCCGACACGGTGCTCGCGCGCGGCTGGACCGCCAAGGCCGAACCTGGCAGCGGTCGCGGCCTGGGCCTCGCCCTGGTGCTCCAGGTCGCCCGGAGCCATGACGGCGACCTCGTCGTCGAGCGCAGCGACCTCGGTGGGGCCGAGCTGATCGTGCAGGTGCCGCGTGCCTGAGCGCAGCGGATCCGAGGCCCGCGGGTCCGAGGGCAGCGAGCCCGTTGAGCGGGTGTCGGTGCTGGTGGTCGAGGACGACGCCCGCACGGCCGCGGCGCACGCCACCTACGTCGGGCGCCTCGACGGCTTCACGCTGGCCGGCGTCGCGCGGTCGGCCGCTGAGACGGTGCGGCTGCTCGAGGCGCAACGCGCCGAGGGGCACCCGGTCGACCTGCTGCTGCTCGACATGAACCTCCCCGACACACACGGGCTCTCGTTGCTGCACGGGCTGCGCGCCTCGGGTCACCTCTGCGACGTCGTGGCCGTCACCGCCGCCCGCGACGCCGATGTCGTGCGGCGCGCTGTCGCCCAGGGCGTCGTGCTGTACCTGATCAAACCGTTCACGTTTCGCATGTTCCGCGCTCGACTCGAGCAGTACGCCGCCTTCCATGCCGGACTGCATGCTCGGCTCGACGACGGCGGCGAGCTGGCCCAAGACGACGTCGACGCCATGATCGGCTCGCTGCGCTCCTCCCGCGACACCGACTCCGCGGCGCTGCCCAAGGGCATGAGCGCCGAGACCATGCGTCAGGTGGTCGCCGCGCTGCGCGAGGCCGGCGCCGCCCTCTCGGCCTCCGAGGTCGCCGAGCGCGTCGGGGCCTCGCGCGTCACGGCACGCCGCTACCTGGAGCACCTGGCCGAGGCGGGGCAGGTGCTGCGGGCACCGAGATACGGGCGTGGCGGCCGGCCAGAGCTGGAATACCGTCGCCGCTGAGGGTCTGGCGTTCTCGGCACGGGCGGCGCGAACGCGGCCTATCGTTCGGTGCGTGTCGCAAGAGAGCGGGTCGCGCCCCAGCGCGGCGGACCTGGGCGTGAGCCAAGAGCTCTACGACCGCATCGTCGCCGACCTCGACCGCTCGCGGAGCGCGGCACACCCCGTCCCAGAACCTGCGCGCGCGCCCCGGCTCGGCGGCCGCAGCCGGCTGATGCTGGGCGCGCTGGGCGCGCTGGTGTTCCTCGTGCTGCACTCCGTCTCCACCTCGGACGCCGACGACGGCCAGGCGACCTTCGCCTTCTTGCACACACAGAGCGACGGCACGCCGGTGGCCTACACCTCCTGCCGTCCGATCCAGGTGGCGGTCTACCCGGCCGGCGGACCACCCGACGCCGAGGCACTCGTCGCGGACGCCGTGGCCGTCGTACGGGCGGCCACCGGCCTCGACATCGTGGTGACCGGCAGCTTCGGCGGCGCCGCGCCGAACTGGAACTTCGCCGCGGCTCCCGTCACGCCCGACGACCCGATCAGCGTGTCCTGGCAGGACGGCGCCGCGATCGCCGACATGACCGACGAGACCGCCGGACTCGGCGGCAGCCGGGTCTTCACCAACCCCGACGGCAGCAAGCGGCTGGGCGCCGGGACCATCGCGCTCTCGCGCGACTACTACGCCGAGCTGGCCGACGAGGACGATCGCGCCGAGGAGGTCGCTGTGATCGAGCACGAGTTCGGCCACGTGCTGGGCCTGGACCACGTCGACGACCGCGGCGAGCTGATGAACGCCGCGAACCTCGGCCAGACGTCGTTCGGCGCCGGCGATCTCGAGGGTCTGCGCAGGCTCGGGCAAGGGCGGTGCTTGTGATGCGGGCGGTCGTCTACGACGCCTACGGCGCTACCCCCGAGGTCTGCGAGATGGCCGAGCCCTCGTGTCCGGCGGACGGGGTGGTGGTGCGGGTCGAGGCCACCGGCGTGTGCCGCTCGGACTGGCACGCCTGGCGCGGCCACGACCCGGTGCCGCTGCCGATGGTGCCGGGGCACGAGCTCGCCGGTCACGTGGTGGCGGTGGGAGGCGAGGTGCGCCGCTGGCAGGTCGGCGACCGAGTCACCGTTCCGTTCGTGGTGGGCTGCGGTCGGTGCCCGGTCTGCTCAGGCGGTGACGCCCAGGTGTGTCCGCATCAGGAGCAGCCCGGCTTCACGATGCCGGGATCCTTCGCCGAACTGGTCGCCCTGCCCGCCGCCGACGCCAACCTCGTGGCGCTGCCAGAAGAGGTCGACATGGTGTCGGCCGCCGCCTTGGGGTGCCGCTTCGCGACCGCCTATCGGGCGCTGCACGCGCACGGTCGCGTGCGAGCCGACGAGTGGGTGGCGGTGCACGGCTGCGGTGGCGTCGGCCTCTCGGCGGTGATGGTCGCGGCCGCGGCCGGAGCGCGCGTCGTCGCGGTCGACGTCCGAGCCGATGCCCTCGAGCTGGCTCGCCGGGTGGGCGCCGAGGCGACCCTGGGTGCGGACCCAGACCTCGGCGTCACCTCGGAGGCCGTCCGTGACCTGACCGACGGCGGGGCGCATGTCTCCCTGGACGCCGTCGGGTCACGCACGACCGCCGAGGCGTCGGTGCGCTCGCTGCGCCGTCGGGGTCGGCACGTGCAGGCCGGGCTGCTGCTCGGGGCCGACTCCTCCCCCGTGCTGCCGATGGACCGCGTCGTGGCGTGGGAGCTGAGTCTGCACGGCACGCACGGCATGGCCGCCCACGAGTACCCACCCATGCTGGCCGCCGTCGCCGAGGGCATTCTGCGCCCGGACCTCCTGGTCGGCCGCACCGTCACCCTCGACGAGGCACCCGGCGCCTTGACGTCGCTCGGCACCGACCGATCACCGGCCGGCATCACCGTCGTCCAACCCTGACCCGTCGCTAGTTTTCACGTGACCCGTCGCTAGTTTTCGCGTGACCCGTCGCTAGTTTTCGCGTGACCCGTCGCTAGTTTTCGCGTGACCCGTCGCTAGTTTTCGCGTGACCCGTCGCTAGTTTTCGCGTGACCCGTCGCTAGTTTTCGCGTGACCCGTCGCTAGTTTTCGCGTGACCTGCCACCTTTTCCACGCATGAAACTCGTGGCAGGTCACCTGCAAACTGGCGACGGCTCAGCGGAAAACTCGTGGCAGGTCAGACGAAAACTGGCGACGGCTCAGCGGAAAACTCGTGGCAGGTCAGGCGAGCTCGAGGCCGGGATAGAGCGGGTGCTTGTCGAGCATCTCGGCCGAGGCGGCCTTGACCTTGTCGGCCACGCCGTCGGCGAGGGTATAGGAGGCCTTCGACGGGTCGCCGGCCTTGGTGGTGCCGGGCTGGGTGTTGCTCAGCACCTTCACGATCAGCTCGGCCACGGCGTCGAACTCGTCGTGGCCGAAGCCGCGCGTGGTGAGCGCGGGCGTGCCGAGCCGGATTCCGGAGGTGTACCAGGCGCCGTTGGGGTCGCGCGGCACGGAGTTGCGGTTGGTCACGACGCCGGCGTCGAGCAGGGCCGACTCGGCCTGACGCCCAGTGAGCCCGAAGCTCGAGACGTCGAGCAGCACGAGATGGTTGTCGGTGCCGCCGGTCACGAGGTTCGCGTCGCGCTTCGAGAAGCCCTCAGCCAGTGACTTCGCGTTGTCGGCGACCTTCTGCGCGTAGCTGCGGAAGGAATCCTGGCGCGCCTCGGCCAACGCCACGGCCTTGGCGGCCATCACGTGCGAGAGGGGACCACCCAGCACCATGGGGCAGCCGCGGTCGACGCTGGGGGCGTACTCCTCGGTGGCGAGCACCATCCCGCCGCGCGGGCCGCGCAGCGACTTGTGCGTCGTGGTCGTGACGACGTGGGCGTGCGGCACCGGATCCTCGTCGCCGGTGAACACCTTGCCGGCCACCAAGCCCGCGAAGTGGGCCATGTCGACCATGAGCGTGGCGCCTACCTCGTCGGCGATCTCACGCACCTTCGCGAAGTTCACCCGGCGCGGGTACGCGGAGTAACCGGCGACCAGCACGAGCGGCTTGAACTCGCGGGCCTTGGCGGCCAAGGCGCCGTAGTCGAGCAGCCCGGTCTCGGGGTCGGTGCCGTACTGGTTCTGGTGGAACATCTTGCCGGAGATGTTCGGGCGGAAGCCGTGGGTGAGGTGGCCGCCGGCGTCGAGGCTCATGCCGAGCAGACGCTGGTTGCCGAGCTCGCGGCGCAGGGCCTCCCAGTCCTCCTCGGTGAGGTCGTTCACGTTCTTGGCGGACGCCTTCTCCAGCCAGGGGCCTTCGACCCGGTGGGCGAGGATCGACCAGAAGGCGACCAGGTTGGCGTCGATGCCGGAGTGCGGCTGGACGTAGGCGTACTCGGCGCCGAACAGCTCGCGCGCGTGCTCGGCGGCGATCGACTCCACGGTGTCGACGTTCTGGCAGCCGGCGTAGAAACGGTGGCCGACGGTGCCCTCGGCGTACTTGTCGGAGAACCAGGTGCCCATGGTCATCAGCACGGCCGGGCTGGCGTAGTTCTCGCTGGCGATGAGCTTGAGCGAGCCGCGCTGATCGGCGAGCTCGTTGCGGGTGGCCTCGGCGATGCGGGGCTCGACGCCCTCGATCACCTCGAGGGCCTGGCGGTAGACGCTGCTCACGAGAGTGCTGTCGCTCATGGCGGCAGACTACGAGGATCCGCCCCTCGCGCCGCCATCGGCTCGGATCGCCGTCCACTATATGGACGACAATCCCATATTGTGGGATTACGATTTGGAGATGGCAGGATGCCCTGCCCAGACTCTTCCTCATGAGTCTTGCTGCCACCCATGCGCACCTCGTGGTCCGTCGCCACGTGGATCTGTGCCGCATGCGCAGCGCGCTGTGTCACCGCTGAGGGTTCCGCCTCATCCGCACCACCGATCAGCCCGGACCGATCCAGCTCTCGCGCGCTCTCCGCCGCGCCCACCCGAAGGACGACGCATGCCCAGCACGACGACGCAGATTCCCCGCCCGCGCAAGGGCGAGGGTCAGTGGGGCCTCGGCTACTCCGAGCCGCTGAACAAGAACGAGCAGAGCAAGAAGGACGACAACCCGCTCAACGTCGCGGCCCGCATCGAGCACATCTACGCCAAGCGCGGCTTCGACTCCATCGATCCCGCCGACCTGCGCGGCCGGTTCCGCTGGCTGGGCCTCTACACGCAGCGGGCCGAAGGCTTCGACGGCGGCCGCACCGCCACGGTGCCGGAGGAGGATCTCGACGCCCGGTTCTTCATGATGCGCGTGCGCACCGACGGCGCGTTGCTCTCCGCCCACGCCTTGCGCACGCTCGGTGAGATCGGGCGCGACCACGCGCGCGACACCGCCGACGTCACCGATCGCGAGAACATCCAGTACCACTGGATCCAGATCGAGGACGTGCCCACCATCTGGTCGCGCCTCGACGAGGCCGGGCTCACCACCATGGAGGCCTGCGGCGACTCCCCGCGCCCGTTCCTTGGCTCGCCCGTCGCCGGCGTGTCGTCGGAGGAGATCATCGACGGCACCCCCGCGCTGGAGGAGATCAAGCGTCGCTACATCGGGGACGAGAAGTTCGCCAACCTGCCCCGCAAGTTCAAGACCGCGCTCACCGGTCACCCCGGCCACGACGTGTCGCCGGAGACCAACGACGTGGCGTTCGTCGGCTCGATGCACCCGGAGCACGGCCCCGGCTTCGACCTCTGGGTCGGCGGCGGCCTCTCCACGAACCCGAAGCTCACCCACAAGCTGGGCGTCTGGATCCCGCTCGCCGAGGTACCCGACGTGTGGGCCGGCGTGGCCTCGGTGTTCCGCGACTACGGCTACCGGCGGCTGCGCTCCCGCGCACGCCTGAAGTTCCTGCTGGCCGACTGGGGTCCGGAGAAGTTCCGTGAGGTGCTCGAGAACGAGTACCTCGACGCGCCGATGGTCTCCCTGCCCTCGCCGCCCTCCCCCGTGGGTCACCGCGACCACATCGGCGTGCACGAGCAGAAGGACGGACGCCGCTACGTCGGCGTCGCGCCCGTCGTCGGCCGGGTCTCCGGCACCATGCTCGTGGCGCTGGCCGACCTGGTCGAGGAGTTCGGGCTCGACGGCGCCCGGCTCACGCCGTACCAGAAGATCGTGCTGCTCGGGGCCGAGCCCGACCGCGTCGACGACCTCCTCGACGCCCTGGAGGGGATCGGTCTCTCGGGTCGCCCCTCGAACTGGCGCCGCAACACGATGGCCTGCACCGGCATCCAGTTCTGCAAGCTCGCGATCGTCGACACCAAGAACCGCGCCCGCGACCTCATCGCCGAACTCGAGCAGCGCTTCCCCGAGCTCAGCACCGACGACCTCGGTGGGGGCATCACCATCAACGTCAACGGCTGCCCCAACGCGTGTGCGCGCACCCAGGTCGCCGACATCGGCCTCAAGGGTCAGCTGGTCACGAAGGACGGCGAGCAGGTCGAGGGCTTCCAGGTGCACCTGGGCGGGGAGACCGGGCTGCACGCCAACTTCGGCCGCAAGCTGCGTGCGCACAAGGTGGCGAGCAGCGACCTCGGCGACTACGTGGCCAGCGTCGTGTCGGCCTACCTCGCCGACCGCCAGCCCGAGGAGAGGTTCGCCCAGTGGGTGCACCGAGCCGACGAGGGGTTGCTCACGGGGGCCTCCTCGTGACCTCCGCGACGACACATGCCGCCCGGGCCGCCCGGGGAACGGTGACCGAGGGGCGCTCCCCCGAGGAACTGCGCGACCTGGTCTCGCACTGGGGCGCCGAGCTCGAGCTGGCCCCCGCCGAGACCATCGTCGAGTGGGCCGCGGCCACGTTCGGTGAACGATTCTGCGTGACGTCGTCGATGGGTGACGCCGTGCTCGCCCACCTGGCCTCGCGCGTCGTCCCCGGCATCGACGTGGTGTTCCTCGACACGGGTTACCACTTCGTCGAGACCCTCGGCACCCGTGACGCGGTCGAGGCGACGCTGCCCGTGAACCTCCGCACCATCACGCCCGAGCAGAGCGTCGCCGAGCAGGACGCCACCGAGGGCAAGGATCTGTTCCGCACCGACCCGGACCGCTGCTGCGCCCTGCGCAAGGTGGCGCCGCTCCAGCGGGCGCTGGCCGACTACGACGCCTGGGCCACGGGGCTGCGTCGCGCCGAGACGCACGCGCGCGTGATCGCGCCCGTCATCGGATGGGACGCCAAGAAGCAGAAGGTCAAGGTCTCGCCGCTGGCCCGATGGTCAGACGAGCAGGTCGAGGCCTACATCGCCGAGCACCATGTGCTGGTGAACCCCCTCGTCTACGACGGCTACCCCTCGATCGGTTGTGCCCCGTGCACGCGTCGCGTCGCACCCGGCGACGACGCCCGCAGCGGACGCTGGGCCGGCACCGGCAAGACCGAGTGCGGCATCCACATCTGAACTCCCCCTCCCGACGCAGCACCACGAAAGAGACACCGATGACCGCTCCCGCCCTCATCGCCCTGGCCCACGGAAGCCGCGACCCCCGCTCTGCCGCCACGGTGCGCGCGCTCGTGGCCGAGGTCCGCCGTCAGCACCCTGGAATCCGCGCCGAGGCTGCGTTCCTCGACCTCAGCACGCCCGCCTTCGACGCGGTCGTCGATCGCCTGGTCGACGAGGGGCACGACGAGATCGTCGTCGTGCCGCTCCTGCTCACCGAGGCGTTTCACGCCCGGGTCGACGTGCCTGCCGCCGTCGCCGAGGCGAACGCCCGTCACCCGCAATGCCGCGTGCAGGCGACGCCGGTGCTCGGCACGGAGCGTTGCTTCCTCGAGGTGCTCGACGTGCGCATGCGCGAGGCGCTGCGTACCGCCCGAGTGCGCGAGCTCGACGCCCTCGTGCTGGCCGCGGCCGGCTCCTCGGACCCTCTCGCGAATCAGGCCGTGGCGCGCATGGCGCGCGTGTGGGGACAGCACCACAAGCTCCCGGTCACCGCGGCCTTCGCCTCCGCCGCACCGCCGGCCACCGGCGAGGCCGTACGCGCGTTCCGGGCCGAGGGACGGCGTCACGTCGCCGTCGCCTCGCTGTTCTTGGCGCCCGGCCGATTGCCGGACCGCGCGGCCGAGCTGGCCCTCGAGGCCGGTGCCGTGGCGGTCTCGGCTCCGCTGGGCGACCACTCGGAGGTCGCGCGGGTGGTGCTGGCCCGGTACGCCGTCGGCGCCGTCGAGCTCGTTCCGGTCTGACCTGGGCGGTTCAGCGCACGAGACGGTCGAGCAGCCCGCTCAGCTCGGCGGCGCAGTCGGCGGTGACGCCGCCGTGCACCGGACCGGGTTGGAGCACGGTGGAGCGGGGGGCCTTGAGCAGCCCGAAGCGCTGGGTGAGCGACTGGACGGCCGCCGCGCCCGCTCGCGCATCCCCCGCACACACGCCGTCAACGAACCTCAGCGCGTCGCGCACTCGGTCGACGTCGAGGCCGGGCGCGAAGACGTGGAGCCGGTCGCTGTCGACCTGCCAGGCGACGTCGAGGAATGCGGCGGCCTGGCAGTAGAGCACCACGCCGACGTTGACGAACTCCTCGCGGTCGGGCCGCGGCACACAGCGCAGCACGACGTACTGGTACGGATCCGGGTGCGTGCTCACGGCAGCCACCCGCTCGCCTGCAGGCGCGCGGCGAGGAAGTCGACGTAGGCGGCGCGCAGAGCCTGCGGCGTCTCAGCGCCCGGCACCGGCTCCAGCCACTCGTCGGGCACCTCGCCCAGCACTTCGGCGAAGACGTCACGGTCGAGCTGCTGGCGCAGGTCGGCGTCGACAGCCGCGAGGGCCTCGTCGTGCACCACAGCGCGCAGCACGTGGTCGCTGGGATCCCACGGTTGCGCCGCGAAGCGCGCCGGATCACCGACTCCGCGGCCCCAGCCGTGGTGGAAGTAGAGGGAGGCGCCGTGGTCGATGACCCACAGGTCGCCGTGCCACACCAGGAGGTTCGGGTTGCGCCAGGAGCGGTCGACGTTGGCGCAGAAGGCGTCGAGCCACAGCACCCGCGCCGCCTCGTCGACGCCCGCCGGCAGGTCGCCGTCGTACCCGAAGGCGCCGGGCAGGAAGTCGATGCCGAGGTTGCGACCCACGCTCTTGGCGAGTAGATCCTGCACCTCCTCGTCGGCCTCGTAGCGAGCCAGATCGCGGGAGAGGTCGAGCACGACCAGCCGCGGCGTGCGCAGGCCCACTCGTCGTGCCAATGCGCTCACGATCACCTCGGCGACGAGCACTCGCAGCCCCTGACCGGCGCCGCGGAACTTGCAGACGTAGGTGCCCAGGTCGGCGCCCTCGACGATGCCGGGCAGCGAGCCACCCTCTCGCAGCGGGGTGACGTACCGCGTGACCGGCACCAGGGGCAACGACTCGGTGCTCACGCCACCGGGGCCTCGTCGGTGAGCCGGGCCCGTTGCTCCTCGACGTCGAAGTCTGCGTCGGGCCAGGTCGGTCTCATCTGCGCGAGCGTGTCGCGCAGCAGCAGTCCGATGGCCAGGTTGCGGTACCACTTGCGGTCGGCCGGGACGACGTGCCACGGGGCGATCTCCGTGTTCGTCCGCTCCAGTGCGACCTCGTAGGCCTCACGATAGGCGGGCCACACCTGGCGCTCGTCGATGTCGCCCGGGTTGAACTTCCAGTGCTTGTCGGGCCGCTCCAAGCGCTCGAGCAGGCGCTCCTTCTGGGCGTCGGGCGACACGTGCAGCATGCACTTGAGAATGTGCGTGCCCGACGCGACCACGTCGGCCTCGAACTCGTTGATCGCCTCGTAGCGGCGCTCGATCTCGTCGGCGTCCGCGAGATCGCGCACCTTGGCGATGAGCACGTCCTCGTAGTGGGAGCGGTCGAAGACTCCGATACGCCCCGGCGTCGGCAGCGCCTTGCGGATGCGCCAGAGGAAGTCGTGCCCGCGCTCCTCCTCCGTCGGCGCCTTGAACGCGGTGATGTCGACGCCTTGGGGATCGACGAGACCGACGGTGTGCCGCACGACTCCCCCCTTGCCTGAGGTGTCCATGCCTTGGAGCACGAGGAGGACGGCGCGCGAACCGCCACGTTGACCCTCGGCGAAGAGCCGCTCCTGGAGGTCGGAGAGGGTGCTGTCGAGGTCGGTCAGCGCCTCCTTGCCCTCGCTCTTGCCACCGTCGAAACCGGGTGTCGCTCGCGTGTCGTGAGAGGTGAGGTCGACGGACCCGACGGGGAGCCGCAGGTGCGCGCCGATCATCGGGCCACCTCGCGCTCGTGGAGCAGCGAGGGCTGTGCCGACCACGGGAAATCGATCCACGCGTCGGTGTGCCGCCACACGTAGTCGGGTTGCACGACCGACCAGGGCTTCTCGTAGATCACGGCCGTGCGCGCCTCCGCCACGTGCTCGTGGCAGTACTCGCGCACGGTCTCGAGCGTGTGCCCGGTGTCGGCGACGTCGTCGGCGATGAGCACCTTCAGACCGGCGAGATCGACCGCGTTCGGGGTGGGCGGCAACAACACCGGCATCTCGAGTCGCTCCTCGACGCCGGTGTAGAACTCGACATTGACCGCGGAGAGGTTCTTCACCTCCAAGGCGTACCCCAACCCCATCGCCAGCCCGAGGCCGCCGCGCGCGATAGCCAAGATGAGGTCAGGCTCGAAGCCGGAATCGACCACGGAGCGGCCGATGTCACGGACGGCCAGCCCGAACTGCTCGTAGCTGAGAACCTCACGGGGCGGTGCCGAGTCGCTCATGGCGACCTAGTCTGGCAGGTGATCGAGCAACTCATCAGCCCCGGCCAGCTCCTCGCGGACGACCGTGTACGCCAGGCCGGCCGGGTAGCCCTTGCGGGCCAGCGCGCCCACGAGGCGCCGGGTGGCTGTGGTCGGTTCGACGCCCTGGAGGCCCCGCAGCTTCTTGCGGACCAGTTCGCGTGCGGCCTGCTCCTCATCGTGCGGATCGATCTCGTCGAGGGCGAGCTGGGCGACGTCGTCGTCGACGCCCTTGCGGCGCAGCTCGGTGGCCAGCGCCCGGCGAGCCAGCTTCTTGCCGGGCTGTCGCGAGGTCACCCAGGACCGGGCGAACGCCTCGTCGTCGACCAGCCCGACCTCCTCGAAGCGGTCGAGGAGGCGGGTCGCGACGTCCTCGGGCACGGCTTTGGCGCGCAGCTTGTCGGCGAGCTCGCTGCGGCTGCGAGCCCGACCCGTCAGCTGGTCGAGCAGGATGGTGCGAGCCACCTGCTCGGGATCGGCGTCGGGGTCGGCCTCGTGGTCGCGCGGCTCGCCGGTGAGCGGCGGATCAGAAGTCATCGACGCCGATCGGCTCGTCCGAGAGCGCCTCGTCGTCGACCTGCGGGCCCACACCGAGCTTCTCGAGGATGCGCTTCTCGATCTCGTTGGCGAGGTCGGGGTTGTCGCGCAGGAAGCCGCGGGCGTTCTCCTTGCCCTGGCCGAGCTGGTCGCCCTCGTAGGTGTACCAGGCGCCGGCCTTGCGCACGAGGCCCGCCTCGACACCGACGTCGATGAGGCCACCCTCGCGGGAGATGCCCTTGCCGTACATGATGTCGAACTCCGCCTGCTTGAACGGCGGGGCGACCTTGTTCTTCACGACCTTGACGCGGGTGCGGTTGCCGACCATCTCCTGGCCGTCCTTGAGCGTCTCGATGCGACGGACGTCGAGGCGCACCGAGGAGTAGAACTTCAGCGCGCGACCACCGGTGGTGGTCTCGGGCGAGCCGAACATGACGCCGATCTTCTCGCGCAACTGGTTGATGAAGATCGCGGTGGTGCCGGAGTTGTTGAGGGCACCGGTCATCTTGCGCAGCGCCTGGCTCATCAGGCGCGCCTGCAGGCCGACATGGCTGTCACCCATCTCGCCCTCGATCTCGGCCCGGGGGACGAGCGCCGCGACGGAGTCGATGACGATGAGGTCGAGCGCCCCGGAACGGATGAGCATGTCGGCGATCTCGAGCGCCTGCTCACCGGAGTCGGGCTGGGAGACCAGCAGCGCGTCGGTGTCGACGCCGAGGTTCTTGGCATACTCCGGGTCGAGCGCGTGCTCGGCGTCGATGAAGGCGACGATGCCGCCGCCGCGCTGGGCGTTGGCCACGGCGTGCAGGGCGACCGTGGTCTTACCGGAGGACTCCGGGCCGTAGATCTCCACCACACGACCGCGCGGCAGACCACCCAGACCGAGCGCGATGTCGAGCGCGACCGAACCGGTCGGGATCACCTCCAGCGGTGCCCGGGTCTCGTCGCCCAGCCGCATGACCGAGCCCTTGCCGAACTGCTTCTCGATACCGGCCAGCGCTGCGTCGAGCGCCTTCTCGCGGTCTCCACCCATGGGTCTCTCCGTCTTCTCGTCGAGGTCGTGCCTCGGGGGTCATCTCTCGTCGGGAGACGCTAGACGCGACCACCGACAGTGCGCCCGACACGGACGTCGGACTGTGGACGACACCCACCGGAAGGGCGTCTGTGGAGACGAACCTACTCCGAACAGGTGTTCGAGGGGTGAACCGGGCACGGCGTGTCGTCCGAGAAGATCCACGGCCCGAACGGGCGGGTGACGGAGTCGAGTCGTCAGGAGACGGGCGTGAGGACGCCGGCCCACCGGCGGGACGCGAACTCGACCACCTCGAGCACACCGAGGCCCACCGAGGCAGCCAGCTCCGCCACACCGTCGACACCCACGACGGCCCACCGGAACGGCCGGCTGCGCGAGACACCGCCGACCTCGAGCGTCGCCCAACGGGCCGAGGAGGGAACCCCCGGCCCGGCCAGTTCGACGACGAGGCGACCACGCGCGTCGAGCAGCTCTCGGACGCGTCCGAGCAGAGCAGCGGGATCGCCACCGATGCCCACGTTGCCGTCGGCGAGCAACGCCGTCTGCCAGCGCCCCTCCCCGGGCACCTCGTCGAACACGTCGCGGTGCAGCGCCGAAGCCCCGCGCGCCCGCGACTGGTGCACGGCCTCCTCCACGACGTCGATGCCCAGGCTCAGGTGTCCGAGCTCGGCCAGTCGCGCAGCCAGCCGCCCCGGTCCGCAGCCGATGTCGATCGTCGTGCCCGAGCACAGCGCGAGCAGGGCGTCGTCGCCCGCGTCGGCCTCACGCGTCCAATCCGCGACCGGCAGCACCATCGGCCCACCGTCGAGACCCTCCACCAGGCACTGCTCACCTCGCAGGGCACGCGAGAAGACGTCGGTGAACGACGCGTCGGCCGCCTCGCTCGAGAGCTCGTCGTCCAGATCGCCGTCGGCGCCGCCACACGTCATGCGTGCACCCCCGCGTGTTCGCGTCGGGCCGCCCACGCGCGGGCGAAGAGGGTGCCGGGCGCCTGGCTCGCCACCAGGTCGGCGTCGGCGACCGTGTCGACATCGACCAGGGTGGGGCAGTCGCCCACCGAGAGACCGGCGCCGGCCAGTGCGGTGCGCGTGTCGACACCGGTCGAGGGGGTCGACATCGGCACCCCGGTCAGACACGCGGCGGCGGCGGGGTCGCGCAGCGCGAGCACCCACCAGCCGCCGTCTTCGGCCGGGCCCAGCACGGCGTCGTGGAGGTCGAGGCCCTCGACGACCTCGCGCAGCAGCGAAGGCGTGATGTGCGGGGTGTCCATGCCGACCTGGACGACGGGGCCGGGCCCCGATGCAGCCACATCGGCGTGGGCGCGGGCCAGCCGCTCGTCGAACCCGTCGCCGACCTGGGTGTGGAGGGTCCAGCCCTGCGTCGCAGCGAGGAGCTCGGCCCCGCGGACCGCGCCCGCCAGGTCGCCCTCGAGCGAGAGATGGCACTGCGCAGACCCGAAGGCCTCGGTGCAGCAACGCACCGTGTCGAGCAGGGCCGCCGCGGCCATGTCGGCAGCCACGTCGAGACCGACGTCGGCCCCCAGACGCGTCTTCACCCGCCCGGTGACCGGCGCCTTGGCTACCACGAGGGCCCTCATCGCAGCACCCGGTAGAAGTCGCGGGCGGTGCGCAGCGTGCCCTTGACCGAACCCGACACCTTGGAACGGGTGCCCTCGGCTCGGGGGTGGTAGGCGACATCGCGCTCGCTCACCCGCCAGTCGGCGACCGTGAGTCGCTGGAGCAGCTCGACCGGGTAGCCGAAGCGACGGTCGCGCACGTCGAGCTCGAGCAGGGCCTCGCGACGGCACACCCGCATCGGGGCGATGTCGTGCGCACGCATGCGGATCCTCCGTCGTAGCCAGGCAACGATCAAAGCGTTACCCAGGCGGGCATGCCAGGGCCACACCCGAGAGGAGACTGGACGACGCCGGCCGACGCCGATGTCCGCGCGGCCGCTGCGCACGTCGTCGAGGAGAGGGAGCAGCTCACTGGGGTCGAAGCTGCCGTCGCCGTCCATCACCGCGACGTAGTCGTGGGTCGAGGCCACCACCCCTGCGTGCACGGCCGCGCCGTAACCGGGGCGGGACTCGCTGACCACGGTCGCGCCGAGCGCGCGCGCCACGCTGGCCGTGTCGTCGACCGAGCCGTTGTCGACGACGACCACGTGGAACTCCGGCGGGACGCGCGGCAGCAGGCCCATGAGGGCCGGCGCCTCGTCCTTGCACGGGAGCACCAGGTCGGCGACGGCCGGCGAGGAGTCGGGTCGGGGAGGGTCCGAGAGTTCAGACCTGGCGGGGGGAACCGAGTCAGGCATGAACCGGGACGCTAGCCAGCGAGTCTGATGATCGCCTGAGTGGGGTCTGGGCCGGTTCTGGGTGTGCTGCCCTAGGGTCAGCGGCATGCCCGGCCGTCTCCTTGCCCGGCGGACACCCTGGATCGGCCTCGGCGTGGCGCTCGTCCTGGTGGCCGCTGCCTTCGCGGTGCCGCCTCTCACGGGGTGGCAGGTCTATGCGCGCGCCCCCCGGTCGGCGTCCGACCTCGGGGCGCCGCCCCTGCACGGCGTGTGGGATCCGAAGCTGTTCGGACCCGGCACGATCCCGGCGATCCTCGTGGCCTGGGTGGGCTGGCGGTGGTTCGCCCGGTGGGTCGTCTCGGCCCGTTGGTGGCAGCTGCAGTCCGTCGGCTATGTGCTGGGCCTGATGTGGCTCTTCTCACTGGCGCTCGTCGACGGGCCCGAGGGACTCTCACGCGTGCTGGGGCACAGCTCCGAGTACCTGGAGAGCGCCCGCGACGTCGGCTCGATCGGCTCGTTGCTGCACCACTACGTCGACCGGATGCCCATCGACTCCCCCGGCGCCTGGCCCACCCAGCCGGCCGGGCACCCGCCGCTGGCGCTGCTCCTCTTCGTGGCGTTGGTGCGAGTGGGCCTCGGCGGGTCGCTGGCCGCCGGGTGCGTGGTCACGGTGATCGCGGCGCTCGTGGCGCCCTTGGTGCTCTCCACCGTGCGCACGCTCGGCGCCGAGGATCTCGCGCGCCGGGTCGCCCCGTTCCTGGTGCTCACCCCGGCCGCGGTGTTCATGGCAGTTTCCGCCGATGCGGTCTTCTCGGCCGTCGCGGCCGGCGGCCTGGCGCTGCTGGCTCGTGGGGCCACGGCCCAGCGGCTCACGTGGGTCGGCTGGTCGGCAGCGGCCGGGCTGGTGCTCGGGGCCGGCGTGATGATGTCGTACGGCCTGCCGCTCATCGGACTGGTGTGCCTGGCCGTGCTGGTGACGGCGCGATCGTGGCGACCGCTGCCGGTCGCAGCGCTCGCGGCGCTCCTGGTCGTGATCGGCTTCGCCCTGGCTGGCTTCTCGTGGTGGGAGGCCTATCCCGTGCTGCACGACCGCTACTGGGCCGGCGTGGCCGCGGTCCGGCCGGCGGCGTACTGGATGTGGGGCGACCTCGCCCTGCTCGCCATCTCGGCGGGCCCCCTCGTCTACGCCGGCATCGCCGTGCTGGTGCCGCGTGTGCGCGGACTCGCCGGGGTGCACCACCTGCACCACGACCTGCGGCCTGCGTGGACACCGGCCGCGCGCGCCGTCGTGCTGCTCGCAGCGGCGGGCGTGCTCTGCGTCGTCGTGGCCGACGTCTCTCGGATGAGCAAGGCGGAGGTGGAGCGCATCTGGCTGCCGTTCATGCCCTGGATCACCCTCGCGGTGGCCCTGCTTCCCCAGAAGTGGCGGCGCTGGGGGCTGCTGGGTCAGCTGGTCTGGGCTCTGGCAGTGCAGCAGTTGTTCTACACGTCGTGGTAGCGAGGGCGGCAGTTGTGGGTGCCGTTTGATCCCAAACGACGGCAAAATCCACGATCCGCGTGCAGTTTCCCACCAAACGTGGAGCCTGCCGCTGCCTCACGGGCGACCAGGCCCGAAACGCGACGTTTGGTCGAGAACTGCACTCGACAGTGGGACTTTACGCTCGATTGTGCCCAAACGACACCCAGTGTCACGCCCGCAGCGGGGCGGTGGCGAAGGCGGGCAGCCCGTCGTGGGGCAGCACGCTCGCGCTGAAGCCGAGCTCGACGCGCGCCCGCTCGGGCGAGGCGACGATGTGGCGCACGTCGCCGAGGCGATAGCCGCCGGTGACCTCCGGGGCGATGCCCGCTCCCACGCCCTGCCCCACCATCTCGGCCACCTCACGGATGCCGATGGGGTGGCCACTGGCGACGTTGTAGGCACGGTGGTGCCCGGACGGCGCGGCCACGGCCGCGTCGATCGAGGCCAGGTTGGCGCGGGCGACGTCGGAGACGTGCACGAAGTCGCGCATCTGGGCGCCGTCCTCGTAGACCTGGGGCGACTCCCCCCGCTCGAGGGAGGAGCGGAACATCGCGGCGACGCCGGAGTACGGGGTGTCGCGGGGCATGTGCGGGCCGTAGACGTTGTGGTAGCGCAGCGAGATCGCGGCGGAGTCGGCCTGGCGCACCCACGCGGTGGCGTAGTGCTCCTGGGCCACCTTGCTGGCGGCGTAGCTCGACCGCGGGTCGAGCCGGGCGTCCTCGTCGACCAGCCCCCACCCCAGCGCGGTGCCGCAGGTCGGGCAGTGGTTGTCGAAGTCGCCGGCGTCGAGCGCCTCGCGGGAGCGCGGTGGCGGCACCACGTCGCCGTGCTCGGTACAGGTGTAGCGACCCTCGCCGTAGACCACCATGCTCGAGGCCTGCACCAGGGTGCGGACGCCGGCCTCGTGCATGGCGACCAGCAGCCGGGCCGTGCCGAGGTCGTTGTGGGCGGCGTACTCGGGCAGGTCGGAGACCTTCACCCCGGCGCCGACCACGGCGGCCTGGTGGCACACGACGTCGACGCCACGCAGCAGCCCGGCCCACTCCTCGGAATCGGCCGAGCGCACGTCGAGCTGGTGGGTGCCCTCCGGCGCGGCGGCCTGCCCGTGCGCCATCGGCAGCATCAGGTCGACCGCGACCACCTCGTCTCCGCGCTCGCGCAACTGCTCGGCGATGGCGGTGCCGATGAACCCGGCCGAGCCGGTGAGCAGGATCTTCATTGGTCGCCTCCGGGGATGTCGTACGTGAGCTCGACGCCCTCGGTCCAGGTGGAGCACGTGCAGCCGTCGGGGTCGGGCAGGTTCGCGATGGCGGTGCCGAGCAGGCCGGTGAGCCGCTCGAGGTTCGACTTGAACAGCGCGAAGACCTCCTCCTGGCTCACGCTGGAGCCCTCCTCGGCACCGGCGTCCATGTCGGTGACCAGGGCGACAGAGGCGTAGCACTGACCCATCTCGCGGGCCAGGGCCGCCTCGGGCAGCGCGGTCATGTTGATGAGGGTCCAGCCCTGGGCCGCGTAGTGCTGGCTCTCGGCGCGGGTGGAGAACCGCGGACCCTCGATGACGACCATGGTGCCGCCATCCTTGACGACGGGGTCGGCGCCGACCAGAGCGCGGCGCACTCCGGCGCAGTAGGGGTCGCCGAAGGGCAGGTGCACGGCGCCGCGCTCGACGTAGGAGCCGACGCGGCGGTAGGTGCGGTCGACGAGCTGGTCGGGCACGACCACGTCGCCGGGCGCCACCTCCTCGCGCAGGCCGCCGACCGCGCAGGGCGCGATCACCTGCCGCACGCCCAGCGAGCGCAGTGCCCAGAGGTTCGCGCGGAACGGGATGCCGTGCGGCGGGAAGTCGTGGTGGTTGCCGTGGCGGGGCAGGAACGCGACCCGTCGTCCGGACACTGTGCCGACCGCGATCGGGGCCGACGGCGCACCGTAGGGCGTCTCGACCTCGACCTCCTCGGGATTCTCGATGAAGGAGTAGAAGCCGGTGCCGCCGATGACGCCGACCTCGGCGGTCGCAGGTGAGCTGGTCATGCGGCCACTCTGCCAGGCACCTCCGCGCCCGCTCGGGTGGCCCGGTGCGCTGCCACCGCGGCCCCCGCGACGACTGCCACCAGTACCACGGAACCGAGGGCCAGGGCCGGGTAGCCGGCCAGGGACACCACCACACCGGCCAGCGCTCCCGCCGCCGCGGCGGAGGTGTTCATCACGAGGTCGGCGACTCCCTGCACGTCGGCACGCGCGTCGAGCGGCGCATGCTCGGCCACGAGCGTGGACGACGCGACGGTGCCGCACGACCACCCCAGCCCGAGCAGGAACAGGCCGCCGAAGATCTGCGGCGAGCTGCCCGCCGGCGAGAGCGCCGCGAGCAGCAGCGCGGCCAGCAGGACGCCGGCACCCAGCGCGAGCACGCGCGGACGCCCCCAGCGGTCGGCCAGCCAGCCGACCAACGGGGAGAAGGCGAACATGCCCAGCACGTGCACGCTGATGACCACGCCGATGATCTCCAGCGAGGCACCGCCGTGCTCCATGTGCAGCGGCGTCATCACCATGACCGCCACCATCGCCGCGTGCGATCCGGCCAGCCCAGCGATGGCCGCGACGAGCACGGGCCGCTCGCGCAGTGCCTCACCTACCCGCCCCCACGAGGTGCCGCCGGGCGTGGTCGCACCGGCCGGCCCGGCTGCGGCGGCCGCGTGGTCGCGGGCCAGCAGGAGTGGGTCGGGACGCAACAGCAACGTGACGACGAGCGCCGCGAGCAGCATGCCGAGACTGCCGACGAGGAACGGGCCGGTGAGCGCCGGCACCCCCAGACTCCTCGCCAGGCGCCCCGCGGGGCCCGACAGGTTCGGACCCGCCACCGCTCCGACGGTGGTGGCCCACACGACGGTGGCGAGCGACCGAGCGCGCAGCTCGTCGCGCGCCAGGTCGGTCGCGGCGTATCGGGCCCCGCTGTTGGCCGCGGTGGTCGACCCGAGGAGCAGCGCGCCGAGGAGCAGCAGGGTCATCGAACCCACGGCTCCGGCCAGCACCGCCAGCACGGCCCCGAGCGCGCCCAGCAGGTAGCCGGTGGTCAGGCCGATGCGGCGGCCGCTGCGGGCCATCACCCGCGCGAGCAGATAGGAGGCGGCCGCGGCGCCGAGCACCTGGAAGGTCTGGGTGAGGCCGGCCAGCCCCTCACGGCCCGAGATGTCGCGGGCGAGCAGGGAGGCGGTCGCGATGCCGATGGTGATGCCCACCGCGCCGACGGCCTGGGCGAGCACCAGCACGAGCACGGTGCGCCGCTGGGCGGCGTCGAGGTCGGTCGCCGCGGCACGCGCGGTGCCGTCCTGCGCGATCACCTCATCACCCGCGGGAGGTCGAGGAACCGCCACACCGCCGCCCAGACCTCCTTCGGCGGCACGCCGGCAGCGAGCGCCTCGTCGACCGTGCGGCCGTCGAGGTCGCCGAGCACGGTCAGTCCGGCCCAGCTGCGTGAGGAGGCGCGCCCCAGCGCGGTGTCCATCCGGTCCCAGAACTCCGTGTGCCGCACGCGGTCATCCTCGCCCACGGAGCGCGTGCACCATCAACCAGCGCTCACCCCGTAGACCCTCGCGCCGCGTCACCTCGAGCACCCGCCAGCCACCGGCTGCCAGCACCTCGCGCAGCGCCGGCTCGCGCCAGTAGGTGAACCGGCGGGGCGCGGCGACGTGGCCGTGGGTCGACCACGCCTCGCCCTCGCCCTCCTTGAGCGAGCAGAACAACGCTCCACCCGTCCGTGTGGCCGCCGCCAGCCGGGTCAGCACCGTGCCGAGGTCGGCACGAGCCACGTGCAACAGACACGCGTTCGCCCACACGCCGTCGTAGGGCTCCTGCCCGGTCTCGAGCAGCACGTCGCGCAGGGGGTCGAGCACGTCGGCTTCGAGGCCAGCCTCGTGCAGCAACGCCACGAACCCGGGTGAGACGTCGGTGCAGCGCACCGTGAGGCCGTGCTCGGCCAGCAGCCGCGCATCGCGCCCACCGCCGCTGCCGATCTCGAGCACCCGGCCGCTGGTCCCCACGGCCTCGGCGAATGTGGCGACGGCATCCCCCACCGCGTCGTCGACCTCGAAACTGGCCGCCGCGTACGCCCGCGCGGAGCGGTCGTAGGCGCACACGGTGGCGCGCTGCGCGGCAGCACGCACGTCCCAGCGGTGGTGCACCTCGTCGTGCAGGTGGTAGCGGGCCAGGCTCTCGAGGGTGAAGGTGCTGCCGTTGGAGCGCCGGGAGGGCCGGGCCCAGAGGTCGTCGTCGAGGGGGTCGAGCTCGTCGTAGACCGCCGCCACGTCACGCGCCGCAGAGGCCAGCTCCTCGACGACCACGGAGGCCGTCTGCTCGCCGTAGCGCTCCTCGACGGCCGCGGCGTCTTGGTCCCAGTTCGCGAACAGCGGATCGTGCTCGGCCAGCACGAGGCGCACCCGCTCGGCGAAGGTGAGGTGCACGTCGCGCACGTGGCAGCCGTACTCCAGCACCGACCACGTTGCCTCGTCAGGACGCCGCCCCGCGTCGTCGACGGCCAGCACGGCGCGCCAGGTGTCGACGCCGGCGAGCACCTCGGTACCCAACTCGGCCCGCCCCACCCGGGCGGCGTCGAAGCCGCAGTCGGGACAGGGCCGCTCCAGCACCCAGGTCCAGTCCTTGACGTCGGGCTCGAACGTGCCGTTCACGTCAGCAGCAACCGGTCGAGTCGGCGTCGGCAGATGTAGAGGCCCACGGCACCCAGCGCCACGAGATACAGCAGAGAGGCTCCCGACGCCCAGGAGACCATGCCGGTGGTGAGCTCACGACACAGCACGACGCCTCGGTAGAGCGGCGTGACCTCGACGACCCAGCGCAGGGCCCCGGGGTAGGCCGTGACCGGGAAGAACGTGGCCGAGAAGAGGAACATCGGCAGCGTGGCGAGGGTGACGAACTCGAAGTCCTGCCACGAGCGCATCCAGGTGGTCAGCGCCATGCCGATGCCACCGAACGCGAGACCGATCAGCAGCGAGGCCGGGACCACCAGCACCGCCCACCACGAGTGCACCAGGCCCATCGCCACCATGACGAGCAGGAACGCGGTGGAGTAGATGCCACCGCGCAGCAGCGACCAGGCGAGCTCGCCGCGAGCGACGTCCGAGGTCGTCAGCGGAGTGGCCAACATCTGGTCGTAGAGCTTGTTGTACTTGAGCTTGAAGAAGAAGTTCATGGTCGCATCGAGCACGGTGCCGTTCATCGCCGAGGCGGCGAGCATGCCGGGTGCGACGAAGGAGGCGTAGCCGATGACCTCGCCGTTGAACTCGAATCCCGACACGAGCTGACCGACGCCGACGCCGATGGAGAAGAGGTAGAACACCGGCTCCAGGAATCCGGTGAGGAAGATCCACCAGGCCCGCCGGTAGGCCAGGAAGTTGCGGTAGAGCAGCAGCCGGGTGGCCTCGCCGGCCCCGAGCGAACGGGCCATGGAGCGGGTCACGGAGGTGGTCACGGAGTGTGTCGCGAAGCTCATCAGACCACCATCCTGCGCGTGAGCCGACGCACCGCCCACCACCAGCCGAGCCCTGCGAGCGCGGCGAGGTAGACCACGTGTACGAGGGCTGTCGTGGGGTCGAGCTCGCCGAGCACGAGCATGCGGGTGAGGTCGACGCCGTGCCACAGCGGCGTCGCCCTCGCCACGGCCTCCAGCGGAGCATCGAGATTGGCGACCGGGAAGAAGGCGCCGCTGAAGAGGAACATCGGGATCATGCCGAGCCGGAAGACGAGCGAGAACGCGGTCTCATTCATCAGCCCCGCAGTGAACGCGTAGACGGGTGCGGCGAAAGCCAGCCCCAAGAGCAGCTGCACCGGCAGGGCCGCGAGCACGCCCCACCAGCTCACGTAGACGCCGAAGCAGGCCGTGACCGCCAAGAACACGACGCTCGCGAGAGCCACCCGCGCCAGCACGAACCCGAGGTTGGCGAGGATCACCTCGGGCACCGACAACGGCGAGGTGGTCATCGCGAAGTAGGTCTTGTGCCACTTCACGGCACTCATCACCGGGTAGGTGCACTCGCCTACCACGCTGGTCATGGTCTGGGCTGCCAGCATGCCGGGCACCACGAAGGCCAGGTAGCTGGTGGCGCCCTCGAGCCGGGCCGGGTCACCGTCGATGAAGCCGCCGAGCAGCACGCCCATCGCCAGCACGTAGAGCAGCGGCGTGACGAACGACGACACGACGCTGGCCTTCCAGGTGCGCCGGTAGACCATGGCCCAGTAGTCGGCCAGCCGCCAGGCCCCGGCCCACACACTGGTCGGCGCGGTCGGCGCGGTCGGCGCGGTCGGCGCCGGGGACGTCGTGTCGGTCATCAGGCGCCTCAATCGACCAGGGTCCGGCCGGTGAGCCGCAGGAAGACGTCTTCGAGCGAGGAGCGCCGCACGAGGGTGGCGGCCGGCTCCAGGCCGCGCTCGTGCACCTTGGCGACGCACTCCTCGCCGTCGTCGGTGTAGAGCAGCAACCGGTCGGGCAGCACCTCGACACGGTCGGCGAGATCCTCGACCTGCGCGGCCATGGGTGCGTGCGACCCGCCCTCGGGTGGCACCGGGAACCGCAGCTCGGCCACCTCGCGGGTGGAGTGCTCGGCGATGAGGCTCAGCGGCGAGCCCTCCGCCACGATCAGACCCTTGTCCATCACCACGAGCCGGTCGGTGAGCTGCTCGGCCTCGTCCATGTAGTGCGTGGTGAGCACGAGCGTCACGCCTTGCTGCTTGAGTGCGAAGAGCCGCTCCCACACCACGTGTCGCGCCTGCGGATCGAGCCCGGTGGTGGGCTCGTCGAGCAGCAGGATCTCGGGTCGGTTCACCAACGAGCGGGCGATGGTGAGCCGCCGCTTCATGCCGCCGGAGAGGTCGTCGACGACTGCGTTCGCCTTCTCGGTGAGCTGCACGAACTCCAACAGCTCGTCGACCCGCGCGCGCACCTCCTTGCGGGGCAGACCGAAGTAGCGCCCGTAGATGTAGAGGTTCTCGCGCACGGACAGCTCGGTGTCGACGGTGTCGTCTTGCGGGCACACGCCGATGCGGGCACGGATGGCCGGCCCGTCGGTAGCCGGGTCCATCCCGAGGATGCGCAGCTCGCCTTCGGTGACCGGCGACACGGCGGCGACCATGCGCATCGTCGAGGACTTGCCCGCGCCGTTGGGGCCGAGGAAGCCGAACGACTCGCCTCGCCGTACGTCGACGTCGATGCCGCGCACCGCCTCGAAGTCGCCGAAGCGCTTGCGCAGGCCGACAGCGCGGATCATCGACTCCCCGAGTTTTGCCTCCACCCCCGACACCCTAGAAGGTATCGCCGACAACCTGGCCGGTGGCCAGGACGGCGGTGGTGCGCAGCCGTAGCCTGTTCCCGACCACGTGGTCGGCCACCAGCACCCGGTAGGCGGTCCGCAGGCGATGCCGCTGTGCATCGTCGAGGCGCGCCACGGTGGTCCCGATGCCGCCGATGCCGGCCGACGCGGCTCGCCACAGAGCGTCGCGATCTGCCTCGTAGGTCCACTCCACCGAGTGCGAGGTGACCTCGACCAGACCCGATTCGTGCAGCAGGGAGGCTGTGCCGGCCACCGTGCGCTCGAAGTCCAGGTGGGCAGGCAGCCGCGGACCGGGCGGACCGTCGATCTCGGCCCGTGCCAGCGCCGCCGCCCACAACCGGGTCTGGGCACTCGCCTCCGAGGGCCAGATCGCCACGACCACGCGGCCGCCAGGGCGCACCAGACGAGCCAGCTCGGCCACGCCCGCGCGCGGGTCGGGCAGGTGGTTGACGACGAAGCAAGCGACGACCGCATCGACGACCGCGGAGGCCAGCGGCAGCTCGGGCAGCGCCGCCTCGACCCGGACGGCGCCGGGCGCGTTGCCCGCGACCAGCGCGAGCATGCCGGGGTCCGGGTCGACCGCGGTCACGTGTGCCCCGGCGTCGACGAGCCGCGCGCTGAGCCGGCCGTCGCCCGCGCCGGCATCGACCACCCGCTCGCCCGGTCGCACGTCGAGTGCCGCGAGCACGGCGTCGTGCGCGCCCGCGCACAGCACCGCGCACGTATCGGCGTACGCCTGGGCCTGACCTGCTGCTCCCCATCCGCCTGCCACCCACCGGAGTCTGGGGCCAGTCGGTGGTCTCGGCCAAGATGTGCGGGTGCCCGATGCAGCTGGAGCCCCCGCCGACCCCCTGGCGCGGTTCAGCGAGCCCACGCGCACGTGGTTCTCGGCGGCCTTCGCCGAGCCGACCTCGGCCCAGGCCGGCGCCTGGGAGGCGATCGGGGCGGGGCGGCACGCCCTGGTCGTGGCCCCCACGGGCTCCGGCAAGACCCTCGCCGCGTTCCTCTCCGCCATCGACTCGGTCCTCACGGCCCCGGCGCCCGCGAGCAAGGAGCGGCGTTGCCGGGTGCTCTACGTCAGCCCGCTCAAGGCGCTGGCGGTCGACGTCGAGCGCAACCTTCGTGCACCCCTCACCGGCATCCGGCACACCGCCGACCGGCTCGGCATCGACGTGCCCGAGGTGAGCGTCGGCGTGCGCTCGGGCGATACCTCGGCCGCCGACCGACGCCGGCTCTCCACCCGGCCTCCGGACGTCATGATCACCACGCCGGAGTCGCTGTTCCTGATGCTCACCAGCCAGGCCCGCGAGGCTCTGCGCGGGGTGCACACCGTGATCGTCGACGAGGTGCACGCCGTGGCCGGCACGAAGCGCGGCGCCCACCTGGCCCTGAGTCTCGAACGGCTCGACGAACTGCTCGAGACCCCCGCCCAGCGCATCGGTCTCTCCGCCACCGTGCGGCCCCTGGAGGAGGTCGCACGCTTCCTCGGAGGGGTCGCCCCGGTCGAGATCGTGGCACCGCCGGCGAGCAAGCGCTGGGATCTCTCGGTCGTCGTCCCCGTCGAGGACATGACCGCGCCGGGCGGCGTGGAGGACTTCGACGAGGACGACCCCGACTCCGGCCGGCGGGGCAGCTCGATCTGGCCGCACGTCGAGGAGCGGGTGGCCGACCTCATCGGCGAGCACCGCTCCACCATCGTCTTCGCCAACTCCCGGCGGCTCTCCGAGCGACTCACGGCGAGGCTGAACGAGATCGCCGCCGACCGTGCCGGCGTCGAACCCGACGAGCGTGCCGAGCGCGACCACACGGGGGCGCCGGCCGAGGCGATGGGCCAGGCGGGCAGCACCTCCGGCGCGGCACCGACCCTGGCGCGCGCGCACCACGGGTCGGTCAGCAAGGAGCAGCGGGCGCTGATCGAGGACGACCTCAAGCGCGGCCGGCTGCCCGCGGTGGTCGCCACCAGCAGTCTCGAACTCGGCATCGACATGGGTGACGTCGACCTCGTCGTGCAGATCGAGTCGCCTCCGAGCGTGGCCAGCGCCCTCCAGCGCGTCGGTCGGGCCGGGCACCAGGTCGGCGAGGTCTCCCGCGGCGTGCTCTTCCCCAAGCACCGCGGCGACCTGCTGCCCACGGCCGTCTCCGTGGAGGGCATGCGCACCGGCGCGATCGAGTCGATGCGGGTGCCGACCAACCCGCTCGACGTGCTCGCGCAGCAGATCGTCGCCGCCACCGCGATGGAGGCGTGGAGCGCCGACGACCTCTACGCCCTGACACGCCGGGCAGCGCCGTTCACCGAGCTGCCCCGGTCGGCGTTCGACGCCGTGCTCGACCTGCTCGCCGGCCGCTACCCCTCCGACGAGTTCGCCGAGCTGCGGCCTCGCCTGGTCTGGGACCGCGTCACCGACACCCTCACCGCCCGGCCCGGCGCGCAGCGGCTGGCCGTCACCAGTGGCGGCACCATCCCCGACCGCGGCCTCTTCGGCGTCTTCCTCGTCGCCGGGTCCGGCCCTGGCGCGCGCGTGGGCGAGCTCGACGAGGAGATGGTCTACGAGTCCCGCGTCGGCGACGTCATCGCACTGGGCGCCACCAGCTGGCGCATCGAGGACATCACCCACGACCGGGTGCTGGTCACTCCCGCGCCCGGCATCCCCGGTCGGCTCCCCTTCTGGCGCGGCGACGGTCTCGGCCGACCCTTCGAGCTCGGCGAGGCCGTCGGCCGCACCGCGCGCGAGCTCGGCGCCATGCCGCGTGCGAAGGCGGAGCAGGCGGTGCGCGAGCGCGGGCTCGACGCGTGGGCGGCCGGCAACCTCGTCGACTACCTTCACGAGCAGCTCGAGGCCACCGGCGTGCTGCCCACCGACACCACTCTCGTGCTCGAGCGGTTTCGCGACGAGCTCGGCGACTGGCGCCTCGTGCTGCACTCCCCCTACGGCCGCCAGGTGCACCAGCCGTGGGCGCTGGCCATCGACGCCCGGCTGCGCGAGCGTTTCGGCATCGAGGGCCAGGCCGTCGCCAGCGACGACGGCATCGTCGTGCGCGTGCCCGACACCGAGGCCGAGCCGCCCGGGGCCGACATCGTGGTCTTCGACGCCGACGAGATCGACGAGGTCGTCACCGCCGAGGTGGGCGGGTCGGCCCTGTTCGCCTCCCGGTTCCGCGAGTGCGCAGCGCGGGCGTTGCTGCTGCCTCGGCGCGACCCCGGACGCCGCTCGCCGCTGTGGCAGCAGCGACAGCGGGCGGCGGCGCTGCTCGACGTCGCGGTGAAGTACCCCTCGTTCCCCATCGTGCTCGAGGCGGTGCGCGAGTGTCTCCAAGACGTCTACGACCTGCCCGGTCTCACCGGCCTGATGCGGCGTCTGGAGCGGCGCGAGGTGCAGGTCGTCGACGTGCCCACGGCGTCCCCGTCGCCCTTCGCCGGGTCGCTGCTGTTCGGCTACGTCGCCCAGTTCGTCTACGAGGGCGACTCCCCCATCGCGGAGCGACGGGCGGCCGCCCTCTCGCTCGACCAGGGCCTGCTCGCGGAGCTGCTCGGCCGGGCCGAGCTGCGCGAACTGCTCGACCCCGACGTGCTCGCCGAGGTCGAGGCCGAGCTCCAGCGCACGCACCCGGAGCGTCGTGCCAACGGCCCCGAGGGCCTGGCCGACCTGGTGCGGCTGCTCGGCCCGCTCACCACCACCGAGGTGGTCGCCCGTGCCGCCGAGGGCACCGAGCCCGCGACCGTCGAGGCCTGGGCCGCCGACCTCGTCTCGGCACGACGCCTGATCGAGGTGCGCATGGCCGGCGAGGAGCGGTGGGCCGGCATCGAGGACGTCGCCCGGCTGCGCGACGGGCTGGGCGTGCCCGTGCCGCCCGGCACGCCGACCGCCTTCACCGACCCGGTGGAGGATCCGCTGGCCGACCTCGTCGGCCGCTTCGCCCGGACGCACGGCCCGTTCACCGGCGACGAGGTGGCGACCCGCCTGGGCCTGGGCACGGCCGTCGTCCGGCACACGCTGCAGCGCCTGGCCGCCCAGGGGCGCGTGGTCGACGGCGAGTTCCGGCCGTCGGGGTCGGGTTCGGAGTGGTGCGACGCCGAGGTTCTGCGCCGCATCAGGCGCCGTTCGCTGGCCCGGCTGCGCGAGGAGGTCGAGCCGGTCGAGCCGGAGACGCTCGCCCGGTTCACCCCGGCCTGGCAGCAGGTCTCCGCCGGGCGACTGCGCGGGGTCGACGGCGTGCTCGGGGCGGTCGAGCAGCTCGCCGGGTGTGTGCTGCCGGCCAGCGCGCTGGAGTCGCTGGTGTTGCCCGCCCGGGTGCGTGACTACGAGTCGTCGATGCTCGACGAGCTGACTGCCACCGGCGAGATCGTGTGGGCGGGGCACGGCGCCCTGGGCTCGGGTTCTCGCGGTGGCGGGGGCGGCGACGGCTGGGTCTCGCTGCACCTGGCCGACCAGGCACACCTGACCCTGCCCGAGCCGACCCCGCCTCAGCACTCCGAGGTGCTCGAGGCGGTGCTCGCCGCTCTCGACGGTGGCGGAGCCTGGTTCTTCCGGCAGCTCGCGGGGCAGGTGAGCGCCGCCGGTGTCCACGCGACCGACGACGCGGTGGCGGCGGCGCTCTGGGAGCTGGTGTGGAGCGGCCGGGTGGGCAACGACACCCTCGCCCCGCTACGGGCTCTGACCAGCACGGGCCGCAGCGCACCGCGCACCTCGCGCTCACGCGCCGGGAGCGCGCGGCGTCGTCCGCCTCGACCCCGCTCCACCCTGACCCGTTCGGCTCCGGCGAGTGCCGCCGGCCGCTGGGCCCTGCTGCCGCCCGTCGACAATGACCCCACCCGGCGCGCCCACGCGCGCGCCGAGCAACTGCTGGAGCGTCATGGCGTGCTGACCCGCGGCGCGGTGGTCGGCGAGCGGGTGCCCGGCGGCTTCGCCGGCGTCTACAAGGTGCTCTCGGCGTTCGAGGATTCCGGCCGCGCGCGACGCGGCTACTTCGTCGCCGGCCTCGGCGCGGCGCAGTTCGGCACCGCCGGGTCGGTCGACCGGCTGCGCACCTTCACCGACGACGCCCTCGACGACGCGGGCGGAGCCGCGCCCACCGCCGTCCTGCTGGCGGCCACCGACCCGGCGAACCCCTATGGCGCGGCGCTGCCGTGGCCCGAACGCGCCGGCGGTGACTCCGGGGGCAGCGAGGGCGCGGAGTCCGGCCATCGCCCCGGTCGCAAGGCCGGCGCCCTGGTCGTGCTGGTCGAGGGACATCTGGCGCTCTACGTCGAGCGCGGCGGCCGCACGCTGTTGAGCTGGTCCGACGACCGGCGGCTGCTCGACCCCGCCACCTCGGCCCTCTCCGACGCGGCACGCGAGGGCGCGCTCGGCCGCGTCAGCGTCGAGAAGGCCGACGGCGCACCTCTGCTCGGCTCGGGCAGCGCACTGCGCGAGTCGCTGCAGGCCGCCGGCTTCGTGGCCACTCCACGGGGACTACGCCTGAGTCCCCGTGGAGGCTGACCCAGAGCTCACCCGACCGGCGGGCTGTAGACGCCGAGTCCCTCGATCTTGACCTTCTTGTCGCGGATGGTCTTGATCGTGATCAGACCTGATCGCGGCGTGTCGAAGACCGCGATCTTGCCGTAGGCGCCGTTCTTCTTCGTGGCCCGGTCGAGGTCGATCACCGTCAGACGCTTGCCATCGAGGAACACCCGCACCTTGCCGAAGCCGGGCTGCTTGGTGACGAACAGCCCCACCTTGGTGGCGTCGGTGACCCGGTAGCTCAGCAGTTGCCCGCGGTGGGCGGTGACGAGCATCCGGTTGCGGTAGTAGTGCCCGCCCCGGCGCAGCCGCCAGCCGTCGGTCTCCTGGGTGAGGCGGCGTGCCTCGACCGGAGTCGCGAAGGTGCGCACGGCAGGCGTCGGGTCGAGGTTGCCGGCGGCGTCACGCGCGGCCACCTCGAAACGGTGCGTGCTCTGGGTGAGCCCCGTGAAGGTCACCGAGCCACCCGAGCAGTCGGCCGGAGCACCGTCGAAGGTGCACTCGAAGGTGCTGCCGCTCTCGCTCGAGGCGAACCCGAAGGTGATCGAGTCGGTCCGCAGCGGGAACGAACGCTCCTTGGGCCCGCTGGTGATCGTCGTCTCCGGGGCCGTGGTGTCGGTGTCGCTCACCACGAGCGTCGCATCGTCGGCGGCGTCGTCACGCTCGAAGCGGCCCCCCACCACGCTGCCGATCGTGTACGTCGTGCTGGCGCCCGAGTGGGGCAGCAGCGCGCCGCAGGCGGCGTGACCGTCGGACGCCACCGACGCCGTGCACAGCACGTCGCCGTTGTCGCGGTCCACGAAGTCGACCTTCGCGGTGGTGAGGTCACCGGGGGTGCCGTCGTCCGGCTGGGCGACCGTGGCCGACAGCGCCACGGGTTGCGGGTTCTGGGTGGCCTCCACGGCGGTGTCGCCGGTGTAGCTCACCGAAGCATCCTCCGGCCGCACCTCCACCGGCAGGTCGCTGGTGGCGGACTCGACGTCGGGCGCGGTGGCCGTCAGGGTGGCGGTCTGCTGACCGACCGGACCGGTGAGCGGTCCGTCGACGGAGAAGGTCGCCGTGCCCGGACGCTCACCGGAGGCGCTGGTCGAGACCGGCGTGGCGGTCAGGCCCGGCACCCCGGAGACCTCGAGGCCCAGGTCGGAGCCGTCGGTCTCGGCGGCCGTCACGGTGACCTGCACGGCCTGGTCGAGCGAGTCGCTGTACTGGCCCGAGGTCTGCTCCGGGCTCGCCGTCACGGCCAAGGAGGGCGTGATGGCGAAGTCGGCTCGGTTGACGTCGAAGAAGTAGTTACCGACCGCCTCGACCTTGATCCGCGCCTGGTCGGTGTCGACCTGCGGCCACGTCACGTCGGCGGAGCCGTCGTTGGGTGTGGATTGCGCCAGCACCGTGTCGAAGCTCTGACCACCATCGGTCGACAGCAGGATCCGCACGTTCTGGGCGTAGGTGGCGGAGTCGGTGCCGGCGACGTCCCAGGTGATCGTGCCCGGCTGCCCGCCGACCACGTCGAGCTGCGGCTGGCCGCTGTCCGGCGTCGGCTGCGAGGTGACGCGGAAGGGGCCCGCCGACCCGAGGGTCAAGGTGGTGTCGTCGTACTGCGTGCCCCCGCCGGTCGCGAACAGGTCGCGCGCCGTGAGCCGGAAGGTCAACGAACCGGACGCGAGTCGGTAGGCCGCCGTGGGCAGGAACTCCGAGTAGCAGTCCACGATCGTCGGGTCGACCGGCGCCGTCCCGGCTGTCGGGCAGCTGCCGGTGGCCGCGTTCGTGTTGTCGGCCAGGATCTGCGCCATGTCGGGGAAGGTGCGCGACGGGTTGCCGTCGGCGAGGTTCTCGCCTTCCGATTCGTAGGTCAAAGAGTCCTCGAGGGACACATCCGCCCGGGTGCCGAAGACGCGGAACAACGGACCGGTGGTCTTGTTGTTGTCGACCAGCCCGGTGCCCTGGAGCGGATTGCCGACGTCGTTCTGCTCCCAGAGGTAGAGCAGCGAGTCGCCGTCGGAGTCGGTGCCCGAGCCGGTGAGCGTGAACGGCGTACGCAGCGGGATGGTCTTGGCGGCCGGAGCCGTGACGCTGGGCGCGTGGTTGGTGGTGACGCTCGCCGTGCCCTGGTTGGTGCCGGGGCCACCGTTGGTCTGCACGCCGACGAAGGCCTCGACGTCACCGGTGGTCGACGTGACCTGGATCCGGGGGTGATCGGCCGTGCCCGGCCACTGCACGTAGAAGCCACCGTCGTTGAGCTGGAGCTGACCGCTGTCGTACCCACCGACGGTGACGTTCGCGCCGGTGAGATCGCGCAGCTTGTTCTGCACCTGCACCTTGTTGTAGCTGGTGCCGCGCACGATGGAGGTGACCCGCCCCTCGTAGGAGAGGTTGACCGTCTCGCCGTCGGTGTCGAAGTTGCGCAGCGTGATGGTCTGGAACTCCTGGTAGCTCGACGGACTGCCGGTCACGTGCTCGGTGAACTCGTCGATCGAGCGCTGGGAGAAGTAGGGGTCGGTGTGCGGCTGGAGGTCGTCGGTGCCGCAGATGCCGGCGTAGGCCATGACCGAGGAACCGGATCCCGGCTCGACCGACGTGGCGCCGTTGCGGTTGCCGGCGCTGCAGGCGTTCTCGGTGCCGTCGAAGGTGTGGTTGGCACCGAACTGGTGGCCCATCTCGTGCGCGACGTAGTCGATGGCCATGAAGTCGCCCTCGGGGAACGGCAGACCCGTGCAGCCTGCGGCCTTGTCCTCGCCTCCGACCACGCCGAGGCCGGCGACGCCGCCGCCGTTGATGCCCAACATGATGTGGCCGATGTCGTAGTCGTCGGCGCCGATCAGCTGACCGATGACGAACTGGTTGCGGGTCAGCAGTCCGCTGGAGCAGCCGCCCGTGTCGGGATCGAGGTCGTCCGGGTCGTAGCAGGCGTCTACCCCGCACGGCCCGTCGGCGCCCGTCGCCTCCTCGGTCGTGGCGAAGTCCAGCTGGTCGGTGCCGTCGACGAGCACGAGGTGGATCGCGAAGTCGTCGTTGTAGATCTGGTTCACCCGGTTCATCAAGATCACCTTCTCCGCGAGCACGACGTCGGAGGAGGCGGGCTGACCGTCGGTGCCGAAGTAGTCGGCGTAGGCGGGGTCGGTGACCAGCGCCAGCCGGAAGGTGCGTCGGGTCACCAACGCGTCGGGCGCGGTGCGGGCGGCGCGGGCCGCCTGGCGCAGGTCGGCGGAGCTGACCGCGCCGTCGAGCGCGTCCGTCAACGGCGCCTCCTCGAGGCCTTGACCGGCGGGCAGCGCCGAGGCCCGGTAGCTGAGGTGCTCGGTCGTGCCGATGGCATCGACGACGGGGTCGAGGTACCAGGTGCCCTCGCCACCCTCACCGCGCACCGAGGCGTGCACACCCAGCGGCGAGACGTCGAGGCGGATGCTGCGCGCCGCGCCGTCTGCGGTGCCCAGCTCGTGGCCGGCGTAGGTGCGGATGTCGGGGTGTGCCTTCTGCAGCCCAGCCTGCATGACGGAGTCCTCGGCGACCACGAACGTGTGCCGCGTGCCCGAGGGGCCCGGGAGCGTGATGCGGCTCGTGCCCGTGCTGCCTGGCAGTGCAGCCGCGAGCTGGTCGACGTCGACGTCGAAGGCCGCGTAACGATCGGGTTGCACGCGCAGCGGCCGGCCGTCGAGCTCGCCACTGCGCGGCAGGGTGAAGTCGTGCAGCCGGTCGAAGGTCCGGGTGTCACTCCCCGGCCCGGGCTCGGCCGCGGTGGCAGACGTGGGCGCCCCACCGAGTGCGACCAGCGCGGCGGACGCCGCCAGGGTCAGGGATACGACACCACGAGACGCGCACCGCAGCGCAGACACAGTCATGGGGCACAGCCAACAGCACGAGGCGGGCCGCGGTCACCCCAAACCTGGAATGTTCACCTGATCGTGTCGTACCGGGGCAGCGAATCCTCAGGCGGCCGAGGCCACCGGCGTGTCGAGAGAGGGATCGCCCGAAGCCAGGGGCATCGGCATGGCGCCGGCCAGCACGGCCTCCTCGACCGCGACGGCGTCGCTCACCGATCGCAGCACCGACGACAGCGGCAGGTCGAGGGCCGAGCAGAGCGAGGCCAGCAGCTCGGAGGACGCCTCCTTCTGCCCTCGCTCGATCTCGCTGATGTACCCCAGGCTCACGCGGGCCTCTTGCGAGAGCTCACGCAGCGTGAGTCCGCGCTCCACACGGTGGGCACGGAGCACGTCGCCCAGCAGACGGCGGAACAGCACCATGATGGGCCTCCTCCCCTTCTGCCACGGACGGGTTGCGACGTCACCGTCGCCGACTGTGGTGCTCAACGCTACCCGAGCCCGCCCTCTTCCCGGGTGAGGACTCCCGGTTCGTGGACGTTCGTCCGCACCACCCGCGAGCGAAGCGAGCCTGGGGGGTGCGAAAGAGAGGGCGGCGAGCGCAGCGAGCTCCAAGCCCTTCCGAAGCGAAGCCAGCCCTTCTGGAGCGGAACTTCGAGGCACCGCCGACTACGTTGTGGCCGTGGCCCTCCCCATCGAGCAGTACGCCCTCATCGGCGACCGCCGCACCGCAGCCCTGGTCGGACTCGACGGATCCATCGACTGGCTCTGCCTACCACGCTTCGACTCCCCCGCCTGCCTGGCCGCACTGCTCGGCAGCGAGGAGCACGGCCGCTGGCTGCTGGCGCCGGAAGACGACTACGAGGTGCACCGCCGCTACGTCGGAGAGTCCGGGGTTCTGGAGACGACGTTCACGACGTCTGGGGGCGAGGTCACCCTGATCGACGCCATGCCCCGTGGTGACAGCCGGGCCGACCTGCTGCGCCGCCTGGTCGGGGTGCGAGGCACGGTGCGCATGCGTCACGAGTGGCGGGTGCGCATGGACTACGGGTCGGTCCGGCCGTGGGTGCGCCGCGAGGATCTCGGCGAGGAGTCGGTGATCACGGCCATCGCCGGCCCCGACAAGCTCATCCTGCGTGGTCCGCGCCTGCCCGTGGCCACCGACCACACGCACGCCGACTCCTTCGAGGTGAGCGCGGGTGAGTCGTTGACCTTCTCGATGACATGGATCCCCTCGCATCACGACCCCGCGAACCTCCACGACCTCGGCGAGCCGCACGATCGGATCGCGGAGACCGTCGAGCAGGACGAGGCGTGGCTGGGCAGCTGTCGCGACGAGCTGCCGCACGCCGACGTCGTCCGCCGGTCGCTGATGGTGCTGCGACTACTGACCCACGAGTCCACGGGCGGCATCGTCGCCGCCCCGACCACCTCGCTGCCCGAGGCCTTCGGTGGCGAGCGCAACTGGGACTACCGGTACTGCTGGCTGCGCGACGCCGCCCTCACCCTCGACGCGCTGGTGCGCGCAGGGTTCACCGAGGAGGCGGTGCTGTGGCGCGACTGGCTGCTGCGCGCCGTGGCCGGAGACCCGGAGGATCTCCAGATCATGTACGCCGTCGACGGCGGCCGCCGGCTGCCCGAGCGCGAGCTCGACCACCTGCCCGGTTACGCCGACAGCGCGCCGGTGCGGGTCGGCAACGGTGCCGTCTCGCAACTCCAGCACGACGTGCTGGGCGAGGTCGTCGACGCGCTGGCCAAGGTGCGCCGTCACACGACGCAGGCCCAGCAGGACGACGAGCCCGACGCCTCGGCCAACGCCTGGGCGGTGCAGACGGCGCTGCTCGGGGAGCTGGCCACGCACTGGGACAAGCCCGACAGCGGCGTGTGGGAGATCAGGGGCGAGCCCCGACACTTCGTGCACTCCAAGGCGATGGTCTGGGTGGCCTTCGACCGGGCCGTGCGTGCGGTCGAGGAGGAGGGCCTGCCCGCCGAGGACGACGTGCTCGCGCGGTGGCGGAAGATCCGCGACGAGGTGCGAGCCGAGATCCTCGACCGGGGCTACGACGAGCAGCGCGGCTGCTTCACGCAGCACTACGACACCGACGAGGTCGACGCAGCCCTGCTGCAGCTCTCGGCGGTCGGCCTGGTCGACGGCGACGACCCGCGCATGCTGGGCACGATCCGCGCCGTCGAACGCGATCTGCTGCGCGACGGGCTCGTGCTGCGCTACCGCACGACGTCCGGCGTCGACGGCCTCGAGGGCGACGAGCACCCGTTCCTGGCCTGCTCCTTCTGGTTGGTCTCGGCCTACGCGAAGGCCGGCCGCCTCGACGACGCGCATGCTTTGCTCGACCGCCTGGTCGGCCTGGTCAACGACGTCGGCCTGCTCAGCGAGGAGTACGACCCTGGCGAGCAGCGCTTCGTCGGCAACTTCCCGCAGGCGTTCAGCCACCTCGCGTTGGTGCGGGCCGCATTCGACCTGGCTGATGCGGAGTCCTAAAAACTCTGCACCGGTACTCGACCGCCGACCACGCGAAGGCCCGCCCGAGCCGAAGCTCGAGCGGGCCGTCGTGAGGCGATCAGGCGTCGACTACTTCTTGTAGACCTGGATCGTCGTGGCGGTACGGGCGTTGGTGGTGTTCGGATCCTTCTTGTAGAGGATGTGGATCGTCTTCTCACCGGTGCGGTTGAACACCTTGTTCAGCCGCACCAGCACCGTGCCGTTCTCACCGATCGGAACCTGGCGATAGCCCTCCCCCGGCGGGTTGATGCGCACCACACCGGAGGGCGTCACGTCACCCGCGTCGACCGCCACGTACACCAGCAGGTGCGTCTTGCCCTTCACGACGTGCGTGGGCCGCGTGAGGACCGTGAGCGTCGGCGTCGGCTTGTCCGGGGTGGTCGACGCCACGGGAACCGTGACGGTGGTGCCGCTGGGTGCGGCCACCATCTCGACGACCGAGCCGGCCGGGGCGTCGCCCGGGACGTCGAGGTCGACCTGCGCCGTACCGGCGTCGACGGCGAACGTGCCCAGCTCGGTCGAGTCGTCGCCGTCGACGAGCGTGGCCGTGACCTCGGTGTTCGCCGGCGAGCCGAGCGAGGTGAGGTCGAGGGTCTCGCCCGTGGTCGGGGCCAACGGGGTGTCGAGATCGGTGCCCAGCGTGAACGAGTAGCCCTGACCCGGCGTCATCTCCGCCGGCAGACCCGACTCGAACACCTGCTGGCGCGCGTAGTCGGGGTCGATCGGCGAGGAGTCGGCCAGGTAGTCGCGCCACAGGTCGGCGTCGAGCAGGCCCGTGTCGGTGACCTTCCCGTCCTGGAAGGAGGTGAAGTTGTCACCGCCGGAGGCGAGGAAGTTGAACGTCGACACGGTGTAGGTCGCGTCCGGGTCGAGCGGCTGACCGTCGATCATCACCGAGGTGATGCGCTCGCCGACCGGCTTGCTCGCGTCGGCCGTGACCTCGACGTTGTCGGACATCCCGAGCTGGAGGTACGGACGCGACGCGCCCGCGGGCTGCCACTGCTCCTCCAGCACGCTCTTCAGCTGGGCACCGGTCAGGTCGACCAGGGCGATGCTGTTGCCGAACGGCAGCACCGAGTTAGCCTCGGCGTAGGTGACGACACCGTCGGTGTTCTGCTCGTTCTCGCTGGTGTCGCCGGCGTAGAGCAACTCGGCGCGCAGGCCGCCGGGGTTGGTCAGACCGAGGTCGGGATCGCCGAAGTCCAGTCCATCGCGCAGTGCGTTGCCGACCAGGTCGCCCAGGGTCGACTCCGCGGATCGGTCGTCGCGCTTGCCGCCGTTGAAGGCGGTGGTGATGTCGTCCGTGATCTCGGCGACCGGCTGGTTGCCGACCTCCGCGGCGTGAGCGAGAGCAGCGTCGACGATCTCCTTGACCTTCGCCACGCGGGGGTAGGTCGCGGCCAGCTCGTCGTCGGTGCGGTCGGTGCGACGCGGCACGTTGCGCGCCTCGTAGGAGACGACCTCGCCCGTGGTGGAGTCGACCGTCAGTCGCACCTGGCCCACGTTGGCGGCATACGACCCGGTCTGGATCATCGGGCGGGTGCCGTCGGCGGTGGGCTGGTCGTAGACGTAGGTCTGGTGCGTGTGACCGTTGAAGATCACGTCGACGGCCGGGTCGACGCTCGCCATCTCGGCGAACTCACCGCCCTGGGCGAGGTTCTCCTCGTAGGTCTTGTCACCCTGGTTGGCTCCGGCGTGGTAGCTGGCGACGATCACGTCGGCCTCGCCGTTGGACTCGTCCCCGTCGTGCAGCTTCGCTGCGACCCGGTTGACGGCGTCGGTGGCGTTGCCGAAGTCGATGTCCTTGATGCCGTCGGGGCTCACCAGCGAGCTGGTCTCCTCGGTGACGACACCGATCACACCCACCGTCACGCCGTCGACGTCGAAGAGCGCGAACTCCGGCAGGACCGGATTCTCGGTGCCCTTCTCGTACACGTTGGCGCCCAGGTAGTCCCACAGGGCGTTGCGTGAGCCCTCGGCACCGATGACGCGGTCGCGCAGGTCGATCCAGCCCTTGTCGAACTCGTGGTTGCCCACGGCCGACGCGTCGAGCTCAAGCGCGTTGAGGACGTCGATGGTCGGCTGGTCGTCGTCGATCGCCGAGGCGAACTCCGAGGCGCCGATGAGGTCACCGGCACCGATGAACAGCGTCGAGTCGTCGCCACCGCCGCTGCGGGTCAGCTTCTCGACCGTGCCGGCCCACGACACGGTGGACTTGTTGATGCGGCCGTGGAAGTCGTTGACCCCCAGCAGGTTCAGCGTGACCTGGTTCGAGGTGTCGGCCAGGTTCACGCCGACGATCTCGGGGTCGTGGTCGGAGGCCGCGAACGGGTCGGCTGCGTAGAAGTCGGTGACGTTGTTGTTGTAGCGCGAGTACTGGAACGCCACCGTCTCGGCGGAGTTGATGTTCCAGACGTCGGCCCCGGTCACCATCTTCATCGCGGCGTTGTTCGCGAACACGTGGTCCAGCGAGCCGGAGAGACCCGAGAAGGAGTAGGTCTCCTCGCCCGCGGTGTCGGACTCGATGGCGGTGTAGCCGTCGTCCTCGAGCACCTGCACCGGATCCTCCTCGGAGTAGGCGTTGAAATCGCCGGTGAGGAAGAGGGCCTTGATGCCGCGGTCGGACTTGAACGTGCTCGCGAAGTCGCTCAGCGCCTGCGCCTGCCCGATGCGGTCGGCGTTGTAGGCGCCCTGACCCTGGTCGGCGTTGTCGCCGCTGGCCCCCGATGAGCCCTTGGACTTGAAGTGGTTGACGATCACGCCGAACGCATCGGAATCGGCTCCCCCGGCGGCCTTGAAGGCCTGGGCGAGCGGCTCGCGGGCGTTGTCGAAGTTGGTCTCGTCGACGAGCACCTCGGAATCTCCGACCGGCTCCACCGCGGCGGGCTTGTAGATGAACGCCGTGCGGATGACGTCCTGGTCGGCGAGCGCAGGCAGGGCCGAGGCGTCGGGCGAGGGCACGTAGGCCCAGGTGTCCGGGCCGGCGGCGGCGTTCAGCGCGTCGACCAGGTTGGCCAGCGCGAAGTCGCGGTCCTTGCCGAACTGCACCGAGTTCTCGATCTCCTCCAGCGAGACGATGCTGGCGGAGAGCTTGTTGATCGCATCGACGATCTTGGCCTGCTGACGAGTGAAGTTGGCGTCGTCGGCGGCGCCGCGCGGACCGTTGTTGGTGCAGGAGTTGGTCGTGATGTGGTTGCCGTCGCGGTCGTCGTAGTAGGTGCAGGTGCCCAGGCCCGAGTCGACGTACTCCTCGCCGGTGGTCGGGAAGTAGTTGAGCACGTTGAACGTGGCCAGACGGATGTCACCGCCCACGTCGGCCGGCGCCTGGTTGTCGGCCCGGGTGTCCTCGAAGGTGGCGACGTCGGTGCCGAGCCCCTCGATCGGGGCGGTCGGCTGCACGCGCCAGAGACCGAAGCGGTAGTCGATGACCATCGGCTGCTTGAGCGTGGCCGCGGCGCCCACGCGCACGGCGTGGTCGGCGTCGACCCAGCTGCTCGGCTCGTCGCTCGCGGCGCCGCCGAAGTTCGCGGACCTGCCGTCGTCGAGCGTCAGGAGGCGCGCGGCGTTGTCGGCCTCCACACCGGCGATGTCACCGGTCTGGAAGTCCTCGACCTCGGTCGGCTGGATCAGCGGGTGGTCGCCCGTGGCCAGACCGATCTCGCCGTACTGCCAGGTGGCGTAGCTGTTGGTGACCGTGAAGTCGTCGGTGAGCGAGACGAGCTCGCTCTCGTGCGCCTCGCGCTCCTCGTCGGTGGTGAACCACGCGGTCTCGAGCGCGGTGACCGGGTCGAGCGGGGCGTCGGTCGCGGACACGTCGGAGGCCGTCAGCTCCGTGAGCCCGTTGTACTCCGAGACCGCACCGGTGACCTGCACGGAGTCGCCCACCTCGGGGAGGGTGGCGATCGAAGGGGCGTAGACGAAGATGCCGTCGGACGCGCCGGGGGTGGCGTCGTCGCCGGCGCCGGTGCCCTCGGTCTGAAGGTTGAATCCCTTGAAGCCACCGGTCGGGTACGCCGCGGTCACGACGCCCTCGGTGACGACGTCGGAGCCGGCCAGGGGCGAGGTGTCGGTGTCGGTGCCCTGGATCTCGGCGATGGTGACGCTCTGCGGCTCGGTGTCGCCACCACCACCGCCGCCGGTCGACCCGGAACTCTGCGGGTCGGGCGCGGCGAGGGTGAACTCGGTGCTGTTGTCGTCGGCGTCTGCGGCGGTGCGCTGGGCCGAGGTGGTGGCCGAGAGAGCGCCGGTGGCCGCGGTCTCGTAGGTCGCGGCGCTGCCGTAGCCGACCATGTCGACGAATGCTGCGCTGCCCTTGACGTCCCCGGTGACGTCTGCGGCCACGGGGTCGGTGGAGTCCACCAAGAAGACCTGGCCGTTGGAGCCGGACATCGCGATCGAGCCGGTGGCGTCCGGGGTCGGCAACGCCTGCGAGCCGCCACTGCCCGCAGCTTCCTGCACGAGGTAGTGACCGCCCGCAGGCACCGTGCCGGTCAGGTTCGTGACCTGGGCCGAGGTGCCCGAGGCGCTGCGGTACTGCACCGACCAGCCGTCGACGGAGATGTCGGTGTCGGTGGGGTTCGACAGCTCGATGAAGTCGTTGGTCAAGGTGGCACCGGTGTTGCCACCGCCGCCGTAGACCTCGCTGATGACGAGGCCTGCGCTCGCCGCCGAAGCGGGCGCGATCTGGAACGCCAGCAGGCCGCTGGCCGCGACACTCACGGCAACGCCGCGCGCGATCGCTGATTGAGGAGGACGCATCTGAGTTCTTGACTCCGGTCTGCAGGGATCAGGACACGCCAAGGCCGCCCGAGAGTTGAGGCGGAGCCCCGGCCGTCTTGCACCTTAGACGCGGCTGAGAGTCATCAGACAGAGCATGGAGGTGAACGTCATGTAACGATCAAGCACCGCAGATCGACCGGCCGACACCGCACCTCACCGCAGGGAGTGACGTTGCCTCCACACGTCGCGGAAGAATTCGTAGCCTGAGTAGAGCGTGAGCGCGACCGCGACGACCAACAGTGCCTGGAAGAGGTAGAAGAGCACTTCGCCGGGCGTCTGGAGCGCACCGGGCAGGTCGGGGTCGCGCAGCGGCAGCGTCAGACCGCCCAGCGCCAGGCCCTGCGCGGTGGTCTTGTACTTGCCGAGATCCTTGGCCGCGATCACGACCTTCTTCAGCACCGAGAGGCGTAGCAGCGTCACGCTCCACTCGCGCAGCAGCACCACGATCGTGACCCACCACCAGATGTCGCCGACGATCGAGAGCGCGATGAACGCCATACCGGTGATCGCCTTGTCGGCGATGGGGTCGGCGATCTTGCCGAAGTCGGTGACCATGTTGCGCGAGCGGGCCAGGTCGCCGTCGATCTTGTCGGTGACCATCGCGACGAAGAAGATCACCCAGGCGATCGTGCGCCAGGTGGCGGACTCCCCGCCGTCGACCAGCAGTGTCCACCCGAAGAACGGCACCAGCACGATGCGCAGCGTCGTGAGCGCGTTCGGGAGGTTCCAGTTCGACGGCTTCGCTTGCGCTTGAGTCATCGGGCCTCCTCCGTGAGTGGTCGGGCGACGAGGTCGACTCCCTCGCTGTCGGTCACCTCGGCGAGCACCAGGGCGCCGATTCGGCACTGGGCCTCGCTCACGTCGACGAGCCTGGTGGTGCCGTCGACCTCGGGACCCTGGTGGGCGCCGCGACCCACGACCTCGCCGTCGTCGACGGACTCCACGAGGATCTCGACGCTCTCGCCGATCCGCTCCGCGGCCCGGTCGGCGGTGAGCTGCTCGACCAGGTCGTTGACGTGCTCGACCCGGGCGCGCACCTCGTCGTCGTCCAGCTTGCCGCCGAAGCCGGCCGCCTCGGTGCCGTCCTCGTCGGAGTAGCCGAACACGCCGGTGACGTCGAGCCGTGCCGCGGTGAGGAAGTCGCACAGCGTCTCGAGGTCGTGCTCGGTCTCCCCCGGGAAGCCCACGATCACGTTGCACCGCACGCCGGCGTGCGGTGCGTAGGAGCGCACCTGCTCCAGCAGCCCGAGGAACGACTCGGGGTCGCCGAACCGGCGCATGCGGCGCAGCACGGCGTTGCTGGCGTGCTGGAAGGAGAGGTCGAAGTACGGGGCGACGCCCGGGGTGCTGCCGATCACCTCGACCAGGCCGGGCCGGGTCTCGGCGGGTTGGAGGTAGGAGACTCGCACCCGCTCGACGCCGTCGACTGCCGCCAACTCCGGAAGCAGCGTCTCGAGCAGCCGCAGATCCCCGAGATCCTTGCCGTAGGAGGTGGAGTTCTCGCTGACCAAGAAGAGCTCGCGGGCGCCCTGCTGGGCGAGCCAGCGCGCCTCGTCGAGCACGTCGGTGGGGCGCCGGCTCACGAAGGAGCCTCGGAAGCTGGGGATCGCACAGAACGTGCAGCGGCGATCGCAGCCGCTGGCCAGCTTGAGCGACGCCGTCGGGCCATCGTCCAACCGTCGGCGCAGGGACGCCGGCCCGGACGCGTGCCCGGGCACGGGCGTGGTCGAGAGCGTCCGCTCCACCGGCGTGATCGGCAGCAGGGTGCGGCGGTCGGCGGGCACATGGGAGGTGTGCTTCTCGCCGGCGACGATCGAGCGCAGGCGGGCCGCGATGTCGGGGTAGTCGTCGAAGCCGAGCACGGCGTCGGCCTCAGGCAGGGAGTCGGCCAACTCGTGGCCGTACCGCTCGGCCATGCAGCCGACCGCGACCACGGCCTGCGCCTTGCCACCGTGCTCGGTCTTGAGGTCGGAGGCCTCGAGCAGCGTGTCGACGGAGTCCTTCTTGGCCGCCTCGACGAAGCCGCAGGTGTTCACCACCACGGTGTCGGCCTCGGCCGGGTCGTGCACGAGCCGGAACCCGTCGGACTCCAGCCGCCCGGCCAGCTCCTCGGAGTCGACCTCGTTGCGGGCACACCCCAGGGTCACCAGGGCCACGGACAGCAGCGGGCGCTCGGTCTCGTCAGTCGTCATGGCTCGTCGAGTATGACGGCCTCCCCCGCCCGATGCCGAAACCTGCACGCCTGCCCCCGCCGTGATCCCCGTTCGAGAGCAGGCCCAGCCGCGATCACCGACCCGAGATCACTGGGCGACGAAGGTGTCCTGAGCGGCCTTGCCCGTGGCTCCCAGCGGCTTCGGATCCTGGCCGGCCAGGCCCACCTCCAAGGAGCCGTCGGTGGACTGGACGCGCACGGGCTGGCTGACCTTCTCCAGCACCTTCTGCTCACCGAAGGCCAGGTTGCCCTTGAAGACGAGCTTGTTCTCGCCGTCCCGGACGACCACGGTGGCGCCGCCACCGGCGGCGTTGAGCGTGACCGGCACCTTGGCCCCCGTGGTCGTGCTCGCGCTGGTGGTGAGCTTCGGCAGCGGGTCGCGGACGGCCGCCGGGCCGTCGGTGATCAGTCGCGCGACCGACCAGCAGAGCACGACCGCCATCACCGCGGCGACCAGCACCGACCAGTTCGGCCCGCCGCGGGTGCCGCGGAGGGCGCCACCGGAGCCGAGCTCCGCCTCGAACACCCGGCGCGGACTGATCGGCGCGTCGGCGTACCGCTCGTCGTAGCTGGCCAGCAGGGGCGTCACGTCGACCCCGAGCACGCGCGCGAGCGTGCGCAGGTGACCGCGGGCGTAGAAGTCGCCACCGCAGGGCGCGAAGTCGTCGACCTCGATCGCCTCGATGACGTGTGGCCGGATCCGGGTGCGCTCGGCCAACGCGTCGACGCTGAGCCCCAGCCGAGTGCGCGCGGCGGCGAGATCGGGACCGATCACGGGGTCGAGCGCCGGCTCCTCGATGTCGTCGAAGACGATCGGGTCGACCGGCGAACCCTCCACGGCGATCGGGCGCACCCGCTCGCTCCAGACCACGGTCTCCTCGACCAGGGGCACGCTGCCCGGACGCCGCAGCTCACGGCCGGCGCCGCTCTCGCCGCCTGGCTCCTCGGTCTCGGAGGTGTCGAGCCGCAGTGCGGTCGCGCCCAGGGTCGGGTGGCTCAGCGAGGTGTCGGTCGGCATGTCGATGCGCACCGCGGCGACCGGCTCGCGCAACGGGAGCGGGGTCCGGCTCGCTGCCATCGGCGCGGTCGGTACGGCCTCCTCGCGAACCGGCTCCGCGTGCCGCTCGCGGGCCGAGGCCAGCCGACCCAGCAGACCGGCCAGCGCCGGGCGCGGGTCGAACCGCTCCAGGCTCGGGCGCGGCGCGTCGTCCGCATCGCTCTGGCCGCTCTCGGACGAGGCGCCCACGCGCTCGTCGTCTCGGAGCATGGTCGGCCCGGTCGTCTGCCCCAGGGTCGATGCGGCGGTGGGCTCGGCGGCGGGCTCGGCGGTGGGATCGGCGGCGGGCTCGGCAGTCGGCTCGGCGGTGGTCTCGACACCGCGCGAGGCCAGCCACTCCTGCTCGTCGACGTACTCATAGCCCTCGATCTCGGCGACGTCGGTGCGCCCGGCGGCGAGACGGTCCAACCCGGCCAGCAGTCCGGCCCGACCGCCCTCGACCCCGGCGATGCGCGTGGAGAGCGAGAGCGGCACGCTCAACGGGTCGTCCTCCCCGCTGAGCACGTCGAGGGATCCGTCGTGCAGCACCCCGCGAGCGGGCAGCAGCTCCACGGCATCGATCTGCTCCCACGGCAGGCCGCGCCAGGTGCGGCCGCGGCGCATCCGCACACCCAGCTCGTCGGCCACGAGCAGGGGCGCCCGGGCGTCGAGCGCCGCCAGCAGATAGGCCGTGGTGACGGCGAGCATCGCCACCGCGATGGCGCCGTCGACGACCGTGCCGCCACCGGAGAGGCGCACCACGTAGGCGCACGCCACCACCGCTGCGGTGACGGTGATGACGATCGAGAGCAGCGCGTTGCGACGCACCTCGACGGTGCCGGTCGGCTCGCCGGTCTCGACGCCTCGGTTGATGGTCTCGGGGCTGGTCTGGCTGCTCACATCTCCCCCTGGAGGGTCGCGATGACTCCGTCTACCTCGTCGGGCTTGACCAGCACGTCGCGTGCCTTGGAGCCCTCACTGGGACCGACCACGCCTCGGGACTCCATGATGTCCATGAGGCGGCCGGCCTTGGCGAAGCCCACGCGGAGCTTGCGCTGAAGCATCGAGGTGGAGCCGAACTGGGTCGAGACGACCAGCTCCACCGCCTGGATCACGAGATCGAGGTCGTCACCGATGTCGTCGTCGAGATCCCTCTTCGACTGCGCCGGGGCCGTGACGTCCTCGCGGTAGGTCGGCTGCAGCTGCTCCTTGCAGTGCTTGACGACCTCGGCGATCTCGGCCTCGGTGACCCACGAGCCCTGCACGCGCATCGGCTTGCTGGCGCCCATGGGCAAGAACAGCCCGTCGCCCTGACCGACCAGCTTCTCGGCACCCGGCTGGTCAAGGATGACCCGGCTGTCGGCGAGGCTGGAGGTGGCGAACGCCAGCCGGCTCGGCACGTTGGCCTTGATCAGGCCGGTGACGACGTCGACGCTGGGTCGCTGCGTGGCGAGCACCAGGTGGATGCCGGCCGCGCGGGCGAGCTGGGTGATGCGCACGACCGCGTCTTCGACGTCACGCGGGGCGACCATCATGAGGTCGGCCAGCTCGTCGACGATGACCAGCAGGTAGGGGTAGGGCTCGAGCGTGCGCTCGCTGCCGAGTGGCACCTCGACCTTGCCCGCTCGCACGGCCTTGTTGAAGTCGTCGACGTGCCGGAACCCGAAGTTGGCGAGATCGTCGTAGCGCAGGTCCATCTCGCGCACGACCCAGGCGAGTGCTTCGGCGGCCTTCTTGGGGTTGGTGATGATCGGGGTGATCAGGTGCGGCACGCCCTCGTAGGCGTTCAGCTCGACCCGCTTGGGGTCGACCATGATCATCCGCACCTCATCGGGCGTGGCCCGCATGAGGACCGAGGTGATCATCGAGTTGATGAAGCTGGACTTGCCCGAGCCGGTGGCGCCGGCCACCAGCAGGTGCGGCATCTTCGCCAGGTTCGCGACGACGAAGCCACCCTCGACGTCCTTGCCGAGGCCCGCGACCATCGGGTGGTGGTCGCCACGCGCCCGGCCCGAGCGGAGCACGTCGCCGAGCGAGACGATCTCCTTGTCGGTGTTCGGGATCTCGACACCGACCGCGGACTTGCCGGGGATCGGGCTGAGGATGCGCACGTCGGCGCTCGCCACCGCGTAGGCGATGTTCTTCTGGATGTTGGTGATCTTCTCGACCTTCACACCCGGGCCGAGCTCGACCTCGTAGCGCGTGACCGTCGGGCCGCGGGTGTAACCGGTGACCGCCGCGTCGATGTTGAACTCGTCGAGCACCTGGGTGAGGCGGTCGACGACGGCATCGCTGGCCGCCGACTTCGCCTTGTGCACCGAGCCTGGCGCGAGGGCCTCGCTCGAGGGCAGCGTGTAGGCGATGTCGCCCGACAGCATCAGCTGCTCGACGCGCTGCGGCAGGTCGGCGTGCGGCGGCGGGACCAGCTCCTCCTTGGCCTCGGACGCCGCCTTGGCGACCTTGCCCGCCTTCGCGGTGGCCCGCTTCTCGGCGGCCGCCATCAGTGCGGTGGGGTCGTCGTCCGGCCCCTCCGTGTCGACGGCCGAAGCGGAGGCCTCGGTGTCGTCCTCGGCGCCGTGACGCAGAGCGACGTCGAGCGCGTCGGCATCGGCCTTCTTGCGGCGACGCGACTTCTTGGCGTCGGTGTCGACCAAGGGTGAGTCGTAGGCGTCGGGTCCGGTGGGGGCGAAGTGGCCGTCGTCGGTGAGCCGGTCGGCCGGCTCGCCGGCGTCGTCGAGGTTGCGGCCCAGGGCGCGGTCACGCAGGTCGGCGAGCTTGACCGGCACCTGGTAGACGGGTGTGGCGGTGATGACCAGGACGCCGAAGAACGCCAGCAACAGCAGCAACGGCACCACCAGGTAGGCCGAGCGCAGCAGGTCGAGCAGCAGGCTCGAGACCACGTAGCCGATCGCACCGCCGCCATCGCGCAGCGACGTGACGTCGCCGTCGACCGGCTGCGGGCTGCCCGCGGAGATGTGCACGATGCCGAGGACGCCGAACCCGAGCGCTCCCCACCCGATGACCTGGCGCCCCGCGGGGCCGTTGCCGATCGGGTCGCGCATCACGCGCCAGCCGGCGGCGACCAGGGCGAGCGGGACGAACCATCCGATGGTGCCGACCGTGCCCTGCACGGCCACGCGCACCGGGTTGGTGAGCGGGCTCTGGATCTGGAACCACACCGCGGCGGCACTGACGAGCGCGACCGCGACGAGCAGCAGGCCGGCGCCGTCGCGCCGGTGCTCCGGCTCGAGGTCGCGCGCGGCGCCGCCGATCGCTCGGGTCGCACCGCCCACCGCGTGGGCGATGCCGAGCCAGAGCGCGGTCACCGCCCGGAGCACGGCGTCGAAGAATCGCGCGACCGGGCCCCGGCCGCTGCGCACCGCGCGCGGAGCGGGCCGCTTGCCGGTGCTCTTCTTCGCCGACGACGAGCGGCTGCTCGACCCCTTGCTGCCGGTCTTGCTCGCGGCAGGCCGGGTCGCCCGGGCAGGGGTCGCTCGGGTGCTGGTCTTGGTCGTACTCCGGGATCTGGTGCCCGAGCCGCTCGAAGACGTGCTCGTGCTCCGCGACCCCGGCGGGGAAGACGTACGGGTCGCCATGGTCGCCACCCTAGGCGACCGCCACACGCGTCACATGGATTGACAGGCGCCCCACCCTCACGTGTCGCTTGAGGGTTTCCGAGGCAGCCCACCCGACGAAGGAGGGTGGGCGTCGCCGAGGAGGTCGAGCAAGGCGCGCGACCGACGAAGGAGGTCGCGACCGCCGGGTCGAGACCCGGCGAGCGAGGCACGAGCTCGGTCTCGTCGTACCCGAAGGTCGAGCAAGGCGCGCGACCGACGAAGGAGGACGCGACCGCCGGGTCGAGACCCGGCGAGCGAGGCAGGCCCTCAGCCCCAGTCGCGGTCGCGGGCTCCGGTCACACGCACCCCACGCCGGCTCGGTCTCGACACGCCCGTCGCGCGCTCGTTCCTCGCGCGCCGGGCCTGCTCGACCTCCCTCGCGACGCTCAGGACTCGATGACCACCGGGATGATCATCGGACGCCGGCGGTGGGTCTTGTTGACCCAACGGCCGATGACTCGGCGCACGGTCTGCTGGAGCTGGTAGGTGTCGGTGGTGCCCTCGGCGAGCATCCGCTCGAGCGCGGAGACGACGTCGGGCTTGACGTCCTCGAAGACCTTGTCGTCCTCGGCGAAGCCGCGGGCGTGGACCTCGGGTCGGCCCGAGACGGTGCCCGAGACGGTGTCGACGACCACGATCACCGAGATGAAGCCCTCCTCGCCGAGGATGAGGCGGTCCTTGAGATCGGACTCGGTGATGTCGCCGACCGACGACCCGTCGACGAAAACGTACCCGCACGGAACCTTGCCGGCCACCGACGCGACGCCGTCGACGAGGTCGACCACCACGCCGTCCTCGGCCAGGACGACGTTCTCGATGCCCACGGAGCGGGCCAGGGCCGCGTTGGCCTGCATGTGCCGGATCTCGCCGTGCACGGGCAGCACGTTCTTCGGCCGCACGATGTTGTAGCAGTACAGCAGCTCGCCGGCCGAGGCGTGGCCGGAGACGTGCACCATCGCGTTGCCCTTGTGCACCACGCGAGCGCCCCACCGGGAGAGGCCGTTGATGACCCGGTAGACGGCGTTCTCGTTGCCGGGGATGAGGGAGGAGGCGAGCAGCACGGTGTCGCCCTCCTCGATGTGCACGAAGTTGTGGGTGCGCTGGGCGATGCGAGACAGGGCCGACATAGGTTCGCCCTGGGAGCCCGTGGAGAGCAGCACCTGGTGCTGGGGCGGGATGTCGGCGAGCTCCTTGGCGTCGACGAGGGTGTTGGGCGGCACCTTGAGGTAGCCGAGGTCGCGGGCGATGCCCATGTTGCGCACCATGGAGCGGCCGACGTAGCCGACCTGCCGCTCGTGGGCGTGCGCGGCGTCGAGCACCTGCTGCACACGGTGCACGTGCGAGGCGAAGCAGGCCACGATGATGCGCTGCGTCGACTCGCGGAAGACCTGGTCGATGACCGGGGTGATCTTCTTCTCGCTCGGCGTGAAGCCGGGCGTCTCGGCGTTGGTGGAGTCGACGAGGAAGAGGTCGACCCCCTCCTCACCCAGCCGGGCGAACGCGCGCAGGTCGGTGATGCGGCCATCGAGGGGCAGCTGGTCCATCTTGAAGTCGCCGGTGTGCAGCACGGTTCCCGCACCGGTGCGGATCGCCACCGCGAGCGCGTCGGGGATGGAGTGGTTGACCGCCACAAACTCCAGGTCGAAGGGGCCGAAGGAGATCCTCATCCCCTCCTTGACCACGTAGTGCGTCGTCTCGCGCAGCCGGTGCTCGCGCAGCTTCGAGCCGAGCAGCGCCAAGGTGAGCTCGGAGCCGACGAGCGGGATGTCGCCGCGCTCGCGCAGCAGGTACGGCGTCGCGCCGATGTGGTCCTCGTGGCCGTGGGTGAGCACCAGCGCCTCGACGGAGTCGAGCCGGTCGCGGATCGAGGACCAGTCCGGGAGGATCAGGTCGACGCCGGGGTGGTGGTCCTCGGGGAACAGCACCCCGCAGTCGACCAGCAGCAGCCGGCCGTCGTACTCGAAGGCGGTCATGTTGCGCCCGACCTCGCCGAGACCGCCGAACGGGGTGACCCGCAGGCCGCCCTTCTTCAATTTCTTGGGCGCGGAGAGCTCGGGGTGCGGGTGCGACATGTGGTCCTGTTCTGTTCTTGCGGTTCGGTGGGTGGCTCAGAGCAGGCCGGACGCCGTCAGCCCGGCGCGCAGGGCGGCGACCTCGTCGTCGTCCAGCTCGACCAGCGGGCCGCGCACGGCCCGGTTGTCGAGCACGCCGAGCAGTTGCAGCGCCGCCTTGGCGGTGGTGGCGCCGTAGTTCGAGACGCCCATGACCGCCTCCATGGCGGGCAGCAGCCGATGGTAGGTCGCGAGGGCGGCGGCATGGTCGCCGGCGAGGAAGTCGGCGATCATCGAGGACAGCTCGGACCCGGCCGCGTGACCGACGACCGACACCAGGCCGCAGGCGCCGTGGGCGAGGTAGCTGAGCGTGTTGACGTCGTCGCCGGAGTACACCGCGTAGCCGAGGGCGGCGAGCTTGGCCGAGCGCACGAAGTCGCCGGTGGCGTCCTTGACGGCGACGACCTGATCGAGACCGACGAGCTGCTCGTAGGTCTCCAGGCCGATGGTCGAGCCGGTGCGGCCGGGCACGTCGTACATCATCACCGGGAGCTCCGCGGCGTCGATGACCCGGCGGAAGTGCTCCAGCATGCCCCGTTGGCCGGGCTTGTTGTAGTACGGCGAGACCAGCAGCACGCAGTCGGCGCCGCGTTCGCGGGCCTGCTTGGCCAGCCCGATGGAGGTGCGGGTGTCGTTGGTGCCGACGCCGGCCACCAACGGTACGTCGGGGCCGACGGCGTCGCGCACTGCGGCGAGGGTCTCGCCGTCCTCGTCGGGCGTCGTGGTCGGTGACTCGCCGGTGGTACCGGAGACGACGAGCCCGTCGTGGCCGTGGGTCAGCAGGTGCTTGGCGAGGAGCTGCACGGCGTCGAGATCGACCGCACCGTCGACGGTGAACGGGGTCGCCATCGCGGTGAGCATGCGCCCGAACGGAGCGGCGGGGTTCGAGACCGGCTGGTAGGTCATGGGGTCAGGCTATCGCCCGTCACAGACAGGGGACGACGCGCTCGGCCACGAGTCGCAGGTGGTCGAGGTCGCCGAGGTCGAGCATCTGGAGGTAGAGCCGCGACTGACCGGACGTCGCGTAGCGCGCCGCCTTCTCGACGACCTCGTCGACCAGGCCGGCGAACCCGTTCTCGCGCAGCTCCTCGACCTCGCGGCCGATCGCCTCGGCACGACGGGCCAGCTCGGCCTCGGTCTCGCCGACGCACAGCACCAGCGCTGCGGAGTGGGTGAGCGTGGCGGGGTCGCGGTCGATGGTCTCGCAGGCGCGGCGCACCCGGTCGTGCTGCTCGAGCCCGGCCTCGAAGGGCACGAACGGCAGGTTGAACTCGTCGGCGTACTGCGCGGCGAGTGCTGGGGTGCGCTTCTTGCCCATGCCCCCGATCAGTACAGGTGGGCCACCGGCGTGGCCGTCGCGCTGCACGGGCTTCGGCAGGCCGGGCGAGTCCGTGACCGGGTAGTGCTCACCGTCGAAGCTGAAGCCACCGTCGGTCGACCAGAGTCCGGTGATGACGGCGAGCTGCTCCTCCAGACGGTCGAATCGCTCACCGGTGCCCGGGAACGGGATGCCGTACTTCTCGTGCTCCGCGGCGAACCATCCCGCGCCGATGCCGAGCTCGACCCGGCCAGCGCTCATCGCGTCGACGTTCGCCACCGTGATCGCCAACGGACCGGGGTGGCGGAAGGTCGCGCTCGTCATCATCGTGCCCAGCCGGATCGTCGAGGTGTCTCGCGCCAGCCCGGCCAGCGTCGTCCACGCGTCGCTCGGACCGGGCATCCCGTCACCGCTCATGTGGAGGTAGTGGTCGGAACGGAAGAAGGCGTCGAAGCCGAGCCGCTCGGCCTCGCGAGCCACCGCGAGCAGCTCTTCGTAGGAGGCGCCCTGCTGGGGCTCGGTGAAGATGCGCAGGCTGATCGGGGCGTCGGCGGGAGTCGAGGTCACTCCCCCACCCTGCCAGTGCCCTCCGACGCCCCGCCCGCCGGAGGTCGAGCAACCGGTGGTCGAGCAGCGAGTGAGCGCGCAGCGCTGACGAGCACCGGGTGGGTCAGGACTGGTCGCCCACCAGCAGGCAGAACGGGTGGCCCGCCGGGTCGGCGAGCACGTAGAGCGCCTCCTCGGGGTCGTCGGTGCGGTCGAGCAGCACCCGGGCGCCGAGGGCCTCGGCCCGCTCGCGCGCCGTCTCGAGGGAGGCCCGGTCGGGCACCGCCCAGTCCTGGTGCGCCTGCATCGGCACGGCCGGGTCGGGCCAGGTGGTCGGCGTGAGCTCGTCGACCTGTTGGACGGCGAGCACGCGGTGGCCGTCGGTGTCGAGCAGCACGAGCCAGTCGGCGTCGTCCTGGCTGCCGTCGTCCGGGCTGCCGACGTCCGGGCTGCCGACGCGCGGCTCGTCGCCATCCCGGTAGACCAGGCCCATGAGCGCCCGGTAGAACTCGGCGAGCCCGCGCGCGTCGACCGCGTCGAGGGCCGTGTGCAGCAGTCGCGGATGCGTCACCCCGGCGAGCCTGCCACACCCCTCGCGCACCGACCGACCATGTAACGCGGTGTTGCGCACGTGGCGCGGTGTTGCGCTAGCTGGTCACCCCTCATTGCCCGTGGCCAGCCCACGCAACACCGCGTTACATAGGGCGGGCGCCGAGGCGGGGTCAGGCGCGGCGTAGCCAGACGCGCTCGTAGCCCTCCATCTCGTCACGGCGGACCTCGGTCCAGGAGTGGCGGTCGAAGGCGGGGTAGAACACGTCGCCGACGGGCTCGAGCGGGATCTGGCTGATCACCTGCTCGGTCGCCAGCGGCAGCGCCGCCTCGTAGACCTGCGCTCCACCTGCGACGACGAGATGGCCGGGCAGGGTGACCTTGCGCTCCACGGCCTCCTCGACCGAACGGACGGCGTGCACGCCGTCGGCGCGCCAGTGCGGGTCGCGCGTGAGCACGAGGGTCTCGCGGCCGGGCAGCGGCCGCCCGATCGATTCGTAGGTGGTGCGCCCCATCAGCAGGGTGTGGCCCATGGTCAGGTGCTTGAACGCCTTCTGCTCACCCGGCACCTGCCACGGGATGTCGGGGCCGTTGCCGATGACACCGTTGCGGGCGACGGCGGCGACCAGGATGACCTTCGCGCTCATCAGACGGCGATGGGGGCCTTGATGACCGGGTGCGGATCGTAGCCCTCGACCGCGATGTGCTCGAGATCGAAGGCGTCGAGGGCGGTGACGGTGGGGTCGAGGCGCAAGGTCGGCAGCGGGCGGGGCTCACGCGTCAGCTGCTCGCGGGCTTGGTCGAGGTGGTTGAGGTAGAGGTGCGCGTCGCCGAGGGTGTGCACGAAGTCGCCGACCCCGAGACCCGTCACCTGCGCCACCATGTGCGTGAGCAGCGCATAGCTGGCGATGTTGAACGGCACGCCGAGGAACACGTCGGCGGAACGCTGGTAGAGCTGACACGACAACCGGCCCGGCCCGTCGGGCTGGGGTGCGACGTAGAACTGGAACATCGTGTGGCACGGCGCCAGCGCCATGTCGGGGACGTCGGCCACGTTCCAGGCCGAGACGATGTGACGCCGGGAGTCGGGGTTGGTGCGGATCTGCTCGACCACCTGGGCGAGCTGGTCGATGTGGCGGCCCTCAGGTGTCGGCCACGAGCGCCACTGGGCGCCGTAGACCGGGCCGAGGTCGCCGTTCTCGTCGGCCCACTCGTCCCAGATCGAGATGCCGCGCTCCTGGAGCCACGTCACGTTGGTGTCGCCGCGCAGGAACCACAGCAGCTCGCCGAACACCGAGCGCGTGTGCACCTTCTTGGTGGTGACCAGCGGGAATCCGGCGGAGAGGTCGAAGCGCATCTGGTGGCCGAACACCGACAGCGTGCCCGTGCCGGTGCGGTCGCCCTTCTCGACACCCTCGTCGAGGATCCGGGCCAGCAGGTCGAGGTAGGCGCGCACGGGGTGAACGCTACCGCTGACCACCCTCACGACCGAGGTCGACGGTGCCCTCGATCGTCGTGCGGGTTGCGCCGCCGACCCAGATCGTGCCGTCGGCCTCGCGGTCGATGTGCACCCGGCCGCGACGGCCCATCACCGTGCCCTGGGCCGCCACATAGCTGGGTGGGAGCGGCAGCGGCGACCCGGCATCGGTGAGCCACATCGCGAGCCCGGCGTTGAGGCTGCCGGTCACGGGATCCTCGTCGATGCCCAAGCCGGGGCAGAACGCGCGCACCTCCACGTGGGCCTCGCCTCCCGCGGCGTGCGGCCCGACCACACCGAGCTCGAGGTCGCCGAACTCCGACCAGCGCGGCCGCAGCGCCAGCACCGTCTCGGCGGAGTCGAGCACGAGCCCCATCCAGCCGGGACCGTTGTCGACCCACGTCGCGGACACGATCGCATCGACGCCGATCCCGAGCGCCGCCGCGGCCCGTGAGACGTCCTCGGCGGCGACCGGTCCGCTGCGCACCAGCGGTGGCGCAGCGAACGCGAGGCCGTCCCGGCGGCTGATCGTGACGAGTCCGGCGCCACACTCCTGCACGACCAGGCCCTCGGAGGCCGGGGAGCCGCCGTCCTCGAGCCAGGCGTGCGCGGACCCGAGTGTGGGGTGGCCCGCGAACGGCAGCTCGCTCCCCGGGGTGAAGATCCTCAGCCGGTAGTCGGCGCCCGCCCGCTCGGGCGTGAGCAGGAAGGTGGTCTCCGAGAGGTTGGTCCAGCGCGCGAACGCTGCCATCTGCGCATCGGTCAGGTCGTCGGCGTCGTGCACGACGGCCACCGGGTTGCCACCCAACGGCTCGGAAGAGAACACATCGACCTGGCGGAAGCGGTGGCGGACCATGAGGTCATCCTCTACCGCGCCAGGAAAGCCGCGCTGTCGGGTCCGAGAACGGAGGTGACCGGGCCGCAGGAGCGCAGCCCGATCTGGCACCGCACCACCGAGACCGCCCCGGGCGTGGCGTCGGTCGGATCGTCGGGGTCGCCCACCAGGAGCGTCACCTCGACCGCGCCCGTGAACCGGGCGTCGAGCACCCCCTCGGCAGGCAGCCGACCGAGCTCGGCCTGGCCGCCCTCACCGGCCCGCAGCACGCTCACCGGACCGTTCGGGCCGCCGTTCGGCACCCGCGTCAGCACGAACTGGGCGCGCGGGGACAACTCGGCGCCGACGCCGGGCGCGGTGAGGGAGGCCGTGTAGTTCTGCTCGATGAGCAACCGGTCGGGAGCGACCTGGTAGACAGCACTGTTCGCGACTTGGTCGAGCAGTGGGCCGCTCTCGAGACCGGAGCCGCTGACCTGGCCGGCTTCGAGATCCCAGACGTGGTTGCCGTCGGCGTCGACATAGGCGAGCAGGGCGCCGGAGAACCGGACGATGCTCACCGCGGGTCCGTCGCCGCCCCGGCCGCCGTCGTTCACCTCCGCACGACTCGTCACCGCGAGCTGCTGTTCGCCCACGATCGCGCCGGAGCTCACGTCGACCACCTCGAGCACCTCGTCCGGTGTGGCGAAGGCGACCCAGCCGAAGGTCGGGCTGGCTCGAAGCCCCACGGCGGCATCGGTGCGACCGAGCAACGTCCGGCGACCGCGCGCGTCGATGTGCACGACCCGGTCGAGGGTGTCGACGTACACCGCCCCTCGCCCCATGCCGACCGCGGCCACGAGGTCGGGCACGTCCGCCACACCGCCGAGCAGGTGCAGCCGTTCGGCGGCGTACCAGACGATGCCGACGTCGTCGGACTGGCGGCGCACCTCGACGTGGGTGAGCGGCGGCTCGGGCGCGACCGCGCCGGGCCGCGAGACCCACCACGAGACTCCGCCGACGACCACGAGCCCGGCGAGCAGTGCGGCCAGTCCGCGCAGGGTGCGACGCCGGGCCGGCGGTGCGACCGCCAGCGAGGGACGGCCCGGCGCCGGTTCCGGCACCGGCATCGCTCCAGCGGCGTCGAGCACCGCGCGGTGGCTCGGGCTGGGGTCGGGCATGGCGGTGGGCGCCAGCGTCTCCCAGACCAGTGCGGCGCGCTCGCTCGGCCCGAGCACGTCGAGCGTGGGGTGGCTCGCCGCCGGCTCCCGCTCCCACCACGGCGTCTCGTCGTGCGAGTGCAGCAGCCTGATCTGCGACCAGAGCGCATCGTCGGGGTCGCGGTCGTCGCGCACGTTCGCCCAATCACGGCGCGCCCGGTCGAGCACGGCGTCGACCAGGAGGGCGGCGTGGCCGACCGGGACGCCCAGCAGGGCGGTGGCCCGAACGAGGGCCGGACGCCGCGACGCGACGTAGGCGGCGAAGTCCGCCGCGAGGTCGTCGTCGCGGCGGCTCATCGTGGATCCTCAGTGCACGGTGAGGGCCATCGGCCCGTAGACCTCGCGGTCGATCTCGAGCAGCACCACGGTCTCGACGCCCTCCTCGACCAGCCGCTGCCATTCTTCGCCGAGCCACGACTCGGCGTCGGCCTGGGAGACGAACCGCTCGGACTCGGCACCGATCTCGGAGCCGTCGACACCCAGCAGCCGCCACACCCACGGCCTCTCGGACGGGGTGGGTTCGCGGAAGGTGGGGGGCTGGTCGGGCAGGCTCATGCGTTGCTCCCGCGCACCGAGGGCTCGACGAACGGGGGTCTGCACAGTGCGAAGACCTCGCGGCGGCCGCGCACGTCGACCGACACCTCGGCGTCCGCTGCCACCATCGAGGCGACCAACGCGAGGCCGACGCCTTGTCGCAGCGTCGGGGAGAACGTGCCCGAGGTGACGACGCCGACCGGCACGTCGGCCGCCAGCCGCACGGACATGCCCGCGCGCGGGATCGCGCGGCCGGTGGCCTTGATGCCTCGCAGCACGCGCGCCGGGCCGGCCTCCTTCTCAGCGGTCAGCAAGGACTTGCCCCAGAACTGCTGCTTGGACCAGCCGACGGCCCAGCCGAGCCGGGCCTGCACCGGGGTGATGTCGAGGGAGATGTCCTGGCCGTGCAGCGGGTAGCCCATCTCGGTGCGCAGCGTGTCGCGGGCCCCGAGTCCGCACGGCTGGAGGGCGTAGGTCTCACCGGCGGCGACCAGGGCATCCCACAGCGCTACGGCGACGGCGTTGGGGGCGAGGAGCTCGTAGCCTCGCTCGCCGGTGTAGCCGGTACGGCACACCGTGATCTGCGCACCCTCGAAGGGGGCGGTCACGAAGCTCATGTAGTCGTGGTCGACCGGCAACCCGGCCGCGCGCAGCACCTCGTCGCTCTCCGGGCCCTGCACGGCGAGCACGACGTGGTCGCGGTGCTCGTCGGTGACGGTGACGCCTTCGGGCGCGGCGGCCGCGAGACGTCGCGCCACCTCGGCGGTGTTGGCGGCGTTCGGCACCAGCAGGAGGTCGTCGTCGGCGTGGAGGTAGACGATGAGGTCGTCGACGACGCCGCCGGTCGCGTCGTCGCAGCACAACGTGTACTGCGCCTGCCCGGCGCCGATGCGGGCGAGGTCGTTGGTCAGCGTGCGGTTGACCAGGTCGGCCGCCCCGGCTCCGCGGATGCGGATCTTGCCCAGGTGCGAGACGTCGAAGAGGCCGACCGTGCCACGCACGGCCCCGTGCTCCTTGACCACGCCGCCGCCGGCGTACTCCAGCGGCATCGACCAGCCGCCGAACTCGGCGAACTTCGCCCCCAGCGCCTCGTGCCGCTCATGCAGGGGGGAGGTCAGCAACGCCATGCGGGCGACCCTACCGTCACGACCGGCACCCGCCCGGTGACCTCCTCGACGCTATCGTCGCGGCCGTGACCTCACTCAGTCTGCGCAACGCCAGCCCCGCGAAGTCCAAGGCCGATGCCGTCGTCGTGGGCGTGACCACCTCCCCGGCCCCCAAGCGTCGCCGCACCAACGCGAGCGGCCCCGACGTCGTGCTGGCTCCCGGTGCGGACGACGTGGCGGCCGCCTACGGTCGCAAGCTCAGCCCGCTGCTGGCCTCCCTCGGGGTCAACGGCAAGGCCGGCGAGGTCCACTCGGTGCCCACGAGCGGAGCGATCAACGCTCCGCTGCTGGTGCTGGTGGGGCTCGGCCCCGAGGTCACTCCCGACGCGGTACGGCGGGCGGCGGGCGTCGCCGCGCGCTCCGTGCCGAACGCGGCGAGCGCCGCCCTGGCCCTCCCCGCCGACTCCCCCGAGCTCGTGCGCGCAGCCGCCGAGGGCTGGCTGCTCGGCGGCTACACCTTCACCGCCTTCAAGGGGTCGGACGTCACGCCGCGCCCGACCGGTCCGAGCGAGGTCGTCGTCCTCACCTCGGCGGCGCGGCGCAAGGAGACCCAGCAGGCGCTGACCGAGGCCGAGGTGCTGGCCGAAGCGGTCGCCGGGGCCCGCTCGTGGGTCAACACACCGCCCGGCGACTTCACTCCCCCGCGTTTTGCCGACGCCGTGCTCGAGGCGACGGCCGATCTCACCTCCGGGCGCGGTGCGCCGCTCGAGATCACCGTGCTCGACGAGAAGAGGCTCGCCGAGCTCGGCTGCGGCGGCATCCTGGGCGTGGGCCAGGGCTCAGACGCCCCGCCGCGGCTGGTCGAGATCAGCTACGCACCGAAGGGCGCTCAGGCGCATCTGGCCCTGGTGGGCAAGGGCATCACCTTCGACTCCGGCGGCCTCTCCATCAAGCCCGCCGCATCGATGAAGGAGATGAAGTCCGACATGGCCGGCGCAGCCGCTGTCGTGCAGGCGACCATCGCCATCGCCAGGCTGGGTCTGCCGATCCGGGTCAGTTGCTTCGCGCCGATGGCCGAGAACATGGTCTCGGGCCGCTCGATGCGGCCGGGCGACGTGCTCACGATGTACGGCGGCAAGACCGTCGAGGTGCAGAACACCGATGCCGAGGGTCGCCTCGTGCTGGCCGACGCGCTCGTGCGCGCGACCGAGATGTCGCCCGACGTGATCCTCGACGTCGCGACCCTCACGGGCGCGATGGTCATGGCGCTGGGCGACCGCGTCAGCGGCGTCATGGGCGGCGACGACGTCGTGCCCGGCGTGCTCGCGGCGTCCGAGGTCGCGGGCGAGGCGATGTGGCACATGCCGCTGCCCGAGGAGATGAAGCAGCGGGTGCTCTCCTCGAAGATCGCCGACGTCATGCAGCACGACTGGGTGCGCTGGGGTGGTGGCCTCTTCGCCGGCGCGTTCCTGCGGGAGTTCACCGCCGGCAAGCCCTGGGCACACCTCGACATCGCCGGCCCCTCGTTCAACTCCGGCAGTCCCTGGGGCCACGTGACCAACGGCGGCACCGGCGTGGCCGTCACCACCCTCGTCGAGTACGCCCGCTCCCTGTCGGCCACCGCTGGTTGAGCCGCGAGGAGCGCCAGCGACGAGCGCGTCCGCCGGTGGTTGAGCCGCGAGGAGCGCCAGCGACGAGCGCGTCCGCCGGTGGTTGAGCCGCGAGGAGCGCCAGCGACGAGCGCGTCGAAACCCGGCGACTGTGAAAGCGACGCTGCTTTCCACCTCACCGGGTTTCGACACGGGACTCGGCTAGCGCCTCGCCCGGCCCAACTATCGGAGGGTGGTCAGTCGCCTATTCCTTGTTGCTTCTTGCGCTTGTTGTACTCGCGCATCCGCTGCGGCACCCCCACGACGGCGGCATCGTAGGACGGCACCTGGTGGCGGTTGCAGAACTCGTGGGCCCACCTCACCGAAGGCACCCGGCGCCGGGTCCACTCGCCGTCGTGGGCGACCAGCAGCAGGGTCACGTCGCTGACTGCGGTGCGCGGCTCGACGAACCCCTCGACACCACGACGGGCACCGACCCAGGTGCGCAAGTGGTCGACGTCGGCACCGTCTGCGGCACGCACCGTGGTGGAGCCGGTGCGGTAGCCGTCCTTCGCCGGCCGACGCACACGCGGCCTGCGGAACCGGTCGAGAAGTCCCATGGGTCCAGTCTGCCGCACCGACGTGCAAGGATGGACGGGTCCGGCCGTCGGGACGCCGGATGAGAGGTTCGAGGGAGAGAAGGCGCTAGGTGGCCGACGACGTCCGCGGAGGTGGGCCCACAGGGGTCGACGCTGACTTCGACGTACTGATTCTCGGTGCGGGATCCGGAGGCTACGCCTGCGCGCTGCGCGCGGCGCAGCTCGGCCTCTCGGTCGCCCTCGTCGAGCGCGACCAGCTCGGCGGCACCTGCCTGCACGTGGGGTGCATCCCCACCAAGGCGCTGCTGCACGCGGCCGAGATCGCCGACTCGGCGCAGGAGGCCGACCAGTTCGGCGTGCGCGCGAGCTTCGACGGCGTCGACATGCCCGGCGTGCACCGCTACAAGGACGCCGTCGTCGGCCGGCTCTTCAAGGGTCTCACCGGTCTGGTCTCCTCCCGTGGCGTCACGGTCGTCGAGGGCTCCGGTCGGCTGAGCGGCTCGCGCGAGGTCACCGTGGCCACGCCCGACGGCGAGAGCCGGGTACTGCGCGGGCGTCACGTCGTCCTCGCCACGGGGTCGACGCCGCGCACCCTGCCCGGTCTCGAGATCGACGGCGAGCGCATCGTCTCCTCCGAGCACGCCCTGCGCCTGGACCACGTGCCCGCGAAGGCGATCGTGCTCGGAGGCGGTGTGATCGGGTGTGAGTTCGCCAGCGTGTGGCGCTCCTTCGGCGCCGAGGTCACCATCGTCGAGGCGCTCCCCCGACTCGTCGCCGGCGAGGACTCCGACTCCTCCAAGCAGCTCGAGCGCGCCTTCCGCAAGCGCGGCATCAAGGCGCTCACGAACACCCGCTTCTCCTCCGCCAAGGCGAGCGACGACGGCGTGCACGTCACGCTCGAGGGCGGCGACACCCTCGAGGCCGACGTGCTGCTGGTCGCCGTCGGCCGCGGGCCCGTCACCGAGGGGCTCGGCTTCACCGAACAGGGCATCACCGTCGATCGCGGCTTCGTGCCCACCGACCAGATGTGCCGCACGAACGTCGACGGCGTCTACGCGGTCGGCGACATCGTGCCCGGCCTCCAGCTCGCGCACCGCGGTTTCGCCCAGGGCATCCTCGTGGCCGAGCACATCGCCGGGCTCGAGCCCCAGCCCATCGACGAGGCCGGCATCCCGCGCGTCACCTACTGCCGTCCCGAGGTCGCCTCCGTGGGCCTCGACGAGGCACGCGCCCGGGAGGTGCACGGTGACGCCGTCGAGACCCTCACCTACGACCTCGGCGGCAACGGCAAGAGCCAGATCCTCAAGACCCAGGGGTCGGTGAAGCTGGTGCGCGTCGTCGACGGCCCGGTCCTCGGAGTCCACCTGGTGGGTGACCGCGTCGGCGAGCTGATCGGCGAGGCTCAGCTCATCTACGGGTGGGAGGCCCACGCCGACGACGTCGCCCCGCTCGTGCACGCCCACCCCACCCAGAACGAGGCTCTGGGCGAGGCACACCTCGCCCTGGCCGGCAAGCCCCTGCACGCCCACTCCTGACCACCGCACGACCCCGCACACGACCCCGCACACGACCGAGCGAAGGAACCGCATGGCCACCGAAGTCAACCTCCCGGCACTGGGTGAGTCCGTCACCGAGGGCACCGTCACCCGCTGGCTGAAGTCCGTCGGCGACGAGGTCGCCGTCGACGAGCCGCTGCTGGAGGTCTCCACCGACAAGGTCGACACCGAGATCCCCTCCCCCGTCGCCGGCACCCTGCTCGAGATCAAGGCCGAGGAGGACGACACCGTCGAGGTCGGTGCCGTGCTCGCCCTCATCGGTGACTCCGACGAGGCCGGCTCCGGTGGCGAGACGGACGACGACTCCGGCGAGTCCGCCGACGAGTCCGCCACCCCGGAGGCCGAGCCTGCCGACGAGGAAGAGGCCGAGAAGAAGGCCGAGCAGGAGGAGCAGGCGGTCGAGGAGACCGGCGACCTGCCCCCGGGCGACGAGACCCCCGAGGCCGAGAAGTCGGGTGAGTCCGGCGGCTCGGGCGGCTCCGGCGGCGGGTCGGGAACGCCGGTGACGCTGCCCGCGCTGGGCGAGTCGGTCACCGAGGGCACCGTCACCCGCTGGCTGAAGTCGGTCGGCGACGAGGTCGCCGTCGACGAGCCGCTGCTGGAGGTCTCCACCGACAAGGTCGACACCGAGATCCCCTCCCCCGTCGCCGGCACCCTGCTGGAGATCAAGGTCTCCGAGGACGAGACCGTCGAGGTGGGCGCCGAGCTGGCCGTCGTCGGTGACGGCTCGGCCGCACCGGCCGAGGAGAAGCCGAAGCCGGAGCCCGAGGAGAAGTCCGAGCCGGAGCCCGAGAAGGAGTCCGAGCCGACCCAGGACGAGGGCGAGCAGCCCGAGCCCACCAAGGCGCGCGACCCCGAGCCCGCGCCGAGCGCCCAGACCGACCCGCCGCGTCAGGAGTCCTCCTCCAAGACCGACGGTGGCGGCTACGTGACTCCGCTGGTGCGCAAGCTCGCCGATCAGCACGGCGTCGACCTGAGCACGGTCGAGGGCACCGGCGTGGGCGGGCGCATCCGCAAGCAGGACGTGCTGGCTGCGGCCGAGGCCGCCAAGGCACCCGCCGCCGCGCCGGCAGCGCCCGCTGCGGCGTCCTCCGCCCCCGCGGCGAAGCCGACTCCCGGTACCGCGGTGCCGGTCAACCCGTCGCCGCTGCGAGGCACCACGGAGAAGATGTCGCGCCTGCGCACGATCATCGCCAAGCGCATGAAGGAGTCGCTCGACACCTCCGCGCAGCTGACCCAGGTCGTCGAGGTCGACGTCACCAACGTGGCGCGACTGCGCAACGCGACGAAGGACGACTTCGCCGCACGCGAGGGCGTGAAGCTGAGCTACCTGCCGTTCTTCGCCAAGGCGGCGATCGACTCGCTCAAGCAGCACCCCAAGCTCAACGCGACGATCGACGACGAGGCGGGCGAGGTCACCTTCCACGACGTCGAGAACCTCGCGTTGGCCGTCGACACCGACAAGGGCCTGCTCACCCCGGTCGTCAAGGACGCCGGCGACCTCTCGATCTCAGGCCTGGCCAAGAAGATCGCCGACGTCGCCGAGCGCACCCGAACCAACAAGATCGGGCCCGACGACCTCTCCGGCGGTACGTTCACCATCACGAACCTCGGCAGCGTCGGCGCGCTGTGGGACACCCCGATCATCAACCAGCCGCAGGTCGCGATCCTCGGCCCGGGCGCGGTGGTGAAGCGTCCCGTCGTGATCGACGACGCCAACCTGGGCGAGACGATCGCGGTGCGGCACATGGTCTACCTCGCGCTCACCTACGACCACCGCCTGGTCGACGGAGCCGATGCCGGTCGGTTCCTCCAGGAGGTCAAGCAGCGTCTGGAGTCGGGCTCCTTCGAGGTCTAGAACCCAGCACGCAGGACTGTGGCCGGGGGGCCTCTCGGGACAGAAAATGGGAGGCGGTTGTCGGTGGTGACCCGTAGTTTCGGATCATCGTGACGACGACCGCCTCCCATCCCGTTTCCACGACCGACACCGCACCCGCGCAGCTCCCGCCGGGGCGTCGTCCGGTCGACTGGCGTCGTATCCGCACACCGCTGGCCGGCGCCTGTCTGGCAGGCGCCTTCGTGGCCGCCGTGGCCGCCTCGCTGGGCTCCGTGGTGGCCGGCCGACTCGTCGACCACGCCACGTCCGGCTTGGTGTGGCTGCTGGCCGCCCTGCTGGTCGGCTCGGCCGTCGTCGACACCCTGGCCCGCACGATGTGGGCGACCGTCGTCGACCGGGCCGAGGGCGTGCTGCGCGCCGACCTCCTCGACGCGGCCCTCGCCCAGCCGCTCTCCGAGCTCTCCGAACAGGCCGTCGGCGAGGTGCTCGACCGCATCGACGACGACACCTGGGAGGTCGGCAACACCCTGCGTCAGATGGTGTGGATGGCGGTGCGCACCCTCATGGCGGCGCTGCCGCTGTGGCTGGTGGCCGGCTTCACCTGGTGGCCGGCGTTCGCGTTGTTTCCGGCCTCCGCCGCTGCCACCGTGCTGCTGATCCGCCGGCTGCTGCCCGAGATCTCCCGGCGCAAGGTCGTCGAGGAGGCCGCGTGGACCGACCACGCCGCCGCCTTGGAGGAGGGCATCGCCGCGCGCGACGACCTGCGCACCAGCCATGGGCAGGCCTTCGCGGTGCGCCGAGTGGCGCACCTGGCGTCGGTGATCCACGCCCGGCTGGCCGAGGTGCTCGAGGTCGAGGTGCAGGTCGGACGCCGCACCGGATCCCTCCTGCACGGCCTGCTCGCGGCGATCGGGCTGGTCGGCATCGCCCTCGTCTCGGGCGGGCACCTCTCCGTCGGCTCGCTGACCACGCTGTTCCTGGTCACGACGGCCTTCGTGGGTCAGGTGCACATGTTCGCCAACCACCTGCCCGACCTCCAGGCCGGGTTCGGCGCGGTGCTGCGACTGCGCTCCATGATCGGCGTCGAGCCGGAGCCGGTCGGCGGCGCCGCCGTAGCGGGCGGTGCGCTCGACCTGCGCATGCAGGGCCTGCGGTTCTCCTACGGCACCGGTTCGCGCGAGGGCGGCTTCGCCCTGCACGATGTCGACCTGCACGTACCCGCCGGCACCACCTGCGCCCTCGTGGGCCGCACCGGGTCCGGCAAGTCCACCCTGGCCTCGCTGGTGTCGCGGGCGGTCGAGCCTCCTCGGGGCTCGGTGTTCCTCGGCGACACCGACGTGCGCGATCTCGACCTCAGCGCGCTGCGCGCAGCGGTCGGCGTCGTCACCCAGCGCACCGAGATCCTCGCCGGCACGCTGGCCGAGAACATCACGCTCTTCGCACCGATACCGCGTGAGCGGGTCGAGGCAGCCGTGGCCGAACTCGGCCTCACCCAGTGGGTCTCCGGGCTCTCACACGGCCTCGACACGCGGCTGGGGCCGGGCGGCACCACCCTCTCCGCCGGTGAGGAGCAGCTCGTCGCGTTCGCGCGCCTGCTGGTGCGCGACGTCTCGGTCGTGATCCTCGACGAGGCCACCGCCCGGATGGATCCGGTCACCGAGGCCCGTGTGGTGCGGGCCTCCGACCGACTCCTCACCGGGCGCACCGGCATCGTGGTGGCACACCGCCTCTCCACCACGGCCCGCGCGGCGCAGGTGGCGGTGCTCGACGCCGGCCGCGTCGTCCAGAACGGCCCTCGGGCCGAGCTCGCTCACGTGCCCGGGCCGTTCCGCACGCTGCTCGAGGCGGCCGACGAGTCCACCGATGGCCGCGCAGCGAGCGAGCGTCGTCGAGACCCGGTCACCCAGCAGACCAGCCAGACCGCCGACACCCTCGAGGTCGACACCGAGCAGGTGGGAACCGCCCGCCAGGGCGGCGAGGCTCCGCCCGTCCCCGACGTGCGACCCCTGCCCGGGCTCGCCCGCGCGGTGCTGAGCGCGCTGCGCATCGAGCCGCAATGGGGGCTCTTCGGGGCCGCGCTGTTCCTCGTGCAGGCCGTCACGGGAGCCTTCGGGGCGGTCACCGGCTGGGTGTTCGGCCACGTCACGGTCGAACTCCAGGCGGGTCACACACCGGTGCTGTGGTCGGCGGCTCTGCTGGTCTCGCTCATGGTGTCGCCGGTGGTGCTGGCCGAGGCGTTCCGGGTCTACCCGCGCTGGTGGATCGCGGTCATGCTGCGGGTGCGCTCGGCGGTGCTCCAGGGCCAGACCGCCCAGCACCGGCTCGAGCGGACACCCCCCGGCGAGGTGGTGGCCCGTGCCATGGACGCCGAGCGCCTGGCGCGCTACGCCGACCGCTGGGTCGACGTCGTCAACGGCTTCCTCATCGCCGTGCTCACTTCTCTGCTGGCCGGCACGCCGGCCGCCGGTGCGGTGCTATTGGTGGTGCTCGCCGTCTCGGCGCTCGCCTCGTCGTTCGGACGCCGCATCGCCGGTCGCTCCGCCGCTGCGGCGTCGGCCGCGCGGGCCCGGTTCGGCCGCTCGCTGGTGTCGGCCGTCGAGTCGGCGCGCACGGTCAAGCTGGCTGCGGCCACCGAGTACGTGCACACCCACATCAGTGCGGTCGACTCCGGCCGGGTCGAGGCCGCCCTGAAGGAGCACCGGGTCAAGGCGCTGCTCGAAGGCGTGCCCGTGGTGATGGTGCAGCTCGGCGTCGTGGCCGCCTGGTACGGACTGCTGCACGGCTGGTGGAGTCTGGCCACCGCCCTGCTGGTCGCGACGGCGGTCAGCGGGTACGACTGGTTCGGACGCGTCACCGGCATGGTCGTCACCGAGGCCCCGGGCACCACCTCGTGGATGCACGCGACCTCCCGGCTGGCCGGTGGCGGCGACCTGATGCACCTCGTCGACGGCATCGACCTGGTGACCGGCGAGGCACCGCTGCCCGCCCCCACCACCGACGAGGCGCTCGGCGAGCTCACCGTGCGCGACCTCACCGCCGTCCACGACGACGGCACCATCGGCGCGCACGCGATCGACCTCGTCGTCCGGCGCGGCGAGCTGGTCCTGCTGCTGGGCCAGGTCGGGTCGGGCAAGTCCAGCCTGCTCGGCGCTCTGGCCGGACTCGTCACGAGCCGCGGCGAGGTCCAGTGGAACGGCCGGCCGGTGACCGACCCGCAGGCCGAGCTGCGCCCCGGCCGAGTCGCTCACGTGGCGCAGGTGCCTCGCGTGCTGTCCGGCACCTTCCGCGGCAACGTGGCCCTCGATCACCCCGACCGCACCATCGAGCCGGCCCTCGCCGCGGCACGCTTGGAACGCGATGTCGCCGAGGCGGGCGGCCCGGACTCTCTCGTGGGGCACCGCGGCGTCCGACTCTCCGGCGGCCAGGTGCAGCGGCTCGCTCTCGCACGGGCACTCGCCTGCGAGGCGTCGCTGCTGCTGGCCGACGACGTCTCCTCCGCGCTCGACGCCGCCACCGAGATCGAGCTGTGGGAGACGCTGCGCGAGCAGGGCGCCACCGTGCTCGGCGCCACCTCGAAGGCAGCGGCCCTCTCACGCGCCGACCGGGTCGTCGTCCTCGAGGCCGGCACCGTCGTCGACGAGGGCCCCTGGCGAGACCTCCGCTCCCGCTGGTCCCACCTCGCCGGCTGACGCCGACCCGTCGCCAGTTTTCAGCTGACCCGTCGCCAGTTTTCAACCGACCTGCCACGAGTTTTCACGCCTCGTGAAAACTCGTGGCAGGTCGATGAGAAGTTGGCGACGGGTCACCGCACCGCCAGGGTGATCGGTGCGACCGGTGGCGCTGGCAGGCTGGAGCCATGAGCGAGAACCTGCACGTGGTGGTGGCCGGATCCTCGGGCTTCTTGGGCACCCACCTGCTGCGCACCCTGCAGCGGCGCGGCCACACGACGACCAGCCTGGTGCGGCGTCCGACGTCGGAGCCGGGCGAGTCCACGTGGGATCCGTACGCCGGTGTCTACGACCGCGGGGTGATCGCCTCCGCCGACGTGGTCATCAACCTCGCCGGCTCTCCCCTCATCGGCAACGTGCACTCGAAACAGTGGGCCCACGACCTGCGCGAGAGCCGCGTGACGACGACTCGCGTGTTGGCCGAGGCCATTGCCGGGGCCGGCGACACGTCGCCGGCGTTCCTGGCCGGCAACGGCATCAGCTTCTACGGCGACCACGGCGGCGAGCCGCTCCCCGAGACCGCCGACAGCCGCGGCGACGCGCTGCTCACCTCGGTCACGCGCGACTGGCAGGACGCCGCCCAACCGGCGGTCGAGGCCGGCGCGCGGGTGTGCATCCTGCGTACCGCGCCCGTGATGGACGCCCGCCACGCACCGCTCCAGTGGCTGAAGCCGCTCTTCAAGGGCGGGCTGGGCGGCAAGCTCGGCAGCGGCGAGCAGCACATGCCGATGATCTCCCTGCGCGATTGGGTGGGCGCCGTCGCGCACCTCGCCGAGAGCGACACCGCGCACGGGCCGATGAACCTCTGCTGCGCCACCACGCCGACCAACGCCGAGTTCACGACCTCGCTGGGCCGGGCGCTGCGTCGTCCGACGTTCGCGACGGTGCCGGCGGTGCTGCTCGACAAGGCCGCGGGTGCGATGGCGCCCGAACTCCTCGGCTCGGTCAACGCCGTGCCCCAGGCGCTCATCGACTCGGGGTTCGAGCACGCCGACCGCGATGTCGTCGCGGTGGTCGCCGCGGGTCTGGCGGAACGGGATCCGGCGTAGGCTCGCGAGTATGAGCACCGCCGTCGAGATCCTCGGCCTGGGCGCCGACGCCGTCGACTACCTCGCCGCATGGGAGACCCAGCGCGAGGTGCACGCCCAGGTGGTGGCGGGCCGCAGGCCCGACACCGTGCTCCTGCTCGAGCACCCGCCCACCTACACCGCGGGCAAGCGCACCGACGCGCACGAGCGCCCGGCAGACTCCGGCGGAGCACCGGTCATCGACGTCGACCGCGGCGGCAAGATCACCTTCCACGGCCCCGGCCAGCTGGTGGCGTACCCGATCGTGCGCCTTCCCGACCACGTGCTCGTCGTCGACTACGTGCGGCGCATGGAGGAGGCGATGATCGCCACCTGCGCCGCGTTCGGCGTCGAGACCGCTCGGGTGCCGGGCCGCAGCGGCGTCTGGCTGAAGGCCGGCGCCGGGCGCCCCGAGCGCAAGATCGGTGCCATCGGCATCCGGGTCAGCCGCGGCGTCACGATGCACGGCATCTCCTTGAACTGCGACGTCGATCTCGGCTGGTACGACCGGTTCGTGCCGTGCGGCATCAGCGACGCCGGCGTCACGACCCTCACCGAGGAGGTCGGCCGCGACGTGCCCATCGCCGAGGTGCTGCCGGTGCTGGAGCGCGCGTTGCTCGCGATCCTCGCCTGGGAGCCCTACGACGCGACGCCGGACTACGAGCCGCGACCCGAGCCGGGTCGTGCCCCCCGGGTCGAGATCCTCTCCCCCACCTCCTGACGTGCACGCGCAGGCCTGCGCGCCCGTCACCTGGCCCGCGCCGTCGGCGATCGACCGCTGGCGCCGCGAAGCGCTGGCGGTGCTCGACGAGTCCTACGTGGGCGCGGGCGGCGTGCTCGTGCTCCCTGAGGGATCCACACACGAGCGCCACGACGACACGACCATCAGGCTCGAGCACGGGCGCCATCTCCAGCCGGGGGCCCGATACGTCGTCGAGAGCGGCGACCTGCGCCGTTCCGGGCTCGAGCTCGACGCCCGCATCGACGGGACGCACGAGCGCCGCACGGGTCGCATCGCCGTCACCGGCTTCGACCGCGTCGGCCTGCCCGTCGTCGGTACCCGCCCGAGCATGGACGTCGAGATCGACGGCCTCGACGACGTCGTGCACCTCGTCGGCACCAGTACGCACCCCTACCTCACGGGCACCGCACGGCTCGTCAACGATGCCGCGCGACTGCTGCGCATCGAGGCACGACTGCGCTGGCTGAGCGTCGACCTGCACGCCTGGGTGGCGGACGGCGAACTCGTCGCCGACCTGACCGTGCGCTCGCGCGGAGCCTGGGCACCGGCGGTGGCGCCGATCCTGGCGATCATCTCCCGGTGGGCTCCGAAGGGGCTCACCAGCGCGGTCGAGGACTGGGCCGAGCAGATCTCGGCGGTTGCCGAAGGCCGTGAACCGCACGCGGTCACGCGCGCTCGAAAGAGGGAGCGAGAGCGCCTCGAGGACGTCTGGTGCGCAGCACAGCTGCGACGCCGGGCCGAGGCGGTCCAGGCCGAGATCGAGCAGGCCAGCTGGTGGGGGCAGCGACGCCGAGCGTGGCTCGCGGCGTGGGAGCGACAGCCTGACGTCGCGTGGCCCGACGGCGATCGGGAACGGGAGGAGTGGCAGCAGAGCTGGGCCCAACGCGCCGAGTCGCTGGCGACCTCCGTCTCCCGGGTGGGGCGCAAGCGCCGCCGCGCAGAGATCGAGAGCTGGCTCGGAGCCTGGACGCCCCGCGAGCCCCAGCCGGCGCCGGTCGACGACTCCCCGATGCCCCCGGACCTGCTCCAGCTGGCGTGGTTGAAGTCGCCGCGCACGGTGCTGTCGATGATGCGCGGGTCGGGCAGCTCGACGCCGAGCGGCGACGTGGGCGCCCTCACCGTCGACGAGTAGCCTGGACGCCGTGACCCAGGCACCTTCGTCCACCAGTTCCACCCCCGCCCCCGAGGGCCGCAAGCTGCTGCGCCTGGAGGTCCGCAACGCAGAGACCCCCATCGAGAAGAAGCCCGACTGGATCAAGACCCGGGCCAAGATGGGCCCGGAGTACAAGCACCTCCAGGGCCTGGTGAAGTCCGAGGGATTGCACACGGTGTGCCAGGAGGCCGGCTGCCCCAACATCTTCGAGTGCTGGGAGGACCGCGAGGCCACCTTCCTCATCGGCGGCGAGCAGTGCACTCGCCGCTGCGACTTCTGCCAGATCGACACCGGCAAGCCGGCCCCGCTCGACCGCGACGAGCCGCGCCGTGTCGCGGAGTCGGTGCGCACGATGGGGCTGCGCTACTCCACCATCACCGGCGTCGCCCGCGACGACCTGCCCGACGGCGGCGCGTGGCTCTACGCCGAGACCGTGCGCCAGATCCACGAGCTGAACCCCGACACCGGCGTCGAGAACCTCATCCCCGACTTCAACGGCGTGCCCGAGCTCCTCACCGAGGTGTTCGAGTCACGCCCCGAGGTGCTGGCCCACAACGTCGAGACCGTGCCGCGCATCTTCAAGCGGATCCGCCCCGCGTTCCGTTACGAACGCTCGCTCGACGTCATCACCCAGGCCCGCGACTTCGGTCTGGTCACGAAGTCGAACCTCATCCTCGGCATGGGCGAGACCCGCGAGGAGGTCAGCCAGGCGCTGCGCGACCTGCACGCCGCCGGGTGCGAACTCATCACCATCACGCAGTACCTGCGCCCCTCCAAGCGGCACCATCCGGTCGAGCGCTGGGTCAAGCCCGAGGAGTTCGTCGAGCTCAAGGACGAAGCCGACGAGATCGGCTTCTCCGGTGTCATGTCCGGCCCGCTCGTGCGTTCGTCGTACCGGGCCGGTCGGTTGTACCGTCAGGCGATGGACGCGCGCGAGGGCGCAGCCGTCTGACCCGACTCCGCCGGTACGACAAGAGAACGAGGCCGCCGAACCCGATGGCTAAGAAGGACGCCGCCCAGAGCGCGGGCAAGCCCGCGAAGACCAGCCGCACCAAGCAGCTGATCGAGAGCTACCGCATCACCAAGGAGCGCGACCCCAAGATCGGTCTGTGGGTCGCCGGCACGTTCGTGCTGGCCGCGGCGCTCGGGTTCGTGCTGTTCCACCTGGTCGGCGGCAGCGGCGTCCTCGGCATCGTCGTCTCGATCATCGGCGCGGTGCTGTTCGGCACCCTGGGTGCCCTCATCGTGTTCGGACGCCGCGCCCAGCGCTCGGCCTACGACTCGATGGAGGGTCAGGTCGGCGCCGCCGCGGCGGCCCTCAACATGCTGCGCCGAGGCTGGAACGTCACCCCGGCCGTCGCGTTCACCAAGCAGCAGGACGTCGTGCACCGGGTCGTCGGCCCGCCTGGCATCGTGCTCGTCGGCGAGGGTCACGCCGGGCGCGTCAAGAGCCTGCTGGTCTCCGAGCGCAAGAAGCACGAGCGGGTCGCCTACGAGGTTCCGATCAGCGAGGTCGTGTGCGGTCGCGAGGAGGGGCAGGTGCCGCTCCCGAAGCTGATGCGACACCTGCAGAAGATGAAGCGCCAGCTCAAGCCCGCCGACATGACCGACGTGCTCAACCGCCTCAAGGCCCTCGACGCCAACCGCTCCGCGGTACCGCTGCCCAAGGGCCCGATGCCCACCAGCATGAAGGGCATGCGCTCGCAGATGCGCGGCCGCTGAGCCACCCCACCGGTGGTTGAGCCGCCGGATGCCGAAGGCGAAGGCGTGTCGAAACCGTGCCACCGGTGGTTGAGCCGCCGGATGCCGAAGGCGAAGGCGTGTCGAAACCTCGTGAGATGTCAAGCGACCTTGCCTTCGCAGTTGCTGGGTTTCGACGCGCTCGTCGCTAGCGCTCCTCACGGCTCAACCACCGGACGACGCGCTCGTCGCTACCGCTCCTCACGGCTCAACCACCGGACGACACGCTCGTCGCTCCGGCTCAGTCGACGGAGTCGAGCTCCTCGGGCAGCGGACCGTCCCACTGGCTCCATGCCAGCTGCACGGTCGACACATCACGCTGCACGACCAGCGTCTCGGGCAGTCCGTCGTCGCCGGTGGTGAGCACCACGGTGGCCGGACCCGCTCCCCCGCCGAGCAGCTCGGAGTCGAGTCCGCTGGCGTCGGTCAGTCGGTACCGCCAGGTGCTGGCATCGACACCCTGCCGAGGGCGCACGGAGTCGACCGATGCGAGCACCGCGACCGGGTCGAACCCACTGAGCGCCTCGGCAAGGCCGTCGTCCGGGTCGGCCGGCTCGTAGGCGCGGCCCGGAACCTTTTGCACCCGCATCTGCCCGTCCTGGCGCACGTATCGCACCGGTGAATCCTGGCCGGGCGGCTGGAGTTGCGCAGCCAGCGAATCCACGTCGGGATCCTGGCCGTATTCGACATCGATCAGCAGTCGCGGGTCGTCACCTTGCGGCCCGAGCTCGACGTGCACCGACTGGTAGGTGCCCATGGCACCCAGAGCTCGGCTGATCGCCTGGTCGGCCGTGGTCGGGGTCGGGCTGGACGAGGGCCGCGCGGTCGCGCTGACACTGCTCGACGGCGAGGACGATGCAGCAGCGTCTGGTGTGTCGCCCTCGGAGCAACCGGCCAGGGAGAGTGCGACGACCGGCGCAAGCGCAACCGGCGCCATCAGGCGGCGCGTGGGGAACGGTCGTCTCATCTCCCCCACGCTGCCTGCGCAGCTGCGGCTGCGCCACGCCTGAACGGGCATCAGCGGCTGCCGGTCAGGGGCTGGTCATCCCGCTCATGTCGGTGACCTGACTGGCGGGCGGCGCCTTGATGTCGACGGGATCGCCCCAGCCGGTGTACTCCGTCTTCACAGTGCCGGACTTGCCGAGGTCGACGACCAGCTGGGCAATGCGGCCCTCCTCGTCGAACCAGACCTCCTCGTCGACGGACTGTGGCAGCGAGGCGCGGGCGCCCGCGAGGTAGGTGAGACCACCGAACTCCTTGGCGAACGACGCGTTGTCGACGGTCACCGTGTAGTGCCGGGTCGTCTGCCCGTCGATGGTCTCCTCGCCCTCGTACGTGCCGGCGGTGACATTCTTGACCAGCTCGGTGGGATCCATCTGCTTGCTCAGGTCGCTGATCGGCAGGCTGGGGTCGTCGAGCGGCCTCTTGAAGTACGTGAGGTCGGGCAGGCCCGCGCTTATGTAGATGGTGTTGTCGACCAGGATCATCTCGATGCCGGCACCGCCGGTGTCGCCGAGGCCGGGGCCGGACATGGTCACCGCCATCGCGAACGGCTTCTGGCTTAAGTCGACCTGGCCCTTCGCGGTCAGGTCGCCGCCGGATCCGGCCAGGCCCGACATCGTGGTGGTCACCGTGGTGGTCACCGTGGCCGTCGTCGCCTTCGCGAACGCGGCCGTGATCAGGTCGCCGAACTCCTGGGCGCTGACCTCGCTGCCGTCGCTCGGGGCGTCGGTCTCGCTGGAGGCGCCGTCCGACGGCGAGGCGGACGTGGACGCCGAGGCGGAGGTGGTCACCGGGGCGCTGGTCGCCGAGGACGACGTGGCGGAGGCGTCGTTCGAGTCGTCGCCGTTGCAGGCAGACAGCCCCGTGAGCACGAGAGGGGTCGCGACCGCCCAGGCAGCGATGCGCCACGAGGTACGGCGAGTGGGCAGACGGTGCATGGTGGTCTCCTGAAGCGAGCCGTGAGGGATGTCTGCGAGCCTAGCGGCGAGCGCCGACAGCGGAGCCGCGCAGAGCCAGGTGCGTCTGAATCGTGACGCAGGCCGAGCCGGTGGCCAGGTCGTGCAGTCCGCGGCCGTCGGGTCGGAACACCAGCGGCGGGATCACCAGGGCGACCAGCACCTGACGCCCCAGCGCCGGGAGGAGTCCCAGCGGCCGGGGGTCGCCGTCCACGCGGACGACGCGCAGCCGGGTCGCAACCTGGCCGAAGGAGCCGCCGACGGCGGCGGTGAAGAGGGCGGACTCGACCACGAAGAGGCCGGTAACGACGAGCGAGCCGCGGTTGCCGGCGTCCACTCCGTACACGGGGGTGAAGAGGCTGACCACGAGGATGCAGGCGAACCAGTCGACGGCCAGCGCGAGCATTCGTCGCGGCCAGGACGCCGTCTCGGGAGTGGCCTGCTGGACGCCGGGCGTCGGGCTCGTCACGACGTCCAGACTAAACGGCAGGCCACAAGGCCCTGAACCCACACTGTGTTACGTCAGCGAAACACATCCGATACGGTCAGGAAACGCCCCCACTCGTAGGGTGAGGGTTGTCCGCCCCGAGGCAACGGCGCCCCCGGGCTGTCCACTCTTCACAGGCAAAGATCGGTTCGGCTGCCCCACGATGGACAGCCTCAGGAGGACGAATGTTCCAGAGCTTTGAGGAGCTCCTCAAGTACGTGAAGGACGAGGGCGTCGAGATGGTCGACGTCCGCTTCTGCGACCTGCCGGGCATCATGCAGCACTTCACGGTGCCGGTGAGCTCGTTCGACGAGTCGGTGGCCGAGGACGGTCTCGGCTTCGACGGATCGTCGATCCGCGGGTTCCAGGCGATCAACGAGTCCGACATGTCGCTGTTCCCGGACCCGACCACGGCCTACATCGACCCGTTCCGCAAGTCGAAGACGCTCAACCTGAACTTCTTCATCCACGACCCGATCTCGGGTGAGGCCTACTCGCGCGACCCGCGCAACATCGCCCGCAAGGCGCTGGCCTACCTCCAGACCACCGGCGTGGCCGACACCGCTTACTTCGCCCCCGAGGCGGAGTTCTACATCTTCGACAACGTGCGGTACTCCACCGACGTGAACGCCGGCTACTACCACATCGACTCCGTCGAGGGCTGGTGGAACTCGGGCCAGGAGGGCGAGGACAACCTCGGGTACAAGACCCGCCTCAAGGGCGGCTACTTCCCGGTCGAGCCGTACGACCACTACTCCGACCTGCGCGCCGACATGGTCAAGAACCTGGAGTCCTGCGGCCTCCAGGTCGAGCGCGCCCACCACGAGGTCGGCACCGCCGGCCAGGCGGAGATCAACTACAAGTTCGACACGCTGCTCAAGGCAGCCGACGACGTGATGAAGTTCAAGTACCTCATCAAGAACACGGCGTGGGCGCAGGGCAAGTCGGTCACCTTCATGCCGAAGCCCATCTTCGGTGACAACGGCTCGGGCATGCACGTGCACCAGTCGCTGTGGAAGGACGGCGACCCGCTGTTCTACTCCGAGACCGGCTACGCGGGCCTCTCCGACACCGCCCGCTGGTACATCGGCGGCATCCTCAAGCACGCCCCGGCCGTGCTGGCGTTCACCAACCCCACGGTGAACTCCTTCCACCGCCTGGTGCCCGGCTTCGAGGCCCCGATCTCGCTGGTGTACTCCTCGCGCAACCGCTCCGCCTCGGTGCGCATCCCGATCACCGGCTCCAACCCGAAGGCCAAGCGCATCGAGACCCGGTTCCCCGACCCGTCGGCGAACCCCTACCTCGCGTTCTCGGCCCTCATGCTCGCCGGTCTCGACGGCATCAAGAACAAGACCGAGCCGGCCGACCCGATCGACAAGGACATCTACGAGCTCCCGCCCGACGAGATGGCCGAGATCGACCAGGTGCCGACCAGCCTCGGCGCCGTGCTCGACGCCCTCGAGGCCGACCACGAGTTCCTCACCCAGGGCAACGTGTTCACCCCCGACCTCATCGAGACCTGGGTGGACTACAAGCGCTCCAACGAGATCGCCCCCGTGCAGCTGCGCCCGCACCCGCACGAGTTCGAGCTGTACTACGACATCTGATCCGAGGCTTTTCAGCCTCTGTCAGTAGCGGTCGAAAACGGCCTCTGACCTGCACAAACGTCTTTCGACGTTTGTCAGCGACAGGGGTCGTTTTTCGTTGGTTGGTGTAACCAGTGTGTAACCAGCGGACCAGGGACACTCCCCTGCCCGGGGTCAGGAGTTGGCCGCAGCCGCCGCTTCTTCCGAGCTGATTTGCCACGGGCCCGCTGCGTAATCCACGCGGCTCGTCGTCCCACTGCTTGCCCCACCCGCCAGGGCCGTAGCGACCTTTGCGATGCGTTCGTAGGAATCGACAACCCACGCTTCAGTCCGCCGCATCACATCGGATAGCGAGCAGCCAAGTAGGCGTTCATGCTGATCCCGAATCGCGCCGGGGTTCTCGCCTGCCACGCCGGTAGCGCGTCCCCACGTCCTCATGTCACCCGCGTATCCACCGTCGAGCCAGTGACCGAAGGCACCCCTCTCGGTGACGATGCCGGCCAATGCCATTTCGAGTCCCGCATTGGCCTCGGCACTGGTGCGCCAGGACGGCGTGCCGCTCAGCACGACGCCACCGAGCATCAGCTCCCCACCATGCTTCGTATCCCACTCGGCCGGCACCGGTATCTCGACGTGAGTGAACTCGATGTCTCGGTCGAGGGCTGCAACCGTGTGCGCTGCCTTATGAAGGAAGACGTGACTCATCCACCCGTGCCGACTGCAGAACGGGTCACCGGCGAGCAGAAGGTCCACGTCGCGAGGCGTGGCCATCAGTAGTAAGGGGTTCGCCGGAGTTGGGGCCGGTGTTGAACGAGATTCACGCTCCGATTCTGCCGGGACCAGTCGTCCAGGACCACATCGAATGCGGACTGTCATGCCCGTCGCTTGACCACTACGCCGGCAAGTAGGCGTCCCAAGCTGTGGCGTTGAGCGCAGCCAGCGCCCGCTTTCCACTCCGCACGGTGGCCTCGGGATTTCCCCTGTGTGGGTCATCGGCCGGAGCGAGCGGAGGCAGTATGCCGCCGACCGCTTGTGCCCACCTATCGCCCTCGGGGTTTCGATCGACGGAGTGGTGAGTTAAATGGCCTTCGGAGAAGAGCCACTTGCCGATCTGCACGGCCACGCTGTACTCATGATCTCGAGCTGGGTCGAACCGCACGTCGCTATCGGCATAGATCAGGTTGACCTCGCGACGATCCTTCGGGAGAGATATGAACGTGACGAACATTGCGACTGGGTGCTCGGGCGGCAGCCATTCCGCGAGCGCAACGTACGTATAGAAGAACGACGGCTGGTCGAGGGTGGGGTTGTCCGTGAGCAAGATGCGCGCCAGTCCCCGTGTCGTTGTTAGGTCTCCGATGGGCCCGTGGATCCCAGGCTGCCGGGTAAGCGCTGTCACCTGATCAATCCTCACCGCTCCAGGGCTTGCTGCCAACGGCCTTGTCGCAACGACGCGCTCGGCGAATCGTAGGTGCGCATCGATGCGAATCGGGCGGGAGATCGGCGAATTGCGTTCCAGTGCGCGCCACCGGCCCCGAGGCATCAGATGCCCCAGGCCACATCCGCATGGTTCTTGAGGGGTCTCGAGTATGCGGCTGACGTGAGTGCCCGATCCGCGGCGATGAGCCAGCCAAGCGAGAAGTCCGTGGGGTTAGTGAGTATGTGTTGGGCGACGTCTGCTGGCATGTCGCCTTCCAGTGGGAGCACTTCCGTCGGCCCAGCACCGAATGCCGACACGAGGCGGGAGGTGCTCAGCGATGGGTCTATCCGGAAGCGCTCGCCAGCGGCACGGGCGGCGGGCCATGAGCCTAGTCCGCGTGCCGAGGCTTGGATGATCAGATCGTCGTCGAAGAGCGCGGTCGGGTCATCTGAGTAGTGCCCGAGCAGTAGGCGCAGTTCCACGGAGGCATCGTCGTTGAGTTGCGGGGTGCCGAGGGTGCGTGGCAGTCCGGAGGCGGCGATTCGACTACTGCTTGCCAAGAGGGCGGCCCTTTCCCGCTCAGGCAGTGAGTCCACAATGTCGGCGATCTCGGGGATCAGCGCCATGACGACGGCTGGGTTGCCGGCAACGAGAAGTCCGAGGACCCAGGTCGCCTGGGCGTGTTCGCAGTCGCACGACTCGACTTGCTCGGTCCACCACTTGCGATCTGACTTGTGAGCCCTGACTGCTGGTAGCCACTGGCCGTAGTCCATGCTCGTTCCGAAGCAGGGGGCACCCTTGGTCATGTTGCCGCCAGTGAGGAACTTCTGCTCGGGTAGCGCCGCCGCGATGGCTGCGATCTCGGTGGCGAGCCAGGTCGGCCGACCGTAGGCCGCAGTGAGTGCCCGCGCAGTGTTCACCCACCGTGTGGTGGTGCCGCCTTCGTTCTTGTGGATGCGTAGGGCCTCCTGGATATCCCGGTTGCCACGGCGTTCGGCAAGGCGCTTCAGCGCGGCGGTTCGCTCGCCTTCTCGGATGGCGAAGGCACGGTGTCCACCGAGGTTCAGGTTGCCGCCGACCTGGTCGCGACCGGTCATCATCATGAGCACGCGAGGTGCGACGACGCGGAGCAGGTCGCTGGCCTCGGAGGTTCCGTGAGGAATGGCGTCGGAGCAGTCGCCGTCGAGAACGGCGTCGAGCAGCAGCTGAGCGTTCGGTGAGCCGTCGGCCGGCGTGACTCCTGCTTCGATCGCGGCAACCGCCGTCTCGGGCGTTTTCAGGGCGAGAGCATCGACCGTCGTGGCGGGTAGGGACGCGGCCAGTCGACGAGAGCCTCCTGCGACGAGCCAGGCCGTCTCCTCGGGCCTGCCGGCGGTCTTGCCCAGTTCGGACTGCCACCAGACCTCGAGTTCGTTGTGGTCGCTCACCGCGGCGGCGACGGTAAGCCTGTGCCGTGTTATCGGAGAGGTGGGGTCCTTGGTGACAACGTTACGGAGTGCCTCGCCCAGGACCTGGGCGCCGAAGTCGCTTGGAATAGTAGGAAGGGTGAAGCCGTGCACGAGCTCTGGCGCCAAGAAGCGAACCGAGAGGCCATCGGTAAGCATCTTCGCGACGCGGGACTGTGCTGGTGGCCTTTCTTTGAAGATGCCGTCGGCGAGCAAGGTCCAAAGTGTCGTGCGAATTTGGCGGGCCCCGATCACGTCGCCCAAGCGCGTCTCGATCAGATCTGCCAACTCTGCGATTTCGCGGGCCTGGAAGTGACCCGCCAGGAACCGTGCGGCGTTTGACCAGTACGAACGTGGGAGAAGCTCGACAAGTGCGTTCTCGGGCTCGTATCCATGCCCGCTGTCTGACTGCGCGAACTCGTAGAGGAATCGCGCAGCGAAGAATTCGCGTATCGACTGAACGTCGAACTCGTAGGTGTCGGTGTGCTTGCTCGTGAGAACCCAGACTCGATCGCGCAGTGCCTCGAAGAGCCCCTGCACGCCGTCGGTCTCCTTCTGGACGCTGGCGAGGTACATGGTCATTTCACGTACGATGCGTGCCGCTGACAGGCGCGTGGATGTCGCGTCGACCTCCGTCAGTGCGTGCATGAACCACCCGATGAAGGCGGTGGCTTCCTCGAGGTCAGCCAGGTTGTCGAGGACGGCACGCGACTTGGCGGCTTCGCGGGCCAGGAACAGGTTCATGTACTCGCGGTAGAGGCTCGTGCGAGCGGTAGGAAGGGAGTCGCCCTTCGTTCGGATCAGGTGCAGGAGGATCGTCAGCTGCATCGGGTTAGAGGCCAGTTGGGCCACGTGCGGCGCTGCGGTGCGCTCGCCGAAGATGCGCTCCAGGCCCTTCCGCTCGGCCGGGTCGACCTGCTGAGCGACCACCCATCGCCGGAGGTAACGTTTGCGGGTGCCCTCTGTCAGAGGCTGGAGCACGAGGCGCTGGAAGAGGTCAGGTGCGGGTTCGGCGAGTCCGGAGGCGTTGGGACGCGTCGTGACGAGCACGCGCATGTTGCCGGGTCGGGCCTGGATCCAGCGTCCGATGAAGCCCTCGATCTCGCCGACCAGGCCTTGGCGTAGCTCTGCTGATGCGACCTCGTCGAGACCGTCAAAGACGATCTGGGTCGGGAACCGGTCGAGGATGCTGTGGATGTCGCTGGCATCCAAGTCGTGGCCCGGAGCCGCGGCTTCGACGTGGGCCAGCAGGAAGTCTTCGACCCGGACGCGTCGGCGAGCCTTCGGCTTTGTCTTAGCTTCAGGCTCGGTGATCGAAAAGGGATCGCCTCCGGTTGCCCACTCGGCGTAGTCAGCCAGATCGATCCGAAATGGCACGCGAAGTTCGTCGGTCTCAGTCTCTGGTAGGACTTCGTTGCTCGCCTTCAGCTCGTCTCGTCCAATGAAGGTGGCTCGGTACACCTGACAGACGTACTGAGCGAGAGTCGACTTGCCCTGTCCCGGGACGCCTTCGAGGAGAGTCAGCGGCGGAGTGGCCTTGTCGAGGAGATGACCGGCGACACGCTCGACGTCGATGAGCGGAATCGTCGTCCCGCGGGGCGCGCTCGATCGATGAGCGCTCACCTCGACGAATAGGTCGCTGAGCAGGTCACTCACGAGGTCGATCTGGCGGAACTTCACGCGTCTATCGCGTGCCCAGTGCGTGCCTACGTAGGTAACAAGGATATCGCGCTCGCGCTTCTCGCCATCCTCGAGAGTCAGAGATGTCAGCAGGGCAAAGAGCGCGTCCGTGCCCGCAAGCATGTCGACATAGGCGAGTTTGATCTCCCACGGTGCGTTGTCGACCCAGGCGTCTAGGTCCGATGCCCACACGCAAGACATCGGGACCTTGTACTTCTTGGACAGCGCGGTAAGTTCCCTTTCGACCTCGTCCCGTGAGCCCGATCCAGGTGCCGCGCCTCCCTCGACGTTGGTCATCAAGATGTAGCGGGTGCAGCCCTCATCGACCAAGCGCTTGATGTTGGCCGCCTCGCCATTGATCTGCTGCTTCATCCATGTCGCGGTCTTCTTGCGCCGATCGCCGGAGAACTTCACCTGAAGGATCGTCCGGTGATCACCGGTCCCCGACACCATGTCCCGGCCGCCGTCCTTCTCGCCCACCGGGAAGACGGAGACGTCAGGAAAGCGGTCAAGGACGAGGGCTCCGCAAAGTTGCTGGAACCGCTTGTCCCCAAGCCGCTCGTAGAGGTACTTCCAAGATCCCGAACTTGCCACGGCTTCATCCTGCCGGAGACGTACCGAGCCGTCAGCCAAGTCGCCCCGCCGTCATTAGCCGCTTGAGCAGCCCCAAGAGTCGAAAGCGCTGTGGCCTAGCTGCCAGACCGGGCCAGGGCCCAACACGGTGACGACCGGCCGAGCGCCCGCGCCATCACGTTCGTGACGCCGCCACGAGAAGCTCTGGGAGCCTACGCAAGTCCGAGACCACGGAAGTGTTGTGAAGCCTGGCCACGCCCTCTTGTGAGAATGACAAGCCCATTTGGCCCCACTGTGCTGTTCTGATTTGGCCCCACCCCCGGATGGGTTGACGCTCGCCGAGGTCGGCGAGCGGGTCAGGCGGGGATGATCTCCTTCCTGTCGATCGTGCGGGTGCTGGCCGCGAGCCGGTAGCTGGTGGTGCCGGTCTGGATGATGTGGGCGTTGAAGGTCAGCCGGTCGACGACCGCGGCGGCGAGTCGTGGGTCGGTGAAGGTCGCGCCCCACTCGCTGAACGGTGCGTTGGACGCGCACGCGATCGATGCCCTCTCCTCGCGGGCGGTGATGATCTGGAACAGCAGCTCGGCACCGCGGGGATCGAGGTGGACGTAGCCCACTTCGTCCAGGCAGAGCAGGTCGAGCCGGGCGTACCTGGCTACGACGCGGGAGAGTTGCTTGTCGTCGGCTGCCTCGACGAGCTCGTTGACCAGGGCTGCGGTGGTCACGTACCGGACGCGGCGACCTTGCTCGGCCGCGGCTGTGCCCAACGCGATGACCAGGTGGTTCTTGCCGGTGCCGGAGTCCCCGAGCAGCACCAGCGGCTCGCCGGCATCGATCCAGGCACCGCCGGCCAGGTGCGCCAGCGTCGCTGGCGGCAGGTCGGCGACCCGGGTGGTGTCGAAGTCAGCGAGTCGTTTGGTGCGGGGGGACTTGGCTTCGTTGACCCGTCGGATCCGTTGCCGTGCGTCGCGTTCGTCGCACTCGGCGGTCAGGATCTCGGCCAGGAACGCGGTGTGCGACAGCCGCTGCTTGGCTCCCGCGCGAGCGAGGTCGACGGCCTGCTCGCGAACCGTGGGCAGGCGCAGCGATGTGGCCGCGACCATGACGGCTGCCTGAGCCGCCTGTTCACTGATCTCCCGCACCGCCGGTGCCGTGTTGTTGCTGCTGGTGTTGGTCATGCCGACGCCTCCTGGCTGGTGGTGAGGAGTTGGTCGTAGCCGGCCAGCGACGGAACGGGACGGACCACTCCTGCTGCCGCGGCGGCGCTGGGCGGCAGCGGTACCGGTGGCGGCGCACCGATGGTGGTCGCCTCGCTGCGGCGGCGTGCTTCGACCGCGACGAGGTCGGGGTCGTAGTTGCCCAGCAGGAGCGCGGCGTCCATGCCGGCGCTCACCGCGGCCGGGGCCATGGTGCGGTGCAGGAGAAGCACCCCGACCAGACAGCGGGTTCCGCCGGCGTCGCCGTGCGCACGCCGGGCTGCCTCCCAGAACCGTTGATGAGTCGGCGTGAACGCCCCGCACGCACGGGCCGCGACCAGCGCGGTCGACCCGGCCAGCGCGCCAGGCTTGCGGACCAAGACCTCGAGGTAGTGGTCCAAGACGAGGTTCTCGGTGCCCTTGTGCAGCGACCGGGTGTGGGTCGCGACGACCTTGCCGTGCGCGCTGGGGTCGAGCACCCGGATAGTGGTCGCGCCGAGTCGGACCTCCAGGCGCCTGCCGGCGTAGCGGGCGGGCACCGAGTAGTAGGACTGGCGCACACAGACCCGGGCCTTGGCATCGACTCGGCACGACAACGTCGCGGCCACGTCGAACGGCTCTGCCGGCAGTGGTCGCAGGAGCGGCAGCTCCCGCTCGGCGGCGGCGCCGACGGTCTCGGCACGTGCACCGATCCGACGGGCGTCATCACGCGCGTCCGCCGCCGCCAGTGCCTCGTTCAGCGCCGCCAGCGACCCCACGTGCGGGACCGGGGTCAGGTGACGGCGGCGGAACCGGCCAATCTCTCCCTTCACCCCACCCTTCTCATGCGCGCCGTCCTTGCCCGGGATGCAGTAGAAGGAGTCGTAGCCGTAGTGGGAGCGCAACGCGATGAACCGCGGGTGCTCGAACCGCTCCCGCCCGAGCGCGACCCGGATCACCGCGGGCTTGAGGTTGTCGTAGCGGATCATCCCGACCGACACCCCGCCGAGTGCCTCGAACGCGCGACGTGGCCGTCGAGGAACGACTCCTGGGACTGGTTGGCGTAAGCGATGTGGACCGCCTTCCCGGAGTGCGAGAGCCGCAGGCAGAACATGAACAGCTTCATCACCACCCCCGCGATCGAGGCGGTGAACTCGCCGAAGTCGACCTCGGCCTCCTCCGCGGGCAGGTGGGTCTGCGGGACCGCCACCTGGCCCACGTTGTCGCCGGCGATCTCGACACGGAGCCGGGCGACCAGGCTGCGCACACTGGACTCGGCCACGCTGGCTCCTTCCTCCTCAATCAGCCGCTGCCAGACCCGACGTGCGGTGTGTCGCTGCTTCCTCGGCGCACCCAGGTCCGCGACCAGCCAGCCACGGACCGTTGCCTCGTGTGGGCCGAGCACCGGCGCGACCCGCTCCGGTGGCCTCCTCGGCGGCGGGACCGCGTCGGCCAGCGCCGCACGGACCGTCCGGCGATGGACCCTGTGCCTCTCAGCGAGCGCACGAATCGACAGCCCCTCGTCGCGCGCGTCTCGTCGGATACGTTCGAACTGCTCCACTCTCGATCTCTCCTTCAAACCCCGAACTCCTCGTGCTCGTCTTGGCGGACGGCACGGAACCTACGGGGCCTCGGTCAGGTCGAGGGTGGGGCCACTTCAAGCCAGCACTACGGCTCCAGGTGGGGCCAGATCAGACTGGCACACTCACGGCGTAATCCCGAAGCTGCCGCGTGTACGACAACCGCTGGACGTTCTTGACCTCGGAGACCGCGACGTCGTTCAGCCCATCGAAGATCCGCGTACGTCCGTTGATGACGCGCGTCGCCTTCGGCCCGATGTCGAACGCCGACCTGACCGCGCTCTCGCCCGCCTGCCCAATGCGGACGGCATTAGCTCCGCCGTTTGCGGCAACACCGACCCGCTCAAACGACGAGAGATCCCCATCAGCCAGCACAACGTGGTGACCCGTCGTAGTTGCAGGCCGCGCGACCTGTGCGCGCGCTCCGGGGTGGGCGTAGGCGGTGCTCGGCGAGGCCGCGCGGCGTTCCGCGCGCGGCGATGCGCCGTGCCACCCAAGGAACACGGCGTCGTAGGTGGTGTCGGTGTCAGCTGCGCCCGGCGGCCCGCGTTCCTGCCCGCTGTCGTTGCCGGGCGCCTCGTAGACCGGTGCGTCGTAGACGTACATCGCATCCTGAGCACTTGGAGGTGCAACGACTGCGAACGCCGGTGAGGCGAGCCAACCAAACACGGCCATCACCGTGGTCAGCAGCAGACAAGCAATTCGGCTCATCCGGTAGTCCCGCCGCAGGCGACCACGAGCGCTTGACACGCACTCCACAGGTCCTCCGCCGTGGAAAGGTCTCGATGCTCAAGCATCACCACCGCGCCATCGGCGACTCGGTATGCCTCCAGTTCGCACTCGCCTGAATCCCAAACCGTCAACTGTCCGGCTGCATCCTCACCTTCGAGCACGAGCCAAGCAGATGGCTTTTCAACGTTCGCGTCGCCGAGCTGCGCGCGGGCCGATGGGCCCGGTCGGCCGACGCCGTTCCAGTCCTGCGTCCATTCCATCAAGAGATCGAGATAGTTCAGCACGATCCCACCACCACGATGTTGCATGCTGGCACCGGGAACTGGACTGGCGAGCCACGACGCTCGGCTAGGCGAGCGAGGATGTGGTTCGGACCCGGGATCTGCGCTCCACCTGGCCAGCCCGATGGGAACAGCGAAGTCCGAGGCACGTCGAACTCAACGTACTTGCTTCCTGGTGCAGCCTGCCTCGCATAGGTCGCCATGTTCGCCGGATCGGCGACATGCGTTGTACCGCCACCTCCGACTTGAACCTGACCTGACCTCTGCATCTTGAGGAGCTCATCGTCACCCATCCAGCGGCCCACACGCGTGAGGTCGTCTCCAGTTTTTGCGGCTGCTCGGCCCCAGTTCTCTGGTCCAACACTTGTTTGAGCTTGTGCCGATCGTGCGTCGGACGTTGCGCTGGGATCGGCATGTTCGAACTGGTCCACTTGCGGTGGTGGTAGGGACTCTCATCGGCTACCACCTCTTTCACGGACAACTCGCCTCGTCGAGCATCTTGGCGTACTTCGAGGGTGTCATGCCAGCGAGGCTTCGGTGCGGGCGGACGGTGTTGTACTTGATGAGC
>NZ_JADIVZ010000005.1 GCF_015319165.1 Nocardioides acrostichi
GCGGTGGCTTCGGCAGGGGCGGGTGCCTGGTCGAGGACGACGGTCTCCTTCAGACCGGTCTCGGTGGTCTGGTAGCTGACCTCACCCGCGGCACCGATCTGGCCGCCGGTGTAGGTCGCGGTCGAGTCCGCCACCTGCGGGGCGCCGTCGAGACCCTGCAGCTGCAAGGTGACCCAGGAACCGTCCGCTGAGACTCGCACCGGACGCTCCCCGGCGTCGTTGGGCACCAAGGCGGTGAAGTCAGCCGCGGCGTTCTTCGCCGCCCACTTGTCCTGCATCGAGGCCGAACCGGGCTCGACCATCGTGGTGTCGATCGGAGCCCACTCCCCCGACCCATCGAGGTAGTTCACCGGCGTCAACGACACCGTCGTCTGATACGAACCATCAGCCTGCAACACCGTCGTGGCGAACCGGGAGGACCGTTCAGACACCAGCACCGGATCGATCGCCGGCTGCTCATCGGTCGACGCCACCGACGACAGCACGCCGCTCGACAACGCGCCCGCCGCTGGCGCCTTCGGGGCTGCGGCCGGGACCGGCCCCGAGACCGCCGATGCGGTATCGAGAGAACACATGGTCGCCGCCATGGCCAGCGAGACAACCCCGACCAGAACCCGAGACCCACGCCGCACGGTGGCGATCTGCTTGTTCCGCATCTTCGGCTGGTGCGTCATGTGCTTCACCTTCGGTTCCCGTCGCTGACCACGTCGCTCGCTGACGGCCCCGGAGCAGGTGTCGCGCTGTGCGCACGGTCGTGATCGCCGAGCGACACACAGACAGTGCGAGGTTGATCCCTCCCCGAGACCAAGCGCACCACATCACAGAACGACGGACTCGTGTGAAGAAATCCTGAGAGCGCTCAACTTTACGTACGAAAGGGTGAGCAAGGCTTCTAGCCCGGTAGAAGTTGCTCTTGACAATCAGTTGAGCCGTAGGGCACGAGCGCGTGCGGTAACCAGCCGTTCGACGACCTGCTGTCACGCCTCGCACCAGCCCATGTCCACCGGCAATTGGGGATCGAAAGCAAACCTCCCGCCCGGAGACCCGGACGGGAGGAGATGCGTTCACTACTGGTGTTGCGCAGGGGCAGGGTTGCCCTCCGAGCACTTTGGTGGAGCTGGCGGGAATCGAACCCGCGTCCTCGAGCGCCGAACCAGGTCTTCTCCGGGTGCAGTCCGTGATGTCGTTTTCTCGGCCCCGGGGCTGGCACGAACACCTCCCCGACGGGCTCAGTCAGGTTTGAGTCCCGGTCATCCGCCCTGACAGCAGATGAACAGCAAGTCTCCTAGTCGACGCCTCACACCGGGCCGGAGACGGATACCCGGGGAGACGCTTCGATCACCGCTCAGGCGGCGAGAGCGAAGGAACTGCGCTTAGCGTTGGCAGTTATTGGTTTCCAGCGATCGTTTACGAGATGACGCTGGCTCCTCGACCCGCTTCCCCTGGGACTAGCGTCCCCAGTCGAAACCGATCAGCCCCTCTTGAGTTGTGCACCCACTGTAACCGGCGCGTCCACTGCTTTCTTCCGCCCTCATGAGCGCACCCACCGTTCCAGGGCGGCGACACCCGGTCCGTCGAGGCGAGCGAGCCCGGCCGGACGCCGGCACAGCGCCATCGCCAGCGACGCCGCCGGGCCGGCTACACGAGGGCCTGCGCCGTGTTGCCAGCCCGCGTCGTCGGCGACCAGCGTCAGGGCGGGTCGGCCGCCGGGGATGAAACCCACGCGCGCTCGCCACGACACCAAGAAGTCGAAGATCACCCGCCACGGCTCCGACGTGAACTCCACGTCGATCCCGAGCGGCACCGTGATGTCGAGGGAGTGCAACCGGATGTCGGCGAGCGGCCCCAGCCACCCGACCACCGGCGGCGCGAACGGGCTGTCGGCCTCGTCGCGCAGGCACGCCACCAATGCCTCCGTGGGCTCCTCGGCACGCTGGGCTGCCATGAGCCGCATCGCCCGGTCGACGCTGCCGCGCGCCTTCAGCATCGCGGTAGCCGATGCCCGCGGAGACGACGTCGGGCCCACCATCACGTGCGCTGCGACGTCCTTCACGCTCCAGCCAGCACACAGGCTGGGATGTGCCCACTGGTCGTCGGTGAGGGTGTCGAGGACGTCGGCGAGTCGGCGTCGCTCGTCGGCGATCACACTCCAGTGGTCCATGACGGCGATCCTGCCTGCGACCGCCGACAAGGTGAAGGTCACGGTCTTCGGGGAGCACGCCGAATGGGCGGTTTTCGGGGGCTGGTTGTCGGTGGTGACGGCTTGACTGATCCACATGAGTTCTCTGGTGGCCGAGCCACTCGATCACCCGATCGGTCGGGTAGTCGAGCAACTCGATGCCGCCTTGGACGACGCCGAGTCGCTGTCGCTGTTGGGGCTGGATCAGGCCGGCACGGCGGGCGCGTTGAGTGTGTTGACGGCGTTGGAGTCACGCCTGGTCGAGCTCGAGCACCGGGTGCTCGCGCACGCGGGTGAGGTCGTCGTGGAGGAGGTCTCGGGTGCGACGCAGACCTCGGCCTGGCTCGCCGGCACCGCGCGGTTGACGCGTGCCGAGGCGCGGCGACGGGTGTGGCTCGCCCACGCCCTCGAACGCTACGAGGTACTCCGGGCTGCGTTCGCCGACGGGTCTGTGAACCGGGAGCAGGCACCCATCATCGCCGGCGCCCTCGACGACCTCCCCGACGACCTCGATGCTGATCTGGTGGAGAAGGCCGAACGCTTCCTCGTCGAACAAGCAGCCCTCCACGACGCCAGGGATCTGCGGGTGATGGGTCGGCACCTGTTGGAGGTCGTCGACCCCGAACGCGGCGAGCGCGAGGCCGCGAAGAGGCTCGAGGCCGAGGAAGAACAAGCCGCCCAGCGCGCACGCCTGACGATGAGCGACGACGGCCACGGGACCGTGTTCGGACGCTTCCAACTCCCCGTCCTACACGGTGCGATGTTCAAGAAGGCGTTGGATGCGATCCTCGCCCCCGGCCACTGGAACAGCGAAGGGCATGAGCCGAAGGCGAACCTGACCACGCCGCAGCAGAACGGTGAAGCGTTCTGCGAGCTCCTCGAAACGCTGGCCGAGCGGGATCTGCCCACCACCGGCGGCGTCGGTGCGACCGTGGTGGTGACCATGACGCTCGACGCTCTGCTCGGTGGGCTGGGTGAGGCGGTCCTCGACACCGGCGACCGGCTCTCCGCGGCCACCGCGCGCAGGTTGGCGTGTGGAGCGAATCTGGTCCCGGTGGTCCTGGATGGTGACGGGGTGCCGCTGGACCTGGGTCGTGGGCAGCGGCTGTACTCCAAGGGCCAACGCCTCGTCCTCGCGGCGAGGGACCGGCACTGCACCGCCGAGGGCTGTGAGACGCCTGCGCACCGGTGTCAGGCGCACCACGACACCCCCTGGTCACACGGCGGGCCCACCGACCTCAACGACGGCAGACTCCTCTGCTGGCGGCACCACCGGATGGTCCACGACCCCGGCTGGGCCTACGAGATACACCGCACCGGCCCACCCGGCACCCGATCCACCCTCGGGTTCAGACTCCGCAACTAGAGGGGCAGTCCATAGTGCACCCGGAGCCGGACCACCGTCGCCGTGCGGGACATGCCGTACTCCGGTGACCCGACGGATCACGAGTGGAAACTGTTGGAGCGGTCTTCGACGCGCCCGGCAGGCGCGACCGCCAGCATGCCGTCGCGTCTGCACCGTGGCAGTGACCACGTGTGGCACTGCATGCCCAGCGCGCCCCGTGCGGCAGCACCGATGTCGGCGAAGATGAGGCCACCACGTCGAGGGGAGAGCGATGACGACACGACCGACTCTGTTCCTGACCGTAGGGCTCCCAGGCACCGGCAGGACCACCGAGGCACGGCGCATCGAGGTCGAGCGACAAGCCCTGCGCCTCACGAAGGACGAGTGGGTGAAAGCCCTCTACGGGCGCGACAACCCGCCGTCGGCGGCGGACGTGCTCGAGGGACGGCTCATCGAGATCGGTCTGCGCGCACTCCAGCTCGGCATCGACGTCGTCATCGACGTCGGCCTCTGGGGTCGAGACGAGCGCAGCGCGCTACGCCAGGCGGCTGCCGACCTCGGTGCGGCCGCGGAGACGCGCTACTTCGAGCTCCCCACCCACCGACACCTCGGCTCCCGGCAGAGTGACCGCGCTGTCGGCTCGCATGGGCACACCCGGTCAGAAAGCATCGGCGTGTCTTGAGAGCCCGTAGATAGACAGGTATACCTGAACAGGTGAGCCTGAACGATGATGCCGCGGTCGAGGCCGCGCGCCATCTGCGTTCGCTCGTCAGCCGACTGCGTCGTCGGCTGCGCGACGAGCAGGACGACGAGGGGCTGACGCCCTCGCAGTCCACCGTGCTGAGCGACCTCGACCGGGAGGGTCCGGCCACCGTCAGCGAGCTCGCCGCCTTGGAGAAGATCCGGCCGCAATCGATGGCACTCACGGTCGGCGTCCTGGTCGACCTCGGTCTCGTGCGAGCCGGCCCCGACCCTGAGGACGGCCGCCGCAAACTGCTCTCCCCCACCACGCTCGGCCGGGAGCACCTCGAGGCACGACGTACGGCCAAGCAGGACTGGCTGGTGCGCCGGTTGCGCGAGGAGCTCGACGACGACGAGCTCGACGTTGTCGCGCGGGGGCTCGCGCTCGTCCAGCGCGTCACGCAATGATGCGCCTGGTCTCGCCGCAGGGTCACCGCCGCCTCGCCGACGCCGACCCCGACCGCTTCGACCGGCGACTCCTGCCGGCGATGATCATGGGGGCGGTCCTCAACCCGATCAACACTGCGATCATCGCGGTCGCGCTCGTGCCCATCGGTCGCGCCCTGGGCGCCCCCGCGTCGCAGACGGCGTGGCTGGTCTCGGGTCTCTACCTCGCGACCGCCATCGGCCAGCCGGTCGTCGGGCGGCTCGTCGACCTGCACGGGCCTCGACGGCTCGCGCTCGCCGGCTCCGCGCTGGTGGCGCTGGGCGGGCTGCTGGGCACGGTGGCACCGAACCTGCCCCTGCTCGTCGCTGCGCGCGTCGTGCTGGGGCTCGGCACGTGCGCCGGCTACCCCGCGGCCATGGCGCTCATCCGCGGTGAGGCGAGCCGGACCGGCGAGGACAGCCCGCAGGGCGTGCTCACGCTGCTGACCCTCTCCAGCCAGACCATCGCCGTGGTCGGACCCACGCTCGGTGGCCTGCTCATCGGTCTCGGCGGGTGGCGAACGACGTTCCTCGTCAACCTGCCCATCGCGCTGGCCGCCTTCTGGCTCGCCCATCGGCGGATGCCCCGAGACCACCACGCGCCGGCCAAGGAGCAGGGGCGTACCGGTCTCGACCTCGGCGGGATGCTGCTCTTCGCGCTCACTCTCACGGCTGCGCTGCTCTTCCTCATGGAACCCTCCGCGCAGCACCTGCCCCTGCTGGCGGTGGCACTCGCTCTGGGGCTCGGCTTCGCTCGACGCGAACTGAGAGCACCCGAGCCGTTCCTCGACGTCCGCGTGCTCGGAGGCAACCTGCCCCTGCTGGCCACCTTTGCCCGTCAACTGCTCGCGGGTCTGACCATGTACGCCGTGCTCTTCGGCTTCACCCAGTGGCTGCAAGATGCGCGCGGGCTCTCCGCGACCCACGCCGGGCTCCTGCTGCTCCCCCTGAGTGCCTCTGCGCTCGGGATCGCCGCCCTCACGGGGCGCAGCCCACGGATCCGGTTGAAGCTGGCCGTCGGCGGCGTGTTCCAGGTCGTGGGCTGCGCCGCACTTCTCCTGCTCGGCCCCACCACCGCCATCGGCTGGCTGGTGGTGCTCGTGCTCTGCTTCGGCGTTCCCCAGGGACTGCTCAACCTCGGCAACCAGAGCGCGCTCTACGCCCAGGCCGACGAGCAGCGCATGGCGTCCTCGGCCGGGCTGCTGCGCACCTTCATGTACCTCGGAGCCCTCGCCGCCTCCGCAGCCATCAGCGCCTTCTTCGGCCAGCGCGCCGACACCGACGGCCTGCACCACCTCGGATGGTTCCTGCTGGCCGGGGCCGCGCTCCAGCTGCTGCTGGTCGCCCTCGACCGCACCCTCGACCGCGTCGGCACCCGACCGGCGCACGACCACCCCGCCGCAAAGGACGCATGACACAGACACCGCTCGACCCGGCCACCACCGCACCGCTGGTCCTGGACTACCAGCCCGGCATCGTGGACCGCCTGCCCCATCCCGATCCCGATGCCCAGCCCGCACGCGGTCGCGAGGTGCTCGACCTGGCCCGGACGCACGGGCTCACCGTCGGCTTCGTGCGCGTCGGCCTCAGCGACGAAGGCGCCGCCGGCGTGCCGTCAGCGCCGACCCCGACCCCGACAAGCAGGCCTTCCTGACCGAGCGCATCTTCTCGCCCATGGCCTCCGTGCTCACGACACTCCAGTTGGCCGACGCGCTGCGCTGATCCGACCGGTGATCCGATCGCCGAGGCGGCCGGTGACGCTGGACGAGAGCGGCGCGGCACCCTCGGCGGCGTCCGCCGTGCGCGAGGAGTCCGAGCCGACCTGAGGGACGGCGGCCGGCCGACCCTTCGTGAACAGCCACGTCTTCAACACACCGGTCACGTCGACGCCCATCGTGGCCTCGACGTAGTTCTCGTAACCGCGGATCGTCGAGGGCTGGTGCGCGCGCGCCTCGGGCCAGCCGCGCAGCACCTCGAAGAACGCGTGGTCGCCGAGCTTCTCGCGCAGCGCGTGCACAGCCAGGGCACCGCGCGAGTACACCGCACCGTCGAAGAGACGGCGCGGCCCGGGCGCGCCCGGCTCCACCTGCCAGAAGCCCCGCCACCCACGGAGGTTGCGGTAGAGGCGGCGGATCTGGGTGTCGATGTCGCGGCCCTGGGCGTGCTCCTCCCAGAGCATCGCGGCGTAGGTGGCGAAGCCCTCGTTGAGCCAGATCGACTTCCAGCGCCGCAACGGCACCGCATCGCCGTACCACTGGTGGGCCAACTCGTGGGCGAACACACCGAGACCGTCCTGCTCGCTGTCGAAGAACAGCGGGTCGTAGATCGGTCGGGTCTGGGTCTCCAGCGCGTAACCGAGGTCGTGGTCGGGGACGATGCCGCCCACCTCGGTGAACGGGTAGGGCCCGAGGACGCTCTGGAGGAACGCGATCACCTCCGGCTCGCGCTCGAACGCGGCCCGCGCGTAGCGACCCGCCGCGCTGACCGCGTCATCGCCCGCGAGCGCCGTCCAGCCCCCGGTGTCGTGCGGGCTGCCCGGCGGCGGCCCGGTCGGCGTCCACCCCTCGAGCCCGGTCTCGAACGACGTCGTCTGCGGGCTCCCGGTGCCGTCGTCGAAGGTCACGTCGTCGACGAAGAGACCGTCGGCTCGGGAGGCGTAGTCGGCCAGATAGGTGATCGATACCTCGACCCGGCTGCCGGCGAAGCCACCGAGATCGACGGCCCAGCGTTCGGCGCCGTCGGAGGAGCCGGTGCGACCGTTCCACTCTCCCGTGCGCCCCTCACCCGAGCACCCGCGACGGTTCAGCGTCAGGTAGTGCCGGGCCAGGAACGGGAAGTCGTAGGTGAAGTCGCACGCGACGCGGACGCTCGTCCTGGTGTGCCCGTTCAGGTCGGGCAGCGTCGTCCAGTCGCCTTGCCCGACCGTGTGCGCCTCGACGAAGGCGGCCGTCGCGTGGCCGGCTCCCAGCCGGGTCAGGTCGAAGGAGAGCCGCGCCCCGTCGGCCGGCACGTCGAAGGTGCGGGTGAGGCGCCGGTAGACGGACCTCCCCGTGCCCGACGCCGCCAGGTGCGTGCCGCTGCTGGGCTCGGCCACCGGCTCCAGCAGCCCCTCGTCGATCGCGTCGAGGTAGTGCAGCCCGTCGACCGTGCGCTCGGTGGTCTCGTAGTGGCCGATCGCCAGCGTCACCAGGTAGCTGGCCATCGGCTGGGGTGTGTCGTAGGTCCAGGTGGTCCACCCGTCGGCGGTCTCCTTGCCCGTCAGGGATCCGTTCGAGACCACGTCGAGGTCGGACGGCGCACTCACGTGCAGCGTGTACGTCGCGGGGTCGCTGGGGTGGTCGTTGTTGGGGAACCAGCGCGAAGCCGAGTGCGGCTGCCCCGCCACGACCGCGCCGTCCTTCGTGGCCTGCCAGCCGCCGTAGTCGCGCGAGGGGTGGGGGTCGGGCGTGCCGGCGTAGGTGACCACCACGGTGAACGCCGAGCGCCACGGCACGCGGGTGGCGGGCGTGACGATCAGCTCGCCACCATCACGCGTCCACTGCGCCGGCTCACCGTTCACCGAGAGCGCCTGCACCCGCAGGCCCTCGAGGTCGAGGTGGAACCGGCTCATCCGCTGCAGCGAGGTCGCCGAGATCGTGGCGGTGGCGCGGATGCGCCCCTTCGTGGGCAGGTAGGCGACGTCGAGGTCGTAGTGGTCGACCTCGTACCCGCCGTTGCCGTCGGTCGGGAAGTACGGGTCGCCCACTCCAGCACCGCCGGGCCTGGGGTCGGGCGGGCCGGCAGCGGCGCCCGTGAGTGGCAGGAGCAGCAGGGAGGCGGAGCAGCCGGCGAGCAGGCAGCGGAGGGCCCGAGGGATCGTCACCTGCGGATGGTAAAGCCGCAGGCCCCGGGGTGGAAGGTCAGTCGCTCATGCCCTTGAGTCGGCGTCCGACCGCCTGCTCGGCCTCGCGCTTGGCGGTGCGCTCGGCGATGGCGTGCCGCTTGTCCCACGACTTCTTGCCCTTGGCCAGGCCGATCTCCACCTTGGCGCGGCCGTCCTTGAAGTAGAGGGTGAGCGGGATGACCGTGTAGCCCTTCTCGGAGACCCGCCGCTCGATCTTCTCGATCTCCTCGCGGTGCAGGAGCAGCTTGCGCTTGCGCCGGGCGGCGTGGTTGGTCCAGGTGCCGTTGAGGTACTCGGGGATGTGGACTCCGTGCAGCCACGCCTCGTCGCGATCGATGTCGACGAACCCGTCGACGAGGCTGGCGCGGCCCTCGCGCAGCGACTTCACCTCGGTGCCCTGGAGCACCATGCCGGCCTCGTAGGTGTCGTCGATGGCGTAGTCGTGGCGCGCCTTCTTGTTCTGCGCGATCACCTTGCGCCCCTGCTCCTTGGCCATCCCACCATTCTCTCAGGAGCGGTCAACCGGATTCGCCCGCCGGTCGGGAGTCAGGCGATCCAGTTCATCGGGTCGACCGGGTTGCCGGCCACGAGCACCGTGAAGTGCAGGTGGCAGCCGGTCGACCAGCCGGTGCTGCCGACGTACCCGACCGTCTGGCCCCGGGTCACGTGGTCGCCGACGTTCAGCACGTACCGCTCGGCGTGGTTGTAGACCACCACGAGGCTCTTGCCGTTGACCTGCCCCAGGGAGAGGTAGAGCCGGTTGCCGTACACGTCGGAGTAGTACTTCGAGATCACGGTGCCGGTGCCGGAGGCCCGCATGGGCTCGCCGCAGGCGACGCCGAAGTCGGTGCCGTCGTGCAGGCCCCAGTAGTGGTAGATCGGATGGATCCGATAGCCGTAGGGCGAGGTGACGGGTCCGGGCACGGGGCGCAGCAGGTAGCCGGACTGCTTCGCCGAGACCGACGACCCGCGGGCTGCGCGTGCGGCTTGCGCGATGCGCGCCTTGATCTGCGCCTCCTTCTTGCGCAGCGACTGAAGGGATCGCAGGTCGCTGCGCTTGGCGGCGAACGCCTGCTGGCGCGCCTGGTAGCTGTCCTGCACCCGGGAGCGCACGTCGTCCCTGGCCGACTTCGCCTGAGCGGTGAGCGACCTGACCGTGGAGAGGTGGTCGGCAGCGGCCTGCCGCTGCACCGCCACCTGGTCGGTGGCCTCGGAGACCTGCTTCTCGCGCACGCTGAGCATCGCCTCGGCGGCGTCGAGATCGTCGTAGGCACTGGTGGAGCGGGAGAGGATGGCCTCGTCGGCCGCGTCGCGGCGCACGAGATCCTCCAGTGACGCCGAGCTCATCAGGCTGTCGAGAGCGGAGAGGTCGGGGTTGTCGCCGGAGTACAGCTCGGTGACCCGGTCGCGCACCTGGCGGCGCTGCTTGGCCAGCGCGACCTGGCCGTCGTGCAACTGCTGCTGCGCGGTGGCCAGACGCTGCTCGGAGAGGTGCAGCCGGTGGGCCAACCGCTCGTCGCGCACGCGCGCGTCGTCGAGTCGGTCACGTACCCCCGACAGCCGCGACTTCGCCTCGTCGAGCGCCGCCCGCGCGGCCTGGGTCCGGGCGAACGCCTTGCGGTAGGCCGCCGAGGACTCGTCGAGGTCGTGCTGGGCGCCTTGCACCTGCTTCTCGACCTGGTTCTTCTGCTTGTCCAGGTCGTCGTCGGCATGCGCGAGTGGGACGGCGAGGGCACCGAGCGCCAGGGAGGCCGCCGCGACGGCCACTCCCAGGCGTCGACGCGAGGCGCTGGGGAAGGGGCGCACCGGGTCTGCCTTCAATCGAGTCGGGGAAGAATCGGGAGGTACCCGCAGGTACCGACTCGACGGTAGGCGCTCGAGGTCAGACTTTGATGTATTTGCGCGTCAGCAGGAGTGTCGGGAGCAGCGTGATGATCGGCCCGACGATGGCCACGACGACGAGCGCGAACAGGTAGTCGTGCCAGTCGACCCACGGCACCAGCCGCTGGTAGTCGCTGAACCGCTGCTCCACACCGAAGTACTGGAGCGCCGCCAGGGCCCCGCCGGAGAAGAGGACGCCGATCACCGCGGTCACGAGGGCCTCGAGGAGGAAGGGCAGGGCGATGTAGATCGTCGAGGCCCCCACGAGCCGCATGATGCGGATCTCCTTGCGCCGCGCGAACGCCGCCAGCCTGATGGTGTTCGCCACCAGCAGCAGGGCCGCGACCCCCAAGACGACGGCGATGACGACCGCCGACCAGCGCAGGAGGTCGACCGTGTGGGTGATCTTGTCGACCAGGTCGCGCTGGTCGCGGACGCTCGCGACGCCGTCCAGACCCACGATCGCGCTGGTGATGCCCTCGAACTCACGCGGATCCTTGAGCGTGATCCACAACGACTCGCGCAGATCCTGCGGCCGCACGACGGCGTTCGGTCCCTCGAAGCGGTCCTGTTCCTCGGGGAAGAGCGCCTTGGTCTTGTCGAACGCCGTCTGCTGCGACTCGAAGCGGTACGAGGCGACCTCGGGGCTCTCCTCGACGACCTTGACGATGGCCTGCTTCTGCGGGTCCGTGACCGGGCCCAGGCACTGCGGACTGGGATCCTTCTTGCGGCAGAGGAACGCGGTGATCTCGAGGTTGCTGCCGAGCTGATCGTTGATGCGGTCGGTCTGCCGGGTGAGCAGCGCGCCGAAGCCGACCAGCGACAGCGACACGAAGAGCGTGAGGATGACCGCGAGGTGCATCGTCAGGTTGCGGCGCAGGCCCTGGCCGAGGTTGGAGAAGACGTAGCGCATGGCAGTTGGGAGGGATCCTCGCTGTGTCTGGTGGAAAGAGGCGGAGTGGGCCGTCGGTGGGCCGTCGGTGGGCCGTCAGGGGCCGTCAGTGGGAGAAGCCGTAGACGCCCTGGGCCTGGTCACGCACGACGGCACCGTGGTCGAGCTCGATGACGCGCTTGCGCATCTGGTCGACGATGCCGTGGTCGTGGGTCGCCATCAGCACCGTCGTGCCGACGCGGTTGATGCGGTCGAGCAGCTTCATGATGCCCACCGAGCTGCTGGGGTCGAGGTTGCCGGTGGGCTCGTCGGCGATGAGGATCATCGGTCGGCCAACGTAGGCGCGTGCCAACGCCACACGCTGCTGCTCACCGCCGGAGAGCTCGTCCGGCATCCGGCCACCCTTGTCGTCGAGGCCCACGAGCTCGAGGGTCTCGGGCACCAGGGTGCGGATCTCCTTGGGTGAGTGACCGGTCACCTGCAAGGCGAACGCGACGTTCTCGTGCACCGTCTTGGTCTGCAGCAGCCGGAAGTCCTGGAACACCGTGCCGATCTGACGTCGCAGCCGCGGCACCTTCCAGGCCGCCAGCCGGTTGATCTCCTTGCCGGCCACGTGCACCCGACCGGCCGAGGGCCGGGTCTCGCGCAGGATCAGCCGTAGCGCCGTCGACTTGCCAGAACCCGAGGCGCCGACGAGGAAGACGAACTCGCCCTTCTCGACGTCGATCGAAACCTGGTCCAGCGCGGGAGCGGCGGTGCCGGGGTAGGTCTTGGTGACCTTCTCGAACCGAATCACCCGAGCGAGAGTACGCGAGCGGTCCAGACGACCCCACGCGCCGCGGCCGATGTCGGTCCGTACCCTCGCTCACATGCCCCCACGTCGCGTACCGCTGCTCGTCCTCGCGCTGGTGTGCGTGGGCGTGCTGGCACTGGCCGGCTGCTCCTCCGACGAGCAGCCGCCGGCGGACGTCGGGCCGGCCACGCCGTCTGCCTCCCCGCTGCCGTCCCTGGGCGACATCGACACGCTGCGCACCAGCGTCGCGCGCGCCTCGTTCTGCGGCACGGTCGACGGGCGCGCTCTCGTGAAGGCGCTCGGAAAGCGCCCGAGGAAGGCGACCTCCTACGACAACGGCGACCAGACCGTGCTCGCGCCCGGGCTCAAGGACGTCGCCCACGAGTTCTCCTGCACCTGGTCGCTGGGACGGCAGAAGATGGCGCGGGCGTGGGTGTTCGCGCCCCCGGTCACGCGCGGTCAGGCCGAGGCCGACCGAGCACTGCTGCGCAAGACCGCCGGCTGCGAGCCGCTCCCGAAGGCGCCCCGTTTCGGCGCCTCGACGGTGACCCTCACCTGCGAGAACGCCGGCACCCACCGAATCCTGCGAGCCGGCCTCTTCGGTGACGCCTGGCTCACCTGCGCGCTCACCCTGCCGGACTCGGTGAAGGCCGCCGACCTCGAGCGGCGCTCCGAGACCTGGTGTGCCGCCGCGCTCCAGGCGGCGTCCCCCTCCGCCAGCCCGACCGCCAGCCCGACAGAGAGCGCCTCGGCGACCTCGTGAACGTGTGGTGATCCGGGCGCCGAGGGCCCCGACACGTCAGGCCACGAGCAGGGCCGAACCGTCCTGCTAGGACACATCGGCTTCGGCAAGCCCTGGGGCTGCCGAAGGCCGTGGCGACGCGGACGCCGCCGGGCCGGTCAGGCGTCGACCTTCTCCGCTCCGGCTCGCCACCGGATGCCGGCCTCGATGAAGTCGTCGATCTCGCCGTTGAAGACGGCGGTGGGGTTGCCCACCTCGTAGCCGGTGCGCAGATCCTTGACCAGCTGGTAGGGGTTGAGCACGTAGTTGCGCATCTGATCGCCCCACGAGCTGGTGGCGTCGCCGCGCAGGGCGTCGAGCTCGGCGCGCTCCTCGGCCTTCTTCAACGCGAGCAGCTTGGCCTTGAGCACCACCATGGCGCTGGCCTTGTTCTGGAGCTGGCTCTTCTCGTTCTGGCACGACACGACGGTGCCGGTCGGGATGTGCGTGAGCCGCACCGCGGAGTCGGTGGTGTTGACCGACTGGCCGCCCGGGCCGCCCGAGCGGTACACGTCGACGCGGATCTCCTCCTCGGGCACCTCGATCTCGTCGGTCTGCTCGAGCACCGGCACGACCTCGACGGCCGCGAAGGAGGTCTGGCGGCGTCCTTGGTTGTCGAAGGGGCTGATCCGCACGAGCCGGTGGGTGCCGCCCTCGACCGAGAGCGTGCCGTAGGCGTACGGCGCCCGGATCGCGAACGTGGCCGACTTCAGGCCCGCCTCCTCGGCGTAGGAGGTGTCGTAGACCTCGACGCCGTACTTGTGCTGCTCGGCCCAGCGCGTGTACATGCGCATGAGCATCTCGGCGAAGTCCGCGGCGTCGACGCCGCCGGCGCCGGAACGGATGGTCACGAGCGCCTCGCGGGCGTCGTACTCACCGGAGAGCAGGGTGCGGATCTCCAGACTCTCGACGGCCCTGCTGATGCGGCCCAGCTCTCGCTCGGCCTCGCCCAGGGACTCCTCGTCGCCCTCCTCCTGACCGAGCTCGACCAGCACCTCGACGTCCTCGATGCGCGACTGCAGGCTCTCGAAGCGCTCCATCTGGCCCTGGAGGTCGGAGAGCCGGCCCGTGACACGGGTGGCGTTCTCCTGGTCGTCCCAGAGATCGGGTGCGGCGACCTGCTCGCCGAGGTCGGCGATCTCCTGCTTCATCGCGTCGACGTCGAGCACCTGCTCGATGGTGCGCATCGTCGCCTGGAGCTGCTTGATCTCGGTGTCGAAGTCTGGGCCTGCCACGATCGGCAAGCCTACGACGCCCACGAGGCAGTCCCCTACTCGTTGTCCTGCCGCAGGCTCGTGGTCTCGTTCTCCTCACACCCAGGTCGTCCTCGGGTGCCGTGAGCACCACGGACTCGACCCGGTGACGAGCGGACAGCGCGCGGTCGTCTCCTCCGGACCGACGCCATGGCTGGGTCGACTGCTCATCGCCCGGGCGGAAGATCCCGACGGCCACGCCGTGCAGGTCGTGCAGGAGACGTCCTGACCTGGTTTGAGACGTGCCGACCCGGGTAAAAGCGCCCTCGTCAGACCAACCCACTCCGGGCCGGTAGGTCCGATCAGGAGACAACCCATGAGCAACGGCACCATCTCCGTATCCCACGGCGACATCGAGGCCCAGGCCAAGAACCTCGCCAACATCAAGAACCAGCTCGAGGGCATCCTCCAGGCCGCCAAGAGCCAGGTCGACTCCCTGCGCGACTCCGGCGGCTTCAAGTCCTCGGCCGGTGACTCCTTCAACGTCACCTACCAGGACTGGACCCAGGCCAACCTCAAGAGCGTCGGCCTGCTCGAGGAGATGTCGCACTACCTCACCAAGGCCTCCGGCGCCTTCGCCGAGATCGACAACGCCTACACCATCAAGTGAGGCCCTGAACCACCAGCAGCACCCGCCACGCCCGCCGTCCACCGCTCGGACGGCGGGCGTCGTGCTGCCCGCCCACCCGCACGACCACACAGCCGACTCGACCCCTCGAGCAACGATTCGCGACCCCTCGAGGGACGATTCGCGACCCCTCGCGGGCGGATCAGCGGGCGGATCAGCGGGCGGCGGGGTCGCCGGCGGTGCTCTTGGCGCTCTGCTTCGAGGCCACCAGCAGGCAGACGTACCAGGCACCGTTGCTGCCGCGGCGCGCGGCGAGGCCCATGTACTGGTGGGTGCCGTTGAGGATGTTGGCTCGGTGGCTCCACGAGTCCATCCAGGCGAGGACGGTCTTGCGCCCCGTCGGGAAGCCGTAGGCGAGGTTCTCGGCGGTCGCGCCGACACCGCAGGACGAGCGCACCGAGCTGAGATCCTGGTGCCACACCTTCTGCTCGGTCGCCATCTTGCGGGCCTGGCGCCGCGCGAAGGCCTGGACGCATCCCTGCTTGACGAGCGTGCTGACGTGGTGGGCGTCGCGCTGGTGGTTCACCGTGCGCCGCGCCGCCGCCTGGTAGTCACCCATCGTGCCCGCGTGGGCGGGCGCCGGAGCTGCGACCAGCGCAGCCAGGAGCGCTGCGACGAGAACCGTCGCCGTTCGAGACCACCCACCGCTGGACACGCGCTCAATGTAAAGCAAAGACCACCTGTGTGTCAGCCATGAAACGCGGGGGCTACGCGCGGCCGAAGACCTGCGCGAAGTACCACGTGCCCGAGTCGCTCTTGCGCGCACCCACGCCGAGCAGCCGATAGCCCTTGTTCATGATGTTCGCCTTGTGGTCCGGCGAGTTCATCCAGGCCTTCATCACGGCGTCCGCGGTGGTGAAGCCGGAGGCGACGTTCTCTCCCGCCAGGGTGAGGTCGCACGCCTCGAGCACCTTCTGCAGATCCTGATGGAACATCGAGTCCTGGTTCGCCATCCGGCGCGCCTGACGCACCGCGAACCGGGTGACGCACCGCTTCTTGCGCAGCTTCACCAGATCGGCCTCGGCGCGCACCGCGTTCGTGCGGTGACGGATGCCGTCTTGGAGGGTCGATGCCTTGCTCGCCTGGGCGGGAGCGGCCAGCGTCACGACCATGAGCACGGCCGCGAGAACGGCGAGGAGTCCGGTGAGCTGCTGGCGCATGACCCCACGATATTCCGACGACTGCGCGTGCGCCGCCGAATCGGGCCCGGGCGGCTCTCGCCTGACCTGATCAGCTCTCCACACCGGTGCTGCCTGCTCCTCGGGCCGTGACCAGCGCGGTGTCGGACTCCCCCGGCATCGGCAGTGGCAGGTGCAGCGGTGCGGTGAGTTCCACGAGGACGCTGCGCGTGCGGGGGTCGACACGCACCCGCGTGATCTGGAGCCCGGGGTACTCCCGGAAGGCGCCGACGCGCTCGAGATACGCGCGGACGCCGGCTGCGGCGACCCCGGCGTCCAGCGGCAGGTCTCCCTCGGGCACGCCCTCGGTGTAGACCGAGGTGCCGGTCGCGCCGGCGTCGGCGCCGTACAGCGCCGCTCCGTCGGCGAGCGTCGAGAGTCCGGAGCGCTGGAGGTAGGCGGCCGTCGCGTCGGTGACCAGGACGACCCCGAGCAGCAGCACCATCGCGAAGCCGATCACCAGCGGCGACACCGATCCGCGCTCGCCGCGCTCACGCGACGCGCTCACGGCGAGATCTCCTGGAACCGCCCCACGGGCACGCTGTGGCTGGCGTCGAGGGCGAACGCCGGAGCGCCGCTGCCCAAGATGTCGGGCAGCATCGGCAGGTCGACGGTGGTCTTCACGACCACGGTCACGACCGCCGTCCCGCTGTGGCAGTTCTCGAAGCCGCCGCAGTCGACGCGCAGGTCGAACCGGCCCGGGGGCAGGCCCTGGTCGGCCAGCGCCACGCGCACCGCCGCTTCGGCACGAGCTCGGCCGCTGGCGTCGTCCGGGGCGAGCACGTAGGCCCGGGCGGCCGAGCGAGCCGCGGCCTCGACGCCGAAGGCCCCGCTCTGCACCTCGAAGACACTCATCACGATCCACACGACCGGCACCAACAAGATCACCGCGAGCCACACCAGCTCGACGATGGCGCTGCCCCGCTCTGCCCGCACGCCCCGCGGCATCACGGCTGCTCCTGCACCGCGTGCCCGTCGACGGTCAGGTCGACGGCCGGGCCGCCGAGGCCGAGCGCCGGAACGGTCGCGTGCACCGTGACCACGACCGTGGGCGCACCACCGACCGAGACGACCCGCGCGTCGACGTCACGGGCGAACCGGTCGGCGACGGCGCCACTGATCTGCGAGCGGGCGCGCGCTGCGGCGTCCTGCGGGGAGTGACCCACCGTGGCGCCGTACCGGGCTCCGTCGGAGGCTGCGGCTGTGAGCGTGTTGCGCACGAACAGCACCAGCGAGACCTGGAGGATGCCGAGCACGAGAGGCACCAGCACCAGCATCACCAGCACGAAGTCCACGACGGCCGAGCCTCGAGCCCGCCGCCTGTGCGACATGGCTACTGCACCCGCTGGAGGGCGCTGCGCAGCAGGTCGGAGAGCTGCTCCTTGGCCACGATGGTCAAGGCGCCCACGAGGGTCGCCGACATGACCGTGACCAGCACCCAACCCGGCACGTCACCCCGCTCGTCTCGGCGCCGGTCGGTCGGTGCTACCAGGAGGCCGACCCAGCCGGCGACCATCAGGTGGCTCAACTTCATCAGGTTGTTCATGCGATCTTCCTTTTCCGAGAGGTACTGACGAGCCGCGGTGTCACGACACCGCGGAGAGACTCAGACCCACGTAGCCGGGCCAGAAGGCGACCACGACGGTCACGGGGAGCACGAGGAAGACCACCGGGACCATCATCGCGACCTCGCGCCGGGCGCCGGTCTCGATGAGCTCGCGGCGTCCGGCCTCGCGGACGTCGGCCGCCTGGGCGTGCAGCACGTCGGCCAGCGGGGTGCCGCGCTCGACCGCGACGGCGACGCCTTGGGCGAAGCGCGCGACGACGGGCAGACCGGTGGCGGCGGCCAGCCGGTCGAAGGCGCTGGCCACTGGTTCGCCCGTGCGCACCTCGGCGAGCACGATGGCGAGCTCGCGGGAGAGCTCACCGCCGCTTCGGCTGACGACGCGGTCCAGAGCGCCGACCGGGCTCTCGCCGGCGGCGACGGACAGCGCAAGGAGCTCTGCGACCGTGGGGAACTCCTGGAGGATGCGTCGCTCGCGCGCCCGCACCTGCGAGGTGAGGTAGGTGTCGCGGGCCAGCACGCCGATGACGAGGCCGACCGCGCAGAAGAAGGCGGAGCTCAGGGCCGCCCCCGGGTGACCGAGCGTGCGCAGCAGCCCCCATGCCGCCATGACGGCGAACCCGACGAGACCCCACAGCACCTGCTCGACCCGGAAGTCGGGCACGGTGAGGTCGAGGCCGGCGCGGCGCAGGCGCCGTCGTACCGAGTCGGCTCCACCCATGACCCGCTCGACGACGTCGGCCAGTCGCACCAGCGCGGGGCCGAAGACACCTCGAGCCGCCGGGGCGGCACCGGTGGGCAGCCGCAGCCGAGGGTCGCGACCGACCGGCGGCAGGTCGCGCACGTAGGGCAGTACCCGAGTGGCCAGGGTCGGCCTTCCGATGGCGCGCACGCGGGCCAGGATCGACAACACCGCGGCACCCGACGTCGCGCCGAGCAGGGCACCCCAGGCAGCGAGGTTCATGCCAGGATCCGCCTCTCGGTCGGGAGGCGCCCCAGGCGCACCATGAGCAGGTAGGCCACCACGCACACGCCGGCGCCCACGAGCAGGATCATCACGCCCGTCGCCGAGCCGTACCGCTGCACGGCATCGCCCTGGAAGCTCATCGCCATCAGCACCAGCCAGGGCGCGGCGACGGCCAGGCGAGCGCCGTTCACGGTCCACGCCTGGCGGGACTCGAGTTCGGAGCGGGTGCGGGCGTCGTCGCGCAGGTAGCCGGAGAGGTTGCGCAGCAGTCGCCCGAGGTCGCCGCCGCCGACCTCGCGCGCCACGCGCAGGCTCTCGCACACCCGGTCACCCACGGGGTCTGCGAGGCGGTCTTTGAGTCGGTCGAGACAGTCACCGAACCGACCGCTGACCTGGTAGTCGATGCCGAACGCCACGAACGCCTCCCGCAGCGGTTCGGGCCCACGATGGCCCAGGGCCGTCAGGGCGTCGGGTAGGGAGAGCCCGGCGCGGACGCCGGAGGCGAGGTTGTCGACGGCTTCGGGCCAGACCTCGGCGAACTCACGCTGCCGGCGCCGTGCCCGCCCGGCGAGGACCCCCAGCGGGAGGAACGAGGCCAGCGCGCCGAAGACGACGGCGACGGGCGGTGTGCCGGAGACCACGAGCATCACCAGGAACGCGCCCAGCCCCATGCCGAAGCACAGCACGCCGACGGCGCGCACGGGGACGTGTGCCAGGCCGGCGCGAGCCATGAGGTCGGCGACGCGTCCGGGTCGGGCCTCGACGGGCGAGACGCGGCGCGGAACCGCGAACGCCGACCAGATGAGCAGCAGCCCGACGCCCACGCCGAGCCCGAGGAGCGCGCCCATCAGGCGCTCTCCCCCAGCAAGGAGCGCAGATCGAGCCCGAGACGCTCGAATCGCTCGGGGCGGGGCGGGAAACCGTGCAGCCGGCGCAGTTCGCCGCCCTGTCGCGCGAAGATCGGCTCGGTCTCGATGACGCCGTGCTCGACGCGACCCGGCACCGCGACGATCTCGTGCACCGTGCGATGGCCGCGGGCGTCCAGCCCGAGGTGCACCACCAGGTCGACGGACGTCGCCACCGTCGGCACCACGAACCGATCGGAGATGTTCTCACCCGCCAACAGCGGCAGGGTCACCATCTTCATCAGGGCCTCGCGGGCGGAGTTGGCGTGCAGGGTGCACATGCCGGGCAGTCCGGCGTTGAGCGCCAGGACCAAGTCGAGACACTCCTCGGAGCGCACCTCCCCCACGATCAGCCGGCTGGGCCGCATGCGCAGCGATTCCTTGACCAGGTCGCGCAGCCGGACCTCGCCCGTGCCCTCGAGCCCGGCCTGCCGGGTCTGGAGGGCCACGTGATCGGGGTGTGGGAAGCGCAGTTCGTAGACCTCCTCGGCACTGATGACACGCTCGCCACCGGGGATGGCGGCCGCGAGGCAGTTCAACATCGTGGTCTTGCCCGCTTGGGTTCCGCCCGTGACGAGGATGTTGAGCCCGGCGCGTACCGAGGCGCCGAGGAAGTCGGCGGCACGCTGGTGCAGGCTCCCCAGCTCGACCAGGTCGTCGAGCCGTGCAGTGCGCAGGGTGAACTTGCGGATGTTGACGGCCGAGAAGCCACGGCTGATGCCCTCGAGCACCACGTGCAGCCGGTGGCCCTGCGGCAGCATCGCGTCGACGAAGGGACGGCTGAGGTCGATGCGTCGACCCGACGACTTCAGCATGCGCTCGACCAGCTCGGTCACTTGCGCCTGGTCGAGCACCAAAGTCGTGAGCTCGTGCTTGCCGTTGCGCGCCACGAACACGCGCGACGGGTCGTTGATCCAGACCTCCTCGACCTCCGGATCCTCCAAGAACGGCTGGAGCGGACCGAAGCCGCTCACCCGCGCCATCAGGTCGGCGATCGTGGCCTCGGGGTCGGCCAGCGGCGTGACGACGCCGGTCAGCGCGCGCTCGTCGTGCGCGGTGACGAGATCCCGGGCGAAGCGGCGCACCCGCTCGACGTCGCGCTGGGGGTCGACACCCTCGCGGCGCACCCGCTCGCGCAGCGCGTGCGCCAGCTCGTCACCGGTGCCGGCGTGCGTGGCGGTCGGCGTCATCGACATGTGGCGATCAGTCCCGAGAAGTGCTGGTCGAAGTGGCTGCGGCTGGCCCCGCGAGGCGTGCGGTTGAACCTACGCACCGCCAGCACTACCCGCACCCGGCCCGTCCTTAACCTGTGGATAACCCTCGGCTCGCATCCGGTCGCCCCATCAGCACCACGAGTGAGCAGAGGTGCTCAACAGCCTCAGGCCGTCGTGGTTCGCATCAGCCCCGCTGCTGCTCGCCCCACCACCGCCGGGCGACCTCGAACCGGGACGACGCACCCCAGCGTGCGCGCACGTCGCCGACGTGCTTCTCCACGGCCTTCACGCTGACCCCGAGCTCGGAGGCGATCTGGGCGTTCGAGCGGCCCTGCGCCAGCAACGTCACCACCTCGCCCTGCCGAGGGCTCAGCGCCGGCAGCGGCTTCACGTCGTCCGAGGCGAGGGGCGTGTAGCCGGCGGCGGCCAGCAGGCCGACCCGGGTCGAGACCCCGAACGCGCACAGCACCCGCGAGGTGTGCACCCGCACGGTGTGCGGGGAGAGGAACAGCGTCTGGGCGATCTCCGCCTGATCTGCCCCGCCGAGGATCAGCCGCGCGACCTCGGCCTCACGCTCCGAGAGCGCCGCCCACCCCGCGCCCACCACCGGCGGCAGCCGACGCCGCACCGATCCCAGCGTCGACGCGGCACGCCGTCGCACCGAGGTGTGGCCGCTGAGATCGGCCGCCGTGACGGTGGCGCGCAGTCCCCGCACCGCGGAGGCGACGTCGTGGGCCGCGATGCTCACCTGGGCCAGCACGATCTCGCCGTCCGCCGCCTCGACGAGCCGCTCGTGCTCACGGCAGGCCGCCACGCTGCGTAGGGCGCGCGCACGGGCCGCCTCCAGGTCGCCCTGGGCCAGCAGCGCCCGCGCCAGGGCTCGGTCGACGCTCGGCGCACTGATCGGGTGCGTCTCGATCTCCTCCAGTTGCACCACCCACGCGGCGGCCGCCACGGCGTCCCCCTCGTCGAGGGCCGCCGAGAGCAGCACCTCCAGGCCGAGCGCCCGGTCGATCAGGGTGCACCGCCGCAGGCCGGCGTCGCCGCCCGCGCGCAGGATCAGCTCGGCCGCGGCACGGGTGTCGCCCATGGCGGTCGCACCGAACGCGAGCAGCATGAGGACACCGCGCTCCACCCAGTCCGTGGGCTCGACCGGCACGGCCTCCTCGACCCGCTGCCGCGCCGCCATCGCCTCCGGGTGTCCGGCGTGGCCGAGCACCAGGCAGTCGACGGAGTGGGAGAGCACCGCGAGCCGCGACGACTCCCCCGGCCGGCGCAGCTCACTCGTCAACGCGAGCGCCTCGTCGACCCGACCGGTGAAGATCGCCAGCCGGGCCCAACACGCCGCCGCCTGCAGGGCCAGCGGATGCCCGGCCCACTCGCGCTCAGGGCCTGGCCACACCGCGAGCATCCGGTTGGCCACGTCGAGTCGGGCGCTGACCAGCGCCGCCTCGGTGGCGAGGTAGCAGACCGCTGTACCCCACCGGCCCCCGCGCTCACCGGCGAGCCCGGCGTCGACGGCGAGCAGCACGCGCTCCTCGCAGCGGTCCGCCGGGTCGCCGGTCGCCACCAGCGCGGCGGCCGCGAGAGCCAGCGCACGCGCCGGGTCGTCGTCCGCCAGCTCGAGGGCCTGCCCGGCGTGGCGCGCGCCGCCGGCGAAGTCGCCGAGCCAGAAGTCGGCCACGGCGGCCAGGGAGAGCGCGGGCGAGGGGTCGGCCACCACTGCCGCCAGTGCGTGCGCGCGGGCGAGGCGAGGGCGGCCCTCGACGAGGTCGCCCATCACGCGCTCCAGCAGTCCCAGCCGGTCCACGACGGGAGCCTAAGTCCGTTTCGGGCACTCGCACCGCGATTACTCCTCTCCCCTACTGCCCTGGGCATGCCGGGGCCGCGACGATCACCCCATGCGCCCCATCGGAGCCCTGACCGCCTTGGCGCTGGCCGCGACCCTGCTCGCCGGCTGCGGGTCGGACGACGACAGCGCGCCCGACCTCGCCGACCCGGCGGACTCGGCCGCCGCACCCGTGACGGCGAGCCCCACCGAGGCCGTCGACGCCACGCTGCCCGACCTCTGCGCCGAACTCAGCGACGCCCAGGTCAGCGACGCGCTGGGCGTGGCCGAGCAACTGACCCCGGGTACCTCGGGCACCTGCGACTTCGCCGCCCCCAGCGACGTGCGAGCCTTCAGCGGCTCACTCGGTGTGCTGCCCGTCGACATCGGCAACGGCGGCTTCGAGGGCCTGAAGTCCGGCGGCCAGGCGACCCTCGACCAGCCGCACGAGCACGACCTCGACGGCATCGGCGACGACGCCTACGTGCTCGTCGGCCCGTTCGCCGGGGGTGACAACCTCCAGGCCAGCGGCGCCGCGCTCGTCGGCGGAACCGCCTTCACCGTGACCCTCGTTCAGGGCTCCGGCCACAGCGAGGACGACGTGGTCGCCGCCGCACAGAAGCTGCTCGAGCTCGCCGTCTCGGCCGGCTCCTGAAACCCGTTCCTCGCGAGGAGTCCACGCATGCGCATCACCTCGACCCTGGTCAGCCTGACCACCGTGACGCTCGTCGCCGTGCTCGCCGGAGGCGGTGGGGCGGTGGCCGGCTCCCTGATCACCGGCAAGCAGATCAAGGACGGCAGCGTCACCGGTGTCGACATCAAGGACGGCTCGCTCGGCGTCAAGGACATGGCCGCCACCACCCGCAAGAAGTTGCGCGGCCCACGGGGGCCGGCGGGGCTGGTGCGGGCCTACGGCGCGCACTACACCGCCGATGAGGCCGTGCACACCCAGTCGGGCGGCATCACCTCGACCAGCTACCCCTCCGAGGGCATCGTGTGCCTGCACGTGCCGGGCCTGACGCCCGCGGCTTCGGTCATGACGGTCGACCTCGTCTGGGAGGGCGACCGCACCTTTGGCACCAGCCAGTCCTTCATCGAGGTCCGCGCCGAGCACCAGGAGCTGTGCCGCAGCGGCGACTTCGTGGTCTACACGTTCTGGCGCGACTTCGGCAGCGGCCAGAACGCCTCACTCCACCCGGACGACATGGCCTTCACCTTCCAGATCTCCTGAATCCCCGACATCGCCGTCGACCGCTAGATTCGCCGGGTGGACCGACCGCACCTGCCCGAGCCGCCCGAGATCGACACGAGCGTGCTCGGCACACCGGAGCACCCCACGTTCGGGCTCGACACCTTCGGCGACGTCGGCCGGACTCCGGACGGCGCACCCCAGCACCCCGCGGAGGCGATCCGGCAGGTGGTGGCCGAGGGCGTGCTCGCCGATCGGGTGGGCGTCGACTACCTCGGCCTGGGCGAGCACCACCGCGACGACTATGCGATCGCGGCACCCGACGTCGTCCTGGCGGCGATCGCCGGGCGGACCGGTCGGATCAGACTGGGCACCGGGGTGACGGTGCTCAGCAGCGACGACCCGATCCGGGTGTTCCAGCGCTTCTCCACGTTGGCCGCCCTCAGCAACGGACGCGCCGAGGTGCAGCTGGGGCGGGGCTCGTTCACCGAGTCGTTCCCCCTCTTCGGACTCGACCTCGGCGACTACGAGCGGCTGTTCGCCGAGAAGCTCGACCTCTTCGCCCACGTGCGCCGCGAGGAGCCGGTGACCTGGCGCGGCACGGTGCGCACCCCGCTCGCCCACCAGCCCGTGCATCCCACCACCGAGGCCGGCCTCCCCGCCTGGATCGCGGTCGGTGGCAGCCCGGAATCGGTGGTGCGGGCCGCGGCGTACGGCTTTCCGCTCGTGCTGGCGGTCATCGGCGGCTCCCCGGCGTCCTTCGTGCCGTACGCCGACCTCTATCGCCGCGCCCTGGCCGAGGACGGCCACCCCGACCTGCCCCTCGGCATGCATTGCCCCGGCCACATCGCGGCCACCGACGAGCTGGCTCGCGAGCAGATGTTCCCGCACCAGGCCGAGGCCTTCGGGCGCATCGGACGCGAGCGCGGGTGGGGCCCGTACAGCCGGATCACCTTCGAGCAGGGCGCCAGCCCGCAGGGCTCGATCTTCGTCGGCTCCCCCGAGACCGTTGCGCAGAAGATCGCGCACAACGTGCGGCTGCTCGGGCTCTCCCGCTTCCAGCTCAAGTACGCCGTCGGCGCGCTGCCCCACGAGCAGCGGTGCGAGTCGATCCGGCTCTACGGCACCGAGGTCATCCCCCGGGTGCGCGAACTGCTCGCTGCGGGTTGACCCGCGAGGGGTCGCAAATCGTGCCCCGAGGGGTCGCAAATCGTGCCCCGAGGGGTCGCGAATCGCGCTGGCCGTGAACACAATGCGACCCCTCGAACGACGATTTGCGACCCCTCGCCGGCCACCTCAGCGGACCGGGCAGCCGGCGACCCCGGGCACGGGGAAGGTGCCGAGTTGCTCGATCTCGAAGCCGTCGGGGTAGGAGCGCACGATCGGGAGGTCGTTGACGCGGGTGAGGGTCATCCGGGCCGGGAAGATGCGCATCAACCGGCCGCGGGCGCGCACCAGACGACGCACCGCACCCTCGAACCGGGCCGGTGGCGCCTCGTAGCCGAACGCCGCGCGCAGCGCCGGGTCCATCAACGACCGCGAGAACGCGTGCATCGGCCGGGCCAGGAACGCCGGGTAGGAACGGGCCAGCAGGCGCAGCGTCTCGTCGGCCACGCGGCGTCCGCCCTCGTCGAAGGCGAAGTGCTCGGCCTCATAGGAGTCCATGAGCTCCGCGAACTCCTCGAAGGTCTCCGGGATGTCGGGGATGCCCATGTGCCGGCCGAGCGCGCGGTAGTAGTTCACGCTCGCGCGCACCTCGACGTCGTCGAGCGGCCGCTTGCCGAACTCGTCGAGCCAGCGCTTGGGCACCACGACGAAGGTCGAGAGCACGTAGCGGAACTCGTGGTCGGGGATGTCGTAGGCGCGGTGCATCCGGTTGATTCGCCGGATCGCCGTCCGGGCCTCCGGGTGGTCGAAGCCGTGCAGCGTCGGCGGCTCGAGCAGCAGCGCGGTGTCGTCGTAGCGCTTTTGCACCGCGCCCGTGAACTGCCCCGTGCGGTCGAGCAGGTCGCCGATGCCGGGCACGGCGTAGGTGCGGAACAGCGCGAACCCGAGGGCCTGCTGGATGTCCCACGGGAACTCGTGGGCAGAGAGGTTGCGGTAGATCTCGACGAAGTCGACCTCGGGGTCGAGCCGCGCGTTGACCTCACGCCAGTGCGAGCGGGGAGCCCCGCCGAAACGAGTGCCACGGACCGTGAACGAAGGCATGCGCCCCAAAGTAGAGCATTCGCTCTGCTCTGAACAGAGCAGACGCTCCACTACAGTCTGGCGGGTGCGCACGCCCCAGCAGCTCCGGTCGACGACCTCGGCCGACGCGATGGTCGCCGCCGGGTTGCACCTGCTCGAGGCCGGCGGTCTCCCGGCTGTGACCATCGCCGCGGTCGCCGCCGCGGCCGGCACCTCCAACGGCGCGCTCTACCACCGCTTCGGTGACCGCAACGGGCTGCTGCTGGCCATGCTCGACCGCGCCCTCGGCGACCTCGAGGCCGATACCGTCGAGGCGTTCGCACGCACCTCCGAGGAGCCGGACGACGACCGGGCGCTCGAGCAGCTCGGTTGCGCCGCGGTCGCGATCTTCGCCCGCAGAGGCGCGGTGATGCGCGCCTTCCTGGCCGGCCCCGCCGTCAGCCCCCAGATCGAGGTGCGCCGACGCGAGCACAGCCATCGGCTGGCGACCACGGTCACCGGCTGGCTGCGCGATCGCCTCGGCGCCTCCGAGACCCAGGCGCAGGCGGCGTGGCGGGTCGTGTTCGCCCTCGGGGCCTCCCGCGCGCTGTTCGCCGACGGCGACGTCTCACCCGTCGCGCTCTCCGACGACGAGATGGGCGCCGCGATCGGGCGCGCCGTCCGAGCCCTGGTGACGTAGCGGGGGCTGTGACCGGGAGAGGCTCAGTCGGTCTGGCCGGCCTCGAGGCGGAACCCCACGCCCCGCACGGCGACCACCTTGTCGGTGACGCCGACGCTGTCGAGCTTTTGACGCAGCCGACCGATGGTGACGTCGAGGGTCTTGGTGGAGCCGTACCAGTTCTCGTCCCACACCTCGGCCATGAGGCGTCCGCGGGAGACGACCTTGTCGCGGTGGGCGGCCAGGATGCTGAGCACCTCGAACTCCTTGCCCGTGAGCGGCACCTCGGTCTCGCCGGAGTACACGCGGCGAGCCGCGGCGTCGATGCGCAGGCTGTCGGGGTCGACCTCGGTCCCGTCGCGAGAGAACCCGGCCGAGGTACGGCGCAGCAGCGCCCGCACGCGTGCCTGGAGCTCGGCCAGACCGAACGGCTTGGAGAGGTAGTCGTCGGCTCCGTAGTCGAGGCCGACCACCCGGTCGAGCTCGCCCGCGCGGGCCGTGACGATGATGATGGCACCGGCGTAGCCGGCGTCGCGAGCCCGCTTGCAGACCTCCAGGCCGTCCATGTCGGGCAGGCCGAGGTCGAGGATGACGACGTCGGCGGGCATGTCGTCCAGATCCTTCAGCGCGCGCTCACCGCTGTCGACCCAGGCGACGTCGTAGCCGTCGCGCTCCAGGGTTCGAACCAAAGGGAAAGCGATGTCCTCCTCGTCTTCCACGACGAGCACCCGCTGAGCCATGCGGGAAATATATAGGCGTCTCGGCCGCCCCGTGGTGTTACGGAGAGAAGACGGGTCTTTACTCTTCCGTTGCGCAGGGCCCACCCGAGGGCTCGCAGAGGTACAGGTCGCCCTCGTCGCCCACTCGCTCGAGAACCTCCTCGAGGCGCAGCTGGTCGATGCCCACGGCGTCGTCGGCGCCGTCCTCGATCTCCTGCCAGGTGCGCGGCGTCGCGACGTACGGCTTCTCGCGCCCACGCAGCGAGTACGGCGTGACGGTCGTCTTCGAGGCGGCGTTCTGCGACCAGTCCAAGAACACCCTCCCCACCCGGCGCGTCTTGGTCATGGACGCCGTCACCAGACGCGGGTGCTCGCCCGCGAGTTCGTCGGCGACCTCCTTGGCCAGCGCCGTCGACGCTGGCGAGGGCAGTCGTCGCGGCAGCGTGGCGTAGAGGTGCAGGCCCTTGCTGCCGCTGGTGACCGGCCGCACGTCGAGGTCGCGCTCGGCGAGCTTCGCACGCACCAGCAACGCCACCTCGCAGCACTGCTGGAGCCCGGCGTCGTCGCCGGGGTCGAGGTCGATCACGAGGCGGTCGGCGTTGCGCGGTTGCCCGTTGCGGCCCACCTGCCACTGGTGCACGTGCAGCTCCAGCGCCGCCAGGTTCGCCAGCCAGGTGAGGGTGGCGAGATCGTCGACGATGGGGAAGACCAGGTGGTCGCCGTGCCGGCTCGCCCCCCGGGAGCCGGTGGTCGGCACCCGCACGGTGTGCACCCACGACGGCGTGCCCGCGGGCGCGTTCTTCTCGTAGAAGCTCGCCTCGGCGACCCCGTGCGGCCAGCGGATGCGCGTGACGGCACGGTGCGCCAGGTGCGGGAGCAGCACCGGCGCGATCTGGGCGTAGTAGTGCAGCACCTCGCCCTTGGTGGTGCCGGTGCGCGGGTAGAGCACCTTCTCGAGGTTGCTCAGGGTCAGGGTGCGACCCTCGACGTCGACCCGCACCTCCTCGCGTCCTGCGGGACTCACGACTGATCCGGCAGGTCGTCGGGCGTCAGGTCGGCGCGCAGGCCCCGGTAGGAGGGCTGCCGCAGCCGCGTGTAGCCCAGGCCGTGAGTGTCGACGTCGACGACGAGCACCGGGTCGACCCACGTCGTCCCGACGGCGTCGACCCGCGGCACTCCCCCGTCGATGTCGTCGAACGGGCTGGTCGAGCGGGTCAGGTTCGACACCGCCTCGGCCAGCATCGCGCTGGTGCGTCCGGAGATCCCGCTGCCCACGCGACCACGGTAGGCCAGCCCGTCGGGCGTCGGCTCGCCCACGAGCAGGGCCGCGAGCCGGTCGCGGGTGCCCTCCTGCGGACGCCACCCGCCCACCACGTAGGAGCGCCGGAACCGGTGCGCACGCTTGCGCCAGTGCGGGCTGCGGTCGCCCGGTCGGTACGGCGAGGAGAGCCGCTTGCTCACCACGCCCTCGAGCCCTTGCTGCCGGGTGGCCTCGAGCAGCATCGCGCCGTCGTCGTACGCCTCGGGCACGGCCCAGCCGATCAGCCCCAGGTCGGTCAGACGGGCGCGCCGCTCGACCAGTGGCAGCCGGGTCAGATCCTCGCCGTCGAGGCGCAGCAGGTCGAAGACCATGTACGTCGCGGGCAGTCGCCGCGCGAGCGTCTCGGCGGCCCGGGCGCTGCGCACGTGCATGCGTTCGGCCAGCACCCGGAAGTCCGGAGTGCCGCGCTCGCCCAGCACGATGATCTCGCCGTCCACGAGCAGGTCGCTGCTGGGCAGGTCGAAGCCGAGCAGGTCGGGCCAGGCGGTGGTGATCTGGTTGAGGTTGCGGCTCCACAGACCGACGCCCCCGGGTGAGACCTCGGCGAGCGCGCGGACGCCGTCCCACTTGACCTCGTGCGTCCACTCCGGCCCGCTCGGCACGTGGTCGGCCTTCGTGGCGAGCATGGGGCGTGGCGGGGGCACCGCCTCATTGTGCAGACTGGGTCGGGTGCGAGCGATCTGGAAGGGCAGCGTCTCCTTCGGCCTGGTGAACGTGCCCGTGAAGCTGTACTCGGCCACGGAGAGCCACGACGTCAGCTTCCGACAGGTGCACGCCAGCGACGGCGGCCGCATCCGATACCAACGTCTGTGCTCCCTCGACGGCGAGGAGGTCGCCTACTCCGACATCGCCAAGGGGTATGAGACCGAGGACGGCGAGATGGTGATCCTCACCGACGACGACCTCGCCGACCTGCCGGTCACCTCGAGCCGCGAGATCGCCGTCGAGCGGTTCGTGCCGCGCGAGCAGATCGACCCCATGCTGTTCGAGAAGAGCTACTACCTCGAACCGGAGGGCACCGGCGCCAAGCCGTACGCGCTGCTGCGCCAGGCACTCCTAGACGCCGACCGCGTGGCCGTCGTGACCGTCGCGCTGCGCCAGCGCACGACCGTGGCCGTGCTGCGGGTGCGCGAGACCGATGCCGGGGAGGTCATCGTGATGCAGACGATGATGTGGCCCGACGAGATCCGCACCCCCGACTTCTCCGTCGAGGCCGGCGAGGTCAAGGACGCCGAGGTGAAGATGGCCTCGATGCTCGTCGAGACCCTCGCCGGCGACTTCGACGCCTCGGAGTTCTCCGACGACTACGCCGAGGCCGTCGAGAAGCTGGTCACGGCCAAGATCGAGGGCGGCGAGGTCGAGCGCACGCCCACCTCGACCAAGACCTCCGGCGAGGTCGTCGACCTGCTCGCCGCGCTCCAACGCTCGGTCGATGCGGCCAAGCAGTCTCGAGGCGAGGCGACCTCGGAGGAGACGCCGGCGAAGAAGGGTTCCTCCACGAAGGCCGCCGCCAAGACCGCCAAGAAGTCCGCTGCCAAGAAGGCTCCTACCAAGAAGTCTGCGGCCAAGAAGTCCGCCACGAAGAAGACGGCGGCCAAGAAGACGGCGGCCAAGAAGAAGGCCTCGTGACGCCTCAGCCGGGAGACGACCACGGCCGCGCCGCCTCCACCTGGGCGGCCAGGCTGAGCAGCGTCTCCTCACCGTCGGTGCGGCCGACGAACTGGATCGCGGTCGGCAGACCGTCGTCGGCGATGCCTGCCGGCACCGACGCGGCCGGATTGCCGGCGACGTTCCAGAGGGCGGCGTAGGCGATCGAGGGCATCGCGAGCAGGGACGACGCCACGGTGCCGCGGCCGTCGAGCACGCCGGCCCGCGCCGGTCGATGGGCGGTGGTCGGGGTGAGCAGAACGTCGACGGAGTCGAAGACCCGGTTCGCCTTGATGCTGAGCTTCTCGGTGGCGCGCAGGGCGGCGTCGCGGACCCGCGGCGTGACCCACGCTCCGAGGCGCACGGTCTCCCGGGTCCGTCGCTCCAGACGCTTCGGGTGCTCGACCATCGCGGCCTCGGATCGGATGCCCGCGAAGAACTGCGGTACGAACGCCGCGGTGATGTCGGGATAGCGCGGGTCGACCTCGTGCACGTCGTGCCCGAGGTCGCTCAGCACCTGCGCCGTCTGCTCGACGGCGGCCACGTGCACGGGGTCGGGCCGGACGCCGAGCCCGGCGGGCTTGGTCGACCAGCCGATGCGCAGTCGACCGGGTTCGCGCCGCGCCGCGTCGACGAAGCTGCCGACCTCGCCGCCCGTGTAGAGGTCGCCGGGAGCGTTGCCGCGGATAGCGTCGTAGACCAGCGCGCTGTCGAGCACGGTGCGGCTCAAAGGTCCGGCCGTGCCCAGCGCCCACCACAGGTGCGGGTGCGGCGCCGTGGTCACCCGCCCACGCTGCGGTTTGAGGCCGAAGAGGCCGCAGCTCGCGGCCGGGATGCGGATCGACCCGCCCCCGTCGCCGCCGATGCCCACCGGCACCATGCCCGCCGCGACCGCCACCGCCGTCCCGCCGCTGGAGCCGCCGGGGGTGCGGGAGGTGTCCCACGGGTTGCGGGTGAGGCCGCGCGAGACCGATTCGGTGAAGGGGAAGGCTCCGAACTCCGGCATCGTCGTCTTGCCGACGATCACCGCACCCGCCTCACGCAGCCGGTGCACCAGCTCGGCGTCCGCCGCGGCGGGCGTGGTGTTGGCCTCGCCGCCGAAGGTGGTCACGCACCCGGCGACGTCGACCTCCTCCTTGATGACGATCGGCACGCCGTGCAACGGGCCGGGTGTGCGGCCCGCAGCGGTCGCGGCGTCTCGCTGGGCAGCCTCGGCGCGGGCGGCGTCCGCGAGCGTGACCGACATCGCGTTGAGCGGCCCGTCGAGCTCGGCGATGCGGGCCAACGCCGCCTCGACGACCTCCACCGCCGTCCACTGGCCCGATGTCGTCCGGGCCGCGATCTCTACCGCACTCTCCACGACCGCGACGCTACCCTCGACCCCTCGCGGGACTACGTGCGCAGCAGGGAGCGGACGACGCGCAGCCCCACCGACAACCGCGCCAGGTCGGCCTGGTCGTCGTCGCAGATCTCCGCGAGCGTGCTGGCCGCCCGACCGACGACGACGGGGTCGGTGTCCTCCCAGGCGGAGATGCGCACGGTGGCGGACTCGTCGTCCTCGGTCGTGGCGAGCACCTGTCCGGTCAGCTGCACGTGCACGCCGTGCAGGTCGTCTCGCAGCGCGGCGCGGGCCATCGTCTGCCAGCGGTCGGCCCGCGGCAGCGCCGAGATCCGCTCCAGCAGGGCCGGCACCCCGAGCCGCTCCCCCAGCGCGAAGTGCACGCGGGCGACCTCGGCCGCATCCAGCCCCGCCCGCAGTGCCGTGTCGACCACCCCGAGCGTCGCGTAGGACGGCGACAGCACGGCCACGTCGCGCGCGAGGTCGTCGTCGACGCCGTGCTCCACGAGCTGGTCGCGCCGGGACTCGAAGTCGGCGAGCTCGGCACCCGACATCACCTCGGGCAGCACCGCCATGAGGGCTTGCACGGGGTCGCGGTACCGGGCCACGGCACCCTCGCTGTCGATGACCGGGCCCTCGTGCGCGGTGAGCCACCGGCTGGCGCGCTCGACCAGCGTGCGCATCTCCAGCCGCATCCGGGTCTGGAGGCCGGCGGGAATCGTGTTGTCGAGCGCCTTGAGCCGCTCGCGCAGCTCGAGGGATCCGAAGATCTCACGAGCCAGGAAGTTGGCGTTGACGAGCTCCTCGGCCGACGCTCCTGTCTCTCCGGCCAGCCGGGCCCAGAACGTGATGCCCGCGCCGTTGACGATGTCGTTGACGACCTGGGTCACGATGATCTCCCGGCGCAGCGGGTGCGCCTGGATCTGCTCGGTGAAGCGCTCCCGCATGAGCGTCGGGAAGTACGCCATCAGATCCTCGACCAGATAGGGATCGTCGGGCAGGTCGGTGCCGAGCAGCAGGTCGGCCAACACGATCTTGGTCCAGGCCAGCAGCACCGAGAGCTCCGGCGCGGTGAGGCCCTCCCCACGCTCGCGTCGGCGCTCCACCTCGGCCGAGCTGGGCAGACCCTCGACGGCGCGGTCGAGCACGCCGTCGCCCTCGAGGCGGCTCATCATCGCCTCGTGCACGTGCAGCATCGACGGCGCGTGGTTGAGCGCGTTGGCCAGCGCCAGGTTCTGCTCGTAGTTGTCGCGCAGCACCAGGGCCGCGACCTCGTCGGTCATCTCGGCCAGCACCGCGTTGCGCTGCTTGACGGTGAGGTCGCCGGCCGCGACGACGCGGTCGAGCAGGATCTTGATGTTGACCTCGTGGTCGGAGGTGTCGACACCGGCTGAGTTGTCGATGAAGTCGGTGCACACCCGGCCGCCACCGAGCGCGTACTCGATACGCCCGGCCTGGGTCAGACCGAGGTTGCCGCCCTCACCGACCGCGGAGACCCGCAGCTGCTCTCCGTCGATGCGGATCGCGTCGTTGGCCTTGTCACCGGCATCGGCGTGCGTCTCGTCGGCGCCCTTGACGTAGGTACCGATGCCACCGTTCCAGAGCAGGTCGACCGGTGCCATCAGGATCGCCCGCATGAGCTCGGACGGCGGCAGCTGCTCGACGTCGTCCGCGAGCCCGAGCGCGCGGCGCGCGGCCGCGCTGACCGGGATCGACTTCGACGAGCGCGACCACACGCCTCCGCCCTCGGAGATCAGGGAGGTGTCGTAGTCGGCCCAGCTGGAGCGGCCCAGCTCGAAGACCCGGTTGCGCTCGGCGTAGGACGACGCCGCGTCGGGGTCGGGGTCGATGAAGATGTCGCGGTGGTCGAACGCCGCCACGAGACGTGTGTGCTCGGAGCACAGCATGCCGTTGCCGAACACGTCGCCGGACATGTCGCCGATGCCGACGCAGGTGAAGTCCTCGGCCTGGCAGTCGACGCCCCGCTCTCGGAAGTGCCGCTGAACCGAGACCCAGGCGCCCCGAGCCGTGATGCCCATCGCCTTGTGGTCGTAGCCCACCGAGCCGCCGGAGGCGAAGGCGTCGCCCAACCAGAAGCCACGGGCCACGGCCAGCTCGTTGGCGATGTCGCTGAAGGTGGCGGTGCCCTTGTCGGCGGCCACCACCAGGTAGGAGTCGTCGGAGTCGTGGCGCACGACGTCGCCCGGGGGCACCACCTCGCCGTCGACGAGGTTGTCGGTGATGTCGAGCAGGCCCGAGATGAACGTCTCGTAGGCGGCGATGCCCTCGGCCATCCAGGCGTCGCGGTCACCCGAGGGGTCGGGCAGCTGCTTGGCGTAGAACCCGCCCTTGGCGCCGACCGGCACGATGACGGCGTTCTTCACCATCTGCGCCTTGACCAGACCGAGCACCTCGGTACGGAAGTCGTCGCGGCGGTCGCTCCACCGCAGTCCGCCCCGGGCGACCGAGCCGAAGCGCAGGTGCACGCCCTCCACCCGCGGGGAGTACACGAAGATCTCGAACTTCGGCCGCGGTCGCGGCAGGTCCGGGATCTCGGAGGGCTGGAGCTTGAGCGAGATGTAGTCGTGCTCGGTCTCGTCGACCGTCTGGAAGTAGTTCGTGCGCAGCGTCGCCCGGATGTGGGTGAGGTAGCTGCGCAGGATGCGGTCGTGGTCGAGGCTGGCGACCTGCTCGAGCCGCTGGAGCAGGTCGACGAGTACGGCCTCGACCGCGTCGTCCCGGCTCTCCTGCCGTGGGTCGAAGCGTGCCTCGAACAACCGCACGAGGTCGGCGGTGATCTCGCCGTTGGAGAGCAGCGCCTCCTCGATGGTGTCGAGGGCGAACGGCGAGCCGCCCTGTCGCATGTACTTGGCGTAGGCGCGCAGCAGCGTGGCCTGGCGCCAGGTGAGCCCGGCGCCGAGCACCAGCTGGTTGAAGCCGTCGACCTCGGTGCGGCCCTCCCACACGGCACGCAGGGCGTCGACGCACAGGTCGCGAGCGCGCTCGGGCAGAGCGCGGCCGTAGCGCAGGCCGAACTCGTAGACGTGGCAGTCGCGGTCGAGGCCCTCGAGCTCGTAGGGGCGCTCGTCGACGACCTCGACACCCAGGCTCGCGATCATCGGCAGCACCGCCGACAGTGACAGCGGCGCACCCACGCGGTAGACCTTCAGCCGGGCCTCGCCGCGACCGGCGTCCATGGTCTCGACGAGCGCGAGGTCGAGACCCTCGTCGCCCTCGATGGCCTCGAGTCGGCCGAGGTCGACCGCGCCGGTGCGGGCCGGGTAGTCCTCCTGGTAGGCGGCTGGGAACGCGTCGACCCAGCGGCGGCCGAGCCGCGAGCCGGACTGCTCGCCGTACTCGGCGAGCACGGCGGCGAGGAAGTCGTCGCGCCACGAGCGGGAGGCGTCGGCCAGACGGCGCTCGAGGTCGGCGGTGTCGAGCACGCGCAGGGCGCCGGTGACGGTGGGATCCTGCTCGCCGCGCGGCAGGTGGACGACGAAGTGCACGCGCGCGGTGGTGGACTCGTTGATGCGCACCGTGAACTCGACCGACTCACCACCGAGCCGGTCGAGCAGGATCTCGCTGAACCGCTCGCGCACCGCCGTGTTGTAGCGGTCGCGGGGCAGGTACACGAGCACGCTGACGTATCGGCCGTAGGTGTCGGGACGGGTGATCGCGCGCACCGCCCGACGCTCGCCGGCCAGCATGGCCGACTCCGCCATCGGGGCGAGCTCTTCGACACTGGTGTGGAACAGCTCGTCGCGGGGGTAGCTCTCGAGGGTGTCCATCAGCGCGCGGCCGGCGTACGAACGCGGGTCGAAGCCCTGACGCCGCAGCACCTCGGCCGCCTTCTCGCGCAGCATCGGGATGCGGGTCAGCGACTCCGCGTAGGCCATCGACGAGAACAACCCGAGGAACCGGCGCTCGCCGGTGACCTCGCCGGACTCGTCGAAGGTCTTGACCCCCACGTAGTCGAGGTAGGCGGGGCGGTGCACGGTCGCGCGGGAGTTGGCCTTCGCCAGCACCAGCAGGTGCTTCTCGCGGGCGCGCGCCTTCACCGGATCGGGCAGTCGGGCGAAGGAGTCGCTGGTGTCGGAGTCGTAGCGCAGGATGCCCAGGCCGCTGCCGGGCACCGCCTTGAGCACGTCCTCGCGCACGTCGGCCGGCTCGCCCTCGACCGCGTGCTCCTCGAGTCGGTACTCCCGGTAGCCGAGGAAGGTGAAGTGCTCGTCGGCCAGCCAGTCCAGCAGGGCCGCCGACTGCTCCACCTCCTCGGCGGGCACCCCCGCCGGCGCCTGGCTGCGCAGCTCGGTGGCGATGTCGGTCATGCGCTGCTTGGTGCGCGGCCAGTCCTCGACGGCGTCGCGGACGTCGTCGAGCACGCGCCGCAGGTCGGCCACGACGGCGTCGGGGTCGACGTCGCGGGCCAGCCGGTCGATCTCGACGTGCATCCACGACTCGCGCACGAGCGAGGAGTCGGGCTCGGCCACGGACTCGTCGACGGTCTGCACCGACTCCAGCGCGCCGGTGATGTCGCGGCGCACGTCGAAGCGTGGGTGCACCACGAGGTGCACGTCGTGCAGGTGCGCCGACAACTCCATCGTGAGGGAGTCGACGAGGAACGGCATGTCGTCGGTGACGACCTCGACCACACTGTGGCCACCGGCCGTCCACCCGTGCTCGGCGAGCGTGGGCGTGAACACCCGCACCCGGGCCGTGCCCTGGGGCCGTTCGCCGGCGAGTCGGTAGTGGCTCGCGAAGGTGCCGAGCACGTCAGCGTCGGTGCGGCCGGCGAGATCCTCGTCGGTCACGTGGGCGTAGTAGCCCGCGAGAAGACCCTCGACCGCGTCGTGCGGAGGCCCGCCGCTGCCGCGGCCCGAGCGGGCCAAGTGCGCGGCGCGGTGTAGGAGGTCGGAGAGGTCAGAGGTCGGTGCGTGCTGCGTCGTCGTTGACACCCTCCTGAGGCTAGGACGCTCGGCCGAGTCTGGCCAGCCAACGCGCTACCCCGTCGGTAACCTGCGACCGCGACGCAGGTCCAGAGGCTGCTGCGGGGTCAGAGGCTGCTGCGCAGCTCCCAGAGCACCGGGTAGTACTGGAGCGGCAGCCGCGTGCGCAGGTACGCCGAGCCCGACGAGCCGCCCGTGCCGGACTTCGCGCCGATCATCCGCTCGACCATCACCACGTGCCGCGCCCGCCACGACGCCGCCAGCTCGTCGTGCTGGAGCAGCGCCTCGGCCAAGGCCCACACGACTGCGTGCCGGTCGCGGTCGCGGGCCACCGCACGCAGGGACGACGACACCTCCGCATCGTTGCCGGCCGGCAGGCCGGTCGAGGCCAGGGCGGCGACGAAGCCGTCCCACAGCGTCGGCTCGGTGAGCCGGCCCTCCAGCCGCCGCTGCTCGGCGTCGGTGAGACCGCGGAACCGGTCGAGGTAGCCGGCGTCCTTCGCACCCGAGACGAACTCCAGCTCGCGGAACTGCACGGACTGGAAACCGCTCGCCGGCGCCAGTCGCTGCCGGAACTCGCCGAAGTCCTGCGGGGTCATCGTCTCGAGCACGTCGACCTGCTGCACCAGCAGCCGCTCGATCACGTGCACCCGCCCGAGCAGGTGCTGAGCGAGCCACAGCCGGCCCCCGCGGGCCCCGGCCAGCATCGCGTCCCGCACGGCCCCCACCTCGTGCAGCAGCTGGGCGAACCACAGCTCGTAGACCTGGTGGATCGTGATGAAGAGCAACTCGTCGTGCGCCGGCGGATCCGACTCCGGCACCTGCGCCGAGAGCAGCTGCGGCAGCCGCAGGTAGGAGCCGTAGGTCAGCTGCTCCCCCTGCTCGCCGTACCCCTGCTCGCCGAATCGGACGAAGGTCTCCTCGGGCTGCGTCACGCGCCGACGTTACTGCGCCACACCGTGTGGCGCGCCCGCGACGCAGGGTGTTGGATGCGTCGCATGCAGCTGACCCACGAGATGCCGCTCGACGCGGCTCCGGACGCCGTCTTCGCCATGCTCAGCGACCCCGCCTATCGCGAGCGGGTGCTCGAGTCCGGGGGCGTGGTCTCCCACGAGACCACACTCGAGCCGCGCGGCGCCGGCTTCCACCTCGTCATGGATCAGGTGCAGAACACTGCCGGTCTGCCTGCCATCGCCCAGAAGATCGCGGGCGAGACCACGCACGTGATCCTCACCGAGGAGTGGGACGACGCGCACAGCGGCACGTGGCACCTCGACACCCCGGGCAAGCCGGTGACGACGTCGGGCACCGTGCGCATCGAGGCCCGCGGCGCCGCGAGCGTCGTCGTCCACGACCTCGAGCTGAAGGTGAAGGTGCCCGTGGTGGGCGGCAAGCTCGAGAAGCTGATGGCGCAGAACCTCACCGACGGTCTCGACGGGGAGCAGCACGTGGCCGAGGCCTGGCTCGCCGAGCACTGACCTCTACGATGCTGATCGCCGCACCGCCGATCGAGGGAGCACGACGTTGAGCAAGCGCATCACCCACGACCTCACCTACGACGCACCAGCCGAGCGGGTGCTGGCGATGCTGGCCGACCCGGCCTTCCGGGAGCGCGTGTGCGAGGCCCAGCACGTGCTGCGGCACACCGTCACCGTCGACGGCGAGGGCGAGCGGTTCGAGGTGCACATCGACCAGGTGCAGACGGCGCAGGGCATCCCGTCGTTCGCCACCAAGTTCGTGGGCAGCGAGATCAACATCGTGCAGCACGAGACCTGGAGCGGCCCCGCGGCCGACATCGAGGTCACCATCCCCGGCAAGCCGGGTCAGATGTCGGGCACGGCGAAGGTCAGGGAGTCCGGTGGGCGCACCACCGAGACCGTCGACCTCACGGTCAAGGTGAGCATCCCCCTGGTCGGCGGCAAGATCGAGGGGCTGGTCGGCGACATGCTGCTCAAGGCCCTGAAGACCGAGAACAAGGTCGGCCGGGAGTACCTCGCCCACTGAGGGCGCGCCGGGCCCGACCCCTGGGAGTGGTCTTTACCAGGATGACCCCGGGGGCATCGCCTCGTTGAGAGGGGCATGTCCCCCCGCTCCATCGCCATCGCTCTCGCGGCACCCGTCACCATCGTGGCCGCTTTCGCCGTGGTCAACGATGCGGCCTACGCCGAGGTCGGTGGCCACCGCTACTGCCTCGACTCCCAGGTCGCCGCCCAGTCCCCCGACCTCACCGACCAGATGTGCTTCACCGTGGGCATCGACACGACCGTGCCGAAGTCGTTGCGCCAGCTCGGTCAGGACGTCGACCGCGAGCTGATCTCACCCCTCGGTGCGACGGCGCGCCGGCTCTGGGCTGCCGCCGGCTGAGCCGCCGTCCTCCTGCCGCCGCCGCACCGCGATCACGACGCCCAGCACGACGAACGGCCCGAAGGCCAGCGCCAGGGTGAGCACCTTCTCGACCGGGTGCAGTGCACCGAGGTGCAGGACCGTCAGGAGCGGGGTCACCAGGAGCGGGGCGACCACCCACGGGGCGAGCACCGAGGTCATCACGCTCAGCCCATGTAGGGGTAGCGGTAGTCGGTGGGCGGCACGAACGTCTCCTTGATCGAGCGCGGGCTCGTCCAGCGCAGCAGGTTGACCGCGGCGCCGGCCTTGTCGTTCGTGCCCGAGGCCCGACCGCCCCCGAAGGGCTGCTGCCCCACGACGGCACCGGTGGGCTTGTCGTTGATGTAGAAGTTGCCGGCCGCGAACCGCAGCGTCTTGCGGGCCCACGCGATCACGGCGCGGTCCTGGGCGATGATCGCGCCGGTCAGGGCGTAGGAGGCCACCGACTCCATCTGCTCGACGACCGACTCGAAGTCGGCATCGTCGTAGACGTGCACGGCCAGGATCGGACCGAAGTACTCGGTGCTGAACATCTCGTCGGCCGGATCGTCGATCTCGATCACGGTGGGACGCACGAAGTAGCCGACCGAGTCGTCGCACTGACCGCCGGCGACGACCTCGAGACCGTCGGTGGCGTGCGCCCGCTCGATGGCCGCCTTGTGCTTGGCGAAGGCACGGGCGTCGATGACGGCACCCATGAAGTGGGAGAGGTCGGTGGGGTCGCCCATCGAGATGCCCTCGACCTCGACGACCAGCTCGTCCTTCAGCGTGTCCCAGATCGACCGGGGCACATAGGCGCGCGAGGCCGCCGAGCACTTCTGGCCGGAGAACTCGAACGCGCCGCGCACCATCGCCGTCCGGAGCACGGCGGGGTCGGCCGAGGGGTGGGCGACGATGAAGTCCTTGCCGCCGGTCTCGCCCACGATGCGGGGGTAGGAGCGGTAGTTCGCGATGTTCTCGCCGACCGTGCGCCAGAGGTGCTGGAAGGTCGGGGTGGAGCCGGTGAAATGGATGCCGGCCAGGTCGCGGTGCGGCAGAGCAACCTCGCTGACGGCCAAGCCGTCGCCGGGCAGCATGTTGATGACGCCCGGCGGCATGCCAGCCTCTTCGAGCAGCTCCATCGTCAGGCTCGCGGCCAGCTGCTGGGTGGGGCTGGGCTTCCAGACCACAGTGTTGCCCATGAGCGCCGGCGCGGTGGGCAGGTTGCCCGCGATGGCGGTGAAGTTGAACGGCGTGATCGCGTAGACGAAGCCCTCGAGCGGGCGGTGGTCGGTGCGGTTCCAGATGCCGGGGCTGTTCGCGATCGGCTGGTCGGTGAGGATCTGCTTGGCGTAGTGCACGTTGAAGCGCCAGAAGTCGATCAGCTCGCAGGCGGAGTCGATCTCGGCCTGGAACGCGGTCTTCGACTGACCCAGCACGGTGGCCGCGTTCAGCCTCTGGCGCCAGGGACCGGCCAGCAGGTCGGCCGCCTTGAGGATGATCGCGCAGCGCTCGTCGAACGGCATCGCACGCCAGGCCGGAGCGGCCTCGAGGGCTGCGTCGATCGCCGCCTGGGCGTCGTCTCGGGTGCTGTTGCGCATGACGCCCAGCACGTGAGCGTGGTCGTGCGGCTGCACGACCGACATCTCCTCGCCGCCACCCGGACGCCACTCCCCGCCGATGTAGGCCGGCAGCTCACGCTGCTCGCCCTCGAGCTTCGCGATCTCGGTGATCAGCGCCTCGCGCTCGGGCGAGCCGGGCGCGTAGTGCAGGTTCGGCTCGTTGACGGGTGCCGGCGGAAAGCTGATCGCGTCCATGCCCGCGACCATAGCGAGAACCCCCCACCCACCCGAAACGCCGACCCGTCGCGAGTTTTCCGCTGACCCGTCGCCAACTTTCACGTGACCCGTCGCGAGTTTTCAACCGAGCCGTCACTCACCGTCCGGACGACACCGAAATCAGCGACGGGTCACCGGAAAACTCGTGGCAGGTCACCTGAAAACTCGTGGCAGGTCACCTGAAAACTCGTGGCAGGTCACCCGAAAACTCGTGGCAGGTCAGCGGAGATCGGCCAGCAGGTGGGGGATCTCCTGGGTGGCGTACCAGCCGAGGTCGTCGTCGGGGTCGGGGTGCTCGTCGGTGTCCACGTGCACCGCGGCGACCTCGGGCCAGGGCACCTCCGCGTCAGCCTCGACCACTGCCACGTCGACCACGACCACGACGCGGCGTGCGCCACCGGCAGATTCGCGGCGTGCGCCACCGGCAGATTCAGCGTGGGCCGCGGCCACGAGCGCGGCGGAGGCGTCGGCGGCGGTGAGCAGTGCGGCGTACTCGGCGTCCTCCGACTCGTCGTCGGGGACGACGCCACCAGAGGTGGGTACGCGGCCTTCGGCGTGGAACTGCGCCAACGATGCGACCGTGGCCGGGACGTAGACGCGCGTCACGGGTTCTGCACCGGCTTCTTCGTCGAGCTCTTGCTCGGACGCTTGCGCCCACGCGGCACCTTGGGCCGGGCGTCCGTCGCGGTGTCGACGAGCTCGGCGAGCGCCTCGGAGATGCACTGGCCCAACACGTCGGCATCGGGCACGGCGTCGCGATCGGCGGTGATGCCGTAGGCGACGCCCCCGTCGTAGGAGGTCACGCCGATGGCCAGCAGGTGTCCCTCGAGCAGCGGCGGCACCGGGTAGCTCTGTGCCATCCGCGCCCCCGCCGCGTAGAGCGGCGACTGCGGCCCGGGCACGTTGGTCACGGCGAGCTGGAAGCCACGACCCGCCTCGGCCGCGGCGACCCGCGAGCCGATGGCGTGGAAGGTGGTGGGCGCGAAGCCGGCGATGCCGGCCAGCCGGTTGGCCGCGACCCCGCGGCCGGTGTCCTTGTGCACCTTGAACGAGTACGACACCTGGTGCAGCCGCACCACCGGGCTCGGCTCGCCCACGGGCAACTCGACCAGGTGCGGTGCGATCTGGGTGCCCAGCGAGGTGGCCTCGAGCTCGGCGTCGATGACCGAGACCGGGGCGACCGCACGGATCCTGCGCAACCCGCCCAGCGACTCGTGCCGCGCCATCAGCCACCCGCGGATGCCGCCGGTGACGGTGGCGAGCACCACGTCGTTGATCGTGCCGCCGTGGGCGGCGCGCACCAACCGGTAGTCCGAGAGCTCGGTGAACACCGAGACGACCCGGCGCTGCTGGCTATGGCGCCCGGTGATGGGGCCCTCCCGCTCGGGCAAACGCCCGAGCACCGCGCTGCCGGCGCGTCCGACTCGCTCGGCGGCGTGGTCGGCCGTGCGCACGGCGTCGGCCGTGCGGGCCCGCAGCGTCTCGGCCGCCGTCCGAGGGCGGGTCAGCGACTCGACGACGGCACCACGCACGAGCCCAGCAGCCGAGGGAGGCCGTCGCGGTCGCCACTCGTCGGCGCCGAGTTCCTTCGGTGTGGGGCCGACGTCGAGCAGCACCTGCCCGATGTCGACCGTCGAGACGCCGTCGACGAGGGCCTGATGGGACTTGTAGAGGAGCGCGAACTGGCCGTTCTCCAGCCCCTCGATCATGTAGATCTCCCACAGCGGACGCGCCCGGTCCAGCGGCCGGGAGACGATCCGGGCGACCAGGTCGCGCAACTGCTCGCGGGTGCCGGGTCGCGGCAGCGCGGAGCGGCGCACGTGATAGCCGATGTCGAAGTCCGGGTCGTCGACCCACACCGGGTTCGCCAGCCGACCGGGAACCTGCTGCACCACCTGGCGATAGCGCGGCACGAAGGAGATGCGATCACCGATGAGCGTGACGAGCCGGTCGTAGTCGAACCCGGAGCCGCCGGGCTCGAAGATCTCCACGGTCGCGTTGTGCATCGGCGTCGAGGGCGTCTCCTCGTCGAGGAAGACGAGGTCGCGCGGCCGCAGCCGCTCGCTCATGCTCCGCACCTTTCGTCGCGGGCCGGCTCCCCATGGCCGACCCGTGGTCCGCGGGCGATTGTGTCACCCGAGCGCTCCGAGGGCAGTGTCGCAGCCCACCTGCACACGGGTTTCGGGCCGTTTCGGCGGTGTGGGATCGTGGCAGCGACCCTCCGGGCTGCCTCGGCACCCGACATGAAAGGTGTGCTCTCGTGCGCAAGATCCTGGCCGTCCTCCTCCCGCTCGCCTGTGTGCTGGCGCTCGCCGGGTGCGGCAGCGACAGCAGCGACGACCCCGGCAGCGATGCATCCGACGAGCCGGTCCTCATCGACATCACGTTCTCCGGCAGCACCGTCACTCCCTCGGGCGACCGGGTGAAGGTGGCGGTCGGGCAGACGGTCGAACTGCACGTGAAGGCCGACGAGCCGGGCGAGATCCACGTGCACTCGACCCCCGAGCAGGAGATCGAGTACGACGCCGGCACCTCCGAGCACGACCTCACCATCGACAAGCCGGGCATCGTCGAGGTCGAGTCGCACTCGCTCGACCAGGTGATCGTGCAGCTCGAGGTGTCGTGACCTCGCTCCTGGCGCCCCTCCTGGCGCCACCTGCGCTCCCCCTGCACGGCATCGGTGGATCGAAGGATCTGCCGATCCCGACCGAGCTGGCCATCGCCGGGGCCGTCGCCGCCCTCACGGTGTCGTTCACGGTGCTCGCGCTGGCCTGGCGCAAGCCGCGCTACGACGCCGCCGTCGACGGTCGACCGGTGCCACGCCTGGGCGCCGTCGTGCTGTCCACCCCGTGGCGCGCGACCATGCGCGTCGTCGGCGTCCTCGTCGTGGGCTGGGGCGCCTTCGCGGCCGTGTTCGGCCAGGATCTGCTCACCAATCCGTTCTTCGGCATGGTGTACGTGTGGTGGTGGGTCGGCCTGGTGCCGTTCTCGCTGGTACTCGGACCGGTGTGGAAGGCGATCAGCCCGGTGCGCACGATCAACCTGCTCTTCGCGAAGGTCTCGGGCTCCGACCCCGACCAGGGCCTCTTCGACTACCCCTCCTGGCTGGGCTACTGGCCGGCGGCCGGCGGGCTGTTCGCCTTCGTCTGGCTGGAGCTCGTGTACCCGCACGAGACCGACCTGGGGCCGGTGCGCCTCTGGTGCGCGGTGTACGTCGCGCTCATGCTGCTCGGTGGCGCGCTGTTCGGCACCCGGTGGTTCGAGCGCGGCGACCCCTTCGAGGTGTACTCCTCGCTCGTGGCCAAGCTGTCGATCTGGCGGGTGCGCGAGGGTCGGCTGTGTGTCACCTCGCCCTTGGCGAACCTCAACACCGTCGTGCCGGACGTCGGCCTGCTCGCCGTCGTGTCGGTGCTCTTCGGCTCGACCGCCTTCGACTCCTTCCGCGAGTCGACTCCGTGGATCCGGGTGCTCCAGGGCACCGACGTCATCGCCTCCCACACCCACGGCGCGTTCATCGCCAACAACGTGGCCCTCGTCGCGTTCTGCGTCGGGGTCGGCGTCGTGCTCGCCGTGGGCACGATGACCACCGGGGTCGAGAAGGGGCAGCGTCGCCGCGAGCTGCCGATGCTCTTCGCCCACTCGGTCGTGCCGATCATCGTCGGCTACGTGATGGCGCACTACTTCTCGTACTGGTACGAGTTCGGGCAGGACACCCTCATCAAGGCCAGCGACCCGCTCTCGAGCGGCGCCGACTACCTCGGCACGGCGAACCTCACCGTCAACTACTGGATCTCCTACCACCCCTCGCTGCTCGCCTCGGGCAAGGTCGCGTTCGTCGTGCTCGGTCACGTCGTGGGCGTCGTCGCCGCGCACGACCGGGCGATCAAGCTGCTGCCCGCCCGGCACCAGCTCACCGGGCAGTTGCCGCTGCTCGTGGCCATGGTGGGGTTCACCGTCGGCGGGCTCTACCTGCTCTTCGCCGCCTGACCGTCGCCCCGCCGCGACCGGGCCCGGACGGCGCCCCGACCAGCACGTCGACCAGGTCGCCCAACGCTCGGGCACACGGCGCGTCGGGCTGCTCGACGACCGACCTGCCGGTCACCAGCGCCCGGTCGACCGCCGACCGATCGTCGGGCACGAAGGTGAGCGATTCGACGCGGGTGAAGCCCCGCACCATCTGCTCGACCTCCTGTTGCGACCAGCCCAGTGTGGAGCGCATCCGGTTGACCACCACATGCACTGCGGTACCTGGCCGCACCAACCCGGCCACGTCGACCAGTCCCCGCGCGAGCCGGGCCAGACCGACGGGGTCGGCGGTGCCGACCACCACCAGGTCGTCGGCCGTCCCGAGCGCCTCGAGGGTCAGTCCGTTGCGGCTGGAGCGGACGCCGACCCCCGAGCTCGCGTCGTCCTCGAGGCAGAAGCCCGTGTCGACGACGACCTCACCGCGCGCCCGCGTGGCCTCGAGCAGCTGCTCGAGCACACCGGCGCGCACCTCGCTCCACCGTTCCGCGCGTGGCAGCCCCGTGACCACGCGCAGCGTGGGGTTGAGGCTGCGCTGCACGGAGTCGAGCCCCTCGCCGAGGTTCCCGCGCGTCACCAGCCGGGTGGCAGCCAGCAGGCCGGACACCTCGTCGAGGATGCCGAGCTGCTGGGCGACGGCACCTCCCCACGGGTCGGCGTCGACGAGCGTCGCGATGCGATCACGGTCGGCCACCGCAGCCGCGAGGCCGGCCGCCACCGTGGTGCGCCCGGGCGCACCCGCCGGACCCCACACCACGACGACCCTCCCGGGCCGGTACCGAGACGAGGGTGTGGTCGAGGGGATCTCTGCCTCATCGCCGCTCGGGTGCTTCGCGGACTCGGGCGGCCGCGAGGCGCCCCGGCCACCCTCCGAGCGCGCGCTGCCGAGGATCTCGGGCAGGCTCGCGAGACCGGACTCGGGGACGAGGTGCCGCAGACCCACGCGGGCCCCGCGCTCGCGAGCGCGCTCGTCGGCGATGTGTTCGGGCACCACGGCGACGACGACCACGCCGTGGCGGGCCAGCAGATCGAGCGCCGCGGCGTCGAGGCCGTGTGCATCGATGCCGACGACGGCCGCGTCGGCCTGCCCCGACGCCGCGCTGGCCAGGAGGTCGTCGAGGTCGACGCAACGCTTGAGCACGACCACGCCGGCGGCCGTGTCGAGCACCTCGAGTACGGCAGTCTCCCAGGAGGCGCCCGAGGCCGCGACCAGCGCGACGACCGGGCTCGCGCCGCGACTCACGGGCGAGTTCACGACTGGGCCACCACGAAGACCTGCGGGTCGGTGAGGCGCCCGAGCAGGGAGTAGAAGCGAGACGCGTCGTCGCTCGTCGTCGACACGGTGACCCGCACCTGGCCCGAGGAGCCGAAACCCTCACCCGGACTCTGCGCCTGCACCACCGCGACGCTCTCGAGCACCGGATCGCCCGGGTCGAAGCCGCGCGCCTTGCCGGCGACGAGGTAGACGTTGACGACATCGCCTGGCTCGAGACCGGCCGTCATCTGCTCGGGCGCGACGGCGATGGGCACCGACAGCGTGCCGCCGGTGCCTCGCTCGCCCAGCGCAGCCGCGGGCACCAGCTCTCCCGCGTCGACGGCACGCAGGAGCGTGCCGCGGGCGGGCAGCGGATCGGAGGCGCGCAGGTAGCCATCGAGATCGTCGGCATCGGCGAAGCGGACCCGCGTGGCGACGAGGTCGTCGGCACTCAGGGACTGGCCGGGCACCAGGTCGCTGCCGGCGGCCCACACGGCGACGGTGTCGTCGGCGCTCGCGATCAGCTTCGCGCCCAGGACCACCGAGGCCGCGAGCACCACGACACCGATCCACAGCCGGGAGTCGCGCCACCCGGGTGTGCTGACCCGCTGGGCGGGTGGTGCGCCGGAGCTGGCCGCGCCGGTGGCCGAGGTGCGCGCCGTGGTCGTGGTCCCGAGACTCATGGGGCCGATCCTTCCCCGACCGGGAGGAAAATCCACCTGGTCGTCCACAGGCGGCACCGCCGGTCGCCCGGATCCGAACCGGTGATGTCACCATGGGGCCATGGCCGGCTCGCCCCGATTCCTCACCCTCGCCGACGTGGCCGAGGTGCTCAACACCTCCAGCGCCCAGGTCTACGCCCTGGTGCGGCGCGGCGAGCTACCGGCGATCAAGATCGGCGGGCGCGGCCAGTGGCGGGTGGAGTCTGAGAAGCTGGAGGAGTTCATCTCCCACATGTACGACCAGACCCGCACGTTCGTCGACGAGCACCCCTACGTCGAGGCCGAGCGCGACTGACACGCCATCCCGCGACCCGGAGGAGTCAGCCCACCTCGGACTCGAGGTCGACGTCGACGTCGACCTGCTCACCGTCGCGGACGACGCCGAACGTCACCGTCTCGCCCGGCTGGTGGCTGCGGATCGAGACGATGAGCGAGATGCCGTCGGTGACCCGGGTGCCGTCGACGGTGATGACTCGGTCGCCCTTCTCGAGTCCGGCCTCCTGCGCCGCACTGCCGTCGTTGACCTTGACGATCTGCGCCCCGTCGCCCTCCCCGCCACCCGTGCGCACCTGGGCGCCGATCACGGGGTAGCGCGCCTCCCCGGTGCGCAGGATCTGGTCGGCGGTGATCTTCACCTGCTCCACCGGGATGGCGAAGCCCACACCGATGTTGCCGCCCTCGCCGCCGAGGCTGCCCCCCGTGGTCGCGATGGCGGAGTTCACGCCGACCACCTGCCCGCGCAGGTTCACCAGCGGACCGCCGGAGTTGCCGGGGTTGATGGCGGCGTCGGTCTGCACGGCGTTGATGTAGGACTCGTCGTCCTGGCCGCCGGTGGTGACCGGCCGCCCGAGGGCGGAGACGATGCCCGACGTGACGGTGGCGGTGAGGCCGAGGGGCGATCCGATGGCCACGACGCCGTCGCCCACCGCGAGGTTCGCCGACGAGCCCAGCGACGCCGGCTGCACCTGCCCGGCGAGATCCTTCGCGATGAGCACCGCGACGTCGTACACGGAGCTGCGACCCACGACGGTGGCGTCGTAGCGCTTGCCGTCCTGGGTGACGATCTCGATCGGCCCGTCGTCGGAGGCGGCCTCGGCGACGACGTGGTTGTTGGTGATGACGTGCCCCTGCTTGTCGAGCACGAACCCGGACCCGGTCGCCCCACGCGCCTGACCGTCGTACTCGGCGATGATCTGCACCGTGCTCGGCAGGACGGCCGAGGCCACCGCGCTGATGCTGCCGCCTTGCTGCTTGACGTTCCCGCGCACCGGGGGCTCGGTGATCGTGTCGACGCCGGCCAGCCCACCGCCGACCGTACCGCTGACCGGACCGTCGTCGCGCAGTCCGTCGACGGCCAGCGTGCCGGCCACCCCGCCGACGACACCGAGCAGCAGGGCCAGCGCGCAGATCCCGAGCCAGCTGCCCACTCCGAGCCGCGCCCGCACCGGTTGCGAGGACGCCGACACCGGCGCCGCGGCGGGCTGCGGCTGGTACGCCGGCAGGGGCGGCGGAGGCTGGTACTGCCAGGGGGCCCGCCCGGGCGCCGGTGCGCTGGGCTCCCCGGAGGCATCGGCGGGTGGCCGCGAGGGCGACACCCAGCTCCCGGCGGCCGGGGCGGTCGACGGGTCGTCGGGCTGGTCGGGGCGCTGCTCGCTCACGGCTCCATCATCACCGACGGGTGGTCATCCGTCTCCCACCGGTCGGGCGGAGCTGCGGCCTCTCTCAGGCTGGATCCGGCTGGACCAGGCTGGATCGGCTGCATCCGACCGGATCAGGGAACGGCCCGCCGGATGGCGGGGAACGACGTGGTGCCCGTGGGCACCGCCACGCTCGTGGTCGGCAGCCGTCGGTCCATCGTCGGAGCGGCCGCTGGCGACGTCGAGAGCGCCATCACTCCCACGAAGGCGGCGCCCGCGACACCAGCCATGCCCGCGGCGGCGCCGAGGCCGTTCGCACGGCGAGGCCGGCGCGCTCCCCAGGGGTCGGGGCGGCGCTCGTCCGGGGTGCCGCGGCTCGTGCCGAGCAGGGCGCCCTTGAGGTGGTCGGGAGCCGAGCCAGCGCCGCCCAGGCCGGAGAGCTGGGTCTTGATCCAGCCCTCTCGCTCGACGAGGTCACGGCAGGCGTGACAGCCGTAGACGTGCTGCCAGAGCCGTTCGGACTCCTCCGCCGACAGCGCTCCGTCGAGCAGGGCGCTCGCTCGGTTGCCGAGGTGACCGATCATGAGCGCGCCCCCTGGGTGTCGACCACGATCGGCATGGCGCCGGTCACGGGGCCCGAGAAGCGCTCGCGACCCCGTGCGGGGGCGCGGTGGGCCAGCGCGTTGCGCAGCATGGCGCGGCCACGGTGGATCCGAGATCGCACGGTGCCGATCTTGGCCTCCAGGATCTCGGCGATCTCGTCGTAGGAGAGCCCCTCGACGTCGCAGAGCACGACCGCAGCACGGAAGTCCGGCGGCAGCGTCGAGAGGGCCGCCTCGACGTCGTCGTCGAAGCGCTGGTCGGCGTAGACGACCTCGGGGGCCGGCGCGTCGCTGGTCAGGCGTGCCGCGCGCTCATCGGAGAGGGCGTCGAAGCGGATCCGCTGCTTGCGACGAGCCTGGTCGAGGAAGAGGTTCGTGGTGATGCGGTGCAGCCAGCCCTCGAACGTGCCCGGCGTGTAGCCGTCGAGCGAGCGGAACACCCGCACGAAGACCTCTTGGGTGAGATCCTCGGCGTCGGGCCGGTTGCCGGTGAGCCGGTAGGCCAGTCGGTAGACGCGGTCGGAGTGCTGCTCGACGATGTTCTCCCACGACGGCACCCCGGGCGCAGCAGCGCCGGTGGAGTCGTGGGGTTGGGTCGAGGCCATGGGATGCAACTCCTGGGTCGGAAGGCAGTGACTCTACGCGAGCCACGCTAGGAACGCGGTCTGAGAACAGACTGTGATCCAGCGAGGCACTCACCGAGAACAACGCGCGAGGCGCCCGGCGCGTTCCCGCAGATCGCCCAGGTGTGGCTGCGGCCGGCTACACGCCCACCACGATAGGTTGACAGTCATGATCTCCGCTGGCAGTTGGTCCCACGCCGAGGGCTTCATCGCCGAGGACGACGTCCTCATCGCCGCGCGCGCCCGCGCCGAGGAGGTGGGCGTCGTCCCGGTCTCTTCGGGAGCCGGGGCCACCCTGCGCTTCTTGGCCTCGGTGCTCGAGGCCCGCGCCGTGGTCGAGATCGGCACGGGCACCGGTGTCTCCGGGCTGTGGCTGCTGCGCGGCATGCGCGCCGACGGCGTGCTCACCACCGTCGACATCGAGGCCGAGCACCAGCGGCTGGCCCGCGAGACGTTCACCGAGGGCGGCGTGCCCACGCAACGTGCTCGCACGATCCCCGGGGCGGCGCTCGAGGTGCTCCCCCGTCTCACCGACGGGCACTACGACCTGGTGTTCTGCGACGGCGACAAGGAGGAGTACGCCGACTACCTCACCGAGGCGCTGCGACTCCTGCGCCCCGGCGGCGTCGTGGTCTTCGACAACGCACTGTGGCACGACCGGGTCGCCGACCCCGCCCAGCGCGACCCCGAGACCGCCACCATCCGCGACCTGGGCCGCACCATGGCCGCGCACGACGACCTCGTCTCCGTGTTGCTCCCCGTGGGTGACGGCCTGCTGGCCGCCCGCAAGGTCTGGCAGCCCGACTGACCTCGGCCGACCCTGGCTGCCGACCCTGGCTGCCGGCCCCGGTTGCCGGGCCCGGGCTCGGCTCAGACGCCGACGCCGACGCCCGCGAGCGGGTCGTCGCTGCCGAGCCAGGTGAGCAGCGCGCGGGCTCCGAAGCCGGTGGGCCCCGTCGTCCACTCGAAGTTCTCGCCCGCCGAGTCGCCCACGGAGGCGATGTCGAGGTGTGCCCACGGCACGTCGCCGGTGAAGGGCTGGAGGAACAGCGCAGCGGTGACGGCGCCCGGTGAGCCACCGGCATTGTCGCTGTCGGCGACCGACGAGTCGATGCGCTCGGCGTAGTCGGCGACCAGCGGCATCCGCCATAGCCGCTCGCCGCTGCCCTCGCCGGCCGCCGCGAGGGCCGAGGCGAGGGCCTCGTCGTCGGCGAAGAAGCCACCCGTGCGCAGCCCCAGGGCGACCTTCATGGCACCGGTGAGCGTGGCGACGTCGACCAGCGCGGCCGGCTCCAGGTTCGCGACCGCATAGGCCAGGGCGTCGGCCATCACCAGGCGCCCCTCGGCGTCGGTGTTCGTGACCTCGGTGGTGCGGCCGCCGTAGTGGCGCAGCACGTCACCCGGCCGCGTCGCGTCACCGCCGACCGCGTTCTCGGCCGCGGCGACCAGCGCCACGACCCGCACCGGACACTCGACGGCCGCCAGCGCGGCCATCGTCGCGAGCACGACGGCGCCGCCGGTCATGTCGCGCTTCATGCTGGCCATGGCCTCGGCCGGCTTGATGGAGAGTCCGCCGGAGTCGAAGGTGATGCCCTTGCCGACCAACACGACGGTCGGCGCCTTGCGGGCGGCGCGGCGTCCGGCGGGGGTGTAGTCGAGGCGGATCAGCCGGGGCGGGGACGCACTGGCACGGCCGACGCCCAGGATGCCGCCGAACCCCTCGTCGGCCAGACGCCCTTCGTCGAAGATCTCGCAGGTGAGTCCCGACTCTGCGGCGATCGTGGCGGCCTGCTCTGCCAGCCACCCGGGGTTCTTCAGATTCGAGGGCACCGTCGCGAGGTGGCGCGCACGCCAGCCGGCACCACCGAGCGCGACGCCGCGCCGCAGCGTCGGTTCGGCGTCGCGCGCCACCCCGGTGAGCAGGATCTGCTCCGGCGGCGTGGCGTCGGTCGGGGCGGGTGCGGAGCGCCACGAGAAGCGGAACGAGCCGAGCACGGCTCCCACCGCCACGGCGATGAGCGCATCGTCGCCGCCGAGCGAGGCGAGGCTGGTGGCCACGCGGCGTCGTCCGGTCGTGCTGCGCGCCAGCGTCGCGGCCGCGCGACGCAGGTCGGTGGCGCTGGCCGAGCCGGCGCCGAGGAGCAGCACGAGTCGCCCCGCGGAGTCGGGCCCCGGGCCGGGCACCACCACCGACGCCGTCTCGCCGACGGCGCCGGTGAGACGGTGCAGCTCGGCGACGGCCAGCAGGTCGAGACCCAGCTGCTCGCCGAGCTCGTCGGCTCCGGGGCCGAGGAGCACGCCGGCGCTGCCGTCATCGCCCGTGAGCACGGGGACGGCGAGCACGTCGGCGTCGACGGTCGCAAGGTGACCGCTGGCGAGGCTCAGCTCGGGCGGCGAGACCTGGGCGGGAAGGACGGGCGTGGGTGGGGTGACCGACATCGAGTGGTGGTCAGCCGACGACGGCCTTGAGAGCGTCGCCCAGGTCGCCCGCCTCCTCGGCGTTGAGCTCGACCACGAGCCGGCCACCGCCTTCGAGCGGGACGCGCATGACGATGCCGCGGCCCTCCTTGGTGACTTCCAGCGGACCGTCGCCCGTCCGCGGCTTCATCGCCGCCATGCGGCACCCCTTCCATGCACTCGCCCGGGACCGCCCCGGGGAGAGGACTCCTAGTATCCCCCACGGCTGCCCGATCCGTGAACGCCCCATCGGAGCAGATCGCCACCGAGCGCCTCGAACATGGGTGCCGACGCCGGCGATCAGACGGTCGCTGTCCAGTAGGCCCACGTGAAGTAGGCGACGCCGACCACCATGCCGAGGTGCCCGAGCACGGAGAGCCATGGTCCGCTCGTCCAGGCGTCGGCCTGGGCATGGCTGGCATGGCGCCCCTTGGACGGCAACCACCGCATCAAGACGACCAGGCCGATGACGGTGGTGAACCAGAACAGACCCAGGCCGAAGATGCCGACGGCGGGGCCGCCGGCGACCGAGTCGTCCGGGGCCACCAGGAACACGGTCCACACCACGAGGGCGGCCGTTCCGATCAGCGTGTGCAGTAGCGGCCAGAACCGGCCGACGTCGAGCCGCTGGGCAGCGCCGGCGCCCCGGAGCCGCAGTCGCGTGAGCACCACGACCACCGCCGCGAGGGCGGTGAGCACGTAGACGACGATCTGAGCCACGGCGAGGAGTGTGCCCTACGACTCCGGGCCCGCGCCATCGACGGGCGTCGGGTCCGGCTTCGCCTCGTCGACCTCTGCCGCGCTCTGGCGACGGGCGGCGGGGTCCGCCTCTCGCTCGCGCGCGAGCCGTTCCAGCAGGGCGTCGACCTCCGCCATCCGGTAGCCACGCACCGCCGTCGGGAAGCGGACGCCGCGCAGGTCGGTGGCGGTGAGCTCGCCGTCCGGCAGCAAGACGTCTGGCGCGTCGTCGTGCTCCTGGCTCAACGGCGCGCCGTGGCCGGCAGCCACCATGGCGACGGCCCCGAGCAGCAGCACCACGAGAGCGGAGAGGAACCACATCACGGCTACATCATCCTTCCCGGCTGGCGTCGACCATGAGCGACACGGCCTCGTCGACATCGTCGGTGAGCGTCATCATGTCGAGGTCGCCGGCGCTGATGGTGCCTCGGCCGAGCAGCGTGCCGCGCATCCAGTCCAGCAGACCGCCCCAGTGGTCGACGCCCAGGAGGGCGATCGGGAAGCGGGTCACCTTGCGCGTCTGCACCAAGGTGAGGGCCTCGAACAGCTCGTCGAGGGTGCCGAGGCCGCCGGGCAGCACGACGAATCCCTGGCTGTACTTGACGAACATGGTCTTGCGCACGAAGAAGTAGCGGAAGTTGATGCCGATGTCGACCCAATCGTTCAGACCGGCCTCGAAGGGCAGCTCGATGCCGAGTCCGACACTGGTGCCGCCGGCCTCGCACGCGCCCTTGTTGGCCGCCTCCATGGCTCCCGGCCCGCCGCCGGTGACGACGGCGAAGCCGGCCTCGACGAGCTTGCGCCCGAGCTCCTCGCCCTGGGCATAGGCGGGATCCTCGGGCCTGGTGCGGGCGCTGCCGAACACCCCGACGGCCGCGCCGAGCTCGCTGAGCTGCCCGAACCCCTCGACGAACTCGGCCTGGATCCTCAAGACCCGCCACGGGTCGGTGTGCACCCAGTCGGCGGGACCGCGGGAGTCGAGCAGTCGCTGGTCGGTGGTGCTCGGGTCGATCGACCGACCGCGGAGCCGCACCGGGCCCTTGTACTGGTCGGGTTGCTGGTCGGGGCGCCCCGACGCACCGCTGCTCACGCGCTCAACCAGGCACGCAGCACGCGCTCGCAGGTGCGGATCTCCTCGACATCGACCCGTTCGTCGGCCTTGTGGGCCAGCAAGGGGTCACCGGGCCCGTAGTTCACGGCCGGGACCCCGAGAGCACTGAAGCGCGACACGTCGGTCCAGCCGAACTTGGGCGCGACCTGGCCGCCCGTGGCCTCGACGAACTCCTTCGCCGCCGGCCGGTCGAGACCCGGCAGGGCGCCGGGGGCGAGGTCGGTGAGGGTGCAGTCGTAGCCGGCGAAGAAGTCGCGCACGAACGCCTCGGCCTCGTCGGTGGAGCGATCGGGGGCGAAGCGGTGGTTGACCTCGACCACGCACTCGTCGGGCACCACGTTGCCGGCCACCCCCCCGCTGATGCGCACGGCGTTGAGACCCTCGTGGTACTCCAGTCCATCGATGACGGGCTTGCGGGGCTCGTAGGCGGCGAGCCGGTTCAGGATCTCCGACGCCGCGTGGATCGCGTTGCTGCCTCGCCAGCTGCGGGCCGAGTGCGCGCGCTCGCCGGCCGTGCGAACCTCCACCCGCAGCGTGCCCTGGCAGCCCGCCTCGACACCGGCGTTGCTGGGCTCCATGAGCACGGCGAAGTCGGCCGCGAGCAGGTCGGGGTCGCTGGCCGCGAGGTGGCGCAGGCCGTTGTGCTCCTCGGCGACCTCCTCGGCGTCGTAGAGCACGTAGGTCACGTCGCGCGTCGGTGCGGGCATCGTGGCGGCCAGGTGCAGGATGACGGCGTCGCCGCCCTTCATGTCGACGCTGCCCAGGCCGTGCAGCACGCCGGCCTCCTCGTCGAAGCGGCCCGGGAAGTTGCCGTTGACCGGCACCGTGTCGAGATGCCCCGCGAGCACCACCCGCTCGCTGCGGCCGAGGTCGGTGCGGGCCACGACGGTGTTGCCGCGGCGGATGACCTCGAGATGTCCGCAGCCGCGCAGGGCCTGCTCGACGGCATCCGCCAGCGCCTCCTCACCGTGACTGACCGAGTGGACGTCGACCAGGGCGCGGGCGAGACCGACGACGTCGGCAGTGAGGTCGAGGCTGGTCCCGATACCGGTGTCGCGCAGAGCCATGGGGCCAGTCAACCAGCCGGCGTGGCGGCGCCCGGAAACTGGACACGTGTCCAGGAGGCTCTTCCCTCCGAAGTGGAACACGTTCTAGATTGGCGTCCATGCGTAACGGACTCGTGCTCTTCACCTCCGACCGCGGCATCGCGCCGGCCACCCTGGCGAAGGCTGCGGAGGAGCGGAACTTCGACTGCTTCTACGTGCCCGAGCACACCCACATCCCGATCAAGCGCGAGGCCGCCCACCCCGGCACCGGCGACGAGTCGCTGCCCGACGATCGCTACTTGCGCACCCTCGACCCCTGGGTGACCCTCGGCTCGGTGGCGGCGGTGACCGAGCGGATCAAGCTGTCGACGGCGGTGTCCTTGCCGGTGGAGTCCGATCCGATCACGCTGGCCAAGCAGATCGCCACGCTCGACCACATCTCCGGCGGCCGCGTCGAGATCGGTGCCGGCTTCGGCTGGAACACCGACGAGCTCGCCGACCACCACGTGCCCGCCAACAAGCGCCGCACCGTGCTGCGCGAGTACGTCGAGGCGATGCGCGCGCTGTGGACCCAGGAGGAGGCCTCCTACGACGGCGAGTTCGTGTCGTTCGGCCCGTCGTGGGCCTACCCCAAGCCGGCCGCGCACATCCCGCTCGTGATCGGAGCAGGCGGCGGCCCGAAGACCTTCGAGTGGATCGCTGCCCACGCCGACGGCTGGATGACCACGCCGACCCAGCGCGACATCGGCGACCAGATCGAGAACCTCACCAAGGCCTGGGCGGAGGCCGGCCGCGAAGGCGCGCCCGACATCCGCATCCTCATCGCCTTCAAGCCCGACCCGAACGACCTCATGGCCTGGGCCGAGGCCGGCGCCACCGAGTTCATCTGGGGCGTCCCCGACAAGTCCCCCGACGAGACCCTCGCCTCCCTCGACCGGATGGCCTCTCGCCTCGGCCTGATCTGATCCGCGAGGGGTCGCCTATCGTGGCTCGAGGGGTCAGAAGTCGTCGCTGGAGACGTCAGCGGAATGGACGGCGGAACGTCGGTGGCCGGCTGAACGCGCGCAGCAGCACGTGGGCCGGAGTCGGGACGTCGACCGGCTTGCCGGCGTGCACGTCGGCGAAGAACCTGGTGAACCCCTCGCGCTGCTCCTGGGTCTCCTCGGAGAGGTCGCTGTAGCCCATCGTCCAGTCCGGGAAGCCGCGACGCTCGACCTCGCCTTGCATCTCGACCCAGAGGCTGCGGTGCCGTCGATCCCGGGAGATGCGGGAGTAGGTGTCGTCGACCTGCTCACGAGGTCCCTCCAGTACCTGCATGAACTGGCCCTCGTGGAAGAGCAGCATCCCCGTGATGCCGGCCGCGCCGTTGCGCTCGCGGGCGAGGTCGAGGAGCGCTCGCAGGTCGTCGCGGCCGAGCTGGCCGGTGGCGGTGCTGGAGTAGAGCAGCGAGTACAACGGAGTTCTCCCGAGTCAGGTGCCGGTACCCGTGCCGGCCTCGTGCCAGTGTGACTCATGCCCGGGAACCGCCGGGAACGACCGCTCGAACCGGTGGACCTCAACCGAACACGCAGAACTCGTTGCCTTCCGGGTCGGCCAGCGTGTGCCAGGCCTCCCCTTCCCAGAGATACGTCGCACCGACACCGAGCAGTTCCTCGACGTCGCCGTAGACGTCCCAGTGCACCCGGTTGGGCACGGTGCGAGGCTCGGGGACGGGTCCGAAGTCGAGGGTGAACTCCTCGTCGACGGCGACGCCCTCGAGCGTCCAGCCCTCGTACTCCTCGTAGTAAACGGGCTCGACGCCGAACCGCATCCCCCACCAGTGGGCTACCAGGGAGGTGTCGGCGCAGTCGACGACGACCCCGTGCAGGCGGTAGTCGCTGCCCGGTCGCCGCGGCTCGTCGCGCGCGAAGGCGCAGAACTCGTTGCCCTCGGGGTCGGCCATGACGGTCCAGCGACCGCCGTTCTCCGACGCCGGCGAGAGCACGCTCGCGCCCCGGGCGAGCAGGTCGTCGACCGAGCCGTCGAGGTCGAGGTGCAGCCGGTTCTTCACCGTGTGCGGGCGGTCGACGACGTTGAGCCACACCCGGTGCCTGGGCGTCTCGCCGTCGAGCGAGACGTTCCGCTCGGAGACCTCGGGGGTCAGTCCCAGCGTCGGAGCCCAGAACGCCGCGCCCGCCTCGCGGTCGACCACGTCGAGGCAGAGATCCTTCCAGACCACGCGGGCGGTGCCCATCAGACCCTCTCCACCCGCACGGCCAGCTCGGTCGCCTCCTGCACCCGCACCGAGACCGCCAGGGTCTCCGCAGCCACGAGATCCTCGTGCGCGGCGAGCGCGGCGAGCACGTCGGCCGGGCCGGCCACGGTGAGGTGGATCCGGTCGGAGACGTCGAGGCCGGCGTCCTTGCGGGCCTGCTGCACGGTGCGCACCAGGTCGCGGGCCAGGCCCTCGGCCTCGAGCTCGGGGGTGAGCGCGGTGTCGAGGACGACGAACCCACCGCCGGGCAGGACGCCGACCGCGGTGCTCTCGTCGGCCGCGCCGGCGACCGTCTCGAGGGTGAACTCGCCCTCGACGAGCGCAACGCCCCCGGCGGTGACCGTGCCGTCGTCGGCCACCGACCAGTCGCCGGCCTTCGAGCCGCGGATGACCTGCTGCACCTGCTTGCCCAGGCGCGGCCCGGCGGCGCGGGCGTGGACGGTGAGCCGCTGCTCCACCCCGTACTCCGCGGCCTCCGGCGCGTCGGCCGCGAGCAGCCGGACCGCCTTGACGTTGACCTCGTCGGCGACGATGCCGCTGAAGTCGGCCAACGCGGCCGGATCCTCCACCACGACGGTGAGGGTGGCCAGCGGCAGCCGGTTGCGCAGCGACCGCGCCTTGCGCAGCGCCGAGGCGGCCGAGCAGACCTCGCGGACGACGTCCATGGCGGCGACCAGGTCGGCGTCGGCCGGCAGGTCGTCGGGGGCAGGCCAGTCGGCCAGGTGCACCGAGCGGCCACCGGTCAGGCCGCGCCAGACCTCCTCGCTGACCAGCGGCAGCAGCGGGGCGGTGACGCGGCAGACCGTCTCGAGCACGGTGTGCAGGGTGTCGAAGGCGTCGGCGTCCTCGGCGAAGAAGCGGTCGCGGCTGCGGCGGATGTACCAGTTGGTGAGCACGTCGAGGAACCCGCGGGTCAGCTCGCACGCGTCGGCCACGGCGTAGGCGTCGAGCACCCGGGTGCTGGCCTCGACGTACTCGTGGGTCTTGGCGAGCACGTAGCGGTCGAGCGGGTGCGTGCTGTCGGTGCGCACGCGCCCCTCGTGGCCGGCGCCCCCGTCGGCGGCGTTGGCGTAGAGGGAGAGGAAGTACCAGCTGTTCCAGAGCGGGATCATCACCTGGCGCACGGAGTCGCGGATGCCCTGCTCGGTGACCACCAGGTTGCCGCCGCGCAGGATCGGGCTCGCCATGAGGAACCAACGCATCGCGTCGGCGCCGTCGCGGTCGAAGACCTCGTTGACGTCGGGGTAGTTGCGCAGCGACTTGCTCATCTTGTTGCCGTCGCTGCCCAGCACGATGCCGTGGCTGATGCAGTTCTCGAACGCCGGCTTGTCGAAGAGCCCGCTGGCCAGGATGTGCAGCGTGTAGAACCAGCCGCGGGTCTGGCCGATGTACTCGACGATGAAGTCGGCCGGGAAGTGCGGCTCGCTGTCGGTGGTGCCGTCGAACCAGTCGGCGTTCTCGAACGGGTAGTGCACCTGCGCGTAGCTCATCGAGCCCGAGTCGAACCACACGTCGAGGACGTCGGGCACCCGGCGCATGGTCGAGCGCTCGCCGTCGGGGCGGGGGTCGTCGGGGTTGGGCCGGGTGAGCTCGTCGACGAACGGGCGGTGCAGGTCGGGGTTGCCCTCCCGGTCGCGCGGCAGGTCGCCGAAGTCGCGCTCGAGCTCGGCGAAGGAGCCGTAGACGTCGGTGCGCGGGTAGGCGGGGTCGTCGGAGACCCACACCGGCACCGGAGAGCCCCAGAACCGGTTGCGGGTGATCGACCAGTCGCGGGCATTCGCGAGCCACTTGCCGAACTGGCCGTCCTTGATGTGCTCGGGCACCCAGTTGATCTGCTGGTTGAGCTTGAGCATCCGGTCCTTGAACGCCGTGACCTCGACGAACCACGACGAGACGCCCTTGTAGATCAGCGGCTCGCGGCAGCGCCAGCAGTGCGGGTAGGAGTGGTCGTAGGTCTCGCGGCGCAGCAGCACCGTGCCGGGCGTGACCGCGCCGGTCTCGCCCTCGCCACGGGTCTGGTTCTTGAGGTGGTCGATGACGTGGAGGTTGGCGTCGAACACCTGCATGCCGGCGTAGTCGTCTACGGGGGCGGTGAACCGGCCGTCCTTGCCGACCGGCATGACCGGCTCGATGCCCTCGCGGTCGGTGACCTCCTTGTCGACCTCACCGAAGGCGCCGGCGGTGTGCACGAGACCGACACCGTCGGTGGTGGTGACGGCGTCGTCGGCCGCGACCACGCGGAAGGCGCGCGGGCGCCCCTCGTAGTAGGAGAACGGCGGGGTGTAGGCGGAGTCGACCAGCTCGGCGCCCTGGAACCGGGCGAGCACCTCGGGCGACTCACCCAGCTCGCGGGCGTAGGCGGCCAGGCGCGCTTCGGCGATGAGGTAGCGCGCCGTCCGCTCGGTGCCGGGGACGGGCGCCTCGACGAGCACGTAGTCGATGTCGGAGCCGACCATGATGGCGAGATTGGAGGGCAGGGTCCACGGGGTCGTCGTCCACACCAGGGCGAGGGCACCCTCGGCCGGGCCGCTGGTCAGACGCAGACCCACCGTGACGGCGGGATCCTGCCGGTTCTGGTAGACGTCATCGTCCATGCGCAGCTCGTGGTTCGACAGCGGAGTCTCGTCGCGCCAGCAGTAGGGCAGCACGCGGAAGCCCTCGTAGATCCAGCCCTGGTCGTAGAGGCGCTTGAACGCCCAGATGACCGACTCCATGTACTCGGGGTTGAGGGTGCGGTAGTCGTGGTCGAAGTCGACCCAGCGGGCCTGGCGGGTCACGTAGTCGCGCCACTCGCCGGTGTACTTCAGCACCGACTCACGGCAGGCGGCGTTGAAGTTCTCGATGCCCAGCTCGAGGATCTCGTCGGTGGTCTTGATGCCGTTCAGGCGCATCGCCTCGAGCTCGGCGGGCAGGCCGTGGGTGTCCCAGCCGAAGCGGCGCTCGACGCGCTTGCCGCGCATGGTCTGGTAGCGCGGCACGAGATCCTTGACGTAGCCGGTGAGCAGGTGGCCGTAGTGCGGCAGGCCGTTGGCGAACGGCGGGCCGTCGTAGAACACGAACTCGTTCTCTCCGCGCTCACCCGGGTCGCGCGCCTCGATGCTGGCCTGGAAGGTGCCGTCGGCGGCCCAGTAGGCCAGCACCCGCTCCTCGATCTCGGGGAAGCGCGGCGCGGCGGGCACCTGGTCGTGACCGGCGGTGGAGACCTGGGGATAGGTCATCGGGGGCTCTCCTGGCTCGTGCATCGGACTCGTGGGCTGCGGTGCTGCTTGCTGCCACGAGGACGACGGACGCCGCGGTACCACCTCGCTTGCGACACCGCGAGGGTGCCGCCCCTTCGTTCACGGCTGTGACGGGCCTACCCGTCCGGTTCTACTGACCCGTGCCGCTGGGTGCGGCCCGGGCGTTCTTCCGGAGGCTCACCGCTGATGACGGCTCGAGCGCCTGTGCCGCCAGCCTACGGCGCGGCCGCGGCGCGGGCGAATCAGTTGCTGGGGGCGGGTGGCAAATTCACCGGACGGCCGGTGACCTTTCCCCTGGGACGGTGAAATTCCGCCGTCCCAGGGGCTATTTCACCGGACGGCCGGTGAATTCGCGCGCGACGCCCGGCTCCTCCGCGTGCTTGGGTGGGGCCATGCCTGCCGAGACCTTCGGGGATCCCGCCAGCGACCCGCGCCTGCAGCCCACCGCACCGACCCGCGGCGAGCGGGCCTGCCTGGACTCCTACCTGGAGCACTACCGCAGCACGGTCGAGCTCAAGCTCGCCGGGCTGGACGCCGAGCAGCTCGCCCGGCGCTCCGTGCCGCCCTCGACGCTGTCGCTGCTGGGCCTGCTGCGGCACCTGGCCAAGGTCGAGCACGTGTGGAACGTCGTGATGATCCAGGGTCGGCCTGAGCCGAAGCTCTACGGCTGCGACGAGGTGCGCGACGCCGACTTCGACGGCGCCGTCGACGACGACGCCGTCGTGGTCGAGGCCTGGGCGTCGTGGCGTCGCGAGGTGGCCGCCGCCCGCGAGCACCTCGCCACCGTCTCCCTCGACCACGTCGTCCACGTGCACGGCGAGCCGACCGAGGTGCGTGACATCGTGGTGCACCTCATCGAGGAGTACGCGCGGCACGCCGGACACATCGACCTGCTGCGAGAGTGCGTGGACGGCGCGATCGGGCAGTAGCACGTGCCTTCGCTCAGGCTCCAGCAGTCAGGCGGGGAGCACCTGCAGCGGCGCGCTGTGCACGTCGCATCGCTGGGCCGCGACCCCCAGGCGCCACCGCGCCTCGGCCAGGCGCTCCGCGGACGACTCCGTCACGAGCCGATGGCGCACCGCGGCGTGGCGGAACCGGTACTCCCCCGCGGGCGAGCTCTGGAGCAGCCCGTGCGCCTCGGCGGAGGCCAGGCCCTCGGCTCCAGCAGCGAGCAACAACAGGTCGGCGGGCACGAGAGGGCCGGCCACCGCGGCGATGGCCACCGCCATCCGGGCTGGCTCGTCGAGACGCAGCAGGCTGGTCGCCACCCAGATGGGCAGCGCCAGCTCGAGTTGCGCCACGGCCTCGGCATCGTCGGACGGGGCCTCGGTGACCAGCTCGCGCAGCGTGGGGTGCTCCAGGAGCATGCGCAGCGCCGACGGGTTGCCGCTGCTGGCGACGTGGAACGACAGCGCCAGGCCGGGGTCGGCAGGTTCCCCGAGGTCGAAGAGCACGTCGGCCACGTCGGCCACCGTCAGCTGCTCCAGTGCCACGGCCGTGCAGCCGCGCCGCGACTCGACGTCCGGGAGCCGTGAGTGTGACCCGATCAGCACCGGGATGCGCACCGCCCGGGCACGGTCGAGCACCGCTTCGACCTGAGCCAGCGGCACCGTGTCGGCGTCATCGATGACCACGAGCGTGCGCGCCGCCAGATCAGCTGCCTCGGGGAAACCGCCGGCGCAGAGCACCTGGTCGGCACCCCAGGGCTGCACGTCGGCGCGGATCACGGTGACGCCGACCGCCTCCGCGCGGCGAGCCGCTTCCGTCAGCAAAGCGCTCACGCCGCTGCCGGCGGCCCCCCACACGAGCGCCGAGCTGTTCTGCCGGACGGCGACCTCGACGCGCGCGAGCACCCGGTTCCGCCCCCGCAGAGGGGTCGCCCCCGTGAGGTGGCCCCGCCGATGTTCTGGACGCGGCTGGTGGACGTCGGACGATGCGCTCATGTTTCCCCCCGAGCTCTCGGTCTCGTGGAACCGAGCACGCCGGCCCAGCCCCCCGGACCCTTCTACCCATGGTAAGGCGACCCTGAAACCGCTCCATCCCCTCGGAGACGGGACTGACCCCGCACCGACCGCTCCGCCGGCGGGCGGAACCCCCGCCTACACTCCCTCTACGTGACCGACAGCGCCCCTCTCGACAGCGGTGCGGCCTGGGCTTGGGGCCTGGCGACCGTGACCACCGGCCACGAGCCGACCACCCTCGACGTCTGGTTCCCCGAGCCGCGCCTCGGCCGGCGTCCTGACGGCGGTGGCGTGCCCGCGGTGCTGGCCGACCTGGTCGGCAGCGACCACGCGCGCGGGGTGCGCCGCGACGTGGTGCTGGTCGAGATCGACGACCTCTCCGCCCCGCCGGCGAGCACCGCCGACGTCTGGCTGCGGCTGCACCTGCTCTCACACCGGCTCGTCGCCCCGCACGGGCTCAGCCTGGAGGGCCAGTTCGGCCTGCTCACCAATGTCGTGTGGACCAGCCACGGCCCCTGCGCGGTCACCGGTTTCGAGCTCGCCCGGGCCCGCATGAGGGCGCACGGCCAGCACGTGTCGGTGTACGGGATCGACAAGTTCCCCCGCATGGTCGACTACGTCGTGCCGTCCGGCGTACGCATCGCCGACGCCGACCGGGTGCGGCTCGGTGCCCATCTCGCCGAGGGCACGACCGTCATGCACGAGGGGTTCGTGAACTTCAACGCCGGCACGCTGGGCGCCTCGATGGTCGAGGGGCGGATCTCCGCCGGCGTCGTGGTCGGCGACGGCTCCGACGTGGGCGGGGGCGCCTCCATCATGGGCACCCTCTCGGGCGGCGGCACCCAGGTCATCTCGATCGGCGAGCGGTGCCTGCTCGGGGCCAACGCCGGCGTCGGCATCTCGCTCGGTGACGAGTGCGTTGTCGAGGCGGGGTGCTACGTCACCGCCGGCACCAAGGTCACGGTCACGGGCATGACCGGCGCGGACGACGGCTCCGTGGTCAAGGCGGCCGAGCTCTCCGGCGCCTCGAACGTGCTCTTCCGACGCAACAGCGTCAGCGGCGCCATCGAGGCGGTGCCGTGGAAGAGCGGCGGCATCGCTCTCAACGAGGCGTTGCACAAGAACTGACACCGCTCCCGGTCTCCGCCCGTGCGCAAGGTCGCCATCACGCTCTCCCTCGCCCTCGTGGCGGTGGGGCTCGTGAGTGTGGTCGGCTGGCAGGTGGTGCACCGGTTGGGGCCGGTGCTCGGTCTCGCCTCCGAAGGCTGCACGGCCACCGTCGACGGGCGCGAGGTCGACCTCGACCTCGAGCAGGCCGAGAACGCCGCACTGATCACGGCGGTCTCCGTGCGTCGCGGCCTGCCGGCGCGGGCGGCGTCCATCGCACTGGCCACCGCGTACCAGGAGTCGAAGCTGCGCAACCTCACCTCCGGCGACCGCGACTCCGTCGGCCTCTTCCAGCAGCGGCCGTCGCAGGGGTGGGGTACCCGGGCGCAGGTGCAGGATCCCGTCTACGCCACCAACGCCTTCTACGACGCCCTGGTGAAGATCGCCGACTACCGTGACCTGCCGATCACCGAGGCGGCCCAGGAGGTACAGCGATCGGGCTTCCCGGACGCCTACGCCGATCACGAGGACGACGCGCGCGTCCTGGCCTCCGCCCTCACCGGCAACTCCCCCGCGGCCTTCAGCTGCGAGGTCGACGCCCGGGTCGAACAGACCAACGCCGCGCTGGACCAGAACGGTCTGACGAAGCGGGCCGAGAAGGTGCGCACCGAACTCCTCGCCGTCTTCGGCGACGTCCCGCTCGGCGGTTTCGCTCCCGGTGGCGTGACGAGCGGCCACATGCCCGGCTCGGCGCACTACGAGGGCCGGGCGGTCGACGCGTTCGTGCGGCCGATCAGCCCGGCCAACAAGACCCGCGGATGGGCCATCGCGTCGTACTTCGTGGCACAGGCCGACCGGCTGCGCATCGCCACCGTGATCTTCGACGGCAAGATCTGGACGGCGACCCGCTCGGCCGAGGGGTGGCGCGACTACACGGTGCCGGCCGGTTCCTCGGGTGACCGGGCCGTGCTCGAGCATCGCGACCACGTGCACATCGACGTCTTCGCCTGAGCGACCCCCGCCGGGGGGACGATTTCCGACCCCTCGGGGAACGATTTACGACCCCTCGAGGGACGATTTCCGACCCCTCGCGGTCAGCGGGTGTAGGCGCGGTTGGGTTCGCCGGAGGTGAGGGTCCACTCGACCTCGGTGCGTCCGGTGACCAGCCATCCCTGGGCGCCGAGGGCGGTGAGGGTGTGCAGCGGGGCGTCGAGGGGCAGCGTGCGGGTGCCCGGTGGCGAGGAGTCGAGGAGGTCGCGCCCCGTGACCGCCTCGGCGAGCCAGTCGCCGAGCGCCGCCCGGTCGTCGAGCACGGTGACCAGCACCTCGAGCTGCGCCTGGAGGTCGCGGACGCGGGCGCGGAGAGCCTCGACGTTGTGGGCCAGCATGTTGCCCGAGCGGGCCTGGTCGCGGCCCCCCACGCGGGTGCCGTCGCGGAAGGATCCCGCCGCGAGGCTGCGCGCCAGGTACGGGGCCCGGGTGCCGCCGAGTCCGGCCAGCAGGGCGTTGGCCAAGACGTGCGGCAGGTGGCTGACCTGGGCCACGGCCTCGTCGTGCAACGCGGGGTCGACCACGGCCACGCGGGCGTCGAGGCGCTCGACCAGGAGGTCGAGCACGCCACGCAGCGCGAGGGGGTCGGTGTCCTCGGTGGGGGTCAGCGCCCACGTGACACCGCGCAGCAGATCGGCCGACGCCGCGGTGAATCCGGACTCCTCGGTGCCCGCCATCGGGTGCGCGCCCACGAAGCCGGCGAGACCGGCCGCCGTGGCCGCTGCCACCGGTGCGGCCTTCACGCTGGCGACGTCGAAGACCGGCGTGTGCGGCGGAACCCGGCGAGCGACCTCGGCGAGCACCGCGGGCAGCGCGTCGACCGGGGCGGCCAGCGCGACGATGTCGGGTGGGTCCACCCCGGCCATGGCGCCGGTGAGGCAGCCGACCAGGTCGTCGGGCACCGGCAGCACCTCGCGGGCGGCGACGCGGGTGTCGGCGTCGGGATCCCAGCCATGCACCTGGGCCCCGCCCGCACGCAGACCCAGCGCCAGCGAGCCACCGATGAGGCCCAGCCCGACGACGGCCACGCGCGGGGCCGACTCGCTCACGAGCCGGCCCCGAGGCGCCGCGGGACGACGCCGCTGCCGGCGTCCCCTCCGTGCCGGACATGGCCGGAGATGCCCCCGAGGTGCGAGCAGCGCACCCCGCTCTCTGCGAGCCGCGCCCGGTAGTCGACGAACTGTTCGGGCGCCAGACCGTCGGCCCAGAGCAGGAACAGGTAGCGCCCGCCGCTGGCCGGCACCGGCCGGGTCACGAGGTTGACCAGGTTGACCCCCAGGTCGTGCAGCGGCTCGAGCACGCGGATCAGCCCGCCGGGCTCGTTGCGCTCGGGCAGCACGGCCAGCAGCGTCACCTCACCGGCCCCGGCTGCGGAGTCCTCCGAGGTGACGTGCACGAACTGGGTGCCCGCGCCGCTGTGGTCCTCGACGGCGGTGGCGAGCACCTCGAGGTCGTAGAGGTCGGCGCAGATCGGTGCCGCCAGAGCGATCTCGTGCGGGGCGAGATCGCGGCAGGCCTCGGCGGTGGACGACGACGTGCGCACCGGCAGACCCAGGTCGCGCACGTAGTCGGCGCACTGGGCCAGCGCATGCGGATGGCTCACCACGACCTCGGCCGGCACACCGCCCGGTCGACGCAGCGCCACGAAGGTCACGGCCACCGTGACGTCACCGACGATGGTGGCTCCGGGCGTGGCCAGGAGGGCGTCGAGTGTCGGCAGCACGACGCCGTTGACCGAGTTGTCGATCGGCAGCACGACGCCGTCGACCTCGCCGGCGGCCAGCGCGGCCAGCGCGGCGGACTGCTGCGGCATCGGGACCAGCTCGGCGGCAGCCGCCAGCTCCAGCGCGGCGGCGTGCGTGAAGGTGCCGGCCGGGCCGAGGTAGCCGACGCAGGACATGGGGCCGCTCCCCTCAGACCGGCTCGTCGTCGGGCAGGGTGAAGGATCCCAGCACACGCACCTCGGAGCCCTCGGCGCGCAGGTCGGCGACGACCGCCGCGGCGGTGTCGGCGTCGGCGCGGAACCCCAGGAAGAACCGGTGCGCGCGGTCGGCCACGGAGTCGGAGAAGAGGAAGTCGAGGTCGACCTCGCGTGCGGCCAACCGGGCCAGCGAGGCGTTGAGCGAGCCCGGCCGGTCGGCGTCCGGCTGGAGGCCGAGCCAGCAGTAGTCCGGCTCGGCGGCCGGCAGCCGGCTGATGAGTCCGTAGGACAACGGGTGTGCCTGGTCGCCGACGCCGCGGGTGCGGGTGAGGCCGGCGGGCACCTCGTCGGCGTCCAGGACCACCGAGCGCTCCCCCAGGCCGGCCAGCATCTCGGTGGCGGTGAGGTAGTCGGAGACCAGCTCGCAGTCGATGCCCTCGGCGGTGAAGTAGCCGGCGAGGTCGCCGTAGGCGGTCTTGCGCACCCGCACCGGGCCGGCGTCGAAGCCCTCCGGCGTGCACCAGACCCACGGCCACGGCACGGTGACCGCCGCCACCACGCTCAGCGCGGAGGGCGCGTCCATGAGGGCCCGGAGCAGTCGGCGGCGCGGCTGATGCACGTCGCCGACACGGACCAGCCCGTCGACGTCGTGCGCGGTGCCCGCGGTGAGTAGCACCTCACGGGCCGAGGAGAGACCCACGACGGTGCCGACCCGGTCGGCGTACCCCAGCTCACGCGCGACGCGGGCCACCAGCGGGTGAGGATCCTGCGCGTCGTAGGCCAGCGTGCGGGCCAGGGCCGGCGCCGGGGCGGTGACGGTGGTCATGCGGGCAAGGTTACGGGTGCAGGCGGGTCGCGACCTCGGCCACCCGCGCGTCCGGGACGGTCAGGGCGGCGCGCACGTGGCGGCGGCCGGCCTCGCCGTAGATCTCGCCCGGAGCGACCAGCACCCCGCGCTCGGCGAGCCAGCCGGCGGAGTCCCAGCAGCCCTCTCCACGGGTGAGCCAGAGGTAGAGCCCCGCCTCGGAGTGCTCGACCGTGAACCCGGCTGCCTCGAACGCGGTCAGCAGCCGAGTGCGGCGAGCCGCGTAGACCTCGCGCTGGAGGGCGACGTGCTCGTCGTCGTCGAGGGCGGCGCGGGCCGCGGCCTGCACCGGTGCGGGCACGATGAGCCCGACGTCGCGGCGCACCGAGAGCAGCTCGCGCACGAGCGTGGCGTCACCGGCGAGGAAACCGGCCCGGTACCCGGCGAGGTTGGAGCGCTTGGAGAGCGAGTGCAGCACCAACAGGCCGTCGGCGCTCCCATCGCACACGACGGGGTCGAGCACGGACGTCGGGGGCGTCGTCCAGCCCAGCTCGAGGTAGCACTCGTCGGAGACGAGCAGCACATCGTGCGCCCGCGCCCATCCGACCAGCTCCCGCAGCCGCTGTGGCTCGAGCACGCGGCCGGTGGGGTTGGACGGCGAGTTGACCCACACCAGCCGCGGCGGGGAGGGCAGCTGCTCGGGGTGGTCGGTGGTGACGAGGTCGGCGCCGACGTAGCGGGCGCTCACCTCGTAGGTCGGATAGTGCAGCTCGGGCTGCACCACGACGTCGCCCGGGCCGAGGCCGAGCAGGCTGCCCAGCAGCCCGACGGCCTCCTTGGAGCCGATCGTCGGCAACACCTGGTCGTCGTCCAGGTCGATGAGTCCGCGCCGCCGCGCCCATGCCCGGTAGGCCGCACGGAGCTCCGGCGTGCCGGCGGTCGCGGGGTAACCGGTGAGCTGGTCGGCACTGGCCAGGGCGTCGGCCACGCTCGGCGACACCGGATCGACCGGCGAGCCGATGGTGAGATCGACCAGGCCGCCGGGGTGGGCCGAGGCCCGCTCACGCAGCGGCGCGAGCGGGGCCCAGTAGTGGCCCGGGAGGCGGGCGAAGGGGCGCTGGGCTCTCACCGGCGCACCCGCCCGGCGGGGGTCACTCGTCGTGCTCCTGCGGCGGCAGCGCCGCGACCATCTCGTGGTCCTTGTCGATCTCGCCCATCTTGGCGGCACCGCCGGGCGAGCCGAGGTCGTCGAAGAACTTCACGTTGGCGTCGTAGTAGCCCTTCCACTCCTCGGGCACGTCGTCCTCGTAGTAGATGGCCTCGACCGGGCACACGGGCTCGCAGGCTCCGCAGTCGACGCACTCGTCGGGGTGGATGTAGAGCATCCGCTTGCCCTCGTAGATGCAGTCGACGGGGCACTCGTCGACACAGGCGCGGTCCTTGAGGTCCACGCAGGGCTGGGAGATGACGTAGGTCACCGGGGTCTCCTTCGAGCGAGTGGGCGCGTTGCGGTCCTCAGCCTAGTATCCCGGGGTGCCTGGCGATGCGGGATCCCCCCTACGTTCTGGACAGGTGTCTGATCGTTCGGGGGCACCGCGCCCCGGGGCGCAGGCCCGCAGCCTCGGCCCGCACGTCGTCGGTAGCCGGATCGTGGTGCGCAGGGTGCTGCGTTCGGACGACGGCTCGGTGCTCACCGGACCGTCCGGCGGACCCGCGATGACCGACCTGCTCGGCACCTGCCTGGCCTGGGCCGACGGCATCTGCGTGGTGCAGCCCGACGCACCGGACGCCGAGGGCGCCGACGGCCCGGTCCGGATCCCACTCGACGACATCGTGTCGGGCAAGCCGGTGCCGCCACGCCCCTCGGTGCGGCAGCGGACCTCGGTGCGCGAGGCCGAGGCGCACTCGTTCGTCATGTTCCCCGATGTCGACCGGGTCGATCTGGGTGACTGGGTGCTGCGCTGCGACCCCGCACCCGTCGGACGGCTCTTCAAGCGCGCCAACTCCTGCCTGGCGCTCGGCGACCCGGGGTGCTCGTTCTCCGACGCCGAGCGAGCGGTGCGCGACTTCTACACGGGCCGGGGGCGCGACGTCCTCGTGCAGGTTGAGGCGGACGGCGACCTCGAGGCCGCCTTCACGGCCTCCGGCTGGGTGCCGCTCGACCACGGCGAGGTGGAGTTCCGGCTCGGTTCGCTCTCGATGGTGCGCCGAGCGCGGCGTGCTCTCGGTGGTGGAGATGCCGCAGACGTGCGAGTGGAGGTGACCGGCGACCGCGCTCACGCCGTCCTGCCCGGACAGCCCTCGCCACGGGCCGAGGGGCGTGCCGCCGTACACGAGGACTGGCTCGGCCTGCACGCACTCCACACCCACCTCGAGCATCGCCGCCGGGGCCTGGCCGGGCAGGTGGTCGATGCGTTGCTGGAGTGGGGCGCCGAGCGTGGCGCCCTCACCTGCTGGCTGCACGTCGAGACCGACAACGCCCCCGCTCGCGCCCTCTACGACTCCCTCGGGCTGCTGACCCACCACCGGGCCCGCTACCTCCGCCCCGGGTGAGCTGCCACGAGTTTTCCGCTGAGCCGTCGCCAGTTTTCCATCGACCTGCCGCGACTTTTCACGGCTGCCAAAACTCGCGGCAGGTCACACGAAAACTCGCGGCAGGTCAGCGGGTGAGGGTGGTTCGCTGGAAGACGCGTTCGGCGGCCACGCACAGCGGCTTCCACCACCGTCGCTGGAAGGCGAGCACGGCCGTGCCGGCGAGGAGGAGTCCGACCAGATTGAGCCCGAGTTGCATGGCGGATCCAGCCATCTCGTGGGTGTCGAGGAAGGCCAGGGCGAGGGCGAGGTTGCCGGCGGCGGGCACGGTCGTGACGCTGATGAAGACGCCGACCATCGTCGAGGTCTTCTCGATGGCCAGGGCCAACGCGCCCGCCCCGCCGGCGGCCAGCGCCACGATGAACGACCACGCGTCGGGGTGCCAGATGAACCCGGTGTTGGGTCGCGATCTGCTCAGATCTTCGGCCGCGATGAGGCCCGTGCCCCGGGCCACGAGCCCCAGCACGGCCACCACCGCGATGGCGAACACGAACGACAGCACCAGCAACTGGAGGGCTCGGACGACCAGCCGCGGGCGCCGCAGCACCACACCGGCACCCGCGGCAGCCACGGGGGCGAAGTCCGGACCCACCACCATGGCCCCGACCACGAGCACGGAGGAGTCGGTCACCACCGCGATCGCCGCCAGGATCACCGCGATGACCAAGAAGACGTGGTAGCTCACGGTCGGCACGGAGTCGGCTGCGGCCGCGCTCTCCACCGACTCCCACACGATGGCGTCGTCGGGGTGCCCGGGCGCAGCGCGCTCCATGCGCTCGGCCCGCGCGAAGGGCGAGGACCGCGGCTCGGTCACCAGGATCGAGCCGGCCTCGTGGACCCCGAGCTCGCGCAGGTCGCCGATGAGCGGTCCGGCCTTCTCGCGGGCGACATCGCACTCCACCAGGTCGCCACGGGGGTGCAGCACGACGTCGCGTTGCACGGTGACGTCGGCTGTCCACTCGTGCTCGCAGAGCAGTGAGACGACCGGGTCGGTCAGGTCGCTCGGCAGGGTCATGCGCAGGTGGACGAGCACGGCCTCACCGCTTCTTCGGCGCTTGGCACCGCACGCCGTCCGAGGGCGTGTAGACGGTGTGGAACGTCTGCTTCTTGACCACCTTCTGCTCGCCCGGACGCCGGAAGTAGCGGTAGACGTCGATGCTGAAGCCGGGGCTGCCGGAGTAGGCGTAGCAGTCGGGAGTGCGCAGGGTGCGCGTGGTGGGCTGGGTGTAGTCGTAGCGATCGCTGGTGTCGGTCGTGATGTCCCAGCGCTTGGTGGAGTACAGCGTGACGGTCACGACGCCCTGGGACGACGCCGTGCTGGGCGTGACCTTCGCGCTCACGTAGACGCCGTAGGGCGTGTCGTCGGCGAACTTCAGATCGAGCGAACCCCACACCACCGTGGCCTCGCGACCGACCGGGTAGCGGTCGATGTAGAACGAGTGCGGCTTGTGTTCGACGTCCTTGAGCCCGGCGAAGAAGGCGGCGTTGAACAGTGTGGTCGCCAACTGCGAGACGCCGCCGCCGAGATCCTTCTTCAAGATGCCGTTGGAGATGACGTAACCCTCGGTGAAGCCGTTGGCTCGAGTGCGCTCGCCGACGATGTCGTTCATGGAGAACACCTGGCCGGGTTTCAGGATCGTGCCGTCGACGAGCTCGGCCGCCCGACCGATGTTGACGTTGCGGTACTCGGCGTCGGGGTAGTACGTGGTGAAGCTGGAGACCTTCTGCTTGATCTTCAGCTTCTTGAGATCCTTCGCGGTGACGTCGGGCTTCACGACGTCGGCGGTGACCTGGCCCGAGCGCCGTTCCTCGGGCTTGGTGAGCAGCCTCAGGAACGTCTTCGCGACCTCGTCGGGGTCGTAGTCGACGCCCGGCTTGCCCCGGACGATGCGGGGCTTGCCGTCGCGGATCTCGATGGAGGCGTCGACCGGGTCGCCGGACGTCGTGGCGTCACCGACGAGTCCGAGCACGACGTCGGTGTCGACATCGGGCCTCAGGGTGTCGCCGTCAGGGGTCAGCGACAGCGCCGTGGCGTAGTCATGGGGGCGCAGCGTCACTCGCGCCCGGCCGAACTCCAGCACCACGGGGCCCGACATCGCCGGGTTGGCGAAGTCGTCCATCGCCTCGTCGACGTCGTCGTCGGTGATCGCGGGAGCCACCGGGGTCAGTTCGAGGTCGACGCTCGGGCCCTGGGCGCCGGAGCCGGTGAGGTAGGCCGCGAGCAGGGCGGACCGTACGTCGCCGACGCTCAGCGCGAGGCCGTCCCGGGCTTTCACGGTGTGCACGCCGCCGGGGCGGAACTGCACGGCACCGTCGACCGGGTCGCGGCCCACGAGCGCATCGAGCCGCTGCACCAGCAGGCCCATCTGGTCATCGTCGATCGTGACGACCGGTTGCACCTCGTCGCCGCCGGTCCAGTAGTTCCAGAGCCGCTGCGGCGACCAGCCGGTACCGGCGCCGGTCTCGGCCACGGTGGCGGCGTAGTCGACGGCGAGACCCGCCTGGCCCGGGGTGACCTGCTCGGTGCGACCGCCCACCTCGACCTCGAAGGAGGCGTCGGCCCGCGGGCCGAGCTGCTCGCGCAGCACCTGCTCGGCGGCGGACGGCATACGTCCGCCGATGTCGACGCCCGCCACGGTCGTGCCACGCGGCACGCGCTCGCCGGCCAGTCCACCCGCGGCGGCGTACCCGCCACCGAGGAGGAGCGCCAGCACCAGCACCACCAGCCAGAACGCCTTCCAACCCGGCCCCTCGCTGCGACTCCGCCCCGTGCTCACCGGCTCATCCTAGAAACCAGCCCCCCGGGCGCCGGGAGGGTCGCGATCGCCACGCCGAGCCAGATCGCGGTTGTCAGGGCGAGCAGCCACCCCTGGGCGCCGCCGAGCAGGGTGCCGCCCTCGTGGCGCGGCAGCACCGAGACGGCGACGGCGGCGCCGACTCCCGCCGTCCAGGCCAGGCGGTAGCCCGGGCCGAGACCGAAGGTCCAGCAGCCGCCGGCGACCAGCGCGACGGCCAACCAGCCCCACGACTGCGCGAGCACCACCGCGGCCACGCCGTGCGCGGCACCGAGCGCAAGCAGCCCCAGACCCGCGGTCACGCGCCGGACCACGCCGCGCACCGTGCTACCCCAGACCCGCGAACAGGTCGGTCTCGAGGCCGTCGTCGCCCACCGGACCGAGCGTGCCGGCCGCGAGGCGGTAGTGCTCGACCCCGAACGCCGAGGCGCCGACGTTGTTGGAGAGGGCGAAGAAGGGTCCATCGACGCTCACCTGGGTCGGGTAGGCGCGCAGGGCGTCGAGCTTGGCGTCGACGAAGGCGCTCGCGTCGACGGCGCACGCGAGATCGGCGTCGGGGGTGACGAAGTGCGGCATCGGGCCGTCGGGGTCGAGGCCTGAGAAACCTTCGCCGTCACCCGCACCGGCCTCGCGCATCGCGCGCAGGCCCGCCCGCATCGCGGACTCCGCGATGGCGCCCCAGTAGATCTTGGCGATCGCCCACGCCTCGCCGAGATCGTGCCGGTAGGAGGTGACCGCGGCGAGCTGCGCGGCGTACATCGCGACCCGGTGGGCCTGGATGTGGTCGGGGTGGCCGTAGCCGCCGAACTGGTCGTAGGTGACCAGCACCTGCGGCCGCACCTCGCGGATGATCGCGACGAGATGGTCGGCCGCCTCGGTGAGGTCGGCCAGCGCGAACGCGTTCTCGGCGGTCTGGTCGGCGGCGATCGCGTGGCCGTCGGGGTGCCACTGCATGCCGGAGTCGCGGTAGCGACCGAAGCCGCCCAACCAGCGGTGGTCGGTGACGCCGAGCGCGGCCATCGCGGCGGCGATCTCGGTGCGGCGGTGCTCTCCGAGCCGGTCGTCGCGGTCGGCGGCGAGGTGCTCGAGCTCGGGCACCAGGATCTCGCCCAGCTCACCGGCCGTGCAGGTGACCATCGTGACGCCGCGCCCGTCGGCGACGTACCGGGCCATGGTGGCGCCCTGGCCGATCGTCTCGTCGTCGGGGTGCGCGTGCACCAGCAGCAGGCGCCGACTCGGCCTGTGCTCGGGCTGGTTCATGAGGGGTCTCCGTCGGGTCGCTTGATGCGCTTCGGTGCACTGGGCAGGGGTTGCGGGGCAGCGGGCGTGCCGGGCGCGCCGCGCTCGGACCGGCCGTCGTCGAGCCGCTCGTCGAGCCACCCGTCGAATTCGTCGGCGAGCATCTCGGCCAGGAACGACGGCGCATCGGTGAGCACCGCCCACGGATGGTCCTCGTCGTCGTCCTCCCCGGCCAGCCGCTCGCGGGCGATCGCGGCGTCGTACCCGTCGACTCGCAGCCGGCGCACCACCTCGCGGGCGTCGTCGGCCTCGAAGAGCACGAGCCGCCGGAAGGCGCCCCCGAGGCCGCGCAGCAGGTGGTCGAGCTCGGGCAGGAACACGCGGTCGGAGTCGAGCCAGTCGACCGAGTCCAGCTCGTCGGACCCCAGCCACACGAGGGCGTCGTGCTCGGCCGGCTGCGGCTCGGCGTCGCCGACCAGGCGGACCGTGGCGATGCGCAGCACCCACGCGCCGTCGTCGGCGCGCTCGATGCTGCCGCGGGTGGCCAGCCAGCCGGTCACCTCGACCTCCACGCCCAGCTCCTCGGCGAGCTCGCGCACGATCGCCCCGGACGCCGTCTCACCGGGCTCGACCTTGCCACCCGGGAGCTCCCAGCGTCCGGCCGTGTTCGGCGGGTCGGTGCGCCGCGCGGCGAGCACCCGGCCGCCGCGCACGATCGCCGCGCCCACCACCGTCGTCCCCATGGCCCCATCTTCGCGCGCCGAGCGTGCGGGGTGACACCGTAGGGTCGCGGTTGTGACAGCGACGTCTCGGGAAACGGAGCTGCGGGTTCCGCTGCTGCCGGCTGCGGCCTTCGTGGTGGTGTGGTCGTCGGGCTACATCGCCGGGCCGGCCGGCGTCGACGCGATCGACCCGTTCACCGTGCTGACGCTGCGGTTCGTGGTGGCGGCACTGATGCTCTGGCCCGTGGCGCGGGTGCTGCGTGGCCCGCTGCGCATCACGCGTGAGGATCTGGTGCGCGTCACGGTGTCGGGGCTGCTCTTCAACGCGCTGCTCTTCGGACTGATGTACCTGGCCTTCGAGCGTGGCCTGACCGCCACGCTCGGCTCGCTGCTGCACTCACTCTCACCGGTGCTCACCGCCGTGCTGGCCGGGGTGTTCCTGCACGAGCGGCTGGCTCGGTGGCAGGTGATCGGCTTCGCTGCCGGCGTGGGCGGGGTCGTGCTCGTGCTCGGGCCGGACGTGTCGGAGGCCGGCGGGGTGCTGGCGATGCTGCTCGGCGTCGCGTCGCTGCTCTGTCTCTCGCTGGGCACGCTCGGGCAGCGCTGGATCAGCCCGCACACCGACCCCATCTGGTCGGCGACCCTCCAGTGCGCGGTGTCCGTGCCGCCGCTGGCGGTGCTGGCCCTGACCATCGAGGGGGTGCACGGCGTGCACCACCCGGTGCAGGGCACCATCGCCGTGCTGTGGCTGGCCGGCGTGAACTCGGTGCTCGGACTGCTGTTGATCGGCACGCTCGTGCGCCGCGGCGGGGCCGGCGCGAGCGCGAGCGTCTTCTTCTTGATGCCGCCCGTCACCGCTGTCATGGCCTTCGTGTGCCTCGGCGACACCCTGGGCGTGCGGGAGCTGGTGGGGCTGGCCGTGTCGGTGGCCGGCGTGGCGGTCGCCACCCGGGCGCGGCCGGGTCCGCTCACCGAAGGCGAGGCCGTGGCATGAGCGACCAGAGCGCACTGCACGCCGTCGTCGGCACCCGCCGGCTCCGCCGTGGCCGTCCGGCAGGCACCGCCGTGCAACGGGCGTGGCGCTTCGACGCCCCCGACACCCGCGACCGGGAGTGGTGGCCGCAGGGCATCGCGTGGGCGGGCGACCGGCTGCTCGTGAGCTGGTACGCCAAGTCGGGCGGGGCGCGCATCAGCGTGCTCGACCTCGCGGCCGCGACCTACGAGCACGTGCGGCTGATGCAGAGGGCGAAGGACGGCAGGGTGTCGCCGCTGCATGCGCACGCCGGCGGCCTGGGGGTCCACGGCCCGTGGGTGCACGTGGCCAACACCTCGAAGGGCGCGTGGAGCCTGCACTTCGACGACCTCGCGCAGGGCGAGGACGGCTGGACCTGGACTGCGACCGCCCGGCACCGCCCGGACCTGCCGGACGGGCCGGGCGGAGCGGCGTCCGGGAGACTGCGCTACTCCTTCATCGACGCCTGCGACGACGACCTCGTGGTGGGCGAGTACGGATGGCGGGAGCGCTCGAAGCGGCTGGCCACCGTGCAGCTCGTCGAGGGCCTGCCCACCGGACGTGTGCAGATGCTCGGCGAAGGCCCGTCGGGCATGCAGGGCACGACCCGCGACGCGGATGGCCGGTGGTGGGCGACGACGTCGTTCGGGCCGGTCCTGCCCGGCACGCTCTGGCACACCCGACGCGGGTCGACGCCGCCGCTCTCACGGGGCGACTTCCGCGGCCGCCGGCTCGCTCTGCCCCCGGGACCGGAGGATCTCACCCACGGACCCGACGGCCGGCTCTGGACCGTCACCGAGTTCCCGCACCTGCGGTGGATCGTGTGCCTCGTGGCACCCGAGTCCTGAGAGCCCGGCGGAGCCCGGCGCTGCCCCCGGTCAGCGATCCGCGGCCTGCTCCTGGGAGCACCACCAGGTGGTGCGACTCCCGACGGTGCCGCGCTGCATCGGCGCGCCGCAGCGAGGGCAGGCGTCGCCCGCCTGCCGGTGCTCGATGACCTCGCCGGTGTGCACGCCGCCGCGTCGGATCGCCGAGCGGATGCAGCGGCGCAGCACCCGCCGCAGCTCGTCGGCGGCGTCCTCGTCGAGCGAGTCGGCCGGGCGCAACGGCGAGAGCGAGGCCTGCCACAGAGTCTCGTCGGCTAGCAGGTTGCCGACGCCGGCGATCGCGTGCTGGTCGAGCAGCCGCGCCTTGAGCGGCGCCGAGCTCGCGGCGAGGCAGGCGCGAAACTGCGCGCGGGTGATCTCGCCGGCGTCGGGGCCGAGGGCGTCGATGTCGGGGTCGAGCCGCACACGCCCCAGCCGCCGCTTGTCGAAGAGCCGCAGCTCGCCGCCGTCGTCGAAGCAGAGGGTGAAGCGGGTCCACTCGGGCTTGTCGCCCTCGCGCCGGCCGAGCCGGGCCGGGCCGCCGTAGGTGGAGGCGGACTCGCCCTCGGGGCCGGTCACGATGATGCGCCCGCTCATCCCGAGGTGCAGGCCCAGCGGCGGTCCCGGCTCGCCGTCCGCGCCCTCGACCTCGCACCACATCGCCTTGCCACGCCGGTGAGCGGCGACGAGCCGTCCGCCCGTCAGGGCCGAGGCGATCTCGCCCGGCGCGTGCGGGCGGCAGACGAACGCGTCGCGGTCGTCGACCTCCGCGATGACGCGCCCCAGCGCCCTCTCGACGACCTGGCGGGCGTTCTCGACCTCGGGCAACTCCGGCACGCTTCTTGTCTACCCGCTCGACGCGCCCGGGCGGGCACCCGTTCGGGCGCGGCCGCCCGTAGGGTCGAGGCCATGACCGAGCGCCCCCCGCTGCCGGTGCCGCCCGAGCTCGTCGAGGCCTTCCGCCGCTACGAGCGGGCGCTCGTGGACGCCGACCTCGACACCCTCGACGCCCTGACCGCCGGCGGTGCGTCGGCGCTGGCGGCCGGAGCGGACGGCCTGCTCGTCGGGCGCGAGCACGTGGTGGAGGCCCGGCGCGCGACCACCCGGCCACAGGCCCGGCGCCTGGTGCAGACGCACGTGCAGGTCACCGACGCCGAGCACGCGCTCGTGGTGGCGGTCGCCGAGCACGCCCGGGGTGGCCGGACCCAGCAGACCCAGCTCTGGGCGCTGGTCGACGATCGCTGGCAGGTCACCGCCGCGCACACGACGCCTCCGGCGCCGGCGCTCGACACGCGCGTGTGGCGGGTCGTGGGCGATCCCCTCGTGCACGGCAACGCGAGCGGACCGCTGCTCGGCGAGAGCGTCGCGGTCAAGGACGTGTACGCCGTGGCCGGGCACGCCATCAGCGCCGGCAACCCGGCCTGGGAGGCCGCCTCACCGGTAGAACGCTCCGATGCCCGGGTCGTGGAGTCGCTCATCGAGGCCGGAGCCGACCTGCGGGGCATCGCGCGCACCGACGAGTTCGCCTGGTCGATCCTGGGCATGAACGCCCACCACGGCACGCCACCCAACCCTCGCGCACCCGGCCGCGTGCCGGGCGGCTCGTCGTCCGGTCCGGCGAGCGCGGTCGCGCTGGGTCAGGCCTCGATCGGGCTGGGCACCGACACGGCGGGATCCTGCCGTGCCCCCGCCGCGTTCTGCGGCCTCTTCGGCGTCCGCACCAGCCATGGGTCTGTCAGCACGCGCGGCATGCTGCCGCTGGCACCGTCCTTCGACACGGTCGGTTGGCTCACGCGGGACGCCGCCACCCTGCAGCGCGTGGGCGACGTGCTGCTGCCACCCGACTCGACGTCCGGCTCCGCCGACCTCGTGGTCGTTCCCGAACTGCTGGGCCTCGCGACGCCCGACGTGCGCAGCGCCGTCGAGTCCTGGGTCGGCGAGCAGGGGCTCGTGGTCCGCGAGGGGTGGCCGCTCGGCACACGCGAGCAGTGGCTCGCCGCCTTCGTCACCTGGCAGTCGTGGCAGGCGTGGCAGTCCCACGGCGCCTGGCTCGCCGACCGGCTCGACACGATCGGCTGGCCCGTGCGCGAGCGCTTCGAGTTCGCCGCCGGCCTCACGCAGGCCCGGGCGGACGACGCCCGCGCGGTCGTCGACGACGCGGCAGGCATCGTTCTCGAAGCGCTGGGCGACCGCGTGGCCGTGCTCCCCACGACCGCCGCCGTCGCCCCGCTGGCCGGCCCGCGGGCCGAGGCGGCCAGGGGTCCGACCCTGCAGCTCACCGCGGTGGCCAGCATCGCGGGCGCGCCCGTCGTGAGCCTGCCGCTGCGCACCCGGGCGGGACTACCGTGCGGGGTCAGCCTGATGGCCGCGCCGGGGCGAGACCGGGCCCTACTGGACCTCGCCACCGCCCTCTCTTGAAAACTCGCGACGGGTCAGGTGAAAACTGGCGACGGGTCAGGTGAAAACTGGCGACGGGTCACGTGAAAACTGGCGACGGGTCGGCGCTAGGCGAGGGAGAGGAACAGCTTCTCGATCCTCTTCAGCTCGTCGGTGTCGACGACGGGATCGCCCGATCTGACGTGCAGGGCGTGGAACACCAGCGCGTAGCCGCTGCGCGAGATGGCCTTGTTGACGGCTGCCAGCTGCGTGAGCGCCGACTCGTCGTCGACTCCGGTCTCCAGCATCGAGATGACGCTGGCGAGGTGGCCGTGGGCCCTTTTCATCCTCAAGATGACCGCGGAGATGTCCTCGGACTGTAGTTCCATCGTGAACTCCAACGCCGGCCTTCTCGCGCGGGGCTCGAGCCAGCTCCGCGTGCGCCCAGAACCGGTCGAGGGCGGGGATCTTGGTCACAGTACGGCCGGCGCCCGGGATGCGGTCCCCCCTTGGGGTTCAGGGTCCGATCTCGCCTCCGGCCGGGGACCGATCCTTCAAGGCGACGCCGGAGGCTCCGAGTTCGCGAGCACCGCGCACCAGCCCGAGCAGCACGTCGGCGGCCCGGTCGTAGCCCAGACCGTCGGGCGGGTGGATGTTCGAGACGCAGTTGCGCTCGGAGTCACGTCGTCCGGCTCGCGGCTCGTGGGTGAGGTAGGCGCCGAGGGAGTCGGCGACCGAGAGACCGGGGCGCTCCCCCACCAGCACGATCAGGGTGCGCACGCCGAGCCGTTCGCCGATGTGGTCGCCGATGCCGACCCGCGCCTGCTCGGCCAGCACGACGGGCGCGACCCGGAGCTCGGCTCGACGGAAGCGGTCGAGCAGCGCGGCCACCATCGGCACCGCGTGGTCGTCGTGCGCCTTGGCGGAGAGTCCGTCGGCGAGCACGATGCCGACGTCCGGGCCGGCACCACCGGCCTCCGGCACGGCCGAGAGGTCGGCGGGACGGCGGCCGAGGTCGGGACGACGCAGGTAGGTGGCGCGGTCGGGTGCCTGGCTCGCGACCCGCAGCACCTCGAGCCCGAGGTCGCGGAGACCGCGCTCGATCGCGTCGGCACCCCAGGGCAGGTGCACCGCGTCGCGCGCCACGGCGTGCGCTGAACGCAGTGCCAGCACCTGCGCGGTGGGCAGGGCGTCGCCGGCGCGCCCCAGGCCGATGCGGGAGCGGGTGGCGGTGCGCAGCGGCGTCCAGAAGTCGGGTGCCTCGCCCTCGGGTCGCATCGGTGCCGGGCTCATCGGGCCGCCAGCTGCCGCAGGGCGCTGCTGCCGGCGTCGACCGAGGCGATGCGGCCGTCGCCGGCGAGCAGACCGACCCGCTCCAGCCACGCCTCGAACTCGGGTGCGGGGCGCAGCCCGAGCGTGTGCCGCACCGCGAGCACGTCGTGGAAGGAGAGGCTCTGGTAGCCCAGCATCACGTCGTCGGCGCCGGGCACCGTGATGACGAAGCCGACCCCACCGGCGGCGAGCAGAGTGAGCAGGGTGTCCATGTCGTCGGCGTCGGCCTCGGCGTGGTTGGTGTAGCAGACATCGACTCCCATCGGCAGGCCGAGCAGGGTGCCGCAGGCGTGGTCCTCCAGCCCGGCGCGGATGATCTGCTTGCCGTCGTAGAGGTACTCGGGGCCGATGAAGCCGACCACGGTGTTGACCAGCAGCGGGTCGAAGGCGCGGGCCACCGCGTAGGCGCGGCACTCCAGGGTCTGCTGGTCGACGGGGCGACCGTCGACGCCGAGGTGGGCGTCGGCGGAGAGGCAGGAGCCCTGGCCGGTCTCGAAGTACATCGCGTTGGTGCCCACCGTGCCGCGGTCGAGCTCGCCAACGGCGGCGTGCGCCTCGGCGAGCACGGCCAGGTCGACGCCGAAGCCGCGGTTGGCGGCCTCGGTGCCGGCGATGGACTGGAAGACCAGGTCGACCGGGGCACCTGCCTCCATCAGCTCGATGGTGGTGGTCACGTGGGCGAGGACGCACGACTGGGTCGGGATGTCGTAGCGCGTGCGCACCTCGTCGAGCAGGTGCAGCAGGTCGCCGGCAGCGCGGGCGGAGTCGGTGGCGGGGTTGATGCCGATCACCGCGTCGCCGCAGCCGAGCAGCAGTCCGTCGAGGGTGGCGGCCGCGACGCCGCGGGGGTCGTCCGTGGGGTGGTTGGGCTGGAGCCGGGTGGCCAGCCGCCCCGGCTCGCCGATGGTGCTGCGGAACGCGCTGCGCACGGTGCGCGCCCTGGCCACCGAGATGAGGTCGGCGTTGCGCATCACCTTGCTCACCGCAGCGACCATCTCGGGCGTCAGACCGGGTGAGAGCGCCGCGAGCGCGGCGGAGGAGCCGGAGGTCGCGGCGGTCTCGAGCAGGTGGTCGCGCAGCCCTCCGACGGTGAGGTGGGCGACCGGAGCGAAGGCGGCCGCGTCGTGGGAGTCGACGATGAGCCGCGTGACCTCGTCGCTCTCGTAGGCCACCACCGGGTTCTCGAGCAGGTCGACGAGCGGCACGTCGGCCAGCACCCACTGCGCGGCGGCGCGTTCGGCGTCGGTCTCGGCGGCGCAGCCGGCCAGCTCGTCGCCACTGCGCCGCGGGCTGGCCTTGGCGAGGACGTCGACGAGGTGGTCGAAGGCGTAGGTGCGTCCGGCGATCTGCTGGCGGTAGCGGCTCATGGGCTCAGAGGCTCGCCTCGGGGAAGGCGATGATCGAGAGAAAGCGGATCGGCAGGTCGAGCAGTGCGGTGGGCCCGTGCAGGCCCTCGCCGTCGAGCTGGAGGGAGTCGCCGGGGCTGAGCGTGTAGACCGTGCGCCCGTGGCTGTACTCCATCGTCCCCTCGAGCATGTAGAGGAACTCGGTACCGGGGTGCTGGAACAGCGGGTAGGTCTCGGACTTCTCCGACAGCGTGACCATGAGGCACTCCAGCCGCTTGTGCTCACCGCGCAGCGATCCGAGCAGCTCGTACTCGTGGCCCTCCTTGGTGCCCGCACGAGCGATGCGGGCACCGGTGCCGGCGGCGACGTAGGACGCCGGCCGCTCCGACTCCGCCCCGCGCAGCAGGGTCGTCACGGGCACGTCGAGCCCCACCGCGAGCCGCGAGAGCGTCGAGAGGCTGCACGAGGTCTGGGCGTTCTCGATCTTCGAGAGCATCGCCTTGGAGATGCCCACGCGCTCGGCCATGTCGCCCACGCTCACCGCCTGCTGGTGGCGCAGCAGCCGCACGTTGCGGGCGATGGCCTCTTCGAGCTCGAGCTCCTCGACCGGTGCGGCCGGGTCACGCTCACGGGCGGTGCCGGCGCGGTTGCGGAGGAGGGCCGGGTCGGCACCCTCACGCACGGTGCGGTTCTCACCAGTGGCCATGAGTGAATCGTAGGAGACACCCGGGGAGCCGGTCGTCGTGGCCGTCACCGCATCTCGCCCGCCCCGACGTAGGGGTGCGGGCTGCGCAGCAGGTCGCCCTCGGCGAAGCGCGCCAAGCGCAGGTCGTGCTCGGGCACGCGGGGATCCGAGCTGGTGCCGTCGACCACGAGATCGGCCACCAGCCTCCCCACCGCCGGCGAGATCTTGAACCCGTGCCCGCTGAATCCCGCGGCCACGACGAGACCCGGCATCGCGGGCACCGTCGAGATCACCGGGTTGTAGTCGGGCGTGACGTCGTAGCAACCGGCGTAGCTGCTGGCCAGCACCGCGTCGTCCAGCCCGGGGAAGCGATGCCCGATCTTGGCGGCCGCCATGTCGACGAAGGCGTCGTCGGCACGGTCGAGGTAGTGGTCGGGGTCGGCCGGCTTGAGGGTGGCGAGGTCGGAGTTGCCGAAGAGGATCTCCCCACCCACGTCGGGTCGTACGTACTGGAGCGAGACCAGGTCGGAGAACACGGGGAGACCCTCGGTGGGCACGCCCGGCTTGAGCAGGATGATCTCCTCGCGGTGCACCCGGATCGGCAGGTCGACGCCGAGCGGAGCCGCCAGCGCCACCGACCACGGCCCGGCGGCGAGCACCACCTGCCGGCTCGCGACCCGCGAGCCGTCGCCCAGCCGGACGCCGCACACACCTTCGGCGTCCGTCTCGATCGCCGCGACACCCGCGCCCTGCGCGACCCGCGCACCGCCGCGCCGCGCCGCCGCGGCGAAGGCCTGTGCGGTGAGGTAGGCGTCGCCGTACCCGCCGCGAGGCTCGTGGGCGAAGGCCGCGAAGTCGTCGAGCCGCGCGGTCGGCCACAGCTCGGCGACGGTGGCGTGGTCGATGGTCTCGGTCTGCACGCCCGCGGCGCGCTGGGCAGCGAGGTTGGCGTGCAGCGCCTCGACGTTCTCCGGCCCCACGCCCACGACGTAGCCGCACGACCGGAACCCGATGTCGAGTCCGTCCGAGAAGAGGTCGCTCGCGTGCTCGAACACCTCGGTGCCGTACACCGCCATGGCCGCCAGGGTCGGCACGCCGTAGTGACAGCGCACGATGCCCGAGGACTTGCCGGTCATGCCCGAGCCGACGGTGCTGCGCTCCAGCACCAGCACATCGGTCACCCCCCGGGTGGTGAGCTGCCACGCGGCCGCGCAGCCTTCGAGCCCACCCCCCACGACCACCACCTCGGCGGCGGAGGGCAGGGCGCGCGCACTCATCGGGTCACCAGCCCTCGACCGCACCGACGCCGGGGATCCACGAGGTGCCGGCCAGCGGCACCCCGGCCATCGCGGCGGACTCGACGGTGAGCGCCACCAGATCCTCGGGCTCGAGATGGGTGACGTGCGCCTTGCCGCAGGCCCGGGCGATGGTCTGGGCCTCCATGGTGAGCACCCGCAGGTAGTTCGCCAGCCGGCGACCACCCTCGACGGGGTCGAGCCGGGCCGCGAGGGCGTCGTCCTGGGTGCAGATGCCGGCGGGGTCACGACCGTCCTGGTAGTCGTCGTAGCAGCCGGCCGCGGAGCCGATGGCCTCGTAGTCGGACTCCCACCGCGGGTCGTTGTCGCCGAGGGCGATGAGCGCCGCGGTGCCGATCGAGACCGCGTCGGCTCCCAGCGCCAGCGCCTTGGCGACGTCGGCCCCGGTGCGCACGCCGCCGGAGACGATCAGCTGCACGCCGTCCGGCTGGCGGTGCACGCCCAACTCGCGCAACGCCCGCACCGCCTGCGGGATGGCCGCCAGCGTCGGGATGCCGACGTTCTCGATGAACACGTCCTGCGTGGCCGCGGTGCCGCCCTGCATGCCGTCGACGACCACCACGTCGGCGCCGGCGTGCACCGCCAGCTTCACGTCGTAGTAGGTGCGCGAGGCGCCGACCTTGACGTAGATCGGCTTCTCGCCGTCGGTGATCTCGCGCAGCTCGGTGATCTTGATGGTGAGGTCGTCCGGGCCGGTCCAGTCGGGGTGGCGGCAGGCGCTGCGCTGGTCGATGCCCTGCGGCAGGGTGCGCATACTCGCGACCCGCTCGCTGATCTTCTGGCCCAGCAGCATGCCGCCGCCGCCCGGCTTGGCGCCCTGGCCGAGCACGATCTCGATGGCGTCGGCCTGGCGCAGGTGGTCGGGGTTCATGCCGTAGCGGCTGGGCAGGTACTGGTAGACGAGCTGCTTGGACTGGCCGCGCTCCTCGGGCGTCATGCCTCCGTCGCCGGTGGTCGTCGACGTCCCGACCTCCGACGCCGCCCGGCCGATGGCCTCCTTGGCTCGCCCCGAGAGCGCGCCGAAGCTCATGCCCGCGATGGTCACCGGGGTGTCGAGGCGCAACGGGTAGGCGCCGTGCCGGGCCCCGAGCACGACGTCGGTGCCGCAGGCCTCGCGGTAGCCCTCGAGCGGATAGCGGCTCATCGAGGCACCCAGGAACAGCAGGTCGTCGAAGTGCGGCAGCGCACGCTTCGCCCCGAACCCCCGGATGTCGTAGAGCCCGGTCTGCGCGGCCCGCTGGATGTCGTGGATCGTCGCCGCGTCGAAGGTCGACGACGGCCGCAGACCACGGCGCGCGCGCTCGGTGGCCGGGTCGCTCATCGGACCACTCATCGGACCGTTCATCGGATCTGACACCGGACCTCCTCAGTACGTGTTGTCGGCGTGGAAGTGGTAGAGCGTGCGAGCCGAGCCGTACCGCGTGTACTCGGCCGGGTCGTCGTCCTCGTAGCCGGCCGCCTTGAGCAGGCCGGCCAGTTCCTCGAGGTGCTCGTCTCGCATCGGCTTGGCGACGCAGTCGGCGCCCAGCGAGGCGACGCTGCCGCGCACGTAGAGCCGCGCCTCGTAGAGCGAGTCGCCCAGCGCCTCGCCCGCGTCGCCGCGTACCACCAGCCGACCGGCCTGGGCCATGAACGCGCTCATGTGACCGATCGAGCCGCCCACCACGATGTCGACGCCCTTCATCGAGATGCCGCACCGCGCGGCGGCGTCCCCTTCGACGACGAGCAGCCCGCCGTGGGCGGTGGCGCCGGCCGACTGGGAGGCGTTCCCGCGCACGGTGACCGATCCGCTCATCATGTTCTCGGCGACACCCACGCCCGCGTTGCCCTCGATCACCACGTCGGCGCGCTGGTTCATGCCTGCGGCGTAGTAGCCGACGTGCCCGGCGACGCGCACCGAGCGGGGCGCGTCGAGCCCGACGGCGACCGCGTGGGCGCCGCGGGGGTTGACCAGCTCGACGGCCTCGTCGATCGCGAGTGGCGCGTGCCCGTCGACGGGTCTGCCGTGCAGCAGGGCGTTGACGCTGCGCAGCGGCACCGCGGCGAGGTCGAAGGTACGGAGTCCGATGGTCACCGGGTCCATGCGTAGATCCTCTCCGGCTCGGGCTCGTAGAGCCGGGCCTCCTCGATGCCGGGCAGTCCGACCAGGGCGCGGTACTCCGAGGCCATCGCGACCCAGCGCGGGTGCTCGGCGATGACGGCGGGCTTGCAGGCGATGGCGTCGCGTACCACCGCGAAGGAGTCGGCGTTGCTGACCAGCAGCGTGTAGAAGCCGTCGAAGGTGGTGGTGAGCTCCTTGAGCGCGGTCTCGACGTCGTAGCCGGCGGCCAGCCGGTCGGCGACGAAGCGGGCGCCCACCTCGGTGTCGTTGGCGGAGTCGAAGGCGTGTCCCGTCGCGCGCAGGTCGCGACGGATGGTCGCGTGGTTGCTGAAGGAGCCGTTGTGCACCAGGCACTGGTCGGGGCCGACGGCGTAGGGGTGACAGCCGCCCGGCGTCACGGCCGACTCGGTCGCCATGCGCGTGTGCCCCACGCCCTGCCACCCTTGCGCACCCGGCAGCCCGTAGGCCTGCGCCAGCTGCTGCGGGTGGCCGACGCCCTTGAGCACGGCCACGTGCTCGCCGAACCCGGCGATCAGCGCCCCCGGCCAGCAGGTGCGGACGGCGTCTCGCAGCGCCTGGGTGCCCGTCGCGGCCGGCACGTGCGCCACCAGGGTCGGGCCCGCCGCGTTCACCGCGACCGGCTCCCCCAGCTCCGTGCCGAGGATCGTCGCCGCGTCCGGTGCTGCCACCACCGACGCGAGCCCACCGGTGGCCGGATCCTGGTGGTCGGGGTGGGTGAGGAACGAGACCGCGACCCGGCCGGGCGGCGTCCACGTCGGGTCGCCGTAGACGGCGACGCCGGCGGAGTCGGCACCCCGCTCGGACATCTCGCAGAGCATGCCGGTGAGCAGCTCACCCAGCCGCGGGTACAGGCCGGGGTCACGCAGGTGCAGTCCGACGATTCCGCACATGGGTTCCTCCTCTGGTGATCGACGGGTCAGTAGGCGGTGAGGTAGCGCTCGACCTCCCAGGCGCTGACCTGGGAGTGGTAGGCGAGGAACTCCTCGCTCTTGAGTCCGGCGAAGTAGCTGGCCACCTCGAGCCCCGAGTCCCCCACGGCGGCGTCCAGCGCACCGCACACGACCGGGTCGGCGGTGAGCGCATCGACGGCGTGCAGCAGGGTTCGCGGCAGCGATGCGCGGGTGACGCCGTTGTCGCCGCCGACGGTGCCGGGGTCGAGGTCACGCTCGATACCGTCGAGTCCGGCACCGAGCGCGGCCGCGATGGCGAGGTAGGGGTTGGCGGAGCCGTCGCCGCCGCGCAGCTCGATCCGATGCGCGTCGGGCACCCGGATGAAGTGGGTGCGGTCGTTGCCGCCGTACGTCGGGAAGCGTGGCGCCCAGCTGGCACCCGAGGTGGTGCTCACCGCACCGGTGCGCTTGTAGGAGTTCACGCTCGGGCCGAGCACCGCCTGGAGTGCCGAGGCGTGCTCGAGCACTCCGGCCGCGAAGGCGTACGCGGTGCCCGAGAGACCCAGGCCGCGCGCGTCGTCCTCGCTCGGGAAGACGGGCGCCTCGCCGCGCCACAGCGAGAGGTGCAGGTGAAGCCCGGAGCCGGTGCGGTCGCCGAACGGCTTGGGCATGAAGGTCGCGATCATGTCGCGCTCCTCGGCGAGCATGCTCACGAGGTAGCGCAGGGTGATGACGCGATCGGCGGTGGTGAGCGGGTCGGCGTGCTCGAAGTTCTGCTCGAACTGACCGTTGCCGTCTTCGTGGTCGTTGGCGTAGTTGCCCCAGCCGAGCTCGTTCATGGCGCGCGAGACCGCAGCGAGGTGGTCGTACATGCGCGTGACGCCGCGGGCGTCGTAGCAGGGCTGCGCGGCGTTGTCACCCGGGTCGGCGGTCACGAGCGTGCCGTCGGCGGCGCGGCGCAGCAAGAAGTACTCGACCTCGGCGCCCACGCTCGCGCTCAGCCCCTGGGAGTCGTGCAGGCGCTGCAGCACCGAGCGCAGGATCACCCGCGGTGCGAACGGCCACGGCTTGCCCTCGACGTGCGGGTCGCAGTGCACGATCGCCAGCCCCTCCTTGATGAAGGGCACGGGCGTGAACGAGGTGGGGTCGGGGATCGCCATCAGGTCGGGATCCTTCGGCTCCTGACCGATCGAACCCACCGCGTAGCCCGCGAAGCCCACGCCCTCGGTCTGCAGGGCGTGCACCGCCTCCACCGGCACCAGCTTCGCGCAGGGCTTGCCGTTGAGGTCGACGAACAACGCGAGGATGAACGTCGTCTCGCTCTTCTCGGCCAGGGTGGCCAGATCGGTCATGGGAGCCCCACTCGCATCGTTAGTTCACTGATAGTAGTCGTTGTCTACGACGAGTGAACTAGGCGCAGGTGTCGGCGATGTTTCCGCGACGTCAATCTCAGACGACGAGTGGCGGATCGGACCCGCCGTGGCGCTACGGCACCGAAGGCTCAGCGACCGGGGCGGTTCTCGGCGCGTGCCTCCTGCACCCGGCGCGAGACGCGCAGCAGCCGCAGCCCGGTCACGAGGCCGACACCGCCGACCATGTTGCCGAAGGCCGCCCAGAGCACCAGCCCGACGACCCGCCAGAGGTCCATGTCGGCCCCGGAGATCATGGCCGCCGCCATCAGCAATGCGTCGAGCACGCAGTGGAACATCTCGGCGCCCACGAGCACGGCTCCGAAGAGCACAGCGGGCACGAGTTGCACCCCGAGGTTCTCGGTGGCGTGCTGCATGCGAGTCATCAGCGTGATGGTGAGTCCGGCGAGGACGGCCAGCAGGAAGCTCTCGTGCCCGAACCCGAGTTCGTAGTAGTGCAGGCCCGCCTCGCGCATCACCGGTCCCAGATCCGGCCGGGCGCCGGCGAGCATCGCCATCATGGCCACCCCGGCCACGAGGTTCATCACGAAGGTGACCCCCCAGAGCCGCAGCAGCCCGCGCGGACTGCCCGCACGACCGACCACGCCGACGACGGGCACCAGGAAGTTCTCGGTGAACAGCTCACTGCGTGCCAAGAGCAAGGCCACGAAGCCGACGGAGAAGGCGAGGGCCGCGAGCAGGGTGTCGCCGGTGTGCTCGCGCACCACGAGGTAGGCCAGGATGCCGACGCTGACGTCGACGCCGCCGAGCAGTCCGGTCGCGGTCAGCGCGAGAGTCGGGCGCTCCAGGCGTTGGCGGCCTTCGTCGATGAGCCGGTCGAAGGCCTCCTCGACCTCGGGCTCGGGGCGGGTCTGATCGGTGGGCACCCAGAGAAACTAGCGGCGCGCGCGATCGATCCGTGCCGCCCGGGCGGATGAGTAGGGGCGTGACACGCGGCACGACGCCGCTCCCCGGGCTCCGGGAGCGGCGTCGTGACCGAGGCGTGGGCTCAGTAGGCGGAGGGCTCGCCCTCGACGGCCGGGCCCTTCTCGACGGCCGTGTGAGCGATCATCTGCTCGTAGGCGTGGTTCTCGTGACGGACCATCGTGACCAGAAAGCCGATGAACATCGCGAAGGCGACGACCACGAACAGCACGTCGAGAGGCACGTCGCCGGCTCCGGTGAAGACGGCCGTGGCGCCGTCCCAGCTGTCGATGGGACTCATACGGTGACCTCCTGGTCAGTCGGGTCGAAGGAGTCGTCGGAGGCGAGGACGGCGTCCTGCTCCTTGAGGGTCGTGATCGGGATGCCCTCGGGGTACGGCGTGGCCGGCACCTCGCTGAGGTCCAGACCGGCGAGCTCCACCTCGGCCGGGATGCGCAGCATGTTCATCTTCTTCAGACCCAGCGAGAGCAGGTAGCCCGGCACGAAGCCGAGGACGGCGATGACGATCGCGCCACCGATCTGCCCCAGCGGGTTGACTTCCGGCGGGGTGCCGAACCCGTCGATCGGCACGTTGGGGTAGCCCCACAGCACGAAGCCGGAGACGACCAGGCCGTAGAAGGCGCACCCGCCGTGCACGGCGACGGCGCCCACGACGTCGTCGATCTCGAACTTCTCCAGCATCCGGCCGAAGTGCGGGATGAGCATGCCGCCGACCGCGGCGATGATGAACGCGAGCGCCGGGTGGTAGAGGTCCATGCCCGGAGCCACGGAGATGACGCCGGCCAGACCGCCGGAGATGGTCCAGAACGGCTCGCCCTTGGAGCTGACGTAGGCGCCGATGATGCCGCCCGCCAGGCCCATGAGCGTGCTGAACGCGATGGCCGAGAGGGTCGTCGGGTTGCCGAAGATCGAGAGGTAGCCCGTGTTCGTGTAGACCACACAGCCCATGAGGAAGCCGAAGAACCCGATGAAGATCAGCATCAGGCCGAGCATCGTCAGCGGCAGGTTGTGCGGGCGGATGGTGATCGCCTGACCCCCGACGAACCGACCGATGCGGGGGCCGAGGTTCATCAGCACACCGAGCGTGAAGGCGCCGGCGACCAGGTGCACGCACGCGGCGGCGCCGAAGTCGTGCCAGCCCCACTCGGTGAGCAGCCAGCCGTTGGGGTGCCAGGCCCAGGCGGCGGCGATGATCCACACCACCGACCCCAAGACGGTGGTGAGGACGAGGAAGGCGCTGGTGCGGATGCGCTCGAGCACGGCGCCCGAGAGGATCGAGCCGGTCGTGGCTGCGAAGAGCGCGAAGGCGCCCCAGAAGATGCCGGTCACCGACGTGAGGTTCGGGCCCATGTCGTCGCTCCACGGCAAGGCGGCCGTGGCGGCGTCGATGGCGCCGACGGGGAACTGGAAGAACGCGTTGTAGAACCACCAGCCGAAGAAGAAGAAGGTGGCGGTCACCACGGCGAAGGTGAGCAGGTTCTTCATGGCGGCGGCGAGCACGTTCTTCGACCGGCTGGCGCCCATCTCGTAGGCGAGGAAGCCGGCGTGGATGCTGATCATCAGCGCGATCGACACCCAGTAGAAGAGGTCGGTGATGACCCCTTCCATGGAGGCGAGGGTTTCATCGGGGGACACGGGCGTCTCCTTCATGGGTCATGGAAGTAAACACAGTCTGCTGCGGTGAAACGCTTCGTGGGTTGCGCTCAGGGACCGACGGTGTAAATCCCTGGTTGCGCCACCCCCGTCCGGGCGGTCGGCGGGCGGTCAGTGGGCGAGCAGCCAGTCGGCCGTGCGGTGGCGGTACTTGGCGATGCCCTTGTACTCGGCCATGTCGTCGGGCAGCTCGCGGAGTACCTCGGCGGTGCGCAGCCGCCAGTGCTCGACGCCCGCGAGGTCGGCCAGAGGCAGCAGGTAGGTGCGGATGAGGAACATGACCGCGCCGGACTCCGGCAGCCGGATCAGGTGCTGCACCTCGACCCGCAGGTGCACGAGCCGGCCGAAGTCCTCGTCGTCCAACGTCTGCACCCACTCCCGGTCCGGCCCCCATTCGGGATAGAGCTCGGTCGAGACGTCGAGGCGGCGGCCGACGGTCAGCGTCCAGTTGGTACGCCGGTAGACCTCGCCGGGCTCGAGCCGCTTGAGGAACTCGTGCGCGCGCGTGATCACACCCTCGGCGTGCAGCCGTGGCACCGGGCCGTGGATCTCCAGGAACGTCATGCCGACGTCGAACCCGAACGACCAGTCGGCCGCGAAGGTCACCACGCCGGCATCGCCGTACAGCACGCCGTCGCGCTGGTCGAGCAGCACGATGTCCTCCTGCACCTGTGCGGCGATCCAGCCCAGCGGCTCGGGATGCTCGGGCGGCAACGTGTCGGTGTCGCCCAGGACGAAGGTGTGGTCGATGCCGAGCAGGTCGTTGCGCCAGCGATACGTCGGCCGCGCACCCCGCTCGAGCAGCGTCAGATCGCACTGGTCGGGGTGGGTGAGGGCGAGCTCGCGCATCAGGTCGAGGGCGGCGTCCCAGGCGGCCACGTGCATGTGCGGCAGCACCGCGTACCGGCTCGGGTCGACGGCCAGGATGCGGGCGCGCTCGGCGAGCTCGTGGTGGTACTCCGAGTCGATGTCGACCACCGCTTCGCCCCACTGGCCCGCCGGCGTCGACACCGCGGCTCGGCCCGGTTCGACGTTGGTGCTGTAGCGGTAGGTGGTCTGCGGGAACGGGAACGGGAAGGTCGCGATCAGGTCGGGGGACGTGCGCGCGTGACCCCTCGAGCGATCGTGGGTGACCCCTCGCGCTTCATGGACGGTGCTCACAGCAGAACCTCCAGGTGGGAGCGGCCGTCGGCGCCGGGCTGGGCCCGCGAGACACAGGCCATGACACAGTCGCCGGCCGCCTTGTCGTCATCGGTCAGGTACAGGTCGCGGTGCAGCAGCCCGGTGGCGGAGCCGACCTTGAGCCGGCACTCACCGCACACGCCTTGGCGACACAGGCTCGGGATCTCGCGACCCGCCTCCTCGAGTGCCTCGAGCAGGCTCACCCCGCTCGGCACGTCGAGCACGTCGCCGTCGACGCCGACCGTGAACGGCTCGCCGGGGGCGAGGGCATCGATGCCGAAGTGCTCCAGGTGCACACGGCCGGCGGGCCAGCCCGCCACGGTCGCCTCGGCCACGACGGTGTCCATGAAGCCGGCCGGCCCACAGGTGTAGAGGTGGGTGCCCATCGGTTGGGCACGCAGCCGACCGCGCAGGATCGTGAGCCAGGTGGCTCGGTCGTGCACGAGCGTGACGGCATCGCCGCCGAGTTCGACCAGGTCGTCGAGGTGTGCGCCCTGGCCGGGCCGCGCGAGGTGCAGCACCTCGACCGGTGCACCCCACCGCGCATGCGAGCGCAGGTGCGAGACCAGGGGGGTCACGCCGATGCCGGCCCCCAGCAGCAGGTGCCGGCTCGCCGGTCGCACCGGCGCGAAGGCACTGCGAGGCGGCAGCACCTGCACCTGCGAGCCCACGCCGAGCGTGTGCATCCAGGCCGAACCGCCATGACCGCCGTCGCTGTGGGGTACGTGCAGCACGGAGATCGAGTACCGGTCGGGGTGCAGGCTCTCACCGGTGAGCGAGTAGGCGTTGGCCAGCGGACGCTCACGACCCTCTCCCGCGGGGATCTCGACCACGACGTGGGATCCGGGGGTGTAGGACGGCAGGGTCGCACCGCTCGGATCGGCCAGGCTCAGCGAGCGGACGCCGGGAGCGGCATCCACGGCGTCGAGCACCACGAGGGACAGCGAGGCGCTCATGCCGGCCCCTCGGCGTCGACCATGAAGCCCAGGTGGGCACCCGTGCGGCGCGAGACGTGCGGGTAGACCAGCAACGTCCGTCCACAGCCCGCGCAGGCCAGCACGTCCTCCAGTTCGGCTGCGGCGCTGTTCGTGGCGTGGCAGTGCACGCACCACACCGATCGTTCGTCGACCGTGGTGACGGCCACCCGCAGTTCGGCGTCCGACAGCCCGGCGCGCACGGCTGCCGCCCGCACGGCGAGACATGCCTGCGCGGAGCCGGCGACCAGCACCCGGTGACCCACGAGCGCGTCGGCGAGGTCGGTCTCGAGTGCGTCCACCGCCTGCGCGGCGTCGGCGCAGTCGTGGTGCCGCACCCTCGCTCCGGCACAGCCGAGAGCGTCGAGCCAGTGCGCGGCCGCGGCGGCGCCGTCCGGACCGACCGAGAGGACGCTGTGGCTGGTGCCGGCATGGTCGACCGGCTCCACCACGGGTTCGCGCGCCCAGGCAGGAACGCTGGTGTAGTGCGGCGGGGCGGGCGCGCTCACACCGGCTCCCCCGTCGCGTCGGTCAGCCAGGCCATGGCTTCCTCCCGGTAGTCGGCGAACCCCTTGTAGGTCGCGAGGTCGTCTGGCAGCTCGAGCACGATCCGGGCCAGCTGGTCGCGCCAGGCAGGGATCTGCTTGATCTCCTCGAGCGAGGTCATGTGGGTACGGATGTTGAAGGTGAGGGCGCCGGTCATGGGCAGGCGGATGAAGTGCTCGACCTCGATGCGCAGCTGGAGCCGCCCCCAGTCGGCCTCGCGCACCAGCAGCGGGATGTCGGTGCCCCACTGCGGTAGTTCCTCCAGCGACACGTCGAGCTTGCGCGAGCCGGACGCCGAGAGCGTCCAGTTGACGCGTCGGTAGACCTGGTCGGCGGGCAGCCGCCGCAGGAACTGCTCCGCACGGGACGTGATGCCCTCCCGGGTCAGGCGGGGCACGGGATTGTGGATCTCGCGCATGGTCATGCCGACGTCGAAGGACACCGACCAGGCGGCGGCGAAGGTGACCAGGCCGGCGTCGAAGCAGAGGTCGCCGTCGCGGTCTTTGACCAGCAGCAGGTCGTCGGGGATCTCGCGGCCCAGGAACGTCATCGGGTCGGACGGCAGGGACGAGGCGTCGCCGAGCACGAAGCGCTGGTCGGTGCCCAGGGCGTGGTTGCGCCAGTGGAAGGCGTCGCCTTGTTCGTCGAGCTCCATCACGTGGGGGTAGCTCAGGGCGAGGTCGCGCAGGTAGTAGAGCAGCAGATCCCAGCAGGCCGGGATCATGCCCGGCATGATCCGGGTGCGGTGCGGGTCGGCGTCGAGGATGCGACGCCGGTCGGCCATGATCGCGCCGTACTCCTCACCGCCGAGGTCGACGATGTGGGCGCCCCACTCCCCCGCCGCCGTGCGGCGTGGCACCCTCGCGGGCTCGACGTTGACCGAGTAGCGGAAGGCGTCGAGGTCGTCGGGGAACGGCCAGGGCAGGCGCGTGGTGTGGCCGCTCAGGGGCGGCCCGGTCTGGAGCTGGGTCATGGGAGGTCCACCTCGATCACGGCGCCGGGGTGAGCGCCTCGGGAGACGCAGGAGGCCAGTCGGTCACCGGCCGCCCGCTCGTCGTCGCTGAGCACGAGGTCGCGGTGCTCGACCTCGCCGCCGCGCAGCGGCACGACGCACTCGCCGCACACCCCCTGGCGGCACAGGTTGGGTACGTCGACTCCGGCGTCGAGCAGAGCAGCCAGCAGGCTGGTGCCGGCCGGGACGTCGAGAGCGCGGTCGTCGGCGAGCCGCACGGTGAACGGCGAGCCGGGGTCGAGCTCGGGAGCCGCGAAGCGCTCGAGGTGCAGCCGCTCCTCGGGCCAGCCCGCGGCACGGCCGGCCTCGAGGTAGGCGTCGAGCATGGCTGGCGGACCGCACGCGTAGGCATGGGATCCGAGCGGCTGGTCGGCGAAGCGGTCGGCCAGCAGCCTCGTGGTGCCCTCGACCGTGGTCGCCTCGTGCAGGGTGATGCCGGGCGTGGTCGCCAGCTCACGCAGGTCGTCGAGGTGCGCGGCGTGGCCGGGACGGTAGGAGTACAGCACCTCGGCCGTGCCACCCCAGCGCACGATGGCGCGCAGGTGGCTGAGCACCGGGGTGACGCCGATGCCGCCGGCGACGAGCAGCGCGTGCCGCTGGTCGTGCCGCGGCGCGAAGGCCGAGCGTGGACCGCTCACCTCCACCAGGTCGCCCGGGCCCAGGGCGTGCATCCACGACGAGCCGCCCGTGCCGCCCTGCTCGGGACGCTTGTGGAGCACCGAGATCGCGTAGCTGCCGGGGAGCACCCCGTCGCCGGTGAGCGAGTAGGCGTTGTGCTTGACCTCGCCGTCGTGCCCGCGGGTGGTGAGGACGAGGTGCGAACCGGGCTCGTGCCCGGCCAGCGGCAGACCGTCGTCGGCGACCAGCCGCAGGTGCCGCACGGAGTCGGTGAGGTCGCGCACGTCGGCGACCCGCACGATCCGGGTGCCGGTCCGGTAGCCGGGGTGCCGGTGCGTCATGCGACGTCTCGCGCCCGGGCGTCGGAGGCCAAGAAGCTGCCCCGCACAGCGGAGTGGTGCGGGTGCACCTCGAGTCGCCGCCCGCAGCCGGGGCAGTCGACCTCCTCGCCGGGAGCCGTGTGCAGCCGGTGCGTCGCCCGGCAGTGCGCGCAGTAGACGGGCAGGTCGACCAGCGGTTCGTCCACGTCGACGACGAAGCTGCGCAACTCGGTCGGCCCCAGGCCGTGGGCCCGCGCGGTGGCGAGGACGGTGAGGACGTCGTAGGTGCCGCCCACGACGAGCACCCGCACGCCCGTGCGGGAGGCTGCCAGCGCCGGGCCCACGTCGTCCGGGTGGGAGACGACACGGCTCGGCGCGAGCGCCTCGGCCTCGGCGACCCACGCCCCGGCCACCGAGGCCGTGCGCGGATGGTCCCCCAGGGCGATCACGAGGTGGCTGGTGCCGCTGGGGTCGACGGACTCGGGCTGGGCCGGCCAGACCGGCAGCCCGAGTACCGACCCTCCGATGGGCTCGGACACGACTCGGCCCCGATCAGAGCAGGGTGGCGTCGCGGTCGCCGGCGTAGAACGCCAACGCGTACGACGGCGTCGAGAACGCGATGCGCGAGCCCTTCGGGAAGAAGATGGCGTCCTTGGCCTTGGCCACCATCGCCTGACCGGTGTCGATGTTCGTGAGCAGGAACTCGCCCTCGAGCACGACCTTCATCTCGTCGTACTCGTAGTCGTAGACCAGGGGCTCGTCGGTGTGCTTGAGCTCGAAGAACCCGCTGCACATGCGCGAGCCCTCGGGGTTCTCGTAGACATCGGCGATGTAGCCGTCGGAGGCCGGGTACTCCTCCATGCGCGGCAACCTCTTCCAGGCCTCGGGTGTGACCCGGAACGCGGCGGGGGCGGTGGTGGTGGCGGGTGCGGCGTCGGCAGACATCAGGGGCGCTCCAGTCCAGAAGGTCGATCACGAGAGGAAACTTCGTCTGCTCTCATGAAACATCTTCTCGGGTTTCACCCGTCTTGATGCCGCGTAACGATCGTGTGACCCGACCGCTGCAGCCGGCCCCGAGCGCGCTCAGGCCACGGCGGCCGCGAACTGCGAGCGGTACAGCCGGGCGTAGGCGCCGTCGGCGGCGACCAGGTCGTCGTGGGTGCCCTGCTCGACGATCGCGCCGTCCTCCATCACCAGGATCGTGTCGGCATCACGGATGGTGGAGAGCCGGTGGGCGATGACGAACCAGCAGCTCGGTGCGGGTCATCAGTTCCGATCTGTCATGAGTCCACCGCACCAGCGCGCTCGGTGCTTCGCAGCACCGTTGGCCATGACCAGAGCGCCACACCAAGGGTGCTCAGGACCACCGCCGCGGCCAGGGCTCCGTAGAGCGAGCCGCTCACTCCAGCCCGATCGTCGATGTGGTGCATGGCGAGCACCACCAGCCAGCCTGTTGCGATGGCCATGAAGCCCGCCAGGGTCGCCGGAGCCCAGACAGCCCACAGATGGACGGCAAACAGCTGGCGCCGCGAAGCGCCGAGCACGCGCAGAACCCGCACACGCGGACCCCTCTCTTGAGCATCCGCCATGGCCACCACCAGCATCGCCAGCAAGCCGATGAGCAGACTGAGTGCCGCAGCCAGCCGCAGCCACTCGACCTGCGTCGGATACTGCTGAGTGTCGGGGTTATGACGATCCAAGGCTCCAAGGTCGAACTGGATGGTGGGCTCCAAAGACGAGAACGTGGCCAATGTGACGCGTGCCGACGAAGCGGGCGAGAGTGTCAAGAACGTGGCGCCATCGCCTTGCGGGGTCGAAGGCGCACGGCTGGGCGGCAACACCAGCGCGCCTCTCAGTTGGCGCGGCAACCCCTCGATCCAGGCGATACCGACCCTGCCAGGCAGTCGGACACGGCCGGCGCCGGCAATATCGATCGTCGAGCCGAGCGATCGCAGCCTGGCCTGAGTTGGCAGGCGGCCCAGCCAACGCGGACCAGGGTCGGACTCACAGTTTCCCGGGCTCGCTGCACCCACGAGGCCGGCGAGTTCATCGCACGTCGCGAAGACAACTCCCAGGGGCACGCTGCCGGTCGTGACCGACCGGACTTCGATCGCTTTGTCGAGTGCTGGCACCGACCGCACCCGGCTGAGCGTGAGAGCTCCCGAGAGATCCGTCGCGACGATCGGAACCTGCTGCTGGGCTCGCGCTCTCGCCTCCCAGGCTTGGGCGGTACCGCCGTCGAGCAGCGCCGTGAACGCGACGCTCCCTATCAGCAACACGATGATCACGCTCATCACACCGGCGAGTCGCAGCGTGAGCGCGACGCGGTCGGACGCGAGCCGCCGTCCGACCAGCTGGGTGGGGCCTGCGGACCCGAGCCGCCGTCCCAGCACTCGAGTCACCAGCTGCGGACCGGCTACGGCTAATCCCGCTGCCGCGGCGACGAGGCCACCCCAGAGGGCCAAGGGCGTCAGTCCGTTGCGCAGGTCTGTGAGCGACGGTAGGGCCAGCAGAAGCAGGCCCAGCACCAGCGCACCCACACCAGTGCGGGAGATGCTGGCGTCTGCAGTGGCGGCTCGTCGCGCGGGCCTTCGCTCCCGTGCGTCAGCCGCCACGCACCCGCAGGTGGTCCCGATGAGACCCAGACAGATGACCAGGCGGGTCGCGAACGAGAGTTGCACGTCGGAGGCGAAGAACCCCACGTCGGTACCTGGAAGTCGCGTCGCCCATGAGGTTGTCCAGGTGTACAGCCCTGCCGCGACGATGCCGGCGGGAATGCACACCGCCGAGGCCTCCAGGAACTGCAGTGCCCAGACGCGACGAGCATCCACCCCGATGAGGCGAAGCGCTGCAACGCGCTGACGACGACGCGCAGAGGCCAACCGCGACACGACGACAAGGAAGAAGCCGAGCGGCAGCCACACGAGCACGACCACGTAGCCTGCGACGCTCAAATCGAGTACTCGTTGGCTGGCAACCGCCTCGGCTGGCTCACTGGCGGGGCCGGCCTGACCGCTGTCGCCGCCGAAGCCCTCCACCGGAACCAGGAGACCGCGCCGGGCAGACACCCCGATCACGGCGCGCAACTCATGCGGCTGTCGGAGACCGACATCGTCGATGGTGCCCACCAGATGCTCAGCGCCGAACAAGGCGGCGACGACCGGGTCACGTTCGACGAGGCGGACAAGATCGGGCGAGGCGTAGAAATCACCGGCCTGGGGTACCCGTGGCACCCCGGGGATCGCGACCTCATCCGCACTCGCGTCATCGCCCGCCGCGAAGAACTCACGATCGATCGTCCGGCCGTTCCATCGCCGTTGGGTCAGGGCCGCCGGGTCGATCATCCGCAGTCCGATCGACTCTGCCGAACCGCCGTCAGGCACCAGTACGGCCGAGAGATCAGTGGACCGTTGATGCTGCCGGCCAATGGCTTGGATCGCCGAGGCCGAGCCCAGCCCCACCAACACGATCACCGCCATGCCGACGGCCAGCAGCAGCGAGAGCCAGGCACCTGCACCTCGCTGGACGAACCGGCGTGCCAGCCAGGCGAGGCTTCTCGCGTCATCCAAGGCGGTGCCCGGCTGCTGCAGAGGGGTGCCCAGCCACGCTTCCCGCGCTGAGGTCGACGCGGCGATCGCACAGCATTGCGATCGCCGGGTCGTGGGTCACGATGCACAGCGCCGACCCCGCGTCGCCGGCAACCCCCACCAGCAGGCGCAGCGCCTCTCGTGCCGAATGCTCATCGAGGGCCGAGGTCGGCTCGTCGGCCAGGATGAGCGGAGGGCTGCCCAGCACGGCCCGCACGATGGCCGCGCGCTGCAACTGGCCCATCGAGACCTCGAAGACTCGCCTGTCCAGGAGTTCCGCGATGCCCAGCCTCTCAGCCAGGATCTCGGCGGCATCGGCGTGCTCGGCTATCCGGCGCCGACCGGACCTGAGCATGGACGGAAGACAGATGTTCTCCAACAGTGTGAGCTCCGGCAGGAACTCGTCAGCCTGGAAGACGATTCCGATCCTATGCAGGCGAGTGCGCGTCCATCGACGACGTGCGTGCGTTTGTCGTTCACCAGCGATCCAGACTTCGCCACGCTCGGGCTTCACCAGGCCGGCGATGGCTGCAAGCAAGGTCGATTTTCCGGATCCGCTGGCCCCGCCGATGGCGACGGACTCGGCAGTAGCGACGGAGAGCTCGATGTCGTCGAGCACGCCGACGCCGCCGCGAGATACCGAGAGGTGGCGGACATCGAGCACGCACGAATCGTCAGCCACGTCACGATGGACCATCGGTTCGACCATGTCGCTCCTAAGAGACACCCGTCTTCTTGGCACTGCAGTCATCTGGGAAGGCGTTATGTTGCTGACAGACCTTGAGTGTGACGGTCTTGCCCTCTGGCCAGTCGAAGTTCAAGGATTGCGTCTTGCCAGACTGCCCCAGATTCCAACGCCCGGATGCTCCCGGGCCGCTCCAGTCCACGTAGACGTCCGGCTGAAACCCGACGCCGTGGTACACCTCGCCGTAGGCCACGAAGTTCGCTTTCGCGTCATGATCGCCCGAATTCCAGGTCCAGGCGATGTTCTGCGACGCGAACGCTGCGCCTGAAAGTGAGATGACCGGTCCGGCAATTGCCGCCACAACGATCGCATGCGTCTTCTTCACGAAGATTCCCTTCTGCCACACGACAGCCCCAGACGCGGGATATCGATGCGATAGAACCCGAGAGAATGCGCCGATCGTGTCACACAGATGATTGATGCCTGCATCGCGAAATAGCTGACATCACTGACTTTACTTTCTCCAGAGTCCCCCCTACGCCGAATGTCAACACCACGCCCTCGCCAGTCTTGGCGGGATCCATCGCTGCCTGAGCATGAACTGCATGGAGCCACCCCGGCGACACAAGAGTGAGTAGAAGCGGGAGCTCGACCCTCGCCCGACGTCTCTCGACGAGCAGGCATCTGCCCATCGCCGAGCAGACACGTGCCGTGCGGCCAGAACCTCAGGCCACGGCGGCCGCGAACTGCGAGCGGTACAGCCGGGCGTAGGCGCCGTCGGCGGCGACCAGGTCGTCGTGGGTGCCCTGCTCGACGATCGCGCCGTCCTCCATCACCAGGATCGTGTCGGCATCACGGATGGTGGAGAGCCGGTGGGCGATGACGAACGACGTGCGGTCGCTGCGCAGGGCGGCCATCGCCTGCTGCACCAGCAGCTCGGTGCGGGTGTCGACGCTCGAGGTGGCCTCGTCGAGGATCAGCAGCGCTGGGTCCATCAAGAACGCGCGAGCGATGGTCACCAGCTGCCGCTCGCCCGCCGAGAGGTTGGCGCCGTTCTCCTCCAGCAGCGTGTCGTAGCCGTCGGGCAGCGAGTGCACGAACCGGTCGACGAACGTGGCCTCGGCGGCGGCCAGCACCTCGGCGTCCGTCGCGTCGGGACGGCCGTAGGCGATGTTCTCGCGGATGGTGCCCGCGAACAGCCAGGTGTCCTGGAGCACCATGCCCACCTGGGCACGCAGCGCCTGGCGGGTGCGGGTGCGGGTGTCCACGCCGTCGAGGGAGATGGTGCCGGCGTCGACGTCGTAGAAGCGCATGACGAGGTTGACCAGCGTGGTCTTGCCGGCGCCGGTCGGGCCGACGATGGCGACCGTGTGGCCGGGGCGGGCCACCAGCGACAGGTCGGTGATGAGCGGGGTCGCCGGGTCGTAGCTGAACGCCACGTGCTCCATCGACACCTCGCCGCTGGCCCGACCGGGCTCGGGCTCGCCAGTGTGGTCGAGCGACTCCTCGGGGGCGTCGAGCAGCTCGAAGACCCGCTCGGCCGACGCGACGCCCGACTGCAGCAGGTTGGCCATCGAGGCGATCGTGGTGATCGGCTGGTTGAACTGCCGCGTGTACTGCACGAACGCCTGCACCTCGCCGAGCGTGATGGCGCCGCTGCTGACGCGCAGCGCGCCGACGACGGCGACCAGCACATAGGTGAGGTTGGAGACGAACATCATCGTCGGCATGACCAGGCCGCTGACGAACTGCGCCTTGAACGACGCCTCGAACAGCGCCTCGTTCTGCTCGGCGAAGGTGCGCTCGACCTCGTCGCTGCGCCCCAGCGTCTTGACCAGCGCATGGCCCGAGAACGCCTCCTCGATGTGCGCGTTGAGCTTGCCGGTCGTGCGCCACTGCGCGACGAACTGGCTCTGCGAGCGCTGCATGATCGCCCGGCTGGCGACCAGCGAGACCGGCACGCTGACCAGCGCCACGAGCGCCAGCAGCGGGCTGATCAGGAGCATCATGGCGAGCACGCCCAGCACCATCAAGATCGCCTGCACCAACTGGCTCATCGTCTGCTGGAGAGTCTGGCTGACGTTGTCGATGTCGTTGGTCACGCGGCTCAGCAGCTCTCCGCGGGGCGAGCGGTCGACGTAGCTGAGCGGCAGCCGGTGGATCTTGTCCTCGACCTCGCCACGCATCCGGCCGATGGTGCGCTGCACGACGCCGTTGAGGACGAAGCCACCGAGCCACGAGAGCACGGAGGCCGCCACGTAGATGGCCAGCACCAGCAGCAGGGTGCGCGCGACGGCACCGAAGTCGACCCCCTCGCCGGGCACCACGCCCTGCCCGCGCACGGAGTCCGGCAGCGCGGACTGCGGCGTGCCGGCCGGGATCCGAGAGCCGATGAGCCCGCGGAAGACCAGGTCGGTCGCGTGGCCGAGCATCCGCGGCCCCAGCACCATCAGCCCGACCGAGCCGAGGATCAACAACAGCACCAGCGCAGTCCACGCCCGTTCCGGGCGCAGCATGCCCAGCAGCCGCCTGGCCGACGGACCGAAGTCCAGTGCCTTCTGGCCGACCTGGCCACCACCCATGGGACCGCGCCCGGGGCCGCCTTGGGGCGCCTCGATGCGCTCGGTCTTCTTCATCGACACACCCCGGGACGTGTCGCTCATACCGCGGCCTCCTCGGAGGTGAGCTGCGAGGAGACGATCTCCTGGTAGGTCTCGCACGACGCGACGAGCTCGGCGTGCGTGCCCCTCCCCACGACGACGCCGTCGTCGAGCACCACGATCTGGTCGGCGGCCTTGATCGAGGCGACTCGCTGGGCGACGACGATCACCGAGGCGTCGACGGTGACCGGGGCGAGGGCGGCGCGCAGCCGGGCATCGGTGGCGAGGTCGAGCGCCGAGAACGCGTCGTCGAAGAGGTAGACGGCCGGACGCCGCACCACGGCGCGCGCGATCGCCAGGCGTTGCCGCTGGCCGCCGGACACGTTCGTGCCGCCCTGGGAGATCGGGGCGTCCAGGCCGTCGGGCATGGCCGCGACGAAGTCGCGAGCCTGCGCCACCTCGAGGGCCGACCACAACTCGTCGTCGGTCGCGCCGGGCCGTCCGTGCAGCAGGTTGGAGCGCACGGTGCCGGAGAAGAGGTAGGCCTGCTGCGGCACGAGTCCGAGCTGCGACCAGAGATCCTCGGGGTCGAGGTCGCGGACGTCGACCCCGGCGACCCGCACCGAGCCGGAGGTCGCGTCGAAGAGGCGGGATACCAGGTTGAGCAGGGTCGTCTTGCCCGAGCCCGTCGACCCGATGATCGCGACGGTCTGGCCCGGGCGGGCCGAGAGCGAGACCTCGCGCAGCACCGGCTCGTCGGCGCCGGGGTAGGCGAAGCTGACCGTCTCGAGGTCGACGTGGCCGCGGCGCTCGGCGTCCAACGGCTGCGGTTGCGGCGGCGGCAGCACGCTCGTGGTGGTGCCGAGCACCTCGCCGATGCGGTCGGCGCACACGGCGGCCCGCGGCACCTGCATGAGCATGAAGGTGCCCATCATGATCGACATCAGGATCTGCATCAGGTACGCGAGGAACGCCGTGAGCGCGCCGATCTGCATCTCACCGGCATCGACGCGGTGGCCACCGAACCAGATGACTCCGACGCTGCCGACGTTCACGATGAGCATCGCCAGCGGGAACATCGTCGCCATCCAGCGGCCTGCGCGGGTGGCGACGTCGGTGAGTCCGGCATTGGCCACCGCGAACCGCTGCGTCTCGTGCCGCTCGCGCACGAAGGCGCGCACCACGCGGATGCCCGTGATCTGCTCGCGCAGCACCCGGTTGACCTCGTCGATGCGCACCTGCATGAGCCGGAAGCTCGGCACCATGCGCGAGATCACGAAGCCGACGCAGACGATCAGCGTCGGCACCACGACGGCGAGGATCCAGCCCAGGCCGAGGTTCTCGCGCAGTGCCATCACGACACCGCCGACCATCATGATCGGGCTCATGATGGCGATGACACACGCCATCACGACCATCATCTGTACCTGCTGCACGTCGTTGGTGGTGCGCGTGATGAGGCTGGGCGCGCCGAAGGTCTGCACCTCGCGCATCGAGAACGAGCTGACCCGGTGCACCAGGTCACGGCGCAGGTCGCGACCGAACGCCATCGCCGTGCGGGAGCCGTACCAGGCGCCGCCGTAGCTGGCGCAGACCTGCACGACGGAGACGAGCAACATCAGCCCACCCAGCCGCCACACCGCTGCGGTGTCTCCGGCGACGATGCCCTCGTCGATGATCCGTGCGTTGAGGCTGGGTAGGTAGAGCATGGCGAGCACGCCGAGCACTTGGAGCACCAGCACGCGGGCCAGCCACGACCGGTAGGGCACCAGGCGGGTGCGGAGCAGGGTCACGAGCATGCGGCGTCCTGGGTGATCGCAACGGTCTCGGAGCGGGCGAACGGCGCGAGCAGGCCGCCCAGGACGGTGTCGACCACGGCTTCGGCCTCGAGGTAGTGGCCGTCGGAGATGTGCGGGTGCGCGCCCGCGAACGCGAGCAGGCGCAGCCGGTGGCAGAACTCCTGCGGTGGGACCGTCAGTCGTTCGGCGTCGCGGCCGACCACCCGCACCATCAGCTCGGCCAGCCGCGCCCGCCACAGCTCGGCCTCCGGACTGTCGTGCACCGGCGGCTTGACCAGCCCGACCTTGCGCATCAGGTCGAAGGTCGCGCGGTAGCGCTGCTGGAGGATGCTGGTCATCAGCACCAGCCGCTGGCGCAGCGGCTTCGTGGGATCGATCTCCTCGAGCCGCTCGACCACCGCCCCCGGGGTGAAGGCCCGCGAGATGGCTCGGTCGACCAGCTCCTCCTTGGTGTCGACGACCCGGAAGATCGTCCCCTCCGCCACCCCCGCCGCCTCGGCGATCTGCTTCGTGGTCACGGCGCGGCCGTGCTCGCGCAGCAGCAGCAGGGTCACGTCGACGAGCTGGTCGAGGCGATCGTCGGGCGAGAGGGGTCGGGCGCGGGGAGGCATCCGAGCCAGGCTAAGTGAGTGAGCGCTCACTCACAAGGTGGGCCGCGAATTCACCGGCCGGCCGGTGAATTCGCCCCTGGGACGGCGGAATCTCACCGTCCCAGCGGAAGGATCGCCGTCCCACCCCCGGCTCCGCGACGTCGCCCGGACGATCCGGCCGCGCTGTCCTCACGGCGCCAGCCGGTCGCGCCGTCCCACCCCCGGCTCCGCGACGTCGCCCGGACGATCCGGCCGCGCTGTCCTCACGGCGCCAGCCGGTCGCCGTCCCGCCCGGAGCCCCGACGTCGCCCGGACGATCCGGCCGCGCTGTCCTCACGGCGCCAGCCGGACGACGTCCCACCCCTCGGCGGTGCCGCGGTACACGAGCCGGTCGTGCATGCGCCCGCGGCGGCCCTGCCAGAACTCCACAACCTCGGGCTCGACGCGGTAGCCGCCCCACTCCTCGGGCGCCGGAACGTCGTCGACACCCTCGAAGCGCTCCTCGGCAGCCTCGTAGGCCGCCTCGAGCTCGCCGCGGCCGTCGACCACCGCCGACTGGTGCGAGGCGTGCGCCCCCAGCCGCGACTCCCGGGGCCGGACGGCGAAGTAGGCGTCGACCTCCTCGCGCGACAGCGGCTGCGCGACGCCCTCGACGCGCACCTGCCGTTCGAGGTCATGCCACGGGAACAGCAGCGCGCACCGCCCCTCGCCCCCCAGATCGCGACCCTTGCGCGAGGAGGTGTTGGTGTAGAAGACGAACCCGCGCTCGTCGTAGCCCTTGAGCAGCACCATCCGCGAGGACGGCGCGCCGTCGGCGCCGACCGTCGAGACCACCATCGCGTTGGGCTCGCCCAGGGCCTCGGCGGCCTCGTCGAACCAGCGGCCGAACATGGTGACGGGGTCGCCCGCGAGGTCACTCTCCGCCAACCCGCGGGCGGCGTACTCATGACGGAGGGAGCGCAGCTGGTCGGAGTCCATGTCTCGCACGGTAGCGACGGTGGCACAATGCCGCAGGTTGCCCACCCGACCGGGCGCGGCGACCACCGCACCGTCGCCGACGTGATCAAGGAGTCCGCATGCCCGAGGTACACCACGGACTCGAGGGAGTCATCGCCTTCGAGACCCAGATCGCCGAGCCCGACAAGGACGGCGGCTCGCTGCGCTACCGCGGTGTCGACATCGAGGATCTCGTCGGCCGGGTGCCGTTCGAGAACGTCTGGGGCCTGCTCATCGACGGCCGGTACACCCCGGGCCTCGAGCCCGCCGAGCCCTACAACCTGCCCGTGCACACCGGCGACGTCCGCGTCGACGTCCAGGCCGCGGTCGCGATGCTCGCCCCGGCCTTCGGGTTCGGGCAGACCTACGACATCTCCGATGAGCAGGCCCGCGAGGACATCGGGCGCCTGGCCGTCATGGTGCTCTCCTACGCCGCCCAGTCCGCGCGCGGCCTCAACCAGCCCGTCGTCCCGCAGAAGACGGTCGACGAGGGCACCACGCTGGCCGAGAAGTTCCTCATCCGCTGGAAGGGCGAGGCCGACCCCAAGCACGCCCACGCCATCGACGCCTACTGGTCCAGCGCCGCCGAGCACGGCATGAACGCCTCCACCTTCACCGCGCGCGTCATCACCTCCACCGGCGCCGACGTGGCCGCTGCCTTCTCCGGCGCCATCGGCGCGATGAGCGGCCCGCTGCACGGCGGCGCCCCCTCGCGCGTGCTCGGCATGATCGCCGACGTCGAGGAGTCCGGCGACGCCGAGGCCTACGTCCAGGGCATCCTCGACCGCGGCGAGCGACTCATGGGCTTCGGTCACCGCGTCTACCGCGCCGAGGATCCCCGCGCCCGCGTGCTGCGCCGCACCGCCAAGGAGCTCGACGCCCCTCGCTACGAGGTCGCCGCGGCCCTGGAGCAGGCGGCCCTGAAGGAGCTGCGCGAGCGGCGCCCCGACCGGGTACTCGAGACCAACGTGGAGTTCTGGGCCGCCATCGTCCTCGACTTCGCCGAGGTGCCGGCGAACATGTTCACCTCGATGTTCACCTGTGCGCGCACCGGCGGCTGGTCGGCGCACATCCTGGAGCAGAAGACCACCGGTCGCCTGATCCGCCCCTCCGCGGTCTACGCCGGCCCGTCGACGCGCCCGGCCGACTCCGTCGACGGCTGGGACGCCGCCTGGGGCGAGTGACCCCACCCGCGGGCAGGCCGCACCTGGCCACGCAGCGGCTCCGGCTGGAGCCGCTGACCCGAGAGCACCTCGAGGACCTCGTCGCACTCGACGCGGATCCCGAGGTGCTCCGGCACATCTGGGGTCGGGCGCTCACCCGCGACGAGGTCGTCGAGCGCTGGCTGCCGGTGCGCACGCGGCCGGACGCCGACGCACGCGGCCTGGGCTACTGGGCCGGTCGCGACCTCGCCGGCGAGTTCCTCGGCTGGTGGTGCCTGGCGTTGGACGACGACCCGACGACCGCCGAGCTCGGCTACCGCCTGCACCGGGCGGCGTGGGGCCGCGGCTACGCCACCGAGGGCTCCCGCGCCCTGCTCGAGCACGCCTTCGCCACCCTCGGCCTGGCCTCGGTCTGGGCCGAGACGATGGCGGTCAACGCACGCTCGCGCGCGGTCATGGAGAAGCTCGGCCTGACCCACGAGGCGACCAGGGTGCACCGCTGGGAGGATCCGCTCCCCGGCGCCGAGCTCGGCGAGGTGACCTACCGGATCACGCGCGAAGGGTGGGTCACCGGAACACGTGGTCGACGGCGGTGAACGCGCCCAGCTCGTGATCGGCCCGGAAGTGTCGATGATCGGACCGGACCCGCTCGGCCGCCTCCATCGCCCACGCGACGATGTCGGTGACGAAGAGCTCGATCGGCCCCATGGCCTGGAGGATCTCGGGCTCGATGTCGTGGTCGACCAGGCCGGCCTCGTCGGAGAGCGCGTGGCTCTGGGCGAGGGATTCGCCGCAGAGGTGGGCGTAGCGGCGCCAGTGCTTGCCGGAGAGGTCGCCGAGGTCCATGCTCTCGCGGTAGTGCGAGCGCTCGCGCACCATGAAGCTCTGCCCGTCCATCTCGACCGCGCCGTAGAAGCGGTCACCGCGCACCAGGTGCACGCCCTGCGCGTGCGAGATGCGCTCGCCGGCGCCGTCGACGACGTACTCCGACGGCGGGGCCAGCCCGGCCAGCGCGGAGCGTCGTGCGCCCTTGAACTCGATGAGCAGGTCGTCGGAGCCGTCGCCGGCCGGCCCCGCGACCATCAGGTAGTAGCGCGGCAGGCCGAGGGACGCCGTCCCCTGGCCCAGCCGCATGCAGACGTCCTTGACCCTCATGCCTGCGGCCCGCGCCGGCACGTCGATGCCGTTGGTCTCCACGAACCGGTCGAGCGCCTCTTGGAACTCCGCGCGACGGCTGGTGACGGGCACGTGCTCGTCGTCGGCGCGAAAGCCGCTGCGCTGCTCGTTGTGGTACTTGCGCAGCAGGTAGGCGTCGCGGCTCTCCTTCGTCGCCTTCTCGATGAGGCGCCGTACGAGCTTCGGTGCATTGTCCTGGCGCCACTGCCGTTGCGACTCGCCCGACGCACCGGCGAAGTGCCCCATCGCCTGGGCATAGCCGCGCACGAAGGACTCGGCGATGCGCCGCTGCTTGCCCGGCCCCTTGTCGCCGACCGCGCCGGCGGCGACGACGAAGGCGGTCGCGCCACGCTTGAGATCCCAGGTGAACGGGGCGTAGAAGGCCTCGTCGAAGTCGTTGGCCCCGAAGATCGGCACGTCGTCGGCGCTGGGCATCACCCCGAAGTTCTCCGGGTGCACGTCGCCGAGGGTGAGCACCGTCGGCATCCACGCGTCCTCGCCGGCCATGTCGCGGTAGAAGAGCAGGCATGTGCCGCGCAGGAACGAGAAGACCGAGCCGTGCAGCTTGTCGAACTTGGCCCGGGCATCGGCGTTGCCGTCGTCGCTGATGCGGGTGTCGTGGTCCTCCCTGATGGTCTGCCGCACGTGCAGACGCCGCTGATGACCCGCCAGTTGCCGGGGCAGGAACACCATCTCCCCCGCGGCCCGACGCCTGGCCAGGTCGGCGAAGGCGGCGACCCGCGACCCGACGTCCGGCTTCTGCTGCTCCAGCGCCTCGACCAGGTCGGCCTTGGTCATGGTGGAGCGACCTGGGATGTCGTGCCGACGGGCGCGCTCGCGCAGTTCCTCGACGGTCAGTCGTCCCAGCGCGTCCTCGGCCACGGCCACAGCCCTATCGGTGCGACCCGGCGTGCGGGCACACCCTCCCGGCGGGGCGAGACGATCAGCCCTTGTCGAGCTTGCCGTCGTACCAGCTGGTGTTGCCGAACCCGCCCTTGCGCGTGAGTGAGATGTGCACGTGGTCGCGGTGCCGCAACGTCTTGGAGCACTTCTTCTTGCTGGTGCACGACGAGGAGAGGTAGGGCTTGGACTCGAACTGGTCCCAGGCGGGGTACATCCGGTCGTTCCAGATGATGTACATGATGCCCATCCGGCGCGCCTTGGCCGCGAGGTTGCCTTGGTTGTCCTTCCCGAAGGCCCAGGCCAGGAACTTCTTGACCGTCTGCCGGTCCTTCTTCTTGGCAGCGTCCATGCCCCAGTCGACCGCGCGACCCTCCTGGTGCTCGGAGACCGAGGAGGTGCACTTCGCGGAGATGCGGCCCGGGCTGCCGCCGTACCGCTTGACCAGCCAGCCACGCAGGAACACGGCGCCCGGCTTGGCCTTCGGGCTGCACTTCGTCTCGGGCCGGTAGGAGGCGAAGGGCTCGATCTTGCTCGCGCTCGCGGGCGAGGCGAGCGCCGCCGCGCCGAGGCCCAGCGCGAGCACGAGCAGGGGCAGCAGGGCCAGACGACCGAGACAACGCATCATGTGGCACAGGATCGGCAGGTGGCGCAACACCTGAGGGGTTGTCTAGTGTCACCTTCGATGAGTCTGACCGAGATGATCCGCCTCTGGGACGCCGAAGCGGCCACGTTCGACGACGCCGCCGACCACGGACTGCACGATCCTCGGGTTCGTCATGCCTGGCGCGATCTGCTCGCGCGGCTGCTGCCGCCCACCCCGGCGCGGGTCGCCGACCTCGGCTGCGGCACCGGAACGCTCACCCACCTGCTCGGCGAGGAGGGCTACGCGGTCGACGGCATCGACTTCTCCCCCGAGATGGTGGCGCTGGCGTTGGCCAAGACGTCGGGGCAGCTACTGGTCACCGTCCAGGAGGGCGATGCCTACGACCCGCCGCTGGCTCCCGCGCACTACGACGTCGTGATGTCGCGCCACGTGCTCTGGGCGCTGCCCGACCCGGTCGAGGCGATCCGCCGCTGGCGCGGCCTGGTGCGCGGCGACGGCCGCCTGGTGCTCGTCGAGGGCAACTGGACGACGGGGGCCGGGCTCACCGCAGAGCAGACGGCCGCCGCGGCACGTGAGGTCGGGCTGACGCCCACCGTGTTCCGGCTCGACGACCCCGCGCTGTGGGGCGGGCCGATCAGCGACGAGCGCTACGCCGTGGTCTGCTGACCCGCACCGACCGAGATCCACAGCTCCTCGCGGGCCGAGGAGGGACGGCTCACCTCGAGCAGGTCGAAGAGCCAGCGTCGGCTGTGCTTGACGAGCACCCCCGAGACCCGCAACTGGGTGCGCTCGCTCAGCCCGTCGGGGTAGCGCACGACGGCGTCGCACGCGGCCACGAACCAGATCAGACCGTGTCGCCGGCGCGCTCGCACCCGCACGGGCTCCCAGGTGGGCACGGGGCCCTCCGCGAGTTCCTCGAGGTAGCACCCGAGGTCCGCGGCGCCATGCACCTCCTCGTCGAGGTCGTCGCCGTAGAAGGACGCCTCGCTCGTGAAGCACGCCAGCGCCGGTCGCGCGGCGCCCAGCTGGAGGGCGAGCGAGAGCCGTTGGAGCTGGAGCGCCACGCACTCCTCGGTCGACTCGTTCATACCTCGTTCAACGACACCGCCCGCGCGGCGCTACTCACCCTGGCGCTGTTTCCAGGAGATGTCGTCCAAAGCACACCGACAACGGGTCGTCGCGATAGTGACCGAAGGGACGCACTCGCGTGTATCCCGCCGACGCATACAGTGCGATCGCTTCGGGCTGGAGGGTGCCGGTCTCCAGCACCAGTCCGTCGTAGCCGGCCAGGCGCGCCGTGCGCTCCAGGTGCGCGAGCATCGCCCGGCCCAGACCGCGTCGTTGTGCCGCGGGCACGACGTACATGCGCTTGACCTCGGCCACGGCGCTCGCACCCGGCAGCGGCGTCGCGGTGCGCCGCCAGGCACCACTGGCGACGGCCACCGGCCCGGCGTCCGGGCTGCCATCCGGGTCGAGGGTGAGGTAGCCGACGAAGAAGCTGCCGACGGGTGGTGCGAAGTCGAGCGGGTCGATGAGCGTCTCGTCGCGCCCGCCGTAGCGCGCCACGTAGACCTGCTGCACCTCCTCGATGAGGCGCAGCGCGTCGGGGTGGGTGTGGTCCACCCGCTCGATCCGCAGCACGGGCAGCATTCTGGACTCTCCCGCACTGCTGCGAGAATCGCGGCGTGAGCCCCGACCTGCGCATCCCGGCCGAGCTGCTGCCACGCGACGGGCGGTTCGGCTCCGGCCCCTCGAAGCTGCCGGTCTCGCACCTCGACGCCCTCGCCGCGACCGGCACCGCACTCATGGGCACCTCACACCGCCAGCAGCCGGTGCGCTCCCTGGTCGGGCAGGTCAAGGCACAGCTCACCGAGCTGTTCTCCCCGCCCGACGGCTACGAGGTGGTCTTCGGCGTGGGCGGCTCCACGGCGTTCTGGGACGTCGCCACGTACGGACTGGTGGCCGAGCGCAGCCAGCACTTGGTCTATGGCGAGTTCACCGGCAAGTTCGCCACCGCCGCGACCGCCGCGCCCTGGCTGGCCGACCCGTCGCTCGTGCGGGGCCAGCCCGGAACCCTGGCGCAGCCGCGGGCCGAGTCCGGCGTCGACGCCTACGCCTGGGCGCACAACGAGACCTCCACCGGCGTCATGGCACCGGTGCGCCGCGTCGACGGAGCCGACCACGGCGCCCTGGTGTTGGTCGACGCCACCTCGGGCGCCGGCGGTCTGCCGGTCGACCTCGCGCAGGCCGACTGCTACTACTTCGCGCCACAGAAGGGGTTCGCCTCCGACGGCGGGCTCTGGGTGGCCCTGATGTCCCCCGCCGCGATCGAGCGTGCGCAGCGCATCGGCGCCTCCGGCCGGTACGTCCCGGCCTTCTTCGACCTGCCCACGGCGATCGAGAACTCCCGCAAGGACCAGACCTACAACACCCCCGCCGTCGCCACCTTGTTCCTCATGGGTGAGCAGCTGCGCTGGATGCTCGAGCTGGGCGGCCTCGAGGCCACCGTGGCGCGCACGCGGGCGTCGTCCGACACCCTCTACGGCTGGGCCGAGCGATGCGCGTGGGCGCGGCCGTTCGTGAGCGACCCGGCCGCGCGCTCGCTCGTGGTGGGCACCCTCGACCTCGACGAGACGATCGACTACGAGGAGATACTGGCGGTGCTGCGTGCCAACGGGATCCTCGACTGCGATCCCTACCGCAAGCTGGGCCGCAACCAGCTGCGCATCGCGATGTTCCCCGCCGTCGATCCCGACGACATCGCCGCGCTGACCCGCTGCCTGGACTGGGTGGTCGACCGGCTCTGACCGCCCTCCTCCAGACCACTTCGGTCGATGCGCCTCACGGAAACGCCGAACTTGCCTCGAAACGGGCGCACACGGGCGGGGGTACTGGGATCATGACTGCGTGACCGGCGCCGTCGACGACCGCGTTCCCATGCGGTGGCAGCAGCTGCGGTCCGAGGTGGAGTTGCTCAGGCGGACCCCCGGACGCATGCGCGCGCACCTGCTCCTCACCATGGTCGCCGCCCTGACCCTGCCCATCGTCTTCACCTACGTCGCACCGCTGCCCTGCCGCCAGGAGCATCGGGCCCAGACCACCGCCATGGTGCTCATCGCCTTCTCGGTGCTCAACGTCGAGATCGGCCGGATACTGATGGGTGGCGTCTCCCGCAACCAACAGGCACACAAGGCGCTGTCGGGATGGGCCTTCGCCAGCGCCCTGCTGCTGCCGCCGGTGTTCTTGCTGCTCGTCGTCCCGCTGACCTACGCGCACGCCTACCTGCGCGGTCTGCGCGTGGCGTGGTGGAAGTGGATCGGCTCGGCCGCCTACCTGGTGCTCGCCGGCATCGTCGCCGCACTGGTGCGCAGCGGCGTACTGGGCGGGCGCGAACTCATGCACGGCACCGGCGCCCTGGGGCTGCTCGCCCTGGTCCTGTGCGCGGCCTCCTTCCTCGTGGTCGAGACCGGACTGCTGTGGTGCAGCGCCCTGCTCAACCACGCCGACGACGAGGTGTGGCTGCGCCAGACCCTCACCGCAGGCGCCTTCTACGGCACCGAGCTCTCCGTGCTCTTGGTGTGCGGCCTGCTCTCCGCGGTCTGGACCCGCGCCCCGTGGTTCGTGCTGCTCACCGTGCCGGTCTACCTGATGATCCAGCGCGCGGCTCTCTACCAGCCGATGCGCGAGCGCGCGGAGGCCGCCGCGGCCCTCGCCGCGACCAACGAGGAGCTCGAGCACGCCAACGCGTTCAAGGTCGACCTGCTGGGCATGCTCGGCCACGAGATCGGCAACCCTCTCACCTCCGTGGTCGGTTACGCCGAGATCGGCGCGGAGGCGGCGGAGGTCGGCGACACCGCGACCGTGACCCGCTCCCTGGCCGTGATCGGGCGGGCCGGGCTCCAGGTGCAGGACATGGTGGCCGAGGTGCTCACCATGGTGGCCAGTGAGTCCGGGGCCCTGACCGCCTTCCCGGAGTCCTGCCTGCTGCTGCCCCGGCTGCGCGAGCTCGCGAGTTCCGGCGAACCGAACCATCAGCCCGCGGTCGACTGTCCTCCCGACGCATGCGCCTGGGTGCAGCCCCTGCATCTGGAGCAGATGCTGCGCAACCTGCTGAGCAACGCCGAGAAGTACGCCGACGGGGCATCGCGCATCACGGTGGTCGAGGTCGGTGAGACCGTCGAGATCCACGTCGTGGACGCCGGTCCGGGAGTCCCGCCCGAGTTCCGTGACGCGCTGTTCAGCCGCTTCGGGCGCGCGGAGAGCCACCGCCGCGTGCGCGGCACCGGCTTGGGCCTCTTCATCACCCGGGAACTCGCGCGGGCCAACGCGGGCGACGTCCGCTACGAGCCGGGCTCGCCCGGCTCCGACTTCGTGCTCACCCTGCCTCGCGCCTGAGCATTCTCAAGGTGGCCCGCTCCAGCGCCGCCTGACGCTGGTCGGGGGTGTCGTAGTCGCGTCGCGTGGTGGCGCCGATGGTGCGTCCCGCCTCGTAGGCCCGCACCACGCGCGGGTCGACGTAGCTGGTCCGCGCGAGCGTGGGGGTGTTGCCCAGGAACGACGAGACCTCCTTCATCGCCGCCGACACCGCGCGTTTGCGCGAGGCCTGCGACTCACCCGGCTCGTCGGAGGTCGCCAGCGCGGCCGCCGCGAGCACGGTGGCGTGCCAGGTGCGGAAGTCCTTGGCCGTGGCCTCGAGCCCGGTCGCCTCGCGCACGTAGTCGTTGACCAGGTCGGGCAGCACGGAGCGCCAGGAGCGGGCCTGCTTGTAGGACAGCAGTCGCGGGTCGTCTGCGCCGCGCCGCCGGCGCATCACCTCGATCGCCTCGATCACGACCTCGTCGTCGATCTCGATGCGGTGGTCGACCCCCGACTTGCCGCGGAAGGTGAACACCAGGTGGTCCTGACGGCGCCGCACGTGCCGTCGTTCGAGGGTGGTGAGGCCGAAGGATCCGTGCTCGTCGGCGTACACGTCGTTGCCGATGCGGAAGTAGCCGAGATCGATGAGCCGGACGGCGGCACCGCAGGCCCGCTCCAACGGCATGCCCTCGCGCCCGAGGTCGGCGACGACGCGTTCGCGCGCCTTGGTCAGCGCCCGCCCGAAATCCAGCATCCGGTCGAACTTCTCGGCGTCCCGGCGCTCGCGCCAGGCGGGGTGGTAGAGGTACTGCCGCCGGCCCGCGTCGTCCGTGCCGACCGCCTGGAGGTGGCCGTTCGCGTGGGGCGTCACCCACACGTCTCGCCAGGCCGGCGGGATCACCAGGTCGCGGACCCGCTGGGCATCGTCGTCCGGCAGTCGGTCGCCGCCCTGGTCGAGGTAGACGAACCCGCGACCGGAGCGGCGCCGGGTCCAGCCCGGCTGCTCCGGGGACGTCCTGCGCAGGCGCACCATGGCCCCGACGGTAGCCAGGTGCGACCGCGCGGCGATCACCCGTTGTGAGACACCCGGCAGGCGGCCCGGACCGGGGCCGGAGCGCAGAAACACCGACCGCCCGCGTGCCTGGCGGCCTGCGGGCGGTGAGGTGGTACGTCGGCGACCGTTCCCCCTTGCTGTGGCTCCTCTCCCAGGAGGGAGCCGTCGATCGTCGGTGTACAGGTGTTCTGCCCCTGCGCCACCGACAGACAAACCCGACTCACCGAAATAAGTTGAAAAAGATCATTTTGTTGACCTCCTGTTACCAAGGAGTGGTCGCTTGGAGGACGGTTCGTCACGGCGTCGCCATTCGGTAACGGGCTTCGCCGCCCACTCCGCGGAGAACTGACGGCGGGTCAGCGACGACGGCTGAGGATCCAGACCCGGCCGAGGACCAGGACGACGAGCACGGCAGCTGCTCCCCCGACCAGCCACGTCCACCAGGCGTGGTCGACAGCCGAGGTGCGTTCGTCCTCCGGCAGCACCGCAGTGGCGGGCTGACTCGGGGAGGTCGACGGCGAGCCACCAGACGCCGCAACGAGCGGGGCGAGGGCTCGCCGCAGCGCGCGCGGTACCGGCACCTCCTGCACGTCGGAGAAGGCGCCCTCGGTGGAGACGAACACCCGCCCGTCGGTGTCGACGGCGATGCCCTCGCCCTGCTTCTGGCTGGGCAGCGGCAGGGCGCCGACGACGTCCATCGAGGGCCAGGCGTAGACCCGGGCACCGGCGTAGCCGCGGACCACCAGGTGTCGGCCGTCGAGCCAGAAGGCACCGTCGGTGGCGATGGGGATGGTGCTGGCGACCGGCTTCAGGCGGTTGACCCCGGTGGCGGTGAGCCGCTTCGGCGCGGCGTAGACCGTGCCGCCGAGGAAGCCCTTGGTGACCACGTAGAGACGGCCGTCGGCGGGGTCGCAGAGCAGGGTCTCGGCGTCGTGGGCTGCGTCGGGGTAGGTGAGCGTGTACCGCGGCGCACCGGTGGCGTCGAGGTCGCCGCGGCCCACCGGCACCTTCACCACCCTGATCGAGTCACGCGCCTCGGCGTTGTCGCCGATGTCGCCGACCCACACGCCCGGCTCCCGGTCGGCACAGGCCGGCGCGAGCCCTTCGACATCGACCGCGTCGTCGTCGGGTGTGCCCCACTGCGTGACGCCGACCGCGTCGCCGTCGGGTGCCACGGAGAAGACCCGGCCGGTGTCGCCGGAGTCGTTCATCGTGACGAAGAGACCATGGGTGAGGACCAGTCCGCTGGACTCGACGATGTCGGGGTCGCGGAAGGTCAGCACCACGTGGCCGGGCCCGTCGTCGGCCGCCGAGACCGCGATGCCGGTGACCATCGGCGCGAGCACGAGGGCGCCCACCAGCACCGTCACGCGCGTCACGACGCGGCTCACCGGTCGAGCAGCACGCCGAGCCGCGGGGTCAGGCCCCAGGCTCCGACGAGCGCGTCGTACTCGGCCGCCTCCGCGCCACCGGAGACCCGCGGCCCCTTGCGCACCGCACGCAGCAGCGTGTTGCGCGGCGTGTGCTCGGACCCGATGAACTCCACCACGTCGACCCGGTAGCCCTCCAGCCGCAGCAGCGAGGCGCGCAGGGTGTCGGTGAGGGTGTCGGCGAACCGCTCGCGCACGATGCCGTCGCGCAGCAGTGCGGCGTACGGCGCCGGCGCGTCGGCGCGTCGCAACTGCGCGGCGACGTCGTGGTGACAGCACGGCGCGGCCAGCACCACCGCGGCTCCCCAGCCGACGGCGCGGGCCAGCGCGTCGTCGGTGGCGGTGTCGCAGGCGTGCAGGGCGAGCACCACCTCGGGTGCGGGGTCGACCTCTACGTCGGCGATGCTGCCCGCCACGAACGTCAACGAGTCGCTCACGCCGAGCGTGGCCGCCAGCGCGGTGCCGTGGTCGCGCGACTGCTCCTTCACGTCGGCTCCGATCACCTGCACGGGCAGCCCGCGCACGCCGGCCAGCACCCGGTGCGCGGCCGCGGTGAGGTAGCCGTTGCCGCAGCCGAGGTCGACCACACGCAGGGGTCTTTGCACCGTCGGACGACGCAGCTTGCCCTGCGCGATCGCCTCGCCGACGCAGTCGTCGAGCAGTCGCACGAACTCCTGGACCTGCCGGAACTTCGCCCGGCGGCTCGGCTTGATCCGCCCGTCGGCGTCGCTGAGGCCGAGGGCGGCGAACAGCGGGTCGGACTCCTCCAGCAGCCGGGACTTCTCGCGGTCGTGGCCGCGGTCGGGCTCGACCGGCGCGGTGCGGCGCTTGGTGTGCAGCAGCGGCTCGCCCTTCTTGGTCACCCGCAGCTGGTGGGTGGCGGTGGCGGTCTCGACGTGCCAGGTGCCGAACGGCAGTGCGATCAGCTCCTCGACCGCCGCACCGGCAGCAGCGCCGGCCGCGTGGTTGGCGGTGTGCGCCTGCTGGTCGTCGTAGCGCACGACCTGCAGGTGCCGGCCGGCCTTGAGGTCGACGTAGCGCAGCTCGACCCGGCGCCAGGCCGGCGGCTCGAGGCCCTTGCGGCGACCGGAGGCGACCGCCCGCACCAGCCCCTCGTCGTCTCGGAGGGCGGAGCCGAGCACCGAGAACGGCTCGCTCACTTCGACACCGAGGCGATGACCACGATGAGCAACAGCAGCACGAGGGCGGCAGGGATGATCAGCCGGCGGTGCTTGGGGTTCATCGCGCGCCCCCGGTTCGAGCGCCGGGCAGCTTCGAGGCAGGCAGCTTCGAGGCGAGCAGTTCGGCGAGGTGCATCGCCCGCACGTCGGCGAGGTCGTCGAGCTGCACCTTGCACGACATGCCGTCGGCGAGCACCACGGCGTCGGGGTGGGCGCGCACCGTGGGCAGCAGGTGGGTCTCGGCGACCTTGACCGACACCTCGTAGTGGCCCTGCTCCATGCCGAAGTTGCCGGCCAGCCCGCAGCAGCCGGGCACCCGGACGACGGTGGCGCCGGCCCTCTCGAGCAGCGCCTGGTCGTCTCCCCAGCCGATGACGGCGTGCTGGTGGCAGTGCGGCTGCGCCACCACCTCGACTCCGCTGAGGTCCGGCAGCGGGAGGTCGAGCTTCGTGAGCAGCTCGGCGAAGGTGAGCACCCCCGTGGCCACCTGCTCGGCGCGCGGGTCGTCGACGAGCTCGACCAGGTCGCTGCGCAGGGTGGCCGTGCACGACGGCTCGAGTCCGAGCACCGGCACACCCGAGGCGACGTACGGCGCCAGGGTCGCCGCGGTCTTGGCGGCGATCCTCCGGGCCTCGTCGAGCTGGCCGGTGGTGATCCACGTCAGGGCACAGCAGGCGCGCTCGTCGATCACCCGCACCCGCAGACCCGCGGCCTCGAGCACCGCGATCGCCGCGTGGCCGGAGCCGGGGAGGAAGTGGTCGGTGAAGGAGTCGGCCCAGATCCACACGTCGGGGGTCTCCCCCGAGGTGTGGGTGTGGGCCAGCCGTGCCGTGGGTGCCGAGCGGCGTAGGGTCCGGGGCGCGAAGTCGGGCAGCGAACGGCGTTGGTCGACCCCGGCCATCGACTTCGCCATCCGGGCCACCGGTCCGAGGCGCAGCGAGCGGTTGGCGACCGGCGCCAACGGTGCGGTGAGGGCGGCGAGCTTGGGCAACCGGCCGAGCAGCCGGTGGCTGCGCGGGCGCTTCTCCGTGGCGCCGGGGGCGTCGTAGCGCTGGTAGAGCGACTCGGACTTGTAGGTCGCCATGTCGACGCCGGTCGGGCAGTCGGACGCGCAACCCTTGCAGGCCAGGCAGAGGTCGAGCGCGTCGGCCACGGCCGGGTCGCCGAGGCCCGCGACCAGGGAGCCGTCCAGCGCCTCCTGGAGCACGCGCGAGCGGCCGCGGGTGGAGTCCTTCTCGTCGCGGGTGGCCTGCCACGAGGGGCACATGACCTGTGCGCCCACGCCCGAGGGCTGCGGGGCCACGCACTTGCCGACACCCGTGCAGCGGTGCACGGCCTCGGCCAGCGAGCCGCCGTCGTGCAGGAGCCGCAGCGCAGTACGGACGCCGGCCCTCGGCCGCGCGGGGCGAAGGTGCGCGTCGAGCGGGTCGGGGTCGACGAGCACGCCGGGGTTGAGCACGTTGTCGGGGTCGCACAGCGCCTTGGCGGCGGCGAAGAGGCGCACCGAGTGCTCGTCGTACATCAGCGGCAGCAGCTCGGAGCGAGCGCGGCCGTCGCCGTGCTCGCCCGAGAGCGAACCGCCGTGCTGCTTCAGCGCGGTGGCGCAGTCGACGAGGAATGCGCGGAACCGCTGGGCCCCGGCACCCGGGTCGCTCTGGCGATCGGTGAAGTCGAAGTCGATGCGCACGTGCAGGCAGCCGTCGCCGAAGTGGCCGTACGGCACGCCGTCGAGGTCGTGCGCGGCCAACAGTGCCTCGAAGTCGCGCAGCCAGGCGCCCAGCCTCTCGGGCGGCACGGCGGCGTCCTCCCAGCCCGAGAGCGCCTGACGCCGCAGGCTGCGCGCGGCCAGGCCCGCGCCGTCCTCGCGGATGCGCCACAGCGCCGCCTGCTCGCCCGCCTCGGTGACGACCCGGTGGCCCAGGGCCCCGGCCGCGCCGATGAGTGCGGTGTCGTGGGCGGGGTCGGTGGTCTCGCAGAACAGCCAGCCGCCGCCGTCGGGCAGGTCCGGTACCGGGTGCTGGGCGCGCACGAGCGCGACGATGCGGGCGTCCAGCCCCTCGCAGGCGGTCATCGCGCGGGGTGCGGCGGCGAGCAGCGCGGGCACGGCGTCGGCGGCCTCGGTCATGCTCGGGTAGCCGAAGACGAGCATCCGGCGGGTGACCCGGTCGTCGACGAGGCGCACGGTGGCGCCGAGCACCACGCCGAGGGTGCCTTCGGAGCCGACGAGGAACTTGGCCAGGTCGCGGCGCTCGGGCAGCAGGTGCTCGAGGCTGTAGCCGCTGACCTGGCGGGTGAAGGTGCCGAAGTGGGTGCGCACGTGACCGAGGTCGGCGCTGACGAGATCGCTCAGCTCCGTGCCGACGGAGGACGTGCCGCCGCTCCACTCCTCGCCGGTGCCGAACGCGACGTCGAGGCCGAGCACGTTGTCGGCGGTGCGGCCGTAGCCGAGCGCCCGCGAGCCACAGGCGTTGTTGCCGATCATGCCGCCGATGGTGCAGCGCGGATGCGTCGAGGGGTCCGGACCGAACCGCAGCCCGTGGGGTGCCGCCGCGCGCTGGAGGTCGGCGTGCACGACGCCGGGCTCCACGACCGCGGTGCCGGCCTCGGGGTCGACGGCGAGCACCCGGTTGAGGTGCCGGGCGGTGTCGACCACGATGCCGGCGCCCACGGCGTTCCCGGCGATCGAGGTGCCGGCGCCGCGCATGGTCAGCGGCACCCCGGCCTCGCGGGCCACCGCCAGGGTGGCGAGCAGCTCGTCGCGGTGCCGCGGCCGCACCACCACCTGCGGCGGGATCCGGTACAGCGAGGCATCGCTCGAGTACGCCGCCCGCGTCGTCACCGAGTCGTCGACGTCGCCCAGCCCCGCCGCTCGCAGCGCGGCGACGACATCGGCCACGGGGGCGGAGGCGTCGGCGGCGGTCGTCACTCCCCCATTGTCGGCGCTGCGCGTGAAAGCGCCGCATCTGGGTCGGGTATCGCTGGCTCGGGGCAGCAACGGGGGAGATGAGCACGCATCAGGTGCGTGGGCTTCTCCCCTGATCGCCCGGTGGTGTCGGCCCCCGAGACACCCGACCCATCACCCGGTGCCTCGCTGAGACGCTGAAGGTCTCCCTTTCGTCGTCGCCAGCGACGACCCGAACATCTTCGCCAGCACCCTCGACGACGAACTCGACTGGGTCTGCGCCCAGCTGGGGGTGGGGCCGGAGTCCGGCACCGAACTGCTCCTCCGTGCGCGCCGCGCACGATCCGAGACGCTCAGCGGTCGCCTCACCAGTGGTGCATCGAGGCGCCGATGATGCCGGCGAGGTCGTCGGGGGTGACCTCGCGCGGGGCGGTGGCGAGCAGCCGCTGCTGCTTCAGGGCGCCGTCCACCAGATCGGGGACGTCGCCCTCGCCGTAGCCGACCTCGGCCAGACCGCTGGGCAGGCCGACGTCGCGCATGAGCGTCGCGAGCACGCGCGGCAGCACGTCGGGGCCGGCGTCCGAACCCGAAGTCGGTGCCGAGGGGTCCAGCAGCGAGGCGGCCCGCAGGTGCCGCTCGGGGCTGGCCTCGAAGGTGAACCGGAACGCCTCCGGCGCGGTGAGCGAGACCGCCATGCCGTGCGGCACCATCGGGTCGGTCTGCGGGTAGCCGGCCGGCCGGTACTCCCGCACCCGCCCGGCGATCGGATAGGCGTTGGCGTGCGGGATGTGCACGCCCGCATTGCCGAACCCGAGGCCGGCGAAGGTCGCCGCCAGCGCCATCTGCTCGCGCGCGTGCTCGTCACTGCCGTCGGCCACCGCGGTGCGGAACGAGGCGGCCAGCAGCCCCAGCGCCCGCTCGCTCCACAGGTCGGCGATCGGGTTGGCGCCGCAGTACGGCACCCGCTGCTCGGGTGCCTTCGCGGCCATCGAGCCGTACCACTGCGCGGTGTAGCTCTCGAGGGCGTGACTGAGGATGTCGAGACCGGCCGAGGCGGTCACCATCGGCGGCTGCCCCATCGTCAGCCGCGGGTCGACCACCGCCATCGTCGGGCGCAGCGCCGCGTGACTGATGCCGGTCTTCACGTGCAGCGACAGCACGTCGAGCACGCAGATGGTGGTGCTCTCCGAGCCCGTGCCCGTGGTGGTCGGCACCGCCACGAGCGGCAGCAGCGGCTGGGTGGGCGCCTGCGCCTTGCCCACCGGCGCGTTGACGTAGTCCATCAGCTCGCCGGGGTTCGTGGTGAGCAGGTTGACCGCCTTCGCGGTGTCGATCGCCGATCCGCCTCCGACGGCCACGATCGCCTCGAACGGCCCGGCATCGCGGGCCGCGTCGATGGCGGCGATCATCGACTCGTCCGTGGGCTCCACCCGCGCCGTCTCGTGGACGACGACCTCGAGGCCCGCCGTCCGGGCGAGGTCGGCGAGCCGCGCGGGGTGGCCGGTGGCGGCCACCCCCGGATCGGTGACGAGCAGCACCCGCCGGGCGCCGAGAGCTGCCAGATCGTGCCCCAGCTCGTCGGCCGCACCCGGGCCGAACTTCAGCTTCGGAGCGGCGTAGGTGAACACGGTCTCGCGCTCGGTTCGGGTCTCGCCGGGGCTGTGATCGGACATGGCTCGAGTCTCGCACCCCCGCGAAGCAGCCACCACGGCCGAGCACCCGGCCGAGCACCCGGCCCTCCTGCTGACCGCGCCTGACCCGCGCGAAGACGCCGGTACCCCCGCCTGTATCGACCCCTGTTACTCATTCATGGCCCCGCTGTTCCCCGCCTCCGAAGGGCTCCCACCTACGCTGGTGAACTGGCCCGGCTTTCTGCACGGGCTCTGGGGGACAGCACACGATGGCAACACGAGCGCACGCGTGCGCACCTGGCTCGGAGCAGGGCGACGGGGAGACGGTCGAGCGACCGGACTCCTCGGTTCTCCGCGCCCTCTCCTCCGCGCTGCTCACGCTCGCACTCGGCGCGGCCGCTCTGGGCGCGGTACTCCTCGCGCCGCTCGTCCTGGTGCTCGTGGCCGGCCTCGGGCTCGCCGTCCTGCGGGCGCGCCCAGCCCTCACCGGAGCGCGACCCCTCCCCGGGGGCTGGTGAGATCCCGCCCCGTGAGTGCACCGACCGATCCACCCGCGGGCGAGACCGTCTCCCGCTCCCTCGACGCCGAGAGCCGCCTCCCCGTCCTCGCCGAGGGCATCGACTCCGGAGTAGCGCACCTGCTCCCCGAGGGGCTCTGCCGCACGTTCCGGGTGCAGCCCTACGCCCTGCTCCACCGTGAGCCCGACACGCTCGGCGACCCGGAGCAGCACGCGCAGGGGGCGTCCGACACCCAACCCGTCGTCCTGGTGGCGACCGGCGAGCCCGACGACCCCATCGCGCTCCAGGTCGTGCGCGACCGGCTGCGCCGACCGGTGTGGCTCGTGCCGCACGCCCTGCCCGAGCTGATGGCGGCCATCGAACGCGTGCACCCGGCTCGCGCACGGACGCCGGAGACCGCCGAGGCCAGACTGGAGCGCGCCCAGCTGGGCGACATGCTGCTCGCCAGCGGCCTGCTCGACCAGCAGCGGCTCGACGACGCGCTCGCCGTGCAGACCGGGACCGGCGACCCCTTGAGCGAGGTGCTGGTCGCCGAGGGCTTCGTCGAGGAGTCGGTCGTGGTCGCCGCGCTCTCGGAACTGCACCAGATCCAGCGGGTGAGCCTGATCGACAGTCCGCTCGACCACGAGACGGCCGACCGGCTGCCCGAGCCGCTCGCCCGCGAGCACGCGGCGCTACCGGTGGCGGTCGCCGACAGCACCGTGCTGCTGGCTGTGGCCCGGCCCCTGGTGGGTGAGCCACTCGCCGAGATCGAGGCGCACGTCGGTGCCCCCCTGCGTCAGCTCATCGCCGAACGCCGCGAGGTCGACCACCTGATGCAGCGCGCCCACGGCCCCCACCACGTCGAGGTGGCCGAGAGCTTCCTGCGTGAGACCGAGCCCGAGCTCGCCGCCCGGCCACTGCTCACGGCCCCCCAGCGACTGGCTGCCCTGGTACTGATCGCGCTCGTGGTGCTCGCCGGCTGGCAGTGGCCGGCCGACCTGGCGCGGTGGACCGCCGCCACGGTCTCCCTGGTCTACCTGGCCTGTTGCGCACAGCAGCTGGTGCTGGCCCACCGTGGCCTGGCGGGCCGCACCGAGCTGTGTCCCGACGCCCACCTCCCCGGACTCCCCGACTCCCAGCTCCCGCGGTACACGGTGCTGGTGCCCCTGCACGGTGACGACGCGGGCCACGTCGCCACACTTCTGGAGTCGCTCGCCCGGCTCGACTACCCCCGCACCCGGTTGGAGGTGCGCCTGCTGTGTGTCGACGACGACTTCGAGACCCGACGCGCTCTCGACGACGCCGACCTGCCGCCGTACGCCTTCGTCTCGGTCGTGCCGCGCGCCGGCGCCCGCACCCGTGCGCAGCTGTGCACGGTGGGGTTGATGCAGGCACGCGGCACCCACTGCGTCGTGTACAACGTCGACGACCTGCCCGACGACGATCAGCTCCGCGTGGCCGCGCGCTGCTTCGCCGACGCTCCAGCGCACGTGATCGCCCTCCAGGCCAAGCTCAACGTCGCCCTCGACGACGGCCGGGCCGGTCTCGTGCGCGGTTGGGCGTCCAACGAACTGGCCGGCCGATTCGAGTTGCTCGTGGCCGCCGACACGGCCCGCGACGGTCTCGCCGAGCTCGCGGGCAGCTCGCTGCACATCGCCACGGCGCCCCTGCGCGTGGCCGGGGCCTGGGATCCCCATCACGACGCTCCTGCGCTCGACCTCGCCCTCCGGCTCTACCGGCAGGGCTACCGCTCCCGCGTGCTGGACTCCACGACGGTCTCCACGGGTCACGCGACCCTCGGGAGCTGGTTCCGCTGGCTGTGTCGGCAGACCACCGGGGCGCTCGAGACCGTGCTGGTGCACGCCCGGCATCCACGACGGCTGCGGCGCGACGTCGGCACCCGCGGCCTGGCCGCCCTCGGTCTCTGGCTCGCGCCCCACGCCGCACGGCTGGCCAACCCGCTCCTGTGGTGCGTGGTCAGCCTCGCCTCGGCGCATCGCCTGGGACTCCCGGTGACGGCCCCACCGATGCCCTGGACCCTCGTGGCCGTCTCCCTGCTCCTGGTCGGCAACCTGACCGCCACCTGGATCGCCTTGCTCGGCAACCTGCGACGCCGCGAGTTCGGCCTGACCCGTGCCGCGCTCCTCACGCCGCTGTGGTGGGCGCTGTCCAGCCTCGCGGCCTGGTGCGGCGTCGTCCGTCTCGTGCTGCGCCGGGAGGAGCCGTGACGTCCTCGCTCCTCACACCGTCGCCACCCGAGACCCGCCCCGGACGTCGATCGCGCCGTCCGCGCGGATCCCTCACGGTCTTCGCGCTGGCGGTGACCGTCTACACCGCGCTCGGCTGGTACCTCGTCGCGCGGCTGCACGTCGTCGGCTTCGACGTGCTCGACCGCCTCGACCACGCCCTCGACCTGCTCCATGCGGCCTCCGGGGCGACCACCTTCACCCCCGACCTGCCACCGCTGGCGGTGCTCGCCCTCGGCCCGCTCGTCGTCGTGCCGCCCGGCGAGCACTCGCTCCTCGTGGTGCCGGTCGCCTCCGCGGCCTGCGCAGGCGTTCTGCTCGTCGCGCTGCACGCTCTGCTGCGCGGCGCTCGGGTGGGCACCGCCGGCCGGGTCGGCGTGCTGGTCGCCGCCGCGGCCAACCCTCTGCTCGTCCTCGGCGCCTCCACCGGGGCTCGCTCCGTGGTGTGGCTGGCGATGCTGACCCTGGGCGTGGTCGCCCTCGTGGCCTGGCTCACGACCGACCGAGTGGGCTACGTCCCGCTCGCCGGGGTCGCGTTCGCAGCCGCGGTGCTCAGCAGCTACGCCAGCCTCGTCTGGGTGCTCGTCGCCGCGGCGCTCCTCGTCACGACCCTGCGACGCCGGGGTGCCCCGTCCCTCGAGCTCGAGGGCACGCTGGTCGCGTTCGTCGCTCCGACCGTGCTCGGGCTCGCCCTGGTCACGCTGCTCTCGGCGCTCCACGGCTCCGCGCCGTGGAGCTGGGCCGTCGAGACGTCGGACGCGGGCGCCTCCGTGGCCGTCTCGCTGGTCGACCTGCCCGCCCGGACCCTCGGCCTCCTCATCGGCGGGGCACCGTTGGCCCTGGTGGTGCTGCCGGCGCTCCTGGTGGTCGCCGCGGTGCGCCGCGACCTCGTCTCCGGCTGGCTCGCCGCCCTGCTGCTCACCGCCGTCGTGCTCCCGGCCGGCTCGGCGGGCGTGGGTGCCGAGACGACGCCGTTCGCGCTGAGCCAGGCGCTGCCGAGTCTCGTGCTGGCGCTCGTGGGCGCCGTCTGGCTGGTGGGCCGCAGCGAGCGTCGCCGCACTCTCACGCTCACCCTGCTCGTCGTGGTACTCATCGCGAGCGTGCCCTGGACGCTGCGCCAGATGGCGATCTACCCCCACCAGGGTCTCGAGGCGCGCTTCGCCGACGCCGTCACCACCGGTCGCGACCAGCAGAACACCCTCACATCGTCTGGCCTCGTCGTCGGTGTCGCCGACGAGCAGGCGATGGCCGGCTACATCCGCAGCCACGTGCACACCGGCAGGAGCATCGTCACCGACGGCCGACGCACCTTTGCGGTGGAGCTCTTCACCGGGCGTCCGGATCTCTTCGTGCCCGTCGACGCGCGCACCGACGCGATCGACGCCGCGAGCTACGTCCTGCTCAGCCATCGGATGGGCCCGGACGAGGCCTCGGCACGTTTCCCGGACGCCACATCCGGGAAAGATGCGGCCTGGTCCGTGGTTTTCGCTACCGCTCGGTACACACTGGTGCGGGTACCGGCCACCGGGTGGCCGGATCTCATGGGGGACAGTAGGACCGAAGGGGGCAGGTCATGACGCATCGATCGAATCGTGCGCAATCACGGTCGGCGGGTTCCATCGACCCCGCACCGGGGCTGGGCGAGATCCTCGCCAACAGCACCGGAGGTCGACTCGGGAGGGTCGACTTCTCGCAGCCACTACGCCACGACGACCTCTACGTCTCGCGCGTGGGGTCCGCCGAGCCGGCGATCGGCGACGACGGCGAGCGTCGCGAGACGATCCGCCGGATCATGCGCGAGCTCCAGGAGGCGACCGCCGAGCCCCCCGTCCACGCGGAGCCCGACGAGACCCCACGTCTCAGCGTGGTCGACCCGACCCCGGCCGTCGCCGGGCAGTTCCTCGACGCGATCGAGACCGCCGAGCCCGAGGTCGAGCGCACCCTGAGCCCCGACGAGGTGGCGCGCGGCCTGGTCGCCCTCATGCATCGGGTCTACGACGCGACGGAACGGCACCTGGAGTCCCTCGAGACCGAGGCGGCTCGGCGCACGGAGATGCTGACCGCCCAGGCCGAGCTCGACGCCGAGCTCATCCGGCTGCACGCCCGCCGGGAGGCACACACACTGCTCACGGCCGCCCGCGTACGCACCGGGCGCAGCCGCACTGGTGCCGACACCGGCGCCCGCAGGCTCGACGACCTCGCCACCGTGCTCGCCTCGTTCGCCGACGACGTCGAGACCATGCGCGCCGAACGGCTTCCCGAACCCCCTCGATGAGGTTCGGCACCACCGCACTCGGGTTCGGCGCACCGGTACTCCTGCTCGCCCTCGGCGGGTGTTCGGCTCTGGTTCCCTCCTCACAGGTCCGTGTCGTCGTGCCCCAGCAGGCCCCGACCGGGCAGGTGCGGGTCGTCACGGAGGGCACCGTGCTGCCGACGACGTCGACCGACCCGCTCGGCGAAGCCTCGAAGGTCGGCCCCGGTGCAGGCTTCGCGGCGCTGTGCTCGGGGCGGGCCGATGTGGTTCTCTCCGAGAAGACCATCGGCCGCAGCGCGCAGGAGCGTTGCTCCGCGGCCGGGCTGGGCGTCGTGCAGCTGAGGGTGGCCGCGGCACCGGCGGTCGTCGTCGACGCCGCCGACGGGTCGACCGGATGCCTCACCGTCGCGCGGCTGGTCCGGCTGGCCGGCCGGACCGGCGCCGAGGGGGCGGCACTGGCCACCACCCCCGTCGCCCGGCAGATCCTGACCGGCGCCGTGCTCGACGGCGATCCACCCGCGGCCGCGGACACCCAGCTCGTCGCCCCAGACCACGTGGGCGGCTTCGTCTGGTCGGCCCAGCGGCGTGAGCGCCTCTCCGCGCAGGTGACCCGTCGCGCCGCCGTCCGCGACCGCCTCCTCGCCCGACGGGACCGGCAGATCGCGGAACGCGACCGGGCCACCACCGAACTCGCACTGGCCCGCCGGACCCTCGCGGCCAGCCGTCGCGACGGAACCGACCCGGGCGCCGTGAGCAGAAACCGCAACTGGGTCGCCGTGGCCTCCGCACAGGCACGGGGGGCGGTCTCCCGGGTGGCCCTCACGCAATCGGAGCTCAGCGTCGTGGAGCGACGCTGGCGCCGCGCCCGGCAGGCCCAGCAGACGGCCACGAGCAGCGAACCGCTCCTGCTCGACTGGTCGAGCCACCAGGCCGTGGACTGGATGCCGACCCAGGCCGTCTCCGCGGGCCCGGGGCTGCCCTGCGTGCAGCCCACCCCGGCGGCCGTGGGCGAGGCCAGGTATCCCCTCGCACTGCCCGCCCTGGTCACCACCACGACCTACGCGCTCCAGCGCGCAGAGGTCTCCGGAGCGCTCACCGGATATCTCGACCGCGTCCCGACCTTGGCGGCGTCCGCCGGGCTCGTGCCGAGCGCTCCGGGCCGACTCGCCGGCTACCGGGCCGCGGTGTCGGGTGAGGCCTCGCCCGTGCTGGTCGGCGGTGCGCCCGCGCGCCGCGCCGTTCCGGAGTCCTCGACGAGCCCGGGCGCACCCGCCGGCTGAGGCTGCGGTCCCCAGGTCGGCCGCACCGCCGTGCGGGGCACCACGTCGAGCGGGACCGCCTGCTCGCGGGTCGGTGCGGTACCACCCAGGTGGGCCGGGTACCAGCGGGCGCGCTCCCCCGGTCGCGGTCGGTGCTCGGGCAGCTCCTGGAGCCCCTCCAGCATCTGCGTCACGCGGTGACCGAGGACCGTCGTGACGGACCCGAGGTCGGCGTCAGCCGCCACCGGGATCGCCTCCCCGAACCGGACGTCGACCAACCTGCCGCGCGAGAGCTGCGGCCGGGTCTGGGCTTCGTCGACCGAGCGACGCATCGGCCAGAGCCGCTGGGAGCCCCACACCGCCACCGGCACCACCGGTATCCCGGTCTCGCGGGCCAGGGCCGCGACTCCGGGCATCAGCGAGCGCACGGTGTAGGAATGCGAGATGCCGGCCTCGGGGAAGGCGCACACCGCCTCGCCCTCGCCCAGGAGCCGACGGGCTGCGAGGTAGGCACCGGCGGGAGCGGCCCGGTCGACCGGCACGTGGCGCATGCCGTCGAGCGCCCGGCCGACCACGGGCTGATGCCACATGTCGTAGCGGCAGAGGAAGCGCACGTAGCGCCCCCGACGCAGAGCGGCCTCGCCGACGAACACGAAGTCCGGGAACGACACGTGGTTGGACGCCAGCAACACCGGACCGCTCGCCGGGAGCCGCTCCAGCCCCTCGGCACGGACGGTCAGGTCCAGACCGCGCAACAGCACCCGGCCCAGGCCGATCGTGGCGCGATACCACCCCTCACCGCGACGGTGCCGACGCATCGCAGCGGTCAGGAGAAGGGGGGTCGGTGGTCGACGGCCAGCGAACGGCGTCCTGCCCACCGCCACACGCGGGCGGCCCGGTCGCGGTCGTCGTCGGTGACCAGGTTGCCCATCCAGCGCAACGCCAGGGTCATCAGCAGGTCCGAGCGCATGCCTGCGGGTCCGAAGCGAGGCAGCACCCACGGCACCGTGACCAGGCCGGCCAGTCGTCGGGCGATCGAGAACGCCTCGCCGTAGTGCTCGCCCAACAGGGCCGGCCAGGCCGTCGAGAGACCCGCGGCGTCGGCCGGCAGGTCGGCGAGGAGGTCCGCGACGAAGCGCCCGGTCTCGAGACCGTAGTCGATGCCTTCGCCGTTGAGCGGGTTCACGCACCCGGCGGCGTCGCCGATGAGCGCCCAGTTGGCCCCCGCCACGTGCGACACGGCGCCGCCCATCGGGAGCAGGGCCGAGGTGGGCGCGCGCAGGTCGCCGGTGAGGTCGAAGTCGGCCCGCCGCTGCTCGGCGTAGAAGGCCATGAGCGGTTTGATCGCGATGTCTGCCGGGCGCTTGGCTGTGGCGAGTGTGCCGACGCCGAGGTTCACCTCTCCCGTGCCCAGCGGGAAGATCCAGCCGTAGCCCGAGAGGATGGCGCCGTCCTCACCGCGCAGTTCCAGGTGCGAGCTGATCCACGGGTCGTCGCTCACGCCCGACGCGACATAGCTGCGGCCGGCTACGCCGTACACGGTGTCGCGGTGCCAGGCGCGACCCAGCAGCTTGCCCAGTGGCGAGCGGACGCCGTCGGCGACGACGAGTCGACGGCAGGCCACCTCGAACCGCTCGGCACCTGACCGAACGCCCTGCCCCCGGCGCTCGAAGACCACGGCGGCGACGCGGGCGCCGTCCCACCGGACGTCGACGGCGCGGGCGTCTTCGAGCCCGGTCGCACCGGACTTCAACGCCACGGTGCGCAGGTGGTCGTCGAGCTCGGTGCGGGCCACGGCGCTGCCCCAGGCGGGGAGGTTGCCGCCGGGCCAGGGCAGCAGCAGCGTCTGGCCGAAACCGTGGGCGCGCAGGCCCTGGTTGACCGTGTGAGCGCGCAGCCAGTCCTCGAGCCCGAGCGCTTGGAGCTCGTGCACCGCCCGAGGCGTGAGCCCGTCACCGCACGTCTTGTCGCGCGGGAACGTGGCCGCATCGGCCAGCACCACCTCGGCCCCGGACCGGGCGAGCCATGCGGCGGCAGCGGACCCCGCAGGGCCAGCGCCCACCACGAGCACATCGGTACTCACGTCGGGCTGCTCGTTGCTCACCGACCCATTCTGTCAGCCACGCCCCACCACCCCCGACCTGCCACGAGTTTTCAGGTGACCCGCCACGAGTTTTCAAGTGACCTGCCACGAGTTTCCGAGCGGACGAAACTGGTGGCAGGTCAGGGGAAAACTGGCGACGGGTCAGGGGAAAACTGGCGACGGGTCAGTCGTCGGAGCCGTCCTGGGTGGGATCCTCGGACTCCGGGGAGGCGTACTGGGCATCGCCCTCGTCGTAGCCCTCGGAGTCGGTGAACATGCCCTGTTCGGGGTCGAAGGTGCGCTGGGTGTTGTCGATCTCCACGTTGTCGGGCCGGTTCTCCGGGTCCAGGCGCTCCTCGCGCTCCTTCTCGACCTCGGCGACCTCGTCGTCCGACATCTCGTGCAGGGAGCCGTCGGCGTGCTCCTCCTCCTGCTGCTCCGTGTCTTCGACGGCCTGGTCGGTGCCCTCGTCGGCGGCCTGGTCGGGCATGGGTTCCCCCTCGGTGGTGCGCCGCCGGCGCCTCCGGCGGACACGCTCCACGACACATCCTCGCCGTGGTGGTCGTCACACCCTCACGGGCAGGTTCACCGCACCTTCGCGAAGGCCTGGTGGCTGATCAGCTCGATGTCGGAGTTCAGGCAACCGGTGGTCGGGTGCTTGACGAACTGGGACTTCGTCGAGTTAGGCACGTAGATCCGGAACCCGTCGACGTCGACGGGGTCGCACTTCTTCTTCGGGTAGTTCTGCGCGACGACCTCGTCCACCTCACTGGTAGCCGCCTGCCCGGGGTCGAGCACGAATGCGCCGTCGCTGTCGCCGTCTCGGGTCGCGGGCGCCCCGACCTGCGTGCCGTCGCCCTTGCCGACGTAGGAGAGTCCCCCGAAGCCGCCGGTCGTGCAGGCGTGGTCGCTGGTGTTCTCGATCCGGATGGCGCCGTAGCGATGACCGGCACCGGCATCCCCCGCGGCGTAGGACGCCGTGAGGTCGGCGTTCTCGCACTCCGGCACGGCCGCGTCGTTCGACGAGGCCGAACCCGACCCCGAGTCCGAGTCCGCAGACTCGGAGGACGCGCCGCTCTTGGAGGGTGACGGCGAGGCACTCGACGAATCCGCTCCCGCCGGCGTCGTGGCTGGGGAGACCGGTGGCGTGGCCGGGGCCGTATCTGCCGCCCTGCCCTGGCTGGAGTCGGGGCTGGTGACCTGGGCGATCACGACGGCCGTCGCGCCGAGCGCGACGATGGCGGCGATCACCGTGAGGATCGTGGTGAGGCGGGAGTTCGACATGGTCAGACTCGTCCTTTCCATCATGGGCCTGGTGGGTTCCTACCCCCGTGAGACGGCCACCCCCCGACGATTGTTGCGCGCAGCAACCTGAAGAGTCGCCAAGAGACCCGGACGCGACGACGCCCGCCCACGCGTGAGGCGTGAGCGGGCGTCGAGCGACCGGAGGACGTCGTCAGTTCTGGTAGGAACCGAAGTCGAACTCGTCGAGGGCGACGGCCTGGTTGGCACCGCCGAACTCGTAGTCGTAGGAGTCGTAACCGGTGACGGAGTACGCCGCGGCGCGCGCCTCCTCGGTGGGCTCCACCCGGATGCTGCGGTACCGCTCGAGGCCGGTACCCGCCGGGATCAGCTTGCCGATGATCACGTTCTCCTTCAGACCCCGCAGCGAGTCGCTGCGGCCGTTGATCGCGGCGTCGGTGAGCACCCGGGTGGTCTCCTGGAAGGAGGCTGCCGAGAGCCACGACTCCGTGGCCAGCGAGGCCTTGGTGATGCCCATGAGCACCGGGCGACCCGAGGCGGGGGTGCCGCTCTCGGAGACCACGCGGCGGTTCTCCTCCTCGAAGAGCACGCGGTCGACCAGGTCGGAGGGCAGCAGCACGGTGTCGCCCGACTCGATCACCGTGACCCGGCGCAGCATCTGCCGCACGATGATCTCGATGTGCTTGTCGTGGATCGACACGCCCTGGCTGCGGTACACCTGCTGGACCTCGTCGACCAGGTGCTCCTGGGCGCGCCGCACACCGAGGATGCGCAGCACGTCCTGCGGGTCGGGGGTACCGACCGTGAGCATCTGGCCCACCGAGACGTGGTCGCCGTCGGCCACCAGCAGGCGCACCCGCTTGGAGACCGGGTACTCCTGCACCTCCGAGCCGTCGTCGGGGGTGACGAGGAGCTTGCGCGCCTTGTCGGTCTCCTCGATCTCGACCCGGCCGGCTGCCTCGGTGATGGGCGCGCGGCCCTTCGGGGAACGGGCCTCGAAGAGCTCGACCACGCGGGGCAGACCCTGCGTGATGTCGTCGGCCGAGGCCACACCACCGGTGTGGAAGGTACGCATCGTCAGCTGGGTACCGGGCTCGCCGATCGACTGGGCGGCGATGATGCCGACCGCCTCGCCGATGTCGACGAGCTTGCCGGTGGCCAGCGAGCGGCCGTAGCACTTGGCGCAGGTGCCGGTGCGGGCGTCGCAGGTGAGCACGGAGCGCACCTTGACCTCCTCGACACCCGCGGCCACGAGCTCGCCGATCTTGACGTCGCCGAGGTCGTCGCCGGCGGCGGCGAGCACCTCGCCGGTCTCCGGGTGCACGACGTCGGTCGCCGCCGAGCGGGCGTAGGCCGAGGTCTCGACGTTCTCGGCGTGCACGAGGCTGCCGTCCTCGCGCCTCTCGCCGATCTTCTTCGGCAGACCGCGCTCGGTGCCGCAGTCGTCCTCGCGGATGATGACGTCCTGGCTGACGTCGACCAGACGGCGGGTCAGGTAACCCGAGTCGGCGGTACGCAGCGCGGTGTCGGCCAGACCCTTGCGGGCACCGTGCGTGGAGATGAAGTACTCCAGCACCGAGAGACCCTCGCGGAAGTTGGCCTTGATCGGCCGCGGGATGATCTCGCCCTTCGGGTTGGCCACGAGGCCACGCATGGCGCCGACCTGACGGATCTGGTTCCAGTTACCCGAGGCACCGGAGTGCACCATCATGTAGATCGGGTTGGCCGGATCGAAGGCGGTCTCCATCGCGTCACCGACGCGGCGGGAGGCCTCGGTCCAGATCTCCACGAGCTCCTGACGGCGCTCGTCGTCGGTCATCAGGCCCCGCTCGAAGTCCTTCTGGACCTTCGCGGCCTGCTTCTCGAACGACTCCAGCACGGCCGGCTTGTCGGCCGGCGTGGTGACGTCGTCGATGGAGACCGTGACGCCCGAGAGCGTGGCCCAGTAGAAGCCGGCGTCCTTGAGCGCGTCGAGCGACGCGGCCACGACGACCTTCTGGTACCGCTCGGCGAGGTCGTTGACGATCGAGCCGAGACGCTTCTTGCCGACCTCCTCGTTCACGAACGGGTAGTCGGCCGGCAGCGTGTCGTTGAACAGCACGCGACCCAGCGTGGTCTCGAGCGTGATCGCCCGCGACTCCTCGTCGTCCGCGTCGAGGTCGAGCCCGAGCGGCGGCACGATGTCGTCGAGGCGGACCTTGACGCGGCTCTGGAGCGACACCTCACCGCGGTCGAAGGCCATGATGGCCTCGGACGGCGAGGAGAAGACCCGACCCTCGCCCTTCTCACCGGCGCGGTCGCTGGTGAGCCAGAACAGACCGATGATCATGTCCTGGCTGGGCATGGTCACGGGCCGACCGTCGGACGGCTTGAGGATGTTGTTGGTCGAGAGCATCAGGATGCGCGCCTCGGCCTGGGCCTCCGCGGAGAGCGGCAGGTGCACGGCCATCTGGTCACCGTCGAAGTCGGCGTTGAACGCGCCGCAGACGAGCGGGTGGATCTGGATGGCCTTGCCCTCGATCAGCTGCGGCTCGAAGGCCTGGATGCCGAGACGGTGCAGCGTGGGTGCCCGGTTGAGCAGCACCGGGTGCTCGGTGATGACCTCCTCGAGCACGTCCCACACCACGGGGCGGGCGCGCTCGACCATGCGCTTGGCGGACTTGATGTTCTGCGCGTGGCTGAGGTCGACGAGCCGCTTCATGACGAACGGCTTGAACAGCTCCAGCGCCATCTGCTTGGGCAGACCGCACTGGTGCAGCTTCAGCTGCGGGCCGGACACGATGACCGAACGGCCCGAGTAGTCGACGCGCTTGCCGAGCAGGTTCTGGCGGAACCGACCCTGCTTGCCCTTGAGCATGTCGGAGAGCGACTTCAGCGGCCGGTTGCCCGGGCCGGTGACGGGGCGACCGCGGCGGCCGTTGTCGAACAGCGAGTCGACGGCCTCCTGGAGCATCCGCTTCTCGTTGTTGACGATGATCTCGGGCGCGCCGAGGTCGAGCAGTCGCTTGAGACGGTTGTTGCGGTTGATGACCCGGCGGTAGAGGTCGTTGAGGTCGGAGGTCGCGAACCGGCCACCGTCGAGCTGCACCATCGGGCGCAGGTCCGGCGGGATGACCGGGACGGCGTCGAGCACCATGCCGATGGGCTGGTTGCCGGTCTTGCGGAACGCGTCGACGACCTTGAGCCGCTTGAGCGCGCGGACCTTCTTCTGACCCTTGCCGGTGGCGATGATCTCGCGCAGGTTCTCGACCTCGGCAGCGATGTCGAAGCTCTGCAGGCGCTTCTGGATCGCCGCGGCGCCCATGTGCCCCTCGAAGTACTTGCCGAACCAGCTCTTCATCTCGCGGTAGAGCAGCTCGTCGCCCATGAGGTCTTGCACCTTGAGGCTCTTGAAGGTGTCCCAGACCTCCTCGAGGCGGTCGAGCTCGCGCTGCGCGCGGTCGCGCATCTGCTTCATCTCGCGCTCGGCGCCGTCCTTGACCTTGCGCTTCTGGTCCGACTTGGCACCCTCGGCCTCGAGGGCCGCGAGATCCTCCTCGAGCTTCTTGGCCCGGTCGTCGAGGCCGCCGTCACGGCGCTTCTCGAGACGCTCCCGCTCGAGGCCGACCTTGTTCTCCAGCGAGGAGAGGTCGCGGTGACGGGCGTCCTCGTCGACGGCGGTGATCATGTAGGCCGCGAAGTAGATGACCTTCTCAAGATCCTTCGGGGCCAGGTCGAGCAGGTAGCCGAGGCGGCTGGGCACGCCCTTGAAGTACCAGATGTGCGTGACGGGCGCGGCGAGCTCGATGTGGCCCATGCGCTCACGACGCACCTTGGAGCGGGTCACCTCGACGCCGCAGCGCTCGCAGATGATGCCCTTGAAGCGCACGCGCTTGTACTTGCCGCAGTAGCACTCCCAGTCCCGGGTGGGACCGAAGATCTTCTCGCAGAAGAGGCCGTCACGCTCGGGCTTGAGCGTGCGGTAGTTGATGGTCTCGGGCTTCTTGACCTCGCCGTGGCTCCACTGGCGGATGTCCTCAGCAGTGGCCAGGCCGATCTGGAGCTGGTCGAAGAAGTTCACGTCGAGCACGATGGCTGCAACCCTTCGGTAGTTCTAAACAGTGTGTGTAAAGGGGGGCGGAGACGGCGCCCGGCGCCGTCACGAGGACGGCACCGGGCGACCGCCTACACCTCTTCGACCGAGCTGGGCTCGCGGCGGGACAGGTCGATGCCGAGCTCCTCGGCGGCGCGGAAGACGTCCTCCTCCGCGTCACGGAGCTCGATGCGGCTGCCGTCGGAGGAGAGCACCTCGACGTTCAGGCACAGCGACTGCATCTCCTTGACGAGCACCTTGAACGACTCCGGGATGCCGGAGTCGGGGATGTTCTCGCCCTTGACGATGGCCTCGTACACCTTGACGCGACCGGGCACGTCGTCGGACTTGATCGTGAGCAGCTCCTGGAGGGCGTAGGCAGCGCCGTAGGCCTCCATCGCCCAGACCTCCATCTCACCGAACCGCTGGCCACCGAACTGGGCCTTACCGCCCAGCGGCTGCTGCGTGATCATCGAGTACGGGCCCGTGCTGCGCGCGTGGATCTTGTCGTCGACGAGGTGGTGCAGCTTCAGGATGTACATGTAGCCCACCGAGACCGGGTCCGGGAAGGGCTCTCCGGAGCGACCGTCGAAGAGCCGGGCCTTGCCGGTCTCGTCGATGAGCCGGTCGCCGTCGCGGTTGGGGATGGTGGCCCCCAGCAGCCCGGTGAGCTCGTCCTCGCGAGCGCCGTCGAAGACCGGCGTCGCCACGCGGGAGTCGGGCTCGGCCTTGTCGGCGTGGATCGCGATGAGCCGCTTCTTCCACTCCGCGTCGTCGGCGTCACCGGAGAGGTTGAGATCCCAGCCCTGCTTGGCCAGCCAGCCCAGGTGCAGCTCGAGGATCTGCCCGATGTTCATGCGTCGCGGCACGCCCAGCGGGTTGAGGATCACATCGCACGGGGTGCCGTCCTCCATGAACGGCATGTCCTCGATGGGGAGGATCTTCGCGATGACGCCCTTGTTGCCGTGCCGACCGGCGAGCTTGTCGCCCACGGAGATCTTGCGCTTCTGCGCCACGTAGACGCGCACCAGCTGGTTCACGCCCGGCGGCAGCTCGTCGCCCTCCTCACGATCGAAGACGCGGACGCCGATGACCGTGCCGGACTCGCCGTGCGGCACCTTCATCGAGGTGTCGCGCACCTCGCGGGCCTTCTCACCGAAGATCGCGCGCAGCAGCCGCTCCTCCGGCGTCAGCTCGGTCTCGCCCTTGGGCGTGACCTTGCCGACGAGGATGTCGCCGTTGGTGACCTCGGCGCCGATGCGGATGATGCCGCGCTCGTCGAGGTCGGCCAGGCCCTCCTCGGAGACGTTCGGGATGTCCCGGGTGATCTCCTCGGGGCCGAGCTTGGTGTCGCGGGCGTCGACCTCGTGCTCCTCGATGTGGATCGAGGTGAGGACGTCCTCCTGCACGAGGCGCTGGCTGAGGATGACGGCGTCCTCGTAGTTGTGGCCCTGCCACGGCATGAACGCCACGAGCAGGTTGGTGCCCAGCGCGATCTCGGCGTCGTCGGTGCACGGACCGTCGGCGATCGGCGAGCCCACCTCGACCCGAGCACCCTCGCTGACCAGCGGACGCTGGTTGATGCAGGTGCCCTGGTTGGACCGGCGGAACTTCGCCAGCTTGTAGGAGGTGTAGGTGCCGTCGTCGTTCATGGTCTCGACGTAGTCGGCCGAGACCTCCTTGACGACGCCGGCAGCGGTGGCCGTGACGACGTCGCCGGCGTCGACGGCGGCGCGGTACTCCATCCCGGTGCCGACCAGGGGCGAGTCGCTCTTGATGAGCGGCACGGCCTGGCGCTGCATGTTGGCGCCCATGAGCGCGCGGTTGGCGTCGTCGTGCTCGAGGAACGGGATGAGCGCCGTCGCGACCGACACCATCTGGCGCGGCGAGACGTCCATGTAGTCGATCTCCTCGGCGAGGAGCTCGGAGACCTCGCCGTCGCGCTGGCGCACCAGCACGCGCTCGGAGACGAACTTGCCGTTCGCGTCGAGCACCGCGTTGGCCTGAGCGATGACGTAGCGGTCCTCGTCGTCGGCGGTGATGTAGTCGACCTGGTCGGTGACCACACCGTCGACGACCTTGCGGTAGGGCGTCTCGATGAAGCCGAACGGGTTGATCCGGCCGTAGGAGGCCAGCGACCCGATCAGACCGATGTTCGGACCCTCGGGGGTCTCGATGGGGCACATGCGGCCGTAGTGCGACGGGTGGACGTCGCGGACCTCCATGCCCGCTCGGTCACGGGAGAGACCACCGGGGCCGAGCGCGTTGAGCCGGCGCTTGTGCGTCAGCCCGGCGATCGGGTTGGTCTGGTCCATGAACTGCGAGAGCTGGGAGGTGCCGAAGAACTCCTTCAGCGCCGCCACCACGGGCCGGATGTTGATCAGCGACTGCGGCGTGATGGCCTCGACGTCTTGGGTGGTCATGCGCTCGCGGACCACGCGCTCCATGCGAGCCAGGCCGGTGCGCAGCTGGTTCTGGATCAGCTCGCCCACCGTGCGGATGCGCCGGTTGCCGAAGTGATCGATGTCGTCGGCCTCGACCCCGAGGGCACCCTGGGGCGCCTCGATCTCGGTGCGACCGTCGTGCAGCGCCACGATGTACTTGATCGCCGCGACGATGTCGTCGACGGTGAGCGTCTGCTGGTCGAACGCCTCGGTCAGGCCCAGCTTCTTGTTGATCTTGAAGCGACCGACCTTCGCGAGGTCGTAGCGCTTGGGGTTGAAGTAGTAGTTGTTGAGCAGGGTCTGGGCGGCCTCCTCCGTGGGCGGCTCGCCCGGACGCAGCTTGCGGTAGATGTCGAGCAGTGCGTCCTTCTGGGTCTCGGTGTGGTCCTTCTCCAGAGTCAGCATCACCGACTCGTACTCACCGAACTCCTCGCGGATCTGCTCGTTGGTCCAGCCCAGCGCCTTGAGCAGCACGGTGACGTTCTGCTTGCGCTTGCGGTCGAGGCGGACGCCGACGAGGTCGCGCTTGTCGACCTCGAACTCCAGCCACGCGCCACGGCTCGGGATGAGCTTGGCGGTGTAGATGTCCTTGTCGGAGGTCTTGTCGGCGGTGCGCTCGAAGTACACGCCCGGGCTGCGGACCAGCTGGGACACGACGACACGCTCGGTGCCGTTGATGACGAAGGTGCCCTTGTCGGTCATGAGCGGGAAGTCGCCCATGAAGACGGTCTGGCCCTTGATCTCACCGGTGTCGTTGTTGGTGAACTCGGCCGAGACGTAGAGCGGCGCCGAGAAGGTGAAGTCCTTCTCCTTGCACTCCTCGACGGTGTACTTGGGGTCGTAGAAGACCGGGTTCTCGAACGAGAGCGACATCGTCTCGGAGAAGTCCTCGATGGGAGAGATCTCCTCGAAGATCTCCTGGAGGCCCGACTTCTCGGAGACGTCGTCGCCGGCCTCGCGACGGCGGTCGACCTCGGCGTTCCACGCCTCGTTGCCGACCAACCAGTCGAAGCTGGTGGTCTGGAGCGAGAGGAGCTGCGGGACTTCGAGGGGTTCGGCGATCTTCGCGAACGAGAGGCGGCGGTGGCCGGAGGTGTTGAGCGCGGTGGTGGCAGGAGCAGCCAAGAGTAATCCTTCGGATCATGTCAGCTCGAGAAACGCCGACCCACCACTGGACGGTCGCCAGACTGACCGAAAAGCATTTGAGGGCAGGCGCAAGGCGCCACGATACCTGAACACCAGCGCGCAAGACAAGGCCGCGACGCCACTGCGGCCGAGGAACCGGCCAGGAGTCTGCGTCGATGATGAACCCCGGACTCGGCCAGGTCAAGCACTTCGCTCCGAACGGTGCGCCGAGCCTCTCCGGGCCGGGTCAGAGGCCGGGTCAGAGGCCGGGTCAGAGGCCGGTCAGAGGCCGGGTCAGAGGCCGGGTCAGGATGCCGGGCTGGTCGTCAGATCGTCGACGAGCCACTCGCCGTCCTGCCGGACCATGCGCAGCGTCACCTGGTCCTTGTAGACGTCGGGCGTGGTGACCTGCTTGTTCGTGCGCGACCGGTTGATGAACAGCAGCACGTCGACGCGGTCGTCGCCGGTGCGCACGATGCCGGAGTCGACGACCTCCACCGGTCCCACCACGGTCTTGGTGTCGGGAGCGTTCTCCTCGATCACCGCGAACAGTTGGTCGTACTTCTTCGCGAACGACGACGTCATGTACGTGTGCGCGGCGGCGGCGTCCTCGTCGAGGTGCCGGTAGTCGTAGCTGGTGACCGGGCCGACGGCGCGCTCGGCGGCGGCCAGCGCGGGCTGGGCGGAGGCCTCCGGGTCGCCGTGCCAGAGCACGAAGCCCGCGGGCACCAGGCTGAGCACGAGGAGGAAGGCCACGACCATGACCGCCCAGGCCGGGACGACGGGCAGCCCGGCCCCGCGCCCCTGCTTTGCCTCGGCGGTGCTCGCGCTCGCGATCGCGGGCGCCGGCGCGGTACGCCGCGACTGCCCGGCGGCCTTCGACTCGTCGGTCGCCTCGCCGGTGGCCTCGCCGGTGGCCTCGCCGGTGGTCTCGCCGGCGGTCTCCGCCGGCGTGTCGGTCGGCGCCGTCACCGGCGCCGCGGTCGGCGCGAGGTCGTCACGCTCCTGCTCGGCCAGGATGGCGTCGTGGTCGGCGCGCCGTCGGGGGTCGAGCAGCACCTCCGCCGCCTGGTTGAGCAACCGGAAGCGTCGGTCCGAGGGATCCAGATCGGCGATGCCCGAGCGCCAGGCGGCCCGGATCTGCTCGTCGCTCGCGGACCCTTCGACGTCGAGCACGTCGTACCAGCTGGGCGTGGGCGTCTCCGCCGTGCTCACGAGGTGCCTCCCTGGCTGCCGGCACTGCCGCCCGAGCCGGACCCGCTCGTGGAGCCGTCGCCGGGCGTGAGCGGCACGGTGCTGTCGTCGGTGCCGCTGGTGACGGGTGCGTAGTCGTCGACCTTCCACTCGCCGTCGACGAGCACGACGCTCACGCTGACGCGGAACTGCACCGGCGCGGTCTGCACCCGGCCGTCGTCGCTGCTTGCCGAGGGGTCGGTGGTCGGGCTGGCGGAGGGGCTTGCCGACGGGCTGGCGGAGGCGCTGGCGGACGGACTGGCACTGGCGCCGCCGGACTTCTTCGACGACGAGGCCGCGCTCGGGTCCGGGTAGGAGTCGGTGAACGTGCCGGCGACCAGCACGGTCGCGGAGTCGGAGTCCATGGCGGAGACCCCGGTGGAGTACACCTCGGCCGAGCGCGACTGACCCGACTGCGCCACCAACTGCTCGGCCACTCCGACGGTGTCGTTGAAGCTCACCTCGAACTTCGAGGTGATGATGTCGGTGACCCGCTTGCGGTACTCCGGCATCTGACCCGAACTGTCGAGCATCGACGGACCGTAGCTGAGCATCCGCAGCATGAACTGCGAGCCGATGTCACGCACCTCGTCGCGCTCGCTCTGCTCCGGGTCGCTGCCGGTGAGCGCCGAGGTGAACCGGGTCCACGACGACGTACCCGGGGTCGAGGTACGCGAGGCCACCGCGGCCGTCGTGACGACCACGGAGGCCACCAGGAGCATCAGCAGCACTCCGAGCAGGATCCAGCGGAAGAGGGGGTTGACCCTCACTGGGGTGGGGTCAACGGCTGGAGGTACAGCCACTTCCAGGTCTCCTTCCCGAGCGTGGGCGGCGCCACGCTATCGGGCGAATCCAAACCGTCGGGAGCCGTGTCACCCCAGGTCAGCTTGCCGGTGCTGGGGTCGTAGGACGCCACGACCGGGGAGTCCCCGTAGGACGCGGCGGGCCGGGGCAGGTTCTGCGGACCACGCGCGTTGCTCTCGGTGATCGGCTCGGTACAGCCGGCCTTGGTGTTCATCGGCCGGTTGCCGCCGTTCTGAGGAGGCCGGGTGTCGGTGCTGCCATAGCCCTGGTGACACACCGCCTGGGTGGTCAAGATGAGCCCGAAGTGCGCGTCGTAGAGGCCCGTGTCGGGCGACTTCGACACCACGGTGAAGCCACCTTCGACCACGTAGGGGTAGATGACCAGGAGCTGACGGATGCCGGGGATGTTCTTGACGATGACCTGTCCGGTCGTGACCAGGTTGTTGATGAGGTCGCCCAACTCGACGCCGTTGTCGTCGATCAGCTTCTTCAGTGCGGCCGCCGCGGGCGCACCGTTGTCGATGAGACGACGCAGGTCGGGGTCGGCGTCGGCGAGCGTGGTGCTGAAGAGGTCGAGCTGCCGGGCGAAGGTGCGGATGGCGCTCTCGGAGGCGATCTGACCCTTGAGCACCGTGTTGCCGTCGCGGATCAGCGCCCGGGTGGTCTCGAAGTTGGCGTTGGCGGTGTCGAGGAAGCTGGAGCCGCTGTCGAGGATCGTCTGGAGATCCCGGCCGCTGTCGTCGAACGCCTCGCCGAGCTCGGTGATGGTCGTCTTCAACGACTTCTTGTTGACCGAGCCGACCGTGGTGACGAGGTCGCTGAGGATCTTCTCGGTCGGGATCGGCGTGCGGGTGTCGGGCGCGGCGATCTCGGAGCCCGCCTTTAGGTAAGGCCCGTCATCGGTCTGCGGCTGGAGGTCGACGTACTGCTCACCGACCGCCGACTTGTTGCCCACGACCGCCAGCGTGTTGGCCGGGATGGTGTCGTAGTCGTCCTTGATGTCCATCACGACATCGACACCGGAGTCGGTCAGTACGAGCTTGTCGACCCGGCCGACGTTGACACCGCGGTAGGTGACCTCTCCCCCGGCGAAGATGCCGCCGCCTGAGTTGTCGAAGTGCGCGGTGACCCGGTAGCCGCTGCCGAAGATCAGCGAGGGGATCTGGGCATAGCGGATGCCGACGAAGGTCACGCCCACCACGGTGATGAGGGCGAAGACCAACAGCTGGATCTTGACGCGACGCGTGATCACTGGGTCACCTTCACTGGGTCACCATCCCGGGGACGAGCATCGAGACCAGGCCGGGGTCGAACATGTCCTGGAGCTGACCGTAGGTGGGGCCGCGTGGGCCGGTGTCCATCGGTAGGGCGCCGGCGCGGCCGAGCCCGGGCAGGGTGGGCAGTACGCCGCCCAGGCCGCCACCGGATCCGCCGGAGCCGCTGTTGCTGCCCGGCAGTTGCGGTAGGCCGGGCAACAGGTTGAGCGCGGTGCAGACGGCGACGTCCTTGTTCTTCGGCTTCTGGCACTCCTCACGCAGCTGGAGCAGCAGTTGGGCGTCGTTCAGCACCTTCTGGCAGGCCTTGGAGTTGATGTTGCCGCTTTGGAGGCACTTGGTGACGGCACCGAGCACGGCGGTCGGGTCGAGCTCGGTCGGCAGCAGGGTGGGCAGCGACGTCGGCAGCCCGGTGATGCCGAGGGAGAGGTCGAGGTCCAGCTCGATGGAGAGGTTCGTGTAGTCGCCCATCTGGAGGTTGCGGGCGACCTGTGGATCGCGTCCGACGACCTCGTCGACGAACGGGTAGGTGAGGAAGACGTTGAAGGAGTTCACGAACGCGCTGCCGGCGTTGGCGAGCTCGGTCAGGATCGGCCGCAACTGCTTCAGCGTGGTGATCGTGTTGGCCTTGGTCTTCTTGATGACCCGCACGCCGACCCCGCCGAGACGGTCGAGGGCCTGGAGCATCGTGACCAGGTCCGAACGCTGGCGGTTGATCGACCGCAGGGCGCTCGGCAGCTCGTCGAGGGCGTTGTTGATGGTGCCCTGCTGCCGACGCACCGAGACGGCGAGCCGGTTGAGCTTCTCGATGGCGTTGACGATGTCGGCCTTGTTGTCGTCCAGCGTGCTGGCGAAGGTGTCCATCTGCTGCAGCACCGAGCGGGTGGAGTCCTCGCGGCCCTCGAGGGCCTTGTTCAGCTCAGCGGCGATCGTCTTGAGCTGGGCGACACCGCCACCGTTGAGGATGAGGCTCAGCGCACCGAGCACCTCCTCGACCTCGGGGTTGCGGCCGGTGCGGTCCAGGCCGATCACGTCGCCGGTCTCGAGCTTGTTGTCGCTGGCCCCGCTGCGAGGCGCCGAGAGGTCGACGAACTTCTCGCCGAGCAGGCTGGTCTGCCGCAGCTGGGCGACCGCGTTGTCGGGCAGGTCGACGTCGTTGTTGAGCTCCATCGTGACGACGGCCGTGTAGCCGTCGAGCTCGATGTCGGTGACCCGGCCGACCGACACGTCGTCGACCTTGACCGTCGACTTCGGCACGAGGTCGAGCACGTCACCGAACTGTGCCGTGATGACGATCGGGTCGCTGCCGACGTCGGGACCGCCGGGCAGCGGCAGCGAGTAGACGTCGAAGTCGCACGCGCTGGCACCCAGGCAGAGCGCGAGCAGCACGACGGCCAGTCGCGCGCGACGCAGGCCTCGGGCGATCACTGGTGCACCTCCGCGAGTCCGCCGAGCGTCGGGTCGTAGAGATCCGGCGTCTGCGGCATCTTGCCGTTCTTGACCAGGGCACCGGCCCGGGGCAGCACGCTACTGATCGAGTCGCACAGCTGGCCGGAGGTGTCGACCTGGTTCAGCACCGTGCACAGCACCAGCGCCGGGTCGGAGCCGATCTGGTCGATGAAGTTGCCGAGGTTGGCGTTGGTGTCGAGGGTTCCAGCCTGCGGGTTGTAGGTGAGGTAGAGGTTGTTGAGGGCCAGCGGCGCGGTGTGCAGCGTCTCGTCGAGCTCGCTGCGACGCTTGACCAGCACCTTGGCCACCCGGTTGAGCTTGGTGATGTCGCGCCCCAGCACTCCGCGGTTGGTCTTCACGAAGGTGTTGACCTGCCCCAACGCGACGCCCAGGTTCTTGATCGAGGACGCCAGCTCGGTGCGCTCACCGGCCAGCAGGTCCGAGACGTTGGCCAGGGACTGGTTGAACTGCCGCACGGTGGTGTCGTTCACGGCCAGGGTGTTGACGAACTTCTCCAGCTCTGCGGTGGAGTCGAAGAGGGCGTCCTTGTTGTCGTCGAGGGTCTGCGTGAGCTTGGCGACATCGCTGATGGTCTGCCGGAAGGTCGCGCCCTGCCCACCGAAGTTCTTCGCGGTGACGTTGAGCAGGTCGGTCAGCGCACCCCGCTTGTTGGCCCCGTTCGGGCCGAGCGCGACGGTGAGCCGGTCGAGGCTGCCGAAGATCTCGTCGAGCTCCAGCGGCGTGGAGGTGCGGTCGACACCGAGCACCTTGCCGCTGGTCAGCACCGCGCCGCCGTCGTAGGCGGGGGTCAGCTGCACGTACCGGTCGCCCACGATGGAGGGCGCGATGATGACGGCCGAGGCGTCGGCCGGCACCTTGACGTCGGCGTCATAGCTCATCTTCACGATGACGTCGGTACCCGACGGCGTCACGGAGTCGACCTTGCCGACCGGCACCCCGAGCACGCGGACGTCGCTGCCGACGTAGAGGGAGACCGTGCGCGGGAAGGCCGCGGTCAGGGTCTTCTGCTCGGGTCCACGCGTGAAGTAGTAGAGCGCTCCGGCGACCAGGGCCAGCACGATGACCGGCAACACGAACTTACGAGCGGCGCTCATCCGACACCACCTCCGTTGCCGAGGTCCGGGACGGTCAGGGGGAAGTTCTGGATGTAGGTGTCGAACCACGGGCCGTTGCCGAGCGTGCTCGCGAACACGCGGTAGAACGGCGCCATCAGCCGCAGGCTGTTGTCGATGTTGTCCTCGTTCTTGTTCAGCACATCGAGCACGCCCTCGACTTGGGAGAGCGCCGGCTTGAGGTCACCGCGGGTCTTGCGCACCAGATCGGTGAGCTGCACCGAGAGCTGACTGGTGGAGACCAGCAGCTGGTGGATCTCGTCGCGCCGCTCCACCAACGCTTGGAAGAGCACGTTGGAGTCCTTCATCAGCTTGATGATGTCCTGGTCGCGCGCGTCGAGCACCGTCGAGACCCGCTTGAGGTTGGTGAGCAGCCGATTGATCTGCTCGTCCTTGGCCGCGACGTTGCGCGAGAGCCGCGAGACCCCGTCGAGAGCCGCCTTGAACTCCCGCGGTGTGTTCCGGGTCAGGTCGGCCAGCGTGGTCAGCGACCGGGTCAACTGCTTGGTGTTGATGTCGGAGGCGGTGTCGGCCAGGCCCTCGAAGGCGTCGACGACGTCGAAGGGACTCGTCGTGCGGTCGACCGGGATGACGGTGCCCGCTTTCATCTGGCCCGACCCGGCGGGGTCCAGCGCCAAGAACATGTCGCCGAGCAGGGTCTTGACCCGGATGGCAGCAGCCGAGGTGGGGCCGAACTGGGAGTCGGTCTTGATGCGGAAGCCGACCTTGACGACGTTGCCGTCGAGCTCGATGCTCTCCACCTTGCCGACGCGCACGCCGGCGATGCGGACCTCATCGTTGACGCGCAGTCCGCCCGCCTCGGAGAAGTCGGCGTAGTAGGTGTCGCCACCGCCGATGAGCGGCAGATCCTGAGCACGGAACCCGGCCAGGAGCAGGAGGGCGAGGACGGCGATGCCGACCGCACCGATGATCACGGGGTTGCGTTCGCGGAAAGGCTTCATCCGAGACTGCACCTCGCTCCACCCACGTTGTAGTTGACCGGCAGCGACTGGCCGCCGGGGAGCCGGACCCGGCCCTGGAAGTGGCAGAGGTAGAAGTTGAACCAGGATCCGTAGATCGCCGTGCGACCCACCTTGTTGAGCTTGATGGGGAGCACCTGGAGCGCGCGGTCGAGCTCGGCCTTGTTGCGGTTCACGTTGCCGGCGAACCTGCGCAGCTGCTTGACGTCGGTGACGAAGGGATCCTTGACCCCGTCGACGAGGTCGGCCGTCTGCACGGAGAGCTCCGAGATCTGGTCGAGGGAGTCGAGGATCGGCCCGCGGTCCTTCTTCAGGCCGGCCACGAGCTGCTTGAAGGTGATGATGAGGTCGGAAAGCTGCTTGTCACGGTCGGCGATGTTGTCGAGCACCTCGTCGAGGTTCGTGATGAGGGAGCTGATCACCTTGTCGCGGTCGGCCAGCGTGCTGGTGACCGACGCGGTGTGCTGCAGCAGGCTCTCCAGCGTGCCGCCCTCACCCTGGAAGACCTGCACCACCTCGTAGGAGAGCTGGTTGATGTCGTCGGGCGAGAGGGCAGCGAAGAGCGGCTTGAAGCCGTTGAAGAGCACCGTGAGGTCGAGCGCGGGCGAGGTGTTGCGCACGTCGATGGTGGAGTCCTCGGGCAGCGCCTTGGTGTCGCCCACCCGTTGGTCGAGGGCGATGTAGCGCTGACCCACCAGGTTGCGGTAGCGGATCGTCGCGTGCGTCGCCATGGTCACCGGGACCGTCGTGTCGACGTCGAAGGTGATGAGCGCTCGGGTGCGGTCGACGATCGAGACGTCCTTGACCGTGCCGACCTTGACGCCGGCCACCCGGATGTCGTCGCCGGTGTTCACACCCGTGGCGTCGACGAACTCCGCCTTGTACTCCTTGGTGTCGCCGAAGCTCAGGTTGCCGACCGCGACGGCCAGGATGCCGGTGGCCAGCGTCGTGACGACGACGAAGACGGTCAGCTTGACCAGGTCGACGGAGGTCTTGAGGTCGAGCAGCTTCACTGGACGTCCACCTCCGCCCCGCGCGCCATCGGCCCGATCAGGAAGGGTCCGAGGTCGGGGACGTCGGACTCCTCGACTCCCATGCCGGGCGCGATCAGGGCCTTGAACATGTCGGTCTCCTGCTCGGAGCCGACCCACCCCGGCGCGGAGGACGCCCGCTGGGCGAAGCCCGGGACGACGCGGTCGGTGCCCTTGCCGGTGGGGGTGTCCACACCGTCGTCCATGTTGGGCTGCTGACGCACGGGGTTGTTCTGGCTCCAGGGCGGGTTGGGGAGATGGAGACACGTCGGGCCGCGGTTCTCGCCGTAGTGCGGCTTGTCGGCCGGCGTGTAGCCGCGGGGCTGGTTCGGCAGGGTCTCGAGCACGATGTGGAGCGTGAAGTCGCGGAACGCCTCGGCCTGGAGCTTGCCGGCGTTCACGAGTCCACGCATCAGGCAGCCGAACTCGGGGGCGTACTGGGCCAGGGTCGTGGTCTGCGGCACGCTCACCTGACCGAAGCGCACGAGGTTCTGCTCGTTGTCGGCCAGGAACTGTCGGGTCGTGTTGGAGAAGCCGGTGACGTTGGTGAAGAGGTCGTTGAGCTTGGCCTCACGGTCTTCGAGCGTGGTCGTGGTGGTGATGGTGTTGCGCAGGATCCTGCCGACCTGGGGCAGCACGTCGGCGTAGGTGTCGGAGACCTGCGCGGTCAGGCGGAGATCCTCGACCAGCGCCGGCAGCTGCGGATTGAGCTTCTTCAGGTAGGCGTCGAACGTCTGGAGCGTCTGGCCGAGCTGCTCGCCGCGGCCCTCGAGCGCGTTCGAGAGCGCCGTCAGCGTCATGTTCAGGTCGGCTGGACGCACCGTGCGCAGCAGCGGGTAGAGGTCGTTGAGCACGGCCTCGACCTCGGTGGCGATCTTGGTCTGGGAGATGGTGGCGCCCGGCTCGAGGTGGTCGGACTGCGAGGGCTCGGAGCCCTGCGGGATGTCGAGGGCGACGTACTTCTCGCCGAAGAGCGTCTTGGGCAGGATCGAGCCGGTGACGTCGGCAGGGATCTTGTCGATCTCGCTGGGGTAGATGCCGAGCGTGATGTCGACGCTGTCGTCGTCGGTGGGGGCGAAGTCGAGCACCTCGCCCACGATGACACCGCGGACCTTCACGTCACCGCGTGGCGGCAACTGGAGGCCGAGGGTGGACGACTCGAGCGTGACCTTGTCGTAGTCGGTGAACTTCTTGGTGAAGATCGCATAGGTGAGCCAGACGCTGCCGAGGGCCAGCGCCAAGAACATGATGCCGAGGAGCTTGAACTGTCGCAGGATCACGTCGTCACCCCGCCAGCCGGACGGTGGTGGTGGTGCCCCAGATGGCCATCGAGAGCAACAGGTCGATGACGTTGACGGCGACGATCGAGGTACGCACCGCGCGACCCACGGCCACGCCCACGCCGGCGGGGCCGCCGCCTGCGGAGTAGCCGTAGTAGCAGTGGATGAGGATCACCGTGACGGCGAAGACCAGAACCTTGCCGAACGACCAGAGCACGTCGCCGGGCGGGAGGAACTGGAAGAAGTAGTGGGAGTAGGTGCCCGGGCTCTGGCCGTAGAACTGCACGATGGTCAGCTGGGTCGCCCAGTAGGAGAACACCAGGCCCACGACGTAGAGCGGGATGATCGCGATCAGGCCGCCGACGATGCGGGTGGACACGAGGTACTGCATCGAGGGGATCGCCATCACCTCGACGGCGTCGATCTCCTCGGAGATGCGCATGGCGCCTAGTTGGGCGGTGAAGCCGCAGCCGACCGTCGCGGCCAGCGCGATGCCCGAGACCAGCGGGGCGATCTCGCGGGTGTTGAAGTAGGCGGAGACGAAGCCGGCCAGCGGCGCCGTGCCGATCTGGTCGAGGGCGGCGTAGCCGGAGAGGCCGACCTGGGCCCCGGTGAAGAACGTCATCGCGAGGATGACACCGACGGTGCCGCCGATGACGGCCAGGGCGCCGGAGCCGAGGGTCACCTCGGCGAGGATGCGCAGCACCTCCTTCTGGTAGCGCACCGCGGACGCCGGTGCGGCGGCGAGCGCGCGCAGGTAGAAGGAGAGCTGCTGACCGAGGTCGTCGAGCGCCGACATCGGCTTGGCGTAGACGGACTTGATGCTGGCCATGACCTCAGCCCGTCTTCGGGGGTACGACCTGGAGGTAGATCGCACTCAGGACGAAGTTGACGACGAACAGGAGGACGAAGGTGATGACGACGGACTCGTTCACCGCGTCGCCCACGCCCTTGGGGCCTCCACCGGCGTTCATGCCCTTGTAGGAGGCGACGACAGCGGCGATGAGACCGAAGATGACCGCCTTGACCAGGCCGATCCACAGATCGGGCAGCTGGGCGAGGGCGGTGAAGCTGGCGATGTAGGCGCCGGGCGTGCCGTCTTGGAGCAGCACGTTGAAGACATAGCCGCCCGCCACACCGACGACGCTGACCAGGCCGTTGAGGAACAGCGAGACCAGCATGGCGGCGAGCACGCGCGGGACGACGAGGCGCTGGATGGGGTCGATGCCCAGCACCATCATGGCGTCGAGCTCCTCGCGGATCTTGCGGGCGCCCAGGTCGGCGGCGATGGCCGAACCGCCCGCGCCGGCGATGAGGAGCGCCGTCGCGATGGGAGCGGCCTGCTGCACCACGGCGAGCACGGAGGCCGCGCCGGTGAACGACTGCGCACCGAACTGTTTGATGAGGCCCCCGACCTGGAGCGCGATGACGGCTCCGAAGGGGATGGCGACCAGCGCCGTCGGGATGATCGTCACCGAGGCGATGAACCACGCCTGCTGGATGAACTCCCGCAACTGGAACGGTCGCCGGAAGAGGCCCCGCAGTACGTCGAGCGCGAACGCGAAGAGCGTGCCTGCGGCGCCGACCGGCGCGAGCACCTTGCTCGCGGTCAGGTTGGCCACGTGTGTCGAGCCCTCCTCAGACGGCCGTGGTCATGGACATGTTCTCCTCGAAGGAGCCCGGAGGCGGCGTGATGCCGTTCTCCTTGCACCACGCACCCGGCTCACGCTGGGAGCGGCGAGGAATGCCGTTCGAGGGCTCGAGCTGCATCGGGATCGGCGGCAGCGGGGGCAGTTCCTGATCGGCCTCGGCCGCCAGCTCGTCGGCGTCCTTCTCCTCCGACATGCCGATCGGGCCGACCCGCTGGGCGTTGAGGAACTGACGTACCACCGGCTCCTCCGAGCTGAGCAGCATCTCGCGCGGGCCGAACATCGCCAGGTGCTTGTGGTAGAGCAGACCGATGTTGTCGGGCACCGTGCGCGCGGTGTTGATGTCGTGGGTCACGATGAGGAACGTCGCGTCGATCTGGGCGTTCAGGTCGACGATGAGCTGGTTGAGGAACGCCGTGCGCACCGGGTCGAGGCCGGAGTCGGGCTCGTCGAAGAGCACGATCTCGGGGTCGAGCACCAGGCCGCGGGCGATGCCGGCGCGCTTGCGCATGCCACCGGAGATCTCGCCGGGCAGCTTGTCCTCGGTGCCGAGAAGGCCGACGAGGTCCATCTTCTCCATGACGATGTTGCGGATCTCGGACTCGGACTTCTTGGTGTGCTCGCGCAGCGGGAAGGCGATGTTGTCGTAGAGGTTCATCGAGCCGAACATGGCGCCGTCTTGGAACAGCACGCCGAAGAGCTTGCGGACCTCGTAGAGCTCCTTCTCCGAGCACGAGGCGATGTCGGTGCCCTGGATCACGATGGAGCCGCGGTCGGGCTTGAGCAGACCGATGAGGGTCTTGAGGAACACCGACTTGCCGGTGCCGGACGGGCCGAGCATCACGCAGATCTCGCCGGCCGGGATCGTCAGGGTGACGTCACCCCAGATCAGGCTCTTGCCGAAGCTCTTGGTCAGGTTCTCGACCTTGATCTCGGTGCCCACGCACACCACCCCTTGCCGTCACGGCCCTGCTGGACCTCGCCTTGACAACCCCATGCACCCCGGACGCTGACTCATGGGTAACAACGCCCGTGCACCCGCGAGGTTACGTGGTCGGCGTCACTTCGTCACGTCGATCGGAAACTTCGTCACCGTACTGCGACCTGCCGCGACCTGCGAAGACTCCTCTCACCCCTCCCCCAGGCTTCGCTGCCCGCTCGGGGTCGGCGAGGCCCCGAAACGCAACAGGGCGGCACCCGTCCGGCGAACCGGAGGGTGCCGCCCTGGGCGACGTCGAGACGTGCTCGACTCGTGGAGGTCGTTACTTGACCGACACGGTGGCGCCGGCGCCCTCGAGGGCCTCCTTGGCCTTCGCGGCGGCGTCCTTGTCGACCTTCTCGAGGACGGCCTTGGGGGCCGCCTCCACGAGCTCCTTGGCCTCCTTGAGACCGAGGGAGGTCAGCGCGCGGACCTCCTTGATGACGTTGATCTTCTTGTCGCCGGCGGCCTCGAGGACCACGTCGAACTCGTCCTGCTCGGCGGCGGCGTCGTCGCCACCGCCACCGGCCGGGGCGCCTGCGGCGGCCACGGCGACGGGAGCAGCGGCGGTCACGCCGAAGGTCTCCTCGAACTGCTTCACGAACTCGGAGAGCTCGATGAGGGTCATCTCCTTGAAGGCGTCAAGGAGCTCGTCGGTGCTGAGCTTGGCCATGGTGGCTCTACCTTTCTGGTGTGGCCGGGGCGACCGGCCGGGTTTCAGGTGGTGATGTGCTGCCGAACGACCTGGTCGGTCAGGCGTCGGCGGAGTCCTCTACCGGGGCGTCGTCGGCCGGGGCGGCGTCCGCTGCGGGAGCCTCCTCGGCAGGGGCGCTCTCGGTGGCGACGGGCTCGCCCGCACCACCTGCGAGGATCGAGGGATCCTGCTCGGCCTTGGCCTGGAGCGCACCCGCGAGGCGGGCGGCCTGGCTGAGCGGCGCGTTGAGCAGGTAGACGGCCTGGCTGAGGGACGCGAGCATCGCGCCGGCCAGCTTGCCCATGAGTACCTCGCGGGACTCCAGGTCAGCCAGCTTGGCGATCTTGGCCGCGTCCAGCGGCTCGCCGTCGAGGATGCCGCCCTTGATGATGAGGGCGGGGTTCGCCTTGGCAAAGTCACGCAGGCCCTTGGCCGCCTCGACGACGTCGCCGTTGATGAAGGCGATCGCGGTCGGGCCGGTCAGCAGGTCGTCGAAGCCGGAGATGCCGACCTCGGTGGCGGCCAGCTTGGCCAGCGTGTTCTTGACCACGGCGTACGTGGCGTTCTCTCCGAGGGAGCGTCGAAGATCCTTCAGCTCCTTGACGGTGAGACCGCGGTAGTCGGTCAGCACGGCACCGGCGGAGTCGTTGAACGAGTCGACGATCTCCGCGATGGCCGCTTGCTTGTCTGGCCGCGCCATGGGTCTCCTCTGAGTGTGCTGGAAGACCGCGGGGAGCCCGTCGAACGACGAACGCCCCGGGCGCAGGCTCAGGGCGTGGAATGCGGTTCACGAGGAATCGCATCAATGCTCTGCATCCTGCGCTGGCTGCCCGCTCTCGCGGAACCTTCGCCCTGGCTGCTCGCACAGCCGGGGAACCGGCGGTCTCTGGTTACGAGGCCACACGCTACGTCGCCCGGGGCGATGCCGACAAATCGAGCGAGGCTGGCAGGATCTGGGCCATGACCGCCGCTGCGCCGCTCGCCTCCCTCTCCCCCGCCGACCTCGCTGCCTTCCGGGCGCAGAAGCAGGCGGACTACGACGCGTTGTGCGCGCGGGGGCTGGCGCTGGACCTGACCCGTGGGAAGCCGTCGAGCGCCCAGCTCGATCTCTCCGACGGTCTGCTCTCGCTGCCGACGTCAACCACGGACCGCTCGGGCGCCGACGTGCGCAACTACGGCGGTCTCGAGGGCCTGGCCGAGCTGCGGGAGATCTTCGCGGAGCTGCTCTGGGTCGAGCCGGAGCAGGTGGTCTGCGGCGGCAACTCGAGCCTCACGATGATGCACCAGACGATCGTCGACCTGCTGCTGTGGGGCGGGCCGGGTTCGGAGCGTCCGTGGAAGGACGAGCCGGCCCTGAAGTTCGTGTGCCCGGTGCCGGGATACGACCGCCACTTCTCGATGCTGGCCGACTTCGGCATCGAGATGGTGACCGTGCCCATGAACGCCGACGGCCCCGACGTCGAGGCGGTCAGGGCCCTGGTGGCCGACGACCCGAGCGTCAAGGGTCTGTGGATCGTGCCGACGTACGCCAACCCCTCGGGCGCGGTGTGCAGTCGCGAAGTGGCGACGGAACTGATGTCGATGCCGACCGCGGCGCCGGACTTCCGCGTGTTCTGGGACAACGCCTACGCCTTCCACCACCTCACCGAGGACGAGGCGAAGTCGGCCGACGCGCTGGCGATCGCGAGCGGTTGCGGCCACCCCGACCGACCCCTCCTGTTCGCCTCCACCTCGAAGATGACGTTCGCGGGCGCGGGTGTGGCGGTCATGGCGATGAGCGCGGCCAACAAGGCGTGGTTCCTGAAGCATCTCGCCATGGCCTCGATCGGCCCCGACAAGATCAACCACCTGCGCCACGTCGAGTTCTTCGGCGACGCCGACGGGGTGCGGGCGCACATGCGCCGGCACCGCGACATCATCGCCCCCAAGTTCGAGGCCGTGGACGCCGCGCTCACCACGGGCCTCGGCGGGCTCGGGATCGCGGAGTGGTCCAAGCCCACCGGCGGCTACTTCGTGAACCTCGACGTGCTCGACGGCACCGCGACCCGCATCATCCAGCTCGCGAAGCAGGCCGGCATCGCACTGACCCCCGCCGGCGCCTCGTTCCCGCACGGCGACGACCCGCGCGATCGCAACATCCGCCTGGCCCCCACCTTCCCGCCGCTGGAGCAGGTCGAGACCGCCATGGCCGGGGTGGCCACCTGCGTGGCCCTGGCCGCCGCCGAGTCCCTCAGCTGAACCACGAGGGATCCCGGTCGTCCCTCGAGGAGTTACTCGTTGCTGCTCGAGGGGTCGATTGCACGCGTCTGGCGCAACGTCTGGCGCGCTGGACGGCGACCTGCTCTGCGACGCAGGCGCCCTCAGCTCGTCGCCGGCGCAAGCAGCGCCGGGGCCACCCAACGCCGCAGGTAGGCCCGCAGCTCCTCGCCGTCGCGCGGCGGATCGGAGGGGTGTTCGAGCAGGGAGAGGAACGTGCGCAGCATGAACTCCACCAGCCCGGTCATCTCGATCTCGTCGTAGCTCCACTCGATCGGGAACCGGTGCAGCACGGCCAGCCCGAAGTCCATGGCCGTCGACGAGGTCGCGCGGCGGGAGAACAACTCGGTCTCCCCGGTCTGGAGCAGCAGGCCGATGTGGGGCTCCTCGGCGATGTGCTCGATGGTGTGCGCGATGGCCTCGACGAGCGCCTCGCCGGGCTCACGGATGTCGGCGACGTGCGCGGTCAGGCGGTCGAGGAACTGCTCGGCGCCTGACTCGCCCACCGCGACGAGCAGGTCGGCGATGCTGCTGAAGTAGCGGTACACCGTCTGTCGGGTGACGCCGAGCTCGTTCGCGACGTCGGCCAGGGTGGTCTTCGCGGCGCCGTGACGCTCGACGCAGCGGCGGGTCGCGGCGACGATGCGCTCGCGCGCCTCGGCCTCGTCTCGCGGCAGGTCACCCTGCCAGCCCCGCGTCCTCACGCGGCGATCCTCCCACGGACACTTCGCGCTCGCTCGCCCCAGACGACGCCGCTCGCCGCTGCGCGTAGGGCAGGGCCACCAGCGTCGCGAGGGCGAGGAGCCCGAGTGCCTGGACGCCGATGTAGAGCGTGAGGCCACCCTCGTAGACGGCGTTGGCGATGACCATGGCCCCCATGGCGGCCACGTAGCCGGCCACCAGCCCCACCGCGCCACCCTGGGCCCTCGGCCGCCCGGTGGCGATGGCGCGTATCGCGACCCCCCAGGCCACGACCGCGAGCACGCCCATGAACGGCCACTGCGGCCAGCCGGCGAGGGTCACCCCGAGCAGCGGCAGGTGCAGCAGGGGGCCGACGACGTTCAACCCCCCACCGATGCCCAGGGAGCCGAGCAGCAGGCGGCGCGGGGTCGCGGTCGCCGTGGGAGCGAACCGGTAGACCGCGAAGAGGAAGGCGGCGCCCCACGTGGTCTGCCACCAGGCGTCCATGGCCGGCCACCCCTGCCACAGCTGGTAGAGGTTCCAGTCACCCCAGGTCCACCACACGACGTGTCGCAGACCGCCCTCGATGATGTAGGGCGCATCGAGGGCCAGCATGATGGCGCCGCCGGCGATCGCGCGCTGGAGGAGCGCGGTGATACCGAGGGAGTCGACGATGCGGAAGCCGGTGTAGAGCATCACCGGATAGAAGATCGGCACGTAGCTCGGCATCAGCGTCGCGTCGCGCAGTCCGGGCACCCAGCCCCAGTCGAGCATCAGCACGAACGTGCCCTGCTGATAGCTGTTGTGGATCATCATCCCGGAGAGCTCCAGGAACAGCCCGTACCACAGCGCCGCGACGAGCACGAGGACGTCGATCCGGCGACCACGACGCCACGCCACCACGGCGCACCCGCTGGCGAGGGCGAACATGCCGAGGAACATCAGGTCCATGAGGTTCTTCTGCCAGACCAGGTCGGCAGGGTCGGTCCAGCGCAACACGGGTCAGCTCCTGCCGACGAGGTGGTCGTGATTCATGGCAGGCGGTTCGCCGAGCAGGTCGTAACCGGCGGGCAGGGAGGTGCGGCCCAGGCGCGAGCGCACCCAGAAGCGGGCAACCCCGACCAGGAAGCGCGGGTTGCGCACCATCTGCCCCAAGGACTCCTCGAGGTTGAAGACCCGGCCGAAGTGCTGCTCGACGGCCGGATCCTCGCGACCGGCAGCCGAGACCAGCGCCAACGCCGGCCAGGCGATGCGCATGGCGATCCTGCGCCTCCAGGCCGCTGCGGTCTCGGTGCCCTCCGCGTGGTCGTAGCCCTGGTCACGGGCCACCGCCAGGGTCCAGGGAACCTCCAGGAACCGGCGGTGCTCCCTCGAGAACGTGCGATGGAACGCCGGGTCGACCGACGAGGTCTGCGCCAGGCGGTCGGCGAGGATCACCGCCGAGCAGGCGGCCGCGCTCATGCCTTGTCCGTAGAGAGGGTTGAACGCGCACGTCGCGTCGCCCAGGCTCACCAGCCCGGTGGGCGGGTGCTCCATCTCGTCGTAGCGCCGCCACCGGTTGCCGGTCGAGCGGGTCACGAAGACCTCAGAGGTGGGCTCGAGCTGCTTCATGACCCCGGAGAAGTACGGCGTGCGGGTGCGCTCGGCCGCCGCCTCGAAGTCCGTGACGGTGCGGGGCATCTCGTGGCCCCACGAGCCCATGAACACGATGCGCGCATCGTGCTCGATCGGGAAGACCGTGCACAAGTAGTCGTGCTCGACCGCGTGCGGACCGCTCTGGTTGGTCGGCAACAGCGCGAGGTGCGACCACCACCACCCGGGCCGCTGCTCGCCCTCGGGCATCGTGTACCACCGCGAGGAGTACACGGCCTTGGCGTCGAGGGTCAGCTCGCGTGGCGCGGCCCAGCCGGCCTCGACGAGCCAGCCACCCACCGAGGAGCCGCGCCCCAGGCAGTCGACCACCAGGTCGGCGCGCAGCTCACGTTCGCCACCTGCGGCGTCGCGCCAGGTGACACCGGTGACCCGACCTCGCGCCGTGCCGCCGTCCGCGGTCAGCAGGCCGGTGGCCTGCGCGCGCTCGTGGAAGACGACGTTCGGCAGCGCCTTGGCACGATCGCGCAGACCTCGCTCCAGCAGCACCCGCGAGGAGTAGAGCATCGTCATCTGGCCCGTCACGCGCGGGGCCCAGCCGGCATGCTCGCCGTAGGCGGTCTCGGCGGCAGGGTTGCGCACGACCGCGCCGAGACCGACGAGCTCCTCCTCGATCCCGGGGTAGAGCCGACCGATCGCCGTCCTCCCGGCATTGAGGAGGAAGTGCGGATGCTTGCTCTGCGGGGCCCCGCGTCGGTGCTCGGCATCCGCGGGCAGGTCGTCGCGCTCGAGCACGACCACCTCGGCGAAGTGCGGGGCGACAGCGGCTGCGGCGCAGAGTCCCGCGACGCTCCCCCCGAGCACCACGACCCGCTCGCCGACCCTCCCGGCCCGTGCGTCCGTCATCCTTGACCTCACGATCATACGTTTTGCGTTCTTCCGTATGACCATAGGTTCAGGCGTGCGGCCCGTCAAGATCCGCGAGGGTCGCGAAAAGACCCTCGAGGGGTCACTCCCCACCACGATGGCGGCGTCGGAAGTGACCCCTCGAGGGTCGATCAGTGACTCGTCGCGAGTCAGGCGGAGGCGGCCTCGTCCTCGACCGCGACGTTCTTGGTGCGGTTCGGGTCGACCTGGACGCCGGGGCCCATGGTCGTGGAGACGGTCACCTTCTTGATGTAGCGGCCCTTGGAGCTGGCCGGCTTGAGCCGCAGCACCTCCTCGAGCGCCGCGGCGTAGTTCTCCGCGAGCTGGGTCTCACCGAAGGATGCCTTGCCGATGATGAAGTGCAGGTTGGCGTGCCGGTCGACGCGGAACTCGATCTTGCCGCCCTTGATGTCGGACACGGCCTTGGCCGGGTCCGGGGTGACGGTGCCGGTCTTGGGGTTCGGCATGAGACCACGGGGGCCGAGCACGCGGCCGAGGCGACCGACCTTGCCCATGAGGTCCGGGGTGGCGACCACGGCATCGAAGTCGAGGTAGCCGCCCGACACCTTCTCGATGAGCTCGTCGCCGCCGACCTCGTCGGCGCCGGCGTCGAGCGCGGCCTGGGCCTTGTCGCCCACGGCGAAGACCAGCACCTTGGCGGTCTTGCCGGTGCCGTGCGGCAGGTTCACGGTGCCGCGGACCATCTGGTCGGCCTTGCGGGGGTCGACGCCGAGTCGCATGACGACGTCGACGGTCTCGTCGAACTTCTTCTTGGAGGTGCTCTTCGCGATCTTGATCGCGGCCAGCGGCGCGTACAGCTCGTCGATCTCGAACTGCTCGAGCGCCGCGCGGTAGGTCTTGCTGCGCTGCATGTCTGTGTCTCTCTCTCGCAGGTCGAAATCAGTCGGTGGTGACGCCCATGGAACGGGCGGTGCCCTCGACGATCTTCATCGCGGCATCGATGTCGTTCGCGTTGAGGTCGGGCATCTTGGTCTGGGCGATCTCGCGCACCTGGTCCTTGGTCAGCTTGCCGACCTTCTCCTTGTGCGGGACACCGGAGCCCTTCTTCAGGCCGGCGGCCTTCTTGATGAGCTCGGCGGCCGGCGGCGTCTTCGTGATGAACTCGAAGGACCGGTCCTCGTAGATCGTGATCTCGACCGGGACGACGTTGCCGCGCATGGACTCGGTCTGGGCGTTGTAGGCCTTGCAGAAGTCCATGATGTTGACGCCGTGCGGACCGAGCGCGGTACCGACCGGCGGGGCCGGCGACGCGGCGCCGGCCTGGAGCTGCACCTTGACCAGGGCAGCGATCTTCTTCTTCGGAGGCATTGCTTCTCTTCCTTGTTCGTGGTCATGACGAGGACGCCGGTGCGCCCCCTGCCACCTGCCTCACCGATGGTGCCGGCGAGCCAGTGCTCGTGGGTCGTGCTTCTCGTGCAGCGACCAGTGTGCGACGAGCCGGGCGCCGGCCCCAAATCGGTCGGTCCCACGTCGGCCGGTCCCACGGTCGGCCGGTCCCACGTCGGCCGGTCCCACGTCGGCCGGTCCCACGTCGGTCGGTCCCACGTCGGCCGGTCCTCGGCCCGACTCCTCTGGTCTCGACACGCGGTCTCGACCTTGCGGGCTCGGTCGAGCGCTTGCTCGACCTCGCTCGGTTCTGCCGGCTTCGCCGTCAGACTCGCTGAATCTGGCTGAAGCTGAGCTCGACCGGGGTCTCGCGGCCGAAGATCTCCACCAGCGCCTTGACGCGCTGGGACTCGGCGTTGATCTCGGTGATCGTGGCGTGCAGCGTCGCGAAGGGGCCGTCGACGACCATGACGGAGTCGGAGACCTCGAAGTCGGCGACCTCGACGGGCTTCTTCGCGGTCGTGGCGCCGCCACCGGCCGGTGCCGTGCCCGCCGCGGCGGCCTCGGCCTCGACGCGCGCGCGGACGGCGGGGGCCAGCATGTCCTCGACCTCGCCCATGGTCAGGGGCACGGGCTGGTGGGAGTTGCCCACGAAGCCGGTCACCGACGGCGTGTGCCGCACAGCGGACCAGGACTCGTCGGTGAGGTCCATGCGCACCAGCACGTAGCCGGGCAGCACGGTGCGCTTGACCATCTTGCGCTGGCCGTTCTTGATCTCGGCGACCTCTTCGGTGGGGACCACGATCTCGTGGATGTAGTCCTCCATGTTGAGCGAGATCGAGCGGTTCTCGAGGTTCTGCTTGACCCGGTTCTCCATGCCCGAGTAGGTGTGCACGACGTACCAGTCGCCCGGCTTGGCCCACAGTTCGCGACGGAACTCCTCGAGCGGATCCTCCTCGGCCAGTTCGTCGTCGGCCTCGTCGGCCTCGTCGGAGTCGTCACCGAGCTCGGAGTCGGGAGAGTCGAGCACGGGGGCGCTCTCCTCGAGCACCTCCTCGGGCGCGACGTCGACCGGAGCCTCGGCCGAGGTGGTCTCCTCGCCCTGCTCGGTCTGCTCGGTCTCGTACTGCTCCGACACTGGTTGCTCCATCACGTCGCTGGGGTTCGTCTGCGGGTCGGCCGAAGCCGGGGTCGAGCGGATCTCGTCAGTTCTGCTGGCCGGTGAAGACCGCGAACGCGAGCTTGCCGAGCCCGAGGTCGAGCGCCGACACGATCGCCATCATCACCAGCACGAAGACCATGACCACGAAGAAGTAGGTGACGAGCTGCTCCTGGGTGGGCCACACGACCTTGCGGAGCTCGGCGATCACCTGCCGCACGAAGGTCGCAGGAGTGGTGCGCGCGGGTCCGTCGTCGCGGACCCTGCGGTCGGTCGCACTGTCGGCCACGGGCCTTCCACTTCCTTCGACTGCTCTCGGTCTTGCCTGGAACGAGTGTTCTTGCAGGGCACGAGGGACTTGAACCCCCAACCTTCGGTTTTGGAGACCGATGCTCTGCCAGTTGAGCTAGTGCCCTTCGGTCGAGACGTTCCCGGGCATGCCGAAGCATGGGGAATCCTCCACCGACGGGCGAGTCTAGGCGGACCGGCAAGCGGCGTCCAAACGATGCCTCTCGGCGGTGCGCCCGTGCCGGGATCTAGGGTGAGCCGGGTGCGTGACCTCCAGGCTCTCCCCAAGGCGCACCTCCACCTGCACTTCACCGGCTCGATGCGGCACGCGACCCTGCTCGAGCTCGCCGAGCGCGAGGGCATCCGGCTGCCCGATGCCCTGGTCAGCGAGTGGCCGCCTCACCTCTCGGCCGCCGACGAGAAGGGCTGGTTCCGCTTCCAGCGCCTCTACGACGTGGCGCGCTCGGTGCTGAGGACCGAGGACGACGTGCGCCGACTGGTGCGCGAGGCCGCCGAGGACGACGTGCGCGACGGCGGCCGCTGGCTGGAGATCCAGGTCGACCCGAGCGGCTACGCGGCACGCTTCGGCGGCATCACGGAGTTCACCGACCTGGTGCTCGACGCGGTCGCAGGAGCCTCGCGTGACACCGGGATCGGCATGGCGGTCGTCATCGCCGCCAACCGCACCCGTCACCCGCTCGACGCCCGCACCCTGGCTCGGCTGGCGGGTCAGTACGCCGGGCGGGGCGTCGTCGGCTTCGGGCTCTCCAACGACGAGCGGCGCGGCAGCACCGCCGACTTCGCCCCGGCCTTCGAGATCGCGCGCCGCGCCGACCTGGCGATGCTGCCTCACGGCGGCGAGCTGCGCGGGGCCGAGCACGTCACGACGTGCCTCGACGCCCTGCACGCCGACCGTCTCGGCCACGGCGTGCGCTCGGTGGAGGATCCCGCCGTCCTGGGCCGTGTCGTCGACTCCGGGGTGGCGCTCGAGGTCTGCCCGGTCTCGAACGTCGCCCTCGGCGTGTACTCCGACCTCACCTCGGTGCCGCTGCCGGAACTGCTGGCGGCCGGGGCCACCGTCGCGCTCGGCGCCGACGACCCGCTGCTCTTCGGCTCGCGACTGGCCGGCCAGTACGCCACCATGCGGGCCGCGCACGATCTCGACGACCCCACGCTGGCCGAGCTCGCACGTATGTCGATCCGCGCCTCACGCGCCCCCGACGACGTGAAGCGCGCGGTGATCCGCGACATCGACGCCTGGCTGGCCGCGCCCGATGAGAGGATGGACGCGTGAGCGACCAGGACCAGCCCGACGAGTCGATGCCCTCGACCCACCAGCCCTATGGCCAGCAGCCGCCACGGGACAACCCGTACGCACCTGGCCAGTCGAGCTACCCCACCCCGCCGAGCCCCTCGCAGGGCCAGCCGTACGGCCAGGAGCCGACCCAGCCGTACGGACAACAGCCCTATGGACAACAGCCCTATGGCCAGCAGCCGTACGGGCAACAGCCCTATGGCCAGCAGCCGTACGCGTCGAAGGATCCCGCGGGTCAGCCACACGAGTACAGCTACGGCTACCAGGGCGCGATCCCGCCCAACCACCCCTCGTCGACGACCGCGATGGTGCTCGGCATCGTCTCCCTGGCCGGCAGCGCCCTCTGCCTGCTGCCGATCATCGTCGCGCCGTTCGCGTGGTGGCTGGGCGCCAAGGCGCGTAAGGAGATCGACCGCGAGCCCCAACGCTACGGCGGCCGCAGTCAGGCGACGGCCGGTTTCGTCATGGGCATCATCGGCACGATCCTGCTCGTGCTCGGGGTCGCGTTCTTCGTTCTCATCATCGCCTTGGCGGCCACCGGCGCCCTCGACGACTCCGGCTCGAGCTACAACAGCAGCTACTGAGCCGGCTACCGGTCCCGGAGCTGGTCGAGGTCGCAGCCGACCAGCACCGGCTCCGGCACGAGCCCGATGCCGTAGGCCCGCTCCACCCGATCGCGGACGGCGCGAGCCAGGGCCAGCAGGTCGTCAGCCGTAGCCCCGCCTCGGTTCGTGAGCGCCAGCGTGTGCTTGGTCGAGAGCGTGACGCGACCGGTGCCGACCTCGGCACCCCAGCCCTTGCCGAGCCCGCTGTGCTCGATCAGCCAGGCCGCGCTGGTCTTGACCCGCCCGTCGGGCTGCTCGAAGGCCGGTGCTCCTTCGGGCACGGCCTCGGGCGCGACCACGGGGTTGGTGAAGAACGAGCCGGCGCTCCAGGTGTCGTGGTCACCGGCGTCAAGCACCATCCCCTTGCCGGCGCGCAGCCCCAGCACCGCCGCCCGCACGTCGACGAGCGGGGCCCGCTGCCCCACCTCGACCCCGAGCGTGCGGGCGAGCTCGGCGTAGCGCACCGGCGCGCCGAGGGTGCCCTGACGCAGCTGGAAGGTCACCGAGAGCACGACATAGCGGTGCGGCTCGGCCTTGAACCGCGACCAGCGGTACCCGAAGCCGCAGTCGGCCAGGGCATACGTGCGCACGCTGCCGTGCTCGCGGTCGTAGGCGCGCACCTGGGCGATGGTGTCGGCCACCTCCTGGCCGTAGGCGCCGACGTTCTGCACGGGCGTCGCCCCCACCGACCCGGGAATGCCGGAGAGGGCCTCGACGCCCACCCAGCCGCGAGCGACGGCCGTGGCGACGAAGGCGTCCCACCCCTCGCCGGCCGCGACGGTGACCAGTGCGCCGCCGCACGTGGGGTCGTCGTCCGGGTCGACGTCGGCGCTCACGCCGGACGTCGCCACCTGCACCACGGTGCCCGCAAACCCGTCGTCGCCGACCACGAGGTTGCTGCCGCCGCCGAGCACGAGCACCGGCTCCCCCGCGGCGTCTGCGGCCGCGACCGCCGCGACCAGCTCGGACTCGGTGCGCGCGACCACCCATGCGCGCGCCGGGCCGCCGAGCCGCAGCGTGGTGTGGTCGGCCAGCCGCGGCGTCTGGCCCTCAGGCACGGACGACGGCCTTGGGCATGCCGAGCACCTTCTGGCCCCCGCTGGTGACGGTGAGCGCGAGCGTCGTGAGCCCGTCGTCGGCGCTCTTCACCTCGCCGGCCACCTCGACCTCGACCCCGCCCTCGGCGGGGACCACCACGGGCTGGGTGAACTTGCAGCCGAACGAGACCACCTCGGCGCCCGGGAACCAGGTGCCGACGGCCCGCGCAGCGAGCGCCATCGTGTACATGCCGTGGGCGATCACGCCCGGCAGCCCGACACTGCGGGCGACGCGCTCGTCTTGGTGGATGGGGTTGTGGTCGCCGCTCGCCTCGGCGTAGGCCACCAGGTCGGCACGGGTGACGGTGAAGGTCTGGGTCGTCAGCGTCGCGTCGGTCATCAGGCACCTTCCCCGCGGTGCACGAGCGTGGCGGTGGTGGTGCACACCAAGGCGCCGTCGGCGTCGGTGATCTCGCTGGCGGTGCCGATGATGTCGTTGCCGCCGATCTGGCGCAGGCTCGCCACGGTGAGGGTCGCGGTGAGCTGGTCGCCGGGCACGACGGGCCGCTCGTAGGCGAAGCGCTGCTCGCCGTGCACGATGCGGTGCAGCTGCACCTGCTCGGCCTCGAGGAAGGCGTTCATCGCGTCGAAGGCCAGCACGATGGGGTATGTCGCCGGCGCGGGCTCGCCCGATCGCCAGGTCGTGCCGGTGGCTGCTGCGAACGCGGCGACGCTGTCGGGCGTGACAGAGTAAAGAGGTGTGGGCGGGAAGGTGCGACCGACGAGGCCGGCGTCGATGGGCATGGCACCAACGTAGTCTGCTCGCGCTGGTGGCCGGTTGCCTCTCCCTGGCCGCCTGCTCGGGCGGGGCGCCGGCCGACGAGCGCGAGGACGCGAGCGCCACCACTCGAGTCGCGCGAGGGCTCTCCGACTGCGACCGGGTGCGGGCCGGGCGGGGCACCTCGCCGCGCTACCTGCGCGGCACCCACCCGACGAGACTCTCGATCTCCGACGCCGTGTGCGACGCGCTGTGGGCCCCGCACCTGCGCGACGGGTTCGTGCCCCAGGGGGTCGCCGTACGGGGGCACACGGGCTGGATCGGCGGGTACGAGCCCGGCGACGGCGGCAAGCTGTACTGCTACGTGGTGCGCGTCGATCTGCGCAGCGCCGAGGCCGAGCGCAGCCGGTGGAAGATCAGCGGCACTGTCGGTACCGGACCGGTCGTGCCGTGCAGGCACGGTGGCGGTCTCGCGATCGACGACCACGGCCTCTGGCTCACCGAGAGCGAGCGGTTGTGGCTGCTCGACCCCCGCTCGCTGGCCACCGTGCGCGTGTGGCGGCTCGCCGACCCGGTGCAGGGGTCGTTCGGCGTGCTCGACGGCACCACGACTCGCGCCGCCCGGCGCATCGGTCTGGGCCGCTTCCGGCCCAGCCGGGTGCACCCCGGCCGAGCCGCGCTGGACTGGTACGAGCTCGACACCGTGCTCACCCCCGGCGTCGTGCAACTCGACGAGTCGAACCGGGGCTCGACCCGACGCATCCCCTACCACGCGCAGGGCGCCGTATGGGCCCGCATCGGCGGCCGCACCGGGCTGTGGCTGAGCCTCTCGAACACCCGGTGCGGAGTGCTCGCGGCGTCCGACGGAGGGCGGGGCGGGCGACGGCTCGCCTGGCCGCCGGGGGCCGAGGGCATGGCCGCCTCACCGCGCGGCATCTGGGTGGCCAGCGAGTCCGGCACCCGGCACTACCAGGGGCTCGGCGGGCGACCCGTCGTCCCCTCGCTCAGCCTGCTCGACGTGAGCCGTGCCGGCCGGTGGCCGGCACCGGTGTGCGAGCCGTGACCCTGCCGCGGAGGCGTCCGGGAACGCCGACGGCCCGCCCGGTGGAACCGGGCGGGCCGTCGTGGACGTCGGTGCGCTGGTGTCAGCGGGTCTCGCGGTGCGCAGTGTGCTTGCGGCAGCGCGGGCAGAACTTCGACATCTCCATGCGGTCCGGGTTGTTGCGCCGGTTCTTCTTGGTGATGTAGTTGCGCTCCTTGCAGTCCACGCACGCGAGCGTGATCTTGGGGCGGACGTCAGAGCTCTTGCTTGCCACGGTGTGTCCTCGGATCGGTGTTAGTCGGTGGGAAGTGGTAGCGGGAGCGGGACTCGAACCCGCGACACCACGATTATGAGTCGTGTGCTCTAACCGCCTGAGCTACCCCGCCACATAGGTGGAGATCCTCCCCCGTGCGACTGGTGCCGCCAGGAGGCTCGGACCCCGGACCAGAGCCCCTTTACGGAATCGAACCGTAGACCTTCTCCTTACCATGGAGACGCTCTGCCGACTGAGCTAAAGGGGCAACGTCGGAGAACAATACACAGCGCTCTCCGGAGACTGAAATCGGCTGGTGTGGACCATCATCATCGCAGGTCAGAGCCCGGTTCAGAGCAGGAAAGGCGCCATGGTCGAGACGGCCTCGTCGATGGCCTGAGCGGCCCGCCGGACGGCACTCTCGGGCTGCCGCCAGGTCGCCGCCACGTCGGGTGCCTCCCGGCCCAGGTGACGCAGGCGCGACGCGGCCGCGACCCGCTCGGCTCGTGGCAGTGCGAGCAGACCCGGCTCGGCCTCGCAGATCGCCGCGAGCTCGGTGAGCGCGAAGCAGCGTCGGAGCATGCGGGGGGCGTATTGGAACACCTCGACCCGGTGGTCGTGCTCGAAGACGAGCACGAGATCGGCGCCGGCCAGGTGGCGGGCGGTGAGCCGCGGCGGCGCGGCCCGGACCGCGGCGAGCGCGGCGAGGCGCTCCTCGGGCACACCACGCTGCCGCATCTCGTCGAGCACCACCGGCGGCACCGGCTCGGCTGCGCGCGCCTTGTGCCCGCCCACCCCGAGCACCGTCACGTCGTCCACCCCGAGGGCCTCGACGCGCCGACGCAGCAGGTGCTCGGCCAGCACCGAGCGACTGCGGTGGTCGACGCACGCGAGGACGACCTCGAAAGCGGCCCGCGACGGGCGGGGCGGAGTGGTCGTCACCGCCTCGGACAGCTCGAGACCCACCTCACTGCGCGGTGAGGTCGATCCCGAGCCGCTCGGCCATGACCCTGACCATGTGCTGCACGCCGATCTCGTTGCGGCCGAGGATCATGTGATCGTGCTGGCCCGCGCGCACACCCGCGCCACACCCGGGCAGCACCCCGTAGTCCTCGTCGCGCACGGCGGCGTGCACCTGCTCGTAGATGTCCTCGTACATGGAGCGCGTGGCGTCGTCCGCAGCCGGGACGATCGACATCCAGCTGTGCCGCACCGTGCAGCGCACCGGGTCGTCGACCGGCAGCATGTCGATGATCTCGACTCCGACCGGGCTGTTGGCCAAGATGAGGTTGGGGTAGACCCAGTAGATGACCCCGCCGTTGGCGCCCGGGCTCCAGTCGCCCTGGCCCTCCTCCAGGTCCGCGATCCACCGGAAGGGCATGTGCAGTCGGTGGTGGGGGCCGAACTCGTCGTAGGCGGCGGTGTCGGCGACGGTGTTCATGCCGATCACGCTCTGCCCGTGCACGAACGGGAAGTGGTAGGACTCCGCGAACGCCTCGAGCGAGTTCTTCCAGCTCACCTCGGCGTCGAACTCGCGCTCCGTCAGGTAGCCGTAGTTCTCATAACCCCACTGGGAGAGCTCGGCGTCGAAGGCGCCGAGGTGCTCGTCGAGGTCGATGTCGATGTCTTCGTCGAGCACCGCCCAGACGAAGCCGTGGCGCTCCTCCGAGGACAGCTCGACCAGGCCGTACTCGCCCTTGTCCATGCCCGCGAAGCCCTTCTTGCCCGGCATCGAGGCCAAGCAGCCCGACGTGTCGTAGGACCACGCGTGGTAGGGGCAGGTGAACCGGCGGCTGACACCGGCGCCCTCGGCCGGACGGGCGCCTCGGTGGCGGCAGTAGTTGAGGAACACGTGGGCGGCACCGTCGGCGTCGCGCGTGAAGAGCAGGTGGGTGCCGAGCACGGTGCGCGTGGCGAAGGAGTGCGGCTCCTTGATCTGCGCGCTCATCGCCAAGGCCAGGGGCGTACTGCGCAACAGCGACAGCTCACGCTCGAAGACGCCCTGGTCGCGGTAGTAGCTCAACGGCACCTCGAGCATGTCGGTGGCGTACTCGGTGGTCTTGGCGTCGACGAGGGCGCGGGTGCGCCGAGTCAGGGCCTCGTCGAGGGGAGCGGGGGCCTCGGTCGGGTTCTCCAGTGTGGTCATGATCGCCGAGTGTACGCTTCTAAGAATATGTATCGTCAATGATCGCCATGCGATAGAACTGCTTCATGCGGACCCATGGCTGGGGCGGCTCACCGCCTTCCGACGACGCAGAGGCGCGCCAGCGTGTGCTCGACGCCGCGCGACGCATCGTGCTCGAGCGGGGCCGCGCCCCCCGGATGGCCGAGGTGGCCCGCGATCTCGAGGTGAGTCGCGCCACCCTCTACCGCTACGCCGGCGACGCCGACGATCTCGTCACCCAGCTCGCCGACGCCCAGATGCCTGCCTTCCTCGCGGCCCTCGAGACGTGCCTGGCCGGCGAGTCCGACCCCGCTCGCGCCGTCGTCGCCGGCCTGATGTTCGTCATCGACCGACTGCCCGAGGATCCCTACCTCTCCCTCGCGCTGGCCACCGACGCCACCGGAGCCCGAGCCCAGAGCATCACCGGGCCCCAGGCGCAGGAGTTCGGCCGCCAGGTGCTCGGCGCCCTGCCCGTCGACTGGCCGGCCGCCGGCTTCGACGCTGTGCGACTCTCCCAGCTGGTCGAGCACATGCTGCGACTCATCCAGTCCTTCGCGGTCGACCCCGGCACTCCCCCGCGGCACGGCGCCGACCTCGAGGCCTACCTCGAGGCGTGGCTGGTGCCGTGCATCGCCGTCGTGCGCGCGCCCGTGGGGTGACGCGTTCCGTCCACCGGCCCGGCGAGGCCAGGCGGGTCAGACCAGCAGGCGTACCAGGAGCGGCACGAGCACTGGCAGGAGCGCGCTGGTGGCCAGGGCGGTGAGGCCCATCGACAAGCCGGAGAACGCTCCCTCGGTCGGGTGCTCGAGCAGCATCCGTGAGGTGCCGATGCCGTGCGAGACGGCACCCGTGGCCAGCCCGCGGGCACGGTGATCGCGCACGCGCAGCCAGGTGAGCACGGTGGGCGCGGCCACCGCCCCCAGGATCCCCGCACTGATGCCGATGGCGGCCGTGAGCGCCGGGATGCCCTGGATCGTGCCCGACAGCGCGATCGCGACCGGTGCCGTCGTCGCCTTGGGCGCCACGGTGCGCATGAGCGTCTCGTCGCCTCCGAGCAGGCGCACCAGGGCCACCGACGAGCCGACCGATACCAGCACCCCGACGACCAGCGAGACCACCAAACCGAGCAGGTACCCCCGCAACCGGTGCAGCTGACGATGCAGCGGGACGGCGAGCGCGACCGTGGCCGGCCCTAGCAGGAACACCAGCCCCTGCGTCCCCTCGACGAAGGGCGCCAGACGGGAGGCCACGTCGCCCGGCAACAGCACCAGGACGGCTCCGAGCACGACCACGGCCACCAGCACCGGTTGCGCGGCGGGGTGCCCGGTACGGTCGCGCACCGCGCAACCGCCGCGGTAGACCAGCAGCGTCGCCACCAGCCAGGTGAGCGGCTGAGCGAGGAACCAGCTCACGCCCCGCTCCCGTCGACGCCCCGCTCGGCCGCGGCCGAGCGCCGGGCCAGGAGCTGCGCCGTCCACCCCACGGCCGCGAGGGCGAGCAGCCAGGATCCGACCAGCGCCACCACGATCGCCAGCCCGTCGGAGCGCAGCACCGTGCCGTAGCCGATCAACCCCACCCCCGCCGGCACGAACAGCAACTGCAGATGGGGTAGCAGCACGTCGGCCGCCACGTGCACCGACCACTCGTCTCGCCCCGCGCGAGCAGACGGCCTCGCACGCCGCCCACGCACCGTCAGCACGACCAGCAGCACGACCATGCCGACGACCGGTCCGGGGATCGGCGCGTGCAGGGCGTGCACGACCACCTCGCCGACCAGCTGGCAGCCGAGCAGCCAGAGCAGTCCGGTCACCAAGGGCACGGGGCGCAGTGTCTCACCGCATCGGAATCGGCCGGACGACGTCGCCGTTGTGTCCCGGTGTGACCGACGTGCCGCTCCTCGGCGACTTCTCCCGCGAACGTTTCAGTCCGGTGCGCTTCGACGCCGAGCACACGGCGAGCGGCGCGGAGGTCGACAGCCTGCTCGACGCGGCGCGACGGGCGCCCTCGGCCGGCAACTCCCAACCCTGGGCCTTCGTCGTCGGGGTGCGCGCCGACGCCGTCCACGACCGCCTGGTGCGTCACCTGGCCCGCAGCTCGGGCGCCTGGGCGCCGCACGCGAGCGTTCTGCTGGCCAATCTCGCCCGGCGATCGGTCGAGCACAGCACGCTGGAGTACTCCGAGTTCGCCCACTACGACCTGGGGCAGGCCGTGGCGCACCTGACCTTCCAGGCCCACCGCCTCGGTCTCGCGGTGCACCAGTTCCGCGCCTTCGACCGCCCTGGGCTCACCGCGGAGTTCGGCGTCCCGCCCCACTGGGAGGTCACGAGCATGGCTGCCGTCGGCCGGGCGCTCGGCTCCCGGCAGGACCACGCCGCGCCCGGCACGAGCCGCGAACGGCGCTCCGTCGCCGACATCACCTGGGCACGCGACTGATCGCGCCTCTCGCGTGGCAGCCCACGAGATGGGGATCGAAGACGCCCGAGGCCTCCATCAGCGCGAACATGGTGGTGGGTCCGACGAAGGTGAAGCCCCGCGTCTTCAGTGCCTTCGACAAGGCGAGCGACTCCGGCGAGGTGGTCTGCTGCTCCTCGGTGGTGCGAGGGGACGGCGGCACGTCGGGCGCGTGCGCGAGCACCAGGCGCTCGAGCGCGTCGTCGCCGTCCTCACGCAACGCGACCGCGGCGCGCGCGTTGGCGAGGGTGGCCTCGATCTTGCGCCGGTTGCGCACGATGGCGGCATCGGCCATCAGCCGCTCGACATCTCCCGCGTCGAAGGCGGCGACGGCGTCGACGTCGAACCCGGCGAACGCGTCGCGGAAGGCGGGACGCTTGGCCAGGATCGTGGCCCAGGACAGCCCCGACTGGAACGCCTCCAGCGTGAGCCGCTCGAACCACGCGCTCTCACCGGCGAGCCGCACCCCCCACTCGAGGTCGTGGTAGGTGCGCATCGGCCCCGCGGCGTCACCCCAGGGGCAGCGCGCCAGTCCGTCGTCTCCGGTGGTGGGGCCCATCGGACCATCCTCGCCCATCGCGCCGACAGCCGGCCCGGGCCGGGCTCGACTGGGCTGGGCTCAGTGGCGCTGGCGGAGGCGGGCGTTGGGCAGCGCGGGCGCCGGGACCGGCGGCTGCGGATCGTCGGCGGGCACGCCGAACCTGCCCGGCAGCAGCGCACCGTCGTCACCGAGCTGCGCCTGCCAGTCCTCCCGCGCGGCCGCGACGTCGTCGTGATCGCGGCCCACGAAGTTCCAGAACATCACGATCGCCTCGCCCAACGGCTCGCCCCCGAGCACCAGCACCCGCGCCGGGGTGGGTCCGGCCTCGAGACGCAGCGTGTCGCGACCGAGGGGGACGACCGCCAGGTCGCCGCGGGCGGTCGCCCGACCCGCCACCGTGGGCTCGCCCGCGTCGACGAGCACGCCGTGCTCGTGCGCAGGGTCGACGTCGACGGCGAGCATGCAGCCGGGCTCGAGCACCAACTCGGCACCGACCAGCGGGGTGCGGGTCGATACCGGTGAGGTGACACCGAGCAAGGAGCCCAGGAAGACCCGGGCCATCCAGCCCGCACCGCTGACGGAACCCGGCGCGTAGTGGTCGAAGTCGGGATCCAGGCCCCGGTCGGCGTCCGGCAGGGCCACCCACAGCTGGGCGCCGTGCAGAGTGGTGGTCGCCGGCGTGGAGTACTCCGAGTGCGAGACACCCTTCCCCGCGGTCATGAGATTCAGCTCACCGGGCCGCACCATCGCGTGTGCACCCGTGGAGTCGCGGTGCTCGATCTCGCCGGAGAACAGCCACGACACCGTCTGCAGACCGGTGTGAGGGTGCGGCGGGACCGACATGCCGCCGGTGACGCTCACGTCGTCCGGTCCGTAGTGGTCGACGAAGCACCAGGCGCCCACCGTCGTGCGCGAGCGTTGCGGCAGGGTGCGACGCACGGTCATGGCGCGTAGCCCGCCCAGCGGGACGTCTCGCGGCGTCAGCAGCTCGACGTCGGTGGGGATCCTCACGTCAGCCGGCCGGCTCGAGGCGCACGACCACGGACTTCGACGTCGGGCAGTTGCTGCCGAGGGCACGGGAGCCGAGCGGCACCAGCGGGTTGGTCTCGGGGTAGTACGCCGCCGCGCACCCGCGGGGCTGGTCGTAGGCGACGACGCGGAAGGAGTCGGCCCGCCGCTCGCTGTGCTCCCCGGTCTCGGTGTCGGTCCACTCGCTCACCAGGTCCACCATGGCTCCGTCGGACAGTCCGAGGTCGACGATGTCGTCGCGGTGACACAAGACCACCCGACGCCCGCCCTTGACCCCGCGGTAGCGGTCGTCGAGGCCGTAGATCGTGGTGTTGAACTGATCGTGGCTGCGCAGTGTCTGAAGCAGCAACCGGCCCTCCGGCACGTGCAGCACGTCGAGCGGACTGACGGCGAACTCCGCCCTGCCGCTGCCCGTCGGGAAGGTGCGGGTGTCGCGCGGCGGGTGCGGCAGAGTGAAGCCGCCCGGCTCGTCGACCTTCTCGGCGTACGACGCACAGCCCGGGACGACGCGCGCGATGCTGTGCCGGATCTCGGTGTAGTCGTCGCGCAGCCGCTCCCACGGCACCGGGTGCTCCGCGCCGAGGGTCGCGCGGGCGAGGGAGCAGATGATGTCGACCTCCGAGCGCAGGTGCTCCGAGGCCGGCTCGAGCGGCCCGTGGGAGGCATGCACGGCCGACATGGAGTCCTCCACCGAGACGCGTTGTCGCACGCCGCCGGTCAGGTCGCGCTCGCTGCGGCCCAGCGCCGGCAGGATGAGTGCGGTGCGGCCGTGCACCACGTGGGAGCGGTTGAGCTTGGTCGACACGTGCACCGTCAGGTCGGCGCCGCGGAACGCGGCCTCGGTGACCCCGGTGTCGGGCGCGGCGGCCACGAAGTTGCCTCCCATGCCCATGAACACCTTCGCGGTGCCGTCGCGCAGCGCCTCGATCGAGCCGACCGTGTCGTGGCCGTGCTCGCGGGGCGGCTCGATACCGAACTCACCTGCGAGGGCGTCGAGGAAGGTGTCGGGCATCTGCTCCCAGATGCCCATCGTGCGGTCGCCCTGCACGTTGGAGTGCCCGCGCACCGGGCAGAGTCCGGCTCCGGGCTTGCCGATGTCGCCGCGCAGCAGCGCCACGTTGGCGATTTCGCGCACGGTGGCGACCGAGTTGCGGTGCTGGGTGACGCCCATCGCCCAGCAGTACACGGTCGCCTGAGAGCCGGCGATCATCTGGGCGGCCTGTTCGACCTGGGCGCGGGAGAGCCCGGTGGCGCGCCCGACGGCGTCCCAGTCGAGGTCGCCGAGGTGGGCCACGTAGTCGTCGTAGCCGTGGGTGTAGTGCGCCACGAACGAGGAGTCGACCGCGCCCCACCGCACGAGCAGCGAGGCGATGGCCTGGAAGAGGGCGAGATCCCCGTTGATGCGCACCGGCAGGTGCAGGTCGGCCAGCCCGGTGCCGTGGCCGACTACGCCCTTGGGGGTCTGCGGGTTCTTGAACCGCACCAAGCCCGCCTCGCGCAACGGGTTGATGGCGAGGATCTTCGCGCCCCTCTTCTTGGACTCCTCGAGTGCCGAGAGCATGCGCGGGTGGTTCGTGCCCGGGTTCTGGCCTGCGATCACGACCAACTCGGCCTCGTGCACGTCGTCGAGGCTCACCGACCCCTTGCCGATGCCGATGGACGCCGACAGCCCCGTGCCCGTGGACTCGTGGCACATGTTCGAGCAGTCGGGCAGGTTGTTGGTGCCCAACGACCGGGCGAAGAGCTGGTAGACGAACGCGGCCTCGTTGGAGGTCTTGCCGGAGGTGTAGAAGATCGCCTCGTCCGGGCTGTCGAGGTCGCGCAGCCTCTCGCCCAGCAGCGCGAAGGCGTCGTCCCAGCCGAGGGGCTCGTAGTGCGTGCCGCCCTCGCGTAGCACCATCGGCTCGACGATGCGGCCCTGCTGCCCGAGCCAGTAGTCGGTCCGGGTCTCGAGCTCGCTCATCGGGTGTCGAGCGAAGAACTCCCGGCCCACCCGCAGCTCGGTGGCCTCCTCGGCGACGGCCTTGGCGCCGTTCTCACAGAACTCGGCGGTGTGACGGTGCCCGGGCGCGGGGTCGGGCCACGCGCATCCCTGACAGTCGAAGCCGTCGACCTGGTTGAGCCTGGTCAGCGTGCGTGCCGTGCGCAGCGGCCCCATCTGCTCGACGGCGCGCTTCATGGCCACCGCCACGGCGGTGGTTCCGGCGGCGGCCTCGGAGGGCTGCGTGATCGCCAGGTCGGACTCGTCGATGTCGGTGGTCGGGGCCTTGCGCACGAACGGTGACCTCATGACCCCATCCTGCCCCGCCGTGCCGAGGCGTACGACCACCCGCGGGTGACCCGGAGCCGCTAGCGTGAGGCCCATCGCCGGTCATCTACCCCGAGGAGCAGTCATGACGACACCACCACCCGAGGATCCGCAGTACGGTCAGGAGTTCGGCGCGCAGAGCCCGTACGGGCAGCAGCCGGGGTACGGGCAGCCGCCCGCCTACGGTCAGTCCGCAGCCCCACAGCAGACCGGCCCCGGCGCGCCCGGTGAGCTGTGGCCGCGCTTCGGCGCCCGCATCATCGACGCCATCATCGTGGGCGTGGTGAACGCGATCATCGCCATCGTGCTGGGAGCGGGCGCCTTCGCCACCGGCTCCTCCGCCGGCTACGCGGTGACGTTCATCGTCACGGTGATCGGCGTCGTCATCGGCCTGGGCTACTTCGCGGTGATGGAGTCCCAGCAGGGACGCACCGTCGGCAAGATGGCGGTGGGCCTCAAGGTCGTCGGCCCCCAGGGCGGTAACCCCACCATCGAGCAGGCCATCAAGCGCAACATCTTCCTCGCGTTCAGCCTCGCCGGCATCGTGCCGATCATCGGCAGCCTCGTCGGCGGTCTCGCCGGGCTGGTGTCCGCCATCCTCATCGCCGTTGCCATCAACAACGACCCGGCCACCCGCCGTGGCTGGCACGACAAGTTCGCCGACTGCCGCGTCGTCAAGGCCTGACCGCGAGGGGTCGCAATCTGTCCCTCGAGGGGTCACGCACGGTCGTCCGCCACACCGACGATTCGCGACCCCTCGCGGGACGATTCGCGACCCCTCGCGGGACGATTCGCGACCCCTCGCGGGACGATTCGCGACCCCTCGCGCCTAACGCAAGGCGGCGGCCTCGCGGGCGAGGGTCTCGATGCGGGTCCAGTCGCCCGCAGCCAGGGCGTCGGCGGGAGTGAGCCAGGAGCCGCCGACGCAGCCGACGTTGGGCAGCGCGAGATAGGTCGGCGCCGAGGCTGCGGTGATACCGCCGGTGGGGCAGAACCGGGCGGCCGGCAGGGGCGAGGCGATCGACTTCAGGTACGCCGCGCCGCCCGAGGCCTCCGCCGGGAAGAACTTCATCTCCGAGACGCCCCCCTCGAGCACGGCGATCGCCTCGGTGACGGTGGCGGTGCCGGGCAGGAACGGCAGACCCACCTCGAGCATGGCCCGCAGCAGGGTCGGCGTGGTGCCGGGCGAGACCAGGAACCCCGCGCCCGCGTCGGCAGCCGCCTCGGCCTGGGCCGGGGTCGTCACGGTGCCGACGCCGAGTGTGATCTCGGGAACCTCGGCGGCGATGGCCCGGACAGCGTCGAGCGCCACCGGCGTGCGCAGCGTCAGCTCGATGACCGGCAGGCCGCCGGCCACGAGGGCTCGCGCGGTCGGGACGGCGTGCGCGAGGTCGTCGATCACGACGACCGGCACGACCGGCACCAGGTCGAGCAGGGATCCTCCGGCCCCCCGAGGGGGCTCAGGTGTGCTGGTCAACGAGCACCTCATCTGTGTAGTCGGTCTGCACGGCGTCGGGCATCGGGCCGAGCGCATCGTGGGCGGGCACGGGAAACACACTGCCACCCCGGTCGGCCGGACCGACGGTGGCACGGAAGGCGGAGAACAGCTCGCGACCGGTGCCGCGGAACTCGGCGGCGGTGGGCGCATGGCCGGTGCTCGGCCGGGCGAGCACCGTGTCGGCGTCCGCCAGTTCGAGGACGCCGCGCACGGCGTCGACGGTGACGAGGTCGCCGTCGACGATGCGCCCGATGGAGCCGCCGAGCGCCGCCTCGGGCGTCACGTGGATCGCGGCCGGCACCTTGCCCGAGGCACCCGACATGCGGCCGTCGGTGACGATCGCGACCTGCTGGCCGCGGTCCTGGAGCACGCCGAGGGCGGGGGTGAGCTTGTGCAGCTCGGGCATGCCGTTGGCGGCCGGGCCCTGGTAGCGGATCACGGCGACGAAGTCGCGACCGTCGAGCTCTCCTCGCTCGAAGGCCGCCAGGAAGTCGGCCTGGTCGTCGAAGACGACCGCGGGGGCACTCACCACGCGGTGGTTCTCGGCCACGGCGGAGGTCTTGATGACCGCCCGGCCGAGCGGACCGTGCAGCACCCGGAGCCCACCGTCGGCCTGGAAGGGGTCGCCGGCCGGGCGCAGCACGTCGAGGTCGAGGGAGTGATCGGTGCCCTCGACCCACTCGACGCCGCCGTCAGCGGTGAGCCGCGGCTCGGTGGTGTAGCGGCGCAGCCCGGGGCCGGCGAGAGTGGCGACGTCCTCGTGCAGGAGCCCGGCGTCGAGCAGCGTGCGTACGAGGAACCCGACGCTGCCGGCGGCGTGGAAGTGGTTCACGTCGGCCGCACCGTTGGGGTACATGCGCGAGAGCAGCGGCACGACCGACGACAGCTCGTCGAGGTCGTCCCAGGTCAGCTCGATGCCGGCGGCCGCGGCGATCGCGACCAGGTGCATGGTGTGGTTGGTCGAGCCGCCCGAGGCCAGCAGCGCGACGCACGCGTTGACGATGGTGCGCTCGTCGACCAGCTCGCCGATGCCCGGCGCCTCTGCGGACGACGCCCCGGCCTGGCGCAGCTTCGCCAGCTCGGTGACGCGGGCCGCGGCGGCGTCGGTGAGCGCGGCGCGCAGCGGGGTTCCGGGGTTCACGAACGACGCGCCCGGCAGGTGCAGGCCCATCACCTCGACCAGTAGCTGGTTGGAGTTGGCGGTGCCGTAGAAGGTGCAGGTGCCGACCGAGTGGTACGCAGCCGACTCGGCGGCGAGCAGCTCCTCACGGGTGGCCTTGCCCTCGGCGAAGCGCTGGCGCACCCGCGCCTTCTCCTTGTTGCCCAGGCCCGAGGTCATGGGTCCGGCGGGCACGAGCGCGGTGGGCAGGTGGCCGAAGGAGAGCGCACCGATGAGCAGCCCGGGCACGATCTTGTCGCAGACGCCGAGCAGCATCGTGGCGTCGAACATGTCGTGGCTGAGCGCGATGGCGGTCGACATGGCGATCACGTCGCGCGAGTACAGCGAGAGCTGCATGCCGGCGCGGCCCTGCGTGACGCCGTCGCACATCGCGGGCACGCCACCGGCGACCTGGGCGATCCCGCCGGCGCGGATCACCGCCTGCTTGAGCTGCGGGGGGTAGTCACGGAACGGCTGGTGCGCCGAGAGCATGTCGTTGTAGCTGGTGACGATGGCGAGGTTCGGCTTGACCGTGCCCCGCAGCGCCGCCTTGTCGGGCTCGCCGGCCGAGGCGAACCCGTGCGCGAGGTTGGCGCAGGCCAACCGGGTGCGCGCGGGCCCCTCCTGGGCCGCCTCGTGGACGCCGGCCAGGTAGGCCGCGCGCGGCTCGCGGCTGCGCTCGGCGATGCGGCCGGTCACCGCGGCGACGACGGGATGCAGGTCGATGGGTGGGGTGCTCACTGGTCGGTCTCCTGCCAGGATCGACCGTCGCGCTCGAGCAGCGCGGCGGCGGCGTACGGGCCGGGGGTTCCGGCGGGGTAGCGCTTGGGTGGTGTCGGCTCCTGCTCCCAGCGCTCGAGGATCGGCGCCACGAAGGCCCAGGCGGCCTCGACCTCGTCACGGCGCATGAAGAGGGTGGGGTTGCCGCGCACGACGTCCATCAGCAGCCGCTCGTAGGCGTCGGGGCTGCGCTGGTCGAAGGCGTCGGCGTAGGAGAGGTCGAGGGAGACCGGCCGCAGCCGGATGCCGCCGGGGCCGGGCTCCTTGGCGGTGAGGTGGAGTCGCATGCCCTCGTCGGGCTGCACCCGGATGTGCAGCCGGTTCGCGGTGGTGCCGCCCTCAGAACCGGGGAACATCGCGTGCGGCGGCTCCTTGAAGACCACGACGATCTCGCTCGCCCGGCGGTCCATCCGCTTGCCGGTGCGCAGGTAGAACGGAACCCCGGCCCAGCGCCAGTTCTGCACCTCGGCCTTGAGCGCCACGAAGGTCTCGGTGGCCGAGGTCGCCTCGTCGCCCAGGTCGTCGGCGTAGGCCGGGCAGGTCTCGCCCTGCACCAGGCCGGCGGCGTACTGCCCCCGCACGACGAGCCGGTCGACGTCTGCGGCGCTCAGCGGGCGCAGCGCCTGGAGCACCTTGAGCTTCTCGTCACGCACGTTCTCGCGGCCGACGTAGGTGGGCGGCTCCATGGCCACCAGGCACAGCAACTGGAGGAGGTGGTTCTGCACCATGTCGCGCAGGGCGCCCGCGCGGTCGTAGTACCCGCCGCGGGTGCCCACGCCGACGGTCTCGGCCACGGTGATCTGCACGTGGTCGACCCACTGGGAGTTCCACAGCGGCTCGAGGAAGGTGTTGGCGAACCTCGTGACCAGCAGGTTCTGCACGCTCTCCTTGCCCAGGTAGTGGTCGATGCGGAAGATCTGGTGCTCGGCGAACACCCGCCCCACGGCGTCGTTGACGGCACGTGAGGAGACGAGGTCGTGGCCGATGGGCTTCTCCATCACCACGCGGGCCGACTCGTCGGCCAGCCCGAGGTCGGCGAGCCGCTCGCAGGTGGGTCCGAAGAGGTCCGGCGCGACGGCGAGGTAGAAGACGCGCACGGCGTCGGCGCCGTCCGGGGAGGGCGGGCGGTCCTTGAGCAGGCCGGCGAGCAGGTGCCAACCCTCGCCGGAGTGCGCGTCGAGGCACAGGTGACGCAGGCGGGCGAGCAGCCGCTCGACGGCTTCGGTCTCGAGCAGGTGGGGCTCGACGAAGCGGTGCAGCGCGGTGCGCACCTCGTCGCGGTACTGCTCGTCGTCGATCTCGGAGCGAGAGACCCCGATGACCCGGGTGTCTGCGGGCAGGTGGCCCTCGAGGTCGCGGTGGTAGAGGGCGGGCAGCAGCTTGCGCAGTGCGAGGTCGCCGGTGCCGCCGAACACGGTGAAGTCACAGGCTCCGGGGAGGGTGTCGGCCACGGAGCGGGGCGCGACGGCGGACGCCGGAGAGGGGGCGGCGGGGGAGGTCATGTCCCTACGGTGGCAGGATCTTTGGATCGATACAAGCGAACTTTAGATGGATTCAGACAAAAGTCCGTGGTTCACTGACCGCGTGGACACCTCCCCGGGGTCGCTGCTGACCCTCCTGCGCACCGGCCGTGCCAGCAGCCGGGCCGATCTGGTGCGCCTCTCCGGTCTCTCGCGCGGCGCGGTCACGACCCGCCTGGCCGCACTGGCCGCCGCCGGACTGGTGCGCGAGGGCGACGAGCTGGCCTCGACCGGGGGACGCCGCGCCGGCACGCTCGAGCTCGACCCGGACGCCGGCAGCGTGCTCGCCGTCGCCGTCGGCCGCTCCCGCAGCCAGGTCGGCGTGTTCGACCTGGCCGGACGCGAGATCACCAGCGACAGCCGCGACCACGAGCCCGGGATCGCCCCCGGTGAGCTGATGACCGATGTCGTCGACCGGCTGCTCCACCAGCTGCCACCCGACCCGGCCGCACCCGTCCTGGGCGTCGGCGTCAGCCTGCCGGGCGCCGTCGACGGCGAGAAGGTCGCCAGCCTCGACGCCCCCGTGCTGGCCGGCTGGGACGGCATCGACCTGCGTCCGTGGCTGGCCAAGGTCACCGACGCACCGGTGCTCATCGACAACGACACCGCTGTGCTCACCCGCAGCGAGCTGTTCGGGCGCGCACCCGCGCACCCGTCGATGCTGGTGCTCAAGGCCTCCACCGGCCTCGGCCTGGGCATGGTCGTCGACGGTCGCATCGTCGGCGCCGGGCGCGGTCGCACCGGCGAGCTCGGCCACACGCGCGTCGCGGCCGCCGGCGATCTGCCCTGCCGCTGCGGCGCCACCGGCTGCCTCGAGACGATCGCGGGGGGCTGGGCGCTGGTCGCCGAGCTCGACGCGGGCTCGACCCTCGCACCGGCGCGTCACGTGCGCGGCCTCGTCGGGCAGGCCCTCGACGGCGACCCGAGTGCGCGCCGCCTGGTGCGCGAGGGCGGACGCCGGCTCGGCGAGACGCTCGCGGTCGCGGTCAACCTCGTGCAGCCGGGCGTCCTCGTGGTCGGCGGCGACCTCGGCGCCGCCTTCGACCTCTACACCGCGGGGTTGCGCGAGTCCCTGGCCACCCACGCCCACCCCCTCGCCGTCCGCGACCTGCGCCTGCTGCCCGCCACCCACGGCGAGGCGGCGGGCCTGCACGGCTGCGCCGCGCTGGCCATCGACCACGCGCTGGCCCCCGACACGGTCGACGCGCGCCTGGCCTGACCCGCGAAGGGTCGCGAATCGTCCCTCCAGGGGTCGCGAATCGTCCCTCCAGGGGTCGCGAATCGTCCCTCCAGGGGTCACTCGAGGTTCACCAGGACCGGTCATCATCGGCCAGCGTGCGCATCGCCCAGCTCGCCAACTTCGTCGGCCCCTCCTCCGGAGGCATGCGGACGGCGATCGAGGCCCTCGGCGCCGGCTACACCGCCGCGGGGGTCGAGCGGGTGCTCGTGGTGCCCGGTCCGGCCGACGAGGTGCGGACGACGGACACGGGCGACGTCGTGCAGCTCCGGGCGCCACGGGTGGGCGGCGGCTACCGACTGATCGTCGAACCGTGGCGCGTCGCCGAGGTACTGGAGCGCTTCGCGCCCACCTCCCTGGAGCTCAACGACAAGCTGACCCTGCTGCCCGCGGCCCGGTGGGCCCGGCGCCGTGGCGTCGGCACGCTGCTGTTCAGCCACGAGCAGCTCTCCGACATGTTCGCGATGCGCTCGGGCATCGAGGCCACCCGCGCCTCGATCGCCCTGCTCAACCGCGTGCTGGTGCGCTCGGTCGACACGATCGTGGTGGCATCGCGCTACGCCGAGCGCGAGTTCGGCGCGGTTGCCGCAGCGGTCGACTGCCCCGTGGCGCGCGTGCCGCTGGGCGTCGACCTCGACACGTTCACCCCCGACCCCGCCCGCGCCGACCGGCGGCCCGGCGACCCGCTGCGGCTCGTGCACGTCGGGCGCCTCTCTCGCGAGAAGTCACCACACCTCGCCGTCGCCACCGCCGTCGAACTGCACGGTCGCGGCGTGCCGGTGCGCCTCGACGTGTACGGCGAGGGGCCGCACCGCGACGAGCTCGAGGCTCTCGCGCAACGAGCGCCCGTCACCTTCCACGGGTACGTCGACGGGCGCGACGAACTGCGCCGGCGCATCGCGGGCGCCGATGTCGCACTGTCGGTGTGCCCCGGCGAGACGTTCGGCCTCGCGGTGCTCGAGGCGATGGCCTGTGGCACGCCCGTGGTCACGGCCGACCGCGGCGGTGCGCGCGAGCTGGTCGACGCCTCCTCCGGCGGCTGGGCGGCGCCCGAGCCCGACGCGCTCGCCGACGCCGTGCTCGACGTCGTGCGACGCCCCGTCGCGTCGATGCGCGCGGGAGCGCGGCGACGCGCCGAGCGCTACCCCTGGTCGGCCGCGGTGGCCTCGATGCTCGCACTGCACGACGGGGCGTCGTCGGTCTCCCGAGCCTCCGCCTGACCGACGCGGCGCGCGATCTGCTCCACACGACCGCGGGCGAGCGGCGTCCACAGCAGCAGCCCGGCAAGCACGGCGATCAGCACCGAACCGAGCACGATCGCGTAGTAGGCGCCGTGCAGGGAGGAGTCCATCGGGGCGACCAGCCCGCCCACGACCGAGGCGGCGACCAGCCCCGAGAGGGCGGCGCGCGAGAGCCGCAGGCAGGCCACGAAGGGCAGCACCCACAGCAGGTACCAGAGGTGCACGACCGGGCTGGTGAGCACGAGCACGCCCAGGATCCCGGCGGCCGTGGCGACCGCCGCGCCACGATCGCCGGACGGACGACGCAGCGCCATCGCGCCGACCACGACGAACATCAGCATGGTCGCTCCACCCCGCACCAGACCCAGCATCGTCGCCGGCGCGAGCCCCAGGTGCAGCACACCGGCGATCCAGTCGAGGGTTCCGCCGCCCAGCGTGGCCAGCGACAGCGGGGTGTTGATCGTGCCGGGCACCGAGAGGGCACCGATCCAACCGGAGCCGGTGCCGGCCACCACACCGAGCCCGAACAGCGTGCCGAGCGACACCGCGGCCACCGCGGCGAGACGCCGAAACCGCACCACGAGGGATGCCGCCACCGGCAGCGACACGAGCGCGATCGCCACACACACCAGGCCCCCCGGAGCCTTCACGGCCGCGGCGAGACCACCGAGCACCGCGCCCCACACCCAGCCGCGCTCGACGCCCACCACCAGCGCGGCGGCCATGAGCCCCGCCATGAGCAGGTCGTTGTGCAGGCCGGCCACGCCGTTGGCCACCATGAACGGCGAGGCCAGCACGAGCGCCGAGGCGAACGCCGGGTCGCGACCCGCCCAGGTCGCGAGGCGGGGTACCGCCCAGGCGAGCAGGCCCAGCCCGACCAGTGCCAGCACCCGGTACCCGATCACGAGGATCCACGGGTTGCCGGTGATGCCGGAGATCGCGCCACCGAGGGCCAGCGGCACCGGACCGTACGGCGTCGGCGTGTGCAGCCAGCGGGGGTCGACGGCGTCGACGATCGGGCCGTCCAGCAGCCACGGACCGTGCCGGTACGGACTGATCCCCCAGTGCTGCAGCATGCCCTGCGCGGCGTAGGACCAGCCGTCGCGGGAGAACAGCGGGGGTGCGAGCAGCAGCGGCGACGTCCACGCGAGGGCGGCCAGCCGCACCCGGTCGACGAGCGCGGTCCGGTCCCCCGTGGCAGCGGAGGTGACCTCACGCAGCAGGCGCAACCAGGCCTGGGCCAGCAGAGCCAACCCGAGGAGCACGACCGCGAGTGCCGCCATCCGGCCGGTCTCGGAATCGCGCAGAACGATGAGCAGGGGCAGCCGCAGCACGCGCGCGGTCGACGGCATCGCGGAGCCGACGAGTCCGCCGACCGAGACGAGCACGCTCCCCAGGGCGCCGCGGACCAGGGTGGAGGACACGTCGGGAGGCTAGGAGCGCAGGTCGACGGGGACGGGTCGCCCAGCCGACGATCGGGTGAATGCCGACGGACGGGTACGTACGTGCCCTAGGGTCCCCTCATGGGACTGCTGACGCCTGTGGCCGTGAAGATCGGTTCGATCCCGTGGATGCCGAAGCTGCTGCCGCAGATCGTGTGGGTCGACGAGAACCTCCAGAAGGTCTCCGGCGGCCGCGTGAGCGTCCTCGACATCGCGGGCCTGCCCAACCTCACGCTCACCGTGCCGGGCCGCAAGAGCGGCGTCCCGCGCTCGGTGCCGCTGCTGTGCGTGCCCGACGGCGACACCTGGCTCATCGCGGGCTCCTACTTCGGAGGCCCGAAGATGCCGGTCTGGGTCTACAACCTGCGCGCGGCCGACGGCGCCCACATCCGGTTCGGACGACGCGAGATCGACGTCGTGGCCGAGGAGCTGGCCGCCGGCGCCTCGCGCGATGCGGCGTGGGCGACCATGGTCGGCACCTGGCCCAACTACCGGCTCTACGAGGAGCGCACCGACCGGCTCATCCCGGTCTTCCGGCTGCGACCCGCCTGATCGGTTCTCGCCGGGAGCGAGAACACGTTCTAGGGTGACGCGCATGGTCGAGGGAACCTGCACCGACACGTTCGCCCCGCTGCGTGATCTGCTCGAGCAGCACCTCGCCTCCGGCGACGACACCGGCGCCTCACTGGCCGTCGTGCACGACGGCCAACTCGTGGTCGATCTCTGGGGCGGCGAGGCCCGCGCGGGCGAGGCCTGGACGCGCGAGACGATCGTGCAGGTCTACTCCGTCACCAAGGTCATGGCGGCGCTGGCCTTCCTCACCCTCGTCGAGGCCGGCGAGATCGACCTCGATGCGCCGGTCACGACCTACTGGCCGGACTTCGGTGCCCACGGCAAGGGCGACGTGCTCGTGCGTCAGGTGCTCGGCCACGCGAGCCGGGTGCCGGGGTGGACCACGCCCGTGACCGTCGACGACATCCTCGACCTCGACGCGAGCGAAGCCCTGCTCGCGGCGTCCGAGCCCTGGTACACCGAGGGCCACGGCTACCAGATGATCGACCACGGGCACCTGCTCGACGCGATCGCCTTCGGTGCCACCGGGCGCCGACTGGCCGACGTGCTGCGCGACGACGTGATGGCGCCCCTCGGGTGCGCCTCACGGGGCGGATTCCACCTCGGCGTGCCCGAGGAGTCGCTCGCCGACTGCGCCGACCTGATCCCGCCGACCGGGTCGAGCATCGACGTCGCCGCCCTCGGCATGGACCACCCACTCATCCGCACGGTCGTCAATCCCCTGCTCGCACCCGACGTCGTCAACGGCGAGGCCTGGCGGCGCGGTGCCGTCGGCGGGGCGGGGGGTCACGGCACGGCGCGCGCGATCGCCCGCGCCCAGGCGGTCGTCTCGCACGGTGGCGAGCTCGACGGCGTCCGACTGCTCTCCCCCGAGCTCGTCGAGCGCATCTTCGAGGTGCAGGCCGACGGACCCGACCACGTGCTGGTGGTGCCGACCCGGTTCGGCATCGGGTGGGCACTGCCCTTCGAGGCAGCGCCGGCGGTGCCGTCCGGACGCGTGTGCTGGTGGACCGGCTACGGCGGCGCGATCGTCGTCAACGATCTCGACCGGCGCCTCACCCTGGCCTACGCCCCCGCCCGACTCGTCGACCACATGGTCGCCTCGCCCCGCACCGACGCCTACGTGCGCACCACCTTCGACTGCCTGGAGGCTCTGGCATGACCGACACCCCCGCCGCCCCGCGCGTGTGCATCATCGGAGCCGGGTGCTCCGGCATCACCACCGCGAAGCGCCTCAAGGAGTTCGGCATCTCCTACGACCAGTTCGAGATGTCGGACGACATCGGCGGCAACTGGTACTTCAAGAACCCCAACGGCCGCTCGTCGGTCTATGAGTCGCTGCACATCGACACCTCGACGCAGCGGCTGCAGTTCGAGGACTTCCCGGCCCCGGCCGACTATCCCGATTTCCCGCACCACACGCTGATCCACCGCTACTTCAAGGACTACGTGGAGCACTTCGGGCTGCGCGAGAACATCGAGTTCGGCATCGAGGTCAAGCGGGCTGCCCGCAACGCCGACGGCGGGTGGGACGTCACGCTGTCGAGCGGCGTGGTGCGCCGTTACACCGACCTCGTCGTCGCCAACGGCCACCACTGGGCACCGCGGATGCCGCGGTTCGAGGGCGACTTCGCCGGCGAGCTGTTCCACGCCCACCACTACGTGAACCCGTTCTCTCCCGTCGAACTGCGCGGCAAGCGGGTGATCGTGGTCGGCATGGGCAACTCCGCGATGGACCTCGCCTCGGAGCTGTCGTTCCCGTGGATGGCCAAGAAGCTCTACGTCTCCGCTCGCCGCGGGGTGTGGGTGCTGCCGAAGTACCGCAACGGCCAGGCTGCCGACAAGGTGATGGCCCCGCCCGACATCCCCAAGGAGCAGGCGCTGGCCGCGTCGCGCGCACTCATCCGCGACCTGGTCGGCAACATGAGCAACTACGGCCTGCCCGAACCCGACCACGAGCCGCTCTCGGCCCACCCCTCGGTGAGCGCCGACTTCCTTACCAAGGCCGGCTCCGGCGACATCCACATGCTCCCCGAGATCAAGGGGTTCGAGGGTCACACCGTGCACCTGGTCGACGGCACCTCGGTCGAGGCGGACGTCGTCATCTGCGCCACCGGCTACGACATGAAGTTCCCGTTCTTCGACCACAGCGAGGCCGACCTCCACCCCGATCAGGACCACCGCTACCCGCTGTTCAAACGGGTCGTGAAACCGGGCGTGGAGCACCTCTACTACGCGGGCCTCGCGCAGAGCTCCCCCACCATCGTCAACCTCGCCGAGCAGCAGTCGAAGCTCATCGCCCGACTCATCACCGGCCAGTACGCCCTCCCGAGCGTCGAGGAGCAGGAGCGGATCATGGTCGCCGACGAGGCCGCCCACCTCGAGCAGTACTACGCCTCGCCGCGACACACCATCCAGATCGACTTCGGCCGCTACTGCCTCGACCTGATGGAGGAGATCGAGGCCGGCGAACGACGGGCCCGGGCAGGCACCCCGGCCTGAGCAGGACCGAGCCGACGAGATCATCTGGCCGAAAAAATCTGACGCCCTGAGTCCGCACGCGGATCGGGGCGTCAGTGGCAGGTGGCTTTCGTGAACCCCCAGGTGAACGCCGACGCACTCTCACGTTTCACGCTCAGTTCCGCAGGTTCGCCCCAGGTTGAGACCCCAGGTCATCTGGTTCACCCCCACCTTGGCTCGACATTCAACCCGACAAACGGATCGAAGCACGAGCGTGCGACACGGCGATCAAACGACGTGCGCCGCACATTCGACAGCGACCGGACACGGGGTGCCCAAACCGAGAACTCGGTGGCCTCCAGCGCCGCATCGTGGTGCGATATGTCTCCGCTGCGGTGTCCAACAGCAAAGGGGGTGCAGGGGTTGGCCGTGCGACGGACTCAGCACGCGGGGCGGCCCTACTTCACCTCGCCCCTCTACAGCAACGCGATGGCAGATCGTCTCGCAGACGAGCTGGTCAACGGACTTGACCGCAGGCAGTACGTAGGCTCGTTGCACCACATCGTGCCGAGGTTCGTGCTCAAGCGGTTCGCCGTCGCCGCAGAGCAGGTCTACGTCCGGGACCGAGTCGCGGGCGCCGACGGTCGTCGCAACATAAAGAATCTGGGCGTGAAGGACTTCTACACGTTCATCGACCAACAGGGCGAGTTGGACTCGTCGCATGAGTCAATCCTCGGGTTCGTCGAGACCGACGCCGCGAACATCCTCTCGGAGCTCGTCGACAACCCCTTCCGGCGCCCGCGGCCGTTCACCGACGATGAGCGCACCGTGATCGACACCCTCGTCGCGATGCAGGCTGTCCGCGGTCACGACCAACGCCGTACCGGCGAAGTGCTGACTGACTACTACATGAAGTTCACCAACCGCGACCGCCTCACTGCGCAGGAGCTCGAGGAGTACGAGTTCGTGCCACACCAGAACGACCTCCTCAACGAGGCGATGCAGAAGGCGGAGCTCATTCACCGCTATCTCGCCGATCGCGCATGTGGGCTGGTCAGGTTGGACCGGCCTCTCCTCATCACCTGTGATGAGCCCGTGCTCCTTCTCACGGATGAGGACGAGGAGGGCAGCGGCGAGCCGGACCGCCCCACCGCGAAGAGGCCCCCGTCGGAGTCTGTCGGCGCCCACCTCCCAGAGGACGTCATTCTCATCGCGGGGACGAACCTTGCGGGGATCGCCAGGACTGACTTCATAGCTATGCCGTTGGGACCCCAACTCGCCCTTCTGTACCTGGGACCGGGGTCTGGCGAAGGCAGCTGGGATCCGTTCACGCTCGACGGCGAGGACGCCGACGAGTTCGCTGCTGCGGTCGTAGCCCGCGCCATCGAAAACTCGTGCGCATGGGTCGTCGCGAACCCAGACCACCCCACCATCGCAACGATGCAGCTCCCGCCAACGCGAAATCCTCTCGAGTTCAGTGACGGCGGCACGGCGATGAGCGGGCGCTACGCCACGGACAGCCGGCGGACTGCGCGGCGACTCGACAAGAAGGCGCAGCCCATCAAGCCTGGCCAGAAGTAGACCGCGCCCCACCGTTCAGGCCGACACGCGAAGCGGGTCAGCACCTCGGGCCCGGGATGACCAGTTCCAGGGTCTCCCGATACACACGGGGCTCATGGCGCGACAAGGCTCGATCAGCTCCGACGACGATGCTGACCCGCTAGATAGCGCCCGCCCCGTAAGGTGCTGCCCGTGCCCGGAGCCCCGCCCCCCGCGTCATCGAGCTCCCTCTACCCATCCGAGTCCGACCTTCTGGGCGTCGCGGAACTCCCAATGTGGATCGACCGCAACTTCCTGAGGATGGACCCGTACGCCTTCGTCTCGACCGATGGCAACAACCTCTTTCCGGAGTTTGTGCACGACGCGGCACAAGCCTTTGAGGTCGACCCCAATGGCATCTACTGCATCGGCTCGGGGGCGATCGGCCTTTCCTGCAACCCCAAGAACGTTCAAGAAGGGCACCTGAAGGCCTTTGGGGCGAGCTCCGACCTGGACATCGCTGTGATCTCCCAATTTCACTTCGACCAGGCTTGGCGAGATCTGCGCGTGCTAGCGCATACGGCCTACACGCCGTCCACGAGTAAGACGCTCCGTGTGAATCTCGACCACCAGCGGGCGCGCATGTTCGACGGCGCAATCGTCGCCAACAAGCTCATGACCCGCCTCACCTTCGGACCGCACTGGGGCCCCCACCGGCTCCGGCTGCAGTTCGAGTGGCGCGACCGGTTGAGTCTGAGCGGAAAGGTGAACCTGTGGGTTTACCGCGACTACTGGAGTGTCCGGAGCTACGTGGCCGAAGGCATCGAGAAATGCTTGGAGAAGTTGAGGAGCTTCGATGACGACTCAGTTTGACCCCCAGCTGGCAACCTCTCCCCTTGCGTACAAGGTCAACGCCTTCGTCAAGGCGTGGACGAGCGATCCGCCGAGCCTGGTCCTGCGCCCGGCGTTCCAGCGAAACATGGTTTGGAACGACGACCAGCGCAGCTACTTGGTGGACACCATCCTGCGGGGGTTGCCCGTGCCCGAGGTCTACATCCAGAACAACACCTCGCCCGACGGCGACGACCAGATCGTCGTCGTGGACGGCCAGCAGCGGATCAGCGCGTGTGTCGACTTCGTGCTTGACGGCTTCACGCTGTCCACGGACGAAGAGATCGACGCGGAGTGGCGGGGCAAGAAGTTCTCAGGGCTCAGCGACCCACTGAAGGCGCGCTTCCGCGGGTTCGTGTTCGTCGCGCGCCAGCTCCCCGATCTAGGCGACGCGGTGCTCCGCGACATCTTCCGTCGGCTCAACCGGACCGTCGAATCGCTGGAGCCGCAAGAGTTGCGCCACGCGGCGTACACCGGCCCGTTCATCCAACTCGTGGAGCGCGCGGCCGAGACCGATGGTCTCGACGAGTTGGGCGTGTTCACTGCGCGTGACGCGCTGCGCCGTCGTCACGACGAGTTCGTCTCCGAGGTTCTTTTCGCGGTGCTGCTCCGGACCCTGCCGAACAAGAAGGAGGGACTGGACGAGAGCTACATGACCTACGAACGGCAGGGCTTCCCCGCCGACGTCCGCGACGACCTCGTCCGGCGTTTCGGTCGAGTTGATCAGTTCCTGCAGCGCAACGGCGGCTCCCTCAAGCGAACGCGGTTCAAGAACAAGTCCGACGCCTACTCGCTGCTCTACTTCCTGCTCAGCCACGCGGACCGCATCCCTGCGGCCGACAGCGCCGACGAGGAAGCCTTCACCGAAGCGCTCCGCGCGTTCTCCGAGCAGGTCAACCAGATCAAGCGCGCGGAGTCCGCCGGCACCCCAACCGACGACATCCTCAGGGAACCCCACGGCAAGGACGCAGCGAAGTACCTGCGCGCCGTAGAGCGCGCCGCAAGCGACCGGCTCAGTCGCGTCCGGCGCAATGAGGTGTTGGAGGCAGTACTGGGACCGCTCCTGGCGGGAACCGCGATGCCACTCGGTGCCGAGGACTCCGCTTGGCTGAGCGGACCGGCCGACCAGCCGTTGAGTCCTGAGGATCAAGCTGACCTCGATGCAGAACTGGAGCAGGCCCAGCGAGTGATCGCAGACGAGACCGAGGACTGATCGTCGCTCAACTGCGCAGATCCCCCGACTTGTCCGAGCGGGCGAACCGGCCGGCCCCGGGATATCAGGCCCGACCAGCCGCCTTTCATGTAGTCCCCTGGTGGTCAGTCAGCGCCGTGCTCGTTGATGGTCTGCGAGATGAAGGCGATGCAGTCCTCAATCTCCTCCTGGAAGAAGATCCGATCGATGAGCGCCTCCGCGCCGAGCCGATACCGCTCAGCCTCAGCCCGCGGGCACAGGAAGAGCCCGACCACGGTGGGCCGCACGCCAGCGACCTGCTGTCGCAGCCGAAGGGCGGTCGACTCATCCCGCACATCCCGATTGTCGCCAATCCCGAGTCCCGTCAGCGGGGCATCTCCATAGAGCAGCTTCATCTCCAGCGACGCTTCGGCGAGCTCGTAGAGACGCTTCTGGATGTCGTCCGCTACCCGCCGGATCCGCTTGATCTCGAGGTAGATCACCGGTGGTTCACCCGTCGCCGGGTCCGGCCAGACTCCGTCAGGCTTACGGCCAGCGATAACGATGCCGGGCACGACCCTTCGGGGCGGGCTCATGAACAAGGGAATGCCCTCGCCTTCAAGTCTCTCCCGGAACACCTGCTCCGTCTTGCCGCGGGCCTTTCGCTGGAGGTCGCCCATCCGAAGCGTGATCGCGTTGGCGACGACCGCGTCGAAGTCAGCGCTCACCGGCAGCCGCGTTCGTACTGCGAAGGCCCTCCGCTGCCGTGGCGAAACCAGTTGCGCCTCTTCTTCTTGGGTGGCGCGCCGCAGAGAAGTCCGGTTCAGCGACGTGGCGGCGAGCAACAAGTAGTACGAGGGCTCGTGGTGCAGGAGCCTGGCTACGTCGTCTATGGAGAGGCTGGATAGGGCATAGCGGCCATCTGCACGCCTAACCGCCCGGATCGCCTGGTCGTCGCGGAGGAGGGCGACCTCACGTCGGAACTCCTCTAGCTCGGGGAGAGGCAAGGCCGGTCCTATCTGGTGATGTGGTCAAGTGCCAGGCGGACGTCGCCAGCATCGACATTGAACAGCGTAGCCGCGAGCTCGGCAGCAAGTTCGGGAGTTTCGCCGCGCGCCGCGATGCCGATCTGTATTGCCAATTCAGCGGACGGCGTCGGGACGGGAAGTTCGAGGAGGTACTGCCGTCGGTATCTGCTGAATCCGTCCTTCACCAAGGGTGCGGTCGAGCGCATCACCAGTTCCACGGGCGCGCTGTTGAGGACAGCGGCGAGGACGTCGGCGTCGAGTGCACGCGGAATCAGGTAGTAGGCCGAGTGCTGAGGAACAAATCGACCCGGATCGACGGCGAACCGGTTCTGTCGGGCGACGTCCGGCACGAGAAGCTTCTCGGTCTCGTGGAGCGGCAGGGTGATCGGGTCGTGCAGGTCCCACCAGCACTTGCCCCACCTGCGAACGGAGTGGCGCTCCTTCAGGTTGCGGCGGTGCTTGGCGAGCCAGCGGCGGGTTCGAGGGTATGCGTCCAGGTCCACCAACCGTGCCTGCCCGTCGGCTCCCCAGACGTAAGGGACGACCATGAAGGCACCCGATTCCTCGATGCCGAACCGGCCAATGTCGCGGCCCCTAACGGTCGGGTGTACCAGTTCCTCGTCCAGGCCGGCTGCGATCTTCGCGTCAACAATGAAGGCGGGGTTGTAGCCGGTCGCCGGCCCCGCCGAGATACGCAGGGCATGGTCTACGAGGCGCGGGTGGTCGGCGGTGATGGCTGACAGCAGCGAGCCGGCCTTCGTGGAGTGGAAGGTCCACGTTGAGTCTTGGAACGCCGCGCGAGGCACGCGCGCTTCGGTCGTCACGTTCGGCGTACGGTCGGGACCGAGCTCGATACGGTGCTGGTCCGCCGCGGCTTGCTCACCGCCCTTCACCCAGGTTGTGATGCAGGGGACGGTCGCTGCGTCGCGAAACACCGAGTGACTTGTGAACCGACTCAGGGTGCGGATGGCGCCGGAGTCGCGCAGGAAGGTTCGCAGCGCTTGACCGGTCCGGTTGCTGAGGAACTTATCTGGGGTGATCAGGGTCCAGGTTCCGCCCTCCTGGAGAACCCTGGCGGACTGTTCCATGAACAGGTAGTAGAGGTCCGTGCGACCCACAGCGGAAGTGAACAGCTTCCTGTAGGTGGCTCGGTCAGAGGCCTCGATCCTGTCCACTGGAACGTACGGTGGGTTGCCGACCACGTGCCGGTACGCCTTGCCGAGCGGGAAGAGCCCGTCTTGAAGGAAGTCCCCGGCGACGATGTTGCCAGCGAGGAAGTCTGCGGACATCGGCCCCGGAGTGAGCCGCTCGATCAGCGCCCGGACCTCTCGGAGCGTTACTTCGACGGCCCCTGGGTCCACGTCAAGGGCCCACACGAACCGCTCGACGTCGGCCAGGAACCGTCGCCGACCTTGGGTTTCGGTGATCTGAACGCCTTGATCTTCGAGGCGCGACGCAATCCGCGCGACAACCGCAGTCGGGAACACCCCGGCACCGCAGGCAGGGTCGAGCACGGGCCCCTCCGGCGCCCCGTCAGTCCCAAATTCCTGGTCGAGGACCAGTTCCACGATGGCGTCCGGCGTGTAGACGACGCCGGTGGCGCGGCGATGGTCGCGGTCGAGGGTCGCAAGGTACCGGCTGCTCTCAGACAGTGCCTCGCTCATGTCCGTATCCTCTCCCTTGTTGACTGCTCAACCGGGTCCGACCCGCTGGGCGACTTCGTGTGCGCCTCATCCTGACGGCAGGCACCGACACGGCTCGTCGGCCCCCTCAGGCAGTGCCTCATGTCCTCCGAGGCCCCGACACCTGAGGCATCTTGAGGTCGACCGAGGGTGACCTGGGTCATCGGCAGCGCGGCCCCAAGATTCGTCCCGAGAATCGAACGAGAGTCGGTGCGGATCACGCGGGAACTGACTGCCGAATTCACTGATTCAGCATCAAATGCACGAGACCCCCACCGACTGGCGCGGGTCTGGCACCTGAACCTAGATCCTTCAGTCTGAGGTGGCATTCGTGACCCCGCGGTGGCTCCCCAACGTACTGTCACGACTCACGCTCAGTTCCCACAGGAGTTGAGCCTGCCGCTCTCGCGGCGGCGGGACCAGGCTCGACTCGCCAGCACTCGGCCGATTGACCTGCACCGACAACGGGCAGCCCAGGTCGGACGGCGACCGGGAATGACCTGCGGTGGACCAGGGGCGATCTGGTTCACCGCCCGCCAGAAGTCGACAGTCAAGTCGACAAACGCCAGGAGGCCGGTGCGGATCTTGTGGTCAAGGCGACCGAACGCGACGAAATCTGCTGCGGAAGCACAAGACCCCCACCGATTGGTGGGGGTCTTGTGCCTCAACAAACCTTATTGAGTGGCAGGTGAAGGATTCGAACCTTCGAAGGCAAAGCCGACGGATTTACAGTCCGCTCCCATTGGCCGCTCGGGCAACCTGCCTGGGGTGCTGACGCTGAGGTTTGGGCCTCGCGCCAACGGGTGTGAACAATAGCGCAGCCCCCCGCCCACCACTCAACTCGCCGCCCTCGACCAAGGAGCCAACATGGCCGACTCCAGCTTCGACATCGTCAGCAAGATCGATCGCCAGGAGGTCGACAACGCCCTCGGGCAGGCCGCTCGCGAGGTCGCGACCCGGTACGACTTCAAGGGCACCGGGGCCACCATCGAGTGGAAGGGCGAGGAGGCGATCGAGATCAGCGCCTCCGCCGACGACCGCGCGAGCGCCGTCCTCGACGTCTTCCAGGGCAAGCTGGTCAAGCGCGGGGTGTCGCTGAAGGTGCTCGACGCCTCCGAGCCCCGGCAGTCGGGCCAGACCTCCAAGATCGCCATCGCGCTCAAGGAGGGCATCTCCTCGGAGAACGCGAAGAAGATCTCCAAGCTGATCCGCGACGAGGGCCCCAAGGGCGTCAAGGCACAGATCCAGGGCGACGAACTGCGGGTCTCGAGCAAGAAGCGCGACGACCTCCAGAGCGTCATCGCGCTGGTCAAGGAGCAGGACTACGACTTCGCGGTGCAGTTCACCAACTACCGCTGAGCCGGCGGGGCGAGAGTTCTAGCGGGCGCCCCTGAACCCGTCGGCGCGCACGCCACCCAGCGCCCCCACCCCGGCGCGGACGGGCAGCCGCTGCCACGCGCGGGCCAGGTTGGTCTCGCCGCGAGCGAGCCGGCAGAACTGGCCCCACCCGACGTCGGTGCGCGCGATCAGATGGTGGAAGGCTCCTGGACGACGCTCGAAGGCGCGGCGGCAGCGCTCCCCGGCGGCCATCTCGGCGAGCAGGTCGGCCTCGAGGGTGTGCCGGTACGCGATCTGGCGCACCGTGGTCTCGCTGGCGAGGTGGGCGACGGCCAGGCGTCCGGCAGCGGCTCCGGAGCGCACGGCGAACGAGATGCCCTCGCGGGTCCACGGCTCGAGGAGCCCGGCGGCGTCGCCAGCGAGCAGGATCCGGCCGCGCCCCAAGGGCGAGTCGCCGGCGCGACAGCGGGTCAGGTGGCCCGAGTCGTGCAGCACCCGCAATCCGCTCAACCCCTGCGCCTCCACCAACAACTCGAGATAGCGGCGCGTGTCGACCGGAGCGCCCTTGGCGGCGATGACGCCGACGGTGAGGCCGTCTCCCTTGGGGAAGACCCAGCCGTACGAGCCGGGCAGCGGCCCCCAGTCCAGGTGCACCCGATCTCGCCAGCGCTCGGCAGCCGGACCCTCGGCCGCGAGCTCGAGCTCCAGCCCGAGGTCGACGTGGGCGAGATGGACGCCGACCAAGCGGGCGAGCTTGCTGCTCGTGCCGTCGGCGCCGACCACCGTGCCCGCGCGGATCGCACCGCGGTCGGTGCGCACCTCGACGTGGGTGTCGTGCTCCTCGACGCCGGTCACGCTCCGGCCCAGGTGCGCCGTCGCGCCGGCGTCCTCGGCCGCCTTGGCGAGCCAGGCGTCGAACTCCGACCGGGCCGCCGTGCGGAACACGGGAGTTCCGGACTGGCGCAGGCGCGCGGCCTGCCCTCGCAGGGTGAACGACACGGAGTGGACCGCGGCCCGGGTCGGGGGCTCGCCGGCGGCGAGGCCCGCCACCGTGCCGAGCGTCGGACCGATGAGTCCGCCCCCACAGGTCTTGTAGCGGGGGTGCTCGGCCTTGTCGAGCAGCAGGACACTCACGCCGCGCTGTGCCGCCGCGGCTGCAGCTGCCGAACCGGCCGGCCCGGCACCGACCACGACGACGTCGAAGTGCTCCACGGGCTCACTGTAGAGAGCGGGATCCAGTCACCTCACACGGCCAGGGGCACGGCCGGGTCGCGCTCGTCCGAGCCACCTGCGGCGCCCGTCGGGGCGGCCACGGACACCGCCCCCGGGGCGGCCGAGAGCCACACCGTCATGCCCTCGACGAGCTCGAGGGTGCGGGCGTGGGTGCGGGTCATCACCACGGTCACCTGCTCACCCTGCACGGTCTCGGCGAGCACCCGGGTCTCGAAGCCGATCCGCAGCACCCGCGTCACGATGGCCTCGCGGGCGGCGTCTCGGCCGGGTCCGGTCTCGAGCTCCACGTCGTGGGGCCGCAGCACCCGGCCGCCGAGGGAGGTGACCTCACCCAGGAATCCCATGACGAAGTCGTTGGCCGGGGCGTCGTAGAGCTCGTCGGGCGTGCCGACCTGCTCGACGCGGCCTCCGTTGACGACGACGATCTCGTCGGCGACCTCGAGCGCCTCCTCCTGGTCGTGGGTCACGAAGACGGTGGTCACGTGCACCTCGTCGTGCAGCCGCCGCAGCCAGTCGCGCAGTTCCTTGCGCACCTTGGCGTCCAGGGCGCCGAACGGCTCGTCGAGCAGCAGCACGCTCGGCTCGACCGCGAGCGCGCGGGCGAGCGCCATCCGCTGTCGCTGCCCGCCGGAGAGCTGGGACGGCATCCGGTCGGCGAACTGGCTCAGGTGCACCAGCTCGAGCAGTTCGTGCACCTTCTGCCGCACCTGCGCCCTCGGCACCTTGCGCACCTCGAGCCCGAAGGCGACGTTGCGGGCCACCGTGAGGTGCTTGAACACGGCGTAGTGCTGGAACACGAAACCGACGTTGCGCTTCTGCGGGGCCAGCCGCGTGGCGTCGGTGCCCTCGATGTGCACGCTGCCGGCGTCCGCGCTCTCGAGCCCCGCGATGACCCGCAGCAGGGTCGACTTGCCGCCGCCCGAGGGGCCGAGCAGTGCGGTGAGCCCCCCGGAGGGAATCGTGACCGAGACGTCGTCGAGCGCGACGAAGTCGCCGAACCGCTTGGTGATGTGCTGGACGTCGATGCTCATGTGCGTGGGTTCCTTCGGGAGTCGGGGAGAGATCAGTGCCGGCCGGGGCGCAGCAGCGCCACCACGACCAGGCAGGCGACCGAGACGAGGATGAGCAGGAAGGACGTCGCGTAGGCGGCGTCCTGCTGGAAGTTCTGGTACTGCTGCTCGACCACCAAGGTGGCGGTCTGGGTGCGGCCGGTGAAGTTGCCCGAGACGATCTTGACGGCGCCGAACTCGCCCACCGCCCGGGCCAGGCTGAGCACCACGCCGTAGACCACGGCCCAGCGGATGCTGGGCAGGGTGATGCGCCAGAAGGTCTGCGGTGCGCTCGCCCCGAGGCTGCGCGCCGCCTGCTCCTGGTCGTCGCCGATCTCGGTGAGCACCGGCACGACCTCGCGGATCACCAGCGGCAGCGCCACGAAGCACGTGGCCATCACCATGGCCGGCAGGTCGAAGACGAGCCGGATGCCGTGGGCCTCCAGCGTCGGGCCGAACCAGCCGTCGCGACCGTTGTAGGCCAGGAGCAGGGCCAGGCCCACGACGACCGGTGAGACCGACAGCGGCACGTCGATGAGCGCGGAGAGCAGCCGCTTGCCCGGGAACTCGTAACGCACGAGCAGCATCGAGATGGTGACGCCGAACACCAGGTTGATGAGCACCGCCCAGAACGTCACGAGTGCGGTGAGTCGCAGCGCACCGACCACGCCGGGGTCGGTCAGGGTCGCGGTGAGCGTGGTCAGCCCGTCGGCGAAGGTGTGCTGCACGAGCAGCCCCACCGGCCAGGCGACCAGCATGAACACGTAGCCGATGGCCAGCAGCCGCAGCAGCCAGCGCACGGGGGTCGTCGACTCAACCACGACGTGCCACCCGCCTCTGCACGATGTCGAGGACCACGATGACGGCCAGGGCGATCGCGAGCATCACCGAGGCCAGCGCGGCGGCCGCGCCCTCGTTGCCGCTCTCGACGAAGGTGAGCATGCGCACGGAGACCACCTCGGTCTGGAACGGTTTGCTGCCGCTGAGCAGCACCAGCGAGCCGTACTCGCTGATGGCGCGAGCGAAGGAGAGGGCGGCACCTGCGGTGATGGCCGGCGCCAGGGCCGGCAGCACGATGCGGCGCAGGATGGTGAACCGCCCCGCGCCGAGGGAGGCGGCCGCCTCCTCGGCGTCGGCGTCGAGCTCCTCCAGTACCGGTTGCACCGTGCGCACGATGAACGGCAGCGTCACGAACGCCAGGGCACCGAACACCGCGTAGCGGGTGAAGGCCAGGTTGACCCCGATGGGGCTGCGGGGGCCGTAGAGCGACAGCAGCACCAGGCCGGCCACGATGGTCGGCAACGCGAAGGGGACGTCGATGATGACGTCGAGCAGCCGCTTGCCCCAGAAGTGGTCGCGCACGAGCACCCAGGCGATGGCGGTGCCGACGACGACGTTGAGGGCGGTCACGCCCAGCGACTGCGTGACCGTGAGCCGGATCGCGGCCCACGTCTGGTCGTTGCCGAGCACCGAGGCATAGCGCGACCAGCCACCCGCGGCGGCGGCGGCCACCACCGCGGCCAGTGGGAGCAGTACGAGCACGCTGAACCAGGTCAGTGAAAGCCCCAGGGCCACACCCGAGCCGCGGGTCAGCGTCGACCGGGAGCCACGGCTCCGGCAGCGGCGTGCCGCTCCCGGAGCCGCGACCGCAGCTGTCACGACTCCCCCAGTTTGCCGGTCTGCTGCTGGATCTCGGTGACGATGCCGAGCGGATCGCCGTCCTCGCCGGAGCCGAAGAACTCGCTGGAGGCCTTCGACCAGCCGCCGAACTGCTTCTGCATCGTCCAGAGGTGCTCGGGCGCCGGGAAGGGGTCGGAGGGATCGTTGGCACCTTCGACCTCGGGGAGGTCCACTCCGTCGACGACCGGGCGGAAGCCCGCGGCGGCGTACTCGGCCTGCGCCTGCGGTGAGGTCATGAAGTCGAGGAAGGCGCGGGCGGTGTCGTCGGCCGAGGTGGTGACCGCCGCCGGGTTCTCGATGAGCAGCGTGTCGGGCGGAACGACGTAGTCGATGTCGGCACCGCTCTGCTTGGCCAGGATCGCCTCGTTCTCGTAGGAGAGCAGCACGTCGCCGCTGCCGTCGGTGAAGGCGGTCGTGGCGTCTCGCCCCGAGGCGGGAAGGGCGATCGTGTTCTTGAGCAGGGAGCCGACGAACTGCTTGGCCTCGGCCTGGCTGCCGCCGTCGCCGGTGATGTGTGCCCAGGCGGCCAGGATGTTCCAGCGAGCAGAGCCGGACGAACCCGGGTTCGGCGTGATGATGTCGACCCCGGGCTTGACGAGGTCGTCCCACGTCTTGATGCCGAGCGGGTTGCCCTGACGCACGACGAAGACCACGACCGAGCTGGTCGCGATGCCCTGGGTCGGCGTGTCCTTCCAGTCCGAGTCGACCAGACCGGCATCGACCAGACGGGTGACGTCGGGCTCCAGGGAGTAGTCGACGACGTCGGCGTCGGCGCCGGCCTCGACGGCTCGGCTCTGGTCTCCGGAGGGCCCGTAGGACGTCGTGAAGTCGTCGACCGAGAGTCCCTTCCCGGCGTCGGTCTGGGTGAAGTCCTCGAACACCTGCTTGTTGGCGGACTCCATGACCGAGAAGGCGCTCACGGCCACCGTCTCGGAGCCGTCGGCACCACCCGAGGCGGCGTCGACCGAGCAGCCGGCCAACGCGATCGTGGCGGCCAGGGCGGCTGCCGAGAGAGACGCCGTCCGACGTCGGGGCAGGGGTCTGGCGAACGGGTGGGCACGCATGGTCAAGGGCTCTCTTTCCGGCTGCGGGCAGCGTGGGGCAAGGTCGTGATCGAGGTCGAGGTCGAGGTGGAGGTCGGCGTCGCGGTCGGATACCCGAGTATCCCTACTAAGACGAGTAAGTTAGGTGTCTTTAAATGATTTGGCAATCCGGCGCGCCCAGGGCGTCGCGAAACTGCCCAGGGCACCGTCGGCGCGAAGGCCGCGGACACATGTCGGACGTCGCCGTGCGCGGCCGCCGCCCGCGAGTACCCTCGCGGTGCAGGGCCCGATAACTGGACACCTGTCCAGAAGCGCGAGATCGTGGCACACTGCACCACGTTCTCGTCATCCGTACCGTCGGTATGTCGAGCGCGACGCAGGTGCCCGCACGGCGCCGACTTCGATGAGGAAGGGATGCGGCAGTGTCCAAGCAGGTCAAGCAGCTGGACCGGGTGATCATCCGGTTCGCCGGGGACTCCGGTGACGGCATGCAGCTCACCGGCGACCGATTCACCCAGGAGTCGGCCGCGTTCGGCAACGACCTGGTGACGTTGCCGAACTTCCCGGCCGAGATCCGCGCCCCCCAGGGCACGATCCCGGGCGTCTCGTCGTTCCAGGTGCACTTCGCCGACCACGACATCCTCACGCCGGGCGATCGTCCCGACGTGCTGGTGGCGATGAACCCGGCGGCGTTGAAGGCCAACCTGGGTGACCTGCCGAAGGGCGCGACGATCATCGTCGACACCCACGACTTCTCCAAGCGCAACCTCGAGAAGGCCGGCTACTCCAGCAACCCGCTCGACACCCTCGAGGATCCCGACGCCGAGTTGTCGGTCTACAACGTCTTCCCGGTCGACCTGACCGGCATGACCGTCGAGGCGGTCAAGGAGTTCGGTCTCTCCCGCAAGGACGCCGCCCGCGCCAAGAACATGTTCGCCCTCGGGCTCCTCTCGTGGATGTACGGCCGGCCGACCGACTCCACGATCTCGTTCCTGGAGAAGAAGTTCGCCCGCATCCCCGACGTGCGCGATGCGAACATCACCTCGTTCAAGTCGGGCTGGAACTTCGGCGAGACCACCGAGACCTTCGTGGTGCGCTACGAGATCAAGCCGGCCCCCGTCTCGGCGGGCACCTACCGGAACATCACCGGCAACCTCGCACTGGCTTGGGGCCTCGTCGCGGCGGGCGTGCAGTCCGACCTGCCGGTGTTCCTCGGCACCTACCCGATCACCCCGGCCTCCGACATCCTGCACGAGCTGAGCAAGCACAAGGCGTTCGGCGTCACCACGTTCCAGGCCGAGGACGAGATCGCGGGCATCGGTGCCGCGATCGGCGCCTCGTTCGGCGGCGCACTGGGTGTCACCTCGACCTCGGGCCCGGGTGTGGCACTGAAGTCCGAGGCCGTCGGCCTGGCCGTCATGACCGAGCTGCCGCTGATCGTGGTCGACGTCCAGCGCGGCGGCCCGTCGACGGGTCTGCCGACCAAGACCGAGCAGGCCGACCTGCTCCAGGCGATGTTCGGCCGCAACGGCGAGGCGCCGGTGCCGGTCGTGGCGCCGGCCTCACCGGGTGACTGCTTCGACGCGGCGGTCGAGGCCGCGCGCATCGCGGTCACCTACCGCACCCCGGTCATGCTGCTCTCCGACGGCTACCTGGCCAACGGCTCCGAGCCGTGGCGCATCCCCGAGATCGCGGACCTGCCACGCATCGAGCCCGGGTTCGCCACCGCCGACGACCTCACCGAGTCCGGAGAGTTCGAGCCGTACCGCCGCGACGCCGAGACCCTCGCCCGCCCCTGGGCTCCGCCCGGCGTGGCCGGCCTGGAGCACCGCATCGGCGGTCTGGAGAAAGCCGACATCACCGGCAACATCTCCTACGACCCGGCCAACCACGACTTCATGGTCCGCACCCGTCAGGCCAAGATCGACCGGATCGCCGACTCCCTGCCCCCACTGGAGGTCGACGACCCCGGCGCGGCCGAGGGCAACGCGGCCAAGGTGCTCGTGCTCGGGTGGGGCTCGACGTACGGGCCCATCGGTGCCGGCGTGCGCCGCGTGCGTCGCTCGGGCTACCGGGTCGCACAGGCCCACCTGCGTCACCTCAACCCCTTCCCGAACGATCTCGGCGACGTGCTCGAGCGCTACGACAAGATCCTCATCCCCGAGATGAACCTGGGCCAGCTCGCCCTGCTCATCCGGGCCCGCTACCTCGTCGACGCCGTCGGCTACAACCAGGTCAACGGCATGCCGCTGAAGGCCGCCGAGCTCGCCGAGGTCATCGGCCACCTCGTGGCCGACGCCGAAGGCATCCCCGTCGACCAACTCGATCTCTCCATCGCGACCAACCAGGAGGTCCACCAGTGACCACCACCAGCCAGCCCGTCGACCTCAACACCCCGACGTTCCGCTCCGGCACGGAGTCCGTGCCGCGGCTCGACGAGGGCACTACGCTGACCGGCAAGGACTTCTCCTCCGACCAGGAGGTGCGCTGGTGCCCCGGGTGCGGCGACTACGCGGTGCTCAAGGCCGTCCAGGGATTCCTGCCCGATCTCGGCCTGCGCCGCGAGAACATCGTGTTCATCTCCGGCATCGGCTGCTCCAGTCGGTTCCCGTACTACCTCGACACCTACGGCATGCACTCGATCCACGGCCGTGCGCCCTCGATCGCGACCGGCCTGGCCACCGCGCGCGAGGATCTCTCCGTGTGGGTCGTCACCGGTGACGGCGATGCGCTCTCCATCGGCGGCAACCACCTCATCCACGCGCTGCGCCGCAACGTGAACATGACGATCCTGCTGTTCAACAACCGCATCTACGGCCTCACCAAGGGTCAGTACTCGCCCACCAGCGAGGCCGGCAAGGTCACCAAGTCGACCCCGATGGGGTCGGTCGACCACCCGTTCAACCCGGTCTCGCTCGCCCTCGGAGCCGAGGCCAGCTTCGTGGCCCGCACCATCGACTCCGACCGCAAGCACCTCACCGGCGTCCTCAAGGCCGCCGCCGAGCACCGCGGTACCTCGCTGGTCGAGATCTACCAGAACTGCCCGATCTTCAACGACGGCGCGTTCGATGCGATCAAGAGCCGCGACACCGCGGCCGAGGCGATCATCCCGCTCGTGCACGGCGAGCCGATCCGGTTCGGGGCCCCGGACGACTCCGGGCAGGGGCGGCTGGGTCTGATCCGCACCGACGCCGGTGGCGTCGACGTCGCCGAGGTGAGCGACGTGGGCGAGGACGCCGTCCTCGTGCACGATGCCCACCACTCGGACCCCTCCCAGGCGTTCGCGATCAGCCGGCTCACCGATGCGGGCTACCTCAACCGCTCGCCCATCGGCATCTTCCGGCAGGTCGAGCGCCCCACCTACGACGACCAGGCCCGGGCCCAGGTCGCCACGGCTCAGAGCAACGTGAAGGCCGAGGAGGTGTCCGGCTCCGAGCGGCTCGGCGCGCTCCTGGGTGGCGGCGACACTTGGACGGTCGTCTGACCCAACGGCCTCCGGCCCACCACGCAGAGGGCCCCGGCACATCGTGCCGGGGCCCTCTGCGTGCAGATCCCTCGTTCAGAGCCTCTGGATGTACGCGGCGCCGGAGGTGGCGCCCTTGTACTTCTTCGTGGGCGCGGTGTGGACGCGGAAGTAGGTCCACTTGTAGCCCTTGGCGGGATAGATGCGCTGCGTGTAGCGGCCCTTGCTGTTGGTCTTGAACGAGCGCAGCTTCGACCACTTCGCTTTACAGCCCTTCTGGTGGCACAGACGCCGCTGGAGGATGGCGTTGATCGGGCTGCCCGTGGAGGGCTTGACGCCTCCTTGAATGATCACCTTGCGCGGCTTGGGCTGCTTGATGCTGATGGAGATCTCGCGCTTGGTCTTGTCCGCGGCGTTGGCCGGGAGGGTGGCGGCTCCGAGGAGGCCGAGGGTGAGCACGACGCCGGTGAGAGCGGCGAGGAGGCGGGTGAGAGTCCGCATGGAGTGTCCGTTCGACGAGGGGGGTGGATGATGCCGAGCGAGTGGTACCCGCCGAGCCCATCGGTAAAACCCCCCGGTTGGCACCGCCTCTGGAGGCGCCCGTCCTCTCCCGTACGCTCCCCGCTGTGGACGACCAGCGGCGCGGCGTGGCACTCGGCGCCGCGGCGTACCTCCTGTGGGGCCTCTTCCCCCTCTACTTCCCGCTGCTCGAGCCGGCCGGCGCCGTGGAGATCCTGGCGCACCGGGTCGTGTGGTCGTGCCTCACGATGGGCCTCGTCGTGCTCATCCTGCGGCGCCGGGCGGCGGTGGCGGCGCTGGTGCGCGACCGTCGGCGGCTGGGGCTGCTGGCCGTTGCAGCCGTCGCCATCAGCTTCAACTGGGGCGGCTACATCTACGGCACCACCCACGACCGCGTCGTCGAGACCGCACTCGGCTACTTCATCAACCCCCTCGTGACGGTGCTCATGGGGGTGCTGGTGCTCGGCGAGCGGCTCCGCCCACTCCAGTGGTGGGCCTTGTCGATCGCCGGCGCCGCGGTCGTCGTGCTCACCGTCGCCTACGGCCGGCCACCCTGGATCGGGCTGCTGCTGGCCTTCTCGTTCGGCACCTACGGGCTGGCCAAGAAGAAGGCGGCGGCGGGTGCGATCGAGAGTCTGGCCGTCGAGACGACGATCGTCGCGCCGGTCGCCCTGGGCTATCTCGTGTGGCTGGGAGCGACCGGTCAGGCACAGATGGCCGCCCACGGCACCGCGCACGCGCTGCTGTTCCTGACCACGGGCGTCGTGACGGCGATCCCCTTGCTGCTTTTCGGCGCCGCGACCACGCGGGTGCCGCTGAGCACGCTGGGTCTGCTCCAGTACCTCGCCCCGATCCTCCAGTTCGCGCTGGGCGTGCTCTGGTTCGGTGAGCACATGCCCCTGGCCCGTTGGATCGGCTTCGTGCTGGTCTGGATCGCCCTCGTGGTGTTCACCGTCGAGGCCCTCGGCCACCGCCGCCGGCACCTACGCCTCACCGCCGCGCCCGTGTGACCCCACCCCGGTGGTTGAGCCGCCGGATGCCGAAGGCGAAGGCGTGTCGAAACCCCGGCCGCCCCGGTGGTTGAGCCGCCGGATGCCGAAGGCGCAGGCGTGTCGAAACCCCACCACCCCGGTGGTTGAGCCGCCGGATGTCGAAGGCGCAGGCGTGTCGAAACCCCACCACCCCGGTGGTTGAGCCGCCGGATGCCGAAGGCGCAGGCGTGTCGAAACCCGGCGACGTGCCAAGCAGCCATGCCTCTCGTCTCACCGGGTTTCGACACGCTCGTCGCTAGCGCTCCTCCCGGCTCAACCACCGACCGACGCGCTCGTCGCTGGCGCTCCTCACGGCTCAACCACCGGCCACCCCGGTGGTTGAGCCGCCGGACGCCGAAGGCGAAGGCGCGTCGAAACCCCACCACCCCGGTGGTTGAGCCGCCGGACGCCGAAGGCGAAGGCGCGTCGAAACCCGGCGACGTGCCAAGCAGTGTCGGCAACGCTCGAAAATGAGGCCGATCCGACGCTCGAAAACGAGGCCACCGGTTCGTGTTGTCTAGTCTGCCGGGTCTTGGGTCTTGATGCTTGGCAGGGTGTCGATTCCGCGGTTGCGTAGCC
>NZ_JADIVZ010000006.1 GCF_015319165.1 Nocardioides acrostichi
GCCTCACCACCGTCGGCGAGCATCACCGCGACGTCTCCCAGCACACGGCCGCGGTCGTGGCCCGGGTTGAAGTTGCGGCGAGCCATCGCCGCCGAGAGGTTTCCGGTGGGGCCCGTCCGGTCGGCCAGGAGCCTCGTCGCGACGCTGCCCGCGTGGGCCACCACGCCGACACCATCACCGGTCACGGACAGACCCGCCGACCACGAAGTACGCTTCACCTACCGAGTGCCTCTCTGCTGGGACTACTTGAACCGTCGCAAGTCCAAGTTTCCCCTGCAGTGCAGGCACTTCGGTGCTTCTACGCGCCGATCACGCTGCGGAATCGTGAACGATCCGGGCTAAGCCGACACATCGGTGCAGGTCAGCGCGCTTCACACCTCAAGAACCAGTGCAAGTGACCCAAGTCAGGACAGACGGTACAGGCGTAGCGACGGACCCGGACCTCGAGCACGGTCGGTCGCCAGCCCAGCGGCTCGTGGGCAAGGCGGCGCAACACGGTGTCGTGGACGCGGCCCTCGCATCCACACTCGCGGCACCAGCCATCCACGCCGTCGGAGTCAGCAATGACACGGCAAGCCAGAACCGCACGTTGAGGCTCGAGGCGTTGCCCGACGACTTCGAGGCCGAGGTCATCGAGACGGCAGAACGTGGTCAGGTCAGCGCGTGCGGACCCGCAAGGGGTCGCCGCGGCGGTAGCGTCAGGCAACGTCGAGGTCTTCCGGATGGGTGTGTAGAAACTTCCATCCTCGGAAGACCTCGACACCTATCTGGGCACCGACGCGCCGTCAGCTCACCGACACCCCGCACACTCTCGATTGCGAAGAGCCGGATAAGGTGCCGCGAGGCCTCAAGGCAGGCCCGGGTTATCAATTCAAGAGAGTCGTCGGAAAGCTGCTGAAGACGACCAAGCTGCCATCAGAACCGTACCAGCCAAGAAGCCCGCCGCCGCTCCCGTAGCGCCGAACGCAGCACTGCCGAAAAGCGCAGAGACCAGACCGACCGGACCAGTCACCAGGCGGCTTTTGGCCAACCAAGCGGCGCGACCAGCCGCTCGCAACCGCCATACCACTGGCGCCAAGGCGCTACCAAAGCTCCGCTCGGCCGTTACAAACAGGAGCAGTATCGCTCCCACGTGGCGCCAGTTCTCTCCAAGCAGAAGAAGAGTCAGTGAGCCTGGCAGAAGGATTACAGACACGGCAATACACGGAGCTAGCATGGAGAATAGCAGCGCGAGACGAGACAGCTGAGGACGGCTCATCCTCGCAACGCGCGGACCGTAAAAGACCTGCATTCCCATAACGACCACCCCCACCGGGGCCATGACAGTCAAGACTAGCCGATAGGTGCCAGCTGCCTGTGCAGATGCCAGGACTGCCAAAGATATTGTGACCAAGTAGGAGATCCCCTGACTGGCGACAAATTCAAGTATCAGACCTGGGGAAACGCGAGACGCCAATCGCATATACCGTAGACCTTGCGCCAGCCTGAATACTGTCGGTAAGCACACTAACGGTCCCGCTACGAGCGCAGATAGCGACCAACCCGCTAGTAGGGCATAGAGATGGTTGGTACCCAAAAAGATAAGTAGTGTTGTGAACGCAATTTGGCTCACGAGCCACATTAGGTCGATGATAAGCAGGAATCGGAACGCTTGGGCAAGGTACATTTTGGCCCGCGCGGCCTCTTGAGTCAGCACTAGTCCTGCAGCTCCAAGACATGCGGCCAGTGCAGGGGTTGCCAAAGTCATCCCGACCCCGAAGCCCAGAAGGCCAAGTCCTAGTCCTGCCGTCAGAAAGATCGGGCCAACCGCCAGTGGCGCTAATGCCAAAGTTGCTCGATCGAGCAGACCAAAAAGCGCGACATCAGAAGACGTGGCACGCACTAGGCCCAGGCCCAACAAATAGACCGAGTATCCAACGACTAGCTTCCCAAAGCTTTCAGGATCTAGCAGGTGGGCCGATGCAACAACGAATAGAAAATTCGAGATGCTGAGCACGGCCTGATCGGCAAAAGCGATCAATCGCGCGGCCAATTATTCGACCTCGCGTTTGCAGTGCAGTTGTAGGAACTGGTCCCAGGTCTCGCCTACAAGATTCCGGTTTAGCTTTTCTTTGACAATCTGTTTCGCTCCGCTCCGCTTTCGATCTAGTTCTCCCAAGTAGTCGCGCTTCCATGACCGCAAACCGTCCGAAAGTCTCTCCCACGGAACGAACCAGCCACAATCAAATTCATTGATATCTCGCGCGAGCTCACATTCCGAATGGCCAATAAAGAGAACGGGCTTTCCCGCCGCCCAAGCACTGTATGCTTTCGACGGCAATGACGTCCCCGTAAACCGTGCCGCAAGCACCACGAGATGCACGGCAGCAGAGGCGGCCACATTTTGATAACTGCTGTGATCCATACGTTCCGAAATCACAAAGTGTTCGGGCAGATCTAGGTCGAGTTCACCCAAATCACTTACGGCCGCGCGCACCGAGATGCCCCTGCCTGGTTCTGGAATCTGCAGCTGCGCCAGGTGAGCAAGAACGTCCCTCAGTGGGCTTCTAGGACCCACGTAGCCCCCATAGAATAGATCCGTACCACCGCTTGTCTCTGCGGTATCCGAGAGGACCGTCACGGGCAGAGGGACTATCGTCGATGTCAGTCCCATGCTTGATAGCCGATCGGCCATGCAACTACTTAGTGTTACACGCTCGTCCGACTTTGCCAACCCCCACCTTTCCAATCGTGCTACAAATCCGCTAGACGTGGCGGCATGGAATATGTCCATGGTCCAGTTGACCGACCTGTATCCATGGCGACCGAAAAGTCTGGCCAACCATGGAACCATCGGAATACCCGCAGGGGAATCTACGGTGATGACAAAATCATAGTTCTTTCCGTTCCGAGCGAGATGTATAAGGGCGAAAAGGAGGAAAGCAAGGTTCGCAAGTTGTCCGCGCCGGTGGTGCCATAACCAGACTCGGAACCCGAATATCTGGCTCTGGTTACGCGCGGCGCCCGAACCTGGCCGCGGAGGCTCCCAGCAAACAAGGCGGACATCATGCCCCCGCGTAGCCAACTCTTGAGCCAGCGTATCGATGTACTCTGTAACAGCCGACCCAGCGCCCTTAACATGGTTGCGCATAATGGCAATTTTCAAGACGCCAATCCTTTGTCTTAGAAATTCGGGCCCTTGTGTAGTTCCAAGAGATTTCAATTAGTCATGGATGTCGCGTTGGCAAAGTGACTAGATGGAATCCATCAACGCGCCCATCTTCGCTAGCCAGACGTCCTCAGTGAACATTCGGTTGAAATACTTGAGACAAGCTGACCGATCGCTGCGCCTCATGTCGCCCAGGGCAGCACGGACGGACTCGGACCGATAAGGATCCAGCAGAACTCCTGCACCAGCCCCGACAAAGCCGTTTGCGCTCGTCACGGCTGGCCCGAATGCGACCGGCGTGCCCACGGCTAGAGCTTCTATCGCCACGGTTGGGATACCCTCCTGCCATAAGCTGGGAACCAGTAGTCCTTCAGCTCGTGCAAGTGCTTCCCTCAGGACCGCGCGAGGCACAGTGCCGCACCAAGTGACATTGGGCAACTTCTTGGTCACAGACTTATACTCGGCTTCGCGAGAACCAGCCCCGTAGATGGACAGCAACTCATCGCTTGGCCAGTTCTCTAAAAGTTGCCGCAGGCCCTTCTCGTGCGTTAAGCGACCTGCAAAGACCCACCCCCTCCGCCGCTTCGTTGTCGTGATTGAGATACGACGGGTGAAGTTTGGGATGAGGTGGACGGCTCCAGTGGTTCGCGGCTCGAAGAACGTCCTCGCTGACTCGTTCAGGACCACCACGTGCTTTGAGAGTCGCAGGATGGATTGAAGAGATCCCGTCCGGTGTGTCGCGATCGCCAGTGGCACAGATGCTGCGCGGCTACGGTAGCAACCGTGTTTCACGGCATTAATGGTACGCGTGTTGACACACAGGGTACATGGCTGACCGTCTCGAAAGAGCGTCCCCGCGGCGCAGACGGTGCGATAGTTGTGCAAAGTCGAGATGGTTTGTGCCCCGTACGTCTGCAGCCAATTTGTACCAAGGTTCGGGAAAGTATTGTGCAAAAGCACTACGTCAGGATCGATTTCGCGAAGTTCGTCATGAATGGAAGAGTCTCGTCCCGTGGCGACCCTCCAAGCAGAGGTAGCCATATATAAGGGCCGTTCAGACATCTCGTCTGTGCGCCGCCAGACGCGATGAACCTCATTACCTTGGCGCTCAAGAAGTCTCGTCTGATCTAAGACCACCTCATTTTCCCCGCTCGGCGTGGAAGAGTCGTAGAAGCTGTGGACCACTGCGACGCGCCGAGCCATTACCGTTTCCACTTCCGAATATCTCGGACCATCAACATTAAGAATGTTGAGTTCCCAATCAGATACCGACGCCACAATCGTCGGGGCTCAGAAATCAGTCGGAAGAGCCATTCCAAGTGGAGTGCAATCAGCAGGTTCGGGGCGGGTCGCTTGGTCCCTGCCGAAAAGTCGAAGGCTGCGCCGACCGCAACCGTGGTGACACCCAGACGCTCATGAATGCGTCCTGCTTCTCGATCTTGCTTTGGTGTGCCGAGAGCAACCCATACTATATCGGGCGCAGTCCGCTCGATCAGCAGATCCTGGGCGCTCCGACTCTCGGACGTCATTTCGCCGAATGGCGGCGCATGGGTGCCCACTATCTTCGCGTCCGGATATTTTTCAGAAAGTTTTTGAGCCAGCTGCTCTAAGGTTTCGTCAGTCGTGCCGAGTAAAAAGTGTCGAACACTCTCAAGTTGACCCCGGTCCATACACGCCTCAAAAAGCCAAGGTCCGCGGACTTGCTGCGTCTCCTTGTAGCCCTTACGTCGGAGATACCACGCCAGCGGGGAGCCGTCCGGGAGGTTGATCCCGCGCGCCTGCAAGATAGTCCAATAGGCGGGGTCGCTTGAAGCGCTATAGAAGGTTCCGGAATTGATCAGTCGAAATGTGTTCGGGGCATCTTTATCTATCACTAATCTAACGGCGGAGTCTGGATCCCCCACAAAGACGGGTACGTCGCAGAAGTAGCCAGGCATGAGAGAAGGCTACAGCGTGTTCCAGCGGAGCCGCCTCGTTGGGCCGTCTGTGGGGGAAGGCCATGTCGTTGTCATCCAGGACCGGTCCGCCAGCAATCAAACATCGCTGTCACGGTGAATTTGTGCTGACGACGTGGTGTTTCCCCCAACCTTCGGAGGGGACGCGTAGTTCCAAGTGTCAAGCTCCCGAAGGGTCGGGCGTCCCATAAACGGCAGCCCTTGCTGGCGACGCAACATGCCCCAGATCAACGGGACGAGTACGATCATCGCGAGCCCAACTAGTGCCACCACCACTGGGTGCGTTGAGTCTTTGCCCAACGGTGCCCATCCCGCCTTGTCGAGCAAGGCCACCCCAGACATGGTCAGCACCACGACGATGCCGCGACGGATGATGGATTGCGGCACCTTCGGAGCGATCCGCGCCCCTAGCAGCGTTCCCGGCACGGAGCCGACGGTAAGCGGGATCGCGATCGACCAGTCCAGCCCGTGAATCGCGATGTTCGAGATGGCCGCGGCCAGCACGAGCGGCACGGCCTGCACCAGGTCGGTGCCGACCAGCTTCACGGCCGAGAGGCCGGGGTAGAGCATGAGCAGGGCGATCATGATGACCGAGCCGGACCCGACGCTGGTCACACCGACGAGCAGACCGCCGAGCATGCCCACCAGGAGAGTCGGGATCGGGCGGATCTTCGGATTGGGGTCACCCGGGTCTCCTCCGGACCGTACGCGGCGCAGGTTCAGGTAGAGCCGGGCCGCATAGGTGGCCGCCGCGAAGAGCAGGGCGAAGCCGATGCTCAGCTTGAGCACGTTGTCGAGTTCTTCGGGGTCGGAGGTGAAGTGATTGACCAGCCAGGGCCCGAGGAAGGCCATGGGCACGGAGCCCGCGATCAGCCAGCCGGCCAGCTTGAAGTTCGGCGAGCCCTCCTTCGCATGCATCGCCGCCCCGCCGGTCTTATAGACCGCGGCGGCGGTGAGGTCGGCGGTGACGATCGTCGCCGCCTCGCCGCTGCCCACGCCCAGGAAGATGAGTGCGGGGGTCATCAGCGCTCCCCCACCCATGCCGGTCAGGCCGACGACGATGCCGACGAGAAAGCCGGCGACCAGGATCGAGAGGGCGGTGAGGGTGATGAGGTCGGCCATCTAGGCCTCCTTGCCAAAGAGATGGTGCGAGGAGAGAGCACTCACGACCTGCTGGACGAGAGTGTCGATCTGAGTGGCGGCTGCTTCGGCGGCCTCGTCGCCGCGGCGGTAGGGGTCGGCGACGTCGAGCGCCGGGTCGGCGACACCGCGAGTCTGGCCGAGATCGTGGAGGAGGTCTGCCCCGCGGAGGTCGTGCTCGGCGGAGGCGGCGGCGAACTGCCCGAGAGTGAAGACCTTGCGGAAGACCTCGGGGTATTCGCTGAGGATGAAGCTGCGGTGATCGTTCTCCGCCACCAGCACGACGTCGGCCCAGGCCAGGTGGTCCCGGGTCAGCGGCTTGCTCTTGAAGGCTTCGACGCCGCTGATGCCGCGAGGGGTGAGCGTGGCAGCCATGACGCCGTCCATCTCGTGGGCGCGGAAGCCGTGGGTGCCGGCGCTGTCGAAGGCGAGCGTCGGGTCGCCTGCCGCGTGGTGCTCAGCGGCCAGCTGCATGAAGGGGCTGCGGCAGATGTTGGCGGTGCAGACGAAGAGGACGTTGAGGGGTTTCGACACGCCTTCGCCTTCGGCATCCGGCGGCTCAACCACCGGTGCGGCGCCCTGCGTGGGTTCTGGGGTGGGGTTTGCTGTGAGATCGGCGGGTTTCGACACGGTCGTCGCTGGCGCTCCTCCAGGCTCAACCACCGAAGACGGGGTCGCTGGCGCTCCTCCCGGCTCAACCACCGAAGACGGGGTCGCTGGCGCTCCTCCCGGCTCAACCACCGAAGACGGGGTCGCTGGCGCTCCTCCCGGCTCAACCACCGGTGGGTTTGGCTCGACCACCGATAGGTCGAGGTAGCCGGAGGTCTTCAGGGCCTGGACGACATCGTCGAGGGCGTCGTCGATGGTGCGGCCGGTGGTGTCGACGACCACGCCGGCATCGGTGGGGATCTCGTAGGGCGAGGAGATGCCCGTGAACTCCGGGATCTCGCCGCGGCGAGCCTTGGCGTAGAGGCCCTTGCGATCGCGGCGCTCGCACTCCTCCAGCGGGGTGGCGACGTGCACCAGGAAGAACGCTCCCCCGGCCTCGTCGACCATGGCGCGCACCTGGTCGCGGGTCTCGGCGAAGGGTGCGATCGGGCTGCACACGGCCAGGCCGCCATGGCGCGAGATCTCGGCGGCCACCCAGCCGATGCGGCGGATGTTGGTCTCCCGGTCCTCCTTCGAGAAGGTCAGGCCCGCGGAGAGGTTGCGGCGCACGACGTCGCCGTCGAGGGAGGTGATGGTGCGGGTGCCCTGCTCGAGGATCCGGTCCATGAGAGCTCGAGCCAGGGTGGACTTGCCCGAGCCGGAGAGACCCGTGAAGAAGAGCACCAGGCCACGCTCGTCGGCCGGCGGCTGGTCGAAGTCGATGACGGCGGCGATGTCGTCGGGGAACTCGTCGTCCTCGGTCTCCGCTAGCGCGTAGACGGGATCGGCGCCCGCGTAGGTGGCCAGCACCTGCACACCCAGCGCGTGGTCGGCGTCGGCATCGCCGTGCGTCGCGAGCGGGACGGCGACGACCACGGCGTCCGGGAGCCTCGCCGCCGCGAGCCGCGTGGCCCGCAGCAGAGCGACCGGGCTCAACGACGGCGTGCCCGCGCCGACGAGGGCGACCAGGGCGAGCGAGCCCCGGCTCGACAGTTCCTCGAGCTGCGACGAGGTGATCGGGCCCGCGACCGGCACGAACGTGCGACCCGGGTACGCCTCGCGCACCTGGGCGGGAGTGAGGTAGTGGTCGCGGAACGGGCCGTACTGCGCATGGGTGAGAGCCTCGATCCCACCCCCGGGCACGGCGACCCGCGCCAAGGGGAGGCCCTCGGGGTCCACGATCTCGACGGCACCCGCCTCCACGGCGGCGAGCCGGACGTCGTCGGGCAGCGTGAGCGTGATCGGTGAGCCCGGCTCGTCGAAGCGCGTCAGCGGCGCGAGCGCCCCGCTCGTGAGCAGCTCGAGGTCGTCGAGCTCACGCGGGCTCGGGCAGTGCTGTGGAACGGCCGGGGACATGCTCACTCCAGTATCTTGACAGGCTTAGTCGTGTTTGGCGCGTCCGGGCGCGCCGACGTCTCACCGTAGGATCTCGCCCATGCTCAACACCGCAGCCTTCGACAACGGCTTCTACCTCGTCGTGGGTTTCGCTCTGGTGGTGCTCAAGCTGTTCGCCTTCGTCGACGCGCTGTTGCACTCCAACCCCGAGTACGAGGCCGCCGGCAAGCTCACCAAGCCGGCCTGGTGCACGATCCTCGGCATCGGCCTGGCCGTGCAGCTGATTCTGGGCGGCCTCGTCGACCTCCTCACTCTGGCCTTCGCCATCGCCGCCATCGTCTACATCGTCGACGTGCGACCCGCGATCCGGGGGCTGCGCCGACGCTGAGACGCGCAGTGATGCGGCTCACTCGTCTAGTCCCGAAGGCGTGTCGGCCCGATCCCGGCTAGCGTGATGCCAGTTCTTTGCCGAGGCAACACGCACGGGGGTCAGACGTGAGCGCCGATTTCGAGATCCGGCCGTGGGGCGAGTGGCATGTGCTCGACGAGGGCGACGGCTTCAAGGTCAAGCGGATCGAGGTCAACGCCGGGCAACGCCTGAGCTACCAGACCCACGAGCACCGGGCCGAGACGTGGGTCGTCGTACACGGCACGTGCACGGCCGTCATCGACGGCGAGACCGTCGTCGCGACCCCTGGGCAGTGCATCGACGTGGCCGTCGGCCAGGCGCACCGCATCACCAACATGCACGACGACCTGCTCGTGATCGTCGAAGTGCAGCGTGGCTCCTACACCGGCGAGGACGACATCTGCCGACTCGAGGACGACTACGGGCGATCGCCGGCCAACTGACGCGCCACCCGGCCACCTATGGCCCCGTCAGAGAGTCGTGTTCAATGGACGGCATGAGTCTGCGACGCACCGGCCCGGCACTCGCCTCGATCGCGCTGCTGGCGGGAGGTGTGCTCAGCGGGTGCAGCTCCGACGACGAGCCGGGTAAGGCTGACTCCTCCGCCTCGGCCATCCCGTCCGACTTCATCAGCGACTCCGCCTCACCCAACGGCGAGGACGGGTTGCCTGCCGACTTTCCACGCGAGGCCGTGCCACTGCTCGACGGGAACCTGGGTTCGGTCGTACACAAGACAGCCCCCAAAGAGCCCGACTGGACCGTACTGATCACCGTGAACGCCACCCCGGCGGCGGCCCTCGACGACGCCATCAAGAAGCTCAAGGCCGAGGGGTGGGTGGCCAAGACGACGGTCGACAGCGCCGGCGAGGCGCCGCAGTTGCTGCGCAACGGCAAGGGCGTGATCGTGCTCAAGGCGACCCAGCAGAGCGACCAGGCCGGCGTGGTCTACAGCATCGACCACGTGAAGTAGGCGCCTCCCGGCCTTCGCGGAAGGTTGCCTTGCGGCTCACTGGGTTTCGACTCGCTCGTCGCTAGCGCTCCTTGCGGCTCAACCACAGGCGGAGGTGGCTCAACCACCGGCGTAGGGCCTGCCTTCGGCATCCGCCGGCTTAACCACCGGCGGGGTGGGGGTCTCGGATGAGGTCGCCCCTCGGATCACGGGAGTTCGACGCGCTCGCCGCTAGCGCTCCTCACGGCTCAACCACCCGCGTAGTGCTTAGCCTTCGGCCCATGGGCGTCGGCTTCCACCTCGCCGGGTCTCAAGGAAGCTCGACCACCGGTCGTTGGCGGGTTCAGGCGTCGGAGGACTTGCTCTTCTTGCGGCGAGGCTCGGGAGCATCGGGGGCGTAGCCATATCCGTATCCATAGCCGTAGCCACCACGGCGTGCGTTGGCCGGTGTCATGTTGAGCACTGCTCCGCTGATGTGGGCCCCCACTCCCTCCAGCCGGTCGGCTGCCTCTTCGAGCTGGTCGCGAGTCGTGCCGCCGAACTTCGCGACCACGATCGCGCCGTCGACCTGGCTGGCGATCAAGGCAGCGTCGACCACGGGGAGCAGCGGCGGCGCGTCGAAGATGACGACGTCGTAGGTCGCGCGCACCTCGGTCAGCAAGGTCGCCATGGCGTGGGACTGGATGAGCTCCGCCGGATTCGGCGGGATGGCCCCGCTGGGGAGCACGTCGAGCCCGCTCTCCTCGTGGCGTTGCACGGCGTCCTTCCAACCCACGCGACCCAGCAGCGCCGTCGTGACGCCGATGGCGTTGTCGATGCCCAACTGCGCCGACGCCTTGGGCCGACGCAGGTCGCCCTCTATCAGCAGCGTGCGCGCCCCGGCACTGGCCAGGGTCAGTGCCAGGTTGATGGACGTCGACGTCTTGCCCTCGCTAGGCAGAGCGGAGGTGACGACGTAGACCTTGTTCTGCGCGTCAACGTCGACGAACTGCAGGTTGGTGCGCAGCACCCGGAAAGCCTCGACCCGGGGAGCATGCGACGGCAGGGCCGTCACCAGGCCACTCTTCTTGGCGCTGCTGTCGAAGGGAACGCGACCGAGCAGCGTGGACGACAGCGCCTCGAGATCCTCCGGCGTCTTCACCGTGGTGTCGAGCACCTCGCGGAGCACGGCCAGCCCGACGCCCAGCAGCAGGCCGAGCACGACGGCGAGACCCAGGTTGCGGACGGGCTGGGGAGACGAGGGGGCCGTCGGGAGAGCTGCATCGTCGACGACCGTGGCCTTGATCGGTGCCGTCGTCTTGCCCGGCGGGGTCTCCAACTGACGAATGAGGTCGCTGAGTGATTCCGCGTAGGCCTGTGCGATGGCCTGCGCCTGGGCCGGTGACGGATCGGTGGCGGTGATCTCCAGCACGACCGTCTCCGGGACGACCGTGGCGCTCACCTCGCCGATGATCTGACCAGAAGTCTCGTCGAGCCCGAGATCAGAGATGACCGTATTGGCGAGTTGGTCCTTCGTGACCAGATCGGCGTAGGACTGCACGCGCTGCTGGGAGAAGAGCCCACCCTGGTAGGCGCTGCTCGCCGTGGAGTCGTCGCCACCGGTGCTGGTGGTGACGAAGAGACTCGCGCTCGAGGTGTACTGCGGCGTCGAGAGGAACGTGAAAGCCGCCCCGGCGCCGACCACGACCAACACGGTGACCGCGATGAGCAGCCAGCGCCGCCGGATGATCCGCAAGTAGTCCTTCAGCTCCACGTCGTCCTCCGGTGCTGGATGGTGGTGATGCGATCGGTGTCAGCCACAGCTCGACCTCGCGGCGGTGTAGCCCCCGGACCCGTCGATGCTGGGCGTGCTCCAGACGCCGGTGGCGCCATTGGCCGGAGCGGTGGTGCGGAGTACGAGGTCGGACGTCGTGCCGGGCTGGATAGGGACGAAAACCGTGCCCACCACCCGGTCGCCGAACTGCTGGTACTTGATCTGGGTGGGAGCGCCGTTGAGCTGGGCGTCACCGAAGCGGCCGCCGGGCGGGGTGTAGAGACGCACGGTGAGGATCTGGGTGCCCTGCGGGTAGCCGGGAGGCGCCTCGCCGACGATGTACCGCGGCTGCGTCGCAACGGACTTGGGTGCTGTCGATCGCAGCTGGAGGTGCATGGTGCCGGCCTGGGTGTCGTCGCTGCAGTACGTCGCGTCGAGCCGGGCGGAGTAGCGCAGATAGTAGGAGAGCTTGTCGGCCTGACCGTCGTTGATGCCCACGAAATAGGTGCCGGCATCGGCCTCGCTCGTCAGGGATCGACCCAGCACGGCCGTGCCCTCGAGCTCGGCAGCCACCTCCTTGTCGTCGACGGCGACGAGCGCTCGACCCTGGTCGGCGGCGTCGCGCAGCGCGGGGAGAAGTTTGCGGGGTTCCACGGAGCCTGACGTAGCGGTGGAGAAGACCTGCTGGGCCGCCTGCTGGAAGAAGGCATCCTGCTTGGCGGGATCCTCGAACCGCAGGTACACCTGGTGGAGGAGTTCGTCAACGATGTTGTCGGAGGTCAGCTGCACCCCCTGCACGGTCACGGGCTGCATGCCGCGCATCAGGTAGGAGAGTGCGACCGTGTCGAGCGTCATGACTCCATCGAGCTGGTCGGAGGGGTAGCGCTCCTCCCAGCGAGCCGTCCACAACTGAGCCGCACGCTGGAAGTCGGGCGTGAAGTTGGCGTCGAGGAAGTAGGTGCCCAACTTCTCGGTGTAGAGGCTCTTCTCGCCGGGCGAGAGGGAGAGCACCGGCGACGGTCGCTCGCCGAAGCTGTTGCCGGCAACCTGCCGGACGAGTTGGACCTTGCCGTCGTCGGCTCGGAGTAGGGCAGCCGAGCCGGGAAGGCCCCCCGTCGCGCGGATCTCGGCGTTGTTCTGGAAGACGAGCAGGTACTCCTTCGGCCCGTCTGCTCCGAGCATCGAGGGCATGACCGTGACGGCCTTGTCGGCCGCGCTCAGCGCTCGGTCGGCGGTGCCGACCTCGCTGGCGAGGTCGTCGTACTGGGTCTTGAACCGGCCGACGAAGCCCGAGGAGTCCTCCGCGCTCAGCTGATCGTCGGCCTGGGCCATGGCCGCGGCAGCCGTGCCGATGGGCCGCTGCAACTGCTTGACGGTGGCCAGGTCGATGCGCCCGTTCTTCGGCGCGAGGTCGTCGATCGAGTCCGCCGCTTGGAGCAGCTGGTCGATGCCGGTGCCGGAGAGATCCGAGACGACGCCACTGACGGTGCGCACGCCGCGGGCGTCGTCACCGATCACCGGGAGGTGCGTCAGCAGACCCCACGAGACACCGTCGGTTCGCTTCGCCGCGCTGGTGCTGCGGTCGGCCAGGTCGTCGAGGTAGGGCTTGGCCTTCTCGGTGTCACCGTTCTCGAGCGCGGAACGCGCCGAGCGGGCGTCACCCACCGCTGCGTTGAGATCTCCGACGACGCGCACCGTGAGGTAGGCGTACCAGAGCACCGCAGCCACGACGAGGACAGCCAGCACGAGCAGCCCGATGCGCCACGGGCGACGAGAGACCATGCGTGAACCCTACGAGTCAAAGGGGCGGCGTGCGCGGCAGGGCTCGCCTGATCGGAGCCTCGTACCTCGCCCGGACATGCCACGAGGCGGACCCCAGCGGGGCCCGCCTCGTGAGCAGAACGTCAGGTCAGCGGTTGCGCTTGTTGAAGTGGTTGCGACCGTTCGGGTTCACGTTGTCGGAGTTGGCCGAGGTGCCGTACTCAGAAGACTCGGGCGTGTAGTTGGCGATGCACACCGTCTTGCCGGAACGGAATCCGAGGCGGCTCTTCTTCTCGAAGCCGTTCGAGCCGCTGTAGTTGAACGTGTAGTTGTACGTCGTGTTGTACTTGAGGTTGAAGCAGGTCACCGTGATCCGACCGGCCGGCATCGCGCCGTCCTCGGCGGTCACCTTGAACTTGAACTTCACCTTGCCCTTGCGGGGCTGCTTGATGGCCTTGAACTGCAGCGTGGTCGGCGTGCAGTCCGAGTACCCGCCGGTGCAGGCGGCCTGAGCCGAGGTACTGGTGGTGGCTACCAGGCCGAACGAGGCCAGGGCGGCCATCAGCAGGCCGACGATCAGCTTCTTCATCGAGACTCCCATGTGGCGCTGAGCGCCGGTTGTGTACTGGTTCACGAGTACTTGATCACAGGGCGCAACCCTTTGCCAAGCCGAATCCGGCATTTGGACCTGATTCACCCCACGAGTTCACCGCAGCGCCGCTCACGAAACCTTCCCGTTACACGGGAGTGGAGATTTCGTGCCTCCGGCATGCGGTTCGGCACGCACGAGGGCCCCGAACGCTCGTCGCATCCGGGGCCCTCACAGGAGGCACGTGGCGTGCTCAGCCCACGCTGATGCTCACCTCGGCGACCTGGCCGACCTGGGCGTGCACCTCGCGGTCGACGGGGTCGGCCTTCGGGGCGAGGGTGCGCAGGGTCCACTGACCGTCGCCGGCGAAGAACCGGAAGTGGCCGGTGGCCGAGGTGGGCACCTCGGCGGTGAACTCGCCGGTGCGGTCGAGCAGGCGCACGTAGGCGTTCGGCACGGGCTCACCGGCGCGCAGCACCTGACCCTGCACGACCGCCTCCTTGGCGACGTTGACGCCGTCGAGGGAGAGGCCGCCCTCGGTTGCTCCACACATACTCAGGCCTCCCCGCGCTCGTCGCCGAGGGTGACGGGCACGCCCACCAGCGAGCCGTACTCGGTCCAGGAGCCGTCGTAGTTCTTCACGTTGCTCTGCCCGAGCAGCTCCTTGAGCACGAACCACGTGTGGCTCGAGCGCTCGCCGATGCGGCAGTAGGCGATGGTGTCCTTGCTCCAGTCGACGCCGGCCTCGGAGTAGATCTCCTTGAGCTGCTCGTCGGACTTGAAGGTGCCGTCGTCGTTCGCGGCCTTGCTCCACGGCACGCTCACCGCGGTGGGGATGTGGCCCGCGCGCTGGGCCTGCTCCTGCGGGAGGTGGGCCGGGGCGAGCAGCCGGCCGGCGTACTCGTCGGGGCTGCGCACGTCGACCAGGTTCTGGGTGCCGATCGCGGCGACGACCTCGTCGCGGTAGGCGCGGATCGAGGCGTCCTGCTCGCTCGCGGAGTAGGTGGTGGCCCCGCGGGAGGGCACCTCGTCGGTCAGCTCGCGGGAGTCGAGTTCCCACTTCTTGCGGCCGCCGTCGAGCAGCTTGACGTCGGCGTGGCCATAGAGGGTGAAGTACCAGTAGGCGTAGGCGGCGAACCAGTTGTTGTTGCCGCCGTAGAGCACGACGGTGTCGTCGTTGCCGACGCCCTTGGCCGAGAGCAGCGCCTCGAACTGGGCCTTGTTCACGAAGTCGCGACGCACCTGGTCTTGGAGATCGGTGGTCCAGTCGAGCTTGATGGCGCCGGCGATGTGGCCCTTGTCGTAGGCGCTGGTGTCTTCGTCGACCTCCACCAGCACGACCTTCGGGTCGTCCAGGTGGTCCTCGACCCACTGAGCGGAGACGAGCACGTTCTCTCGGGACATCGGTGTTCCTTCGGGTTTGGTGTGGGTGGGGGTTGTTCGTTCGGTTGCGGGGTTTCGACGCGGCCTCGCCCAGCGGCTCATCCGGCTCAACCACCGGTAGTTGCGGGGTTTCGACGCGGCCTCGCCCAGCGGCTCGTCCGGCTCAACCACCGGTAGTTGCGGGGTTTCGACGCGGCCTCGCCCAGCGGCTCGTCCGGCTCAACCACCGGCGGTTGCGGGGTTTCGACGCGGCCTCGCCCAGCGGCTCGTCCGGCTCAACCACCGGCGGTTGCGGGGTTTCGACGCGGCCTCGCCCAGCGGCTCGTCCGGCTCAACCACCGGCAGCACTCGAGACGAGCGAGGGCGGGCGAGTCGGCAGGCGTGACTCAGGAGAGACGACACAGCGCCGAGCGGGTACGGCAGTGGTCGACCGCGCGTCGCTTGGTGAGCCAGGTCGTGGACATGGACGCCACGCTAGCCCGGCACCCCGAAGACGCCTCGTTCATCTCGTTGGGTGAGACGGCATTCCGCATAGTGGACGCCCGCTCGGGGACTCAGCGTTCTCACACCTACGCCCGCCGCGGCGTGACACCATCCTCCTGCCGTCGCGTGGGCCACGGCCGCGGAGAGGAGCCTGACCGGTGCCGGTGGAACGCACGCGCGTCGCGTCACGACGCGACCACCTGCGCAGCGCCGCCTTCGTGGCCGGGCTCGTCGTCCTCATGATCGCGCTGCTGGTCGGCGGCACGCTGCTGCTCGAGCGCTACCTCAGCGCCGACCCCACGCCGGTCGCCGCACCCCAGGTCTCCGACGTGTCGGCGCCCCTGAGCCGGGCTCAACTGAACGGCCGGCTGCGCTACGTGGCTCTCGGCGACTCCTACAGCGCCGGGCCCGGGCTGCCGCAGCAGGTCGACGCGACGTGCGCGCGGTCGTCGTCGAACTACCCCTCCCTGCTCGCGAAGCGACTCAGCACCGCGTCGTTCGTCGACGTCACGTGCTCCGGCGCGCGCACCGTCGACATCACCGGCGACCAGACGCGCTCCACCGGCACCGTGGCCCCGCAGGCCGACGCTCTCGACGACGACACCGACCTCGTCACGGTGAGCGTCGGAGGCAACGACGACAACGTCTTCAACGCCCTCGTCACCACCTGCCCCGAGGTCGCCGACACCGACCCCCGCGGGCACCCCTGCCAGACCCAGCTCGCCGGCGCCGGCGGTGCGGCCCTGGTGCAGCAGACCGACCGGCTCGTCACCCGGGTCTCGGCCGTCATCCGGGCCATCCGCGAACGATCGCCGCGCGCCCAGGTCGTGGTCGTGGGCTATCCCGCGATCTTCCCGACCCACGGCACCTGCGCCGCGCTGCCCTTCGCCCGCGGCGACGTCACCTGGGCCGCCCAGGTCGTCGACGCCGTCGACGACGGGCTCGCCGGTGCCGCGCGCAACGAGGGCGTGCGCTTCGTCGACCTGCGACCGGCCAGCGCCGGTCACGACATCTGCTCCCGCAAGCCGTGGATGTCAGGGGTCGAGGCCGGCGCCGACGGCTCCGCGCCCTGGCACCCCGTGCCCCGGGGCATGCAGGGGGCCGCCACCGCGATCTACGACCAGCTCACCGGCGCGGCGGAGGGCGGATCCGAGTGAGGCTCGCCATCGACGGCCGCTTCCTCACCCAGCCGCTCACCGGCGTGCAGCGCTACGCCCGCGAGCTGTGCGCCACCCTCGACGCCGCCCTCGAGGCCGGTGACCCGGTCGCGACCGACCTCGAGGTCACCGTGCTGTGCCCACCTCTCCGGGCCGCTGCTCCCCGGCCCGCCTATCGCCACCTGAGCCTCCGCGAGGTCGGACGACGCCAGGGCCACGCCTGGGAGCAGCTCGACCTGCCCCGGCACGCCCGCGGCCACGACGTGCTGTTCTGCCCCGGCAACGTGGCCCCCGTGGCGTCCCTGCGCGGACGCACTTGCACGGTGGTGACCGTGCACGACCTCGCGTTCCGCTACCATCCCGAGACCGTCTCGCGAGCCTTCCGCACCCTCTACGAGGTGCTCGTGCCCCAGGTGCTGCGGCACGCCGACGCGGTCCTCACCGTCTCGCAGACCGAGCGCGCCCGCATGCTCGAGCACTTCCCCACAGCCGCCGATCGCCTGGTCGCCGTGGCCAACGGCGGCATCGGCGGGCCCGGGGGCCCACCCGAGCCGCACGACCCCGCCCCGCCCGACGCGCCCTACCTGCTCTTCGTCGGGGCGCTGAACGCGCGCAAGAACGTGGCCGGTGTCGCCGCGACGGTGCGCACCCTGCTCGAGGAGCGCCCCGACCTGCATGCCGTGTTCGTCGGCCCCGCACCCGAGGCGTACGCCGCCGTCGACCTCGGCACCGAGCACCCGCGCGTGCACGTCACCGGGCCGGTCAGCGACGCCGCCTTGGCCGCCCACTACGAGCACGCCGCCCTCATGCTGTTCCCCTCGTTCCACGAGGCCTCGGGCCTGCCGCCGGTCGAGGCCATGGCCCACGGGTGCCCCGTCGTGGTCTCGGAGATACCGGCCCTGCGCGAGCGGTGCGCGGACGCCGCGGTCTACTGCGACCCGCACGACCTGCCCTCCATCGCGGCCGGCGCCCGGCACCTGCTCGACGACCCGGCCGAGCGGGAGCGCCTGGTGGCGCTGGGCCGCGAGCGGGCCGCGCACTTCACGTGGGACCGGTGCCTGGCCGAGACCCTGGCGGTGCTACGCCGCGCCGCCGGTGGGCAGGTGCCCGAGCACCCATGACACGTACGCCCAGGTGGCGGCGACGGGCTCACCGGCCACGTCGGCGTGCAGCAGGGCACGGGTGCGGGTGCGGCGCTCGGCGTGCGGGTCGGCCCCGGCCAGTGCCTCGGCCAGCGCGGCGACCAGGTCGTCACCCGTCGTGAGCACGGGGCCGGGGAACCAGGCCTCGTGTGGCTCCAGCGCCAGGCCCCGGTCGGCGCGGAAGGACTCCAGATCGGGGCAGAACGCGAGCAGCGGACGATCGACGAGCACGAAGTCGACCCACAGCGAGGAGTAGTCGGTGACGAAGCAGTCGGCCGCGGCCAGCAACTCGTAGAAGGTGACGCCGAGCCGCTCCAGGTCGGGGTTGCGCGCCAGCTCGACCCCGGGGCCGGACGGCAAGGACGCCTGGTCGGCCGACGGGTGCGGCCGCACCCACACGGTGGCACCGGAGTCGGCCAACAGCTGCCGCAGGTCGGCCCGCTGCCACGGTTGCTCGGCCGCGAGCCGGGCCTCGTCGCCGTCCGCGCGGGGCATGCCGCGCACCGCCGAACGGTAGGTGGGGGCGTAGACGACCAGCGGGCCGCTCACGCCCAGCCTCGCCCGCACCGCCTCTCGGCCCCGCAACAGCGCCTGACGCGGACTGCCGACCACGTGCACCCGGTCGGGGTCGATCGCGAACTCCGCCACCCGCGAGGTGCGCGAGAGGGTGCTCGAGACCGGCACCCAGTCGAAGTGCCGCGGCGCCTCGCCGGTGAAGGTGCCGATGAGCTTGCCGAACTCGCCGTGCCACAGCCCCACGACCTGCTTGCCGCGCGGCCGCGGCCGCGCACCGAAGACCCCGTGCGTGGTCACCACGACCCGTGAGCGCAGGTAGCTCAGCATGCCGCGCACCGAGCGCCGCGACACGATGCGCACGTCGAGCCCCAGCGCCGCGACGCGGCTGCGGGCGGCACCGGGATCCTCGGCGAGCACGATCATCTCGATCTGCCTCGGAGCACCCCGCAGGAGGGCTACCGTGCTGTCGTCCAGATCCGGGGACGAGTGCAACACCACCCACGGCCGGCTCGCCGTGAGTCGGTCGAGGAGCACCACGACCGAGTCCGCGACGCGCCGGCGCCACGGCCGGCGACGTGACTTCATGCAAGCTCTCCCTCGAGGGTCCGAGCCCGCTTCGGCGGGCCGCAGAAAGGTAACAAGATGACGGCCGCTCCTACGGCGCCCACGCCCGCGAAGCGGGCCGGCAAGTCGGCCGGCGTGATCGCCGTGCAGGGACTCAACTCGATCAACACCGTGATCCAGATGGCGCTGTTCGCCCTCACCCTGCCTCGCACCGACTTCGACGACTACGCCGTGTGGGTCACCAGCGGCATGTTCATGATCGGCCTCGGCCAGGCGATCGGCACCGAGCGGGTGGTCATCGGTCGCCGCTCCTTCGACGACGGCACCAGCACCTCGGGCGTGATCGCCCTGGCGGTCTGTGCCGTGCAGGTCGGCGTCTCGCTCGCCCTGGGCAGCCCCGCACTGGTCATCGCCTCGCTCGCGTTCGCGCCCTACGCCGCCTACGACTTCCAGCGCTTCACCCGCTGCTACGACGAGGCCAAGCGGTTCCTGCGCGTCGACCTCTCCGTGCTCGTCGTGGAGTGCGTCGCCGTGCTCGCCTTGTGGGCCACCCTCGGGCGGCACGCCTGGCTCGCGGTCGTGTGGTGGGTGCTGGGCGTGCTGCCCTGGTCGCGCCTGGCCGGGCGCGAGGTCCTCCGGCTGCGCCGCGGGGTGCGGGTGCTGCGCGACGACCTGCACCAGTGCCTGCCGCTGCTCATGGACGCCGCACTCGCCGGCGTCCCGCTCGTCGTGGCCCTCGCACTGGCCCGCGCCCAGGGCGACGTCGGCGACGCCTCGGCGGCGCGGATGGCCTTCACCATCCTCGGCCCGGTGACGGTGCTCGGCCTCTCTGCGCGGCGACTCGTCTACGCCGAGGTCGCGAAGGGTCCGCTGAGTGCCCGCTTCACCGCCGTGTGGGGAGGCATCTGCGTCGCCACCCTCGTGGCGTGCGCCCTGTTGTTGAGCCTCACGCGCACCCCGCTCTACCCGTGGGCCTTCCCCGGGTTCGTGGGGCTCTCCTGGGTCGCGATCCTCGGCTTCGCGGTCAACCACGCCGCGATGTTCTCCACCCTGTTGCCGGCCGCGAGCCTGCGCGCCGAGCAACGGGCCCGCGAGGTGGGCATCTCCCGCGTGATCGCGACCGGCAGCGCGGTCGTCGTGGGCGTACTCGTGCTGCCCTTCGACAGCCCCGCCGACGTCGCCTGGTGCGTGGCCGCCGGCTCCATCGGCTACACCGTGTCGCTCTTCGCCGCCCGCCTGCTGACCCGCTCGAGCATCGTGCCGGTACCCGAGGCGCAGCCCGAGGCCAGCGCGTGAGCCGCACCCTCATCACCGCCGAATGGCTCTCGCCCCTGGGCGGCTCGGAGCGGGTCGTCGAGCACCTCGCCGCCACCCTGCCCGACGCCCGGGTGTTCGCACCGGTCGTGTTCGCCGACGGAGCGCCGAGCATCGACCGGTCGCGCATCGGTGCCGCGTTCCGGCGCCCCGAACGGCTCATGGCACGGCGCGAGGCGGCCGCCGCCATGAACGCCGCCACGTGGCCGACGTGGGGCCGCACCCTCGACCGCCGTGCCGACCTCGTGATCGCCAGCCACCACATGTCGAGCCACTGGACCGCCTGCTACTCCGACGTGCCGCACGTGGCCTACGTGCACACGCCCGCGCGCTACGCCTGGTTCCCCGAACTCGACGACCGGGCCAGCGGCAGCCTGCCCGCCCGGGTGCTGGGCGCGCACATCCGCCGCATGGATCGCCGCGCCGCGCCACGGGTGCGCGCCTACGCCGCGAACTCCGAGGCCACCCGGCAGCGCATCCAGCAGGTCTGGCACCGCGACGCCACCGTCATCTACCCGCCCACCGACCTGAGCCGGTTCGACCACGTCACCGCCCGCGAGGGCGTCGAGCCGTTCCTGCTCGGACTCTCGCGGTTCATCCCCTACAAGCGGGTCGACTACGTCGTCGACGTCGCCGAGGCGGCCGGACTGCCCGCCGTGCTCGTGGGCCGGGGCCACCTCGAGCCACAGCTGCGTGAGCGGGCCGAGCGCGCGAGCGTGCCGGTGCGCGTCGTCACCGACGCCAGCGACGAGCAGGTCGCCCAGCTGATGGCCGACGCCGCCGCGCTGGTCTACCCCGCCGTCGAGGACTTCGGTCTCGTGCCGGTCGAGGCGATGGCCGCCGGCACCCCCGTGCTGGCCCTCGACGAGGCCGGCACGAAGGAGACAGTGCTGCCCGGCGTCTCCGGGGCGCTGCTGCCCGAGCTCGACGCGCGCGCCTGGGCCGACCGGGTCGCCGAGGTCATGGCGCTCGACGCCGACGGCGTGCGCAAGCGTGCCGCCGACTTCGGCGTCCCCGCCTTCGCCGAGGCGATCAGGGGCTGGGTGGCCCAGCACTCCTGACCGGAGTCGACGCGACGGCTCACTCCTGCGGCACGCCCCAGCGCAGCCGCGGCTGGTGGTAGCCCTCGGGCCAGGCGAGCACGTGCTCCTCCTGGGTCTGCACGAGGTGCCGCAGCAGATCCTCGGCGTCTTCGAAGTCGCGCGGCTCGACGGCGTCGCCCAGGCTCAGCCACAGCCGGCCGTCGCTCTCGCAGTGGGCGTGCATGGTGACCACGAGACTGTTGGTCGCCGCCGCCAGTCGTGCCGCGCCCGACGAGCCGAGCCGCTTCTCGCCCAGGAACTCGATGACCGAGGAGCCGGGCACGTCGGTGGCGATGGCCAGGCACTCGCCCCGGGCCAGCAGGCCGCCCAGGTGCTTGCCACCGAGGCCGGCGTCGATGGGCTGGTTGCCGGTCGAGGTTCCGGCCCGCACGTGCTGCTTGAGGAACGTCGGCGCGGCGGGGCCCAGCATGTCGGGCGACACGACGATGCCCAGGGGGCGGTCGGCCGCCGCGAGAGCCGCCGAGGCGCCCTCGTAGTGGCCGTGGTGCAGGAAGCTGACGACCACGCCGCGCCCGGTGGCGCGAGCCGCCGTCAGCGAGGCGAGGTTCTGCACCTCCTGCCGGCAGATCAGGCGGGGGTGGTAGCGCATCTCCGAGCGCATCACGTCGCGCACCACATAGGCCCGCGCCGCCTCCTCCACGCGATCGGGGGCGACGGTGCCGAGCAGGAACTCCATCTCCTCGCGCGCCCTGGCCAACGGGCCGGGCTTGTTGCGCTTCGCGAGCAGTCGGGCCCCCACCACGGCGGGCACCAGTGCGTCGGGCACGGCCGAGCGCAGCCGCATGGAGGGGGTGACGTCGTTCATGGGGCGACTCCGCGTCGTCGGGCCGAGGGAGGGAGCAGATGCCGATTGGCACCGGGAGCGAGCCCGAACCTAGCCCCTCGCGGACCGCCCCGCAGGCGAAGCCGCGATCAGAGCGCGCCGGTGCGGCGTTCGACGCCCGCCCGCACGTCGGCGGTGAGATCGGCGACGCGCCGCCGGTCGTCGTCGGAGAGGACCTTCGACCAGTAGTCGTTGGCCTGCTGCACGTTGCGCCCCTTGTCGTGGGTGACGCCGGCCCGCGGCTCACCCGAGCCCTCGTCGGCGTAGTCGCGCGCGATCGCGGCGCGCGCCTCGGGCGTCGTGGTCAGGCCGAGACCGGTGTAGAGGGTGGCGTAGGTCGCTGCGGGGTCGGCCAGCAGCGCGCGCGAGCCGACCCAGTGCACCAGCGACGACGCGTCGGCCGGCAGCGCGTGGTCGAGGTAGCCGTAGACCAGCCGCCACAGCAGCGCGCCGATCACGACCGCGTCGTCGGAACCCTGGTGCGGCTCCAGCCCCTCGAGGAAGGACGCCGGGCCTACGGCCTCGCGCAGGCCACGGACCACGCGCGGCAGGTCGAAGTGCCAGCCCAGGCGCTTGAAGCTCGCTGCGGAGGCCTCCGGGGAGCGCACGGTCACCACCGCGGGAATCGCGAGCTGCGTGGCCAGCGTCGGCACGAGCAGCGCGGCGAAGGGATCCTTCCAGATCACGGTCCGCACCCGCGGGTCGAGCCGGATGCGCACCGCCGAGGTGCGGCTGGTGCTGCCCGTGACCTGCTTGACGACGCGCTTCCAGACCGGGTCGTGCGGCCAGATGCCGCGGCGGGTGCGCAGCGACACCCCGAACACGCCGCGCAACTGCCGCACCAAGGTGGCGTCGTCCTCGACCCGGCCCCTCGGCGGCAGCACGAAGTAGTCGTGCACCGAGGTCAGACCAGATTCGGGGTTGAGCGGCTCGTAGAGGGACGCCGCACCGGGCGCGTAGCCCAGGGCCGTGCCGACGCCCGTCGTGCCGGAGCGGGGCATGCCCGTGACCACGATGAATCGGCGACGCCCCTGCGGGAGAGCCGACTGCGTCGCGGCGGCGGGGTCGGGCATGCGCGCAGCGTAGCCAGGCGAGCGCCGGGCGAGCGCTGGGTGAGCACCGGGCGCGCCGGGGGTCGGCGCAAAGGTTGTCCGGATCCACCACGCCGGCCCTTCGGCTGCGGCAGAATCCTCCCCAACCGGTCGCCCCCGCGGCCGGTCCATGGGGAGTGGAGAACACCGAATGCCTACCAACGGCCTGCGCCCGGCCTCCGGCCGCCGCATCATCAGCATCCTCAGTGGGCTCGCCGTCGCCGGCACCGCACTGACCGCCCTGGGCGTCGCGCCAGCCCAGGCGCGCGACACCTCGCCGGTGCGGGTGACCGACACAGGCGCGGTGCCCGACGATGGAGGCGACGACCTCGCCGCGTTCCGCAAGGCGGTCTCGCTCGCCCAGCAGCAGGGCCGCGACGTGTACGTGCCCGCCGGCGAGTACGACCTCTCCGGCGTCCTCGTGCTCAACGGGGTGCGCATGGGCGGCGCCGGGAGCTCCTCGACCCGGCTGGTGTCGACCGACCCCGACAACAGCGCCATCGGACTCACCGGCGACAAGCCGGTGCTGGCCTACCTGACCCACGTGGTGGCCGGGGCCGAGGGTCGCTCGAACAAGCTCGGTGCCCAGAACATCGTCGTCAAGGACGCCACCTCGTTCGGCGTCGTGAACGTGCGCGCCTCCGGTGCGCGCGGTGCCGGCATCCTGGTCCGCAACGCCGACCAGGGCCTGATCACCGGGTCGACGATCGTCGACCCGCTCGCCGACGGAATCCACCTCACCTCGGGCACCACCGGCGTCTACGTGTCGACCAACACCGTGCGCCGCACCGGCGACGACGGCATCGCCGTCGTCTCCTACCTGCGCGACGACGCGCCGTCGTCCGACATCACCATCACCGGGAACTCGGTGACCGACGGCGCGACCCGCGGCATCTCGGTCGTCGGCGGCAACCGCGTCGCGATCCTCACCAACACCGTGCAGCGCAGCGGTAGCGCCGGGGTCTACATCGCCTCCGAGGGCGAGTGGGCCACCCAGGGCGTCTCCGACGTACGCGTCGCCGGCAACACCATGCAGGCCTCGCCGGTGAACACCCGCACCGGCCACGCCTCGATGCTGGTCTACTCCTCGGCCCAGCCGGTCGACAACGTGTGGTTCCAGGGCAACCAGGTCATCGACAGCCCGACGTACGCGTTCGGCTCCTGGACGCGCAAGACCCTCGGCGTCTCCAGCGGCTCGATCGGCCATCTGGTCTACGGCGCCAACGTCGTGGTGAACGCCGCCTGGGCACCGCTGCGCCTGATGGCCGGCGACATCGAGATCCGCGACAACAACGAGGGCTTCGGGGAGTGAGCACCGCCACGGTCCCGGTACCGGCCGAGGCCGTGGCGTCCGCCGACGAGCGCCCGGACGAGACCCGCGGCGGGTCGTCCGCGTCGTCGCTGTTCGTGGTCGGCCTGCTGGTCGGCACCCTCGCGGTGCTGCCGCTGGTGCCGTGGTACCGCGGCATGGACCCGACGATGGTGCTGCTCTCGGTGGTGCACATCGCCGCGTGCAGCATCGGCGCCACCGTGGCGGTGTTCCGCCGGCTGCGCCCGTGCCTGCTGGTCGCCAGCGTGTTCCCGTACTGCTGGCTGGCGATCCCCGCGGTGTACCAGATCTCCCACGTGCAGGCGGCATGGAACGACCCCGGCGTCACCCTCGACGTCAGCGCCACCATGCGGGCCCAGGGGATCATCGCCCTCGGGCAGGTGGCGATCGTGGCCGCCTACGGCCTGGTGTCGCTCCGGCGCTCCGCGCCTCCCGCCGCCTGGGTCGTCGGCCGAACCGGGCGGATCTGGCTGGCCGTGATCGCGGCCGGCATGCTGCTGTGCGCATTGCTGCTGGTGCCGTTCGTCATCTCGGCCGCCGGCGGCGTCGGGGCGCTGTTCTCCTCACGCCAGGGCTTCAACCAAGCGTTGGCCGACAACGGCTACACCGACAACACCTCGCCTCTCGCCGCCCTCACCAAACTGGTGCCCGGGGCGTTCGCCACGGTCGCCACCCTGCTGGCCCTCTACCTGGTCCGGGGCAGGGCATCACTGCCCCCCGCCAGCCGTCGCGTCAGCATCGCCTTGTGCCTGGTCGGCATCGGGACACTGTGCATCGTCGCCAACCCGTTCGCCTTCAGTCGCTTCATCTTCCTGACCTGCTTCGGCCCGGTGGCGATGATGCTGATGCGCCCCCAACGGCAGCGCGCCGCGGTGGCGTGGCTGGTGGGCTGCGTCTTCGCGTTCCTGCTCGCCTACCCCGCCGCAGACCTGCTCCGCGGCTCCGAGAGCACCTCCGGCGACCAGATCACGGCCTCCCTGCTCGCCGGCAAGGACTACGACGGATTCCAGCAGGCGATCAACACCGTCAGCTACGTCGACGAGGAGGGCATCTCCTGGGGATCCCACGTCGTCTCGGGCCTGCTCTTCTTCGTGCCGCGCAGCAACTGGTCGGCCAAGGCCGAGCCGTCGTCCATCACGGTGGCGCAGGATCGCGGCTACTCCTTCACGAACCTCTCCATGCCGATACCGGCCGAGGCCTACCTCGACGGCGGCTGGCCGGGCGTCGCGCTGCTCATGGGCGCCCTGGGCGCCCTCTTCGGCCTGCTCGACCGCGCCTGGGCGGCCGGCACCCGGTGGTCCCTGGTGGCGGCCTACATGACCATGGCCCAGGTCGGTCTGTGGCGCGGCCCCTTCGGCTCCACCATGCCCGTGTTCGGTTTCGCGGTCGGGCTCCTGGTGCTGTCGCTCGTCCTCGCCGCCCGGCCCTCGCGGCGCATCGAGACCACGACCGGCGGCTGATCCGGTGCCAGCTCCACCGCCGGAACCCCCGGACACCGCGCACGGCGCCGTGACCCGCAGCGAGGCTCCCCCGGCGTCCGAGGCGGGGCCGGTCGTCACCACGCAGGGGCGGCTGGCCGTCATCGACCTGATGCGCGCCGTCGCCGTGAGCGTGGTCGTGCTCATGCACTCCGGCCTCACGTTCTTGCCGGGCGACGGCGGCGTGGTGCTGTTCTTCGTCGTCAGCGGCTACATCATCACGGCGCTGCTCATCCGGGAGCGGCAGCGCACGCACCGCTTCGACATCGTGCGCTTCTACCGGAGGCGGGTCCTCAAGCTCGGGCCGCCGCTGCTCGTGACGGTCGTGGTGCCCTCGCTCGTCTACGCGACCGTCCGACCGCTGGACCTCTCGGCCCTCGCCGCCCAGATCGGCTTCACCTACAACTGGTCCGAGGTCGCCGACCCGGGCGTCACCGACCGGATCCTGCCCGGCAGCGAGGTCGTGTGGAGCCTGGCGATCGAAGAGCAGTTCTACATCGGTTTTGCCCTGCTGTGGGCGGCGCTGCTGGTGCTCGGGCGGTGGCGCCCGGCTCTTCTCACCATCGCCCTCGGCGTCGCCGCGGCCTCCCTCGCCACCCGCGTGGCGCTGCTCGCCACCGACCCCGTGGGCGGCCTGCCCCACGCCACACGAGGCACCGACGGCCGCGTGGAGGCCATCGCCCTCGGCGTGGCGGTGGCGGTTCTGCTGGCCAACGATCGGCCATCGCCCCTGGCGCTGAGAGCCCGTCGCCTCGGCGGGCACGATACGACGCTGGTGTGCGCCGTCGTGCTCTTCCTCGCGGCGTCGCTGCTGTTTCGCGGCGGCTGGGTCGAGCCAGCCTTCCGCCCCACCGCACAGGCGCTCGCCGCCGCCGGGCTGATCGGCTGGGCGCTGCTACCCGGCGAGGGCGTGCTGCGCTCGGCGGTCTCCCGCATCGCCGTCAGCCGACCGGCGCAGGCCGTGGGCCTGGGCAGCTACAGCATCTACCTGGCGCACTACCCCGTCGTGAAGGGCGTCGACGCGCTGCTCGGCGCAGGCGTGCCCGACGTCGTCGTCCTGCTGCTGAACGTCGGGCTCGGCATGGCCGCCGGACTGCTGGTGTACCGGCTCGTCGAGGTGCCCACGATGGGCTGGCGCGACCGCCGCCGCTGGTGAGCCCGCCCCGTTACCGCCGGGACTTGCCCGACTGCTTGTAGCTGTACTGGTAGTAGGCGTTGGAGTCCATGGTCACCCGGTTCAGCACGACGCCGGCGATCCGGGCGTCGACCGCGCGCAGGCCGAGCAGCGCCCGGCGCAGCTCCGGCGCCTTGGTGCGGTTGGCACGTGCGACCACGATGACCGCGTCGGCAGCCGTCGCGACCACGGCCGCGTCGGTCACCGCGACCAGCGGAGGCGTGTCGACGATGACCGAGTCGTACTCCTCCAGCAGCGACTCGACGAGGCCGCGGAACATCTGCGACTCCAACAGCTCGCTGGGGTTCGGCGGGATCGGCCCGCTCGCCACCACGTCGAAGCCGTGCGCGTGCTGCATGACGTCGGCCAACGTCGCCTTGCCGGTGACGATCGAGGTGACACCCACGTCGGGCACCAGGCCGAGTAGCTTGGCCACGCTCGGACGACGCAGGTCGGCGTCGACGAGGATCGTGTGGCGTCCGCTCTGGGCCAGCGAGGCAGCCAGGTTGGCCGCGGTGACGGTCTTGCCATCACCCTGCAGCGCGCTGGTGACGAGCAGCGAGCGCGGCGGATCATCGGGTGAGAGGTAGCTGATGTTGGTGCGCAGCTTGCGGTAGGACTCCGACCACACCGGGCTGGCGGCCCCCTGCTGGATCACCGGCGTCTCGTTGATGTCCGGGTTGACCGGCACCGACGCCAGCGTCGTCAGGCCGGTGGCGGACTCGACGTCGGCGTCGTCCTTGATCGTCGTGTCGAGGGAGTCGCGCAGCAGGGCCAGGCCGAGGCCGAGCGCCAGGCCGAGCAGGAGACCGGCGGAGAGATTCAAGACGGGCACGGGCGAGCGCGGCGAGGTGGGCGGCACGGCCTCGCGCGTCAGCGAGACCCGCACCGGGGAGGCGTCGCTGGACTTGATGCGGTCGAGATCCTCCACGACCGTGATGAGGTTCTTCGAGACGTCGTTGGCGATCTTGGCGGCCAGCCCCGGGTTCTCGTCGTCGGCGTAGACCTCGATCAGCACCGTGTTCGGGGGCACCTGGGCCGAGACCCGGCCGGCCAGCTCCTCGGGCGACTCGTCCAGCTCGAGGTCGTCGATGACCGGCTGGAGCACGAGCGGACTGCTCACGAGGTCGGGGTAGGACTTCACGCGGTTGGCGGCGAACAGGTTGCCCTGGCTCAGCGAGAGGGCGGTGTCGTCGGACGAGGTGTTCGCGAAGGCCACGAAGAGCTGCGCGGTGGCGCGGTACGTGGGGGTCATCTGGGTCGTCAGCAGCCCGGCTGCGGCGACGCCGAGGACCACCATGGCGACCAGGATGCGCCAGCGTCGGCGCAGGATCGTGAGGAACTCGACCATGGGAGGCGGAAGCTCTTTTCAGGGGCGGGAGCGGACCGGCGCGAAGGCGATCCGGCGGGGGCCAGGCCACCCTAGGCGAGAAGGGCTCGACCGCAGGCCCGAATGCACGGACAGCTCCCCTGCGTCCAGCGTTCGCGCAAGGTCCGACGCGATCTGTCGCTCCGGTCTGGACCGCACGCCGTTCACCCGTAACCCACCAGTAGTTCCACCGTTCGACACCGTGAATCTCCCGACCCGCACCCCAGCGTGTCGTCCCCCCGGCGCGGGCCCCACACTCCCGCGTCCCCCACCGTGAGGGACACGATGACCACTCCCCTGCACTTCACGACCGACCAGGACGCCGCCACCAGCAGCGACCCCGCCCTGGTGATGCGCGCCCGCCTGGGCGATGCGCCGGCCATCGCCGAGCTGGAGCGTCGGCACGCCGAGCCCATGCGCCGCTTCCTCACCTCGGTCGGCCTCGTCGACACGGTGCGACCCGAGCTGCGGCTCGGCTCCCTCGAGGCCGAGAGCGGCCTGCCCGTGCGGGCGCAGTGGCTCGCGTCGTTCGCGCAGGCACCGGCCCGCGCCGAGGACGACGCCTTCTGGCTCGCCCGCTTCAACGAGCTCAGCACCTCGTGGCAGGTGGCGCTGTGGCACTCCGAGGTCGAGGGCGACTCCCAGGCCGACATCGCCCACCTGCTCGGCACCGGCGTCGCCGAGGCCGGCCTCACGGTGCGGATGGCGCGCAGCGGCCTGCTGAACCAGGCGGTCGAGTGGACTCCCGGAGGCGTGACCCAGCAGTGCATCGATCTCGCCGTCATGGTGCGGGGCGCGGCGTCCTCCGACCGCGAGATCCTGAACCTGGTCGGCACCCACGGCCGCCACTGCGACGAGTGCATGGTCATCGTGCGGCGGGCCATGACCTTCGCCACCGGGCTTCGCCTGGCGCTGCTCCGAGCCGTCGCGGGCGAGCTGGCGGGCGCCTACAGCGTCTTCCGACCCGTCGCCCGGCGCGCGGCCGCGCAGCGCGACGTGCCCGCCGCGGTCACGAAGGTCGCGCGGCCCACCCTCGTCAGCGCCGCCATGGTCGGCGCGGCCGCCATCGCCGTCGCGGCCATGACCCTCGGCCCCACCGTCGTGGGCCCGAACGGTCCCGTCAGCGTCCAGGCCGCCGAGGTGGTGCGGCCCGGCGCCCTGCTCCTCCCGGCGGCGGCCACGACCGACGCCGGCAACAACACCGAGCAGCTGCTCGACCAGGCACGAGCATCCATCGCCGCGTCGCGTGCTCGGGGCGCGGGCGCCGGAGACGGCTCGGGCGCGGGCGCCGACCACGGGGGCGCGGCGGGTCACGGCTCTGCCAGCACGGCGGGCACGGACCCGACCGGCACCACCGACCCGACCGGCACGACCGACCCGACCTCGCCCTCCGGCGGGACCGACCCCGGTGCCCCCTCCGGGCCCAGCACGCCGAGCACCCCCGACCCCAGCGGACCCTCCAACGGGGCCGGTGACACCGGCGGCAGCCAGGGCAACGGGCTCCCCGACGTGCAGGCCACGGCCGGCCCGGTCACGGTCGACACCGGCGGCGACGGACCGAGCGTCACGGTCGACAATCCGCTCGGCGGGGGCGACGTGACCGTGCCGCCAGTGCCCGGCGTCGGCGACGTGGTCGGCGGGGTCGGAGGCGCTGTGGGTGGCGCTGTGGGTGGCGCTGTGGGTGGCGCTGTGGGTGGCGGTATCGGCAGTGCTGTCGGCTCCCTGCCCGGGCTGGCTGACTGAGATGTCACCGGTCCTCCGCGCTCTCGGTTCCGGCCTCTACGGGGCACTCAACGCACTGGCGGCGCTGTCGCTCGTCGTCCTCGTCTCGCCGCTGCTGGCTGTGGTGGCCATAGCGGTGCGCCTCGGCGACGGCGGCCCCGTGTTCTTCCGCCAGCAACGCATCGGTCGCTACGGCGTGCCCTTCTCGGTCTACAAGTTCCGCACGATGCGTGTGGACGCCGAAGCCCAGCTCGCCGCCCTGGTCGCCGAGAGCGGGGGCTCGATGGGCGCGTTCGTCAAGCTCAAGAAGGATCCTCGCGTCACCCGCGTCGGGCAGATCCTGCGAGCGACCTCCCTCGACGAGCTCCCGCAGCTGTTCAACGTGGTGCAGCGGCACATGAACCTGGTGGGTCCGCGGCCCCAGGTGCAGGCCGAGGTCGACACCTACCTGGACCTGCACTACCGGCGCCTGCTCGTGCGGCCCGGCATCACCGGGCTGTGGCAGGTCAGCGGGCGCAACGACCTCTCGGTCGAGCAGTCCCTGCACCTCGACGACCACTACGTGCGCCGCTGGACGCCGATGCTCGACCTGGTCGTGCTCCTGCGCACCGTGCGAGTGGTGCTGGAGCGGCGCGGCGCCTACTGAGATCGAGTGGCCGGTGTGGCCCGACCACCGGTGCGGCCACCCGGCACACTGGGCCAGGTGGAGACCTCCTCAGCGGTGCGCCGCTCGCTCGCGCGTCGCGCCGTCCGAGTCTTCGGCGACCAGCCGGTGCAGCGCGAGGTCGTCACGAGCATCGTCGACGCGGCCCGATGGACGGGTTCTGCCCGCAACCGCCAGCCGTGGCGATTCGTGGCCGTCTACGACCCGCAGGTCAAGGCGGCGCTGGCCCGGCTCGGACAGTATGCGGCTCACCTCGCGGCCGCGCCGGTCGTGCTGGTCGTGCTGAGCCCCGCCGAGACGATGCTCGACACCGAGTTCGACGTCGGGCGGGTGGTGCAGTCGATCACCACCCTCGCCGCCGCGTCGGGGCTGGGCAGCTGCCCGGTGAGCCTCTACCCCGAGGCTTCGTCGCGTGCTGCCGCCGACCTCGTCGGCGGCGAACCCGACTGGACAGCGCGTCACGCCGTGGCCCTGGGCCACCCCGGCGAGCCGCCGCGCGGCGTCTCGGCGCTTCCTGCCGGTCGGCTGGCGACCACGCAGCTGCTGCGCTTCCGCTGAGCACAGCACCCCCGGCCAGAGGCCGACCACACACCCCCGCCGCCGGCGTGCGGTCACCGCGAGTGGTGTGCCCACGAAGCTCCTGCACGGTTCGTCTCGTCAGGGTGCGTGCATTCCCAGGCGGCGACGCGTTGGCGTACCGGGGTATTTCGAGTGTTGCCACTGCAGCGAGGCGCGTGTCCTGGCGGCGCCAACTGCTCGATGACTCCGGGAGCGCGCCACTAGGCTGCCGCCCATGCCCCGCACCGCGCTGATCACCGGCGTCGCCGGCCAGGACGGCGTGTACCTAGCGCGGCACCTGAAGGCGCTCGGCTACCACGTGGTCGGCACGCTGCGACCGGGTTCGCGCTGGGCGCCGACGACGCTCGGGCGCGCCTACGCCTACCTCGACGGCGTCCAGCTCGTCGACCTCGACCAGCGCGACCACGAGGGGTGGGCCGCGGTGCTGGCCGGGCTGCGGCCCGACGAGATCTACAACCTGGCCGGGTTCACCTCGGTCGGGGCGTCGTGGGGCGCGGCGCAGGTCGTGGCGGAGAGCAACGGCATGGCCGTGCTGCGCATGCTCGAGGAGCTGATCCGCTTCCGTGACCGGCACGGCTGGGCGCCGCGGTTCTTCCAGCCCTCCAGCTCGGAGATGTTCGGCGTCACCGACCAGCAGCCGCAGACCGAGAACACCCCGCACCATCCGCGCTCGCCCTACGCCGCGACCAAGTCGTTCGCCCACCACCTGGTGGTGAACTACCGCGAGTCCTACGGACTGTTCACCTCCACCGGCACGCTCTACAACCACGAGAGTCCGCTGCGGAGTCCGGAGTTCGTGACCCGCAAGATCTCCCGCGGCGTCGCCGAGATCGCGCTCGGACGACGCAGCACGATCACGCTGGGCAACCTCGACGTCCGCCGCGACTGGGGGTTCGCGGGCGACTACGCCCGCGCCATGCACCTGACCCTCCAACGCGACGAGCCGGCCGACTTCATCATCGCCACCGGAGTGTGCCGCGCCCTCTCCGACGTGCTCGCCCTCGCCTTCGAGGCGGCCGGCATCGCCGACGTGGAGTCCCACCTGGGCCAGGATCCGGCGCTGATGCGGCCGGCCGATGTCGCGCAACTCGTCGGCGACCCGACCAAGGCGCGCGAGGAGCTCGGGTGGGAGCCGACCGTCTCCTTCGAGCGGGTGATGCAGCACATGGTCGAGGTCGACATGCGCCGCGTGAGCGACGGCGTGGAGGACTCCGCCGGCTTCCTTCACCCATAAGGGTTTTCCTCATGAAACTTGGGTGAGATCGGTCGTCCCAAGTGTCACTTCTACCCCAGGAGTCACAGGCTCCGAGCGTTTGTCCAGACTGGTGCCGACTCGTTGTCGAAAGGTCTGCCGTTCCCGCCTCGGAGTGCTTAACCTTCTCCTCGTGTCTCTCCCCCGCCGCACGCGCGCTCGGCTGTTCGCCGGCGCCCTGGTCGCCGGCCTGACCCTCAGCCAAGGCTTCGCCGTGGCCCACGGTGAGGACGTCGCCCCCACGGACTCCCCCACCACCACCGAGCCCGCCGTCAGCCCGGCCGTCGATGCCACCGACGCCGCGTCCGACGTCGCCTCGGACGCTTCCTCGGACGCCGCGACGGCCACGGCCGAGTCCAGCGGCACGCCGACCAGGCCGGCCGCAGCGTCTTCGTCGTCCTCGGCTGCCGCGAGCGACGCACCGGCCACGCCGACCCAGGCTCCACGTGAGACCAGCGCACCCGCAGACCCCACCAGCACCGCGCCGACGTCGTCTGCCTCGACGCCCGCCGGCGTCATGACGGTCACCTCGCCGGTGCTCGACAGCACCACCGACGGCGACTTCGCCGGCCCGGTCGAGCTCTCCGGCGTCACCGCCGGCCACTACGACATCGCGATCACCCGCGACCTCGGCTGCGTCGCCCTGCCCGGCACCTCGCCGTGCGAGACCACCGCCTCGGTCGACGTGCCCGCGGGCACGGACTCCGTCGAGGTTCCGCTGGCCACGGGACTCGGGCGCGACGGTGCCTACACCGTGAGCGTCACGGGAGCGGCCAGCACGACGTCCCACTTCACGATCGCCGGCGCCACGAACGACGACCTCGGCTGGGTGAGCGTCGACTCGCCGAGCGAGGGGGCGTTCGTGCCGACGGGCACTGCCACCGTGCCGGTGACGATCGGGTTCAACGACCTGCCCAGCACCGCTCCCCAGACCTTCACGCTCGAGACGACGCTGCCCTCGCGCAAGGTCGTGCGCAGCACCGTGACGCCGTCCGAGCCGCAGGTCGACCTGCCGAGCAGGCGCGGCCCCTATCACCTGCGGGTGCTCGACTCCGACGGCGTGCTCTACGCCGTCTCCTCGTTCGTGGTGAGCGACCAGCCGCTGATGTCGGGCCTGGTCAGCACCACCGGCCCGGCGTTCTACCCGCTCGTGCACGACGGTTACCTCGACGCCGTCCGACTGCGCGCTTACCTCAACGCCCCCGCCGCGCTGGGCTGGGTCGTGTACGACCACAGCGGCCAGCCGGTGCGCGTGGAGCGCGCCGGTGACGTGTCGTCGTCGGCCCGCCAGTTCGTGCGCTGGAACGGACGCCTGGCCACCGGCAAGATGGCGGCCCCCGGCCGCTACACGCTCTCGGTGACCGCGACCGGTACCGACGGACGCCAAGACACCCGCACCGTGCCCGTGCGGGTGCGGACGGGCCACCGGACCGTGACCCGGCACATCGAGGTGCAGGGCTCGGCCCCCGACACGCGCGCCAACCATGGCTGCTCGGTCTCCAAGCAGGGTGGACTCGGCCTCGTCGTCGACTGCACCCAGCCCGACACCTCGGCCTGCTTCACCTACGACGTGAAGCTGCCCGCCGGCGCGACCGCCGGCCGCGTGCTGCGCTCGCGCTGGCGCTGGGACTCCACCTGGCGGGGCATGGACGAGATGTGGACCCAGAAGTCCGCGCGCCGCGCCACCTACGCGGTGTGCGTGGATGGTCCGGGCAAGTACTCCATCGACTACCTGCGGTGGCAGTACACCCTGCGCAAGCAGGTCTGAGGGCTCTTCCCGCGCGGCCTGGCGCTGGTTCTCCACAGGCTGCGCGGTTGACGGTGGCGCGATCGGGGTAGGCCTTCCTACGGTTGGACGTGCGCCCACCCGTGGGCGCGACCATCTCGGGAAGGCCTCACATGCTCCGCACTCGACGACTCGCGACCCCACTCGCAGCCGCCCTGCTCATCGCCGCGTTGGGTGCCTGCGGGGGTGATCCGGAACCGAAGTTCGAGCCCACCGAGTCCACCAGCCCCACCCCCTCGGACGACACCACCACCGACGCCGCGGACGTCAAGGAGCCGTGGGAGAGCCGTAAACCGTCGGGGGCACTCGCCTTCGCCAAGCACTGGACACAGAGTTTTTCCGAGGCGTTTCAGACTGGGGACGCCAGCGACTTCAAGGCACTTGGATCGCCCAAGTGCTCAACCTGCAAGACCTACCTCAACATCATCGATGATGCATACAGCGATGGCGGAAAGATCACGGGTAAGGCCTGGCATCTATCTGATTTGTCCTTCGGCGCCGTTCCCGACACGAACCTCAAGGTTGTCGTCGCCGGCTCCATGAAGACGAGCAAGCAGGTAACGCGCCACCCAGACGGCGAGTCGACCACCTTCCCAGCGGAAACCTTTCGAGTCACCTTCAACCTCGAGTGGAAGGACGGCGCTTGGATCACCAACGAGGTGACGCGGCAATGAGGCGACTCGCAACCTTCGTGGTGTGCGCGACTGCAACGTTCGCGATCTCACCATCTGCTTCATCCGACCCACAGCCACCGCCCCCGACGGCAGCGGCAGGGCACAATGACCAGGGGTTTGGCGTCAGCATGCACCAGGCGGACAACCCAACCACCCCGCCTCCCGACGGCGTTCAGAGCGACGCAGCAGGCGACCCCTTAACGGGAACCACAACGATTCACATGTGTGCCGGGGGTGCGGAGCAGATCGACACGTGGGCTATGCACGGATGCACCGGTCCGCAAGTGTGCTCTAACGGCACTGAGATCACGACCACCGTCGCAACGTACGAGTCGGGCGCAGAATCGACGAGCCAAACGGTATGCGATCCCCAGAGCGGGAACGCGGAAGCACCCACCGTCACCCCCGCGCTCGTGGCCCGCGCGTTCAAACGCGTGCCCCTGCCCACACCCGAACTCATCGTTCAACCGCCGAACGGCCGGACCCTGGTCAACATCGACACGATCTTCCGCACCGAGGCCGCACCGTTCCGCCGCACCGTCACGCTCCTCGGCCACCGCGTGACCTTCGACATCAAGGCCCAGGAGTTCCGCTGGACCCTCGGCGATGGGCACACCATGACCACCACCGAACCCGGCGTCGCCTATGCCGAGCAGACCCCGAGATCCCAGTACGTCGCCTACCGCTACACCACTGCCGGCAAGGTCCACCTCGGGCTGACCACCGTGTGGGGTGCCGACTGGAGCCTCGACGGCGGACCCTTCCAACCCGTGCCCGGCACCGTCCAGATGGACGCCCCGACCCAACCCCTCGAGATCCTCGAAGCACGACCCCAACTCGTCAGCTACCACTAGGCCCACGGGCGCCACGGTCGCGGATCGAGTCCACCAAGCGAACCGAATCCACGACCCGCCCCCGTAACGAACAACCTCGGGAAGGCCTCACATGCTCCGCACTCGACGACTCGCGACCCCACTCGCAGCCGCCCTGCTCATCGCCGCGCTGGGCGCCTGCGGGGGTGATCCGGAACCGAAGTTCGAGCCCACCGAGTCCACCAGCCCCACCCCCTCGGACGACACCACCACCGACGCCGCGGACGTCAAGGAGCCGTGGGAGAAGAAGACACCGCAGGGGGCCATGGCTTTTACACAACACTGGGTCGATGAGTTCAATCAAGCATCGAGAACCGGCAAGACCGGGGATCTCAAGCAACTGAACGATGCCGCTTGCACCTCTTGCAAGACGCTCACCGACATCATCGACGGCGTCTACGGCCAGGGCGGCAACGTTAAGAGCGATCCTTGGCAGTTCACCGATAGCAGCGTTGGGGTCATTGATCGGTCAGGCCCGCGTCTTTCGGTCACCGGAACCATGACTATCCCGAAGCAACGAGTTGACGACGGGCTCGGCGAGACCAAGACCTTTGCTGCAGCCAAGCGGACCTACTACTTCGACGTCGCCTGGGAGCGGGGCTCCTGGACCGTCCTGGAGGTGTCCAAGAAGTGAAGTACTTTGGGTTGCTGCTGACACTTGCCCTTCTCCTGCGTCCCACGGTCGCCTCGGCAGACCCGCCCGACCCCTCTGGCGGCCCGTCACCTGTGACTCCGGTCGTGCACGCAGGGACCGCCGGATACGACGCCGGCGTCAAGGACGCAGGATCACCACCAACTCAAGACGGGGAGATCCACAACTCTGGATCCGTCGCCACGTCTGATCCGATTGTTTCCGTGTCGAGCACGACCCAATGCCTTGACGCCGCCAGTGTCGAGAGTCTCGCGGCCCTGCACGGGTGCACAACGCTTGCTACCTGTGCCGACGGCACCACGATGACGGTGACGGTCGGCATGTTCGCTAGTGGCGCGATGGCTGTGATCGGCGATTCATGTCCAACAAGCGGCAGCGCACAAGCACCCGCCGTCACGCCCGCGCTCGTGGCCCGCGCCTTCAAACGCGTACCCCTGCCCACACCGGAGCTCATCGTTCAACCGCCGAACGGCCGGACCCTGGTCAACATCGACACGATCTTCCGCACCGAGGCCGCACCGTTCCGCCGCACCGTCACGCTCCTCGGCCACCGCGTGACCTTCGACATCAAGGCCCAGGAGTTCCGCTGGACCCTCGGTGATGGGCACACCATGACCACCACCGAACCCGGCGTCGCCTATGCCGAGCAGACCCCGAGATCCCAGTACGTCGCCTACCGCTACACCGCTGCCGGCGAGGTCCACCTCGGGCTCACCGCCGTGTGGGGTGCCGACTGGAGCCTCGACGGCGGACCCTTTCAACCCGTGCCCGGCACCGTCCAGATGGACGCCCCGACCCAACCCCTCGAGATCCTCGAAGCACGACCCCAACTCGTCAGCTACCACTAGGCCCACGGGCGCCACGGTCGCGATCTCGGGTCACCGGGTGGCCCGGGATCGCGACCGTGGCCGCCTCCGTCGCCATGCTGCCCGGTCGGTCTAGACCAGGTGGGCACCGCTCATGTTTCGGCATTGAAAGCAACCAACGCGGGGTAACACTGGGTTTACAGGTTCACAAGGAGGTGGGCTCCCATGGAGATCGTGATCGGCGTCGTCGCCGTCAGTTGGTTGGCAGTCTCGGTTCCCCTGGCCATCGCCTTCGGTCGCGCGTTCCGCGACGGTGGCGAGTCCCCCGCACCCGTGGAGTCCCCCGAGGCCACCGCGGCCTGATCTCGACGCCGGACCGACCGGTCAGCCACCGGCGAACGGCGGCAGGAACTCCACGGTCGAGCCGGGTTCGACCATGACCCGCGCCGGGTCGCCGCTGCCCACCGGCTCCTCGCCGATCAGGCAGGAGCACACCGCCAGCACGCGCTCGAGCCCTCCCTGAGGGTGCAGGCCCACCGCTCGCGCGCGCACCTCGGCGAGCGACAGTGCGCCGTCCACCGGCAGGTCGTCGTGATCGACACCGGCCGCGTGCTTGGCACCGGCCCAGTACCGCACCGTGATGATCATCGCCACACCTTCCAGATGATCTCTGTCTCACTCACGCCGATGCCCTCCACTGTGTCCGGCCGGTTTCGGTACCATCACCAACAATCGCCCGGAGCTCAACGTCGTGTTTCGGTCCTCAGTGCAGTCATCCCTATCGAGGAATCCCGCCATGAGTGACCTTCTGCTTCTCACCAACGCCCTCCAGCCGTCGGCGGAGGTGATCCCCGGGCTCGCACTGCTGGGCCACCAGGTGAAGATCCTGCCAGCCGAGGGCAGCGCTCTCCTCGAAGCCCCCGACAGCGACCTGCTGCTCGTCGACGGCCGCCAAGACCTCGCCCACGCCCGCGACCTCTGCCGACTGATCCGCACGACCGGCACCGAGGTGCCGATCCTCCTCATCACCACCGAGGGGGGCCTCGCCGTCGTCGCCCACGACTGGGGCATGGACGACGTCGTGCTGCACACCTGCGGTCCCGCCGAGCTCGAGGCGCGCATCAAGCTCGCCATCGGCCGACTGACCGCACGCCGCGAGGCCGACGACCCCGAGGCGCACGTGATCCGCTCCGGCGACGTCGTCGTCGACGACGCCACCTACACCGCCAAGATCGGACGCCGCCCGCTCGACCTCACCTTCAAGGAGTTCGAGCTGCTCAAGTTCCTCGCGCAGCACCCGGGCCGGGTGTTCACCCGCCAGCAGTTGCTCCAGGAGGTCTGGGGCTACGACTACTTCGGCGGCACCCGCACCGTCGACGTGCACGTGCGGCGGCTGCGCGCCAAGCTCGGCCCCGAGAACGAGACGCTCATCGGCACCGTGCGCAACGTCGGCTACCGGTTCGTCGTGCCGGCCAAGGAGTCTGCGGCCGAGGCCGACTCGCGCGCCACCGAGAAGGCCGAGCGCGCCTCCCTCCACCGCTGAGACTCGACCCCGGTAACTCGACCCCGGTAACTCGACCCCCAGACTCAACCCCCAGACTCAACCCCTGAGGTCGCGCACCCACGGCTCGAACAGCCCCGCCATCGAACGGCTGCGCGTGGCCGAGGGGTGGTCGTCGTCGAAGTAGTTGACGACGCCGCCGGACGACGCCCGGCACGACTGGTCGTCGCACAGAGCGGGCGCGGGGTCGACCAGGGTCGCGCCGGTGGCGCCGACCAGGTTCTCGACCATGCTCAGGGCCGGGGCGTCGTACCGGGTCTCGGCCGCGCGCGTGACGTCGCACGAGCCGGGCACCCAGGGGAGCCCGACGCACTGCGGCACCAGCCGACGCATCTCAGGGATCGGCGCCACGACGGCCACCCGGGCTCCGTCGCCTTGCATCGTCTCGACCGCGCGGGTCAGCTCGTCGGGCAGCACCCCACGCGCCCAGCCCCACAGCTCCAGCCGCGAGGAGTCCCGCTCAGCGACCGACAGCGGGTGTTCCCCGAGCTGCTCTGTCCACCGCCCGGCCACGACCACCCCCACGGGACGTCGCGCCGCGGTGTCGTCGACGAGGTCGAGCACCCGGCGGTTCAGGGCGAGGCACCGACCGTGTCGCGCACGGTCCTGGGCCAGGGACTCGGCGGTGAGGTCGATGCGGCGCACGCCGGGTGGGCAATCCGGCTCGGAGAGGTCGACCAAGCCGACCCCCGTGCCGCGCAGCGCCTGCTCCAGCGCGGGCAGCATCGACCAGGCGTGGGAGTCGCCGGTGACGAACACGACCGGTGAATCGGCGGTGGCGGGCGTGAGCAGACGACAGGCGCGGCCGTCGGTGCCCATCGGGTCGGCCGCAGTCTGACCGCACGACGCGGGCAGCTGCGGGTAGTCGGCCTCCGCCGTCGCCACGCTGGCCCAGTAGCCCGGCTGCGGGGCGTAACGCGCCTGCGCCGACACCAGTCCGGCGACCAGGGCCACGACGGCCACGCTGACCAACGCCCCCACCAGCGAGCGACGCGTCGTCAGGCGGCCCGTGAAGCGCCCGCGGCGCACCGGCGTCTCGACGTAGCGCAGGCTCAGGGAGGCGAGCCCCAACCCCACCAGCACCGCTCCGACGCGCACCCACCACGGGTCGGTGCCCAGCCACCACAGCGAGGCGAGCACCAGGAGCGGCCAGTGCCAGAGGTACCAGCCGTACGACACCCGCCCCAGCGCCACGGCGGGCCGGCTGCACAGCAGGCGACGCACCAACGCGCCGACCCCGCCGACTCCACCGACCCCGCCTGCCCCACCGGCCGTGCCGGTGATGACCGCGAGCGCGAACGCCACCGGGAGCAGCCCCCACGCCCCGGGCACCCCCTGCGCCGGGAGCGGCCGCACCACCAGCAGCACCAAGAGCGGCACCGACGCGAGGGCCAGCACGTCGCGCAGCCGACGCGGCAGCACACCCGGGTCCGGCAGCAGCAGCGCCAGCGTCGCACCGGCGCCGATCTCGTAGAAGCGAGAGGGCAGCAGATAGAAGCCGGCCTGGTCGTAGTGGCGACTCAGCCACACGGCGACGACCACGCTCAGCACCGAGCAGACCGGCACCAGCACGGCCAGCGAGCGGGCCGTGCTCCACCCCGGGCGCAGACGCGCGAGCACCGCGGCCACGAGCACGAGCAGCGGCAGCCCGAGGTAGAACTGCTCCTCGACCCCGAGCGACCAGGTGTGCAGCAACAGCTCGGAGCCGTCGCCCTCGGGAGAGAAGTAGCTGACCGGCGCGACCGCCCAGAAGTACACGTTGCTCAGTGACCCGGACGCCGCCACGGCCGACATCGCGACCCGGCCGCGCGCGCCGTCGGGGTCGACCACCAGCACCGAGGCGAGCAGCACGAACACGTAGACCAACACCGCCGCCGGCAGCAGTCGACGGGCCCGACGGGCGTAGAACGCCGCCCATCGCACACGACCGCCGCCGCCCAGCTCGGCGCGCACCAATCCGACGATGAGGAAGCCCGAGAGCGTGAAGAACACGTCGACGCCGACGAAGCCGCCGCGAGTGCCGGGCAGGTCGAGGTGGAAGGCGACCACGAGCAGGATCGCGACGGCGCGCAGGCCATCGAGCTCGGGCCGATAGCGCAGCCGCGAGCCTCCGCCCCCCGCGGTCGCCCCCATGTTCGGCCACAGTAGGCGACAGCGCCGACAGCCCGAAAGGGCCCAACCGCCGTGTGCACCAGTTGTCACCGACCTGTGTGCCCGCCGCGGCGCGCGCCACACTGTGCCCATGCCCCACCCCGACCTCGACCCGATCACCCGCACCGCCGACCTCGCCACCGAGTCCGACGGCGCCGCTCCCCTCGACGAGGCCGCGCTCATCGCCCTGCGCCGTCACCCCGAGCGGGTGACCGCGTCGGTCGACGACGCCGGGTTCGCGCTGCTCGTGCGCCCGAACGACACCGCCGACGGCACCGCCACACCCCAGCTGGCGGCCGCCGTGGTGCCCGACGCGCGGCGCCGCGGCGTCGGCGCTCGCCTGGTCGCCGATCTGCTCGACCGCGTCGACGACACGACACCGCTCCAGGCCTGGTCGCACGCCGACCACCCGGCCGCCGCCCGGCTCGCCGAGCGCCACGGCTTCGCCCGGGTGCGCGAGCTCTGGCTGATGCGGCGGCCCACCGCCCACCCCCTGCCGGCCCTCGACCTGCCCGACGACGTCCGGATCAGGGGCTACCGGCCCGACGACGAGCAGGCCCTGCTCACCGTCAACGCGGCCGCGTTCGCCCACCACCCCGAGCAGGGCGGCATGGATGCTGTCGACCTCGCCGACCGCATGGCCGAGCCATGGTTCGACCCCACCGGCCTGCTCATCGCCGAGGACGCCGGCAGCGGTGCGCTGCTGGGCTTCCACTGGACCAAGCAGCACGACGCAGCCACCGGCGAGGTGTACGTGGTGGGGGTCTCGCCTCAGACCCAGGGGCGCGGCCTGGGCCGGCGTCTCACTCTCGCCGGGCTGCACCATCTCGCGGGGCGCGGCGCGACCGAGGTGATCCTCTACGTCGAGTCCGACAACGGGCCCGCCATCACCGTCTACCGCGATCGCCTCGGCTTCACCCTCGCCCCCAGCGACGTGCACGTGATGTACGAGCGCGGCCCCTCACGTGAAGGGCGCGTTACCTGAGGAGGTCTCAGGTAACTGTTGCCGACCTGTGGGCCAGACCATATTGAGACCTCACCCCAATGGGGGAAGACTGGGCCGAGGTCGTGCTCTCGGGCTGTGTGCGACCTGGAATCGGGGAGGTGACCCAATGCTGCGCAGGTTCCGCCGTAAGGTCCGCTGCCGGATGCGACACGGTCAGAACTGTCCGCACGTCGCGTCGTACCACGGGTAGCGACCGAAGAGGACCACGACGCCGGGTGTGCGGCCCGGCGTCCCCAGCCACACGACGCCACTGCGCGACGTGAGGAACGCGACGGCCCCCGGGGCGGCTTGAGACTCCCTCCCGGGGGCCGCCGCCATGTCTGCCGAGTGAGTCTGGCGAGGGTGTCGCGAGGCTCAGCGGAGTCGGGGACGCACGTGCAGACCGACCTCGGGGTCGACCAGGACCTCCTGCGCGGCAGGCATCGACTCGCCGTCACCGGTGACCTCGAGCGTGACGTCGAGGGGCACGTTGCGCTTGACCAGGCCGAGCGCGATGGGGCCGAGCTCGTGGTGGCGGGCCGAGGAGCCGACGAAGCCCACCTGCTTCGACGAGGGGCCCGCACCCATCAGCAGGGGCGTGCCCGGGGTGGGCAGCCGGTTCTCGGTGCCGTCGAGGTGCAGCAGCGTGAGCCGGCGTGGCGGCCGACCCAGCGTGTGCACGCGCGCCACCGTCTCCTGCCCGCGATAGCAGCCCTTCTCGAGGTGCACCGCGGGGCCGATCCAGCCCACCTCGTTCGGGATCGTGCGCTCGTCGGTGTCGAGCCCCAGCCGAGGCTCACCGCGGGCGATGCGCAGCGCCTCGAAGGCCCACATCCCGCAGGCGGGCCCGGCCGCGGCGGCGTAGGCCTCGAGCTCCCCACGGGGGATCAGCTCCCAGCGGGGTCCGGTGGACGTCGCCCGCCAGGTCGCGGCCAACTCGCCGGTGACGTCGGCGAGCTCCACGCGCGTCATGAACACCATGCGCTCCAGCCACCCCAGCAGCGCCGCCCCCGCGCCCGGCTCGGTGTGGGCGGTGAACGCGGTGCCGTCGTCGACGCCGGTGAAGGCGTGCTCGACGTGGCCCTGCGGGCTGAGGACGAGCGCGGAGGTCCACACGCCGGGCTCGAGGCCCTCGAAGTACTGGGTGGTGAGCGAGTGCAGCCAGGTGAGCCGGTCGGGTCCGCTGACGCGGATCACGTCGCGGTGCGAGTGGTCGACGAAGCCCTCGCCGGAGACCAGGGTGCGCTGCTCGGCGTTGAACGAGCCGTAGTGCGCGGCCACCGGTGCGTCGAGGCCGTTGCCGGCCACCGCGCCGGGCAGCGTGAGCAGGGGGCTGGTCATGAAGGATCCTCCGAACAGTCGTGGCAGTGGCCGAACACGGTGAGGTGCCCGACGTCCGCGGTGAAGCCCTGCTCGGCGAGCACGGCCACGAACGCCTGCGCCTCACCTGCGTCAACAGAGCGGACCCGCTGACACTTCCGGCACACGAGGTGGAAGTGCTCGTGGTCGGTCACCGAGTGGTAGGTGGGGGCTCGGTCGGAGAGGTGCGTGTGCCGCACCAGGCCGAGCTGTTCGAGCACCTCGAGGGTGCGGTAGACCGTCGAGGCGTTCACGGCGGACGACGCCTGCCGCACCTCGGCCAGGATCTCCTCGGGGGTGGCATGGCCGAGCCGGTCGACCGCGCGCAGGATCAACTCGCGCTGGGGCGTGAGCCGATACCCGCTGTTGCGCAGCCGGTCGGCCAGGTCGTCACTCATGCGTGGCATCCACGGGCGCGACTCACGACCGCTGCAGCCGGGCCCACAGGTGGGGCTGGAGCTCCTGGCCCACCGCGGCCATGTCGTAGGCGTAGAGTAGGTCGCCCTCGACGTTGCCGTAGAGCCGGTGCCCGCCGGTGACCTCCTTGGCGCTCTCGGTGAAGCTCACGCCGGCGGTGTGCAGCTCGACCTTGCCGTCCTCGGCCTGGCCGTACCAGGTCTCGGAGACACCGCTGGTGTGCACGAGCAGCATCTCGACCTTGCCCGGCTCGGGGCAGCGGAGGAAGCCGGTCTCCTGCGCGGCGTCGCGCACGAATCCACCGTTCTCGTCGATGATCCAGGAACGGGCGAAGTAGTGGAAGAACGGGCGGCCATCCTGCTGCACCACGACCTCCTGGCCGTAGCTGAACGGCTCGATGGTCGGGTAGTCGCCGTGGCCGTTGCCGTGCCAGGTGCCCAGCATCCAGGCCAGCGGGCCACAGTTCGCGTGCAGGTTGCTCGGGAGCTCGAAGGGCATGGGGCCAGCCTAGGCTCCGCCGCCGGAAGGGCCGAACGCGTCGTTGCCTGCAACTATCCGCCGGCACTCGCCCGGCCCGGCCAGCGGCCGTCGGTGGCCTGGTCGACCGCCTCGCTCAGCAGCGGGGCGAGCTGTTGGCCGAACTGCACCGTGAGGTGGGTGCCGTCGTAGGTCACCGGGGTGTCGCCGACGAATCCGGGGCAGGAGTCGTCGACGCAGAACCAGGCCAGCGTGTCGAGATAGGTCACGCCGGCGGCCTGCGCGGCGGCGAGCTCGCCGTTCTTGTGATCCTCGTAGAGCTGATCGGGGCTGCGGGCGCACTGGAGCGGGCCGCCCACGCGGCTCACGCACTCGCGCAGATCCGCGATCGGCGGGGGCGCACCGAGCACCATCACCTCGATGCCGTCGGGAACCTGCGCCAGGAAGCGGCCCAGCGCATCGCGCGCCACCGACTCCTGGGTGCCACCGATCTCGGATCGCTGCGAGTTCAAAGACTGCTGGCTGGCGTCGGCGACGATGAGCAGGTCGGGCGGCATCCGGCGCAGGTAGGACTCCACGACCTGGTGGAACGCCGCGCACGCGGGGTAGGCGCTGCCGTCCTCCTCGATGTACGACGACAGCACCCACGGGCTGCACTGCGGCAGGGTCAGCTGCTGCACGGCCCAACCGGCGGGCACGAACGCCTTGCGCACGGTGGGCATCCACGACCCGGCGACCGAGTCGCCGAACACCGCCACGGTGCGCCGTGCGGTCGGCTTGCCGAAGCGGCACGAGGAGAGGTTGCCGGGGTCGGTCTCCCCGCACCCGTACTTCGCCTGCTGCTCCTCCCACGTGGTGTCGGCGATCGACTCGAGCGACGGGTCGAAGGTCGGGAACGCGGTGCGGTCGAGCGCCGCCCGCAGCGCGGCGGGTTGACCGGTGCCCTGCACGAGGTCGGTGGCGGCCACCGGCGTACCCGGCCCCTGCATCTGGCCCACCACGATCGCGCCCAGCGCGACCACGCCGGCCACGCCGGCCCAGCCCCACCGCGGGCTCGGACGCCAGGCCAGCCCGCCCACGGGTCGTCGTCCGGGACGCCGCGAGGTCGGTCGGCGCCGACCCCGCGGCGCCCTCTTCGCCGTCGGCTTCTTGACGGGCACGGACGGGGCGGCGGCGGCTCGGCGGGCGCGCTCGGTGCGCAGCATCAGCCACGGGGCGCGCCGCATGGGTCGTTCGACCAGCTCGTAGCCGACCACCGTGAGCAGCACGGACGTCGACAGCGCTGCGACGTAGTAGGCGGGCGAGTCGGTGGCGAAGAACGGCACGAGCAGCACCTGGACCGGCAGGTGCCAGAGGTAGAGCGAGTAGGACCGGTCGCCGAACCACACCATCACCGGGTTGTGCAGCACCCAGCTCCACGCGGTATCGCCGTCGAGGCCGCTGATCACGGCGGCGCTCGTGATCGCGACCGGCACCAGCCCCCACGGCGCCGGGAACGGCATCGAGGGTTCGAGGGTGAAGATCGTGACCACGAAGACGACGAGGAACACCCACGTGCTGATCTGACGGTAGAGCAGCGGGATGCGGACGAGCCGGGGTGCGGCCACGGCGAGCAGCCCGCCGGCGCCGAACTCCCAGGCGCGGTCGAACGTGGAGAAGTAGGCCACGGTCGGCTGACTCGCGGAGTGCCACAGCGAGTAACCGAAGCTGAGCACCGTGACCAGTCCGAGCACCAGGTAGGCCAGGGTCTCCGGCCGCGCCCCGCGCTTGCGTGCCACCACCGCGGCCACGAGCACGAGCAGCGGCCACGCGAGGTAGAACTGCTCCTCGACCGACAGCGACCAGTAGTGCAGCAGCGGCGAGGCCGCCTGCTGGCTGAAGTAGTCGGTGCCCTCGGCGGCGAAGTGCCAGTTCGCACCGAAGATCGCGGCCCACAGCGCGTCGACCGCGACGTCGTTGCCGCGGCTGGTCGAGAACACCGCGTAGGTGGCCAGGGTCGTGACCGCGAGCACCAGGAGGGCCATCGGCATCAGCCGGCGAGCGCGAGCGAGGTAGAAGACGGCGAAGAACCGCGCGCCGTGGCGGGGCAGCTGCACCAACAGGATGCTGGTGATCAGGTAGCCCGAGAGCACGAAGAAGAGGTCGAGGGCCGCAAAGACGCCGTGCGGCCAGAGGAAGAGGTGGCCGAGCACGACGCACAGCACGCCGACGCCGCGAACCCCCTGCAGGTCGACCCGCTGCCCGCTGTAGAGCTGACCGGGGCGCGGGGTGCTGGAGCCCTCCCACGCGCTGGTCGACATCGCACGGTCCCTTCCTCGGCGCTTCGCCGTCATGGCGCGCGAGGATGTCTGGTGCCCCCACGCCGGCCCTTACGGTAACGGCCATGGTGAAGAAACTGGTCATCAAGGCCACGACGGCGCAGAGCGACCCGGAGCGCACCAACCAGGCGTTCACCGTGGCCGCAGCAGCCGCCGCGGCCGGCGCCGACGTCACGCTCTGGCTCACCGGTGACGCCGCCTGGTACGCCGCGCCGGAGCGTCCCGAGGGCTGCGGCCCCGACCTCGGACTCCCCCACGCCACCCCCATCGCCGACCTGCTCGCCGCCGTGCTGACGGCCGGCACCGTCGTGGTCTGCACCCAGTGCGCCGCCCGTCGCGGTCTCACCGAGGCCGACCTCGTCGACGGCGCCACCATCGCCGGCGCCGCCGTCTTCGCCGAGCAGGTGCTCGCCGACGACGTCCAGGCGTTGGTGTATTGAGGGGCGGCGCCGGGGCGAATTCACCGGACGTCCGGTGAATTCGCCCCTGGGACGATGGAACTCCACCGTCCCGGGGGCAGAAACGCCGTCCCACCCCGCCTCCGACCCCCGCGACCGATGCGGGACGACGCGGAGCCGCACGGTGGTGTCGGCCTACGCCGACGCTCGGTCTCGATAGCATCGCGCCGATGACTCAACCCGGGCCGCCCGAGACCCCGCCCACCGGTGATCCCGGGCGGCGCTGGCCCTGGCGTGCTCGCGGCACCTCGCCCGCCGAGCAGCCGCCCACCCTCGAGGAGCTCGAGGCGCGGCTGGCCGAGCAGGCGGCGGCTGCCGATCGCCTGCTCGGGCTGCGCACCGCGGCCGAGCGGGCGGCGTCCGAGCAGGCCGCGGAACGGCTCGTCGCCGAGGAGTCGGCGGTCGCCTCTGCGCGAGCGCGGCAGAGCGCCGACGAGACCGCCGCCGAGCAGTCACGCCAGGCTGCCGAGGCGTACAACGCGCGGGAGGCCGCCGAGCGAGCCGCGGCCGACGCCGTCCGCCTGCGTGAGGAGGCCGAGCAGGCCGCGCAGGAGGCAGCGCGACTGCGCGAGGAGGCGGAGTCCGCCCTCGCGCGCGCCCACGAGCAGGCCGAGCAGCTCGCCGCGGCCCGCGCCGAGACCGAGGAGCGACTGGCGCAGTCGCACCGCGCCCGGGAGGCCGCGGAAGCCACGACCGCTGCGCAGGTCGAGAGCGCTCTGACGGCGCAGCAGGCTCGCGAGGGTGCGGAGCGCGCCGCCGCCGAGCAGGCCGAACAGGCGCAGCAGGCGCACGCCGCCCGGCTGTCGGCCGAGGAGGCGGTGCGCGCCCACGCCGAGGCGGCCACGGCCGCCCACTCCGACCGCGAGAACGCCGAGCACGTCGCCCGCGAGGCGGCGGAGGCGGCAGGGGCGGCGCACCGGGCCCACGAGGCCGCCGAGCGCACCGCCTCGGAGCATGCGGGCGCGCGGGCCGTGGCCGACACCGCGGCGCAGGAGTCCGCCGCGGCCCGCAGTGTCGCCGAGGAGAAGGCCACCGAGCAGGCCCGGCTCGCTGCCGAGGCCCACGCGGCCCGCGAGGTCGCCGAGCAGGCGGCGCGGGAGCGTGCCGACGAGACGGAGCAGGCGCGGGCGCAGGCCGTGCAGGCCGAGGAGCGAGCCCGCTTGGTGGGCGAGTTCGCCGAGCAGGCCGCCGAGGATCGCCGGCTGGCCGAGGTGGCCGGCGTGGCGGCGTCCGAGCGCGCCGCCGCGGCCGACGACGCGCGCGCCGCCGCCGAGGCGGCGGCCTCCGAGGCCCACGCCGCGCGGGAGCGGGCCGAGCAGGCCGCTCGCGAGCACGCGGACCAGCGCGCGGTCGCCGACGCCGCGGCCGCCGAGGCGGCTGGCGTGGCCACCGCCGCAGTCGACGAACGGCTGGCTGCCGAGCAGGCGGCCCGCGAGGCCCACGAGCTCGCCGAGGCCGCGCAGGTGTCGCGTCAGCAGGCCGAGGACGCCGCCCGCGATCGCGCCGCCGAGGCCGGTCAGGCCGCGGCCGCCGAGCACGCCGCACACACGGCGTCCGCCGCCGCAGCCGACGACGCCTCCGCCGCGCACGCCGCCCGCGAAGCGGCCGAACTGGCCGCCGCCGAGCAGGCCCGGCTGGCCTCCGACGCCCACGACGCACGCGCCCTGGCCGACCAAGCTGCGGCGACAGCGGCCGCCTCCGCCGAGGACGCCCACGCGGCCGCCCAGCGCGAGGCCGAGGCCGCCGCCGCCGCCCACCGGGCCCGAGCCGAGGCCGAGACGGCCGCCGACCACGCGGCCGACTCCGCGCGCGACGCCCACCAGCAGCGCACCCTCGCCGAGGACGCCGGCCGCGAGCACGCCGCCCAGGCCGCCCAGGCCGCGGCCGCCGAGCACGCCGCGCACACGGCGTCCGCAGCGGCTGCCGACGCCGCCCGTGCCGCGCAGGTCGCCCGTGAGGCCGCCGAGCAGGCCGCCGCCCAGCAGGCGGGGCTGGCGGCGCAGGCCCACGACCTGCGTGCGGCTGCCGACGAAGCGGCCGCGGAGCAGGCACGGTCGGCCGCGGAGGCGCACACCGCACGGACCACCGCCGAGCAGGCCGCCACCCACGCCGCCGACGCGCGCGCGGAGGCCGAGGAGTCGGCGACCAGCGCCGCGGAGCGCGCCTGGGAGGCGCAGGCGCTGCGCGAGCGGGCGGAGGAGGCGGCCCGGGCTCGAGCCGCCGAGGCCGAGGAGGCCGCCGCCAGCGCCGCCGAGGCGCACGGGCTGGCCGAGCAGCGCGCGACGGCCGCCGTCGAGGCCCACGAGCAGCGGACCGCCGCGGAGGAGGGCGCCGCCGAGCAGTCGCGGCTCGCCACCCAGGCACACGCCGCGCGGGTCGAGGCCGAGGAGTCGGCCACCGCAGCGCACGCCGCCCGCGAGGCCGCCGAGCACGACGCGCAGGCGCACGCCGAGGTTGCCGGAGGCGCCGAGAGGCTGCGCGCGGAGGCCGAGCAGCGCACCGCCGAGGTCGAGACCCGGCTGGCCCAGGCGCTCGCCGCCCGCGAGGCCGCCGAGCAGGCCGCGGCCGAGGCCTTCGCGGCCCGCGCCGAGGCCGAGCGCTCCGCCGCCGATCGGGCCGTCGACCGGCAGAAGGTGGAGGCGTCGATCCGGCACCAGGCCGAGCTGGTCGAGGCCGAGATGCGGCAGCGGCTGGACGCCGAGAAGCGCGCCCGCCAGCTCGCCGTCCAACTGGAGCAGGCGCGAGCCGAGCTCGCCGCCGTGCCCCCGCCGTCACGGTTCTCCGGGCCCATGGCCACCGCCGCCCTCATCCTCGGTCTCGCGCTGCTCGCCGTCGGCGGCTCCATCGCCGCCTTCGCGTTCGGCGTGCTGTGGGTCGGCATCGTCTGTGCCGTGCTGGCCGTGGTGCTGCTGGTGGTGGCCGACCGACTGCGGCCCTCCGGGGCCCAGGTCACGATCGAGGACGACGGCGTCGTCGACATCCGCCACGGCGGCAGCCACCACCGCTTCGACCTCTACGACTCCTCGGTCGCCGTCGAGATGCGTAGCCAGCCCGGCGCCCGCGGCTGGCAGGTGGTGTTCCCCCGCGACACCCTCTCCCCCGTCGTCATCGACGCCCGGATGGTCGACCCCGAGGTGTTCACCCGCGAGCTACGGCGGTGGCGGCCGGAGCTATGAGGCCCGGGGCGGGTCGGCGGGGCGTGCGTTCCAGCTGGCGCCAGCTCGAGCTCCCGCAGTACCGGACCCCCACCCTCAGCCCGCGGAGTCGGTTCAGCCCGGTGTCGAGCCCGGCGCCTGGCCCGGCGTCGAGCCCGGTGTCTGGCCCAGAGCCGAACCCAGCCACGCGGCGATCTCGTCGACGCAGGCGCGGGCGGTGCGACCGACGCCCACCACGTTGAAGAACCCGTGGATCTGGTCGTCGAAGCGGCGCGTCGTCACCGCGACCCCCGCGGACGACAGCAGCCGGGCGTAGCGCTCGCCCTCGTCGCGCAGCGGGTCGAAGCCGGCGGTGCAGACGTACGCCGGGGCGAGGCGGTCGGCGACGGCGGCGAGGTCGGTGAGCACCAGCGACATCCGCGGGTCGCGACCGGCGTCGGTGTCGCCCGAGGGGTCACCGAGGTAGGCCTCGTTGGCGCGCTCCATGTAGCCCGAGGTCAGGTAGAACCCCTCGGCGAACAGCTCCGAGGATCGGTTCTCCGGGTCGGACCCGCGGCCGGGGTCGACCGCCGGGTAGACCAGCATCTGCGCGGCGCACGGCAGGCCGGTGCGGGCGGCGTGCAGTGCGGTGGCGGCGGCCAGTGTGCCGCCGGCGGAGTCACCACCCACCGCGATGCGCGCCGGATCGGCGCCGAGCTCGCGGGCATGGTCGACCGCCCAGTGGTACGCCGCCTCGGCGTCGTCGTGCGCGGCTGGGAAGGGGTGCTCGGGTGCGAGCCGGTAGTCGACCGCCAGCACCCGCACACCGGCCCCGTGCGCCAGCACCCGGCACGACGCGTCGTGGGTGTCGAGGTCGCCCACGAAGAACCCGCCGCCGTGGAAGAACACCAGCAGCGGCCCGACGTCGGCGGCCCCCGCCGGCACGTACAGCCGCGCCGGACGACCGCCCGCCGTCAGGTCGCGCACCGACCCGATCGGCTGGTCACCCCCGGCCAGCGCCGTCTCGTGGCGGGTCTGCGCTCGCGCCCGCCCGGTGGGCAGGGTGTCGGCCGCGGGCAGCCGTGCCGTCTTCTGGAGCCTCAGCATGAGCTGGGTGTCGACCGCCAGCCGCTGCCCGTCGACCTCCACCGGAGGCCCGGCCAGCCGGCGCTGCACCGCAGGCGGCAACCCCATCGACCTGCTCAGCAGGGCGCGCTCGACCGCGGTGCGGCTCCTCTTCAGCATGCTCATCAGCCGCGACCCTAGACGAGTCCACACAGGCCTCGGCGCGTCACCTCGCGTTCACCCACCCCTGACACACTGAGGCCATGTCCGCCGAGATCGTCGAGAGCCACGACGCGCCGCCCGAGGAGCCGTTCGACGTCGAGCCGCCCTACGTGCCCGACGAGTCCGCACTCGAGGGTGTCGAGGAGTTCGGCGACCGCTTCCTCGATCGCGAGCTGTCGTGGTTGCGGTTCAACCAGCGCGTACTCGAGCTGGCCGAGGACGACGCCCTGCCGCTGTTGGAGCGGGTGCGGTTCCTCGCGATCTTCACCAGCAACCTCGACGAGTTCTTCATGGTGCGGGTGGCGGGCCTCAAACGGCGCATCGCGGCCGGGGTGGCCGTGCGGGCGGCGTCCGGGATGATGCCCCGCGACGTGCTGGAACAGATCTGGGAGGTCACTCGCGATCTCGCGCAGCGGCAGGCGCGACTCTTCGCCGACACCATCGTGCCGGGGCTCAAGGCCGAGAACATCGAGCTGGTGCGCTGGGACGAGCTCGACCGCGCCGAGCAGAAGCAGTGCAAGCGACTGTTCAAGGAGCGGCTGTTCCCGGTGTTGACCCCGCTGGCGGTCGACCCGGCGCACCCGTTCCCGTACATCTCGGGTCTCTCGCTCAACCTCGCGGTGCTGCTGAAGAACCCCAAGACCGGCAAGGAGCACTTCGCGCGGGTCAAGGTGCCGCCGACGTTCAGCCGGTTCGTGCCGCTGGGCGACCATCGGTTCGTGCCGCTCGAGGACGTCATCTCCGAGCACCTGCACCGGCTCTTCCCGGGCATGGAGATCCAGCAGGTGCACTCGTTCCGGGTCACTCGCAACGAGGATCTCGAGGTCGAGGAGGACGACGCCGAGAACCTGCTCGCGGCCCTGGAGAAGGAGCTGCTGCGCCGTCGGTTCGGGCCGCCGGTGCGGCTCGAGGTCGAGGAGTCCATCGACCCCGCGGTGCTCGACCTGCTCGTCTCCGAGCTGGGGGTCGACGACGCCGAGGTGGTGCGGCTGCCCGGCCCGCTCGACCTGCGCGGCCTGCACGGCATCGCCGACATCGGCCGGGAGGATCTGAAGTACCCGGCGTTCGTGCCCACGACGCACCCGCGGCTGGCGGAGGTCGAGTCCGCCGCGCCGGTCGACGTGTTCAAGGCGGCCCGTCGCAACGACGTCCTGCTGCACCACCCCTACGACTCCTTCGCCACCTCGGTGCAGCGGTTCATCGAGCAGGCGGCGGCCGACCCGCACGTGCTCGCGATCAAGCAGACGCTCTACCGCACCTCGGGCGACTCCCCCATCATCGACGCCCTCATCGACGCCGCCGAGGCCGGCAAGCAGGTGCTGGTGATCGTCGAGATCAAGGCCCGCTTCGACGAGCAGGCCAACATCCGCTGGGCGCGCAAGCTCGAGCAAGCGGGCTGCCACGTGGTCTACGGGCTGGTGGGGCTCAAGACGCACTGCAAGCTCGCGATGGTCGTGCGCGACGAGGGCGACGGCATCCGCCGCTACGCCCACGTCGGCACGGGCAACTACAACCCGAAGACCTCGCGCATGTACGAGGATCTCGGGCTGCTCACGGTCAACGAGGCGATCACCGACGACGTCGGCCACCTCTTCAACAACCTCTCCGGATGGTCGCGCAACGCCTCCTACGCCGAACTGCTCGTGGCGCCCGACTCGGTGCGCTCCGGGCTGGTCGACCAGGTGCACGCCGAGATCGCCCACCACCGGGCGGGCCGCCCGGCGCGCATCCGACTCAAGGCCAACTCCGTGGTCGACGAGGCCGTCATCGACGCCCTCTACCTGGCCTCCCGCGAGGGCGTGCCGGTGGAGCTGCTGGTGCGCGGCATCTGCGCGCTGCGTCCCGGAGTGCCGGGCCTCTCCGAGAACATCACCGTGCGCTCGGTGCTCGGGCGCTTCCTCGAGCACAGCCGCGTGTTCTGGTTCGAGAACGGCGGCGACCCGGTCACCTGGATCGGCTCGGCCGACATGATGCACCGCAACCTCGACCGCCGGGTCGAGGTGCTGGTGCGGCTCCCCGACCCGGACTCGCGCCAGGAGATCGCCGACCTCCTCGATCTCGCCTTCGACTCCGGGACCGCCGCCTGGCTGCTCGGCGCCGACGGCATCTGGACCCGCAACGACGGCTCGGTGCACCTCCAAGAGGAGCTCATCGCGCGTCAGCGCGGGCGTCGTCAGTCCAGCTGAGGCCACCGAGGCTGCGTCGACGCGGCCGACCCCCTACGCTGTCGCTGCATCTGTCCCCCGCCGAGAGGTCATTCGTGGCGCTCCGCTTCCGTCCCGTCGAGACGGCCTTCTACGACGACTTCAGCGCCCAGGCCCAGCACCTGGTCCGTGGCGCTTCACTGCTGGCAGAGATGTTCAGCGGCCACGCCGACCGCGAGAAGATCGCCGACGACATGCGGCGCGCCGAGCACGACGCCGACGAGACCACGCACGCGATCGTTCGCCGGGTGAACTCGACGTTCGTGACCCCGCTCGACCGCGAGGACATCTACGCCCTCGCCTCCGGCCTCGACGACGTCATGGACATGATGGACGAGGTCGTCGACATGATCGTCCTCTACGAGGTCGAGACCATCCCCGACGGCATCTCCGAGCAGGTCGACCTCATCATCCGGTGCGCCGACCTCACCGCGGCCGCCATGCCGAACCTGCGCTCCATGCAGTCGCTCTCGGAGTACTGGATCGAGATCAACCGCCTCGAGAACGCCGGCGACCGCAACCACCGACGCATCCTGGCCAGCCTGTTCTCCGGCGAGTACGAAGCTCTCGAGGTGCTCAAGCTCAAGGACGTCGTGGAGGCGCTCGAGGGCGCCATCGACGCCTTCGAGAAGGTGGCGAACACGGTCGAGCAGATCGCCGTCAAGGAGTCCTGAGTGGCGCTAGCGATCGTCGTCACGGTCGTGGTCGTGGCTCTCGCCTTCGACTACACCAACGGGTTCCACGACGCGGCGAACGCCATCGCCACGTCGGTGTCGACCCGTGCCCTGACCCCGCGCATCGCGCTCGCGATGGCGGCGGTCATGAACTTCGTCGGCGCCTTCTTGGGCCAGGAGGTCGCCAACACCGTCGGGTCGGTCATCTCGCCGCCGTCGGGAAGTCACGGGCTCGTCATCGTGCTCGCCGGACTCGTCGGCGCGATCGCGTGGAACCTGCTCACCTGGTACTTCGGCCTGCCGTCGTCGTCGTCGCACGCCCTCATCGGCGGGCTGGTCGGAGCGGCCGTCGCCTCGGGGTCGCTGGTGAAGTGGCGCGTGATCGTCGACAAGGTGGTGATCCCGATGCTGGTCTCGCCCGTGGTCGGCTTCGTCGCCGCGTTCGCACTGATGGTCGCGATCATGTGGATCTTCCGGCGCCGCAACCCGCACCGCACCCAGCGCGGGTTCCGGATCGCCCAGACGCTCTCCGCGGCCGCGATGGCGCTGGGGCACGGCCTCCAGGACGCCCAGAAGACGATGGGCGTCATCTTCCTCGCCCTGCTGACCGGCGGCTACGTGAGCGCGGACGACGGGCTGCCGGTGTGGGTGATCATCGCCGCGGCCACCGCGATCTCGGCCGGAACCTGGTCGGGCGGCTGGCGGATCATGCGCACGCTGGGCCGTCGCATCATCCACCTCGACCCAGCCCGCGGCTTCGCCTCGGAGTCGGTCGCGGCGGGCGTCCTCTACACGACCGCGTTCGTGTTCGAGGCCCCCATCTCCACGACCCACATCATCACCTCCTCGGTGATGGGCGCGGGCGCCACCAAGCGGTTCTCCGCCGTGCGCTGGGGCGTGGCCCGCTCGATCGTCGTCGCCTGGGTGCTCACCGCCCCCGCCGCCGCGCTCGTCGCCGCCGGTGTCTACGGGCTCTGCCGAGCGGTCTTCCAGCTGCCGTGAGGTGACCGGCCGGTCGCGGTTCTCCGGTTCGCCAGGGCCGCCGCGTCGCGGGCCTCGGGGATGCCGGTGAGCGCCGGGCAGGTCATCACCGGCGGGGTCATCGGCTCGATCGGCACGAGGTCGTCGAAGCCGGCCCTGTCGAGCACCACCAGGGCGACGTGTCGCCCGCAGCGGCCGTGGGTCCGACCCGGGGTCGGCCCGTACGGCCCGTCGGGTCGACGAGACACGCACCCTCGAGCCCCGGGCGAGCCGGGTGCCACGGCTCGGCCGGGGCTCGAGTGCGCATGCACCCAGACTGCCCGCGATCGCCGCGGCGCGTGGTCCGTCGTCCACAGGGGGCTCACGGCTGGGGTAGCCCCACAGCGCAGAGCCAGATCAGCCGAAGCGGCCGGAGATGTAGGCCTCGGTGGCGTCGTTGTCGGGAGCGGTGAACATCTTCTTGGTGGGGTTGAACTCCACCAGGTGGCCGGGCTCGCCGGTGGCCTTGAGGTTGAAGAAGCCGGTGTCGTCGGAGACGCGGGCGGCCTGCTGCATGTTGTGGGTGACGATGACGATCGTGTAGTCGGACTTCAGTTCGTGGATGAGGTCCTCGATCGCGGACGTCGAGATGGGGTCGAGGGCCGAGCAGGGCTCGTCCATGAGCAGCACCTCGGGCTCGACCGCGATGGCGCGGGCGATGCACAGTCGCTGCTGCTGACCACCGGAGAGGCCCATACCGGGCTTGTCGAGGCGGTCCTTGACCTCCGACCACAGGTTGGCGCCGCGCAGCGACTTCTCGACCAGCGCGTCGGCCTCGGACTTCTTGACCTTCTTGGCGTTGAGGCGCTTGCCGGCGAGCACGTTGTCGTAGATCGACATCGTCGGGAACGGGTTCGGCCGCTGGAAGACCATGCCGATCTGGCGGCGCACGGCGACCGGGTCGACCGACGGGTCGTAGAGGGACTGCCCGTCGACGACGACCTTGCCCTCGACGCGGGCTCCCGGGATCACCTCGTGCATGCGGTTGAGCGAACGCAGGAACGTCGACTTGCCACAGCCCGACGGCCCGATGAACGCGGTCACCGAGCGGGCTTTGACGGTCATGTTGACGCCCTCGACCGCGAGGAAGTCGCCGTAGTAGATGTTGAGGTCAGAGACGTCGATGCTCTTGGCCATGGGTCTGTCTCCTAGGGCTCTCAGCGCCCGGTCTTGGGGGCGAAGATCTTGCCGATGATGCGCGCGGTCAGGTTCAGGACCATCACGAGTATGACGAGGATCAGCGCAGCACCCCACGCGAGCTCGAGCAAGTCGGCGCCCTGTTTGTACTTGCTGACGATGAACACCGGCAGCGTCTGCATCCGGCCGCTGAACAGGTTCGTGTTCATGTAGTCGACCGTGCCGACGGCCACGAGCAGCGGCGCGGTCTCACCGATGACGCGGCTGACCGCCAGCATCACGCCGGTGAGGATGCCGCCGAACGCGGTGGGCACGACGACCTTGAGGATGGTGCGCCACTTCGGCACGCCGAGCGCGTAGGAGGCCTCACGCAGATCGGCGGGCACCAGCCGCATCATCTCCTCGCCCGAACGGACGACGGTGGGGATCATCAGCAACGACAACGCGACCGACCCCATGAACCCGATGCGGGTGCCGACGCTGCCGAACTGCGTGAACAGCGCGACGGCGAAGAGGCCCGCGACGATCGAGGGGATGCCCGTCATCACGTCGACGAGCACCGTGATGATGCGCGCCATCCGGCTCTTGGCGCCGTACTCGACCAGATAGATGGCCGTGAGCAGGCCGATCGGCACCGAGATGATGGTCGCGCCGAGGGTGATGAGCAGCGTGCCGACGATGGCGTGCAGCACGCCGGCTCCCGGCATCTGCTTGAAGGTGACCGGGTCGAGCGTGGTCGTCTGGTCCTTCGTCAGGAACGCCCAGTTGATCGCCGGCAGGCCCTGGATGACGGTGTAGGCGAGCACCCACACCAGGGGCACCAGCGCCAGGGTGACGGCGTAGGTCACGAGCAGTGTGACGAGCCGGTCGACCGCGGCACGGCGCCCTTCGACCTGCAACGACCACAGCGGCAGCAGCACGACGAGCAGGAGGCCGGCCACGAAGGGCACGGAGTACCACGAGGCACCCGTGAGCAGCGGTCCGCCGAGCACGGCCAGCGCGAGGGCCAAGACGCCGACGATCAGCGTCGCCTGCCGGGGCAGCCGCGCGCGGACCAGGGAGGGCGGTGGAAAGGTCGTGTCGGTGGCGACGTCGCTCAGGTCGGTACTCACTGGAACTTCCTCTCCGAGCGGATCACGACCCACCGGGCGGCGAAGTTGACCAGGAACGTGAAGACGAACAGCACCAGGCCGGTGGCCAGGAGCACCACCTGGAGGTCGATGTTCTCGCCCTGGAAGTTCTGGGCGATGTTCGAGGCGATCGTGGCCGGGTTGTCGGAGGTCAGCAGGTGCCAGGTGATCTTCGGCCCCGAGGCGTTGAGCACCAGCAGTACCGCCATGGTCTCGCCCAGCGCCCGACCCAGGCCGAGCATGGTGCCCGCGATGATGCCCGAGCGCGAGTGCGGGAGCACCGCGTAGCGGATCATCTCCCAGCGGGTCGCGCCGAGGGCCAGGGCGGCCTCCTCGTGCAGGCGGGGGGTCTGGCCGAACACCTCGCGGCAGATCGCCGTCGTGATCGGCAGCACCATGATGGCCAGCACGATCGCGGCCAGGAAGACGGTGCGCCCGGTGGCGCTGACCTCACCGGCGAAGAAGGGGATGAAGCCCAGGTGCTCGTTGAGCCACCGCTGGATCGGCAGCAGCGCCGGACCCAGCGCCTTGAGGCCCCAGAGGCCGAACACGACCGACGGCACGGCGGCCAACAGGTCGATGAGGTAGGCGATGACGGTCGAGAGCGGACGCGGCGCGTAGTGGGTGAGGAACAGCGCCACCCCCACGGCGAACGGCACCGCGATGATCATCGCGAGCACGGCCACCAGTGCGGTGCCGAAGAGCAGGCCCGCGGCGTAGGGCACGAAGCTGGTGTAGGGCTGGTAGAGACCCGTGGCGGCGCTGAAGCCAGCCGCGCCGCGGATGGCCAAGAAGATGAAGACGCCCGCGAGGGCGACCATGATGCTGGCTCCGGCGGCGAAGGCGAGACCGTGGAAGACGCGGTCGCCGCGCTGGCTCCCGCCAGACAGCGTGTCCGACACCTCGGCAGGCTCGGTCGTCGTGAGGTTCACGCGGACTCGTACCCCGTTCTAGACGTGTGACCCGGGTGCACGACGCGGGGACGCGGTGGGCCGGACGAGCCGACCCACCGCGTGCCGCGGTCGTGCGGAGGACACCAGTGTGTCAGGAACCGATCTTGTCGATTTGCGCCTGCGCCAGATCGGCGATGTCCTGCGGCAGCGGGGCGGAGTAGGCGTTCGCCGCAGCGGCCTTCTGCCCGTCCGAGGAGACCATGTAGGTCAAGAAGCCCTTGACGATCTCGGCCGTGTTGGCGTCGTCGTAGGTCGGGCACGCGATCTCGTAGGAGGTCAGGAAGATCGGGTAGGTGCTCGGGTCGGTGCTGGTGCGGTTGAGCGAGTACGTGATGATCGACTCCGGCGTGCCGGAGGTCTGCTCCGAAGCGGCGAGAGCCGCCGCGGCTCCGTCGGCCGACGGAGCGACGTACTCGTCGCCGACCTTGATCTTGGCGATGCCCAGGCCCGAGCCCTGCACGCCCGAGTCGTCCGCGTAGCCGATGGTGCCCTGACCGGCCTTGACGGCGTCGACCAGACCGGAGGTGCCCTCACCGGACTCGCCCTTGGTCGTGGGCCAGTCGGAGCTGTGCTCGTCGGCCCAGGCGCCGTTCGAGGCCTGCGAGAGGTAGTCGGTGAAGTTGTCGGTGGTGCCCGAGGAGTCCGAGCGGTGCACGGGGACGATCTTCGTGCTCGGCAGGTCGGCGTCGGGGTTGTCGGCCTTGATGGCCGCGTCGTCCCACGTGGTGATGGAGCCGTTGAAGATGTTGGCGATCGTCTCCGGCGAGAGCTGGAGGTCGTCGACACCGTCGAGGTTGTAGACGACGTCGACCGGCGAGATGAACACGGGGATCTCGACGACGTCGGCGCCGCAGGTCTCGGAGGCGTCCTTGATCTCGTCGTCGTCGAGCGCGGAGTCGGTGCCGGCGTAGAGGTAGGCGCCGGAGATGAAGTTCTCGCGGCCGGTGCCCGAGCCCACGGGGTCGTAGCTGAGCTTGACGTCGGGGTTGGCCTGACCGAAGCCGGCGCGCCAGGCCTCCTGGGCCTGCTGCTGCGCCGAGGAGCCGCCGCCGGCGACCTCGCCGGAGAGGCCGGACGCCGCGGAGGAGCTGCCGTCCGACGAGGTACCCGAGTCGTCGGAGCCGCAGGCCGCCAAGCCGAAGGCAAGGGACAGGGCAGCAACGCCGGGCACGATCACACGGCGCAGAGAGGTGGTACGCACTGGAACTTCTCCTGGATGTCTAGGGGATACGTCGGAGAAGGTAGGGAGGCCAGATGACCGGATGCTCGGGAGCCGGTGAACGGCGAATGAACAGGCTCCGGAGGCTCTTGTGAAGACCGCCACACTCAGCTGGAGTGGTGTTGCTCTGTGGCCACGACCTGGCCCTTGCGCAGGTGCGCGACGAGCATCTCTCCGGGCGCCAGCCGCGGGTCGGGCAGGCCCAGGGCGGCGAAGACCTCGGGCAGCACCGGCCGGTGGCTGCACAGCACCGCTCCTCCGCGATCGCCGCGGACGCCGGCCACCAGCTCCTCGACCAGACCCACGATGGCCGCGGGATCGACGTCCTCCTCGGAGAGGCAGGGGCGCAGGTCGGGCTCGAGGTCGGCCGCGGCCGCCCACGGGGCCACCGTCTCGAGGCAGCGCAACGACGGCGACGTGAGCACCCGGCGAGCGTCGTACGCCGCCAGCAGCGGCACCAGCGTGCGGGCCTGCACCGTGCCGTCTCGACCCAGCGGACGGCGCTGGTCGGCACCGCGCCAGCTCTTGCGCGGGCGGGCCTCGGCGTGGCGCAGCACCACGAGCGGGTGGCTGCGGCGGTGGCTGCCCACGGCCTCGGCGAGCAGCTCGCGGTCGCGCTCGTAGCTGAGCAGGTCGCCGGCGGTGTCGAAGCCGACCCAGCGGACGTCGTCGATCTCCTTGTTCGGCTCGTACCCGGACACGTCGGTGGCGGCGTGGTCGTCGCCGAGAGTGCGGGCGTGCCAGTAGTGCACGACCTTCGTGCGGCCACTGCCGGCCGGCCCGGTCGGGTAGCGCAGGATCGGCAGCGGAGCCCCGAGCCGCACTCGCACGCCGGTCTCCTCCTCGACCTCTCGCACCGCGGTGGCGACAGGGTGCTCACCGGGGTCGACCTTGCCCTTGGGGAAGGACCAGTCGTCGTAGCGGGGGCGGTGCACGAGCAGCACCTCGCGGCCCTTGCGGACCACCACCGCGCCGGCCGCGGTCACCACCGCGGCGGTCGTCCCGGAGCCGTCGGCGGATGCGCTGCTGGGCATGCCCGTAGTCTCGCACCGTGTCTCGCAGGCTCGCCCAGACCCTCGTCGCCGCCGGCGTCCTGGTGCTCGTCGTGGTCCTCGGCGTGGCGACCGTCGCGGTGGTGCGGCACCTGCGCGCTCCCGACACCGACTTCGGCCGAGCGGTGCAGATGGCGCCCCCGGAGGCGCAGCGTTACACCTTCACCGACTGGGCCGGCGTGCGCGACGCGCTCGACCTGCGGGACTCCTCCGACTCGCTCGGTGCGCTGCTGCGACGCGGCTTCAGTCAGGATCTGACCTCCGCCTCCGGTCTGCTCGACTCCGCGAAGCTGCTGGACTCCACCTTCGGCTGGTCGCCGGCCACGGCGCAGTGGGAGCTGCTGGCCCAGGCCGAGGAAGGATCGGTCGAGATCGTGCGCCTCGACCCCGGCACCGACTTCGACGACCTCGCCGACCGGCTTCGCGCGCTCGGCTACACCGCGCCGTCCGATGCCGAGGGCGGGGAGACCTCCGGCGGAGTGTGGGTCGGCGGCGACGACGTGCTCGGCCAGGTCACGACCCGCGCCGACGAGACCGGCAACCCGATGCTCCAGAACTTCGCTCTCGACGCCGACGCCGGACTCGTCTTCACCAGCAACACCTCCTCCTACCTCCAGCACGCCGTGCGCACGGCGTCGTCGCAGGACGGTCCGAGCGACCAGGGGCTGCGCGACGCCGTCTCGGCGCTGGGCACCGAGCCGCTCTCGGCGATCGGCTACACCGGCGACCAGGTGTGCAGCGAGCTCGCGATGGGGCAGGCCGACGCCGACGCGCAACAGACCGGCGCGCGGCTCGTCACCGAAGCGGGCGGAGTGTCTCCGCTGGCCGGGTTCGTGATCGCCGACCTCGGCGGCCGCGCGCTGCGTGTGGAGATGTCGTTCGAGTCCGACCAGCAGGCCCGCGACGACGTCGACCCGCGCGCGAAGCTCGCCGCCGGCCCCGCCCCCGGGCAGGGCGGCAGCTTCGCCGAGCGGTTCAGCGTCGACGAGGCCAGCGCCACCGGCACGGTGATCACCCTCGACCTCACGGCCAAGCCCCAGGCCTACGCCCTCTCCGACCTCTCGTCCGGGCCGGTGCTGTTCGCAACCTGCTGACGTGGCGGCGCCGCGGGAGTTCCGCCTGAAGTTGTGACGGGTCACGTGGAAATTCGCGACGGGTCACGTGGAAATTCGTGACGGGTCACGTGGAAATTCGTGACGGGTCACGTGGAAATTCGTGACGGGTCAGCGGAAACGACGCAGGCGCAGGCTGTTGCCGACGACGCAGACCGACGAGGCGGCCATGGCGGCGCCGGCGAGCATGGGGTTGAGCAGGCCGGCGGCGGCCAGCGGGATCGCCGCCACGTTGTACCCGAACGCCCACACCAGGTTCGCGCGGATCGTGCCGAGCGTGCGCCGGGCCAGCCGGACGGCGTCACTCACCGCCAGCAGGTCGCCGGAGACGAGCGTGAGGTCGCTGGCCTCGATGGCGACGTCGGTGCCGGTGCCGACGGCGATGCCGAGGTCGGCCTGCGCGAGAGCCGCGGCGTCGTTGACGCCGTCGCCCACCATCGCGACACCACGGGCGCCGTGCGGACCCTCGGCCTGGAGCGCCTTCACCTGGTCGACCTTGTCGACGGGCAGCACCTCGGCCACCACGCGCTCGATGCCCACCTCGGCGGCGACCTGCCGGGCCGCGACCTCGGAATCGCCGGTGAGCAGCACGGGCTCCAGCCCGAGCGCCCGCAGCCGCGCGATCGCCTCGGCCGAGGTCGGCTTGACGGTGTCGGCCACCGCGAGCACTCCACGCGCGGCGCCCTCCCACCCGACGAGGACGGCGGTGGCGCCTCGCCCGGCCGCCGCACGGACCGCCTCACGCAGGTTCTCCGACACCGCGAGTCCCTCGGAGTCGAGGAGCTGCGGGCGACCGATCACGGCCGGCGTGCCGTCGACCGAGCCGACCACGCCCAGCCCCTCCCGGTTAGCGAAGTCGCCCAGTGATCCGAGCTCGGAGGCCGGGAGCGCTGCCGCGATGGCCCGCGCCACCGGGTGCTCCGAGCCGGACTCGAGCGTGGCGGCCACCCGTCGCACCTGCGACTCCTCCGCGCCCTCGCCCGCTACCACGTCGACCAGACTCATCTGCCCGGTCGTGACGGTGCCGGTCTTGTCGAGCACCACCACCTCGATGCGCCGCGCCTGCTCGAGCACCTCCGGGCCGCGCACCAGGATGCCCAGCTGCGCGCCCCTCCCGGTGCCGACCATGAGCGCGGTCGGCGTGGCCAGTCCGAGGGCGCACGGGCAGGCGATGATGAGCACGGCGACCGCCGCCGCGAGCGCGTGGGTGATGCCCCCCGGCGTGCCGGCGCCGGCGACGAGCCATCCGACGGCGGTGAGCGCGGCGAGGCCGATCACGATCGGCACGAACACCGAGGAGACCCGGTCGGCGAGGCGCTGCGCCTCGGCCTTGCCCTGTTGGGCCTCCTCGACCAGCCGCGCCATCTGCGCGACCTGGGAGTCGGCCCCCACGCGAGTGGCGCGCACGAGCAGCAGTCCACCCACGTTGACGCACCCGCCGACCACCTCGCTCTCGGGCCCCACCTCGACCGGCACCGACTCGCCGGTGACCATCGCGGTGTCGACCGCCGAGGTGCCCTCGACCACCACCCCGTCGGCTCCGATGCGCTCGCCGGGCCGGACGACGAGCAGGTCGCCCGCGGCGACCTCGGCCGCGGGCACACTCATCTCGGCGCCGTCGCGGCGCACCGTCACGTGCTTGGCGCCGGCCTCCAGCAGTTCGCGCAGCGCGGATCCGGCGCGCCGACGGGCGCGCTTCTCGGCGTACCGGCCGGCCAGCATGAACGTGGTGACCCCGGCGGCGGCCTCGAGGTAGATGTTGCCCAGCGCGTCGCCGCGGCCGGCGAACAGGTCGAAGCCGTGCGTCATGCCGGGCTGGCCGGCGGTGCCGAGGAAGAGCGCGACGAGCGACCACGCGTAGGCGGCGAGCACCCCGACCGAGACCAGGGTGTCCATGGTCGTGGCACCGTGCCGAGCGTTGACCGCGGCCGCACGGTGGAACGGCCAGGCGCCCCACACGACCACCGGCGAGGCGAGCGTGAGCGAGAGCCACTGCCAGTTGGCGAACTGCCAGGGTGGCACCATCGCCAGCACCAGGACCGGTGTCGCGAGCGCCGCGCTCACCAACAGTCGCCGGCGCAGCTCGGCCACCTCGGGGTCGTCGTCCGACTGTTCGTCGGGCGCGACGTCGTCGGGCGCCGGCAGGGCCGCGGTGTAGCCGGCCGACGCGACGGTGTCGAGCAGGACGTCGGTACCGAGGTCGGCGGGAAAGGTGACCCGCGCCTTCTCGGTGGCGTAGTTCACCGACGCCGTGACGCCGTCGAGCTTGCCGAGCTTGCGCTCGATGCGGTGCGCGCACGACGCACAGGTCATGCCGGTGATGGCCAGTTCGACGTCAGTCATGAGATGCCTCAGACCAGGGTGTAGCCGGCCTCGTCGACGGCGGCCGCCACGGCATCGCGCGCGAGCTCGTCGGCGCTGGTGACCACCACCTCGCCCGAGTCGAGGGCCACGGAGACGGACTCGACGCCCGCGACCTCCTCGAGTTCCTCGGTGACCGAGGCGACGCAGTGCTCGCAGGTCATGCCGGTGACGGTCCAGGTGCTGGTGACGGACATCGGGATCCTCCAGGTTCTCAGGGAGCGGATGGCTGGGTGTGGTGTCAGGAGCGGACGAGACGGGTGATGGCAGCGACGGCCTCGTCGATCTTCACGCGCGCCTCGGCGTCGCCCGCGCGCGCGGCGTCGACGACGCAGTGGCTCAAGTGTTCGTCGAGCAGGCCGAGCGAGACGGCTTGGAGGGCCTTGGTCATCGCCGAGACCTGGGTGAGGATGTCGATGCAGTACTCCTCGGCCTCGACCATGCGCTGGAGGCCTCTCGCCTGCCCCTCGATGCGGCGCAGCCGCGTCAGGTACTCCTCCTTGCGGTGGATGTACCCGTGGCCGGACGACGTCGACTCGCTCATGTCATAAACGGTACCCCGGCAGGGTATAAGGACAAACAAGAAGAACGCCCCGGGCGTGCCCGGGGCGTTGGTCGGAACCGTCGATCTCTGGTCAGACGCTGGGCTCCACGAGGCCGAGGATCGCATCGATCTCGCCCTGCGTGAGGTGCTCGTCGGACTCGGAGGCGGCGATGATCAGGTTCGTCGTGAGCTCGACCTCGCCGAGAAGGTCCGCATCCTCGAGGGACACGTCGAACTGATCGTGCACGTCACCCTCGCTCATCTTTCGGGACTGGTCTGTACTCCACACTGGCTCCACAGTGCCCTGCCCACCTGAGAACCAAACCCTACGAGGGGCGCGGTGATGAAGATTTCACTTTGTTCTCAGCGGGGAACGAGAAACCGGGGCCGTCCCCATGGGACGACCCCGGTTCGCGTGCTGACTAAGACGTCAGATCACCCGTCTCGTCAGAGCGGGCGAACGTTCTCCGCCTGCGGGCCCTTGGGGCCCTGGGTGACGTCGAACTCGACCTGCTGGTTCTCCTCGAGGGACTTGTAGCCCTGAGACTGGATGGCCGAGTAGTGCACGAAGACGTCGTCGCCGCCGTCTCCCTGGGCGATGAACCCGTAGCCCTTCTCAGCGTTGAACCACTTCACGGTGCCCTGAGCCATTGTGCTCGTTTCTCCTTGTGTCGGGGCGGGAGTCACCACTTCGGCGACTCCGGCAACAAATGCCGGTGACACGTCGCTCCGACTTGCTTGCTCTTACTAGGAGAACCACAAGCAGAAACGGCGCCTGCTCACAAACTCCGCGGGCGTCGACCTGCTGGAACTTGCACCTGCTGCTGAGCAGGACACTACCGTCCCGACGCCACGAACAAACCTGCGGGCTCCCGAGTTGTGGACACCAGTGGGTGAAGTTTGTGCTACGAGCGCGTGACCGGGCGCCGTCAGGGGGCACTCGTGGGCTGCCGGCGGGCGGCTAGGGTGTGCGCCCGGGGCCTCTGGCGTATGGAAAGAACTACCGTGACCTGCCAGAACCGCAGCTCCTCAAGGTTCAGGGTCGAGGAACTTCGGGACGCACACGGCCGCAAGGTGGAACGCGCGGTCGCCGCGAGAGGAACATGGTGTTCCCGGATGCACTTGGAGGTCCGACGCAGCCTGCGAACCCGCGCCGCGGACTGGCGCCCTCTTGGCGCCTTTCTAGTCGGCGACCAGCACGGCGCTCGCGATCTTCTCGGCAATGTTGCTGACGGAGTCTTGGGCCGTCGTGAACCCGGCCAGGTCGGGGAGGATGCCGCTGTAGTCGGCCACGTCCTCGAACGTGACGTTGTGAAGAACCGGAATCAGGGTCGACTTGCTGAGGAGTGCTCCGAGTTCACGCTCGGTCCAGAACCGACCCGCGAGGTAGGCGGGGGTCAGCAGGGCGATGCCCGAGCGCGCCTTGCGGAGCCCGTGGTCCATCTGCAGAGCCTGACTCCTGCCAGGCTGGATGGCGACCGCGTCGAACCAGACGGCCACGCCCCGCTGTTCCAGAGCATCGCGAAGTTCGCGTGCGACCTCCTCGCCATCCAGTCGCGCATAGCTCAGGAAGGTGTCGTAGTCGCGCGGGTCAGCGAGAGCGACTGCTTCGTGCACCCGCTCGGAGAGACGGCGCTCCTCCTCGGTGTATCGCACGTTGGGTGAGGCTCCCAGTCGTCGGTTGACCTCGTCGACGACCCGCTTGTTGTGCGCGTCGACCTTCCGATTGTGGTCGTCGACGGCCCTCTTGTTCGCCCGGTTCACGCGGTCGATCTCGCGCTTGTTGTGCGCGTCGACCTTCCGGTTGTGGTCGTCGACCGCCTTCTTGTTCGCGCGGTTTACGCGGTCGATCTCGCGCTTGACTTGCTGTTCGGCTCGCCTCTGCGCGGCGCGGATCTGGGCCTGCATCTGACTTCGACTTGCGGCCACGGGCTCAGCCCTTCGGCGGGTACGGGTCGTTGCCGTAGGAGTCGCGCTCGCGAATGCGACCGTCGCGTCCGTGGAGAAGGAACTCGACCTGGTCTCGGCGTGCGGTGCTGCGGCCGGCGCTCGCTGCGTCTGCCTGGGTGTCATGAACAGAAGAGGCGCGGCTGGCGTTGTCGCGGCTGACGCTCCACCTTCCATCCTCTCGCGGGGTCACGTGGACGTTCTTGCGATCACTCATTGCGCCTCCTGGGGATTCGGACCGTCTCACGCGGCCGCTACTCCGAGACTATCAGTTGGGACACGGATCGGCACGCGCATCTGCACATTCGAAGCGCTCGGGGTGCCGCGATCCCATGAGCCCCTACGGCAGAATGGGCTGAGTGAACCCACTGCGACCCCAAGCCCGATGACGGCGAGCGCTGGCTTCGTGCCCGAACGGCTACGTCTCGCACGCGACCTTCAGAAGTTGAGCCAATCCGCCTTGGCCCGCCAGGTCGGGCTGACGCCAGCGGCGGTGTCGAAGTTCGAGTCCGGGGAGACCACACCCTCGGCAAGCACGCTGACGGCTCTCGCCACTGCTCTGTCGATGCCGGTCGGGTACTTCGACGTCCCGGTCGAGGAGACGCACGAAGGCTTCTTCCGCTCGCTCAGGAAGTCCACGGTTTCTCAGCGGCGCCGGGCACGATCTCTGGCCCACCTGGTCCACGACCTCGCGGCCACGGTCGGGGCGGCGGGGTGGCCGGCGCTCAACCTACCCCGCTACCCCGTCGACTCTCTCGATGCAGACACGGATCTGCCCGCGCAAGCGGCGCGTGAGGTACGTGCAAGATGGTGCGTTCCGGCCGGTCCGATCCACGACGTAGTCGCGCTGCTCGAGGATCACGGTGTGCTCGTCTTGCGGCTCCCGCTGGATGCGGCCGACGTCGACGCCTTCTCGCTCCCCTTCCCCGATCACCCTGTCGTCGTCCTCTCAGCCAATAAGGACGACCGGGCCCGGTCGCGCTTCGATGCCGCTCACGAGCTCGGACATCTCGTGATGCACGGCGAGTCCGTTTGGGGTGTGAAAGAAGTTGAGACACAGGCGCACCAATTCGCCGCAGAGTTCCTCATGCCCGGCGAACAGATAGCGCAGGAGTTGCCGGACCGCCCAGACTGGGATGTGTTCTTCAAGCTGAAGCAGCGCTGGCATGTCTCAATCGCAGCGCTCCTTCTGCGCGCCCGCACCCTCGAGCGCATGCCACCGGCCGCCTACACCACCGCGATGAAAGGGCTCTCGGCTCGAGGGTGGCGCCGCATCGAGCCCGTACCACTTGGCCCGCCGGAGAGCCCGACAAAGACCCGGAACCTACTCAGGACAGCTCAACGAGAGTCGACTTGGTTCCCCCAGGCTCTGCTACCAGCGTTAGAGGATCCTCTGAACGCTTGAGCGCCCATAGCTCCTGAGCTTGTGCGGCGGCTGTACTGCGAGGTCGGTCCAGCACTTCTACACAGCGATGCCGAGAACGACGCTGGTTGCCCTAGAAGATCTGGCGGTCCCGGCCGCCGCTAACACTGGTAGTTGCGCCCACCGTTGGATGGCGAGTCGAATTACCTTTTCCCCTGACGCCTGAAGGCGACAAACACCAATCCTGCGATTGCGACCCATCTCAACGCCCGACGGACAAGCGTGTCGTCCTCGGAGACTGGCTTACTGACCGCCGTATCCCGCAACGGCAGATCCGAACCCACTTTCGAAGTTCGGTTGCTCAATTTGCCCGTCGAGAACGTCACAGCCCCCAAGAGACCAGCCGCGACTCCGAGCAGAACACCGGCAGTGTTCTGCATGAGACTCAGGGTCGCGGCGCGGCCAGGAATACCGAGTCGCGCTTCTGGCTGAATTCCCACTCTGCTTCCCCACGCTAATACGCCGCTGCTCGCTGTGGGTGGGCGAGCCTCCTCTAGGCTCGCGTCGAGTCCAAGTTCACCACTCACAACGCGGCTCTCAAGAGCTGGCGGAACAAGTAGTTCGACTTCGCCGAGTTGCTTAGCGCTGTAGACGCCTGACTCGTTTGGACTGAGACCGGGGAATCCACCTACCAGCGGTAGCGAAACAAACACGGTGGGGGCGTAGAGGGGGCCTAGTTGCCTAGTCGCAGCGGTAGGTCGCGCAACAAGTCCAGTAAAAGAATTAGCAATCCCGAAGATCTGATCCGCGGTGCCGACGCGTAGACCGTCGGCACATGGGGGCACGTCTTCAAACTCGAAACGGAACACCTGTACGGGGCCGAAGTCGCGCGATCCGGCGATACTTCCGCCCGACAGAGGGAAGGAGTCGAACTCGTCTGGCCGGACTTGACGGCCCGCGGCAGATGTAGGCGACGTGATGCGTGCATCCCCTCCGACCAAAATCCAGCCCTCGATCGGCTGCTCACCGCAAGCTGTGATGCTGTAGGTCATCCGATCACGCGGTCCACCGTCATTGACCTCAGCGGACAACTGCAAGCGGTTGGCTCCATCACTGAGCGCTACCTCTCGCGGTACTACCACTTGGACCCACCCGTCGAACCGCGTCAGCGCAGACCCCTGGGCAGATAGCAGGCCCGTCGCCAGCATCAGTCCACTACAGGTCAGGATGACCAAGCCAAGCAACGCGGAACCGACCCTCCGTCGGTCCGGCGGCTTCACTCGTCCGGCCGCTGGCCACCCGCGGCAGCGCCCCATCGGCCAGCGGTGAACTTCTGCTTCTCCAGTCCGTCTGGAATCTCTTTGGTGCCGTTGCCGATGCGGACGTAGAAGGCAGTCTTCGACACCATCTGGCCCTTCTTGTCGACCTTGACGTTGGCGTCGACCGGGAAGGCCGAGGGTGGGGTGTGGACCCGGCAGAGGTCCTTGTCGTCGACGGTGTGGAGGTAGGTCTTGATCTCGGCTGCCGCAGCCGGTCCGAGGGCGTTGGTCAAGATCTGGTTGAGGTGGAGCAGGAAGAGGTCGCGATCGTCCTTCCCGTCTTTATGGAGGGTGGCGTAGTCGCTGGCGAGTCCGTGGACGGTGCCGTCGTCGGCGACGCCGATGAGCAGAGTGCCGCCTTCGCGGCTGTTGGCAAACGCGGCGACGGTCTTGATGACTGCGGTCTCCAGGACTGGCATCTTCTCGCCGGTGGTGGCGGAGGTGCGCAGGGTGGACTTGTACTCCAGGTGCGGGCCCTCTTCGCCGGTGAGGAGTTCTGCGATGGGGCAGTGCTCTTGGTAGGCGACCTTGGCGCTGGCCTGGGCGAGGGTGGCGTAGACCTTCGTGACGTCGGTGGCGAGGTCTTCGTCGTCGAGGTACTTGAAGACGACCTTCTCGTTGCGGTCCATTCGGCCCAGCAGGGCCTTCTGGAACATCTCGGGGAACACCACTCCGAAGTTCTCTGGGGTGTTGTTGGCCGCGGTGAGCTGGACGCTCTTGTCGGCGACCATGTCGGCCAGGGCGGCGTCGAAGACGAGCCGGTCGGCGTCGTTCCAGTCGGTGCCGTACTGGGTGTTGAGGCGGTCGATGATCGCGGAGAGCGCTTCGGGTTCGGGGTCGGCTGCCTTCCCGGTGCCGGAGTAGATCGTGACCGCTTCCCCCTCTTCGGCGGTCAGTGCGACCGAGCCCTCGAACTTCTTCTCGGTGCGCAGGTGGGTCAGCTCGAGTGCACCGGAGAGATCGACGGTCTCGCCGGGGTCGGCCTTGATGAACGCGGCCAGGGCCTTGGCGAACAGGTAGTCACGCTCGAGGTCGGGGTCGCCGAAGGAGACGATCTGGGAGAGGAAGGAGTAGATCCGAACGAACCTCGACAGGGCGTCACGGAACCGGTCCTGCTCGTCGTCCTCGAGCCCGGCGAACCGGTCCAGGGCCGGCCCGAGCGCGCCGTGGAGGCGGCCGTGGTCGACGTTCTCGGTGAGCAGCAGGTGGGCGAAGGTGCGTGCTTCCGCGGCGTCGAGGATCCCGAACTCGTCGAGCGCGTGGCGGGTGTCGTAGAGCAGGTTCGGGTCCGAGGGGGGTGCGACGGTGCGGCCGTGGTACTGCTCGAACTCCTCGGCGATCGCGTCGGCCTTGTTGACGAAGTCGAGGACGAAGGTGCCGTCCTTGTCGGGGTGGGTGCGGTTGAGCCGGGAGAGGGTCTGGACGGCGGCGAGACCGGTGAGGGTCTTGTCGACGTACATCGCGTAGAGCTTGGGTTGGTCGAAGCCGGTCTGGAACTTCTCGGCCACGACCATGATCTGGAAGTCGTCGGTGTCGAACTTCTCGGCCGTCTGGGTGTCGGGGAAGCCGTTGAGGGCGGCTTCGGTGACGGCCGGGTCGCCGTTGGTGGTGACCTCGCCGGAGAAAGCGGCCAGGACGCCGAGGTCGTAGCCGTGGTCGGTGATGTGCTTGCGAAGTGCCCGGTAGAACCGGAGCGCGTGCTCGCGGGAGGCGCACACGACCATGGCCTTGGCCTTGCCGGCGACCTTGCCGGCGACGTGGGTGCGGAAGTGCTCGACGACGACGTCGGCCTTCTGGGCCAGGTTGTGCTCGTGGAGGTTGACGTACTTCGCGATCGCCTGGCGGGCCTTCGCGGTCTGGTATCGCGGGTCGTTCTCGAGCGCCTTCTCTAGGCGCCAGTAGGACTCGTAGGTCGTGTAGGAGGCCAGGACGTCGTGGATGAAGCCCTCGCCGATCGCCTGGCGCATTGAGTACAGGTGGAACGGCTCGTGGCGGTCGATGGCGGGGTTGTGCCGGCCGAACAGCTCCAGGGTCTTGCCCTTGGGGGTGGCGGTGAACGCGAAGAACGACAGGTTCGTCTGCCGCCCCCGCGCAGCCACGGCTTCGGCGAGGGCCTGGTCGACCTCCTCGGGCGGCAGCTCGTTGCCGTCCTCATCAGTGGCGATCGCGCGGGCACCGAGGACGCGGCGGAGTTCCTTGGCTGTGTCCCCGGACTGCGAGGAGTGCGCCTCGTCCACGATCACCGCATACGACCGGTCCGGGAGCGCGCCGACCTTGTCCATCACGAACGGGAACTTCTGCAGCGTGGTGATGATGATCCGGGCCCGTTCCCCGGTGAGCGCCGCGGCGAGCTGGGCGGAGTCCTTCTCGATCCGCTCGACCACGCCGTGGGTGTGCTCGAACTGGTAGATCGTGTCTTGGAGTTGGCGGTCCAGCACGACACGGTCGGTGATCACGATGACCTTGTCGAACACCTTGGTGTCGCCCGTGTGGAGCGTGGAGAGCCGGTGGGACAGCCACGCGATCGTGTTCGACTTCCCCGACCCCGCGGAGTGCTGCACCAGGTAGGAGTGTCCCGCACCCTCAGTACGTGCAGCGGCCTCGAGTCGGCGGACGGCGTCCCACTGGTGGTAGCGGGGGAAGATCACCATCGGGGTCTTCTTCGACCCCCTGCCGGCGGGCTGCTCGACGTGGACGAACCGGGCCAGCAGGTCCAGCCACGCCTCGCGCTCCCACACCCGCTGCCATAGGTACGACGTCGCGTGGGCGCCCTCGATCTGGGGGTTGCCGGGGCCGAGCTTGTGGCCCTGGTTGAACGGCAGGAACCGAGTGTCGTTGCCGGCCAGCCGAGTGGTCATCGCGACCCGCTGCGGGTCGACCGCGAAGTGCACCACCGCCCGCCGCAGCACCGGGTTCTTCGGATCCCGGTCGAGGCGGTACTGCGTCATCGCCTGCTCGACACCCTGCCCAGTCAGCGGATTCTTCAGCTCCGCGGTGGCGACCGGGATCCCGTTCAGTAGCAGCGCCACGTCGAGGGACTTGTTCGAGCCCTCTTGGTAGCGGAGCTGCCGGGTCACGGTCAGCCGGTTCGCGGTGTACTTGGCGGTCAGGTCCTTCGAGAGCCCGTGGGCGGGCTTGAAGTACGCCAACCGGAACCGCACACCCTGGTCGGTGAGCCCATGCCGGAGTACATCGACAACGCCGCGCTTGTCGATCTCGGAAGCGAGGCGCTCACGGAACTTGATCTGGGCCTGGTCAGCGTCCTGGTAGCGCTTGACCAGCTCGTTCCACTCATCGATTTGCGTGCGGCTGATGAAGTACAGCAGCTCGTGACGATCCAGGCCGGTTGCGCGGTCGAAGTCCGACCCTTCGCCCTGGGCCTTAACGTCCTTGACGTCGTCATAGCCACCAGACTCGATCAGCCAGGTGCAGATCTCGGCCTCGAACGCCGCCTCGGTCGGATTCGTCATGACACCACCCCCGGGATCTTCAGCTCACCCCTGACCGCCGCGGTGATCAATGCTTGCCGATGCTCGACCAAAAGTCGCTCCTGCTCCTGCAGTTTCGACTCCGTCGCCTCGATCGGGGCGAGCCTGCGAAGCGTTCGATCCGTGATCTCAGCCCATCGGCTGCTGTCCCGTGGAATGCCGACGTTGAAGTTCTTCATGTCGCCCAGTCCGAGAGTGGGTTGCGCCGAGTCCCCCGATGTTGCCAGGCGGGCTTGCATTTGAAAGTCATCACTTTGGAACCAAATTCGAATGAGGGCTCGCGGCACATCCTGCTTCAGTTGCACCCTGGCCAATGCTCGATTCAGGTTGGCGCCAACGAGTTGTGGGATGACCTCGACGCATCGTCCCAGGGTGCCCACTACCGAGACGACGATGTCGCCCTCCCGGAGGATCGTCCGTCGGAACTCCGCCGAGAGCGACTTCGGAATTCGATTCACCGAGTTGAGATCTACAGTTCCAGTGCGGAGGTCGGTGATGCGGAGCATCGGGACGCCCACTGGATCGTGTGAAGGCACCAACACGCCGTACGCAAGGGGGGCCGCGAGCAGATACTTGAGTTTGATGCCATCCCTGTAGCTGAGTTCGAGGCGGACTACTGACTCGTATCGCTCGCGTAGCGCAGTCTGGAGACGCTGCTTCTTGGCGATCAGATCATCGATTCGGGCGGTCTCGGCGTCGAGATGGCTCGCGATTGTCGCCTGGGTTCCAAGGTCAGGCACTCGGACGCGTTCGTCCAACAGTGCGCCGAGATCGAGATTCTGAATGCCCGTTGTCTGCTTGATCGCTGCCGAGGTCCGGCCCTCCGCATACAGCGACGAAAGCAGATAGCAGAGAAATCTAGGGTCGTTGCCGCGCAAGGGGCGGAGCCTCCCAGCGAAGTTCGTCGGCATGACGACTGCGCCTTGCCTATGGAGGACAACACGACCTACGGGCGCGAGTTCTCCACCCCCCGATTTTTCAATGATCATGTCACCGGGCCGAGCAGCCCGATTTCGCACGTCCGTTGCCGTGTAGCCGCGAACGGGAGCACGGGACACATCCGTTTGAAGTCGTCGATAGTCGAAGTCCGCCGCGCGGACGCATTGCATCTTGACGTCCCCGTCGGCAGGGTCAACACCCCAGGAGCCACCCGAAGACGTCAGGATCCGTCGCAGCCGGATTTCACTCCACGTCATCGGTCACCTCGCGCAGTAGAGCTTGAATCTCAGTTTCGAGCGTCGTGATCTCGGCGTCGATCTCGACAAGGGTTCGCGACGGCGCGTGCTTGTAGAAGTGGCGGGTGAGTGGGATCTCGTGGCCGATCTTGGTCTTGGTGTGGTCGATCCAGGCGTCGGGGACATAGGGGTGGACCTCAGTGATCAGGTGGTTCTCGACCGTCTCGACGTACTCGGCGCTGGCGAGTCGGCCGGTGGCGTCGGCTTCGTATCGGGTGATGGTGCCGGTGGGGACTGCGACGTTCTCTTGGTCGCGGAGGTCAGGGTCGGGCTCGGGGTCGCCCTTGCGGTTGTTGATAGCGGGAGCGTCGGGATCCTGGATGGCGAGGTTCGCCCACACGGCCTTGGCCTGCGCCGTGGCAAGGCCGGCGGTCTTGAGGATGGGGTCGACGGTGTTGGCGATGATCTTGCGGTCGGTCTCGGTGAGGCCGACGTTCTCGGACAGCCGCTCGATGAACGTGTCGAGGACGTCGGGCTGGAGCTTGGCGAGCTTCTTGTCGGCGCGGATGGCGGCGAGGGTGCCGTCGGTGATCTCCCACCGGAGGCGGAGGGGGCGTTCGACGGTGACGCGAAGGAACCCGAAGGACTCGTTGGGGAGGATCTTGACCCGGTCGCTGTCGGTGAAGTCGCCGTACAGCTTGGTGATCTCGGTGATGTGGTCGTCGGCGAGCTGCTTGCGCTTCTCGCCGAGGCTCTTGCGCATCTTCTGAAACCGGTCGCGGGCGTCGACGAGTTGGATCATGCCGCGGCGTTCGGGTGCCTTGCGGTTGGTGACGATCCAGAAGTAGGTGGAGATGCCGGTGTTGTAGAAGAGCTGGTCGGGCAGGGCGACGACGGCTTCAAGCCAGTCGTTCTCGATGATCCAGCGGCGGATCTCGGACTCCCCGGAGCCGGCGGCGCCGGTGAAGAGCGGGGAGCCGTTGAAGACGATCGCGACGCGGGAGCCGCCCTGCTCGGGGGTCTTCATCTTCGAGATCATGTGTTGCAGGAAGAGGAACGAGCCGTCGTTGATGCGCGGGAGGCCGGCGCCGAAGCGTCCGGCGAAGCCCTTGGATTCGTGCTCGTCACGGACGGCCTGCTCGACCTTTTTCCACTCGACACCGAACGGCGGGTTCGCGATCAGGTAGTCGTAGGGCCCGTCGAGGCCGTCTTCGGAGAACGAGTTGCCGTGCACGATGTGGGAGGCGTCTTGGCCCTTGAGCATCATGTCGGAGCGGCAGATGGCGTAGGTCTCGGCGTTGAGCTCTTGGCCGTAGACCTCGAGGCGGGCCTGGGGGTTGAGGTGGCGCAGGGTTTCCTGGGCGACCGAGAGCATCCCGCCGGTGCCGCACGCGACGTCGGCGAGGGTCTTGACGATGCCGGGTTTGGTGAGGAGGTCGTCGTCCTCGATGAACAGCAGATTCACCATGAGACGGATGACTTCGCGGGGGGTGAAGTGCTCTCCGGCGGTCTCGTTGGAGAGCTCGGAGAACCTGCGGACAAGCTCTTCGTAGAGGTAGCCCATCTCAAGGTTGGAGACGGTCTCGGGGTGCAGGTCGATCTCGGCGAACTTCGACACCACGAGGTAGAGCAGGCCGGCGCGGTCGAGGCGGTCGACCTGGGTGTGGAGGTCGAACTTCTCCAGGACGTCGGCGGCGCCGGGTGAGAAGGCGCGGAGATAGGTGTGGAGGTTGTCGGCGAGGTTGGTGGGGTCGTCGAGCAGCCGGGTGATGGTGAGCGGCGAGGTGTTGTAGAACTGCTCGTCCCCGGCGGCCTGGCGCAGGAGTGGGTCGATGTTGTCGACCTTGCCGGCGAGCTTGTCGGCGACGGCGAGGACCTTGGCCTTGGTCGGCTCAAGGACGCAGTCGAGGCGTCGGAGGACGACGAAGGGCAGGACGACGCGGCCGTACTCGGACTGCTTGAAGTCGCCTCGGAGCAGGTCGGCGACCGACCAGATGAATGCCGAGTGGTTCTTGATAGTGGTACCGGCTTCGACCTGCTGATGGACGGTCACGCGTGCTCCCTCGTGTCGCTGTGCTCGGCCGCTGGAAGTCGTGGTGAGCGGCCCTGAGTCTCTCAAGATGTGCCGACAATTGTCCGGCGCTTCTGGCGGCGGACGGCCGCGCGTCGTCGGTGCCGGGTGGTCACCCTGTGCGTATCACCTCCTCTCGGGAGCGACCGGCACCGGTCCCAACGACGGGCTGCTGAACGGACTGTCGGACGCGCAGCGGCTGAGGGTCGGGTGGTGGCCTTCTGCGTATCACCTCCGTCCGGGAGGCCACTGCTGGTTCCCGACCCCGCGCCGCTGCGCTATTGCTTCCGCTGTTGAGTTCTGAAGGTGCGAGCCCGGCGGCCGTGGCTGCGGGCTCGACGGACATTCCGACGCGGTGTCCCGCTGGGCAATCGCTGCACATCCGCTACCGGTCTTGGTGCCGGTCTTGGTGCCGGTCTTGGTGCCGGTCTTGGTGCCGGTCATGCATCGGGTCTTGTGCCTGGTCCGGGCGCCGTGACGGTGCCCGGTGAGCGCTGCGGCGCTCCGCGCGAGGGCCGACGACTGGTCGGTTCAGCGCCAACTGCCCTCAGGAGGGCGCATGTCCACAAACAAGCGAGCAGTGCCGGGTCGTGACGACCTGGCGGAGATCAAGCTGCGGCGTCGCCGCGAGAATCTCCTCTTCACCCACACGCGGGTCGCGGCACTGGCCGCGGAGTTCCGCTCCCACGGCCTGAGCGACGACGCGCTGGAGCTGTACCTGCTGCAGCTCCAGGTCGAGCAGGTCATCGCCGATGAGTTCCCCGACGAGTTCGAGGACCTGGTCGCCGAGTGGGCCGAGACCGAGGCCCGGGCCGAGCACCACCCGGCGTCGTCGTCGCCGACCTGCGGCCTGTGTGTCGCGATCGCTCACGACCACGCTGCTCGCACCTGGCCGCGCGCGGCCTGAGCACCACCCTCCACACCCCGGCAGGGGGCGGGCCGACAGGTCCGCCCCCTGCCGGCACATGCCCATGAGCACGCCTGAAGCGGGCGCTGCCGCGGCCACTTCCCGGGCATCGTCGGGGCACTGTCGGGGGCGTCTTCGCGAGCACGGTGCGTGGCGAGCCGGTTGATCCGGATCCCGACGCAGGAGGCCCTCGTGCCACGTCGCATCGCCACACCACGCCCCGCCGCCACCGCTCCCCCATCCGCCCTGACGGCCCCGCCCACCTCCTCCGAGGCGCCTGGCACAACAGGCGATCCGGATCGGAAGCCCGTCGCCCTGGGAACGGAGGTGAACCAGGTCCTCGAGGAGTGGACGGCTTCTGCCGAGCACACCGAGCAGACCCGTACTCGGATGAGCGAGACGGTCACCAGGTTCGTGCTTCACGCCACGGCCCGCGGGGTGCCACGGCTAGCCGCGGCGAGCGCGGCGGATGCTCACGCGTTCATCACCGCCCCGACCCGGCACGGTCGTGAGCCTGAGCTGGCCACCCGGCATGCGCGGCGCACCGCGCTGCGGACGCTGTACCGCACCGCACGCCGACTCCGCCTCGCAGCAGGCGATCCCACTCTCGACGTCGTCCTGCCTCCACGTGGGTCTCGTGTCGCGCGACCCCTCAGCGACGACGAAATCACGCTCTGCCGTGCCTCGACCCGGGCGACGCGCGGCCCCAGCGCTTCGCTGCGCGCGACCGCGTGGGCGCTGGGCGAGGCGACCGCCGTGAGCAGCGAGATCACTCAGATCCGAGTCTGCGACCTGGACGACCCCCAGAACCCCCGTCGGGTCCGTCTGCCAGGAACCCGCCGACATGACGCCCGCACCGCGACCCTGACCGTGTGGGGCTCGATCATCCTGCGGGAACGAGCCGCCCTCCTGCAGCACACATACGGCTCCGAGGCGCTGCTGGCCTACGGCGGTCACGCGCCACCAGGAGGCGCGAAAGCCCAGGCCAGCGTGTGCAACGCGCTACGGCAGGTCCTGGACTCCGCGGGCCTACTCCGCGAGAGCGACATCCGCCCGGCATCACTGCGCCACTGGACCGGCCGTAGCGCCTACGACGCCGGCACACCGGTGGAGGCTGTCGCCCGCCTGCTGGGGCATCGCTCACTCGACGCCACCGCCGAGGACATCGCTCTGGACTGGCGTCACCCCTCGCCCGACCCCTCGCCCGCCCCCTCGCCCGGCACCGCACCCGATCCGGTGCTTATGACCTCGGCCGTCGCAACGTGCACGGGCAGCGCGCGAGGCGCATCAGCACACGCAGACGTCGGCCCCGGCGCCGCCCCTCTCGGGACCGATCGTCACCTCAGCCTCGTCACCCTCCGAGAGGACTTCCGATGACCCGCCTTCGCGTCGTACGTACCCAGGTCCTGACCAACGCGGAGCAGATCGAGGCGGTGTTCTCCCAGCCGACCCTCTTCCGGCTGGCCGCCGAGGTGCCCTACCGCCAACCGGTCGGTCGGCCCCCTCTCCATCCGGCATGGGCGCTGCTCGGCTACGGAATCCTGGCCCGGATCTTCCGCTCCGGCGCACGCACCGAAGCCGAGCTCGCCAGCCCCGGCGTCTGGCAGCGGATCCTCGACACCGTCTCCGCAGTACGCGCCGCACACCCCGACCTCGACATCCCTGCCGGCAACCCGATCCGCCCACCCGACTGGGCCGCGTGGAAGAACGCCCGCAACCGCTACTTCACCGACCCCGAGATCCTCCGCCGCCTCCAAGACGTCTTCAGCGAGACCGCAGTCGAACAGGCCCGGACGCTCGGACTCCTTCGCCCCACCGGCGACGGGTCGCTGTGCCACCCCAGCCCCACCCGGGTCGTCTACGGCGACGGCACCGTCATCCGGCCCCTGTACCGGCCACCGGCAGCCAGACGCGCCACCGACCCCGACACCGGCGAGGTCACCATCACCTACCTCGACACCGACGGCACCCCCATCGACGCACCACGACGACGGTTCGACCCCGACGCCGCGGACTACCACGGCCACACCGGGTCCGTGCACGGCCAGAACTACGTCGGCCTCTACGCTCGCGGCGACCAGCCCCACCAGCGCGTCGTCCTCGCCGTCGACCGCGTCCCCCGCCCCGGCCAGGAGGCCGACACCGCCGTGGCCTGCTTCCAGCGCATCCACCCACTGCTCGGCAACGGCGTCCAGGCCTTCGTCTACGACGGCGCCGTCCGCGGCACCCACATCGACCACCTCATGACCGAATGCGGCGTCCTGGTCATCAACAAGGTCCACGGCACCCACGGCCGCACCCGAGCCGCCCGCGACAGCGAGCAACAGCGCTGGCACATGCTCGGCACCTGGGAGCACGACACCCCGACCGGGCCGTGCACCCACCACCTCGCCGCCATCGACGGCGCCGTCCACGAGTTCGCCCTCGACGAGACCGGCACACCCGTGCCCCGACACCGGCTCGTGCGCCGCCAGGTGAAGAGGCCGCGACGGCGCAGCGGCCGCTACCACTTCAACGTCGCCTACGAAGTGCCCTGCCCCGGCGGCGACTTCCTCGCCTGGGTCACCCCGCACGCCGAGCACGGCGACACCGAGCACGCACGCGCCGACGCCGTCCGTGTCATCGCCCAGGGCGACGACGACTTCGCACGCCTCTACGGCCTGCGCAACGACTCCGAGTCGTTCAACAGCCAGCTCAAACGGACCCTGCTCGTCGACCGCGCCATGAGCCTCGGCGGGCAACGCCAACTCCTCGACGTGCTGTGCTTCGCGGTCCTCAACAACACCACCAACGCCTACCGAGCCGCCGGACGCACTACCGGCACCCAGGGCCACACCGGCAGCCAGGGACTCACCGGTAGCCCATCGAGGATGCTCGACGCCGCCTGACCCGCTCCCCTTCGCCCTACACCGCTTCGACGCACGCGACCGGCCGCGCCCCGCTACGGGGCCGCGGCCGGTCGCGATTGCGTAGCCTCGCTCGCGCCCGACCTTCCGCCGTCGACCACCCACGACGGAAGGCCCACCGGTGACCGGCACGACCCGTACCGCCACGAAGCGCAGCCCACAGGTGAGCCGCCACACCCAGCGCCTCACCTTCACCCACGACGACCGTCCCAGCATCCTCGAACTCAACCTGCCCGGCCCTCGGCGCGCACGCGAAGGACGCGGCGGCGGACACTTCATCCTCGACGTCCTGCGCTACCTAATCCGCAGCCCGCTCCTCACGGCGATGGCGGCTGCTATCGCCCCGCGCGTGGGCCGGCCGGCCGCCTACCCGGACGAGTTCTGGTTGTTCTTCGCCGCCGCTGGGCGAGAGCTCGCCAGCATGGACGAGCTCATCGCGACTCTCAACAACGACACCGTGTGGACCGAGGTCGCGAAGGAGTTCTACTTCGAGCACGGCATCTCGCTGCCTGCCAAGGCAGGAGTCGCGATGGCCTCCTACAACTCGTGGCGCACCAACGCGGTCATCGACCGCGAAGCACAGATGGGGCTGCTCCTGCAGCGGTTCACCGATGCCAGCGTGCCGCTCGCACTCGCCGTGCGCCGGTCCGAGGTCGGCGACCGGCCCATCGATCTGCTGAATCCGCTGGTCCACCACATCGTCTCCGGCGACGGGACCGTGCGTAACGCGCCCTCGAACGTTCGGGCCATCGTCGACACCGACAAGGACGGCAACCACCAGCTGACCTACCAGAACTCCCGAGCCAAGCCGAACAATGCGCGCGCCAGCCGCATCCACGAGCCGCAACAGCAGAACAGCAAGCGTTCGGGATCGCGCGAGGGCCTCTACAACGTCGCGGCCAGCACGAAAGGTGAAGACACCTACACGCGGACCGTGCTCGGCGTCGACATCGGCACAGCCCACGAGGCCGAGATCACCGTAGCCATGCGGATGTTCCACCGCGTCTACAGGGCTCTTGGCGACCAGATCCCGGTCCTCGTCTACGACGGAGCTCTCACCCCCGTCAACGCGCAAGCGCTGATGGCTCGCCACGGCACCCTCTGCGTCAACGCCAACCACGCGCGCGGGCGGAAGCTCAGCGCCGGGGCCGGGGAGTCACGTGCCGACGACTTCGACCCCGCCACCACCACGACCACCGGAGAGGGCAGGCACCGCTACGGCAACAAGAAGGGCATGAGCAAGCGCACCTGGGTCACGCCTCTGCCCGATGTCGAGTGCCACCTCGGGGGGAGCCCTCACCAGCACCACCTCGCCGCAGACGACGGCGGCGTCTACGAGGTCGACAACCCGGTCCTCATGGGCGGGTACCCGAAGAAGATCCGACCGCTCACCTCGACCGGGCTCGAGCGATACCGCGACAGCGAAGACAAGTACTGGTTCCTGCTCACCCTGACCGGCCGCTGCAGTCACGGCGGTCACGGCCGGGGAGTTCTCGATGACCCAGGATCTGCGTTACACCGAGCCCGACTCACGCGGAAACGTCAGCTGGCGGCTGCCCATCGCCAACATCCGTCCCATCCCCGACATCACCAAGAACTACCCAGAGGTGATGGGGACGCGCAACCAGTCGGAGTCGTTCTTCTCCTGGGCCGAGAAGCGCTACTACCGCCACGACCTCGCCGCCAGCTGGGGCCGCGACGCACAAGTGTTCGACCTCATCGCCCTCGCCTTGCTCCACAACAGCGAAGCCTGGGCCCACCTGGCCTACCGCCACCCATCCCACGCCGAGGAGTTCCGAGCCATCCTCGCGGCCATGGACCCGCCGGACCTGTCGGGGGTGAAGAAGAAGCCGCTCGAGCAGCGCAAGGCAGCCCAGGCAGCTCACCTGCGCACCCTGGAGGCATGGCTGCCCGTCACCAGCACAGCCGACTCCCGCGCCTCCATCACCCCTGTCCAAACGGTCCCCGCCGCTACCTCCGCCCCTGCGAGCCTCACCGCCGGCCGGACCACTGATGTCGAACGTCAGACGCTCCAGCACGGTCCCATCAAGACCCTGCGCGCACCCCGCACCGGCTGACGAAAAGTTCTTGCCCGCCCCGATGGCAGCGATTGCGCAGCCGCTCCAGCACCAGACAGTCACGGTCTCCGCCACCCAAACACAGGAGAGCACCATGACCGCCGCCACCGCCACCGCTGCTGCAGCCGTCGCCGAGTTCAACTACAGCGTGCTCGTGAGCCGCACCGACTCCACGTTCCGGCCCCACGACGCACCCGACCACCCCCTCGACATCGCGGGCCTGAGCGTGGGTCGCGCCGCCGACGTCCTCGCCTGTGTCCTGGGGGTGTGGAAGCAGTTCAGCCTCCCCGCCGACGTAGTCGCGACGATGGGCGGCGTCCTGGCCGGTCTGCTCGAGCAGCTCACGAAGGCTGGTTTCACCGTCCACACCGCCGACGAGGAGACACTGACCCGTTTCGCCACCACCAACCCCGCCGGACACGCCGCGCCGACCTTCGAGGAGGTTCTCCTGCGTCACAACGTGATCAACGGGACCTACCTCGCTCTCGAGGACGCGCGGATGATCGAGCCGGCGGCCCCGCTGACACTGCCCGGATCCGCCTATCCGACCAGCGCCGGTCGTGCGCACGTGCGGAGTGCGACCCACGACGAAGTGCTCCTCATCCGTCTCGCCAGCCGCATGGTCCAAAGCCAGCGTCGCCAATACCTCGCAACAGCCTGCGTGGCCATCTGCAGCAGCACCGCGACCACAGCCGAGGCCCCCCAGGTGCTGTGGCATAATTGCGCCTCCGACGACCTCACGCTCGCGGGTCGCACAAGCCTGAACGACCGCGCCGGGATGAACATCGCAGCGCGCACCGTCACAATGGACCACTGGGCCACCACCGCGCTCAGCGCCTGGAAGGCCGAGCGATCGGCACTGCGCCCCGTCCACGAGGACGACTCGGTGCTCTACACCGGAACGCAGGCCCTCACCAGCAACTCCGCAGCCGCCAGCACCGACCAGCAGGTCAAGAAGGCGATCAAGCTCGCAGGGCTCGCGCAGGCCCCGGGACTAACGGCTGGCTCGCTGCGACTGTGGAGCATCCTCAAGGACGCAACCGACCTCGCCTCAGCAGCCCGGGCCGCCCGACAGGGAGGCATCACGCTCGTCGCCCTGCACACCAGGGTCGAGACGCTGATCGCAAACGCGACGAAGTAGTCAGCACAGCATCGATACCCCCGCCCTACGCGCCCACCTCCTCCGTCGGGCAACAGACAAGTCGAGGGGTGTATGTCGGGCTACCGGGCACGTCCATGTCAATGCCGAAGTGCACCCATCTAGCCGATGAGCGGGCGTCGCTCTATCTCTGTTGCACTGGCGGCAGCAGTCGACTTGCTTCGTTCACGAACCTCTCGATGACAGGCAAGGGCACGACCGTTGGGCGGTGGACGATGAAGTCGAACCCAGGAGCAGAGTCGTGCCAGAACGCTTCAAGAACAGGCCCAACCCCGGGTGCGTCCGCCAAGTCGGTGAGTTCCAACGCCATACCGTCGCGGTCAAGGTCAGACGCCATGACGACCTCGAACTTCCTGCCACCGTGCTCCCAGACGTCCACACAAGAATGATGACAGAGTCTCCGAGTTCCCGGCCTTGCCGCAGCCCGGTACGCCGGGAAACGGTGCTACGAGCGTTCAGGCGTGATCCGAAGGCTCTCCGGCGGCGGGAACTCGGCCGGAGACTTATCGTCCTGCCCTTGCCACTCGATGCCGCCGAGAACCTCGCCCAGCCCCGGAGAGTCGATCGTGTACAGGAACAGTCCGTCGAACGTCTTGGAATCGCGAACCTGCGCATCTACGACCGCTTCCATACCGTCGTTCGGCCCCGAGAAGAAGTCGATGGATGGGCAACCGCATCCACACTTCCCCAGGACCTGGACGCCTGCAGCCTGCTCGCGCAGGCGTTCGACGCCCTCGAAGTCGACGGCGAGCAACGCAGTCAGCACATCGCGCTCACGGGTACTCAGCGGCCTCGGGTACACGACGTCATTCTCTCGCAGCGCACGACCGCTTCTACCGCATCGCGGTCAGGCCGATGAGCGGTCACCGCGCCAATGCCCACAACCTTCTTTCGAGGTCATCGACGCATCGCTCTAGGTCGCCCACGGAACTCAGGTCGTAGTGCCGCTCGCCGCCCTTGTCAGGCATGCCCCAGTCCATCTCAGCCTCACCTGACACCCAGACCGTCAGCTGCCCTAGCGCGCCCCTCAGGTCTAGTCGAAGCCAAGACGCAGGCTTGTCCGTCATCGGACCGTCAGCGAATTCGTGCTCGAAGCCCTCTCGCTGCCAGCGGTTCTCGCGCGCGGCGACCAGGTCATGGAGAAGGGAGAGGTCCACCTCGCCATACTTGCAGCCGAGTGCGCTCACCTGCCGCGACGACGCTCGTTCGCTCCAATGAGGGGCCGTCCACGGAAGCCTCGTGGCATGCGCGCCAGCGGCTGGCCGCAGCGGTCCGATGGACTGATTACCGGCGGCCGTCCAAAGCGGTCCAACCGACCGATTGGCCCGCCGTCGTGGTCGAGTACTCGACCACGCCCCGTCGCGAATACCCCGGTCGATCGGGTCGTGGCGGACGTTGCGTCGTCGCGCCAGAGCAACGACCGCCTGTCACGGCGTCCGTCGCCGCTCGCAAGAAGATCGGCATCGTGTTGAATTGCGGCGACCGCGACAGGCCGGACGGCAGGCCGTAGGCCACGAGTGCACCTGGTGCCCCCCTCGATACGATCATCAGGGTATGGGTTGATCCCAGGGTTCTTCCCACAGAAGTTCCCAGGGTTCTTTCCATAGCCCGGGCCTCTAGCTCAATCGGCAGAGCAGGAGACTTTTAATCTCTTGGTTGTGGGTTCGAGTCCCACGGGGCCCACCCATGTGCCCTCTGACCTGCAACGGAGGGTTTCGGCTTCGTCCAGAACCCTCCAGATCCCCCATTTACCCCCCGGATTGGACCGAGCCGACCCCCAGTCATAGGTACTCCGCAGCCGCACTGGTGTCGGCCTTGCGGTTCAGGTAGACGCTCGCCGTCATGGCCGGGTTCGAGTGCCCGAGCACGCGGGCAGCTAGCTCGATGCCTCCCCCGCTCTGCTCGATGAGCGACGCGACGGTCCTCCGCAGAGTGTGGGAGGTGGCCCAGTCGCAGCCAGCGGCGTCGAAGATCGCTCGCATCTCCCGGTAGAGGTTGCGACGGTCGCGGGGCTTCGTGGTGTCGGGCACGCCCCAGCGACCCGGCGAGGCGAACACGTGGCCGCTGGTGCCGGTGCGCGCAGCGCGTCCGCGCATCCGCTCAGCCAGCCACGGCGGCAGAGTCAGGACACGGGTACTGCTCTCGGTCTTGGTGCCTCGCACGAGCACGGTGCCATCGGCCAAGGACACGTCGTCCCACTGCTGGCCCAGCGCCTCACCGATGCGGACCCCCGTGCCGGCCATCCACCACACCACGTCGGCCACGTCGAGGTGGTGCTCTGACTCGTGCTCGTCGGCGGCAGCGAGCACGGCGTCACGCTCCTTGCGTGTCAGGGCTCGCTCCTTGTCTTGCTTCACCCCACGGCGCTTCTTCGCCTTGGCCGGCCTCACCTCGCGGATCGCGTTCGTGTCGAGCAGGTCGTATCGGACAGCCATGCTCAACACCCCGGACACCACAGAGCGAGCAGACTTCGCCGAGCCTGCGCCGTGCTCGTCGGCTACAGACTGGAGCCAGTCCTCCAGCACGGCGACGCGGTTGACCTCGCGCAGAGTCAGGTTCTCCACGCGACTACCCGTGACGTAGCGCTTCACAGTGCCTCGGTACTGGTCCAGGCTGTTCTGCGAGAGGTCGCTCTCTGGTCGAGCCTGCTGCTCCAGCCAGTGAGCCACAGCCGTGCCCAGTGTGCTGTTCGATGTCAGACCTGCTCCCCCGGTAGACGGGGCCTGCCGCTCGACTAGAGCAGCCTTCAACTTCTGTTCTGCCTTCGCCTTCGTGGAGTCGAAGCGCTCCACGTCTCGCAGCTTGCCGTCGCGGTCGCGGTACTTGGTGCGAGCGCGGTAGCGCTGCGGCTTCGTGCCGGCTGGAGCCGTAACCCACCTACCGGACTCGTCGCAGACCTGGGCCACCACGGTGATCGTGCCGCTGGTGCCGATGGTGGTGCGGGGCCTCGCCATGCTCGTGCTCACTCTTCTCTCGTCGCGTCATCGGCAACCTACCCAATGCGGGGAACAGATACAAGGTTTGATCTCTCGACCCTTCGAGCTGGCACGGGCAGAGCCCTGCCTGTCCTCTCACCCGCATCCCGAGGACTCACGACGGCAAAGGACTCGCCCAGCACCGGCTGACGAACGAGACGGCGGAGGGGGCGGAGGGGCCGTCGGCCTCAGCGGCAGCACCTGGCAGCAGGGGGGGTAGGACCCCGCTTCGAGACGGAGCCTCTACCGGGTGTCCTTGGCACCTCTGGTCCTGCCATGGTTCCAGAGTCGCTGGGATCTGGGCCTACAGAGCCCCCTGGGGCCTCATGAGGGGGTCTAGGAGGGGCGCGGGAAGGCTCTATGCCGCCTTGCCGTGTCCGGGGGTGGCGGGTGTCCCGAGAACGGCTAGAGAGCGGAGCGGCGAACGCGAACGGTCACCATCGCTCCGACAACCACGGCCAGGAGAATGCCGCCAAGCTCAGGAGCGCCCACGCCGAAGCCCATGAGAGACAACAGGGCAGCGGCCACGATCAGAGCGACCAAGAGGGGCACGAGTGACGGCAAGGTCTTCGGCATCCGTGGAGTCTAGGCGCTCGGCGAGTGCGCTGAACAGACTTTGAGCACGCCCAGTGAGCCCACGAGCCCCGAGCAGGGCCAGCCGGAGGAAGGGGCCAGCCGGTCCTGCTCGGGGTTGACCCCCACGCCGCAGGAGGCGGTGGCGCGAGGGTCTGTGGGGCACTCTGTGGCCCGCTTGGAGGCACGGGCAGGCTCACGGGGTGCCGGAGGGCCACCGAGGGGTCCGCGGGCGCTCTGTGTGCGCTCCACGGCCTCTCGGCCTCGGTGGCGGGTCAGGTGGCCGCTAGGTCACGCGGCCTTGCCGGTCGTGACGTTGGCCGGATCGGTGCGAGAGGAGAGCACGGCCTCGAAGGTGTAGGCGTTGTGGTCAAGGGCCTCGAACCCGAGCCGCGAGGCGTCGAGCCGCTCACCTCCGGCACGGGCGATCTGCTGGGCCACCTTGGAGGCCTCGGTCTCAACCTCGCCGGCAGGCAGCAGGCGTACCGAGGTGAGCATCCCCAGCCCGGAGACGAAGCGGCCACGGTCGAGTTCGGTGAGCACGCCGTCCAGGGCGGCGAGGGGGTCGCAGTTCTTGAGCAGGCGCACACCGAGAGTGCCCCGCACCGTGAGGGTGCGGCGACCGTCCTCGGTGACCTCCTCAGCGACGATGGTGGAGTCCATCGGCAGCACCTCCAGGTGACTGCTCGCCCAGAGGTTGTCATCGCCCCTGTGAGCGACCGTGCTGGTGCCGTAGCGCACCGCATCGGCCAGCGCGTGAGCAACCTTGCCGGTCAGCACCTCGGGGCGTCCCACCTTGGCCAGCACCGGGTCGGACTCGTGCGCGCTGTTGACGACCAGCCGCAGAGTGTCGCGGTTCTCAGTGGAGGACACGAAGCCCTGGGCATCGACGTGCAGCCCGAGCCGGTCACACGCTCGCTCGACCTCTCGGGCGTCCAGGGGCCGGTGGATGTTATCGCGGAAGTAGACGACCTCGACGTGGCCTGCGACCGTGCCGTTCTTCCTCAGCTCGGTCTCCTTGCTCTGCACGATGAGGCAGACGGGCAGGTCGCTGGCCTTGGCGGCGTCCTTCGGGACCACGAAGGTCGGGACGATGGTGACTCCGGGCAGGACGATGCCGAGGGCTCCAGTCAGGGCGCTGGCGAGTCGCACGTCGGTGGACAGCAGGCGACGCTGGGCGTCTCCGATGGCGCGCTTCGCGCCGGCCTTGCGCAGCTCTGCGCGCTTGACGGCGGAGACGGCCTCGCTGTGCTGGGTGGTGTTGTACTCGTCCTCACCTCGCCTCCATGAGCCCTCTATGTCGGCTAGACGGTCTTCGGCGGCTTCGAGGTCGGGGTCGGCGTTGCGCTGCCGCTCCAGGGCAGCGGCGTGGGCCTCCTGGGTGGCGAGGATGGTGGGCTCTGCGGCCTTCTCAGCGGCGGCGAGGATGGTGCTGAACTTCTTGGCGGTCATGTGGTGTGCCTCCTTGGTGGGTTGGGTGGGTGAGCGCGGTTCGGCTCGGTGAGGATCAGTGGCTGCCGTGCACTGACAGCGACCCGCAGGAGCGCACGGCTCCGGACGCGACGTGCCGGACTTCGGGATGCACGCTGCTGCCACACATGCACCGGCACAGAGCGCGAGCAGCCACGCCGGCGGGTGGATCGGCAAGGACAGTGAGCCAACCGATACAGACTCCCCTGCGGATCGCGCTTCGCGGCAGCGGCGAGGTGTCTGGAGAGCTGGTAGCCGCAGGAAGTCGATCCACTGCTCTCGGCCCTGCTGGCTTATCTGGTCTACGACGGTTGGTTGTTGATCTGGTGATGTTGTTCTCCTATCTGTCGGTGTTCTGGACATGCGGAACCAAGGCCACCCACATGGGGGCCAAGACTGGGTAGCGCGCTAGCGGCTTGGCGCGTCGGCGGGGTTGAGCCCGATGGAGGGGCTGTCCTCCACCTCGCCGGTGCAGTGACCTAGAGGGTCTAGTGAGGAAGGGTGTAGTAGTCAGGGTCTAGTGGCTCGCAACGTGTTGCGGGCTGGGGAACGTCATCCTGCGAGTTGGGGACGCGAGGTTGCGGGTTGGGAAGCGCTCCAGCTCAGGCCCATCGGCTCAGGGTCGTCCTCGCGCTCCGGTGCTCCTCGCGCTCGGCTGCTCGGCGCGCCCTGGCTTCGCTGACAGACGCCAGGCTTCGACGCCCTTCGCCGGTGGCAACGGCAGGCACCTCGACGCGAGACCGCTCGGGCTGCTCGCTCTGCTCGTCCTTCCCCGCCATCCCGGTCACCGGCCTCGCCACGTCTCCGCCGTGCGACTCGGCTCCCCGGCGAGCAGTGTCCGACTCCTCGGCCAGGCCCCCAGTGGGAATGCGGAGCCGATACGTGGTCGCCTTGCTGTACGCGCCAGCGCGCCCGCCCTTCTCTAAGACCTCGACCCACCCGTCGTGCACGAGCGCCTTGAGGTGGGTGAACACGGTGCGCTCGGAGAGCTTGGTGCGGTTAGCCAACTGCTCCTGGCTGACGAAGAAGTCCTTGCCGTCGCCGTTGTCGTAGGTCGACATCACGAGTCCGAGGTACCCGGCGTTCGCGCTGGGGCCTCGCTCGATGAACGCGTCCTGCCACACGAACTTCGGGTTGCGGGCACCCCGCGTTGCCGTCACCTCGCGGCTAGGGGCTCGACGTAGCCGGCCTGCTCATAGGCGAGCACATCACCGAACCGATAGAAGATCCGTGAGTGCACCTTCACGTACGGCGGTCCCTGGCCCGCGGATCGTCGGTTCGCCAACACCTTCACCGTGGTGTCCCATCGGTCCGCCAGCGCCTTGGCCGGCATGAGGTCGGTGCTCGTGCTCGGGTGCAGCGGGGTGGTGGTGCTCGTGGGGGTGGGCATGGGTGGGCCTCCTTCGGTGGGGTCGCTCGACCAGAGCGACACCGGACCCTCCTACGGCCCTAGAGTCGCTCGACCCTCTCGGTGGGGTGCTGCGAGCTGTTCATCCCCGGCAACGTAACCCGACGCACCGACAGGGCTGCCACGCTCGACCACGACGGGTCACCCGGACACCTCTCGCGGCTCTCGGGCCGCTCTCGGGCCGCCTCGCTCAGCGCCCCCGCAGACGCCAGCAGGGGCCTGACTGAGGCATCTACCCCAACCAGACCCCTGCTCCAGCGAGAGGACGTGTTCTGTTTTTCTGAGAGGGCTCTGCGGCTAGAGCACCTCGGCGCGGATCGCTTCGAGGTCAGGTGCAGGCTCGTAGCCGTCCGTCTCGTAGGCGTCCAGGCGAGCAGTGAGCACCTCGATACGTGCGTCGATGGCAGCGCGCTCGTCCTCAGCCTGCGTTCGCTGTCGGAGGGCGTGCAGCGCCTCCCAGTCTTCGGCAGCATCGCTCCGCTCGCGGAGCGGGGTCAGCGACTGGAGCAGGTTGTACGCATCCCCGACAGCATCCATCTCCTCCAGCGACAGACCGTTGCCCTCGTCGGGCCACACGTTGATGACCCCCCACAGCTTCTCCAATGCACAGTCGATGCCCCGCACAGCCTCAGCTCTGGCCGGCAGCGCCTTCTGCATGTTGGCAGCAAGCGCCTCGAACGGGTCGAACCCCTCGGTCGTCTCGGCCATGTCTATCTCTCCTCTCGTCGCGGCTTCGTCGGCGTCCACTTGTACCCGGTCGAGCCGACAGCGGTGTCAGCCCTGACGGCCCCGCTAGGCGACCTCGACCACCCCAGCGAGCCTCCGTACTTCCTCGAACGCCTCGACGCGCTCGCTCAACGTGAGGTCGGCATGCACCGGCTCTCGTCCGTACAGCCCGACAAGGGGGCGGCCGTCGAGCGTCCAGCCCTCCAGGCAGGCATCGCTCACCCACGATCCCGGCACGTAGTCCTCCCCTCGGCTCAGCTCCCACCCGAGCGCGTCGAGCCGGTCAAGCGCGGCCACAAGGTCGGCGTGGTTGAGCGTCGGCTCCCCGTCGACCAAGGCGAGGTCGCGGTCGGGGTGTGGCAGCACGAGAGCGCCGTCCCCGGTGAGCGGGTCGAGCACCGCAAAGTGCGAGCCGAGCACCATCGTCGTCGTAGTCATGCTGCCGTCCTCTCATCACGGGACAGATCGTCCCCCACAAATCCCCCGGAAACCCCCCGGAATCCCCCTGATTGGGAGTGACTCGGAGTGTGCCCTATGAGCGGCACATGCGCTATGAGCAGGCACAACGTGGTCGAGCGTGAAGTCGAGTGATCGCTCTGCGCGTACTCTCTTGGTTGTGGGTTCGAGTCCCACGGGGCCCACTGGTGCGCACCCTCTGCGCTGTGGCTGAGATCGCGACCCGCGCCACCTGGCCACTCAGAACGGCCACTCAAACGGCCACGCAGGGCGCCGGCACCGCGACCTGAGCGCTCTGTTCGGCCCACAAGCGTGCGGCGCACACGTGAGCCGCACGTGACCTTGGCGCCGCTCAGCAGGACGGCGCTGGCGCCGTGGGCGGGCTCGCAGACCCGACGAGTCAGTCAGGACAGCGCGACTGACGCCTCCTGGGGGTGAGATGGGTCGGCAGAATCCTCCGGCACATCCTCACCCCCCAGCAAGACGGACGGCCCGTCGTCGTCCGCCTGCTCGAGGTGGGCCAAGGGGGCCAGGCCGTGCTCCATGCCCCAGGCCACCGCTTGGGCGCGCCTGGTGACGTCGATCTTGCGATAGGCGGCGCGGATGTAGGTCTTGACCGAGTTGATGCTCAGGTACAGCTGCGCACCGATCTCGGAGTTCGTGAGCCCCTGCGTGACCAGCGAGAGAATCTCCGCCTCGCGGGTGGTCAGTGCGAAGTCGCGCGGCGACGCGTCGCTGATCAGGTGCAGCGCGCCCTGGTCGGGCGGGATGCGCCCCGGCACCCTCGCCGTGCCGTCGTGGTAGGCCTCGATGGCCATCACGAGCTGGGCCGCGGGCAGCGCCTTGGACAGATGACCTGCGAACGAGCCGCGCTGGTCGGTGTCGGGGTCGCGCCAGGAGTAGACCACGGCCGTGCTGCGCGAGCTGCGCATGAGGTCGCGCAGCAGCGTCTGGCTGGTGGGCGACTGGCGCACCGGCTCGTAGAGCACGACGTCGACCGATGTCGGCCGGAGCGCGGCGGACTCGGTATCGAGGAGGCTGACCCGACCCGCATAGGGCGCCAGCAGAGACCGGAGCCCAGCCACCGACACCTCGAAATTGTCGATGAGGGCAACACGCACTGGTCGAGAGCCGCTCATGCCTCGAACCTAACTGCCGACAGACCTCATATCCCGTCCTGACCTGCGCTTTCACCCCGATGAGTGAGGGCTTGGCAGGCCCGTCCAAGGCTTGTGGAATCTCTGTGGATTGTTGGTGGAAGGATGGCCCACCCAGGCCCGTCAAGCCCCCGGCGCCACGTCCTCACGCCTGGTCGCGTCGGGCAGGAAGCCGTGCTCGATGCCCCATCGCACGGCCTGCGAGCGGCGACTGAGGCCGAGCTTGCGATAGGCGGTGCGCACGTAGGTCTTGACCGAGTTCACGGAGAGATAGGCGCGCTCGGCCATCTCCTGGTTGGAGAGCCCCTGGGCGATCAGCGCCATCATCTCGCCCTCGCGGGCCGACAAGCCCTGCGCGCGCCCGGGCCAATCGCCGTTGCTCTCCACGACGCGGTCGACGCTGGGCTGGAGCCGCTCACCTTGGTGGATGCGCACCAGGGCGTTCGCGAGCGCGGCCCCCGAGAGGCTCTTCTCGAGGTAGCCCGCCGCTCCGCGGCGCATGGCCTCGCGCACGAGCGTGGGGTCGACGTTCCAGCTGAACACGACCACCTTGGCCCCGGTGGTCTGCGAGAGCCGCTGCACGTCGAGCACGTTGCACTGCTGCTGACCGAAGGTGTCGTAGAGCACCAGGTCGACCCGGCTGCCGTCGTCGGCCTTCTCGACGTCACCGACGACGAGCTCGACCACCTCGACTCGCTCGGAGTGCGGCGCGAGGAGGCCACAGAGACCCTGCACGATGATGTCGTAGTCGTTGAGCACGCTCACGCGTACCGGTCGATCCGCCACCGCCACTCAACGCCCCTTCTCTCGATCGCCCTAGTCCTGCTTCTGGTCCTGCTTCTGGCCCTGCTTCTGGTCCTGCTTCTGGTCCTGCTTCGACGCCGAGTCGGTGCTCCTGGCCGAGCCTTCAGCGTTGCTCCGACCCGACCCGGACTCCAGGGCCTGATCGGGTGAGAGTAGCCGGAACTGCCGGTCGCGGGGTTCGCCGCCGAGAGCCGCGGCCTCGACGTGGTAGTAGCCGGGCAGCGCCCAGGCCGAGTAGCGGCTGCACTCGCCGTCCGAGCGCCTGGCACCCCACTGGATCGAGACCGTGCTCGCCTGCGCGCTGCGCAACACCAGATCCTTCTTCGGCACCGCCTGCGAGCACTCCAGGGTGCTCCAGATGTCGTCGCTGCCCGAGGTGATCTTGACTGTGATGCTGCGCGGAGTCACCTCGAAGGTGCACGCGGGAGACACCTTCGTGCGCATCACGAGACGCAGCGAGACCGGCTCGCCCTCGACCGCCCCGTCGACCACGGGTCGCACCGAGATGTCGCTCGGCGCACACTCGCCGTTCGGCTGGGCCGGCGGGGCCGTTTCCTCCTTGCCGCCTCTCTTCGACCCGTCGGCACCGCGCTGCTCGGCGCTCGCGCTCCCGGTGGCCGTGGCGGGCCCGGAGGAGGTGTCGGACGTCGGGCCGGGCGTCGTGCGCGCACCGGCTTGCGTGGCCTGCTCGGCCCCACCACCGGTACCGGTGATCAGCCGCAACAGCCCGGTGAGCCCGCCCACCAGAGCCAGCACGGCCACCAGCACGACCGCCCTACGGCGCCAGTAGACGGCCTGCGGCACCGGCGCACGCGGCGGCCGGGGCCGTTGCTGCGAGGGGCGGGCGGAGGGCACTCCCGAACGCTACCCAGCCGGGAGGCGGCGACGGCGGAGGCACTCCGGCGGGCGTCGCGCGGTCAGTGCTTGCGCAACGCGTCGATCAGTTCGGCCTTCGTCATCGACGAGCGACCCTCGACGTCGACCTCGGAGGCTCGCTCACGCAGCTCCTCGACCGTCCACTCCTCATAGGCCGGCGACTGGCCGCCCCTGCTGCCCACCTCCGACCGGGACGACGCCGCGGCGGCGTTCGCGATGCGGGCGGACTTCTCCTTGCTGTTGCCCTCGTCGCGCAGCTTCTCGTACAGCTCGGCGTCCTTGACGCTGGGCCCGGGGTCGTCACTGCTCTGCTTCGCCATGCTCGCGACGATAGGTCGCCGCAGGGTCGGGCGGTGCACCCCTGGGGAGGGCCCGCACAATGGTGGCGCCATGCCCGCGCATCCTCCCCAGAGCCTCCCGCAGAACGCTGCGAAGACCTCCCTGCACGTACCCGTGTTCGCCTGGTACGCCACGCATGCGCGCGACCTTCCGTGGCGCCGTCCGGAGGCCTCGGCGTGGTCGGTGCTGGTGAGCGAGCTGATGCTCCAGCAGACCCCGGTCAAGCGGGTGCTGCCCGTGCACCAGGCCTGGCTCGAGCGGTGGCCGACACCGGCCGCGCTCGCGGTCGAGCCCACGGGCGAGGCGGTGCGCGCATGGGGACGCCTCGGGTACCCACGCCGCGCCCTGAGGCTGCACGCCGCCGCCGTGGCGATCGCCGAGCGGCACGACGGCGAGGTGCCGGCCGACCTCGACGACCTGCTCGCCCTGCCCGGGGTGGGCGAGTACACCGCGGCCGCGGTCGCCTCCTTCGCCTACGGACGCCGCCACGTCGTGCTCGACACGAACGTGCGGCGGGTGCTCGGTCGGGTGCTCGGCGGCGTCGAGTTCCCGGCCACCTCGCTGAACCGGGCCGAGCGCGAGCGGGCGGCGTCCGTGGTGCCGGACGAGCCGCCGCACCCCGTCGGCACCGCGGCCACCTGGGCCGTGGCGGTGATGGAGCTGGGAGCGCTGGTGTGCACCGCCGGGGCACCTCGATGCGGCGAATGCCCCCTGGCAGACCAGTGCGCCTGGCGGCTGGCCGGCTTCCCGGCCTACGACGGCCCTCCCCGGCGGGGGCAGGCGTGGGCCGGCACCGACCGGCAGTGCCGCGGGCGGCTCATGGCGGTGCTGCGCGATGCCGACGGGCCGGTGCACCGAAGCGCGCTGGAGGCCGCATGGTCGGGCACGGCCACCCTGGCCGACCAGCGCGAACGCTGCCTGGTCTCGCTCGTGGCCGACGGGCTCGCCGTCCGTACGAGCCCCGAGACCTACGCCCTGCCCTGAGGCTCGCCCGAAGGCTTCGCCGCGGAGAGGGCCATGACGACGCGAGCCCGCGCCCTCCCCTTCGAGGAGGACGCGGGCTCGCGCTCGCTGAGCGGGGCGGTCAGGCCTCGGCGCCGCCGGACTTCGGGACGTCGGCCGGGCCGGGCGTCTCGTCGCTGGGCTTGGTGAGGTCGGCGCCCTCGGGAGCACCCGCCGTCTCGAGCGGGGGCATGTCGGGCAGGGCGTTGACCTTCTGCCCGGCGAACGTGAAGGTGCGCTCGGCGCCCTCGCCCTCGATGTCGACCAGCACGATCTGACCCGGGCCGACCTCGCCGTAGAGCATCTTCTCGGCCAAGACGTCCTCGATCTCGCGCTGCACCGTGCGCCGCAGCGGTCGCGCCCCGAGCACCGGGTCGAAACCCTTCTCGGCGAGCAGATCCTTGGCGTTCTGGGTGAGCTCGATGCCCATGTCGCGGTCGCGCAGGCGCACCTCGACGGCGGCGATCATGTTGTCGACCATCGAGATGATCTGCTCCTGGCTGAGCGGCGGGAACACGATGACCTCGTCGACACGGTTGAGGAACTCGGGGCGGAAGTGCACCTTGAGCTCGTCGGAGACCTTGCTCTTCATGCGCTCGTAGCTGCCCGCGGCGTCACCGGCCTGGCTGAAGCCGAGGTGCACCGACTTGGCGATGTCGCGCGTGCCGAGGTTGGTGGTCATGATGATGACGGTGTTCTTGAAGTCGACCACCTTGCCCTGGGAGTCGGTCAGGCGACCCTCCTCGAGGATCTGAAGGAGGCTGTTGAAGATGTCCGGGTGGGCCTTCTCGACCTCGTCGAAGAGCACCACCGAGAACGGCTTGCGGCGCACCTTCTCGGTGAGCTGTCCACCCTCCTCGTAGCCCACGTAGCCCGGGGGCGAACCGAAGAGGCGCGACACGGTGTGCTTCTCGGAGAACTCGCTCATGTCGAGCTGGATGAGCGCGTCTTCGTCGCCGAAGAGGAACTCCGCGAGCGACTTGCTCAGCCAGGTCTTTCCGACACCCGAGGGGCCGGCGAAGATGAACGAGCCACCGGGGCGCTTGGGATCCTTCAGCCCGGCACGCGTGCGCCGGATCGCCCGGGAGAGCGCCTTGACGGCCTCGTCTTGACCGATGACGCGCTTGTGCAGCTCGTCCTCCATCTTGAGCAGCCGCGTGGACTCCTCCTCCGAGAGCTTCACGATCGGGATGCCGGTCGCGACGGCGAGCACCTCGGCGATGAGCTCCTCGTCGACCTCGGCGACCTCGTCCATGTCGCCCGAACGCCACTGCTTCTCGCGCTCGGCCTTCTTCAGCGTGAGCTGCTTCTCCTCGTCGCGCAGGGAGGCGGCGGCCTCGAAGTCCTGCCCGTCGATGGCGGCCTCCTTGCGTTGGCGCACCTCGGAGATCTTGTCGTCGTACTCGCGCAGGTCGGCGGGTGCGGTCATGCGGCGGATGCGCAGCCGCGAGCCGGCCTCGTCGATCAGGTCGATGGCCTTGTCGGGCAGGAACCGGTCGGAGATGTAGCGGTCGGCCAGCGTCGCCGCCGAGACCAGCGCCTCGTCGGTGATGGTGACGCGGTGGTGCGCCTCGTAGCGGTCGCGCAGGCCCTTGAGCATCTCGATGGTGTGCGCGATGGTCGGCTCCGCGACCTGGATGGGCTGGAAGCGACGCTCGAGGGCGGCGTCCTTCTCGAGGTACTTGCGGTACTCGTCGAGCGTGGTGGCGCCGATGGTCTGGAGCTCGCCGCGGGCCAGCATCGGCTTGAGGATGCTGGCGGCGTCGATCGCGCCTTCGGCCGCACCGGCACCGACGAGGGTGTGGATCTCGTCGATGAACAGCACGATGTCGCCGCGGGTCTTGATCTCCTTGAGCACCTTCTTCAGCCGCTCCTCGAAGTCACCGCGGTAGCGGGAGCCCGCCACCAGCGCGCCGAGGTCGAGGGTGTAGATGTGCTTGTCCTTCAGCGTCTCGGGCACGTGACCGCGCACGATGTCTTGGGCCAGGCCCTCGACGATCGTGGTCTTGCCGACGCCCGGCTCGCCGATGAGCACCGGGTTGTTCTTGGTGCGGCGGCTGAGGATCTGCATGACGCGCTCGATCTCGGTCTCGCGACCGATCACGGGGTCGAGCTTGCCGTCACGGGCGTCCTGGGTGAGGTTGCGACCGAACTGGTCGAGCACGAGCGAGCTGGACGGCGACTCGCCGCCACCCGACGTCGCGGCCTGCGCCGACGCGCTGGACTCCTTGCCCTGGAAGCCGCTGAGCAGCTGGATGACCTGCTGACGCACGCGGTTGAGGTCGGCGCCGAGCTTCTGGAGCACCTGGGCGGCCACGCCCTCGCCCTCGCGGATCAGCCCGAGCAGGATGTGCTCGGTGCCGATGTAGGAGTGACCGAGCTGCAGCGCCTCGCGCAGCGACAGCTCCAGCACCTTCTTGGCGCGCGGGGTGAACGGGATGTGGCCGGACGGCGCCTGCTGGCCCTGCCCGATGATCTCCTCGACCTGGGCGCGCACGGCCTCCAGAGAGATGTCGAGGCTCTCCAGGGCCTTGGCGGCGACGCCCTCGCCCTCGTGGATGAGACCGAGCAGGATGTGCTCGGTGCCGATGTAGTTGTGGGAGAGCATGCGGGCCTCTTCCTGGGCCAGCACGACCACCCGGCGGGCACGGTCGGTGAACCGCTCGAACATGCGCATCTCCTCAAAACAGGTGTGGGGTCACTGACTCCAACCCCGTTCACCACCCTACGCGTTCCCGATTCACCCCAGGAGCGCATCCGCTGAGAGCGAACACGGGGGGTCTCGCCGGCGAGCGAAAAAGACATCGACCCCTCGAGCAACCATTTCTGACTCCTCGAGGGGCGATTCGCGACTCCTCGTGCTCAGTGGGCAGCGTCGAAGGCCTCGCGGACGTCGGCGGGGATACGGCCGCGGTCGGGCACTTCGTAGCCGTTGGCCCGACCCCACTCCCGGATCTCCTTGGGGCTCGGACCGCCTGCCGAGGCGGCCGACGAGCCGCTGCTGCGCCGAGTGCGGGAGCCACCGGAAGCACGGCGTCCGTGCCCGATGTAGCCGGCGAGCACCTCGCGCAGCTCGGCGGCGTGCTTCTCGTTGAGGTCGATCTCGTAGTTCTGGCCGTCGAGGCCGAAGGACACGGTCTCGCTGCCCTCGCTGCCGTCGATATCGTCTTCGAGAATGATCTGGACTCGCTGTGCCATAACGATGTTGCCTTTCGACATCGGTGTCGAATCGGGATGACCGGCATGGATTGCGATGGTCACCCGTTCGGGGGACAAGAAACATTACTCGATACGCAGGGTCGTATCGAGGCCGACGATATCGGAAAGACCTGAGAATGAAGCATTCGCCGGGGCCCGGAAAGGTGAAATGAAGCTCAGCGCTCGGCATTGCGCCGGAATACGAGCTCCAGGCCCTGGAGCGTGAGCCACGGCGCGTGCACGGTGAAGGCCCGGCACTCGGAGTAGACGAGCGGAGCCAGGTAACCCGTGGCGATCACGGCGACCTCGTCTTCGGCGACCCCCAACTCGTCGATCATGCGCTCCACCAGCCCGTCGACCTGCGCGGCCATCCCGAAGACCATGCCCGACTGGAGTGCCTCGACGGTGTTCTTGGCGATCGCGGTGCGCGGCCGCGCCAGTTCGACGTGACGCAATTGCGCACCCCGTCGCCCCAAGGCGTCGAGCGATATCTCCAGACCGGGCGCAATCGCTCCCCCGACATACTGACCCCGCGCATTCACGACATCGAACGTCGTGGCGGTGCCACCGAAATCGACGACGATCGCGGGCGAGGAATGCAACGTGGCCGCCGCGAGCGCATTCACGATGCGGTCCGAGCCGACTTCTCTCGGATTGTCGGTGAGAACAGACAATCCGGTGCGCAATCCCGGTTCGACCACCACGTGCGGGAGTCCACCCGCATGCCGCTCCCCCATGAGCCGCCACTGCTGGAGCACCGCCGGCACGGTGGCGCACACCGCGAACCCGTCGACCTCCTCGGCCGCCCGCCCCAGGAGGCCGCGCAGCAGCACCCACCACTCGTCCGCGGTGCGGCGGGCATCGGTCGAGACCGACCAGTGGTGGGTCACCTCGCCGCCGCGCACCAGGCCCAGGGTCGTGTGGCTGTTGCCGATGTCGGCCGCGAGCACGCTCATGCCCGCGCTCCCCCGGCGTCCTCACGGAAGTCCAACCCGAGGTCGAACACGGTGACCGAGTGCGTGAGCGCGCCCACCGAGACGAAGTCCACCCCCGTGGCGGCCACCCCGGCCGCCCGTTCCATGGTGATGCCGCCGGATGCCTCGAGCGTCACCTTGCCGGTGAGCCCGAGGTCGGCGACGAGGCGGACCGCCTCGGTCATCTCGGCGTCGCTCATGTTGTCGAGCAGCACCTCGGTGCAGCCTGCGGCGAGCACCGCGCGCAACTCCTCCAGCGTCTGCACCTCGACCTCGACGCGTAGGTCAGGGCTCGCGGCGGCGACCCGCTCGTAGGCGGCCACGACGCCGCCCGCGGCCACGGCGTGGTTGTCCTTCACCATGGCGCGGTCGACCAGGCTGAAGCGGTGGTTGACCCCGCCACCGCAGCGCACGGCGTACTTCTGGAGCGCCCGCCACCCTGGCAGCGTCTTGCGGGTGTCGAGCACCCGGGTGCCGCTGCCCGCCAGCGCGTCGACCCACGCTGCCGTGGCGGTGGCGACACCGGAGAGGTGGCTGGCGAAGTTCAGCGCGGTGCGCTCGGCGGTGAGCACGCCCGCCACCGGGCCGGCGACGGTGAGGACGACCTCGCCGGGTCGCACCCGGGTGCCGTCCGGCACCCGCGCGCGTATCTCCACCTCGTGGCCGAGCGCGTAGACGAACGCCAGCTCGGCCACGGCCAGCCCGGCGACCGTGCCAGGCTCGCGGGCCACCACGTCGGCCACGGCGTACCCCATCGAAGGCATCGCGGCGCTCGTGGCGTCGTCCGCACCGTCGGGGAGATCCTCCTCGAAGGCGAGGCGCACATGCTCGTAGACCGCCGCGGAGTCGAGTCCGGCGGCGGCGATCTCGTCGACGAGAACCCGGGGCAGGTCGCCGAACGGCACCCGGACGATGCTCACGGCCGGGCTCCCGCGACCCGCTGGACGTCACTCGCCGGGGCTGCATGGAAGGTCGAGAGGAGCGCGCCGTCGGCACACACGGTGTCGAAGTGACCGGCCCAGCGGTCGTCGTCGCGATCACCGAAGTCCTCGCGCCAGTGAGATCCGCGGGTCTCCTCGCGGGCCGAGGCGGCGGCGGTCAGAGCCGAGGCGATGGTGACCAGATTGGTGGTCTCCCAGGCGGCCAGGTCGACCGTGGTGGCGGGCCTGCCGGCGAGCTCGACCAGGCGCTCGGCCGCCTCGGCGAGGCCTTGCGCGGTGCGCAGCACGCCCACGCGGGTGCTCATCAGCTCTTGGAGCGCGGGGCGCACAGCACCGGCCACGAGGCCGGCAGGGCGGGCATCGTCCGACCTCGGCTCGGCCCACGGGCGCAGCTCGCCGGGCAGCACCTGGGCGATGCGGCGGCTGAACACGAGCCCTTCGAGCAACGAGTTGGAGGCGAGCCGGTTGGCGCCGTGCACTCCCGAGCAGGCGGCCTCGCCGGTGGCGTAGAGGCCGGGCAGGTCGGTACGACCCCAGAGGTCGGTGCGCACGCCCCCGGAGGCGTAGTGGCAGGCGGGCGCGACGGGGATGAGCTCGACCACCGGGTCGACGCCGTGGCTGCGGCAGGTGGCGAGGATGGTCGGGAACCGGCGCTCCCAGAAGTCCGCCCCGAGGTGACGGGCGTCGAGCCACATGTGCGGCTGCCCGGTCTCGAGCATGCGCTTCATGATCGCCTTGGCGACGACATCGCGCGGGGCGAGGTCGGCCAGCTCGTGCACGCCCTGCATGAAGCGCTGGTTCTCGAAGTCGACGAGGAACGCCCCCTCGCCGCGCACCGCTTCGGAGATGAGCGGCTGTTGGCCGGTGGCCCCGGGCAGGTACATGACCGTGGGGTGGAACTGCACGAACTCCAGGTCTCGCAGGGTCGCGCCGGCCCGCAGCGCGAGCGCCATGCCGTCGCCGGTGGAGACCACCGGGTTGGTGGTCTGGCTGAACACCTGGCCGAGCCCGCCGCTGGCGAGCACGACGGCGCGAGCGCGCACCAGGCCGACGCCGTCGCGCTGCCCCTCACCCATCACGTGCAAGGTGACGCCGACGACACCGCCGTCGTCGGCCAGCACCAGGTCGACGGCGAGCGCGCGCTTGATCACCTCGATCTCGGGGGCCCGGCCGATGGCGGCGATGAGGGCGCGCTGGATCTCGGCGCCGGTGGCGTCGCCGCCGGCGTGCGCGATGCGGTCGCGGTGGTGACCGCCCTCGCGGGTCAGCGAGAGCTCGCCGCTGGGGTCGTGGTCGAACTGGGTGCCGAGCGCGATCAGCTCGCGCACGGCATCGGGGCCCTCGGTCACCAAGGCCCGGACGGCGGCCGCGTCGCACGCGCCCGCACCGGCGACCAGGGTGTCCCACTCGTGCTGCGCCGGGGTGTCCTCCGGGCCGAGGGCGGCGGCGATGCCTCCCTGTGCCCACCGCGTCGAGCCGGCAGCCAGTTCGTCCTTCGTGACGACGAGCACGGTGCCGCCGTCGCCGAGGGAGTCCTTGAGTCGCAGCGCCGCGGTGAGCCCCGCGATGCCGGAACCGATGACGACGACGTCGGCGGACGTCGTCCACCCCGGCTCCGGCGCGCTGAGACGGCCCGGGGGGTGCGAGGGCGCACCAGGGACTGCTGGCATCGGGTCAGGCTAGCGAGTGGCGGTGGAGTCGCCGCGCACCAGGCGGTCGTCGCCGAAGGTCTCGGCCGGGTCGAAGCCGGTGGCCATGATCTTGTTCTCGCCGTCGACGAACACCACGTGCGGCTTGAGCTCGCGTGCCTCGGCGGTCTCCATCTGGCCGTAGCCGATGAGGATCACCAGGTCGCCCGGGTGCACGAGGCGCGCGGCGGCCCCGTTGATGCCGATGACGCCGGAGCCGCGCTCGCCGGCGATGGTGTAGGTCTCGAGGCGGGCGCCGTTGGTGATGTCGACGATGTGCACGAGCTCGCCCGAGAGCAGGTCGGCGGCGTCGAGCAGATCCTCGTCGACGGTGACCGAACCGACGTAGTGCAGGTCGGCCTGCGTGACGGTGGCGCGGTGGATCTTGGACTTCATCATCGTGCGCAACATGGTCAGTGACCTCCGGTGGCGGTGCCGAGTGTGCCCAGTGTGAGGGGCAGGTTGTCGATGAGACGGGTGGTGCCGACCCTGGCGGCGATGAGGATGCGGGCCTCGAAGCCACGCGGCGCGTCGTCGGGCAGGGGCGCCAGGTCTGCGGTGGTGATCTCCAGGTACTCCAAGGAGATGCCCGGCGAGGAGCGGATGACGCCGCGCGCGGCGTGCAGGGCCGCCTGGGCGCCGTACTGCGCCTCCTCCTGGGCGGCGAACAGCGCGTGCGAGAGTGCGGTCGCGTTGCGGCGCTGGGCCGGGTCGAGGTAGGCGTTGCGGCTCGAGAGAGCCAACCCGTCGGGCTCGCGCACGGTCGGCGCGCCGACCACGTCGACCCCCAGGCAGAGGTCGTCGGCCATCCGGCGGATCAGCGCGAGCTGCTGGAAGTCCTTCTGGCCGAACACCGCGACATCGGGCCGCACCAGGCCGAACAGCTTGGCCACCACCGTGAGGACGCCGCGGAAGTGGCCCTTGCGGATGCGTCCCTCGAGCACCTTCGCCAGGGCTCCCGGGCGCACCATGACGGCGGCGGCACTACCGGGGCCGTGCGGGTACATCTCCTCGACGCTGGGGGCGAACACGACGTCGACACCCTCGCGCTCGCACACCTTCAGGTCGGCCTCGAGCGTGCGGGGGTAGCGGTCGAGATCCTCGCCTTCGCCGAACTGGGTCGGGTTGACGAACACCGACACCACGACCGGTCCCTCCCCGACCTGCTCACGGGCGCACTTCATCAGGCTGGCGTGACCCTCGTGCAGCGCTCCCATGGTGGGGACCAAGCCGACCCGGCGTCCGTCGCGACGCGCCCCGGCGAGGTGCTCGGCGAGCTCGGCGCGCGTGGTCAGGAGAACGGGCGTGCTCATCGACGGGCCTCGCGCGCTCGAGGAGTGCCGGTGGCGCGCTCGAGCAGCCGGGTGATCTTGAGCCCGCGAATCGGCAACAACCGGCCGTCGGTGACCGCACGCGCCAAGGTGGCGCCGGCCATCGTGGCGTAGGAGGCGAGAGCCTGCGGGGCGTTGGCGGCGATGTCGTGCAGGTGCGCCTCGACCGTGCCCGCGTCGCCACGCACGATCGGGCCGGTGAGCGCGGCGTCGCCGTGCTCGAGGGCGTTGTCGAGGGCAGCCGTGAGCAGGGGGCGCAGGGTGCCGGCGGGGTCGTCGGCACCAGCGGCCGAGAGGATCTCCATCGCCTCGGTGACCAGGGTGACGAGGTGGTTCGCGCCGTGGGCCAGGCCCGCGTGGTAGAGCGTGCGCATCCCTTCGGGCACCCACATCGGGCGGCCGCCGAGGTCGGCGACCAGGCCCTCGACCAGGTCGTGTTCGGTCGGGACGGCGGTGAGGCCGAAGACGCAGCCGGCCAGACGGTCGAGGTCGACCGCGGTGCCGGTGAAGGTCATCGCGGGGTGCAGCGCAGCCGTCCGCGCGCCGACCCGGGCCGCGGGCTCCAGCACCGCCAGACCGTGACGGCCCGAGGTGTGCACGACGATCTGGCCGGCACGCAGCGCACCGGCGTCGGCCAGGGTGCTCACCACGTTCGCCAGCATGTCGTCGGGCACGGTGAGCAGCAGCACCTCGCACGCACGGGCCACGTCGGTGGGCTTGGCGTGCCGGACGCCGGGCAGCAGCGCCTCCAGCCGGCCGCGGGAGGCATCGGACTCACCGGCAGCAGCCACGATCTCGTGTCCGGCGGCGCGCAGGCGTGCGCCCAGCACGGCGCCGACGCGACCGGCGCCGACGACACCGATGCGTGCGGGCGCGCTCGTGCGCAGGGCAGGGCAGGGGTTCTGCTCGACCATGGGATCTGACCTCTCGTTCCAGTCCCGCGGAGCGGGTACCAGACGACTCGTCGTGTCTACGGTGGATGCGTCAGTGATGTTAACGCCCCATGTCGCGGCCGCGTCACCCCTTCGACGTGTGAGCCAGGCCACCGCCGGGTTCAGATGCGGCCGCCGACCTCCAACGGGCGCGGCGCGCGGGGCAGCCAGGTCCGGGTGACGTGGTCGACGATGTGCACGCCGTCGGGCGCGGTGATCTCGTGGACGCCGGGCGGCAGCTCGCCCCCGTGCGCGCCGCCGTCCGCACGCTCCTTGAGGGCGTGGAAGACCGCCCACTCGCGGCGCTTGCGACGGTTGCGCCACGAGGTGGCGAACGACTCGGGGTCGGTCCAGTGCGCGAACTCGTCGCCGTCGAGGTACTTCAGCTCCACGCACATGCCCTGCGGCAGTCCGATGGAGCGGCAGTCCTCGGGCGTGGAGCGGATCTCCCACTCGAAGGCCTTGGTGAAGACGAAGTCCGGGCCCACGGGGTAGCCCCACTCCTCGGCGTTGCGCATGCCGAGGTCGAGGTAGCCGTGGGACTCGGAGTCGAGGTAGAGCCCGTGGCGCGGCACCCGGATGATCGACTGCACGCCGCCGATCTGCCAGGTGAGGTCGCTGATGGAGGTCTCGCCCTCGGTGGTGAGCACCATGTCGCCGTCCCACTTCCAGGAGTAGCGGGTGTCGACCAGGGAGAAGCACCAGTTGTAGAAGTACGACAGCGAGTGCACCGAGAGCTCGTGCTCGGCGAGGTGGTCGGCGCCGGCGCGGGAGACCTCGAAGGGATAGCTGGCCTGGGTGAGCTTGTCGCTCAGGCCCAGGCGGGCCGCGGTCTCGGCGGTGACCTCGGGCGTGCCGTCGGTCGAGCCGTTGTCGACGACGATCACGTGGTCGGTGGCGCGCAGCAGCGGTGGCAGCACGAACGGCATCGAGGGCGCTTCGTCCTTGACCCGCAGCACCGTGGTGGCGCCCGGCCTCAGCCCGCCGGGCTTGTTCCACGGCCAGGTGATGTCGAAGTCGGAGTGGCCCTCGAGGTTGACGAGCCCCTCGGGGTTGCGGATCGCGTTCATTGCCCCAGTCGACCGATCAGCGCTCGCGGCCCAGGGCCTTGCGCAGCCCCTGACGCACGCCGGGCGGGACGGCGGCGCGCAGGCCGTGCGGGATCTTGTCGGCCGCGAAGCCGGACGGCGCGGACGGCGCCGCTGGAGCCGGCCGGGACGGCTTGGCCTGCCCGCCCTTGCCCTTGGTCTGGTTGCCCTGGTTGTTCTGGCGACGGGTCCGCTGCTCGGCGGCCACCACGGAGCTGCGCGAGATCGCCTCGGCCTCCTCGTAGAGCTCCACGTAGCCCTCGCGGAGCTGGTCGAGGGTGGCGTGGCTGGCGGCGGTGTCGCCGTCCGGCTCGGCGAGCCTGTTCAGCTCCTCCCAGGTGTCGGCGACGAGCTCGTGCAGGCGCGGTGGGAGCTGGAGATCCTCGAGGGTCTGGGTGACGCGGCGCAGGCCGGGGTCGACGAAGCGGTGCGCGTCGCGGATCTGCTCGGACTTGGCGTTGATGATGTTCTGGAGCTGCAGCTGCTCGCCGGTGCGGCTCACGACCTTGGTCCAGTCGTCGAGCAGGTCGGCGTAGCGGATGAACACGCGTCCACCGTCGGCCACCGACTCGCGGGTGGCGCGCTCGGTGTGCAGCAGCATGTTGAGCCACGAGGCGGCGAGGTGGGCCGAGCCCAGCCGGTTCGCGTAGTACTTCTGCTTGCTGCCGACCACCTCGGCAGGCGGGCGCAGCATCGTGGCGAACACCGGGGTGGAGCCGCAGCGGATCGCGGCGACCCGCCACAGGGAGAGGAACCACGAGAGGCGGGGATCCTTCACGACCAGTTCGGGGCTGACCTGGAAGTGACTCTCCAGCCACTCCGCGGTGGCGATGCGCTCGGGATCCTTGGCGGCGATCTTGCCGGTCTCGAACCACGCGTCGGGGCGGGAGTCGCTGACCTGCACGACCGCCTCGCGCAGCAGCCGGGAGTGGTGCTCGACCGCCCAGGCCGGCTCACCGAAGCCCTTGGGGTTGGTCTCGTCGGGGGTCACCTCGGGCTGCGGCACGTGCAGACCCATGATCTTCATCAGACCGGCCATGGTGCTGGTGCCGCTGCGGCCCGCACCGGCCACGAACAGCACCTTGCGGTCGTAGCTGCTGGGATCGGGGTCGGGCGTCACGGCGAAGGGGTCCGGCTGCTCACTCACGGGTCGCGATGCTATCCCCCGGGTGCGGGTCCGGGTGGGTCGGCGGTCAGGCACTGACTAGCGTGTCGCCATGCCGCTGCTGCGCCGACGCCGTCCGTTGCTCTCGGTGGTGGTACCCGCCTACGACGTCGAGGACTATCTGCCGGCCTGCCTGGACTCGCTGCTGGCACAGACCTACGAGCCGCTCGAGATCATCGTCGTCGACGATGGATCACCCGATCGCAGCGGTGAGGTCGCCGACCGTTACGCCGCCGAGCATGCCGACATCGTGCGGGTGCTGCACACCGCGAACGGCGGTCTCGGTGCGGCCCGCAACGCGGGCACCGCCGTCGCCACCGGCGAGCTGCTGGCGTTCGCCGACTCCGACGACGTCGTGCCGCCCGATGCCTACTCCGTGCTCTTCAAACAGCTCCAGCGAGGCGGGTGCGAGTTCGTCACCGGCTCGATCGCGCGCTGGGAGGGCGACCGGCTGCTCGAGCCGCGATGGATGCGACGACTGCACCCGCGGCGCGTGGCCTTCATCGACCAGCACCCCGAGATCTTGGGCGACGTGTTCGCCTGGAACAAGCTGTTCCGGCGCTCCTTCTGGGACCGGCTCGAGCTCGCCTGGCCCGAGGGCGTGCGCTACGAGGACCAGCCCACCCTGACCACCGCCTATCTCCAGGCGCACCGCTTCGGTGTCGTGCCCGATGTCGTGTACCACTGGCGGATCCGCGACGACGGCACCTCGATCACCCAGCAGCGCTCCTCGGTGGCGGATCTGCGCGACCGCTGGCGCACCAAGGAGATGGCGCTCGACAGCGTCGAGCAGTACGGCGACCCCCGCGTGAGCACCGTGTTCCGTCAGCGGGTGCTGCCCGGCGACCTGCACCGCTACTTCACCGAGATCCCCGGCTGCACCGACGAGTGGTGGGTGGCCCTCCAGACCGGGGTCGTCGGGCTCTGGGGGCGCGAGGCCAGCCTGGCCGACTCCATCCTCCCGCCCGTGCACCGACTGTGCGGATGGCTCGTCGAGCACGACCGCCGCGACGACGCCGCCGCCCTCATGGCGTTCGTCGCCGACCACCCCGGCCCGCTGCCGCGCCGCCGGTCGTCGGTCGGCCTGGCTCTCGACGTCCGAGCCGTGCCGGGCTTGGACGCCGCCACCATCCCCGAGCGGGTGCTCTCGCTGAAGGCCGATGAGGGGTAGGGCGAAGGCGGGAGTTTTATCGGGGCCCCGATAAAACGATGGGTTCCCCGATGAAGCCCCATCGGGGAACCCGAAGATTCATCGGCGCCCCGATGAAACTCTCACACCTCGACTGACCAACGGAGCGCCCGTCAGAGAAGCCCCTCCGAATCCAGGAACTCCTTGGCGACGTCCTCGGTCTTCTCGCGGTCGACGGTGACCTTGGCGTTGAGCTCGGTGAGCTTCTCGGTGGTCAGCGCGGCCATGAGGGGATCGAGCAGGTCGGCGAGGTCGGGGTGGGCGTCGAGGAAGTCCGTGGAGACGGCGGGCACCAGGTTCTGGGCGGGCTGGATGGACTGGTCGTCGTCGAGGACGACGAGCCCCTGGGAGTCGACGGTGCCGTCGGTCGTGCTGGTCTCGCCGAGCTGGGCCTCGCCGTCGAGCACGGCCTTGTAGGTCTGGTCGGTGGCGTAGCCCAACGGCAGCACCTTGGTGACATCGATGCCGTAGTCACCCGACAGACCGCCCTCGCAGTCGAGTCGACCCTCGCAGTCGGGGGCGGCGGCGAGCACGACGCTCTTGCCCTCGAGGTCCGACAGCGTGGTGACGCCCTCGGACTCGGAGTACTCCTTGGTCACGAAGAAGGCATTGGTGTCGGTGGCCGGGCTGAGGTCGAGCAGCGTGATGCCCGCCTGCTCGAGCAGCTTCGACCCGTCGTCGGCGAGCTGTTCGCCGTCGCCCGCCTCGAACGGCTTGGCCTTCGCGCCGTTCTCGCGGGCGTTGAGGAAGTTCACGATGCCGCCGACGTACTCGGGCACGATGTCGACGCTGCCCGGGAAGGTCGCCATGTAGGCGTCGCGGGCGTCGACGAGCTTGGTGGTGACGTCGTAGCCGGCGTTGTCGAGGATCTGCTCGTACATCGAGGTGACCAGGGCCGCCTCGGGGAACGACTGGCTGGCGATGGTCACCGCTCCCCCACCCGAAGCCGACGACGAGGCGTCGTCGGAGGGGTCGGAGGCGGAGTTCGAGGAGAGGTCGTCGCCGGCGCAGGCCGACGCGAGCAGGACGGCGCCGACCGCTGCGATGGCGGCGACGGTGCGGCGGAGTGGTGAACGCGAGGTCATGGGCCTTGACCCTAGGTGCCTGCACCGACAGGCGTCACCGCCCTCTGGATGATGGACGCCGTGAGCTCCAGCACCAGGGCCACCAGGGCCACCACCACGGCCCCGGCGATGCCCTTGCCGTAGTCGGTGCGGAAGAAGCCGTCGGTGATGACGCGCCCCAGCCCCGGCCCCGCCACCAGCGCCGCGATCGTGGCGGTCGCCCACACCTGCACCAGCGCCAACCGCAGGCCGGAGGCCACCAGCGGCCGTGCGAGTGGCAGCTCGGCGCGCCAGAACACCTGGCGCCCACTCATACCCATGCCCTCGGCGGCCGCGCGCACCTCGGACGGCACCTCGCGCACGGCCACGTAGGCGTTGGTGATGATCGGCGGCAGGGCGAAGAGCATGAGGGCAACGACCGTGGCGGCGCCGCCGCGTCCGTAGGGCCCCAGCGTCGCCGTCCCCGGAAAGGAGTCGAGGGTCCAGCCCCACGGATCGGCGGTGACCAGCAACGCGAGCAACGCGAAGGTCGGCACCGCCCGGCCGACGTTCGAGACGTTGATCGCGAGGAACCCGCCGCGGCCCCGGTGACCCAGCCACAGCGCGATCGGCAGCCCGATCGCCGCGGCCAGCACCAACGCGGTGAGCGTGATGAGCAGCTGCTGGCCCAGCAACTGGAGCATGCCGCCGGTGCCGGTCCAGTTCGCGGACGACGTGAGGTAGGCCCACGCGTCGAGGATCACCCTCATGCGCGCACCCCCCGGGTCCACGGGGTCAGCAGGCGTTGCGAGACGACGATCAGCACGTCGAGCACGATCGCGAGGACGACGCACAGCACCGCCGCGGTGAGCAGCTCGGCGCGGAAGTTCGTCTGCACCCCGTCGCTGATGAGGTTGCCCAAGCCGCCGTAGGAGACCAGCGACCCCACCGTCGTCAGGGCCACCGTCGACACCGTGGCGACGCGCAGCCCCGCCATCACCACCGGGACAGCGAGCGGCAGCTCGACCCGCAGCAGCAGCTTGCCGGGGCCGTAGCCGATGCCGCGGGCCGACTCGCGCACCTCCTCGGGCACCGCGCGCAGACCCTCGAGGAAGGCCCGCACCAGGATCGTGAGCGCGTAGAGGCCGAGCCCGATCACCACGGTGGTCGGCGAGAGGCCGGTGAAGGGCACCAGCAGCGGGAACAGCGCGATCGACGGAACGGTGTACAGCCCGGTGGCGACCCCCAGCACGGCACCCTCGAGACGGGGCAGACGCCGCGCGAGCAGCGCGAGCGGGAACGCGACGACGAGCCCGAAGGCCAGCGCCGCCACCGTGATGAGCACGTGCTGGGTCAGCGCGTCGAGGATCTGCGAGCGGCGGTCCTCGACGTAGGCCCAGCAGAACCAGTCGTTGGTGAGCCGGCTGTAGCAGGAGGGCCCTGCGGTCGCCGCCTGCGCCAGTAGGGTCACCGCATGGACGGTACCGGCACCGGCGCGCCCACCATGATCAAGCTCACCGGCGTGGGCAAGACCTACGCCGACGGCACGGTCGCCGTGCGCGAGCTCGACCTCGACGTCGCCACGGGCGAGATGGTCGTGCTGGTCGGCCCGTCGGGCTGCGGCAAGTCGACCACCTTGAAGATGATCAACCGGCTCATCGAGCCCACGGCCGGCCGCATCGAGATCGACGGCCGCGACGTCACGTCGTCCGACCCCGTCGAGCTGCGGCGCGGCATCGGGTACGTCATCCAGCAGATCGGGCTGTTCCCGCACCAGCGGATCATCGAGAACGCGATGGCGGTGCCGCTGCTGCTGGGCGAGTCGAAGCGGACGGCGCGCGAGCGGGCGGCCGAGCTGCTCACGATGGTGGGGCTCGACCCCGAGCAGCACGGCCATCGGTTCCCGCACCAGCTCTCCGGTGGGCAGCGCCAGCGCGTCGGCGTGGCGCGCGCGCTCGCGGCCGACCCGCCGGTGCTGCTCATGGACGAGCCGTTCGGCGCGGTCGACCCGATCGTGCGGGTGCGCTTGCAGGAGGAGTTCCGGCGACTCCAGCGCGATCTGGGCAAGACCGTCGTGATGGTCACCCACGACATCGACGAGGCCGTGCTCATGGGCGACCGGGTGGCGGTGTTCGCCGAGGGCGGTCGACTGGCGCAGTACGGCACGCCCGCTGAGTTGCTGGCCCGGCCGGCCGACGACTTCGTGGCCGACTTCGTGGGTGCCGAGAAGGGGCTGCGCCGGCTCTCCGTCGTCTCGCTGAGCGAGGAGCACCTCGAGCCGCTCGGCATGGTCAAGGGCGGTGAGCTCGGCGCCGCCATCGACCTCGACTCCACCCTGGAGCAGGCGCTCGCCGCCATGCTGCGCGACGACCGGTCGACCATCGGCGTCAAGAGCGGCGCCCGCTTCGTCGGCGTCCTCACCCCCGCCGGCGTGCACGCCGCCCTGCGGTCTGCCCTGCGGGACGCGACCGGGTCGGAGTCACCGGACCTTCGGTGAATCCGGCCGCCGGCTCACTCCGCGACGGGCACATCCTTGTGCCAGGAGCAGGTGACGTACCTCGTCTTCCAGCCCATGTGGGAGTAGAGGTCGTTGGCGCCGGTGGAGGAGGTGGCGTCGACCTCGAGCCCGACGCTGGTGCGGCCGCGCTTCGCGGCGTCCGCGATGACGGTTCGCAGCAGGCCCTTGGCCACTCCGCGGCCGCGAGCCGCCTCGACGACACCGATGTAGGAGACGTAGGAGGAGTCCGGGCCCGAGACGTTCTCCGACACGGTGCCGATGAGGGCGCCGACAGCCGGGTGCCGGCCCTCCGGGGCGGCGACGCCGTCGGGCACGTCGGCGACGAGCTCGGCGAGCCACCAGTGGTTCCAGCGGTGGCCGGGATCCTCCCGCAGCCGGTGCAGGAACTCTGCGAAGGACTCCTCGAAGGAGTTGAAGTGGTCGACGAAAGCGGCCTCGAGCACGTCGTGGACGGCGTGCAGGTCACCCTCGTCGGGCAGGGCGCCGCCCTCGCGATCGACGAGGCGGAACCGCACTCCCTTGGCCTCCCACTCATCGGGGTCGGGCACGAGCGACCGCTCCTCGCCGAGATCGACCGGGCGCGACATCTGCCACCACGTGCGCACCTTGCGGAAGCCGGCCATCTGGAGCCAGGACGACTGCCGGTCGTCGTCTTCGAAGGAGCCGGTGTCGATCTGCTGTTCGGGCAGCCCGCGCTTCTCGCCCACCGCCCGGGCCTGACCCTCGGCCCACTCGAAGAGCACGTCGGAGCACTTCTTGGCGAGCGGTGCCGAGAGCTCGCGGGAGACGACGTGGGAGTAGAGCATGCGGCCGCTCGCGCGGTCGTGCACGCTGCCCCACGCCTGGATGACGCCCTCGTTGTCGCGCACGATCACGTTCTCGCGGGTGAGCAGGCCATGCTCGGAGACCTCGACCAGCACGTCGTCCATGCTGGCGCCGGCCCAGCCGCGCCCGTGTCGCTCGTGGGCCCGCAGCAGGTGGTGCAGGCGCGCGACGACGGCCGGGTCGGAGGCGTCGGGGGTGTCGACCTCCCAGCCCTCGGGGAACGGCAGCTCCTCGAGGATCTCCTCGGGGTCGGTCTCGAATCGGCTCTGCTCCGGGATCACGCCGCCTGATTGTGCCGCATGCGGCTTCACCCCGGGAGGGCGGGATCGACGCCTCGAGCGACCATTCGCGGCCCCTCGAGCGACGATTCGCGACCCCTCGCGGGACGATTTCCGACCCCTCGCGCCACCATCCGCGACCCCTCGCGGGCGCGAGTGCCCGGGTTCGTCCGGCCCGTGGTCGGTGACCCGGGCCACACCGGCGCGCTACGTTGCCTCGTATGACGCTGTCGTACGCCCAGGGTGAGACCGATTCGCCCCTGCTCGAGGAAACCATCGGAGCCAACTTCGAGCGAACCGTCGCCGCGCACCCCGCCCACGAGGCGCTGGTCGAGTGCGCCACCGGCCGCCGCTGGACCTACGCCGAGCTGAACGCGGACGTCGATGCCCTCGCCCGCGGGCTGCTCGCGGCCGGCCTGCGGATCGGCGACCGGGTCGGGGTCTGGGCGCCCAACTGCGCCGAGTGGACCATCGCCCAGTACGCCACGGCGAAGATCGGCGCGATCCTGGTCAACGTCAACCCCGCCTACCGCACCCGCGAACTCGTCTACGCGGTGAACCAGTCGGGGCTGCGCATGATGATCTCGGCCGTCGAGCACAAGACGTCGCGCTACCGCGACATGCTCACCGAGACCGCCGGCGAACTGCCCGGGCTCGAGCGCGTCGTGTACCTCGGCACCGACGACTGGGAGCAGCTGGTCGCCGAGGGCGCCGGGATACCCCACGACGCGGTGGCCGCCCGCCTGGCGCAGCTCTCGCCGTCCGACCCCATCAACATCCAGTACACGAGCGGCACCACCGGCTACCCCAAGGGCGCCACGCTGAGCCATCGCAACATCCTCAACAACGGCTACTTCGTGACCGAGACGATCGGGCTGACGCACGACGACCGGCTGTGCATCCCGGTGCCCTTCTACCACTGCTTCGGCATGGTCATGGCCAATCTCGGCTGCACGACCCACGGCGCGACGATGGTGATCCCGGCGCCGGCGTTCGACCCCGGGGTCACCCTGGAGTGCATCGAGGCCGAGCGGGTGACGGTGCAGTACGGCGTGCCGACGATGTTCATCGCCATGCAGCAGCACCCGAGCTTCGCCTCACGCGACCTGAGCTCGCTGCGCTCGGGCATCATGGCCGGCTCGATCTGCCCGGTCGAGGTGATGAGGCACTGCATCGACGACATGCACATGGCCGGCGTCTCGATCGCCTACGGCATGACCGAGACCTCGCCGGTGTCGTGTCAGACCCGGGCCGACGACGACCTGGAGCACCGCACCTCGACCATCGGCATGGTCGCCCCGCACGTGGAGATCAAGGTGGTCGACCCGGTCACCGGCGAGACCGTGCCGCGCGGCACCCCGGGCGAGTTCTGCACCCGCGGCTACTCGGTGATGCTCGGCTACTGGCAGGACGACGAACGGACCGCCGAGGCGATCGACGCCGACGGCTGGATGCACACCGGCGACCTCGCCGAGATGCACGACGATGGCTACTGCGTCATCGTCGGCCGGATCAAGGACATGGTGATCCGTGGTGGCGAGAACATCTACCCGCGGGAGATCGAGGAGTACCTCTACACCCACCCCGACATCTCCGACGTGCAGGTCATCGGGGTGCCGGATGCGAAGTACGGCGAGGAGCTGTGCGCCTGGATCGTCATGCGCGAAGGGCGCGACGCCCTCGACGCGGACGCCGTCCGCGCGTTCTGCCAGGGCCGGCTGGCGCACTACAAGCTGCCGCGCTACGTGAAGATCGTCGAGGAGTTCCCCATGACGGTGACCGGCAAGATCCGCAAGGTGCAGATGCGCGAGGAGTCCACCAGCGAGCTCGGCCTCTGACCCCTCGGGGCACGATTCACGACCCCTCGCGGGACGATTCACGACCCCTCGCGGGACGATTCACGACCCCTCGGGGCACGATTCACGACCCCTCGCGGGACGATTCGCGACCCCTCGCGGTTACACGGCGCGGCGGTGGGGGGTGATGGAGGTGGCGGCGATGAGGGTGTCGAGCTCGGCGCGCAGCTCGGCCAGCTCGTGCTCGAGCTCGGCGACCACGGCGATGGCCTCGGCCGCGCGCTCCTCGGCGGCGTCGAGCGACGACGCCGAGCGGCGGCGCTCGGACTCCAGCGCGCGCTCGGCCCCGGCCAGCTGCTCCTTGGCGCTGCGGCGCTCGTCGACGAGTCGTCTCTGGGCGGCGGCGAGCTCCTCGGACATCTCGGTGAGGGTGGTCTCGCGCTGCTCGATGCGGGCCTCGAGCTGGCTGACGACATCGGCGTGCTCGGCGTCGCGTGCGAGCGCCAGCTCGAGGTAGTCGCGGGCCTGCTGAGCCCGGTCGCGGTTGGCCTCACGCCGCGAGGCCATCAGCTCGGCGTGTGTGATGCGGGTCGCCGCGGCACCCAGCACGACGGCCAGGACTCCGGCGAGCAGGCCGAGCAGCCAGGAGCCGGTGACCGCGGCGCCGAGCACGGCCACAGCGGCCAGCACGAGCAGCGCGGCGGCCACGGTGAGCCGGGTCGAACGCTGACGCCGCCGCGAGGATGTGACGGTTGGGGAAGGTGTGGCAGGTGGGGTCGCCATGGGCGCAGGCTAGTCCTCGTCGTCGTCCTCGACGATGCGACACGCGCGCTCGAGCAGCACTCCGCACCCGACGACCCCCGCGGCGGCGAGCGCGGCCAGGCCCGACCAGAGCAGCCGCCGGTGCGCATAGTCCGAGGGAATGCCGAGCCAGGCAACGGCGTACCCGCCGTAGACGCCGGCCACGAGCGCACCCACGTAGGCGGTCGCGCGGCCCAGCGCCAACCGGTTCACGCCCTGATGCGCCTCCAAGGAGGCGCCCTTGCCGCGACGCTGCTGCTGGGTGGCCCGGGCAGTGGCGCCGACCGCCAGCGCGACGAAGAGGAGCACGGCCGGCTGCGTCCAGCTCACCAGCCAGGCCTGCCCGGCGAGCGCGACCGAGATCGGCTTGACCAGCCAGCCGAGCACCAGCCCGACGGCTCCGAGCACCGCCAACTGGGCGGTGGGGAGCGGGGTCACTCCACCTCGAGCGTGAGGTCCTCGCACAGCCGCACGCCGTCCATGCCCAGGTCGGCCAGCAGCTCGGAGATGGGGCCGGCGTCGGGCAGCACGGCGTCGGGCTCGAGGTCGAACCACGGCTTGAGCACGAAGGCGCGTTGCGCGGCACGCGGGTGCGGGAGCACCAGGTGCGGTTCGTCGCTGCGGCGATCGCCCACGACGATCAGGTCGACATCGAGCGTGCGAGGCGCATTGACGACGTCGCCGCGCTCGCGGCCGAAGGCCTCCTCGATGGACAGGGCCCGGTCGAGCAGCCGGTTGGCCGCCAGGGTGGTGTCGATCAGCACCACGGCGTTGAGGAAGGTCTTCGCATCGTCGGGGCAGTCGACGGGGTCGGTCTCGTAGATGGGCGAGATGCCCGTGACCCACACCTCGGGGGTGTCGGCGATCGCGTTGACGGCGCCTTGGAGGGTGGCCATCCGCTCGCCCAGGTTCGACCCGAGCGAGAGCACGGCTCGTCGGATCGGCCGCATCTCGCCGGTCAGGGTGTCGGCGTCGATGATGTGGGGGTTGGGGGTCTCAGTCACGTCGGTCCTCGCGAGTCCGGCAGATGGTGAGCGCGACGTCGTGGAACGTCGCAGGGATCGGGGCGTCCGGTTTGTGGACGGTCACACGTGCCCATTCAACACGAGGGACGGTCAGACACACACCCGTCACCCGCTCGGCCAGCGTCTCGACCAGATCGACGGGGTCGCGCTCGACGGCGTCCTTCACCGCCAGCACGAGGCTGCCGTAGTCGACGGTGTCGTGCAGGTCGTCGGACGCCGCCGCCGGGGCGGTGTCGAAACCGATCACCAGGTCGATCACGAACCGCTGCCCCTGCTCTCGCTCGTGCGCGAACACCCCGTGGTGCCCGAAGCACTCGATGCCGGTCACGGCCAGCTCATCGTCCATCTCCCGGCCCCCCTCTCGTCGGTCCAGCCCAACCTTCCCTGAGCCCGGAACGTGTCGCACGCGGCGCGCACGTCGTGCACCCGCACGCCCCACACATCGTGGCGCATGCAGTGGCCGAGCACCGCCACGTGGGCGGTCTCGCGATCGTCGACCGGTCTGGGCGTGCCGTCGGCGTCGGCGAGCAGGCTGCCCAGGAACGACTTGCGCGAGGCACCCACCAGCAGTGGGTGTCCGAGCGAGCTCAGGTCGCTGACCGCGGCGAGCAGCTGCCAGCTCTGGTCGGCGGTCTTGGCGAACCCCAGACCGGGATCGAGCACCAGCCGGTCGGGCGCGAGACCAGCGCTCAGCGCGGACTCGACGCGGTCCGCGAGCTCGCTGCGCACCGTCGCGACGACATCGTCGCCGTAGTCGGTGAATCGCGACATCCGGTCGCTGTGCGCGCGCCAGTGCATCGCCACGTAGGTCACGCCGGACGACGCCACGCACGGCAGCATGGCGGCGTCCGCGAGGCCCCCTGAGACGTCGTTGACGACGGCTGCCCCGGCCGCGACCGCCGCCTCGGCCACCTCGGCTCGCATCGTGTCGACCGAGACGACCGCACCCTCGGCGGCCAGGCCGGCGATGACCGGCACGACCCGGCCGAGCTCCTCGGCCACGAGCGGTCGAGTGGCGCCGGGCCGGGTGGACTCACCGCCGATGTCGAGCACGTCGGCGCCCTCGCGCAGCAGCTCGAGACCGTGCGCGATCGCGGCGTCGGGGTCGAGGTAGCGCCCGCCGTCGGAGAAGGAGTCCGGCGTGACGTTGACGACGCCCATGACCACGGGGCCGCCCGAACGCCCGCGCGTGGGTAGTGCAGCGACCACCGGGTCAGCCCGGCCGGTGGATCAGCGCCATCGCCTCACTGCGAGTGGCGGCGTTGTGCATGATGCCCCGCACCGCCGAGGTGATGGTGCGGGCACCGGCCTTGCGCACCCCGCGCATGGTCATGCACAGGTGCTCGGCCTCGATCACGACGATCGCGCCGCGGGCCTCGAGGATCTCCATGAGGGCGTCGGCGACCTGCGTGGTCAGCCGCTCCTGCACCTGCGGGCGCTTGGCGTAGACGTCGACGAGCCGGGCGAGCTTGGAGAGGCCGGTGATCTTTCCGCTGGCCGCCGGGATGTAGCCCACGTGGGCGACCCCGGTGAAGGGCACCAGGTGGTGCTCGCACATCGACCAGAGCTCGATGTCGCGCACCAGCACCATCTCGTCGTGGCCGAGATCGAAGGTCGTGGTGAGCACCTCCTCCGGCTCCTGCCGCAGACCGGCGGTGAGCTCGGCGTAGGCGCGGGCGACGCGTGCCGGGGTGTCACGCAGCCCCTCGCGCCCTGGATCTTCGCCGATCGCGGCCAGCAGCTCGCGCACGGCGGCCTCGGCGCGGGCGTGATCGAAGTCCGGCACCGGCTCCTGGGAGGCGTCGCGCTCGGGGAGCCTGATCGGGTCGGTCACCGTGGCGCTCAGACCTGGTCGGGGCGCTCGGCCGGCCCGAGGGCGTCGTGACCGCCGGGAGTCTGCGAGGGCCCGGGCATCTGCGGACCACCGTGCACGTCGCCGTCCGCACCAGGCGGGGTGACGACGGCGGTGGGCGCGTCCTTCTCCAGGCTCGCACCGACCTTGGCGCGGTCGCGGATCTCCTGCGGGATCTCGACCGGCGCGATCTCGGAGGGGCGCCGGGTGTCGGAGCCGGTCCAGGCGGGCCGCACGGGACGGCGGCGCAGCGGCTCGAAGACCCGCGCGATCTGCTCCTTGTCGAGGGTCTCCTTGTCGAGCAGCTCGAGCACGAGGGTGTCGAGCACGTCGCGGTTCTCCTCGAGGATGTCGAAGGCCTCCTGGTGCGCCGTGGCGAGCAGCTTGGTGGTCTCCTCGTCAACGATCGCAGCGACGTCCTCGGAGTAGTTGCGCGAGTGGCCGAGGTCGCGACCCAGGAACGGCTCGGAGTTGGACTCCCCCAGCTTGATCGCGCCGAGACGCTCGGTCATGCCGTACTGGGTGACCATCGCGCGCGCCACGTTGGTGGCCTTCTCGATGTCGTTGCCGGCGCCGGTGGTGGGGTCGTGGAAGACCATCTCCTCCGCGGCGCGACCGCCCAGCATGTAGGCGAGCTGGTCGAGCATCTGGCTGCGCGGCTGGGAGTACTTGTCGGAGTCGGGCAGCACCATCGTGTAGCCCAGCGCTCGCCCGCGCGGCAGGATCGTGATCTTGTGCACCGGGTCGTTGCCGGGCAGGGCCGCGGCCACCAGGGCGTGCCCGCCCTCGTGGTAGGCGGTGATGAGCTTCTCCTTCTCGCTCATCAGGCGAGTGCGCCGCTGGGGGCCGGCGATGACGCGGTCGATGGCCTCGTCGAGCGCCCCGTTGGTGATGAGCTTCTGGTTGCCACGGGCGGTCAGCAGCGCAGCCTCGTTGAGCACGTTGGCGAGGTCGGCACCGGAGAAGCCGGGCGTGCGGCGGGCCACCGAGATCAGCTCGACGTCTTGGGCCAGGGGCTTGCCGCGCGAGTGCACCTTGAGGATCTGCTCGCGGCCCGCGAGGTCGGGTGCGTCGACCTGGATCTGCCGGTCGAAGCGACCCGGGCGCAGCAGCGCCGGGTCGAGCACGTCGGGGCGGTTCGTGGCGGCGATGAGGATGACGCCGCCGCGCACGTCGAAGCCGTCCATCTCGACCAGCAGCTGGTTGAGCGTCTGCTCGCGCTCGTCGTGGCCGCCGCCCATGCCTGCGCCGCGGTGGCGGCCCACGGCGTCGATCTCGTCGATGAAGACGATGGCCGGGGCGTTCTCCTTGGCCTGCTCGAAGAGGTCGCGCACGCGGCTGGCGCCGACGCCGACGAACATCTCGACGAAGTCGGAGCCGGAGATGGAGTAGAACGGCACGCCCGCCTCGCCCGCGACCGCGCGCGCCAGCAGCGTCTTGCCGGTACCGGGCTGACCGTAGAGCAGCACGCCCTTGGGGATCTTGGCGCCGACGGCCTGGAACTTGGCCGGCTCCTGGAGGAACTCCTTGATCTCGCCGAGCTCCTCGATCGCCTCGTCGCAGCCCGCGACGTCGGCGAAGGTGGTCTTGGGCATGTCCTTGGTGATCATCTTGGCCCGCGACTTCGCGAACTGCATGACCCCGCGGCCGCCACCCTGCATGTTGTTCAGCAGCCACAGCACGACCAAGAAGATGATGACCAGTGGCAGGAACGAGACCAGCAGCGAGCCCAGCACGCTGGGGCGCGACACCTCGGTCGACAGCTTCTCGGTCTTGCCGGAGTCGACCGCCTGCTGCGCCTCGTTGTAGAGCTTCGTCTGGGTGCCGCCGATCCAGTACGTGTACACGTCGGCGCCGGCGTCGCGAACGCCGTCTTGCAGCGTCGCGCGGATCTCCTGGTCGCCGTCGACGAAGGTGATCTCCTTGACCTCGCCCTTGGTGACGTAGGCGTTCATCTGCGAGGCGGTGATCTCGTCGCCGTTGCCCCCGGGGGCGAGGAACTGGAGGGCCAGGATCACGCCGAGGACGGCGAGGACGATCCACAGCCATGGACCCTTGACTATGCGCTTCACGCCACTTCTCTCGTCGGCTGCTCAGGTCGAGCTTGTCATCGAAGGCTCGACCGTACATGTCGATTCGGCACCGCACGGACGGTGCACGTGACTGATCCTCTCAGGTGCCTGGTGAGTACGAACCACCTACGCGGGAACGGGGCCGCGACGGGTGTGCCCGATCACGGAACCAGTCACGCAACCGGTGAGGCAATCCGTCACGAGTACACGTGCGGGGCGAGGGTGCCGATGTCGCGCAGGTTGCGGTACCGCTCGCGGTAGTCCAGGCCGTATCCGACGACGAACTCGTTGGGGATGTCCCAGCCCACGTAGCGCACGTCGACCGGCATCTGGAGCGCCTCGGGCTTGCGCAGCAGGGTGCAGATCTCCACGCTCGCCGGGCTGCGGCTGCCCAGGTTGCTGGTCAGCCACGACAGCGTCAGCCCGGTGTCGATGATCTCGTCGACGATCAAGACGTGCCTGCCCGAGATGTCGGTGTCGAGATCCTTCAGGATGCGCACCACGCCGCTGGACTTGGTGCCCGAGCCGTACGACGACACCGCCATCCAGTCCATCTCCACGTGCCGCTGGAGGCTGCGCGCCAGGTCGGCCATCACCATCACCGCACCGCGGAGGATGCCCACGATGAGCAGTTCCTGCCCCTCGTAGTCGGCCTCGATCTGGGCCGCCAGCTCGCCGAGCCGTTCCTGGATCTGGGCCTCGGTGAAGAGGACGTTGACGAGGTCGTGCTCCACGTGGGCAGAGTCCATGGCAGGTGAGCCTAGATCAGGGTGTGCGGTGCGGTGGTCATCGGCGACGCACCCACACCACGACCGGGCGCCGCTTCTCGGACGGCGCGAGCACGGTCGCGCCGGACCGGCCCAGGTAGCCGACGTCGAGGCGGTGTCGGCCGGGGCGCAACCCGGCGACCCGTACCAGCGTGGTGCCACGTCGTCCGGCCCAGGCGCGGCCGACCATTCGGTCGCCGAGCAGCACCTGCACGCGGCCGCGGGCGGCGTCGCCGTCGACGGTGTGCACCGCGACCCGGAGCACCACCCGCTCGCCCTGGGCGACGGAGCGTCGCGTCGGGGTGGCGCGCACGACGGTGGGGGTGGCGGTGCGGTCGAGGGTGAGGGCACCGAGATCCGTGGCGGAGGAGACCTCGCTCTCGACGGTGCGAGCGGCGTGGCCGTCGGCGCTGAGGTCGAGGGTGTGGTCGCCGGCCAACACCGTGGTGGCGAACCGCCCGGTGCTGTCGGTGCTGAGCGTCTGCACGAGGGCGGGATCGTCGCCGTCGAGCGCGACCGTGGCGCCGTGCACGGGTTGGCCGCGGTCGTCGACGACGGTGCCGGAGAGGTCGAGCTCTCGGACGAGACGATAGGTGGCCCCGCCGCCGGTGACGCCCCCGACGCTCACCGCGACGCTGTGGGCGGCACTGGCGTGGCGGTAGGCGTTCACCACCAGCGTGTAGTCACCCGGCGGCAGCGGGAGGCTGAAGGAGCCGGCGTCGGCACCGCTCCCGGTCGTGGTCCACCCCAGCCTCGCGCGGCCCTGCATGGCGACCACCTGCACGCCCTCGAGCGGCGCACCGAGGTCGTCGATCGCGGTGCCGGTGACGGGCCACGTGTCACGCGGCAGGCTGAGGGCGCCGAGGTCGGTGTCGGCGCTCAGGTCGAGGTCGAGGGTCCGCGTGCCGTGGTGCGCAGCGGCGAGGGTGACCTGCCAGGAGCCGGCGGTGAGGTCGGCTGCGAACCGGCCCTCGTCGTCCGTGGTGACCGTGCTGTGCGTATCGCCGCTGGTGAGGCCGACCGTGGCGCCGGCGACGGGCGCCGCGACGTCGTCGAGCAAAGTGCCGCGCAGCGTGAGCTCGCGGACGAGCACGAGCGGCGCGTCGAGCGAGAGCTGCTGCCCGTCGACGACATCGACCGCGGTGGTGGCCGCCCGGTGGCCCGGCGCGCTCGCACGCACCGTGTAGTGGCCGGCGGGGATCTCCAGACTGAACCAGCCGTGCTGGGCCCCGGCTGCGTCTCCCCCGCCGGTGAGTGCGTAGGTGAGGGCCGAGGCGGCAGCGTCACCCGCGGAGTCGAGCGCGACGACCTGCACGTCGTCGAGCGGGGTGCCGGCGTCGTCGACGACACGTCCGGAGATCGTCGGGGGCGGCAGCACCCGCTCGAGCCGGACGGCGCCCAGATCGGTGTCGTCGGCCACGTCGAGGTCGACCACGGTGCGTACGTGCTCGGCCGCGGTCGCGGCGAGGCTCCGGTGGCCGGGCAGCACGTCGGCGACGAAGCCACCACCGGTACCGGCGACCACCCGCACCGCACCGGCGCCCATCGGGTCGGTCAGGGTGACGACGGCGCCGGGTAGCGGCGTCCCGAGGTCGTCGGTGACGGTGCCGGAGAGGCGCAGGACGCGGGTGAGTGCGAGCGGGGCGGCCAGGTCGCGCACCGCACCGCGGTCGACGGCGACCGTCGCCGCTGCCTGCTGGTGCCGGGCGGCCGCGGCGACGAGTCGGTAGTCGCCCTCAGGCAGGTCGAGCACGAAGGAGCCGTCGGTCGCGGACGTCGTCGTGGCGACCTGCTCGCCTGCGCTGAACGCGGTGAGCGTCGCTCCGGGCACGGCCGTGCCCCGGTCGTCGACGACGGTGCCGCGGGCGGCACCGGGCAGGTCGGTGCGCGGCAGCAGCAGTCGCCCGAGGTCGGCGGCAGCGGCGACCTCGGTCTCCACGACGGTGCGCTCGTGGTCGGGGGCGGTCAGGGCCAGGGTCTGGTGACCGGGCGCGACCGTGGTCGAGAAGCGCCCGTCGGCGCCGGTCGTGAGCTGCTCGGAGCCGGCGCCCCGAGGGTCGGTGAGGGTCACGGTGGCCCCGGGCACGACGGCGCCGGTGTCGTCGACCACCGTGCCGGTGAGCGGCAGCAGCCGCGTCAGCACGTAGGGGTCACCGGGCGCGGACGGCACCTGCGTGCGCGCCGAGACGGTCCGCGACGTGGGCAGGTGGGCGGCGTCGGACACGGTCACGGTGTAGTCGCCGGGCGGCACGTCGAGCTCGAACCAGCCGTGTTGCGGCTCGCCGGCGCCGCCGGCGTAGGTGAGGTCGGAGGCCACCACGTGTCCGTCGGCGTCACGCGCCTCGACGCTCGCGCCGTCGAGTGGGTGCCCGGTGTCGTCGGTGACCGATCCGACCAAGGACACGATGCTGCGCTCGAGCCAGAGGTCGCCGGCGTCGATGGTCGACACGCCGGCGGGCACGTCGAGGTCGAAGGTGGCCGGCAGGTGCCGGTCGGCGCTGACGGTGACGCTGTAGGAGCCTGGGGCGAGGTCGGCAGAGACCCGGCCGTCGGCGCCGGACGTCGCGGTATCGGGATCGATCGTGGGGTCGGTTGCAGAGTCCGTCGCGGGTACGGCCGTGACCGTGGCCCCCGCGACCGGGTCGCCGAGATCGTCCAGGATCCGCCCGTGCACGGTGACCGGGTCCGCCAGCGGGTCGGTGGTGGGGTCCGGGGTGGGGTCTGGGGTGGGGTCTGGGGTGGGGTCTGGGGTGGGGTCTGTGGTCGGGTCGGTGGTCGGGTCCGGGGTCGGTTCCGAGGTCGCGAGCGTGAGGGTGCCGAGGTCGTTCCAGGCGCCGGCCGTGACGACGGCGTCGCCCATCCGGGCGCTGCCGACGCCGTCGCGGACGGCGGTGACGACGTAGTTGCCGGCGGGCAGCTCGAGCCGGAAGAAGCCGTGCTGGGGCACGTCCGCGCCCGAGACGTCGCTGGCGTAGGTGAGCGCCGAGGCCAGCACCTCCCCGCTGTCGGGGTCGGCGGCCTCGACCGCCACGTCGTCGAGCAGAGCGCCATCGGGGCCGGTCACGAGACCGGTCAGACCCGCCCCCGGCACGTCGGCCGGGGCGGCCGTGCCCGTCGCGCCGGCGGGGAGGGCCGTCGTCCAGGTTCCGAGCAGCAGGCTCAGGACCAGCAGGACCAGGCCCGTGACCCGGGCGGATCCCGCTCCTTTCCGAGAGTGACGCGAGGTCACGAGCGTCATGGTGTGCGCGTCACCAGGAGAAGACGTCGACGATGCGCGGCGCGGTGGCGCGTCGGGAGCGCTTCGTGGGCTTGGTCACCTTGAAGGTGACCGGCTTCGCCTGCGAGCCCTTCGTGCGCGGGTCGCCCTCGGAGCCGGTGTAGACGACCCTGGCGGTGTAGGTTCCGGTCTTCTTCAACCGGCCGAAGTTGATCAGCGCCTTGCCGTGCATGCCGGGCTTGAGGGTGACGGTGCGCTTCTTGCCGATGCCCTGGACGATGAGGTCGCCGCCAGGGTTCTGCGCGCCCTTCACCGCGACCTTGAGCTTCGCCTGCTGGCCCTTGACCAGGCTCTTGTCCACCGCGGTCGCGGTGGTCCGGGTCTTCGCCTTCAGTCGCTCGAGCACGATGTCGCCCAGCTTGGTGCGCGTCTTCGCCTTGAGTCGCACGTCCTCGACCACGGCGGTGTCGTAGCCGTCCTTGCTGATGCGCAGGTCGTAGAGGCCCAGCCGGTTCTTGCCGGTGTCGGGATCCTTGATCTCGACGTGGAAGTAGCCGTGCTGTGGGCCGTCGAGGTTCTGGTTGGCGTAGGTGAACGCCGAGCCCCACGTGCGCAGGGTGTAGTCGCTCCAGTCGATGGCCTTCGCCTCGACGAGCACGTCGTCGACCGGGCGACCGAGGTCGTCGACGACGACACCGGAGATGTATGGCGGGGGAACCTTCTCGGCGTGGGCGGGTGCCGGGGCCAGGGCCACCAGGCCGGGGGTCAACGCCAGGGCCAGGCCGGCGAGCAGGGTACGGGGAACCACGAGATCTCCAGGGTGAGGTCGATGCACGTTCGGGGGGTCGGGACCGGGCCGGCGGGGGACGGCACGGTTCCTCTGACCGACACATCGGCTACCCCGGCCCGTACCTGAAGTGGTCTGGTCGGGCTCCTTCACGGGGATGTGCCCGAGGTTGCTTCCCGCGTCTCGAGAGAGGTCAGCCCCTGGGGCGCTCCAGGAGCAGCCGGCCCTGCGCGCGCTGGGCACGTACCGGGCCGGGCAGGTCGATCCAGCGCTGGCCGCGCCAGTCGGTGAGCAGCGCGTCGACGGCGAGCACGTGCTCGTGGGTGAGCTCGGACGCCGGAGCACCCGCGGCCACCGCTGCCCGATGCAGCACGCGGCGGCGTAGGGCGTCGTGGAGGGCGGCGAGGGACTCGACAGCGAGACCGCTCGTCGCGCCGTCCGCTGCCGCAGCGAGGTCGCGCCAGGCCTGGTCGGCGAGTTCGTCGAGCAACTGCATGTCGGGGCGCAGCTGTGCGGCGGTACGGGCCAGCGCCGCCGCGATGCCCGGGCCGAGCTGCTCCTCGAGCACCGGCAGCACGGTGCGCCGCACGCGCACGCGCGCGTAACCGGGATCGTCGTTGTGCGGGTCGTGCCAGGTCTCGATGCCGAGCACCTGGCAGGCGGTGACGGTGTCGTCGCGCGACACGTCGAGGGTGACGTCGAGGAACGGTCGCCGGTAGACCTCGAACGCCGGACGCATACCCGCGACGGAGCGGCCGCCGGACCCTCGGGCCAGACCCAGCAGCACCGTCTCGGCCTGGTCGTCGCGGGTGTGGCCCAGCAGCACCGTGGCGGCCCCGGTGTGGGCCGCGACCTGCTCGAGCACGGCGTAGCGGGCCTCCCGCGCGGCCGCCTCCGGCCCGAGGCCTCCGGCGTCGACCGTGACGCGAGCGCTGAGGGTCTCGTCCGCGCCGAGGTCTGCCATCCGCCGCACGACCGCGGCCGTGTGGGCGGCGGAGCCCTCCTGGAGGCCGTGGTCGACGACCGCACCGACGACGCGCCACCCCGGCACCCGCTTCTCGTGCACGGTGGCGGCCAGCAGGGCCAGGGAGTCGGGTCCACCGGAGCAGGCGACCACCACGGTGGCGCCCGGCTCGACGTCGGCCAGCGCGCGGCGCACCGCGCGCCGGGTGAGCGCGACGGACGGGTGCGGACCGGTCACAGCACCCGGGCGATCCAGGCGTCGGGATCGGCGAGATCGGCCTTGCGCGGCAGGTTCGCGGCCTCCGCGAACACGGCGTTGAACTCGGCCATGCCGACCTTGTCGACCACCGCCCGCACGAACGCCGCGCCGTCGCGGTACTGCGCCATCTTGGCGTCGAGGCCGAGCAGCCGACGCAGCAGCCGGTCCAGCGCTCCGATGCCCTGGCGACGCTGGTCGAATTTGCGACGGATCGCGGCGACGCTCGGCACGACCCCGGGCCCCACGTCGTCCATGACGACGTCGGCATGCCCTTCGAGCAGCGACATCATGCCGGTCACCTCGTCCATGATCTCGCGCTGCTCGGGCGTGGAGAGCAACTCGATGAGGCTGCCGCTGGTGGCCTCGCCGGAGCCGCGCTGGCGCAACGCGCCCAGCACGCGGGCCAGACCGTCGTCGAGCAGGCTGGAGGAGTCCATGGTGCCGGCCAGCCGCTCGACCAGGGAGAAGAGGTGGTCGCGCATCCACGGCACTGCGGTGAACTGCACGCGGTGGGTCTCCTCGTGCAGGCACACCCACAGCCGGAAGTCGCCGGGGTCGACGCCGAGCTCGCGCTCGACGTGCACGATGTTGGGCGCCACGAGCAGCAGCCGCCCCATGGGGTCGTAGAAGGGGTCGAACTGACCCAGCACCTTGCTGCCCAGGAAGCCCAGCAGCGCCCCGACCTCGGAGCCGGTGATGCGGCGTCCGACGGCGAGCGAGAGACCGGACGGCGGCTTCTTACGGCCGAGCTGTTCGGTCACCGGCGCCAGCACGGCCCGGAACCCGTCGGCGTTGGCCTGCACCCAGCCGGGCCGGTCGACCACGAGGATCGGCGCAGTGTCCTGGCCGCCGTCGAGCCCGGTGAAGTCGCGTACGAGGTCGGTGGAGCGGTGTGCCCCGGCGCGCAGCTCGGCCACTGCGGCGTCGGCCTCGCGGCGACTCACCTGGGGACCGTCGCCGGCCAGGCGCGAGCCCAGCCGGACGGCGAGATCCCAGTCGATCATCTCGGGTGCCTCGGGCGCGTTGGCCGACTCGCTCATGCCGCCCAACCTACGGTGCCGCCGTGGGGCGTCGGCTCATCTACCGTGAGGGGATGGCCTACGACGAGACGCTGGCGGGGCGGGCACGCGAGGTGCTACGCGAGATCGCGGCCGGGCTCGGCGGCGGCGAGGTGGCCGAGAAGAGGATGTTCGGCGGGCTGGCGTTCATGGTCGACGGGTCGATGGCGCTCACCGTCGGTGCTGACGGACTGCTCGTGCGGCGGCCGGTCGGCGACGACTCGGTGCTCGCCGAGCCGGGCGCCTCCCCCGCGGTGATGGGTGCCCGCACCATGCGCGGCTGGGTGCGGGTGGAGGCCGCCGTCCTCGCCTCGGACGACGACCTCGAGCGTTGGGTGCGCCGCGGGGTGACCCAGGCCCTGGCGGCCCGCTGAGCGGCGTCCGCCCCGCCCTTCACCCCACGTTTGGTCGAGAACTGCAACGACCCGACCCGATTTTACCGTCGTTTGGGATCAAACGACGGCGTCAGCGCACCCGGGTCGCCGCACACACGCCTACCGGGCGGCACCCACGGCCACGTCGTCGAGGTGGACGCCGTCCCAGCCGGTGGTGCTGGAGCACAACGGGCCGCCGAGGTTGGAGCAGAGCGAGTCGGAGGTGAAAGCGAAGCGCACCTGCACCGGCATGGAGCCGGCCTTGAACGGTACGGCGTACTTCTCCCAGCCGGGGGTTCCGTCAGCGTCTGCCTCACTCTGGCCGCTGTAGCTGCCGAGGGTCTGCCAAGACGAGCCGCCGTCGGTGGAGACCTCCGCCGACACCTTGTCGAAGCCGGCCTCGGTGTCGAGCTTCATCCACCACTGGAGCACCGAGTCGCCGGCACTCATCGCGACCGCCGGCGAGACCAGGGTCGTGTCGACGTTGTCGACGTACCCCAACGGACCGGAGACGTCCCAGCCGGAGCCGGAGGCGTCGTCGGCCGCGCCGGTGCCGCGCCCGGGCGACTCATAGGTCCAGGCCGGGGTGCCGGAGGCTGTCCAGCCCTGCTCGTCGCCCTCGAAGTCCCACGCCTTCGCGACCGCACCGAGCTCGGTGCTCGGACCCGAGCCGGCGCCGCTGCCCGTGCCGGGCACGGAGTCGGCCGAGATCTTCTGCTTGAACCGGTAGGTCCACACGTCGCGGCCGAACATCGCGAACACGGCGACGTTGGGGTTGCCGGGCTTGAGCTGGATGCTGCCGATGGGGGCCTTGGGCAGGCCCGGCATCCGAGCGAAGGCCGGCTTGGCCTGCTTGGTGCCGCGCATGCCGGTGGCGAACGCCCCCACGTCGGTGCCCACGAGCAGCTGGCCCTTGCGCACGGTCACCCAGGTGGCCGGGCTGTCGGGCAGGTTGCCGCTGATGTTGCGAAACGTCTTGCCGCCGTCGGTCGACTTGAAGAGATGACCGGTGCCGACCGCCTTGTTCGCGTCGCCCACCGCACCGGCCGGCAACCACCGGCGGGTGTAGCCGCCGAGGGTCACGTAGACCTTGTTGGTGCGCTTGGGATCGATGGCCACCGACGTGATGTAGCGGTTCGGCAGGCCCCGGGCGGCCACGACGTGCCAGCCATCGGATGTGCCGGCCTGGCCCGGCTCGTCTCCGCCGACGTTGGTCGCCAGACCGTTCTGGAACACCATGTCGTCGGTGCTGAGCTTGTTCAGCGTGTCGCACTGGCCGCAGAACGCCACGTAGGAGGCGTCGCCGCGGGTGTCGACGGCCGACATCGAGTTGTCGGGGTCGGTCGACGACGAGGACGCCGACGCGTCGCCCGGGTGCTCCTTGGTGCCCAGGTCGAAGACCTTCAGCCAGGTGCTCGTGCTGCCGTCGGCCGAGTCGGCGTCGGTCATGCCCGACTGGGTGCTCGGCCCGAGCAGGGTCTCGACCACCTCGCGGCCCGCGGTGAGCAGGTGCTTGGCGTTGGTCGGGTCCATGACGAACGGGTTGGCGAACTTCGACGCCGTCAGGCCCGGGTCGATGGACTCCCAGTTGGAGCCACCGTCGGTCGACGCCGAGATCGCGGCATTCGTGTACTCCTCGTAGGTGATGTCGGAGTCGTCCGGGTCGACAGCCGCGTAGAAGCCGTCGCCACCGTAGGTTTCGTACTGCTTACGGGTCGTGCCGTCGATCTTGAGGTTGCCGTTGTCCTGGAGGCCGGCGAAGACCGTGCCGTCCTTGGCCATCGTCGCGCGGTAGGGCATGAGGGTCGAGAAGCCCGCCTGGTTGCCTCGGCCCCAGTGCGCGTTGTCGAGTTCGCCGTCGGAGTCGTCGGCGAAGTCGTAGCGGTAGGCGCCACCGTCGTTGCCGACGACGAGCTGGACGCCGCCGGGCACGTTCTTGTCGGGGAACCAGAGGCCGTCTTGCTGGTCCGGGTGCGTCGTGTCGTTGCTGTCCGTCGGGTCGCGGTCGCCGGGGCAGGCCGGCAGCCCGAGGTTGAGCAGCAGGCAGCTGTCACCACCGAAGTACTTGGCCGCCACCACGAAGTGGCTGGGACCATTCATCGGAGCGCCGCTCTGCGGCAGGTCGTTGGTCCAGATCTCCTCGAGACCGAACGCGAGCCGGGTCGGGACGCCGTCCGCGGTCGCACGCGTCGGGTCGGGCTGGACCCACTCGTTGTACCAGGCCTGGACGCCGGGCTGGTACCCGATCGCGGTGCCGGTGCCGTAGAGCGAGGAGCCGGACGAAGGGTCGTTCGCGAGCTCGGTACCGCTGGTCATCTGGGTCCAGGTCAGGCCGAAGTCGTCGGAGACGTAGAGGCCGTTGAACACCGTGGTGCCCAGCGGCGAGGAGGCCCCGCCGGGCACGTCGATGCCGCTGACGCCGCCGTCGTTGAGCAGATTCGCGTCCTGGACCATCGCGTAGAGGTAGTCGTGGTCCTGCTGGCCGCCCTTGGCCTGGCCGAGCTCGACGCGGCCGATGGCGTCCTGACTGGCGAACCCGGTGACGTCGAGCTTGTCGAAGGTGCCCGGTCTGCCGTTGGCGGAGCGGTAGATGCCGTTGTTCGGTGACTGCTCCCTGCCGTCGGCGTTCTTGCGCTGGCCGCCGCGCCAGCCGACCGCCGCGACGACGGTGTGCGCCTTGGTGTCGGTGTTGACGCCGCCGCCGTAGACGACGTTGACGTCGGTGACCACATTGGCCAGCGCACACTCGGGGTGCTTCTTCATGCTCGTGACACCGGCGCAGGGGCCGGTCGGCAGCTTCACGTTGGTGTAGCTGCGACCCGCGTTGTCGGACCGGAAGAGGCCGAACTGCGTGGCGGCGTAGACGGTCTGCCGGTGCTTGGGGTCGACGGCCAGCGCGAAGCCGAGCGCACCCGAGGGCAGGCCCTTGCTGCGGCGCCAGTGCTTGCCGAGGTCGCCGGACCAGTACGCCCCCAGGCCGGTGTAGGCCGACGAGCCGAAGGTGGGCTCTCCGGTGAGCGCGAGCAGGTGACCGCCCTTGGCGCGGGTCCACGCGACGGCACCGGTCACGGTCGTGGGCAGGTTGCCGTTCGCGTTGACCCAGGTGTCGCCCAGGTCGTCGGAGCGCCAGATGCCGCCGTTGCCGACCGCCGCGAAGAGACGCTTGGCGCGAGGATCCCAGTCGAAGGAGTCGATGCGGCCCATGTTGTCGCCGAGTCCGAGACCGTTGACCTGGGGGTAGTCCGGGTCGTCGACGACCAGCGGGCCCTTGCCATAGAGGCTGGCCCGGCCCACGGCCGCGGGGATCTTGGTGTCGATCGCGGCGGCCTGCCGGACGGCGGCCATGCCGGCGCGGGAGTCGTAGGCACCCAGCGGGGCCAGGCGCGGCATGCCGCGGGTGTCGGCCATCTTGTTCAGCTCGGTGAGCGACTCGGGGCGCTTGGCGATGACGCAGAGGGTGTCCCAGGTGTCGGGGTCGGTGCCGGCGAGCATCGGCAGCTCGCGCTGGGCCTCACGGACTAGCTCCGACTGGCCCTCCTCGCCGTGCTCCTCCCCGGATCCCTCGCCGGACTCCTCCCCAGCCTCCTCGGCGCGCTCGGCCTCGCGCTCGGACTCGGACTCGGTACGCATCTCCGCGCGCACCTCGCGCAGCGCGTCGTCGACGGACTGGTAACCCGGCGCGCACTCACCGTCGGCGGCGGCGCGGGTCGCCCACTGGCTCTGCTGGAGCACGACGGCGGCCCAGGCACCCCCGATCAGCAACGCAAGACAGACGACGGGAACGAGGACGCGGGGGTGGATCACCGCGGACGCAACTCTGGACTGGGGCACGACCGGACTCCGACCTTCTGATCAGGATGGAGGGGGACGGCCTCCAGGCATGGCAACCTGACCCCCAGGCGAGCAGTGCGCGACCCGGCCGGGGTCGCCGTCTTGAGAACGAAGCTTGGTGGACCCAGGTCACGCACGGAGTCACTGCGTGACCGATTCGAGACCTGACCGAGACCCGGGGCCGAGAAGGCGTCCGGAGGACAAGGAGGAGGAGCTGGTGCCGCACCTCGCTGACGCGATGTCGGACCCGCTTGACCTCGTCTTCCACGAGGTGGCCCGACACCGCGAGACCCTGCTGCTGCGCGACGCGGCCCTCGACCTGGACCGACCGGGCTCGTCGTCCGTACGCCGAGTGCCGCAGGTAGCGCCGTTCCTCACCGTGCTGGCCGAGCTCGGCGGGTCCGGTGACGAGCGCGACGAGGTGCGGCTGCACGTCTCGAGCGACCACGACCCCGACCCGGTGCACCTCGAGGCGCGCTACGACGACGGCGTGTGTCGGATCGTGATCGACGTCGGCGGCCGCGTCAGCGAGCACCGCAGCCGACGCTCCGGCACGTCCGGGCCCGCCGACGCGCTGGCGCTGTGCCTCACCGGCACCCAGGTCACCGCGCTCACCCGCAACGGGCCGGGATGGACAGCGCGCGCTCGCATCGACCTGCACGACCTCGCGGACGGCGCCAGCAGCGCCGCGGCGACCGTGCGGCGTCCGCGGTGGCTGGCCGGGGTCGAGGTCGGGCACACCGGGTCGGTGCGCCGTGTGCAGGTCGGCCCGTTCGGTCAACTCGGGCTGCGCGACCTGCGCCTGGTGACCGAGGCTGGCGGCGGCCCGTACCGCGACCCCGCGGATCCCGGCGCCCGCTGGCTGACCGCCACGAGCGCCGGCCCGGGGTTCTTCGGCACCGCCCACACCTCGGTGTGGCGCCTGGACCCGCACTCCCTCGCCCTCACCCACACCGCCGACCTGTTCTTCGCCAACCACGGTCAGGTGCGTGGCCACCACGCCAGCCACCTCCTGCACGACCCCGGTGCCGGCGCCGGAGTTGGCGCCGCACCGGGTCGGTGGCTGGTCGCCACGAGCACCTGGGCCGACTTCGACAAGACCCGGCACCCCCACGTGGGCGTCGACCTCGCGCAGGCCCGCATCGACCTGCGTCGCGGGCAGCACGTGCTGCCCACCGATCCGCTGCACCTGCCAGCGGCACCACGGTCGGTCGGGTGCTGGGATCCGCACCTGGTGCGCACGCCCGAGGGGTGGCTGGTCGGCTTCGTCGAGGCCCGTAAGTTCTTCGAGTTCTCCCCCGCCCTCGCCGCCGGGTCCCACCTCGCGACGCTGCGGCGCTTGGGCGGGGCCCCCGAGCGGACGGCGACCGAGGGCACGACGCTGCTCGCGCCGTCCACGGGCGGAGACGGTGCGGGAGCGGCGTCGGCCTGGCGCATCCTGGCCAGCGACGGACGCGAAGGCCCCAAGACGCTCCGAGCGCGCTACCCCGTTCTCGGCGTCGGCGACGACGGGGCGCTGGTCGAGCGGGGCACGCTCGACGCGCCCTACCCGACCAACCTGCCCTGGCCCACGCTCGTGCCGCTCGACGACGGCCGGTGGCTCATGGTCACCTTCGACGGCACCCCCACCGGCGGCCGCGTCACCGGCTACGGCACGCACGGCGACGTCGTGATCATGCAAGGCCAGTGACCGGGCCAGTGACCGGGCCAGTGACCGGGCCAGTGACCGGGCCAGTGACCGGCCCGTGACCGGCCAGTGAGCGGCCGAGAACGGGTCAGGACGTGGTCGGTGGCACGAAACGCTCCTGGCCGTCGGACGTGGTCGCCTCGACCTTCGCGTCGAGGCTCTCCAGAGAGCTCATGCCTCCGCCGGAGGACTCGATGTCGGTCGCGTGTCGCCCTGGGTGATGTAGCCCCCGAGCGTGAAGCTGGTCGCGGCCTGAGCCTTCTCCTGGGCGGTGGCGCACGCACCGAGCGACGCGCACGGTCCACGATTTCCGAGCCGGGCAGCCCTCAACCGACCGGCTCGCGTCTCGTCGTCACCTTCCTGGGCATGTTCTGAGAACGCCCTGTGGATCGCACGCCGTCACTGGTCTAGACCTTTCAGGATCTTCAGCGTGACCTCTGGCCGTTCGCGGTGTTGTGCCTCATCAGATCGAGTTCCATGCCGGTGATCCCGGAAGGATCCGACGCCCCGCCTGCCCGCCACGGTCCACGACCGCGAGAGGTCCACCCATGTCCCAGCACCGTCCCGCCCGCCGTCGCCTCGCCTCCCTGATCACCGGAGGCGCGATGATCGCCTCGGGGTTCGGTGCGGCAGCCGTGCCCCTGCTCGCTCCGCCCGTCTCCGCGGCGCCCGCCGCCGCGGGCAGTGCGGGCGGCTTCCTGCTCTACTCGTTCCCGACCGGCCAGCCGGGCTGCACCGGGTTCGGACTGAACACCAGCGACGACCCGGCCTTCGCACGCACCGACTGCGGGTTCCTCCAGTTCGACGGCTCGGGCATCAGCGGCACGCCGACCGCCACCCTCACCGGCGAGCACGGCGAGACCGTCGACCTCGGCGGGGCACCCGAGGACTCCACCACCCCCGGCGAGTACCAGGTCGACCTCGCCCCCGACGACTCCTGGCCCACCGGCACCGTGACCATCACACTCGCCGACGACGCGGGCGACGTGGCCGGCAGCTACCGCATGCAGCACAACGCGCTCGTGGCTGAAGTCGACGCCGGCCCCTCCACCGAGCCGGGCGAGGCCTTCGACGTGACCGGCGAGATCGTCGCCCACGACGCCGCCGGCGCGGACGCCGCCGACACCGCTGCCGACGCCGCCACCTTCACCCTCGCCCTCACGGACGCGACCGGAGCCGAGGTGTGGACCTCGCCCGAACAGACCGCTGCCGGGGACGGCACCTTCACCGTCTCGGTGCCCGCGAGCGCCACCTCCGGCCTGGCTCCAGGTGCTGCCGACGGCTACGCCCTCAACCTCGCCGCGAGCGTCGTCGACGCCGCGTGGGACGACAGCCGGCCCCTGAACCCGGCCGGCACCTGGGGTGCGACGACCGCCGGGTCGGCCTCCCACACCATCACCGGCCAGGCGCCCGCCGCGCAGGCGCTGAGTGTCGAGAACTCCTTCGTCTCCTCCGTGGGCTGGGTCAAGCCCGGCGAGGAGTACCCCTCCCGCGTCACGATCACCAACATCGGCGACGCCGCGTCGGGAGTGTCGGTGAGCATCCCGGCGCCCGACGGCGCGGTGTACACCGAGGCGCGCGCCCCGCAGGGCACCTCGGCGTCCGTCACCGGCGGCGACGTCACCTGGACCGTGGGGTCCGTCCCGGCCGGCACGCCCGAGGCCCCGACCACGATGTCGCTGGTGCTGGTCAGCGAGGCCGACACCCTGAGCGAGGATCCGCAGGTGGTGTGGAAGAACGTCTCGACCACCGCCTCGCTCACCAGCGGCGCCTCCAGCGCCACCTCCACCAGCCACGGCCCGAAGGTGATCCCGCCCGACGCCACCTACGACACCGCCCGCTACGGCGACCGCCCGTTCCCCGTGGTGCCCGTCGACTACCTCGAGCGCAAGCACCTGGCATCGAACTCCGGCGAGGAGCTGGCCGAGAAGATCAACTCCCCCGAGCTGGAGGGCTCGACGTTCAACCTCTACCAGGAGATGTCGATCGGGCAGCTCTTCCCCGAGGGCGACGTGCCTTCGGCCGGCATCTCCACCGCCGACTTCAGCTACGACGGCGGCGACTCCGGCACGGGCGACTTCCCCTTCACCACCCTGGCGCCCAAGGGCACGTGCACCGGCGGCACCCTCGCCGACACCGGCGCGTCGAGCTACGGCTCACCGCTGTACCCGAACCGCATCGAGGACGGCTTCTACCAGCTGCCCGGCAGCACCGGCTACTACGGCTCCGACCCCTACGGCTCGGCCGTCGCCGGCTCGCTGACCGGCGTGCTGTTCGACATCGACTCCGGCTGCGGCCCCACCGGCAAGCTCGTGCTCGACGCCGCCGCGATCGCCGACCCCGAGATCGACTACAACGACTTCGACACCGACAAGGACGGCGTCGTCGACTTCTTCATGGTCGTCTACGCCGGCTGTGGCGGCAACGGCGCCAGCCAGCTGGGCGCCTGCACCTCCGACCCGCAGGACGCCGCGCCGTACGACAACGTGTGGCCGCACTCCTCCTCGCTCGAGGCCAGCTACACCGACCCGGTGACGGGTCTGCCCGGCTTCGCCACCGACGACCAGCTGACCAACCTCGAGGGTCAGCCGCTGTTCTGGACCGACACCACCTACAAGCAGAAGACCACCACCGACACCGGTCTCAAGGTCTTCGTGCGGGTCGGCCCCTACAACGTGAACCCCGAGACCGCCATCGACAAGGCCTCGGTGATCAGCCACGAGTACGGCCACTCCCTCGGTCTGCCCGACTTCTACTCCCTGGGCGGTAGCCGCGAGACCTACGGCGACTGGACCCTCATGGCGACCGACAAGAGCCAGAATATCGACGCCTACGGGCGTCAGGAGCTCGGCTGGGTCGTCCCGAACGTGCTCCAGCCCGGCCAGACCACGGTCACCGACATGCCGGACTCCAAGCAGAACACCCACGAGATCACCTGGCAGACCCCTGCCGGTGAGCCCTACACACTCTCGGGCGCAGGCGTCGACAACAGTGCCATGTACGTGGCCAAGCTGCCGGGCCGCCAGCTGATCTCGAGCGAGGACTTCGCCCGCGGCGAGGGCGCCAGCGAGACGCACGCCTGGTGGTCGACGTCGGGCAATGGCTTCGGCTGCCCGGGCGATGCCACCGGCAAGGCGCTCGACCTGGTGCTGCCCGGTCTCTCCGACCTGCCCGCGGGCTCGACGGTGAGCATGTCGTTCAAGTCGATGTTCGACATCGAGTGGGACTACGACTACGGCTACGTGCTCGCCTCGACCGACGGCGGCCAGACCTACACCGGACTGGACTCCGACAACGGCACCACGGGCAACAGCACCAACCCGAACTCCGTGCCGTGCGAGACCCAGTACGGCACCGGCATCGACGGCTCGTCGGCCAGTTACGCCGCGGGTACCCAGACGACCGACCGGCTGCTGGGCAACTACCCGCAGATGGAGTGGCTGACCGACTCCTTCGACGTCTCCTCGCTCGTCGGCGCCGACAAGCCGGTCATCCGGTTCGCCTACGTGACCGACGGCGGCCTGGCCCGACCGGGCTGGTTCATCGACGACGTCGAGGTCACCGCCACGACGCCGAGCGGCAAGACGGTGCTGCTCGACACCGACTTCGAGACCTCGGGCGGTCCGGACGACGCCCGGGTGTTCCCGGGCGGCTGCAAGGAGAACCTCTCCAGCGCGCCGTCCTGCTCGGGCGCGTGGTCCTACGTCGACTCCTCCTCCGAGGCGCCGGCCGACCACGCCTACTACATGGAGATGCGTGACCGCTCCGGCTTCGACTTCGACAGCCACGGAGAGAACGACCGCGCGGCGCTGAACTTCGCCCCGGGCTTTTACCTCTCCTACACCGACGAGGCCCACGGCTACGGCAACGTCGGCACCGACGGTGCCCCGGCGCAGTCGCCGCTGGACTCCCAGCCCGTGGCCGGCGACGAGGCTCCGAACCTCGACGACGCCGCCTTCACGGCCACCTCGGGCGACAGCCACTTCGCGGACCCGTCGTCCGACCCCTGGATCGACAACTACGACGACGGCTCGGGCCAGTGGGCCTTCGGCTACGACTGCCTCGCCTTCGACGTGACGAAGATGAGCGGCGAGGACGTCGGCCCGAGCAGCTCGGACGGCAACCTGACGGGCGACGTCACCTTCGACCTCGGCACCGGCTGCGGCGCGTTCGACTACGGGTACGCCACCGGCTCGGGCGGCGGCTCGGACAACACCGCACCCACCGCGTCGGCCTCCGCCGACCCGCCTTCGGGCGACACCAGCACCGAGTTCACCTTCGACGGCACCGGCTCCACCGACGCCGAGACACCGAACGACCTCGACTACAGCTGGGACTTCGGCGACGGCTCCGGCAAGGCGGCCGGCGCCACGGTGAAGCACACCTTCGACCAGGCCGGCGACTACACGGCGACCCTCACGGTGACCGACCCCGAGGGCCTGACCGACACCGACACGGTCGACGTGACCGTCACCGGCTCCGGCGGCGGGGGCGACAACACGGCCCCGACCGCCCAGGCCCAGGCCGACCCGACGACGGTGAAGCGCAAACAGACCGTGCACCTCACCTCCGACGGCACGACCGACGGCGAGACGCCCGACGACCTGGTCTACGAGTGGGACTTCGACAACGGCGGCGAGACCGTCGACGCGACCGGTCCCGAAGCCGACGTGGTCTACACGGCCAGCGGCATCCGCAACCCCACCCTCACGGTGACCGACCCCCAGGGAGCCTCGGACACCTACGAGCTGCGGGTACGGGTGACCAACTCCGTGCAGTGCGGTGCCCAGAAGGTCGACCGCTCCGGCGACTGGCAGTTCCGCAAGGCGGGTCCGCAGAAGGAGAAGTTCTGCCGCACCCGGCACGCCGGCACCGCGCGCGACACGATGTCGATCCGGTTCCGCAGCGACATGTTCGGCGTCGACTTCGGCTCCTGGAAGGCCGGCGACAAGGCCAAGGTGCTCATCGACGGTGAGCGAGTCGGCATGCTCTCGTTCAAGGGCCGGTCGAAGAACGTCAAGCTCAACCGCTCCAAGACCTTCGACGGCCTGGGCAGAGGCAAGCACACCGCGAAGATCGTGGTGCGGGGCCGCGACGCCGCCATCGACTCCTTCAGCTGGTGACGCCGCCCGGTGGGGCCGGCCAGGCCGACCCCACCGGTGGTTGAGCCGTGAGCCCGGTGGTTGAGCCGTGTGCCCGGTGGTTGAGCCGGCCGAGCCGCTAGGCGAGGCCGTGTCGAAACCCAGCGAGGCGAAAGACGACCCCGCTTTCACAGTCACCGGGTTTCGACACGCTCGTCGCTAGCGCTCCTCACGGCTCAACCACCGAACCCACCGGGTTCCGACAGCCGAGCCGGGCGCCCGGTGGTTGCGCCGGGCGAGCCGCTTGGCCAGGCCGTGTGGCCGGTGGTTGAGCCGGGCGAGCCGCTGGGCGAGGCCGTGTGCCCGGTGGTTGAGCCGGCCGAGCCGCTAGGCGAGGCCGCGTCGAAACCCAGCGAGGCGAAAGACGACCCCGCTTTCACAGTCACCAGGTTTCGACACGCTCGTCGCTAGCGCTCCTCACGGCTCAACCACCGCACCCACCAGGTTCCGACAGCCGAGCCGTGTGCCCGGTGGTTGAGCCGGGCGAGCCGCTAGGCGAGGCCGTGTCGAAACCCGGCGAGGCGAAAGACGACGCCGCTTTCACAGTCACCGGGTTTCGACACGCTCGTCGCTAGCGCTCCTCACGGCTCAACCACCGCACCCACCAGGTTTCGACACGCTCGTCGCTAGCGCTCCTCACGGCTCAACCACCGCACCCACCAGGTTTCGACACGCTCGTCGCTGGCGCTCCTCACGGCTCAACCACCGCACGGGTCAGCCGACCCAGAGGCCGCGGAGCCGGCCGACCTCGCGCATGCGTGTCTCGGCCAGTCGGTCGGCGGCCGTCGCGGGTGAGATCCCGTCCTCGACGGCGGTGGTGAGGATCCGGCGGGTGGTGTCGAAGAGGCCAGCAACCCGCGCCTGGGCCCGCTCGAAGCTGAAGCCACTGGGGTCCAACTCGTCGGCGACCTGCACCAGGCCCCCACCGTTGACGAGGTAGTCGGGTGCGTAGAGCACGCCGCGGTCCATGAGCGTCTTCTCCAGGCCGTCGTGGGCGAGCTGGTTGTTGGCGGCACCGCACACGATGCGGGCGGTGAGCGCGTCTGCCACCTCGTCGTCGATCGCTCCGCCCATCGCGCAGGGCGCGTAGACGTCGAGCTGCTCGCGGACCAGCGCGTCGGCGTCGGGCACGGCCCGCACCTGCCCGAACTCGGCCTGCACCGCCGCCACGGCGGCGTCGGCGACATCGGTGACGACGACGCTCGCGCCGTCCTCGACCAGGTGCCGCACCAGGTGGCGACCGACCTTGCCGACGCCGGCGACCCCGACGGTGCGACCGGCCAGCGTGGGCTCGCCCCAGGCGACGTCCGCGGCGGCCCGCATGCCCTGGAACACGCCGTAGGCGGTGAGCACCGAGGAGTCACCTGCGCCGCCGTGGGCGACGGTGCGTCCGGTGACGTGGTCGCATTCGCGGGCGATGACGTCCATGTCGGCGGAGTAGGTGCCGACGTCGCAGGCGGTGGTGTAGCGGCCGCCGAGGCTCTGCACGAACCGGCCGTAGGCGCGCAGCAGCGCCTCGGACTTGTCGCTGGCCGGGTCGCCGATGATGACGGCCTTGCCGCCGCCCAGGTCGAGGCCGGCCAGCGCCGCCTTGTACGACATGCCCCGCGAGAGGGCCAGCACGTCGCTGACGGCGTCGGCGGTGCTGGCATACGGGAAGAAGCGGGTGCCGCCCAGCGCGGGACCGAGCGCCGTGGAGTGGATGGCGACCACCGCCTTCAGACCAGAGGCGGGGTCGTGGCAGAACACGACTTGCTCGTGGTCGCCGGACTCGAACGGGTCGAGACCCGGCCCGGTGTGCGGGCTGACGGAGATCTCAGAGGTGCTGGCAGTCATGGGTGGACGCTCCTGGGGTCTGGCCACGGTGATGGTGTGGCTGAGTCGGAGCGGCAGGGGTGGCGCCGCTTCGAGACCAGGCTACGCCCACGAGACGACCCAGCGGGTCAGCCTCGGGCTCGGCCCTAGCCGGGCCGGAGCGCGGTTCGGCGGCTCAGTCGCGCCGAGAGGCGTAGTCGGACCATTCGTCCTCGACGTCGTCGGCGTCGGTGTCGTCGTCCTCGGCAGAGTCGACCGGCTCACCGTGGAGCTCACGCGCCAACGCGTTGAGATCCGTTTCGTGGGTCCGGTACTTCAGGTCGCGAGCGACCTTGGTCTGCTTGGCTTTTGCACGGCCGCGGCCCATAGGGTCCAGCCCCCTCGCACGCTTGGCCGGGGCTCAGTGGCTCCCGGGCTGTCTCTCGAACACTCGTGAGGACAACGCTACCCAATGGTCGGGGGTTCTCGCACACCCCCTCACCGATTCAGCGACGAGATTCGCGTCATGTTCGCCGGCCCGCCCCGTGCGACTCGCATCGAGCCGTGCCCCGTGGGGTTGGACGGCCGCGACTACGACCAGCCGGGGTGCTGGCCGTGGAGGGAGACCGAGCCGCCCTCATCGGCGGAGGCCGCGGAGATCTCGCCGGCGACCCAGGCGTCGATGCCGTAGCCGCCCAGGGTGGCGACCGCGACGTCGACGGAGTCGGCGGGCAGCAGGGCCACCATGCCGACGCCGCAGTTGAGGGTGGCCTCGAGGTCGGCCTGCGACACCGAACCGACCTGACGCACGAGATCGAAGACGGGAGCAGGGGTCCAGGTGCCGCGGTCGAGGCGCGCGGCGAGCTCGACCGGCATCACGCGCTCGAGGTTGGCGGCCAGACCGCCGCCGGTGACATGCGACATCGCGTGCACCGTCGTGCTGCGGGCGAGATCGAGGCACGCCTTGGCGTAGATGCGAGTCGGGGTGAGCAACGCGGAGCCGAGTGCCCCGCCGAGCTCGTCGACGTGACGGTCCAGCGACCAACCGGCGCCGGCGTCCGAGAGCAGCACGTGCCGCACCAGGGAGTAGCCGTTGGAGTGCAGGCCCGAGGAGCCCATGGCCAGTACGACGTCGCCCGGGCGCACCCGTGCCGGCCCCAGCAGGGCGTCGGCCTCGACGACGCCGGTGGTGGCGCCGGCCACGTCGTACTCGTCGGGGGCCAGCAGACCAGGGTGCTCGGCGGTCTCGCCGCCGACCAGGGCGCAGCCCGCCTCGACGCACGCCTCGGCGATGCCCTTGACGATCGCCGCGATGCGCTCGGGCACGACGCGTCCGGTGGCGATGTAGTCGGTCATGAACAGCGGCTCGGCGCCGCAGACCACGAGGTCGTCGACGACCATGCCGACCAGGTCGAACCCGATCGTGTCGTGGGTGTCCATCGCCTGCGCGATCGCGACCTTGGTGCCGACGCCGTCGGTCGACGTCGCCAGCAGCGGCTGGCGGTAGCGGGTCAGGGCGGTGGCGTCGAAGAGGCCGGCGAACCCGCCGAGCCCGCCGATCATCTCCGGGCGGCGGGCCTTCTCGACCCAGCCCTTCATCAGCTCGATCGCCTTGTCAGCGGCCTCGATGCTGACGCCGGCCTCGGCGTAGGCGTTGGTGCCGGGCTGGTCGGGCTGCTCGGTCATGTCCGCTCCTCGGGTCACGGGTTGTTGAGCACGGGCAGCGCCTTGCCCAGCGTCGGGGACGACAAGGAGGCCTCGAGCAGGTGCTTGCCCAGCAGGGACTCGTCGGGCAGCTCGATCGGGTACACGCCGGTAAAACAGGCATGGCAGAGATCGCCGTCGGGCTGCCCGGTGGCCGCGACCATGCCCTCAAGCGAGATGTAGCCGAGGCTGTCGGCGCCCACGCTCGCGGCGATCTCGTCGACCTCGAGCCCGTTGGCCACGAGCTCGGCGCGCGTGGCGAAGTCGATGCCGTAGAAGCACGGCCACTTCACCGGCGGCGAGGAGATGCGCACGTGCACCTCGAGCGCGCCCGCCTCGCGCAGCATCCGCACCTGGGCGCGCTGGGTGTTGCCCCGCACGATGGAGTCGTCGACCACCACGAGCCGCTTGCCGCGCACCATGTGCTCGAGCGCGTTGAGCTTGAGCCGCAGACCGAGCTGGCGCAGCGTCTGGCTGGGCTGGATGAACGTGCGGCCCACGTAGGCGTTCTTGACGAATCCCTGGCCGAACGGGATGCCGGACTCCTCGGCATAACCGGCCGCAGCCGGTGTGCCGGACTCGGGCACCGGCATGACCAGATCGGCATCGACCGGGAACTCCCGCGCCAGCTGGCGGCCCATCTCGACGCGTGCCTGGTGCACGCTGCGCCCGGAGATCGTGGCGTCGGGGCGGGCGAGGTAGACGTACTCGAAGACACAGCCCTTGGGGGCGGGCTCGGCGAAGGTGTGCGAGCGCAGGCCGTCGCCGTCGATCACCAGCATCTCGCCGGGCTCGACCTCGCGCACGACGCTGGCGCCGATGGTCTTGAGCGCGGCGTCCTCGCTGGCCACGACCCAGCCGCGGTCCAGACGACCCAGCACCAGAGGTCGGATGCCCTGGGGGTCGCGCGCCGCGTAGAGGGTGTTCTCGTCCATCCACACGAAGCAGAACGCGCCGCGTAGCAGGCCGAGCACCTCGAGCGCACGCTGCTCCAGCGACGTGTCGGGGTGGTGCGCCATCAGGGCGGTGACCAGCCCGGTATCGGTGGTCGACTCCTCGCGCGTGCGCCGGCCGAGGTCGAGCTCGCCGTCCGGGCCGGGCAGGGCGTCGACCATCTCGCGTAGCTCGGGGGTGTTGACGAGGTTGCCGTTGTGGCCCAGCGCCAGGGCGCCGTCCGCGGTCGGGCGCATCGTGGGCTGCGCGTTGCGCCACGTGCTGGCGCCCGTCGTGGAGTAGCGGGTGTGCCCGATGGCCAGGTGGCCCTTGAGCGAGGCCAGCGTGTTCTCGTCGAACACCTGGGAGACCAGGCCCATGTCGTTGTAGACGACGATCTGACGTCCGTTGCTCACCGCGATGCCGGCCGACTCCTGGCCGCGGTGCTGGAGCGCGTACAGACCGAAGTAGGTGAGCTTGGCGACGTCCTCGCCGGGGGCCCAGACCCCGAAGACACCGCAGGCGTCCTGAGGTCCCTGGTCGTGGGGGTCGAGGGCGGCGGTCAGTCGCCCATCACCCCCTCGTCGGCGTGGGCCGTTGCTCTCGAGGGGCACGGGTGGAGTCTACGGGCGCAGGGCCGACTACCGCGATCCGAGGATGCCTTCGACTCTGTTTCCCGGCACCCATCCCGGCCTATGCTGCCTGCGCCGCCCGCGCGGCCTTCGCGCCCCGGCACCTCCCACGACCCGCACGGACACCCCATGACCAGCACCGCACGCGATCGGCCGATCCTCGCGACCGGCACCCCGCACGAGACGTCGCACGCCGCGCCGTCCGACGACGACAGCCTGCACCTGCTGGCCCGGGGCATCACTCGCATGGCGGGTTTCCAGGTGGCGGTGATCAGCCTGGTCATCGGCGACGAGATCGAGGTCGTCTCGGTGGCCGGCAGCCCGGAGTGCGCCGCCGCGCTACGCGGTGACCGGTTCGCCGTCAGCAGCATCCTCGAGGAGTTGGAGCTCGCCGACGAGTGGGGTCCGCTGCGGTTCATCCCCCACGAGCGCCTCACCGCCCCGCCGTCCGGCTGGATCCCGGACATCGAGCCGATCGACCACCCCGATGCCTGGCACCCCCTCGACGCCCTCTACGCCCCGCTGCGCACCGACGACGGGCACCTGGTCGGGCTGCTGTCGATCGACGTGCCCGACGACGGCCTGCGGCCCGACCCCGCGCGGCGACGGATCCTGGCCGAGTACGCCGAGCAGGTCACCCACTTCGCGGTGCTCGCCCTGGAGCGCCGCGCCCTGGCCGAGCGGTTGCGCATGGCGACGTCCGCACGTCGGGCGATCCGAGCGGCGCCCGCCCACCTGGGACTCGCCGAGGTGCTCACCCGGGTGCGGGCGTCGCTCACCGAGGGTTTCGATGCCGATCGCGCCTGGTTCTGGATCCCGGGCCGCGGTCGGGCGGACGGCGCCCTCGACCTCCCCGACGACATCCACACCCTCGCCGGACATCTGGCCGCGGAGGCCCGTGAGCAGGACCACGTGCTGGTGCTACCGGGCGAGGCGGTGCACAACATCTTCGCCGGCCGCGCCTACGGCAACGCCTCGCTGACGACCGGGGAGATGCTGGTCGCGCCCATCGGCACGAACGAGACCCTGCTCGGCGCCTTCTTCCTCCAGCGTGCCGCCACGGCCCGCCCGTGGTCGCAGCTGGAGCAGGAGGCCGCCGTCGACGCGAGCCACGACCTGAGCCGACTGGTCGCCAGCGTCACCGCGTTCGAGTCCGAGCGCGCGACCGTCGCCGAGCTCCGTGAGCTCGAGGAGTACCGCTCCCGCCTCGTGTCGACGATCGCCCACGAGATCGGCAACCCCCTGGCGGCCATCACCGCGCACCTGGAGATCCTCGACGAGGTCGAGATCGACCCGGAGGTCGCGGTGTCGCTGGACTCGATCCGGCGCAACACGAGCCGGATCACCAAGGTCAGCGACGACCTGCTGCTCCTGGTCCGGGTGGGCAACCCCGGCCACCCGCTGTCGACCCGGACCGTCGACCTACGACGGTGCGTGAGCGAGGCGGCCGACCTCGTCGGCATCGCCGCCTCTCGCAAGCACCAGCGTCTCGACCTCTGCTTGCCGCAGGATCCCGCTGCCACATGCGGCGACGCCGACGAACTGGACCGCATGGTCGCGAACCTGGTGTCGAACGCCGTCAAGTACACCCCCGACGGCGGCACGGTGCGCGTGTCGGTGACGGTGCACGACACACACGTGGAGCTCGCCGTCTCCGACAGCGGGATCGGCATGTCGGGCGAGGACCAGGCTCAACTCTTCGAGCCGTTCTTCCGGTCCACCGCGCCCGGTGCCGCCGCCCAGCCGGGCACCGGGCTGGGCCTGGCCATCGTGCAGCGCATCGTGCAGCGCCACGGCGGCGAGATCCAGGTGACCTCGGCCCTGGGCGAGGGCAGCACGTTCGTCGTCACGCTGCCGCTCGCGACGTGACCTGAGAACCCTGGCCGGGCCGGTCACATCTTCGAGGCGCCCTGCTTCACAGCCTCGCGGATGCGGTTGTAGGTGCCGCACCGGCAGATGTTGCGGATGGTGTCGAGGTCGGCCTCGGTGATCTCGCGGTCCTCGGCGTGCACCTTGTTGACCAGCGCGGTGGCAGCCATGATCTGGCCGGGCTGGCAGTAGCCGCACTGCGGGACGTCGCGGTCGATCCAGGCCTCCTGCATGGGGTGCAGATCCTTGCCGACGGTGTCGGGCAGGCCCTCGATGGTGGTGATCTCGTCGTCTCGCTCGAGGTCTCCCACCCGCACCGAGCACGGGTTGAACGCCTTGCCGTTGATGTGCGAGGTGCAGGCCTTGCACACGTTGATGCCGCACCCGTACTTCGGGCCGTGCACGCCGAGCAGGTCGCGCAGCACCCACAGCACCCGCACGTTGTCGGCCACCTTCACGGTGACCCGCTCGCCGTTGACGATGAAAGTCTGCTTGGGCATGTCTGTTCTCCTCGGTTCTTCCGCAGCGAGCTCAGTAGGTGTACTTGAGGCCGTCGCGCGGGCTCTGCGGCACCGGCGGGACGAAGCTCTTGGGCTTGAACGACAGCTCGTCGTGGTTGATCGGGAACCGCTTCGGCATGGTGCCGGTCGCCCGGGCGTAGGCGCACGCCACGGCGGCGGCGGACGACGGCACGCCGGCCTCGCCGGCTCCTCCGGGCTGGTCGGTGCCGGAGTCGACGATGTGGCACTCGAACTCGGGCGGGATGTTCCACTGGCGGGTGTAGAAGTAGTTGTCCCAGCTGGCCTCGAGGAAGTGCCCGTTGCGCAGGTGGCAGCTGCTGGTCAGCGTCAGTGCGAGGCCGTCGGAGAACCCGCCCATCATCTGGGCCTCGAGCCCGCGCGGGTTGATGACCAGGCCGGCGTCGACCGCGAAGACGGCCTTGGTGACGCGGGGTCCCGTGACGGCGTGGTAGATGTCGCGATCGACGGTCCGTGGTCGGCAGTCGATCTCGACCAGGCAGGCCGTGGAGCCCTTGTACTCCTTGTGGATCGCGATGCCCTGGGCCATCCCCTTCGGCATGGTGCGCCCCCAGTTGCCCTCCTTCGCGACCTTCTCCAGCACGGCCTTGGTGCGGTCGTCCTTGAGGAAGGCGAGTCGGAACTCGAGCGGATCCTTGCCCATCTTCGCCGCCATCTGGTCGATCGTGAGCTCGGCGGCCACCGCGGTGTCGGGCGAGTAGATGTTGCGCATCGAGCCGGTGTTGAAGCGGTCGTCGGTCTCGTTGAGCAGCTGGGTGACGACGCCGAAGTCGTAGGGCAGCTCTTGGGTGAGGGTGAAGATCGTCTCCGAGAAGCCAAGCCCGCCGAGGGTTCTGCCGACCTCGGTGGGGGCCTCGTCGATGGTCGAGGTGATGATCTCGCCGAGGCCGTGGCTGAAGTCGGTGACCACGCTGGTGTTGCGCTGCTCGAAGGTGAGCACCTCGCCGGCGAGCATGGTGGCGCGGATGCGCGAGGTGGCCATGGGGTGCAGCCGACCCTGGCGCGGTTCGTCGGCGCGGTGCCACATCAGCTTGACCGGCTTGCCCATCTTCTTGCTGATCTTCGCGGCCTCGATGGCGTGGTCGCTGAACAGCTTGTGCCCGAAGGAGCCACCGCCGGTGATGACGTTGACCGTCACCTGGTCGATGCTCATGCCGAGCTCCTTGGCGATGTTCTCCTGCGCCAGGATCGGCACCTTGAGGCCGGCCCAGATGGTGGCTCTGTCGTCGCGGACGTCGGCGATCGCGCCGTTGGGCTCGAGCGCGGCGCTGGATCGGAACATGAACTCGAAGTCGGTGTCGACCTGGTCGGCGAGCACCGGCACGTCGGGCACGGCCAGCGGCAGCTCGGCCTTCTTCAGCCGGGCCATGATGGTGCGGTCGGACTCGCCCTCCACGCTGCCGGGGTTCCACACGACGTCCATCGCACGGATCGCGTCGATGCACTGGCCGAAGGTCTTGGCGCGCACCGCCACCCCGGTGTCGACGATCGCGACGTTCTTCACTCCGGGCATGCGCAGGATCTTCTTCTTGTTGCGCAGCTTCTTGGGCGAGCCGTTGAGTGTCGGCGGCCGGCACACCATCGTCGGCAGCGCCCCCTTGACGTGCAGATCCTGGATGAACTTCTTGCGACCGGTGACGGCCAGCAGCGCGTCGTCGCGGTTGCGGGCGGTGCCGATGACCGAGAAGTCACCGGCCTTCTTCAGTTCGACGTCGACCTGCTTGGTCCGTGGCGAGGCCGCCTTCGAGGCCAGTTCGCCGTAGGTCAGCGACGAACCGTCGGGGGCGCTCACGACCCCGGCGCGGGTGGTGAGCTGATCGGCGGCGTACCCGAGCTCGGCAGCGGCCGCGTCGAGCAGTGCGCCCTTCGCGATGGCCGCGGCCACGCGGATCGGGGTGTAGGTCGACACGGTGGTGTTCGAGCCGCCGGTGAGCTGGTTGAAGATCAGCTCGGGGCGGGCCGGGGCGAGGCCGACCTTGACCTGGCCGGGGTCGATGTCGAGTTCCTCGGCGATGATCATCGCCGTCGAGGTGGTGATGCCCTGGCCGACCTCCATGCGGGGCAGCTCGAAGGAGGCCGTGCCGTCGTCGTTCATGGTGACGGTGATCAGCTGGGACGTCGGCAGGGCGGCGTCGGTCTGGAGATCCTCGAGGTCGTAGAGCTCGGGCACCTGCGGGCCTGACGGCACCGACGCCCGGGCGACACCGCGCCCCAGCGTCAGGTCGGCGGCGGTGACGAGCGTGGCGCCACCGAGCACCCAGCCCACGAACGAACGGCGGCTCAGACCCGCAGCGGGGGTGGGGTCGACGGCTTGGGCCTGCACAGACATGAGGAGTCCTCCGAGTAAGCGACTGCCCCCGAGCGAGGGAGCGCAGCCCGGGAGACCCCTACGGTGACAGCCGTCACACGAGGGCGCCATCACCCAGATGACGTCATTTGGATGCCCAACATTGTGCAGTGTGCACAGTAACGCGCCGAAGGAGCGCCTCTTTACCTCCCAGGTCTCAACGAGATGCTGTGCCCTGCAACCGGTGAGCGCGCAGCGCGAGCTCGAGCTCCAGCGGTGGACGGTCCTCCTCCAGTCGCTCCCCGGTGAGGGCCTCGACTCGACGCACCCGGTTGACGACGGTGTTGCGGTGACAGTGCGCTACGGCGGCCGTCGCCACCGCCGATCCGCCGCAGGCCACCCATGCCTCGAGCGTGCCGACCAGCACGTCCGCCTCGCCCCGCGGCCGCGCCAGCACCGGCGCCAGCCAGCGCTGCACGAGGCTCTCGGCCACCGACGGCGAGCCCAGCAGCAGCGCCTCGGGGAGTCGGTCGCCGTAGGACGTGACGCCCGGCCGCCCCGCCAGAGTGCGCCAGGCCAGGATCGCCTGCTCGAAGGCCCGCTCGCCGTGCGCCAGTCCGGCCATCGGCTGCGAGATGCCGACCGCCCCCTGGCCGACCCGGTGGAGCGCCTGGAGTACCGGGGCCAGACCCTGCGTCAGCAGCACCAGCCCGACGACGTCCCGGCCGCGCCGCAGCCAGGCGCCCGGCAGCAGGCCCGGCGCCGAGGTGCCGTCGAGCTGGTCGGCCACGATCGCCACGAAGTCGCCGTCGTCGGGTAGGTCGAGGATCTGTGCGGCCCGGTGGGCGAAGCCCGGGTCGGCGGCCCGCCCCGACATCAGCCCCTCCCACAGATCGGTGCGCTGCTGGGCATCGACACGGGCCCGCTCGCGCTCGAAGCGGTGGTAGGCCGAGGCGACCTGGGCCGAGCTCGCATCGACCACCTGCCAGAGCCGGCTGCCGACCTCGAGCAGGTCGACCTGGTGCTCGGCCATCGCTGGCGCGGCGAGCAGGTCGTCCCAGATCAGGCGCCCACCGAGTCGAAAGGAGCGGAGCACGTCGTCGAGAGGCAGGCCCTGCTCGGCGCGGCGACGTCCGGTCTCGCGGGCCGCCTCGAACGCCGGATCGGTGGTCGAGGTGGCGTCGACCTGCTGCTCGAGCAGCAACGCGAACACCCGCTCGATGTTGTCGTGGCACGAGCGCCAGAGGTCATCGCGCGGGACGACGCCCATCTCGCGGTAGCCCGGGTTGCCGGCGTCGATCAGCTCGACCAGGCGGTCGGCGAGCGCCGCGGCACGCTCGCGACGGTGCCGGTCGATGAGGTCGAGCGTCTCGGGCCCCACGTCCTCCTCCTCGGCCGCGCCCGGTTCAGCCCCGGGCGCCGAGGTTGCGCAACAGCAGCGTCTCGGCCAGTACGACCCGCTCGAACTCGGCCAGGTGCAGGCCCTCGTTGGCGCCGTGGGCGCGGGTGTCGGGATCCTCCACGCCGGTCACCAAGACGCTGGCCTGCGGGAATGCGTCGAGGAACTCCGCGATGAACGGGATCGACCCGCCCACGCCCATGTCGACCGGTTCGGTGCCGTCCCAGGCCTCGGCGAAGGCCGCGCGAGCGGCGTCGTACGCCGGACCGGTCGCGTCGATCGCGGTGGCCTCCCCCGTGTCGACCACCGTGGTCGAGAGCGTGGCGCCCCACGGCACGTGCCGCTCGAGGTGGCGCTGAAGGCACGCGACGGCGTTCGCGGTCGTGTCACCCGGGGCGATGCGCATCGAGATCCGGCAGCGGGCGGCGGGCACGAGGGTGTTGCTGGCGCCGTCGACCTTGGGGGCGTCGAGGCCGGTGATCGACAGCGCCGGCTTGGTCCACAGCCGCTCGACCGAGCTGCCGGTGCCGATCCACTGCACGTCGGGCGTCGCACCGGACTCCGCGCGCAGCCGCTCCTCGGGGTACTCGACCTCGGCGGCCGGGGTCGCCTCCAGGCCGTCGACGGCGACGTCGCCGGCGTCGTCGTGCAGGGTCGCGATGAGACGGCTCAGGGTCATCAGCGCGTCGGGCACCAGCCCGCCCCACATGCCGGAGTGCACGGCGTGGGTGAGCGTCCGCACCTCGACATCCATGCGCACCAGACCGCGCAGGCTGGTGGTGAGGGCAGGGACGCCGATGTCCCAGTTGCCGGAGTCGGCGATGACGATGACGTCGGCCGAGAGCCGGTCGCGGTGCTCGGCGAGCAGCGCCGGCAGGGTCTCGGAGCCGACCTCCTCCTCGCCCTCGATGAACATCGTGACCGTGACCGGCAGGTCGTCGCCGAAGACCCGCAGCGCACCGAGGTGTGCCGCGATGCCGGCCTTGTCGTCGGCCGCGCCCCGTGCGAAGAGGCGGCGTCCGGTCGGCGAGTCGCGCTCGGTGGGCTCGAAGGGCGCGGAGTCCCAGTCGGCGTGGTCGTTCTCGGGCTGCACGTCGTGGTGGGCGTAGAGCAGCACCGTCGGCGCCCCCGGCGGACCCACCTTGTGCGCGATCACGGCCGGCGCCCCGCCGTCCGCGCTGACGATCGCGGTGCGGAAGCCCTCGGCGTCGAAGAGCGCCCTGACCGCCTCGGCACTGCGCCGCACCTCCCCCGCCCGCGCCGGGTCGGCACTGACGGACTCGATGCGCACTAGGTCCTCGAGATCCTTCCGGATGCCGGGCAGCACGGACTGGACACGGGCACGCAGGTCACTCATGGCCGCAACCTAACCCGCGAGGGGTCGCAAATCGTCCCTCGAGGGGTCGCAAATCGCGCCTCGAGGGGTCGAGGCGCTCGCAATACTTGACCCCTGGAGCAGCGATTCGCGACCCCTCGTGCCTCACAGGGGCAGGTACGGCGTGAGGTCCGTGCGCTCCCCCGAGGCCGCGACCCGATGGGCGGTCAGGGCGTCGGACCAGGTGAGGTCGCCGGCGGCGAGGGCGATCCACGTGACGGCGTCCGTCTCGATCACCGCAGGCGGGGTGCCGCGCGTGTGCCGGACGCCGGCGATGCACTGCACCGCCGCGTAGGGCGGTACTCGCACCTCCACGGAGTGCCCCGGCGCACGCTCCTCGAGGATCGCCAGGAAGTGCTTGACCAGGAGACGCAGGTCGGCGCGCTCGGCGGCGCCGCCGTGCACCGCCTCGAGCGCGGCCTCGACCTCGGACGGCGCCGCCCGGCGCAGGCGGGCGGGCATCAGGCCTCGCCCCGCTCGGCCGCCTGCGGGGCCGGGTGCGGCATGAGCATGACGTGCGCCAGGTAGGTGCGGCGCTCGTCCGACGCCCCGTCGCCGGTGCCCTGGGTGCGGGCGACCCACTGGTCGAAGAGGGTGCTGAGCTGGTCGGTGAGCTCCCGGGCCTCCTCCTGCGTGAGGCGGACGGCGGTCACGATGGTCGAGCGGTGGGCCTCGTCGTCGCGGGGCACGGCGTAGGCCGCGTCGACGTACCCGTGCGCCTCGGCCGCCGCGGTGCTCATGTAGACCTGCACGGCCTCGCGGCCGCCGGGTTGGCCGGCCAGCGCCTTGCCGTTGACCTCCAAGCCGTCGGCGTCGGCCCGCCAGACCCGGTCACGGCCGTCGCGGGCCAGCTCGGGGGCCTCCTCGACCAGGCCGTACTTGGCGAGCTGACGCAGGTGGAAGCTGGCCTGGTTGGCCGGGATGTCGAGGGCCGAGGCGACGTCGGCGGCCCGCATCGGGCCGGTCGCCCGGAGCTCGGTCAGCACGCGGTTGCGCACCGGGTGGGCGATCGCGCGCAGCACGGTGACATCGACGGGTCGGGACACGTGCACACCGTATCGAGCCGGTCGCTCGACTCTCGGCCAGAACTTCGCACGTTTTATTGCGCACGCTTACTTGCGCACTGTGTGTTGCGCATCTATGGTCGCGATATGACCACCGCCGCGGCTCCCCTCCGCCGTCACCACGACTTCCGCCTCCTCTGGGTCGGCCAGACCCTCAGCGAGCTCGGCACGCACGTGAGCTCGTTCGTCTTCCCGCTCGTCACCTACGCCCTCACCGGCTCGACGTTCCTCGCCGGCTGCGTCGGCGCGGCCCACCTGCTCGGCCTGGTCGCGAGCTTGCTGCCGGCCGGCGTCCTCTCCGATCGCGTCGACGGCCGGCTGCTCATGCGCTCGGCCTCCGCCCTGGGCGCGCTCGGCTACGCGAGCCTCGGCCTGGCCGCCTGGTGGGGTCACCTCACGCTGACGCACCTGCTGGTCGTGGCGCTGGCCGGCGGGGTCGCCGCAGGCATCTTCATGCCGACCGAGACCGTCGCCGTGCGGCGGGTCGTCGAGCGCGATCAGCTGCCCGCGGCGCTGAGCCTGAACGCCGGGCGCCAGTACGCGGCGTCCATCGTCGGCGGGCCGCTGGGCGGCGCGCTCTACGGGCTGGCCCGCTGGCTCCCCTTCGCGGCGGACGCCGTGAGCTATGCGGTCTCCTGGCTGCTCCTGGGGCGCCTGCGGGCCGACCTGCGCCCCGAGTCCACCGGGGAGCCGCGCGCCTCGATCCGACGCGAGCTGCGCACAGGATTGGGCTACGTCGCCGCACACCCCCTCTTCCGCACCCTCGCCGGATGGGCCTTTCTCGCCAACCTGTCGATGAACGCCCTGTTCACGGTGGCCGTGCTGCGGCTCGTCGCCGACGGCGTCGACCCGCTGCACCTCGGTCTCGTCGAGACCGCCGCGGGAGTCGCGGGCGTGCTCGGCGCGATCGTGGCCCCGTGGCTGATCGAGCGCCTGCCCACCGGCTGGCTGACCATCGCGGTCGCGTGGAGCCCGCTACCGCTCGCACTGCCCATGGCCTGGTGGGGCCACCCGCTGGTCGTCGCGCTCGGCCTCGGCCTGGTCTCGGTGCTCAACCCCGCCGGCAACGCCGGGATGACCAGCTACCGGCTCACAGTCACTCCCGACGAGCTGGTCGGGCGGGTGCAGTCCTCCACCCAGTTCGTGGCGATGTGCTCGCTGCCACTCGCGCCCGTCACCGCCGGAACGCTGCTCGCGCTGCTGGGCGGGCAGGGCGCCATGCTGGCCGCCGGCCTGCTCTGCGCCGTCACCGCGCTCGTGCCGACGCTGTCGCGGGGGGTACGACGCGTGCCGCGGCCGGTCGTATGGCGAGAGGCCGTGGCCTCCCGCGAGGTCGACGACGGCCGCGTGCTCACGCCGTCGACCTGAGCACGTGGCGACTCAGCGGGAGAGGTGCGGGCCGAGCAGGTCGCGCAGGAGGTCGAGGGCCTCGAGCGCACGCGCCCGGTCGCGGTGGATACCACCGACGGCTACCGCCCCCTCGAGCACGATGAGCACCTGCCCGGCCAGGCGCCGAGCCAGGGGGTCGCCGAGCCCGGCGTCGAGCAGGATCTGCCGCACGCCGCGCTGCACGTTGACCAGCGACTGCTGCACGGTGACGAGCACGGGGTCGTCGCCGTCGGCCAGCTCGGCCGCGGCATTGACGAGCGCACAGCCGCGGAAGTCGACGCCGTCCTGCTGGGCAGGCAGCCGGGCGTAGCCCCGTGCGTACGCAAGGACGCGCTCCAGCGGATCCTCGCCGGCCTCCTCGAGCAGCTCGGCCAGTCGTCGCTGCCACCGCTCCTCGCGCGCGGCGAGGTAGGCCGACACCAGCCCCTCCTTGGAGCCGAAATGGTTGTAGAGGGTGCGCTTGGAGACCGCCGCCTCCTCGGCCAGACCGTCGACCCCGGTGGCCGTGATGCCCTGGCGGTAGAAGCACCGCTCGGCCGCGGAGAGGATGCGCTCGCGCACCGTGCCCGGCTCGGCGAGGGCCTCGTCGCTCCGAGAACGGGGGGCGTCGGTGGTGGCGGCAGTCATGCCCTCCACGGTAGTACACCGATCGGTGTTGACCCAGGTGCACCGGTCTGTGTACCTTCGACCCCAGGAGAGTGCACCGATCGGTGTACCCAGGAGATGGGAGCCCAGATGACACACCACGCCGCACCCCACCACCGCCTCGGCCGGGCCCTGCGCTCCTGGGCCGCCGCCGAGAGCCGACGCACCCCGCCGATGTCGCGGGCCGAGGCCTTCTCGATCGGCCTCGGCGCCCAGCCCTTCCCGAAGCGCGACCGCCGACGGTCCTGACCGTCGTTCGACGACCCTGCGCCGGGTCACCTGAAAACTCGCGCCGGGTCACCTGAAAACTCGCGCCGGGTCACCTGAAAACTCGCGCCGGGTCACCTGAAAACTCGCGCCGGGTGGGTGGTGGGTGTGCTGGCTAGGGTCGGGGAGTGCCCGAGGGAGACAGCGTGTGGAAGGTGGCGCGCTCGCTGGAGAAGGTGATCGCGGGCCGTGAGGTCGTGCGCTCGGACTTCCGGGTGCCGCAGTTGGCCACCCGGGATCTCTCCGGCCGCAGCGTGGTGGCGGTCGACACCCACGGCAAGCACCTGCTGACCCGATTCTCGGGCAACGCCACCTTGCACAGCCATCTGCTCATGGACGGTGAGTGGAAGACCACGCGCCCCGGCAAGCGGCTACCGCCGCACCTGCAGCGCATGGTGCGCGTGGTGATCGAGACGACCGGCGGGTCGGCGTGGGGGCTGCGGATGCACCAGCTCGAGCTCGTACCCACCGATCAGGAGCACCGCGTCGTAGGGCATCTCGGCCCCGACCCCCTGCGGTCGGACTGGGATGCCCCCGAGGCGGTGCGGCGACTGCGGTCCGAGCCCTCCGTGCCGATCGTCAGCGCGCTGCTCGACCAGACCAAGATGGCCGGGCTGGGCAACCTGTGGGCCAACGAGCTCTGCTTCCTCGCCGGGGTCTCACCTTGGACGCCGGCCGGGGACGTCGACCTCGAGCGCCTCGTCGAGCGGGCGGCCACGATGCTGCACCACTCCGCCACCGTGCCGGGCGCCTACCAGGCCACCACCGGCCTGGGCCGCCCTGGCCAGAGCCACTGGATCTACGGCCGGGTCACCGGCGGGTGCCGCCGCTGCAAGGGCCCGGTGCGCCGGGTCGACGAGGTGGCGAACGACCGCGCGAACCGCATCACCTACTGGTGTCCGCACTGCCAGCCCGGTCCGGGTCCGGAGGCCCGGCAGCGGTGACTCGCACTGCGACGCCCGCTCCCGCGCCTTCGACGCACGCGACCACCCGCGCCGGGTCGGAGCAGCTCACGGCGGTGCCGCAGCCGAGGTGACGGGCCAGGTCGGCGCTCGCCTCGGGGTCGCCGCCGGTCAGGACCAGCGCGTGCGCCCCGCCGAGATCCTCGACCCGCGCCGCGAGCAGCCGCCGGTCGCCGGGGTCGCCCGGGTCGGCCTGCCACGACCACGCGGCGACACGGGAGCGCCGCACCTCGGCCGCCGTCCGCTCGGCCGCCGCGGGGTCGGGGTCGACGCACAGCACACCGGCGCCGACCCGCCCGAGACGCACGGCCACCTCGCGGCCGGCGCCGCCGCCGGCCCCGGTCACCACGCAGGTGCGCCAGCGCAGCACGGGACTCAGGTCCGCTGGGTGATCGTGTCGAGGTGTTCGAGCGTCGCCGACCATGCCTCGGAGTCGGGGTCGATGAGGGTGAAGTGGCCACCGCTCCTCACGGGGCGGAGCTCGGCCGTCGCGCCGGCACTGGTGGCGGCGTCGACGTAGGCCTGCGACTGGGCGAAGGGCACGACGTCGTCGTCCTGGGCGTGCACGCACCACACGGGCACCTCGAGCGGCACCATGCGGATCGGGTCGACGTCGGCGTCGCCCGGCCCCGGCTCGTGGCCGAGGAACGCGGCGACCGCTCCTCCGCCGAGGCTCGCCCCCGCCACGAGGTCGAGCACGCCGGCCTGCGACACGACGTGGGTCAGCACGCCGCCGGCACCCGCCCAGGTGACGAGATGCCCACCCGCGGAGTGCCCGATGCCGACCACCGGCACGCGCGACGGATCGGTCGGCAGGTCGCCGGCGCGGTGCAGGGCGGCGAGGTGGTCGAGGGCCGCGGCCACGTCGTCGAGGGTCTGCGGCACCCCACCGCCGGCGCCCTCGCCCGAGCCCACGCGCCGGTACTCGATCGCCCACGTGGCCCAGCCCTGCTCGACCAGGCTCGGCACCAGCGGCTGGGCGTACTCGATGCCGTAGGCCGCCCGCCAGAACCCGCCGTGCACGACGACCGCGACGCCGCGCGGATCGCCGCCCGGCAGGCTCAGCTCACCGTACTGGCTGGGATCCTCGCCGTAGACGAACCGCTTCGGGCCCGTGGCCTGCTGCGGCATGGGCGGAACCTCCTTCGGGCCGGCGCACCCGGCCAGCCACCACACGAACGGCCCCACGAGGGGCAGGGTCAGCAGGATACGACGGCGCACGGAGGTCATTCGGCGCGGCTGGCATCGTGGGTGGGTGGCGGTGCGTCATCACCCGATGGCCCCGGCGGATTCGGTCGACAGCTCGCCGCCCGGGTCGGACCGGGGCCGCTCACGACCAGTCCCCCGCACGCCCCCGCTTCACCTCGCCACGCCGCTTCTTCGCGTCCAGTCGACGCCGCTGCGAGCCGCGGGTCGGCTTGGTCGGACGACGCTTGGCCGGCGGGGGCATCGCCCCCTGCCTTACCAGGTCGGCCAAACGCTCGCGGGCGGCTCGTCGGTTGTCGAGCTGGCTGCGGTGTTCCTGCGCGGTCACGGCGAGGACGCCGTCGACGAGGCGGTCGGCGTACCGCTCGCGCACCCGGGTGCGGACGACGCCCGGCAACGACGACGCATCGACGTCCCACAACAGCTCGACCCGGCTGTCGGTGGTGTTGACGCCCTGACCTCCCGGCCCCGATGACCGCGAGAACCGTTCGACGAGCTCGGAGGCCGGGATCACCAGGGTGCGGGTGATGCGCAGGTCGTCGGCCATCGGGCCATCATGCCGGGAACAGCCGGAGGCCCCGGTGGTTGAGCCGGGCGAGGCGCTAGCCGAGCCCCGTGTCGAAACCCGGTGAGCCGAAAGTCGGCGTTGCCTTCACAGTCTCCGGGTTTCGACGCGCTCGTCGCCAGTGCTCCTCACGGCTCAACCACCGGCGGGGGCGAACTCAGGCCAGAGCGGCGGGCAGCGTGGCCGTCCACGCGGACCGCACCTCGAGCAGGGCGAGGGTGAAGAGGTCGTCGACCTCGATGGCGCCGCCGCCGGTCGTGCCGATCGTGGTGACGGGCACCCCGTGGCGCCCGGCCAGCGAGGCGAATCGCGTGAGCTGGCCGTCGGGCACGGTGACGAGCACGCGGCCGGTGGACTCGGAGAACAGCGCGACGAACGGGTCGTCGTGCACGTCGGCCAGGGACACCTTCGCGCCGACCATGCCGGGCAGTGACGCCTCGACGAGGGCCTGGGCCAGACCGCCGTCGGAGAGGTCGTGAGCGCTGGAGAGCAGCCCCACGGACTCCCGCAGCAGCTCGGCCAGCGCCCTCTCGCCCTCGAGCGAGACCGCCGGCGGGCGACCGCCGAGGTGGCCGTGCACCACGTGCGCCCACTCCGAGCCCGAGAGCTCCTCGCGGGTCTCGCCGAGCAGCAGCACCCGATGTGCCGCCTCGGTGAAGGCGGACGGCGTGCGCCGCGTGACGTCGTCGATCACGCCCAGCACCGCGACCACCGGCGTGGGCAGGATCGCGGTCTCGCCGGTCTGGTTGTAGAGGCTCACGTTGCCGCCGGTGACGGGGATGCCGAGCTCGGCGCAGCCGTCCTTGAGACCTCGGCAGGCTTCGGCGAACTGCCACATGACGGCTGGATCCTCCGGCGAGCCGAAGTTGAGGCAGTCGGAGACGGCGAGCGGGCGGGCGCCACCGGTGGCGACGTTGCGGTAGCTCTCGGCCAACGCCAGCTGCGCGCCGGTGTACGGGTCGAGACGCGCGAACCGGCCGTTGCAGTCGGTGGCCACCGAGACGCCGAGGTTGGTCTGCTCGTCGATGCGGATCATGCCGGAGTCGGCCGGCTGGGCGAGCACGGTGTTGCCGCGCACGTAGCGGTCGTACTGGTCGGTGATCCAGGACTTGTCGCACAGGTTCGGTGAGGCCGCGAGCCGCAGCACGGTGGAGCGCAGGTCGGCGCCGGACGACGGCCGCGGCAGCGCCTCCGCCCCGTCGGCCTGGAGCACGTCCATCGAGTCGGGCCGGGCGAAGGGCCGCTGATAGGTCGGGCCGTCGTGCGCCACCGAGCGCGGCGGCACGTCGACGACGCGCTCGCCGTGCCAGTCGATGTGCAGCCGACCGGTGTCGGTGACCTCGCCGACCACGACCGCCTCGACGTCCCACTTGGCGCAGATGGCGAGGAACGCCTCGACGTCGTCGGGCTCGACGACCGCCATCATGCGCTCCTGGCTCTCGCTCATGAGGATCTCCTCGGGAGCGAGCGTGGAGTCGCGCAGCGGCACCCGGTCGAGCTCGACGTGCATGCCACCGTCACCGGCCGAGGCGAGCTCGGACGTGGCGCACGAGAGGCCCGCACCACCGAGGTCTTGGATGCCGGCGACCAGGCCGGCGGCGAAGATCTCGAGCGTGCACTCGATGAGCAGCTTCTCCATGAAGGGGTCGCCCACCTGGACGCTGGGCCGCTTGGCCGGGCCCTCTGCGTCGAAGGTCTCCGAGGCGAGCACCGAGACACCGCCGATGCCGTCGCCGCCGGTGCGAGCGCCGTAGAGGATCACCTGGTTGCCCACGCCGCTGGCCTTGGCCAGGTGCAGATCCTCGTGACGCAGCACGCCCACGCACAGCGCGTTGACCAGCGGATTGCCGAGGTAGGTGGAGTCGAAGACGGCCTCGCCACCGATGTTGGGCAGGCCGAGGCAGTTGCCGTAGCCGCCGACGCCGGCCACGATGCCCGGCAACACCCGGTGGGTGTCGGGCGCGTCGAGCGGACCGAACCGCAGCGGGTCCATCACGGCCACGGGGCGCGCGCCCATCGCGAGGATGTCGCGCACGATGCCACCGACACCGGTCGCGGCGCCCTGGTAGGGCTCCACGTAGCTCGGGTGGTTGTGCGACTCGACCTTGAAGGTCACCGCGTAGCCCTGGCCGACGTCGATGACGCCGGCGTTCTCGCCGATGCCGGCGAGCATCGTGCCGACCGGGGTCTCCTGCGGCAGCTCGCCGAACTGGCGCAGGTGCACCTTAGAGGACTTGTAGGAGCAGTGCTCGCTCCACATCACCGAGTACATCGCGAGCTCGGACGACGTGGGCCGGCGGCCGAGGATCTCGCGGATGCGTGCGTACTCGTCGGCCTTGAGACCCAGATCTGCCCACGGCTGGTCGCGCCCGGGGTCGGTGGCGGCCAGCGCCACGGTGTCCAGGCTGGAGGACTTGCCGGACGAGGTCTTCGCGGGAGCGTCTGCCACGCCCCCGATGCTATCGGGGCCGCAACGCGTGCCCGACCGGTGGCTAGCGGACCAGCAGACCGTCGGCGATGACCTCGAGCATCGAGTGCACGGCGGCGGGGTCGACGTCGCTCTGGTCGGCGATGGTGGCCACGCCGCCGACGAGGCGGCAGACCTGCACGGTGTCGACGTCGGGTCGCAGGGCGCCTCGCTCCTCGAGGACGCCGAGCACCTCGGCGCTGGCGTTCTTGAGAACCTGGCACTTGGTGGCGATGGGCGATCCCTCCACGCCCATCGCGGAGGTGATCTTGGCCGGGCCGCCCTTGTGGAGACTGATCAGCGCGACGTAGCGCTCGAACCAGTCCAGCAGTCGCTCCCGGTCCTCGCCCTCGTGCGCCCGGGACTTCTCGGCCGCCTCCTGCACGCGGTCGACCCAGCTCTGCATGATCGCGTCGACCAGGGTGTCGCGGGTGGGGAAGTGCCGGTAGAGGGTGCCGGCGCCCACGCCGGCCTGCTTGGCCACGAGATCGAGGGAGGCGTCGTAGCCCTGCTCGCGGAACACCTCACGCGCGACCTCGACGATCCGGTCCCGATTGCGCTGCGCATCGGCGCGCATCACACACCTCCAGGCGAGCAGATTCCACGTTCGTACTTGCTATCCGGAGAGTGTCTCCGTATCGTCGATGACGCAACCGGAGGAACTCTCCGGTCGCAGTCTACGTCGGCCGACCCGGCCAGAGAAGGACCCTCGACACATGTCCCAGACCGCGACCACCCGCGCCGCTCTCACCTCCCCCGACCTGCCCACCGACCTGCCCACCGACCTGCCCACCGACCTGCCCGCGAACGCCGGGCGCGCCGCGACCGGCATCCTCATCGTGCTCATGGCGCAGCTGATGCTCGTGCTCGACGCCACCGTCGTGAACGTCGCCCTGCCGCACATCGGCTCCGCCCTCTCCTTCACCCCCGCCTCACTCTCGTGGGTGCTCACCGCCTACACGCTCGCCTTCGGCGGCCTGCTGCTGCTCGGCGGACGGCTGGGCGATGTGTTCGGTCGGCTCCGGCTCTTCGAGATCGGGCTGGCCACCTTCACCGCAGCCTCCTTGCTCGGCGGCCTCGCCCAGACCCCCGAGTGGCTGATCGCCGCCCGGGCCGCCCAAGGCGTCGGCGCCGCGCTCGCTGCCCCGAGCGTGCTGGCACTGCTCACCACCAGCGCCCCCGACGAGGCCGCACGCAACCGGGCGCTGGCCTTGTTCGCGGCCGTCTCCTCCGGCGGCGCCTCGCTCGGTCTGCTGCTCGGTGGCGTCGTCACCGACCTCGGCTCGTGGCGCTGGACGCTGTTCATCAACGTGCCCATCGGCCTGGCGGTGCTCGCCCTCGCGCCGATGTTCGTCACCGACACCGCCCGGCGCCCGGGACGGTTCGACGTGGTCGGCGCCCTCACCGCGACCGGCGGGGCCGTGGCCCTGGTGTGGTCACTGGTCGGCGCACCCGACCACGGCTGGACCTCGCCACGCACGGTCGGCGGCTTCGTCGTCGGCCTGCTGCTGCTGGCAGCTTTCGCCCGCACCGAGACCCACGTGGCCCACCCGATGGTGCAGCCGCACCTGGTACGCAACCCACGCCGTGTCGGGGCGCTGGTGATGATGGCCCTGGTGGCCTCGGCCCAGTTCTCCCTGTTCTTCCTCGTCGTCCAGCTGATGCAGCGTGAGCTCGGCTTCGGGCCGCTCGCCACGGGCGTGGCGTTCCTGCCGCTCTCGCTGGGCATCTTCACGATGTCGCGCTTCACGCCCCGGCTCGTGGCACGGTTCGGTCCGGCGCCGCTCGTGACGCTCGGCGCCCTGGGGCTGAGCGTCGGCTTCTTGCTGCTGGCCGGCTACAGCGCCGGCGACGGGTACTGGCCGATGGTCTTCGTGCCGCTGCTCCTCAACGGCCTCTCCGCCGGCCTGGTGTTCATGCCGATCACCGGCATCGCGCTGGCCGACGTGGAGCCCGAGCACGCCGGTTCGGCCTCCGGCCTGCTGCAGACCACCCAGCAGCTCGGCGCGGCCGTCGGCGTCGCGGTCGTCGTGTCGGTGTACGCCGCCGGCGCGGTACCGGGGCAGTTCCTGCCCGGCGCCCCGGCCGGCTTCCTCACCTCGGCAGCGTTCGGCACGATCGCCTTCGTCGTCGCGGTCACCACCCTCGTGGCCTCGCGGCGCAACGTGCGCCGGATCGCCGTCGAACCGGTCGCCTGACTCGCCCCTGCGGCCCGTCTCCCGGCCCGTCTCCCGGCCCGTCTCCCGGCCCGTCTGCCGGCCCGTCGCACCCTGGTGCGGCGGGCCGGTTTCTTTACGGTGGATTGGTCGATAACTGCACTGGTGTACCGGTCACATGGGCTCGATTGGGATCAAACGTCAGCCCCCCTTACGAACTACACATCTGTAGTTCCAGTGAACGCCTGTTACTCATGTGACTCCTGTGGTTATCGTGCTTGCGCTTCCCCCCTCCCGACGACCCTGCCCGAACACCCCGCCGGGCGCGGCCCACCCCCTGGAGTAGATCCGCATGACCCGCTCTCCCCGCCTGCGCCGACTGGCGATCACGACGGCCGGCCTCGCGCTCGGCCTCGGCGTACTGCCGGCGACGACCCCCGCCGACGCTGCCCCGGCCTCGGTAGCGACGAAGGACGCGCGGCGCAGCCCCACGCTCCGCAACGGCGTCGTCGTCACGCCGGGCAACTTCACCGGGTACGGCTTCGACCAGTGCCAGGCGCCGAGCCAGGAGACGATGAACGTCTGGTGGCGGATGTCGCCGTACTCCGCCGCCGGCATCTACATCGCGGGCGCCTCGCGCGGGTGCCGCAACCAGACCTACCTCGACAAGGAATGGGTGGCCAAGCAGGCGAAGGCCGGGTGGCGGCTGCTCCCCATCACGCTCGGCCCGCAGGCGTCCTGCCAGCCGATGTTCCCGCGCTACGGCGACGACCCCACGATCAGCCCCAAGCCGGGCAAGGACGGCAGCTACTCCCGCGCCCTGAAGATGGGACGCCGCCAGGCGTCGTCGTCGGTCGAGGCGGCGGGTGCGCTGGGCATCGCCGAGCAGAGCACCCTCTGGTACGACCTCGAGGGATTCGACGTCTCCAACACCAGGTGCCGCGAGTCCGCGCTGTCGTTCCTCTCCGGCTGGACCCAACGGGTGCGCAGCCTGGGCTACGTCTCGGGGGTCTACTCCTCGGCCGGGTCGGGCCTGAAGGCCCTCGACGACGCCCGCGTCAACCGGCCCGCCCGCTTCACGCTGCCCGACCGCATCTGGATCGCGCGCTGGGACGGCCAGGCCAACACCTCCACCGACTACATCCGTGACGACGGGTGGCGTCCGGGTGGCCGCATGAAGCAGTACCGCGGCGGCCACGACGAGAAGTGGGGCAGCAAGACGATCAACATCGACAGCAACTTCCTCGACCTCGGCAAGGGCACCACCGCACGGGCCGAGCAGGGTTTCTGCGACGGCATCACCGTGAGCCTGCCCGACTACGGCCCGCTGCGCCCGGCGTACACCAACAAGTCCGGCGACACGGTCAAGCCCGACCCCGGTCAGGTCAAAGCGCTCCAGTGCCTGCTCAAGCGCAAGGGCTACTTCGACGGCACCTTCACCGGCCGCTACGGCGGCGAGGTGCTCAAGGCCACTCAGCAGTGGCAGGGCGACCACGGCTTCGCGCAGCGCAGGAAGTGGTCGCGCGCGAACTGGATGTCACTGCTCGCCGCCGGGCCCAAGAACGTCGTGAAGTACGGCTCGTCGGGTGAGCAGGTGCGCCGTCTCCAGCGCGCGCTCAACGCCGCGGCACCGGGGACCAAGCTCTGGAACACCGGGGTCTACGGCCCGGGCGTCGACCCCGCCGTCAAGGCCTGGCAGAAGCGGGTCGGCATCCCGGCCGACGGCGTCGTCAACGCCGGCGTCTGGCGCAAGCTGCAGGCCGGGGCGCGCGGCTGACGCGACGACGCCCCTCGCGGGATCAGACGTGCGGCTGGACCGCGGGCAGCAGATCCTTGAAGGTGCGCCCGTGCGCGGTGGCGCCGATGGCGGTCATCGACCACCCCGCGCCGTCGCGGGCCACCTTGGCCATCACCTGGGCGGTGTGGTTGCCCATGCTGGAGAGCTCGTAGCGAGCGATCTCCTGGCCGTTGGTCTCGTCGACCAGACGGCAGAAGGCGTTCTCGATCTGGCTGAAGTCCTGACCGGTGAAGGAGTTCACGAGGAAGACGATGGTGGCCACGTCGGGGTGCAGACGGTCGAGGTAGACCACGATCGACTCGTCGTCGCCCTCACCGGCGCCGGTGCGGTTGTCGCCGGTGTGCTGCACCGAGCCGTCCTTGCTCTTCAGCTGCCGGAACCACACCTGGTCGAGCACGGCGCCGCCGGCGTCGTAGAGCACGGCCGAGGCGTCGAGGTCGATGGACTGACTCTTGGAGCCGCCAAAGAAGCCCTTCTTCTTCACGGCGTCCCACCCCAGGCCCATGCGGACGTGGGTCAGCGTGCCGCCGGACTCCTTCTTCAGGGAGACCGTCTGTCCCTTGCTCAGCGAAACAGTCATCGTCGACCTCTTCTTCTGCTCGGCCATCTGGTCGGTGGAACGGATCACCGACCCTAGCCGACGGCGGGGTCGGATCGAACGACCGTCGGCGCCTGGGTCGATGCGGCACTATGGGCTCTCACGACCAGCCGGGGGTCGCCCCTCGGGACTCGATCATTCGAAGGGGAGATGGAACGCAATGGGCGTCTCACTCAGCAAGGGCGGCAACGTCAGCCTGACCAAGGAGGCGGGCGGCAGGCTCGACGCCGTCACCATCGGACTCGGATGGGACGCGCGCACCACCACGGGCGCCGCGTTCGACCTCGATGCCTCCGCGCTGCTGTGCACGAGCGCCGGCAAGGTGGCCTCCGACAGTCACTTCGTGTTCTACAACAACCTGACCTCGCCCGACGGCTCGACCGTGCACCAGGGCGACAACCTCACCGGCGACGGCGAGGGCGACGACGAGCAGATCAAGGTGGCGCTGGCCACCGTGCCCGCCGAGATCGACAAGATCGTCTTCCCGGTCTCGATCCACGACGCCCAGGCGCGCAGTCAGTCGTTCGGGCAGATCCGCAACGCGTTCATCCGCGTCGTCAACGACTCGAACGAGCAGGAGCTGGCCCGCTACGACCTCTCCGAGGACGCCTCGACGGAGACGGCCATGATCTTCGGCGAGGTCTACCGCAACGGCGCGGATTGGAAGTTTCGCGCGGTGGGTCAGGGGTATGCGTCCGGACTGCACGGCATCGCGACCGACTACGGCGTGAACGTGGGCTGAGGCCCACCGACGCCTCGGCCCGGCGCCACGCACCCACCGCCTCTTCCAGGAACGGAGCAGGAGCAGATGTCCGACGGCGTGAACCTCTCGAAGGTCACTCTCACCAAGTCCAGCCCTCAGGTCAGTCTGGCCAAGCAGTCCGGGGCGTCGGGGCGGATGCGGGTCAACCTCAACTGGGACCAGCGCTCCAGCGGCGGGTTCTTCAAGCGGAGCCAGGGGGTCGATCTCGACCTCGGCTGCCTCTTCGAGCTCACCGACGGGTCCAAGGGCGTCGTCCAGGCGCTGGGCCGGGCCTTCGGGGCCCTGGACGCGCCGCCGTACGTGCAGTTGGACGGCGACGACCGCTCCGGCACCAACACCGCGGGGGAGAACCTCGTGGTCAACCTCGACCACCTCGACCGGATCAAGCGCATCGTCGTGTTCGCCTACATCTACGAGGGCGCGCCGGCGTGGGACAAGGCGCAGGGCACCGTGACCCTGTACCCGCAGGGCGCCGCGCCGATCGAGGTGCGCCTCGACGAGCCCTCGGGTCTGACGATGTGCGGCGTCGCCCTGCTCACCCACACCGACGGCGCGCTGTCGGTCGAACGCACCATGCGCTACGTGCGTGGCCACCGTGACCTCGACGAGTCGTTCGGCTGGGGTCTGAACTGGACCGCGGGGCGCAAGTAGCCCGATGGCCGACACGCTCGCACCGGGCCAGAACGTCCCCCTCGGATCCGATCGCCTGACGATCTCCACCGACGCGTCGGTCGACCTCATCGCGTTGGTGCTCTCGGCCGACGGCCAGGTCTCCGGCGACGCCGACATGGTGTTCTACAACGCCCCGAACGGCGCGGGCGTGAGGCTGGACGCAGCCACGCTGCACGTGGCGACCGACGAGTTGCGCTCGGGTGCCGAGCGGGTCGCATTGGTGGCGTCGGTCGACCAGCCGGGCCGCCCGTTGGGCACCGTCACCATCACCGACGGGCCGGCCCAGTACTCCTTCACTCCGAGCGGACTCACCACCCAGACCGCCGTCGTGCTGGTCGAGGTGTACCTGCGCAACGGGGCGTGGAAGCTGCGGGCGGTCGGCGCGGGGTACGACGACGGGCTCGCCGGGCTGGCCCGCGACTTCGGTGTCGACGTCGCCGACGAGGCGGCTCCGGAGCCGCCGGCAGCCCCCACCGCTCCCACCGCCGCGCCGGAGCCGCCACCCACCCAGACGCCCGCCCCCATCTCGCTCATCAAGGGCGAGGAGCGGCTGCCGATCGACCTGCGCAAGAAGCTCACCGAGCGCCGGGATCTGGTCAAGGTCTCCCTGGCCAAGCGCGGCGCATCCGGTCTGCGCGCTCGGATCATCGGCGTCCTCGACACCTCCGGATCGACCACCGGCCTCTACAAGAGGGGCGTCTTCACCCGAGCCGTCGAGCGGATCATGGCGATCGCCGCCGCGGTCGACGACGACGCCGAGATGCAGATGTTCCTCATGGGCTCCAAGACCGTGCGCGTCGACGACCTCCAGGTCGGCGATCTCCCCGCGTGGCTGGCGCGGTACACGGCCAAGCGCCCCAAGCAGGCCGGCTACGGCAACCACGAGGCGGCGGCCTTCGAGGAGGTCTCGGGCTACCTGCGCGGGCAGGACGCCGACGTCCCGACGCTCGTGCTGTGGTTCCACGACGGCGGCGTCACCGACAACCGCGGTACCGAACGAGCGGTGCGCGACGCGGTCGAGGTGCCCGCCTTCTGGCAGTTCGTCGGTCTGGGCCGTTCGAACTACGGGGTGCTCGAGAGACTCGACGACCTCGGCGGGCGCCGCGTCGACAACACCGGCTTCTTCGCCCTCGACGACATCGACCGGGTCGCCGACGCAGACCTCTACGAGCGCATCCTCTCCGAGTTCCCCTCCTGGGTGCGCGCCTACTACCCGCCCGGCCACCCCGCCGTGGCCGGGCTCGCCTGAGGGCCACCCGTGCGCCACTTCCCGTTCCTCTCCCCGGCGCAGGACCGCGACGTCTTCGCGGTCGAGCCGTGCCGCTTCGACGGCGCGAGCGACGCGGGCACGCTCGCGCTGGCCCTCGGGGCGACGCTCTACTCCCCCGGCACCCGGCTCGGCCTCGCCGACGACGCCGAGCGCGCGGCGCGCATCGGGGCGACCAGTCACGTCTGGTGCCTCGAGGACTCCATCGCCCACGACGACGTATCCACCGCCGAGGCCAACGTCGTGCGGCAGCTGGGCGAGCTGCACGGCCGAGTCACGGGGGGCCTCGCCCAGGCACCCCTGCTGTTCGTGCGTGTGCGCACACCCGAGCAGATGGAGCGCATCGTCGAGGGGGCGGGCGAGGCGGCCGCCCACCTCACGGGGTTCGTGCTGCCCAAGTTCGCCCCCGATCGCACCGGCGGTCGCTGCCTCGACACGTTGGCGGCGCTGCGCGAGCGCACGGGACTGCGCCTCTTCGGCATGCCCGTGCTCGAGCACCCCGACCTGGCCTGGCAGGAGACCCGCCGTCGTCACCTGCTGGGCATCCGGGCGCTGACCGACGCCCACCGCGACATCGTGCTCTCCGTGCGCGTGGGCGGCACCGACCTCTGCGGCCTCTACGGCATCCGGCGTGCCGCCGACACCACCATCTGGGACGTCGCGGTGGTGCGCGGCATGCTCGCCGAGGCGATCAACGTCTTCGCCCGACACGGCGACTACGCCGTCTCCGGGCCGGTCTGGGAGCACCTCGCGGGTCCCGAACGCCTCTTCAAGCCCCAGCTGCGCCAGACACCCTTCGAGCGTGCGGGCCTGCCGCGGCTGCGCACGCAGCTGCTGAGTGAGGAGGCCGACGGCCTCATGCGCGAGGTGTCGCTCGACCGCGCCAACGGGCTGACCGGCAAGACCGTCATCCACCCCGCCCACGTCGGCGTGGTCAACGCGCTGTCGACCGTGGCGCGAGAGGAGTACGACGACGCCCTGGCCGTCGCGGCCGCCGCTGATCGGGGCGGGGCGTCCAGGTCGGTCGCCGGCACCCGGATGAACGAGGCCGGGCCGCACGCGCTCTGGGCGCGGCAGGTGCTCGAGCGGGCGGCCGTGTACGGCGTCCTCTCGCACCCCGACAAGCTGCTCGACCTGCTCGACGCCGGCCGCGAGGTGAGCGACCGGCTGTATCGCACGGGCTCGGCCGGACTGGGCCAGGTCGTCCGGTGATCCGTCCTCCGTCACCTCGCGCGGCTCCGGACGCGGCTTTGGACCTGCGTCACGGCCGCGTCGTCGGCGCGTTGCTCGAGCCGACCTGGCAGGTGCGCCGCAACCCCTACGCCCTCGACCTCGACGACCTCACGGGCCTGGCGATCCGCGACAACCCCAAGCGGGCGCAGCTGATCGTCTCGCGCATCCTCGGCAAGCACGTGCCGGTGCGCGCCAGCGCTGTGCGCGCCTCGGGCCTGCTGCTCGCCGAGCAGACGCGGCTCGCCCTCGGCGAGAACCTCACTCCCACCGCGCCCGCCACGGCGCGGGCCTGGTTGTCCGGGCTCGAGCCCGAGGCGGTCGCCGATGCGGCGGCGCACCCCGGCGCCGGCGAGGTGGTCGTGCTCGGGTTCTGCGAGACCGCGACCGCCCTGGGCCACGTGGTCGCCGACGGCTTCGCGGCGGCCCGGTACGTGCACACGACCCGGCGTCCGGACCCGGCACGGCCGGTGTTCGCCGGCTTCGAGGAGGAGCACAGCCACGCGGTCGGGCACCTGCTCCAGCCGCCCGCGGACCTCTTCGCCGACGACCGCCCGGTGGTGCTCGTCGACGACGAGCTCACCACCGGCACCACGGCCCTCAACACCATCGAGGCCCTCCAGAGCGTCGCCCCGCGCGAGCGGTACGTCGTGGCCGCCCTGCTCGACCTGCGTGACGACGCCACCCGTGCCGCCTTCGACGCGCGCGCCGCGTCGATGGGTGTGACCGTGGGAGTGGCATCGCTGGTGGCCGGGTCCATGACGTTCCCCGCCGACGCGGTGGCGCGTGCGGCGGCGCTGCGCGAGCGGGTCGTGGCCCCTGCCTTCGCCCCCGACGTGCCACCGGCTGCCCTCCGGGTGCAGGCTCCCTGGCCGAGTGGGGTCTCCTCGTCGGGCCGGCACGGGTTCGAGCCCGCCGACCGCGAGGCGGCGCTGACCGCGGCGGCCGAGGTCGCCGTCCGACTGCGCGACGGCCTGGAAGCCACCCCTCGCGTGCTGGTCGTCGGCACCGAGGAGCTGATGTACGCGCCCGCGCTGGTGGCCGACGCCCTCGACCGGTCGGTCGCGCCGGACGGCGGCACGGTCGTGGTGCAGTCGACGACGCGCTCCCCCGTGCTGGCCAGCGACGAGCCCGGCTACGCCATCCGGCGCACCCTGCGGTTCCCGGCGCCCGACGAGCCCGACCGCGACTCGCTGCTGCACAACGTGGCGCCGCTGGAGTGGGATCCGAAGGGGGGCGCGCCCTACACCGACATCGTGGTCGTCACCGACACGCTCGCCTCCGCGGCCCGGCCGCTGGCCGAGCAACTGGCGCCGTACGCGAGCCACGCCGTGCACGTGGTGCCGCTCGGCGCCGAGCCGGCCGTCGACTTCGGCTCCTACCCGCCCCACGACGTCTCGTGGCTGCTGACCGACCTCTCCGACGTCGACCTCGAGGTCTCGACCGAGGACCGCGAGGAGCTCATCCAGGGCGGGCGGCACTACTTCGAGATGCTGCCCGTGGAGTACGAGCCCGACGAGGCCTATCTGCGGCTCTACGACGAGGCCCTCGCACAGAACGTGGCGCAGGTCGCGAAGGCGGTGGCTGCGCTGGCGGGCCGGCTCGACGGACGGCACACCACCCACGGCGAGGCCCCGGTGCTGGTCTCGCTCGCCCGCGCAGGCACCCCGGTCGGCGTGCTGCTGCGACGCTGGTACGCCCGGCAGGGTCGAGACGCCCCGCACCACACCGTGTCGATCGTGCGCGGCGGTGGCATCGACACCGTCGCCCTCGACTGGCTGCTGGAGCGCTACCCGGCGCAGCGCCTGCAGTTCGTCGACGGCTGGACCGGCAAGGGCGCGATCGTGCGCGAGCTCGACGCCGCCGTGGACGCCTACCGCGCGTCGCATCCCGGAGCCGGCGCGCTCGACTCCACGCTCGCCGTGCTGGCCGACCCGGGCGACTGCACGCCGCTGCACGGCACCCTCGAGGACTTCCTCATCCCGTCGGCCTGCCTCAACAGCACGGTGTCGGGGCTGGTCTCTCGCACCGTGTACCGCGCCGACCTGATCGGCCCCGGGCAGTTCCACGGCGCGAAGTTCTACTCCCACCTCGCGCACGCCGACCGGTCCAACGAGTTCGTCGACCGGGTCACCGACGCCTTCGCCGACGTGCGACCAGCCTCGCGCCCCACACCGTTCACCCCGGCCGAGCCGACCTGGCGCGGCTGGGCCGCGGTGGAGAAGGTGGCCGCCGAGGTCGGCATCGACAACCTCAACCTGGTCAAGCCGGGGGTGGGCGAGACCACGCGCGTTCTGCTGCGCCGGGTGCCGTGGCAGATCCTGGTGCGCGCCGGCCTGCGCGGCGATGCGTCCATTGCGCACATCGAGTCGTTGGCGCAGGCCCGGGGCGTGCCGGTCGTCGAGGTGAGCGACCTGCCGTACGCCGTGATCGGGCTGATCAGGCCGGTCACGTGAGCCCGTCACCTGCGGCCCTGGTCGCCGTCGACCTCGACCAGACCCTCATCTACAGCCGGCGCAGCGCCCGCTTCGACCCCGACTCGGCCGACGCGCCGGAGCACGTGTGGGTCGAGGACTACGACGGGTCACCCCAGTCGCTCATGACCCGCGCCGCCCACGAGCGGCTCGAGGCGTTGATGCGCACCTCGATGGTGGTGCCGTGCACGACCCGGACGGTCGCCCAGTACTCCCGGGTGCGGCTCCCGCAGACCCCGCAGCACGCCATCTGCACGAACGGCGCCGTCGTCCTCACCGACGGGCGTCCCGACGAGGAGTGGACGACACTGGTCGCCGACGCGCTGGCCGGGGCAGGGTCTGCGCAGGAGTCGGCCACCTACCTGCGTCGGCACCTCGACGAGGGCTGGGTCAAGACGGTCTCGGTGGCCGAGGACGTCTTCGCCTACCTGGTCGCCCACGACCGCGACGGGATCAGCGAGGCGTGGGTGGCGCAGACGAGCGCCTGGGCCGCGCCCCGCCGACTGACGGTCTCGGTGCAGGGTCGCAAGGTCTACCTGGTGCCCTCGCAGGTCACGAAGGCCGCCGCGGCCCGTCATCTCGCCGACCGCCACGGGCTGCCCCTGCTCGCCGCCGGCGACAGCCTGCTCGACCTGCCGCTGCTGCTCGAGGCCGAGGTCGCCGTACGCCCCCCGCACGGCGAGCTCGCCCACCTCACCCCACCGGCCGAGGGCCCCTGGCCCCTCCAGGCCCCCGGCCCACCCGGCGCCGTGGCCGCGGAGTCGGTGCTCGCCGTCCTCGCCGATGCCTCGCGCGGCGGCCCCCGCCACCCTTAACCTGCAACACGAACGCCCCGCGCTAACCTCGCGACGCGACCACCTTCTCGACAAGGGAGATCCCCATGAGCGACCTCGACCTCGGATCGGGTGCCACCCAGCCCGCCACCCCGGCAGCCCCCTCGAGCGGCGGGCTCGTGCTGGCCCCGCCGGAGAAGGTGCAGGTCATCGAGCCGGCGCAGGCGGCCGGTGCGGTTCCGGTCGACACCGGCGTGAAGTCGGCCCTGGAGCAGAAGGCGGCCGCCTTCGCGAACGAGCTCGTCTCCATCGACACCAAGTCGCCGGCGTTCAGCCAGAAGGTCGCCCAGATCACCACCATGGGCGACCAGGAGATGCGCGCTTCGGCCGCCGTCTCCAACCGGATGCTCGACCGACCCGCGGCCGCGATGGGCAAGAACGGTGGCGGCGACGCCCAGACCCGGGTCAGCAAGACGCTCACCGACCTGCGCATCACCGTCACCGAGCTCGACCCGAACCGGGCCGACCTGACGGGTGCGAAGAAGATCCTCAAGTTCATCCCGGGCGGCTCGGCCATCGACCGCTACTTCGCGAAGTACCAGTCGGCGCAGACCCAGCTCAACGCGATCATCAAGGCGCTCGACTCCGGGCAGGACGAGCTGCGCAAGGACAATGCCGCCATCGAGACCGAGAAGGCCAATCTCTGGGCCATGATGGGCAAGCTCGGCGAGTACAAGGAGCTGGCCCAGGCCCTCGACGCCGCGATCGAGCAGAAGGTCGCCGAGCTCGAGGCCTCCGGACGCTCCGAGGACGCCAACACCTTGAAGTCCGACGGGCTGTTCCCCGTGCGCCAGCGGATGCAGGACATCATGACCCAGATGACCGTGGCCGTGCAGGGCTACATGGCGCTCGACCTCGTGCGCCGCAACAACCTCGAGCTCATCAAGGGCGTCGACCGCGCCCAGACCACCACGGTCGCGGCCCTGCGCACCGCGGTCATCGTGTCGCAGGCCCTCTCGCGCCAAAAGCTCGTGCTCGACCAGATCAACGCGCTCAACCAGACGACCGGCGACATGATCGCCGCGACCTCGGAGCAGCTGAAGGTGCAGGGCGCCCAGATCAACCAGCAGGCCGCGTCGACCACGATCGACGTGGCCAAGCTCGAGCAGGCGTTCACCAACGTCTTCGAGACCATGGACGCCATCGACACCTTCCGCGCCCAGGCCGTCGGCTCGATGGGCGAGACGATCCAGGCCCTCGAGACCCAGATGGAGCGTGCCAAGCCGTACCTGGAGCGGGTGCGCGCCAACGAGCAGCGCGGCTGACGCCCCGCCCGACCCGCACACGAGCAGCACACGAGCAACACAGAAGAGGAGGGACGACGTCGGTGGCGCTGTTTCGTCGCTCCACGCCGGAGCCCGCGCCGAGCCTGGCCGGGCAGCCGGACGCCGAGGACAAGCCCGATCGCTTGCGGCGGCACGCCTCCGAGGCCGTCACCACGATCAACCGGGCCTCGGGTGAGCTGCCGACGTACTCGTGCGTGCAGGCGCTGCACCTGGTCGACCTGCTCACCGAGGTGATCGACCTCTCCGACACCCGCGCGCTCGACATCCACGCGGCGATCACCGTGCGCCGCACGCTCTCGGAGTACCTGCCCGACACCATCGCCGCCTTCCGCAAGATCCCGGCCACCGCGCGCCACGAGGCGCGCCCGTCGGGTCGTACCCCCGTCACCGCTTTGGAGGAGTCGCTCTCCGCGATGCAGCAAGCCGCCCGCGAGACCCTGCTCGCCGCCCAGAACCACGACGTCGACGCGCTGATGACCCAGGGCGCCTTCCTCACCACCAAGTTCTCGCGCTCGGACCTCGACCTCTGATGGCCGCCGTCCTGCCGCGTGGCGCCAACGCCGCGCTGACCCGCGAGGTGCCCGGTCTCGACCGCCTGGTGATCGGCGTCCGCTTCGACGCCGGCGCCGAGCGCTCGGTGCTCGACGACACGGTGATGATGGCGCTGCTGTGCGATGCCGGCAGCCGGGTCACCTCGGGCGACGACGCCGTGTTCTTCAACCAGCTCTCGGCGGGCGAGCACTCCGTCACCGAGGTCGACGACGTGATGGGGGACGACTCCGAGCAGGTCGAGATCCGCCTCTCCCGCGTGCCGGCCTCCGTCGAACGCGTCGTCGTCGTCGCCTACGTCAACCAGGCCATCGGGGCACGGCGCACGCTCGCCCAGCTCAAGGGCTGCACCGTGCGCGCGGTCAACGGCGCCGACGGGCAGGAGCTCGTGCGCTCGGAGAACCTCGCCACCGGCTGGGGTCTCATCACCGCGGCCGTGCTCGCGGAGGCGTACCGGCACCAGGGTGGCTGGAAGTTCAAGGTCATCGCCGACGGCTACGCGGGCGGCATCATCGACCTGGCGAAGGACTTCGGCGTCCCGCTATGAGCCGGCCACCGTTCTCCTCCCCCGGCTCGGCACCCCGCCGCACCGACCTGCCCTTCCTACTCACCCGCTCGCGCCGCCGGCCGACACCCGTGCCGGATCCTGCGCCGGCGGCCCCACCGGCGCAGCCCAGCCCCGCGGCCTCCTCCTCGCTGGATCTCTCGTCGCCCAGCGCGCCGCCGGGCGAGCCCGCCCCACCACCTGCGGCAGCGCCCGTGTCGTCCTTGGATCTCTCGACCGCCAGCGACCCCGCACCCGCGCCGCCGTCCGCCACGGTCTCGTCGTCGCTCGATCTCTCCTCGTCCGAGCCGGCCGACGCCCCGTCCTCAGAGCCGTCTGCCGGCAGGGCGACCAGCCTGGATCTCTCGGCGCCCGCTTCGGACGACGAGCCGACGCCGCCACCACCGTCGACCCCAGCACCCCCGCCCGGGCCCGGGCCGGTGCGCGGCGTCACCGAGCGTGTCGTGGTGCGCGCCGGCGACCGGTTCGTGCGTCTGAGCCGGCTCCAGTCCGCGATCGGTTCGCTGACCATCGAGGCGATGTGCTCACCGGCGGTGGGCGACCTCCAACTCGGCGCCGCCTGGCGGCTGAAGGACGGCGACACCGGCGTACTGCGTCGCGACCCGCAGCGCGGCACCCCGGCGCACGCGCCCGCAGGCAGCGCCCGGCCGGTCGCCGCGGTGACGCGGGCGCAGTACGAGACGCTCACCCTCGACCTGCGCCAGGTGCGCGACCTCGACACGGTGCTGGTCTTCGGGCTGGGCGGCACACCGGCGCCGCTGGCCTGGGGCGGCACCGTGGCGGTGACGACCTACGCGGGCGCCCGGGTCGAGATTCCCCTCGACGCCGAGCCTTCGGGCGGCGTCATGCCGTTGCTGACGCTGCGCCAGGCCGACGGCTGGCTGTTCGTCCGGGCCGAGCGGCTCTGGCCGGTCGCGTCACTGCGTCAGGCGTGTGCGGAGTTCGGGTTCGCCGGCCTGACCTGGCTGGACGCGAACACGCCCGCGACCTGAGGCCGCCGACAGTCGCGACGATCTGCCCCGACCCCGCGTCGTCCGAGAGCCGGGGTCGGGTGCGGGCGCAGGGTGCGGGGTGCGGGGTCGGACGGCGTTTCTTCCCCTGGGACGGTGAAACAACACCGTCCCAGGGGCGAATTCGCCGGACGTCCGGTGAATTCGTCCCGGCCACCAGCGGACGACGGCGCCGGCGGGTCAGTGCGTCGACGCGACCGTGGCCACGTCGTCGTCCTCCTCGGGGTGCCGCTTCTTGTGGGCGACCGAGGAGACCACGGCGAGCCCGATGAAGCCGACGCCGATGAGCCCGGTCACGACCTCGGGCACGTGGTAGTGCACGCTCGCGAGCATGATGCCGGCCAGCGCGCCGATGGCCCACATGGCACCGTGCTCGAGGTAGAGGTACTCGTTCAGGGTGCCTGCCCGCACGAGGAAGATCGTCAGCGATCGGATCCAGAAGGCGCCGACGCCGAGACCCAGCGCGATCACGAGCACCTCGTCGCTGATCGCGAACGCGCCGATGACGCCGTCGAAGGAGAACGACGCGTCGAGCACCTCGAGGTAGAGGAAGGTGAAGACGCCGGCCTTGAACAGCTCCATCGTCATCTTGCCGTTGGGAGCCAGGTCGACCGTCTCGCTATCGTCGTCCTCCTCCATCGAGGCCTCGAAGAGCGAGTCGAGGCCGCTCACGAGCAGGTAGGTGATGAGACCGGCGACGCCGGCGACGAAGACGGTGAGGCTGTCCTCCTCGGGCGCGAGGGCGTGCATGAGGTAGAGGCCGGCCAGTGCGATGACGACCGAGAACTGGTCGAGCTTGCCGACCTTCTGCAGGGCGAGCTCGATCGGCTTGAGCCAGAGCACCTCGCGCTCGGGGTCGAGCACGAAGTCGAGGAAGATCATGAGCAGGAAGGTGCCGCCGAAGGCGTAGATGGCGACCTCGGACTCGGCCAGCTTCTCGCCGTAGGTGGTGGCGTCGTTGAGCGCCAGGTCGATCACGTCGGGGATCGAGAGGTTGGCGGTGACGGCGACGATGATGATCGGCAGCACCAGGCGCATGCCGAACACCGCGATGATGATGCCGACGGTGAGGAAGAGTTGCTGCCAGATCGGGTGCATCCGGTTGAGGATCCGGGCGTTCACGACCGCGTTGTCGAAGGAGAGGCTGACCTCGAGCACGCTCAGGATCAGCACGATCAGCGCCGTCTGCGGGCCGCCGAAGGCGAACGCGACGACCAGCGCGGCCAGGGTCAGCACTCCGGCGAACCAGAACTGTCTGAAGTGGGTCATGACTTCCCTATCTGCGCAGAGGTCGGGGACGGCGCACCTCGCCGGCCCGGGTCGGGCGGATACTTCCCGCGGGTGAGGCTTTCACACTCCCGCCCCGTCGCGTCGCTCGAGCCCCCGATCGACATGCGTCTGGCAAGGTGGACCGCACAGCACGACTCGACACGACTCGACCGAAGGGCACCCTCCATGGCCATCTCGCTTCAAAAGGGCGGGAACATCTCGCTCACCAAGGAGGCCGGCGCCACCGGTCTCGCGAACGTCACCGTCGGCCTGGGTTGGGAGGCCCGCACCACCACGGGCGCGGCCTTCGACCTCGATGCCTCGGCCATCGTGTGCAACGCCGAGGGCAAGGCCGTCGACGACAAGTCGTTCGTGTTCTACGGCAACCTCGCCAACGGCAGTGGCTCGGTGCAGCACCAGGGCGACGAGCGCACCGGCGACACCGAGGGCGACGACGAGCAGATCAAGATCGCCGTCACGCAACTCGGCGCCGAGGTCGACAAGGTCGTGTTCTCCGCCTCCATCTACGACGCCGAGAAGAACGGCCAGAACTTCGGCCAGGTGCGCAACGCCTATATCCGCGTCGTCAACGACGCCGACGGCACCGAGCTCACCCGCTACGACCTCTCCGAGGATGCCTCCACCGAGACCGCCATGCTCTTCGGTGAGCTCTACCGCAACGGCGACGACTGGAAGTTCCGCGCTGTCGGCGCCGGCTACGCCTCGGGTCTGGCCGGCATCGCCACCGACTTCGGACTCAACGTCGGCTGACGTCCTGTGTGGCGGCCCCGCCCGGTCACGAGCCGGGCGGGCCCGCCACCAGCGCGAGGGCGGTCAGGGCGCCGACCGCCAGGAGCGCGACCACCAGGCCCCGCAGGGGTCGGTCGATCAACCAGGCGACCGGACGCTCGGCCACACGGGCGGGCTCCTCGTCGAGCAGTCGCCAGCCCGGCATCAACAGGTCGCGGCGCTCGGCCCACCGGTCGAACCACACCGTGCAGAACGGAGGGATCGACGCGGCCACCCCAGCCAGTAGCACGCCCCGGCGCCATCGCTGGTCGATGCCCGTGGCGAGGCAGGTCAGCACGTAGGCGATGAACACGATGCCGTGCAGCATGCCGAAGACGCGCACACCGAGCTCGGTGACGCCGGAGTACTTCAGCACCATGCCGATCAGCAGTAGCCCCCAGGTGATCGCCTCGGCGAGGGCGACCTTGGCGAAGAGCGGACGCGGACCCACGTGATCGGCCCTCCGATCAGGCGAGCACGGAGGCGGCGAGGCTGGTGAAGAAGCCCAGCCCGTCGGTGCCGGATCCGGTGAGCTCCTCGACCGCGTGCTCGGGGTGCGGCATCAGGCCGACGACGTTGCCGCGCTCGTTGGTGACGCCGGCGATGTCGCGCAGCGAGCCGTTGGGGTTGGTGCCCAGATAGCGCGCGACGACGCGCCCCTCGCCCTCGAGCCGATCGAGGGTGTCGGCGTCGGCGACGTAGCCGCCCTCGCCGTTCTTGAGCACGATGGTGATCTCGTCGCCGACCTCGTAGGCCGAGGTGAACGGGGTGCGGTCGTTCTCGATGCGCAGCGCCTGGTCGCGGCAGACGAATCTGCGGTGGTCGTTGCGGATCAGCGCACCGGGCAGCAGATGGGACTCGCAGAGGATCTGGAAGCCGTTGCAGATGCCGAGCACCGGCATGCCGCGACCGGCGGCCTCGATGACCTCGCCCATGACCGGCGAGAAGCGGGAGATGGCGCCGCAGCGCAGGTAGTCGCCGTAGGAGAAGCCGCCCGGCAGCACGACGGCGTCGACTCCGCGGAGGTCGGCGTCACCGTGCCACAGCGCCACGGCCTCGTGCCCGCCGATGCGGACGGCGCGCTGGGCGTCGGCGTCGTCGAGCGAGCCGGGGAAGGTGACGACGCCGACCTTCACGACTCGACCCGCACGGTGAAGTTCTCGATGACCGGGTTGGAGAGCAGGGTCTCGGCCATCTTCTCGACCTCGGCGAGCACCTCGTCGGTGACCTCACCGGCCACCTCGAGCTCGAACCGTTTGCCCTGGCGCACGTCGAGCACGCCGCTGAAGCCCAGGCGGGGCAGCGCACCGTGCACGGCCTTGCCCTGGGGGTCGAGGATCTCGGGCTTGGGCATCACATCGACGACGACTCGAGGCACGGGCCCATCGTAGAGGTGGCGGCTGTGGAGCGAGACGGCAGACTGGAGGCATGAGCATGAACCCCCGCGCGCTGGGCGCCGCCGGAGCCAACCCCCTGAAGCTGGAGTTCCCGCAGTCGCTGGCCACCTACGACGACTACGCGCAGGCGCAGCGCACCGTCGACTACCTCAGCGACCACGAGTTCCCGGTGCAGAACTGCATGATCGTCGGCACCGACCTCAAGCGGGTCGAGCGCATCACCGGGCGCCTGACGACCGGCCGCGTCGCGATCGGCGGCATCGGGTCGGGCGCCTGGTTCGGCGGCTTCGTCGGCCTGGTGCTCTCGCTCTTCGACGACAACGACTTCTGGCGCACCCTGGTCTCCACGGCCCTGCTGGGCGCCCTGTTCGGGCTGATCTTCGCGCTGGTCTCCTTCGCCATGACCCGCGGCCAGCGTGACTTCTCCTCCGTCACCCAGGTCGTGGCCACCCGTTACGAGGTGCTGGTCGAGCACAAGGTGGCCGCCCGGGCCCGCGAGATGCTCGCGGACCTGCCGGGCGCCCTGCCCAGCCCCTTCGAGTGAGAGGCCCGCAGTGACGAGGAGCGCGCCCTGGTCGCGGCCCGGAACCCGCGAGCAGGGCGGCGGCTCGTGGTGCGCGTCCGCAGTTCCTGAACGGTTCGCGTCGTCAGGGTGCGCGCATCGCAAGGCGGCGACACGTGGGCATACCGGGGTGTTTCGAGTGTTGCCGACGAAAGCGAGGTGCGTGCCATGGCGGCGCCAAGCGTTCGAAGACTTCGGGGGCGTGCCACTAGCGCACACCCGCCCGCGACGCGGCGTCGAGCAACACCCCAGCAGCCTCCTGGAGGCCCTCGATCGGGCCGAGGGAGGTGTCCTCGTGCTCGATGTTGACGATCATGCCGGGATCCACGCGGTGCAGCGCGGCCAGGAAACGCGCCCAGTAGTCCACGTCGTGTCCGCGGCCGACCGCCACGAAGTCCCAGGCCGAGGGCGAGGGCCAGCGGTTGGCCCACTCGTCTCCGCCGAGGTTGACGCGTGGCTCGTCGGGAGCCAGCCGGACGAAGCTGTTGTCGAGGACGCCGTTGATCGCCGCGTGCTCGTTGACGCGGACGTCCTTCGCGGCCGCGTGCACGACCGCACTGCCCAGGTGCTCGATCACGGCGACGGGATCCATCTGCTGCCAGAACAGGTGCGAGGCGTCCAGCTCGACGCCCAGGTTCGTGGCGCCGATGCGCTCGCGCAGCTCCAGGAACGAGGCGGGGTTGAAGACCAGGTTCTGCGGATGCAGCTCCAGGGCGACGGTGACGTCGAGGTCGCGGGCCAGGGCGTCGATGCGACGCCAGAACGGTTCCGCGACCTCCCACTGGAACTCGAGGACGTCGAGGGCCGCCGAGTTCCAGGCGTTGACGACCCAGCTCGGCCTCGTGGCACCGGGCTCCGCGCCCGGGAGGCCCGACATCGTCACCACGCGACGCTGCCCCAGGCGGTGCGCCAGTCGCACCGCGCGCTCCACGTCGGCGGCGTGGGCCGTGCCGATCGCCGGGTCGGGGTGCAGGGGGTTGCCGTTGCAGTTGAGTCCGAGGATCTCCAGCCCGGCGGCCGCGAAGACGCCCAGCAGTCGGTCCCGCGAGGCGTCGTCGACGAGCATCTGCTCGAGGTCGGGCACGTGCACCGGCGGCAGGAAGCCTCCGGTGTTGAGCTCGACGCCGTCGAGACCGAGAGCCTCCACGACCGTGAGCGCCTCCTCCAGGCTCCGATCGTGCAGGACCGCGTTGTAGACACCGATCTTCATCGATCCCCCTCTGCTCAGAATCCGAGCGGACCCTAGCCCGCTCGGCGTCAACCGCCGTGCGCCTCGACCAGCCGGCGCTTGACCAGCTTGCCGGTGGGAGTGCGGGGCAGGTGGTCGACGAAGTGGACGACTCGAGGTGCCTTGAAGCCGGCGAGCTCGGCGCGGACCGCTTCGATCAGCTCGGCGGCCAGCGCATCGTCGCCGCTCACACCCTCGCGCACCTGCACGAAGGCGGCCACCCGCTCCCCGAGGTCGTCGTCGGGCAGGCCGACGACGGCCACGTCGTAGACGGCCGGGTGCAGGGTCAATACGTTCTCGATCTCCTGCGGGTAGACGTTGACGCCGCCGCTGATGATCGTGAACGCCTTGCGGTCGGTCAGATAGAGGTAGCCCTCGTCGTCGAGGTAGCCGACGTCGCCGACCGCCGTCCACGTCTCGTGCTCGGGATGCTGGGCGGCGGCCGTCTTCTCCGGATCGCCGTGGTAGCGAAACGGCAGGGTCTCGCGCTCGAAGTAGATCGTGCCGACCTCGCCGGCAGGCAGTTCGCGGCCGTCGTCGTCGCACACGTGCGCGACGCCGAGCAGCGTGCGACCCACCGACCCCTCGTGCGTGAGCCACTCCGCCGAGGTGATGGCGGTGAAGCCGTTGCCCTCGGTGGAGCCGTAGTACTCGGTGAGCACCGGGCCCCACCACTCGATCATCCGTCGTTTCACCTCGGGCGGGCACGGCGCCGCCGCGTGCACCGCCTGACGGAGGCTGGAGAGGTCGTAGCGACGGCGCACCTGCTCGGGCAGCTGGAGCAGCCGCACGAACATGGTGGGCACGACCTGGAGGTGGGTGACCCGGTGCTGCTCCACGAGGCGCAGCAACTCCTCGGCGTCGAAGCTCGCGGTCATGACGACGGTGCCGCCCCACGCGACGACGGCACCACACCAACGCAGGGGCGCGGCGTGGTAGATGGGCGCCATGCTGAGGTACACGGTGTCGGAGTCGACCCCGAACAGCATCTGGGTCAGCGAGCTCATCGGGTCGCCCGGCTCGTCGACGCGCAGCGGCAACATCGCGGTGCGCACGCCCTTGGGCCGGCCGGTCGTGCCCGAGGAGTAGAGCATGTCGGACCCGCGCGGCTGCTCCGCATCGTCGGGCAGCGGGTCGGCGTCGAGCAGGTCGGTGTAGGGCCGGTGCCCGGAGACCTCGGCGCCGAAGGCGAAGCGGTGGGCGATCCGAGGTGTGAGGTCGCCGATCGCCTCGGCGAGCTCGGCCAGGCCGGCCGACGCGATGAGCACCGTGGCGCCGCAGTCGTCGACGATGTAGGCGACCTCCGCCGGCTTGAGGTGGTGGTTGACCGCGGTGATGTAGAAGCCCGACCGCATGGTGGCCCAGTAGACCTCGAAGGACTCCGGCGCGTTGTCGGTGAGCAGCGCCACCGCGTCGCCGGGTCGGACGCCGAGATCGCGCAGGGCGTGCGCGACCCGGGAGGAGCGGTCCTCGAGGCGGGCATAGGTCGTGACCCGGCCGTCGTCCATGACGAGCGCCGGCTTGTCGGGGGTCTGGGCCGCACGGGTTCGCGGATACACGTGGCCTCCTCGGCTCTGCGGGTGGTCACAGCATGCCGAGTCGAGACCCGCAGGTCGAGCAGCAAGATCGCTCGGGCCGGCGTCATCGGCGGCGGCGCCTTCAGCAGGCCGCGATGCCGACCAGCTCACGGAGCAACACCTCGGTCATCGGGCGCGGGCGGGTCGCGATGCGCACCACGGTGTCGTCCAGCCCGGGGAAGGTGTCGCACCGGCGCACCGCCACCCCGCGCTCGCGCAGGCGGGCGTGCACCCCGCACCCGACCCGGGCCAGCACGAAGGGGGCCTGGGAGGGCACCTCGAGGCCGACGCCGACAGCGGCGAGGTCCGCGGTCAGGTCGCGTCGCCAGGCCTGGAGCTGCCGCGCCCGCCGCAGCTGCTCGGCGCGACCCTGCGTGGTGGTGACCGCGAGCGCCGCGGCGCTCGCTGCCGACGAGACCGACCAGGGCGTCCGCAGCCGGGCGAGCTCGTCACGCAGGGAGGGGTTCGCCAGGAGGTAGCCGGCGCGCACCCCCGGTATGGCCCAGGTCTTGGTGAGGCTGCGCACCACCACGAGCCCCTCGAGCTCGTCCGAGGCCAGCGACTCCGGCTCGCCGGGCACGGCGTCCATGAAGGCCTCGTCGACCACCACCACACGCCCCGGCGCCCGCAGCGAGCGCAGGAGGGCCGCGGGGTGCAGCACGCCGGTGGGGTTGGTGGGGTTGCCGACGACGACCAGATCGGCGTCGGTCGGGATGGCCTCGGGCTCCAGGGCGTGGCCGGTCTCCGGGCGGGTGAGCACCGCCTGCACCCGGTGGCCGGCCTGCAGCAGGGCGGCGTGCGGCTCGGTGAACTGGGGGTGCACGACGACCGGGTGCCGCCACCGGCGCAGCCGCGCCACCAGCGTGAACGCCTCGGCCGCGCCCGCGGTCGCGAGCACCTCGCCCTCCGCGCGTCCGTGCAGGCGGGCCAACGCCGCCTCCGCCGGGGTCGGGTCGGGGTAGTGGGTCACGTCGTCCACCGCGTCGCGCAGCGCCTCGACGAGCCACGGGGGTGGCCCGAGGGGGTGCACGTTGACCGCCAGGTCGAGTAACCCGCTGCCCCGCACCTCGACGTCGCCGTGGTGGGCCAGGTCCGGCCCCGGTCCGGCCTCACTCACCGTGCACCGCCGCGGCGAAACGCTCGGCGAGCTGCGGGTGGCCGGCCCAGTGGGTGTGCAGGTAGGAGGCGTGCAACGTCGCGCTGGCGAAGCCGACCGCCTCGCCGTCGACCTGCCAGGCGGGGCTCCAGCCGGGCTGCGGGCCGGCCTCGGCCAGGCCGGTGTGGTGGAACTCGTGGCCGGTGACGCGCTCGCCGCGTCGGGTCAGCAGCGAGTCGCTCGGCGCCACCGCCTCGGGGTAGCGCAGCGTGAGCCGGCCGCCCATGGTGGCGTCGGCCGGCAGCGCCCCCGCCATCGGCGTGCCGTCGAGGGTGCGGCACAGGTAGAGCAGCCCGGCGCACTCCGCGACGGTGGGCAGACCGCCGGCGACGGCCTCGCGCACCTGCGCCAGCAGCGCCCGGTTGGTGCCCAGCTCGGCGGCGTGCACCTCGGGGAAGCCGCCGCCGAGGTAGAGGCCCCGGGTGCCCGGGGGCAGGGTCTCGTCGCGCATCGGGTCGAAGGCCACCGGTCGGCACCCGGCCGCGATCAGCAGCTCCTCGGTCTCGGGGTAGCGGAAGGTGAAGGCGCGACCACCCGCCACGGCGACCACCGGCTCGCCCCCGCCGGACGGCGGTCGCAGCGGCGGCGTCCAGGGCTCGGCGTCCAGCGGCCCGGCGGTGCCGGCGAGGGCGAGCACGGCGTCGAGGTCGACGTGCCGCTCGACGAGGGCGGCCAGGTCGTCGAGCGCGTGCTCGGAGAGCTCCCGCTCGGCGGCGGGTACGAGACCCAGGTGCCGCGAGGGCGTGGCCACGCGCTCGTCGCGCGGCACCTGCCCGACCACGGGCAGCCGCACCGAGGAGGCGACCTCGGCGGCGTGCCGGGGCGAGCCGACCTGGTTCAGCACCACACCCACGACGCGCACCGACGGGTCGTAGGTGGCCATGCCGTGCACCACGGCGCCCACGGAGCGGCTCGAGCGGGCGCAGTCGACCACGAGCAGCACCGGGGTGGCGCTCAGGGCGGCGACGTGCGCGGTGGAGGAGAAGCCGTCGGTGCCCACGCGACCGTCGTAGAGGCCCATCACGCCCTCGATCACGGCGACGTCGGCGCCCGCGGCGCCGTGCCGCAGCAGCGGGACGACCCGCTCCTCGCCCACGAGGTGGGGGTCGAGGTTGCGGCCGGGCCTCCCGGTGGCCAGGGCGTGGTAGCCGGGGTCGATGTAGTCGGGCCCGACCTTGTGCCCGCTGACCACGAGCCCGCGCCGGCGCAGCGCCGCCATCAGCCCGGTCGCGATGGTCGTCTTGCCCTGGCCGGTGGCCGGGGCGGCGACGACCAGGCGCGGCAGGGCCGCCGGTGGCGCCGGGGCCGGGGGGGCCGCGGCGAGCGAGGGTGCGCTCACCACTCGATGCCCCGCTGTCCCTTCTGGCCGCGGTCCATCTGGTGCTTGACCTTCGTCATCTCGGTCACGAGGTCGGCGGCCTCGACGAGGTCGGGGTGGGCGCGGCGTCCGGTGACCACGACGTACTGGCGGCCGGGGCGCTCGGTGAGCGTGCGCACCACCTCGGCGACGTCGACCCAGCCCCACTCCATGGGGTAGGTGAACTCGTCGAGCACGTAGAGGTCGTGCCGCTCCTGGGCCAGGGCGCGCCGTACCTCGGCCCAGCCCTCGGCGGCGTCGGCGGCGTGGTCGGTCTCCTCACCGCTCTTGCGCGACCACGACCAGCCGGCGCCCATCTTGTGCCAGGTGACGGAGCCGCCCTCGCCGGTCTGCTCGTGCAGCTCGCCGAGGCGCTCGAGCACGGTCTGCTCGCCGATGCGCCACTTGGCGGACTTCACGAACTGGAACACCCCGACGCTCCAGCCCTGGTTCCAGGCGCGCATCGCCAGCCCGAAGGCGGCCGTCGACTTTCCCTTGCCGTCGCCGGTGTGCACCATCAGCAGCGGCAGCGAGCGGCGCTGCGCGGTGGTGAGCCCGTCGTCGGGCACGTAGGTGGGCTTGCCCTGCGGCATCACTGGCCTCCGAGGCGCTCGTGGTGGACGGCGTCGCGCAGCGGCCGCCGCGCGCGCCAGCGGTGGCGCTCCAGGTCGGGCACCTCGGCCAGGCCCTCGACCTCGCCCACGCACAGCCACGCCAGCGGCCGCACGGGGTCTCTCACGCCGACGAGGTCGGCGAGGACGGGCTCGCGGTAGAAGGAGACCCAGCCGACCCCGAGGCCCTCGGCGGTCGCGGCCAGCCAGAGGTTCTGCACGGCGAGCACCGCCGACCACGGACCGGTCTCCTGCACGGTGCGCCGGCCCAGCACCCGGGGGCCGCCCCGGGTGGGGTCGTAGGTGACCACGACGCCGAGACCGCTCTCGCGGATGCCCTCGACGGTGATGCCGCGGAACCGCTCTCGCCGCTCGGTGGGCAGCTCGACGGCGAAGGCGCGCGCCTCCTCGGCCACATGCGCGGCAAACGCCTCGAGGGTGGCCGGCTCGCGCACCAGCACGAAGTCCCACGGCTGGCTGAGCCCGACCGACGGCGCGGCGTGCGCAGCGGCCAGCACGCGCCACAGCACGGCCTCGTCGACGGGCCGGCCGGTGAACTCGGTGCGCACGTCGCGGCGGCGCCCGATGACGTCGTAGACCGGGTGGTGGGCGGCCAGGGCCCGCACGCTGTCGATGGCGTGCCGAGGGGCGGCGGGCGCGCTCACGCGGCCCGCCCGGTGCCGCGCCCGGCCAGCCCCGCCAGCACGCCGGCGTCGACGAGGTCGACCGGCACGTGCTCGGCGCCCAGGTGCTCGGCGAGCGTGCGGGCCAGGCCCAGGCGCAGGGGTCCGCTCTCGCAGTCGACCACGAAGGCGGCCACGCCGTCGGCGCGCAGCCGCTCGGCCGCGCGTCGCGAGCGGGGCACGGCGTCGGCTCCGGAGGTGGCGCGACCGTCGGTCACCACGACCAGCAGCGGACGCCGCGCACCCGGGCGCCGGGCCTCGCGGCGCAGCACCTCGGCGCACGCGAGCAGGCCCTCGGCGACCGGCGTACGGCCGCCCGTCGGCAGCTCGCGCAGCCGGGTCGCGGCCACGTCGACCGACGAGGTCGGTGGCAGCAGCACCTCGGCGCCGCTGCCGCGGAACGTCACCAGGCCCACCGTGTCGCGACGCTGGTAGGCGTCGAGCAGCAGGCTGAGGATCGCGGTCTTGACCGCCTCCATGCGCCGCCGTGCCGCCATCGAACCCGAGGCGTCGACGCAGAACAGCACCAGATTGGCCTCCCGGCCCTCGGTCACCGCCACCCGCAGGTCGGCCGGCGCCAGCCGCAGCGCCCCGGCGACCCGGCCGCGGGCCACCTGGTGCGGGACGGCGGCCCGCACCGTGTGCGCCAGGTGCACCGCTCCGGACGACCCGGGCGACCCGGGCAGGGGGCGGCGCGACCCCACCCGGCGACCGCCGGCGCTGCGCGCGCGGCTGCGGCGACCGGTCGGGCCCGACCCGCCCCGGCGGGCCTGCAGGAGCCGGGCCCGGAAGGTCTCGCCGACTCCGGCGACGGCGCCACCGGCCGACCGGCCGCCCGCCGTCCGGGCACCCGTCTCGCCGTCGTTCTCACCGAGGGGCTCGGCACCGGGCTCGCTCTCGGGTTCCTCGACCTGCTCCGTCGTGGAGTCGGTGGGCGCCCGGTCGCCAGGCTGGTCCTCGGCCTGGTCATCGGCCTGGTCATCGGCCGGGTCATCGGCCCGGTCACCGGCCGGCCCGTCAGGACCGTCGGGGCCGTCAGGACCGTCGGAACCGTCGGGGCCGTCCGGCTCGGGGTCGGGCTCGGGGTCGTCGGGCCCGAGGGCCTCGTCGAGGGCGTCGTCGAGCCGGTCCTCCTCGAGCGTGGGCTCGTCGAAGGGGCCGCGTCGACGTCGGTGCGGCAGCGCCAGCCGGGCGGCGGCGCGCACGTCGGCGCGGGTGACCTGGGTGCGACCGCACCAAGCGGCGTGGGCCACGGCGGTGCGGGCGGTGACGATGTCGGCGCGCAGACCGTCGACGTCGAAGGCGGCGCACACGTGCGCCACGGCCTGCAGCATCCGGTCGGGCAGGGTCACCGCGCCGACCAGGTCGCGCGCGCTCGCCACCCGGGCGGCGAGCTCGCGCTCCGCGGGTGCCCAGGCGGCGGCGAAGGCGGCGGGGTCGGCCTCGAAGGCCATCCGCCGGCGCACCACCTCGGCCCGCAGCGCCGGGTCGCGCGGGGCGGCGACGTCGACGGCGAGGGCGAAGCGGTCGAGCAGCTGCGGGCGCAGCTCCCCCTCCTCGGGGTTCATGGTGCCGACGAGGACGAACCGGGCGGGGTGCACGACCGACACGCCGTCGCGCTCGACGGTGGCGCGGCCGGTGGCGGCGGCGTCGAGCAGCAGGTCGACGAGGTGGTCGTGGAGCAGGTTGACCTCGTCGACGTAGAGCAGGCCGCGGTGGGCCCGGGCCAGCAGGCCGGGCTCGAACTCGGTGACGCCCTCGGCCAGGGCCCGCTCGAGGTGCAGCGAGCCGACGAGGCGGTCCTCGCTGGCCCCCACGGGCAGCTCGACCAGCCGCACGGGACGACGCTCGACGGGCGCGCCGGCGAGGCTCGCGTGGTCCGGGCCGACGTCGCCGGCGTCGGCGGGGTCGGTGGAGAACCGGTCGCCGGCGACCACGTCGATGCCCGGCAGCACGGCGGCCAGGCCGCGTACGGCCGTGGTCTTGGCGGTGCCCTTCTCGCCACGCACGAGCACGCCGCCCGCTCCGGGCGTGAGCGCCGCGAGCACGAGCGCGAGCACCATGTCGTCGGAGCCGACGACGGCGGACAAAGGATACTGATGTGGCACGTGAGGCTCCCGCTCCTACGCCAACGGATGATCGCCTCGAGGCCGGTCTTCGGACTTCCGACTCTCGTGCGTGGCGTGCACGTGCCGGTCACCGCAGCGGGCCTGTGCCGGACTCTCACCAGCTTCCCAGATTCTCTCCACCGGCCCGACCCCCTGGGGGCCTGACCTCGGAGCACCTCGTGGCTCGCCGCCACGATAGCGTCACCGAGCGTGCCCGCCGACCCCGCCCACGCACCGGACGCCACACCGACCACCGGACCGGACCAGGCACCGCCCGTCCAGGTGGTCGGCATGGGCGCCGACGGCTGGGGCGGCCTGCCCGACCCGGTCCGCGAGCGGCTCCTGGCGGCGCGCGTGGTGCTGGGCGGCCATCGCCACCTCGACCTGCTGCCCGCGGTGCCCGGCCAGGTCCGCGAGCCCTGGGGGCGCCCCTTCCGCGCCAGCCTCGAGGCGCTGCTCGCCACGCACCGGCCCGAGGGCGGCGTGGTCGTGCTGGCCTCGGGCGACCCGCTGGTCTCGGGCGTGGGCACCACGGTCGTCGCGCTGCTGGGGGCCGAGCACGTCGAGGTCGTGCCCGCGGTGTCGTCGGTCGCGCTGGCCCGCGCCCGTCTGGGCTGGAGCGCCGAGCAGGCAGACGTCGTCACCGTGGTCGGACGCCGCTGCGAGCGGGTGCTGCGCGAGGTCGCGCCGGGGCGTCGGCTGCTGGTGCTCACCTCGGACGCCACGACGCCCGCCGAGGTGGCGGGCCTGCTGGTGGGGGCCGGGCACGGCGATGCGGTGCTGTGCGTGCTGGGCGACCTCGGCGCGACCACCGAGTCGCGCCGCACCGCCACCGCGGCCGACTGGCACGCCGGTCGGGCCGGCGAGGCACCCGCCCTGCACGTGCTGGCGATCGAGATCGCCGCCGCGCCCGGGGCGGAGCCGGTCACCTCGCCCGCGACCTGGGCCGCGGGCCTGCCCGACGAGGCCTTCGAGCACGACGGCCAGCTGAGCAAGCGCGACGTGCGGGCCAGCGCCCTGGCCCGGCTGGCCCCGGCCCCGGGGCAGCTGCTGTGGGACGTCGGGGCGGGCGCCGGGTCGGTGGGCATCGAGTGGATGCGCGCCCACCCCACCTGCCGCACCGTCGCCCTCGAGCAGCACCCGGAGCGGGCCGAGCGGGTGCGCCGCAACGCGGCCCGTCTCGGGGTGCCCGACCTGGAGGTGCGCGAGGGCCGGGCGCCCGAGGCGCTGACCGGCCTGCCCGACCCCGACGCCGTCTTCGTCGGCGGCGGTGCCACGGCGCCGGGCCTGCTCGAGGCGTGCCGGGCGCGGCTGCGCCCGGGTGGACGCCTCGTCGTCCACGGCGTCACGCTCGAGACCGAGGCGCTCCTGGCCGCCGCGTACGCCGCCCACGGCGGCGAGCTGACCCGCCTCGCCGTCGAGCACGCGGCGCCGATCGGCACCATGACCGGGTGGACGCCGGCCCGCACGGTCACCCAGTGGAGCTGGGTGGCTCCTCCCCGGCCCTGAGCCGGCGCCGCTCCCGCGAGTAGAGGTAGGACTCCCCCGCGACCTGCCCTGCGGTGGTGTCGGGGTCGGCGAGCGCCCGGCCCACCAGCACCACGGCGGCCTGCCGGAGGTCGTGGGCCTCGACGGCGTCCGCGACGCAGGTCGCCCCGCCCACGGTGCCACGCAGCACCAGCTCGCCGGGCTGGGAGGCGCGGTGCACCACCACGACCGGGCAGTCCGGCCCGTGGGTGGGCGTCAGCCGCTCGAGCAGCTCGCGCACCCGGGTGATCGCCAGGTGCAGCACGAGGGTGGCCCCGGTCGCGGCGAAGGCCTCGAGCGACTCGGTGGCCGGCATGGCGGTGGAGCGCGCCTGGGTGCGCGTGAGCACCACGGACTGCGCGACGAGCGGCACGGTGAGCTCGCGGCCCACCAGCGCGGCCGCGGCCGCGTAGGCCGGCACGCCGGGCACCACCGACCACGCCACGCCCGCCGCGTCGAGCCGGGCGCCCTGCTCGTGCAGCGCCGAGTAGAGCGACGGGTCGCCCGAGGTGAGCCGCACGACCCGCTCACCGCGGGCGTCGGCGTCGACCATCAGCGCCACCATGGTGTCGAGGTCGAGGGCTTGCGTGTCGACCAGCCGGGCCGAGGCCCGGCAGTGCCCGAGCACCGCCTCGTCGAGGTAGGTGCCGGGGTAGAGCACCAGGTCGGCACGGGTCAGCAGGTCGACGGCCCGCAGGGTCAGCAGGTCGGCCGCGCCGGGGCCGGCTCCCACCAGGTGCACCGTCACGGCGCCTCCTCCGGCTGCGCCCAGCGCGGCGTCCAGACCCGACCGGCGCGGTCGACGCGGGTGCTGCTCGAGCCCACCACGAGCAGGCACTTCATGTCGATGCTGCGCGGGTCGAGACCGCCCAGGGTGGTGACCTCGACCGACTCCTCGGCCCGACCCACGTCGCGACCCACCACCACGACGGTGTCGGGGCCCTGGTGCTCGAGCAGCACCTTCTGGGCCTCCACGACCTGCTGGGTGCGGCTGCGGCTGGCGGGGTTGTAGATCGCGATGACCAGGTCGGCCTCGGCCAGGGCGCGCAGCCGCCGCTCGACCAGCGACCACGGCTTGAGCCGGTCCGAGAGGCTCACGAGCGCGACGTCGCCGCCCAGGGGGGCGCCAGCCCGGGCGGCCACCGCCTGCGCCGCGCTCACCCCCGGCAGCACACGCACGTCGACGCCGTCGTAGCAGGGGTCGTCGGCGGCCTCGAGCACCGCGGTGGCCATGCCGAACACGCCCGCGTCGCCGCCGCTGACCACGGCGACCCGCTCGCCACGCCGGGCCAGGTCGAGCGCGAGCCGCGCCCGGTCGATCTCGACGCCGTTGCCCGAGGCGTGCCGGGTCAGCCCGGCGCGCTGCGGCACCCGGTGCACGTAGGGCGCGTAGCCCACCACGTGCTCGACCCGGCCCAACGCCTCGCTCACCTCGGGCGTCGTCCAGGCGTCGGGACCAGGCCCCAGACCGACCACCACCACCTCGCCGGGCTGCGGAGCGGCAGGGCCGGGCGCGACCGCGGCCAGCGCGGGCGGACGCCGTCCGCTGCCGTGGCGGGAGTCACCGGCCACCACGACCAGCGAGAAGTACGGCACCGTGGCGGGGTCGACCTCGGCCACCGGCAGCCAACGCTCGGCCGGCATCGAGGCGCGCTCGACGTACATCGCGTCGTCGAGGCGACCGGCCGCCTCGAGCGCGCGCCGCACCGCGGGGAAGGTGCGCCCGAGCTTCATGACCACCGCACCCTCGGTGTCGGCCAGGCGCCGCGCGAGCTCGGGCTCGGGCAGCGTGCCGGGCAGCACCGTGAGCACGTCGGTCTGGCGCACCAGCGGCCAGGCGAGCGCCGCGGTGGCGGCGGCGAAGGCCGGCACACCGGCCACCACCTCGGTCTCGAAGCGGGCGGCGAGGCGGTCGTGCATGTACATGAACGAGCCGTAGAACATCGGGTCGCCCTCGGCGAGGAGCACCACGTCGCGACCGGCCTCCAGGTGCGCGGCGAGCCGCTCGGCGGCCTCCTCGTAGAACGCCGCGATGGCGCCCGCGTAGCCGCCGGGGTGGTCGGTGGCCCCGGTGGTCACGGGGTAGGTCAGACACTCCTCGAGGACGCCGGGGGTCAGCAGCCCGGCCACGGTGCGCCGCGCGTTGGACTCCTTGCCGGCGCCGGCGTGGTACGCGACGACGTCGGCGGCGCCGATGAGCCGGGCCGCCTTGAGCGTCACCAGCTCCGGGTCGCCCGGACCCACCCCGACACCCCAGAAGCGACCGCTCGTCACCGGGCTCGTCACCGGGCTCGTCGGCGGGCTCGTCGGCGGGTTGCTCATTCGACCTCCTGGGCCAGTGCGTTGATCGCCGAGCAGGCGATCGCGGAGCCGCCGCGGCGCCCGCGCACCGTCACGAAGGGCAGGTCGATGCCGTGGTCGCGGCGCAGGTCGGCCAGGGCCTGCTTGGACTCCGCGGCCCCGATGAAACCCACCGGGCAGCCGACGACCGCAGCCGGACGCGGGGCGCCGTCGACCAGCATCTCGAGCAGGTGGAACAGCGCCGTCGGCGCGTTGCCGATGGCCACCACGGCACCCTCGAGCACCGGCTCCCAGAGCGAGACGGCCGCGGCGCTGCGGGTGGTACCCCACTGCGTCGCGAGCCTCGGCACGCGGGGGTCGGCGAGGTCGCAGCGCACCTCGTTGCCGCGGGGCAGCCGGGAGGCGGTGACGCCCATGGCGACCATCCGTACGTCGCACAGCACCGGGGCGCCGCCCTCGAGTGCGGCGCGTGCGACCGGCACCACCTCGGGGTGGACCACCAGGTCGGGCACGAGGTCGACCTGCCCGCTGCCGTGCACCATCCGCACGGCCAGCCGCTCGGCCCCGGGCGGCACCGTGGAGAGGTCGGCCTCGGCACGGATCGTGGCGAAGGAGTCGCGGTAGATCGACGCACCGTCGGCCTCGTAGGCGTAGCGGCGAGTGGGAGCCTGCGGCGCGCTCATCGGCCGGCCCCCGTCGCGCCGGGCACCAGCACGCTCGACCACGGCGTCACCCGCACCTCGTCCCCATCCGGACCGGCGGCCTCGTCGAGCGCGGCGAGCCCGTGAGCGTCCAGGCGCGCGTCGGGCAGGGCCACGAGCACGCCGGCAGGCGTGGGGCCCGGCTCGGGGGGCGCACTGCGCACGAGGGCCCGCGAGTCCGGCGCGGAGGGCTCGGCCAGCGGCGCCGGCAGCTCGCGTACGTGCCAGGGCGCGGCCCGCCCCGGCCCGCGGACGTCGAGGAAGCGGCGCGCCAGCTCGCACGCCCGTCGCGGGAGGTCGGCCAGGGCCAGCCGCTCGCCCCAGCCGTCGCCGACCCGCAGCTGCGCGGTGTCGGGGTCCAGCGCCACCGCACCGAGGTCGGCGCGCTGGTCGGCGAGGTCGCCGCGACCGTCGTCCAGCACGAAGAGGAAGCGCCCCGGCAGCTCGGCCAGCCGCGGGTCGGCGCACAGGGCGGCGTCGAGGGCGTCGACGACCGGCCCGAGGTCGGCGCGCCCCCCGGCCAGCCCGGTCAGCGGTGAGGCCAGCACGTTGCGCACCAGCTCGTGGGTGGGGTGCGGCACCAGACCCGTGGCGAGGACGGCGCGTCGCACGTCGGCGCGCACGGCCGGCCCGCCGTCGGACGGCAGGCCGCGCACCTGCAGGTTGGCGCGCGAGGTGACGTGGACCGACCCGTCGCCCCAGCGCTGGGCCACCTCGAGCAGGGCGCGCAGCCGCCGACGCGAGACCCGCCCGCCCGGCACCCGCAGCCGCACGAGCAGGCCGTCGTCGGCCGGCCAGGGACGGAACAGACCGGGGCACCGGTCGGGTCGCACCCGTTCGCTGTCGTGGGACCGGGCATCGGAGAGGGAAGCAGGCGGTGCGGCCACGCGGGAGTCCTTCGAGGTCTGGGGCCCACTCGCGAAGCCCGATCCGACCTCACGGCAGGTCGCCGCAAGGGCCAGCAGGTCTTCGGACTCGGGCTCCATCGGCGCCGGGCGCCTTCCCAGATCCTCCGGTCACCCGGTCTCACCAGTGGCATCGTGCCCGGCCCGTCACCCACACCGCTGCGCGTCAGTCCCGGATTCGCACCGGGTTCCCAGTGACTGGCGAGACGACCGTACCAACTCCGGGGCGATCGCCACCGGCGCGGCGGCCGTCGTGGACACCCCCGTTCCCTTCGACCGCCGGATGCCCTACGCTCCGACTGCGGGCTCGAGGAAGCCGGTGAGAATCCGGCACAGTCGCGCTACTGTGACCGCCCCTCCGGGGCGGGAGTCAGACCCGACGGCCCGCTTCCATCCCATCGATGTCAGGGCGCTGTCACCCTGAGGAGGATCCATGTCACAGATCTCCCCTGCCCCGCTCACCTCGGGCACCGCTTCTCTCCCCGCCGTCCCGGTGGCCGCCATCCCGCTGCGCGAGCTCGCCCCGTGGGCACTGCTGTTCGCCCTGCTCGGGGCGCTCGTCTTGTTCTTCGTGGGCGTCGACCAGGGCGCGGTCTCGGTGCCGTCGGGCGTCTACGTGCACGAGCTCGTGCACGACGGCCGGCACCTGCTCGGCTACCCCTGCCACTGAGCGGCGGCAGCGCACCGTGAGTGCCCGTGACCTCCTCGTGAGAGGACTCCTCGCCGGCCTCGTCGCCGGCCTCGTCGCCTTCGCCGTCGCCGCCACCGTCGGGGAGCCACCGGTCGAGCGCGCCATCGCGGTCGAGTCCAGTGCCGCCCACGAGCACGGGACCGACGGCACCACCCCGGCCCACGACCACGACGAGGAAGGGCCGGTCAGCCGCACCGTGCAGCGCACGGTGGGCCTCTGGATCGCCACCGTCGCGGTCGGGGTCGCCCTGGGTGGGCTCGTCTCGATCGGCGCCGCGTTCGCCGTCGGTCGGCTGGGTCGCCTGACGCCCGGGCAGTCGACGGCCGTGGTGGTCCTGGTGGGCTTCTGCGCGGTGGCCCTGGTGCCGTTCTGGCGCTACCCGGCCAACCCGCCGGCGGTGGGCGAGGCCGCGACCATCGGCACCCGCACGGCCGCCTACTTCGGGTTCGTCGGCGTCTCGCTCCTGGCGGCCGTCGTGGCGGTCGTCGTCGGGGCGCGGCTGCTCGGCCGCCTAGGCGCGCACGGCGCCGTCGTGCTGCCGACGCTGGGCTACCTGCTCGTGGTCGGCGTGGTCGGCTCGCTCATGCCCGCCGTCGACGAGGTCGGCGGGTTCCCCGCCGACGTGCTGTGGGACTTCCGCACCGCCTCGCTGCTGGTGCTCGCGAGCCTGTGGGCGGCGCTCGGGGTGAGCCTCACCTGGCTGGTCGCGGCGTTGCACCGCCGCCACAGCGAGGTGGCCGCCCGCCGAGCCTGGGCGGCGAGCCTGTGAGGCACCCGAGGGTCGCGGCCCCAGACGACGCCACCCGGGCCGCGGCGCAGGAGCGGCTCGAGGCCCTGGCCGTGCCGGCCGGCGCGCTGGGCCGACTCGGGGACCTGGCCGTGCGGCTTGCCGCCCTCACCGGCGAGCTGCCGCCCCCGGCCCTGGACGGTCCGGGCGAGGTGCGGCTCGTCGTCTTCGCCGGCGACCACGGCGTGGCCGCGCACGGCGTCTCGGCCTACCCGGCCGCCGTCACGCCCGCGATGGTGCGCACGCTGGTCGCGGGCCGGGCCGGGGTCTGCGCCCTCGCCGCCGCGCACGGTGTGAGCGTGCGGGTGCTCGACCTCGGTGTGGACGACGACCTCGCCGGCGTGCCGGCCGACGTCACCGCCTCGCGGGTGCGCCGCGGCTCGGGCGCCGTGCACCTCGAGGACGCCCTCGACGAGGCCGAGCTGCGGCGCGCGCTCGAGGTCGGCCGCGAGGCGGCCGGCGTCGAGATCGCGGCCGGTGGCCGACTGCTGCTCAGCGGCGACCTCGGCATCGGCAACACCACGCCCGCTGCCGCTCTCGTGGCGGCCGTGCTCGGGCTGCCGGCCACCGAGGTCGTGGGCCGCGGCACCGGCGTCGAGGACGACGGCCTGCGCCACAAGACCGAGGTCGTGCAGCAGGCCCTCGACCGCACCCGCGACCGGCACGACGACGCCCTCGACACCCTGCGGGCACTGGGCAGTGCCGACCTCGCCGCCACCGTGGGCTACCTGCTCGCCGCCGCCGAGCGGGGCGTGCCCGTGCTGCTCGACGGCCTGATGTCGGTGGCCTGCGCCCTGGTGGCCGACGCGGCGGCGCCCGGCAGCGCGGACTGGTTCGTCGGCGGTCACCGCTCCACCGAGCCGGCCCAGTCCCTGGCGCTCGCGAAGCTGGGCGTCGACCCGCTGCTCGACCTCGGCCTGCGGCTGGGCGAGGGCAGCGGCGCCGTGGCCGCCGTGCCGCTGGTGCGCTCGGCCGCCGCCCTGCTGCGCGACGTCGCCCTGCTCAGCGAGGTGCTGCCCTGAGCGACGCCGCCTCACCGGGCGACGCGCTGCGGCTGGCCGTCGGCACGCTGAGCGCCGTGCCCGTGGGCGCCCCACGCCGGGTCGGGCCTCGGACAGCCGGGTGGGCGATGCTGCTGGCACCCGTGGCGGTGCTGCCGCTGGCGCTCGCCACGACCGTGACCCTGCTGGTGGCCCGGGGCCTGGGTCTGCCGCCCCTCGGAGCCGGGGTGCTGGGCGTGGTGGCGCTGGCCCTGGGCACCCGCGCCCTGCACTGGGACGGCCTCTCCGACGTGGCCGACGGGCTCACGGCCTCCTACGACCGCGAGCGCTCGCTCGCCGTGATGCGCACCGGCGCCTCGGGACCGGCCGGCACGCTGGCGGTGGTGCTCGTGGCCGGCCTGCAGGCCACCGGGCTGGCCACGCTGGCGGCGGCCCCGCCGCTCTCCCCCGGCTCGGTCCGCGGTGCGGTGGCGGCGGGCCTGCTGGTGCTGGTGTCGCGGTGCAGCCTGACCGTCTGCTGCGCCCGGCCGGTGCCGGCCGCCCGCGCCGAGGGGCTCGGGACGACGGTGGCGGCCAGCGTGCCCGTCCTCGGGGCGGTGCTCTCGTGGGTGCTGGCCCTCGCCCTGCTCCTCGCGCTCGCCCCGCTGCTGCACCTGGAGCCCGTGCGCCTCGTGGCGGTCGTGGCGAGTGCCGCCGTCGTCGTGCTGGTGCTGGTGCGCCGCTGCGTGGTGCGGCTGGGCGGGGTCACCGGCGACGTGCTCGGCGCCGGGGTGGAGCTCGCACTCGCCGTGCTGCTGGTGGGGGCCGCCCCGTGAGCCGGAACGCCCTAGAGCACCAGCACCCGCCCGGCCACCACCAGGTGGACCTCGCCGACGACCCCGCCGACCCGCTGGTTGACCGTGCCCAGCAGGTCGCGGAAGACCCGGCCCGAGCGGTGGGCTGGCACGACCCCGAGGCCGACCTCGTTGGTCACCAGGACCACCTCTCCGGGCCCTTCCCCCAGGGCCGTGGTCAGGCCGTGGAGCCGCTCGTCGAGGAGCTCCTCGAGCCGCGGCGCCGTCCACTCCCAGGCCTCCGCGTCGTCGAGGAGCGCGGTGAGCCAGGTGCCCAGGCAGTCGACCAGCACCGGCCCCTCCGGCGCCGCGCCGCGGACCGCGCCGGCCACGTCGGTGGTCTCGAGCGTCGTCCACGCGACCGGACGGCGGGCCCGGTGGGCCGCGACCCGCGCCGCCCAGTCGGGGTCGGCCCCGCCGCCGGGCACCGGGTCGGGTGCCGGGCCGGGCGCGACGTAGGTCGCCGGCCCCTCGCCGGCGAGCCCCCGCACCAGGGCCTCGGCGTGGCGGGACTTGCCGGAGCGCACGCCCCCGGTCACGAGTACCTGCATGACGTCTCCTTCTCTCGCGCGCGGGCGCGCGCGTGAGCCCGCGGGCCGTCGGCCTGCTGGCCGGCTTCGTGCTGGACGCCGCCCTCGGCGACCCCGCACGCCACCACCCGGTGGCCTGGTTCGGCACCGTGGCCGGTCGTCTGGAGTGCCGGCTCTGGCACGACCGCCGCGGGTGGGGCGTGGCGTACGTGGCCGTCTTGGTGGGCGGGGTCGTCGTGCCGGCGGCGGCGCTGGAGAGACGGCTGGGCCCGGTGCCGCGGGCCGCGGCGACCGCGTTGGCCACCTGGACCGTGCTCGGCGGCACCGGCCTGGACCGCGAGGCCGCCGTCGTCCAGCAGCGCCTCGAGGCCGGTGACCTGCCGGGCGCCCGGGCCCGGGTGGGCCGGATCGTGGGCCGCGCGACGGCCGACCTCGACGAGGCCGGGGTGGCCCGGGCCTGCGTGGAGTCGGTGGCCGAGAACACCGCCGACGCGGTGGTGGGCTCGCTGGTCTGGGGTGGCCTGCTCGGCCTGCCCGGCCTGGTCGGGCACCGAGCCGTGAACACCCTCGACGCCATGGTGGGTCACCGCTCGCCGCGGTACGCACGGTTCGGCTGGGCGGCGGCGCGCCTCGACGACGTCGCCGGCGTGCCCGGCTCCCGCCTCACCGCGCTGCTCGCGACGTTCCTGGGGCCGAGCCCCGCCGGGGCGGTGCGGGCGTGGCGACACGACGCCGCCGCGCACCCCAGCCCCAACGCGGGGCCGGTCGAGGCGGCGTTCGCCGGCGCTCTCGGCGTCACTCTCGGCGGCGCCAACGACTACGGCGGTCGCGTCGAGCACCGAGCCCGGCTCGGCGACGGGCCCCCTCCGGCGGCCGCCGACGTCGCCCGGGCCCGCGCCCTGGCGCGGCGGGTCGACCGCGCCGCCGTGCTGGTGTGCGGCCTGCTCGCCGTCCGCGACCTCACGCACCGCGGCGCCGCTCGAGCCAGGCCAGCGCGGCGGCGACGTCGCTGACGGTCTCGACGCCCGGGCGGGTCGGCGGACGCCGCACCACCACGCACGGCACCCCGAGCTCGGCGGCGGCCTGCATCTTCGGCCAGGTGTAGGTGCCGCCGGAGTCCTTGGTGACGAGCACGTCGGCGGCGTGCTCACCCAGCAGGGACAGCTCGCCGGCGAGATCGTAGGGGCCGCGGTCGCGGCGCAGGGCCCACGCCGGCGGCAGCGGCTGCTCGGGCGGGTCGACGACGCGGGCGAGCACCGCGCACGCCGCCAGGGCGGGCACGAAGGCGTCGAGGTGCTGGCGACCGACGGTGAGCAGGGGCCGGGAGCCGAGGGCCCGGGCCGCGGCGGCGGCCCGCTCGTGGTCCTCGACCCAGACCCAGGCCCCGGTGGGGTCGCTCCACCCGGGGCGAGCCAGGCGCAGCAGCCGGTCGGCCGGCACCGCCGCGGCGGCATGCGCGGAGATGGTCGCGGCGAAGGGGTGCGTGGCGTCGACGACGACGTCGAAGCCGCGCGCGTGCTCGGCCAGGCCGGGCACCCCGCCGAAGCCGCCCACGCGCACCTCGCCCACCGGCAGCCGGGGCCGCGTGACCCGGCCGGCCAGCGAGGTCTGCACCCGCACGCCCTCGGCCACGAGCGCCTGCGCCAGGTCGCGGGCCTCGGCCGTGCCGCCGAGCAGCAGCACCCTCATCGCACCGGCCCCGATCCGCGGCGGGCGGCGGGTGCGCTGCCGAGGGCGAGGTCGAGCAGCGCATCGACGTCGAGGTGGGCCTCGACGAGGTCGCCGAGCCGCTCGAGGCGCTGCTCGCGGGCCTCGCCGAAGCGGGCCCGGGCGACCACGCCGAGGGTCTGCGCGAGCAGCGCGGCCCGCTCGGCGTCGTCCTCGAGCAGACCGTGCGCCATCGTCGCCCGCACGACGCCGCGCGTCAGCTCGCCCTCGACCCGGCCGTGGTGGATCTCGTAGCCGGTCGCACCGGTGCGGCGCAGCGTCTTCTCGGCCGCGAAGCGGGTCTCGAGGTCGAGCAGGCCGAGCCCGGGCACGTCGGCGCCCGGCGGACCCTCCACGCCGTCGGGGTCGCTGATGCGACGGCCCAGCATCTGGGCGCCGCCGCAGATGCCGAGCACCGCCCGACCGGCGGCGGCATGGTCGGCCACCGCCATGTCGAGGCCGCGCCCGCGCAACCAGGCCAGATCCTCCAGCGTGGCGCGGGTGCCGGGCAGCACGACGAGGTCGGCGTCCCCGAGGTCGCGCGGGCTGGCGGTGAAGACGACGTCGAGGTCGGGTTCGAGGCCGAGCGCATCGACGTCGGTGAGGTTGGAGAGCCGGGGGAAGCGGATGACGGCGACCCGGCGTCCGCGCCCGGCGCCGGCGCGGCGGGCCTCGAGATCGAGGGCGTCCTCGGAGTCCAGCCACACCTCGGGGTGCCAGGGCAGCACGCCGTGCACGGGCAGGCCCGTGCGGCGCTCGAGCTCGTCGAGGCCGGGGCGCAGCAGCGCGGGGTCGCCGCGGAACTTGTTGACCACCCAGCCCGCCAGGAGCGCTCTGTCCTCGGCGTCGAGCAGCTCGCGGGTGCCGACGAAGGCGGCGAAGACCCCGCCGCGATCGATGTCTCCGACCACCACGGTGGGCAGGTCGAAGCGCCGGGCCAGACCCATGTTGACGTAGTCGCCGGCCCTCAGGTTGATCTCGGCGGGGCTGCCCGCCCCTTCGGCCACCACGACGTCGTAGCGGCCGGCGAGGTCGGCGTAGGCGTCGTGGGCGGCGGCGGCCAGGTGCCGGCGCCCCTCCTCCCAGTCGCGGGAGGAGACGCTGCCGGCGGGGCGGCCCATCAGCACCACGTGGCTGCGCCGCTCACCACCGGGCTTGAGCAGCACCGGGTTCATCGCCACCTCCGGCGGTGCCCCGGCGGCCAGGGCCTGGACCCACTGGGCCCGCCCGATCTCGGCGCCGCCTGCGCGTTCCGGCGAGCCGGGCGCGTCGACCACCATCGAGTTGTTCGACATGTTCTGCGCCTTGTAGGGCGCCACCCGCACCCCCCGCCTCGCGAGCGCGCGGCACAGACCGGTCACGACCACGCTCTTGCCGGCGTCCGAGGTGGTGCCGGCCACCAGCAGGCCGCTCATCGCGCCACCACCGCGCGGTCGTCGTCGAGCGCCCACGCGTGCAGCAGGCGGCAGCCGTGGTTGGCCCAGCGCTGCAGGTCGACGCGGTCGACGCGGTGCCGCACGGGGAGCAGGTCGCCCAGGGACGCCGTCACCGAGGCCGCGGTGGTGCGGGCGGTGCGCTGGTCGAGGGTCAGGTGCGGCACGGCGGCCGGGTGCCGTCCGGCGTAGGGCGGGCACTGCGGGAAGGCCGCGGCGAGGCGGCGTCCGAGCTCGGCCAACGGCTCGGCGGGCTCCGGCACGAGGTGCAGCAGCCCGTCGGGGAAGGCCGCGACGCGGGCGAGGCGGACGTCGAAGGCCGGCCAGCCGGCGAGCACCCGCGCCACCGCGGCGAGGTCGGCGGCCGACGGGTCGGGCAGCCACGGCGCGAGCAGGGTCACGTGGGCGTGCACGAAGCCCGCGTCGTCGGAGACGAACGAGGGGTCGTGGTGGCGGGTGCGCTCGCGCACCCACGGGTCCAGCGCGGGCACGGGCACGGCCAGCACCGTGTGGCCGCGCGCGCCCCAGCCCGACGGCTCACTCACACGCCCTCCCCACCCGTGGTCGAGCGCGCCCCCGGTGGTTGAGCCGCGAGGAGCGCCAGCGACGAGCGCACCCCCGCCGGTGGTTGAGCCGCGAGGAGCGCCAGCGACGAGCGCACCCCCGCCGGTGGTTGAGCCGCGAGGAGCGCCAGCGACGAGCGCGTCGAAACCCCGCCAGACCCAAGACCCCGTCCCCGACGCCCCCGACCGCCTGCGGGGGTTTCGACACGGGACTCGCCTGGCGGCTCGCCCGGCTCAACCACCGGCCCATCCGGTGGTTGAGCCGCGAGGAGCGCCAGCGACCAGCGCACCCCCGCCGGTGGTTGAGCCGCGAGGAGCGCCAGCGACGAGCGCGTCGAAACCCCGCAAGACCCAAGACCCCGTCCCCGACGCCCCCGACCGCCTGCGGGGGTTTCGACACGGGACTCGCCTGGCGGCTCGCCCGGCTCAACCACCGGCCCATCCGGTGGTTGAGCCGCGAGGAGCGCCAGCGAC
>NZ_JADIVZ010000007.1 GCF_015319165.1 Nocardioides acrostichi
CTGTTGCTCGACCGGTGCTGCCCGACCAGCCGGCAGGCACGGCGCTCACTGACCTTGTGCTTGCGCATCAGCATCGCCACCGCGTCCCGCCGCTTGGCCGGGCTTAGAAGTTTCCCTTCGCGACATCCTTGAGCATCGAGATGTCCAGCGCCTGCTCGGCCACGATGCGCTTGAGCCGCGCGTTCTCCTGCTCCAGCGTCTTCAGCCGGATCGCCTCGTCCTCCTTCAAAGCGCCGTACTTCGTGCGCCACCGGTAGAACGTCTGCTCGCTGACGCCCAGCTTCTTGCACACCTGCGGAATCGTCGCGCCCTGCCCCTGCAACTTCTCCGCATCCCGCAAACGCGCCACGATCTGCTCCGGGGTCAACCTCTTCGATGCAGCCATCAGGAACTCACACCGGTCCTCTCACTTGTGGATGGATTCTGCCAAGAACTGGACCGAAAAACGGGGGGCCGGACAGACCGATGAATCGCCACTACTTCAACACCTATCTGTGGCGTCCTGCGTTGGAGGGAGCCGGTGTCCCCGATCTCCGGCAGAATGGGTGCCACGCGCTGCGCCACTTCTTCGCCAGCACGGCCCTACATGGGGGCGAGACCATCAAGGCGGTCAGCGAGTATCCGGTCATACCGACCCGGGCTTCACCCTTCGGACCTACACGCATCTAATGGAGGGCAGCTCGGAGCGCAACAGGCGTGCGATCGACACCGCCTTCCTCGGCGAGGACGAGGAAGGCGGCGAATGAGCTGCGCTCGACGGTCGACACAACGGTCTTGCCCGAAGTGGGAGACAACCGTCGTCGCGTTCCGGCCGGCGTCGGCGGCCGCGGTCCCCTTCCAGACGCGATCTGACGGTCCGATCCAATACTTACGCTTGTCGTTAGCATCGCGGCACGTTAGTATCGTGTCGTGATCCGGTCCTTCAAGAACACGGACACCGAGAAGGTCTGGAACCGCGAACATGTCCGAGCCCTCGGACCCGAACTGCAACGGGCAGCGCAGAAGAAGCTCCGGCTCCTCAACGCAGCCTCAGAACTGAACAGCCTGCGAGTGCCTCCCGGCAATCGCCTGGAGAAGCTGGTCGGCGACCGTGCCGGCCAACACTCCATCCGCATCAACGATCAATACCGGATCTGCTTCGTCTGGACCGATACCGGCCCGACCGACGTCGAGATCACTGACTACCACTGAATGCCACGAGAGGAGACGAGCATGGCCACCACGACGAAGGCGCACGACCCGATCACCCCGGGCGAGATCCTGCTGACCGAGTTCCTCGAGCCGCTGGGCATCAGCCAGTACCGCCTCGCCCAGGCCACCGGTCTCCCCCAGACCCGGATCAGTCAGATCGTGCGGGGCAAGCGCGCCATCACCACCGACACCGCACTGCGCCTGTCCAAGGCACTCGGCGTCGACGACCGGTTCTGGATCAACATCCAGACCGACTACGACCTGGAGGTCGAGCGCGACCTGCGCGCCGACGACCTGGCCAAGGTCACCGCCCTGGTCGCGACCTGAACTCGGCCACGTGCGGCCCCACGGAGGCCCCAGCAGCCGCCGGAACGCCGTTTCCGCACGTCAACATCGCGTCGAGGCAGGTTGGTCCCGGAGGGCAGCTGGGTCAGGGCGCGGACGCCGAGCTACCCCGCTTTGTCGGGCTGCGGCGCACTGAGGCTGCCTGCGACGTAGCTGCCGCCGATCTGCCGAGTCATGATGTTCATCCGGTTGAAGGCGTCGGCCCGGGCAGCCTCCTTGACGTGCATGTTGAGGCAGCCGCTGCAGCCGTTGATCTGACTGGCACGGATCTTGACGAGCTCGAGTGTTGAGGAGGCCAGCATCGAGTCGGTTGCGGTCGACGATGGAGACGATCGTGGTCATCCGGTCGCCCGCTACGGTGCAGCGCATCAGGGCGACCGGCCGACCGTTGGTGGCGTGGGCGAGGATTCCGGGTTGACCGTCGACGAGAACCCGGCGCGCGGTGATCCGCGTCCGGTCGCCGCGAGCAACGGCGCCGAGCCCATGGTGCGCTCCGGAGCGAACCCGCACGCCCTCGGCCGTGCGGATCTCCCAGACCAGGTCTGGGTCGAGGATGTCCAACAACGCCTCGAAGTCGCTGTCGCGGGCCGCGGCGAGGAAAGCGTCGACGACCCGTCTCTGCTCGTACAGCCGGCTGGCCGGGATCGCGTCTGGTGATGCCCCACGGACCTTGAGGCGGGCTCGGCTCGCCGACATCTTCGCCGCGTCGCTCGACTTGCCCAGGATCGGGGCGATCTCGGCGAACGGCACCGCGAGCGGGTCGTGGAGCACGAACGCCGGCCGCTCCTCGGGCTCCAGCGAGCCGAGCACGACCATCAGTGCGAGACCGAGCGAGTCCGCCATGAGCGTGCTCGGGTCCGTCATGGGTTCGACGTGCCGACTGCGCAGAGGTAACGACGAAGGAGAACCATGAGCCTCGCACTGTGGATCATCGACGGCACTCGGTACGGACGCTGAGACGGCGGGCGTGCCGCTTGCGATGATGAGGCGGTGACCCCTTCCACGATCTCTCCCGGCATCGCGCTGCAGGACCGCTACTTCCCACAGTTGCCATGCTTCGGGTGCGGCCCGGCCAACGAGCAGGGCCTGCGACTGAAGAGCTACGCCGCGGACGACGGGCTCGTGGTCGCGCACTTCACGCCGTGGCCGCAGCACGACAACGGGCTCGGCTACCTCAACGGCGGCATCATCGCGACCGTGCTCGACTGCCACTCCGCCGCGGCCGTGACCCACGAGGCGCATCAGCGGGGGTGGCCGCCGTTGCCGGGGGCGGCGTTGCCCTATGTCACGGCCGGGCTCGACGTCCGTTACCTGCGTCCCGCGCCGCTCGACCAGGCGATCACGCTGGGTGCCCGCATCGTCGCGGCGAGCGAGGCCGAGATGCGGGCCGAGGTGTGGGTGGAGTGGGACGGCAAGGAGCGCAGCCGCGCCGAAGCGCTGTGGAAGCGCTGGCGCCCGCGCTGACCCACCCCGGCCCACGCCGATCCCTCAGCCGATCCTTCAACCGATCCCTCAGCCGACGAGCGAGGGACTCCGCAGCTCTCGCGCGTGCAACAAGAAGTCGCGGGTCTCCTGCCGCGAGGAGCAAGCGGCGCGGTAGCGACGCAGCTCGAGCTCGATCTGGTGCGGCGCCAGGCCGTCGAAGACCAGCGTCTTGGTCTCCGACGCCACGGGGCCGGCGATCTCGGTGAAGACACGGCGACGGTCGACCGCGTACCGCTCGAGAGCCGAAGCGTCGCCCTCGCCGTGGGCCATGGCCGCCAGCACCTCGCTCGCTGCGAGCACGTCGAAGAACGCCGCCGCGGCGGCATAGCCGCTCGTCGGTGCCGTGACGTGGGCGGCGTCGCCGACGAGGATGACGCGACCTCGGCGGAAGGAGTCGACGAAGCGCTGGTGCATGCGGCCCGACGACCACGACTCGATATGCGGCTCGGCACCCTCGGGCAAGGCGTCGGCGAAGCGCGACCGCATGCGCTCCTCGAGCGTCGCCTCGGGCAGCCGCTCGTTCTCGGCGTAGAGGTACTGCCACAGCCCGGTGCCGTCGATCTGCGCGATGAGCGCGCCCCGGTGCGGATCGATGTGGCTCGCGGCCTGGTCGACGCCCGTCGAGGCGAAGTCGAAACGGAGGTTGACGACGACGAAGCGCTCGGGCCACGTCATCCCGGGGAAGCCCTGGCCCATCAGACGGCGCACCTGGCTGCGCAAGCCGTCGGCGCCCACGATCCATCCGCACCGATAGTCTCGGGGCCCGTCGGGGCCGTGCGCCGTCACGGTGCAACCGTCGTCGTCCTGCTCGATGCCCGTGATCGAGCTGCGCCACTCGATCCGGACGTTCGGCAGCTCCTCGACCCGGGCCAGCAGCAGGGCGACCATCCGCTCGGTCGACACGGTGAGGTTGAAGGGCCGTTCGACGTCCTCGGCCAGCGACGTCAGGTCGAAGGTCAGCGTCTCACCGGTGCGCAGCACATGGAGCGACCACGACGTCTGCACGAGTCCCATGGCGACCATGTCGTCGAGCAGGCCGAGCTCGTGCAGACCGTCCATCATCGACCAGTCCAGCACCAGTGCCCGAGACATCGTCGGCGGCTCGTGACCCGGATCGAGGATCGTGACGTCGACGCCGGCGCGCCCCAGGGCGAGCGCCTGCACCAGACCCATGGTGCCGCCGCCGGCGATGAGCACGTTCGAGGGAGACATCGACGACAAGCCTCGCACATCGGTGGTGTCGGCCCCCGGCCACGTTCACCCGCCCCAGTCCCTCACCACCTCCTCGAGGGCACGCACCCGGGGAGTCGTGCCCTCGGCAGCGCGCCCGGGCGTACGCGAGAAGCGCGGCGCCGACGCGGCCACGACATCGGGCCCGGCCGCCACCAGGCTCCCGCGCGCGGCGACGTGCGGGTGTGTCGGCGCCTCCGCGAAGCCCAGCACCGGCGTCACGCAGGCGTCGGTGCCGTCGAAGACCCCGGTCCAGTGGTCCCGGTCGCGTGCACCGAAGGCGGCCGAAAAGGTGGCCGCGAGCTCGGGCCACGACGACCGGTCGTGCTGATCGGGCAGGTCAGCGGCGTCGAGGCCGAGTCCGGCCACCAGGAGCGCGTAGAACTGCGGCTCGATCGCACCCACGGCCACGTGTCGACCGTCGCTGCACGCGTACGTGCGGTAGAAGGGTGCCGCGCCGTCGAGCAGGTTGGCGGCGCGACCGTCGTGCCACACGCCCATGGCGCGCAGCTCGTTGATGGGCTGGGTGAGGGCACCCACTCCGTCGAGCATCGCCGCGTCGATCACCTGCCCCGCACCGGACGCGTGCCGCTCGACCAATGCGGCCAGGATGCCCGTCACCAAGAACATCGACCCTCCCCCGTAGTCACCCACCACGTTCAGTGGTGGCACCGGGGATCCGGCTGGCCCGATCGCGTCCAGCACACCGGTGAGTGAGATGTAGTTGATGTCGTGCCCCGCCGAGGACGCCAGCGGGCCCGTCTGCCCCCACCCCGTCATCCGGCCGTACACCAGCCCGGGGTTGTCGACGGTGAACTCTCCCGGGCCGAGGCCGAGCCGCTCGGCGACCCCGGGTCGGAACCCCTCGATCAAGACGTCCGCCCGCGCCACGAGAGCGCGCACGCGCGCGACGTCGCCGGCGTCCTTGAGGTCGGCGAACACGACTGTGCGGCCGCGCAGGACGTGCGAGGTCATCGCGTAGTCGGACTCGGGCGTCGAGGGCCGCACGACGCGGACGACGTCGGCGCCGAGGTCCGAGAGCATCATGGCCGCGTGGGGCCCCGGGCCGATGCCCGCGAGCTCGACGACCCGGATCCCGGTCAGTGGTCCGCTCATGGGGTGCCTTTCGTGAAGAGGTGTCTCGGCGCCGGCCGGCGAGGTCGCACGAGTCGTCGACCCGCGCGACGTCCGTGACGGCGATCGCCGTCAGGCCGATCGTCCGGCGCGGAGTCGGCGTGATCGTTCGAGGTCGTCTCGCGCCCCCTGCAGCAGGGACACGACCATCTCGCCGAGACCGTCGAACCCCTCGCCGCGGGTCTGACCGGTGCGGTGGCGGACGTGCATCTGCTCGAGGATGACGGCGAGCTTGAACTGTGAGAAGACGAGGTACCAGTCGAGGTCGTCGACCCGCAGACCTCGCCGTGCCACGTACCGTTCGACGACCTGCTCACGGGTGGGGAAGCCTTCGAAGGCCGTCAGGCCGCCGGTGATCGGGTTGAAGGGCCTGCCTTCCTCGTCCCAGAACATCAGGAGCATGCCGAGGTCGGCGAGCGGATCGCCGAGCGTCGCCATCTCCCAGTCGAGCACGGCCATGACCAGCGTCGGGTCGCCCTGGCCCACCATGACGTTGTCGAGGCGGTAGTCGCCGTGCACGACCGACGCGTCGCTGCGGGCCGGCATCGCGGCACGCAGCGCCTCGACGATCGGTTCGACGTGCTCGAGCTCGCGATCCGCGATGACCCCGTACTGCCGGTGCCAGCGGTCGACCTGGCGCCGCAGGTAGCCGTCGGGACGCCCCAGATCGGCGAGACCGGCGGCGACGTAGTCGGCGTCGTGCAGGTCGGCCAGTGTGTCGACGAGGGAGTCGCCCAGCCCCGCGCGCTCGGCGGGGGTGAGCCCCCGGACCTGGTCGGGCGTGCGCAACACGCGCCCCTCGACCTCGTCCATCAGGTAGAAGTCGACGCCGAGGACAGACGCGTCGCGGCACAAGGTGACGACTCGTGGGACCGGTACCGGCGTCGAGGCGAGTCCCGCCATCGCCCGGTACTCGCGCGCGACGTCGTGAGCCCCCTGCAGCACCTCGCCGAGGGGCGGACGGCGCAGCACCCAGCGGCTGACGCCGTCGGAGACGAGGTAGGTCAGGTTGGAGCGACCACCACTGACGAGGCTCGCGGTGAGGGAGCCCTGGACCGGCACGCCCTCCCGGTGCAGGTACCGCGTCAGTGCCGCGAGGTCGAGGCCGTCCGGCGATGTGGCGCTCGTCATGGTCGCGCCTGCGTGGGGGCGGACAGGTCGAAGAGGGGCGCCCGGCGCAGCTCCTCGCGTGCGATCGAGCGCAGGTGCACCTCGTCGGGCCCGTCGAAGATGCGCATGGCGCGGTGCCAGCCCCACATCGCGGCCAGGGGGACGTCGTCCGAGACGCCGGCTCCGCCGTGCACCTGGATCGCCCGGTCGATCACCTGCATCGCGACCCTCGGCACCGCGACCTTGGCGAGCGCCACCTGATGGCTGGCCGCCTTGTTGCCGTGCAGGTCGATGATGCGCGCGGTCTGCTGGCACAACAACCGCGCCTGATCGATGGCCAGCCGGGACTCCGCGATGTCGCTCTGGACCAGACCCTGCTCGGCGAGGGGCCTGCCGAAGGCGACGCGGGATCCCGCCCGCTCGACCATCATCGACAACGCGCGCTCGGCAGCACCCAGGGCACGCATGCAGTGGTGGATGCGGCCGGGCCCGAGGCGAGCCTGGGCCATCGCGAAGCCGCCGCCCTCCTCGCCCAGCAGATGGGACGCGGGCACGCGCACGTCGTCGAACAGCACCTCACAGTGGCCGTGCTGGTCGTGCCGGCCGAACACCGGGACATCCCTCACGATGCTCACCCCGGGGGTGGTCGTCGGCACGAGCACCATCGACTGCTGCCGCTGGCGTGCGGCCTCGGGATCGGTCTTGCCCATGACCACGAGCAGGGCGCATCGCGGATCGGCGGCACCGCTCGTCCACCACTTGCGTCCGTTGATGACGTAATCGGTGCCGTCACGGACGATGCGGGTCTCGATGTTGGTCGCATCGCTGCTGGCGACGGCCGGCTCGGTCATCGCGAAGGCTGAGCGGATCGTCCCGTCCAGCAGCGGCTGGAGCCATCGCGACCGCTGGCCGTCGGTGCCGAAGAGGTGCAGCAGCTCCATGTTGCCGGTGTCCGGCGCCTGGCCGTTGATGGCCTCCGGCGCCAGATCGTGGCTCCACCCCGTGACCTCGGCCAGCATCGCGTAGTCGAGCTGCCCGATGCCGGAGATGGCCGGCAGGAACAGGTTCCACAGTCCGCGGCGGCGAGCCTCGGTCTTGAGCTGCTCCACCACGGGCGGCAGGGTGTGGTCCGCCACGCCCTGCGCCGCACGATAGGCGTGGTAGGAGGCCTCGGCCGGGAACACCCGTTCCTGCATGAACTCGACCAGCGAGTCGCGCAGCTCGAGGGCGCGGGCGGACGGTCTCAGGTCGAGACGGTCGACGTCCGGGCCGATCACGGCGCACCGCCCGGTCGCGCCACGAACTCCTCGACCGGTCGGTGGTCGAACACCGCCGGCAGGTCGACCGAGACCCGGTCTGCGAACCGGGGCGCGCGGTGGTCGAGGAAGGAGCCGATGCCCTCGATGGCGTCGGCACTGACACCGCGGACGTTGAGCGCGTGGGTCTCGATCTCGTGAGCGACCATCGGGTGGTCCGCGCCGAGCATCCGCCACAGCAGCTGCCGGGCCAGGGCCACCGAGACCGGCGCCGCGTTGTCGGCGATCTCGCGTGCGAGACCCAGCGCGGCGTCGAGGATCTCCGCCGCGGGGTGCAGGCTGCGCACCAACCCGTGCCGCAGCGCTTCGTGGGCGTCGAAGAGGCGACCGGTCAGCACCCATTCCAGGGCGGTCGACATCGGCACGAGGCGTGGCAGGAACCACGACGAGCAGGACTCGGGCACGAGTCCGCGCCGGTTGAACACGAAGCCCAACGTGGCGTGGTCGGCGCACACGCGGATGTCCGCGGCGAGCGTCATCGTCAGGCCCACGCCCACCGCGGCACCGTTGATCGCGGCGATGATCGGCTTGTCCGAGGCGAACATCCTCAGCACGACACGCCCGCCGCCGTCGCGACGAAACGGCAGCCGCTGGCCTTCCACGCGGTACTGGGAGCCGGACGGGGCCCGGTCGCTGGTGCGCCAGGACTCGAAGGTCGCGTCGGCGTCGGAGAGATCCATCCCCGCGCAGAAGGCGCGGCCCGCGCCCGTCAGGACGACGGCGCGCACGTCGTCGTCGGCGTCGCACCGGTCGAGGGCAGTCATGAGCTCGGACTCCATCTCGTCGGTGAACGCGTTGAGCGCCTCGGGTCGGTCGAGGGTGATGGTGGCGATGTGGTCCGCGACCTCGACCCTGACGTGAGCCATCGCGCTCACACCTTCCGGGCCGTCGGGCGTACGACGTGTCCGCGGCGGTGTCCGAGGCGGTGCCCGGTGGCGCGGGCGACCTCTCCGGCGGTGTCCATGGGTCTCCTTGCTGGTCGCGCTGCTATGGCCGTCGGGTGGCCGGGTCAGAGACGTTCGATGACGGTCGCGTTGGCCATGCCCGCGCCCTCGCACATCGTCTGCAGCCCGAATCGACCACCGGTCGCTTCGAGGTGGTTGACCATCGTGGCGAGCAGGCGGGTGCCGGAGGCGCCGAGCGGATGGCCGAGCGCGATCGCTCCGCCGCGCGGGTTCAGCTTCTCGGGGTCGACGCCGAACTCACGGGCCCAGGCCAGGGGCACCGGCGCAAACGCCTCGTTGACCTCGAAGGCGTCGATGTCGTCGATCGAGAGCCCGGACCGGGCCAGCACCCTCTGCGTAGCCGGGATGACACCGGTGAGCATGAGCAGCGGGTCGCTCCCGGTGACCGAGAACGCGTGGAATCGTGCGCGGGGGCGCAGGCCGAGGCTCGCGGCCCGCTCGTCGCTCATGATCAAGGCCGCGGAGGCGCCGTCGGTCAGCGGCGAGGAGTTCCCGGGCGTGATGACCCAGTCGATCTCCGGGAACCGAGCGCTGAGGTCGTCGTCCTGGAACGACGGGCGCAGGCCACCGAGGCCCGCGGCCGTGGTCGAGGCGCGGATCGTCTCGTCGACGTCGTGGAACCCGGCCGAGCCATCCGGTCCCGCGAGCCGGACGGGCACGATCTCGTGGTCGAACCCGCCGTCGGCCCGGGTACGGGTCGCACGCTCGTGCGACCGGGAGGAGTACTCGTCGAGCTCGGCGCGTCCGAGCTTCCACCGGGCGGCGATGAGCTCGGCCGAGACGCCCTGGTTCACCAGGCCGTCCGGGTAGCGGCGGCCCAGGGGCGCGGTGGCCCCGCCCTCGGGGTCGGTGGTGCCCATCGGTACCCGGCTCATGCTCTCGACACCGCAGGCGACGACGATGTCGTAGGCGCCCGCGACGACGCCCTGGGCGGCGAAGTGCGCGGCCTGCTGGCTCGACCCGCACTGACGGTCGACGCTCGTTCCGGGCACGGACTCGGGGAGCCCGGCGACGAGCGCCGCAGTGCGCGCGATGTTCAGCGCCTGGTCGCCGGCCTGTCCGACACAGCCGGCGATGACGTCGTCGATCGTCACCGGGTCGACGCCCGTGCGCTCGACGAGCGCCTCGATCGTGGTGGCGAGCAGGTCGGCGGGGTGGGTGCCCGAGAGGGCACCGCCTGGCTTCCCGCGCCCCGAGGCGGTGCGCACGATGTCGACGATGACTGCGGATGGCATGACAGAACTCCTTCGCCAGGCGCGGCACCGGGTGCCGGACTCCGCGCTCGAGGAGCGCCTGACCGACGCTCGCTCGGTGCAGGGTGGTCGGACGAGGCGAGGCACTCAATCGGCGGTTCCACTGCTCAGAACGAGCCGTGAGGACGGCTCAGCCTGGATCCTCGCTCAGACCTCGAGCACGATCTTGCCGAGGGCCGAGCGGTCCTCGAACGCGCGCAAGGCCGTCGCTGCGTCGTCGAGGGCGAAGCGTGCGCCCACCCACGGACTGACCGCCCCGGAGGCCACCATGTCGTCGAGGGCCGCGGCCGTGTGCGCGAACAGGCTCGGCTCCGCGAGCACGTACTCGCCCCAGGCCGCACCCACCACGTCGATGTTGTTCATCAGCAGCCGGTTGACCTTGACGGTCGGGATCTCCCCGGCGGCGAACCCGGCGACGACCAGACGGCCCTCACGGCGCAGCAGCCGCAGGCTGTCGACGACGCGGTCGCCGACGACGTCGAAGACGACGTCGACGCCCCTGCCGTCGGTCAGGTCGTGCACGTCGGAGCGCCACGCCTCGGTCAGCACGACGACGTCCGTCGCGCCGGCGCGCCGTGCGACGTCGGCCTTCTGCTGGGTGCTGACCAAGGCGATGGCTCGGGCGCCGCGACCGATGGCCACCTGCAGCGCGGCACTGCCGAGGCCGCCGGCCGCACCGTGGACCAGCACCGTCTCCCCCGGCTCCAGGCGGCCCCGCCGGACCAGGCACAGGTGGGCGGTGTGGTGGTTCAGGACGAACGCGCCACCCTGGGCCACGTCCAGGCCGGCGGGCAGCGGTGCCACGAACTCCGGACGAACCGCGACCTTCTCGGCCCACGCTCCGAAGAACGGCGCCGCGACCACGCGGTCACCGACCCCGACCGGCGCCCCGGGCGGGGCGTAGGACACCACGCCGCACGCCTCGACCCCTGGCACGAAGGGCGGTGGCCGCCTGTCCTGGTAGCGCCCATAGGTGTAGAGCATCTCCGGGAAGCTGACCCCGGTCGTCGTGACGTCGAGGATGACCCGCTCGCCGTCCGGCTCGGGGTCGGGCAGGTCGACGAGGCGGAGTCCCGTCGGGCCCGTGAGGGACTCCAGCACCTGGGCTCTCATGCCGGCCTCCCTGACGCGACCGGAACGGGGTCGGTGGGCCGGGATCGGCCGCCGAGGTCAGGTGGCTCTCTCATCATGACTCCATCCGCATGAGGGCGCGCTCGACGAGGCGCCGGGTGACGTCGTGCAGCCGCAGGCCGGTCTCGACCGGGGCGAGCCCGGCGAGGGAGCGCGCATAGGTGCCCTCCAGCACAATGCCGAGCTTGAAACAGGCCAGCACGACGTACCAGTCGATCGCCGAGACGTCGCGCGAGGATCGTTCGGCGTAGTGGGCGACGAGCTCCTGCTCGGTCGGGCGGCCGGGGTGCTGGGAGTACAGGGAGCCCGCCAGGTCGGCGTCGTCACCGGGAGCGGCCCACAGCGAGAGCATCCAGCCGAGGTCGAGCAACGGGTCGCCGATCGTGGTCATCTCCCAGTCGACGATGGCGGCGACCTCCGGGGCGTCGTGACGCGCCATGACGTTGGCGACGTGGAAGTCGCCGTGCATGATGCCTGGATCCCAGCGACCGGGGCGATGACGCTCGAGCCATCGCGCCACCCTCGCGACGTCGCCGATGTCGGGGCCCGGGTAGGCGTCGAGCTCGGAGTAGGACTCCAGCTCGGAGATCCAGCGGGGCACCTGCCGTTCGAGGAAGCCGTCCGGGCGCCCGAAGCCGGCCAGTCCGACGGCCTCGTGGTCGACCTCCCCGAGCCGGGCCAGCGCCTCGACCACGCCGAGCCCGAGTCGGTGACGCGTCTCGGGGGTCTCCGCGTAGCCCCGCGGGAGGGCGACCGCCGGGTTGTAGCCGTCGACCGGCTCCATCAAGTAGAAGGCGGCTCCCGCCAGCACCGTCTCGTCCTCGCAGCTGGCCACGAGGCGCGCGTGCGGAACCTCGGTGCGACCCAGCGCGTCGAGCAGCGTCATCTCACGGCCCAGCGCCGCGTTGCTCCCGGCACGCAGATGGCTCGGGCCGCGGCGCAGGACGTACCGGCGGCCGTCACGGACGAAGGCGGCCATGAGGTTCTGCGTACCGCCGGTGAGTGCCTCGACGTCGACCAGACAGCCCGATCCGAGCCCGGCGGCGTCCATCCAGGATCGCACGGCCCGCAGGTCGATGTCCGGACTCACCGGGGCGCCGCCGAAGACCGTCATGGCCCGGACGCTAGGGGTGGCGGCACCGCGCGCCCACCGGATGTTCACCCCACTGGAACAGTCCCGGCCAGCGGCACACGACCTGTGGGGCCCAGGCGGCGTGCGGCGAGGATCGCCCCATGACCCTCTCGCGCCTGCTCACGTCTCGGTACAGCTGCCGCGCCTTCCTGCCCGACGAGATCGACGAAGCCATCATCGATCGCCTCTTCGCACTGGGACAGCTCACCCCCTCGTGGTGCAACACCCAGCCCTGGCGCGCCTACCTGACGCGCGGCGCGGTGACGGCCTCGTTCGCGAGAGCACTGTCGGCTCATGCGGCATCGCAACCGGCGGATCCCGACCTACCTCTCCCGAGGGGGTACACCGGTGTCCGCGACGAGCGCAGACGCGAGGCGGGCCACGCCCTCTATGCCGCCCTCGGAATCGAGCGCTCCGACCGTGATGCCCGCGCGGCACAGATGATGCGCAACTTCACCTTCTTCGGCGCCCCTCACGTCGCGGTCGTCACGACGCCGGTCGAACTCGGCGTCTACGGGGCCGTCGACTGCGGCGCCTACGTGTCGACCCTGCTGCTGGCCGCCGAGGAACTCGGTCTCGGGGCCGTGCCGCAGGGTGCGGTCGCTCTCCACTCCCCCTTCGTGCGCTCCTGGCTCTCGATCCCGGACGACGAGAGCGTCGTCTGCGCGATCTCGTTCGGACGCGCCGACCCCGACGCCCCGGTCAACACCTTCCGCACGAGCCGCGTCGACGCCGGCGAGGCCGTGCGCCGCGTCACCGAGTCGCGTTCGTCGTGACGAACGTGGCCGAGGCCGAGTCGATCTCGCAGCGGGTCGTGCGTCGTCTCGTGCCGTCGCCGAAATCATCACCGCCCCATCCATCACCGCCCCATCCATCACAGTTGAGAATCGGAGCATCCATGCGCGAGTTCCAGGACAAGGTCGTCATCGTCACCGGTGGCAGCCGCGGCATAGGCAAGGAGATCGTGCTGGCCTTCGCCGAGCGCGGCGCCCACGTCGTGATCGCCAGCCGCAAGGTCGAGGCGTGCGAGAGACTCGCCGAGCACGTCCGCTCGACCTGCGGCGTCCGGGCGCTGCCGGTCGCGTGCAACGTCAGCGACTGGGGGGACTGCGACGCCCTCGCCGACGCCGCCTACGACGAGTTCGGGCAGGTCGACGTGCTGGTCAACAACGCGGGTCTCTCGCCTCTCTACCCCAGCCTGGTCGAGGTCAGCGAGGCCCTCTTCGACAAGATCATCGGCGTCAACCTGCGCGGCCCCTTCCGCCTCAGCGCCCTGATCGGCTCGCGGATGGTGGCCGACGGCGGCGGCTCGATCATCAACATGGGGTCCGTCGAGGCGATCCGGCCGACACCCGCCGCGCTGCCCTACGCCGCGGCCAAGGGAGGACTCCACCTGCTGACCGAGGGGTTCGCCCGCGAGTACGCCCCGACCGTGCGGGTCAACACCCTGCAGCTCGGGCCCTTCCTCACCGACATCGCCGACAACTGGGCCGAGGGCGCCCGCGAGCGCATCGAGGAGACCGTCGCGCTCGGCCGGTGCGCGGAGCCTTCCGAGGTCGTCGGTTCCGTGTTGTTCTTCGCCGGCTCGGCATCGTCGTACTCCACCGGCGCCGTGCTCCGCGTCGACGGCGGGTGGCGCTGAGGTGGCGCTGGGGCGACTCTGAGGCGAGGCCGGGCCCCCAGCCGCCCGGCCTCGCGAGCGCGATGCTCAGCCGACGAGTCGGCCCATCAGGGTGCGACCCACGACGATGCGCTGCACCTGGCCGGAGCCCTCGAAGATGTCCATGATCTTCACGTCGCGATACCACTTCTCCAGCAGCAGATCCTGGCTGGTCCCCTCGGGGCCGAGCAGCTGCATGCAACGCCGGATGACCCGCTCGACGGTCTGTGGGGCGTACCCCTTGCCGGCCGCCGAGACCGCGCGGTCCTCCTTGCCCTGGTCGACGAGGTACTGGGCCCGGAAGGTCATCCGACGGCCGCGCTCGAGCGCGGCGTTCATCCGCTCCAGCTCACTCTCGACCGCCTGCCAGCGCTGCGGCGTGAAGCCCGCCTTCTGTCCGGCCAGGATGCCCGCCGTGACGTCGATCGAGGCCTGGCCCAGGCCGATGCACATCGCCGACATGTTGGGACGGTTGTGGGCCAAGGCCCCCAGCGCCCCGCCCTGGCCGCTGCGGCGGGGTGTGGCCGCGCCGTCGGGCGTCCACCCCAGCTGGTTCTCCACGGGGATGACGCAGTGGTCGAAGACCAGCTCCGAGGTCACCCAGCTGCGGATGCCGAGCTTCTGCTCGTTCTCCTTGGCGACGACGAAGCCGGGGGCGTCCTTGGGCACGACGAAGGCGTTGATGCCCTTGGCTCCGAGCGACTTGTCGACGGTCGCGAACACCACCACGTACTCGGCCGTCGCGCCACCGCTGCAGTAGATCTTCGTGCCGTTGATGACCCAGTTGTCGCCGTCGCGCGTGGCGGTCGTGGAGACCTGTGAGGTGTCGGACCCGAAACCGGGCTCGGTCAGGGCGAACCCGGTGGTGAAGCCGCGCTCGAGCACGGGCTCGTACCACTTCTCCAGCTGCTCGGGCGTACCCATCGACTCGACGACCAGGTGGCCGATGCCGCCGCCGAGGGTCGGGTGCACCCAGATGTCGCCGTAGTTCAGGCTCTCGTAGAACACCAGGGCACGGACCCAGTACCCCTCCTCGAAGTCGGGCAGGGCCTGCGGCTCGGGCAGGTCGACGCGGCCGAGCGGGACCGGGCAGGTGTCGAGTACGTCGGCCCAGTTCGCAGGGGGGCGGTGGTCGGTGTCGGCCGCTCGGGCGTAGGGACGGGCCTCGCTGGTGGACCACTCACGCAGGGTGCGGGCGTAGTCGACGAGCGGCTTGCTGAGTTGAGCGCTGTAGGTCACGGGCGTCCCCTGTTCAGAGTGCCGGCTCGAAGGCCGAGCAGGTCGGGTCGAAGTCGAGCGCCGCGAGAGCGGCCGCCGAGCGGTACCAGATCTCGACGGGGTGATCGGTGATGAAGCCGTGGCCACCCAGCGTCTGCAGGCTGTCGCGCGTCGCCTCGAGTGCCACCTCCGAGGCGTAGGACACCGCGTGGTCCACGTCTCGAGCGCCGAGGCCCGCCCCCAGGTCGAGGCGGTCGGCGACGTCCTTGGTCTCGAGACGGGCTGCGTCGAGGCGCATGAGGGCCTCGGCGAGCGGGAACGACACGCCCTGGAAGCCGGCGATCGGAGTACCGAACGCGATGCGTGTCGTGGCGTAGTCGGCGGCGTACTCGACCGCTCGCTGTGCCAGGCCGATCTGGGCCGCGGCGTTGAGCAGACGCAGGTGCTGCACGGAGCTGGTCAGTGCGTCGCCGTCGGCGTCGACGCCGCCGAGCAGCGCGTGGGTCGTGGTCGTGACGTCGAAGGTCACCGAGCCCATCGCCGCCGCGTCGAGCGCGATGCTGCGGGTCATCTCGTCGACACCCACGCCGTCGTCGGTGCTCGCGAGCACGACCGCGCGCAGTCGTCCGTCCCGCACGTCTCGGCCCACGACGACCAACGGGTCGGCGATCGCCGCGAACGGCACTCCCACCTTGCGGCCCTGCACCCGCACGGAGTCCCCGTCGACCGTCACGCTCGTCGCGAGCTCGGCCGGGCCCCGGCCGAACCCCTCGAAGAGGGCGACCGCTGCGCGAGCGTCGCGGCTCGAGGCGAGCCCGCGCAGTCGCTCGGTCTGCTCGGGCGTCCCGTGACGGGCGATCAGCCCACCGGCGGCGCCGCTCCACACCGCGGCCATGGTGATCCCGGGGTCGCCGTAGGCCAGTCTCTCGACCGCGACGAGCTGGGTCACGGCGTCGGGCACACCGCCACCGCCGAGCTCCTCGGGGATCGGCGCGGTCAGCCCGCTCTCGACCAGCTGCGCCCAGACCTTGTCGGGCACTGCCCCGGCGGCCTCGGCCTCGCGCGCCGCCGGCGACACGATCTCGGTCGCGATGCTCGTGGCCAGCTCGGCGACCGCCTCTTGCTCCTCGTCGGGCGACAGGTTCATGCGTGCTCCTCGGATCCAGGTATGGGAGGCCGCCTCGCAGTTCGGCGCCGGCGGCCCTGCTTCGCATCCTGGGTCGGGCACTTCGGGGCGACAACGCGCCGTTCCGGACGACGGAAACCGCGCTGCGTGCGGCGCCGACCGACTCCTACCGTCGCCGCAGTCGCGACGAACGAAGGAGACAACGACATGCTCGATGACATCGTGGTGCTCGAGGTGGGCACCCGAGTGTCGACCGCGTACGCCGGTCGTCTCCTGCGTGATGCCGGCGCCGTCGTCGCACGGCTGGAGGCCCCCGGGAGCGGCGACCCGATCCGCACCGAGGATCCCGCCTACGCCGAGTACCTGCACGCGGGCAAGGCGTCGGTGACCGATCTCCTCGGAGCGGGGCACGGCCTGGCCGACCGGATCGACGTCGTCCTGCACGACGACCGGGCCGACGTCGCGGGCATGCTCGCCCAGCTGCGGAGTCGACGGCGGAGTCGACGGCGGCATCTGGTGGTGGTGTCGGTGTCGCCCTACGGGCTCGACGGCCCCCACGCCGCGACACCCGCGAACGACTTCACGATGCAGGCCGAGACGGGCCTTTCCCGCGTCCACGACACGGGTGGCCGACCCTCGGTCGCGGCGGGTGTCCCGCTCGCCGAGCTGACCGGCGGAGCGGCCGCCGCCATGGCCGCCGTCGTCGCGCTCCTGGCCGACGACGCGGCGGAGTCCTCGATCACGGCCGACGTGTCGCTGTTCGAGGCGGCCGTCTCGTTGCAGCAGTACCCCTGGCTCCAGAGTCGCATCGAGCACCACGATCCGTACCCCCTCCCCCAGGCTCCGGTCCCCGGCATCGAGGAGGCGTCCGACGGGTGGGTGTGCATCGTCAGCGTGACCCCGGACCAGTGGAAGGATCTCGCGCGGATCGCCCAGGTGCCGGGTCTGGCGGACCCACGCTTCGACAGTCTCGGCGGTCGGATCGTCCACGCCGCCGAGGTCACGCCACTGATCCGCGAGTTCACGCGCCGGCACACGGTCGAGGAGCTCGTCGAGATGGGGGCGGCCCACCGAGTGCCGATCGTGCCGGTCGGCACGCCCGGGTCGGTCGCCTCGCTGGCGCCCTTCGCGGCCCGGGGCTCCTTCGCACGCAGTGTCTCGGGTGACTTCGTCGCTCCCCGGTCGCCGTTCACGGTCGACGGCGCGGTGGCCGACGTCGAGGCACTCGCGGCCCCCGGTCTCGACGACGGGCGGGACTGGTCGGCCGGCCCGGCGCGCCGTCGCTCGGCGTCCCCGGACGCAGATCCGCAACGACCTCTCACGGGCCTCAAGGTCGTCGAGATCGGCACCTTCCAGGCCGGCCCGCTGGTGACCATGAACCTGGCCAGCCTCGGGGCCGAGGTCGTCAAGATCGAGACCGTCAACCGTCCCGACCTGATCCGGTTCAACGGTGTCGCGATGACCGTCGACCGCGCGTGGGAGCGGGGCGGCCCCTTCCTGGGCGTCAACCTGGGCAAGAAGGACGTCGTCGCCGACCTGGCCGATCCGAGGGGTCTGGCCGTCGTGCGCGACCTCGTCGCGGAGGCCGACGTCGTGCTCGAGAACTTCGGTCCGCGCGTGCTCGAGTCGCGTGGCCTCGACGCCGAGGGCATCCGGGCCCTCAACCCCCACGCCGTGATCGTGCGCATGCCCGCCTGGGGGTTGGACGGACCGTGGCGGGACCGCCCCGGCTTCACCTACACCGTCAATGCCGCGTCGGGCATGGCCGACCTGACCGGGTACCCCGACGGCGACGCCCTGCTGAGCGGGACGGTCGTCGACCCCTTCGCCGCGACGGTCGGCTCGTTCGCGACCATCGCCGCGATCCGACGGCGTCGGGTCACCGGCCGCGGCGCGTCGGTGGTGCTGCCTCTGTGCGACGTGGCGATCCAGCTCACCGCCGAGGCCGTGGTGCACGAGTCGGCGACCGGTCGGGTCGTGCGCCGCACCGGCAACGACCGGCCTGGCCTCTGCCCGCAAGGGGCGTACCGGACGGCCGACGGCGCCGAGGTGGCGGTGTCGGTCGAGGACGACGCCCAGTGGGCCCGGCTCGCCGCCCTGCCCTGGGTCGGGGAGTGGGCCGGCGACCCACGGTTCGCGACGACGGCCGGACGTGCCGCAGCCACCGAGGAGCTCGATGCGCTCCTGAGCCGGGCGTGCGGGGCACTGGTCTCGACAGAGGTGATCGACGACCTCCGGGGCATCGGGGTGCCCGCGTCCCGGTTCGAGGTCGGCGACGACCTGGTGCTGCACCCTCAGCTCGTGGCCCGGCACCGGGTGGTCGAGATCGACCACCCGGTCGTGGGTCCGCAGCCCTACCTGGCCGGCCCGGCGGTGTTCACCGGCGGGCCCTCCATGCTGCCGACCGCACCGGCTCCGCTCTTCGGTCAGCACAGCGACGAGATCCTGCGACGCCTCGGGCGCACCGACGAGGAGATCGCCCGGATGCGGGCCGACGGCCTGCTGGCCGACTCGCCGTTCAACGCCCCGTTCGACCGCACCGCTGCGCCGCGGTGACCACGGTCCCCGCGTGCGGCCAGCGCCTGTGGACCTCGGCGTACGCCACGACGGTCGGGGCCACCGTCCTGGTCTTCGTCGCGATCGGCATCACGATCCCCGTGCTCCCGTTCGTCGTCACCGACGCCCTAGGGGCTGGAGACCGCGCCGTCGGGCTGGTGTTCGCGGCCGCCGCGGTCTCGGCCGTCCTCGGACGCCCGCTGCTGGGCCGGCTCGGCGACACGCGCGGTCGCAGGGCCCTGCTGCGTCTCGGATGCGTGCTGTGCGCCCTGGGCCTCGTCGGTCACCTGCTGGCGCAGACCATGGCCACGCTCGTCCTCGCGCGTCTGGTGCTGGGTGCCGGCCAGGCCGCCGTCATGGTCGCGGCCACGACGCTCGCGATCGACCTGGCACCCCAGGGACGTCGCGGCGAAGCGTCGAGCTTCTTGTTCATCGCGGTGCAGGTGGGTCTGGGCACCGGGCCGGCGATCGGCGAGGCCGTCCGGCCCTGGGGTCTGGGAGCCGTCTGGATCACCGCCACCACGGCCTGCCTCGTCGCTTCCGGGTTGTCGGCGACGCTGCCCCGCGTGGCGCGGCCCGGCACACGCGAACTGGCCGCGGGCAACCGACGCGTCAGGGTCGATCACGGCGTCGCGATCCGCACGGGGCTGCTCGCCGGGCTCGGCACGCTCGGCTTCGCGGGCTACCTGGCGTTCCTACCGCTGTACGCGGTCGACGTCGGCGTCGAGACCACGGCAGGGATCTTCCTGCTCGCCTCGGGAACGATCGCCGTCGTGCGGTCCGCGGCGGCGAAGCTGCCCGACCGGCTCGGTCCGCGTCGGGTGGCGGGTGGCTCGCTGGCGATGCTCACGGCCGGTTTCGTGGTGCTCGCTGCCTGGCACAGCCTGCCGGGGCTCCTGGTCGGCACCCTGGTCATGGCCGCCGGCATGTCGTTGCTGGTGCCCTCACTGGTGCTCAGCGCGACCGACGGCGTCTCGGAGGGCGAGGAGACCCGGCGCATGAGCACCTTCACCCTGTTCCTCGACCTTGCGGCCGCGCTGGGGCCCAGCCTGCTGGGGATCGTCGCCGCGGACGCCTCCTACGCGGTCGCCTTCTTGACGTGCGGGGCCGCGACCCTCCTCGCCCTGGCCCTGCTGCCGCGCTGGATCGCCACACTTCCGCCCCGTCCACGCACCGCCGTGTGAGAGACGGGATCGCGGTCGGACCCCCGTCAGATCGCGACGACGCCGACCCCGGTGAACACCACGTCGCCGTCGTGCCGCACGGTCTCGACCACGAGCCGTGCCCGACGCTCGCCGTCGTGGTCGAGGATCTCGGTGACGGTCGCCCTGGTCGACAGTGAGTCGCCGGGCCACACCTGGCTGACGAAGCGGCCGCCGAACGAGCGCAGGCGCTGTACCCCGAACCGATCGGTGAGGACGCGTCCGGTCATGCTCATCGTCAGCATGCCGTGGGCGAACACCCCCGGGAAGCCGGCGACCTCGGTCGCGTACGTCGCGTCGGTGTGCACGGCGTTGAAGTCGCCGGACGCCCCCGCGTACTGCACGATCCGGGTGCGGGTCAGTCTGTCGACGAGCGGGAGGTGGAACGTGTCGCCCACCGCGACGGCAGGGTGCTCCGGTGGCGTCGTCACGATCGGGGCTCCTGGGGCTCCTGGGGTTCCTGGGGCGTCACGGGCGGACGAGCGGTCGAGACCGACACGGTCCGCGACGTCACCACCGGCGCACCGGACTGGTCGACGAAATCGGTGATGACCTCGGTGAAGCGCAACTCGCCGCCGCGACGGCCCTGCTTGGTCCACGTGTCGCCCGCACGCTCGGCGCCGGTCAGCACGTCGCCGACCATCAGCGGCCGGTGGTACTCGAAGTGCTGCTCGGCGTAGAGCATCGAGGCCAGTTCGTCGACGTCGTCGGGCCCGTAGCCGGTGGCGGTGTCGGCCGAGCCGATCCACGGGCGACCCGGGTTCGGCCGCAGCGGGTACTCGGGGTCGAAGTGCGCGCTGGCCATGGCGAACGTCGGTGGCGCCGGGATCGCCTCCAGCCCCGCGGCCCGCGCCGCCTCGGGGTCGACGTACACCGGGCTGGGATCGCCGATCGCACGTGCGAACTGCAGGACGTGTCCTGCCTCGACGGGGAATCGGTCGATCGCCATGAAGCCTCCTGTTGGTCGTGGTCTCGCACTCTAGGCGCCAGCCGCCACCGGGCGGGCGACGGCTTTCCACGAGCTGGAAAGCCGACCGCACCGTCCGGGCCCGACGCCCTACCCTCCCGAGAACCCCGACGACACCGACGAGAAGGGGGTCGCCATGACGGGGCCGATGGACCGGTCCGGGCGCAGCGTCGCCACCGCGCAGGCTGGTGTCCGGTGAATCGCTCGCGCGCCGTCCTGCTGACCGAGCACGGCGAGGTGCCCCGGGTGGTGGAGCGTGCGGTGCCGAGACCGCGAACGGGCGAGGTGTGCATCGCGATGCGCGCCTGCGGCATCTGCGGCTCCGACCTGCACATCATCGACGGGTCGACCGTGCCCGCCTACCTGCCCATCACGCCGGGCCACGAGGCTGCGGGCATCGTCGTTGCGCTCGGTGAGCGTGTGACCGGCGTGCAGGTCGGCGATCGCGTGACGGTCAACCCGATGATCAGCTGCGCGTCGTGCCGACCGTGTCTGACCGGCCGTCCCAATCTCTGCACGGCGATCACGATCCTCGGCGTCTCCACCGACGGCGCGCACGCCGACCACTTCGTCGTGCCCGCCGCCAACGTGGTCCCCCTCCCCGACGCCGTCGGCTTCGCCCTCGGCGCGATCGCAGCCGACGCCATCGCCACGCCCTGGCACGCCATCTCACGGGCGGGCGTGACGCCAGGCGACACAGCCGCGGTCTTCGGGCTCGGCGGGCTCGGCCTGCACGCCGCGATGCTGCTCCGGCAGGTGCACGGCCTGCGGGTCATCGGAGTCGACGCGAGCGACGCCGCCCTCGAGCGCGCGGCGTCGTTCGGCATCGAGGAGGTCGTCGACGCCCGGCAGGGGCGCGCCGCGGACGCCGTGGCCGCGCTCACCGGAGGCGGGGTCGACGTGGCGTTCGAGTTCGTCGGCGCGGTCGCCGTCGTCGAGCAGGCCGTGCGGTCACTGGCGTTCGGCGGACGGTGCGTGGTCGTCGGCGTGGGGCCCGACCGGCTCCGGCTGACAGTGCGGCAGGAGACCCTCGTCGCCCGAGGCCAGGCCGTCATCGGGTCGCACGGCTACCTCACCTCCGATGTCGAGCAGATCCTCTCGCTCCTGGCCGACGGTGCCCTGGAGGTCACCGGGAGCATCAGCCACACCGTCGGTCTCGAGGACTACGCCGACGGGCTGGCAGCGCTGCGCGATCCGTCCGCGAGCGCGATCCGGGTGGTCGTGACCGGCGGCGGCTGAGCTCGTGGCACGGGTCAGCCGCCGACTCGCACCATCGTCTTGCCGGAGTTCGCGCCTTCGAGGAGCCCGAGCAGGGCCCGGGGCGCCTGGTCCAGACCCTCGTAGGGGTTCTCGAGCGGCTTCAACCGACCGTCGGCGAGCCACCTGCCCAACATCAGGCTGGCGGAAGGCCAACGGTGTGTCTCGTCCATGACGATGAACCCCTCCATGCGGATGCGACGCGAGATCAGCACCCCGGGGAGCACCTCGGCCAGACGACTCTCGCACGCGTGGGGGTCGTGGCTCACCACGCCACAGCACACGACCCGGCCGCGCGTGTTCATGCGCCGCAGCACCGTCTCGAGCACCCGGCCGCCGACGTTGTCGAAATAGACGTCGACCCCCTCCGGGCAGGCGGCCTTGAGATCGGCCGCGAAGCTCGCGCTGCGATGGTTCACCGTCGCATCGAAGCCGAGATACGACTCGAGCATCAGGTTCTTCTCGTCCGACCCGGTGATGCCCACGACCCGGGCACCGAGGATGCGCGCGATCTGGCCGGCCAGGTGGCCGGTGGCCCCGGCCGCGGCCGACACCACGAAGGTCTCCCCCGGCGCGACCCTCCCGACGTCGGTCGTCCCGAAGTAGGCCGCCATGCCGCTCACGCCGTGCACACTCACCTGGTGGGTCAGCTCGCCGGAGATCGTGACCGCCATCGCCTGATCCGCCGAGACCGCTGCGAGCTCCTGCCAGCCCAGGTCGGCGAACACGACGGTGCCTTCTGTGAGCTCCGTGCCGTTGGCATCGACGACCTCGCCCAAGCCGTAGCCGGCCATGACGTCACCGGCGACCAGCTGGGGCCGGTAGGTCGCCTTGTCCATCCACGTGCGGTTGGCGGCGTCGATCGAGAGCAGGAGCGTGCGCACCAACACCTGCCCCGCGCCGGGCTCGGGGACCGGCGCGCGCACGACGGCGAAGTGGTCCTCGCTGAGCCCGCCGTCGTCCGGCAGCCGTGCCAGCAGGATCTGGCGCTGCTCGCCGGCGACGGGTCCGCTCACGCCGGCACCGACTGCTGGCGAAGCACGTTGCGCTTGATCTTGCCGGTCTCGGTGCGGGGCAGCTCGTCGACGAAGTCGATGATCCTGGGGTAGGCGTGCCGTCCCAGGTTCTGCTTGACATCGGCCCTGATGTCCTCCGCCACCTGCTGCTGGTCGACGCTTCCGTCCAGCACCACGATCGCCCGGACGACCGAGCCCCGGGCCGGGTCGGGGGCAGCCACGACCGCCACCTCCGCCACGCCCGGGTGGGCGAGGATCAGGCTCTCGACCTCGCTGGGGCCCACGTTGTACCCCGAGGTGACGATGAGGTCGTCGTCACGACCCACGAACCAGTACCGGCCGGCGTCGTCCTTGCGCAGCACGTCGCCGGTCAGGAACAGATCTCCCCGCCAGCGCGCCCGCCACAAGTCGTCGGCGTTCAGGTAGCCCGTGGCCGCCTGGTACCGGGGCTGCCGCAGCGCCAGGATCCCCTGCTGCTCCTGCTCGACGCCGGCGTCGTCGACCAGCACGGCGTCGAATCCGGGCACGACCGAGGACAACGCACCCGGGACGTCAGGGCACTGCGGATCGGCGAGGTTCGCGAGCACCATCGCCGACTCGCTCTGGCCGTAGCCGTCCTGGATGGTGCTCCCCGTCAGCCGGGCCCACGCCTCGGCGAGCGGGGCGTCCAGGGGCTCGCCCGCACTCGTGGCCCCCCGGATGCTCTCGGAGATGCCCTGGCGCTCGGCAAGGGGCACGAGCCGTCGCAGGGCACTCGGCGCCGCCGCGACGTAGGTGACCTGCTCCTCCTCGAAGACGCGCAGCCAGGCGGCGGGGTCGAAGTCGCCCGTATAGGCCACGCGCGGGACGCCGAGAGACATCGGGCCGGCGCCGGTGGTGTAGAGGCCGTAGGACCATCCGGGCGCCGCTCCGGTGAAGAACATGTCGTCGGGTGTGAAGGCCCAGGTGTGCCGGATGAAGGGCTGGATGGTCAGGATCAGCGAGTGCGGCTGGACGCAGCCCTTGGCCGCACCGGTCGTGCCGCTGGTGAAGATCAGGGTCGCGGGGTCCGAGGGCGCGGTCTCGACCATCGCGAAGTCGGGCGCGCGGGAGTCGAGTTCGCTCCAGAAGCTGCGGTCGCCACGCACCAGCCCGCGCCCGGCCGGGCCGGCGACCGTGTAGACCTGCGGCTCCACCGAGAGCAGTGGCATCGCCGCTGCCAGCTGGTGGCGGTAGCGGTGGTCGACGACGACCGCCACGGGTTCGGCCCCGTTGAGCCGCTGGACGATGGCGTCGGTGCCGAAACCCACGAAGAGGGGCACGTACACGAGGCCGGACCGCCAGGCGGCGAGCGCGCCGATGAAGGCCTCGACCTGCTGGTTGACCAGCGCCGCGACGCGGTCCCCACGGGTGAATCCCGCCGCCCTCCAGGCCGACGCCAGGCGACTCGACGCCCGGGCCAGCTCGGCATAGGTCCACCGCTCGCTCGACCCGTCCGGGTGCCGCAGGATCATCGCCAACCGAGCCCGGTCGCGCGCCCACCGGTCGGCACACTCGTGGGCGGTGTTGAGGCCACGCTCGATGGGCCAGTCCAGACGTGATTCGGCAGCACGCCAGATCTGGTCGATCGACAGCTCGCGCTCGGCGCGGAGCTCGGCGTGCAGGTCGTCGCGGACGGTGGACATGGGGCGTCACCTCGAGGTCGAACGGTAGGGAGTCACCTACACCGAAGCACCCCGTGTGACCTCGGTCATGGCACCGTTCCGTGCGCCGGAACCAGCGCTGTCGGCGCGCCCTTGCCGCCGAGCCGCCTCACGCGGTGGGGCCGGCCGACAACAGCGAACCGCTACGCAGCTCGCGGCCCGTCATCATGAATCGGCGCATCCGATCGCGGTCGTTCACGATCCGGCGGTAGCGCTCGAGGTCGGCCGCCTTGCGAGCGGGCTCGCCGACATCGAACACGAGCTGCTTTTGTTCCGAGGAGACCGGTGACGCGATCTCGGTGAACACCCTGCGCCGCTCGGTGGAGTAGCGGTCGAGCACGTCGTCGCAGGCACCGTCGAGGATAACCGCGCCCAGCGCCTCGACCAGCGCTGCGGAGTCGTAGAAGCCGCACGCGACCCCGTAGCCGCTGGTGGGGTTCGTGACGTGGGCCGAGTCGCCCAGCAGCAGCACGCGTCCGACCCTGAACCGGTCGGCGACGCGCTCGTGCATGCGAAACGACGCCCACTCGCGGACTCCCGGGTCGACGGAGTCGGGCAGGGCTGCCCGCAGCACCCCGGACATCCGCTGGCCGACCGAGTCGTCGGGCAGGATCCGGCTCTCGGCGTAGGTGTAGCGCCACGGGCCGGGACTGGCCAGCTGGGCGATCAGGGCGCTTCCGGGGGGCGCGACGCGGGCCACCGACGACCGGTAGCCCAGCATCGAGAGGTCGAGATCCAGGTCGGCCACGACGAAGCGCTCGGGCCACGTCATCCCGTGGAACGCCAGGCCCAGCTTTCGGCGGACGACGCTGTGCGTGCCGTCGGCAGCGATGACCCACGACGACCGGTAGTCGCGCTCGCCCTCGGGGCCCACCGCTCCGACCGTGCACCCGGTCGCGTCCTGGACGACGGAGCACGCCGAGGTGCCGCGCTCGACGCGCACGTTCGGCAGCGCGCGCAGGTGTGCGTGCACGATCCGGCTCAGCTCGTTCTGGGCCAGGTGCAGCGTGAAGGGATGCTCGACCTCGTCGCCGAGCACCGAGAGGTCGAAGACCAGCTCCTCACCGGACTCGACGATCTGGAGCGACCAGCTGCGTTGCTCCAGACCGACCGCCCGAGCCTCCTCGAGCAGTCCGAGATGGTCGAGCTCGGACATGATCGACCAGTGGAAGAGGGTGGACTGCGGCGCGCGCACCACCGACGGCGCCGACTCGAGCACCGTGACGCCGACCCCGGCCTGGCCCAGCCCGAGGGCCGTCACCAAACCCACGGGCCCGGCGCCGACGATCGTCACGTCATGCGTCGACACGGACGCCGCCCCGCGGTACTGCGCCCGCCGCGAGGCCGAGCAGCGCCGCGGCGTTGGCGCCTCTGACGTCATGGCCCTGCTCGTCGGTCAGGATGCCGGCGTCGACGGCGGCCCGGACGAGCAGCGGCTGGGCCTCCAGCTGGCCCGCGATGAAGGGGTGATCGGTCCCCATCACGATGTGGTCGGCACCGAACCGGCGTACCAGCAGACGCACGTGCTCGTGGTCGAAGACGAGGGTGTCGACCCAGAGGCGACGGGCGAGGTCGTCGTGGTCGGTCGCGGGATCCTGGAAGAGGGCCGCACCGAGCGCGAGCCGCGGCAGCGCGAACGGGAAGGTGCCGCACCCGTGCGACATCACGACCTTCAGTGCGGGGTGGTCGCGCAGGACACCACCGAAGACGAGGGCGCCGGCCGCGAGGGCGGTGTCGCTGAGCATGCCGAGGCCGAAGTCGTAGGGCTGCCCGGTGCGCCTCAGAGCACCGTCCCCGCCACCGAGCGGGTGCACGTACAAGATCGCCCCCAGTGCCTCGGCGGCGTCGAACAACGCTCGCACGGCCGGGTCGTCGAGCTCACGATCGGCGAGCCGGCAACCGATCTCGGCTCCGCGCAGCCCCAGCGTGGTGACGATGCGCTCGAGCTCGGCGACCGCCGCGTCGACGTCCTGCACCGGGAGCGCGCCCAGGCCCACCAGTCGTCCGCCCGACTCGGCCACGGCGGCCGCGATGCCGTCGTTCATCGCGGCCGCGAACGCCGAGGCGGCGGGCGCAGGTGCCCAGTCGGTCAGCGTGATCGGCACGGGCGAGACGAGCTGGACGTCGATGCCCGACGCGTCGAGCTCGGCCAGACGGTCGCGCACGTCCCACAGCGCCGAGCGCACGGGACGGAACTCGCGATCGCCGAGCATGATCGAGCCGTGGCTCGCGTCATGACGCACCAGGCGCGGCCAGCGCGGGTCATCAGACCCGTCCGGAGCCGGCAGACCGGCCGGCAGGATGTGCGCGTGTGCGTCCACGACGATGCCGGGAGCCTCGGAGATGACGTCGGTGCGGATGAGCGCTCCCCTCGTCGCGACGCGGCCGAGTGCCACGTGTCGTCGCGCGACCGTATCGACGCCTCCAGGGGCCGGTGAAGCCGTCGTTCCGGTCGCTGGAAAGGCGCCGGGAGGGGCCCGGAGCCGGGGTTCGGGGCCGTCCGGCGACCGCTACCCTTCAGTGAAGCCCGTCACACGTCATACCGCGCACAGCCCCCGGGAGTCAGCCACTGTGAATGCCTCGCCGGACCACGGAACCAGGGCCCCCGAGCCGCCCTCGATCCTGTCCAAGGCCTTCGAGCTGCTGCGTGCGTTCAACTCCAACGAGAGGGTCATGACCCTCAGCGAGCTCTCCCGCGCCTCGGGCCTGCCGAAGTCCACGGTGCACCGACTGATCGCCCGTCTCATCGACCTCGACGCGATCGAGCAGCACCGCTCGGGCTACAAGCTGGGTCTGGGCCTCCTCGAACTCGGGGCGACGACCCCGGCCGCCGGCATGCGCGACGTCGCGATGCCCTACCTGGCCGCCCTGCACCGCTGGTCGGGCCAGACGGTCCACCTCGCGGTGCTGCGCCGCTACGACGTCGTCTACCTCGAGAAGCTCGCGCGCGCCGACAGCCCGTCGTCCCTCTCGGGCGTGGGTGCGCGACTCCCCGCCAACTGCACCGCGATCGGCAAGGCTCTGCTCGCCTGGGAGAACCTCGAGGATCTCGAGGCCTTCCTGCCCTCGCCGATGCCGATGATGACGCCGCACTCCATCACCGGGGTCGACGAGCTGGTGACCGAGCTGCGCACCGTCCGGACCGTCGGGATGGCCCACGAGCGCAACGAGGCCCAGCTCGGGCTGGCCTGCGTCGCGACGCCCCTGGTCGTCCACGAGTTCGCCGTCGGCGCGATCTCGGTCGCGCACCGAGCCGATACCGAGGCGGGCCAGAAGATCGAGCACGCACTGCACGAGACGGCTGTCCAGATCGCCAAGGAGATCCGCGAGGGCCTGACCCATGGCCGGTCGCACTGGTTCCCCCGCGAGGTCTGAGGCCTCCCCGGCAGCACCGAACCGCGGGCGTCCGCCCCGGACGCACCACGGCGCCGACGCCCTCGATGGGGGCCGGCGCCGTCGTCGAGAACGGGCGTGTCGCTAGCGGAAGATCGCGAAGGTCTTGTTCGAGTTGAGGATCTCGGTCTCGACGAAGTCGCTCCACTCCAGGCTCAGCCCCAGCTCGGACATCGCCCCCAGCAGGCAGAACCAGTTGAGCATCTCGTGCTGGCCGGCGTCGATGATGTCGCGGGTCGTCTGCGCGGCCCACGCCGCGTAGTCACCGGCGACCATCGCGTCGTAGAGCGCGCGATCGGCCTCGGTGTCGGGGCGCAGGTGCCAGTCCTTGTCGTTCAAGAAGGCGTGCGACCAGCTGGCCGAGGCGACGAGCGCCACGCGCTTGCCACTGTCGCGCGCCGCGCGGCCGACGGCCCGACCGAACTCGAAGCAGCGCATCGGTGACGGCCCGGGCGGGTCGAGATCCTCGCCGGCCTGGATGTCGGCGAAGCGAGCGATGCCACCGCGGCGGGCGATGACGTGCTCGCCGTAGCAGTTCACCGCCAGCGGGACGATCGGGTAAGGGAACTGCTTGCCCACGTTGTCGTAGTCGAGGAAGATCTGCGTGTTCGCGAAGGCGTGCGGGAAGTGGATGCCCTCGCGCTGCTCGTAGGAGTAGGCGACGTCGATGCCGTCGTTGAGCACTGCGGCGGCGATCTCCTTGGCGAACTTCGGGTCGCCCTGCATGGTGAACCGCTCCTCGTCCGGCAGGCCCCAGACGTTCGGCACCTTGAGCATGTTCAACACCGCGAACGGTTCGACCTCGGTGTCCTCGTAGGCCAGGACACAGAACGACGGGATGACCTCCTCGCGGAAGTTCTCGTACTGGTCATCGCCCCACACCAGCACGACGTCGGGCTCGAACTCGTCCAGAGCCGCGCGCACGGTGTCGAGGCCTTCGCGCAGCTGCGCCCGGTGCCCGGCCGCCGCCGTGGTGCCCTCGTCGTCGCCCCACTCCCTCTGCGCGAGAGGAGACCAGTTCGCCGGATCCTTGCGCTCGGCCGGGATGTCGGGATCCTTGAGAACCGTCTTCATGAGGTTCGCCATGTGCGTGTCCGCACCGGCCAGCATCGGATAGTGGGTCATGCCGAGACCGATGACGTCTGCCATGGGTGCTCCTCCAAGTCGATGGGTGGGGTGGGCTGCCCCCTTCACGTCGATCGCACCGACGGTCACGGGGCGCCTGGCCATACAAGTCCGGCGGTCCGGGCAGCACCACGTGCCGTTCTGCTGCCCGGAACCGCTCAGCTGTTGCTCACGAAGTCCGCGACGAGGCGGTTGAACTCCTCGGAGTGCTCGATCTGGAGCCAGTGCCCACAGCGGTTGATGATGTGCACCCGCGATGTCGGGATCGCCGCGACGAAGCGCAGCGAGTGCTCGAAGCTGACGACCCGGTCGTCGCGACCGTGGAGAGCCAGCGTGGGCACCGACAGCTTCGACAGCTCGGGCAGCAGGGCGAAGTACGGGTTCGGCGCCTGAGGGGCGTCCCACAGCGCGTTCCAACTGTCGAGGTGCTCGGGGTGCGCCCGAGCGGCCGCCGACCTCAGGGCCGCGAGCTCGTCGGTGGCCCACTCGGGGTCGAAGCACATGATCTGCACGAGCTTCTTCATGTTCTCGGCCGTCGGCTCGCGGTAGGCGTGGAACAGCACCTTCAGACCCTCGGAGAAGCCTCCCCCGGGGCTGAACAGGTCGAGCCCGGGGGCGGGTGCGCCCATCGAGATCAGGTGGCTGACCCGCTCGGGGAAGCGCACCGACGTCGCCACGGAGGTCATCCCGCCCATCGAGTTGCCCACCAGCGCGGCGCGCTCGATGCCGAGCTCGTCCATGAACGCGATCAGGTCGGCGACGTGGTCGCGACCGACGGCGTCGTTCTGGGTCTCGCTCTCGCCCCACCCCGGCATGTCGACGGAGTAGACGTGGAAGTGCTGCGAGAGCGGCTCGATGTTGGGCCGGAAGTTGCTCCAACCGGTCGCCCCCGGTCCGCTGCCGTGCAACAGGATGACCGGATGGCCCTCCCCCGCCTCGTAGTAGTGCATGCGGTACCGGCTGGTCTGGACCGTGCGGCTGGAGCTCTCTGCGGTGACGGTCATGACTGCACGACCCGGTCGGTCAGTTCGGGCCGCAGCTTCGACACACCTGCGGCATCGGCCGCCTGGCGCGAGACCCGACCGTCGCGGAAGAACTCGAGGAACACCCGGTTGAAGATGTCGGGTGAGTCGGTCTGCCCCTGGTGCCCGGTCTGCTCGGGATAGAAGAACTGGATGTTCGGAAGCACCTTCTCCTGCTCATAGCCCCACTCGACCGGCGTGAGCACGTCCTCGGTGCCGTAGAGGTAGATCCCGGGGATCGTGAGCCGGTCGAGACGACCCTTGGTCGAGAGTCGAGCCTCGATGTTCGGGTCCTCCCACGGGATGATGCGGCCGTACTGGAGGAGCCCGGGCCAGAACTGCGCGTGAGCATCCTTGCCACGCTCGGCGGCCGCGTAGCGCATCTCGATGAGGTCGTCGCTGATCGCCTCACCCCGGTAGATGATGGCGCTCATCATCGCCCGCATGCCCTCGCGGGTGCCGTCGTAGTGGGTCAGCTCGACCTTGGCGGGCGGCTTGAGGCCAGGTGGGACGACATCGCCGATGTCGCCGGCGATGAGGGCGAAGCTCAGCACTCGTTCGGGGTGGGCGACCACGTAGTTGGTCGTGTTCATGCAGCCCATCGAGTTGCCGGCGAGGTGGAACTCGTCGAGGCACAAGGCGGTGGCGAAGTCGTGGATGAAGTCGACGTAGCTGTGCACGCCCTTCGGCCAGAACTCCTCCCGGTCGTCGGAGAGGCCGAACGCCGGCATGTCGGGGCAGTACACCCGGAAACCGTTCTCGCCGAGGAAGGGCGCCATGAAGCGCCAACCGGCCAATCCGGACGACCCGGGCAGGCCGCCGTGCAGGAGGATCACGGCCGGTCCGGTGGTGCCCGAGGTCATGTAGTGCGCCTTCGAACCGTTCGCCAGTCGCACCCAGCGGCTGAGCATCCCCGGAACCTCGATGAGTCCCTCTTCGGTCAACGTCATGCTTTCTCCTTCATTGTTGGGCGCCACGGCAGACGCGTGAGCCGTGGCCGGTCGGGTCAGGCGGGCGTGGAGCCCGCGAGCCCCAGGTCGAGGTCGGCGATGGCCAGGCGCTGGGTGGCTGCCCTGCGGCACTTCATGAGCGTTCGTGGATCGTCGACCACGAGCGCCCCGGTGACGCGTCCCACCGCATCGGCGTAGACCGCCACGAGACCCGACTCGACGTCGCCGTGCAGCAGCGCGACGGTGCCGTCGGCGGGGCGCCCGACGATCTGGATGCGGTGGCCGTACTGGTCGGACCACACGTAGGGCACCTGCGGTCGAGGCGGGGGCGTGCCCGTCAGCGTGGCGGCGATGACACCGGCATGCTCGTTGGCGTTGGTCCAGTGCTCGATGCGCAGGTCGGTCCCGTACAGCGGATGTGGCCACCGCGCGATGTCGCCGGCCGCGAAGACCCCGTCGACGCCGAGCACGCGCAGCTCGGCGTCGCACTCGATGCCGTCGCCGATCGGCAGGCCGGAGGACGCCAGCCACTCCGTGGCCGGCGTCGCTCCGATGCCGACCACCACCAGATCGGCGGGCAGCACGCGTCCGTCGTCCAGCGCGACGCCGGCGACACGCTCCCGGCCACTCGCGCCGTCACCGACGAAGTGCGAGAAGCCGACCCCCGCGTGCACCCTGACGCCGTTGAGCGCGTGCAGGCGGGCCAGCTCGCTCCCGACCGCCTCGCCCAGCACGTGGGTCAGGGGAACCGGTTGCGTCTCGATCATGGTGACGGCCTTGCCGTGCGCGCGTGCCGCCGCGGCGAACTCGGCCCCGATGAATCCGGCTCCGACCACGACCACGTGCTCCGCCCCGGCCAACGACGCACGCAGGGCGACGGAGTCCTCGGCGTTGCGCAGCGTGTGCACGCCCTCGAGTTCGTCTGCCCCCGGCAGCGTCCGCGGGTTGACGCCCGTGGCGATGACCAGCTGCTCGAAGGCGTACTCCGCACCGTCTTGCGTGGTGACGACGCGCCGGTCGAGGTCCAGGCCCGTGGCGCGCGTACCGAGGTGGAGGTCGACGGCCAGCGCCTCGAGCTCCTCCGCGGAGAGCAGCGGGACCGGCTCGTCCGAGCCGCCGGGGAGGAGCATCTCCTTCGACAGCGGTGGCTTGTCGTAGGGGTGGTGGGTCTCGGCACCGAGGATCGTGATCGACTCGGCACTGCCGGCCGCGCGCAGTGCCTGGGCCGTGCGCATGCCGGCGACCGAGGCACCGATGATGAGAATGGGCACGCCCGTCAGTCTTGGCACGGCCCACCGGGCGGGCAACGCGCGTTACCGCTGGCTGGAACCCCGAGGCCGCCCGGTCCCGGTGGACGGACCATCGGCGCCTGCGCAACGAGCAGGACTCATCCGACCGCGCCCGACGGACCGGTCAGAGGGACCGGTCAGACGGACCGGTCAGACGCCCAGCGATGGAGCTCTCGTCGACGGCTGCCCTGCCCAGCCGGTGCACGCGTCGGCGACGCTCGATCCCGACGACGAACTCCCACGAGGGGCCCAGATGCCGCGAGGCGTCAGAGGCGCCCGCCGGCGCTCACTGACTCAGCACGTAGACCTGGTCGCCGTCCACCTCGACCTGGTAGGTCGCGAGCATCACGGTCGCGGGCAGGCACAGCGGCTTTCCGCTGGACAGCTCGAAGCGCGCCATGTGCAGGGGGCAGACCAGCTCGTCGCCCTCGATCTCACCCTCGGTGCCGAGGGACCACTTCTCGTGGGTGCAGCTGTCGGCCGTCGCGAAGAACGTGCCGTCCTCGGCGCGGTGCAGGGCGATCTGGTCGCCCTCCAGCGTCATCGACTCACCGGGAGCGAGATCGTCCACGGCACAGGCCAGCTGGCGGTTCATCGTCTGCGTACCTTCCATCGGTGCTGACCTCCGTCGTCGTCGGCCGGGTCGTCCGGGCCAAGGGTCCAGTCTGGGTAAGGCCGCCTCACCTCGTCAGGGCCGGTTTCACTCCACGGAACGCGCGGGGCGACGACCACGCCCGACGGCCGGCCCCACCTGCGTGTCGTCGTGACCGCACGCGACGGCGGGCCCGGCGACAGACGTCGCCGGACCCGCCGCCCTCGCCGAGGAGCTGCTAGTCGCCCATCTGACCCTCGAAGTCGTAGAGGTCGCTGTCGGTGAACGTCTTGGACTTCGCGTCGTAGACACTCATGTAGGACGCCTCCATGGCCTCGTGGTCCTCGAGTCCGTCGAGCTTGAACCGCACGCCGTCCTTGAGCAGCGCCGGCTGGAAGTCGAGCGTGGAGAAGGCCGACATGATGCCCAGGCGGCTCAGGCCGAGCGGTGAGTCGGCGGCCTCCTTGATCGCCTCGAAGAGTGGCTGCGAGTACAAGAACCCGCCGAGCGAGGTGTTGTTGATCGGGGTGTCGGGCGAGGACTTGTGGAGCAGGTCGACGGCCTCGAGCACCGCGGGATCCTTGGCTCCCTCACCGCGTGAGGGATCCTTGACGTACGTCGTGATGTGCCAGCCGTCGGCGGCCTGGCCGGCGACGTCGAACGTCGCGCTCGAGCATGTCGAGGTGATGTACGACGGCACGTCCCAGCCCTGGTTGGCCGCCTCCTGCATCGTCGAGGCGCACTGCGCCGACGTCGGGATCGCGATGAGGGTGTCGGCGCCCGAGGAGCGCAGCGTCGTGATCTGCGAGGACGGTGCCGCCGTCTCGGTCGCCTCGATCGTCTCGGTCTTGACGATCTGGTTCTTGCCGGCGTACTTCTTCAGCGCATCCAGGTAGTCCTTGCCGGACTCCGTGTTGGAGTACAGCACCGCGACCTTGGCGCCGTCGGGGTGGTTGGCCGTGATGTCGGCCATCATGATGCGCGAGTCGAGCGCCGAGGGCTGCGAGAACACCGCTGTCCACGGGTAATCGGCGGGGTCGTTGGCCGAGGCACCGCCGGAGACGCCGGGCAGGAACGGCACGCACTCCTCGCCCAGGATGCCGCGTACGGCGACCACCTGCGCCGTCGCGATGACGGTGGTCATGAGGTCGATGTCGTCCTTGTCGAGCAGCGTCTGGGTCGAGGTCAGCGCCTTGTCGGGCGTGAACGCGTCGTCCTCCGAGACGAGCTGGAACGTCGTGTCGAGCCCGGAGGTCTTGTTGAAGTTGTCGAACGCGGCCTTGAGCCCGGGGCCGATCACGCCGAGGGCCGGTGCGACCGGACCGGTCAGCGGCATCGTGTTGCCGACCTTGACCGTCTTGCCCAACGGCTGGGTGACGTCGGTGGGGCACTGGCTCAGGTCGATACCGAGCGCCTTGGCTGCCGCCTCGGCCTCGCTCGACACATCACCGCCCGAGTTGTCGTCGGCGACCGGCGAGCCGCAGGCCGTGGCCAGGAGGCCGATGGTCAGCACGGTTGCGGACAGCCGTGTGCGCTTCGTGAACATGTCGTGCTCCTTCGAGAGACTGGTCCTCGGTCGGACCGTGAGATGCAGCGTCGAGATCCCGAGTCGGTGGCTCATGGGTCTGGCTCACCCGCCGGGCCTCAGTGTGATGTGGGCGACACCGGGGGTCCGATCGCGGATTCCGTCGGGTGGAACCCCCGCACAAGATGCGTGGCCGGCACCCGCCCCAGCGCCGAGGCGCTCAGTCGGCGAGAGGGGCGCCTGCCGCCGTCTCCTGGCGCGGCTGGCACGCGGCGGGTTCGATCCCCTGGTCGGCGGAGACGGGTGGGGCCTCGGAGAGGTCGAACCTCGGAGTCGGGCGCCGGGGCTCGACCACGAGGACGCGGGCGCCCAGCCGCCCGAGGCCGCCGACGACGCCCTCGCGCAGCGTGAACACCATGACGATGATGAGGATCCCGAACAGGACGCCGGCGGCGGGGCCGTCGGTCAGCTCCCCGGTCCAGAGGGGCAGGTAGTAGATCACGAAGCCGCCGATGATCGGGCCCCAGAAGCTCGCCCGCCCACCGAGCACCATGGCGACCAGCAGGTAGATCGTGAAGAGCAGGGAGAAGCTGTCGGGGGTCAGGATCCCGGTGTCGACGGCGAACAGCCCGCCCGCGAGACCGGCGATGGCAGCCGAGATGCCGAAGAGGACCGTGCGCACGACCGTCCGGTCGACCCCCATCACGATCGCGGCGGGCTCGTTGTCGCGCAGCGCCACGATGGCGCGTCCCGTCCTGCCCCGCATGATGTTCCACACGAGTAGGCACGACACCGCCAACGCCACGACCGCCACGTAGTAGAGCCATAGGATCTGGCCGGCGCGACCGGCGAAGTAGGCGTGATCGGGAGCATCGAAGCTGATCCCGAACAGCCCGGCGGATCCTCCGGTCAGGGAGTCGAAGCGTCGCACCAGGCTCGGGAAGATCACCCCGACCGCCAAGGTGACCAGGGCCAGGTACATGCCCCGCAGTCGCAGCGCGGGCACGCCGACCAGCACGCCGACCACGAAGCAGACCAGCATGCCCAGGACGAAGGCCACCGGCGGGTACCAGCCGTGGTCCGTGACCAGGATGCCGGTGGTGTACGCGCCGAAGCCGAAGAACGCCGCGTGACCCAGCGAGATCTGGCCTCCGAACCCCGACAGCAGGTTGAGGCCGACGGCCGCGATCGCCAGGATCAGCGCGCCGGTGACCTGGTCGAGGCGATAGGGAGCCACGACGTAGGGCAACGCGAGGACGACGGCCACCACGAGGGCCACCCGTCCCAACCGGATGCCCCGGTGCGGCATCGTGCCTTCGTGAACGGTGATCGGCAGTGCCATCAGACTCTCTCCACTCGCCTGGATCCGAACAGACCGGACGGTCTGACCATGAGGACGATCAACAGCAGCACCAGCGCGACCGCCAGCTTCAGATCGGAGCCGACGAACGAGACGTACCCGCCGATCAGGCTCTCCAGCACGCCGATGATGAGCCCTGCCAGCACCGCTCCACCGGGTGAGTCGAAACCCCCGAGGGTGGCCGCGGCCGCGGCGTAGATGAGGAAGGTGAACATCATGTACGTCGTCAGGGTCGTGCCCGGGGCGACGAGCGGCCCGAGCAGTCCACCGACCGCGGCGGCCATCATCCAGCCCAGCGCGTTGATCCGGTTGACCCTGATGCCGAGCAGCGCAGCGGACTCGGGGTTGCTCGTCGCCGTGCGCATCGCCAGCCCGAGCTTGGTGTACTTGAACAGAGCCAGGATCGCGGCCAGGACCGCCGCGAGCAGGACCGCCAGCAGCAGCTGCTGATAGCGCACCCGGCTGCCGAGCACCCCGATGTAGTCCTCGGCGCCCGAGGAGAAGACGGTCGGGAACGCCAGCGGCTCACCACCCCAGATGATGCCGGCGGTGGCGTTCAGCGCGAGGAAGAGGCCGATGGTCACGAGCAGGATCGAGTAGTCGGCGTCGTGTCCGAGAGGCCTGACCAGCACCCGCTCGACGACGCCACCCATGATCACGCCGGCCGCGATCGCGATGACGATGGCGAAGACGACCGGCACCCCAGCCTGCGTGGCTGCGTAGGCGATGAAGGCGCAGAACATGGCCATCTCGCCCTGGGCGAGGTTGAGGTGCTTGGTGCTGCGGTAGACGCAGACCAGGGCGAGGGCGAGGAACCCGTAGATGACACCGTTGTTGAGCCCGTCGATGAGGCGGGCGACCAGTAGGTCCATGGGACAGCTCCTAGTAGCCGAGGTAGGCGGCACGGATGGCGTCGTCGCCGGCCAGGTCCGCTGCCGATCGGGAGGCACCGACGTGGCCGACCTCGATGAGGTAGCCGCGATCGGCGATGCCGAGGGCCAAGGTGGCGTTCTGCTCGACGAGCAGGATGGCCATGCGCATCTCGTGGTTGATGCGTGACAAGGAGGCGAACATCTCCTGCGTCAGCTTCGGTGAGAGCCCCAGGCTCGGCTCGTCGCAGAGCAGCAGCCGCGGCCGGCTCATCATGGCCCGCGAGATCGCCAGCATCTGCTGCTCGCCACCGGAGAGCAGCCCCGCCTGCTGCTTGCGGCGCTCGGCCAGCCGCGGGTAGGTGTCGAACCAGCGCGTGATGTCCTCGGCGATGCCCTGCTTGTCGCGGCGCACGTGGGCGCCCGCGCGGAGGTTCTCCTCGACCGTCAGGTCCGCGATCGTCCCGCGGCCCTGGGGAACCTGTGCGAGTCCGAGGCGGACGATCTCGTCGGGCGCCGCCCGGGAGATGTCGGTGCCGTCGAACCTCAGGCTCCCGTGGCGGGCGATCAAGCCGGAGATGGCTCGCATCGTCGTGGTCTTCCCGGCGCCGTTGGCGCCCAGGAGCACGACGACCTCGCCCTCGTCGACCGTGAGGTCCACCCCGTGCACGATGTCGGCCGCCCCGTAGCCCGCGTGGAGGTCTTCGATCTGCAAGAGGCTCATGCGGCGGGCGCTCCCAGGTAGGCCGAGACGACCGCCGGGTCCGACCGGACCTCCGCGGGTGTGCCCTCGGCGATCTTCTCGCCGAAGTTCATGGCCACCACGATGTCGGAGATCCCCATGACCATGGCCATGTGGTGCTCGACGAGCAGGATCGTCAGGCCGAACTCGTCGCGGACTCGGCGGATCGTCGAGGACAGCTCGTCCACCTCACTGTGCGTCAGTCCGCCGGCCGGTTCGTCGAGGAGCAGCAACCGGGGTCGCGCAGCGAGCGCGCGGGCGAGCTCGAGACGCTTGAGCGTGCCGAACGACTGATGGGCGGCGGGGAGGAAGGCCAGGTCGGCCAGGCCCAGCACCTCGAGCAGCTCGAAGGCCTCGGCCCTGAGCTCGCGCTCCGCCCTCGCCTGGCCGATGCGCAGGATCGAGCCCAGGTAGCCGCCCCTACCCCGGGCGTGCGCCCCCGCCATGGTGTTCTCGAGGAAGGTCAGCGACGGGAAGAGCCCGAGGTTCTGGAACGTGCGGGCGACGCCGTGACCGGCGATCCGATGGGCCGGCACGTCGAGCAGCTCCTCACCGTCGAGGCAGATGCTGCCGGCGCTGGGCTGGTAGATGCGGCTGACGCAGTTGAACAGCGTCGTCTTCCCCGCTCCGTTGGGGCCGATCAGGCCGCAGATCTGCCCACTCCCGATGGTGAACGAGAGGCCGTCCAGCGCGGTGATCCCGCCGAAGTGCATCGAGACGCCATCGACTCTCAGCTCGCTCATGACCCGCTCCTGGGTGGGCCTGCCGCGTGGTCCATGTGTTCTCCCGGTGGGTGGTGAGGTGGTCCGGTGGCGGTCGCTGCGCCGCGCCGAGGCGTCAGTGTGACGCTGCTTACAGCCCCCTCCCACGCTCGTTTCCGCCGGGCGGAACGCGCGGCCGTCGGGCTTCGCGCATCCGGCCCTACCGTGTCGGGATGCCTCTGTACTCCCTGGAGGGCGCGAGCCCCGACATCCACCCGACCGCCTTCATCGCCCCGACCGCGACGCTCGTCGGCCAGGTGATCGTCGAGGCGGGCGCCTCGATCTGGTACAACGCCGTCATCCGGGCGGACTACGCGCCGATCGTCATCCGTGCCGGTGCGAACGTGCAGGACGGCTCGGTGATGCACGGCCCGCCCGACCTGCCGACCGAGGTCGGTCCCGGAGCCACCGTGGGTCATCTGTGCGTGGTGCACGGGGCCGTCATCGGCGCCCGCGCCCTGGTCGGCAACGGCTCGACGGTGCTCGACGGCGCCCGCATCGGCTCGCGGTGCCTGGTGGCCGCACACTCGATGGTCGCGGCCGGAGCCGAGTTCGCCGCGAACACCCTCATCGCCGGCGCGCCGGCCGTCGCGAAGCGCGACATCACCGGGTCCGTGGCGGAGCAGTGGGTCGACGGCAATCCCGACGCCTATGCCGCGCTGGCCGCACGCCACCGTGACGGGATCCTGCCGGTCACCTGAGCCGGCACCACCCAGCGGCACGCAGCAACGGGCCCGCCGTCCCCCGACGGCGGGCCCGCACGGCCTCTCTCAGGCCGTCGGCTGTTGCGCCGGCAGCGACGGGCGCGGCGCCGTGTACATCGCCGCCGGTGCCAGGTGCTCCTCGGGCGGCAGCACCTCGCCGGTCATGAACTCGTTCCAACGCCGCCACCAGGTGCGCATCTGCAGCTCCTCGGAGCCGCTCGGGTGCTGCTCACCCGCCATGCCGCGCGAGACGTCCGACCACGGCAGCTCTCGGTGCGAGGCGAACGATCGCTGACACGTCTCGAGCGCCTCCACGTCGTCCGGCGAGGCCAGACCGCCCGGGCCCCAGAACGTCAGGAAGTTGTCGAGGCGCTGGCGCTTGAGCTCGGCACCCTCCTCGGGCGGGACGAGCTCCCACGCCGTGACCTCCATGTAGTCGGGCGACACCGGGTCGATCTTGCGGACGACGACACCCATCACGAGATCGATGATGACCAGGTTCGGGAAGATCACCATGTTGCGCGATCCCGACATGCGGTCGACCCAGGCGTCGCCGTACTTGTCGCGGAAGGCGTCGAAGCGGGCCTTCTTCTCCGCGGTGCCGGCCTCGGAGAGCGGGCGTCCGAAGATGCCCCCGGTGTCCGGCCCCCCCGCGATGACGGTGTGGCCGTTGCCGAGGTCGAGCGCCACCGACTGGCCCATCTTCGCCCCGTCGAGCTCGACACCCGAGGCCATCACCATCTCGAAGTAGCGCTGGTGGGTGGAGACCGCGTGGTAGCCGTCGACGCTGTTCTCGACGAGTAGCTTCCAGTTGGCCTTGACCGAGTACTCATGAGTCCCGTCGACGATCTGCATGCCTTGCTCGGACTGGTCGGCGATGAGGTCGATGAAGTCGGTCGCCCCGGCGAGGTAGTCCACGAGGGGTTCGACATCGGGGTTGAAGCTGATGAACACGAAGCCGGCGTAGGAGTCGACCCTGGCCGGGGTCGCGAGGCCGGGACGCTCGAACTCCGGGCCGTAGGAGGTGTCGCCCGGCACCGCGACCAGCTGGCCCGAGGAGCTGAAGCTCCAGCCGTGGTAGAAGCACGTCATGAAGCGCGCGTTGCCCGCGGGCTCACGACAGATCATCGCTCCGCGGTGCGGGCAGGAGTTCAGCCAGACCTGGATCGCACCCTTGGCGTCGCGGCCGAAGATCATCGGCCGTCCGGCGACGTTGCGGGTCTTGAAGTCGTTGGGCTTCTTCAGCTCCGTCTCGTGACCCAGGTAGAGCCAGACCTGGTCGAAGATCTCGTCTCGCTCCTTGGCGAACACGTCGGGGTCGACCATCGCCTTCCGGTTGACCCGGAATCGCGGCATCTCGCGATCGTCGTCGATGAACTGCGACATCAGCACACATCCTTCTTCTCGGCCCTCGGGCCACCACTGAACATGTCACTCACCCAGGGCCTGCTTGAGTGACCAGATCTCTGCGTAGGGGGTGGGACGCGGGACGACCCGCAGGTTCAACCACTCCACGACGCGCTGCCAGGAGTCGAACATGGCCGCGTGGGCCAGGGCCTCGGCGGACTCGTGGAAGAAGAGCCCCCCGACGCCCGGGTAGGTCACGACCTCGCTATACTGAGGGGACGGACCGACCAGACGCTTCGCCAGGGTCCGCACGTCGTCGGCGGGGGCCAGGTCGTCCACCGCGCCGAACATGCCCAGCCACGGCGTCACGACCGCGGGGACGGCGTCGACCAGGGCCGGTCGACCGGGCGTCGAGCGCCCCACGCCCTCGGGCGAGACGCTGACCGCGGCCCCCAGCTGAGTCCGGGACGCGGCCAACAACGCCAGCCGGCCCCCGAAGCCGTAGCCGACGACCCCGGTCTGCTCGCGGGTCCATCCGTGCGACCCCACGTGGGCCACCAGGTCGCCGAGCGCGGCGAGGGCAGCCTCGTCGCTCAGCGGCTCCGACGAGAGCGTCGCGAGGTCTGCGGCGAAGGACTCGTAGCCGTGCTCGGCCAGTGCGTTCATGAGGACGGCCATCCGACCATCCGTGCCGTGCTCCTCGCGGAGCAGGACGACAGCCCCGCGGGGGACGCCCGGCAAGAGGATCTGCGCGACCGTCAGGGTGCCGCCGGCGACGGGTAGGTCGACCGACGCCGGTGCGATGCTGGGGATGACGGTGCTCATGGGTGCCTCTCTGCGGACGGGGCGCACCGTCTCGGCGACGGTGCGCGGCCTCGCCTCGATCGTCTGTCACCCCACGTCGCCGAGGCAGGGACAGTTCTGGACGCCGGAACACCCTTCGGCGATGTGTCAGGCGATGGGACGCTCACGACCGCTCCAGTAGGGCTCGCGCAGGACACGCTTGAGGATCTTGCCGGTGGGATTGCGGGGCAGTTGGTCGAGGAACTCCACCGAGGTGGGGCACTTGTAGGCCGCGAGGTCGCCGCGGGCGTAGGCGATGACCTCGGTCTCGCTCAAGGCGTGGTCCGGCCGGGCGACGACGATGGCCTTCACCGTCTCACCCCACCGCTCGGAGGGGACGCCGATCACGGCGACCTCGTCGATGCCCGGGTGCCGCGCCAAGACGTTCTCCACCTCGATGGGATAGACGTTCTCGGCGCCGCTGACGATCATGTCCTTGAGCCGGTCCCGGAGGAACACGTAGCCCTCTCGTCGCGACGCGCCGTCGCCCGTCCGCACGAACCCATCGTCGGTGAGCGTCGCCCGGGTGGCCCGCTCGTCGCGCCAGTACCCCTGCATGTTGGTCGGGGCCTTGACCCAGACCTCACCCACCACGCCGTCCGGCACGTCGAGCCCCGTGCTGGGGTCGACGACGCGCACCGTCACCTCGGGGATGGCCCGACCCACCGAGAGCATGCGTTCGGGGTGGGCGGGGTCGAGGTGGTCCTCGGGCAGGAGCGTCGTCGCCGTCTGGGTCTCCGTGAGGCCGTACATCTGCAGGAACCGGCACTCGAACGCCGCGAGGGATCTGCGCAGCAGCTCCGGCGAGATCGGCGACGCGGCGTAGGCGATCGTGTCGAGCGTCGAGAGGTCGTGCCCGTCGATGCCCGGCCACTCGAGGAGCATCTTCAGCACCGACGGCACCAACGTCGTCATCGTCACGCCCCAGCGGGCGATGGCGGTCAGCAGGATCTCGGGCGAGGCCTCCTGGGCCACGACGACGTGAGCGCCGGTGCGGAGTCCGAGTACCCCCAGGCTCGCTCCCGCGGAGTGGAAGACGGGCATGGCCACCATCAGGGTCGACGTCTCGTCGACCCGCAACGCCCGGGCTATGCCCTCGGTGGCCAGGACCGCCCGGTTGCTGAACATCGCACCCTTCGGCAGCCCGGTGGTGCCGGACGTGTACATCTGCAGGGCCGTGTCGTCGGGTTCCACGAGCGCCATGGGGTCACGCGGCGCGTGCCGCCCCAGCCACGTCTCGTAGTCCTCGAACCCCGGGGCCCCGCCGATCACGACGACCGTCCGGACGGTGCTCAGCTGGTGGCTGAACGTCTGCCACTGGGCCACGAGCTCGGCGCCGAGGAACACCACCTCGGCGGTGGAGTGGTCGATGATCTGCGCCATCTCCCGCGGCGAGAGTCGCCAGTTGACCGCGGTCGTCACGGCCCCGACCTTCGCGGCACCCACGAGGATCTCGAAGAACTCCAGGTTGTTCCGGTCCAGCATCACGACCCGGGCCTGGGCCCGCACGCCGGCCTCCACGAGAGCGCAGGCGAGTCTGCTCGTGCGGGTGTCCAGCTCCTCCCAGGTCCGCGTGACCTCGCCGCTGCTGAGGCTGGGCGCGTCGGGGCGCCGGAGCGCCCAGCGACGCACGTGGCCGGCGACGCCCGTCACGTCGGACGAGCCCGCGTCGGCGAACCTGGTCGACTCCCTCACGGTGCTCACGCGAGGGGGAGCGAACGCGAGATCTCGGTCGAGGCCTGGACCAGCAGGCGCCCCAGCGCCGGCAGGTCGGCGGCGCCGCCGCGCGTCGCGGTCAGCGTGGGCACGCTGAGCGAGACCGCCGCCACCGCCGCACCGTCACGCATGATCGGAGCGGCCACGCACACCGTCCCGTGGCAGGCCTCCTCCCGCTCGATGGCGTAGCCCGCATCGCGTGCCTTGCTCAGTTGGAGCACGAACTGCTGCCGCAGGGCCACCGAGTAGGGGGTGATCCGGGCCAGGGGTTCACCGATCACGTCGGCCACGGTCGCGCGGGGGCTGTGCGCCAGGATCGCCTTGCCCAGGGCGGTGCAGGTGGCCGGGAACCGTCCGCCCACACGGCTGGGCAGCCGGGTGCCGGCGGGTCGGGTGATCTTGTCGAGGTACAAGACGTCGCGACCGCTCAGGACGGCGAGGTGCACCGCGGCGGCGTCGGAGCGCTCGAACAGCCAGTTCAGGGGGCGTGCGGCGGTGTCGCGCAGCTCGCCGAACTCCGACCAACGAGCCGCCTCACTGAGCTCGAAGAAGCTGCCACCGACGCGGTAGCGCGAGCCGCTGCGACCGACGAAGCCGTGCTTCTCGAGGGTCTTGAGCAGCCGGTGCGCGGTGCTCTTGGGGACGCCCACGTCGGCTGCGACCTCGGTGACGCCGAACGACGAGCCGCGAGCCCGCGAGATCGCCTCCAGGACGGCGAGAGCCTTCGAGGCAGAGGACTGCGCCACCTCCCCCACCTGCGCGTCGGGCTGCCGGTCGCTCACCGGCGGTACGACCACCATGTCGACACTCATCGAAGCCTCCTCCTGATGCTCTGCTCATGGCCCACGTGCACCCGGTCACCGATGGCCGAAGACCCCGCAGATGTGACGTCGGTTACGTGGTTGACGGACCTCAGAGTGGTGTCGACGCGCCCCGTTCCCCACCGCTGGTTCCGGCGAATGGAACGGTCGCCACACCCCCGTGGGCGAAGCACCACACGACCGGATCCGGCCGCGCCCGACAGCCCCGGAACCCGCCGGGACAGCACCATGCCCGGTTCCGCGGCACGCCGGTTCGAGACGCGCCGGCGCCTCAGAACCCGACGAGCAGCTTGCGGTGCGGACTCGCCGCCTGGCGTTGCCATGTCGCCGCGATGTCGTCGAGCTCCGTGAGCTCGTAGGCGGCCTCGATGCCGCCCTCTCGCGCGAGTGTGCACAGGCCATGGAAGGCCTCGGCCTGCGCCTGCGCCGGCACGATGTCGACCCACAGGCTCAGCAGGTCGCGCCCCTTGAGGGGGATCCCCGGTACCTCGGCGCTGCGACCTGCTCGCATGCCGAGGTTCACCAGTCGGCCACCGGGGCGCAACGCCGCGAGACCGGCGACCATGGGCTCCGCGTACAGCGAGTCGACGACGAGGTCGAAGCCACCCCGGGACTCCTCGACCAGCCGTTCTGCGTAGCCGTCGTCGAGCACGACCGTGGAGTCTGCGCCGCGCCCCCGCAGCGTCTCGAGCATGGTGAGGTCGCGACCCGCCGCCACGACGCGGCCGGCACCGAGCGCCCGGGCAGCCTGGACCGCGATCTGTCCCACGCTGCCCGTTGCGCCCAGCACGAGGACGGACTCCCCCGCGCGGATGCGCCCCTTGTAGGTCAGGGCCAACCAGGCCGTCGTGCCCGCGACACCCAGGCACAGGGCCTGCTCGTCGGAGATGTCGTCGGGGAGTTCGTGCAGGCGCCCGGCTCTCGCCACCGCGTACTCGGCGAGGCTCCCGTCGGGGTGCACTGCGGGGTGGAAGTAGACCCGTGTGCCCTCTGCGGTGGTGCCCACGCCCTCGATGCCGGGCACGAAGGGGGTCGACGGCCGCAGGCGGACGCCCGAGGCGTAGACCAGGTCGGCGGGGTTGAGCGCCGCCGTCGTGATGTCGACGAGCACCCCGTCGCCGGCCTCCGGCCGGGGGATGTCCGCCACCACGGGGGCGGAGCCGAGGTCGCGGATGAGGGCTGCTCGCACGTCGTGTCTCCTGTGTCAGTCGTGCTGGGGGCGCCAGGGCCAGTACTTGGCGGTCGCCCCACCGTCGACGGTGATGTTGCTGCCGGTGATCATCGAGGAGTCGTCGGAGGCGAGGAACACCACGGACGACACGTAGTCGCTGGGGGTCGGCAACCGCCTCATCGGGAACTGCCCGAAGAAGTCCATCGCGTAGGGTCCGCTCTGCTTGGAGAGCGCAGCGGCCATCTGCGCCGCCAGCTCCGGATCCTCGGGCTGGGTCGCGGTGGGCGTGAAGCCGTTGACCCGGATGCCGTGCTCGGCCAGCTCCATGGCGACCGAGCGAGTGAAGTTGACCAGACCGCTCTTGCCGGTGCTGTAGCCGATGTTGCCCGGCTGGCCCTGCCAGGCGGCGGTCGAGAGCACGTTGATGATGCTGCCGGGGATCGAGAGGTCGATCATGGCCCGTGCCACTGCCCTCGTGAAGATGAACGCCCCGCCGAGGATGATGTCGAGCTGGCGGCGGTACTCCTCGAGGGGCATGTCGAAGAGCCCCTTCTGGTTGAACCAGACGGCGTTGTTGACCAAAGCGTCGATGCGACCCCACCGGTCGAGCGCTCGCGCGACGACGTCGCTCGCGTGCTCGGGGTCGGTGACGTCACCCACCACGGCGATGGCCTCGCCGCCCTCGTCGACGATCCGGTTCGCCGTGGCGTCGGCGACCTCCGCCGACAGGTCGGTGCAGACCACCCTGGCGCCCTCGGCGGCCATCCCGACGGCGAGCGCGCCCCCGATGTTGGCGCTGGCTCCCGTGACGATCGCGACCTTGCCCTCGAGCCGGCTCACAGGATGATGCTGACCTTGCCGTGCGGTCGCAGCGCATCCAGCGTGAGGACCGACTTGCGCTCCACGAAACGGAAGGACTCCTCGGCTTCGACCTCCAGCACGTGGCGGTACTGCCCCACATAGGTGTCGAGCACCCCGTTGCGCACGCGGTAGACGGTGAAGTTGGCGCGCACGCGGAGGCGTCCGTCCTCCCCCTCGGTGGCCACGACGTTGGTGATCTGGCGGGTGGTGCGCGAGTGCGGGTACTCGGCGTGCGCGGCGCGGGTCAGCAACGAGTTGACCCGTTGCTCCAAGAGGAACCGGTCGTCCTGGATCAAGAACAGGTCGCGGCTCGGGTCGCCGTCCGGCCTGTCGGTCGACGGCACCAGGTAGTAGCCGCCGGTGGTGAACAACTCCAGCCACTCGTGCAGCCGCCACTCGTCGAGCAGCTGCGCCTCCTCGAAGAGGAAGTGCTCGATGCGGCGCAGCTGCGGGTCCGACACCGGCACTGCCACGCTCGGGGCTACCTGGACATCGCTCATGGTCATCCTCCTGGGTTCGATCCGGTGCCCAGAGTGGGGGGTCCGAGGCGTGCGGACCACGGGCAGTTCCGGGCCCTGGAACCCCACCTGCCGAGACGAGCCATCGGGCTGTTGTCTTCGCTGCGGACGCACAACTCGTCGACACGACATCGTGATGGAAGGACGCCGGCCCTTGTGGAGCTTCGAGAACGACCCCGACTTCCAGCCAGAGCTGGACTGGATCGACGCCTTCGTGCGCGAGAAGGTCCAGCCGCTCGACTACCTGCTGGGCAGCCAGTGGAACATCCACGACCCCGAGTTCGTCCGGCTGGTGCGCCCGCTCCAGGAGGAGGTCAAGGAACGCGGTCTGTGGGCGTGCCACCTCGGCCCGGAGCTCGGCGGGAAGGGCTACGGCCAGCTCAAGCTCGCCCTGATGAACGAGAAGTTCGGCATGTCGCGCTTCGGACCGATCGTCTTCGGGTGCCAGGCTCCCGACTCCGGTAACGCCGAGATCCTGGCGCACTACGGCACCGAGGAGCAGAAGCGGACCTACCTCTACCCTCTGCTCGACAACCAGATCGTGTCCTGCTTCTCCATGACCGAGCCGCAGGGCGGCGCCGACCCGCTCCTCTTCACCGCCCACGCCGAGCCCGACGGCGAGGAGTGGGTCATCAACGGGGAGAAGTGGTTCGCCTCCGAGGCCGACCATGCCGCCTTCTTCATCCTCATGGTCGTGACCGACCCCGAGGCGGAGAACCCGCACCGGCGCATGTCGATGTTCATCGTCCCGCGGAACCTGCCCGGCATCGAGAACATCCGCAACTACGGTTTCTACGGCGAGCGCGACGATTCCCACGCGCACCTGCGGTTCACCGACGTGCGGGTTCCGGGCGAGAACATGCTCGGCGGTCGGGGCGAGGCCTTCGTCGTGGCGCAGGTGCGCCTCGGGGGCGGTCGCATGCACCACGCCATGCGCACCCTGGCCCAGGCCACCCGAGCCTTCGAGATGATGTGCGAGCGGGTCGTCTCCCGGGAGACCAAGGGCGAGAGGCTGGCGGAGAAGCAGCTCGTGCAGGACAAGATCGCGGAGAGCTGGGTGGAGCTGCGACAGTTCCGGCTGCTCATCCTCGAGACGGCCTGGCTGGCCGATCAGGGCTTGGACTGGAAGGCGATCCGCAAGAACGTCTCGGCCGTGAAGTTCGCGATGCCGAAGCTGCTGCACGACATCTCGGCGCGAGCGCTCCACCTGCACGGATCCTTGGGCCTGACCCACGACATGCCGTTCGCCGAGTGGGTCATCAACTCCTTCCACGTCGGGCTGGCCGACGGCCCCAGCGAGGTCCACAAGGTGGTCGTGGCCAGGGAGGTGCTGCGCGACGTCGAGCCGGCCGATGCCATGTTCCCGTCGTACCACCGCGACATCCAGGTCAGCCGCGCGCGCGCCCTGTACGGCAACCCCGAGGCCCGCTGAGCCCATCGAGCCCGTCGAGCCCGTCGAGCCCGTCGAGCCCGTCGAGCCCGTCGAGCCCGTCGAGCCCGTCGAGCGTCTGGGGGCCGACGGGAACCTCGGAGCCTCGCTCAGCCAGGAGGGCGCGCTCGCCGCTCGCCGGCCTCGGCGTCCCAGGTGCGGTCGGTGACGCCTTGTGCCCGCAGGCGGAACTTCTCGACCTTCTCCGTCGGGGTCCTCGGCAGCACCTCGACGAACTCGAGGTAGCGCGGCACGAGGTAGCGCGGTGCCTGCTGCTGCAGGTGGGCGTGCAGTGCCTGGGGCGTCAGGCCGCTGCCGGGCCGCAGGACCACGCACACCTTGACGTCCTCCTCGGTCAGCTCGCTGGGCACGCCGAGAGCGGCGGCCTCCACGACCTCGGGGTGACCGGTCACGAGCTCCTCCACCTCGTGGGCCGAGATGTTCTCACCGCGACGGCGGATCGAGTCACTGAGTCGACCACCGAAACGCAGGTATCCGTCGGCGTCGAGGGAGCCGAGGTCGCCGGTGTGCAGCCAGCCGTCGACCACGGTCTCGGCGGTGGCGTCCGGGTCGCCGAAGTAGCCGTTCATGACCAGGCCGGGCTCGCGACCCCGGATGAGGATCTCGCCCACGTCGTCGGGGTCGCCGCTGCGGCGGCGTGCGGTGTCGACGACGAGGTCGTACTCGGGCAGCACCCTGCCGGCCGTGCCCGGTCGGTGCCGGTCGTCGAGCGGGTCGTAGACGGGCACTCCCCCGTCGGTGAGGCCGTAGACCTGACGCAGCGGGAATCCGAACCGGCGCTCGAAGGCCCCTTGCCACTCCGGCATCGGCACGCCCCACGCCAGACGCACGGCGTGGTCGCGGTCGCGGTCGGTGGGATCCTGCTTCCACAGCATCGTCAGCGTGGCACCCATGAAGTTGAACACCGTCGCACGCGTGCGACGGATCTCCTCCCAGAACCCGGAGGCGCTGAAGCGGACGCCGAGTGCGGCGGTGGCCCGCTGCGCCAGGGCCGCCGAGACGGTCAGCGTGGCGGCGTCGATGTGGAAGAGCGGGAAGGGGCAGTAGAGCACGTCGGAGGCGGTGATCCCCATCTCCCGGGCGTGCAGCTGACCGGCCCGCACGAGGTAGCGGTGCGAGAGTGCACAGGCCTTCGACGGCCCCGTGGTGCCCGAGGTGAACAGCAGCGTGGCCGTCTCGAGCTCGTCGACCTCGCCCACGAGAGCCATCACCGCCTCGTCGTGCCCCGGCTGCCCCGGCTGCACCGGCTGCACCGGCGATCCCAGGGCCGCGGCCAGGTCACTCCCGGACACGACCTGGGGCACGGCACCCGAGTCGGACGCGCGCACCACGGCGGCCACCCTGCTTAGGTGCGCGTCGTCGGCGATCACGACCTGCGCCCCGACCACACCCAGCGCATGCGTGAGGTGCGCGGGCGGCAGGGCGGGGTTGAGGGGTGCGTGCAGCGCCCGGAGTGCACTGAGGGCGAACCAGGTGACGACCTGCTCGACGCCGTTGTCCATGACGAGCACGGTCGGGGTGCCGGCACCCACTCCCAGCTCCCGCAGCCGGCCGGCGCGCTGCTGCACCCGGTCGAGCATGTCCGCATAGGTGACGTCCTGCTCGACCGTGCGCACGAAGACCCGCTCGGGCGCGTCGACGGCGGCCTGCCGCAGCTCGTCGGCCAAGGTGACGGCAGTCATGGCGAGACGTCGGCGTCCGCGGGGCTCGAGGTCGTCTGGATCCCGAAGAGCCGCCGGGCGTTGTGCTCGAACAGCGCCGCGAGGGCGACGTCGGTGAGGCCGGACTCGCGCCACTCCCGCACCGCGCGGGCGGGCTGCATCATCGGCCAGTCGCTGCCGTAGAGCACCTGCTCGCGCAGGACGTTCGGCATCATGCCGAACAGGGCGTCCCACCCGGTGCCGGGCTTGGCGACGTACTTGGGCGCCAAGGCCCCGAACTCCAGGTAGACCGTGGGGTGGCGTCGAGCCACCGCGGCGAACTCGGTGGCCCACGGCCAGCCGGCGTGGCACGCGATCAGGCGCAGGTCGGGGAAGTCGCAGGCCACCTGGTCGAGCAGCTCGGGCCGCTCGTGGCGCAGCGGGTGCAGCCGGCTGTAGGTGATGCCGGTGTGCACCGCCACGATCAGGCCGAGCTCCTCGGCTCGCGAGTACAGCGGGTAAAGATGCCGGCTGTCGATGTCGAGCCCGAAGAACGCGGGCTGGAAGGAGACACCGAGCAGGCCCAGGTCGTGGGCGCGCAGCGCCTGGCTCACCACGGCGGTGGGCGAGGCCTGCCCGACGTCGACGCAGCCGACGCCCACGAAGCGGTCGGGGTGGGCGTCGAGCACGGCGCGCAGGCTCTCGTTGAGGTCGTCGGCGTCTTCTCCGCCCTCGGACTCGGCGTGCATGACCGCCTGCTCGATGCCCTCGGCGTCCAGGGCCTCGAGCAGGGCAGCCAAGGTGCCACCGTTCATCTTGGCGCTGAGGTCGAGCACCTTGTCGTACTGCTCGACCTGACGCGACGGAGCCGCGTAGGTGTGGCTGCGACGTTGGTCCTGCGGGAGTCGTACTCGGGCGTCGATGATGCTCACGTGACCTCCTGGGCCTTCGGTGTGGGACGGACGGCTCGTGTGGTGACGGCCGGCGGATGGTCGGGTTCGCAGGCGAGGCGGACCACGCGTGGCGGCGGACCGAGATCCGCGGCCCGCGGGAGGTCGCCGACTCCGAGGAGCCGGCAGCCCAGCTCGACGAATCGCTGCTGCACCTGCCTCACCGTGAGCCGCCCGTCGGGCCGGTACCAGTGCGCCACGCCGTTGCACATCTCCAGCAGGGCCAAGCGGGTCACCACCGGGTCGCGGGCGTGCAGGACGCCAGCCCGGGCCCCTTTCCTCACGACGTCGGCGAGGAGCGCCTCGTAGCGGTCGCGCAGCTCCAGCACCTGCTCCTGCTCTCCAGTGTCGAGGGCGCGGAGCTCCTGATCGGTGACGCGGGCGGTGGCGGGGTTGGTGGCCGAGAGACCCACGTGCGCCCGCACGAGCCGCGCGAGATGGACCCGCGGGTCATCTCCGAACTCGACCGCTTCGATTCCTGCGAGGAGGAGCTGGTCCAGGCACGTGCGCATGATCGTGACCAGCAGCTCCTGCTTGCTGCCGACGTAGTGGTAGAGCGTGGCGGGATTCAGGCCGACCTCGCGCCCGATCTCGCGGATCCCGGTGGCCGCGTAGCCACGCCGCGCGAACAGCCGCACGGCGGCACGCTGCACCTCATCGGCCCCCATGACCCACCTCCTCCGAGCCGCTCGGCACCACCGCGCGGTGATGCTGCTGCGGTCACCCTAGCCAAACGATCGTTTGAGTGGGAGATCACACCCGCGGTCATACGACGGAAACCCGCGCGACACACCCAGGCGACTCCCGCCACCTAGGTTCAGCCCGCCCCGCCCACGCGGGGCACCTCGAACCCGCTCCCCGGAAGGATCACGTTGCCCCCTCGCCTCCTCTCCCTCCTCGCCGCCACCGCCCTCGCGGGTGCAGTCCTCGCCGGCTGCTCCTCCGAGCAGGAGGCGCAGCAGCACCAGCCCTTCGATCCGGCGGGCAAGACCCTGGCCCAACTCGAGTCGGCCCTCGACTCCGGGGCCGTCACCTCGGTCGACCTGGTCGACTACTACCTGGGCCGCATCCGGGCCGACAACCACCAGGGAGCGGCGATCGACGCCGTCACCTCCCTCGACGACGACGCCCTGGACAACGCCGCGGCGGCCGACGCCGCCCGCGCGGACGGCGAGGACGCCGGACCGCTTGCGGGCATCCCCTTCCTGGTGAAGGACAACTACGACGTCGAGGGCATGGCCACCACGGGAGGCTCCGCCGCTCTGACCGGCAACATCGCCACCTCCAACGCCGCCATCGTGCAGGATCTCGTCGACGCAGGCGGCATCGTGCTGGGCAAGACCAACATGTCCGAGCTGGCCGCCTCCTACGGCTGGCTCGGCTACAGCTCGGCCGGCGGCCAGACCAAGAACCCCTGGGATCTGGACCGGGACGCCTCGGGCTCCAGCAGCGGCAGTGCCGCCGCCGTCGCCGCCGGCTTCGCGCCGTACGCCCTCGGCAGCGACACGGGTGGCTCGATCCGCGGTCCGGCGAACGTCACCGGCACGGTCGGCATGCGGGTCACCTTCGGCCACACCAGCCGAGACGGGGTCATGCCGCTGGCGAGCGACTTCGACGTGACCGGCGTGATCACCCGCACCGTCGCCGACCAGGCGCTCGTGCTCGACGCCATCACCGGCCCCGACGAGGACGACCCCGCGACGGCCGACGCCCCCACGTCGGTCGACTACGCCGACGACCTCGACCACGACGCGCTCGACGGCGCCTCGATCGGCGTCGTCACCAACTTCGCCGGGGACAACGCCGACGTCGACGCCGTCTTCGCCGACACCGTGCGGGCCTTCCGGCGGGCCGGGGCCAGCACCGTACGGATCAACTTGCCCACCAAGTACGAGAAGCTGTGGTCCTCGGTGATGGGACCGGTCGGCAACGCCGAGTTCGTCTCGGAGTGGGAGGCGTTCATGCAGGACGCTCCGCAGGGGGTTCCCGCCACGGTGAAGGAGCTCATCCGGGCCAGCAAGGCCCTGGCCGACACCGACCAGCCAGTCAACCCCGGCCGCATCTCCGGCTACGAGTCGGCCGAGGCCGCCGCCGGCACCCTGGACTCGCCGAAGGTCCAGCGGATCCTGACCACCACCATGCCGCAGCTGCGTGCGCAGCTGGAGAAGCTCATGGCGGCCCGGGGCGTCTCGGCACTGGCGCTACCCACCATGACCTGCCCGGCCAGCGTCATCCACGACGTCACCGACGACACCTACGAGTGCACCAGCGACGACACCTACGCCGGGGAGTACATCTCCAGCTCGACGCACCTGCCCGACCTGACCGTGCCGGCCGGGACCGACTCCCACGGCCTGCCCGTCGGTGTCTCGTTCGTCGGCCCGGCCGACTCCGAGGGAACCCTCCTCGGACTCGGCGCGGCGTGGGAGGAGATCTCACCGTTCCAGCCGATGACGACCCCGACCGCTCTGGAGAACTGAGCGCCCATCCGGGCCTTTGCCGGTAGCCGCCCGGGTCAGCGCTTCTGCAGCACCCTCGCCGAGCCGCCACCTCGCCTGGTGGGCTCGGCGACGGCGGTGAGGAGTCCGTCGGGACCGAACTCGATCGCCGTGGCGGCGCCGATCTCCGCTGCGGAGGTGAACGCGTCACCCGAGGGGGTCAGCGTGTGTCCGTACCCCTCGAGGGCCGAGCCGTAGGCGTCGATGAACGCCGGCTCCGCGGTGACCGACGGCGTGTTGCGCTGCGAGGCCCGCGGGGCGGCGATCGCCTCGGGCAGCGTCATGCCCCGGTCGATGCGGTCGAAGATCAGCTGCAGCACGGTGGTGATGATCGTCGAGCCACCGGGTGAGCCGAGGGCCAGAGCGGGCTGGCCGTCCTCGAGCAGGATCGTCGGCGACATCGACGAGCGCGGCCGCTTGCCGGGATCGATCCGGTTCGGATCGTCGTCGTCGTAGACGGCCGAGAAGTCGGTGAGCTCGTTGTTGAGCAGGAAGCCGCGGCCGGGCACGGTGATGCCCGACCCTCCGGTCTGTTCGATGGTCAGGGTGTACTCCACGACATTGCCGTCGCGGTCGGTGACGGTGAGGTTCGTCGTCTCGACGTTCTCGGTGTCGGGCACCCTCTCCCCCGCCGACGAGGTCTGGCCATCGCACTGCCCGTCGTAGTCGTTCACGTCACCGGCCGCGACCGGTTTGGTGGCCGCCTGGTCGGGGTCGATCTGGCACGCGCGCTCGGCGGCGAAGTCGTCGGAGAGCAGGTCGGCCAGGGGGACGTCGACGAAGGCCGAGTCGCCCACGTAGGCACCGCGGTCGGCGAAGGCGAGCGCGCTGGCCTCGAGGTAGTGGTGCAGGGCGTCGGCGTCGCTCATGCCGGAGAGGTCGTACTGCGCGAGGATGTTCAGCGCCTCCCCCACCGTCGAGCCGCCGGAGGACGACGGGGCCATGCCGTAGACGTCGTAGCCGCGGTAGCCGACGTGCGTGGGCGCCTGCTTCGGCGCCTGGTAGGCGTCGAGATCGCGGACGGTCATCGAGCCCGGGGGCACCGGCAGGTCGGTGGCCTTGGTCGTCGGTGGCTTGCGCACGGTGCGAGCGATCTCGCGGCCCAGTGTGCCGCCGTAGAACCACTTCGTGCCGCGGCGGGCGAGGATCCGGTAGGTGTCGGCGAGGTCGGGGTTGCGGAATCGGCTGCCCACCTTCGGTGCCTTGCCGCCAGGCAGGAACAGCTTCTTGGTCGGCCGGAAGGCGGCGAACCGCTCGGCGTTGTCCTTCGTCTGACTGCGGAAGGTCTCGTCGACGACGAACCCCCGCCGCGCCAGCCGTTCGGCGGGGTGGAGGGCCTGGCCCAAGCGGCGTGTGCCCCACTGCCGCAACGCCTTCTTCCAGGTCGCCAGCGTGCCGGGGACGCCGACGGAGACGCCGCTGGTGACCAGCTCGGGCGTGAACGGGTACGGGTCGCCGGTCTCCGGGTCGATGAAGGCGTCGTGGGTGATGCCCGCCGGCGCGGTCTCGCGACCGTCGATGGTGCTGACCTCGCCGGAGTCGGCGTCGAAGTACACGAAGTAGCCGCCACCGCCGATACCGGCGCTGTAGGGCTCGGTGACGCCGAGCGCGGCGGCCGTGGCGACCGCGGCGTCGACGGCGTTGCCGCCGTGGCGCAGCACCTGGAGCCCGATGCGCGAGGCCTCCGGGTCGACCGAGGTGACCGCGCCGCCGTAGCCGACGGCGGTCGGGTTCTTGGCGGGCGCGGACGGGGCGCCGCCGCCGTGGCCTCCCCCGTGACCTGCCCCGTGACCTGCCCCGTGACCGGAGCCATGACCGGAGCCATGACCGGCCCCATGACCCGACGGCGAGGCGAGCGCGGGGGCGCCGGCTCCGGCGCCGGCCCCGAGGCCCAGGGTGAGGATCGCGGCCAGCGCGGTGGAGAAGAGGTGGGTGCGTGTCATGCGTTCCTCCCGAGACAGACGACGCGTGAGCTCGCCACCTTGCCACACCGCGGCGACACCGTCTCCCCTCCGACGGTCGACTCCTGGCACGATCGACCACACGATGCCCGCTCCCGCCGACCGCCCCCTGCTGCTGGCCGTCGATGCGCCGTCCCTGCTGCACCGCGGCCACCACGCGCACGTCGGCAGCGGGCGCCTCGACCGTGGCGGGCGCCCGGCGTGGGCGCTGCACGGGATGCTGCGGCTGATCTTGCAGGTGCTGGAGGATCTGACCCCCGACGCTGTCGTGTTCGGGCTCGACGACCGCCGGGCCTCGGTGCGGGCCGAGCGGTACCCGGCCTACAAGGCGGGGCGCAAGCCGAAGGAGCCCGAGCTGGTCGAGCAGCTCGACCGGGCGCCGGGCTTCCTGGCCGCGCTCGGCCTGCACGCCGTGCAGCCCGAGGGGCTCGAGGCCGACGACGTGAGCGCGAGCGCGGCGTCCCTCGCCGAGGCCTCCGGGTGGCGCTGCACCATCGCGACCTCGGACCGCGACGCCTTCGCCCACATCAGCGAGCACACCTCCGTGCTGCGGCTCATCACCGGCGGTATCGCCTCGGCTCCGCTGCTCACCCCGGCCCGGCTGCACACGATGTACGGCGTGCCGGCCGCGCAGTACCTGGAGTATGCGGCGCTGCGCGGCGACGCCAGCGACAACCTGCCGGGGGTGGCCGGCATCGGTGAGAAGTCGGCCGCCCTGCTGCTCGCGGTGGCCGGCGACATGGCCGCCGCGTGGACCGACGTCGAGCTCAACGCGGGCGACGCGCTGCGCCCAGCGCTGGACGACGCGTGCGAGGCCGAGGGGCGCTCCCGGGTCGGACGCCGGGTGGTCACCGCGCTCACGTCCGAGGGCGCGCGCGAGCGCTACGACTTCAACGTCGAGATCATGCGCGGTCGCGACGACCTCGACCTCGGGCTCGACCTGTCACGACTCCAGCACCCCGGCCCGGGCGTGCTGCCGCTGGACCCCGACCGGGTGCGCCGCGTCGTCGACCACCTCGACGACCCCACCCTCACCGACCACGCGCTGCGGGTGCTGGCGCGCCAGCCCACCGGTGATGGAGCCGCCGGTGCCGTCGCGCCAGCCCACCGGTGATGGAGCCGCCGGTGCCGGCGCGCCAGCCCACCGGTGATTGAGCCGCCGGTGCCGGCGCGCCAGCCCACCGGTGATTGAGCCGCCGGTGCCGGCGCGCCAGCCCACCGGTGATTGAGCCGCCGGATGCCGAAGGCGGAGGCGTGTCGAAATCCCCCCACACCACGGCCGGACGGCGCGCCCCTCACCCCGTGCTCGGAGTGGACCGTGGCCGAGCTGGCCGACCACCTGGTCACCGGCATCACCGGCATCACCGGCATCACCGGCATGGTCGCCATGGCGTCCGGCGAGGAGCCGGACTGGGCCGCGGCGGGGGCACCACGACGACCCGGCCTCCGCGTTCGGGCGCGACACGGCCCACCTCGACCCGGCGGTCGTCGAGGCCGGGCACGCGTTCATGGGCGAGAACCTCACCCCCGAGCGTCGCAGCAGCGCCTTCGACGCCGAGCAGAGCGCACCCGAGGGCGCCGACGCCTACCAGCGCCTCGCGGCGTTCGTGGGTCGCTCGGTCTGACGCAACGCCATATGCGTATGGCGTAGGGTATAGGCATGGTCCGCACGACGATCTACCTCTCCGAAGAGCTCAAGGCTGCGCTCGAGGCTCGCGCTCGGGCCGACCGTCGCACCGAGTCAGACCTCATTCGCGAGGCGCTCGCCGACAAGCTCCTGGGTGCGGGCACGACGTCTGCTCAGATGCGGTTCGGTCTTTTCGACAGCGGCGTCACCACCACGTCGACCGAGGTGGACGAGGTGCTGGCCGAGACCGGCTTCGGCATCGCATGACCCTCATCGCCGACACCGGCGCGATCTACGCCTGCTACGACCGCGCTGATGCCCACCATGTCGCGGCAGCTGCCTTCATGCGTGCCTTCGATGGGAGGCCTCAGGTGCCGGCGCTCGTCCTCGCCGAACTCGACCACCTCGTCGGGGCCAGGCTCGGAGAAGGCGCACGAGCAACCGTGATCGCCGACGTCCTCGACGTCATGGACGTCGTCCCGTTCGACTCCGACGTGGCCTCGCGGGCCGCCGAGGTCGCCGGACTCTACGGCGACTTCCCGTTGGGGCTCACCGACGCCAGCCTCGTCGTGCATGCTCACGACCTGCGGACGGTCGACCTCTTCACTGTCGACCAGCGGCACTTCCGAGCCGTCGCACCTCGCTGGGGTGCTGACGCATTTCGACTGCTCCCCTTCGACGGCGACGACCCTCCTGAGGCGCCGGGCCGACCGCCTCAGAGGATGTAGAGCATCTCCTGGTAGGTCGGCAGCGACCACAGGTCGTCGGCGACGAGGCCCTCGAGCTCGTCGGCGGCGGCCCGGACGGCGGCCATGGCCGGCAGCACGGAGTCGCGGCAGAACCTGGCGGTGACGTGGAGGTCCTCGTCGTGCTCGTGCCCGACGGCGCTCGCGAGGTCGGCGAGACCGGCACGCAGCGCGGTGATCTGCTCGGTGACCGCGGTGAGCGAGGAGGTGTCGGCGGTGACGCCGGCGGCCTCGAGGGCGACGACGTTCTGGGCCAGCTCGGTCTGGTAGCGCAGCGCGGCGGGCAGAATCGTGGTGGTGCCGATCTCGAGGGTGAGGTTGGCCTCCACGCCCACGGAGAGCACGTACTGCTCGCAACCGATCTCGTAGCGGCTGTGCATCTCGCGCTCGTTGAACACGCCGTACTTGCTGAACAGCTCGATCGCCTCGGAGCTGATCAGCTCGGGCAGGGCGTCGACCGTGGTGCGCAGGTTCTTGAGTCCGCGCTGCTCGGCCTCGATCGGCCACTCCTCGGAGTAGCCGTTGCCGTTGAAGATGACGGTGCCGTGGTCGGCGACGATCGTCGAGAGCAGCGCCTGCACGGCCTCGTCGAAGCCGGTGCCCTCGGCGACAGCGGACTCGATGCTGCTCGCGCAGTAGTCGAGCGCCTCGGCCATGATCGTGTTGAGGACGACCATCGGCGCCGCGACCGTCTGGTTCGAGCCGGGGGCACGGAACTCGAACCGGTTGCCGGTGAAGGCGAACGGGCTGGTGCGGTTGCGGTCGCCCGGATCCTTCGAGAGCGTCGGCAGCGTGTCGACCCCGATCATCAAGGTGCCCTTCTCCTTCGAGCCGGTGGCACCGCCCTTGGCGATCTGGTCGAACACGTCGGCCAGTTGCTCGCCCAGGAAGATCGAGATGATCGCCGGCGGGGCCTCGTTGGCTCCGAGGCGGTGGTCGTTGGACGCCGAGGCGACCGAGGCGCGCAGCAGGCCGCCGTAGAGGTGCACCGCCCGGATGACCGCGGCGCAGAACACCAGGAACTGGGCGTTCTCGTGCGGGCTGTCGCCGGGCACGAGCAGGCTGCCGAGCTCGGAGTTGCCGATGGAGAAGTTCACGTGCTTGCCCGAACCGTTGACGCCGGCGAACGGCTTCTCGTGGAAGAGGCACTCCATGCCGTGCTTCTTGGCGACGGCCTTGAACGTCGTCATGAGCAGCTGCTGGTGGTCGGAGGCCTCGTTGGCGCGCTCGAACATCGGCGCCACCTCGAACTGCCCGGGGGCGACCTCGTTGTGGCGGGTCTTGGCCGGGATGCCGAGCTTGAAGAGCTCGCGCTCGGTGTCCATCATGAAGCCGAGCACGCGCTCGGGGATGGCGCCGAAGTAGTGGTCGTCGAACTCCTGGCCCTTGGGCGGCTTGGCGCCGAAGAGGGTGCGACCGGCGTTGAGCAGGTCGGGGCGGGCGAGGAAGAAGTGGCTGTCGACCAGGAAGTACTCCTGCTCGGGGCCGCAGTAGGCCACCACGTTCTCGGGGTCGTCGTGGCCGAAGAGGGTCAGGATCCGCTTGGCCTGCGCCGACATCGCCTGCTGGCTGCGCAGCACCGGCGTCTTGTGGTCGAGCGCCTCACCGGTCATCGAGATGAAGATGGTGGGGATGCACAGCGTGTTGCCGTTGGGGTTCTCCAGCACGTACGCCGGGCTCATGACGTCCCACCCGGTGTAGCCGCGTGCCTCGAAGGTGTTGCGCAGCCCGCCGTTCGGGAACGACGAGGCGTCGGGCTCGCCCTGCACCAGCGTCTTGCCCGAGAACGACGCCAGCGCGGTGCCGTCGCCGACCGGGTCGAGGAAGGAGTCGTGCTTCTCGGCGGTCAGGCCGGTGAGCGGGTAGAAGACGTGCGCGTAGTGCGTGGCGCCCTTCTCCAGCGCCCAGTCCTTCATCGCGGAGGCCACGGCGTCGGCCACCGCCGGGTCGAGCGGCGTCGACTTCTCGATCGTCGAGACCACCGACTTGTACACCGACTTCGGCAGCCGCTTCTGCATCACGGTGAGGCTGAAGACGTTCTCGCCGAACACCTCCCCCGGCTCCTCGCCCGGGTCGAAGGTGAACGGCGGCGGCGTGTACGCCTCCACCGACGTGATGGCCTGCATCCGGACTGGGTTCGACGTCATGGTGGCTCCCTCGTGCCTGTGCGCGCAGCGCGTCATCCCGAGACGGACTGCTGCGCACGCTAGGGCCGGCGCGTGACGGCGGCGTTTCGCTGTGGTGTCGGTGGACGACGTCCCCGACCGGTGGTCGAGCCACCAGGAGCCTCCCCGACCGGTGGTCGAGCCGCCGACCCCGCTCCCCGGACAAGTCGGCCAGCTTCACGAGGTCGCTGAAGCCCGCCGTCGCTGCCCGCGACGACGGGTCTTGCGTTTTTCTCGAACAACGTTCTAGAGTGTCGAACGCCGTTCGATCGAACGGCGTTCGACTCCCTGGAGGTCACCATGACTGCCTCACCGGACTCCCCACCCCAGTCCACCCCCGACTCCCCCACCGGGATTAGCACCGGGCCTGCCGTCGAATCCGCCGCCGGCACCTACCCCTCGCTGCGCGCGGCCTGGATCCCCCTGTTCGCCCTCTGCCTCGCGTTCTTCGTCGAGATGGTCGACAACACGCTGATGATGATCGCGCTGCCCACCATCGGGCGCGATCTCGGCAGCTCCACCACGGCCCTGCAATGGGTCAGCGGTGCCTACTCGCTCGTGTTCGGCGGGCTGCTGCTCACCGCCGGCTCCATCGCCGATCGGTTCGGACGACGCCGCGTGCTCCAGGTGGGCCTCGCGCTGTTCGGCGTGATCAGCCTCGGCGTGCTGCTGGTGCAGTCCACCGGTGACCTCATCGCCGTCCGCGCCACGCTCGGCATCGCCGCCGCGATGATGGCGCCGATCACCAACTCGCTCGTCTTCCGACTCTTCGACGACCAGGCCCTGCGCATGCGGGCGATGACGGTGATGATCGTCGTGGGCATGAGCGGGTTCATCCTCGGGCCGCTACTCGGCGGCACCGCCCTGACGCACGTGCGCTGGGAGTGGCTGCTGCTCGTCAACGCCCCCATCGCGCTCGTCGCCTTCATCGGGGTGCGGCTCGGCGTGCCGACCGACGCCCCCGAGGGGCTCACGAAGGACCGACTCGACCTCCCCGGCGCCGCGCTCTCCATCACCGCCATCGGTCTGGCCTGCTACACCGCCACCGCCGGCGTCGATCACGGCTGGACGTCGCTCGCCACCGTCGCCTCCGCGCTGGGCGCCCTGCTCGCACTGGCCGGGTTCGTGGCACGCGAACGCCGTGCGCCGGAGCCGATGCTCGACCTTCGGCTCTTCGGCAACGGCGTCGTGCGCGGCGCCGCCATCGCCCAGGTCGGCACCTCGGTCGCCATGGCCGGCGTGATGTTCGCGCTCATCTTGCACTTCCAGTACGCCTACGGCTGGTCTCCCCTGCGCGCCGGACTGGCCAACCTGCCGATGATCGCCTCCATGCTGCTCGCCTCGCCGATCTCCGAGTGGTTCGGCAAGCGGTTCGGGCACCGCATCGCCTGCCTCATCGGCACCGGCCTCCTCGCCGGATCGATGGCCGGTCTCGCCTGGGGTGTCGAGCACGGGTACCTCGTCATGGCGCTGTTCATGGTCACGTTCACCGTCGGCATGCGCACGATCTGGACCATCTGCGCCGTCGCCCTCATCGACGCGATGCCCGCCAACCGCACCTCGCTGGGCGCCGCGCTCAACGACACCGCCCAGGAGGTCGGCTCGAGCCTCGGCACCGCCCTGGTGGGCACGCTGGTGGCCGCGCTCGTCACCGCGCAACTACCCACCGGCCGCTGGACCTCCGGTCTCGTGGAGTCCTTCTTCGCAGGCGAGCGCCTCACCTTCGGTGTGCTCGCCGTCGTCGTCGGCCTCGTGGCCGGGTACGGCGCCCTCACCCTCACCGACTCGCACTCGGTGGAGGAGGCGCACTGACTCGGCGATCACTAGGGTCGGGCGTTCACGCTTGCCTCCGGAAAGGCGCCATGCACCTGCGATTCATCGTCGTCAACGCCGCGGTCGGCGCCCTCGTCGCGCTGGTTCCCTTGCTCGTGCTGCTGCTGAGCCGGGAACGGCACGGAGCGCCAGGGGTCGCGCTGCTCGGCTTCCTGGTGCTGGGTCTGACGCTGACCACGCGAGCCTCGCTGCTGGCCTCCGTGCGACCAGAGGACGCCGAGCGGCGGCGCCGTCAGCGCCGCACGCGGTCGCGGTTGACGCTCGTGGCACTGGTGGTCGGCGCGGGCCTGGTGACGGCCGGCGTGTTCATCGCGTGGCGCCCCGTGGCCGCCCTGCTCGTGACCATCGTGGTCCTCGTCGTCGTGGGTGCGCTCACCGTGGCTCTCGATCGGTACGCCGATGCCACCGCACGTCGCTACCCCACCGGGCAGTTGCTGCCGGGCGACGAGGAGCGGCTGGCCCCGGCGGCCGTGCACACGGCCCTGCTGCGACGCGCTCGGATCGGCGTCGTCGCGGGCCTCTGCGCGGGCGCGGCCGTCGCGGTGCTCGTGTCGACCCACGGGTCGGGAATCGCTTCTGGACTGCTCGCGGGCGGGGCGGTGCTGCTGGTCGTCGCGACCAGCGTCGTCGGCCTCGGCTCCTGGGGACTGTGGCTGGCAGCAGCACGCCGGGTCTCCGCGGTCACCGATGCGCCTCAGGCCGACATCCGCCGGATCCTGCGGGCGATCACCCTGGGCAGGGTCTCGCGCCTGAGCCGTGAGCAGCAGGAGGTGGCGAGGAGGTGGGCTCCGGCGGCCGAGACGCAGCTGATGCTCCAACCCCTCGCCATCTCGCCACTGCTCGTCTGGGTTCTCCTCAACGCGACCTCGAGACTCTTCGACCAGCCCGACACCTTCAACTTCGTGATGCTCGTCTTGGCGTGGGTGCTGTTGCCACTCGCGTGGCTCCTGCTGGTGGTGCAGTGGCGACGAGTGCGGGCCTTCGCGCGCTCGACGACCGAATCGAGCCGGGACGCCTGACGCCGGTGACCATGACGCTCGAGGCCTGAGCTAGCGGCGTCCGACCTCCAGTGTCGGCTCCACGCGCACGACCCTCGTCGGGGAGGCGCACTGAGCACGGCCGTGAACCGGGCGGGCGAGCCGGGTCACGCGCGGCGACGTCGCAGCGCGGCACCCAGCAGTGCGACAGCGGCACCGAGCACGGCGTATCCCGCGACGAGCGCCACGCGTGGCGCCACACCGACCGCGTCGAAGTAGACGATGCGCCGGATCGCCTCGGTACCCGCCCCGTTCGGGATCCACGGTCCGATGCCGCGCCAGAAGGCGGGCAGCAGAGGGGTCTGGTAGGCGCCGCCGGCACTGGGGTTGCCGAGCACCACGAAGAGCAGGATCGTGACCCCGATGCCGATCGTGCCCAAGAGCACCTGGAGGGCCAAGGTGACGCACGAGGCGGCCAGCACGAGGAGGGCGCCGATGCCCGCGAGCGCCCAGAAGTGACCGGTGAGCGCGCCGAGCCAGGTGTCCACGACCAGGGCTCCGCCCAGCCCGCCGAGCAACGCGTGCGGCACGAGCAGCGCGAGCCTCGAGGCCACCTCCCGCACCCCGCGCGGGGTGCCGGTCATGACGCCGAGCGCCGCCGACATCAGGTAGCCGCCGACCAGCAGCCCGAGCACGAGGTAGAACCCGGTGAGGCCTCGGGCGTCGCCCGACTGGAGCGGCACGACATCGGTGGTGGTGTAGGTGCGCTGCTGCTGAGTCTCCACGCTGGTCGCGACCTGCTCGACGGCGGTCACCAGCGAGGATCCGCCGCCCGAGGCGATCAGCAGCTCATCGGTGCTGCCGTCGGCGTCGATCACCAGGGCCGCGACCAGGTGATCGTGCTCGATCAGCCGCACGGCCTCGGCCCGGCTCTTGACGGCGCGGGCCCCCAGCGGGTCGCCGTCGAGGGCGTCGGCCTGCGCCACCACCTCTTGGGCGGCCGCGGACGGCCCCACGACGCCGACCTGGAGGTCGTGCGCGGCCGGCGCATGGAACGCACCGACGTAGGAGGCGATGAATCCCAGCTGCAGCAACAGCACGGCCGCGACCAGGAGAACGGGCGCGAGAGGGCCGCGTCGACCTTTTTCGATACTATCGGTAGCGCTACTCATGGTTTCGATAATACGATGCGCAGCAACCGATGGGAAGGAGAGGTGCACCACGATGTGTCCCCCGTCGTCGACCGGTGCGGTTCGCGGGCGGCCGCGCCGCGAGGGCGTCTCCGACGCCGTGGTGACCGCCCTGGTGCGACTGGTCGCCACCCACGGCTACGCCGGTACCAACCTCGACGCCGTGGCACGCACGGCCGGTGTCGCCAAGACCACGCTGTATCGACGCTGGCCCTCCAAGGGCGCCCTGGCCGTCGACGCGCTCGCGACGACCCTCGGCGCGCCGCCCGTCGGCGGAGTCGACGCCGCCGACGACATCCACCGTGCGGTCGACTGGCTCGCCCAACGGGTGCGCGATCTCGAAGTGCGCCGACTCCTCGTCGGCCTGGTGGCCGAGGCCGGAGTCGACGACGACGTGCGGCGCGCACTGCGCCGTCGACTGCGCGACCCGGTCGCCGAGCGACTGGTCGACCGCTGGGGCCTGGAGCCGGGCGAGGTCGACCTGGCCGTCGACCTGGTGGTCGGCACCCTGCTGCACCGGCTCGCCCTCAACGGCGAGATCACCGCCGAGGACGCCGAGAGGGTCACCCGCATCGTCACGGGCCTGGTCGACCGCTGAGTCCAGCGCACATCGCCAGGCGACGCGACCACCCCGGGCATCGACCATCGGCGCCGCGAGGTCGTAGCCCGCCGTGCCCACGACGAACATCTCGCGCTAGGATCTAGTTGAATATCGAACTAGATGGAGTGAGCCATGTCTGTCCCCGCCGTACGCCTCAACCACGCAGTGCTCTTCGTCGCCGACCTCGAGCGGAGCCTGGCCTTCTACTCCGCCGCCTTCGACATGCAGGTCGTGGCCCGCGAGCCCCGGGCGAACGCCGCCTTCCTGCGGTTGCCGCTCTCGGGCAACCACCACGACCTCGGCCTCTTCGGCGTCGGCACGCAGCCGCCGCGGCCCCGCGGCGCGATCGGGCTCTACCACTTGGCCTGGCAGGTCGACACCCTCGACGATCTCGATCGGGCCCGCGTCACCCTGGCCGAGCTCGGGGCTCTGACCGGCGAGTCGAGCCACGGCGCCACCAAGAGCGTCTACGCCGCGGACCCCGACGGCAACGAGTTCGAGGTCATGTGGATGCTGCCGCGCGAGGAGTGGGGAGCCTTCGAGAACTCCGCCCCCATCGAGCGGCTCGACCTCGCCGGGGATCTCGACCGGTGGTCGGGCGTCCGCACCGCGCACGAGCTCGATCGGGGAGCCCCCACGGGCGGCTGAGCGCCCCACTAGGTTCGCGGTATGAGTACCTCGCGCTTCTTCAACGATCCCCAGCACACCGTCGCCGAGATGCTCGACGCGCTCGCATCGTGCCGGCCGCTGCGTCGCAGCGACGGGGACGGCGTGCAGGCCGTCGTGGCGGAGAACCACGACCCGCGAAGGGTGGCGGTGGTCTCCGGCGGTGGATCCGGGCACGAGCCGGCGCATGCCGGCCTCGTCGGCGACGGCCTGCTCACGGCTGCGGTGTGCGGGGCGTTCTTCGCCTCTCCGTCCGTCGAGGCGGTGCTGGCGGTGATCCGCGAGGTCACCGGCACCGGCGGGTGTCTGCTGGTGGTGAAGAACTACACCGGCGACCGGCTCAACTTCGGGCTCGCCGCCGAGCGCGCCCGCGCCGAGGGGCTCGCCGTCGAGGTCGTGCTCGTGGCCGACGACATCGCCCTGCCTGACAACCCGCAACCCCGTGGGCTCGCCGGCACCGTGCTCGTGCACAAGGTCGCCGGCGACCTCGCGCGCGCCGGCGCGCCGCTCTCCGAGGTCGCCACCGCGGCACGTGCGATCGCCGACGACGTCGCCACCCTCAGCCTCTCGCTCACCTCGGCCCTGCTGCCCGGGCAGAGCGAGGAGCGCCGCACGGCCGAGCTCGGGCTCGGCATCCACAACGAGCCCGGCGCCCGCGCCATCGACCCCGCCGGCGCACACGAGGCGATGAGCGAGGTGCTGGAGCCCCTCCTCGCCGTGGTCGACGAGCGTCATGGCCCCGAGACGCCCCTGGTCGCCCTGCTCAACGACACCGGCTCGTGCTCCACCCAGGAGCTCACCGTGCTCGCCGGGGAGCTGCTCACCGCCCTCGGTGACCGACTGCGCCTCCTCGTCGGTCCCGCGCCGCTCATGACGTCGGTCGACATGCACGGCTTCTCGGTGACCCTCGCTGTGTGGAGCGAAGAACGTGACGCCGCGCTGACCAGCCCGGTCGGCGTCCCGGACTGGCCGGCCGTCCAGCACCCTCGACCCATCACCACCTTCACTCCGCGGCCCGCCGACGAGCCCGAGTGGGGTACCGGTGAGCGCGACGACGCCGTCGCGGCCGCGCTGCGAGCCGGGGCCCAAGCCGTCGTGGACGCGCGCGCCGACCTGGACGCCCTCGACGCGCGGGTCGGGGACGGCGACGCCGGCGCCACCCTCGAGGCCGGCGCCCGGGGCGTGCTCGAGGCGCTCGACGCCGACCGACTCTCCACCGGATCCCCCGACCGGCTGGCCACCGAGCTCGCGGCCGTCGTCGCGCGCACCATGGGTGGCTCGAGCGGCGTGGTCCTCTCGATCCTCGCCACCGCGACCGCCGCCCGTCTCGCGGACGACGCTCCTCTCGCCGACGCCCTGGCCGCCGGCATCGAGCGGGTGACCGAGCACGGTGGCGCCCACGTCGGCGACCGCACCCTGCTCGACGCCCTCGCCCCCGCCCGCCAAGCCCTCGCCGACGGTGGCGACGCCGTCGCCGCGGCCCGCGCGGGTCGCGAGGGCGCCGACACGACCGCCTCGGTCACCCGCACCATCGCCGGCCGTTCGAGCTACCTGCGCCCGGAGGATCTCGACGGCGTGGTCGACCCCGGCGCCGAGGCCGTCGCCCGGTTCCTCGCGGGCTGGGCGGGCGCCGTCCACTGACCCGACGCACCGCCGTCCTCGCCGCGAGGGAGTCAGAGCACCTTGCCGGGGTTGAAGACGTCGAGGGGGTCGAGGGTGCGCTTGATCGCACGCTGCACCTCGATGGCGAGGGGGTCCAGCTCGCGGCGCATGCCGTCGCGCTTGAGCAGGCCGACCCCGTGCTCGCCGGTGACCGTGCCGCCCAGCTCGATGGCGGCGTCGAGGATCTCCTCGAATGCCTCTTGGGCGGCGGCGCGGGCGACGTCGTCGCCGGGCGGGGTGATGAGCAGCGGATGCAGGTTGCCGTCGCCGGCGTGCGCGATGGTGGCCATCGTGACCCCGTGCCGGGCGGCGATGTCCACGAGCCGGGCCAGCATGGTGGGCACGGTCGAGCGCGGCACGCAGACGTCCTCGGTGAGCACCGGGCCTAGCCGCTCCAAGGCCGGGTAGGCCAGCCGGCGGGCCGCGAACAGCGCCTCGGCCTCGTCGTCGTCGGTGGAGACCAGGGCGAACAGCGGGTCGCCGACGCCGAACGCGTCGACGACGGCCCGCGCCTCGTCGTCCCCACCCGCGCCCGGGGTGTCGACGCGGGCGAGGAGCAGCGCCTCGGCCTCCGCCTCGAGTCCGAGGTGCTTCCAGTCCTCGACCGCCTCGAGGCAGCGACGGTCGAGCAACTCGAGGGCCGAGGGGGTGAGGCCGCGCCGGGTCACCTCGGCCACCGCGGTGCCCGCGTCGACGAGGCTGGAGTACGCGCCGACGACCGTGCGCGGCAGCCCGCGCGGGGCCGGGCGCAGCCGCAGCGTGGCCTCGGTGACCACGCCGAGGGTGCCCTCGGAGCCCACCATCAGCGCCGTGAGGTCGTAGCCCGCCACGCCCTTCGCCGTCCGCCGCCCCAGCTCGACCACGCTGCCGTAGCCGGCGGGCCCGCCCATGACGGCGCGCAGGCCGAGCACGTAGTCGCGGGTGACGCCGTACTTCACGCAGCACAGCCCCCCGGCGTTGGTGGCGACGTTGCCGCCGATCGTCGACCACGGCGCGCTGGCCGGGTCGGGCGGGTACCAGAGGCCGTGCTCGGCGACGGCGGCCTTGAGGTCGTCGTTGACGACGCCGGGCTGCACCCGCGCCACCAGGTTGTCGACGTCGATCTCGGTCACCGCGTTCATCCGCGCGAGGTCGAGCACGAGGCAGCCCGCGACGGCGTTCGCGCCACCCGAGAGGCCCGTCCCGGCCCCGCGGGGCACCACCGGGACGCCGAGCTCGGCGCAGACGCCGACGGCGTACGCCACCTCGGCCTCGCTGCGCGCCCGCAGCGCCACGGCGGCGGGCTCGACCGGCGCCCACTCCGCCTCGTCGTGCGAGAGCGAGGCGACCACGTCGGGGTCGGTCACCAGCCGCTCCGCGGGGATCTCGCGGCCCAGCGCCTCCAGCAGGACGGTCATGTCGCCACCGTACGGCCCCGCCCGCGAGCCGCGTGCGAACGCGGCCTTCCTGCGGCTGCTGGAGCCAGACCTGATAGTCGACGTCGAGTTCTGCAACGGTCGGGTGGTGCAGCGACGGCTTGCCCGTCGCGTGCTGCTTGTAGGTGCGGAATCGGGAGCCGAGCCAGTAGCCGGGTGGGGCGCCTTCCTCGGCGTAAGAGCGCGTCAGCGGATCCCGCGGGAACCTGTCCCCGCCGCCCGCCGCGACCGTGCGCAGCAGGTAATCGACCCCCTGCCCGGCGCGCATCGACTTGATCGTGACGGTCACCGCGACCACCTCCATCCAGGAGGTAGGTGTGCGGGCGGGACCGGTTGGCGGGCGTCAACTCAGAGTGGACGGGCGGAGGTCTCGGCCTCGGTTGCAAGAAGCGTGAAGGGAAGGTGGGTCGGTGTGAGGAGAGAAGACAGCAGCAGGTGGAGGAGGAGGAAGAAGAAGGCGAAGAGCAATATGAGGACGGAATAGAGCAGGAAGGTGGCTGAAGTGTCGGTAGTGGACGGTGGAAGGGAAGAATGACGCGCGTGAGCACCCTGGCTGACGCCGTACTCCCGCTGATTCGCACGCGGTCCGACCTTCACCGGTACAGCGCCGCGAACGCGCACGGCCGAGACATGCACGAGGCGATCGACATCCTTGAGGCCGCGATCCCCAGGACCGAGCCTGCAGAGGTCTACTCGGTCACGCACAAGGCGCTGGCGTCGTCGCTGAAGGTGATCGCCCGGGCGGATGATTCCAGCGGCATCATCGGCGATGCCTGTCGTCGCCTACTAGAACTCCACCCCAGGGCGGCGGCCGCTGCCAAGACGCCGGTCGCGAAGCTGATCGACTGGATGATGAAGTTCCAGTTCGATGACGACGAGGTCGACTACTTCGAGCTCGACCCCGTTGCCTACGCGCCGGCCCTCGGCGATACCGGCATGAAGGCCTACCGCAAGCGCCTCGCCGAGGTCGAGGCGAGCCTCGGTCCCCGCCCATCGGAAGACGATCGATGGACGTCGGGGCACTCACATGAGTGGTTCACGCTGGACTGGAACGCCCAACGGCTGGCCGTCCTCGACCACGACATCGACGCCATCATCCGGACCCACGCGAAGGACCGGAAGGTCGCGGCCTGGCTGGAGGACACGGCCGAAGCCTTCGAGGAGATCGGCGAGATCGACCACGCCATCGACTGGGCCAAGCAAGCGACCGACTTCGACCGTGGGCACCAGTCGCTCAAGGCGGCGGACTACTGGTGCGGGCTGCTGGAGGCGCATCGGCCAGCCGAGGCGCTCAGCGCGCGGCTCTCGGTATTCCGCAAGTGGCCCTCGTCGACCTCGGCGGCGCGGCTGCACAAGGCGGCGGGCAAGTCCTGGCCGGCCTATCGCGACGAGGTCGTGGCGACTCTCGCAGCGAGTCCGCGGGACGCGGTCCTGTTCGCACTGCTCACCTTGAAGGAGCCGGAGTTCGCGTGGAACCTTGCGCACTCGTTGGCGCTCGACAGCGACCACACCTGGAGCGAGCTGGTGAAGGCCTACGAGAAGGTCGACCCGATCGCCACGCTCCCGATCCACCAGCGCCTCGTCGAAAACGAGTTGGTCGAGGCCGGCGCCCAGCACTACCGACTGGCAGCGCGGAAGCTGGCGAAGATGCGGAAGCTCAGCGCTGGGTCCGACAAGGCACCCGACGTCAACGCCCTCATCGCGGACCTGCGCGAGCTCCACCGGCGTCGTCCGCGCTTGCAGCAGGAGTTCGACCGCGCCGGACTTCCCTGAGCAGCGTCAGTCTCCGTCAGCCCTCGACCTGCCGCGCGTGACCTTGACATGGGGCGGCAACGGCTCGTTCGGGTCGCTGCTCTCCTCGGCCTCCTCCGCTGCCCTCGCCTCGTCGAGAGACAGTGCGACATCGCCGGAGGTGGCGGCTCGGACGAAGTCGTCGGCCCAGTGTGGATGAGCCACGAGGGTCGGAGGCCAAGCACGAGTCGCGAGGCCGAGCTGGACCGCCTCATCGGCCCGAGCGGTGAACACGGCCATCGCGGCCTCCCGGATCTCGGCCAGTGCCGGGCTCCTGGTCGAGGCGGCGAGGTCGCGGAGCAGGAGGAGGTCGACGACGTCACGCGCGGTCGTTGATCGAGTCCGGCGGCTCGTGTGGGTCAGAGACAGCGTGGAGTTTCAAGGCGATCTGGAAGCGCATCGCGATTCCGACGAGAGCATCGGGGTCGGGCAGCCCGAAGCCGGCGAGCGGTGGCGGTTCGATGGTCTCGTGCTCATCGCTCACGCCGGCTTCATCGGGTGACACCTCGAACCGGATGCGGCGCCAGGTCACACCTCGGAGTTCAAGGATGATGTCAGAGGCGACGCGGCTTGATGATCTTGGTCGGCACGTTGACCACTTCGACCTCGCCGCGGCGAAGTGTGAGCGGCCCCCATGGCTCGTCGAGCGCCTCGTCCAAGGCGAAGATGAATCGATCGAGGTCGCCGCGGATCAGCCCGTCGACGTCCTTCGTGGTGCGAGCCGTGGCCGGCAGCCGGTGCTGGAGCAGGGTGCCACCCTTGGGCAGGAACAAGTTCCGGCCCTCGGCATCGATGGCTCGTTGCACGGCCGCGATCGCCACGGACGACGCGACGAGCCAGCCGAGTCGACCGCCTCGCGCCTCGTTGCCGAGCTTGCCCTCGGCCTGGGCGATCCAAGTGTTGAGAACCTTGGCCGAGATCGGCTCCTTGGTCTTCGGCTTCAGCGTGCGGAGGAGTGCGGCCAGCCGTGAGCCGAGGTGCTCATCGCTCACGGCGAGCCTCCAACGCTGCCGCGAGCTCGTCGCGCTCGGTTGCCTGAAGGTGACCCTGCGCGTGGCCGCGCTCGATCGCCTGGCGCAGCAGGTACGTCGGCGTGCCGTAGGTCAGGCACTGGGCGATGGCCGTCGCCGGCGTGACCGTGGGGATCTCCTGCCACCAGCCGATCTGCTTGGGGGCGAGATCCTCGTAGTGCACGACGTAGTCGTCTCCACCCGCCCTGCGGAAGCGGCGGCGCTTGCCGACGGTGAGGTGGATGCGGTTGGGGTGCACGTCGCTGATGCTGGACACGTCCAGGGCGGTCTCGTGCGACAACGCGGCTTCGGGCACCCGCGTCCACAGGACCGCGAGCATGAGGTTGTCGTGCTCTCCGACCGGGTACTGCGGGAACCGGTAGACGCCGTGGGCGGCCCGTTCGAGCGTGCCCCTGTGGACGAGCATCTAGAGCGCGTGCTTGTCGATCCCGATCTCGGTGGCCTGCCGAGCGGTCACGAAGCCGTGCTGTGTGGTGGCGATGTCCCACAGCTCGTTACGCGCCAGCGTCTTCCCGGCCATGGCAGAAGTATCACGGAATCGTGACACTACTGCCGTGGCACTCACGGTGCCCCGCCTTCGTCCTCCCGGGCGGACGCCTGGTCGAGGAGCTCGGCAGTCAGCGGGTTCACCTGCTCGTTGAACACCGTCGCGACGGTGCGGCGGAACATGTACGGGCTGACACCTTCGATGCCTCTGGCCCCGAATTCACCTGCACGATCCACGCTCGACGCGAGGAGTCTCCACACGAAACGGGTGACCCCGTCACTCCCGCACACCAACGGAGACGCCAACATTCAGGGTCCGACCCTGACGCCCCCGCACGCGCACCCGCCCGACGATCGAGTCACATCTGAGGGAGGAAACCCACATGAAGTCACGCATCACGCCGTCGTTCGTCGTCGCCTGCCTCGCGCTGGTCGTCGCCACGAGCGGCACGGCCTTCGCGGCCGGCAAGATCACCGGCGCCCAGATCGCCAAGAACGCCATCGTCAGCAAGCACGTGAAGAACGGATCGCTCAGCGCCGCCGACCTCTCCGACGCAGCCCGCGCCTCGCTCCGGGGTCAGACCGGCGAGACCGGTGCTACCGGTCCCGCCGGGCCTGCGGGCCCCCAGGGAGCCACCGGCGCCACGGGCGCGACGGGCGCCACGGGTGGTCAGGGCTCCACCGGACCGCAGGGCCCGCAAGGTCCGCAGGGGCCCAGCGGGGTGCTCGGCCTCTCGAAGGTCACCGTGGCCGACTCGGTGGTCGGCAACGCCCAGACCACCACCTGGGTCGACTGCGGCTCGAAGGTGATCCTCGAGTGGGCGTTCTCCCCCAGCGACAACCACGACAACCTCATCGGCGCCCCGAAGTACGTCTACAACGCCGGGGGCCTGCCGCAGAAGGTCGGCGTGCGGGTGCGCAACCTGGCCGGGACCGTCAACAACTACACGTTGGTCGGGCTCTGCGCCACGTCGAGCTGAGCGGCAAGCGACAGCGCGCCGGCCAGCTCCTCGCGCGAGGTGATGCCGAGCTTGCGGTAGCTGCGGGTCAGGTGCGTCTCGACCGTCTTGGGGCTGACGACGAGGCGGCGGGCGATCTCGAGGTTGCGCAGTCCCTGGGCCGCCAGCTCGACGACCCGGCGCTCACTCACGGTGAGCGAGGCCGCCCCGGAGACCGGACGACGGGCTCGCCGCGCTCCCGCGGCGGCGAGCTCGGCGTCCGCCTGCGCCGCCAGGCCGGTCGCCCCCGCGGCGACCAGCAGCTCGGCGCCCTGGGTGAGCTGGGTGCGCGCCTCGACCCGGCGTCCGCGGCGCCGCAGGAGTGACCCCAGCGCCACCCGGGCCAGCCCCTCGCGGAACCGGTTCTCCGAGGCGCTCAGCACCTCGACGGCGCGCTCGAGCAGCGCGATCGCCGTGTCGGCGTCCGAGGCGACGAGTCCGCTCAGCCGCAGCGCCTCGCCGATGAGGGGCGCCACCTCGGAGCGCTCGCACAGCGCGAGGTGCTCCGCGGCCATCGCCCGCGCCTCCTCCACCCGACCGAGGCCGAGCAGCGCAGGGATCGCGTAGACCCGCCACGGCGCCCAGGTCGGGGTGTCGACATCGATGCGCCGCACGAGGTCGCGCACCGCCTCGGCCGCGCTGAGTGCTCCGGCGTGGTCGCCGCTCGCCTCGCGCGCCACCGCGCGGCCGATCCACAACGTGGCGGCGCCGTTGGCGGGCGCGTCGGCCGGCAGCTGTTCGGGAAACGGCTCGAGCACCTCCAGCGCCTCCTCCACCCGGCCCTGCATGGCCAGGCAGTGCGCCAGTCCGCCGCTGCCCAGGATGCGCGCGAGCATGCCGCCGTTGAGGGAGGCGCCGTGGTCGAGCAGTGCGCGGAAGTGCTCCTCGGCCTCGACGAACCGTCCGCCCCAGCACTCGGCGAACCCGCGCACGAAGCTGGTCGTCACCAGGCCCACGGTCGAGCCGGATGCCGCCGCCTTCGCGAATCCCTCGTCGGTGAGACGCCGCACCTCCTCGTAGTCGCCCAGCGCCGAGAGCATGTGCCGCGCCCAGACCCACTCCGTGGTCTCCGGTGACTGCTCGGGGGTGTCCCACGGCCCGATGGCCAGGTGGGCGAGCCGCCGGATCTCCGAGGCAGGTCGACCGATACCGGCCGCATCGCTCATCTGCTGGATGGCGAAGAGCCGCTCGCCGCGGGTGGCTCCGGCCACCGCGGGACGGCGGGCCAGCAGCGCCCGCGCCGCCGCGACGCGCTCGGGCACCATGAGGCTCGAGGAGACCAGACCGGCCTCGAGCACGAGATCGGCCTCCGGGTCGGCGCCGCCCACCACGGCCAAGGCGCGCTCGAAGGTGTCGGCAGCCAGCTCGTGGAAGCCGGCGTAGGCGTACGCCGAGGCCAGCGCCTCCGCGACACGCGTCCGCTCGCCCGGGTCGGACGTCAGTTCCTCGGCCCGGCGCAGGGTGTCGACACAGCGCGGGTCGACCGCCCGGAGCTGGGCCAGCCCCAGCTCGACCAGCACCGCGGCCAGCACCGCGGCCGTCGGCGGCTCCGCGATAGCCCGCTCGAGCAGCGCGATCGCCTGCGCAGGGGCACCGTCGGCCAACGCCTGGTCGGCGGCCAGGCGCAGGATCTGCACGGCCGCCGGGTCGCGCACACCCTGGCTGTGCAGCAGGTGCGCTGCCGCACCCTGGGGGTCGCTCTCGGCGAGCAGTGCGGCCGCGCAACGGTGCAGGGCGTCACGGGCGCCGCGCTCGATCGAGGCGTAGGCGGCAGCACGCAACAGCGGATGCCGGAACGCCGGCGCGGCACCCTCGGCGAAAAGGGCGGCTCGGCGCAGGGCATCGGCTGCCCTCGCACCGACCTCGGGCGAGAGACCGGCCAGGGCGAGGGCCACGTGCCATGGGGCCAGATCGAGCACTGCCACCGCCTCGGCGAGCGTGCGCGATGCGGGCGACATCGCGCCCAGCCGCGCCACCACGGCGTCGACGACGTCGTCTGGCACGCACGCCTCGACCTGTGCTGCGGTCGGCACCTGATCGGGATCGAGCAACTCGCTGAGCGCGACCAGCAGGAACGGGTTGCCGTCGGTGGCCGCGTGGGCCGCAGCGGCCACCTCGGGCACGACCTCGCGCCCCCACCGTCGCTCGAGCAGCAGGCCCGCGGCGTCGGGCGAGAGCGGCGCGAGTCGCACGCGCACGGCGTCCCCGTCGGTCAGGAGCTCGGCCAGCGCGGGCCCCCGGTCGATCGCGGCGACCTCACGAGTGGCCACCACGACCACGACGGGCAGATCGTGCAGTCGCGGGGCGAGCGAGGCCATGAGGTGCAGCGAGGGCTCGTCGGCCCACTGCGCGTCATCGAGGATCAGGGCCATCGGCCCTCGCGCGGCGAGGGCGTCGAGCAGCCAGAACAGGCTGAACGCCACGTCGTCGACCGGCGGGGCCGTGCTGGCGTCGCCGAGCACCACGGCGAGGGCGAACCGGGCGGGGCCCTGCCGCAGACGTTCGAGCTGCTCGCCGCCGAGCGCCATCAGGTGTCGGTCGAGCAGTCGTCGCACCAGGTCGTAGGGCTGGCTCCCGCGCAACTGCCCCGCGGTGGCCGTGGCCACGGCCAGGCCGCGCTCGCGGCCGAGCTCGGCCGCACGCCGCAGCAGCGTCGTCTTGCCCACACCAGGGGCACCGACGACGACGGCGAGGCCGCCGCCTCCCGCGGTCGGCGCGCCACTGGCGGCGACCGAGTCGCACAGTGCAGCGAGCACCTCCAGCTGGCGCTCACGCTCCAGCAGCTCCGGGTACGCGCGGCCTGCCACGACGGGAGGTTACTGCCTCAGACGACTCAGGGCCCATGCCCAGTCCACGCGCTCCTGCTCGAGACGGACGCCGCGACTCAGGCGGGGCTGCCACGACGTCACTCGCCGGGCCGACCTCCGCCAAGGAACCAGCCTCATCGACATCATCGGGATCCAGCACGAGCTCGAGGATCTGCTCGGCGTGCACGTCGACCTGGTTCCTCGCCCAGGCCTCGAGGAGCGCGTTCGGGCGCGTGCGACCCGTGACCGGATCGCCGTATGAAGCGCTCCGACGCCGGCGCTCTCGACGACATCGCCGGTATGCGGGATCTTCTCGCTCACCACTACTTGGCCACGGACCCGGGCGTGATCTAGGCGGTCATCGACAACGACCTGCCCCGTCTGGAAGAGGCGATCCCGCGCATGCGGTCGCGCGTCAGCGACCCCGGCTGAACGACGCGGCGCTGTGGCCGCGCTGGGACGACGCCGACGAGGCACCGCTGCGCGACCGGCCACTGCGGTTGCCGCCTTGCGAGCGGTTGCCGCCGTTGCCCTGGCCACCCTGGCCACCCTGGGGTGCGCCGCCACCGTTGCCGCCGCGGCGACGATTGCGCTTGCGCGGGGAGCCACCACCGGGCTTGGTCGAGCCCGGCTCGTTGCCCCGCGACCTCGGGCCGGACTTCGGCGCACCGCCACTCCTCTGACCCGACTTCTGGCCACTCTTCTGACCCGACTTCTGGCCACTCTTCTGGGTGGCCTGCTGGGTCGGCGCGACGAACGCACCGGGCCGCGACCGCTCCCCCGGCGCCAGTTCGGCGAGGACGGCGTGCGAGGCGCCGGCGATGCGCGTGGTCGTCGGCTTGATGCCGGCGGCCTTGGTGAGCTGCTGCACGTCGCGGCGCTGCTCGGAGGTCATCAGCGTCACGACCGTGCCTTCGTTGCCGGCGCGGGCGGTGCGCCCCGAGCGGTGCAGGTAGGCCTTGTGCTCGGTCGGCGGGTCGGCGTGCACGACGAGCGACACATCGTCGACGTGGATGCCGCGGGCCGCGATGTCGGTGGCCACCAGCGCGGTCGCCTGGCCGGAGTGGAAGGCGTCCATGTTGCGGGTGCGGGCGTTCTGGCCGAGGTTGCCGTGCAGCTCGACGGCCGGCACGCCCTCGCGGTTGAGCTGGCGGGCCAGCGCCTTGGCGCGGTGCTTGGTGCGGGTGAACACCACGGTGCGACCCGGCGCACTGACCAGGTCGACCAGGATCGGCAGCCGGTGCTCGTGGTCGATGTGCAGCACGTGGTGGGTCATCGTGGCCACCGGCGACTGGGCGGAGTCGGCCTCGTGGGTCACCGGCTTGCGCATGAACTCGCGCACAAGCTTGTCGACGCCGCGGTCGAGGGTGGCCGAGAAGAGCAGTCGCTGGCCGGCGTCCGGCGTGGCCCGCAGGAGGCGCTGCACGCCGGGCAGGAAGCCGAGGTCGGCCATGTGGTCGGCCTCGTCGAGCACGGTGATCTCGACGTCGGCGAGCGAGCAGTGGCCCTGGCCGATGAGATCCTCGAGCCGGCCGGGGCAGGCGACGACGATGTCGACACCGCGGCGCAGCGCCTGCACCTGCGGGTTCTGGCCGACGCCGCCGAACACGGTGCGCGTCGAGAGACCGGCCGCCTGGGCCAGCGGGCGCAGCGAGTCGTCGATCTGGCCGACCAGCTCGCGCGTCGGGGCCAGGATGAGCGCGCGGGGCCGGGTGGCCTGCGCGCGTCGTCCACCCTCGAGGCGGGCCACCAGCGGCAGCAGGAAGGCGAAGGTCTTGCCCGACCCGGTGCGGCCGCGGCCGAGCACGTCGCGCCCGGCGAGGGCGTCGGGCAGCGTCGCCGCCTGGATGGGGGTGGGGTCGGTGATACCGAGACCGGAGAGCACGGAGTCCAGGCGCGCGGGCACGCCGAGGTCGCTGAAGGAAGACAAGAGAGGTCGCAATCGATCGGGTGTCCCACCGAACCGTCGGGCCCGCAGGTTGCGGGACGGCGACGCGCGGAGCAGGTCGTGACGCTGCTGCTGTACCCCTGCCGAGGCCGGGGGACGCGCGGACAGCTCGCGGTGGGAACCGGTGCGAACTGTGGTTCCACCCTAGCCCAGCGCTGCCGCCCGGCTAGCATCGCCGACATGTCCGAGCCCGTGTCGTCCGCCACGTCCGAACCGCGCCGCGACACCCCGCAACGCCGCCTCGTGCGCGACCGGTTGGCCTCCTCGGACTCCTTCGCCAGCGCCCAGCAGCTCTTCGACGGCCTGCGCTCGGACGGCGAGAAGATCGGCCTAGCGACCGTCTACCGCACGCTCCAGGCGATGACCGACGCCGGCGAGGTCGACACCGTGCGCACCGACGAGGGCGAGGCGATGTACCGCATGTGCGGCACCGCCCACCACCATCACCTGATCTGCCGCGACTGCGGGCTGACGGTCGAGATCGAAGGCCCCAGCGTGGAGCGCTGGGCGACGCAGGCCGCACAGGACCACGGCTTCACCGACGTGACGCACGTCGTGGAGCTCTTCGGCCGCTGCGCCTCCTGCTCGGGTCACTGACCCGGCGGCGTGCCCTCCGGTGCACCCGACGGCGGCGTACCCCCGCCCGGAGGCGGGCCACCGGCGTCCCCGCTCGATGACCCGGCGGGCGCACCGCCGGTGCCACCCGAGCTCGAGTCGGTGGTGGTGTCGATGGCCACGTCGAGGGTCGCGGTGTAGCCCTTCGTCGGGTTGCCCGTGAAGGTCGGCACCTCGAGCTTCCAGTCGCCGTCGCCGAAGATACCGTCGTCGGAGATCTTCGTGCCGACACCGGCGAGGTTCTCGGTGGAGCCGGCGTACGCGTCGAGCTGGTAGACGCGCTCGAGCAGTTTCGGCGGGAAGGCGAGCTGCGAGGTCGCGATCGCGTTCGAGACGTCGGTGGCGGAGTCGAGGTCGGGGTAGACCTCGAAGTGGATGTGCGGCCAGCGGCCCTGGTAGCAGCCGGGCACGATGGTCTGGAACGTCAGCTCGCCGTCGGCGTCGGCGACCTGCATGCCGCGCAGGAAGGTGTCGTCCTCGACGCCCGAGGTGTACATCGAGTACTCGCCTTGCGCATTGCACTGCCAGGCGTAGAGCACCGCGTCCTCGAAAGGCGCGTCGTCTCCTGCCATGTCGATGAGCTTGAACGTGAGCGCCAGCGGCACGCCGGCCACTGCGCCCGAGCCGTCGAGGTTGGTGGTGATGTCGCTGCGCACGATGCCGGACTCGGTGAGCACGTTGAGGTCGCTGGTGCCGTCGGCCGGGTAGGGGCCGTTGGTCTCCTCGGGGATCTCCCCCTCGCTCGTGGAGCCCGCGCCGCCCGCACCGGACGACGCGCTGGTCGAGGAGCCGGCGTCGATGACCTTGGTGTCGGAGCTGCCGCACGCCGCGAGCGCGAGACCGCCGACCCCGAGACCCACCATGCCGAGGATCCGGCGGCGGCTGAGGATCGTCGTCGCATCGAAGCCGGCCCCCTGGTCGATCACCTCGTCGTCGGGGCGCGGGAGCAGCCGGCCCTCGTACGCGGGCCCCTGCGGGGACGGGTCGGGAACGGGTGAGTTGCTCATGTCGTGGCCTCTCGGTCTCGGGGTCACGGCGTGTCGGTTGCCGATGGGACCACCGTGGCGATACTGACTGTGCGTTCGATGTGAACACCCTGGTGGGCCGGTGTGACCGCAACCCCTGGCGCCCCGGCGGCGTCTCATGCACATGCGACGCGTGGTGACCACCCTGCTCGTGCTGCCCGCAGTGGCGGCGTGCACGAGTCACGCGGACCCACCACCGGCGCCGAGACCCGCAACGGCCCGTGCGACCGCGTCCTGCACGTCCTCCGAGCTCCGCGTGACCCTCGCCGGCCAGGAGGGAGCCGGCGGCCACCTCGCGCACCTGGTGCGGGTGACGCCGACCGGTGAGACGCCCTGCCGACTCCCCCGATCCCCGGACGCCGTGACCGTCACGACCACCGCGGGCGGCGACGTCCGCGCCGAGGCGGGCTCGTCCTTCCCCATGGTCCGGCTCGACACCCTCGCGCCAGGCGGTGCCCCTGCCACGCTGGTGGTCGAGACCGACACGAGCTGTCGGCACCCCCGACGGCCCATACGCAGCATCGAGATCTCGCTGGCCGACGGGGATGTCGCCCTGCACCTGCGCCGAGGCCAGCGCTTCGATCTGGGGTGCGGCGTCCGCTCCTCCGACTTCGGCGTCTGGCAGTGACCGGCGGCGTTCAGTCGAGCCGCAGGAAACGCACGTCCTCGCCGGTGACGAGCGCGACCTTGCCGTCGGGCAGACCGATCACTCGCACCGCCGCGACGTCGGAGCCGTGCTCGACCTCGAGCATGCGGTGCTGCAACCGCTGGTCGGCGAGCTCGTCGATCGAGAGGTACCCGGTGTCACCGTGCCGGATGAGCGTGACGACGGTCCGGTGCTCGGGCAGCCACGTGAGCGCCCTCGGGTCGGACTCCGCCTGCGGATAGGTGTTGCGGGCGTAGTGGATGGTGTCGAGCGGCTTCACCTCGCTCAGGTCGTGCACACCGAAGAGACCGAGCTGCGCGCCCCAGCCCCCGCCGTCCGCCTTCGGTCGCGGACCCTCGCCCACCCCCACGAGGCGGAACCGACCCAACGGCTGGAGGAAGCCGGAGTAGCCGGGCAGCGTCAACTCCGAGTGGATGCTGGGGTTCTTGCCGCGCAGGTCGATCACGTAGAGCGGGTCGACCTGGCGGTAGGTGACCACGAGCGCGAGGTTGCGCTGCCAGCGCACCGACCTCACCTCCTCGAAGCGGTGACCCACGCCGTCGAGCCGCCCGGTCTCGACGAGCCGGTCGTCGCGGCGGTGGAAGAGCACGATCGAGTTCGTGCGCGCGGTCTCCGACGACGGACGCACGAGCACGCGCAGCTCGTGGCCGGAGTAGTCCATCGACCAACGGTCGCGGATGGTCCCCTCGACCTCACCCGAGGCGACACTCACGGCTTGGTCGTCGGTCAGGTCGAACTCGAAGAGGTAGGTCGTGCCACCGCTGACGGGGCGGATCGTGTCGATCATCGGGCAGCCGAAGCAGCCGCCCCCTCCTCCCCCGCTGGAGGCGAGGAACAGGGCATCGGCCGACTGGTAGCTGATGGTCGTGTCGCCGGCCAGCCCGAATGCGCGCGGAGCGGCCGGGTCGGCCGTGGCGAACGTGACGACGGTGGTGGTGTCGAGCGGCACCTCGCGCTGCGGGACGGCGACCGTGTCGCAGTCGAGCAGGTCGGCCCTGCCGCCTCGGGCGTTGCCCGCGTTGCCCGCGTTATAGGTCGGCAGCCAGTCGGCCAGCGTGCTGCGCCGCACGGCGCGACGGTTGCGTTCGGCCGCCTGCTTCGTGGTGACCCCGCGGTGCGGGTGGGTGAAGTCGAGGTCGGGCAGCCCGCTGTCGAGCACGAGCCGGACGACGCCCTCGCCCGCCGCGCCGGTCTGCCGCGCCGCCTCGACCCGGGCCGAGTAGGTCACCTCGTCGGTGATCGCCGGCTCGGTCGGGTCGGAGAGGTCGACGCTCAGCACCCGGCTGCCGCGTCGTTCGCCGGTCATCGGGTCGCGGGGACTGGTCGGATCGGCACCGATCACCAGCACGCGCTCGCTGCCCGGTTCACCGTCGAGCAGCAGCTCGCCCTCGCGCACGCCGTCGACGGGCAGCGTCGAGAGCCGCTTCACGTGCTCGCCGGTCACGTCGTAGGCGACCAGCTGGCTGCCGCGCAGTCGCACCAGCAACGACCCGTCGGTCTTGACGGTGTCGGGCTCGTCGACCGCGGCCTCCTGCGTGTTGGTGCCCGTGCCGCTGGCGGTGCGGCGCTGCACGCCGAAGCCTGCGTCGGCCATGCCCTGCTGCGCGGTGGTGGGGGCCGGGGCCCGCGCATTGTCGGCGAGCTCTGCAGCCGGGTAGAGCCGGTGAAGGTACGGCGACATCTGGCCATCCCAGCCGTAGGGCCCCACCAGACCCAGCGCGCGCTGGCGGTAGGTGGCGAGCAGATCGCCGCAGGAATCCGCCGGCTGGAGGTCGGCGTGGAAGGCCACCGGCGCCAGGTCGGTCACCGGAGTCGTCCCGCCGACGACCGGCCCGTCGTCCGAGGTCGGGCGGGTGAGCTGCCCCCCGGCCACGAACGCGGCACTCAACGCGGCCACGGCGCCGACGGCGACCAGGGGTCGCAGCCTCCGGGCGCGCCGCCGGCGCCGAGCGGAGCGCAGCACCTCAGCGGTCGGCGGGCTACCGGCGTCCAGGTCGTTCCAGAGGTTCTCGAGGTCGCTCATGAGGGGTCTCCGATGTCGAGGAGGTGCCGGTCGCGGGCCAATGCGGCCAGGGCGCGGGAGAGGCGGCTCTTCACGGTGCCGGCCGGGACACCGAGCGCGGCGGCGGTCTGCGCCTCGCTGAGTTGCACGAAGTAGCGCAGCGTCACCACCTCGCGCTGGGTCTTCGAGAGTCCGGCCAACGCCCGGTGCACGGCGTCGGCGGTTGCCACCTGGTCGGTGCGGTCGCGCGCGGGATGGTCGTCGAGGTGGTCGGCAGGGTCGGCCTCGCTGCGCTGCTTCCACCACCGCGAGCGGCGATTGTCACGGAAGGCGTTGACCAGCATCCGGTAGACGTAGGCCTCGCGGCGCTCGGCGCCGTCGACCTGCGCCCACTTGTCGTAGCAGCGCACCAGGGTGGTCTGGGCGAGATCCTGCGCCTCGTGCGGGTCGGCACCGAGGAACACGGCGGCGCGCACGAGGTCGCGCCACGACGCGTCGACGAACGCGGCGTAGGCGGCCTCCTCCTGGGTGTCCACGGCGTTACGACGTGAGCCGACGAGCGGATGGTTCCCTCGACCTTTTCACCGGGCTAGGTTCGCACCATGAGCACCTTGAAAGTCATCGCGACCATCCCCGTCAAGGCCGAGGAGGTCGAGCGCCTGCGCGGCGTCTTCACCACGCTCGTCGCCGCCACCCGCGAGGAGGAGGGCTGCCTGGCCTACGACCTCTTCGAGTCCGCGGCCGCGCCCGGCACCTTCGTGACGATCGAGGAGTGGACCGGTCAGGAGGCCCTGGACGCGCACATGCAGAGCCCGCACATCGCGACTGCGTTCGCCGAGGCCGGCGACGCCTTCGCCGGCGAGGTGGGCATCCACCCGCTGACTCCCGTTCGGTGACCGTGCCCGGTGCCCGCCAAGGCGGTGCGTGAGCAACCTTCCGCGCACGACTCGGTTGCTGACTCATGCATCGGGCGGGCACCGCGGACGACGGCGGCCGGGCGCCGATCAGGTGCGGGTCAGGCGCGATCGCGCACAATGTCGCTCGTGGTGGCCACCAGGCTCGAACGCGCGGCAGGCGTGCTGCTCCCGGTCGTGCTCGTGGTGGCCGGGAGGCTGCCGCTGTTCGGCGTCCCGCTCTCCAACGACGAGGCCGGCTTCTCGATGCTGGCGCGCCAGTGGGCACCCGGCTCGAGCCTCTACGGCGACTACTGGGTCGACCGGCCACCACTGCTGCTCGTGCCCTACGGCCTCGCCGACCACCTGGCCGGCGCCCTCGGTGGGACGCCGACCGCCCTGCGCGCGGTCGGACTGACCACCGCGGTGGTCAGCGTGCTGCTGGCCGCCCTGCTCGCGTGGCGCACTGCGCCGGGCTCCCGGTGGGCCGTACCCGCGACGGCGACCGCGACCGCGGCGCTGCTGGCCAATCCGCGGCTGGACTCCTTCATCGTCGACGGTGAGCTGTTCACCTTGCCCGCACTGTTGCTCGGGCTCGTGCTGCTCGGTGAGGCGATCCGGGCCGAGCGCGGCCGCGCGAGGTGGTGGCTGGCGGTGGCGACGGGCGCTGTCGGCGCTATGGGCCCCCTGGTCAAGCAGAACGCAGTCGACGTGCTCCTCGCCTCCGGCGTGGTGACGCTGGCCCTGCTCCGCACGTCGGGCACGCGTCGTCGGGCCGCGGTGCTCGCGGGGGGCGTGCTCACCGGCGCGGCCGCGGCCACGGGCGCAACCGTCGGGTGGGCGGCCTCGCGCGGCACCGAGCCGGTGCAGCTGTGGCACGCCGCCGTGACCTTCCGGCTGCACGCGTCCGGCGTCATCGCCGAGCAGGCGTCGCAGGCCACCGACCACCGCGCACAAGGACTGCTGCTCGCCGCGGTGCTGGCGGGCCTGCCCCTCGTGCTGCTCCTCCTGCCCGTGCCGTGGCGCGATCCGCTGCCCTGGGTGGTGCTGGCATGGGAGGCCGTGGCCGTGGCCGCGGGTGGCAGCTACTGGCATCACTACCTCGTGGGTCTGGTGCCGGGAGTGGCGTGGGTACTCGCCGGGCGAGCCGCGCGCGAGGGCCTGGGGAGTCGGCCGGCACAGCGGGCCCGGTGGCGTGCGCCGACGATCGTCGTCGCGGCGCTCACGTGCTCCGCGGTGGTGGGCGTCGGCGTCGCCGCCGCCGACCCGCCCCACCTACCGGGCGATGTCGCGCTGACCATCGACTACCTCCGCCAGCACGATCGCCCCGGCGACACCGGCGTGGTCGCGTTCGGCGGCCCGCAAGTGCTCGACGGTGCCGGCCTCGCGAGTCCCTACCCGTACCTGTGGAGCCTGCCGGTGCGCGTGCGCGATCCGCAGCTGACGCACTTCACCCACCTGCTCCGCTCGCCCCGCGCGCCGACCTGGCTCGTGCGCGTCGGCGACAGCCTCGGCAGCTGGGGCCTGGACGCCACGACCGCCGACCAGATCGTGGCGCGCCGCTACCGGGTCGTCTTCACCAGCGGCGCCGTCCAGGTGCTGGAGCGAGTGCCCGCCGGTCAGGTTGTCGGCAGGCGGAACCCGCGACCGTTAGCGTGACACGTCACGACGACACGATCGTCTCTGACCCTTCGAGGAGTCCTCCCGATGTTCGACCTCATCAACGGCATCCCCGTCCACCCGCTCGTCGTGCACGCCGTGGTGGTGCTGCTGCCGCTCACCATCCTGGGCACCATCCTCATCGCCGTGCGCCCCGCGTGGCGCGTCAGCTACGGGCCCCTCGTGCTCGCCTTCGCCGTGGTGGCGACCGCTCTGATCCCGGTCGCGACCTCCAGCGGCGAGGCGCTCGAGAAGCACGTCGGTGAGCCCGCCTACGACCACGCCGAGAAGGGCGACCAGATGATCTGGTTCGCCATCCCGCTGCTGGTCCTCGTCGCCGCCCTCGTCTTCGTGGCCCGACGTGCGGCCTCGGCCGGCGAGACCGGCTCGACCCTGCTGCCCACCGTGCTCGCGGTGCTTGCGGTGCTCGCAGCCGTCGCCGCCGGCGTGCAGGTCTACCGCGTGGGCGACTCCGGCGCCAAGGCCGTGTGGTACTACCAGGTGCACAGCTCGGCGTCCGGCGGCGACACCGACGGCGACGCCGGCTGACGCGGGTCTCCTTCGTCATGGCGACCATCGGTGTCTGTGAGGACGACGAGCCCATCCGCCGTGTGCTGGTGCGCGCCCTGCGAGGCTCCGGACACGAGGTCGTCACCGCCCACGACGGCCGCGAGGCTCTGGTGGCCCTGGGGCCGGACCAGGGCATCGACGTCGTCGTGATGGACATCGGACTCCCCGACGCCGATGGTCGCGACGTCGTCGCGGCGCTCCAGTCGGCTGGCCAGCGGGCGCCCGTCCTGTTCCTCACGGCCCTCGGCGGCACCCACGACCTGCTCGCCGGCTTCGCCGCCGGCGGTGACGACTACGTCGTCAAGCCGTTCGAGATCAAGGAGGTGCTGGCCCGGGTCGACGCCCTCGCGCGGCGCGGGGTGCCTCCCACCGACGCGGGTGGGCTCACCCTCGATCCGGTGGCCCACGCGGCCCGGACCGAGCACGGCCAGGTGCTGCTCACGCCGACCGAGTTCCGCATGCTCGCCTCCATCGTGAGCCGCCCCGGTGAGGTCGTACGCCGTCGCAGCGTCGTGGCCGCCGCGTGGCCCGACGGCGCACATGTCAGCGAGAACACGATCGACTCCTTCATCCGCCGGGTGCGCTCCAAGCTCGACCAGATCGAGTCGCCGACCGTGATCGAGACCGTGCGCGGAGTCGGCTTCACCACCTCGCCCCGATGATCCGGCTCTCTCCCCGGCTCACCGCCGCCAGCGCGGGCTCGCTGCGGCGGCGCCTGGTGCTCACCACCGGCGCCGCGTCGGCCCTCGTCGCGATCGCACTCGTCAGCGTCGTCGGCCTGATGGTCGAGCGTGCCTCGACCAGCGCCGTCACCCAGGTGCTCGACGAGCGCGCGAGCGCGGTCATCTCCGCGACCCGCGAGGCCAGCGGCCAGGGCTCGATCCAGGTGCCGGACCAACGACTCGACCCGGGGGTCGTGGTCTACGACGCCGCCCGAGCGCCGGTGGCCGGCACGGTGCCGCCCTCCCTGAGCGAGGCCTTCACCCGCTACTCCGACAGCGAGTCCGAGGGCACCCGCGAGGTGGACGAGGAGTGGGCTGTCACCTCACGCCCCTTCACCACCGAGGGCGGTCGAGCCGGGGTCGTGGTCGTCGCGGAGCCGTTGCGCCCCTACGAGGACGACGAGCACGACGCTCTCGCCGTCTCGATCGCCGCCGGCCTCGTCATGGTCGCGCTGGCCATCGCCCTCGCCGCCTGGATCACCCGACGGGCGCTCCAGCCGGTGCACCAGATGGCGATCACGGCCGAGGAGTGGAGCGAGCACGACCTGACCCGGCGCTTCGACCTCGGGCCTCCCACCGACGAGATCCGGGCCTTGGGGCACACCCTCGACGACCTGCTGGAGAAGGTGGCCCGCGCCATCCGCACCGAGCAGCGACTCACCGCCGAGCTCGCCCACGAACTGCGCACGCCCTTGACCGCGGCCCGCGCGACGGCCGACCTGATGGCGCTCCGCGAGGATCTCGACCCGGAGATCGCGACCGACGTGCACGACATCGTGGCGGCGTGTCGCACGATGAGCGACACCATCACCGTGCTGCTGGAGCTCGCCCGCCAGGGCGCCACCCGCGGTAGCTGCACCGGCGCCGACCTGACCGCCGCCCTGTGCGCATCCGTCGGCGACGACTGGTCGCGGGTCGAGGTCCGGGTGCCCGCGACCCTCACCCTGGCGGTGCCCACCACGGTCGCGGTGCGTGCCTTGTCACCCCTGCTCGACAACGCCCTGCGCCACGCCGAGCACGTCACGCTGGACTCACGGGTCGACGACGGCTCCGCGCACACCGCCATGGTGCTGGTCGGCGACGACGGTCCGGGCATCGATCCGACCGTCGCGGCGAGGCTGTTCACCCCGGGCGCCAGCACCACCGGGTCCGGTCTCGGACTCTCCCTGGCACGGCGGGTCGCCCGCAGCGTCGGCGGCGACGTGACGGTCGAGGAGTCACACCAGGGTGCCTGCCTCGGCGTCAGGCTCCCCCTGGCCCGCTGAGGGCCGCCGGGAGCTGCGGGTTGCGGCCCGCGAGGCGGGTCAACGTGACGGCGGTGATGCTCATCGCGAGGCCGATGCCTGCGAGCACCACCAGCTGGAACTGAGCCGCTTCGACGGGGCTCGCGCCACCGAACAACGCACCGACGAACGCCCCCGGCAGGGTCACCAGCCCGGTCGACCGGGTCTGGTCGAAGGACGGGACGACGGCATCACGCACCGCCTCGCGCCCGATGTCGCGGTGGGCTTCGACCGGGGTCGCGCCGAGTGCGAGCCAGCCCTCGATCTCACCCGACCGCACGCGCGTGGTGCGCAGGAAGCCACGCCCCGCGAGTGTGGAGGCCGACATCGCGTTGCCGACCAGGATGCCGCCGACGGCCACCACGTAGCGCGGCTCGAGCGGCACCAGCCGCAGGGCCAGCACCAACCCGATCGCGGGCCCTGCGCCGACCACGATCGCCAGCGTCGCCAGCCGCCGCCCGTGGCGCAGCTCGCGCAGCCGACCACCCGAGGTGATCGACGCCGTGAGCAGCATCAGCGCGACGAACGCCAGCACGGTCAGCGGAGCCGCGAGCACGCCACGCAGTACCAGCGCGACGACGCTCAGCTGGAGGGTGGCCCGCAGCAGCGCGCGCACCGGCAGCAGCCCCAGCGCCACGCCGTCGAGGCGCAGCACCGCGACCGTGGTGCCACTGACGAGCAGCAGACCCGCCAGCGCGAGCAGCAGCGAGGTCACCGAGGACACCACGCCAGTCTCGCCCACGGCGCTCTCTCAGCCGCGCAGGCAGCGCAACCAGCCCTGAGATGGCGGTGTCGCCGGCACGACCGGGACGCCGACCGCACGCCGGAACGCCATGCTGCCTCCTGGGTCCGCTCGTGCCGCCTCGCGACGTGGGTCGTCCTCGCTACGACGCGCCCAACCTGCCACTCCCACGCCCGCCACGGTCTGCATAACCCCCGTTCTGCGACAGTGGCCACATGCCCACGCACCCGCACGAGCCGGTCCACGAGCCAGTCCACGAGCCAGTCCACGAGCCGGTCCACGAGGACGCCGACTGGCTGCTGGCCGACCCCGCCTGGTCCGCCGTCCGTGAGGAGTGGCTCGACGTCGAGGGCCGCGACGTGCGGATTCTGCGCGTCGACGCCTGCGGCACGGCCGCCGTCGACGGCGGCGTGCCGCAGCTGCTCGTGCACGGGCTGGGCGGCTCGGCGTCGAACTGGATCGACGTGATGACCGACCTGGCCCACCACGGCACCGTCGTGGCGATCGACCTGCCCGGCTTCGGCCACACCCCGATCACCGACGCCGACCGGATCACCGTGGGCGGCTACGTGCGGTTCGTGGTCGCGGTGGCCGACGCGCTGGAGTGGGAACGCTTCGACCTGCACGGCAACTCGATGGGCGGACTCGTCGCGACCCGACTGGCCGCGCGGCATCCCGAGCGCGTGGCGAGCCTGGCTCTGGTCTCCCCCGCCCTGCCTCCGTCGTGCCCCGTCCGCCTGCTGCCGCTCCCCCTGACCACGTTGGTGGGCATCCTGCCGATGGCCGTGCCCAGTCTCGGAGGCGGCTTCCTCTCCACCGCCAGCGGCCACGGCGACGACGACGGGCGTCGTCGCGCCATGATGCGCATCATCTTCAGCGACCCCGACGCGGTGCGCCCGGCGCTGCTCGAGGCGATGGCGCACGACGTCGTCCCGATCAGCGACGAGCAGCTGCGCGACCGCGCCCACGCGATGCGCAGCTGCACCCGCTCGCTCACGCTGGCGTGGATGGATCCGCGCGTGACCTGGCGCGCCATCCGCGCGATCGAGTGCCCCACCTTGCTGGTCGGCGGCACCGCCGACCCGATCATCCCGGCCCGCACCCTCCGCGAGATCCTGCGCGCCCGCCCGGACTGGCGGGGCGCGATCCTGCGTGACCGCCGGCACGCGCTCATGCTCTCCGAGCCCGGCGAGTACATCGCCCTCCTCGACTCCTTCCGCAGCGGCACCCTCCGCGCCGCCTGAGCCCTCGGGATGTGGCCCAGCGGTCAGCGGGCCAGCGAGCGGGTGATGACGTCGTTCGCGGCGCGTTGGAACGAGGCGACGACCGCCTCGAGGGTGAGCCGCCGCAGCTGCGGCAGGGTGCGCTGGAGCCGCTCGGCCTCCGCCGGGCTGTGCTCGGCCCGATACGGCGCCAGCACGTCGTCGCGCAGCACCTCGGTGAGCTCGGCGGCCAGGGCCGTCATGTGGCGTCCGATCGCCTCGGTGGCTGCGACCAGTCCGACGTGCGGGATGTCGAGGGCCAGCAGGTCCAGCCCGATCTGGAGGTTGGGCATGGCCGACCAGGTGCCGCCGTCGAGCTCCTCCAGCAGCCCCAGCCCGATCAGCAGCGTGCGGTCGTCGTCGGTCAGCGGGCGGCCGGCGAGCTCGTCGAGGGCTTCGACGTCGACCTCGGCCGGCGGCTGCGAGGTCCACGACGTGAGCATCGCCCGCTGGAGGGCGAGCTCCTCGACACCGGCGTCGGCAGGCAGCCGGTTCACGTAGCGCTCGATCGCCTGGAGGGTGAAACCGTGCTCCTGCAACGCCGTCACCAGCTCGAGCCGGGCGCGATGCACGGGTCCGTAGTAGGCGAGCCGGCCGCGACGCTCGGGCGGCGGCAGCAGGCCCAGCGTCGCGTAGTAGCGCGTCGTACGCACCGTCAACCCGGCCTGCCCGGCGAGCTCGTCGACGGTCAGCAGCGGCTCGCCCGGGTCACCGAGGGAGTCGCTGACGAGGTCGGAGGCACTCATGAGGCCACCCTAGACCCACGCTTCCCCTTGCAGTGTGACAGTTCTGCTGTAACAGTTCTGGCATGGCCACTCCCACCTCCATCAACACCGCCGAGCACGAGGACTTCCGCGCGATGGTCCGCGCCTTCGTCGAGAAGGAGGTGGCGCCCCACCACGAGCAGTGGGAGGCGGACGGCCACGTCAGCCGCGAGCTCTGGCAGCGCGCCGGCGCGGCCGGCATCCTCTGCTTCGACGTCGACGAGGAGTACGGCGGCCTGGGCATCAAGGACTTCCGCTACAACGCCATCGTCAGCGAGGAACTCGCACGAGTCGGCGCCAACGGCCCCGGCTTCCCGGTGCACACCGACATCATCGTCCCCTACATCTCCGCCATCGCGAACGACGAGCAGAAGAAGCGCTGGCTGCCCGGGCTCGTCTCGGGCGAGATCATCTCGGCCATCGCGATGACCGAGCCCGGCGCCGGCTCCGATCTCCAGGGCCTCTCGACCCACGCGGTCGACAAGGGCGACCACTGGGTGCTCAACGGCTCCAAGACCTTCATCAGCAACGGCATCATGAGCGACCTCGTCATCGTCGTGGCCCGCACCGACCCCGACGCCGGCCACAAGGGCTTCAGCCTGCTCGTCGTCGAGCGCGGCATGGAGGGGTTCGAGCGCGGCCGCAACCTCGACAAGATCGGCCTCAAGGCCCAAGACACCGCCGAGCTGTTCTTCGACAACGTCGTGGTGCCGAAGGAGAACACCTTGGGCGAGCCCGGCATGGGCTTCATCTACCTCATGCAGAACCTGCCGCAGGAGCGCATCTCGATCGCATGCATCGCCGTCGCCGCGTGCGAGCAGGTGCTCGACATGACGCTCGCCTACGTCAAGGAGCGCCAGGCCTTCGGACGCCCGATCGGGGCCTTCCAGAACACCCGGTTCACCCTCGCCGAGATGGCCACCGAGGTCTACGTCGCCCGCACGTTCGTCAACGAATGCGTCACCAAGCTCAACGCCGGCGAGGCCGACACCTCGCTGGCCTCGATGGCCAAGTGGTGGACCACCGAACTCCAGAAGAAGATCGTCGACACCGGCGTTCAGATGCACGGCGGGTACGGCTACATGAGCGAGTACCCGATCGCCAAGGCGTTCGTCGACAGCCGGATCCAGACGATCTACGGCGGCACCACCGAGATCCAGAAGGAGATCATCGGCCGTAGCCTCGGCCTGTGAGCCAACCCGACCCGCAGCCGCTCGCGGGGCGCAGCGTCGTCCTGACCGGATCCAGCCGCGGCATCGGACTGGAGGTCGCTCGGGCCTACGCCGCAGCCGGCGCGGCCGTCGTCGTCAACGGACGGGACCCGGACGCCGTGCGCGAGGCCGCGGCCAGCATCGGCGACCTCGCGCTCCCGGTCGCAGGGTCGGCGGCCGACCCCAAGATCGTCGCCCTCATGGTCGACGCTGCCCGCAGCGCCGGCGACCTCGCGACGCTCGTGTGCGTGGCCGGCACCGCCGAGCCCGAGGGCTCCTCGATCCTCGACGTCTCGGTCGACGACTGGCACGAGCTGATCGACGCCCACCTGACCTCGACCTTCCTGGCGTGCCGAGCCGTCGCGCCCGTGCTCGTGGAGCGCGGCGGCGGCTCGATCGTCACCACCACCTCGCACGCTTTCACCGGCAGCTACGGCGGCACCGGCTACGCGGCGGGCAAGGGGGGCGTGGTCAGCCTGACCTACGCCCTGGCGGCCGAGCTGCGCGAGCACGGGGTGCGCGTCAACAGCGTCTCCCCCGGCGCCACCACCCGCCTCTCCACGGGCAGCGCCTACGAGGAGCAGATCGAGCGGCTGCACCGGCGTGGACTGCTCGACGACATGACCAAGCTGGGCGCCCTGGACCCCGGCTCCGCGGCACACGCAGCGGCGCTCTACCTCTACCTCGGCACCGACGCCGCAGCCGACCTCACCGGTCAGGTGCTCGTGGCGGCCGGCGGCTACCTGGGCCGCTTCCCGCACCCGGCCGAGTCGATGATCACCTGGCGTGACCACCACGTCGAGCCCCCGTACACCCTCGAGGAGGTACACGCCCATCTGCACGCGTGAGCGTCACAGTGCGCCGCCTCCGTTCGCTGCCACCGGCCAGGTGATCGAGGTGGCCGTGGTCGTGACCGAGCCCGTGACCTTCGACTCGCGCAGCAGCACATAGGTCCACGGTGCACCGCTGGGCAGCACCCCGGCGGAGCCGACGCGCACGACGCGATGCTGCATGCGAGGCTCCCGGGCGGCTAGGTTGGGCCAGCGGACGATCCGAGGGCCCCCACGCGGCTCGCGGACCACCCGATCCGGCCGCAAGACTTTCTCAAGAGCTCGACGCCCATCCCAACGAGTCGACACGAGTAGCCCCATGACCCAACCGACCCGATCCGCCCTGGTGGTCGAGGACGATCCCGACACCAGCTCGCTGATCGAGTTCACCCTGCGCACCCAGGGGTTCTCCGTGACCTGCACGGAGACCGGCACCGAGGGGGTGCGGCTGATGCGCGAGCTCCAGCCCGACCTCGTGACCCTCGACCTCGGCCTGCCCGGCCAGGACGGCACGGAGACGTGCCGTCAGATCCGCGAGTTCAGCGACGCCTACATCGTGATGATCACGGCACGCGACGACGAGATCGACCGCCTGCTCGCCCTCGAGACCGGCGCCGACGACTACCTGACCAAGCCGTTCTCGGTGCGCGAGCTGAAGGCCCGGGTCAACGCGTTGTTCCGACGTCCGCGCGGCTTCGACCGGCGAGGAGTCGCGGCCTCGGCGGTCAACCAGGCTCCCCAGCCTCTCGACCACGAGGTGCTGGAGAGCGGCCGGCTGCGGGTCGACGTGGAGGGGCGTCGAGCGTTCCGAGCAGCCGACGAACTGGCCCTGACCCGCACCGAGTTCGACCTGCTGTGCGAACTGATGCGCACCCCGGGTCGCGTGTGGACCCGAGAGGCCCTGCTGAGGTCGGTCTGGGACACCGAGTGGGCCACCGACACGCACCTCGTGGAGGTGCACGTGGGCAACCTCCGTCGCAAGCTCGGCGACGACGCCACGCGCATCACCACGGTGCGCGGCGTCGGCTACCGCTTGGAGAGAGAGGCCTGATCACTCGTTGCGCGGCGCAGGAGGTCTCCGAGTGCGACCTCGGCGCGCGCCGCTGTGGCGGGCAGGGCGTCGAGGGCCGGAAGGAGTTCGGCCCGGTTGCCGGTGCGCAGCAGGTTCTCGAGCCGGCGGGCGAGCGAGGACAGCTCGGGCAGGCCCACGGCCGTGGCCGAGACCTTCAGGCTCAACAGCGCGTCGTCGGCCGCGGCATCGTCACCGGCCGAGACCTCGCGCAGCACCCGCTGGACGCGCCCCGGCAGCAGTTCGAGGAAGAGACCGACCAGGCGCCACGGGTAGTCGGGATCCCCGACATCGCGACCGAGCCGTACGAGCACCTCCGGCTCGAGCACCCCGGCGTGCGCCGGGTCGACGAGATAGGCGGGCAACGGTGCATCGAGCAGCGGGTCATCCATGAGCAACTCCATCGGCAGACGGCGAGTCGAGCACCGGCTCCCCCTCGAGCACGGTAAGGATCTCGACACACTCGTCGTCCGAGACATTGTCCTCCCCAGGGTTCCGCACCGCCAGCGGATCTGAAACGTCGCGGCGGGCAAAGACTGCCCCGAAGGGCGCTCCCTCGTCCTCCGGCTCGATGCCCGGCACCGTGCTCCCCGTGAGCCTGGTCATGGTGCGGTAGCCCAGCACGTGCGGTCCGATGCCCGAGAAGACGACCAGAGCCACGGCCGCCAGCAGGCCGGCGGGGTGGCGACCGAGGTCACCAGCCCGCCGACCCGCCTCGTGCGAGCGAGCCCGCGAACGCCCCCCTGCTCGCTCATCGCGCCCCTCCCCTGGGGTCTCGGTCCCGGGAACGGCCCGCCCCCCTTACGGAAGGACCGGCCCCGGGTCGTGCTCGGACGGATCAGCGGTGCTGGACCAGGGGTGCTGGACCAGCGGTGCTCGCCAGCGCGCTGCCTGGTGTCACCGGGGAGCAGGTCGGTGGCGGGGACGTCGTGGCCCCGCGTACCGTGCCTGGGTCTTCCCGGTGATGATCGGAACTGTGTCGCCCGGGCCTCAAGGGCGCCGCGAGGTCGTCTCAGGGGTGACTCTCGGGTTGCTCAAGCAATCCGCAAGGTGCGCCCGTCGCGCCAGACGACCAGCGCCGCGACCAGGTGGCCCTGCCGACGCCGCCGCTCCAGCCAGGCCGGTGCGGCATCGTCGAGGGCGAGCGCGCTGGTGGCGTCGAGATCGGCGGTGACCAGGTCGCCGGCGACCACACTGACCTGGAGCACGTGCGCGGGCGGCTTGCCGGAGCGAGCGTGCACGACGTGCTGGCCGCGATGCGTCGAACCCGACGTCGCCACGGCCCCGTCGCGCACCGACACCGTGCCGATCAGCCGGCCCGCGGCGCCCGGCGCTCGCGGATCCTCGATGCCGACCCGCCAGGCGGGCCGATCCAGCGAGGCCACCCGACACACCATGTCGCCGCCGGCCGAGAGGCACACGTCGGTGTCGTCGAGATGCAGCAGGGGTCGCGCGGCGCGCTCGACGGCCCAGCCCTTGACGACACCACTGGGGTCCAGGCGCCCCGTGGCCCGGACGTCGAAGGCACCGCCGGACGCCGCGCTCGCGCGCTCGGCGATGTCCAACACCTCACGCACCTCGGGTGGGCAGTCGTCGAGCGCGAGGTCGCCGTCGGCGAGCCGCGAGACGGTCGAGTCCGGACGGTAGGTGCTGAAGACGCGGTCGACGTCGCGCAGTGCGGCGATCGCCTCGGCCCACGCGCCGCGACCCAGGTCGTCGTCCGCGTGCCGACCCCGCAGGGCGACGCTCACCGGCATGCCCATGACGTGCTCGACCGCGCGCACGTCGAGTGCCTCAGATTCCCGCCGTGTCGAGGGCGGACTGGAGCGAGGAGAGGTAGCCCTGGCTGGTGACGGTGGCTCCCGACACCATGTCGATCTGTGCACTCTGCGCCTCGACGGTGGCCTGCACCAGGATCGGCAGCGCGTAGGCGTTGATCTGGGCGTCGTGCGGGGTGCTGTCCGGGTACTGGAGCACGGTGACACCGGTGATGGTGTCGCCCTCGAGCGCCAGCTCGACCTGCACCGGGCCCCACTGGGTCTGGGCGACGTCGCCGTCGACGGTCCGGCTGCCGGAGGCGCCCTCGACCAGGCTGGGGCTGTCGCCCGCCGTCGCCGCCGACATGGGCGCGGTGGTGGCGGCGACCGTGGTCCCGGTCTTCGTCGAGGTCGGGTACGCGAGCAGGAAGGCCACCCCGGTCACCGTCGCCACCCCGGCGAGCACGATCCGCGTCATGCCCCGTCTCACCACCGGAAGCTCTCCGAGTGCAGTTGGCTGGACGGCAGCCCGGCGGCGAGGGCGGCGGACACGACCTGCTTCTCCCAGGTGTCCGGGCCGCACAGGTACACGTCACGCTCGGTCAGGTCGGGGACGAGCCACAGCAGCGCCGTGACGTCGTTGACGCGGTTGAACGCCTCGTCGGCGCCGTGGGCACGAGGCATGAAGGAGTCGTGGGCACGACGTCGTCCGGGCAACGTGACCACGCGCAGGCCGCGCTCGGCGGCGAGCAGGTCGAGCTCGGCTGCGAACAGCGGCGCGGAGGTGCAGCGGTGCAGCAGCACGGCCTCGCCCGGCGCGTAGTCCAGACCCTCGGCCAGCGACCGCAGCGGCGTGATCCCGATACCCGCCCCGATGAAGGCGACCTTGCGCTGCGTGCGCGGACGGCTCGAGAGGCGCCCGTAGGGGCCCTCGACGACCACCCGGGTGCCTGGCGTGACGTGCCGCAGCGCGCGCGTGCCGTCGCCGACCACCCGCACGGTGGCTCGCAGGCTGCGGTCGTCGGGTGCGGCCGAGAGCGAGTACGGGTGCGCCCTCGACCAGCCGGCCCCGTTGAGGAAGCGGAAGGTCAGGAACTGACCGGCGCGCACCGGCATCCGGTGCAGGTCTCGGCCGGAGAGGTAGACCGACCACACCTCGTCGTCGGCCGCCGACGGCTCACGCACCACGGAGGTGACCCGCAGGTCGTGCCTCCAGGTGCGGTAGGCCGGGACGCCGAGGCGGAAGGCGACGACGGCGACCGCGGTCGCGCCCCACGCGGTCCACCAGAAGGCGGTGCGAGCCGCCGAGCCGGTGAACTGCTGCCCCGTCCACAACTGGTGCGGCAGGGCCAGGCCGACGCCGAGGTAGGCGTAGAGGTGCAGCAGGTGCCAGGACTCGTAGCGCAGCCGGCGGCGCGCCGCGCGGATGCTGGTGAGGACCACCATGACCAGGGCCAGCGCGCCTGCGGTCGCGAGCAGGATGCCCGGGTAGTCGCGGATGAGGTACCAGACCAGGCCCGGAGTGGCCAGCAGGTCACCCGCGGCGTAGCCCCAGCTGATGAGCACGATGTGCGCGACCATCAGGTTGAAGGACGTGAAGCCGACCACCCGGTGGATGCGCGCGAGACGGTCCTGCCCCCACGCGCCCTCGAGCACCGGGATCCGGGCCATCAGCAGCACCTGGGTGAGCAGCAGCACCGACGCCGCGAGGCCGCTGATGCGTCCCAGCGAGACGAGGGCCTGGTGACCGTCTGCGAGATCACCGATGCCGCCGTCGCCGATCCACCACCAGGCGACCAGAGCCAGCGCACCGTAGAGGAGCATGCCGCTCAGGAAGCGGGTGACGTGGTCCACCCGGGCCCGGCTGCGGGTCACGGGCAGCAGGGGCGGCAGCTGGGTCCGTCCGTCGGCCGGGGCGACGGTGGTCACGTGTTCGACCTGGTGCTGGAGTCGGAGCCGGACGAGGGCTGCTGCGACTCCTGCTGCGGAGCCTGCTGGTCGAACCCGTCGCGACCGGCGCCGTCACCGCTGAAGTCGTGGTGATCGCCGAAGTCGTGGTCGCCGTCGAGGTCCGGGGGCGTGCCGAAGCCGGGGCTGCCCTGGCCCGGGACGCCGCTCTCACTGTCTGTCTGTCCGCCCGGCTGGCCGAACTGCTGGCCGCCCGGCTGGCCGAACTGCTGGCCGTTCTGGCCGTTCTGGCCGTTCTGGCTGGTGGTGAAGCCGGCCTGCTGGAACTCGTCGCCGCTGCTGGCGGTGGCGTGACCGATCGCGAATCCGCCGAGACCGCCCACGGCGAGCAGCCCCGCGGCAGCCCCGGCGATGCCGGCGCGCCCCCGCGCTGCGGTCGGCACCTTCTCGCGCCAGGAGCGGGGCGTCGCGGCATCACCGCTGGGGGGCGCATCGGCCCGGGCCCCGGGCACGGTGCTGGGATCCTCGGCCCCGGCCGCGCCGGTGGTGCCCGGTTGCGGCTCCCAGCGCGACCCGCTCGCACCGAGCGGACGGGTGTCGTCGTGGGAGCCGTACTGGGTGTTCTCGGGGGTGTTGCCGTGGTCTGCCATGGCGACACTGTCCGAAGCCAGGCTGGGGCGCTGCTCGGTTCACCCTGTGCCGCACCTGTGAACGAGGACTCCCCGGTGGTCAGTCGGCGGCCCGCGCAGCCCGGCAGAGCTGCTCGTTGGCGTCGCGACTCGCCTGCACCCGCTCCAGGGTGCGGCGCTGCCGGAGACCGCTGACGACGAGGAGCGCGACGAGACCGGCCTGCACCGCGACGACGACCAGGGCATGGGTACGCTGCGCCGGATCGGTGACGGCCTGCACGAGCTGCGGCACCGCGAAGAGCACCAGCAGGGCGACGCCCAACCCGCGCGACCAGCGGGCCCCCCGGTCGTGGAGCCGCCGCTCCAACTGCGCCTGCGTCGCCTCGGAGAAGATCACCGCCGAGCAGACCAGCCGCTCGGGTGCAGCCCGGCCACGCATCACGGCCCGCACGATCGCGAACCGGTCGCTCCGGTCGAGCTGGTGGCTCTCGTCCATCCACCGCTGTTCGGCCGCATCCCCGCGCGCGAGCCCGGCGAGGCGCCGCACTCCGAGCGAGAGCGCGGCGAGCACCACGATGCCGAAGGTCGCGAGGTAGCCGATCCGCACGAGGTCCACGGGCGCATCGGATCATGTCGGGCCCGGTGTCGCCTCACCTCGCGGGTCAGCGGCGCCTGGGAGGGAGCGCCTCGACCGGCTCACTCCCAACCGCGGCGCATCACGGTGGCGACGTCGAAGGGGTCCGATCCCTGCTGCGCCGCCAGCACGCCCGCGCCCTCGGGGGATCCGGTGTACAGCGGCTCGCCGCAGCCGACCCAGTGATCGAGCGCGCGGGCATAGGCGTGCGCACGCGCGGCCCGCGTGCCCAGGACGGTCGGGACGGCGTGCCACACGACGCCATCCGGGCCGAGCACTCCCCCACGAGCCAAGGCCAGCAGTTCGTCGGCGGAGCGCTCCCGCCCGGTCACGACGTGGCGCGGCACCACGTAGCGCGGCGCGACCATCGCCGACAGCGCTTCGTCCAGGGCCACTGCGAACACCTCGGACTCCGCCTCGGGCACGCCGGTGAGGCGACACCGGTAGACGCCATCGCGATCGACGACCACGCTCACCGCGCCTGCGGCCACCGACACCAGGCCGCACGCGTGCAGGGCATCGGCCACCGCGGCCGCCATCTGTGCGACGTCCGGCTGGTGTCGAGCGAGCTCCAGCAGCGCGCGCCCCCGAGCGATCTGCGCCGCTCGGGTGCGCCACTCACCCCAACCGGCCCCGAGGGCGACGACGAGCAGGACGCCGAGCAGCGGCCACGCCACGGCCGCTGCCGCACCGACGACGACCAGCGCGGCAAGGGCCGCGCCCGCCCGGGACGCCAGCGCGGAGGGAGCCGAGCCGACCAGGTCGCGCCGCTCCTCCAGGCCGGTGCCCCGCACCACCACCGCCGCCGCCTCGGGCGACAACGAGCCGGCGGCCTCCACCCGGCGGCGTGGCCGCACCCGTAGCGTGCGCAGCGGGCGGTCGTCGTACGCCTCGCCGACGCGCCACCGCTCTCGGATGCCGGCACGGTCCTCGGCACGCACGACCATCCGCGCGTTGACGGCGTCGAGGTCGGCGTCGGCAGGGGGCACGTACGGCGAGAACGCCGGGTCGATGTGGGCCACACCGTCGACCACCTCGCCCGCCTCGTCGACGCCGAAGTAGCCGGCGTGCTTGCGCACCAGCCGCTGCCAGTCGCGGTCGCCGCGCGGGTGCGCGTCGCTGACGCACACGACCGACCAGTTGACCGCGACCTTGTCGGGTCGGGCCGGGTCGGTGCGCAGCGCCCGGCCCCGGGTCTGGACGACGGCGGTCGTCGTCGTGACCGACGTGAGGTCGACCAGTCCGCTGACGGCTCGGGCGTCCCAGCCCTCGCCGAGCAGACCTCGGGTGCCGACCAGCACCTGGGTGCGGCCGGACTCGAAGAAACGGGTCACGTGCGGCACCCAGGTGCGGCTGTTCCATGGACCGGTCAGCACGGCGGTGCCGTGCCCGGCACCCGCCACCTCGAGCCGGCCGGCAAGGGCCGGGTCGACGGCGCGCACCCGCTCGCGCAGCGCCGCCATCGTCGCCGGAGCACCCGCCACCGTGCGGCCGGTCACCAGCACCGCGCCCTCGCCGGCAGGGTCCGCCACCAGCGCCTGGAGCACCGCGTGGGCCGAGCCCGCCTCGGGCGCGAGCACGCCGTCGAGGTCGACCGGCAGCGTCGCCGTGGCGCGTTCGTGATCGCAGAGCACCAGCAGCCGGCGGTGGTCCCCCCACGCCATCAGCTCGTGCTGCGCGATCTGGACCACCGCGGTGGTCTTGGCCTCCGAGCGGGCCAGCACCCGGTCCACCGGCGAGCGGCCGCGGCGCACGCCGCCGCGGGTCAGCACGTAGCCCACCGAGGGCAAGGTGGCACGCACGCGCTCCAGCGCCTGCCGGTCACCCGGCTCCTGGGAGCGTGCGAGGTGACCGGTGACCCAGTCGTCGACGAGCACGACCCAGTCGTCGGCGGTCGGCTCGCGCCGGTGCTCCTCGGTCGGGCGAGCGCCGGGCGGCAGCGCGAGCAGTCCGGCGTGGTGCAGCCGCAGCGCGGCGGCGGCCAGCGCGGGCTCGGCCTTGACCACGGCTGGCCAGGACACGGAGGGCCCGGTCTCTGGGCGACGCTCGACCAGGCGCCGGTCGCACCAGGTGAGAAAGGGCACCGACCCGAAGGCGGGATCGGTCAGCGCCGTCACGAGCTCGTGGAAGCGCACGGCGCTCCCGTCGACCCAGTCCGATTCCCTCGGGGTGGGTCGCACGAGCCAGACCAGCTCGGCGAACGGCGCCAGGTCGCCTTCGCGGACGACGGCCGGGATCGAGGTCTCGAACGCCACCGCCCCGAACAACTCCTCGACCAGCGCAGCCTGCTCGGCATCGAGCGCCTCCGGCGGGGTGGCGGTGAGTCCGAGGACGCGTGCGTCGGGCAGTAGGTCGAGCAGTTCGGCCAGCAGCCGACCCCACACTTCGAGCAGGTGGTGGCACTCGTCGAGCACCAGCAGCAGCGGCCCCGCCTCGCGCATCGCCGTGACGAACGCGGTGCCGTTCTCGTGCAGCCGCGACATCAGCGGCGACTCCTCACCCGCCTCGTCCGCCTCGGCATCGGCGTCGAAGACGGCCACGGCCTGGTAGGTCAGCGACGTGAGGTCGGCCGCGAGGTCGCGCTCGGTGCCGCTGTCGAGGCCGATCGCCCCCGCCGCGGCCGCCCACTGCGACTGGATCGCGGTGTTGGGCGACAGCACGACCGTACGCACCGCCTCGCGCCGCATCGCCAGTGCCGTCTCGAGCCCGACCCGGGTCTTGCCAGCCCCGGGCGGCAGCACCACCCAGGCCCTGCGTGCGCCGTCCGACCACGCACGTCGCAGCGCCTCCAGCGCCAGACCCTGGTGCCGTCGCAGCGGTGGCGGACTCTCGGCACCGATGGCTCAGTCCTCCCAGAAGACGCGATCGACCACCGTGTGCGCCATCCGCATGTGCCGTAGGTGGTCGTCGAACATCGCCTCCGAGGCGCCGTCGGAATAGCCCAGGATGCTCGCGACGGCCGCCCGCTCGCGCACGTCGCTGGGCACCTGATCGCTGGACTTGCCGCGTACCAGGGTCACCGCGTTGCGCATCCGGCTGACGCGGCGCCAGGTGTTCTGGAGCACGGCGGCGTCGTCCGCGGCCAGCAGCCCTGCCTCGACCGCGGCCTCGAGGGCGGCGAGGGTGCGCGGGGTGCGCAGCCCCGGCACCTCGCCGGCGAAGCGCATCTGGAGCAGTTGCACGGTCCACTCGATGTCGGCCAGCCCGCCGCGCCCCAGCTTGAGGTGGGACGACGCGTCGGCGCCGCGCGGCAGCCGCTCGCGCTCGACCCGGCCCTTGATCCGGCGCACCTCGAGCACATCGTCGTCGCCGAGCCCCTCGTGTGGGAACCGGAGCGGGTCGATGAGGTCGGCGAAGCGCTGCCGCAGGCCCTCGTCGCCGACCACCGCGTCGGCGCGGAGAAGCGCCTGGGCCTCCCACACCTTCGACCACTTAGCGTAGTAGGCGGCGTAGGCCTCCAGCGTGCGGACCAGTGGGCCCTGCCGGCCCTCGGGCCGCAGGTCGGCGTCGACCGCGAGCGGAGGGTCGGAACCGGGCGAGTTGAGCAGTCGTCGCACCTCGTTGGCCACGTGCTGGGCATAGCCCGCGGCCTCCTGGGCATCGGCACCCGGCTCGGGCTCGTGGACGAACAGCACATCTGCGTCGCTGGCGTAGGAGAGCTCGAAGCCGCCGTAGCGGCCCATCGCGACGATGGCGAAGCGGCTCGGCGGCCGCTCCAGGTCGCGCTCGGCGCACCAGGCGGCACTGACGGCCGCGACCGTGGCTTCCAAGGTGGCGTCGGTGATGCGCGAGAGCCCCGCCCCGACGTCGACGACGTCGACGAGGCCCAGCACGTCACCGGCGGCCAGCCGGAAGAGCTCGCGGCGCCGCACCGCACGCACCGCCTTCACCGCAGCCTCGGGCGTGTCGCGACGCGCCGCCCCGGCCCCCATCTCCTCGGTGAGCGCGTCGGGCCCGAGTGGCGCCAGGTCGCTGCCGAGCAGCCGCACGCCCTGCGGCTCACGTTCGAGCAGGTCGGTGGCGTAGCGCGACGTGGCGAGCAGGTGGGCCAGGCGGCTGGCGACCTCGCCCTCGTCGCGCAGCATCGAGAGGTACCAGTGCGAGCGCCCGAGGGCGTCGCTGATGCGGCGGAAGCCGAACAGCCCCGCATCGGGGTCCGGTCCCTCGGCGAACCACTCCAGCATGGCGGGCAAGATGGCACGCTGGATGCTCGCGGAGCGGGTGACACCGGCGGTCAGCGCCTCGAGGTGGCGCAGCGCCGCCCTCGGGTCGGCGTACCCCTGGGCCGCGAGCCGATCGCGAGCGGCCGCGGGGGTCAGCCGGGCCTCCTCGGTGGGGATCCGCGCGACGGCCGCGAGCAACGGCCGGTAGAAGAGCTTCTGGTGCAGCCGGCTGACCTCGATCCGGTGCCGATTCCAGTGCGACTCCAAGGTCGCGGCCGGACGCTGGAGGTAGCCCATCGAGCGGCCCAGGCGCCGCAGCTCGTCGGAGTCGTCCGGCACCACGTGGAGGCGGCGCAACCCGTAGAGCTGGATGCGGTGCTCCAACGTGCGCAAGAACTCGTACGACTCACCGAGCGCGGTGCCGTCCTCACGGCCGATGTAGCCGCCCTCGGTCAGTGCGGCCAGGGCCGACAGCGTCGTGGGCCAGCGGATCGACTCGTCGGTGCGACCGTGCACGAGCTGGAGCAGTTGGACGGCGAACTCGACGTCGCGCAGCCCGCCGGAGCCGAGCTTGAGCTGGCGTGGGGCCTCCTTGCTCGGGATGTGGTCGATGACGCGGCGGCGCATCGCCTGGGTGTCCTCGACGAATCCGGCGCGCTCCGCGGCCTGCCAGACCATCGGCCGCGTGAGGTCGACGAAACCCTGGGCGACGGCGAGGTCGCCGGCCACGGCTCGTGCCTTGAGCAGCGCCTGGAACTCCCACGTCTTGGCCCATCGCTCGTAGTAGCCGCGGTGGCTCTCCAGGGTGCGCACCAGCGGCCCCTGCCGGCCCTCGGGGCGCAGGTTGGCATCGACGGGCCAGATCTCGCCCTCGCCCGTCGGCTCGGAGCAGATCCGCATCAGGTGCGAAGCGAGCTGGGTGGCGGCCCGGTTGGCGGCGTCGTGGCGCTCGCCGGCCGCCGCGGTCGGCTCGTAGACGAAGATGACGTCGACATCGGAGACATAGTTCAGCTCGTGGCCACCACACTTGCCCATCGCGACGATCCCGAGCCGGGCGAGAGCGTGCTGCTCCCCCACGCGCTGCCGCGCCACGGCCAGTGCCGCGTCGAGCGTGGCGGCCGCGAGGTCGCTCAGCTCGGCGGCGGCGTCGTCGACTCCGAGATGGTGGGCGAGATCTCGCGAGGCGAGCCGCAGCAGCACGCGGCGGTACTCCACCCGCATCGCGTCGAGTGCGTCGCCGTGGGGCACCGAGGCGACCGGCACCTCCGCGTGCGGGTCGGCGCCCACCACCCGCAGCATGGCCTGCCGCACCGCGTAGGCGGCCGGCCGGGTACAGCCCAGACTCGGATCGGTCAGCTCGCGCCAGTGCTCGGGGTGGCGGCGCAGGTGGTCGCCCAGGGCCGCGCTCGCGCCCAGCACCGACAGCAGCCGCATCGCCGTGCCGTCGTCGGCTGCCAGCCACTCCAGCACCTCGTGACCCTGCGCGGCGACGAGCTCCCCCAGCCCTGCCAGCGCCAGGTCGGGGTCGGCGGTCTGGCCCAGGATCGCCAGCAGTTCCGGGGCCGGTTCGCCCAGGCTCTCCACGATCCGCAGCGCCTCGTCGGGGTCGGCGAATCCGTAGCGCACGAGGGCGCCACGGCTCACGCCGGTCATCGACGGCTCTGCTCGACGAGGGCGACGAACGACTGCGCGAGCGGCCGCCACGACGCGACCAGCCGCTCGTGGACGCGGCGGGCGGTGGGCACGAAGGCGCTCGTGCCCGGCCAGCCGGCCACCAGATCGGCGTCGGCCTCGGGGTGCCACTGCACGCCCCACACGGACGCCGCGAAGCGCGCCGCCTGCACCTCGCCCCCCGGTGCCGAGGCGAGCCGCACGGCGCCCTCGGGCAGCTGCGCCACGATGTCGCCGTTCCAGTGGACGCCGACCCGGGCGCCGTCTCGGGTCGTCCCGGTGAGACCACCGACCAGCGGGTCGTCGGTCGCCTCCGGCAGCCAGCCGACCGGCAGCAGGCCGTGCTGGGCCCCCTGCGGATTGCGCACGACCCGGCCCCCGAGCGCCGAGGCGAACACCTGGTGGCCCAGGCAGATGCCGAGCGCCGGCACACCCGTGGCCGCGGCCGCACGCACCAGCGCCTTGGTCTGCGGGAACCAGGCGACGTCGTCGTCGGCGTTGGCCGCACCACCGAGCACCATGAACCCGGCGTGCGCGGTGAGGTCGTCGGGCAGCGGGTCGCCCAGGTGGGCACGCCGCACGTCGAGGTCGCAGCCCGCCTCACGGAGCCAGTCGCCCACCATGCCCGGCGGGCAGGGATCCTCGTGCTGCACCACCAGCACGCACTTCGCGCTCATGCCCCCGACTCCCGACGCCGCGCTCAGATGACCGGCAGCATCCGGTCGCGCTCGAAGGCGGAGACCTGGCCGCGGTACTCGTCCCACTCGGCGCGCTTGTTGCGCAGCAGGAAGTCGAAGACCTGCTCCCCGAGCGTCTCGGCCAGCAGCTCGGATTCCTCTGCGATCGCGATGGCGTCGTTGAGGTTCTTCGGCAACGGCGTGATGTCGAGCGCCGAGCGCTCCCGCTCCGACAGCGACCACACGTCGTCCTCGGCCTCACGCGGCAGGTCGTAGCCGCCCTCGATGCCCTTCATGCCGGCCGCGAGCACGGCCGCGTAGGCCAGATAGGGGTTGCAGGCGGGGTCGATGGTGCGCAGCTCGACGCGGGTGGACTGACCCTTGTTCGGCTTGTACATCGGCACCCGGATCATCGCCGACCGGTTGTTGTGACCCCAGCAGATGTACGAGGGCGCCTCGCCACCGAACATCATGCGCTTGTAGGAGTTGACCCACTGGTTGGTCACGATCGACAGTTCCGGTGCGTGCACGAGCACGCCCGCGATGAAGCGTCGCGCGGTCTGGGAGAGCTGGTACTGCGAGCCGGCCTCGTAGAAGGCGTTCTCGTCGCCCTCGAAGAGGCTGACGTGGGTGTGCATGCCCGAGCCGGGGTGGGTGGTGAAGGGCTTGGGCATGAAGCTGGCCCAGATGCCCTGGGAGAGCGCCACCTCACGCACGACGGTGCGGAAGGTCATGATGTTGTCAGCCGTCGAGAGCGCGTCGGCGTAGCGCAGGTCGATCTCCTGCTGGCCGGGGCCGTTCTCGTGGTGGCTGAACTCCACCGAGATGCCCATCGCCTCGAGCATCGTGATCGCCTCACGCCGGAAGTCGGCGCCCTGGCTCTGCGCGGTGTGGTCGAAGAATCCGCTGCGGTCGACGGGCACCGGCTCGGCGCCCGCGCCGGGCAGGTCCTTGAAGAGGTAGAACTCGATCTCGGGATGGGTGTAGAAGGTGAAGCCCTGGTCGGCGGCCTTGCCCAGCGTGCGCTTGAGCACGTGCCGGGGGTCGGCGTAGCTGGGCGAGCCGTCGGGCAGTTCGATGTCACAGAACATCCGCGCCGTGGCCGGACCGTCGCCGCTGCGCCACGGCAGGATCTGGAACGTCCCGGCGTCCGGCTTGAGCAGCATGTCGGACTCGAAGACCCGGGCGAATCCCTCGATCGAGGAACCGTCGAAGCCGATGCCCTCCTCGAAGGCACCTTCGAGCTCGGCCGGCGCCACGGCCACCGACTTCAGCGACCCCAAGACGTCGGTGAACCACAGCCGCACGAAGCGAACGTCGCGCTCCTCGAGCGCACGCAGCACGAAGTCCTCTTGCTTGCCCATGGGGGCAGCCTAGAGGTCGGCGTGGGCGCTCAGGCGGGGGCGGGTGCCGCGTTGCCCGGGGTGTCGGCGTCCTCGGCGGTGAGGGGCTTGGCGATGCTCTCCAGCGACTGGCCCTCGGCGTCGACGCCGAGGAAGGCCTCGACGATGCCGCCGGCGATCATGAGGACGCCGCCGATGACGTAGCCGATGGAGATCTGAGAGATGTCCTTGCCCTCGGTGGCGCGGTCGATGAGCCAGCCGAACAGCAGCGGGCCGCTGATGCCTCCGACCGCGGTGCCGACGGCGTAGAAGAACGCGATGCACAGCGCCCGGGTCTCCATCGGGAACACCTCGCTGGCGGTGAGGTAGGCGGCGCTGGCGCCGGCCGAGGCCATGAAGAAGACGATCGCTCCCATGAGCGTGAGCGTGACGGCTGAGAACGAGCCGAGGAAGAACGAGGTGACCAGCAGCAGTGCCCCGGAGGCGACGTAGGTGCCGCAGATCATCCGCCGGCGACCGATGCTGTCGAACAGCGGGCTCAGCACGAGGGCGCCGACGAAGTTGCTCACCGCGAAGACCGCGACGTACCAGCCGACCTGCTCGACGCCGAGGAACGTCGAGAGGGTGTCGCCGTAGGTGAAGAAGAAGGCGTTGTAGAGGAACGCCTGCCCGACGAACAGCGAGAAGCACACGATGGTGCGGCGCGGGTAGAGGGTGAAGACGGTGCGGGCGATGAGCGGGATGCCGATGCTGCGGCGCTGGCGGATCGTGATGGTCTCGTCGACCGGGTCGAGGTCGGCTCCCGTCTCGTCGACCACGGTGCCCTCGATGTCGCGCACGATCTGCTCGGCCTCGTCCTCCCGGCCGTGGATGAACAGCCAGCGCGGGCTCTCGGGCACGTTGCGCCGCACGAACAAGATGCCCAGTGCCAAGACGGCGCCGAGGCCGAACGCCAGGCGCCAGCCCCACGCCTGGTCGATCACGCTCGGGTCGAGCAGCGGGATGGTCAACAGCGAGCCACCGGCGGCCCCGACCCAGAAGGAGCCGTTGATCGCGACGTCCACCCGGCCCCGATAGGGCGCCGGGATGAGCTCGTCGATCGCGGAGTTGATGGCCGCGTACTCACCCCCGATGCCGGTGCCGGTGAGGAAGCGGGCGGCGAAGTACCACATCGGGTTCATCGAGAACGCCGTGAGCACGGTGGCCACGGTGTAGACGCCGAGGGTGAGCAGGAAGAGCTTCTTGCGGCCCAGCCGGTCGGTGAGCTGACCGAAGAACAGCGCCCCCACGCAGGCGCCCGCGACGTACACCGCGCCGGCCAGGCCGACGTCGGAGCTGCTCAGCCCCAGGCCCGTGTCGCTCGGCTTGAGGGCGTCGGTCATCGAGCCCACGATGGTGACCTCGAGGCCGTCGAGGATCCACACCGTGCCCAGGCCGACGACGACCAGCCAGTGCCAGCGCGCCCACGGCAGGCGGTCGATGCGCGCAGGGATGTCGGTGGTGATGCGACCGGTCTCGACCGACCGTTGCGAGGAGCTCATGCTCCCGGACTACGCCCCGTCACCGGGGGACGCCACACCCTCGCCTCACCCTCTCCTGACCAGGGGCCGCGCCCGCAGCCCGGCCGGGACGGTCAGCGGCGGCTGTAGTCGCGGAAGCCGCGGCCGGTCTTGCGGCCCAGGTAGCCCGCGGTCACAAGGTGCTCGAGCAGCGGGGCCGGCGCGAAGCCGGGCTCGCGGAACTCCAGGTAGAGCTCGCGCTCGATGGCCAGCGAGACGTCGTTGCCCACGACGTCGAGCAACTCGAAGGGCCCCATCGGCAGCGCACAGCCCTGCTTCATCGCGGTGTCGATGTCATCGGCGGTGGCGTAGTGCGCCTCGAGCATCTTGACCGCGTCGTTGAGGTAGGGGAAGAGCAGCGCGTTGACGATGAAGCCGGCGCGGTCGGTACACGACACGGGCACCTTGCCCACCTGGCCGCACAGCGCGGTGACGGTCTCGGTGACGGCCTCGTCGGTCGAGACGGTCGAGACGACCTCGACCAGCTTCATGATGGGCGCGGGATTGAAGAAGTGCATGCCGATGACGGACTCCGGCCGTGAGGTCGCCTGGGCGCACTCGATGATCGGCAGCGAGGACGTCGTGGTCGCGAGGATCGCGCCGGGCCTGCAGATCTCGTCGAGGTTCTCGAACAGCGTCTTCTTGATCGCGAGATCCTCGGCGATGGCCTCGACGACGATGTCGGCGTCCTTGAGGTCGTCTTGGCTCGTCGAGCCGGTGAGGCGACCCAGCACCTCGGCCTTCTGCTCCTCGGTGGCGCGGCCGCGCTGGATCTGCTTGTCGAAGTTCTTGGTGATGAGGGCGACGACGCCGTCGACCTTGGCCTGGCTGCGGCCGACGTAGAGCACCGGGTAACCGGACTTGGCGAAGACCTCGACGATGCCGGCCGCCATGGTGCCGGTGCCGACGACGCCGACCTGGGCGATCTGGTGGCGCAGCCGCGGCTGGTCGTCGGCGGACGGCGTCGCCGCGTCGGCCACGATCTTGGAGCTGTTCGGCTGCTCGTAGGTGTAGAAGCCGCGGCCGGTCTTGCGCCCGAGCAGGCCCGCGGTGACCATCTGCTTGAGGATCGGCGTGGGCGCGTGCAGCCGGTCGCGGCCCTGGCGGTACATCGTCTCGAGGATCTCATAAGCCGTGTCGAGGCCGATGAGGTCGAGCAGCGCGAGCGGACCCATCGGGTAGCCGCAGCCGAAGCGCATGGCGGCGTCGATGTCCTCGCGGCTGGCGTACTTGCCCTCGAACATCGAGGCGGCGTGGTTGAGGTAGCCGAACAGCAGGGTGTTGGCGATGAAGCCGGCCTTGTCTCCGCACACCACCGGGCTCTTGCCCAGGGTGCCGAGCACTGCCTGCACGTCATCGAGCACGCTCGGCTCGGTGACGACCGTGCGCACGACCTCGACCAGGTTCTGCACCGGAGCCGGGTTGAAGAAGTGGACGCCGATCACGCGGCCCGGCTTCGAGGTCGCGGTGGAGAGCTCGGTCACCGACAGCGACGAGGTGTTGGTGGCCAGCACGGTCTCGGCGCCCACGATGTCGTCGAGCTGGCGGAAGATGTCGCGCTTGGTCTCCAGCGACTCGACCACGGCCTCGACGACGAGCCCGGCCTCGGCGAGATCCTTCAGCGTCGTGGTGAAGCTGATGCGGCCCAGCAACGCGTCGGCGTCGGCCTGCTCGAGCTTGCCGCGCTCGACGGCACGACCGGTCGACGCCTCCAGGTGACGCTTGCCGCGTTCGATGCCGGCCTCGTCGAGCTCGACGCCGACGACCCGGTGGCCGTGACGGGCGAAGACCTCGGCGATGCCTGCGCCCATGGTGCCGAGCCCGACCACACCGATGGTCGAGAAGTCGCGGGTCGAGACGGTCTGCTCAGGTGCTGCGGTGCTCGTCATGGGGCAGATCATGACATGACCGGAGGCCTCCTGCTACCAACGGGTAACTACGCGCCGCATGGCGAGACGCGGCCCGCACTCGTCGAGTCCCAGCACGCGCTCAGCCTCCCTGATCGCCGCCAGGTGACCGGTCGGGCGCACCACCTCCTCGAACCCAGACCGGGCGTAGAACGGGCCGTTCCACGGCACGTCGCGGAACGTGCACAACGTCAGCTCGTCGTGCCCGGCCCAACGGGCTTCGTCGACGGCCTGACCGACCAGCGCACGGCCGATCCCCCGGCGCCCGCGCGAGGGCAGCACCGAGAGCTGCTCGAGATGGGCATGGGTTCCCTCGGCGTCCTCGAGCCAGAGCACATGGACGAACCCGACCACCGTGCCTTCGTCGTCCGCCACGACGATCTCGCCGGGGCGGTCGGCGCGCTCGAAACCGCTCGGGGGATCTCCGAGCAGCGGTGCCGCCCGCTGCTCTCCCAGGTGCTCGACGAACAGTGCTCCGCCCGACTCCTCGATCGGCGCCAGGTGGCGCAGGTCGGAGGGCCGGGCGGAACGCAGTCGCATGTCGCGACCCTACGGACGCGGGTCGGATCCCGTCTCGGGCGTCAGGTGGTGGCCCGCTCCTCGACCGGCACCTCGGCGATCTCTCCTTCTCGGATGCCGCGCAGGAAGCTCACGACCTCCTCCTTCACCTTCGGCAGCAGGATGTAGCAGGCGAGCAGGTTGAACACGGCGCAGACGAAGAGCATGGCGTCGGCGAAGTCGAGCACCGAGCCCAGGTCGACGACCGCACCGAGCACGGTGAAGACGCAGAACATGACCTTGAAGAAGTTCTCGTTGAACCGTGTCTTGCCGACCAGCGTCGTCCACGCGCGCATCGTGTAGTACGACCAGGTGATGAGCGTCGAGAAGGCGAACAACGCCACGGCCACCGCCAGTACGTTGTCGAAGCCGGGCAGGAACGTGTCGAAGGAGTCCGAGGTCAAGGTGACCCCGTTGTCGTTGCTGATCTCGGAGCCGATCAGCTCGTCGTAGTTCGTGCCGTCGGCGGCGATGACGATCGTCAGGGCGGTCATGGAGCAGATCACGACGGTGTCGATGAACGGCTCGAGAAGCGCCACGAAGCCCTCGCTCACTGGGTGCTTGGTCTTGACGGCCGAGTGCACGATCGGCGCGGACCCCACCCCGGCCTCGTTCGAGAACGCGGCTCGCTGGAAGCCCACGATGAGCACGCCGATCGCGCCTCCGGTGATGCCGTCGGCGCCGAACGCGCCGGCCAGGATGCGCGCGACGGCCTCGGGCACGGCAGTCACGTTGAACCCGATGACCAGCAGGCATGCCCCGATGTAGATGAACGCCATGATCGGCACGAGCTTGCTCGTGACCTTCGCGATCGAGCTGACGCCGCCGATGATGACGACACCGACGAGGCCGGCCAGCACCAGGCCGAAGACGAACGACATCAGGTCGGAGTCCAAGAAGCTCTCTCCGGCGCCGCCGGTCACGTTGACCGCCTGCGCGTAGGTCTGGTTGGACTGGAAGGCGTTGCCGCCCAGGGCACCGAACAGGATGAGCGCCACCGCGAAGATGCCCACCGCGATCTTGCTGACCACGGGGCCGAACCGCTCGAAGGCGACCGGCAGGTACCGGAACGGCCCGCCGGAGACGGTGCCGTCGTCGTGCACCTCGCGGTACTTCACCCCGAGCGTGCACTCCACGAACTTGGTGCACATGCCCAGCAACCCGGCCAGCACCATCCAGAACATCGCCCCGGGCCCACCGACGGTGACCGCCACGGCCACGCCCGCGATGTTGCCGAGGCCCACCGTTCCGGACACCGCGGAGGCGAGCGCCTGGAAGTGCGTGACCTCGCCGGGGTCACTGGCCCGGGAGTACTTGCCACGCACGAGGTCGAGCGACACCCGCATGGAGCGGAACTGGATGCCACGGAAGTAGACCGTGAACACCGCGGCGGCCACCACGAGCCACAGCACGATCGCTGGGAACGAGTAGACGCCGAGGGGCAGCTTCCAGAACACCACCGACGTCACGGCCGTCGCGATCGGGTCGAAGCCGGAGTTGATGGCCTCCTCGAGGTGGGCGATCCAGCCACCACCGGAGTCGGACGCCTTCTCCGCCAGGGGCACGAGCCAGGGATGTACTTCCACGGGGTTCATGCGCATCAAGTATGAGGAACCTGAGAATCCTCAGCGATCACCCCTACGGATATGGCGTGTCGGGCGCGACGCGGCCGGCCGGTAGATTGCGGCGGCGTGAGACTCGTCGTCGCGCAGTGCCAGGTCGACTACGCCGGGCGGCTGACCGCCCATCTCCCGATGGCCACGCGGGTGTTGATGATCAAGGCCGACGGCTCCGTGCTCGTGCACTCCGACGGCGGCTCCTACAAGCCGCTGAACTGGATGTCGCCGCCCTGCACGCTGCGCGAAGGCACCACCGACGACGGCCAGGTCGAGTGGGTCGTCACCAGCACCGCCTCGGGCAAGGGGCCCGCCGACACGCTGCGCATCCTGCTCGCCGAGGTGCTGCACGACTCCTCTCACGAACTCGGGGTCGACCCGGGCTTGCAGAAGGACGGCGTCGAGAAGCACCTCCAAGAGCTGCTCGCCGACCACCCCACGACCCTCGCCGAGGGACTCACCCTGGTACGGCGCGAGTTCCCCACCGCCATCGGCCCCGTCGACCTGATGTGCCGCGACGGCAACGGGCTCAGCATCGCGGTCGAGATCAAGCGACGTGGTGAGATCGACGGCGTCGAACAGCTGACCCGCTACCTCGACCTGCTCAACCGCGACGCGATCCTCACGACCAAGGGGCCCGTGCGCGGAATCTTCGCCGCCCAGGCCATCAAGCCGCAGGCGCGCGTGCTCGCCGAGGACCGCGGTATCACCTGCGCGGTCGTCGACTACGACGCGCTCCGCGGGCTCGACGACCCGACGGAACGGCTGTTCTGACCGCCCCGGTGGGCGGGCAGCGCGCGTCACCCGCTCGTTCACCGGGGTGGTGGGTCAGGTGAGGTGTTCGGTGCCGTCGGGGTCGACCAGGAAGTGCCGGCCGTGGGGGCTGGTCCAGAGGTAGAGCCCGGGGCGGATGCGGCGGTAGCGCCAGCGTCTCTCGGATCGGCCTGCCTGGTGGCTGGGGCTGGGGTGGGTCTTGGCGCGGTGGTGGGTGCGGCACAGCGGGGCGAGGGTGTCGGTGCCGGTCTGGCCGGGCGGCCCGCCTTCTGATGGTGAGACGTATTCGTCGATGTGGTCCAGATCGGCGCGCATCGCCGACCTGGGACAGAGGGGGAAGGCGCAGGTCTGGCGCTGCTCGGTGACTCGGTAGGCGATGCGGTCGGGGATCTCGTAGGCATCCACGCTCACGGTCTCGGCGAGGTCTACGACGGGCTTGACGATGACCTTCGTGTCGGGGTTGCCGGCCCAGGTCGCGACCTGGGCGGCGGTCACCGTCGCCCGGTGTGCACCGGTGGCGGTGGACACGCGGGCGAGGTGGATGCCCAGGGCACCGGTCGCGGGGTCGATGCCAGGTGTGCTGGTGATGGCTTCGCTGGAGAGGCGCACGTGGAGCACGAGTTGGCGGGCGGGCACGCTTGCGGGGACCGTGGTGGGGAGCGTGGTGGGTTGGGGTGGTTTCGACACGCCTTCGCCTTCGGCATCCGGCGGCTCAACCACCAGCAAGCCCGGTGGTTGAGCCGTGAGGCCGTCCATCACCGGCAAGCCTGGTGGTTGAGCCGTGAGGCCGTCCACGGCCGAGCGCGTCGAAACCACCGCCGAGCCTGGTGGTTGAGCCGTGAGGCCGTCCACGGCCGAGCGCGTCGAAACCACCGCCGAGCCTGGTGGTTGAGCCGTGAGGCCGTCCACGGCCGAGCGCGTCGAAACCACCGGTGAGGCTGGTGGTTGAGCCGTGAGGCCGTCCACGGCCGAGCGCGTCGAAACCACCGGTGAGGCTGGTGGTTGAGCCGTGAGGCCGTCCACGGCCGAGCGCGTCGAAACCACCGGCGGGGCTGGTGGTTGAGCCGTGAGGCCGTCCACGGCCGAGCGCGTCGAAACCACCACCGAGCCTGGTGGTTGAGCCGTGAGGCCGTCCACGGCCGAGCGCGTCGAAACCACGCCGCCGGTGACCTGACCAGCGAGGTCGAGCATGGTCTGGTTCCGGGCGAGCTGGCCCAGGGCGGCGGCACGTCGTTCGCCGAGGTCCAGCGGTGAGCCGAGCGCGGACTGCTCGGCGGCGAGGTGGCGTAGGGCGTGGTCGAGGTCTTCGGCATCGGCACGGTCCAGGAGCCCGTCGAGCCGCACGAGGCCGTCGAACGCGCAGATGGCCCCCTGGATAGTCGATCGCCCGGACTGGTCGAGCTCGATCGTCACGTGCTTGGCGGCGTGGGCGTCGGCGATCTCGGCCTCGTGCGTTTCGGGTTCGTAGCGGGCGATCGCGTCCGCGACGAGACCGTCCAGGGCGCGCAGGCCGGTCTTGTGCGCGATGGGGGTGATCATCCGGTCCACGAACCCAGCAGCCTCAGGCCCGAGGCGCATGGTCTCTTCGGCGATGCGGCGTACCCGCCACGGTGCGACGCGCCCGGAGGTCATGGCCTCCCAGAGCAGTGGGAGGCGGAACCGGGTCTCCATCACCGCACCCACGAACGCCCGACCCGAAGCATCGGAGTGCCCCAGGGCGGTGGCGAGCTCGATGATCGCGAACTGAGCCACCAGCGGCGTGCCCGGGCCACCGGCACCGATGAGCCGGTCACCACCCTCGACCTCATAGGCCGCGAGCAGTTCGTCGGTGACGACACCGAGCGGGCCGCCGGCGACACAGTCCGGCACATGCCCCTCGGCGTGCGCGGCACACCACTCCGCGGCCGCCTCCCAGAGCCGGGTCTCGGCGGCTTGGGCTTCGCGTTGCGCCGACACCGCAGCGCTCAACAGCTCCGAGGGCTGGGGTGCGGGAGCCGTGGTCACGACCCGATTCTAGTCGAACACCAGTTCTATCGGAAGGTGTGACGGGGATCTGTGGAGAAGATGTTGCCTTGCCCGTTACGGGGTTTCGACGCGCTCGTCGCTGGCGCTCCTCACGGCTCAACCACCGGTGCGACAGCGCCGTACGGGGTTTCGACGCGCTCGGCCGTGAACGGCCTCACGGCTCAACCACCGGACGACGCGCTCGTCGCTGGCGCTCCTCACGGCTCAACCACCGGACGACGCGCTCGTCGCTGGCGCTCCTCACGGCTCAACCAGCGGTGCGTCAGCGCTGCGGTCCCCCGCCCGAACCTCCGGGCGGTCCACCCTGCATGCCACCCTGCATGCCACCCTGCATCCCGGGCGGGCCGCCGGAGCCGCCGGGGAAACCCTGGGTGCCGGTCTGGCTGTCGTCGGTGGTCGGCAGCGGCGTGTCCAGGTCGGCCAGCGCCACCTCGTCACCGGCCGCGACGCCGTCGGTGATCTCGACCGTCGTCGCGCCCACCACTCCGGTGGTGACCCGAGTACGCCGAGCGCTGCCGTCGGACCCGAGCACGAGCACCGTTCCGTCCGAGACGGCCGAGGCCGGGACGGTGACCACGCCCTCGGCCGAACCGGTGACCACCGAGGCCGTGGCCGTCAGACCCGTCGCCAGGTCCAGCCCCTTCTTGCTCAGGGTGAGCGTCACCGGGTAGTCGCCGTCGCTGTCGGGAATCGAGCTCACCGCGGTGACGGTGGCGTGGTAGCCGCGTGTGGACCCGGCAGGAGTGACGTGTGCGATCTGGCCGACGCTGAGCGCGGGCACCTGGTCGGAGTCGACCGCGACCGTGAAGGTGGTGGTCCGCGAGGCGACGAGCACGGCCACCGTGCTCCCCGAGGCCACCGAGTCGCCCGCCGCCGCGTCTACCTCGACCACCCGGCCGCTGAACGGCGCGGAGATGGTGGCCATCGACAACTCCGCGCGTGCCTGCACCAGGTCGGCCCGCGCCTGGTCGATCGACGCCTGGTCCGAGGCCAGCGTCGCGGCCGTCGGCGTCTGGTCGGTCCCGCTCGGGGACGCCGACCCGGCGCTGGAGCCGGTCGACGTGCCGCCGGACCGACTGCTCGACCCGCTGCTCGACCCGCTGCTCGACGAGCTGCCGGAGGTGCTGGCTGAGGTGCTGGCCGAGGTGCTGGCTGAGTCCGAGACCGCCAGCACGGCGTCGCCCAGCGTTGCCGCCAGATCCTCGAGGGCGGCCTGCAGGGTCGTCTGCACATCGGCCACCGTCTGCTGATCGGCCTGCACCTGAGAGAGCGCGGCCGAGCAGTCGGCCGAGGTCACCGGCATCGATGTCGGCGTGCTGGTCGGCTCGCTGGTCGGCTCGCTGGTCGGCTCGCTGGTCGGCTCGCTCGACGGGGTGCTGGTCGGCTCGCTCGACGGGGTGCTGGTCGGGCTGCTGGTCGGGTCGCTCGACGCCGACGGCTCCTCGCTGGGTGGAGTCGAGACGGCTGCCGAGCACACCGACTGCTGGGTCGCGAGATCCTCCGTCGCCGTCGCGATCACCGCGCTCACCGCCGACTGCGCCGCGACCACCGCCGCCTGCTCATCGGCGAGCGTGGCGAGGATCTGTTCTGGATCGGTGTCCTCCCCCGCGCTCGCGGAGTGGCCACCCGCGGATCCCTGCGATGACTGCCCCGACCCCGAAGGATGCGTGCCGGACGAACTCGACCCCCCGCCCGAGGAGGAGCCCGAGGAGGAGCCCGAGGAGGAGCCCGAGGTAGAGCTCGAGGTGGAGACAGCCGCCGCCTGACTGTCGACGTCGCGAGCCAGTTGAGCCCTGGCGGAGGCCACCTGGGCCCGGGCTCGCTGCACGGCGTGACGCAGCGAGGAGGTCTGCAGGTGCGCGATCACCTCTCCCGCCTTGACCGTCCGACCGGCCCGCACCGAGACCCGGTCGAGCGTGCCTGTGGTCGCGAAGGCCAGATCGGCCCGGCCGGCGGGTTCCAGGGTGCCGGCGAGATCGAGGGTCTGCTCGACGTCGCCGGTGCTCGCCACGATGGTGCGGTAGGAGGGGGTGTCACCGCCCGAGGCGTACGCGGCGTACCCGCCGCCGGAGGCCACCACCAAGGCCGAGGCGATCACCGCGATACGGATCCTCACCGGGCCGGCCCTCCCCCACCGAAACCGCTGCTGCAGGTGCCGTCGACCGGGTCGCTCAGACTGATGCTGGTCGCGGTGACCGAACCGGTCGAGTCGGCCTCTCCCTGCGCCGTCAGACAGCGGCCCACGGTGGCGTCCTTGCCCGTCGCGGACTCCCGCGCGGTGAACGTCGTGTCACTGTCGACCGCGACCTCCACCTTCTCCGACGAGGACGACGAGGACGACGACGGTCCGTCGCCCGGCGCGGAGGGGGCCACCGTGAAGCCGTCCGCCGAGGTGGCCGTGACCGTTCCGACGACCAGGGAGCCTGGCATGCCGCCACCGGGCACGCCGGCACCCGCCCCCGGCGAGGGCATGTCGGTGGGCCGATCGCTGGGCATGTCACTGTGCATGTCACTGGGCCGATCGCTGGGCATGCCCGACGGCCCGCCGCCCTCGGCCCCACCGGGTCCGCCACCGAGGCCCAGGGAGCAGCTGCCGTCGTCGTCGGCCGGCGTGATCGAGACCGAGGTCGCGGCACCCGGCTCGGAGTCGGAGCCGGCTGAGGCGGTCGAGGCGGTCTCCTCCCTGACCGCGACGCAGGATCCGACCTCGACGTCGGCCAGGTCGGCGCTCGTCTGCTGGGTGAACGTGGTCTGCGCCGTCCACGAGACCGCCACCTGCGCCGAGGCTCCCTGCACCTGCAGCGTGTGACCGCTCACCGCAGCGATCTCACCGCTCGTGCCTGGCTGCATCCCCGATCCGCTGCCCGGGCCTCCCGAGGGGGCGGCCGACGTGGTGGACGTCGCACCGGTGTCGGCGGCGGTCTCGCCACCGCCGCAGGCCGCGAGGGCGAGGGCCAGCGCGGGACTCAGCGCGACCAGGGCGAGGGTGGATCGGTGGGGGGCGGGGATCCGCATGGGGTTCCTCTCGAGTGGGGACGGATGACGGGGAGGGGTGGTGCGAGAACGCCGGCTATTCACTGCGCAACGCATCGATCGGGGTCAACCGAGCGGCGCGCGTGGCGGGGTAGACCCCGAACCCGACGCCCAAGGCGAGCGCGGTGGCCAGCGCTGCGGCAGCTGCGGTGAGCGAGAGCGTCACGGGTTGGTCGATGAGTGCCGGCAACGCCCAGGAGCCGACCACCCCCACGAGCAGTCCGACGAGTCCGCCGGTGAGGCCGAGCAGCGATGCCTCGACGAGGAACTGCCGGCCGATGACGCGCGGCGTGGCGCCCAGCGCCTTGCGCAGGCCGATCTCGCGGATGCGCTCGGTGACCGAGACCAGCATGATGTTCATGACGCCCACGCCCCCCACGAGCAGCGAGATCGCGGCGACGCCGGTGAGCAGCACCGTGAGCGTCGCGTTGGTGGCATTGGCCGTCTCCACCAGGGAGTCCTGCGTGGAGATGGTGAAGTCCGCGTCGTCGGCAGTGACGGCGTGCCGGGTCAGCAGCAACGCGTCGATCTCCTGGTAGGCCGCCGAGAGCGTGGCCCCCGACGTGGCCTCCACGTAGGCGGTCGACACGGCGGTCGAGGTCGACCCACTGACATTCAGCGCCGAAGCCACCGGCATGACCGCGACGTCGTCCTCCGAGCTCCCGCTCGAGGAGGCGCCGGAGGCGTCGAGCACCCCGATGACGGTCAGGGTTCGACCACCGGCCGTCACGGTCTGGCCGACGGGGTCCGGCACGTCGGCGAAGAGTTCGTCGACCGTGTCCGGGCCCAGGACCACGACATCGGCGCCGGCCGCGGCCTCGGACTCCGAGAAGAAGCGGCCCTCGGCCACGGAACGCGCGCGCACCTGCGGCCAGGAGGTCGTCGTCCCGACCATGGACGTCGTCCAGTTGGTGTCGCCGTTCACGAGCGAGGTCTGACTGGAGACCGTCGGCGCCACGGCTCGGGCATCGGGCACGACGGAACGGTCGGACATCGCCGTGGTGTCGGCGAGGGTCAAGGTGGTGGCAGACCCGAAGCCGCCGCGCGTACCCGAGGAATCGGTGCTGCTGCCCGGCGAGACGATGAGCAGGTTGCTGCCCAGCGCACTGATCTCGTCCTTCACCTCGTTCTGGGCGCCTTGACCGAAACCCACCGTCAAGATGACCGACGCGATGCCGATGACGATGCCCAGCATGGTGAGCACCGACCGCAGGCGGTGTGCCCGGACGGCCTCGGCAGCGGCACGGAACGTCTCGACCCAACTCATGCGCTGACCCCCGCGACCGGCTCGTCGGACACGATCTCGCCGTCTCGCACCACCAGGTTGCGCTCGGCCCGGGCGGCCACGTCGTGCTCATGGGTGATCAGCACGATCGTGCGGCCCGCGGCGTGCAGTTCGTCGAGCAACGCCAGCACGTCCGCGGTCGAGCGCGAGTCGAGGTTGCCGGTCGGCTCGTCGGCGAGGATCAAGGCGGGTTCGGTCACCAGCGCGCGGGCGACAGCCACCCGCTGCTGCTGACCACCGGAGAGCTCGCCCGGCCGGTTGTCCACCCGATCGGCCAGCCCCACACGGGTCAGCGCCGCGATCGCCCGCGCGCGGCGATCGGCACGCGGCACGCCGGCGTAGACGAGGGGTAGCTCCACGTTGCGCCACGCCGACTGGCTTGCCAGCAGGTGGAACTGCTGGAACACGAAGCCGATGCGTCGGTTGCGCACCTCGGCCAACTGGGTCTCGCTCATCGACGAGACGTCCTCGCCCGCCAACAGGTAGCGGCCGGCGGTCGGGTTGTCCAGGCAGCCGAGGATGTTCATCAAGGTGGACTTGCCCGACCCGGACGGCCCGATGACGGCGACGTACTCACCCTGCTCGATGGCGGCGTCGACCCCGCGCAGAGCCTCGAACTCCACGCTCCCGGATCGATAGGTCTTGCGCACGCCCTCAAGGGTGATGATCGACTCGCTCACTGGCCGGCCCCCGCCGGCGGCTGCGCGCCGGAGCCGTCCATGCCCTGGCCCGACTGGCCCATCTCGCCTCCCGGCATCTGCTGCTGGCCGCCCTCCGGGCCACCGGACTGGCCGGTACTGCCGCGTTGCCCGAACCCGGTGGTCACCCGCACCACGTCGCCGGCCTGCAGGCCTTGCGTGATCTCGGTCGCCATGCCCACGGTCTCTCCCACCTCGACGGCGGTACGCACGTCTCGACCGTCGACCACCTGGGTGACGTAGGTGCCCTGGTCGTCGGTCTGGAGGGCTCGCGAGTCGACGACGAGCACGTCGTCGCGCTGCTCGACGATGATCGAGGCGGTCACCGACGTTCCGGCGTAGAGATCCTTGCGCCGTCCGGTCACCGCGATCGTCACGGGGAACACCGCAGCCCCGCTGCTCGAGGTCTGTGCGACCAGCCCGATCGAGCGCACCGTGCCGTAGACCGTGTCGTCGACGCCCGAGACGGTGAGCTGGGCCTGCAGGCCCTTGTGCAGCGAGTCCACATCGGTCGCACCGACCGTGGCGTCGACGACGTAGCTGCCCGCCGAGACGATCTCGACCGCCGCAGTGGAGGTCGAGGCCGAGCCGGAACTCGAACCCGAACTCGAGCCGGTCGAATCCGAACTCGAGCCGGTCGAACCCGAAGAGGAGCCGACCACCTCGCCCTTGGTCACGCCGACGGAGGTGACCAGGCCGCCGATGGTCGCGCGCAGAGTGGCCTCCTCGACGGCGTCTTGGGCGTCGGCGAGTGTCGCGCGCGCGGTCACCACCGCCGCCGAGTCCGAGGCGAGCTGCACGTCGGAGGCGTCGTCGTCCTCGTCTTGGGCCAACTGTGCACGCGCGGCGGCGAGGGAGGCGGCCGCCGCTCGCCGGGTGGCGACCAGGGCGGTGTCGTCCACGACGGCCAGAATCTGTCCCTTGCGCACGGTGTCGCCCTCCGAAACCGCAACCCGGGTCACCGTGCCCGACACGTCGAAGTCGAGGTCACGGGTGCGCGTCGGCTCCAACGTCCCGTCGGCCGAGACGGTCGTCTGCAGTGTCTGGGTCTCCACGGTCGCAGTCGTCGAAGCCGCCACGGCCGAGTCGCCGCGGGTCAACAGCCAGGCTCCCGTGCCACCACCCAACGCCACGAGGAGGACGATGAGGACGCCGATCGTCAGACGACGGTGTGCGGGCAGGCGGAGGCGCACGAGGCGGACCTTTCGACGGGAGCGAGCGACGCGGTCACGCTGGTGCTCGGCGCTGTGCCAGAGGTCGGGGGCACCTGTCCGGATCCTGTGCTTCGCCGCCGCCGATAGGTTGCCCCGGTGCGGATCTTCCACATCGCGACTGAGGCCGACTGGCTGGCGGCACGCGAGTCAGGCACCTACACGACCTCCACGCTGGGGCGCAGCCTCGCCGACGAGGGCTTCATCCACGCCAGCCGCGAGGACCAGTGGCGCGGCGTCTACACCCGCTTCTACGCTCAGTTGGACGAGCCGCTGCTACTGCTCGAGATCGAGACACACCGTCTCGGTGCCGAGGTCCGCGAGGAGCGACCCGCCGACGCCCCCGAGAGCAGCAGCGAGACCTTCCCGCACGTCTACGGCCCGCTGGTACCGACGGCGGTGCTGCGCGCCGTTCCGGTCCTCGATGCCCTCGCCGCGACCTCCTTCAGTGCACTGTTCCTGCGCGAGGTCATGAGGAATGCCGCTCTGGGGCTGCTCATCATGCTGCTGGCCGCGGCGGGCGCCGTGACACTCGGCGCCGATCGCGACTGGCTGGGTGGCTGGGGCGCTTTCGTGGGAGCCCTGCTCGGGGCCGCGCTAGGCGTGCTGGGCGTCCGGATCCTCGGAAAGCGGTCCCGACGCGAGCGCCGCCGCTGAGGGCTCGGTGGTGCTGCGCGGCAACTCGACGCGCACCGTGGTGCCTTCGTCGGGGATGCTGGTTGCGGCGATGCGCCCGCCGTGGGACTCGATGATGGCTCGCGTGATGGTCAGCCCCAGGCCCGCACCGGGAACCTGGTCGCGCACGGCATCGGCCCCCCGGAAGAGGCGGTCGAACACGTGTGGGAGCTCGTGCTCGGGGATGCCACGACCGGCGTCGATCACCTCGAACCACACCCAGCCGCCGTCGCGCCCACCGGTCACCCGCACGGGCGACGTCTCGTCGCTGAAGCGGAAAGCGTTGGTCAACAGGTTGTCGAAGACCTGCGTGAGCCGTTCCGCGTCGCCCCGCACCACCACGTCGTCTCCCAAGAAGAACTCGACCTCGCGGTCGGCTCCGAGGATCGCCTCGTTGACCGCCCGCACCGAGGCCTGCGCCAGTGCGCCCAGGCTCACCTGCGACAGCGACGCGGAACCGAGACCGTTGTCGAGCGAGGCCAGATCGAGCAGGTCGTTGACCAGGCGCAACTCGCGCATCGCATTGCGCTCGATGACGTCGAGCATGCTGCGGCCGGTCTCGGAGAGGGAGTCGCCCTCGAGGTCGCCGAGCAGCTCCAGGTAGCCGATGATCGAGGTCAGCGGGGTGCGCAGCTCGTGCGACACGGTGGCGACCAGCTCGTCGCGCACCCGGTCGGCCTGCTGTTGGAAGCGCAGCCGCTCGGTCACGTCGCGCACGGCTGCCGAGACCAGCACCCCCTCGGCGGTCTCCAGCGGCGACAGCGAGATCTCGACCGGGAACTCCGTGCCGTCCTTGCGCACGGCGTAGAGCAACTGCTCCGAGCCCATCGGCCGCACCCCGGGGTGTCCGAGGAAGCCGTCGCGCAGCGCGACGTGGTGGCCGCGGTAGCGCTGCGGCACGAGGATCTCGATCGGCTGGCCCACCAGCTCGGAGGCCTCGTAGCCGAAGAGGTTCGTGACCTGACGGTTGGCGAGCTGGATGCGCGCTTGGTCGTCGACGATCACCATGGCGTCCGGCGCCGCCTCCAACAGCCCCCGGAACCGCTCGCGCTCGCGCACCCGGCGCGTGATGTCACGCACCGTGGCGCACGTGTAGGTGCGGCCGTCGGCCCGGATCGAGGCCAGGGATATCTCGGCCGGGAACTCGGTGCCGTCCGCCCGCGCCGCGGCCAGCTCCAGGAGGCCCATCTCCCGGCCCTCGTGCACGGCAGAGTACGACTCCCGGCGGCTCGGGTGGCCCCGGCGCACCGCCGAGGGCACCAGCGCGTCGACGCTCGTGCCGACCAGCATCGCGGGCTCCCGCAGGAAGACGTGCTCACACTTGCGGTTGGCGGCCACGATCAGCCCGGACTCGTCGACGACGACGATCGCATCGGGCGACGCCTCGAAGATGCCAGCCCACAAGCCCGCACCGAGATCGAGGCTGTTGTCCACCCCGCAAGGCTACGAGGCCGCAGTCGCTCCCGTCCCAGCAATACGGCGAGTCGAGCAGGGTCGAAAGTCACTTTCCTGTGTCGGCAGACGACGCGATGGCGCGGCCTTGCGCAATGCGGGTGACTTCACTCACCACCTCGTCGGCACAACCCCACGAGACGGTCACTCCGGCACCGCCGTGGCCATAGCAGTGCACGACCGTTCGTCCGTCCTCTGGCACGGTCTCGAGTCTGATGGTGGGCCGTGCCGGACGCAGCCCGACGCGGTGCCCGAGCACCTCGGCCCCGGCGAGCTCGGGGACGAGACGGACGGCGCGATCGAGCACGGCTCGGGCGGTACCGGGATCGACCGTCCGCGACCAGACGTCCTCGTCCGCGGTGCCCCCGACCACGATGTCATCGCCGCGCGGGATGACGTAGGTCGGCCCTTCGTCGTCGATCCACCACCGCGTCAGACCCACTTGACGCAGACGCACGACCTGCCCGCGCACGGGGTGCACCGAGGTGTCGACGGCGAGGCGTCGCGCGCCCAGCCCCGCGCAGTCGACCACGACGTCCGCACGCGGGAGGCCGGCGAGCGCCATGCGGGTGATGGTGCCTCCGAGAGCGCGCACGCGACCCGCGAGCCAGGGCAGGTAGCGCGGCATCTCGATGACCGGCGCGGTGAAGGTCCATCCCTCGGCGTAGGGCGCCGGCACGGCGGTGGTGCGCGCGAGGTCGTCGACCGCGGCGGCCCACCACGGGTCTCCGCCCGGGTGTCGGCGCACCTCGGTACCCGTCACCAGCCGCACCCCGTGCTCGCTCACCGCAACCTGCGCGGCGAGCTCGGAGAGGACGGCGCGGGTGCGGGCAGACCACGCGGTCACGCGGCCCTGGGGGCCGACGCGGTAGGGGTACCAGATCGCCGCCGCGGCGCCGGAGGTCGTCTCCGTCCCGAGATCGCGCGCGAGGACGTCGACTCGGTGCCCCGCCTCGAGCAGACGCACCGCACAACTGAGCCCCACCACGCCGGCACCGACCAGTACCACCCTCGCCATAGCGCCCATGTGAGCACGACGCCGTGGGTGACGTCACACCAGAGTGACTACTCCATTCCTGCGTTATTGACGTATGTTCAAGAATATGTGGTTCCAGCCCCCTGCCCTCACCCGTCGCCTCCGCCTCGTGCGGACCCTGGCCCTCGCCCTCACCGCGGCGCTGTTCGGCGCCGGGCTCGGCGCGATGACCGTCACCACGGCGCACGCGGCGACCGGCGACCGCGTCATCACGCGCGCAGTGGTCTTCACCCTCACCAACAGCAACGAGACACACGTGCCTTGCGTCGCCGACGGCGAGGAGTACCAGGTCTACGGCCAGTTGGTGGGGCCTCGCGCCTCGGTGCTCGGCAAGGGCGGACCCACTCGCGTCAACGTGCTGCTCCACGACGACGGCACCGGCAGCTGGTTCTGGCACGCCCGGGGTCACCGCCGCGCCGACTACGCCGGAGCCCTGGCCCGGCGCGGCGAGCTGTCCCTGGTGGTCGACCGGCTCGGCTACGGGCGCAGCAGGCTCGGCGACGGGAGCACCTGCCTCGGCGCGCAGGCGGAGCTCGTCGAGCAGATCGTGCAGCATCTCTACTCCGGCATCTACGACTTTGCCAACACCCCCGGCCGGACGCCCCCGCACGCAACGCACGTGGTGCTCCAGGGCCAGGGCACCGGTGCCGCCATCGCCCAGCTCGCGGCGGCCGACGGGGCCAGGATCGACGGCCTCGTGCTCATGTCGTGGGATCCCGCGGCGGCATCGGCCGCCGCCGTCTCGGAGGCCACGAGGCAGGGCGGTGCGTGCACCAGCGCCTCGACGACCAACCTCGGCGCGAGCCCGGCCGACTTCCGGGCGCTGCTGTTCTCCTCCGCGTCGCGCGCGATCCAGCGCGGTGCGACCCGTCACCGCCAGCCGATCCCGTGCGGCGACGTCACGAGCCTCCCGGCCACCGTCGCCGACCTGGCCCTGGAGAGCGGGCGCATCGACGTCCCCGTCCTCCAGCTCTACGGCGCCGACGACGCCCGCCTGCGTGGCGGCACCACCGGGCAGACGTTCTCCGGCAGCCCCGCCGTGCGTACGAAGACGTTCCGCAACACCGGGTCCGCCCTCACGCTGGAGAAGTCGGCTCCTCGGGTGCAGCAGCGCGTGCTGAGGTGGCTCGGCGGCCTCAGCTGAGGCCGTTGGCGGTGCGGATCACCTCGACGATGCCGCCCATGATCTCGGTCAGACCGAAGTCCTTGGGCGTGTAGACCGCGGCGACGCCGCGCTCCACGAGCCGCTTGGCGTCGGAGTCGGGGATGATGCCGCCGACGATGACCGGCACGTCGTCCATGCCCGCCTCGGCGAGGCCGTCGAGCACGGCCGGCACCAGCTCCATGTGGGAGCCGGAGAGGATCGAGAGGCCGACGCAGTGCACGTCTTCGGCCACGGCGGCCGACACGATCTGCGCGGGCGTCAGCCGGATGCCCTGGTAGATCACCTCGAAGCCGGCGTCACGCGCTCGTACGGCCACCTGCTCGGCGCCGTTGGAATGGCCGTCGAGGCCCGGCTTGCCGACCAGCAGCCGCAGGCGTCCGCCCAGCTCGTCGCCCGTCGCCGTGACGCGTTCGCGGACGGCGGCCAGCTCGGCGCCGGCGTCGGCCACGCCGACGGCGCCGGAGACGCCGGTCGGGGCACGGAACTCGCCGAACACCTCGCGCAGCGTGCCGGCCCACTCGCCCGTGGTCGCGCCCGCGCGCGCGGCTGCGAGCGTGGCGGTCATGAGGTTGTCGGTGCCCTTGGCGGCCTCGGCGAGGTCGCGCAGCGCCTGCTCGACTCCGGCCTCGTCACGCCGGGCCTTCCACTCCTCCACCGACCGCTTCGCGGCGGCGTCCGCCTCGGGGTCGGCGACCTGGATGGCGCCGTCGAGGTCGGCCGTGAGCGGCGACGGCTCGGTGGTCTCGAACCTGTTGACGCCGACGATGACCTCCTCGCCGGACTCGATGGCGGCCCGACGCGCGGCGTGGGCCGAGACCAGCTCGGACTTCATGTAGCCGGACTCGACGGCCGCGATGGCACCTCCCATGGCCTGCACCCGGTCCATCTCGGCCTTGGCCGAGGCGACCAGGTCGGCCACCTTCGCCTCGACGACCTTCGAGCCGTCGAAGATGTCCTCGTACTCGAGCAGGTCGGACTCGAAGGCCAGCACCTGCTGGAGCCGCAGCGACCACTGCTGGTCCCAGGGCCGCGGCAGGCCGAGCGCCTCGTTCCACGCCGGCAGTTGGACGGCGCGCGCCCGGGCGTTCTTGCTCAGCGTCACGCCGAGCATCTCGAGCACGATGCGCTGCACGTTGTTCTCGGGCTGGGCCTCGGTCAGACCGAGGCTGTTGACCTGCACGCCGTAGCGGAAGCGCCGCATCTTGGGATCCTGCACGCCATAGCGCTCGCGAGTGATCTCGTCCCACAGCTCGACGAAGGCGCGCATCTTGCACATCTCCTCGATGAAGCGCACACCGGCGTTGACGAAGAAGCTGATCCGGCCGACGACGCGCTCGAAGTCGGCCTCGGAGACCTGTCCGGACGCCTTGACCTGGTCGAGCACGGCGATGGCGGTGCACAGCGCGTAGGCCAGCTCCTGCGCCGGCGTCGCCCCGGCTTCTTGGAGGTGGTAGGAGCAGATGTTGATCGGGTTCCACTTCGGGATCTGGTGGACCGTGTAGGCGATCGTGTCGGCGATCAGCCGCAGCGAGTGCTCGGGCGGGAACACGTACGTGCCCCGGGAGAGGTACTCCTTGATGATGTCGTTCTGCGTGGTGCCGGCCAGCAGCGCCGCCACCTCTTCGGGCGTCGACTCGCCCTCGGGTACGCCACCCTGCTCCTCGGCGACGACCTGGTAGAGGGCCAGCAACCACATGGCCGTGGCGTTGATCGTCATCGAGGTGTTCATCTCCGACAGCGGGATGTCCTCGAAGAGACGGCGCATCTCACCGAGATGGGGCACCGGCACGCCTACCTTGCCGACCTCACCGACGGCGAGCGGCGAGTCCGGGTCGTAGCCGGTCTGCGTGGGCAGGTCGAAGGCCACGGAGAGCCCGGTCTGGCCCTTGGCGAGATTGCTGCGGTACAGCGCGTTCGAGGCGGCCGCCGTGGAGTGACCCGCATACGTGCGCATGACCCAGGGGCGATCCTTCGGGGCCCTCTCGTGGGGGCGGGCATCACGGGGTGCGGACTCACTCATAGGCGAAGAGTAGAACGAGATCTACGCGCCGGTAACCACCAGTCCGTGTGGCGGGGGCCACTGCTCGTCCGGCCCGCCGGGCGCCGCGGCGGTCAGGCAGACGCGGTGAGGGACGGGGTCCGGTCGACGTCGACGACCCGGATCAGATGGGTCAGGTGCAGCATCCGGCGCACGGCGGGCCCGCAACCGCGCAACGTGAGATGCCGACCCTCACGGTCGGCCCCACGACTGGCCGCGGCGAGCACCCGCAGCGTGGTGAGATCGACCGACTCCACCCCGTCGAGGTCGACGACCACGTGCTGATGGTCGGACAGGTGCGCGTAGAGCGCCTCGCGCACCCGGGTGCTGCTGCGCGCATCGAGGGCGCCGGACATCACCAGGGTCGACCCCTGGACGCTGATGACAGGGGAAGTGGCGTCGGCCATGGAGGTTTCTCCTCTCGCGTGCTCTCACCAGTCAAGACGCATCGACGGGCGATTCGGTTGCGCCACGCGGCGAGAAATTTTGCCGTGCGGCCACGAGAGCGGTACCCACGCCCAGCAGCACCATGCCGGTCACCCCTGTGGGCGAGAAGATGTGGTCGAGGTGGACGCACCACGCCCCCGGCACGAGCAGTACCCCGGCCAGGGCCTCGATGCGCCGCTTGACCGCGAGGTCCACGACGATCGCCAACACGGCGACGAGGAGGGCCCACTCGCCCACTCGCCCCAACGGCGTGCCGATCCGGAACATCTGACTCACTGCCTCGGGGCGTGGCACGTCGGGTCCGAGCTGGTGGGTCACCCAGCCCGCGCCGATGCCGCTGATGACGTCGAGGGCGGTGTAGAAGGTCGCATAGACGTAGGCGGCGAGCCGCACGATCCAGGCGATCGGATCCTGACGGTGGCTCACGAGCGCGGCGAGCGCGGCGCCGACCAGGGGGAAGACGAGCAGGCCCGGCACGTGCAGGGCGAACCACCGCCACGAGGTGTCGTAGGTCAGGTGGTGAGGGTGGAACAACCCTGCCGCCGCCAGCGTGACTCCGGGCAGTGCCAGCAGCACCGGCCGCGCCCATCGGGATCCTTCGCCCACCGAGACCATGCCTCGACCGTACGTGCAAGGGTGTGGCCCATGGTGAACTTGACGCGCATCTACACGCGCACGGGCGACGCCGGCGAGACCCGCCTGGGCGACATGAGCGTGACGACCAAGAACGACCTGCGCCTCCACGCCTACGCCGATGTCGACGAGGCGAACGCCACCATCGGCCTGGCCATCGCGTGCGGCGACCTCGACGACGACGTCGCCGGGGTGCTGACCACCGTGCAGAACGATCTCTTCGACGTGGGCGCCGACTTCTGCACCCCGGTCGTGGAGAACCCCGAGTTCCCGGCGTTGCGCGTGGAGCCCGCCTACGTCGACCGGCTCGAGGCCTGGTGCGACGAGTACAACGAGCCCTTGGAGAAGCTGCGCTCCTTCATCCTCAGCGGCGGCACGCCGGGCGCGGCGCACCTGCACCTCGCCCGCACCGTCGTCCGGCGGGCGGAACGGTCCGCGTGGGCCGCCTTCGAGGTGCACGGCGAGACCATGAACAAGGTGGCCATCACCTATCTCAACCGACTCAGCGACCTCGTGTTCATCCTGGCGCGCCACGCGAACCGTGTGCAGGGCGACGTGATGTGGGTGCCCGGCGGAGAACGCTGAGCGAGGTCGTCGCTCAGGCCGGCGAGCGCGCCGGCCGAGTGGCCAGCACCGTGACCGACGCCGGCACCATCAAGACGGTGACGGCGAGCAGCACCTCGAGCGTCCCGATGCGGTCTCCGAGGTGGCCGAGCAGCGGTGGTCCGGCGAGGAACGCCCCATAGCCGATCGTCGACACGACGGCGACCCGGCCGGCCGCTCGCGCGCCGTCGTCGGCCGCCGCGCTCATGCCCACGGGGAAGCCGAGCGCCGCGCCGAGGCCCCACAACGCGATGCCGAGGGCGGCCGCGACCGCCACGCCGGCACCGTCGAGGCGCGCACCGAGCACCGTCACCACGGCCCCGACGCCGGCCAGCAGGGCGCTCCCCCACAGCACGGCGGGACGCCCGGCGCGGTCGAGCAGGCGCGGGCCGAGCAGCCGGCCCGTCGTCATGGCCGCCACGAAGAGGGCGAAGCCGGCGACCCCCAGCCAGTGCGGCACGTCGTAGCCGTCGATGAGGCCGAGGGTGAGCCAGTCGTTGGCCGTGCCCTCGACCAGGGCGAAGCACAGCACCATCACGCCGATGGCCAGGGTGCGTGGCTCGCGCCAGCCGGTGGAGCGCCGCTCGGCCGCGTGCTGGTCGGACGCGCCACCGCCCGCGTGGCGGACCGTGAGGAACCGGCCCGCGGTCACCCAGGCCGTCGCCAGGGCGGCGACGAGGACGCCCCACAGGTGCGCCAGCAGCGGCACGCCGAGACCGACCACGACGATGCCCACGGCGGCCCCGGAGATGGAGCCGAGGCTCCAGCCGGCGTGGAAGCGCGGCATGATCGTGCGGCCCAGCCGTCGCTCGACGTCGGCCGCCTCGACGTTCATCGCGACGTCCCAGACGCCGGTGCCGAAGCCGTGCAGCGCCAGGCCGGACGCCGCGAGCCACACCTCTCCGCTCACGACCCCGAGCGCCACGACGCCGAGTCCGAGCGTGTCGCAGACCGCCCCCAGCCGCACCGCGCCCGACGCGGCGAGACGGCCGACCAGGGTGCCGCTCAACGGCAGCCCCACCAGCGACCCGACCGACATCGCCAGCAGCAGCATGCCGAGCTCGCCGTTGGAGAGGTCGAGGCGCTGACGCACGTCGGGCAGGCGCGAGACCAGGCTCGCGAAGACCGCACCGTTGACCGCGAAGGAGGTCGCCACGGCGTTACGGGCCGTGAGCAGCGCCGTCGAGGGCGCCTGCACCGACGAGGCGAGGGTCATCCCGCGATCCTCACACCCGGCCGTTTACCGGTCAAAACACGGCGTCCGGCCACCTCAGCTGGGCATCTCCGCACCCGGCGGCTTGGCCTCCAACCACGCCTGGAAGCCGGTGAGCGACGCCGGCCCCATGGCCAGCTCGACCTCGCCGTCCGGACTCTGGCAGACGATGACGAGGTGGTCGGGGAACAGCGACACCTGCTCGGCCCCCAGCGCGTCGCGCCGGCCGGAGTAGCTGAGCTGCTCCCGAGCCCAGGAGCGTTTGGGCCTCGGCGAGAGCGAGAAGAGGCGAAACCACTCCAGCCGTTCGCCGGAGTAACGGCCCACCCCGAGCAACCAGCCCCGGCCGCCGCGACCGTGGCGCACGCGGTGGCTCAGCTCGAAGGTGCCGCCGTCACGGGCGATCCAGCGGCGCCGGACGACGAGGCCGAGGCCGTAGCCGACCACCAGCAGGAGCAGCATGCCCGCGGAGTCGAGCAGCCACTGCCACCACGCCATCTGGTCCCTCTCGCGACACCGCCATCACCTGGCCCGACCGACACCGTGGGAGAGGTGGCCCTGACATGCCACCGCCCCGCCAGGGCACACCCTAGGGCATGCCTCAACAGCGGGGCGGTGGAGGAGGTGGGGTCGTCGTCAGCCGGCGGCCTCTGCGGCGCGGATGCGCGAGGAGGCCCTCCGGATGCGCTGCTCGCGCTCGTTGCCGGTGGGCATGCCCTCGGCCGACTCGAGCTCGGCCTTGGCCTCGTCGATGTGGATCTCCTCGGCCAGCAGCGCGTGCTGGGTGAGGATCGAGACCCGGTCGTCGGCCACCGAGATGAAACCGCCGTCGACGGCTGCGTGCACCACGCCGTCGGGGGTGCTGATCTCGACGGCGGCCTCGGTCAGCAGCGAGAGCAGCGGCGCGTGACCGCGCAGCACACCCAGGTCGCCGTCGACCGTGCGGGCGATGATCATCGACGCCTCGCCGGACCACACGGTCCGGTCGGCGGCGACCATCTCGACCATCAGGCCGGTACCGATGTCGGCCATCAGAGGCTCTTCTGGATCTCGGCCCACTTCTTCTCGACGTCGTCCAGACCGCCGCACATGAAGAAGGCCTGCTCGGCCACGTGGTCGTACTCTCCGTCGGCGATCTTGTTGAACGCCTCGATGGTGTCGGCCACCGGAACGGTCGAGCCCTCGATGCCGGTGAACTGCTTGGCGACGTAGGTGTTCTGCGAGAGGAAGCGCTGGATGCGGCGCGCCCGGCTCACGATGACCTTGTCCTCCTCGGAGAGCTCGTCGACACCGAGGATCGCGATGATGTCCTGGAGCTCCTTGTTGCGCTGCAGGATCTGCTTGACGCGGATCGCGCAGTCGTAGTGCTCGCGGCCGATGTACTGCGGGTCGAGGATCCGCGAGGTCGAGGTGAGCGGGTCCACGGCCGGGTAGATGCCCAGCGAGGCGATCTCACGCGAGAGCTCGGTGGTGGCATCGAGGTGGGCGAACGTGGTGGCCGGCGCCGGGTCGGTGTAGTCGTCGGCGGGCACGTAGATCGCCTGCATCGAGGTGATGGAGTGACCACGCGTCGAGGTGATGCGCTCTTGGAGCACACCCATCTCGTCGGCCAGGTTCGGCTGGTAGCCCACCGCCGAAGGCATGCGGCCCAGCAGGGTCGACACCTCCGAACCGGCCTGGGTGAACCGGAAGATGTTGTCGATGAACAGCAGCACGTCCTGGTTCTGGACGTCGCGGAAGTACTCCGCCATCGTCAGTGCCGACAGCGCGACGCGCAGGCGGGTGCCCGGCGGCTCGTCCATCTGGCCGAAGACGAGGGCGGTCTGGCCGAGCACGCCGGCCTCCTCCATCTCGACCATGAGGTCGTTGCCCTCGCGGGTGCGCTCGCCGACGCCGGCGAACACCGACACACCGCCGTGGTCGCGGGCCACCCGGGCGATCATCTCCTGGATGAGCACCGTCTTGCCCACGCCGGCGCCACCGAAGAGACCGATCTTGCCGCCCTGCACGTACGGCGTGAGGAGGTCGATGACCTTGATGCCGGTCTCGAACATGTTGGTCTTCGACTCGAGCTGGTCGAAGGCCGGCGCCTTGCGGTGGATGCCCCAACGCTCCTCGACCTCGAAGGTCTGACCCTCCTCGAGGTTCAGCACGTCGCCGGTGGCGTTGAACACCTTGCCGAGCGTCGCGTCGCCGACGGGCACCGAGATCGGGCCGCCGGTGTCGCTGACCTGGCCGCCACGCACGAGGCCGTCGGTCGGCTTGAGCGAGATCGCCCGCACCATGCCGTCGCCGATGTGCTGGGCGACCTCGAGCGGCAGCACGGTGGTCTCGCCGCCGAGGGTGATCTCGCACTCGAGCTTGTTGTAGATCTCCGGCATCGCGTCGACGGGGAACTCCACGTCGACGACCGGGCCGATCACGCGCGCGATGCGACCGACGCTGGCGCCGCCGGCCTGGGTGGTCTCTTCAATGGTGGCAGTCATGTCTGTCTCTCGTATCACTCGATGTTGCGGCGGTTACTCGGCACCGGCGTTCGCGTCGGCCAGCGCGTTCACGCCGCCCACGATCTCGCTGATCTCCTGGGTGATGCCAGCCTGGCGGGCCTGGTTGGCGATCCGGGTGTACTTCTTGATGAGCTCCTCGGCGTTGTCGGTCGCCGACTTCATCGCCTTCTGACGCGCGGCCAGCTCGGAGGCGGCCGCCTGGAGCAGGCAGTAGAAGATGCGCGACTGCACGTACTGCGGCAGCAGCCCGTCGAGCACCCGCTCCGGTGAGGGCTCGAACTCGTAGAGCGGCAACACCTCGCCGTCGGCGGGCGCCTCGGTGCCCTCGACGACCTCGAGCGGCAGCAGCCGGGTGGCGTGCGGCTCCTGGGTGAGCATCGAGACGAAGCGCGTGTAGACCACGTGCACCTCGTCGACGCCCTCGTCGTCGAGGAAGGCGTCGATCAGGGTCTGCCCGATCTCGGCCGCCACGTCGTAGGAGGGCTGGTCGGAGAAGCCGGTCCAGGACTGCTGCACCGCGCGGTCGCGGAACCTGTAGTAGGCCTCGCCCTTGCGTCCGCAGATGTAGGGCACGACCTCCTTGCCCTCCTCGCGCAGCCGCTCGGCGAGCCGCTCGGACTCCTTGAGCACCGACGAGGAGTAGGCACCGGCCAGACCTCGATCGCTGGTCACGATCAGGACGGCGGCACGCGTCGGGTTCTCGACCTCGCTGGTCAGCGGGTGGTCGACGTTGGAGAACGTCGCCACCGCGGAGACCGCACGGGTCAGCTCCCGGGCGTACGGCGCGGCGGCCTGAGCCCGCTGCTGCGCCTTGATGATGCGCGACGCAGCGATGAGCTCCATGGCGCGCGTGATCTTCTTCATCGACTCCGTCGACTTGATCCGCGCGCGGTACTCACGCAGCGATACGGCCATGGTCAGCCCCGCTTCTGCTTGACGATCTGCTCCTGGTCGAGCTCGTCGTCCTCGAGGGCCTCGGCCTCTTCCTTGCCGGCCTTGATCGAACCGCCCTCGGAGGTCTCGAACTGGCCCACGAACTCGTCGTAGGCGGCAGCCAGGCCGTCCTCGTCCTCGAACTTCGTGGTCTCGCGGATGCCGGCGAGGATGCCCTCGTGGCTGCGCTTGACGAAGTCGATGAACTCCTGCTCGAAGCGCAGCACGTCGGCGACCGGCACGGCGTCGAGGCGGCCCGTGGTGCCCAGCCACAGCGAGACGGTCATCTCGTCGAGCGGGTAGGGCGAGTAGGCCGGCTGCTTGAGCAGCGCCATGAGGCGCTGGCCGCGGTCGAGCTGCTGGCGCGAGGCGGCGTCGAGGTCGGAGGCGAACATGGCGAACGCCTCCATCGCGCGGAACTGCGCGAGGTCGACCTTGAGCGAGCCGGTCACGCCCTTCATCGCCTTCGTCATGGCCGCACCGCCCACGCGCGAGACCGAGACGCCGACGTCGATGGCCGGGCGCTGGTTGGCCGCGAAGAGGTCGGACTGGAGGAAGATCTGTCCATCGGTGATGGAGATGACGTTGGTCGGGATGAACGCCGAGACGTCGTTGGCCTTGGTCTCGATGATCGGCAGACCGGTCATCGAGCCGGCACCGAGGTCGTCGGAGAGCTTCGCGCAGCGCTCGAGCAGGCGGCTGTGCAGGTAGAAGACGTCACCGGGGTAGGCCTCGCGGCCCGGCGGGCGGCGCAGCAGCAGCGACACGGCGCGGTAGGCCTCGGCCTGCTTGGTCAGGTCGTCGAACACGATGAGCACGTGCTTGCCGTCGTACATCCACTGCTGGCCGATGGCCGAGCCGGTGTAGGGGGCGAGGTACTTGAAGCCGGCCGAGTCGGACGCCGGAGCGGCGACGATGGTGGTGTACTCCAGGGCGCCGGCCTCCTCGAGCGCTCCGCGCACCGAGGCGATGGTCGAGCCCTTCTGGCCGATGGCGACGTAGATGCAGCGGACCTGCTTCTCCGGATCGCCGGACTCCCAGTTCTGCTTCTGGTTGATGATCGTGTCGATCGCGATCGTGGTCTTGCCCGTCGCGCGGTCGCCGATGATCAGCTGCCGCTGGCCGCGCCCGATGGGGGTCATCGCGTCGATCGCCTTGATGCCGGTCGCGAGCGGCTCGTGCACCGACTTGCGCTGCACCACGGTGGGCGCCTGGAGCTCGAGGGCCCGGCGCTCGGAGGACTCGATCTCGCCGAGGCCGTCGATCGGCTTGCCCAGCGGGTCGACCACGCGGCCCATGAAGGCGTCGCCCACGGGCACCGAGAGGATCTCGCCGGTGCGGCGCACCGTCTGGCCCTCCTCGATCTTGTCGAAGTCACCGAGCACGACGACACCGATCTCGCGGGTGTCGAGGTTCAGCGCGAGGCCGAGGGTGCCGTCCTCGAACTCCAGCAGCTCGTTGGCCATGGCCGAGGGCAGGCCGGAGACGCGCGCGATGCCGTCGGCCGCCTGGGCGACGGTGCCGACCTCCTCGCGGCTGGCCGCGTCGGGCTGGTAGTCGGCGACGTACTTCTGGAGCGCGTCGCGGATCTCCTCCGGCCGGATGGAGAGCTCCGTCATGGTGGTGCCTTCTCTCTGGGGTGGAATCGAGGGAGTGAGTGGTCTGGGGTGGGTCAGCCGGCGAGCTGCCGGCGGGCGTCGTCGAGGCGGCCGGAGACCGTGCCGTCGATGACGTCGTCGCCGATCTCGACCAGGATGCCACCGAGGATCGAGGGGTCGACGACCGTGTTGAGGTGGACCGGGCGGCCGTACTGGCGGCTGAGCGCCTCGGCAAGACGGCGGGTGTCGGCCTCGGAGAGCGGACGAGCCACGCGGACGGTGGCCACACCGCGGCCGTGCACCTGTGTGGCCACCTTCTGGTACTCGGCCAGGGCGACTCCGACCGTGCGGTAGGTGCCGTGGAGCGCCTGGACCGCCAGGGTCTGGGTGGCGGCCAGGGCCTTGCCACCCAGCAGTCCCTCGATGAGCGTGCGCTTGTCGGCGACCGAGCGGGCGGGGTCCGACAGCGCGTCACGCAGCGCCGGAGTGTCCTTGACGGTCTGGGCGAACGTGAACAGCTCGTCGGCCAGCCGCTCGGAGTCGTCGCCGACCGAGGTGACGACCGCGATCACGCTGAGGTGCTCCAAGGCGTCGGCGAGATCGCGGGTGGTCGTCCAACGCTGACCGACGGCGGTGCGCACCAGGGCCAGGGCGGCGTCGTCGATCTTGCCGCCCAGCACCTCGCCCACCAGACCGGTCTTGGCCTCGGTCGGCACGGAGGCATCGGTGGCGAAGCGGCGCAGGGCACCCTCGTGACGCAGCGTCTGGGAGACCTCGAAGAGCCCGGCTGCCACCGACGGGGCGGACGAGGGCGCGCCGGAGAGCGCGCCGTCCAACTCGTCGGTCAGGGTGGCGACGGCCTCGGCCGAGGCTCCGCGGAAGTCCGAGCTCATGTCAGTTGACCCCCGGCGCGCCGGTCTCGAGGTCGGCCAGGAAACGGTCGACCACGCGGCTCTGGCGAGCCTCGTCGTCGAGGCTCTCGCCCACGATGCGACCTGCCAGCGTCGTCGCCAGGGTGCCGACCTCGGCGCGCAGCGACGTGACCGCCTGCTGACGCTCCGCCTCGATCTGGGCCTTGCCGGCCTCGACGATGCGAGAGGACTCCGCCTGCGCCTGCTGCCGCATCTCGGCGACGATGGACGCGCCTTGCTCGCGCGCCTCCTCGCGGATGCGCGCCGCCTCGTGGCGCGCCTCGGAGAGCTGCTGCTCGAGTTCGGCGAGCTTGGCGTCGGCCTCGGCCTGCTTGGTCTCGGCCGCGGCGATGCCGCCCTCGATCGCCTGGGTGCGCTCGGCGTAGGCCCTCTCGAAGTTCGGGACGACGAACTTGGAGATGAGGAACCAGAGGATGAGCACCACGACCGCACCGAGGATGATCTCGGCGAGGTGCGGGACGAGCGGGTTCGGCTCTTCGTCCTCGGCGGCCTCAGCGGCTGCGAGGAAGAGTTGGTTGATCATCTTTCAACTCCTGGATGAATGCTGGCTCGGGCGAGGAGCCCGGTCAGGCCTTGAGGACGAACGCCAGCGCCAGGGAGATGATGAAGAACTGCTCGGCGAGCACGAAGCCGAAGATGGCGATGCCCTGGAGGCGGCTCTGCGCCTCGGGCTGACGGGCCACGCCGGAGACGTAGGCCGCGAAGATCAGGCCGACGCCGATGGCGGGGCCGATCGCAGCGAGGCCGAGGCCGATCATGTTTGCGGTGCCACCCATGGGGGTTTCCTTTCGTTGGTGACGCAAGGACGCGTCATCTACTTGGTGCAGCTGTGGTGTGACTGTCGGTGGTGCTGTGCTGGTCGAGCCCCGAGACGTGCGGGCTCGGGTCGTGCGGGTTGCTCAGTGCTCCTCGGAGATCGCCCCGGCGATGTACATCGCCGAGAGCAGCGTGAAGACGTAGGCCTGGAGGAACATGACCAGCATGTCGAGGAAGCTCACGGCGATGCCGATGAGGAAGGAGACCAGGCCGACCGTCACACCGAGGGCGCGGGGGTCGTAGTGGAGCAGCAGGAACTCACCGCCGACCGAGAACAGGATCAGCAGCAGGTGACCGGCGAACATCGTGGCGAACAGACGCAGTGCCAGCGTGATCGGCCGGACGATGATGTTGGAGAGGAACTCCAGCGGGATGAGGATCGGCAGGATCCACGGCGCCACGCCCGCGGGCACGGTCTGGTGCTTGAGGTAGCCCAGTGGCCCGTGCTTGGCGATGCCCACCCCGTTGTAGATCAGCCAGGTGATGGCCGCCAGCGCAGTGGTGTACCCGATGTGGGACATGGTCGGGAACTGGAGCAGCGGGACGACGCCGAAGAAGTTGTTGACCAGCACGAAGACGAAGACCGTGAAGAGGTACGGCACGTAGCGCTGGTAGTCGTGGGCGCCGATGGTGTCGCGGGCGATGGAGTTGCGCACGAAGCCGTAGACGGCCTCACCGGCGAACTGCAGGCGCCCGGGCACGACGGCCGCCTTGCGCGACATGAAGTAGAACGCCACGAACGCCAGCAGCGCCGCGATGACCACGAGGGCCATCGGCTTGGTGACCGGGCCGAAGAGCGCCGGGAGGAAGAAGTCGCCTGGGCCCGGGGGCTCGTAGGTACTGCCCGAGAGGGCGATGATGCTGCTGCTCAACATGACTCCTGCGTACTGGCTACGGGTCGGGATCCGCTGCTGACTTCTGGTTGGACTCGGCCGGAGCGACTCTGGATGAGGCCAGGGCCGGTGCTCCTCGGGGTCATCGCGCTCGGACCATAGCAGTGATCCCCCGTCATCGCGCATCCGCCCGGACGGTCTCGGAACCGACGCCAGAGGTCGCTCGCCGAGCCTCGCCGACGGCGGCGACGCCAGGCTCCTCGAAGGCCGGGATGCGCAGCCGGACGAAGCCGACCGTGTGCCCGACCATCCAGCCGAAGGCACCCGCCGCGACCGCGCCCGCGAGCCATCCGCGAGAGAGCGTGCCGTCGAGCAGGGTGCTGCCGTCGAGCGTCGCGAACGCGACGAGCAGGGCGCCGGCCTCGAGGGTGAACACACCCAGGGCCACCGCGAGCGAGAGCTCGGGGAACCGCGCGGCGGTGGCGTTGACCACCACGGCGCCGACCACCAGCACCGCGAGCACCAAGCCGCCGCCCACGAGGGCTCCGCCGGCACCGGAGCCGCCGGAGACGGCGGTGCCCACCGCGAGGACGAGCAGCACCGCGACCAGGGCGGCCGAGGCGGCGACCAGCAGCGGCGTCCCTGGACGGGAGCGCGGCCCGGCGGTTGCCCGGTTCGTCGCGTTCATCGCAGTCGGCGGCCTCATCGTCGAAGTCGGTCGGAGCGTCGTTCTGATCGGTTTCTCAGGTGCTCGTGAAAGTTATCACAAGCGTTTCGGAGGGGCGCAACTGGAACGTTCAACCGACCCACCGTGCGCGGTCACGGGGACTCGAGCATGCGCGGACGCCGAGCGATGGGCACCACGAAGGTCAAGGTGATGGTGAGCACCGTGCCTACCGCCAGCGACACCAGCACGAGCGGACCGGAGTAGAGGCTGGCGAGCACGGCACCGAAGGCGACCAGGGCCGCCCACAGCCACATGATGAACACGGCTCGTCGCTGGGAGTGCCCGATCTCGAGCAACCGGTGGTGCAGGTGCTGCTTGTCGGGCGCGAACGGCGAGCGCCCCGCGGCGGTGCGCCGCACCACGGCCAGGACGAGGTCGACCAGCGGCACGATGAGGATCGAGATCGGCAGCAGCACCGGCAGGATCATGGGCGCCAGGCCGGGTCCGCTCGAGGCCTGGCCGGCCGCACCGCCCGAGAAGCTGGCCTGGTTGAGCTGTCCGGTCAGCGTGACGGCGCTGGCCGAGAGCATGAGGCCGATGAGCATCGACCCGGAGTCGCCCATGAACAACCGCGCCGGGTTGATGTTGTGGGGCAAGAACCCGGCGCAGGCGCCGGCCAGGGCGGCGCTGAGCAGCGCTGCGGTGGTGTTGCGCGGTTCGCCGGTCAGCACGGTGAGCGTGTAGCAGAACAAGAAGAAGGCACTGGCGCCGATCCCGACCACACCGGCAGCGAGGCCGTCGAGGCCATCGACGAAGTTGACGGCGTTGATCGTCGCCACCACGAGCACGCTGGTGAGCAGGGCGCGCTGCGCGGCGTCGAGGGAGAAGATGGTGCCGTCGGGCATCGTGAACCAGTTGATCTGCACCTTGAAGGCCACCAGGAAGCCCGCGGCCAGCAGTTGGCCTCCGAGCTTGGTGAGGGCGTCGAGCTCGAAGATGTCGTCGAGCACGCCGACCGCGCAGATCAGGGCTCCGGCGAGCAACACCACGCCCGCGTCGCGGAACACGAACGGACCCGCGTCGGAGAGGAACGGCAGCTCGCGAGCCACCAGGTAGGCGGCGACGAGACCGCCCAGCATCGCGAGCCCGCCCATGTACGGGATGGGCTCGTCGTGTACGTCGCGGTCCCTCACACGGGCCACGGCACCGGTGCGCAGCGCGATCTCGCGCGCGATGACGGTGAGCAGATAGGTGACCGCGGCCGCGACCAGGAAGACCAGGAGGTACTCGCGCACGGGGAGGCTCAGGCCTCCTCGGCAGGTGCGGGATCCTCGGCCGGCTCGGTCTCCGTCGTGAGCGTGGCCCCCAGGGGCTCGAGCACCTCGTTGAGCCGCTCCAGACTGAGGGCGCCCAGGCGCAGGATGCGCCCCTGGGAGCCGGTCACGTCGACGATCGTCGAGGCCTCACCTCCGGGCGCGGGGCCGTCGTCGACCAGGACGTCGACCTCCTCCCCCAGCATCCGCTCCGCCTCGTCGGCGTCGGTGGCCGCGGGTTGACCGGTCCGGTTCGCCGACGACACGGCCAAGGGGCCGGTGCGCTCGAGCACCTCGCGAGTCAGGTCGTGGTCGGGCATCCGGACGGCGACGGTGCCGCGGGTCTCACCGAGATCCCACTGCAACGAGGTCTGCTGGTGGCACACGATGGTGAGGGGGCCCGGCCAGAAGGCCTCGACCAGCGCCCGCGCGTAGCCGGGCACCTTGACCGCCAGGGCGTCGAGCGTCGTCGCGGCCGAGACCAGCACGGGCGGCGGCATCTCACGGCCGCGACCCTTGGCCCGGAGCAGCGCCTTGACCGCGGAGGAGTCGAAGGCGTCGCAGGCGATGCCGTACACCGTGTCGGTCGGGATGACCGCCAGGCCGCCGCGCTGGAGCGTCAGGCTCGCCGCCTCGATCGCACTCTCGCGGTCGTCGTCGTTCGAGGTGCCGTATCGCTGCATGGGGTCATCGTGCCAGCCGCGCCGTCGTGAAGCGCGGACGACCGGCCAGGTCGTCGTGGTCGCGCACCTCGCGCCACCGTGCTGAGGACGCCAGCACGGCCGGCGCGCTCTGGCCCTGTACGTCGGCGTGCTCGAACCCGAGCACGCCTCCGGGGCGGAGCAACCGGGAGGCGTGGCGCTCCAGCAGCCGGATCGCGTCGAGCCCGTCGCCGCCCGAGAACAACGCGAGGTGCGGATCGTGGTCTCGCGCCTCCACCACCACCGACTCCCACGCCTCCAGGGGTACGTAGGGCGGGTTGCAGACCACGATGTCGACCTGGCTCCGCAGATCCTCGAAGGCATCGAACGCGTCACCGAGACGCAGATCGACGCCGGTGTCGGCCAGGTTCCGCTCCGCCCAGGCGTGTGCCGCCGGATCGAGCTCGACGGCGTGCACCCGGGCGTGCGGCACCTCGTGGGCGATGCTGCGGGCGATGGCTCCCGAACCGGTGCAGAGGTCCACGACCACGGGGCGCTCGAGGCCCATCGCCTCCTCGATCGCCCAGCCGGCCAGCAGTTCGGTCTCCGGGCGGGGCACGAAGACGCCGGGGCCGACGTCCAGCTCGACGTACCTGAACGCGGCCACGCCGGTGAGGTGCTGGAGCGGCTCGCGCGCCTCGCGCCGCGAGATCAAGACCTCGAAGGCCGCCGCACGATCGGCGGCCACGTCATCGAGCAGCGGCAGCCGGCCGCGCGAGATGCCGAGCACGTGCGCGAGGAGTTCGGCCGCGTCGGCCCCGGGGCTGGCCACGCCCGCCACGGCGAGACGCTCCTGCGCCGCGCGCAGCAGGGCGCGTGCCGCGGTCACTGCTCCTCGAGTGCGGCCAGGCGGGCCGCCATGTCGGCCTCGATGCAGGAGGTGAGCACGGGGCCGAGGTCGCCGTCGAGTACCTGGTCGAGGTTGTAGGACTTGTAGCCGGTCCGGTGGTCGGAGATCCGGTTCTCGGGGAAGTTGTAGGTGCGGATGCGCTCGGAGCGGTCGACCGTGCGCACCTGGCTGCGGCGCGCCTCGCCGGCCGCGGCGTCGGCCTCCTCCTGCGCCGCGGCGAGCAGCCGCGAGCGCAGGATGCGCATCGCCTGCTCGCGGTTCTGGAGCTGGCTCTTCTCGTTCTGGCAGGAGACCACGATGCCCGTGGGGACGTGGGTGATCCGCACGGCCGAGTCGGTGGTGTTCACGCTCTGACCACCCGGACCGGACGAGCGGAAGACGTCGATGCGCAGATCGTTCTCGTCGATCGTGACGTCGACCTGCTCTGCCTCCGGGAGCACCAGGACGCCGGCGGCGCTGGTGTGCACGCGGCCCTGGCTCTCGGTGACCGGCACCCGCTGGACGCGATGTACCCCGCCCTCGAACTTCAGCTGCGCGAACGGCGCCTCACCGGGCGCGGGCGTGCCCTTCGCCTTCACCGCGACGGTGACCGACTTGTAGCCGCCGAGGTCGGACTCGGCCGAGTCGAGCACCTCGACCGACCAGCCGCGGGCCTCGGCGTAGCGGGAGTACATCCGCAGCAGATCGCCGGCGAACAGCGCCGACTCCTCGCCGCCCTCGCCCGACTTGATCTCCAGCAGGGCGTCCTTGTCGTCCGCCTCGTCACGGGGCACCAGGAGACGGCGAAGCTTCTCCTCGGCCTCCTCACGCCGGGCGAGCAGCTCGTCGACCTCGTCGGCGAACGAGGCGTCCTCGGCCGCCAGCTCGCGCGCCGCCTCGGCGTCCTCCCCCAGCGTCGTCCATTCTCGCCACGTGTCGACGATGGCCGACAGCGCGGCGTAGCGCTGGTTGAGCCGCTTGGCCAGCCGTGCGTCGGCGTGCGTCTCGGGCTCGGCGAGGCGACCCTCGATCTCGCGATGCTCGGCGAGCATGCCCTCGACGGCCTCGAACACTGCTGGCTCCTGACGGTGGTTCCGAGTGCGGACAGACGACGAGCGCCGGCCACGCCGACCCCTGTGGTCGGCGCAGACCGGCGCTCGCAGCGAAGCTACTTCTTGGCCTGCTCCTTGGCCTTGGCGTAGCGCGCCTCGAACCGGGCGACGCGACCGCCGGTGTCGAGGATCTTCTGCTTGCCGGTGTAGAACGGGTGGCACTGGCTGCACACGTCGGCGCGGATGGTGCCGGCGGCAGCGGTGCTGCGGGTGGTGAACGTCGAGCCGCAGGTGCAGGTGACCTGGGTCTCGGTGTACTCGGGGTGGATGTCCTTCTTCATTTCTTCCTCTCCTTGGGGCGCCGGGTCGCCGACCGCCGGGAGGGCGGACGCACGTGAACCGGTGCCGAGACGACGATCAGTGTGCCAACACCGGCACGGCCTGCGTTAATCCCGGGTCAGACCGAGGTGGCGCGGCTGAGCAGCGCGGCGACGCGGGAGCCGAGCTCACGCGGGCTGAACGGCTTGGTGATGTAGTCGTCGGCACCGGAGTCGAAGCCCATCTCGACATCGGACTCCTGGGCCCGTGCGGTGAGCAGGATGACCGGCAGATCGGCCAGTGCCGGCTCACCGCGCAAGGCCCGGAGGGCTTCGAGGCCGGACACGCCCGGCATCATGACGTCGAGCACCACGAGGTCCGGGCGCGCACTCTGGCAGGCCCGCAGGGCCGCGGCTCCGTCAGCCACGGACGTGACCTCGTGCCCCATGCTGGAGAGCTTGAACTCCACCAGTTCGCGGATGTCGACGTCGTCGTCGGCGATGACGATCTTCGCCACGACCCCTCCTTGCTCCGACCTTGCTCGGCGTGGCCTTCCACGGGCCACCGCTGCGCACGTCAGCCTAGACGGGAGCAAGGGCACGAGGTCCTGGAACACCAGAACCGATTCTCCACTCCTCGGCAACGGTTCAGCAACAAGCAACCTACGAGCAGGCGGGACTAACGCACGAGACGCAGCAGCTCGGCGTTGGAGGTCGTCGCCCGGATCCGCTCGACCAGACCCGTGGTGCCCTCGGCGAGCACCGAGTCGCGCAGCGCCGTGCGGGCCACGATGGCATCCGGCTCCAGGAGACGCTCGACCAGTCGGGTACCCGAGGCCGCCACGTCGACCCGCGGGCCCGGCGCCTGGAGTCGCAACGTCGTGGTGGCGGTACTCCGCAGCTCCTCGAGCACCACGCCGTCGAGGATCGAGTCTTCACCCGCCGTGGCCGTCGCGACGATGGTGAGTGACCCACCCTCGGCCACCCGGCGGGCCGCACCGAAGAACTGCTTGACCGGCGGCAGAGCCGTGGAGTCCAGCCCGCCCGGCAGCGCCCTACCGCCACCGTGACCGGAGGTGTTGTAGGCACGCGCGAGGCGCGTGAGACCGTCGAGGAGCAACACGACGTCCATCCCGAGCTCGACCAGACGCTTGGCGCGCTCCAACGCGAGCTCCGCAGCCACCGTGTGGTCCGCGGGCACGCGGTCGAAGGTCGACACGATCAGCTCACCACGCACACTGCCGCGCAGTTCGGCGACCTCCTCGGGGCGCTCGTCGAGCAGCACCATCATCAGGTGACTGCTCGGCGCCGTGGTCGCCACCGACGACGCCAAGGACGCCAACAGCGACGTCGCACCCGCTCCTGGCGGAGCCACCACGAGCGCCCGCGACCCGGCACCGATGGGTGCGATCAGGTCGACCCCGCGACCCCACAGATCCTCGGACCCGGTCTCCAGGTGCAGCCAGGTCGTCGGGTAGGCCGCGGTGAGCGCCTCGAACTCGGGCCGGGTGCGAGCGGCGTCCGGCTCGGAGCCGTTGACCGTCTCGATACGCACCATCGGGTTGAACTTCTCCTTGCGCTCGCCCTCTCGGGGCTGGCGCACCTGACCCGTGACCGCGTCGCCACGTCGCATGCCGTACTTGCGCACCATCGACAGCGACACGTACACGTCGTCAGGCCCCGGCAGATAGCCACTGGTGCGTACGAAGGCGTAGTTGTCGAGCACGTCGAGGATGCCCGCTGCGGGCACGAGCACGTCGTCCTCGAGGACGGTGGTGTCGACCTCACCACGCCCCCGAGTGCGGTCGCGGTCGCGGCCCCTCCGGCGCCGATTGCGACCCCGCCCCTCGTCGTCGTCGTCGTGCTGACCCTGAGCCGGCTGGTTGCTCTGGTTGTTCTGGTTGTTCTGCTGGTTGTCCGACTGGGTCTTGCCCTGCTCGGCCTGACCGCCGGACTTGCCCTGGTTCTTCTGTTGGTTGTTCTGCTGCCCCTTGCCCTGCCCGGACTGGGCCTTGGTCTGCTTGTCGGGCTGCTGGCCCTTGCCCTGCTGGGGCTGGTCCCGCTTGGGCTGGTCCTGCTGGGGCTGGTCCTGCTGGGGCTGGTCCTGCTGGGGCTGGTCCTGCTGGGGCTTCTCGGCCCGGGACGGGTTCTGCTTCGGCTGCTCGACCTTCGGCTGCGCTGCCTTCGACTGCTCCGACTTCGGCTGCTCCGACTTCGATTGCTCCGACTTCGACTGCTCCGATTTCGACTGCTCCGACTTCGATTGGGCATGCCGATCCTGCAACCCGGTGATGGCTTCGACGAGTTGGGCCTTCTTCATCGAGTCGGCGCCGGCGATGCCCATGCCATTGGCCATCGCCTTGAGATCGGCGACGAGCATGCCGTTGATACCCCCTCCGCGCTTGCGAGCAGCAGGGGCTTGAGTCGAATCGGTCACGAGAGTCCTTCGAGGATGACGAACGTGTTGCCCGCCCAGCGGGGCCGCCGGGTCCAGATCGACCACGGCTCGCTCGGAGCGTATCAGCCCGACCGGCCGGCAGGGCTGGTGGCGCGCTGCGGGAGTGCACGCACCACTAGACGACGAGGGCGCCGCGCAGGTCGACCGCCAATCTCGTCGCCCACCAACCGTCGGGAGCGGTGTCGAGCACGCGCCGTATCCCCACCTCGTCGGCCGCATCGACGAAGGCCAGCACCGTCGGCCCGGCGCCCGACACGATCGCCGGCACCCCCTCGGCCCGCAGTCGGTCGATCAGGGCCAGGGATTCCGGCATCGCGGGGCGCCGGTACTCCTGGTGCAGCACGTCGCGCGTGGCGCGGAGCAGCTGATCGGGGCGCGCAGTGAGCGCCGCCACGAGCAGGGCTGCTCGGCCGGAGTTCGCAGCGGCGTCGGCGTGGGGAACCTCGGCTGGCAGCAGCCCGCGCGCGGCCTCGGTCGACACAGGGGTGGGCGGGACCAGGACGACGACTCCGATCCGGGGGTCGACCGACCCTCGGATCGCAAAGAAGTGCGGCTCCTCCCCCGCCGGCACCTCGTCGGCGCCGGCCACCACGAAGCCACCGAGGAGGGCGGGCGCGACGTTGTCGGGGTGACCCTCGATGCGCGAGGCGAGATCGACCAGGGCGTCGTCGGGCAGGCGCGCCGCACCGTCGGTCACGAGTGTCCGCGCGAGCACCAACCCGCCCACGATCGCGGCGGAGGACGAGCCCAGGCCGCGCGCGTGCGGCACGACGTTGTGGCAGGTCAGCCGGAGGCCGGGTGGTTGCTCCCCCAGCACCGTGAAGGCGGCGCGCATGGACCGCACGACCAGGTGCGACTCGTCGAGGGGCACCGTTCCCTCGCCCGCGCCCGTGACCTGCACCTCGAGACCCGAGGCCAGCACCTCGCCCTCGAGTTCGTCGCGCAGGTCGAGCGCCAGCCCCAGGGTGTCGTAGCCCGGCCCGAGGTTGGCCGAGGTCGCGGGGACCGAGACCCGCACTGGTCCGTCGACGAACACGGGAGCCACCGGCGTCAGCCCAGGCCCGCGGCCTTGGCCGCGGCGTGCACGTCGGCGTCGACCACCGTGTCGACGATGCCGGCACCTCCGCCCGCGAACGCCTCGAGCGCGGTGGCGGTGTCCTTCAGGCCGTGACCGGTCACCGTGATGACCACGGTCGAGCCCGTGTAGTCCTCCCCCGACTCGAGCTCCGCGAGGAGGCCCGCGATGCCGGCGGCCGACGCAGGCTCGACGAACACGCCGTCCCGGCGGGCGAGCTCCCGCTGTGCGGCGAGGATCTGCTCATCGCTGACCGCGGCGAACCGACCCTCCGACTCCTTGGCCGCCTGCTCCGCCAAGTGCCACGAGGCCGGGTTGCCGATGCGGATCGCGGTGGCCTTGGTCTCGGGGTCGGGGAACGGCTCGCCGGTGACCAGCGGGCTCGCGCCCTCGGCCTGGAATCCGCGCATGACCGGGCGCCTGGTCGTGCGCCCCAGATCGAGGTACTGGGTGTAGCCCAGCCAGTAGGCCGAGATGTTCCCGGCGTTGCCGACCGGCAGCAGGTGGTAGTCGGGTGCGTCGCCGAGCATGTCGCAGATCTCGAACGCCGCCGACTTCTGGCCCTGGAGACGCACGGGGTTGACCGAGTTGACCAGCGCCACCGGGTACTCGGCGGCGAGGCCGCGCGCCATCGCCAAGCAGTCGTCGAAGTTGCCGCGCACCATGATCACGCGACCGCCGTGGATGATCGCCTGCGCCATCTTGCCCGCCGCGATCTTGCCCTCGGGTACGAGCACGAGCGGGGTCAGCCCCGCCTTGGCCGCGTAGGCCGCCATCGACGCCGAGGTGTTGCCCGTCGAGGCGCACACGACGGCCTTCGCGCCCTCGTGCTTGGCGACCGAGATCGCGGCCGTCATGCCACGGTCCTTGAAGGAGCCGGTGGGGTTGTCCCCCTCGACCTTGAGGTGCACCTGGGCACCGGTGAGGCCGGAGAGCCACTCCGAGGCCACCAGCGGGGTGCCGCCCTCGCGCAGCGTGACGGCCGGAGTGTCCTGCGGGATCTCCAGCAGTTCGCGGTACTCCTCGATGACGCCGCGCCACTGACGGGTGCCCACCTGCGTGTTCATTCCGCTCCTCCCTCGACGCGCATCACCGAGGTCACCTCACGCACGGACTCCAGTTGCTCGAGGTGCTGCATGGTCTCGCGCAGCTGCGCGTCGGTGGCCTCGTGAGAGACGACGACGAGCTGGGCGTCGTCGCCGCGACCTTCCTGCCGCAGGTTCTGGATCGACACGCCGTGCTCGGCGAAGGCCATGGCCACCTGCGAGAGCACGCCGACCTTGTCGTCGACGTCGATCGCGACGTGGTAGCGGGTCACGGTCTCGCCCATCGGCAGCACCGTGAGGTCCGCATGGGCCGACTCGCCCGCGCCGGTCGTGTGCGCGAGCCGGTTGCGCGCGATCGTGACGAGGTCGCCGAGCACCGCGGACGCCGTGGGCGCACCGCCGGCACCGGGGCCGTAGAACATCAGCTGGCCGGCCGCCTCGGACTCGGTGAACACCGCGTTGTAGGCCTCGCGCACCGAGGCCAGCGGATGGCTGCGCGGGATCATCGCCGGGTGCACCCGCGCGGAGACCCCGCGTTCGCCGTCCGGGCCGGTGCGGAGCTCGCAGAGGGCGAGCAGCTTGACGACGCAGCCAATGTCTCGCGCCGAGGCGACGTCGCCGGCGGTGACCTCGGTGATGCCCTCGCGGTAGACGTCGCTGGCGCTCACGCGCGTGTGGAACGCCAGCGAGGCGAGGATGGCGGCCTTGGCGGCGGCATCGAACCCCTCGACGTCGGCAGTGGGGTCGGCCTCCGCGTAGCCGAGTTCCTGGGCCTCCTCGAGCGCCTCCTCGAACCCGGCACCCGAGGTGTCCATCTTGTCGAGGATGAAGTTGGTGGTGCCGTTGACGATGCCGAGCACGCGGCTGACGTTGTCGCCGGCCAGCGACTCCCGCAGCGGCCGCAGGATCGGGATCGCCCCGGCCACTGCTGCCTCGTAGTAGAAGTCACGCTCGGCCTTCTGCGCCGCGTCGAAGAGGGTCGGACCGTCCTCGGCCACGAGCGCCTTGTTCGCCGACACCACCGAGGCGCCGCCCTCCAGGGCGGCCAGGATGAGCGAGCGGGCGGGCTCGATGCCGCCGATCACCTCGACGACGAGGTCGACGTCGTCACGGCGCACGAGCGCGTCGGCGTCCGTGGTCAGCAGGCCCTCGGGCACCTCGACCTCACGGGCCGCCTCGAGCCGCCGGACGGCGACCCCGGCCAGCTCGACCGGGGCGCCGACGCGCGCCGCGAGCTCGTCGGACTGCTCCAGCAGCAGGCGCACGACCTGGGATCCCACCGAGCCACAGCCCAGCACGGCCACCTTCATCGCTCATCACCCACATCGGTCGCCAACAGGTCGTCCTCAGTCTCGCGCCGCACGATCACGCGTGCCACTCCGTCCCGCACTGCGATCACCGGGGGGCGCAACGCGTGGTTGTAGTTCGAGGCCATCGAGCGGCAGTACGCGCCGGTGCCGGGCACGGCGAGCAGGTCTCCGGCGGCGATGTCTCCGGGCACGAACTCGTCCTTGACCACGATGTCACCGGCTTCGCAGTGCTTGCCCACGACCCGGCCCAGCACCGGCGGCGCCTGCGAGGCACGTGAGGCCAGCGTGCACGAGTAGTCGGCGTCGTAGAGCGCCGTGCGGATGTTGTCGCTCATGCCACCGTCGACGGAGACGTAGGTGCGCACCGCCCCGGCGTCCAGCGTGACCGGCTTGACCGTGCCGACGGAGTAGAGCGTGCAGACCGACGGCCCGACGATGGCGCGGCCCGGCTCGACCGAGAGCTGCGGGACCGCGATGCCACGGCCTCGACACTCCTGCTCGACGATGCGAGTGATCCCGGCCGCGAGGATCGCGGGCTCGGCGGGTTCGTCCTGGGTCGTGTAGGCGATGCCGAAGCCGCCGCCGAGATCCATCTCGGGCATGACGACGTCGAGCTCGGTGGCGACTCGTTCGTGCAGCGCGAGCACGCGCCGCGCGGCGACCTCGAAGCCGGAGGTGTCGAAGATCTGGCTGCCGATGTGGGAGTGCAGGCCCTGGAGGCGCAACCCGGGCGCGGCGAGCACACGGAGGACGGCCTCGAAGGCGTCGCCGGCGTTGATGGAGAACCCGAACTTCTGGTCCTCGTGCGCGGTGGCGATGTACTCGTGGGTGTGTGCCTCGACGCCGGCGGTGACGCGCACCATGACAGCGGCGTCGCGCCCGAGCTCGTGGGTGACGGCGGCGAGCCGGTCGATCTCGTCGAAGGAGTCCACGATGATGCGGCCCACGCCGAGGGTGACGGCGCGCTCGAGCTCGCCGAGGCTCTTGTTGTTGCCGTGGAAGCCGACGCGCTCCATCGGGAAGCCGGCCCGCTCGGCGACGGTCAGCTCGCCTCCGGAGCAGACGTCGAGGTGCAGACCCTCCTCGGCGATCCACCGGGCGACGGCGGTGCAGAGGAACGCCTTGCCGGCGTAGTAGACGTCGTAGCCGGCGAACCCGTCGCGGAACGCCCGGGCCCGCGCGCGGAAGTCGTCTTCGTCGAGCACGTAGGCCGGAGTGCCGTGCTCGACAGCGATACTGCCCGCCGGCACTCCCGCCAGGGTCAGGACGCCGTCGCGCTTCTCGGCGTGGTGCGACCACAGCTGCGGGACCAGCGCGTTGGGGTCGCTCGGCTCGCGCAGCCAGGCGGGCCCGCGCAGGGCTCCGGGCGCGTGCGCCCAGCCCGCCTCGTGGGTGTGGCTCATCGCTGCCCGCTCACATCCGCTCGGGCGCGGTGACGCCGAGCAGGGTCAGACCGTTCGACAGCACGGTGCGGGCGGCCAGCGTGAGCACGAGCCGGGCGTCGTTGACCGGCCCGGCCGGCTCGTCGCCCTGCGGCAGCATCCGGCACTCGCGGGTGTCGTACCACTTGTTGAAGACCGCCGCGGTCTCCTCGAGGTAGCGCGCCACCCGGTGCGGGTGCCGCAGCTCGGCGGCGCTGGCGACGACGCGCGGGAATTCCGCCAGCGCCCGGAGCAGCTCGCCCTCCCGCTCGTGGCTGAGCAGTGCGGGGTCGAAGCCGGCGACGGCGTCCTCGACGCTCATCCCCAGCGCCGTGGCGTTCTCGACCATGCGGCAGCAGCGCGCGTGGGCGTACTGCACGTAGTAGACCGGGTTGTCGTTCGAGGCCTTGGTGATCTCCTCGATGTCGAGCGTGAGCGGCGAGTCGGCCGGGTAGCGCGCCAGGGAGTAGCGCAGCGCGTCGGTACCGATGTCGTCGATGAGCTCCTCGAGGCTGACGATCTCGCCGGCACGCTTGGAGAGTCGGACCTCTTGATCTCCCCGCATGATCTTGACCAGCTGACCGATCAGCACCTCGAGGGTCTGGTCGGGGTCGTCGCCCGCGCAGGCGGCCATGGCCTTGAGCCGGCCGACGTAGCCGTGGTGGTCGGCGCCGAGCAGGTAGAGACAGCGGTCGAAACCGCGCTCGCGCTTGTTGACGTAGTAGGCGGTGTCGGAGGCGAAGTAGGTGAGCTCGCCGTTCGAGCGGATGAGCACGCGGTCCTTGTCGTCACCGAAGTCGGTGGTGCGCATCCACAACGCACCGTCGGCGTCGAAGAGGTGGCCCTGGGCCCGCAGCTTCTCCAGGCCATCGGCGACGTCGTTGCCCTCCTCGCCCGCGTGCAGCGAGCGCTCGGAGAACCACACGTCGAAGTGGGTGTTGAACCGCTCCAGCTGCTCCTGCTGGCTGTTGAGCTGCAGCGCGTAGGCCGCCTCACGGAAGGCCTCGAGCCGCTCGGCGGCGTCGAGCTCGAGGATGCCGGGGGTCGTGGCGACGACCTGCTGGGCGAGCTCGGGGATGTACCCGCCCTTGTAGCCGTCCTCGGGCACGGGCTCACCCAGGGCAGCCGCCTCGACGGAGGCACCGAAGAGGTTCATCTGGTTGCCACGGTCGTTGATGTAGAACTCGCGCGTCACCTCGGCACCGGCCGCCTCCAGCACGCGGGAGATGGCGTCGCCGACGACCGCCCACCGGGTGTGGCCCAGGTGCAACGGACCCGTCGGGTTGGCGGAGATGAACTCGACGTTGATGCGCTGCCCGGTCAGGGTCTGCGAGCTGCCGAAGCCGTCTCCGGCCGCGACGACGTCGGCAGCGACCTGGCCCTGGGCCGCGGCCGCGACGGTGATGTTCATGAAGCCGGGGCCGGCCACCTCGACGTCGGCTATGCCGCCTTGCTGCTCCAACCGGGCGCTCAGCAGTTCGGCCAGGGCGCGGGGGTTGGTCGTCGCACCGCCGACCTGCGCCCTCTTGACCAACTGCATCGCGATGTTGGTGGCGTAGTCGCCGTGACCCTTCTGGCGGGGTCGCTCCACCGTCACGTTCGTCGGGACGCCACCCTCGAGGGTCAGCGCGCCCTCGTCGGTGAGCGTCGTCAACACGTCGACGATCGCGGTGGAAAGCTGCTCGGGAGTCACCCCGTCAGCCTATCGACGCACCTCCCCGGCCGACGAACCGATACAGCGGGGCTGGTTCTCGGGCTGGGATTCGGTGGCCCGCGCGGGCAGTTGTAGGGTGACGCCGCGCGCATCGCTTGGCGCATGCCTCCGTAGCTCAGGGGATAGAGCACTGGTTTCCGGTACCAGGTGTCGCAGGTTCGAATCCTGCCGGAGGCGCCCATCGGCCGGTTCCGCCACAGCCATGGCCATCGACACCCGTCGCGGCCGGGGTGAGGCAGACGCTGCGGCAGCACGCCGAGACTGCTCGACATGATCCCGCGGTTCTTCGAACACCAGGACGGCATCACCACCACTGGCGCGGTGGTCACGTTGATCGGATTCGTGATCGTCCTGGTCGGCGCCTACCTCTACGCGCGCAACAAGTAGGTTCTGCGGCTCAGGTGAGGTGCTCGGTGCCGTCGGGGTCGACCAGGAAGTGTCGGCCGTGCGGTGAGGTCCAGAGGTAGAGCCCCGGGCGGACGCGGCGGTAGCGCCAGCGTCTCTGGTTCTGGCTGGGGTGGGTTTTCGCGCGGTGGTGGGTGCGGCACAGCGGGGCGAGGGTCTCGGTGCTGGTCTGGCCGGGTGGGCCGCCGTCGGACGTGGGTACGTATTCGTCGATGTGGTCGAGGTCGGCCCGCATCGCGGATCGTTGGCAGAAGGGGAAGGCGCAGGTCTGGCGCTGCTCGGTGACTCGGTAGGCGATGCGGTCGGGGATCTCGTAGGCGTCCACGCTGATGGTCTCGGTCAGGTCCACGACAGGCTTGACGATGACCTGGGTGTCGGGGTTGCCGGCCCAGGTGGCGACCTGGGCGGCGGTCACCGTGGCCCGATGGGCACCGGTGTCGGTGGAGACGCGGGCCAGGTGAAGGCCCAGAGCACCGGTGGCCGGGTCCACCTGCACTGATTGTGGGTCGGTGGCGGCGTGGATCGCTGCGGCCGAGAGGCGCACGTGCAGCACGAGCTGCCGTGCGGGGACGACTGCGGGGACCGTGGTGGGGAGCGTGGTGGGTGGGGGTGGTTTCGACACGCCTTCGCCTTCGGCATCCGGCGGCTCAACCACCAGCAAGCCCGGTGGTTGAGCCGTGAGGCCGTCCACGGCCGAGCGCGTCGAAACCACCGGTGAGCCTGGTGCTGGTGGTTGAGCCGTGAGGCCGTTCACGGCCGAGCGCGTCGAAACCACCGCCGAGGCTGGTGGTTGAGCCGTGAGGCCGTTCACGGCCGAGCGCGTCGAAACCACACCACCGCTCACCTGACCACCGAGGTCGAGCATGGTCTGGCTCCGGGCGAGCTGCCCCAGGGCGGCGGCACGTCGTTCGCCGAGGTCCAGCGGTGAGCCGAGCGCGGACTGCTCCGCGGCGAGGTGGCGGAGGGCGTGGTCGAGATCCTCGGCATCGGCCCGGTCGAGGAGCCCGTCGAGGCGCACGAGGCCGTCGAACGCGCAGACCGCACCCTGGGTAATTGATCGCCCGGGGTCGAGCTCGATCGTCACGTGCTTGGTCGCGTGGGCGTCGGCGAGGTCGGCCTCAGCGGTTTCGGGTTCGTAGCGAGCGATCGCATCCGCGACGAGACCGTCCAGGGCCCGCAGGCCGGTCTTGTGCGCAACGGGTGCGATCATCCGGTCTACAAAGGCGGCAGCATCGGCACCGACCTTCATCGTCTCTTCGGCGATGCGGCGTACCCGCCACGGCGGCACCCGTCCGGAGGTCATGGCCTCCCACAGCAGTGGGAGGCGGAACCGGGTCTCCATCACCACACCCACGAACGCCCGACCAGACGCATCCGAGCGCCCCAGGGCGGTGGCGAGTTCGATGATCGCGAACTGAGCCACCAACGGCGTGCCCGGGCCACCGGCACCGATGAGCCGGTCACCACCCTCGACCTCATAGGCCGCCAGCAACTCATCAGTGACGACACCGAGCGGGCCACCGGCGACACAGTCGGGCACGTGGCCCTCGGCGTGCGCGGCACACCACTCCGCGGCCGCCTCCCACAGCCGGGCCTCGGCGGCCTGCGCGTCGCGTTGTGCCGACACCGCACATGCCAGCAGTCCTGCGGGCTGGGGTGCGGGCGCCATGGTCATGACCTGATTCTAGTCGAACACCTGTTCTATCGGAAGGTGTGACGGGGAACTGTGGAGAAGATGTTGCCTTGCCCGTTACGGGGTTTCGACGCGCTCGTCGCTGGCGCTCCTCACGGCTCAACCACCGGTGCGTCAGCGCCGTGTGGGGTTTCGACGCGCTCGGCCGTGGACGGCCTCACGGCTCAACCACCGGACGACGGGCTCGTCGCTGGCGCTCCTCACGGCTCAACCACCGGTGCGTCAGCGCCGTGTGGGGTTTCGGCGCGCTCGGCCGTGGACGGCCTCACGGCTCAACCACCGGACGACGCGCTCGTCGCTGGCACTCCTCACGGCTCAACCACCGGACGACGCGCTCGTCGCTGGCACTCCTCACGGCTCAACCACCGGACGACGCGCTCGGCCGTGGACGGCCTCACGGCTCAACCACCGGACGACGCGCTCGTCGCTGGCGCTCCTCACGGCTCAACCACCGGTGCATCAGCGTCGTGCGGGGTTTCGACGCGCTCGTCGGCGCCGGCTGCTCGATCATCGTCAGCCCGCCCTCCGCGCGATCAGCACCGCATCCAGGAAGGTCATCTCCTCACCGCTGCCATCACGAGCCAGCGCGGTGCGGGCACGGGTCTCGGTCGTGACCGACCACTCCTCGGCCCACTCCCCCGACGTCAGCACCGGCCCGAGCTGCTCGGCCGTGTGAGCGTGGCGACCGCGCGGGCCCTTCATCATGTCGGGGTGGTGGCCGACCACCAATAGCGTGCCACCGGGCGCGACCGCCTCGGCGAGACGACGGGTGACGTCGAGCATGCCGCCGTCCGGCAGGTGCAGGAAGTGGCAGGTGACGAGATCCCATGCCTCGCCCTCGGCCGAGAACTCGCGGACGTCGACGGCGCGCCATTCGACCCGATCGGTCAGCCCGCGTGAGTCCGCCTCGGCAGCGGCGCGGGCCCGGCCGGTCGAGCTGAACTCACAACCCGTGACCTCCCATCCGTGCTCGGCCAGCCAGAGCGCGTCGCCACCCTCCCCGCTGCCGATGTCGAGCGCGCGTCCGGGCACGAGGTCGACGGCCTCGGTGGCGAGGACGGCATTGACCTTGCCGCTCCAGACGTTGTCCCTCTGTCCGTAGCGCTCCTCCCAGGCCGGCTGCTCGAAGAACTCGGCGCGCGAGGCGGCGACGGCACGGTCGGCGTCCTCGCGCACCAGGTCCGCGTTGATCATCGCCCCGGCCCAGGTGCCGGCCGCCGCAGCATGCACCACCTGCGCCATCGGCTCGGCCACGTTGCCCGCAGCGAACACGCCGGGCACCGAGGTGGCGCCAGCCGGTGGGGTCACGGGCACCTGGGAGGCGATCCGCGCACCGGCGACCTCCATCGGCACCGCCGCGATGCCCAGGTGCTCGAGCACCTCGCTGCGCGCCAGCACCTCGGCCTGCCAGACCACGATGTCGGCCTCGACCACGCGGTCGTCATCGAGCCGGACGCCGGTCACGGCATCGTCCTCGACGAGCACCTCGACGACGCGTCCCTCGTCGAGCACCACGCCCATCGCCTCGAGCCGCTCACCCTCGTGCGGGTCGGGCAGCCCCGCCTCGGCCACCGCGGGGTCGACCAGCAGCGTCACGCTCTGGCTCCACTGCCGCCAGAGCAGGCCGGCGTGCCCCGCCATCGGACTGGTGCCCACGACCACGATCCGCCGGTCGGCCACCTCGTAGCCGTGGCAGTAGGGGCAGTGCACGACATCGCGGCCCCACCGCTCGCGCAGCCCCGGCACGTCGGGCAGCGCGTCGGATGCTCCGGTGGCGACCAGCAGTCGTCGCGTCGTGACCTCACGGCTCCCCGACTCCGCCTCGACCCCCACCACGAAGCCGATCGCTTCCTCACCCCACGCGCGAACCGACGCCACCCGCCCCTCGATGGTCTCGCCGCCGTAGCCCGCGACCTCCGCGCGCCCCGCGGCATAGAGCTCCGAGGGAGGCGTGCCGTCGCGGGTCAGGAAGTTGTGCACGGCGTGCGCGGCGGCGTTGCGCGGATCGCCGCTGTCGACCACGAGCACCCGCCGACGGGCCCGCGCCAGCGCCAGCGCTCCCGACAGCCCGGCCGCCCCACCTCCCACGATCACGGCGTCGTAGTCGGCGTTCGGCCTCGGGATGTCGAGGGGTGCATGGGGCTGGCTGTGCGCGTGCTGGTGGCTCATGTCCCCAGCGTGACCCCTCCCCGCTGCGAGCGCAAACAACTTTGCCGTTATGGCAAAGTAGGCACTATGACCTCATCCTCGCTCGATCAGGTAGGCCCCCGGCTACGCCAGCTGCGACTCGAGCGCGAGGCCACGTTGGGCGACGTGGCCGCCGAGACCGGCATCTCGATCAGCACGCTGTCGCGACTGGAGTCAGGTGTTCGACGTCCGACCCTCGAACTGCTGCTGCCGCTGGCCCGCACCTACCGAGTGAGCCTCGACGAGCTCGTCGACGCCCCCGAGACCGGCGACCCGCGCGTGCGACTCAAGCCGATCCGGCGGCACGGCCGCACGCACATCCCCCTCACCAAGCGGCCGGGCGGGCTCCAGGCCTTCAAGATGATCCTGCCGGTCGAGCCCGGGCCAGCCGAGCAGACGGTGCACGAGGGCTACGAGTGGATGTACGTGCTCTCGGGTCGGGTGCGCTTGACGCTCGGAACCCGCGACCTGACCCTCGAGCCGGGCGAGGTGGTCGAATTCGACACGCGCACCCCGCACTGGGTCGGAAACCCAGGCCCGCATCCCGCCGAGGTGCTGGCGCTCTTCGGCCCCCAGGGCGAACGGTTCCACGTGCGCTCGTGAGAGTCGTCTTACCGGTCCACTCTCCACACACATTCCACACCGCGAACCGGCGGTCTAGACCGGTGGCGAAAACGGGCGCGGCGCTGCTTTCACCACCACTCTCGGTGTGACACCGTTCCGTCCAGCGGGTCACTTCCGGGGGGAGGTTGCTCGTTCACTCTCGGACCTTCAGACGTCGCGAGGGTGCTGGAGGCCCCGCCGCTCCCACACCGGCGGGGCCTTCCCTTTCTCCGGCGCAACGGGCCTTCCGGCTCCCGCATCTGGCGCCGCACCTGGCCCTCCGCGCGCGGATCAGGCGGGCTCGAAGCGGACCCGCCGCTGCTCGACGTCCGCCTCGACCAATCGCACGCGCAGGTCGCTGCCGAGGGTGAGCGGATGCCCCTCGGGCGCCTGCACACGTCCCTCGACGGCGGGCTCGGCGATCACGATCTGGCCCCGCGTCCCCGACTCGTCGACCTCGACGACGACCGCGTCGAACTCGCTGCCGACCTGACCGTCGAGCACCCCGGCCTCGACGAGGTCGAGGATCCCGCGCTCGTACTGTCCCGCGCGCCGGGCCGACGCCTTCAACGTCTCGGGCAGGCCGGGCAGGGCGTCCAGTACCCAGCCGGGCACGTCGGTGCCGGCACACAGGGCGAGGCAGATCTCGCCGGCGTATCGGTCGCCCAGACGACGCAGCGGTGCCGTGACGTGGGCGTACTCGGTGGCCAACGCCGCATGCATCGGCTGGGCGGGCAACTCGCCGTCGAAGGCGACGTACCCGCTCCCGCGCAGCAGGCGGGTGCAGGCCACCACCATGGCCGCGTGGGCGGGCTCAGCAGGATCGAGGGTGCGCACGAAGTCGGGGTAGAGCATCTCCGCCGGCCAGTCGATGCCGAGCGCGCGGGCCGTACGGTGAAGCCGCTGCACGTCGGCCGGGTCCGCGGGCGGCAACGTGCGCAGCAGTCCGACGCGGGCATAGACCATCATCGCCGCGGCGGCGAACCCGGTGAGCAGCGAGATCTGCGCGTTCCAGTCCTCGACGGGCAGCCGCGCCCGGTGCTCGAGGTGCCAGCGGCGGCCATCGACCACGACCTCCTGCTCGGGCAGCGGCAGCGAAACCCCGCCGCGCGACGCTTCGCGTTGCAGCCTGAGCGGGCCGAGCTCGGCGAGCACCCCCAACGTCTCGGGGCCGGTACCGGCCTCGATGTGGGCGTGCGCCTCCTCGTAGGTCAGTTGCACCACGGAACGCACCAGCGCCCGCTCGACATGGGAGTCGGTGCGCTCGCCGTGGGCGTCCATGCGGATCGTCCAGAGCAGGGCCGGGCGCACTTCGTCGGGCAGCAGGGACGCCGCCCCCTCGCTCAGCCCGGGCGGGTGCAGCGGCAGCTTGGAGTCGGCGCCGTAGAGGGTCTCCCCCCGCTCGTGTGCCTCGACGTCGACAGCATCGCCTGCCCTCACGAACGCGGCCACGTCGGCGATGGCGTAGTGCACGACGAAGCCGGCGTCCGGGCCCTCGCCGTCACGCGCGAGGTGCATGGCCTGGTCCAGATCGCGCGCGCCCTCGGGGTCGATGGTGAGGAACGGCAGGTCCGTCCGGTCGAGCGAGGGCAGACGCGGCGAAGCCGCGGCGGCCTCCGCTGCCACGGTCACCTCGGGCGGGAAGGCCGCCTGCACCCCGAGCTCCTCCTGGAGCGCCTGCACGCCGGCGCGCAGGGCTCGCGCCGGAACCGACTCGTCGTCCGACTGCTCGCCGAGGCGAGGCCGGACCCGGACCACGGGGTGCGACGTCATACCGGCACCATAGCCAGCACCATGCTGATCCTGCTCCCGCCCAGTGAGGGCAAGGCAACCCCGTCCCGGGGCTCCGCACTCGCCCTCGACAAGCTCTCCAGCCCGTGGCTGACCGCCGCCCGCCGCCAGGTGATCGACGCCCTCGTCGAGCTCTGTGCGGCCGACCCGGCCGCAGCCGCGGCGGCCCTGGAGATCGGCAGCACCCAACTCGACCTCGTCGACCTGAACGCTCGGGCCCACGAGTCGCCGACCGCCCGGGCCGACCGGATCTACACCGGGGTGCTCTACGACGCCCTCGACTCGGGCTCGCTCTCACCCGCTGCCCGACGTCGTGCCGCCACGCGGGTCGCCATCACGTCGTCGGTGTTCGGACTCGTGCGACTCACCGACAAGATCCCCGCCTACCGGCTCTCCGGCAACAGCACGCTGCCCGGCCTCGGTGGCGTGGCCGCACACTGGCGCGCCCACCTCGGGCCCGCCGTGCTCGACGCGCTGGGCCGCGGACTGCTCGTCGACCTGCGCTCCACCGCCTATGCGGCCTTCTGGAAGCCGACACCCGACCTCGCCCGCCGCACCGCCACCGTGCGCGTGCTGCACGAGCACCAGGGGCAGCGCAAGATCGTGAGCCACTTCAACAAGGCCACGAAGGGTCGCCTCGTGCGAGCCCTGCTGGAGGACGGCGCCAACCCCGGCACGCCGGCGGCGCTGGCGACGGCACTGCGCGACCTGGGCTGGCACGTCGAGTCGACCCCGGAGAAGTCGGGCACCCGACTCGACGTCGTGGTGGGCGAGCTGTGACCGGGTCCGGGTGTCGGCATCGACACCACGCCGCGCTCGCGGCGGAACCTCGCGGCCGTGCTGGACGTCCGAGGAACCGTGACAGCCACGCCTCGTGCCCGATTGCTTCTCGCGGCCGTGCTCGCCGCCGTCCTCATCGTCGTCCTGGCCTGGATGCGGGCCGCCGCCGACCCGCCTGTGGAGGTGGTGGGTGACTCACCGTCGCGCGAGGCGTGGAAGACCATCGAGTACGACGGCGTCCGCGTCGACGTCCCATCAGCCTGGGAACGCCTGGACATGGGTGACTGCGAGTTCCAGCTCAAGCGCTGGGCACGACCGGACTCGCCGCCGTGTGTCTTCGAGGAGGGGATCGCCTTCTACGACTCAGCCACCTTCGACCCGGCCCACGGTCCCGGCGTCGTGCGGGAGATCGGGAACCGAACTCCGACGTGGGGTGGCTACACCTACGTCGGCGAGGTCGCCGTGTACGCCTCGTACGGTGACCGCGCCCTGGTCCAGGATCTGTTGGCCTCAGCGCGGGAGGCCGGGTGAGGCAGCGCGCTCCCTCAGACCGGCACGTGGTTGAACAGACGCAGCGAGGCGCCACCCCTGGCGTCGTACCCGATCACGGTGATCGAGGCCGGTGAGAGCTCCATCCTGTAGAGCGCCTCGAGCGGCGCGCCGAGCGCGTCGGCGACCAGCAGCTTGATGGGCGTGACGTGCGTGACGACCGCCGTCGTGCCGCCGTCTCGTCGCGCGAGCAGGTGGTCGCGGGCCGCCAGCACGCGTGCGCGGGCCGAGGCGAAGGACTCCCCGCCCGGGGGCGCTACGTCGGACGACGCCCGCCAGGCCGCGAGCGCCTCGGGGTCGCGCTCGGCGACCTCGGCGAAGGTGAGGCCCTCCCAGGCACCGAACTCCATCTCCGCGAAGCCGGGATCGGTCTCGACGGCGCCGACCTCGAGCCGCGGCGCCACGTGCTCGGCGGTCTGCGCCGTGCGTCGCAGCGGGGAGGCGACGACCGCACCCGTCTCGGGCAGGTGAGTGGCCACCCAGCGGCCGGCGCGGCGGGCCTGCTCGCGCCCGTCGTCGGTCAGCGGCAGGTCGGCCCCGCCGAGACCGCCGGAGAACCGCTTCTCAAGGGTGTGCGCGGTGACGCCGTGGCGTACCAGCACGAGCGTCGCGTGCACGTTGCTCGCCGACCAGCCGCGCCGCGCGCCCCCGGCCTCGAAGGCGGCAGAGGTCACAGCCCGGACTCGGCCGTGCGGACCATGATCCGCGAGCACTCCTCGCAGCGCAGCACATCGTCGTCCGCGGCCGCCCGGATGCGCTCCACCTCGGCCGCGTCGAGGCCGAGCTGGCAGCCGCCGCATCGCCGCTGACGCACCGCCGCAGCGGCGATCCCGCCCTTGCTCGCCCGGAGCTTGTCGTAGAGCGCGAGCAACGGCTCGGGCAGGCCCTCGAGCGAGGGTCCGCGCTGGGCCTCGACGTCGACGAGCTGGCCGTCGAGGTCACCGAGCTTCTGGTCGCGGGTCGCCACGAGCCCCTCGAGCTGCTGCTCGGTCTGGGAGACCTGGTCGTTCAGCGCGCTCAACATGCCCTGCGCGGCCTCGAGCCGCTCCATGACCTCGAGCTCGTCGTCCTCGAGGTGGCTGATGCGCCGCTCGAGGGAGACCATCTCCTCCTGCATGCGCTGGAGATCCTTCGGGTTGGTGATCTGGCCGGCGTCCATGCGGCTCTGGTCGCGCGTGCGGCGCACCTTGACCTGCTCGACATCGGCGTCGATCTTCTCCTGCTCCACCGTGAGGTCGTCGACGACGATCTTGGCGTCGCGCGCCTGGTCGACGAGCTCGCCACGCGACTTCTCCAGCGCGGCGATCTCGGCCAGCTCGGGCAGCGACCGGCGCTGGTGGCGCAGCTGATCGGCGCGGGAGTCCAGCGCCTGCAGGTCGAGCAGGGCCAGCTGGTGGGTCGGGTCGGATTTCAGCGGAGGCTCCCTTGATGAGTCAGCGGTACGTCAGCGGCACGTCAGCGGTACAGGTGGGTCCAGGGGTCGGTGCGGCGCGTGCTCACCGTAACGCGCACGCGCTCCCCGAGCGCGGCCCGCAGCCGCTCGGCCACCACCGGCAGCCACGTGGACTCCGCGGCCCAGTGCGAGACGTCGACGAGCGCCGGACCGCCGGAGTGCTGCGCGTGCTCCAGGTGCTCCGAGGCGGGGTGGTGCCGCAGGTCGCTGGTCACGTAGACGTCGGCGTCGGTGCGACGCACCGTCTCGAGCAGGAAGTCGCCGGCGCCGCCGCAGAGCGCCACCCGGCGCACCGGCCGGTCGGGGTCGCCCGCCACCCGTACTCCGCCGACCGTCTCGGGCAGCACCTCGGCGACATGCTGGGCGAACGCCGCGAGGGTGGTCGGCTCGACGTCACCGATGCGGCCGGCGCCGGTCTCGGAGAGACCGGTGTCGGCCATCTCCATCACCTCGAAGGCGGGCTCCTCGTAGGGGTGCACCGCGAGCATCGCGCGGACGACGCGAGCGCGAGCGCCGCGCGGCATCACGACCTCGATGCGCACCTCGTCGACGAGCTCGGCGTCCCCGACCGTGCCGATGGTCGGGTTGGCCCCGGGCAGCGGACGGAACCGGCCCTCGCCGACGGTGGTGAACGAGGCGTGCTCGTAGTCACCGAGCCGGCCCGCGCCGACCTCGGCGAGGGCGGCGCGCATCACGTCGGCGTTCTGCTGCGGCGTGAAGACCACGAGCTTGTCGTAGGGCTCGGCCGGCGCCGGCACGAGCGGCGCGAGGTTCGTCAGGCCGAGCACGCGAGCCATGGCCTCGGAGACGCCCCTGACCGCCTGGTCGGCGTTCGTGTGCGCGGTGAGCAGGGCGCAGCCGACGTCCATGAGCCGCCAGGCCGTACGCCCCTTGGGCGTCTCCGAGGTGAACCCGTGCACGGGCTTGAGGAACAACGGGTGGTGCACGAGCAGCAGGTCGGCGTCGAGGTCACAAGCCTCCGCGGCGACGCTCGGCGCCGGGTCGACCGCCACCAAGATGTGGTGGACGTGCTCGGTCAGCTCCCCGATCGCCAGTCCGACGCGGTCCCAGTCGTCGGCGGTGGCCGGCGGGTACCAGGAGTGCACCAGGTCGACGACCTCGCGCAGGGTGGGTGCGTCGTCGTCGTCCGTTCCCGGCACCGGGAACGGCTGCGCTCGGGGCCCCGCGAACGGCCGCTTCACTGCTGGCCGGGCGGCGTGGTGAGCTGCACGGTGCGCAGCAGTCCGATCATGAACGCGAACGCCAGCACGATCATGCCGAGCTCGGCCCAGACACCGGCATGGTCGATCTCGTAGAGGGCGCCGAACACGCTCGCGCCGCTCAGCACGGCGAACACCAGGGCCAGGAGGGGCTGCTTGAACACGTGCCAGTTGTACCGCATCCGTGGGTGATCGCCTCGACGCCCTAACCTCGGGCCATGCCCGTCGTGAAGATCAACGCCATCTCCGCCCCGCCCCAGGCCCACGCGGAGCTCGAGAAGCGGTTCGCAGCCCGCGCCCACGCCGTCGACGGCGTCCCGGGGTTCCTCGGCTTCCAGTTGCTGCGCCCCGTCGCCGGCGAGGACCGCTACTTCGTGGTGACCCAGTGGGCCGACGACGCCTCGTTCGAGGCCTGGCGCGACGGCGGCGCCCGCGCCGCTCACGCCAGCGGTGCCGCCGGCGACCACCCCGAGCACCCCACCCCGGTCTCCACCGGCGCCGACCTGCTGGAGTTCGAGGTCGTGCTCGACGTGCGGGCCTGAAGGTTCACCCGTGAGCGGGTGGCACTGGCCCTCCGGGGGAAGGTTGCCTCACGGCAGCCAGATCAGTTGACCTGGCGGTCGCGGCCCTCCCAGTACGGCGCGCGCAGCTTGAACTTCTGCAGCTTGCCGGTGGCGGTGCGGGCGAGCTCGTCGCGGAACTCCACCGACGTGGGTGCCTTGTAGCCGGCCGCCTTCTGCTTGCACCAGGTGATCAGCTCGGCCTCGGTGACCTCGGCGTCGGGGGCGAGGACGACGAGCGCCTTGATCGTCTCGCCCCACTTCTCGTCGGGGACGCCGATCACCGCCACCTCCGAGACGGCGGCGTGCGAGAACAGCACGTCCTCGACCTCGATCGACGACACGTTCTCGCCGCCGGTGATGATGACGTCCTTCTTGCGGTCGCTGATGGTGAGGTAGCCGTCGTCTCCGATGACGCCGCCGTCGCCGGTGTGGAACCACCCGCCGGCCAGCGCACGCTCGGACTCCTCGGGCTGCTCCCAGTAGCCCTCGAGCACCACGTTCGATCGGGCCAGCACCTCGCCGCCGTCGCTCTCGTCGTCCGCCTCGGAGATCGAGAGGGTCACACCGAGGGCCGGCGCGCCCGCGCGGGTGAGCTTGACGGCCTTCTCCTCGGGCGAGAGACGGTCGTACTCCGCGCGGTTGCGGTTGATGGTCAGCAGCGGCGAGGTCTCGGTGAGGCCGTAGATCTGGATGAACTCCCAACCGAGCTCCTGCTCGACTCGCACCACGGTCTTCGTGGGCGGCGGGGCACCGGCCATGATGATGCGCACCTTGTCGCGACCGGGGATCGGCCCGTCCCAACTCTGGGCCGCCTCGAGCACGGCGGCGGCCACGGCGGGCGCGGCGCACATGACGGTGACTCCGTGCTCCTCGATCCGTCGCAGGATCTCGGCGCCGTCGATCTTGCGGATCACGATCTGCTTGACGCCCAGGCCGGTCATCGCGAACGGCATGCCCCAGCCGTTGGCGTGGAACATCGGCAGCGTGTGCAGGTAGACGTCGCGGTCACTCACGGTCGTGTGCATGGCGAAGGTGACCGCGTTGGTCCAGATGTTGCGGTGGGTGATCTGCACGCCCTTGGGCCGGGCCGTCGTGCCGGAGGTGTAGTTGATGCACGCGGTGGCGTTCTCGTCGTGCTCCCACGGCTGCGGCACCGCACCCTCGGGAGCGTAGATCTGCTCGTCGTCGCCGATCACGATGCGGTGCTCGGCCGTGACGTCGCGCAGTTCGTCGTCGAGTTCGGGGTCGATGATGAGCACCCGGGCACCGGAGTGCTCGACGATGTAGCTCACCTCGTCGGGTCGCAGCCGGAAGTTCACCGGCACCAGCACCCGGCCGTACCCGGCCACGCCGAAGAACGCCGTGAGCAGGCGGGCACTGTTGTGGCTGACCACGGCCACGCGGTCGCCGAACCCGATACCCATCTCGTCGAGCTTGGCGGCCTGCCGGGCGGCGAGCGCGTGCAGCTGCGCGTAGGTCAGCTCACCCTTCTCGCCCAGGGGGGCGGCCGGCTGGCTCGGCTCGTCGACCACACCGGTGCGCTCGCCGTACACCGTGACGGCGCGCTCGATGAAGTCGGAGACGCTGAACGGGACGATCATGCTTCCTCCTCGCGACATGTGATGGCGCCCACTCTAGGCCCGCTCGGGTTGGCCTCCCGCTGGCCGAGCGAACGGGACGCCGAGCGGCCGGAAGCGGACGTCGCGACGGGCTCAGCGACGCCAGGCCGCGATACGACGCGTGCCGTTCTCAGCGTGGGGGGACTCGGTCTGCGCCCACACCCGGCGCCAGGCCGCGACATCGGGACCGCTCGGATCGGGGGTCGCGCCCGCGGCCCGGCGCCGCTGGGCGGCGTACCAGTCGCTGGTGTCCTCGTCGAGCAGCGCGGCGACGGCGTCGCGGATGCGCGGCGCGTAGTCGCGCACCGACTCGCCCTCGCGAGGCCGGATCGGCTCACCGAAGCGCACCGTGAGTTGGCGTCGCCGTCCGGCATCCTTCAGCGGCCAGCCGGCACCGCGCGGCATCGCAGCGAACGTGCCCCGGTGTGCGACGGGCACGACCGGCACGTCGTAGGTGTGGGAGAGGAACGCGGCGCCCATCTTGAACCGGCTCATCCAGCCGTCGGTCGAGCGCGTGCCCTCGGGGAAGATCACCAGGCTCCACCCCTGGTCGAGCACCTCGCCGGGCGTGGTCGCCATCGCACCACCGTGCCGGTCGATGGGGAACGTGTTGAACAACAGCGACGAGCCGACCGCGCGCCACCAGGTGTCGAAGAAGTAGTCGGCTGCTGCGGCCACCGCGGTGCGCCGGCGCCACTCGTCGGGCAGCGAGAGCAGGATCAGCGGCGTGTCGAGGTGCGAGGCGTGGTTGGCGGCGAAGATCACCGGCCCCTCGATGCGCTCCAGCACGTCGAGACCCTGGACCTGGGTGCGCACCTGGGAGCGGAACACCGGTTCGAGACCGGCCTTCTGCGCCACCTCGCGCACCGCCACCGCCGCCTTGGTGCGCGACCAGTCGGAGTCGCGCACCGCCTGGCGCTGATCGGGCACGAACGCCTCGGCCGAGCGCGGCACCTGCGAGCGGCGTCCCCAGCGCCAGCCGCGGGCGGTGCGCCGGACGTCGTCGATGCTCTCGTTCACGAACCCCACGAGCAGACCTCCCCGAGCCTTAGACCCGCACGTCGGCGAGCAGATGCGGCGGGTTGTGCAGGTAGGTGATCGACGGGCTGGTGCCCACCGAGCCCGACACCATCTCGAGCGCGTCGGCCAGCGTGGATGCCGCCCGGAAGCCGAGCCGCGAGGCCACCCGCCGATCGCCACCGACCCACACGACGTCACCGACATGGTCCATCGCGTGCGCCGCCCAGTACCACATGTAGAACGGGTGCACCCCGTGATAGGCGTGCGAGGTGCGGTAGAGGTGCACGTACCAGGGATCCTCGGCGAACTGCCGTTCGTACTTCTCCCCGATCACGGCCGGGTCGGTGGTCTCGGCGAGCACCTCCTCGTAGAAGTCGACGTAGGAGGGGTGATGCAGCTGGTTGAAGCCCTCGTCGAGCGGGTGGTAGAGGATCACCGCTCCCCCGCGTCGGACGACGGGATGGTTGCGGTAGGAGTTGAAGTAGTAGCCCAGCCCCATGCAGGTCGCCAGGATTGGGTTCATCGAGCTGTTGACGTTGTAGGGCCCCAGGTAGGGCACGCCCATCACCAGCACGTCGGAGTAGCCGTCGACCTCGACGCAATGCTGGCGGTGCACCCGCTCCAGCGTCTGCTCGTGCACCCCCTCGACCTCGCCGGCGCTGACGCCGGTCAGGCCGTACGGCGCCCGCATGTCGTGGAAGATCTTGTGCCGCAGCTTCTGCGGCGCGAGCGCGAGCCCGCGCCGCGCGGCGAGCATCGAGGCCTGGTCGCGCACCGACCACTCCCACTCGCGCTTCTGCAGGAACTCATACGGCTTGGGGAACACGTCGTTGTTGACGGTGGTCTCGATCTGGAACACCTTCACGTGCTCCTTGATGATCCGACCCATCCGCCACGCCGACTGGTGCATGGCCGACTTCTTGTGGTCCATGAACGAGCGCGAGTGCACCATCGTGTGCGCGTTGTGGTGGTGACGCAGGCTCTTGTACGACGCCAGTCCGATGCCCACCGACTTGTGGCCGCCGTCCATCGCCACGAGGTTCAGGTTGACGTACACCAGCAGGTCGGACTCCGCGGCCCGCTTGCTGATCTCGACGTCCTCGCCCTCATCGGTGGTGCCCAGGTGAGTGAGGTTGGCGCGGTCCTCGGCGTCGAAGTTGTAGAGCTTGCCTTGGGGGTGGAACGAGCGGAACACCCGCTCGCCCACGATGTGGCGCAGCTCGGCCGGAGTCATGCGCCGGTGCAGCGCGTTCGCGGCGATGATCTCGACGTCGTCGACCCCGGCCTCGGCGGCCATCGTGAGCACCTGCTCGATGACGCGCTGGCGCACGTCGGGCGCCTTCATCGTCGGCAGCGGCAGCGAGAGGTCGTCGAAGGCGATGGTCAGCTTCATGCCCGCGAACAGCAGTTCGGGCAGCGGGTCGGAGTCGACGGGATCCAGCAGGGCGTTGCGGATCGTGCCCTCGACGTCGTCGACGGCCGGCAGCGACTCCGGCGGGTAGACCACGCGGGTGCCGAGCGGGAACTCCTCGAGCCGGAAGCCGAGACCCTCGTGCACCACCAGCGGCGGGGTGCGGTCGTCGACCTCGAGCACGAATCCTGGGCGTGTCACGGGTGCTCCTCTATCTGCTCGAGCGGGGGTCGTAGGCGACCTTGACGGTGCCGAGGCGGCCGGTGGAGTGGGCGTGGTCGAGGGCCTCGCGCCACCGGTGCAACGGGTAGCTCGCGACGCCCTTGGCCAACTGCTCGACCGCGGGGTGTGCGGCCAGGCGCAGCGCGGTCTCGAAGGCGCCCTCCCCCGTCGGCTCGCTGCGTGAGGAGGCGTAGGTGCCGACGACCTCGAGCTCACGGAACCAGGCTGCCGAGAGGTCGGCGGCCGCGGGCATCCCCGAGAGGACGACGCGCCCGCCGGCCCGCGTGGCGCCGAGCGCCGTCTCGAGCGAGGTCGACGAGCCGACCGCGTCGATCGCGACGTCGACGCCACCGAGCAGGTAGGGCGAGGAGAACTCCGGACGCAGCTGGAACGCGCCGGTGGTGCGGCGGATCCGGCGCAGCACCTCGTGCGGGGCCACCACGTCGCTGGCGCCGAGCTCGAGCGCAAGCTCGCGCTGGTGCGGATGCTTGGCCACGACCACGATCTCCCCGGCCGGGGTCAACTCGCGCAGCGCCAGGGTCGCGAACAGCCCGACCGACCCGGCGCCGCTCACGAGCACCCGGTCGCCGGTGCGCACGCCGGCGCGGAGCGCGGTGTGCACCGCGCACGCGATGGGCTCGACCAGCACCGCCTGCTCGTCGCTCCAGCCCTCGGGCACCGGGTGCAGCTGAGTGCGATGGGCGACGAGCTGCTGCCCCCAGCCGCCGCCGGTGTCGTGGCAGAACCCGGTCTGCAAACCCGCCGACACGTCACCGACCGTGATGCGCGAGCACACGTTCGTGCGACCGGCGGCGCAGCTCTCGCACGGCTCGACGCCCCGCGCGGCACAGCTGAGCACCGGGTCGATCACGACGCGGGTGCCGGCGTGGAGGTCATCGACGTCCTCGGTGAGCTCGGCGACCACTTCGTGCCCCGGCACGAACGGCAGCGACACGAGGGCGGAGAAGTACAGGCTCGTGCGCCCCGAGAGCATGCCGAGATCGGAGCCGCAGATACCCGAGAGCCGGGTGCGCAGCGGCGCCCAGCCGGGCTTGTCGACGCGGGGCTCCTCGATGGTGACCAGCCGCAGGGGTGCGGCGAAGCCCGAGAGCAGGCCCGGCATGCGCGAGCCCATCGCCTTGCCGGCCACCGTGCGCGGCAGCGAGCGGAACATCTCCAGCGCCAGCATCATCGGGCCGCTCCCGCAGGATTCAGGCCGCGCGCGGCGGTTCGGGGGCTGGCCCACTCCACGACGGTCCAGTGGTGCTTCTTGGCGTGGCGGAACAGCGCGACGTCGGGACTCACCGCCACCGGTCGGCCCGCGGCCTGGAGCAGCGGCAGGTCGGAGTGGGAGTCGGCGTAGGCGTAGCTCTGCGCGAGATCGACTCCGTGGTCGGCAGCCCAAGAGCGCATGAACGCGGCGCGCGACTCGCCCACCAGCGGCGAGGAGGCGAGGTGTCCGGTGCACACGCCACGCTCGTCGACGGCGAGGTCGGCGGCCTCGATGTGGTCGAACAGCGGCGCGAGCGGTCGGGTCAGGGGTCGGATCGCGCCGGTGATGAGCACGGTGCGCTGTCCGGCGCGCCGGTGCTCCCGGATGCGGCGCACCGCGGCCGGCGCGAGCCGCGACAGCACGTGGTCGGTGAGGTGCTCGTCGGCCACGGCCTCGAGGTCGGCCAGCCGGGCGCCGGCGTAGTCGCGGTAGACCGCCCTCAGGAAGGCGCTGCGCTCTCGCCGCTCCGCCCGCACCAGCCCGGGCACCCGGGCGGCCATGCGCGAGAGCTCCGCGAACCGCTCGCCCGCGTCGAGCTCTTGGAGGCGCATCCAGAGGAACGTCTCGATGACGTTGGACGACAGCAGCGTGCCGTCCATGTCGAAGAAGGCGGCCCCACTGTTCGACGACTGGCCCGACGACTGGCCCGACGACTGACCCGACGACTGACCCGACGACTGACCCGACGGGACAGCCTTGAGGTCGCTCCCACCGGCCGTGCGGCCGCGGCGCAGGGCGCGCAGCTCGTCCATCTTGCGCACGGGCTCGGTGACCGAGGGGCAGTGCACGTCGACGAGGTAGTGCCGCCAGTTAACGACGGCGGTGTCGAAGGCGAACCGCGCGCGGTCGTCGTCGGAGAGCGAGGCGAAGAGGGCGAGGGTGTGGCCGTCGACGAAACGCAGCTCGGCTTGGGCGTACTCGGCGTAGATGGTCAGGTAGCGGCGCAGGAACTCCAGGCGGCGGCCCTGCCGGTCGAGCTGCCGGGTCAGCTCGCGGGTGCGGGCGCTGCGCGGGGTGCGCTCGAGCACGAAGTCGGCCACCTTCACGGCTCGCTCGCTGGTGGAGAGCAACCGCTCGACCGACGCGGCCCCGGGGAACCGCCACTCCGGCAGCTGGACGGCGCCGCGCTGGCCTCCCGCGAACGGGTGCTGCTCGAAGTACCCGCGCACGCAGTCGTAGAGGGTGCCGAAGGTGAGCGGGTTGCGGTCGCCCGACGACACGTGGAAGTACTCCGCGTCTCCCGCCTCGGGCGGATGCGCGAGCACCGCCACCAGCGCGGCGACCACGTGGTCGACGGGCACGATGTCGACGATGGTGTCGGCCGACGAGGGGAACTCCGGCAGTTCGCCGCGCCCGTAGGCGAGGATGAGCGGCTCGGCCATCTTGAAGCCCTCGATCCAGCCCGGGTGGGGCCTCTCGAGGGCGGACTCGATGATGCTCGGCCGCACGATGGAGACCCGGTGCCCGGCCCGGGCGTGCGCCTCGACGACGCGCTCGCCCAGGGCCTTGGTGAAGGTGTAGCAGTCGGTCCAGCCCAGGCTGCGGGCCCGCTCGGTGCCGCGCAGCACCAGCTCCTTCTTCACCCATGCCTTGCGCGCCGCCTCGGTGGCGGCGGCAGCCGTGAGCAGCCCGGCGCGCGAGTGCTCCTTCTCGGCCTTGCGCCGCTGCTCGGCCAGCACCTCGCTGGTGCGGCTGGCGTGCTCGACCTCGCGGCGCTGGGCCAGCCCCCAGGCGAGCTCGCTCTCGAGGTCGACGTCGTGCTCGACCGGCGCCTCGGGGATGTGGCCGCGTCGGCGTCCGGCGACGTAGGCGGTCGAGACGTGCACGTAGTGCACGTCTCCGCCCGAGGCCTCCTCGGCCTCGACGAGCCGGGCCAGCAGATCGCGGGTGCCGACCACGTTCGAGGTGAAGCCTTCATCGACCGGAGGGTCGAACGACACGTCGCCGGCGCAGTGCACGACGGCATCGAGGTCGGTGGGCAGCGGCGGCACGTCGGCGAGGTCACCCTCGACCACCGCGACGCGGCCCGACGTCTCGGCCATGAGCGCCTCGACGCCACCGGCAGCGTCGACAACTCGCTCGAAGGCCGGTTTGCCCAGGAGGGAGGCCGTGCGCGCGGCACCGCTGGTCGACCCCTTGGGCCGCACCAGCACGCTCACGCGCACGTCGGCGACCTCGCTCAGCAACAGGTGCAGCAGGGCCTCGCCCACGAAGCCCGTGACACCGGTCAGGAGCACGTGACGACCCGCGAGGCGCTGCTCGATGCTGCCGACTGCGGCGACGTACGTCATGGGGGACTCCCTCCGGCCGAGGTGTGCTGGCACGGTATCGGCAGGTTGGGACGTCGCGACAGCGGGGTCGCCCCCCACGGGTCAGCCGACGACGCCGGCACCGTCGAGGATGAGCAGCACGCCGAAGATCGCGAACAGCGCGGCGGCCCCGTAGGTGATGACCTTCTCGGGCAGCGTCTTGCCGAGCAGGGCGCCGACCACGATGGCCAGCGCGTCGGCGGCGACCATGCCCACCGTGCTGCCGATCCAGGTGCCGAACCAGCCGTGCTGCGTGGCGAGGGTGATGGTGGCGAGCATCGTCTTGTCGCCGAGCTCGGCGAGGAAGAACGCGACTCCGACCGCGAAGATCGCGGCGCCCTGACTCGTGCGGGCCTTGTCGGCTTCCTCGTCGGTGAGCTCGTCGCCGCGCAGGGTCCACAGCGCGAACCCGAGGAAGGCGATGCCGGCCACGATCGCGATCGCGCCCTGGTAGTCGGCGAAGGCACTGCCGATGAGCGCACCGATGGCGACCGAGGCCAGGTGCACCACCGCGGTCGCGAGCGTGATCGCGATGATCACGTCGCGAGCCCGGTAGCGCACGGCGAAGGTCATCGCCATCAGCTGGGACTTGTCACCGAGTTCGGCGACGAAGATGACGGCAGTGCTGAGCAGGAAGGCTTCCATGGTGTCCTCTCGCCGGCCCAGAGACAGCCGCCGGCGACGTCCTCTCGGCCGGCACTCGGGCGCACGTGCGTGCGCCGTGCGGGTGTCGGTCGAAAGTCTCGTCCGCCGCCGTACCGGCCGGCCTGCCGTGCCGGGCCTCGGATCTCGAAGAATCCCAAGGCCAGTGTGTCGACACGACTGTTGGGGACTACTCCCTTTCGAGGCGGCACGCTACCGGATGCCCGATGAGAGAGGAACTCGCGGCCCCGCTCGCCCCGGGACAGAGCGGGGCGCGCACCGTCCGGGTGCAGACGTGCCCCGTGGCGCGCCGCGCCAAACCTCCGGGTGGGCGCAGAGGGGATCGAACCCCCGGCCGCCTCGTTGTAAGCGAGGTGCTCTACCGCTGAGCTATACGCCCGGAACGGCCGTCGGAGCGGCCGCCGCGCGCAGAGAGTACCGAACACGGATCGGCCCCCGCCCCATGTGTTGTCTCCGGGGGCCGATCCGCTCAGCGGACCGGTCTTCTCAGACCGGCCAGTCCGCGAACGTGACCTCGCCCCCGCGCACCTCGCAGGTCATGACGACCCGGTCGGTTCCCTTGCGGTAAAGGCGGTAGCCACCCTGGGCCAGCGCACCGAACACCAGCGACGGCTCGATGCCGCCCCCGGGCACCGGCCGCGGTACGACGGCCACGTGCGGCCGGTGCCCGTGGTCGTGCCCGTGGTCGTGCCCGTGGTCGTGCCCGTGGTCGTGGTCGCCGCGTGGGAAAGCGCCTGCCACCGGCTCGATCTCGATCTCCTCACCGACCAGGTCGCCCGGCATCGACACCACGAGGGCACCCACATCGTCGCCGATGTCGAGCACCACCGATCCCTCGCCGGCGTTCGGGTTGTGGGCCCGCATGTGGGCCAGCCGCTCGTCGACGGGGTCGGGCACGGTCGCTGCCGTCATCACGACGCCTGGGTGGTGCCGGGCTGGGTCTGGTACCCGCCGCCGGGCAGCCCGAGATACGGGAAGGTGTCCAGTAGCGCCGCGTTGGTGTTCGTGGTGCCGTCGGTCACCGCCGAGGCGGCGTCGTCCGGGGTGTAGGACTTGTCCACCAGCGGGATCGTCAGGCCGGCCACGGCGCGCAGCGCGATGGTCACGACGTCGTCGCCCAGCCGGCGTCCGTTCGGCCAGCCTGCCGGGTCGCCGCCCACCACGCCCAGGGGGTTCTCCTCGTCGCTGGGGGGCACCGCCAGGTTCAGGCGCAGCATGTCGGAGGGCACCGGGCCGGTGTAGTTGGCGAATCCGTCGACGACGCCCTTCGGGATGCCCGTCATCAAGATGGCGTGCAGGTCGGCGCGGGGCTTCGTGTACGCCTTGAGGTTCGGGAACACGCCCGGGTAGAGGGCCGGGAGCAGCGCGGCCAGCTCGGGATGGTTCACGTACTTGGAGTACAGCCGGTCGCGGTGCGGCTCTCGCATGTTCCAGCGGTCCTTCTCGGCCATCGGCACGATGACCTCGTTGAACAGCGGGTTGCCCAACCGCGACACCTGACGCCACGGACCGGTCCAGCTGTAGCCGCTGGGCTGGCTGCGGTCGTACATCTTGTTCTTCTGCCGGCTGGCGGTGGCCCACACACCGATCGTGGAGGTGTCCCCGAAGACGTCGGTCGGCTTCTTGCCGTCACGGGTCAACTCCGTGATCGGCACCTCGAGGGCGATGGTGTGCACGTTGTAGGACTGCACCGAGTTGATGCCGTCCATCTTGGCCATCGGGATGAGGTGCGCGTCGTTGAACGGGCGCAGGGCGCCGAGGTCGAAGACGCTGCCCAGGTCGACGTGGAAGGCGTCGGCACGCTGGCCGGCATAGACCTTGCGACCACCGCGGATCATGTGCGTCGCCTGGTCGGCGAGCGAGGCGTAGTCGGGGGTGCTGCGCTTGCCGACGTTGACCGGCGGGCACGGCAGCCAGGTGGGCGTCAGGCGCCCGGTCTTGCCGTTCTCGGTCTTCTTGATCATGTAGTACTGCGGCCGGTTCCAGGACTTGGAGTCGATCGAGTCGATGGGTCCGGTGTTGTAGAGGAACGTCTTGTCGTTGCGGACCTCGGTGTGGAACTCGAACCGGTAGGTGATGTCGGGCTTCGAGGTGCCCGAGTTGGAGATGTGGATCTCGTAGTGCACGTCGTCGGCGAACTCATAGAAGTTCGGCCCGCCGTCGGGCTGCTGGAGCGGGATGAAGTTGGCGACGAGGACGACCTTGTCGGGGTTGTCCTTCGGGATGAACGCGTAGGTGTCGGTGCCGTCGGCGGCCGGGTCCTTGGCGATCTCGGGGGCTTCGCGGTGTGACGACATCTCAGCGACCCCCTGCCGCGTTGAGGAGACGGACGACGAGGTCGCGATCTCGCACCTCGACCTCGTGCTCGCCGACCATGAGGGTCAGCACGTCGGACGCCGGATCCGCCACGTGGGCCACCACCGGCTCCTGCGCGCGTCCGCCCCGGGGGGTGGCGGCGGAGGCCGAGCCCCCGCCGATCATGGCGACCGTGCCGGCGGCGGCAGTGGCCGCCGTCCCCACGATCACGTTCCTACGAGTGGTCTCGCTCATACGTTGCACGACCTTCGGTTGGAGTGTCCGCCGAGGTGAGGCGGGTCACACCTGGTTCGGTGCCACCGAGGTCACGGATTGGTCTGGAGCCGAGAAGATCTGCGGGCGGTGCCCAGCCGGTTCACACCGCCGCGGCCAGCTGGCGTAGGTGCTCGTCGAGGTCGCGGCCCTCGGGCATGGCGTTGTGCACGGCCCACCGCAGGTCGCCCTGCTTGTCGATGACGTACGACGAGCGTCGCGGGCAGCCCCGCTCCTCGTCGAACACCTCGTAGGCGCGGGCGACGTCGCCGTGCGGCCAGAAGTCCGAGAGCAGCGGAAAGTTCAGGCCGTCGGAGTCGGCGAACGCGCGCAGCGCGAACATCGGATCGCAGCTGACCGCGAGCACCTCGGTGTCGAAGGTCAAGAACTCGGCGAGCCGGTCTCGGACGCCGGCCATCTCACCGGTGCACACCCCGGAGAAGGCGAAGGGGTAGAAGAGCACCGCGACCGCCTTGCTGCCGCGGAACGACGACAGCGTGACGTCTGCTCCGAACTGGTCGCGCAGGGTGAAGTCCGGCGCCGGCCCGCCGAGCTCGAGACCGCTCACGCGTCGCCCTCGTCGTCCTGGTTGCCGCCCTGGCTGGCATCTTGGTCTTCCTCGTCCTTGGCCAGATCCCGCTTGAGCACCTTGCCGGTGGCGTTGCGGGGCAGTTCGTCGAGGAAGACGACATCGCGCGGCACCTTGTAGCGAGCGAGGTTCTGTTTGACCCAGTCCTTGACGCTGTCCGCGTCGAGGGACGCCCCGTCGTTCAGCACGACGAACGCGCGCAGCCTCTTGCCGAAGTCGTCGTCGTCGACGCCGATCGCGGCGACCTCGTCGACCGCGTCGTGGCGCGCGATGCAGTCCTCGACCTCCTGGGGGAAGACGTTCTCACCGCCCGAGACGATCATCTCGTCGTCCCGGCCCTCGACGTAGAGGCGTCCGTCGTCGCCGAACCTACCGACGTCGCCGGTCGACATGAGGCCGTCGACGACCTCCTTGCTGCCGCCGCCGGTGTAGCCGTCGAACAGCAGACCGTTGCCCACGAAGATGCGACCCGACGTTCCGGCCGACACCTCCTGGCCGTCCTCGTCGAGGATCTTCACGACGGTGGCATAGGGCGGGTGCCCGGCCGACCCGGGTGCCTCGCGCAGGTCGCGAGGCCCTGCGACCGAGGCGTAGGCGACCTCGGTCGACCCGTAGGTGGAGTAGAGGTTGTCGCCGAAGCGGTCCATCCAGGTCAGGGCCAGGTCGCCGGGCAGCGCGGAGCCGGACGAAGCGACGACCTCGACCCGGCTGATGTCGTAGCGCTGCAGAGTCTCCTCGGGCAGGGCCAGGATGCGCTGGAGCATCACCGGGATTACGACGATGGTCTTGCACTCCTCGTCCTGCACGACCTCCAGGCAGGCCTCGGGGTCGAACGTGCGGCGCAGCACCAGCGTGGAGCCGAGCAGCATGCCGAGCGCCATGTGGCCGAAACCCCAGGTGTGGAACAACGGCGCGGCGACATGCGTGCGCCATCCGTGCTTGAGCGGCATCGCCGAGAGCAGGGAGACGGCGGCATCGACGCCGGCCTCGGAGCGCGGCGCACCCTTGGGGGTGCCCGTCGTGCCAGAGGTGAGGATGACGATGCGCCCGTTACGGCTGGGCGGGGTGAGGTCGGAGCGGTCGTGCTTCGCCACGATCGCCTCGATGGTGGCGACACCGTCGGCGTCCCCGGTGTCATCGGAGTCGGTCCAGGCGAGCACCCGGTGCTCGACGGAGCCCTTCTCGACCAGCCCGGTGAACTCCTCGTCGTAGATCAGGGCCGTCGGCTTGTCGCGGTCGAGCACCTCGACCAGCTGCGGTCCCGCGAACGCGGTGTTGAGGTAGAGCGAGTCGGCACCCAGCTTTCCGGCGGCGATCGTGGCCTCGAGGAACCCGCGGTGGTTGCGGCACATGATGGCGACGCCGTCGCCCTCACGCACGCCCATCTCACGCAGGCCCCGCGCCAACGCGTTCGACCGCTCGTGCAGCTCACCCCACGTGAGCGAGCCGAGCTCGTCGATCACGCCGACCGCATCGGGCTCGCGCGCCGCCAACGACGCGAAGCCACCGGCGGGGCTCGTGCCCCACTGGCGCAGCACCCGGGCCAGGCGCGCGAGGACCAGGGGCGAGTAGGGCCGGATCACGCCGGCCTGGGTCAGAACCTTGAGACTGGTCCCGGCCGAGCCGGCACCAGCGAGCAGTCGAGCGAGCACGCCCGGACCCTACCGTCAGGAGACGGTCTTCGGGGCTTCCAGCCGGGTGGCGGCCCACTCCTTGGAGACGGTCGCAGTGGTGGTCTGGGACAGACCTGCGATCGGGGCACCCTCGGAGATGTCCGCCGGGTCGATGGCACCCGACCGGCCCACCCGCGGGGTCAGCAGCCAGATGGTGCCACCACCCACCAGGTCGGTGAGCGCGTCGACGAGGCCGTCGACGAGATCGCCGTCGTCCTCGCGCCACCACAGCACCACGGTGTCGACGACGTTGCCGTACTCGCCGTCGACCATGTCGGCGTCGATGCCGTCCATGATCGACTCGCGCAGCGACTCGTCGGCGTCGGAGTCCCAACCGAGCTCTTGGACCACCATCCCGCGTGTCAGGCCCAAGCGGTCGGCTGCGCCGGCCGAGGCGGACGTGTCCGCGGTCTGTTGGGCGGCCTGGCCGCCCGAGGTCGAGCTCACGAGATCTCCTTCGCTGCTGGGCATTCGGTGCCGTCGGTGGCGCCGTCAGGGCCAAGTCCACCGGAGTCCGACGGGTCGCGCAACCCGTTCCGCACAGTCCGCTACCCGTTTCACACCCGCGTGCGCTCCCATTCTCGACCTGTGATGCCCGCCATCGCCCCTACTCGGCGGTAGATACCCCTCCAGGTCCGTGCGTGCCACGATGGTCCGGTGACGGATGAGACACCCACTTCTCCCACGACCCTCGATCAGGCCCCCGCTGCGACCCAGCAGGCCCCGCGCCCCGGCACCCCGGCGGTCATCCACGAGGGTCTGCCCACCCAGCTACCGGACATCGATCCCGACGAGACACACGACTGGATCGAGTCCTTCGACCAGATGCTCGCCGAGCGCGGACGCGACCGCGCGCGCTACGTGATGCTGCGCCTTCTCGAGCGAGCCCGCGAGACCCAGGTCGGCGTCCCGGCCCTGCGCAGCACCGACTACATCAACACCATCCCGCCCGAACGCGAGCCGTGGTTCCCCGGCGACTACGAGACCGAGCAGCGCATCCGGGCCTTCATCCGGTGGAACGCCGCGGTCACGGTCTCGAGCGCCAACCGCAAGGGTCTCGAGGTCGGCGGCCACATCGCCACCTACCAGTCCTCGGCCAGCCTCTACGAGGTCGGTTTCAACCACTTCTTCCGCGGTAAGGACGCCCCCGGCGGTGGCGACCAGGTCTTCATCCAGGGCCACGCCTCCCCGGGCATCTACGCTCGCGCGTTCCTCGAGGGTCGCCTCACCGAGGAGCAGCTCTACCGCTTCCGCCAAGAGGTGCAGCACGGCGCGCACGCCGGCCTCTCCTCCTACCCGCACCCGCGGCTGATGCCCGACTTCTGGGAGTTCCCCACCGTCTCGATGGGCCTGACCGCCCTCAACTCGATCTACCAGGCGCGGTTCAACCGCTATCTCACCAATCGCGGCGTCAAGGACACCTCCGACCAGCACGTCTGGGCGTTCCTGGGCGACGGCGAGATGGCCGAGCCCGAGTCGCTCGGCGCCATCCGCGTCGCGGCGCGCGAGGAGCTCGACAACCTCACGTGGGTGATCAACTGCAACCTCCAGCAGCTCGACGGGCCGGTCACGGGCAACGGCAAGATCATCCAGGAACTCGAGGCCAACTTCCGTGGCGCCGGCTGGAACGTCATCAAGGTCATCTGGGGCCAGGGCTGGGACGACCTGCTCGCCCGCGACGTCGACGGCGTCTTGGTCAATAAGATGAACTCCACGCCCGACGGCGAGTTCCAGACCTACTCCGTCGAGGACGGCGCCTACGTGCGCGAGCACTTCTTCGGCCCGGACCCACGGCTGCGCAAGATGGTCGAGCACATGTCCGACAGCCAGATCCAAAAGCTCCCGCGGGGCGGTCACGACTACCGCAAGGTTTACGCGGCGTTCGACTCCGCGACCAAGCACAGCGGACAGCCGACCGTGATCTTGGCCAAGACCGTCAAGGGCTGGACGATCGATGCCCTCGAGGGCAAGAACGCCACCCACCAGATGAAGAAGTTGACCAAGGACGACCTCAAGAAGTTCCGCGACCGGCTCTACCTGCCCATCTCCGACCGCGACCTCGACCGCTCGTGGGAGGAGACCGGCGCGGCGCCGTTCTTCCACCCCGGCGCGAACAGCCCGGAGATCGAGTACATGATGCACCGCCGCGAGGAGCTCGGCGGTTCACTGCCCAAGCGCGTGGTGCGGGCCAAGCCGCTCACGCTGCCGGGCGACAAGACCTACGCGGAGCTGAAGAAGGGCTCGGGCAAGACCCCGGTCGCGACCACGATGGCCGCGGTGCGCCTGCTGCGCGACTGGATGAAGGATCCCGAGATCGGCAAGCGCATCGTGCCGATCGCGCCCGACGAGTACCGCACGTTCGGCATGGACTCCATGTTCGCCAGCGCGAAGGTCTACAACCCGGGCGGCCAGCAGTACGAGTCCGTCGACCGCAAGCTGCTGCTGAAGTACACCGAGTCGGCGCAGGGCCAGCTGCTGCACGAGGGCATCTCCGAGGCCGGAGCCATGGGTTCTGCGATCGCGGCCGGGTCGTCGTACTCCACGCACGGCGAGGCGATGATCCCGTTCTACATCTTCTACTCGATGTTCGGGTTCCAGCGCACGGGCGACTCGATCTGGGCGATGGCCGACCAGATGGCCCGCGGCTTCCTCATCGGGGCCACGGCCGGCCGCACCACGCTCACCGGCGAGGGCCTCCAGCACGCCGACGGCCAGTCGCCGCTGCTCGCACTCACCAACCCCGCCGTCGTCCACTACGACCCCGCCTTCGGCTACGAGGTCGGGCACGTGATGCGCAGCGGGCTGGAGCGCATGTACGGCACCAGCGAGGAGCACCCCGAGGGCGAGAACGTCATCTTCTACATGACGGTCTACAACGAGCCCGTGCCGCAGCCCGCGGAGCCCGACGACGTCGACGTCGACGGCATCCTGCGCGGCCTGCACCACGTGAAGGCCAGCTCCACGACCGGGTCCGCAGACGCGCCGTCGGTGCAGTTGATGGCCTCGGGCATCGCGTTCCCGTGGATCGAGAAGGCAGCCACGATGCTGGCCGACGACTGGGGTGTGCGCGCTGACACCTGGTCGGTGACGTCGTGGAACGAGCTGGCCCGCGACGCCCTCGCTGTCGAGGAGCACAATCTGCTGCACCCCACCGACGCCTCACAGGTGCCCTACGTGACCACCAAGCTCGAGGGTGCTGACGGGCCGTTCGTGGCGGTGTCGGACTTCATGTCGGCCGTGCCGCTCCAGATCGACCGCTGGGTGCCCGGCGACTACTGCGTGCTGGGCGCCGACGGGTTCGGCTTCGCCGACACCCGCCCCGCCGCTCGCCGGTTCTTCCACATCGATGCCGAATCGGTCGTCGTCCGCAGTCTCCAGGCGCTCGCGGACGCCGGCGAGATCGAGCCCGGCCTGGTCCAGAAGGCCTTCGACCAGTACCGCATCGACGACCCCACCGCCGTGTCGGGCGTCAAGCAGGAGGGCGGAGACGCATAGCGAGGGCCCCGCGCGGGGTCGGCGTGAACCGCGAGGGGTCGCAAATCGTCCCGCGAGGGGCCGCAAATCGTCGCTCCAGGGGTCAGGAATCGCGCTGATAGGCGGCCGGCGAGCGCCCGACCACCTCGGTGAACGCACGGATCAGGTGCGACTGGTCGGCGTAGCCGAGCCGGACGGCGAGGGCGGCCCAGTCGACCTCCTCGCCGGAGTGTGCGGCCGCGGCCACGTCGAGCAGTCGGCACCGCTGCACCACCCACTTGGGTCCGACGCCCACGTAGTCGGTGAACCGTCGCTGGAGGGTGCGCAGGCTGACGCCGGCCAACGCGGCCACGTGCTCGGCACGGGTGAGGCTGGGGTCCGCCTCCACCTGCTCGGCCAGACCGATCACCTCGTCGATGCGCAGGTCGTGCGTCCGGTCGACGGTCTGGAGCCACTCGCCCAGCTCGGCAAAGAGCTCCTCCTGCTGACGACCAGGCTCCAGCAGGGACGCCGCGACGCCACGATCGTCCGGGGAGCCGCGCAGCACCTCACTCGCCGGGGCCTCGGTGTCGGTGAGGGCGGCCGCGGCGCAGGAGAGGAAGGCTCGGGCTCCTCCGGGCCGGAAGGCGGCGGCGACCACGTGACCGGTTCCGGCCAGGGTGCGTGTGAAGATCCGCCGCTGCACCCCGGTGAGCACCAGCCGCGGCGCGCCCTCTCGCAACTCCGCGGCCAGGTGCATCACCGGTGCGGGCAGCACGCGCTGCGCATGGTCGGCGTCGACGCGCCAGTGCACCGACCACAGATAGCTCACCTGCGCCTCGAGCGTGGCGGGCGCCGCCGTGCGCCCGACCCTGAGGCGGGTGGCCGCACTCGTCGGGTCGAGGATCGCCCGGTCGCGGCCCAGATCGCTCACGAGTCGGCAGTCTGTCGCGTTTCTTCTATCGACGCACGGGCCCGAGCGTGAAAGTGGAGCCATGAGCACTCCCGAACTCGCCATGGTGTCCATCGACTGCGCCGATCCCGCCGCGGCTGCTGCCTTCTGGTCGGCCTTCCTCGGCTGGGATCTCGCCTACTCCGAGGAGAACTACGCCATGCTCCAAGGCCCCGCCACCCGGCTCGGCTTCGGCCGGGTCGAGGGCTACGAGCCGCCAGCGTGGCCGAACCCGGCCGGCACCAAGCAGTTCCACCTCGACATCGGCGTCGACGATGTCGAGGCCGCGGAGACCCGCTGCGTCGAACTGGGCGCCGTCCTGCCCGAGGAGCAGCCGGGGGCCGACCGGTGGCGGGTGCTGATCGATCCCGCTGGGCACCCCTTCTGTCTCACCGTGTTGGCGAACTGGGGCTGACTCGACCCCTCGCGGCACGATCCGCGACCCCTCGCGGCACGATCCGCGACCCCTCGCGGCACGATTCGCGACCCCTCGCGGCACGATTCGCGACCCCTCGCGGGTCAGGCGCCGGCGGCAGCGGTGACGGACGTCGTGGGGGCGGTGCGGACCCGGGTCGAGCGGGCCGTGCGGACCGGCGACATGTGGCCGTTCTTCAGCAGGGTGCGCCAACGCGCCCGCGAGTAGACGGCCGGCTGGTTGTCGCCGATGAACTCGACCATGATCCGGGCGAACCGCTCCGGGTCGTCCTTGTGCGGGAAGTGACCGCAATGCGGGATCACCTCGACCCGGGCGTCCGGGGCGAGAGCGGCCGCGTTGCCGGCGTGCTTGACGGGGATCACCTGGTCGTCGCGGCCCCACACCACGCACATCGGCATCGCCTGCGTGAGGTAGGCGCGATCGGCCATGGTGACGATCTGGCCCTTGACGTCGACGACGGCGCGTACGACGTGGCGGATCGCGGCGCGAGCGGCGGGATCCTTGAACGAGTCGTAGATGTCGGCCACCTCGTCGAGGTCGCGAGTGGCGCGCAGCGGCGTCGCGGACAAGGCCCGCATGCCCGCGATGCCGGCGTGACGGACTCCCGGCAACGTGAGCGCTCCCATGACCTGGTGGAAGCCGGGGAGTGTGATCGCGCGGATCACGGGAGTGACCTCAGGGCCGAGTCCGCCACTGGCGACGAGCATCAGCCGCTCGGTGCGCTCGGGGAACTGGTAGGCGAACTGCATCGCCACTCCGCCGCCGAAGCTGTGCCCCACGACCGTGACCTTGTCGATGCCGAGCACGGTCAGCAGGTCGCGCATGCCGTTGGCGTACCCGCCCACGCTGTAGTCGGCGCGCGGCTTGGCCGACTGCCCGTGCCCCAGCAGATCGGGTGCGATGACGGTGAAGTGCTCGGCGAGGGTGTCGATCACCGGCTCCCACGTGGTGTGGTCGCAGCCGAGGCCGTGCAGCAGCAGGAGCACCGGACCGCTGCCCACCTTCACGAAGGCCCGCTGGTGACCGTGGATCGTGAGGAACTGGACCTCGCTCGCGGAGCTACTCAACGTGCCTCCTGGTAGTGGGGACGTCGCGGGCGCTCGGCATCGCGCCGGCCCCGGCCGTGACCGACAGCCTTGCGCAGTTTTCCCTTATTTGTAAGGGACTTCACGCAATCGACACATTCTCGGGTTGCTCGCTGGAGGATCCACTCGGGCCGTGACCGCGCCGTGACCTCGGCCACGCCCTCGCGTTCACGGCACACTGGGCCCGTGAGTCCCACTCCCCCGCATGCGCCCAGCCCGGCCGCCGGCACCCTGCTGCGCTCGACCGGCGCGCTCAGCACGGCCGCCATGCGTCGCATGGAGCGCTCGGTGGCGTGGTTCTCCGAGCTGGAGGCCGAGGACCGAGCCTGGGTGGCGCAGATCGTGCAGGCCGGCATCCGCAGCTTCGTGGAGTGGTATGTCGAGGACGACGGCGGGGCAGCGGGGCGGCTTCCGGAGCGCGGGGAGAGAGCCATCGCCTCGGCGGTCTTCGGCGCTGCACCCCGAGCTCTGGCCGGGGTCATCTCGCTCCAGCAGACGGTCGAGCTGGTCCGACTCTCCATCGACGTCGTCGACGACAGCCTCGACGACCTGCTCGGCGACGAGGCTGCGGCCGTGCACTCCGCCGTGCTGCGCTACGCCCGCGACGTCGCGTTCGCCGCCGCGGAGGTCTACGCGCGGGCGGCGGAGACGCGCGGCGCCTGGGACGCCCGCCTCGAGGCGCTGGTGGTCGACGCCGTCCTGCGTGCCGAGCCCGACGACACCCTGCACTCGCGGGCCAGTGCCTTGGGTTGGTCCACCCGCGGCGGCGTGGTCGTGGTCCTCGGCGACCTCCGAGCGCGCCGTGGTGAGTCCGATCTCGTCGACACGACCCGCTCCCGGGCGCGAGACCGCGGGCTGGACGCCCTCTGCGCCGTCCAGGGCGAGCGCCTCGTCGTGATCCTCGGCGGCGCCGACGATCCCCAGGCCGCGGCCGAGGTCGTGCTCGGCTCGTTCTCGGACGACGCCCCCGTCGTGGTCGGACCCGTCGTCGACGGGCTCACTGCGGCCCACGTGTCGGCTCGAGTCGCCCTGGCCGCCCACCGCGCGGCCAGCGGCTGGCCCGAGGCACCGCGCCCGGTGCTCGCGCAGGATCTGCTGGCCGAGCGCGCGCTGGCCGGCGACGGTCACGCGCGCCGGTTTCTCGTCGACGACGTCTTCAGGCCCTTGGACGAGGCTCGCGGTGCCATGGTCGAGACCCTGGCGGCGTACTTCTCCTGCGGCGGCTCGGTCGAGGCGACCGGGCGACGGCTCTTCGTGCACGCGAACACGGTGCGCTACCGACTGCGGCAGGTCGCAGACGTCGTCGACCTCGACCCCACACACCCGCGCGACGCGCTCACGCTCCAGATCGCGCTGATTCTCGGACGTCAGGCGGCCGCACGCCTGTGAGGCGCGCCACGAGAACCGTCGTTCTTGTGGAGATCTGACAACGGACACCGGCCAAACTTCGTCAGATCACCGTGTGGGTGGTCGAGTTCGACCAGGGCAGAGTGGACCTCGTGCTCGTCATCGTCGCTCCCGGCCAAGGTGCCCAGACCCCCGGATTCCTCACCCCCTGGCTGGAGGATCCTGCCTTCGAGAACCGCTTGCACTGGCTCTCGACCGTGGCCGGCCTCGACCTCGCCCACTACGGCACCGAGGCCGATGCCGAGACGATCCGCGACACCGAGATCGCTCAACCCCTGCTCGTGGGCACCGCTCTCGTGGCCGCGCTCCAGCTCTACCCGCAGCCCGCCGACGCGTTCCGCACGGTCGGCGCCCTGGCGGGGCACAGTGTCGGCGAGATCGCCGCGGCCGTCGGTGCCCGCGTGCTCACCGCGGAGCAGGCGATGGTCCTGGTCCGCGAGCGTGGCAAGGCCATGGCCCGGGCCTCGGCCGCCACGCCCACCGGCATGACAGCGGTGCTCGGCGGCGACCGCGACGAGGTGCTGGCCGCGCTCGAGACGCACGGCCTGACCCCCGCCAACGACAACGGACCCGGCCAGATCGTGGCCGCCGGGACGATGGAACAGCTGGCCGCCTTCGCCGACGCCCCGCCCGAGAAGGCCCGACTGCGACCGCTCTCGGTCGCCGGCGCATTCCACACCTCGCACATGCAGCCGGCGGTCGGACACCTCGCCCGGCTCGCGTCCTCCATCTCTACGCACGACCCGCGCACCCGGGTGATCTCGAACCGCGACGGTCGGGTCGTGCACGACGGTCGCGACGTGCTCGCCCGTCTCGTCGGTCAGACCGCAAGCCCCGTCCGCTGGGATCTGTGCCTGGAGACGATGGAGGATCTCGGCGTCACCGGCATCCTCGAGATGCCCCCCGCCGGCACCCTGACCGGCATCGCCAAGCGCGCCCTCAAGGGCGTGGCGACCTTCGCCCTCAAGACACCCGACCAGCTCGACGACGCCCGCGCGTTCTGCCTCGAGCACGGCGAGGACGCCGGCCTCGAGACGACACCCACCTGGCGCGTCGTCGTCTCCCCCGTCAAGGGCACCTTCCACCGCTCGCCGGAGGCCGACGTGCCCGACCTGGCCCCGGGCACGGCCATCGGCGACGTGGCGAGCTCGCGCGACAAGGTCGAGGTCACCGCCGCTCACGGTGGCCAGGTCGTCGAGTGGCTCGTCGAGGACGGCGACCTCGTCTCCCCCGGACAGCCACTGGTCAGACTGCACCCGGCGGGCGCTGCCTGATGCCAGCCCTCGTATCGAGCACCGGGGCGCAGCACGCACGCATCCTCGGCATCGGGGCGTACCGCCCGGGCCGCATCGTGCCGAACAGCGAGATCGTCGACGCGATCGACTCCACCGACGAGTGGATCCAGCAGCGCTCCGGCATCCGAGAGCGGCGCTGGGCCACCGACGGCGAGACCGTGCAGGTGATGGCCGTCGGCGCCGCCCGCCAGGCGTTGGAGCGCAGCGGCATCGACGCGCGGCAGATCGATGCCGTCGTCGTCGCCACGGTCAGCCACTACCTCCAGACGCCGGCCCTGGCCACGACCGTCGCCCACGAGCTCGGCACCGATCAAGCGGCCGCCTTCGACATCTCGGCGGCCTGCGCTGGCTTCTGCCACGGCGTGGCTCTCGCCAGCGACCTCGTGCGCGGCGGCAGCGCGCACCACGTCCTGGTCATCGGCGTCGAACGACTCTCCGAGCAGACCGACCCGACCGACCGGGGCTCGGCGTTCATCTTCGCGGACGGTGCGGGGGCCGCCGTGGTGGGCCCGAGCGACGTCCCGGGCATCGGCCCCGTCGCGTGGGGCTCCGACGGCGAGCACGCCGACCTCATCCGCAGCCGCGACGACTGGCGCGACGTGCTGGCCTCCGACGCGCCCCGGATGCCGCACCTGGTCATGCAGGGCAACGCCGTGTTCCGATGGGCCTCGTTCACCATGGCCAAGGTCGGACTGGCCGCCCTCGACCGAGCGGGTATCACCGCCGACGAGCTCGACTGCTTCGTGCCGCACCAGGCGAACATGCGCATCACCGACGCCATGGCCCGGGCCATGAAGCTGCCCGCGACCGTGGCGATCGCCCGTGACATCGCCGAGCAGGGCAACACCTCGGCCGCCTCGATACCGCTCGCCCTCGACCGGATGTACGCCGAGGGCACCGCGCACAGCGGCGATCTCGCGCTCCTCATCGCCTTCGGCGCCGGGCTCGCCTACGCGGCCCAGGTCGTCGTCCTGCCCTGACCGCCGGGCCGACACAGCTTTCCGCACGACCATCACCCCACCCACGAAGGAGAACCACCTGATGGCCACCACCGAAGAGATCCGCACCGACCTCGCCGAGATCGTCAACGAGGTCGCCGGCGTCGACGCCGACGACGTGCAGCTCGACAAGTCGTTCGTCGACGACCTCGAGGTCGACTCGCTGTCGATGGTCGAGGTCGTCGTGGCCGCCGAGGAGAAGTTCGGCGTCTCGATCCCCGACGACGAGGTCAAGAACCTCAAGACCGTCGGCGACGCCGTGGCCTACATCGAGCGCGCCTCCGCCTGATGCCCGCCTCGACGCCCCGACGGATCGTCGTCACCGGCCTGGGAGTCACCTCCCCGGTCGGTGGCGACGTGCCCACGACCTGGGAGGCCCTGCTCGCCGGACGCTCCGGCGTGCGGCGCCTGGAGCAGGAGTGGGCCGCCGACCTGCCCGTGCAGATCGCGGGTCAGGCGGCGGTCGAGCCCACCGAGATCATCGACCGGGTCAAGGCCCGTCGCCTGGACCGCACCTCGCAGTTCGCTCTGGTGGCGGCGACCGAAGCCTGGGCCGACGCCGGTCTGGCGGACGCCGAGGGCCTCGACCCCGAGCGTCTCGGGGTCGCCTTCGCATCGGGCATCGGCGGGGTCACCACCCTGCTCGCCAACCACGACACGCTCAAGGAGAAGGGCCCTCGGCGGGTCTCCCCCTTGGCCGTGCCCATGCTGATGCCGAACGCCCCGGCCGCCACGGTGAGCCTGCACCTCGGGGCGCGCGCGTTCGCCAGTACGCCGGTCTCGGCCTGCGCCTCGGGCAACGAGGCCATCTCCTTGGGCCTGGACCAGCTGCGGCTGGGTCGCGCCGACGTCGTCGTGTGCGGCGGAACCGAGGCGGCGATCCACCCGCTCAACATCGCCGCGTTCGCCAACATGATGGCGCTCTCGAAGACCGCGAGCGGCCCCGACGGCGGTGACCCGACCACGGTCTCCCGCCCGTGGGACACCGGCCGCGACGGGTTCGTGCTCGGCGAAGGCGCCGGCTGCGTCGTCCTCGAGACCGAGGAGCATGCACTCGCCCGAGGAGCGCGCATCTACGCGACCGTCCTGGGCGCCGGCGTCACCGCCGACGCCCACGACATCGCCCAGCCCGACCCCGAGGGCCGGGGCGGCACCCGAGCCATCAAGCGGGCCATCGCCGAGGGCGACGTCGACCCCGCGACCGTGGCCCACGTCAACGCCCACGCGACCTCGACACCGCAGGGCGACATCGCGGAGGGGCTCATGCTGCATGCCGTGCTCGGCAGCCACGCCACCGACGTGGTGGTCACCTCGACCAAGTCGATGACCGGCCACCTGCTGGGGGGCGCCGGCGCTCTCGAGGCGGTCGCGACGGTGCTGGCGCTGCACCACCGCGTCTCCCCGCCCACGATCAACCTCGACGATCAGGATCCCGCGGTCGAGCTCGACATCGCGATCAAGGCGCGCGACCTGCCGCAGGGCGACATCGTCGCGCTCAACAACTCGTTCGGGTTCGGGGGCGCCAACGTAGCGGTCGCCTTCGGCAGCGTCTGACCCGCTCCGACCCTCACCACGAACGTCAGGAGACCTCCGATGACCACCACTCCCGTCCGCCCGGACGCCAACACGAAGCCGGCCAAGCCGCCGCGCGAGGAGGATCCGCGCTACCCCGTGCACCGGATGCGCGCCCTGCTCGACGACGGCTCGCTGGAGTTGATCTCCCCCGAGGACGACTCCGGCATGATGGCCGCCGTCGGCACCATCGAGGGCGCTCCGGTGGTCGTCTTCTGCTCCGACCCGACCGTCATGGGCGGCGCGATGGGCGACCTGGGCTGCCGCGTGGTCGTCGACGCCTACCACCGGGCCATGACCGATTCGGTGCCGATCATCGGCCTGTGGCACTCCGGTGGCGCCCGTCTGGCCGAAGGCGTGCTGAGCCTGCACGCCGTGGGCCGGATCTTCCACGTCATGACCCAGGCGTCGGGCAAGGTGCCGCAGATCTCGGTGGTCCTCGGCCCCGCCGCGGGCGGCGCCGCCTACGGTCCCGCGCTCACCGACATCGTCATCCTCGGGCCGGAGGGGCGCATCTTCGTCACCGGCCCCGATGTCGTGCGCTCGGTGACCGGTGAGGACGTCGACATGCTGCGCCTGGGCGGGCCGGAGCCGCACGGACGCCGCTCGGGCGTCGTCCACGTGGTCTCCGAGTCCGAGGCCGAGGCGCTGGGGCAGGCCCGCACCGTGGCGCACCTCATGGGCGCCCAGGGCAGCCTGCGCGTGGAATCGGTCGAGGACCGTGACCTCGAGGCGCTGCTCCCGGAGTCGAAGAAGCGCGCCTACGACGTGCACCCGGTGGTCGAGTCGTTCCTCGACGAGGGCACCATGACCGAGCTGCACGCGAGGTGGGCGCCCAACATCGTCACCGCTCTCGGGCGACTCGGTGGTCGCACGGTCGGCGTCGTCGCGAACAACCCGCTGCGCTTGGGTGGGTGCCTCGACTCGCTCTCGGCCGAGAAGGCCAGCCGCTTCGTCCGACTCTGTGACGCCTTCGCGATCCCGTTGGTCGTCGTCGTCGACGTGCCCGGCTACCTGCCCGGTGTGGGTCAGGAGTGGGACGGCGTCGTGCGGCGTGGCGCGAAGCTGCTGCACGCGTTCGGTGAGTGCGTGGTGCCTCGGGTGACCCTGGTGACCCGCAAGACCTACGGCGGGGCCTACATCGCCATGAACGCCCGCTCGCTGGGCGCGACCAAGGTGTTCAGCTGGCCCGGCGCCGAGGTGGCCGTGATGGGGCCCGTCGCAGCCGTGCGCATCCTGCACCGGCGCAAGCTGGCCGAGGTGTCCCCCGACATCCGACCTCAGGTGGAGGCCGAACTGGCCGCCGAGCACGAACGCCTCGCCGGCGGCGTCGACAAGGCCGTCGAGATCGGAGTCGTGGACGAGGTCATCGACCCGGCCCGCACCCGCACGACCATCGCGGCCGCCATCGACGATGCCGTGCAGAGCGTCGGCGTACGCCGGGGAGCCCACGGCAACATCCCCCTCTGAGCCCGTACCCATCACGCGAGCGGGGCCCGGGGGTCACCGTAACGTTTCGGGCGTGTGAGACGTTGGGCACAGTGACCGACGTCGCCGTCGCCATGACGGCCTCTTGGGGAGGGATCCACCTTGACCGCGCGCTGTTCACGCTCGAGAGGGCTCGAAGTGCTGGCGGCGCCTCTCGCGCTGCCACTCACCCTGCCCCTCGCCCTGGCGATCGCCCTCGTGCTGACGACCGCGACGCTCTCGGCCCCCGCCGACGCCGCCGGTAGCCCCAAGTACGCCCAGTACGCCAAGACCCTGCGCAACGACGGCACGCTGAAGCGCGGCTGCCACGACTACGTCTACCGCTACAAGATCAACCCTCCGCCCGACTCCACCACATGGGCCCTGGAGACGATCCTGATCGATCGCCGAGGGGTCAGCGTCGCCTCGGGCGGCGTGAGCAAGGGCAGCGATCCCAAGCGTGGTCGCAGCACCTTTCGGTTCTGCTTCTCCAACACGGTGCCGGGTACCTTCCACATCAAGGGACGCTTCGGCTACAAGGTGGGCAACTCCAACGCGATGACGGGTCGCATCAAGACCACCTACTTCAAGCTCAGGCTGGCGAGCTGACTCAGACCACCTGGTGCAGCCAACGCACCGGGGCGCCCTCGCCCGCGTGACGGAACGTCTCCAACTCGTCGTCCCACGGCTTGCCCAGCAGCCGGTCGACCTCGACGAGCAGCGTGGTGTCACCCATGGCGGCCTTCACGACGGCGGCCTTGATGCGGTCCTCGGGGATCATGATGTCGCCGTGCAGGCCCGTGACGGCGTGGAAGACGCCCAGGTCAGGGGTGTAGGAGTAGCGCTGGCCCTCGCTGGCGGGCGTCGGCTCCTCGGTGATCTCGTAGCGTAGGTGCTTCCACCCGCGGAGCGCGGAGGTCACGGCCGCGGCCGAGCCGGGAGAACCCGTCCAGGAAAGCTCGGCACGGTAGGTGCCCGCGTGCGCCGGCTGCGGGGTCCAGTCCAGGCTGACGGGCGCGCCGAGCACGCCCCCGACGGCCCATTCCACGTGCGGGCACAGCGCCGAGGGCGCTGAGTGCACGTAGAGGACACCCCTCGTGGTCGCACGGGTGGCTGCTGTGGTGGTCACGGTGACCCCTCCTTCATCTCCAGCGAAGCTGCGCCTTCCCCAGCGGGCTGTCGCGGTGATGTGGTGGATCGAGTGACACCGATGTGAGTTGTGGTTCCATTGTGACCCATGGGGCGCCGATGCGCCAGCGGAACCGCGAACGTCGAGACGGCTCAGCCGAGGGCGGACAGCGTCGACAGCACTTCCTCGGCGATGCCGAGCCCGCCGAGGTGGCTCTCGCCGTCGATCACGGTCATCGTGGCGTCGGGCAGGGCGTCGACCACCTGCTGCCCGTGTCGGAAGGGCACGATGTGGTCGGCGTCGCCGTGCCACCACCGCACCGGGACAGTGACGTCGGCGGGCTCGAAACCCCACGGTCGCGTGAACAGGATCAGATCGTTGATGGGTGCCGAGGTCTGGAAACGGCTTCCGTTGAGCAGGTCGTCGAGGAACATGGCCTTGAACTCTGGGCGGGAGAGCAGGTTCTTGTCTCCCGCGGGTTGGACAGCGGCGTAGAGGTCGAGTCCGGATCCGGCGACCGGCCGCAGAAGTCTGATCGCCTGGGTCAGGGCGATGCCGAGGGGAACCCGGCCCGCCTGGAGCAGCGGCGCGAGGTGCACGGCGAGCTGGATGATCCCCCCATCGCTCGCGTGCGGTCCGACGGTCGGGGCGACACCGCCGAGCACGCCGACGCCGGGCACACGGTCGGGGAACGCCGCGCCCGCTGCCAGCGCGTAGGGGCCGCCACCCGAGAGGCCAACGACTCGGAACTCTTCGATGCTGAGCGTGTCGAGCAGCAGGGCGAGGTCGTCGGTCCAGTCGAGGATCTGCTCGTAGAGGTGGGGTGTCGAGCTGCCGATGCCGGGGCGGTCGATGCCGATGATGCGCAGGCCGTGCTCGCGCGCGTAGTCGCGCGCCTCCAGCGGGATCTGCCGTCGTGCCCCGGGGGTGCCGTGCATCCACACGATCGCCGGACCCGACCGCGAGCCGTACTCGGCGAAACTCATCCGCCGACCGTCGCCGACCTCCACATTGCCCTCGAGGGCCGGCCTCTTCAGATCCTTCATGCCGTGCATTGTGGCAGGCCAGACACTGAGGTGTCCTAGTGTCTAGCCATGACGAGCCTCAGCGGTCCCGACGGACTCAGTAGGATCCCGTCCGGGCGACGCCTGCGGATCGTCACGGCCCTCGTGCTGGCCGTCGTCCTTCTCGCAACGGTCGGGTGGTACATCGCCCACCCGGCGCCGCTGCCCGTGCGTGCGGGGCACGTCACCGCGGCGACCTCGCCAGGTCGCCCGGTGTTCGTCGGGGTCTTCACACCGAGTGCCGACTTCGACCGCACCCTGCGGATGGGCGGGGTGCACGTGCACACGACGGCCACCGCACCCGTGACGGTGACCCCGTTGTTGTGCACCGGCGGATCCATCGGTGTCACCACCGATCCCTCGGCCTTCTGCGACGACGTGAGCGATCCGGCGGACGGCACCTTGCGCGCCGGCGACAGCATCCTGATCGAGATCGAGGCCGACGAGCCGACCGCCGCCTTCGTCGACCCCGTCGGCATCAGCTACCGCGAGGGCCTGCAGGTGGGCACCCAGTCGGCGGGCACGGCGGTGGTCATCAACATCACCCCGGTCGCCGCGGCGTCGTGACGACCCCCTGACCGGGCTGTCTGCGGCTACTCGACTGACGTCTCCAGAAGCGCCGCACGCTCGGCGGCGTCGGTCAACTGCTCGGCGTCGATCGCATGGGTGCGGTGGAACCACGCCAGGGCGTCGGTCGTGCGACCGGCGTGCTCCAGGGTGTCGGCGTAGGCGTAGCGCAACCGCACCACCCACGGTTCCCTGCTCTTGGACTGCAGGGGCGCGAGTTCCAAGGTACGCAGCGCCGCGTCGACCTGTCCGAGGTCGCGGCGTGCGCCGGCTTCGACGATCGTCATCTCGGCCTTGGCCGGCGGGGCGAAGTTGCCCACGGCCGGGCTCTTGGCCAGCTTGAGCGCTTGGTCGGCCTGACCGAGCGCGCGATGGCAGTCGGCCATGATCGGCAGGTAGTCGGTGGCGCCGTTCATCCGCTTCGCCGCACGCAGTTCCGAGAGGGCCTCGGCGTAGTGTCCGGCTGCGTAGGCCGACTCGCCCACAGCCTCGCGCACCACGGCCAGCCGCGGTGCGCGCGCCCGCGCGGCCAGCGTGTGCTGGTAGGCCGTCTCGGGATCCTCCTCCACCAGGGCGCCCGCCGCCGCCAGGTGACGCGCGACGCGCGACGCGAGCTTCTCGGGAAGCCCCTTCAGCTGGGCCGCGATGGAGCGGTCGAGTTCGCGGCCCGTGATGTCGTCGGGCAGCTCGGGACCGTCGTAGACCGCCTTGTCGGCTCGAGGCTCCCGCCGCTCGGCCCGATCCCGCCGATCACGCGAGGTGCGCTCAGGCCCCCGCTGACCGTCACGTGAGGACGACGAGCCACCGGACCGCGATCCGCCTTGGCCGCCGGAGCGGGACGGGGCTCCGCGGCGGTCTCCCCCGCCGCGACCTCCCTCACCGCGTCGCGGGCTGTCGCCGGACCGCTGCTGTCGGGGATTACGCCGCTCGGGCACGCCTACTCCTTGAGATGTTCATTCATGCAATGCACGTAGGGGCCACCCAACGGGTGGCCCCTACGGAGTGTATGTCCGGCGGCGTCCTACTCTCCCACGATCTCTCGGTCGCAGTACCATCGGCGCTGGCAGGCTTAACTTCCGGGTTCGGGATGGGACCGGGTGTTTCCCTGTCGCTATGGCCGCCGTAACTCTTTCAACCCACACCTGGTGTTCTGGGGGGGGGTGTTCACCCAGGCGGTGGTGTGGTTGGTCTATGTAGTTATCACTGTGGTCACCACTGGTGTTGTGATGGGTGGTGTGGACGCGAGACACACATGATGTTGTTGTGTGTTTGCAGGGCGTGTGTGGTGCGTTGATGCATGTGCACACGGTGTTGGTGTGGCTTGGTGCCACACACTCGCCTTACCGCCCCCGGGTGGGGGGCGGGGACACGGTGACCACAGTTGACCAGTGTCTGGTTTGTGGTGTGTGTTGAGAGTGTGTGAGGGCAAGCCCTCGGCCTATTAGTACCGGTCGGCTGGGCATTACTGCTGTACACCTCCGGCCT
>NZ_JADIVZ010000008.1 GCF_015319165.1 Nocardioides acrostichi
CACCGAGGTCGAGCATGGTCTGGTTCCGCGCGAGCTGGCCCAGGGCGGCGGCACGTCGTTCGCCGAGGTCCAGCGGTGAGCCGAGCGCGGACTGCTCGGCGGCGAGGTGGCGGAGGGCGTGGTCGAGATCCTCGGCGTCAGCCCGGTCGAGGAGTCCGTCGAGGCGCACGAGGCCGTCGAACGCACACACCGCTCCCTGGATAGTCGATCGGCCGGGCTGGTCGAGCTCGATCGTGACGTGCTTGGCGGCGTGGGCGTCGGCGATGTCGGCCTCAGCGGTTTCGGGCTGGTAGCGGGCGATCGCGTCCGCGACGAGCCCGTCCAGGGCCCGCAGGCCGGTCTTGTGCGCGACCGGGGTGATCATCCGGTCTACAAAGGCGGCAGCCTCGGCACCGACCTTCATCGTCTCTTCGGCGATGCGGCGTACCCGCCACGGAGCCACGCGCCCGGAGGTCATGGCCTCCCAGAGCAGTGGGAGGCGGAACCGGGTCTCCATCACCGCCCCCACGAACGCCCGACCAGAAGCATCGGAGCGTCCCAGGGCGGTGGCGAGCTCGATGACCGCGAACTGAGCCACCAGCGGCGTGCCCGGGCCACCGGCCCCGATGAGCCGGTCACCACCCTCGACCTCATAGGCCGCCAGCAACTCATCGGTCACGACGCCGAGCGGGCCGCCGGCGACACAGTCCGGCACATGCCCCTCGGCGTGTGCGGCACACCACTCCGCGGCCGCCTCCCAGAGCCGGGTCTCGGCGGCCTGGGCTTCGCGTTGCGCCGACACCGCACATGCCAGCAGCCCTGAGGGCTGGGGTGCGGGCGCTGGCGTCATGACCCGATTCTAGTCGAACACCTGTTCTATTGAAAGGGTCTGGCCGCGAACTGTGGAGAAGTCGTTGCCTGCCCGTTGCGGGGTTTCGACGCGCTCGTCGCTGGCGCTCCTCCCGGCTCAACCACCGGCGGTGTCGCTCGGTTTCGACGCGCTCGTCGCTGGCGCTCCTCCCGGCTCAACCACCGGTGCGTCAGCGCCGTGCGGGGTTTCGACGCGCTCGGCCGTGGACGGCCTCACGGCTCAACCACCGGTGCGTCAGCGTCGTGCGGGGTTTCGACGCGCTCGTCGCTGGCGCTCCTCACGGCTCAACCACCGGTGCGTCAGCGCTGCGCTTCACGTAGCGCAGGCCCTCACAGTGAAGCGTCGACGATCCGGACGCCGCGGGGAGCCGCGGGGAGCCGCGGGGAGCCGCGGCGACGATGACGCCGTCGGAGTGGCGAAGGACGGACCGGCCTCGATGGCCTGGGCCACCAGCATCCGGTCGCAGGGATCGCTGGAGCACCTCCGCGCCACCAGTTCAGGCAGGTCAGCAGGCACGACCAGCTTGCCGAGATCGGCCATGACATCGGCGAAGGTCTCGCCGTCGTGGGCGATGCCGCGGCCCCAGCCCGGACACGATGTGTCGGCACCCGCCGCTACGGTCGAGGCATGGCCATCGCCGCACACCCCTCCCTCGTCGTCGACTGCCCCGACCCCCGCGTGCTGGCGGAGTTCTACGGCGCACTGCTCGGGTGGAGCGTCGAGGTCGACCCCGACGGCGGCTGGGCCGAGATCCGGCCCGAGGAGAAGACCCAGTGCTACTGCTTCCAGCGGGTCGAGGGCTACCAGGCCCCCGACTGGCCCGGCCAGGAGCGTCCGCAGCAAGCCCACCTCGACGTGATGGTGCGCAGCTTCGAGGAGGCCGAGCCCGAGGTGCTGGCGCTCGGCGCCACCAGGCACGAGGTGCAGCCGGGCACCACGTTCCGGGTCTACCTCGACCCGGCCGGCCACCCGTTCTGCCTCTGCCTCGGCTAGGTGCGGACGCCCACCAGCGCATCTTGGTAGGTGATCCAGCCGACGACGCGGTCGGAATCGAGGTCGTCGTCGGCCCCGTGCACCGGCACCGCGGCGGCCCCGGCCGAGGAGAGGACGTCGAGAGCGCGACGCAGCGAGTCGCCCGCGAGCAGGCGCGTGGGGTACTCGCGGACCAGCTCGACGGGGTCGGCGTCCCGCCCGGTGGCCAGCGCCTCCGCGACGACGCGGGCGGTGACGGTGCCGACGAAGAGGCCGTCCTCGTCGACGACCGGCAGCACGCCGGAGGCGGACGTCGCGAGCAGCGCGGCGGCGTCGCGCAGCGACATGCCCTGCTCGACGGGCGCGGGCACGGCCTGCATGACGTCGCGCACCCGACGGCGGGTCGCGATGGTCTCGGGCCCGCGACCGAGGTCGACGCCGCGGCGGACCAGCTTGAGGGTGTAGATCGTCTCCTTCGAGATGCGGTGGCTGATGCCGGCGGCGATCACGATCGCGACCATCAGCGGCAAAATCACCGAGTACTCGCCGGTGAGCTCGAAGAGGATGAGCACGGCCGTGATGGGCGCGCGGGCGGACCCCGCGAAGACGGCGCCCATGCCGATCACGGCATAGGCACCGGCGCCGGCGACCGACGAGCCGGCGATCAGCCCGGCCGTCTCACCGAACGCCGCGCCCAGAGCCGCACCGATGAAGAGGCTGGGCGCGAACACGCCACCCGAGCCGCCGATGCCGATCGTGAGTGACGTGGCGACCATCTTGCCCACGATGAGCACCAGCAGGAACCAGATGGCGTACCGGCCGTCGACGGCATTGCCGAGCACCGGGTAGCCCACGCCGTACATCTGCGGCAGCACGAGCAGGACGACGCCGAGCAGCAGGCCGCCGACGACCGGGCGCAGCCACTCCGGGCCGCGCCACACGGCGTCGCAGGCGTCCTCGATCGCGTACAGCACCCGGGTGAAGAGCACGCCGGCGAGCCCGCCGAGCACGCCGAGGAGGGCGAAGAGCAGGTACTCCCAGTGGTGCACGAGATGGAACTGCGGCAGCGCCAGGAACGGCTCGTCGCCGAGCAGGGTGCGGCCGATCACCGAGGCGGTCACCGCGGAGATGACGACCATGCCGAAGCTCTGCGCGGCCCAGCTGGCGAGGATCAGCTCCATGGCGAAGAAGACGCCGGCCAGGGGGGCGTTGAACGTAGCGGCGATGCCGCCGGCGGCGCCGCACGCGACGAGCACCTGGAGCCGGGCCTCGTCGAGCTTGGTGCGCACGCCGAGGGTGGAGCCGATGGCCGAGCCGATCTGCACGATCGGGCCCTCCCGCCCCACCGACCCGCCGCCACCGATGCACAGCGCCGACGCGAGCGCCTTGACGATCGCCACCTGCGGGCGGATGCGGCCGCCGTTCTGGGCGACGGCGTACATCACCTCGGGCACGCCGTGGCCGCGCGCCTCGGGGGCGAAGTAGCGCACCAGCGGGCCGTAGAGGAGGCCGGCGAGCATCGGGGCCAGTAGCACGAAGAACGGGCCGAGCCAGGGCACGTGCGGGTTGTCGGCGCCCGGGGTGGCCGCGTAGTCCTCGTGGCCGGAGAAGACGGTGGTGAAGAAGCCGATCAGCCAGCGGAACACGACGGCGAAGAGCCCCGCCCCTGCCCCCACGAGCAGCGCGAGCGTGAGCAGCCCGCCGTCGGAGGTGCGCAGCCAGCCACCGAGGTCGCGGCCGGGACGTCGGGACTGGAGCGTTGCAGAAGGCATGAGTTGCATAGAGCAATCATTGTACGCATGAATCGTTGCCCTGGCTCACGTAAGGTTCCTCACGTGGACGCACAGCCCGAGCAGCCCGACGAGCTCGACGCCCTGGTCGGGACGCTGCTGACGGCGTCCCGAGCGTTGGTCGGCGTCTCGGCGCGGTCTCTTGCCGATGTCGAGGAGCACGTGACGTTGGCCCAGTTCCGCACCCTCGTGGTGCTGCACAGCCATGGCCCCACGCGGCTCAACCAGCTCGCCGACCGGCTCGGCGTCGGGTCCAGCACCGCACTGCGCGCCGTCGATCGACTCATCACCTCCGGCTACGCCGAGCGTCGCGAGAACGACCAGGACCGGCGCGAAGTCGTGATCGAGGCGAGCCCGCGCGGCTCCGCCCTCGTGGGCGAGGTGACCGGACGCCGTCGCGCCGCCATCGAGCAGATCGTGCTGGCCATGCCGGCCCGCGACCGCGGTGGTCTCGTGCGCGCGCTCGCCGCCTTCGCCGAGGCGGCCGACGAGCCGACCTCCACGAACGCCGACAGCGCCACACTGCTCGGCTGGTGACCTCACCCGCTGCGCTGGGCGCGTCGGGCAGGATGAGGGTGTGAAGGACACGCCCCGCAAGGCGGCCGCCCGCACCGCGCGCCTCGCCTCGCTCCCCCTCGGCTACGCGGGCCGCTCCGCGCTCGGGCTGGGCAAACGGCTCGGCGGGGCGTCGGCCGAGCAGGTCATGAGCGAGGTGCAGCAGCGCACCGCGGAGCAGGTCTTCCGCACCCTCGGTGAACTCAAGGGCGGCGCCATGAAGTTCGGTCAGGCGCTCTCGGTGCTCGAGGCCGCGTTCCCGGAGGAGATGGCCGGCCCCTACCGCGAACAGCTCACCAAGCTCCAAGACGCCGCTCCACCGATGCCCACCTCCACCGTGCGTGAGGTGCTCGCCCGCGAGCTGGGCGACGACTGGCGCGAGCGCCTGGTCTGGCTCGACGGCGGCCCGGCGGCCGCCGCGTCGATCGGCCAGGTGCACCGCGGTCGCTGGGCCGACGACGACGGCCAGGAGCGTGAGGTCGCCGTCAAGGTGCAGTACCCGCACGCGGCCGAGGCGCTCCAGGCCGACCTGCGCCAGATTGGCCGGCTGGGCCGTACCGTCGCGCCGCTCATCCCGGGCATCGACATCAAGCCGCTGGTCGAGGAACTCCAGGCCCGTGCCGTCGAGGAGCTCGACTACGGCCTCGAGGCGCAGGCGCAGCGGGCCTTCCACGCCGCCTTCGCGGGTGACCCCGAGATCGTCGTGCCCGACGTGGTCGAGGTGGGCCCGACGGTGCTCGTGACCGAGTGGCTGGAGAGCCCCTACTCCCTGGCCCGCGTGATCGCCGAGGGCACCCGGGCCGAGCGTGACCACTACGGCGAGCTGTTCACCCGGTTCCTCTTCGCCAGCCCCGCACGCACCGGCATGCTGCACGCCGACCCGCACCCCGGCAACTTCCGGGCGATCCCCGCCGACGACGGCTCCCCCGGGCGGCTGGGCGTGCTCGACTACGGTGCCGTCGCTCGGCTCGAGGGCGGGTTCCCGCCGGCCATGGGCCGACTCATCAGCATCGCCGCGACCCGGTCGGGCGAAGACCTCGTCGACGCGCTCCGCGACGAGGGGTTCATTAAGGACCGCACCCGCGTCGAGCCCGAGCTCGTCCTCGACTACCTGATGCCGTTCGTCGAGCCCACGCTCGACGACACCTTCCGGTTCTCACGCGAGTGGATGCGCGGGGTGTTCGCCAAGATCAACGATCCGCGCGACCCGGCGTACACCGTGGGCCTCAAGCTCAACCTCCCGCCGAGCTACCTGCTCATCCACCGCACCTGGCTCGGCGGTCTGGGCGTGCTGAGCCAGCTCGAGGCCGAGGCTCCGTTCCGCGCCATCCTCAGCGAGCACCTGCCCGGATTCGAGGTCTGACCTCACCGCCCGGTCGGACCGGCGCCGGGAGCTAGGAGCGCAGGTCGAGATGCATGACCTGCAGGCCGACCAGCCCGTGCGCCCGGGAGTCGAAGGCGCGCGGAACCGTGCCGATCACCTCGAACCCCAGCGAGCGCCACAACGCCACCGCCGCGGTGTTGGTCTCGACGACGGCGTTGAACTGGATCGCCGTGTAGCCGTGCTGGCGGTGCCAGGCCACGACGTGCTCGCCCAGGCGGCGTCCGACTCCTCGCCCCCGGGCGGACGGGCTGACCATGAACGACGCCGTGCCGACATGCGACCCGCGGCCGGGTCGGTTGGGCCCCATCTTCGCGGTGCCGAGCACCTCGCCGTGCTCCTCGAGCACCACCGCGTGGCCCGGCGGCGGCTCCAGCCACAGCGCCCGAGCGTCGTCCGAGGCGAGGTTTTCGGGGTAGGCATAGGTCTCGCCGGCCGCGACGATGTCACCGAAGATCGGCCAGATCGCGGCCCAGTCGTCGCTGGTGGCGGGCCTGATGCTCGGGTCGCTCACAGGTCGGTGGCCCCGTCGATGGACTGCCGGATCAGGTCGGCATGGCCGCAGTGGCGGGCGTACTCCTCGACCATGTGCACCAGGATCCAGCGCACCGTCATGGGGGCGCCGCTGCGCGACGGCGCGACCGCCACCGCCTCGCACCCCTGGCCCGGCGCGAGGGCCTCGTCGAGGCGAACGTCGGCATCGGCCACCGCCTCGTCGAACCAGGCACGCAGCTCCTCGGGCTGGCGGCCGGCGGCCACGTGCCAGTCGTGGTCGTTGTCGGCGCCCCAGTCGACACCGGCCCATCGCTCGTGCGGCGCAGACCCGTGCAGGATCTCGCCGAACCACCACTGCTCCACGAAGGCCATGTGCGCCAGCAGCCCGCCCAGACTCACATCGGACGGCGCCAGGGTCACGCCGAGCGCGGCCGCGTCGAGGCCGTCAGCCTGGCGCCGCAGCGTCGCCCGGAAGTGGTCGAGGAAGCCACGCAGGGTGTGGACCTCGTCGAGGTCGGTGGCGACGGGGATCATCACGTGGACAGCCTCCCACTGACGGGGTCGCGGTCGGTGATGCAGTAGGTGCTGCCGGCGGGGCCGCGCAGCACGGTCCACCGCGAGTGCTCGCCGACCACGTGCGCACCCAGCGCCACGTGTCGCTCGACCTCACGGACGCGGTCGGAGGCGGCGAGGTCGACGTGACCGGTGACGGCGTCTCCTGGCCCACTCTCCGCACGACGCTGCACCAGCAGGCGGACGGGCTGGCCCGGGGGCTGGTCGAGCGGGACGAAGTCGGGCGAGACCCCCGATGTGCCCACCCGCCATCCGGTCAGCGCCGCCCAGAAGGCCACCTCCTCGTCGAAGTCGCGGCCCGGCACGTCGAGGCAGACCTGGTCGAGCACGGAGGTGTGGCCGCCCGGCCACGCGGCAGGGACGGCCTTGACCAGGCCCGGTTGGGTCACGAAGCAGAAGGTGAAGCCGCCAGGCGAGGTCGAGACGACGTAGCCGTGGTCGGCCACGACGGTGGCGCCGAGGCGCTCGGCCGCCGTCGCGGCGGCCTGCGGGTCGGCCACGTGCAGGTCGAGGTGCACCCCGGTGTGGCCCTCGCCGAGCCGCTGCACCCGTAGATGGTCGTCGCCCTCCGCCGGCACCAGGGTGCCGAACTCACGTTGCTCACCACGCAACCCCGAGAGCCCGTAGCCCGTGACCTGGGCCCAGAAGGAGACGCCTCTGTCCCAATGCTCGCCCGCGAGGTCGAGGAAGGCGCTGACCCAGAACGGGCGGGTCGCCGCGGAGACCGGCATCAGTGGCCGCACCCGCCCGGCACGGCCGGGCCGTCGGTGTTGCCGGCGGGCTTGTGCAGCACTGCCCAGGTCGGGCTGACCAGCACGTCGTCGCCCTCCGTGGTCGCCTCGCCGTCGACCAGCAAGGTGAACCCGGGCGGCTCGGTGGCCGCCTGGGGCGGCCACATCAGGGTCACGCTCGGCCGTGCGTCCGCGTTGGCCACCGACCCACGCCCGGGCGCGCTCACCCGCAGCGTGCCGTCGTCGGAGAGCCGCGGCAGCACGGCCACCGCCTTGACCTGCTCACCCGAGGTGGTCAGCAGGTACGCCGGCCCGAAGCGCTCGAGCTGAACGGGCAGGTCTGCGAGGTCGACCGGGATGCTCACTGGGCTCGCTCCATACCGGCCACCCTAGGGGCCGACGAGGGCGCTGCCACTAGGGTTTCCTGGCGTGAGCCGGCGACGCGTGACCGTGGTCGGCTCCGGCATGACCTTCTTCAGCGGCATCAGCCTCTACACGTGCCGTCTGGCCAATGCGTTGGCCGACGAGAACGACGTCTCGGTGATCCTGATGCGTCGGCTGCTGCCGCGTCGGCTCTACCCCGGCGGGTCGCGCGTCGGCGAGCAGCTGACGACGGCCACCTATCGCGACGAGGTGCCCGTCTTCGACGGCGTCGACTGGTTCGTGCTGCCGAGCCTGGTGCGGGCGCTGCGATTCCTCAAGCAGCAGCGGCCCGAGGTGCTGGTGCTCCAGTGGTGGACCGGCGCCGTGCTGCACAGCTTCCTCGTGCTCGCGCTGGCCGCCCGGCTGCGTCGCATCCCGGTGGTGCTGGAGATGCACGAGGTGCAGGACACCGGCGAGGCCGCCATCGGCTGGGTGCGCCGCTACACCGAGGCACTGATCCGCCCGCTGCTCGCCATGACCGCCGCGTTCGTCGTGCACAGCCGCGTGGACGCCGAGGTCGTGGCCGAGTCCGGCTGGAGCGGACGCAAGCCGGTGCGCGTCATCAAGCACGGGCCCTACGACCACCTCGCACCCGCCGTCGATGCTCCCCCGCGCGAGCCGGGCGACGACTTCACCTACCTCTACTTCGGCACGATCCGGCCGTACAAGGGCGTGGAGCACCTGGTCGATGCCTTCGACTCCCTCGACTCAGCTGATGCGCGGCTGCTGGTCGTGGGCGAGACCTGGGAGGGGCATGCGCTACCCGCCGAGCGCATCGCCGCCGCCCGGCACGGTGACCGCATCGAGTTCGTCAACCGCTACGTGCACGACGACGAGGCCGCCGGCTTCTTCGCCCGCGCCGACGCGGTCGTGCTGCCCTACCTGCGCTCCTCGGCGAGCGGTCCGCTGCACATCGCCATGAGCCACGGACTGCCCGTCGTGCTCTCAGACGTCGGCGGCCTCACCGAGGCCGCCGAGGGCTACGAGGGCATCCGCTTCGTCACCCCCGGCGACGTGCCCGGCATCGCCGAGGCGCTGCGCGAGGTGCGGTCGTGGCCGGTCCGGCGCTACCCCGACCCGTGCAGCTGGGAGGCCACCACCCGGCACTTCGGCGAGCTGTTCGACGAACTGCTCTGAGCCGCCCTCACGCGTCGACCCAGAGTTCCCCGCTCGCGCGTGGCCGCGCTGCGCCGGCGGTGACCTCGGCCAGGGCCGCGCTCACGGCGTGCACCTTCGACGGCGAGACGCCGAGCGTCAGGCCGACCTGGACGCCGTAGGCCGTGTCGAGCACGCGGACGCCGCGGGCCCGCAGATCGCTCTCGACGCGACCGGCGTCGGCGTGGTCGAGCGTCACCTCGACCCGCATCAGCAGGTGGCGCTCCCGGGTGCCGGCGACCTCGATCGCCGCCCGGACGGCGTCACCGTAGGCCCGCACGAGCCCGCCGGCGCCGAGCAGCGTGCCGCCGAACCAGCGGGTCACCACGGCGACCGTGTCGGACAGCTCGGCCCCGCGCACCACTTCGAGCATGGGTGAGCCGGCAGTGCCCGCGGGCTCGCCGTCGTCGGAGGACCGCTCGAGCGGTTGCGGGGGCGGTCCGAGACGGAAGGCCGTGCAGTGGTGGCGGGCGTCGTGGTGGGCGCGCCGCACCTCCTCGACGACCGCGCGGGCGGCGTCCTCGGTCTCGACACGGCGCAGGATGCAGAGGAAGCGCGAGCGCTTCTCCTCGATCTCGGCCCGGGCGTCGCGGCGCGGCACCAGGTAGCCGGTCACCACACCCCCAGCACCTGCCCACCGAGCCGCACCACGAACGCGGCCACGACCACGATGAAGAACACGCGCACGAAGGCCGATCCGCGGGCCACAGCGGTACGGGCGCCGAGGTAGCCGCCGACGAGGTTGGCCGCGCCCATGAGCAAGCCGATCTTCCAGAGCACCGCGCCCTGGGGCACGAACACGGCCAGGGCGGCGAGGTTGGTGGCCCAGTTGGCCATCCGCGCCTTGGCCGAGGCCTCGAGGAACCCGTAGCCGAGCAGGCCCACGAGCGTGAACACGAAGAAGGATCCGGTGCCCGGCCCGAGCGCGCCGTCGTAGAAGCCCACCACCAACCCGGTGCCGACCGCGGCGAGCGTGTGGCGGCGTCCGGCGAAGCGCAGCGCGGTGACCGAGCCGAGGTCGGGCTTGGCCACGACGTAGGCGCCGACCACGATCAGCGCCACGAGCACGATCGGCTCGAACGCCGACCGCGGCAGGTGGGAGGCCACCGCGGCCCCGGCGGCCGATCCGGTGAAGGCCAGCAGCATGAGCGGCACGAAGGTGCGGGGGTCGGGACGCACCCGCCGGTAGTAGGTGAGCGAACTGACGCTGGTGCCGCAGATCGAGCCGAGCTTGTTGGTGGCCAGGATCTGCACCGGCGCGGCATTCGGCAGGCCCAACAGCAGCGCCGGCAGCTGGATCAGCCCGCCCCCGCCCACCACCGCGTCGACGAATCCGGCCGACAGCGCCGCCAGGGCCAACAGCGCGAGGGTGGTCGGGTCGGTCACTGGCAGCAGCCTACGGTGACCCCGTGCGCATCGTGTCCCTCCTGCCGTCGACCACGGAGATCTGCTTCGCGCTCGGAGTGGGCGACGACGTGGTCGGTGTGACCTTCGAGTGCGACTTCCCTCCCGAGGCTCGCAGCCGCCGCGTCGTGTCGTCGACGACGATGCCCCACGGGCTGACCCCGGCCGAGATCGACGCGTTCGTCGTGGCCGCCACCCGGGCCGGTGAGGATCTCTACCGGCTCGACGCCGGCGCACTCGCCGAGCTGGACGCCGACCTCGTGCTCACCCAGGATCTGTGCGCGGTCTGCGCGATCGACGTGGCCGACGTCGACGCCGCGCTCGCGCACCTCGGCTGCACCGCGACGGTGCACTCCTTCGACCCCCACACGCTGACCGAGATCGCCGAGTCGATCCGGGCCATCGGTCGCGCCGTCGACCGGCCCGAGGCCGCGGACGCCCTGGCCGCCACCCTCGACCTGCCCGCTCCCCCGCCCTATCCGCGCCCGCGCGTGGTGGTGCTGGAGTGGACCGACCCGCCCTATGCCCCCGGCCACTGGATCCCCGAGATGGTGGCCGCCGCGGGCGGTGAGTGCGTGCTCGGCGCCGCCGGGCAGAAGTCCGAGCGCGTCACCTGGGACGACGTCCGCGACGCCCGCCCCGACTTCATCGTCGTCGCGCCGTGCGGCTACGACCGGAACGGTGCCCAGGAGCAGGCCGACGCCCTGGTCGCCGCGAACGTGCTCCCACCCGGCGTCCCCGTGCACGCGGTCGACGCGAACGCGCACTGGGCCCGCCCCGGCCCGCGGGTCATCGAGGGTGTCGCCGACCTCGCGAGCGCGCTACAGACGCTGGTTGAGCCGGGCGAGGCGCTAGCCGAGTCCCGTGTCGAAACCCCGTGAGGAGACCGGCGGAGCTCATTTCAGAGTTGCGGGTTTCGACGCGCTCGGCCGTGAACGGCCTCACGGCTCAACCACCGCAAGGCGCGCTCGGCCGTGAACGGCCTCACGGCTCAACCACCGCAAGGCGCGCTCGGCCGTGAACGGCCTCACGGCTCAACCACCACGGCAGGCGCGTCAGCCGACCCAGAACCCCCGGCCCCCGAACCAGTCGCCCATGCCGCCGCCACCCATCCGGCCGTACGACGACCGGTCGCCGAGGTAGGAGCCGACCACCGCGGCGCCGAGGTCGTCGAGCTCGGGGGCGACCACGCGCCCGTCGACGCGGTGCGCCATCGACTCGATGAAGCGCGCGAGACCGGGGTCGTCTCCGAGGCGGAAGAACGTCGTCTGGGCCCCGAGCCGGCGTGCGTTGTCGAGCTCGCGCACCGCGTAGGCGATGGTGAGCGGGTGCGGCGGGTAGGAGAACATCACCTCGCCGTTCGACTCCAGGTGCGAGGTGGGCTCGCCGTCGGTGACGATGAGCAGCACCGGCTGGGCGTTGGGGTGCTTGCGGAAGTGCCGGTTGGCCAGCAACAGACCGTGGTGCAGGTTCGTGCCCTTGTCGTACATCGCGTCGAGCGCGGTGAGCTGCTCGATCTCCATCGTCTGCGCGTGACGGCCGAAGGCGATCAGCTGCAGCGCGTCACCACGGAAGCGCGAGCGGATCAGCGTGTGCAGCGCCAGAGCCGTGCGCTTCATCGGCACCCAGCGACCGTCCATCGCCATCGAGAACGACGTGTCGACCAGCAGCGCCACGGCCGCCTGGGTGCGGGCCTCGGTCTCCTGCACCTCGACGTCGTCGATCGTCAACCGCACGGAGGGGCCCGAGCGCGGGCCCTCCCCCGCCTCGCGCACGATGGCGTTGGTCAACGAGCGGGTGACGTCCCAGGGCTCGGTGTCGCCGAACGCCCACGGCCGCGTCGCCCCCGACCGCTCACCGGCGGCACCGGCCTTGTTCATGTCGCGCTGGCCGGCGCGCCCCGACATCCGGTCGGCGACGTCGCGCAGCAGCTGCTTGCCGAGCTGACGCATCGCCTTGGGCGTCAGCCGCAGCTGCCCGTCGGAGCCCCGCTGCACGGTGCCCGACTCGCGTAGCGCCTTCTCCAGCTGCTGGAGGGTGCGGGCCTCGACGGCCGCCTCGTCGCCGAGCTGACGGCGCAGCGCGTCCAGGTCGAGGTCACCCATGTCGGCGCCGCGGTAGCTCTGGGAGAGCTGCTCGGCGAGCTGGTCGAGCTCGGCGAGATCCTGGAAGACACCGGTGCCGTCGCCCAGACCGAGCCCCTCGCCGCCGTCCATCTGCTCCGAGCCGTACCAGTCCTCACCGGGCCGCAGCGACTGCAGATTGCCGTCGAGGCGACCCAGCTGCTCCATCAGCGCGGGCGAGCCGAACGCCTGCGCCGAGAGCTCCATCAGCTGCTGGCGCTGCTCGGGGCTCATCGAGTTCATCATCCGCTGGGCTGCTGCGGCGCGCTGCGCCATGGCGTCCATCAGCTCGTCGAGATCCTGCGGGTTCTCGGGGAAGAACTCCCCGTGCTTGGCCATGAAGTCCTCGAAGTCGGCCCGCGTGTCCTCGCCGCGCTGACGCTTCTCGAGCAGGTCGTTGAGGTCGCCGAGCATCCCGTTGATGGCCGCGCGGTCCTCGTCTCCTGCGTTCTCGAGCGCCTGCTTCATACCCTCGAAGCGCTGGTCGAGCAGCTCGCGGCCGAGGAGATCCTTGATCTCCTCGTACGCCTCGCGCGCCTCGCGACTGGCCCACTCGTAGTTCGACAGCTCGGTGACAGCGGCCGCCGGGTTGGGCGGCAGCGAGTCGAGCTGCAGCTCGCGCAGGGCGCGGTCGGTGTCGTCCATGTCGATGTCGCGGGCCAGCTGCTTGCGCTCCTCCAGCACCGCCTTCTCGAGCAGCTCCTTGACCTGCTCCAGCGTGCCGTCGAGGTTGTGCTTGCTGGCCAGATCGCGGCGGCGCTCGGCGATCCGTCGCGCCAGGTCGTCGAGGCCGCTCTGATCGCGGCCGCCGCGTCGCAGGAACTCCCGCATCGCCCGCTCGGGGCTGTAGCCGGCCATGACGTCCTCGCCGATGGCGTCCAACGCCTCGGAAAGATCGACGGGCGGGGCGAGCGGGTCGCCGCCGCCGTAGCGGCCGTAACGGCTCGCGCGCCGCTGGGTCCAGAAGTCAGCCATGACGTGCCCCTCCCACCGGGTCGCCGCTCGGCTCGCGGCGCATCCACACGAACTCCAGGCCGGGGATCGTGGCCGAGCTGTCGCGCGAGGCCTCCTCGAAGCCGGACGCCGCGTAGAACGCCGCGGCCCGCTCGTTCCCGGCGACGTACTGCAGCACCAACGGCGCCTGACGCACCTCCCGCACGTGCGCGAGCACCGCGTCGAGCAGGCTCCTGCCGAGTCCGCTGCGGTGGTGGTCGGGGCGCACGTAGAGCTTCCACAGCACCGGCTCGGGTTGGCCGTCGGCGTCCGCCCGCTGGCCGAGGTTGGCCACGCCCACGATCTCGCCGTCGACCTCGGCCACCCAGTGCGGCAGGCGTTCGAGCTGGTCCTCGACGGCCGCGAGCGACCAGAACTGCTCGGCGCACCATTCGGCGTACGCGGGAGAGATCGACCCGTAGGTCGCCGGGACGACGACCTCGCCGAGCGCGACCAGCGCCGCGGCGTCGTCGGTGGTGGCGCGCCGCAGCTCGATGAGCCCCGGATCAGCCATACACCGTCTCGCCCTCGCCGGACTCCTTGCTGACCTTGCGCGCGAGGTACAGCGCCTCGAGTGCGAGCTCGATCGCGCCGGCCCGCTCGCCGTCGTCGGTCGCCCCGGCTGCGTCGCAGATGCGGTCGTAGAGGTCGCTCTCGCCGAGCACGGGCAGGCCCTCGAGGAAGGTTCTCGCCGCTACCTGGTCGCCGGTCGAGATCATGACGCCGACCTCCAATCGCTCCACCAACGGCCCGAGGTCGATGCCGCGCAGCACGGTGCGGCAGGTCTCGGCGGTGGCGGTGCGCAGCAGGTGGGTGAGCACCTCGGCCTCGCGGCCCTCCTCACCGGACTCGAACTCGATCTTGCCGCCGAGCACGTCGACGGCGGTCTCGAGGTCGACGACGCGCGCCACGGCGCGGTCCTCGTGTTGCACGGTGGCGCGGTGCAGCGCCGCCGCGGCGATGGTCTCGGCCCCGGCGATCGCGAACCGCGCGGAGACGCCGGAGCGCTGGTCGACCGCGGTGGAGTCGCGCAGGTGGCGGGTGAACCGGGCGAGGATCTCGAGCAGGTGGTCGGGCACGTGCGCGACGAGGTCGGCCTCCTGCCGGATCACCGCGATCTCGTCGGCGAGCGCCAGCGGGTAGTGCGTGCGGATCTCGGCGCCGAAGCGGTCCTTGAGCGGGGTGATGATGCGCCCGCGGTTGGTGTAGTCCTCGGGGTTGGCGCTGGCCACGACGAGGACGTCGAGCGGCAGTCGCAGCACGTAGCCGCGGATCTGGATGTCGCGCTCCTCCATCACGTTGAGCATCGCGACCTGGATGCGCTCGGCGAGGTCGGGCAGCTCGTTGATGGCCACGATGCCGCGGTGGCTGCGCGGGATGAGCCCGAAGTGGATGGTCTCGGGGTCGCCCAGCGAGCGGCCCTCGGCCACCTTCATCGGGTCGACGTCGCCGATGAGGTCGGCCACCGACGTGTCGGGGGTGGCCAGCTTCTCGGCGTACCGCTCGTCGCGGTGCACCCACGAGACGCGCAGCTCGTCGCCGTGCTCGGCGACCGCGGCCAACGAACCCGGCGTGACCGGCTCGTAGGGGTGCTCCCCGAGCTCGGAGCCGGAGATGACCGGCGTCCACTCGTCGAGCAGGCCGATCATGGTGCGCAGCAGCCGGGTCTTGCCCTGCCCGCGCTCGCCGAGCAGCACCACGTCGTGCCCGGCGATGAGCGCCCGCTCGAGCTGCGGGATCACGGTGTCCTGGAGGCCGTGCAGACCCGGCCACGGATCCGCACCATCGCGCAGCTTCGACAACAAGTTGTCGCGGATCTCGGTGCGCAGCGCCTTGTGCTCGTGGCCGCTGGCGCGCAACTCGCCCAGCGTGGCGATCGTGGGAGCAGGAGAAGAGGTCGACGGGGAGGGAGAGCTCGTCACCCCAGCCACGCTACGCCTCGAGACAAAGGTCCAGGTCACGGCCGGATGACGTCACCGGGCACTACCGTGGAGCCGTGACGCTGCCCGTGGTGTGCTGCCTGCTGGCGCTCGCCCTGCTCGTGGCCATCGCCACGGCGACGAGCCTGCGGCGCCGGCTGACGACGTCCGAGGCGATGGTGCGCCAGCTCGAGGCCGACCTCGACGCGGCACTGCGGCCCCCGACGCCTGCCAGTCCGGCGGAGCGCGCGCTGCGGGCGGTCGTCGGGACCGCGGCGCGCGTGCGCGAGCAGGGTGTGCGCCAAGGCGTGTCGTCGTGGCTGACGGCCAGCCTCGACGAGGTCGCGTCGTGGGCCCTGGACCAGCGCCCCGACATGCTCCGCGTCGCGGCCCCCGACGGCAGCGTGGCGCTGATGTTCTCCGACATCGTCGACTCCACCAGCCTCAACGACAAGCTCGGCGACAAGGCCTGGGTGCGGGTTCTGGAGTCTCACGACCAGCTCGTGCGCGGCGCGGTGGAGCGACGGCACGGCCAGGTCGTCAAGACCGGCGGCGACTCGTTCATGGTCGCCTTCCGCGACCCGCGTTCCGCGGTGCTGGCGGCCCGCCGCATCCAGCGGCAGCTGGCCCGCACCCTCGACCCGAGGCTGCGGCTCAACCGCATCCGGGTGCGTATCGGTGTGCACTGCGGCGTCGTGGTCTCGCGCGACGGCGACTACTTCGGCCGCAACGTCGCCATGGCTGCCCGGGTCGCGGCCCTCGCCGACGGCGGTGAGGTGCTGCTGACCGACGACGTCCGCGAGGCTGTCGAGGGGGCCGAAGACGCCCGCATGCGATTCGAGGATCTCGGCAGTGTCGAACTCAAGGGCCTTCCCGGCGAGCATCGGCTCTGGCGCCTGGTGGTCGAGACCTGATGCCCTACCGACGCCAGGAGCTCACCGGCTCCGCCCCAGCGCTCCTCGACGCCGTGGTCGCGATCTCCTCCGAGGCCGACCTGCCCAGCGTGCTCTCTCGCATCGTGGAGTCGGCCTGCCTGCTCACCGACGCCCGCTACGGCGCGTTGGGTGTCCTCGGCCCGGACGGCGATCTCGCCGATCTGATCACCTACGGCCTCGACCGGGAGTCGTCGGACATCACGGAGTTCCCGCACGGCCGCGGCATCCTGCGCCTGCTCATCGACGCCCCCGAACCGCTGCGTCTGGAAGATCTCACCACCCACCCACATCGGGTCGGCTTCCCGGCCGGACATCCCGAGATGCGCTCGTTCCTCGGGGTGCCGGTGCGGTTGCGCGGCTGGATCTTCGGCAACCTCTACCTGGCCGAGAAGGCCGACGGCACGTTCACCGAGGACGACGAGCTCCTGGTCGTCGCGCTGGCCGCTGCGGCCGCGCACGTGGTCGACCGGGCGCGGGACTTCGACGTCAGTGAGCGCAGCCGGCAGTGGCTCCAGGCGAGCACCGACCTGGTGGCGGCTCTCCAGCCGCCCCTGGAGATGCACACGGCGCTGACCCGCATCGCCACCACGGCCGCCGAGGTGTCCGAGGGCAGTGGGGCGGCCGTGGTCCGGATGCCCCATGGCGGCGACGACGCCGTCGTCGCAGGCGACGATGTCGAAGGCTCGCGGGCGCTGCTGAGCCAGAGCCTGGCCGAACTGGGGCAGCTGACCCGGCCCGCCGAGTGGGAGCACCCGCAGGGACGACTCCAGCTGGTGCCCCTCGACGCCCACGCGGCCTCCGATCTGGCCCTGGTGACCTTCCACGGGCCCGACCACCCGGTGCTGGTGGTCGAGGAGCGTGAGCTGCTGGCGCGCTTCGCGGGTCAGGCGGCCCTGGCGTTGGACCGCGCCGAGGCCGTGGCCCAGCAGGCGACCCTCGCGGTGCTCTCGGACCGTGAGCGCATCGCCCGCGACCTGCACGACACCGCCATCCAGCGTCTCTTCGCAGCGGGCCTCGCGCTCCAAGGGCTCAGCGCGAGCCTCGACCCCGACCGGGCCGACCAGCATGAGCGCGTCGACCACCTGATCGACGAGCTCGACCATGTGGTGCGCGACGTCCGCGGCACCATCGCAGCGCTGCGCCAGGGCCTGGACACCTCGCTCACGACCGCAGTGCGTGCCCTGGCCCGCGAGTACGCGACGTCGTTGGGGTTCACCCCCACCGTGCACACCCTCGGGCCGGTCGACGCCGTGGTCTCCGACACGGTCGCCGACGAGCTGCTGCCGGTGCTGCGCGAGGCGCTGTCCAACGTCTCACGGCACGCGGGAGCAACGGCGGCCTGGATCTACCTCACGGTGGACCCGCTCGACAGCGCGACCCCGGGAGTCACCCTGCATGTCGAGGACGACGGGGTGGGCGCGCAGCCGGGCAGCCGGTCCAGCGGGCTCCAGAACGTGTGGCAACGGGCGGTCTCGCTCGGAGGCACCTCGCGACTCCTGCCCCGTGACCCGCACGGCACCGTCTTCGCGTGGCGGGTTCCGATCTGAGCTGATCTGACCCGACCTGGCCCGAGCCGGCCCAGGGGTCAGCTCCGGGGTCGGCCCTCGGCGTCCAGCAGCCTGCTGGCGAGCACGGCGGCCTGGGTGCGCCGCTCCAGCCCGAGCTTGGCCAGGATGGCCGAGACGTAGTTCTTCACGGTCTTCTCGGCCAGGAACATCCGCTCGCCGATCTGACGGTTGGTCAGCCCCTCGGCGATGAGCGCGATCAGTCGCCGCTCCTGCTCGGTGAGGCGAGCCAGCTCCGGAGCGCGACGCGGCGCCGAACCGCTGCGCACCTTCTCCAGCACTCGCGCGGTCAGGGCCGGGTTGATCAGGCTGCGCCCTGCTGCCACGTCTCGCACGGCCCCGAGCAGATCCATGCCCTTGACGTCTTTGAGCAGGTAGCCGGCGGCGCCAGCCATGATCGCCGCGAACAGGGCCTCGTCGTCGTCGTAGGAGGTCAAGATGAGCGCCTTGAGCCCGGGATCCTGGGCGCGGACGGCGCGGCACACCTCGATGCCGGATCCGTCGGGCAGGCGGGCGTCGAGGATCGCCACGTGTGCGTGGGCCGCAGGGATCAGGGCGCCCGCCTCCTCGGCGGTGCCGGCCTCACCCACGACCTCGATGTCGGGCGCCGCGTCGAGCATGCTGCGCAGCCCTTGCCGGACGACCTCGTGGTCATCCAGCAGGAACACCCGGATCGTGTCCCCCATGGCACGGCCTCCTGACCCAAGAAGAAGAGCGCCGTTACCTCCGGCTGTTAGGAGTTTAAACGCTTACCCAACAGAAGCCCACAGAGCGCCGAGACGTCGGGATCGGGGTCGCTGAGCAGCCGGAAGACGCCGGCGCGCAACCAGGCACCGCGCTGCGCCCCCAGGCGCCATCCCTCGGCCAGGCCCACCGGGGCGCCCAGCGAGGCGACGGCATCGAGTACGGCGACGGCCTCCGCCCATGACGGCGCGCGCCACGCGGGCGACACGTCGACGACGAGCGGAGCGCCGGCCAGGTCCAGCAGGACGTTGCCCGCGAGGTCGACGTGCACGAGCTGCGCGGGCTCGAGCGACGGCGCCTGGTCGGCGACGGCCAGCGCGGCGGCTGTGAGCTCGCGCACCGCGCTCGGCGTGTCGTCCGGGATCGGCACCTCGCCGAACGCGACCGCCTCGGCGCGGGCCCACCGGTCGGTGCGCGCGAGCGGCGGACGGGTCGGGAAGGCGACCGCGAGGTGGGCGTGCAGCAGGTGCCCGGCGCGGCGGATCACCTCGACGTCGTGGCACACCTCGGTGCCCGGTTCGAAGCGCGTGGCACCCCAACCCTCGACGACCCAGCTGCCGTCTCTCGCCGGCACCGGCACGCCCACCCGCAGGTCACGGGCGGTTCGCCGGGGATCCTCGTCGAGCCGCACGCCCAGGCGGGCCAGCGCGGGCGAGAGCCACGCGGCGACGTCGGCGTCCCGCCCCGGCGAGAGCACGAGGTCACCCGCGCGCACGCTGCGACCCGGCCCGCCGGGCAGCCGCTCGGGGTTCGCGGGCACGGCGAAGAGGTCCAGCACCTGCTCGCTCGGCCCGTCGTCCACGCGCCCCAGTGTGTCGTAGCGGGAGCGTTCAGCGGGTGAGCAGCACCGAGCTGCCATGACCGAAGAGGCCCTGGTTGGCGGTGATGCCGACGCGGGCGCCCTCGACCTGGCGACCCCTCGCCCGACCACGCAGCTGCCAGGTGAGCTCGCAGACCTGGGCGAGCGCCTGCGCGGGCACGGCCTCACCGAAGCAGGCCAGCCCCCCGGAGGGATTGACCGGGATGCGACCGCCGATGGTGGTGTCACCGGCGCGCAGCAGCGCCTCGGCCTCGCCACGTTTGCACAACCCCAGATCCTCCATCCAGTCCAGCTCCAGGGCAGTCGAGAGGTCGTAGACCTCGGCGACATCGACGTCGCCCGGCTCGATGCCGGCTTCGGCGTAGACGGCGTCGCCGATGGACTCCTTGAAGGTGCGCTCGGGGTCGACTCCCCCACTGGCGTCGGTGGCCAGCATCGGCATGTCGAGCACGGTGTTCGGGAACGTGGGCGTCACCGTGGCGATGCCGGCGATCCGCACCGGGTCGGTGAGCCCGGCCTTCGCGGCGTAGGCCTCGGAGACCAGCACGACGGCGGCAGCCCCGTCGGAGGTCGCGCAGATGTCGAGCAGGTGCAGCGGATCACTGACCACGGCCGAGCCGAGCACGTCGTCGACGCTGACCTCTTTGCGGTAGCGCGCGTTGGGGTTGGCCAGACCGTGCTTGGCGTTCTTGACCTTGACCTGCGCGAAGTCCTCGCTCGTCGCGCCGTAGAGATCCATCCGGCGGCGGGCGTACATCGCGAAGTACGCCGGGTTGGTCATGCCCAGGAGTCGGAACCGCAGCCAGTCGGGGTCGTCCCAGCGCTCACCGGCATTGGGCGCGAGGAAGCCCTTCGGCGTGGTGTCGGCTCCGACGACGACGGCCACCTCGCTCATGCCGGCGAGGATGCGGGCCCGGGCGGTGTCGAGGGCCTGCGCACCCGTCGCGCAGGCGGCGTACGACGTCGCGATCCGGGCGCCGTTCCACCCCAGGGCCTGGGCGAAGGTCGATCCGGCCACGTAGCCGGCGTACCCGTTGCGCACGGTCTCACCGCCGACCACGAGGTCGACGTCGGTCCAGGGCACGCCGGCGTCCTGCAGCGCCTCGCGGGCGGCGTGGATGCCGTACTGCACGAACGAGCGACCCCACTTGCCCCAGGGGTGCATGCCGACGCCGGCGACGATCACGGGCTGCACGCTCATGCGGCGCTCCCCTCGGCGAGGGGCTTCCAACGCCAGATGAGGGCCTCGCCGGTGTGCTCGGGCTCGACCACGAGCTCGACGTGCATGCCGACGCGCAAGTCGTCGGGCCCGTAGCCGGCAGCGACCTGACCCAGCACGACGATGCCCTCGGGCAGCTCGACGGCAGCGAGCCCGAACGGCGCGAACGGCTCGGGCGCGGAGTAGGGCGGCGGAGGCTGGTAGCGGGTGTCGGTGTAGGACCACACCGTGCCGCGGCGAGAGAGCTCGACCTGCTCGAACTCGGTGCCCTCGCAGCGCGGGTTGCGGCAGAAGCCGGCCGCGGCCGCGGTGGGCGGGAAGTAGGAGGTGGCGCAGGTGGTGCACCTCTCCCCGATCAGGGCGGGCTGGTCACCGGTGGTGAACCAGCCCTCGATGGCGGGTGTGGCTGTCATCGCGCCTCCATGTCGAGCGAGCGCCGGGCCGGCACCGAGCGAGCACCGAACGAGCACCGGGCGAACACCTGAGCAAAACTAGAACGTGTTCTCTCACAGTAGCGGAACAACCGGCGGGTGGCCCCCCGGTGTCCGCGTGGTCCGATCATCGAACGATGCCTCCCGACGCACCCCTGCGCCTGCGCTGCTACGCCGACCAACCCGCGCGCCGCACTCTCCAGATCGTGGGCGACCTGGCCGCACTGCTCGTGGTGCTGCTCGCGATCTGGCTGGGTCACCAGGCCAACGACGGCATCGACGGGCTCGGTGAGCGGGTGCTGCGCGTCGACTCCGCCGCCTCGAGCCTCTCCTCGGGCCTCGACGAGACCGGCGATGTGCTCTCGCGCGCGCCGCTGGTCGGCGACGACGCCGCCGAACCGCTGCGACGGGCCGCGGAGTCCTCCGACGGCATCGGCCGGGCCAGTCGTGACACCGCCGCGACCATCGACACGGTCGGCACCGCCGTCGGCGTCGGCGTGACGCTGGCGGTGCTCCTCGCCGCCGCTCCGTGGTGGCTGCCGAACCGGATCCGATTCGTCGTGACGGCCACCCTGCTCGACCGCTACCTGCGCGGCGGAGGAGACCCCGACCTGCTGGCACTGCGCGCCCTGGCCCGGCAGCCGGTCACGCTGCTGGTGCGCCGGTACCCCGAGGCCGCGGCCGGGTGGCGCGCGGGCGATCCGGACGTCGTTGCAGCGCTCGCCGAGCTCGAGCTGGGCGCGGCCGGCCTCGGTGCCCGGTCGCTCGACCCCGGATCGTTCAGGCGCGGGCCAGGAAGGCCAGCAGATCCTGCCGGGTGACGACGCCGACCGGCTTGCCGTCCTCGTGCACGAGTAGGGCGTCGGCGCCCTCGAGGAGGTGGACCGCCGCCGTGGCCTCCTCGGACGAGCCGATCGTGGGCAACGGGGCACCCATGTGGTCCTCGACCCGGTCGGTCAGCGACGCGTGGCCGGCGAAGAGCGCATCGAGCAGGGCGCGGTCGGAGACCGAACCGGCAACCTCGGCCGCCACCACGGGCGGCTCGGCACGCACCACGGGCATCTGCGAGACGCCGTACTCCTGGAGGATCGCGACCGCTTCGGCGATGGTCTCGCCGGGGTGGGTGTGCACCAGATCGGGCAGTCGGCCGGACTTGCCGCGCAGAACCTCGCCGACCGTGCGGACGTCGTCTGCGGCGTCCGAGGTCGGAAAGCCGTACTGCGCCAGCCAGTCGTCGTTGAAGACCTTGGTGAGGTAGCCGCGCCCCGAGTCGGGCAGCAGGACCACGATCACGGCGTCGGTGCGCCCCTGCTCGGCGAGCTCGTGGGCGAGCTTCTTGGCGGCGAAGGCCGCCATGCCGGCCGAGCCGCCCACCAGCAGCGCCTCCTCGCGCGCCAAACGACGGGTGAAGGCGAAGGAGTCGGCGTCGGAGACCTCGATGACCCGGTCGGCCACCGAGCGGTCGTAGGTGTCGGGCCAGAAGTCCTCGCCCACACCCTCGACGAGATAGGGGCGGCCGGTGCCGCCGGAGTAGACCGAGCCCGACGGGTCGGCGCCGACGACCTGGACGTCGGGCCCACCCCGTTCGGCACTGCGCTCCTTGAGGTAGCGCCCGACGCCCGAGATGGTGCCGCCGGTACCCATGCCCGTGACGAAGTGGGTGATGCGGCCTGAAGTCTGCTCCCAGATCTCCGGGCCGGTGGTCTCGTAGTGGGAGCGCGGGTTGTGCGGGTTCGCGTACTGGTCGGGCTTCCAGGCGCCTGGCTGCGAGGCGAGGCGGTCGGAGACGTTGTAGTAGGAGTCCGGGTGCTCCGGCGCGACCGCCGTCGGGCAGACGACGACCTCGGCGCCGTAGGCGCGCAGCACGTTGCGCTTGTCCTCGCTCACCTTGTCGGGGCACACGAAGACGCACTGGTAGCCCTTCTTCTGGGCCACCATCGCCAGGCCGACTCCGGTGTTGCCGGAGGTGGGCTCGACGATGGTGCCGCCCGGCTGCAACGCGCCCGAGGCCTCTGCAGCCTCGATCATCCGGATGGCGATGCGGTCCTTCACCGAGCCGCCGGGGTTGAGGTACTCGACCTTGGCGAGCACCAGCGGGCCGTCATCCCCCTGACCGGGCTGCCAGTCCATCGTGCGCTGGAGGCGCAGGAGCGGGGTGTTGCCGATGAGATCCAGGAGCGAGTCGACGTACTGCACCCGATCACCGTAGTACCGCGCGAGCGCCGGAGCGCGATCTCTAGACTGGTGCATCGTGAGCAGAGCCGGAGCAGCACGCAAGCTCGCCGCCGCGGCGGCGTACGGCGGTGGTGGGCTCTCGGTCGTCGGCGGCGCGCTCTACGGGGTGCTGGCCACCGAGGCACGGCTGGCCAAGAAGACGATCGGCCCGATGAACGAGCACGCTCCGCCGGACTCATCGGGCTGGTACGGCCGCGGCCGCCCCGGTCCTGCCCTCAAGATCGCTCTGCTCGGCGACTCCAGCGCCGCGGGGTACGGCGTGGAGCGCGTCGAGGAGACGCCCGGTGCGCTGCTCGCCAGCGGCGTCGCCGAGCACGCCGACCGGCGCGTGTTCCTGCGCGAGCTGGCGGTCGTGGGCGCGAAGTCCTCCGACCTCGGCGAGCAGATCGACCGGGCCCTGCCCACCGAGCCCGACGTCGCCGTCATCTTCATCGGCGCCAACGACGTGACCCACCTGATCACTCCCTCGGCCTCGGTCGGCAATCTCTCCGAGGGGGTGCGCCGACTGCGCGCGGCCGGGGTCGCGGTCGTGGTGGGCACCTGCCCCGACCTGGGCACGCTGAAGCCGATCGCGCCGCCGCTGAAGCAGATCGCGCGCGCCTGGTCGCGCCGTCTCGCGGCCGGTCAGACCATCGCGGTCGTCGAGCAGGGCGGCCGCTCGGTGTCCCTCGGCTCGATCCTGGGCCCGGAGTTCGCGGCCGCACCGGCGCTGCTCTTCGGCCCCGACCAGTTCCACCCCTCGGCTGCCGGCTACCGCTCGCTCGCGGCCACCATGGTGCCGTCCGTACTGGCGGCGCTCGGAGTCGTCGAGGCCAGCGAGGACGGCCTCGAGACGTTGCGGGGCGAGGGTGTGCTGCCCATCACGGACGCCGCCCTGCGGGCCGTGTCGGTGCCGGGCACCGAGATCGACGGCAGCGACCACGACCAACGCCGCGGCGTGCGCGGGGTGTGGGTGGAACTGCGGCACCGACGCAGGCGCCCGCACACCGACGGCGAGACCCCCACCGAGCACGACGAAGACTCCCCCGCCGCCGAGTGACCCGCGAGGGGTCGCGTATTGCTGCCCGAGGGGTCGCGTATTGCTGCCCGAGGGGTCGCGTATTGCTGCCCGAGGGGTCGCGTATTGCTGCTCCAGGAGTCGAAAAATGCGGCCCGCGAGGGGCCGGTACCGACCCCTCGCGGGACATTTTGCGACCCCTCGCGGGACGATTCGCGACCCCTCGCGGGTGTGGATCAGTCGCCGCGCAGGATGGCGAGGATGCGCAGCAGGTTCGTGTAGATCCAGACCAGGCTGACGGTCAGGGCGAAGGCGGCTCGCCACGACTCGCGCTCGGGCAGGCCGTTGGCGATGCCCTGCTCGACGAAGTCGAAGTCCAGGATGAGCATGAACACGCCCAGGGCGAGACCCGCGATGGCGAAGACCAAGCCGATGGTGCCGAAGCCGAAGACGCCCAGCGCGCTGCCGAAGACGCTCAACACCATCTCGAGCAGGCCGAGGGCGACCATGCCGAACATGGCGGCCATCACGAACGTGCGGAACTTGTCGCCGACGCGGATGTTGAGGAACTTGTAGGCGGCGAGCGTGCCGGCGAAGGCGGCGAAGGTGCCGATCACGGCCTGGACCACGATCGACCCCTGGCCGGGCTGTACGTAGAGGGCCTCGATGATCTTCGAGAAAGCACCGAGGCTCACGCCCTCGAGGGCACAGAAGGCCAGCACCAGGGCCGGGCTGACGACCCGCTTGAACGAGTTGACCATCGACAACGCGAAGGCGCCGAAGCCGCCGATCATGAGTGCTGCGTAGAGGGGCCCGAGCGAGGCGCCGAAGTCGCGCAGGTCGGGCGTGAGGAACCACGTGGCGAAGGCGGCGACGAACACGACGCCGAGGCTCATGGCCGTCTTCTGCACCACCGAGTCGATGGTCATCACGCCGCCCTGATCGGGCTTGGCGGAGTACACTTCGCCCGGCGCGCCGGTGCCCCAGGTCGAGGGGTCGGTGCCGTACCCGGAGTGGGTCGCGCCGTTGCCGGCGTAGGTCTGGTTGCCGTAGGCGTTCATGCCGGGGCGGTTGAACTCCTCCGACCGGCGGAACACCGGGTTGTTGCTCTGCATGGTTGGTCTCTCCTTGGAGGCCGACTGCGATCGTCCGTTGTGACGAAGGTGGGGCCCCACCTTAGGGCTCCTACCGAGTAGAACGCTCGACCCCGCTCGGACGTTCCCGCCGAGGAGGGTGACGGCAGGGCCGGGGACGTGCCGCGTCACTCGCGTGGGGTCGCGAGGAGCGACCGGCCCTGCCGGGGGTAGGCGGGACTCCGCACGCCGCATCCATGGGGTGATACGGCAGCCCCGATGCTCCCTCCCCGCCGTCCACCATGCCTGACCCACCGCACTACTTCCGAGTATGTGACCCAGGTCACACCGTCGCCGACCGGATGCGGCGGGCGGAGCGACTCGGCTCCGCCCGCCGCGTGAGGGTGGGGATTCTCGAGAGGCATCTCGAGGATCCGGGGTCGCGACGACGGGCGCCGCGACCCCGGGCAGTCGTCCGTCCCCCAACGGACGATCTACTCGACCATCGTCCTGCGCTCAGAGTGCTCTGATGGCTGCCGAGGGTCCCTCTCGCGTGAAGACACGATGAGGATCATGCTGATCCTGTGAATGATGTTGCACCTGGTCCAGATGTCTGTTCCCCGGTGGGGAGTCGGTCGATCTCGCCCGGGATCCTCGGGTGCCCCCGGCGGGACTCGAACCCGCACCTGGCCGCTTTTAAGGCGGCTTCCTCTGCCAGTTGGGACACAGGGGCCACTGCTTCGGCAGCGTAGCGTCGTCGACATGTGCACGGAGCCGACCGACGAGCCCCTCGAGCATGCCTCACTCGTCGCCTTGGCTCGGCGGCTGGTGGAGTGCCGGGCCTGTCCTCGCCTCGTCGACTGGCGCGAGCAGGTGGCTCGCGAGAAGCGCGCGTCGTTCGCCGACGAGACCTACTGGGGTCGACCGGTGCCGGGCTGGGGCGACCCCACGCCTCGCATCCTCATCGTCGGGCTGGCGCCCGCCGCCCACGGCGCCAACCGCACCGGGCGCGTCTTCACCGGAGACCGCTCCGGCGACTGGCTCTTCGCCTCCCTGCACCGCGTGGGCCTGGCGGCGATCCCCACCAGCACCCACCCCGACGACGGACAGCGCCTCGTCGAGACCCGTATGGTCGCGGCGGTGCGGTGCGCTCCTCCGCAGAACAAGCCGACCACCATCGAGCGCGACACCTGCGCCCCCTGGCTCGACGAGGAGTTGGCGATCGTGCTCCCGCACGTGCGCGTCGTGGTGGCCCTCGGCGGCTTCGGGTGGACGGCGGCACTCACCGCGCTCGGCCGCGCCGGCGTCGACGTGCCTGCGCCGAGGCCCCGGTTCGGCCACGGCGCCGAGGTGACCCTGGGCGAGCTCTCCCTGCTCGGCTGCTACCACCCGAGCCAGCAGAACACCTTCACCGGGCGCCTCACGGAGCCGATGCTCGACGAGGTGCTGGGCCGCGCCACAAGGCTTGCGAGAATGCACGCGTGACCGATCCGACCACACTCCACGCCGTGACCGTGCTGGGCCACGACCGCCCGGGCATCATCGCCGACACGACCGCTCGCCTGGCCGACCTCGGGCTCAACCTCGAGGACTCGACGATGACCCTGCTGCGGGGGCAGTTCGCCATGATGCTGCTCTGCGCAGGCGGCGACGCCACCTTGACGCAGGGCGAGATCGAGGCCGCCCTGGCGCCCCTGACCGTCGACGGCACGCTCGACGTCACCGTGCGTGAGGTGCGCAGCCCCGGCCCCGGCGCCGGCGCCGGGAGCCCGTGGCTCCTCACCGTGCACGGTGGCGACCGCCCGGGCATCGTGTCGAGCCTGGTCTCCCGCATCGCCGAGGTGGGCGGCAACATCACCGACCTCACCACGCGGCTGGCCGGCGGGCTCTACCTGCTCATCGCCGAGATCGACCTGCCAGCGCAGGCGGACGCCGACGCACTCGTCGCCGTCGTCGGCGAGACGGCGGCGAGCCTGGACGTCACCGCCACGCTGCGCCCGACCGACCCTGACGAGCTGTGAGCACACCCCCCGCGGAGCCCTCGGAAGAGCACTCCGCCCGGTTGCGCGACTGGAGCCCCGACCTCCTCGGGACCGTAGGCCGCGTACTCGACGTCGTCCGAGCCCCGGCGCCGGTGCTCGGCACGGTCGGCGAGCCGGTCGACCCCTGCTCCGCGGAGGCGGTGCAGCTGGCCGCCGACCTCATCGCCACCATGCGGGTCAGCCCGGGCTGCGTGGGCCTCGCCGCGCCCCAGGTGGGAGCGAGCAGCCAGCTGTTCTGCGTCGACGTCTCCGAGCACCCCAAGACCCGCGACCACCACGGCACCTTCGCTCTGTGCAATGCCGAGGTGGTCTCGGCCAGTCGCAACGAGAAGGCCCGTGAGGGCTGCATGAGCGTGCCCGACCTGACCGGCGACGTGAAGCGCGGCTCGCGCCTGGTGGTGCGCGGCCACCTGCCCGGCACCGGCGAGGAGGTCGTGATCGCCGCCAACGCCTTCGAGGCACGCTGCCTCCAGCACGAGATCGACCACTGCCAGGGGCTGCTGTTCGTCGATCGGGTGGCCGGTGCGCACGCCATCTACGCCCGCCAGACCTACCTCTGACCCACCGGTGGTTGAGCCGGGCGAGGCGCTAGCCGAGTCCCGTGCCCACCGGTGGTTGAGCCGGGCGAGGCGCTAGCCGAGTCCCGTGCCCACCGGTGGTTGAGCCGGGCGAGGCGCTAGCCGAGTCCCGTGCCCTCCGGTGGTTGAGCCGGGCGAGGCGCTAGCCGAGTCCCGTGTCGAAACCCAGTGAGGTGGAAAGCAGCGCTGCCTTCACAGTCGCCGGGTTTCGACGCGCTCGTCGCTAGCGCTCCTCACGGCTCAACCACCGGGGCCACCGCGGGTGGTTGAGCCGGGCGAGGCGCTAGCCGAGTCCCGTGTCGAAACCCAGTGAGACGGAAAGCAGCGCTGCCTTCACAGTCGCCGGGTTTCGACGCGCTCGTCGCTGGCGCTCCTCACGGCTCAACCACCGCGGGACACGCTCGTCGCTGGCGCTCCTCACGGCTCAACCACCGCCCAGCGCGCTCGTCGCTGGCGCTCCTCACGGCTCAACCACCCGCGGCGAGATCCCAGGCGATGCCGTCGAGGATGTCGCTCTCGCTGACCACGAGCTCCGTGGCGCTCGTGCGTGCCAGCACGCGAGCGAGGACGACCGCTCCGGCGACGATCACGTCGGCGCGCCCGGGGTGCAGCCACGCCAGCTCCCGGCGTCCGGCCGCGTCGAGGGTCAGCAGGTGCTGGGTCAGCGCTTCGAGGTCGGCGTAGGAGAGCACCGCGCCGTCGATGGCCTCGCGGGAGTACTCGGTGAGCCCGAGCACGCCGGCGGCAAGAGTCGTGACGGTGCCCGCCACGCCGACCACCGTGGCCGCCGCAGCGGGGTCGACCCCGGCCGCGAGCGCCTGGTCGAGGGCGGCGTCGACGTCGGCCGCCGCCGCCGCGATCTGCGCAGCCGTCGGTGGATCGTCGGCGAGGTGCCGCTCGGTCAGTCGCACCGAGCCGACGTCCATCGAAGAGGCGGCGTCGGGCGTCTCGCCCGAGCCGAGCACGAGCTCGGTCGAACCTCCCCCGACGTCGATCACCAGCACCGGGTCGGGGCGCCGGACGCCACGGGTGGCACCGGCGTAGGAGAGGGCGGCCTCCTCGGCGCCGGTGAGTACGTCGGGTACCACACCCAACCGCTGCTCGACTCCGGCGGCGAACTCGGCTGCATTCGCGGCATCACGGGTGGCCGAGGTGGCGCAGAAGCGGAGCGTGTCGACCCCGTGCCGTGAGAGCAGGTCGGCGTACTCCTCGCATGCCGCGAAGGTGCGCTCGAGTGCCTCGGGGGCGAGCCGGCCGGTGCGGTCGACGCCCTGGCCGAGCCGGACGATCCGCATCTCGCGCTCGAGCTCCAGGGGCGCGCCCGCAGTGTCGGCGGTGTCGGTCTGAAGCACCAGCAGCTTGATGGTGTTGGTGCCACAGTCGATGGCCGCTACACGCACGGACCGGACTCCCACCACGGGCCGAGCGCAGCGAGCACCTCGTCGCCGAGCGGGTTGACGCCGCGACCCATGGCCAGCGCCTGGCCGGCGAGCACGTGCAGGCACTTGACCCGAGTCGGCATGCCGCCGGCGCTGATGCCCTCGATCTCGGGAACCTCGGCGCCCACCTCGGCAGCCAGCTCGCTGCGGAAGGCGAGGTACCGCTCGTGCGCTGCGCGGTAGGCGGCCGCCAGCTCGGGATCCGCAGCGATGCGGGCCTCCATCTCTCGCATCGTGCCCTCGCCCTCGAGGGTGCCGATGCGCGAGGCGGCCCGCGGGCAGGTCAGGTAGAAGGTGGTCGGGAACGGCGTGCCGTTCGGCAGCCGCGGCTCGGTCGTGACGACATCGGGGTTGCCGCACGGGCAGCGGTGCGCGACCGCGTGCACACCGCGGGGCTCCCGGCCGAGCTGGGCGTGCACCGCTTCGCGGTCACCATCGGCGAAAGGCTCGCTCACTGGTCGTCGCTCTGGTCGTCGCTCCGGTCGTCGCTCTGGCCGTCGATGTGGGATGCCGGCGGGGTGCCGCTGTTCTTCGGCGGGTTGCCGGCCAGCAGCACGGAGTCCCAGGCGTCGTCGAAGAACGGCTGCTTCTGCTCGGGCGCCACCGTGCCCGGGGCCGCGAGGCGGTGCTGGGTCTCCATCGGCTCGCCGTTCTGGTCGAGCACCACGTACGAGGTCTCACCGGGCATCACGTAGCCGAGCTCGCGCGCCTGCTGGGCCACGTAGGCGGGATCCTTCCAGCGGTCGGTCTCGCCCTCGAGCTCGTCGATGGATGCCTGACGCTGGGCGATCTCGGTGCGCAGCTGGTCGAGCTCGGCGCGCTGCTGGAGGTAGGCGCGCGCCGAGGACGCGTACGACACCGCCAGCACCAGCAGCACGAGCACCAAGATCACGGCACGCCGCGTCGGCTTGGGACGCCGCACGGCCTGGAGACGCTCGGGGAGCCGTCCGCGCCAGCCCGCGACGTCCGGACGCCGAACGTTCTCGCGTGCGCCCTCACGGCCCATCTCACGCCCAGCGCTGCGCCCGGGGCCGGTGCGTCCGCGCGGACCCGACCCGCGCGAGGGCGTGCGTGAGCGATCCGGCATGCCCCTAGGGTGACTCAGGAGGTGTACCGCGGGAACGCCGACACACCGGCGTAGCGCGCAGCGGCTCCCAACTCGTCCTCGATGCGCAGCAGCTGGTTGTACTTCGCGACTCGCTCCGAGCGCGCCGGGGCACCGGTCTTGATCTGGCCGCAGTTGGTGGCGACGGCCAGGTCGGCGATGGTGGTGTCCTCGGTCTCGCCGGAGCGGTGGCTCATCATGCACATGAACCCGTTGCGCTGAGCCAGGGCGACCGAGTCGAGGGTCTCGGTGAGCGAGCCGATCTGGTTCACCTTGACCAGCAGCGCATTGGCCTGGCCGCCGTCGATGCCGCGCTGGAGCCGCTCGACGTTGGTGACGAAGAGGTCGTCGCCCACGAGCTGGACCTTCTCGCCCAGCTGGTCGGTGATGGTCTTCCAGCCCTCCCAGTCGTCCTCGTCGAGGGGATCCTCGATCGAGACGATCGGGTAGTTCTCGCACAACTCCGCGTAGTAGGCGGTCATCTCCGCCGCGGTCCGCTGCTGGCCCTCGAAGGTGTAGGAGTCCCCTGCGCAGAACTCGGTGGCTGCGACGTCGAGGGCGAGCACGACATCGGTGCCGAGCGAGTACCCGGCCTCGGCGACCGCCTCGCCGATCAGGTCGAGCGCGGCCCGGTTGGACTCCAGGTCGGGGGCGAAACCGCCCTCGTCGCCGACGCCGGTGCCCAGGCCCTTGGCCTTCAGCACCGACTTCAAGGCGTGGTAGACCTCGGCGCCCATGCGCAGCGCCTCACGGAAGGATGGCGCACCGATCGGAGCGATCATGAACTCCTGGATGTCGACGTTCGTGTCGGCGTGGGCACCGCCGTTGAGGATGTTCATCATCGGCACCGGGAGCACGTGCGCGTTGGAGCCGCCCACGTAGCGGTAGAGCGGCAACTCGGCGGAGTCGGCGGCAGCACGCGCCACGGCGAGCGAGACACCGAGGATGGCGTTGGCACCGAGCTGGGCCTTATTGGGAGTGCCGTCGGCGTCGAGCATCGCCTGGTCGATGCCGCGCTGGTCGGCGGCGTCGAGGCCGGTCACCGCGGGGCCGATGGTCATGAGGACGGCGTCGACGGCCTGCTGGACGCCCTTGCCGGCGTACCGGTCGCCGCCGTCGCGCACCTCGACGGCCTCGAAGGCGCCGGTGGAGGCGCCCGAGGGCACGGCGGCGCGCGCGAAGGTGCCGTCGTCGAGCACGACCTCTACCTCGACGGTGGGGTTGCCTCGGGAGTCGAGGATCTCGCGAGCGCCGACTGCTTCGATGGTTGCCACGGTGTACTGCTCCTGGAGGACGGGGACGGGGACGTCGGTTCGGGCCGGCTCGAGCCTAGCGCTGGGCGGGCTCGCGCTCCGCGCCGGTCGCGGGTGGGGCCTCACCGCGCGGGCCCAACCCGGCATCGGTTTCTGTCCGATCCGGCTGTGCCGACCCTGCCCGCGCGACACAATGGCCCCGGGTCCTCGACCCCCGGGGGATCTAGCCGAGCGATGCGCACGGGGCCGGGAGTATTGCGTGAACCACGACGACGACGAACTGCGGCTGCTGCGTGAGTCGGCCCAGATGGTGGCCGAGGGGCTGACCGAGTCGACCGGCTTCGCCGTGGCCATGATCGCGCTCGCCCGCGGCGGCGACGACGACCAGCTGACGACGATCGCGGTGGCCGGGAACGAGGACGCACGTCGACAGCTGCTGGGGCGTCAGCTGCCGATCCACGAGATGGAGGCGGACCTCGCCCTGGCCGACGTCTGGGGATCCCTCCGGTTCGTCCCGGGCGAACGAGTGGCCGACGAGACCGACCGCGACCTCGGGTGGATCCCCGACATCGAGGCCAGCGACGACCCCACCCGGTGGCATCCCCTCGACCTGCTCGTCGCGCCCTTCCACGACGAGCTGGGCCGCCTGCGCGGCCACCTGTGCGTCGATCTCCCGCGCGATGGCCGACGCCCCGACATCGCGACCCGCGCCCAGCTGGAGCGGTTCGCCGAGCAGGCCCGGCGTGTCGTCTTCCTCCTGCTCGACCGGGAACAGCTCACCACTCGGCTCCGCCTCGCCGAACGCACTCGCGACCTCGTGCGCTCGGCGAGCGCCGCCGTCGACCTCGACCAGATGCTCGACACGATGCAGACGGCCCTGCTCGACGGCTTCTTGGCGCGCAGCGGCTGGCTGCAGACCTTCGACCACGTGGGCGTGCGGGCGATCCGTTCCTTCGGCGAGGTCGGCCAGGTGCGGCTCGCGGACGACTACCTGGACTGGCTCACCCAGCTCGCCACCCGGCTCTGGCGCGATCAGCTGACCCTGGAGGTTCCTCGCCGGCCGGGCTCGCCCTGCCCCGTGCCCGGCCACGTCGTGGAGAGGCTCGAGGAGGCGTTGCGCGCGCTCGACGAGCAGAAGGCCCTGGTCGTTCCTCTGGGCGTGGCCGGCAAGTGCCTGGGCATCATCATCCTGGGCCGCGCCTCGGACGACCCGGCCTGGTCGGACAGTGAGGCGACGGCGGCGCTCGACATCGGCCACGACCTCGGCCGTGTGGTGCTCAACGCACGCAACCTCGCCCGCGAGAGGGCGCTGGTCGAGGAGCTGCGGGAGCTCGACGCCTACAAGCGTCAGCTCATCGCCACCGTGTCGCACGAGCTCAAGGCGCCTCTCACCGCCACCGTCGGTCACCTCGAGCTGTTGGAGTCCCTCGATCTCCCCGCCCCGGTGCGCGACTCGCTCGAGGTGATCCAGCGCGCCTCCGAGCGCACCGGTCGCACCGTCGACTCCCTGCTCCTGCTCTCCCGCGTGACCGACCCGGACGCCTCCGTGCGCGCCGAGCCCGTCGACCTGCGCGACGTGGTCCGCGACTCTCTGCCGCTGCTCGCCCAGGCGGCTGCGGCTCAGGGCGTGCGGGTGACCACCGACCTGCCGCCGTCCCCGGTCGTGGTCGTCGGCGACCACGACGAGCTCGAGCGGGTCACGCTCAACCTGCTCGGCAACGCGATCAAGTACTCGACGGCTGGCGGCCAGGTGCAGGTCGGCCTGACCGTCAGCCCGTCGGGTTCCCACCGTTCCGGCGGCGCGACGTGTGCGCTCTCGGTCACCGACACCGGGCTCGGCATCTCCGTCGAGGACCAGGAGCGCCTCTTCGACGAGTTCTTCCGCTCGACCAACCCCCATGCGCTCCAGCGCCCGGGCACGGGGTTGGGCCTGGCCATCGTGCGGCGCATCGCCGAACGCCACGCGGGTCGCATCGAGGTCGTCTCGGAGCTGGGTCGCGGCAGCACCTTCACCGTCACGCTGCCGTGGTCAGAGGCGGCGACGGACGGCGGCACGCAGGGCCTGCTCGGCGTCGACTCCGCCCACGCGGGCCTCCACGACCAGAGCCAGCAGCCGTTCTCCCACATCCGCTGAGCCCTCGTCGACCCCGACGCGCCGACCGGACCGCTCGAGACGATCGAGCAGCTTGTCGGCATAGAGCAGCGCCGGCAGCGCGCTCGGCAGGCCGTCGTCGAGCTCTGCTCGATCGGCCTTCTCCTCGGCCTTGATCCGCTGCCACCTGTCGTTGACGGCGGCCGCGGTCCGCTCCTCGTCTCCCGGACCCTCACCGGACCGCTCCTCCCCGAACACGTGCGGGTTGCGGCGCACCATCTTGGCGATGATGCCGCGGGCGACGTCGTCGAGGTCGAACGCGCCTCGCTCCGCGGCGAGCGCCGCGTGGAAGTACACCTGCAGCAGCAGGTCGCCGAGCTCCTCGGCGAGATGCGCGTCGTCCGGCGGCTCGACATCGAGCACCTCGAGGGTCTCGTAGGTCTCCTCGAGCAGGTAGCGCGCGAGCGAACGGTGGGTCTGCTCGCGCTTCCACGGACACTCGGCTCGCAGCCGGGCCATCACCGCTCGGAAGACCAGCAGCGGCTCCGGGTCGGCGTCGTGCATGGGCTCAGCGCACGCTCATGGGAGTCAGCTGCACTTCTGAGACGCCGGCAGCGCGGCGTAGTCGGACGCCGAGATCGGCGTGCGCGACGCGGCCACGGCCGTCGAGCTGACGGGCACCGACAGCTCCTGGGAGACCGAGCCACCCTGCTGGGTGGTGAAGCCGGCGAAGCGCGGGTTGACCACGATCGGGTGCTTGGTGCTCCACTGCTGGAGGTAGTCGGCGTAGGCCTGGTCGGTGTCGGCCAGCTGATCGGCGCTCAGCGTGGGCTCGACCAGCTTCTTCATCACCAGCACGAAGAAGGGATAGGCCGCGACGACGTCGATCGCCTTCTCGTCGTCGGACCCCAGCGAGAGGTTCGAGCGCGCCTGCTGGCGAGCCTGCTCGCGCAGGGGCGCGGTGTCGAGATCCGCCTGCTGGGCGAGCTCGTCGGCGAAGGTGGAGTAGACGAGCTGGCGGACGACGAGGTCGTTCGCCTGAGCCCGCGTGACCGGCGACTGGGTCAGCTCGGGGTGCGCCTGGAGAAGGTCGCAGGTGGCCTCGGCGTCGCGTGAGACGGTGTCGAAGCTGATGGTGGCATCGCCCACCTGGGCGCCCACGCCCGGCTGCGGGGTCGTGCCGTCGGCCGCTACGCCGCAGCCGGACAGCGCACCCGTGGCGAGCAGCGCGAGCCCGGCGAGGCCCACCCCAGCTCGACGCAGGGGGACGCGAGACGTTGGGCGTGCGCTCACTTCTGGCTCCTCGCGGGGTTGCTTCGACGTCGGGACCATTGAACCAGCCGGGGTGTCGCCTCCGGTGGCCGGTGGCTGCGGTGGGGTGGCGGTGGTGGGGGCAATTCACCGGACGTCCGGTGAATTGCCCCCCGGGACGGTGGAATAGCACCGTCCGAGCAGCAGAATCACCGTCCCACCCACCGAGGAGAGGGCCCGCCGGTGCGTCAGCGACCTCGGGCGGGACGCACGACGCCAGGGACGGCGGACTCAGTCGGCGATGATCTGCTCGACGACGCCTCCGGCCCATTCCAGCAGGGCGAGGCCGTCGAGCGGTCGGCCACCGACCTTGGCGGTGAGGGGACGCGGCACCAGGATCGTGTCGAGCTGGGGCTTGACCAGCGACTTCGGGTAGAGCCGCTGCAACCGCACCACCCGCGACTCCGGCAGCGAGACCGGTGCGAACCGCACGTTCTTGCCGGCGATGGTCACCTCGCCCACCCCGGCCGCCCGTGCCCGGGCGCGGAAGCGAGCCACGAGCAGCAGCGACACGACCACGAGCGGCGGGTCGCCGTAGCGGTCCTTGAGCTCGGCCTCGATCTCGTCGACGTCGGCATCGGTGCGCACCTCGGCGAGACGCTTGTACATCTCCAGGCGCAGCCGCTCCGAGCCGATGTAGTCGTGCGGCAGGTGCGCGTCGACGGGCAGCTCGATGCGCACCTCGGCGAGATCCTCGTTGCCCTCGCCCTTGAAGTCGGCCACGGCCTCCCCGACCAGGCGCACGTAGAGGTCGAAGCCGACGTCGGCGATGTGGCCGGACTGCTCACCGCCCAGCAGGTTGCCGGCACCGCGGATCTCGAGGTCCTTCATGGCGATCGCCATGCCGCCGCCCAGGTCGGAGTGCTGGGCCAGCGTGGCGAGCCGCTCGTGGGCGGTCTCGGTGAGCGGCTTCTCGCCCGGGAAGAGGAAGTAGGCGTAGGCGCGCTCGCGCGAGCGACCCACCCGGCCACGCAGCTGGTGCAACTGCGAGAGGCCCATGGTGTCGGCGCGCTCGACGATCATCGTGTTGGCGTTCGAGACGTCGAGACCGGACTCCACCAGCGTGGTGCACACCAGCACGTCGAAGCGCTTCTCCCAGAAGTCGAGCATCACCTGCTCGAGCGCCTTCTCGTTCATCTGCCCGTGCGCGGTGGCGACGCGCGCCTCGGGCACCAGTTCGCGGATGCGGGCGGCGGCCTTCTCGATCGACTGCACCCGGTTGTGGATGTAGAACACCTGGCCGTCGCGCAGCAGTTCGCGACGGACCGCGGCGGTGACCTGGCGGTCCTCGTAGACACCGACGTAGGTGAGCACCGGGTGCCGCTCCTCGGGCGGCGTGGTGATCGTCGACATCTCACGGATGCCCGTGATCGCCATCTCGAGCGTGCGCGGGATCGGCGTCGCCGACATCGAGAGCACGTCGACGGCGGTGCGCAGCCGCTTGAGCTGCTCCTTGTGCTCGACGCCGAAGCGCTGCTCCTCGTCGACGATGATCAGGCCGAGATCCTTGAACCGGATGTCGGGGTTCAGCAGCCGGTGCGTACCCACGACGATGTCGACGCTGCCCTCGGTCATCTGCGCCATCACCTCCCGGGCCTCCTTGTCGGTCTGGAACCGCGAGAGACCCTTGACCACCACCGGGAAGCCCGCCATGCGCTCGGAGAAGGTGGAGAGGTGCTGGGTGACCAGCAGGGTGGTCGGCACGAGCACGGCCACCTGCTTGCCGTCCTGCACCGCCTTGAAGGCCGCCCGGACGGCGATCTCGGTCTTGCCGTAGCCGACGTCGCCGCAGATGAGGCGGTCCATCGGCACGACCTGCCGCATGTCGGACTTGACCTCCTCGACGGTGGTCAACTGGTCGACCGTCTCGGTGAAGGGGAAGGCGTCCTCCAGCTCGCGCTGCCAGGGGGTGTCCGGGCCGAAGGCGTGGCCCTTGGTGGCCCGACGCGCGGCGTAGAGCTTGATCAGCTCGGCGGCGATCTCGCGCACCGCCTTGCGGGCGCGACCCTTGCGCTTGGCCCAGTCGCCGCCGCCCAGACGGTCCAGGCTCGGCTGCTCGCCGCCGACGTAGCGGGTCACCTGGTCGAGGGCGTCGGCCGGCACGTAGAGCCGGTCGGGCGGGGCGCCGCGCTTGGAGGCGCCGTACTCGAGCACGAGGTACTCACGCGTGGCCCCGCCGACCTCGCGCTGCTTCATCTCGATGAAGCGGCCGACCCCGTGCTGCTCGTGCACCACGTAGTCACCGGTCTTCAGCTCGAGCGGATCGATCTGCTTGCGCCGCCGGGCGGGCATCGAGCGCATGTCACGGGTTGAGGAACGTTGGCCGGAGAGATCCTCGCCGGTGACGAGCACCAGCTTGTTCACCTCGTCGACGAACCCGTGTGCCAGGGCGCCGCAGGTGACGGTGACGACGCCGAGCTGCCACAGCTCGGGATCCTCGCCGGAGGCGTCGACCAGCCGGGCGGGCACGTCGGCGTCGCCGAGCGCCTCGACCATGCGAGACGCCGGCCCGTGGCCGGCGTGCACCACCACGACCCGGTACCCGTCGGCGCGCCAGGCGTCGAGCTGGGCCAGTGCGCGGTCGACGTCGCCGCGGTAGGCCTCGACCGGGGCCGCGGGCAGGGCGCGGGTGGGCACCACGCCGTCGTGCACGTCGACGTCGACGCGCACCACCTCGCCGGTCTCGTCGCGTAGCGGCTCGTCGTCGCGCCCGTCGTCGGGCGCGATGCCGAACGGACTGACCGACCACCAGGCCTGGCCTCGCTCGAGCACGTGGGCGCGCACGTCGGCGAGGCTGCGATAGGACGCCGCGCCGAGGTCGATCGGCGCGGACCCGCCCCCCGCGGCCGCAGCCCACGAAGCGTCGAGGAACTCCTCGCTGGTGGCGACGAGGTCGTGGGCGCGGGCCCGCACGCGCTCGGGATCGAGCACCAACACGTGGGTGTCGTCGGGCATCAGGTCGACGAGCAGCTCCATCTCGTCGACCAGGGCCGGCGTCAGCGACTCCATACCCTCGACCGCGATGCCGTGGGCGATCTTGTCGGTGAGCTCGAGCAGTGCGGGGTGGGCACGGCCGAGCTCGGCCGCGCGTTCGCGCACCTGCGAGGTGAGCAGCAGCTCGCGACACGGCGGCGCCCAGAGCCACTCCACGGCGTCGAGGGTGCGCTGATCGGCCACGGAGAAGGAACGGATCTCCTCGACGTCATCGCCCCACAGCTCAACCCGCAGGGGGTGCTCCTCGGTGGGTGGGAAGACGTCGACGAGGCCACCGCGGACGGCGAACTCGCCCCGCTTCTCGACCAGGTCGACGCGCGTATAGGCGGCGTCGGAGAGCCGTCGCGCCAGGTCGTCGAGCGACACCGTGTCGCCGAGCGCGAGCTCGACCGGCTCGAGATCGGCGAGACCCTTGACCTGGGGCTGGAGGAGCGAGCGAACCGGGGCCACCACCACACGCACCGGGCCCGCGGTCTCGCTGCCCGGCACCGGGTGCGCCAGCCGACGCAGCACCGCGAGGCGGCGGCCGACGGTGTCGCTGCGGGGGCTCAGCCGCTCGTGGGGCAGGGTCTCCCAGCTGGGGTAGGCCACGACCGACGCTGGGTCGAGCAGATCGCCGAGGTGCTCGACGAGATCGTCGGCCTCGCGCGAGGTCGCCGTGACGGCGAGTACGTGCCGGCCGGCGCCGACCAGGCCGGCGGTGACGAAGGGGCGCAGCGCCGCGGGAGCGGTGAGGTCGAGCGCCGGCACCTGCGTACCGCGGGCGTCGTCGAGCGCCTGGGCCAGGGTCGGATCGGCGACGACGGGGGCGAGCAACGGGGTGCTCATGGCGACTCCTCGAGAGCGGTGGGCGCGCAGAGATACCCCCTGACGCTCAGCGGTAGGGGGTGCTCGGCCATCGTACGGTGGCCCGGCGACACCTCAGCCGTCGACGCCGAAGGCCTCCTGGCGCAGCCGGGCCAGGCGCTCGTCGCTGCCCGTGGGCGGGCGCCCCTGGGCCGTGGCGCGGATCTGGTCGAGCCGGGCCCGGAGGTAGGCGACGTAGGCGTCGCGCTCGCGCGCGAGCTGACGGTGCACCGACCACACAGCGACGTGTTCGCAGAGGCCCAGGGCCCCGGTGAGGCGCGGCTCGACCTTCACCGCCTCTTGGGCCAGAATCGCGTCGAGCCCGGCCCGGCTACGCTCGCTGGTCTCGAAGGCGTACGCCGGACGCAGGTACTCCTGCATGGCGCCCATCACGGCGTCGGCGCGCAGCATCGCCGCCCGCGCGTCGGTGCCACACCGATCGAGTGCCACCTGCTCGGTGGAGCGCGCCCGCTGGTCGACCAGGCCGGCGGTCAACGCTGCCAGCAGCAGCCCGACCAGCACGAGCAGGCTCCACGCGGGCGGACGCCGACGGCGAGGCGGGGTGGCGGGCTCCGCGGAGCGCCCCGACTGCGGCAGCTCGCCGAGGTCGAGCGGCTCCTCGTCGAGCCCACGGTGCGGGTCGCCCACGTGGGGCAGGGTACGCGCGGCTCCTGAGAGGACGCCGGCCCTCAGCCGAGGCCCCGGAACGACAGTGCGTGCCAGCGCGGACCGACAGGCGTGATCTCGATGCGGCGGGGGTCCAGACCCGCCACCGCGTGCGGGTCGCCGGCGGCGCCGGTGTCACGCACCACGCGCACCTCCAGTCGCGACTCGGTGAGCCCCTCGGCGAGATCCTCGCCCCACTCGACCACGGTCACGGCGTCGTCGAGGGAGGTGTCGAGGTCGAGGTCGTCGAGCTCGGCCAGGCCGTCGAGGCGGTAGGCGTCGACGTGCACGAGGCTCGGCCCCCCCACCAAAGAGGGGTGGTTGCGGGCGATGACGAACGTGGGCGAGGTGACGTGGCCGCGCACGCCCAGGCCGGCTCCGATGCCTTGGGTCAGGGTGGTCTTGCCGGCGCCGAGGTCGCCGGTCAGTACGAGCAGGTCGCCCCTCGCGAGCTGTCCGGCCAGGGATCGGCCGATCGCCCTCATGGCCTCGGCGGTCGGCGCCTGGAACACAGCGGTGCGCAGTGGTCGGCGCATCTCGACCAGCGGCGAGCGACGCCGGATCTCACGGAAGCCCTGCCGATCCCAGAAGCGGATCGTCTTGGGCAACTCCTCGCGCGCGACCACGGTGAGGTCCTCCGTGCCGGTGCCCGAGGCCAGCACGGCGTCGACCGCGGCGTCGATGAGGGCGCCGGCGATGCCGCGCCCCTGGTGCCCCGGCATCACGCCGAAGCGCCGCAGATAGGTGGTGGCGCCGACCGGGTCGAGCACCAGCGTGCCCACGGGCTCCTCGCCGATGTGCGCCAGGAGACCGCCCGTGGCCGCGAGCTTCTCGCGGATGGTGTCCTCGGTCTCCTCCAGCGCCGCGGGCACGGGATCCATCGCCGGTCGGCCCGCGAAGGCCGCCTGGACGACGCGCAGCACCGCTGCGGCGTCGTCAGGGCCGGCGGGGCGCACGACCAGGGGCAGGTGCGCGTGATCCTCGGAGGCGGGCGCGCTCATCGTCGGCCCGCCTGCTCGGTGGCCGCGGCCAGCAGTTGGTCGAGCACGGCATTGACCTGGTCGTGCCGCTCGATCTGTGCCATGTGGCCGGTGCGTTCGAGCTCCAGCAAGGTGGCGCCCTCGATGCGGCTGGCCAGCTTGCGGCTGTGCCCGATCGAGGTGAGCCGGTCGCGGGTGCCGCACATGATCGCGGTCGGCACGCGGGCGAGCACGCCGACGTGGTCGAACTTGTCGAGGGAGTGCAGGCTCGGCAGGAACTGGGCGACGACCTCGAAGGGGGTGGCGCCGAGCATCTCGTCGACGAAGCGCACGTAGTCGCTGGGCACTTCGTCGCCGAAGGCGAACCGGTCGGTGGCGACCTCGGCGACCGCCCTGCCCATCTTGCGCACCGCGTCGACGCCCCTGTGGCCGCGGCTGAGACCCCGCGCACCGCGCACGACCAGGTTGCCCCCGATGCGCGCCGGCGCCAGCGGCATCAGGATGCGACCGACGTCGAGACCGCCGGCGGTGGTGGAGATCAGCGCGACGCCGACGATGCGCTCCCCGAAGAGCTCGGGGTGCTGCTCGGCCAACGCGGCGATGGTCATCCCGCCCATCGAGTGCCCCACGAGCACGACCGGCCCTTCGGGCGCCACCTGCTCGAGCACGCACAGCAGATCCTCGGCGAGCTGGTCGATGGTGGCGTGCTTGGCGTCGGAGCGGCCCGAGCGGCCGTGCGAGCGCTGATCGTAGAAGACCGTGCGCACCAGGCCGCGGTAGCCGGCGCGCTGGAAGTGCCAAGAGTCGAGCGTCAGGCAGTAGCCGTGCGCGAAGACCACCGTCAGAGGGGTCGCGCCCGGGGCGTCGGGCTCGTCGACCTCGACATGCAGCGGCACACCGTCGGAGCACACCACGGTGATCGGTCGGGAGCGCAGCGAGCCCAGGGGGATCTTGTCGCCGGCCTTGGGCCGGGCTGCGATCGCACGGCGGTGGATCGCGACATCGACCACGCCTCCCGCGGCCGCCAGTCCGGCCACGCCCAGGGCGGCACCCGCCGTGCGGAGCACCCGCTGTCGAACACTCATGACGACCTCGCTCCCTGATCGTGCCGATTCACGTGCCGACGGACGAACCGCCCCCCGATGCGGGTGACGATCTCGTAGCTGATGGTCTCGCACGCCTCCGCCCAGTCCTGCGCCGAGGGGTGGGGCGCGGCGCCGAACAGGGTCACGTCGGCACCCGCGGCCGTCGGGTCGCCCGGGCCCAGCTCGACGACGAACTGGTCCATGCACACCCGGCCCCGGACCGGACGACGCGCCCCGGCCACGCCGACCTCGGCCCGGTTCGACGCGTGGCGTGGCACTCCGTCGCCGTACCCCACCGGCACCAGTCCGAGGACCGTGCGGTGTGGAGCGAGCCAGGTGTGGCCATAGGAGACGCCCTCACCGGCGGCAACCTCCTTGACCAGCGCCAGCGTGGCCCGCGCGGTCATCACCGGTCGCAGGTCGAGCCGCGCGGTGCCGGGCTGGCCGGGGGCGGGGTCGAGGCCATAGCTGGCGATGCCGCAACGCACCAGGTCGAAGCGAGACGTCGGTCGCAGCAGTGCGGCGGCGGAGTTGGCCAGATGGCGCACGCGTGGGTGCAGCCCGGCGCTCTCGGCGGCGGCGACCGCGTCGCGGAAGCGTTGCTCCTGGACGTCGTTGGCTCGGTGGGCGGGCTCGTCCGAGGCGGCGAAGTGGCTCCAGAGGCCGGTGACCTCGACGCGGCCCTCGCGGGCGGCGTGCACGGCCGCGGCCAGGAGCGCGGGCCACTCGGCTCCGGTGGCCCCGCCCCGGGAGAGACCGGTGTCGACCTTGAGGTGCACCCGTGCCGGCTTGCCTGCGCGCGTGGCGGCGTCGGCGATCTCCGCCAGCTCGCCGGTGCTGGACGCCGAGAGGTCGACATCGGCGACGACGGCCGGCGCGCGGTCCTCCCCCGGCGTGGTCAGCCAGGCCAGGAGGGGGCCGGAATCGCCGGCGGCACGCAGGGTGGCGGCCTCGTCGAGCGTGGCCACGCCGAGCCAGTCCGCGCCCGCCTCGCGCGCGGCTCGGGCGACCTCGAGCATGCCGTGGCCGTAGCCGTCGGCCTTGACCACGGTCATCATCGCCACGCCCTCGCCCACCTCCGCACGCAGCAGGCGCACGTTGTGGCGCAGCGCGTCGAGGTCGACGACGAGCTCGGCGCGGGGCGGGGCGGACACCCCCCGAGTCTTTCACCGACCCACGTCGGGGAGGGTGCGGGTTCTCGACCCGGGCGCGTCACGGCGCGGCTCGGGGACCGCGAGGGGTCGCGAATCGTCGCTCCAGGAGTCGCGAATCGTCGTCGTGCGGCGGGTGCTCAGGTGAGGAGGTCGGCGACGACACGAGGGACGGCGGGGGCGACGTCGCCGGCCGTGATCGGGCCACCACCGGAGGCGAGCGTGGCGGCCGCCCCGTGCAACCACGACCCGACGCTGGCGGCGTCGAAGGCGTCGAGACCGGCTGCGAGAAGTGCCCCGATGACACCGCCGAGCACATCACCGGCCCCCGCCGTCGCGAGCCACGGGGTGCCGGTGGTGGTGACGCGCACCCGGCCGTCGGGGTGGGCGACGAGCGTGTGCCGACCCTTGAGCAACACCACGGCGCGGTAGCGCTCGGCCGCCGCGCGAGCGTGGCGCAGGGGTGCCGACTCGATCTCCGCGCGGGGCGCTCCCGTCATGGCGGAGAGCTCGCCCGCGTGGGGCGTGAGCACGAGGGGCGCGTGCTCGTGGTCGGTGGTCGTCAGGTGCGCGAGCGCGTCGGCGTCGACGAGGGTCGAGACGCCGTCGGTCAGCGCCGCGCGCAGATGGTCACCGGCCTCCTCGCCGCCACCCGACCCCACCACCCACGCCTGCACCCGGCCCTCCCCCACGACCTCGGGGTGTGCCTCGCGCACTCGGTCGGCCACAGCCTGGTCGCCGACGTAGCGGACCATCCCGGCCAGACCCGTGGCGGCCCCGGCAACCGAGAGCAGACCGGCCCCCGGGTAGCTGCTCGACCCGGCCCTGATGCCCACCACGCCGCGGGTGTACTTGTGGGCGTCCTGAGTCGGCCGTGGGATCAGCGCGGTCACGTCTGCCGGCTGGAGCGCCTCGATCGTGGCCGTGGGCAGGTCGGCCGCCAGGCCGATGTCGACCAGGTGCACGGACCCGCACGCGGCGGCGGCCGGGTCGACCAGGTGGGCCGGCTTGAGGGTGCCGAACGTGACGGTGAGGTCGGCGCGCACGTGACGGTCGGCGTCCTGCGCGGAGGAGCGCTGGGCCCCTTGCTGGGACGACGGCAGCTCGCCGGTGTCGACGTCGATCCCGCTGGGCGTGTCGACCGCCACGACCGGCACGCCGCGGAGCGCAGCCAACGCCTCGAGTGCGCTCGCCCTCAACCCCGGGCGACCACCGATGCCGACGATGCCGTCGACCACCACGTCGGGTCGTGGCCCGAGAAGTGTGCCCGCAGCCGCTTCTCGGCGCGCCGCCGGCCGCTCGACCCGTCCGCCCGCGGCTCGCAGCGCCGCCAGACCCTGCTCGTGCACGTGGTCGCCCAGCAGCCAGGCCTCGACGCCGGCTCCCCGGCGCGCGAGCACCGCGCCGGCGTACAGGGCGTCGCCGCCGTTGTCGCCCGAGCCGACCAGCAGCAGGACGCGCCGCCCGTAGGCGCCGCCCAGGAAGTCGGAGACCGCGAGCGCCAGCCCGTACGCCGCCCGCTGCATCAAGGCGCCGTCGGGTAGTCGCGCCATCAGCGCCGACTCCGCCGCGCGCACCTGCTCCACCGTGTGGGCTCGCCTCATGGGCTCACCGTAGAGGGCGGGCGGGATCACCGGAGGTCCGGTGAATCCGCCGGATCCCCCGGCAGGCGCACGGTCAGGACTCGAGCACGACCATGGCGGAGGCGATGCCGGCGTCGTGGGAGAGCGAGAGGTGCACGTGCGCCACTCCCAGCTCGGCTGCGCGGGCGGCGACGGTGCCGTGCACCTCGAAGCGTGGACGGCCCGACGACTCGGACACCACCTCGGCGTCGTGCCAGGCCATCCCCACCGGGGCGCCGAGCGCCTTGGCCAGGGCCTCCTTAGCGGCGAACCGGGCCGCCAGGGAGGCGAGCGGTCGACCAGCCTCGTCGGGAGTGAACAGCCGCCCGCGCAGGCCGGGCGTGCGGTCGAGCGAGACGCCGAACCGCTCGATGTCGCACACATCGATGCCGACCCCGATCACCGTCATGCCCGGAGCCTAGTGCGAGCACCACCCGAGGCGGCCCTCCCGAACCCCACCCCCAGCCAGCCGACCGAGAGCGGAGCCGACCGATTATTCGACCGTGACCGACTTCGCGAGGTTGCGAGGCTGGTCGACGTCGTGGCCGAGCGTGGTGGCGAGCTCGCAGGCGAACAGTTGGAGCGGCACGACGGCCACGAGCGGCTGGAGCAACACGGGCACGTGGGGCAGCCGGATGACGGTGTCGGCGTAGGCGTCGATGACGTCGTCGCCCTCCTCGGCCAGGCAGATGGTGCGGGCACCGCGGGCACGGACCTCCTGGATGCCGCTGATCATCTTGCCGTGCAGCTGATCGCGACCCCTCGGGGGCACGACGCACAGCACGGGGACGCCGTCGTCGACGAGCGCGATCGGGCCGTGCTTGAGCTCGCCCGCCGCGAATCCCTCGGCGTGCAGGTAGGCGAGCTCCTTGAGCTTGAGCGCCCCCTCGAGCGCCACCGGGTACCCGGCGTGGCGCCCGAGGAACAGCACCGACGGCGTACGCGCGTGAGCGCGGGCGAGTTCGTAGACCTGCTCGTGCCCGGCGAGCACGGCCTCGATGTGGCCGGGCATCGCCTCGAGTTGGCGCAGTACCTCGTCGATCTCGTCGCCGTACTTGGTGCCCTTGACCTGGGCGAGGTAGAGCCCCAGCAGGTAGCAGGCCACGAGCTGGGTGAGGAACCCCTTGGTCGAGGCGACGCCGATCTCGGGTCCGGCGTGGGTGTAGATGACCGCGTCGGACTCCCGCGGGATGGTCGACCCGTTGGTGTTGCAGATCGCGAGCACCTTCGAGCGCTGCTCGCGGGCGTGCCGGATCGCCTGGAGGGTGTCCGCGGTCTCCCCGGACTGGCTGATCGCGACGACGAGCGTCGTGTAGTCGAGGATCGGGTCGCGGTAGCGGAACTCGCTGGCCAGCTCGACCTCGCACGGGATCCGGCACCAGTGCTCGATGGCGTACTTGGCCACCAGCCCGGCGTAGAACGACGTGCCGCAGGCGATGACGATGACCTTGTCGATGTCGCGCAGCTCCTGGTCCGAGAGCCGCATCTCGTCGAGTCGGAGCGCGCCGCGCGAGGTGCGTCGTCCGATGAGGGAGTCGGCCACGGCGCGCGGCTGCTCGAAGATCTCCTTGCGCATGAACCAGTCGTGGCCGTCCTTCTCGGCCGCGGCGAGATCCCAGTCGACGTGGAAGCTGGTGCCCTGCACCGGGGTGCCGTCGAAGGTCGTGACGCTCACGGCGTCGCGAGTCAGGGTGACGACCTGGTCCTGCCCCAACTCCAGCGCCTCGCGCGTGTGCTCGATGAACGCCGCGACGTCGGAGCCCAGGAAGTTCTCGCCCTCGCCCAGCCCCACCACCAGGGGAGAGTTGCGCCGCGCCGCGACGACGACGTCGGGCCGCTCGGCGTCGACCGCCACGAGCGTGAACGCGCCGTCGAGCACCGAGCAGACCCGCTGCATCGCGGTGGTGAGATCCTCACCGGAGGCGACCTGGAGCTCCAAGAGGTGCGCCGCGATCTCGGTGTCGGTCTCGGAGGCGAACACGAGGTCGTCGGCCTCGATGCGCCGGCGCAGCTCGTCGACGTTCTCGATGATCCCGTTGTGGACGACGGCCACCCGGCCGCCGTAGCCCAGGTGCGGGTGCGCGTTGGCGTCGGTCGGGCCGCCGTGGGTGGCCCACCGGGTGTGCCCGATGCCCAGGGACGAGGCCGGCAGCGGGGAGTCGGCGATCTCCTTCTCGAGGTTCGCCAGCTTGCCGGCCTTCTTGCGCCAGGCGACCCGGCCGTCGTCGACCAGCGCGATGCCGGCGGAGTCGTAGCCGCGGTACTCCAGACGTCGCAGCCCCTCGATCACGACCTCTTGCGCGGGCCGGTGCCCGACGTATCCCACGATCCCGCACATAGGGGTCGATCGTAGTGCCCGACCCGCGCTGTTCCGGGGGTGGCGCCGCCGAGCGCGGCGATGATGGAAGAATCCCGCGCATGTCCTCGCACGGCCGGGGCCACCACGGCCACGACGATGCCCGCGAGGCGACCCCGTACATCGAGCTCGACCGAGCCGCCTGGGCGGCGCTCGCGGCCGAGACGGAGAGCCCCTTGAGCGCCGGCGAGGTACGCAGCCTGCGCGGCCTGGGCGACTCTCTCGACCTCGACGAGGTGCGCGAGGTCTACCTGCCGCTCTCGCGGCTGCTGTCGATGTACGTCGAGTCGGCGGGCCGGCTGCACCGCGAGCAGGAGCACTTCTTGCACCAGCGCACTCCGCCGCGCACGCCCTTCGTGATCGGCCTGGCGGGCTCGGTGGCCGTCGGCAAGTCGACCACGGCGCGCGTGCTCCAGCAGATGCTCGCCCACTGGCCCCAGCACCCCAACGTCGCACTCGTCACCACGGACGGGTTCCTCTACCCCAACGCCGAGCTCGAGCAGCGCGGCCTCCTCCAGCGCAAGGGCTTCCCCGAATCCTACGACCGCCGGGCACTGCTCAAGTTCGTCGTCGACATCAAGTCCGGCAAGGACGAGGTCGAGGCACCCACCTACTCCCACCTGGTCTACGACGTGGTGCCCGAGGAGCGGGTCGTCGTCAACCGGCCCGACATCGTGATCATCGAGGGCCTCAACGTGCTCCAGCCTGCCCGCACCCACGAGGACGGCCGCACCGGCCTGGCCGTCAGCGACTTCTTCGACTTCTCGGTGTACGTCGACGCCGACACCCGGCACATCCGGCAGTGGTACGTCGACCGGTTCCTCCGGCTGCGCGAGACCGCGTTCCGCGACCCGGGCTCCTACTTCGCCAAGTACGTCGACCTCGAGCACGGCGCGGCCATCACCGAGGCCGAGCGCATCTGGGACACCATCAACGGCCCCAACCTCACCGACAACGTCTCCCCCACCCGCTCGCGCGCCACCCTGGTACTGCGCAAGGACCGCGACCACTCGGTGCGGTACGTGCGACTTCGCAAGCTCTGACCACGAAGAGTGCCCAGACCGGGCACCATGGGCGCGTGCCCCTCCCCCCGGTGCGGCTGCGACGCCGCCTGCTCATGGTGACGTGCGTCGTGCTGTTCTGCGCTGCGCCCCTGCTCGGTTGCTCCGACGACACGGGCTCCGACGACGGGGGCTCCGGCGCCACGGACTCCGGAACCAGCGACGCGGCGGCACGCTCCGGCGCACCCCTCGAGGGCAACCCGTGGACGGGCGAGGAGCAGTACGTGCTGCCCTCACCCAGGCTCGATGCAGCCGCGCAACAGGCCTCCGCCGACGGCGACGCGCAGGCCTCCGACATCCTGCGACGGATCGCCGCCGTCCCCTCGGGCATCTGGTTGACCCCGGAGCGGTACCCCTCGGGCCAGGTCGGGCCGTTCGTCGCCTCGGTCGTCGCGGCGGCCGGCAACGAGGTTCCTCTCTTCGTGGTCTACGGCGTCCCCGACCGCGACTGCACGGGCGCCCAGTCGACGGGGGGCCTGACCGACGACACCTACCTGCCCTGGGTGAGCGAGATCGCGGGGGCGGCGGGCGACCACAGCGTCGTCGTGCTCGAACCCGACGCCCTCGCCTCGGCCGGATCCTGTGGGGGTGACCAGCGGCTACCACTCCTCGGCGAGGCCGTCGGCGTCCTGGCGGACGACGGGGTGGCGACCTACATCGATGCCGGCCACTCCTCGTGGATCGACTCCGCGACGATCGCCCAGCGGCTCGCCGAGGTGGGGGTCGAGCGCGTGCGTGGCTTCGCCACCAACGTGGCCAACTACCAGCCGATGTCGGCCGAGCTGGACTACGCCCGGGCGGTCGCGTCGCAGGTCGGCGGAACGCACTTCGTGATCGACACCGGCCGCGACGGCGACCCCGACGGCGCTGGCGATCCGGTCACCGAGTGGTGCAATCCGTCCGGACAGTCGCTGGGCCGGGCCCCAGGAGTGGTGGACGACCAGACCGGACTCGACGCCCTCCTCTGGGTCAAACCGCCGGCCGAGAGCGACGGCACCTGCAACGGAGGGCCCGCCGCGGGAGAGGTCTGGGTGGCACGCGCGGTGGAGCTGGGGCGTTCCGCAGGCTGGTGAAGCCTGGCCGAAAAGCGCCGAGGTGGGCCAATCTGCCCTAGGCTCGACGTCGTGCCTCCCCAGCCGTCCCAACGACTCGTGGCCGTCGTCGCCGAGGATGACCTCGATGTGCGCGACCTCATTCAACTCGTGCTCGAGCAGTCTGGGTTCCGCACCGTGATGGCCGAGGACGGTCCCGCCGCGATCGAAGCGGTGCGCGAGCACTCCCCCTTGCTGACCACGCTCGACGTCAACATGCCCGGCATCGACGGCTTCGCGGTGGCCAAGCGACTGCGCGAGTTCAGCAGCACCTACCTGATCATGATCACCGCGCTGGACCAGGAGGTCGACCTCATCCGCGGTTTCGAGGCGGGTGCGGACGACTATCTGGTCAAACCCTTCCGCCCACGCGAGCTGCGGGCCCGCGCCGACGCCATGCTGCGTCGCGTGCGGTACACCCAGCGCCCACCCGACACCTCGGGTGGGATGGTCGCCGCACCCCTCTCGCCGTCGTGGGCCGCCCAAGCGGCAGCGGAGTTCCGTCAGTCCATGGATCCTCCGGCCGAGCCCACCACCGACTCGCCCACGCGCGCCCACGCGCCCGCGCCTGCGCCCGCGCCTGCGCCCGCGCCGGCACCCTTGCCCGAGCCGGCAGCACCACCTGCTGCCGACCGACCCGTGCGGGCGCCGGCGCGCGAATCGGGCTCCGACGCCGTGCTGCGCCACGGACTGCTCGAGCTCGACACCTCCACGGGCCGGACGACGTTGAACGGACGCGGGATCGAACTGAGCCGCTCGGAGCTCGACGTGTTGACCGCCTTGATGCGCACGGGCAATCGGGTGCGCAGTCGTGCCGACCTGGTGCTGGCGCTGCGCGGAGAGCAGTACGTCACCTCGCACTTCGTCAACGAGGCCGAGAAGCGTGCGGTCGAGGCCCATGTGATGACCGTCAAGCGCAAGCTGGACGACGACACCACCGAGCCGCGCTACATCGAGGTCGTCAAGGGTGTCGGCTTCCGGATGGTCGCCGCCTGACTCGAGGCTGGATCACAGCCCGGATCGAAGCCTGGGTCCGGGCCCGGATCGGGGCCCGGATCAGTTGGCGTCGACGGGGATCGACGACACCTCGGTGGGCTTGTCGGACTCGAAGATCTGGATCGGTACGGTCTGCTTGATCACTCGGCGCACGTAGGCCGACCCGCCCACCTTCGCTTGAACGAACACGACCGCGGTGAAGGAGAGCTCCAGGCCCCGCGTCTTCAGCGAGGTCGGCGCGATCCGCTGGTTGCGCAGCTCGAAGGCACCCTTCGGGGAGCTGATGAGCATGCTCTGCCGCAAGGTCAGGGGCTCGGGGTCGAAGGTGACGTCCTTGGCCAGGGCCTCGAGGCGGTAGGGGTGCTGGGTCTTGCCTCCATCGACGGTGATGGTGTTCGAGGTGACCTTCATGGTCTGGAGGTAGACCTTGCGCTTGGTCGCGAACGGCGCGCGGATCTTCTGCGAGAGGTCGTAGGCCTGGAAGGTGAACGAGAAGTACTTGCTGCCTCGTGGGAACCACTCGTTGGTGCGCGGCGTCGACTTGGTCGGATAGAGGGTGTAGACGAAGTCGATGCCCTTGACGCCGTCGGCGGAGATGTGGGACTGGAAGGTGCCGTCGCGCGTGAACTGGGAGTCGACCAGGGGCTGGCTCGTGGCAGTCGAGGTGGACGACGGCGTCCCGCTCGCGTCGTCGGAGGCTCCGCTCCGGTCGAGCACGGAGCAACTGCTCAGACACGCGACCAGGGCCGCGACCACCAGGCCGCTGAGACCCGACATCGCACGTCGCCGCCCGCGGGGGCTCCTACCGATGAACTGATTCACGCCTTGAACCCCCGGTGACGCCGCATGATCTTCAGGGCCATCCAGGCCGTCTGGAGCACCGTGATGACCCCCAGGATCGGCCAGCCGACGGCGAGGATGTCCGAGCGCAGGGAGATCGGCACCTGCACCCAGATCGCGAACGCGGCGACGAGGAAGACCATCAGCACGACGTAGGGGTACAGCCATGCGACTCCCTTGCCGCGCTCCGCCTTGGCCTGGGCCGCCCAGTTGTCGGTCTGCTGGTGACTGAAGAACTTCAACCAGGCACGAGTGAAGTGACCCATGCGTAGCCACATGTACAGCTCGGCGGGAGCCAGCAGCAGCGCGAAGAGATAGTCACGACGGTGCGCGAACTCCATCGAGCGGGCGACCTTGAGGTTGAGCAGGATCGCCATCGCCGGCGGGGTGACCCACCACGCCTGGAACACGAGGGCGTGGATGGACAGCGACCCGACGAGCAGCAGCACGAACATCAGACGCGTCACGATGTTGATGACCATGGAGCAGTGCTCGAACCACCGCAGCCGCAGGTTGGGGTGGAGCGGCTGCCCCCGCGTGTCACCGCGCTGCCCCGGCCACATCAGGTCGATCGCGCCGAAGTTCCACTTCACCTGCTGCGCGTCGAGGCTGCGCAGGGTCGTCATGCCACCGACGTGGGCGCGCGCCGAGGCGCTGATCTTGGTCAGGTAGCCGGCGCTCTTGATCTGGAGCGAGAGCAGGGAGTCCTCGACCTCGCTGTCGCTCACCCACGGGGTCGTTTGGTGGGTCTCGCGCAGCACATCGCGCAGCGCCTTGGTGGAGAAGATCGAGAACTGTCCCCCCAGGACAGCCATGTTGCGACCCTTGAGCAGGTTCTGCATGTTGAACGCCGAGAACTGCGCTCGCTGACCGGCGATCAGCCACTTGGCCACCACGTTGTCGAGGGCGCTGTCGTCGATCGAGTAGATCGCCGAGATACCGCCGATGCGGGCGTCGCTGCTGATCTCGGCGACCAGAGCCTCGACCGCGTCGGGCTCGGGCGTGGTGTCGCCGTCGACGCCGAGCAGGTAGTCCATGTGCTCGACCAGGTGATACCCGTAGTTCAGGGCGCCGACCTTCTTGTCGGGGTTCTTGCCGATGTCGTGCACGTAGATGGTCGTGCGCTGTTCGCCGACCGCGGTCATGCGGACGTGGGGACCTGCGTAGTGACTCGCGATCTCGACCGAGTCGTCGGTGGTGTTGTTGACGATCACGTGGATCTCGTCGGGCAGCCGGGTCTGCATGAGCAGCGAGTCGAGCACGCCGGCGATCGTCTCGCCCTCGTTGTAGGCCGGGATCACGCATCCCACCGACGCGCGCTGCTCGGGGATCGCGGCGACCTGTTCGAGGTACTCCGCGGCGTACGCGGAGAGCTCGCGGTCGGGTACGCGCACGTACGGCGACTCGGTGTCGGTCATCGGCGGGCCTCCTGGGCGGCTGGGTCCTCGGGGACACAGTTGGGGTCGTCCTGCGTGGCTTTGCGTCGGAGGGCGACGTCACCGAGTGCCGTCTCCTGGCCCGTGACGATCGAGAAGGCAGCGGACGTCGTGGTGGTGAACTCGCAGCGATTGGGCGAGGTACCGAGGTAGTCGCTGTACGGGCCGGGGCCGTAGCGGACGGTCAGGCCGTCCTGGGTGACCAGCTGGCCCTCGAAGAGGAAGGTGCCGTCGTCGCTCGATGTCGTGGTGGCGAGCACCGCTCCGGAGGCGTCGAGCAGCGAGACACTCGCGCCGGAGAGCGCGCTGCTCGGTGACTCCTGGTCGACGACGCGACCGCTCACCCAGGCACCGCGTTCGCTCAGACGGACGCTGCCGAACGCCGCGCGTCCCGGCTTGACCTTGCCGGAGACGCTGCGGGTGGCGCCGAAGTAGTTGCCGATGCCGGGAACCACGATGCGGTACTTGCCCGGGTAGAGGCCGCGGAACGTCACGGAGCCCTGCCGGGCCTTGGCGGTCCAGAACTGACCGGTGGTGCGGCTGACAGCGGTCAGGTAGGCGTTCGACCCCTGCCAGGCCGTGTCCCCCAGGTAGATGTCGACCAGCAGCGAGCCCGCCCGCGTGGTCAGGGTCGGCTTGATCGAGCGGTACTGGCCGACCCGCAACCGCTTGATGTAGATGCTCTTGCCGACGAAGCGGTGCCGCTTGTCGTAGGTGAAGATCGAGTAGGTGCCGGCGGGCAGGCCGCCCAAGGCGAACTGGCCCCGTTTGTTGGCTGTCGTCGACCACGACCGCTCGTCCTTGTTGGCGGCCACCACCTTGGCGCCGCGCGCGAGCTTGCCCCCCGCTCTCGCGACACCGCCGATGGCACCCCCCGGGCGCATGCGCACCGAGGCGACCGTCGTGGTGCCCGCCGTCACCTGCACCCGCTTGTCGGTCGGGGCGTAGCGGCTGACGTCGTAGCTGGGACGCTGGTCGGTGAACTGGAGGCGGTAACGACCCTCGGGCAGGTTCAGCGAGTACGCCCCACCGGTGAACGAGCGGCTACCGAGTTGCTGCCAGTCGAGGGTGAACCAGGCGACCTTCACCTTGGGTGTTCCCTGACCCTTGGCGCCGAGGATCTCGCCGCGGACCCGGCCGGTGGTGGCGGTCGCGGCGGACGTCGTGACGGTGGTGGCGACTCCGGCCGCCTTCGCCGAAGCCTCTGCGGGCGCCGGTGCGGACGCCAGGAGCGACAGCACGAGGGCAGCGGCCAGCGCCAGACCGACGCTTCGCAGGCGGCTGATGGGGGGTGGGAGCAGTGTCATCACGGGGTTCCTGTCCCGAGAGGACCGACAGGGGGGCAGCACATAGTCAATCGTGTTCTGCGACTCCGTGTGCGGAATCAGCAGATCCCGTAGGGCGACGCAGATCTCACTCAAGAATTGCGCAGGGTGGGCGTCCCGCGCAGGTCGGCCTGCACCGAGGTGCCCCCTCGAGCCACGGCGGAGGCCCGCGCCCCGTCGAGCAGGAGGTCGGCCGCCGCGTCGCCGAGTGCGCCGTCGACGCCCACGTCGCGCACCAAGACGATCGTCGCCACCCCCCGCGAGGTGCGGGCCGAGAGCACACTGACCGCTACCCGCGGCGGCTGGCAGGGCCCGTTGCGCCGGTTGCGCAGCACCAGGTCAGTACGCATCCGGCCCTCGCCGGCGTCGACCCGGTGCACCCGCGGCCGACCACCCACACCGATCGCGAGGCCGGTCCGCCATCGCCGCAGCGCGGCCCGGTGCGCGGCCAGAAGACGCTGATCGCTCACCTCGGCCAACCCGACGAACCCTCGCGAGGAGTCCGGAACCTCGGGGCACACTCCCGGCTCGAGCACGGCGGCGCCGGTGACGACCGCCAGCGGCTGCCCGCGTCGTCCGGGGTAGAACAGACGCGTGCCGGGGTCGGTCGCCTCGAAGGACGCCGGCAGTGGCACGTCGAGGCCGCCGAGGTGCAACACGGGTGCCGAGGGCGGCGCCGGTTCGGACGGTGCCCGCAGCGCCATCGCGATGCCCGACCCGGCCGTCAGCGCGAGGCACAGTGCGACCACGCACCACAGCGCGCGGGTGCGCACCTGGCCGGGGGCGCGTGGCGGCCGGGCGACGTGGCTGGGAGTCGGACGGGTCATGCCCCAGGTCTACGTCAGATCCGAGGATCCTGCCGACGGCTGTCCACAGGCCTCCCACAGTGCTCCCACGGGCCTCCAGGGCGCGACCTAGGTGACGTCGCGGGCGAACGTGGTGCGCCAGCCGAGGACCACGAGCACGACGCCGTAGCCGAGCAGGACCAGCGCCCCGCCCCAGGCCGGGAGCAGGTCGACGGCGCCGGTGCCCACGGAGGAGTAGAGGCTCGACCCGACCACGGCGTCGGCGGCAGCGCCGGGGAGGTACGAGGCGACCGGCGCGAGCGACGAGACCGCGCTCAGGCCGACGCGTGCGATGGGCTCGACCAGCTGCGTGAAGGCCAGGAGCACGACGATGGCGGCGACCTGGTTGGTGACCACGGACCCGAACGCCGCGCCCAGCACCGCCCAGAGGCCGGAGACGAGGATGCCCATCACCAGCACCCGGATCACCTCGCCGTCCCCGAGGTAGGCCCCGTCGCCCGCCGTCGCGAGCGGGATCGCACCGCCGATCAGCAGACCGATCACCCCCAGCACCCCGTAGCACACCCCGACCGGGAACGACACGGCCAGTTTGGCGCTCAGCAAGCGTCCGCGCACGGGCTCGGCGAGCAGCGACTGGGTGAGGGTCCGGTGCCGCATCTCGGTCGTGACCGTGAGGGTGCCGATGACCAGCGGGAACACGTACCCGATGGCGTTGACGGTGCCGTAGACCGACAGCGCCGCCGCCTTCCCGGTGAGCGGCTGGACGCCGGTCGCATCCGAGCCGGAGACCATCGAGAAGGCCAGCACCGCGCCGATGAAGGCGAGGTAGCCGACCATGCCGATCGCCAGCACCCACCACATCGCCGTGCTGGTGAGCTTGCGCTTCTCGGCGATCAGCGCCTCGCGCCACCTCATGCCGCCCCCTCGCCCACGGTGGGATCGGCGGCGTGCCCGGTGAGCCTGAAGAACACGTCTTCGAGGTCGGTGCCCCGGGTCGCGAGCTGGTGCAGCTCGAGACCGACGGCGAAGCACGCGGCACCCACCTCCGCGGCGGACGCCCCCACGACGTCCGCGCCGACCCCGGGCGTGCCGCCGCGGCCGGCGACGGGGTGCGTGCTCCACCCCCGGTCGGCGGCCAGGCGTGCGAACGCCTCCGCGTCGGGAGCGACCACGCGGGTGACCTGGTCGGCCAGCTCGGCAAGACCAGAGAGCGAGGAGGCGTGCACCAGCTGCCCGGCCTTGATGATGACCACGTCGTCGACCGTGTGCTGCACCTCGCCGAGCACGTGGCTGGAGACCAGCACGGTGCGCCCCTGCTCGGCGAGGTGGCGCAGGAACTGCCTCAGCCACACGATGCCCTCGGGGTCGAGCCCGTTGACGGGTTCGTCGAGCACCAGGGCCGGCGGATCGGCCAGCAGCGCGGTGGCCAGGCCGAGTCGTTGCCGCATGCCGAGGGAGTAGCCGCCGACCTTGCGCCCCGCTGCCTCGCTCATGCCCACCATCCCCAGCACCTCGCGGGCGCGGGCGCGGTCGGCGCCGACCTGGGCGGCGTACACCTCGAGGTGGCCGAGCCCGGTGCGGCCGGGGTGGAAGCCCGTGGCCTCGAGCGCGGCGCCGACCAGCGCACCCGGCACCGGATGCTCGGCGTAGGGCCGGTCACCCACCAGGGCGCGGCCCTCGGTGGGTCGGACCAGCCCCAGCAGCATGCGCAGGGTCGTGGTCTTGCCCGAGCCGTTGGGCCCCAGGAAGCCGGTGACCCGGCCGGGCTCCACGCGGAAGGAGAGATCGTGCACCGCGCGCACGGAGCCGAAGGACTTGCCGAGGCCCTCGATCACGAAGGGCGGTGCCGCCGCCATGCACCCAGCCTAGTGGCCGATCAGGCGAGGGCGAGCCGAGCGCGGACGACGTCGGCGAGGCGGTCGGCGATCGCCTGCGCCTCGTCCTGCGTGGCCGCCTCGACCATGACGCGCACCAGCGGCTCGGTGCCCGAGGGTCGCAGCAGCACCCGGCCGTTGTCGCCCAGACGAGCCTCCTCGGCACTGACCGCGCCGAGCAGCTCGGGGTCGTCGGTGCGGGTCTTGTCGACCCCGGGCACGTTGACGAGCACCTGCGGCAGCCGCTTGACGCGCGAGGCGAGTCCGCGCAGCGAGCGCCCGCTGCGCTTCATCTCCGCCATCACGTGGAGAGCCGTGAGCAGGCCGTCGCCGGTGGTGGCGTGCCGACTGAGGATCACGTGACCGGACTGCTCACCGCCGATGGAGTAGCCGCCGGCATGCATCGCCTCGAGCACGTAGCGGTCGCCGACGGCGGTCTGGGCGAGCGTGATGCCGGCCTCGCGCATGGCGTGGTGCAGGCCGAGGTTGCTCATGACCGTGACGACGAGGGTGTCGTCGACGAGCCGACCCGTCTCGTGCAGACCCACGGCGAGCAGGGCGAGGATCTGGTCGCCGTCGACGACCTGGCCGGTGTGGTCGACCGCGAGGCAGCGGTCGGCGTCGCCGTCGACGGCGAAACCGGCGTCGGCTCCGTGCTCGAGCACCGCTTGACGCAACGGAGCGAGGTGGGTGGAACCGCAGCCGTCGTTGATGTTGAGACCGTCGGGGCGGTCGCCGATGGCGATCACCTTCGCCCCCGCGGCGGCCAGCGCCGCCGGACCTGCCTCGTGGGCCGCGCCGTGGGCGCAGTCGAGCACCACGGTGAGTCCGTCGAGGGGCTCACCCAAGGTGCCGAGCAGGTGCTCGACGTAGTCGGTGAGCGTGCTGGCGTAGGGCGTGACCCGGCCGACGTCACCGCCGGTGGGGCGGGCCACCGCAGCCTCCATCGCGGCCTCGATGCGCTGCTCGAGGGCGTCGTCGAGCTTGCGGCCGCCGCGCCCCAGCAGCTTGATGCCGTTGTCGGGCATCGGGTTGTGCGAGGCGCTGATGACGACGCCGAGATCGGCGTCGAGATGGTCGGTCAGGTAGGCCACGCCCGGCGTCGGCACCACGCGCAGGCGCAGCACGTCGACACCGGCCGAGGCCAGCCCGGCCACCACGGCGTGCTCGAGGAACTGTCCCGAGATCCTGGTGTCGCGACCGACGACGGCCAGTGGACGGCGTCCGTCGGTCGCATCGACCAGGACCGACGCCGCGGCCTCGCCCAGGCGCAGCGCGAGGTCCGCGGTCAGGTCGCCGTTGGCGAGACCGCGGACCCCGTCGGTGCCGAAAAGACGTCCCATCAGTCAGAGTCTCCCGCGGTGTGTGACGGAGTGCCTGGCAGGGCGGAGGAGGGAAGGCGGCCCGCCCATCCTGATCGATGAGGGGGCCGCCGACCGACGACAACGCCGCCGGGTGCCTGTCACACGGCGCAGGATCAGCGCTTGGAGAACTGAGGTGCCTTGCGGGCCTTCTTCAGACCGGCCTTCTTGCGCTCGATGACGCGGGCGTCACGCGTGAGCAGCCCGGCCTTCTTCAGCGACGGGCGGTTGGCCTCGAGGTCGACCGCGTTGAGCGCGCGGGCCACGCCCAGGCGCAGCGCGCCGGCCTGACCGGTGATGCCGCCGCCGTGCACGCGGGCGATGACGTCGAAGCGGCCCTCGAGCTGGGTGGTCACGAAGGGCTCGTTGACGACCTGCTGGTGCAGCTTGTTCGGGAAGTAGGAGTCGAGCGAGCGACCGTTGACGGTCCACTCGCCGGTGCCCGGAACGATCCGCACGCGGGCGACGGCCTCCTTGCGGCGGCCGGTGCCGGCCGAGGGCGCGATGGTGGCCGGGCGGTCGGACGTCGCGGCGCTGGGCGCGGACTCCGAGCTGTAGGCGACGCCCTGCTCGTCGGTGGTGTAGGTCTCCTCGGCCTCGGTGGCCTCGGTGGTGGCGTTGGTCTCAGCCATGGGTCTGCCTCAAATCCTCGTCGTCGATTACTGGGAGATCTGGCTGATCTCGAACGGCACGGCCTGCTGGGCCGAGTGCGGGTGGTCGGGGCCGGAGTACACCTTGAGCTTCTTGATGATCTGGCGACCGAGCTTGTTCTTGGGGAGCATGCCCCAGACCGCGTTCTCGACGACCTTGCGGGCGTCCTTCTCGAGGAGGTCGCCGACCGGGGTGGCGGTGAGGCCGCCCGGGAAGCCGGAGTGGCGGTAGGACATCTTCTTGGTGTGCTTGCTGCCGCTCAGGGCGATCTTCGACGCGTTGACGACGATCACGAAGTCGCCGGTGTCGGCGTGCGGGGCGTACTGCGGCTTGTGCTTGCCACGCAGCAGGGTCGCGGCCTGGACGGCGAGCCGACCGAGGACGACGTCCTCGGCGTCGATCACGTGCCACTGGCGCGTGATGTCACCGGGCTTGGGGCTGTAGGTGCGCACGGCTGTCCTACTCTCTGGGTTCGTGGGTCCGAGCCGGGGGCTCCCGGTTCGGCTGGTGCAGCTGCGGCCTCTGACGAACACGGCCCGGATCGCACCGGCCCACCGCCTGATCGACGGTGCGGCTCACGTCCGGATCAGCACCTCGCTCGAGGACGAGCGCGGCGCGGCAGGGGTCGCGACAGATGAGACTACGGCGCGCCGCGGCGTCCGGCCAAAACGCGGCGCTCGTTCCCTCACCCGAGACGGGCGGTTCCGGGCCCGAGGGGTCCGGACTAGCATCGAGGACGTGACCGAATCTCTGACAGTCCGTGACAACCGCACCGGACAGGAGTACGACGTCCCGATCTCCGAAGGCGCCATCAAGGCCAAGGACATCGGGGCCATCAAGGCCGACGACGACAGCCCCGGGCTCGCCATCTACGACCCCGGCTTCGTCAACACCGCCTCCTGCCGCAGTGCCGTGACCTTCATCGACGGCGAGAAGGGCATCTTGGAGTACCGCGGGTACCCCATCGAGCAGCTCGCCGAGTCCTCGACCTTCCTCGAGGTGGCCTACCTGCTCATCAACGGGGCCCTCCCGAGCAAGGCCGAGTACGAGCAGTGGGTGCACGACATCACCTACCACACGTTCGTCCACGAGAACGTGAAGTCGTTCATGGAGGGCTTCCGCTACGACGCGCACCCGATGGGGATGCTGATGGCGTCGGTGGGGGCCCTCTCGACGTTCTACCCTGAGGCCGGCGTGATCGGCGACGCCGACAACCGGATGATCCAGATCATCCGGATGATCGCGAAGATGCCGACGCTGGGGGCCTGGTCGTTCCGCAACGCGCAGGGCAAGCCGTTCGTCTACCCCGACAACGAGCTCTCCTACACCGCCAACTTCCTCTCCATGCTGTTCAAGATGAGCGAGAGCAGGTACGAGGCCGACGAGCGGCTGGTGAAGGCGCTCGACACGCTGTTCATCCTGCACGCCGACCACGAGCAGAACTGCTCGGCCAACGCGGTGCGCTCGGTCGGCTCCAGCCAGGTCGACCCGTACTCCGCCGTCGCCGCCGGCATCGGCGCCCTCTACGGGCCGCTGCACGGCGGCGCCAACGAGGCCGTGCTGCGCATGTTGCGGCGGATCGGCTCGAAGTCGGAGATCCCCGCCTTCATCGAGGGCGTCAAGAACGGCAACGAGAAGCTGATGGGCTTCGGTCACCGGGTCTACAAGAACTACGACCCGCGCGCGAAGATCATCAAGAAGGCCTGCGACGACGTCTTCGACGTCACCGGGGTCAACCCGCTCCTCGAGATCGCCCAGGAGCTGGAGAAGATCGCGCTCGAGGACGACTACTTCGTCTCCCGCAAGCTCTACCCGAACGTCGACTTCTACTCGGGCCTGATCTACGAGGCCTTCCAGTTCCCGCCGGAGATGTTCACCGTGCTGTTCGCCATCGGCCGCACCCCCGGCTGGCTGGCGCAGTGGCTGGAGCTGACCCAGGACAAGGAGCAGAAGATCGCTCGCCCCAAGCAGATCTACACCGGCGACCGCGGCCTGGACTTCACCCCGCGCGATCAGCGTTGGGCCTGACTCACTCGCGGTGGTTGAGCCGTGAGGCCGGCCACGGCCGAGCGTGTCGAAACCGAGTGAGATGAGAGGCGACAGCACCCGGAGCGCGACCCCCGACACCTCGGTGTCGGGGGTCGTGTGGGATCTGGGCAACGTCATCGTCGACTGGCAACCCCGCTTCGCCGTGGCCGCGGGCGTGGGCGAGGCGGAGGCCGCCCGCTTCCTCGCCGCCGACGACCTCGACTTCCGCGCCTACAACCACGGGCCGGACTCCGGTCAGAGCTGGGACGACGCGGAGGCGGCGCTGGCCATCAGCCACCCGCACTGGCTCGAGCACGCGCGGGCCTACCGGCGCCACTTCGAGGAGTCGTTGCGAGGCGAGGTACCCGGGACCGGTGCGCTGCTGCGCGAACTCGACACGGCCGGTGTGCCGCAGTGGGGTCTGACCAACTGGTCCGACGAGCTCTACCACCGCTACGCGCCGCGGGCGTACCCGGTCCTGGCGCTGCTGCGCGAGGTCGTCGTCTCCGGCACGGAGGGCGTCGCCAAGCCCGACCGCGCGGCCTACGACCTCACGGTGGCGCGCACCGGTCGGCCCGCGTCGTCCCTGGTGTTCGTCGACGACCGCGCCGACAACGTCGAGGCCGCACGAGACGCCGGGCTGCACGGCGTCGTGTTCACCGACGCCGCAACCCTGCGGCTCGAGCTGCGAGGGCTCGGCCTGCCGGTGTGAGTCGCACGGTGGTTGAGCCGGCCAAGGCCGTGCCCCACGGTGGTTGAGCCGGCCAAGGCCGTGCCCCACGGTGGTTGAGCCGGCCAAGGCCGTGCCCCACGGTGGTTGAGCCGGCCGAGGCGCTAGCCGAGGCCGTGTCGAAACCCCGCAGGGCGCCGATCAGCCTTGCGTGTCAGGTCACCGGGGCTCGACCCGCCCGTCGCGCCCTCGTTCCTCGGGCGCGGGGCTTGCTCGACCTTCGCTCGCTCGTCCGGGCTCGTCCTCGCCCGGACGGCTCGCTCACTCCAAGAAGTCCGGGACGATGAGGGCGTCGGGGTCGGCCCGGGGCGGGACGGCGGCGAGCGCGGCCTGCACGAGGGCGATGCGGGCGCGCTGTTCGACCGCACGGCGCATCCGGCCGACATCGCCGAGGGTGGCCTCGACGGCCTCGCGGATCTGGTCGTCGGTGAAGGTGGGACGGGTACCGGACTCGACCTCGACATCGGGCAGCGCGGTGAGCACGGGCAGCACCTGCCCGGAGAGCCCGTCGAGCACGACGTAACGCTGGTAGCGGTCCATCTCGCGCCAGAAGTCGTTGATGTCCTTGCCGGACTTGCGGACCTCACGCTGGGCACCGAGCACGGCTTTGGCGGCGCCCTCGAGGGCGCGGGTCATCTCGTTCTCGGTGAAGCGCACGGCGAGAAGCATGCCACCGGGGGCCGCGCGAGGCTCCGCCCGGACCTCAAGCGACGCGCTCGTGCGGCACGTCGAGCTTCGGCACCCCGCCCAGGCAGCGCCGGTAGTGCACGTGCCCGGCGTAGCGGGCGAGCGCATCCCAGAGCACCTGGTGCGCACGCCAGGGCAGCGGCTCCTCGCCGTCGCGCCAACTCTCGCCGAAGGAGACCCATACCGGCGTCCAGTGCTCGGCGTCGTCCCAGGCTCCGCGCCTGGCCATCAGCATCCGGCGCCGCACCTGGAACGCGCGGCGCGGACCATCGGCGCAGATGGGCGCGGTGGCGATCGGCCACGGGCGCAGGTCGAGGCTCATCAGGTGAACCTCGAGGTCGTGCAGCACCGTGGGGTCGACCAGCACGGTCGCCACGTTCTCGTGCGGCACTCGCTCCATGGCGTGAACGCTGCTCCGCCGACGCACCCGCGTCAACCCCTCCTCCACCGGCGGGTGAGAGGCTGGCACGGTGCTCGTCGAAGTCACTGCTCTCTTCGCGGACGACGACCACGACGACCACCACGCCCTGCGCGCCCTCGCCCAGGCGCACCTCGGTCACCCGACACGACTGTGCCCGCACTGCGCGTCGACCGCCCACGGCCGCCCGCGCAGCCGCACGCGCGGTGAGCGGCTCTCGATCTCCTACGCCCGCGGGCTGGTGGTCACCGCTCGAGCCACCGCGCGGGTCGGCGTCGACGTGGAGCACACCGGCCAGGCAGTGCCCGACGGCTTGGCCGACCTCACGCACTGGACCCGCTCCGAGGCCGTGCTCAAGGCCACCGGCACCGGTCTGCGGCGCGATCCTGCCGGGGTCCGAGCCGACGAGGCGCACACGCTGCCGCTCCCCTTGCCCGACGGCTGGGTCGGCAGCGTCGCGGTCCTCGATGCCACGGAGATCGACCTCGCGTGGCTCGTGCGGTGAGCCACGCTCCCTCCCGGGCCCGACGCCTCACGATCAGGGCAGCGGCGGGACGGCCCTCTCGTAGAGCCACGGCGCCAGCAGCGAGGTGGCGTCGAGCCGCGTGAGCGACGAGGCATGGGCGAGGAAGTCCTCGGTGGTGACCGAGCGCCCCGAGAAGGTGGCGACCCACGAACGCAGCAGCTCGAAGAACGCCTCGTCGCCCGCGGCGACCCGCAGCGTGTGCAGGGTCAGCGCGCCACGCTTGTAGACCCGGTCGTCGAACATGTCGGCCGGGCCAGGGTCGGCGAGCAGCAGATCCTGCTTCTTCTCCACCAGCCGCGCGTGGTGAGAGGCGGCGTGCTCGGCTGCGGGGCGGCGTCCGGAACGCTCCGACCACAACCACTCGGAGTAGCAGGCAAAGCCCTCGTGCAGCCAGATGTCGCGCCACCAGCGCAGCGTGACGGCGTTGCCGAACCACTGGTGCGACAGCTCATGGGCGATGAGCCGTTCCTGCTCCCAGTCGTCGCCCACGAGGTTGCGGCCGAAGGTCGACAACGCCTGGGACTCCAACGGGATCTCCAGGTCGTCGCCGGTGACGACCACGGTGTAGCCGGCGAACGGGTAGGGCCCGAACAGGCTCTCGTAGGCGTCGACCATCTCGTGCTGGCGTCCGAAGCCGGCGCGGTGCTGGGCGTCCGGCAGGTCGGCGGGTGCGGCGATGCGCAGCGGCAGCCCTGAGGCCGGCCGCCCGACCTCGCGGTCGACGTACCGTCCGATCTGCACGGTGGCCAGGTAGGTGGCCATCGGCTCGGCCTGCTCGAAGACCCACGTCTCGGTGGAGCCGCCGCGCTTGTGCTTGGTCTGCTTGCCGTTGGAGACCACGGTGTAGCCGGCGGTGCAGGTGATCTCGAGCCGGTAGGAGGCCTTGTCGTCGGGCCGGTCGTTGCACGGGAACCAGGTGGGTGCGCCGTGCGGCTGGGCGGCGACGATGACACCGTCGGTCAGCTCCTCCCAGCCGGCGTCGCCGAGGTGGCGGGCGATGAGCGGCCTGGGCTGGCCGGAGTAGCGCACGTCGAGAGTGAGCTCGGTGCCGGAGGCGACTTCCTCGGCGAGGTCGATCACGAGCCGGTGCAGCCGGCTGCCGAACCTGCGCAGCTTGGCGCCCTTGAGGCGCACCTTCTCGGCCTTGAGGTGGGAGAGGTCGAGCACGAGCCGGCGGGTGGGCTCGAGCACCTCGACCGACAACGAGGCATCGCCGTCGAGGCGATTGCCCTCCACCGCGTAGTGCAGCGTGAGGTCGTAGTGCCGGACGGCGTAGCAGGGGTCGCCGTGCGAGGGCAGGTAGTCGTCGGCGGTGGGCAGGTTCACTGGTGGTACCCAACCGTCCAGGGACCGATCGGGTTGCCGATCCACACGGTCTTGTCGGGCACCGACTCACCCCTCATCACCAACGACACCGGGCCGACCGTAGCGTGCCGGCCGATGCTGGCCGCGGGCAGCACCACGGAGTTCGGGCCGAGCGTGCCGCCGCGGCGGATGCGCACCCGGTCACACGCCAGCACGCGGTCGTGGAAGAGGTGGGTCTGCACCACGGTGCCGGCGTTCACGACGGCGCCGTCGCCCAGCTCGATCAGGTCGGTCTCGGGCAGCCAGTAGCTCTCGCACCACACGCCGCGACCGATCCTGGCGCCCATCGCGCGCAGCCACGCCACGAGCGCCGGCGAGCCGGCCGCGGCGTGGGCGAACCAGGGCGCGGCGAGCACCTCGACGAAGGTGTCGGCCAGCTCGTTGCGCCACACGAACGAGCTCCACAGCGGGTGCGAGCCCACCCGGTGCCGGCCGACCAGCAGCCATTTCGCCGCCACCGCGAGCGCGGCAGCGACCACTCCGGCCGCCACCAGGAGCAGCCCGAGCAGCACCACGGCGAGCACCGCCCCGGCGACCGGGCCGGCGGCGTCGCGGGCGTCGTCCCAGGCTTGGAGCGCGAGCAGACCCACCAGCACGTGCAGCAGCACGCCGAAAGTGACCGGCACGGAGCGCGCCGCCTCCCAGCACGCCCGCGCCACCCGAAGTCGTGGTGGCGGCGCGAAGGTGCGGGAGTCGTCACCGGCCTCGCTCGTACGCCGCAGTGCCGAGGGCGGGCTGCCCAGCCACGAGTCCCCCTTGCGCGCGGTCTTGCGGTTGGGTGCCGCCGAGAGGACGGCGACCAGCGCCCGCTTGGGCACCTTGCGGCCCGGCGCGGCCATACCGGAGTTGCCCACGAAGGAACGCTTGCCGATCTTCACGTGCTCGGCGCGCAGCCAGCCGCCGCCCAGCTCGTACCCGCCGATGAGGGTGTCGTCGGCGAGGAAAGCCTGGTCTGCCACGCGGGTGAGCGTCGGGATCATGAGCACGGTCGACGCCTCGACGTCGTCGCCGACGCGGGCACCCAGCGCCCGCAGCCACAGCGGGGTCAGCGTCGAGGAGTACAGCGGGAACAGCCAGGTGCGGGCTTCGTCGAGCACCCGCACGGTGGTCCACGTCGCGAGCGCCGGGGCGCTGCGCACGGCGTGCACGCCGGGCTCGACCGCGAGACCGGCCAGCCGCACCACTCCCAGCACGAGGAGCGCCAGCACCACCCAGCCGACCAGGGTCGCGGGCACCAGCCACGGCCACAGCGCCACGAGCGTCGAGCGAGCACCCGTCGTGTCGCCGAGGTCGGCGAGCGCGAGCGCCGTCGCGACTCCGAGGAGGACGGCGACCGCGGGCAGCACGGAGACGACCACGGCCGCCAGGGCGTAGCCGAGCGACCACAGCCGCCCGCCCGTGGGCCGCTCGGCCCACGGACCGCGCGCCCCCTTGCTGATGCGCCGGGCCGGTGCACCCGACCAGAACTCGCCCTCGGGCACCTCGCCGAACACCGCCGAGCCCGGCGCGACCTCGCTGTCGTCGCCGAGCACCGCGCCGGGGCACAGCGTCGAACGGGTGCCGACGCGGGCGCGCCTGCCGACCCGCACCTCGCCGAGGTGCAGCACGTCGCCGTCGATCCAGTGGCCGGTGAGGTCGACCTCCGGCTCGATCGCGCAACCGCGACCCAGCCGCAGGTGGCCGGTGACCGGCGGTAGCGAGTGCAGGTCGACGTCTCGGGAGACCCGGGCCCCGAGCAGCCGGGCGTACCAGGTCATCAGGGCGGCGCCGGAGAGGTTGGTGGCTCCGAGTTGCTCGACCGACCGCTCGGCCAGCCACACCCGCAGGTGCACCTTGCCTCCGCGGGGATAGCGCCCGACCTCGACACCACGCAGCACGAACCGGGCCAGAGCGGCGGCGAGCAGCATCCGTCCCGGCGGGCTGAGGAACACCAGCGCGGCGACCGCCAGCACCCACCACGGCGTGGTCGGCACCCACGGCACGACCCCGTGAGCGAGGTTGGCGCCGACTGCGAGCCAGGTGAGACGACCGGGCGCGGCGAGCATCCGCACACCCACCAGGGCGGCCACCTGGCCGGCCTGGGTCTTGAGCGGGGTCGGGCGGATCTCCCGGTCGAGCACGTTGTCGGCCCCCGCGGCCAGTGAGTCGACGTAGGCCGCCATCGCGCCGAGCCGGGAGTGGTCGTAGACATCGCCGACCGCCAGGTCGGGGTGCGTGCGGCGAAGCCGGGTCACCAGCTGGGCGGCGCCCAGACTGCCACCGCCGAGATCGAAGAAGTCGTCGTCGAGCGCCTCCGGCGCGGTGCCGAGCACCTGCTGCCACAGCTCGGCGATCATCGCCGCCGTGCCCGCGAGTCCGGACGCCGCCGGGTCGGTCCGCTCCAGCGGCCACGGCAGCGCCTCGCGATCGACCTTGCCCGAGGTGCGGGTCGCGATGTCGTCGACCACCGCCAGCCGAGGCACCAGGGCGGCCGGAAGGTCGGCACGCAGCCGCGCCAACGCGGCGGCCTGATCGAAGGCCTCGGTGGTGGTCACGTAGCCGACCAGCAACGAGGTGCCGGCCTCCGTGCGCCGTACCGCGGCGGCCGCGCCCACCACTCCGGTGAGCCCGAGCAGGGCCGAGTCGATCTCGCCGAGCTCGATGCGTCGTCCGCCGACCTTCACCTGGTCGTCGGCACGACCGCTGAACAGCAGGCCGACGGAGTCGTTCTCGACGAGGTCGCCGGAGCGGTAGGCGCGCTCCCAGCCGAGACTCGGCATCGGCGCGTACTTCTCGGCGTCCTTCTCGGGGTCGAGGTAGCGGGCCAGGCCGACGCCGCCGATGATCAGCTCGCCCGTCTCGCCTTCGGGCACCGGTTGCCCGTCGGCGTCGACGACGGCGAGATCCCAGCCGTCGAGCGGCAGCCCGATGCGCACCGGCCCCTCGACGTCGAGCTGCGCGGCGCAGGCCACCACGGTGGCCTCGGTGGGGCCGTAGGTGTTCCACACCTCACGGCCCTCACGACACAGCCGCGGCGCGAGGCCGGGCGGCACCGCCTCCCCGCCGAGGATGAGCATGCGCACCCGCTCCAGCGCCTCGTCGGGCCAGAGACTCACCAGGGTCGGCACGGTCGAGACGATGGTGACGCCGTTGGCCACCAGCCACGGGCCGACGTCCATGCCGCTCTTGACCAGCGCGCGCGGCGCGGGCACGAGGGTGGCGCCGTGGCGCCAGGCCAGCCACATCTCCTCGCACGAGGCGTCGAAGGCCACCGAGAGGCCCGCCATCACGCGGTCGTGCGGACCGATCGGGTCGTGGGTCAAGAACAGCCGCGACTCGGCGTCGACGAACGCCGCGGCGTTGCGGTGGGTGACGGCCACGCCCTTGGGCTTGCCGGTGGAGCCGGAGGTGAAGATGATCCACGCGTCGTCACCCGGGCCGGGCTCCTCGCGCTCCCGCGGCGCCCGCAGCGCGCCGTCCGGGCCGGGACGGACGTCGAGCGCCAGGCCCGCGCCCACGACCGCGGCGACCTCGGCCTCGCCGAACACCACGCGCGCCCGCTCGTCGGGGTCGTCGGCGTCGACCGGCACATAGGCCGCACCGGCGTGCAGCACCCCGAGGATGGCGACGTAGAGCTCGGTCGTGCCCGACGGCGCCCGCACGCCGACCCGATCGCCCCGGCCCACCCCCAGCCGGGCCAGCTCGTCGGCGACGTCCTCCGCCGCCTCGGCCAGCTCGGCGTAGGTCAGCTGCTCGGTGCCGCTGTCGAGCGCCGTGGCGTCGGGGTGCGTGGCGACCGAGACGCGGAAGGCGTCGAGGAGAGTGCGCGGCGCGGGAGCGTGCTCGCCGCGCATGAGGGTGGGCAACGGAGTCGCGGACGGGCTCACGGGGTCATCGTGGTGCATCCAGGTGAACGGACGGTGCCGTCGGGTCGCCGTCCGGACCGAGACTCAGCGGCGGGCGGAGAGCTGCCAGACCGGCGACACGGTGATCGTGTAGGTCGCGTCGGTCGTGCTCGCACCGATCACCGTGCCGCCCCACCCCAGCCGGCTCGTGGGGCCGCCGCCGAAGCGGGAGGTGTCCCACTGGTCGTCGGTGGAGAAGAACCCGACCCCACTGAGCGTCTCGGGGTCGTCGTCCGAGGGCGCTGACACGGTCACGATGCGATCCTCCGCCTGACCCGGGACGACGTACGGCGCACTGCCCGTGCCCTGCTCGTGCCCCGTGACGGAGTCCTCGGAGGTGGTGGACGTCGCCACCGTGGCCCCCGGCACGACGTGCACGCCCACCTTCAGGTCCGCCGCCCCCGAGCGGGTGCGATCGGCCCCCACGGTGAGCACCCGGGCGGCGAAGGTCGTGTCGTGGCCGGGGTCGGAGTCGACCTGGACCGACCAGTCGTTGATCGGGCAGAACGACCAGTCGTAGGAGTCGCGGTCGTGGCCGCTGCCGCCCCGACTGCCGGAGAAGGAGTCCCAGGTCAGTGGCAGGGCGCCACCGAGCTGGGAGTCCTCCGCACTCAGGGTCGCGTCGGTGGAGCCCTTCATCTCGCCCGCCTCGACCACGGTCCAGTCCCGGTCGAAGCTCGTCACGTCGGGGAAGTCCGAGCCGCAGGGCTGGGGCCAGGTCGACGTCTCGGTGGCGGAGGTCTCCCAGGCCAGGTCGAGATCGACGGCGACCTCGGCGCACTGCGGGAGCGCGGCCTCCCAGTCGCCTCGCCGGTAGTCGCCCTCACCGGAGCCCAGCGCCACGCGGCGCGCCGCGAGCATGCCGCGGAGGGCGGTGATGCCGCCGTCGCCCGGGGCGCAGGAGGCAATGGCCTGGTCGAGGCCGAGTCGTGCCAGGTGGTCGATCATCGTGGGCACCTGGTCGAGCAGCGCCGGTAGGGGGACGGCGTCGGCCGCCGGGCTCTGCTCGGCCTGCTGAGCCCAGTCGGAGATCGTCTGGGTCGCGCTCACCACGGCGATCGGGTCGCCGCCCAGCGCATCGTCGTAGGCCGGGATCGCCACCTCGTTCCACCGGGCCAGCAGCATGCCGAGGCGATCGGCGCGGTCCTGGTCGGGATCGAGCGGGGGCGTGCCGGCCAGTGCCGAGGCCCGTGCGGACAACGCGCCGGGGGCCGCGGCGGCCTCGGCCTGCAGGTCGCTGAGGGCGGGCCAGTCCTCATGCAGGGCGGCCAGCTGACCGGGATCGGCCACAGCGACGCCGAAGACCCCGAGATGCGAGGTGAGCACGCTGATCTCGTCGGTGCTCCAGCCGCCGCCCGGGTTCTCGACGACGGGCAGCAGGTGCAGATTGCTGCCGTCCGCGCCAGCGCCGAACACGACCACGGAGTCGGTGGGCTCGTCGAGGGTGAAGGTGACCCTCAGCCGGCGCTGGGCCAGCAGGTCGCTGGGCTCGAGGTCGACGGCGCCGAGCACGGTGAACGGCAGCGGGTGATCGGCGTCGGTCTCACTCACCCGTGCCGGGGTGAGACTCACCTGCTGGTCCTCGAGGAAGGCACCCGCAGGCACGCGGACGGTGGCGTGCACCCCCGCACCCGCCTGAGCGCTCAGCACCCGGTCGCTGGCGTAGGGCACCCACTGCTGCACGGTCGGCGGGTCGAGTCCGACCGCAACGCTCGCCGGTGCCGGAGTGTGCGGGAAGGCGGGATCGGCCCCCTCGGCGGGCGTCAGGGGTCGGGTGAGATCGACGAAGGAGACCTGACGACTCAGACAGTTGTCGGACTCGTCGCTCTCCTCGAACGGCCAGTACGGCGTGGACCGCGCCGCGTCGGCGGCGGAGGTGACTGCGTCGGCGCACACGACCAGGTAACGCGGGTCGGCCGGAACCTGGCCCGGCCAGTCCAGTGCGAAGCTCAGACGCGCGGGGTCGTCTTGGGTCCAGTCGCGGGACTGCCACACGGCGGCCCCGTCGCTCCATTGCGGGGTATCGGTGATCTCGGCGGTGACGGCGAGCGGATCACCGGAGGTGATGGGTACACCCCCGAGGGATCCGAGGTCCGCCACGTCGACCCCGACGTGCAGCGAAGAGCGCAGGTCGCCGGCGATGGCGAAGGCACCGGTCGTCAGATCCTCGAGCGTGAAGTCGGGTTCCTGGCCTTCGCTGTAGGTCGGATGCAGGCGCAGACTCGTCGTCGCGCTGGTCAGCACCCTTCCGTCCGGGGCGAGGAGCACGATCCGCAGCCCGGCTGCCCGGCGTTGCGGCTGGGAGTACGACGCCAGCGCGAGGTCGACGGGGAGCTCGGCCTCGTCGCTCGGCCCCAACGACGGGACGACGAGTCGACGCTGGTCCGGCGCGCTCCATCCCGAAGCCGGGTCGAGCTCGTCGGTCGCGGACACGATCTGGAGCGACGTGGCGGGACTCGCGACCTGGGTCTCGTTGCGCAGCGTGATCGTCAGCGGCAGCGTGCCACCCGCACCGTCGACGTCGACGACCCCCGGCAGTCCGAGCCCCACCGAGACGTCGGGCCAGCCCGGCGTGATGGTGATCGGCTGCGAGAAGCAGTTGTCGGATTCGTCGGCCTCCTCGACCGCTCGGTCGTCATCGGCGCACGCGATGACGAAGAGATCGCCTGCGGTGTCGGGCAGGTCGGCGTAGGTCGATCCGCGCTGGCTGGCACCGCCTTCGAGCTGGCCGACCTGCACGAGGCCGAGCACCACATCGCCTGCGTCGGGGGCGTCGTCGGCGGAGAGGTAGACGCGGGTGAGGCTGGCCGCAGCCGGGACCGAAGCGGAGTTCGCGGTGGTGACCTGCACCAGTTGTCGCGACCCGGCGGCCACCACGGGGCCGCTCCCCCGGTAGTCCGGGCTGCTCACGGTGAGCGCGGTGACGCCGAGGTCGGGCCGTGCCGGCTCACGGACCACGAGGGAGATCGCACGGCAGTTGTCGTCCTCATCGGTCTCCCGCACCGCGTGCCTGGCATCGGCGCAGGCGAGCAGGTGGAAGCTGCCTGGCGTCCTCGGCGCCTCGACAGCCACCGACACCCGCTTCCCGGCACCCCTCGTCAGTCGCGGCACCGCCAGCCGGGCGAGTACGACGTCTCCGCGGCTCGGCCGGGCATCGCGTGAGAGCAGCAGGGAGGTCGTGGAGCGGCCCGCGGCCCCACGGCCCCGGTTCCTCGTCGTCGTGCTCACGTGCAGGCTGCTTCCCGCCTCCACGACGGAGGCCGACGGCACCACGCGCGTCACGACGAGGTCGGGTCGAGCCCCGGCCGCCGCTGCGGTCTCGAGAGGCACGCAAGCCAGGGCCGCGAGCGACGTCGACCCGAGCAGGACGGCGACCAGGAACCCGATCCGGGGAATGCGAAGCGCCATGCGCCTGAGCCTGCACACCGCGAGGCGCCCTCGCATCGGGGTTCGACCCTGAACCTGGGAGGGCGAGGTGGATGGCCGCGGCGCGCCGCAGAGCGCGACGCGGACGCCTGGCTGGCCTTCATGCCGCTCCTCTCCCGCCCGCTCCGGCGGCACACCTATGACACAGTCCGAGGCGTGCGGGTGGCGGTGGTCGGGCTGGGCAATGCGGGCGCTACCGCGGCCTGCCTGCTGCACGACGCCGGTCACCACGTCGAGGTGATCGAGCAAGCAGCGGATCCGCGGCCGGTCGGTGCCGGCATCTGGCTCCAGGCCATGGGCCAGCGGGTGCTCGACCACCTCGGCCTGCTCGAGCCGCTGCGCGCCTGCTCCACCGTGGTCGACACGATCGACATCCGCCGTCACGACGGACACCAGCTGCTGACGCTGGGCTACGACGACCTGCCCGGGTCCACGCCGGCCCTCGGCGTGGCCCGCGGTGACCTGTTCTCCCTGCTCCACGATGCGGTCCGGGCCCGCGGCATCCCGGTCCGCACCGGCGTCCGGGTCGACGACGTCACGCCGACTGCGGCCGGCGCCGTCGTCCGGGTGGCCCGGCGCGAGGTGGGTCGCTACGACCTCGTCGTCGGCGCCGACGGCAGCCGTTCGGCCGTGCGCGGAGCCCTCGGACTCGCCCGGCGCGACCACCCCTACCGCTGGGGAGCCTGGTGGGCGGTCGTCGACGACCCCGAACAGGTGGCCGGCACGAGGCTGCTGCAGACCCTGCGCGGCACCCGCGAGTACGTCGGCGTGCTACCGACCGGACGACGACGCGCCTCGTTGTTCGTCTCCGTCGCGGTCACCGCCCTGACCGGCCCGGCTCCCGATCTCGACGCGTGGCGCGCGCAGTGCGCCGGGCTCCTACCAGGCGCCGAGCCGCTGCTGCACCGGGTGCGCGAGCTGCTGCCCGCCACCTACCGCGATGTCGTGGTGCGCACGCCCTACCGCATCGGGCAGGGAGCCGCGGCGGTGTTGATCGGCGACGCCGCGCACGCGATGAGTCCACAGCTGGGCACCGGCACGAGCCTCGCCCTCGCCGACGCATGGAGCCTGGCGGCGGCGTTGCGCACGACGTCCGAGGCGGGCGGGTCCGAGGTGGGGACGGCGCTGCGCCGGCATGCGGCCGACCGGCGGGCGCACGTGCGCTGGTACCAGTGGTGGACGCGGCTGATGATGCCGGCCTTCCAGAGCGGACTCACCCCACTGGCGGTACCCCGCGACCACCTGGCGCCGCTGGTCGCACGCCCCCCGTGGCTGCGACGTCAACTCGTCGGCACGCTGTGCGGCGATCGCACCGGCCCGTTCGGCGTGTGGCGGGCGCCCTGAACCGGCCGGTGCCCGTCGCAACGGCCGGTGGGCCCTCACTGTCCATCCGCGAGCCCGGGGCAGTGGAGGATCTCGATGCCGCTCAGCCTTCGCCGTAGGTGTCGCGCAGGGTGCGCTTGAGCACCTTCCCCGTGGGGTTGCGCGGCAGGGCGTCGACGACCTCGACGGTCTTGGGGCACTTGAAGTGCGCGAGCTGTTCGCGGCTGTAGGCGATGAGCTCGTCAGGGGTGGCCGAGGCGCCCTCGTGGAAGGCGACGACGGCCTTGACCGACTCGCCCCATCGGTCGTCGGGCACGCCGATGACGGCGACCTCCATGACGGCCGGGTGCTCGGCCAGCACCCGCTCGACCTCGGGTGAGTAGATGTTCTCGCCGCCCGAGATGATCATGTCCTTGAGCCGGTCCTGCACGTAGACGAACCCGTCGGCGTCGAGGCGGCCGCCGTCGCCGGTGCGGAACCAGCCGTGGTCCGGCCCCCCGTGGTGCAGCACCTCGGCGGTGGCCTCGGGCTTGCCGAGGTAGCCGGCGAACAGCTGTGGGGTGCGCAGCCAGATCTCGCCGTGCTCCCCGACGGGGAGATCCTCGAGCGTGCCGGGGTCGACGATGCGCACCTCGACCCCCGGCAACGGCTTGCCCGCGGAGACCAGTCGCTCGGGGTGCCCGCTGGAGACGGCGGTGCGGTGGTCCTCGGCGCTGAGCTGGGTTGCCACGCCGCAGACCTCGGTGAGCCCGTAGACCTGGATGAAGTCGGTGTCGGGCCACGCCTCCATCGCCGCGCGCAGCAGCGGCGGCGGCATGGGCGCGGCGCCGTAGGTGTAGGTCTTCAGCGCCCCGAACAGCTTGACGGCGTCCGGCCCGGACTGGAGCACCTGGGCGAGCACGGCCGGCACCAGGAACGTGCGGTTGGCGCCCCCGAGGATGGCCCCGGCCAGCGAGGCGCCGTCGGGTTCGCGGGTCATGATGCTGGGGATGCCGTCGTGGAGGCCGAACATGATGTACGACGACCCGCCGACGTGGAACAGCGGCATGGCGACCAGCGACTTGTCGCCCTCCTCGAACCCCCACCCGTCGTGGGCGGCCAGGGTGTGGGCGCTCATGTTGGCGTGGCTGAGCGTGACGCCCTTGGGCCGCCCGGTCGTGCCGGAGGAGTACATGATGAGCGCGGTGTCCTCCGGGGTGACCTCGCGGCTGCGGCCGACCGGAGTGGCCTCGGCCAGCAGTTGCTCGTAGGCATCGCCCGCGCCGCCGCCCGGTGTCACCTCGACGACGTGCTCGACGTGCTCGAGCTGGTCGCGGATCTTCTCGATGGCCGGCATGAGCTCGGTGCCGACGACGAGCACCTTCGACCCGGCGTCGTTGATCGCATAGTCGATCTCGTCGGGCGCCAGGCGGAAGTTGATGATGGCGTTCGCCGCGCCCAGCGACCCGGCGGCGAGGCTCAGCTCGAGGCAGGCGGGGTGGTTCTTGTCGAGGAACGACACCACGTCGCCGCGACCGACCCCCCATGCCGCCAGGGCGCCGGCCAGCCGGCGGATGCGGTCGTCGAGCTGGGCGTAGGTCCAGGTGCGCTCGAGGTAGGTGATCGCGTCGGCGTCGGGCGTCGTCACCGCCCAGTGCGCCACCCGGTCGTCGAGGAAACGTGGCTCCGGGGCATCGGAGGTGTCGATGAGCCGGGGCTCGGCGTGGGGCTGCTGGGTCTCGGTGTCCGTGGCCGTCATACGTCATTGTGACCCAGGACACACATCGGTCTCAACCGTGGCCAGGGTTCTTTCCCAGCGCCAAGTGGAGTCTCAGCGCAGTCACAGACATGCCACGCACGGTTGAGGACATGAACGACGAGAACCCGGGCGGTCCCAGCGATCCCCGCGACCCTGCCGGCGACGCCGACCGCTGGAGTGGCGCGCCCTCCAGTTCGGGCTCCAGCTCCTCATCCGGCGGTGGACCCACTCCCCCCACGAACCCGTTCCACGACCCGTTCAACGATCGTGGCCTGCACGACACCGCACCCGTCGGTGTCGCGGCGTCCGCGGCCCCGGCCGATGACGAGCACACCGCTGCCATGCCGCCGTACCCGGCCTCGACCGCCGTCGCACCGAAGAAGGCGCGCGGCGGCCGCATGGTCTTCGCGGCAAGCGTCGTGGCGGCGTCCCTGCTCGTGGGCGGCGGCGCCGGCTTCGGCGGCGCGGCGGCCTACCACTCCTGGCAGGGCGACGACGGCGGCACCTCCACGCCGTCGGCGGCCACGAAGACCTCCGACGTCGTCGACACCCCCTCGACTCCCGGCCAGGACGGCTCGGTGCAGCAGGTGGCGTCCGAGGTGCTGCCCTCGGTCGTGAAGATCGACGTCAAGGGCAGCCAGGAGGAGGGATCCGGCTCCGGCATCATCCTCTCCTCGGACGGCACGATCCTCACCAACAACCACGTGGTCGAGGTCGCCGGCCAGAACGGGTCGATCGTCGTCGACTTCAACGACGGCTCCAGCGCCCCGGCGAAGATCGTCGGTACCGACCCGCTCACCGACACCGCCGTCATCAAGGCCCAGGGCGTCAGCGGCCTCACGCCGGCCACCATCGGCAAGTCCAGCAGCCTGGCTGTCGGCCAGGGTGTCGTGGCCATCGGCTCGCCCTTCGGCCTCGACGCGACCGTCACCAGCGGCATCGTCTCCGCGCTCGACCGGCCCGTCGACGTCGGCCGCGACAGCAGCGACAACGTGACCGCCTACCCCGCGATCCAGACCGACGCGGCGATCAACCCCGGCAACAGCGGCGGTCCGCTGGTCAACCTCTCCGGGCAGGTCGTCGGCATCAACGCCTCGATCCAGACGACCGGCTCCGACTCCTCCTCGCCGTTCGGCCAGACCCAGGAGTCCGGCTCCATCGGCCTCGGGTTCGCCATCCCGATGGACGAGGTGATGCCGGTGGTCGCTCAGATGATCAAGGGCGAGACCCCGACCCACGCCCGGCTGGGCATCTCGGTCAGCGACAACACCGCGGCGTCCGGCGACAACGCCGACACCACCGAGGGTGCCCTGGTGCAGGACGTCTCGTCCGACTCCACCGCGAGCAAGGCCGGTTTGTCGAAGGGCGACCTCATCACCAAGGTCGACGACCACATCATCACCGGCGCCGACTCGCTGGTCGCCACGATCCGGTCCTACCGCCCGGGCGACAAGGTCACCGTGACCTACCTGCAGGATGGCGACACCAAGACCGCGGACCTCGTGCTCGACTCCGACGAGGAGGTCAGCAACTCCTGAGCTGACCCCACCCACGTCCCCGGACGCACGCTCGTCCGTCCGGGGTCCGGTGGCCACGGACTCCTCTCTCCCGCGGTCACCCTCCGACGCGCGACCCGCTCCTCTTTCGACGCCGACTCGTCATCGGCGGGAGCGGGCCGCGCGTCGTCATGACGGCGGGCAAATTCACCGGACGTCCGGCGAACTTGCCCCCGGGACGGTGAAATTTCGTCGTCCCTGGGGCGATTTCACCGGACGTCCGGTGAATTCGTCCCGCGACGGACCCCGCACCCCGGGGGGGACCGGGAGGCCGGGGGGACCGGGGGGGGTTGCCCGGCCGCACGACGGCTCAGCGGACGCGCTGCACGCGCCCCTCGTCCCAGACCGGCTCGTCGGACTCGTACACCGAACCGTCGGCGCCGTAGACCAGGAACCGGTCGAACCCGCGGGCGAACCAGCGGTCGTGGGTGACGGCGAGCACCGTGCCCTCGAACGCGGCCAACCCCTCCTCCAAGGCCTCGGCCGACTGCACGTCGAGGTTGTCGGTGGGCTCGTCGAGCAGCAGCAGGGTCGCCCCCGACAGCTCCAACAACAGGATCTGGAACCTCGCCTGCTGACCGCCCGAGAGCGACTCGAAGGTCTGCTCGCCGGACGCCGAGAGCTCGTAGCGATCCAGCACCCGGGCCGCCTGCTCACGGCCCATGCCCGCTCGTCCGTCGGGGTGTCCGTCGCCGCGGTGCAGGACGTCGAGCAGGGTGCGGCCGATCAGCTCCGGGTGGTCGTGGGTCTGCACGAACCAGCCGGGCCGCACCCGGGCACCCAACTTGGCCGTGCCGGTGTGGACGACGGGCGCGATCCGGTCGGCGACCTCGCCGACGGGCCGGTTGCCGACGTCCGGGTCGGTGCCGCCGCCGGCCAGCAGCCGCAGGAAGTGCGACTTGCCGGAGCCGTTCGAGCCGAGCACCGCCACCCGCTCGCCGTACCAGACCTCCAGGTCGAAGGGACGCATCAAGCCGGTGAGCTCGAGGTTCTCGCACACCACGGCCCGCTTGCCCGTGCGGCCGCCGCGCAGCCGCATCGTCACGGCCTGCTCCCGGGGCTGGGCGGTCGGCGGCCCGGCGTCGGTGAACTTGCGCAGCCGGGTCTGCGCGGCCTTGTAGGCGCCGGCCATGCCGTCGTTGAACTCCGCCTTGGTCTTCAGGTGCAGCACCAGCGCCTTGAGCTTGGCGTGCTCCTCGTCCCAGCGGCGCCGCAGCTCCTCGAAGCGGGCGAACCGGTCGCGCCGAGCCTCGTGGTAGCTGGCGAACCCGCCGGGGTGGGTCCACACGGTGTTGCCGGCCCAGCCGAGCTCGACGGTGACGACGCGGGTGGCGGTGTGGTCGAGCAGCTCCCGGTCGTGGCTGATCATCAGCACCGTCTTGGCGCTCTCACGGATCCGCCCCTCGAGCCAGATCTTGCCGGGCACGTCGAGGTAGTTGTCGGGCTCGTCGAGCAGCAGCACCTGCTCCGGGCCGGCCAGTAGGTACTCCAGCACCAGCCGCTTCTGCTCCCCGCCCGACAGCGTCGCCAGCTCGCGGTACTTCGCCCGCTCGTAGGGCACGGCGAGCGCGGAGGTCGTGACGACGTCCCAGATCACCTCGAGGTCGTAGCCGCCGGCGTCGGCGTACTCGGCCAGCGCCTCGGCGTAGCGCATCTGGGTGCGCTCGTCGTCGGTGTCCATGAGCGCCAGCTCGAGCCGGTCGACCTCGGCCACTGCCGCGCGCACCCGCGGCGGGGCCACCGACAGCAGCAGGTCGGCGATGGTCGCCCCCGGCCCCAGCCCGGCCTTGACGTCCTGCCGCATCACGCCCAGTCCGCCGCTGCGGGTCACGGTGCCGGCGTGCGGCTTGAGGTCGCCGGTGATGATGCGCAGGAGCGTGGTCTTGCCCGCGCCGTTGGCCCCCACCAGTGCCACCTTCGCGCCCTCGCCGACCCGGAACGACACCGCGTCGAGCAGCACCCGCCCGTCGGGCAGCTCGTAGCGCACTCCAGCGACGTCCACATGTCCCACGGGGCCTCATGCTCCCAGGCCCGGCGCCCACCGGTCACCTGGTTTGCCGGGTGCGCTCAGAGATCGAGGGCACGGTTGAGCCAGGTCGAGGCGACCACCATGCCCACCCGCTCGTAGAGCCCCAGCGCGCCGGTACGGGAGTCGGTGGAGAGCGAGGAGCGCACGGCCCCCTGGCGGGTCGCCTCGCCGAAGCAGTCCACCAGCAGCGCCTGCGCGAGACCTCGACCCCGCTGGTCGGCTCGGACGGCGAGCTGGTCGACGTAGCCCTCGACCCCCGTGCCGCCGTCGGGCAGGTCGACGGTCGCCATGGCCAGGAACGCCATCGCCACCACGTCACCGCCGGGGTCGGCGACGACCCGCAGGTGCCACGGCTCGAAGCCCGGACGCCGCACCGAGCCCGCGCACCAGTCCTCGAACGACTCCCGCTCACGCTCGTCCCATTCGAGGAAGGCGTCCTCCTCGACCGCCCAGCACGCCGGCCACTCCTCGGACTCAGCGGCGCGCACGACGTACCCCGACGGCAGCACCCGCTCGGGTACCCGCGCACCCGCGGGCAGCACCAGCACCCAGCTCTCCCAGCGCACCCGGTAGCCCAGCGAGGCCAGCAGCCGGTCGGCGTCCGAGCCGCGCGCGACCGGCATGCCGATCGTCGTCAGACCACGCGAGCGAGCCGTACGGCCGAGCCACCCGGCGAGTGCCGTGCCGATGCCGCGGCCCCGCTGCTCGGGGTGCACGGCGGCGTCGCAGCGGTCGCCCCCCATCAGCTCGCCGTAGCCGACGAGACGCTCACCGCTCCACACGCCCACGCTGCTGGCGGCGAGGTCGTGCGAGGGCCGCTGCCAGTCGGCGACGATGTCGGCCTCCTCGATCATCACCTCGCCGGTGTCGTGCCGCTCCTGGGCGGCCATCACCTCGTAGACGGCGCGAGCATCGGTGTGCGCGAGCGGCCGCGAGGTGAGGCCGGCGGGAAGGTCGAGGTCCACGAGGCACATCGTGGCTCCTCAGACGCCGAGCAGCACCTGCAATTCCCTCCAGGCGCGCTCCCCCAGCCGCCGGTCGGCAGTCTCGGTGCCGCCGCGCGCCATCCGCTGCCCTCCTGCGACCACGGCCTCCCCCGGCAGCACGGTGCGGTGCCCCGCCTCCGCGTCCGTGACCACGGTGGTGGCGAGCCCGTGCAGCGCCCGCCGGTGCCGGATCGCCTCGGCGTGCTCGACCGCGGGCCAGACCCGGTCGTCCCCACCAGCCACGCACAGCAGGGTCGGAATCCTCTCGACCGCGATGGCGGCGGCCGCCACTCGTTGCGGCGCGACCTCGCGCGCGCGTCGGTACATCCCGGCGTAGCTGGGCGGGTCGTCGTCGGGCTCCCAGTCCTCGGCGAACGGCACGAACGGCACCGGGGTGCCGCCGATGCTCCAGTGCGAGGTCTGGGTGCCGTCGGGGCGCACCCCCGCCCACGCCACGTCGGACGGCGCGAACGCGGCCACGGCGTCGACGGCGCCGTCCGCGTGGGCGGCGGTGAGCAGCACCGCCTCGGCCCCGAAGGAGAGCCCCACGAGCACCACCCGGTCGCACCGGGCGCGCAGCGCGGCCACCCGGGCGAGGAACAACTCGATCGGCACGTCGTAGGGGCCGGGGCTCTGACCCTCGCCACCGAACCACCGCACCGACTCCGCCAGCACCCCCTGCGCCGCCAGTAGCCAGACCCGGCCGACGTCGATCCGCCCGCTCGACCCGGCGACCACCAACACCCCGGCGCCGCCCGGACGCTCGGGCACACACCGCACACCCGCGGCGGGCGGATCGATCTGGCGCAGCGGCTCCTCGCGCATGCGGTCATCCTGCCCTGAGCCGCTCCTACGCATCTCGCGACGCGGGCAGGAACCGCTCTCGGCGTGTCTGGGCGACCGGACCCGACGACCGGACCCGACGACCGGACCCGACGACCGGACCCGACGACCGGACCCGACGACCGGACCCGACGACCGGGCTTCGGCTACCGGGCTTCGGCTACCGACGCGGCCCCTGATGCAGCCCCTGATGTAGCTCGGCGAGCGCCTGCTCCAGGTCGACCTTGGGGCTCCAGCCCCATGCCCTCGCGCGATCGGTCTGGATCGAACCCCGCCATGCGGGCTCGTCGGTCCACTCCGGCTCGACGCCCAGCGCGTCGCAGACGGTGCCGACGTAGTCGCGCTGGGTGGCCCGGGGCGCGGCCACGTTGAGCGCCGTGCAGGCGCCTTCGACCGGCCCCCGGCCCGCGTCGTCGGACGACCGCACCGCCCCCACGGCCACGAGCGCGGCCAGGGCGGCCAGGTCGTCGACGTGCACCCACGCCCACGTCGCGTCGGGCACGGCGCGGCGCTCGGCGGCGTCCGTGCTCATGGCGCGGGGGCGCAGGGTGTTCCACACCGAGGTGTCGCCCGAGCCCAGGATCGCGGGCGGGCGCAGCAGCACGGTGGTGGATCCCTCGACCGCGCCGAGCCCGGTGTCGGTGTCGCGCTTGGTCACCGCGTAGTCGTCGGCGTCGTCGTCGACGAGTGCGGCGGCCTCGTCGACCTCGCCGGCGGACGGCGAACGGTCATAGACCGCGGCCGTCGAGAGGTGCACGAACCGGGCCACGCCGGCGTCCCGCGCCGCCCTCGCCAGCACGGGCGTGCCCACGACCGCGACGGCGTGCTGCGTCGCGAGGTCGGAGCCCATCGGGTGCACGGTGGTCACGACGCCCGCCGCGCCGACGACCACGCGTGCCGCGAACTCCGGATCGGCGAAGTCGCCGACGACCTCCTCGACACCGGCCAGGTCCGGCGCGGCGCCGGGCCGCCGGACGACGGCGCGCACGGGCGCGCCCCGCTCCAGCAGGGCCGCGCAGACGCGAGATCCGACCAGGCCGTTCGCGCCGGTCACCACCACGGGGTCCGAGACGAGATCACTCATGCCCCGAGCCTGCCATCGTGCACCCCACCTGACCCTCACCTGACCGGGATCGGCCCCTCCCGGGCGGAGCCACGCCTGCTCACGCCGCCCTGCTCGCCGAGCCACAGCGCACCCACAGCCTCCGCGCGCATCGTCGTTCTCATGACCGACACCCCCGACCGGCCCCGCCGCTTCGGCCGCAGCATCGTCGCCGGCGGCCTCACCGCCACCGTCGCCCTCGTCGCGGCCGCGTGCGGTCTCGACGCCGCCACCACCCACGGCACGTCGACCGACGTCTCGGGCACGACGACGACCCAGACGACCTCCCAGGGCTCCGGTGACACGACGTCCTCGAGCTCGTCGGGCAGTTCGTCGGGCAGTTCGTCGGGCAGTTCGGACTCCGGCTCGACCAGCTCGGGCTCCAGCAGCTCCGGCAGCAGCTCGTCATCGGTGCCGCAGGGCTCGACCGGTCTCTCCTCCGGCAGCGGCTCGAGCCACGCCAGTTCGCAGGGCTCGTGATGAGCCAGACCGCCGCCCACGAGTGGAGTCTCTGGTCGACCACCGCCCGCCTGGTCGTCACCGACCCCGGCAGACTCCTCCCCGCTCTGCACACGGCCCGGGCCGTCCTCTCCGAGGTCGACGCCGCCGCGAACCGCTTCGACCCGCTCTCAGAGATCTCGCGGCTGCCGGCCCAGGGCGGCACCACCACGCTCAGCCCCATGCTCGCCGCACTGGTGCGCGAGTCGCTGGACGCCGCCCGCGACACCGAGGGCGTGGTCGACCCGACCGTGGGTCGGGCGCTGGTCGACCTCGGCTACGACCGCGACATCTCGCTCGTGCTGGAGGGCGACCGCCCGGTCGCGCGCGTGCGCCGGGTGGCGGGGTGGCGCGCCGTCCGCCTCTCGGGCAGCGAGCTCACCCTGCCTCCGGGCGTGCTCCTCGACCTGGGCGCCACGGCCAAGGCCAGCGCCGCCGACCGCGTCGCCGCGGCCGTGCACCGCGAGCACGGCACCGGCGTGCTGATGAGCCTGGGCGGCGACATCGCGACCGCCGGCGTGTCACCGGAAGACGGCTGGCAGGTGCACGTCCAAGACACCGACGCCGATCCCTCCGACGCCGTCGCCCTCCCTGCCGGCGCCGGCCTGGCGACGTCCTCGACCGTGCGGCGGGCCTGGACCACCGGCGGGCGTCGGGTGCACCACCTGCTCGACCCGGCCACGGGCGAGCCGGCCCCGCGCACCTGGCGCAGCGCCACGGTGGCGGCGCCCACCGCGCTCGCCGCGAACATCGCGAGCACCGCGGTCGTGGTGCTCGGCGAGCGCGCTCCGGCCTGGCTGGTGGCCCACGATCTCGACGCCCGTCTGGTCGACACCGGCGGCCGCGTGCACCGCTTCGGCGGCTGGCCGACCTCGGCCGCGGCCTGAACCTCTCGAACACCCGGGGCGGGTGTGTGACCGCCACCACCCACGGAGCATGATCAGGGCACGACTTCAGGAGGTTCCCGATGCAGCTTGCCCTCTCCGCCGAGGACGAGGCCTTCCGCGCCGAGATGCGGGAGTTCTTCACCACCCAGGTGCCCGACGACATCCGCGCGGCAGTCATCGAGGGCCGTGAGCTCTCCAAGGAGCAGATCGCCGGCAGCATGAAGGTGCTCGACGAGCACGACCTCGCCGCGCCGCACTGGCCCGAGGAGTGGGGTGGCCGCGGCTGGTCCGACCTGCGCCGGCACATCTACCTCGACGAGATGCAGGCCGCCGGATGCCCGGTGCCGCTGGCGTTCAACACCTCCATGATCGGGCCGGTGCTGGCGCAGTTCGGAAGCCAGGAGCAGAAGGAGCGGTTCCTGGCGAAGACGCGCAACTGCGAGATCTGGTGGAGCCAGGGGTTCTCCGAGCCCGACGCCGGTTCCGACCTCGCGAGCCTGCGCACCACCGCGGTCAAGGACGGCGACGACTGGGTCGTCAACGGCCAGAAGACGTGGACCACGCTGGGCCAGTACGGAGACTGGATCTTCACGCTGGTGCGCACGAATCCCGAGGTCAAGAAGCAGGCGGGCATCTCGATGCTGCTCATCGACATGACCTCTCCCGGCCTCGAGGTGCGCCCGATCGAGCTCATCGACGGCGGTCACGAGGTCAACGAGGTGTGGTTCGAGGACGTCCGGGTGCCGGGCGAGAACCTCGTCGGCGAGGAGGGTCAGGGCTGGACCATCGCCAAGTTCCTGCTCGGCAACGAGCGCGTCGGCGTCGCGCCGGTGGGTGCGATCAAGCGCCACCTGGCTCGGCTCAAGGAGCTCAACGGCGAGCGCATCGGCGCCGAGCCGCGGCTGGCGGCCCGGGTGGCCGAGCTCGAGAACGAGCTGCTCGCCCTCGAGCTCACCGCGCTGCGCGTCGTCGCGCACTCCTCCGAGGGCGAGCCGCACCCGGCCTCCAGCGTGCTCAAGCTCAAGGGAACGGTGCTCCAGCAGGCGGTCAGCGAGCTGGGGGTCGACCTCGCCGGCCCGGCGTCCCTGGCCTCGGGCGCGGGTGACGGCACCGCACTGCCCGACTGGACGCCGCACACCGCTCCCACCTACCTCAACCTGCGCAAGGCCTCGATCTACGGCGGCTCCAACGAGGTGCAGCGCCAGATCATCGCCCGCACGATCCTCGGCCTCTGAGCCGCGCACCAGAGACCGGAGCGAAGGAGAGAACGACATGGACTTCACCTACGACGACGAGCAGGAGTCGCTGCGCGACGCCGTGCGCGGCCTGCTCGGCAAGGCCTACTCCGACTTCGAGCAGCGCCGCCAGACCACCAAGGAGGATCCCGGCTTCTCCGAGAAGACATGGCGTCAGATGGCCGAGATGGGCCTGCTCGGGCTGCCCTTCAGCGAGGACGACGGCGGTGTGGGCGCGGGTCCGGTCGAGATCGGCATCGTGTGCCAGGAGATCGGCCGCGTCATCGCTCCCGAGCCCTACCTGCCGGTCGTGGTGCTCGCGGGTGGGCTCGTGCAGGCCTGCGGCACGCCCGAGCAGCGCGCCGAGGTGCTCGGCGGCATCGCCTCGGGCGAGCAGGTCGTGGCCTTCGCCCACGACGAGCCCGGCTCGCGCTGGGCCCCCGCGGCGAGCGGCGTGACGGCGTCCGAGAGCGACGGGTCGTGGACCCTGACCGGCACCAAGGAGCCGGTCGTGGCCGGCGAGCGTGCCGACGCGCTGGTCGTCACCGCGGCACTCCCCGGCGGCGGCACCGGCGCCTTCCTGGTCCAGGGCGCGGACGCCGAGCGCACCGGCTATGCCACCTACGACGGCGGCCGCGCGGCCAGGGTGGTGCTCGACGGCACGGCGGCGACGCCGCTGGGCGAGCCGGGCACCGACCTGACCGCCTCGATCGGCACCGTGCTCGACATCGGCCGGATCATGGCCGGGAACATCGCGCTGGGTGCGATGCAGACCGCACTGCGCTCCACCACCGAGTACCTCAAGAGCCGCAAGCAGTTCGGGGTCACGCTCAACACCTTCCAGGCGCTGACGTTCCGCTCGGCCGACATGTACATCTCCCTCGAGCTGGCCAGCAGCATGGTGCAGTGGGCCACGATGGTCATCGAGTCCGGCGATGCCGACGCCGTCCGCGTCGCGGCCGCCCGGTGCGGCGTCCAGGTGTCGCGGTCGTCTCGACACATCGGGCAGGAGGCCATCCAGCTGCACGGCGGCATCGGCATGACGGCCGAGTACTCGGTGGGCTCCTACACCGCGGTGCTGACCATGCTCGACCACCTGCTCGGCGACGGCGACCACCACGTCGACGTGCTGGCGGCCGGCGTGCTCGACCACGGGTCGCTCGACCCTTTGGCCATGGCGTGAGCACTCCCCGTCCGTGAGACGAGTCGCGGTCTCTTTACACTTGGTCGGTGACCGACGGCAACTACCACACCTCGCGTCGGGCGCGGGGGCTGGCGGTGGCCGCGTGGTGCCTCGCCCTCGTGGTCTGGAGCGGACTGATCGGCATACCGAACGACCCGCTCGGGGTGTTCGTGTGGATCTGGCTGCTGCTCGTGGCCTGGGACGTGCAGGCGCCCCGCCAACACCACCTGCGCTTCCCGCGCGACTGGTGGCCGGTGCTGGTCGGCCTGATCGTCTACTGGCTCACGCGTGGCATCGCCGACAACGTCGGGATCCCCGTGCACTACGAGATGCCGATCCGCGTCGACCGGTGGATCTCGGGCCTCTTCGGCGGACACGAGATCCCGACGGCAGTGCTCCAGCACGCGTGGTGCGCCGACCCGTGCTCGAGGTCGACTCCGCACCGCTGGTACGACACGCTGCTCACGACCGTCTACGCCTCGCACTTCCTGGTCGGGCTCACCCTCGCCGCGGTGCTCTGGGTGCGCGAGCGCCGGGAGTGGCAGCGCTGGATGCGCCGCTACCTGGCCATCAACTACGCCGCCTTGGTGGTCTACCTGACCTACCCCATGGCGCCGCCCTGGCTGGCCTCGCAACGGGGCTACCTGACCCCGCTGGCGCGCACCACCAGCCGTGGCTGGGAGGGCACCGGCCTGGGCCGGGCCAACATCGTGCTCCAGGGCATGGGCAACCAGGTCGCGGCGATGCCGTCGCTGCACACCGGCGTCGCCACGCTGGTCGCGTTGTACGGCGTGTGGCGCCTGCGCACCGCGTGGCGGTTCCTGCTGCTGCTCTACCCCGTCGCCATGGGCACTGCCCTGGTGTACTTCGCGGAGCACTACGTGATCGACGTCCTGGCGGGCATGGCCCTGGCCGCGGCCGTGATGGTCGTCGTCCGCCTCTGGGAGGATCGACACGAGCCCGTCACACCTCAGGAGATCGCGCATGACCCCGCCACCACCCCCGCCGGCACCTGACGCCGTGGCCGGCTCGCCACGAGGACTCGACCTCGAGGCGTTCGCCCAGTGGTACGAGGGCGAGCGGCCCGGTGAGCTCGCAGGGCCGCTGCGCGGCGAGCTGATCGCGGGCGGACGCTCCAACCTGACCTACACCGTGACCGACGGACGACGGCGGTTCGTCGTGCGGCGCCCGCCCCTGGGCCACGTGCAGGCGACCGCTCACGACATGGGCCGGGAGTACCGCGTGATGTCGGCTCTCGCAGGATCCTCCGTGCCGGTGCCGCAGACCTACGCGTCGTGCCCGGACCCCGACATCGTCGGGGCGCCGTTCTACGTCATGGAGCAGGTGCCGGGGCGCGCGATCCGCGACGCGCAGGAGCTGGACGCGCTCGGCACCCACGAGACCGAGCGCATCGTGCGCGACCTCGTGGCCGTGCTCGTGGCGCTGCACGAGGTCGACCCGGACGCCGTCGGGCTCGGCGACCTCGGCCGGCCCGCGGGGTTCCTGGGCCGCCAGGTCAAGCGCTGGGGCCAGCAGCTCGACGGCTCGCGCAGCCGCGACCTGCCCGACGCCGACACCCTCGTGGCCCGGCTGGCCGACCACGTGCCACCCGACGGCGCGCCCGGCATCGTGCACGGCGACTACCGCCTCGACAACCTGCTCGTCGACCCCGCGGCGTCGGGCCGGCCCGTCCTGGCCGTCGTCGACTGGGAGATGGCGACGCTGGGCGACCCGCTCACCGACCTCGCGCTGTTGGTCGTCTACGACACCATCGCCTCCCTCGGCGGCTCCGACACCGGTCTGGTCAGCAACGTCTCGCTGGCGGCGGGCTACCCCGACGCCGACACCAAGCTCCAGTGGTACGCCGAGGCCCGCGGTCGCGAGCTACCCGACCTCTCCTTCCATCTCGGGCTGGCCTACTTCAAGCTCGCCGTGATCTTGGAGGGCATCCACTTCCGCTTCACCCAGGGTCAGACGCTGGGCGAGGGGTTCGAGGCCATCGGCGAGGCGGTGGCGCCGCTCCTGGCCGCGGGCCTCGACGTCACCCGCGATCTTCGCTGACCCACCCACCGAGAGGATCCACCCATGGACTTCACGTTCGACGCGCCCACCGAGGAGCTCCGCGCACGACTGCTGGCCTTCATGGCCGAACACGTGCACCCCGCCGAGGAGCGCTTCCACACCGAGCTCGTTGCCCTCGACGACCCCTTCGCCTGGACCACGGCCCCGGTGATGGGCGAGCTGCGGGCGCAGGCGCGCGGCCAGGGCCTTTGGAACCTCTTCCTCCCCGTCAACCACTACGGTGCCCTGCCCGACGGGCTCGGCGGCGGCCTCACCAACCTCCAGTACGCCCCGCTCGCCGAGATCACCGGGCACAGCGGGCACCTGGCCCCGGCGGCCCTCAACTGCGCCGCCCCGGACACCGGCAACATGGAGGTGCTCGCCCTCTTCGGCACACCGGAGCAGAAGGAGCGCTGGCTCGACCCGCTGCTCAAGGCCGAGATCCGCTCCGCGTTCGCGATGACCGAGCCCGACGTGGCGTCCTCGGACGCGACCAACATCGAGACCTCGATCGTGCGCGACGGCGACTCCTACGTCGTCAACGGCCGCAAGTGGTGGATCACCGGGGCCATGAACCCCGAGTGCGAGATCTTCATCGTCATGGGCAAGACCGACCCCGACGCCTCTCGCCACCAGCAGCAGTCGATGATCCTGGTGCCCCGTGACACCCCCGGCCTGGAGGTCGTGCGGCCTATGCACGTGTTCGGCTACGACGACCACGAGCACGGCGGTCACGCCGAGCTGCGGTTCACCGACGTGCGGGTGCCGGCCGAGAACCTGATCGGCGAGGAGGGCCAGGGCTTCGCCATCGCCCAGGCCCGGCTCGGCCCCGGGCGCATCCACCACTGCATGCGCTCCATCGGCGTCGCCGAGAAGGCGATCGAGCTGATGTGCTCGCGCGCCACCCAGCGCGTCGCGTTCGGCCGGCCGCTCGCGGCTCAAGGCGTCGTCCGGGAATGGATCGCGGAGTCGCGGGTGCGGCTGGAGCAGCTGCGGCTGCTCGTGCTCAAGACCGCGTGGCTCATGGACACCCGTGGCACCAAGGCGGCGCACACCGAGATCCAGGCGATCAAGATCGCCACGCCGGCCTGCGTGCAGTGGATCCTCGACAAGGCGATCCAGACCCACGGCGCAGGCGGGCTGTCGCAGGACTTCCCGCTGGCCGCCAGTTACGCCGGCATCCGCACCCTGCGGTTCGCCGACGGGCCCGACGAGGTGCACAAGAACTCCCTGGCCAAGGCCGAGATCGCTCGGTGGCAGGCGTGAGTCCGACCTGACCCGAGGTCGCGGCAGAGCCGGGGCCGACGCAGGTTTGGGACGCCTGCTCCCGCGGAAGGGTGCCACCACCCGACCCGCGAGGAGATGCACATGGCCGTACGGCCCGTCCCTGGCCGCCGCGCCTTCGTCCTGGGCGCCGGTCTCGTCGTACTCGGTGGCTGCTCACGTTCGGGCGACGCCCCCGAGACGACGAGCGGGTCGCCGGGCCCGACGGCGGGCTCGTCGGGGCCGATCGTGCAGCAGCAGCAGGCCGGCACGATCATCACCCCCGAGGACCTGGACGGCATCGTCGATCGCATGGACGCCGCCGTGCACGCAGGCGACGCCGCGGCGCTGCGAGCGGTGGTGCCCGACCTGCCGCTCGCACAGTGGCGTCACCGGCTGCGCAGCATGTCCCAGTTCCCCCTGACCGATCTCGGCTTCGTCTTCGAGCGAGCCAACGACCGGTTCCGCAACGCCAGCGGTGGCGCGCTCGAGGTGACGGCGAGCCTGGTGCTCACACACCGCCTCAAGGGGTGCGATGCCCGGCTCAGCACGCAGTCCTACGACATCCGGCTCAGCAAGGAGGGGGCAGACGCACCCCTGCAGGTGGCCGACCTGTCCGGGCCGATCGGCGACCAGAACCCCTGGGATCTGCCCGGCACCTGGGAGGTGCTGGAGTCCGAGCACGTGGTGCTCATCTGCCGCGCCGAGCACCTCGACGTGGCGCGGGCCCGGCTGGCCGCCGTCGACGCCGGCATCGTGGATGCGATGCAGTTCATCGCGCCGGCGAAGGGCACCTCGCGCCTGGCCTTCACCCTCGACGAGCCGCAGAGCAAGGTGTACGGCGGCGGTGCCGTCGATCGCGGCGGATTCGCGACCCGCGTCGACTTCATCGACCCGCAGGTCGCGGCGACGGCCGCCGGCAAGTCCACCCGGGTCAAGGGCGATCGCATCTTCGCCGGGGCTCGCGTGGTCGTCCGCCCCGACGGCCTCGACAGCACGCCTGCTGCTCGAGAGCTCTCCGCGCACGAGGCCATCCATGCCCTGGCCCTGCAGTGGGCACCGTTCGCCGCCCCCTGGGTCGCGGAGGGTCTCGCCGAGTGGGTCAGTGTCGGCACCGCGTCGGGCATCCGCAACGACGGCTACGCCGTGAGCCTGATCCGCAGCCGCTTCGCCGGCTTCGCCGACCGCTTCCAGGGCTTCGACGCAAGCTGGGACGACGCCTTGTTCCAGAAGCAGGACGACACCACGGTCTACGCCAACTACCTGTGCTCGGCTGCGATCTACGCGATGGTCGAGGAGACGCGCGGGCGCGACGCCGCCCTCGCCCTGGGCAGGGCGCTGTACGAGGACGACGTCGAGAGCGGGCCCGGCACGGCCGGCTGGGGCTCCCAGCGGGCGCTCTTCGATCGCACGGCGCAGTGGGTGGAGTCGCTGTGAGCGCCCGCGGCTGGCGTGCGGCCGTCGCGCTGTCGGGCACGCTCGGCGCACTCGCTCTCGCCGGGTGCACGGGATCCTCCGACGATCCCGATGCCCCCGCTCCCACGAGCGGGTCGAGCGCCACGACGCCGTCCGGTCCCTCGTTGCCCGATCCCACCTCGGTTGCCACCGAGGGCTCCATCGCCGACCCGATGGCCGCTGCGGTCTGGTTGCTCCGCGCCACCGGCACGGCGAGCGACGCCGACTACGACGCCCGGAGCCAAGCGGTCTTCGTCGACGGCGACGTGGCGGTCTACGCCACCCAGGACACCGTGCTCGGCGTGTCCACCACGGACGGCTCGACCATCTGGCAGAGCCCGGTCGACATGGGCGGAGAGGTGATCTCCGCCGCGGCGCCGCGCGCCACCTCCGAGCACACGTGGACCTTCGGGTACACCAACCGCCAGCTCCCCGACGACCTCGGTGACCCGGACCCCACCGGTGACCACATCGTCACCCTCGACATCACCACCGGCGACGTCCTGCGCGACACCGTCGTCGACGGCTTCTTGAGCCTGGAGAACATAGTGATGCTGGGCGACACCGTGTACTACCTCGGTTCCGGCGGCATCTACGAGGTCGAGGCCGACGGCCTCGTCCACGTGCGCCCGCTGGTGCGCAGCAAGGCCCTGGAGAAGGGCGGCGCCTACCCCGCGAGCATCGCCACCTCGCCGTCCAACGATCACGTGATCGTGGCCTACCTGCGTTCCTCCGAGCGCGCCGGTGAGGCGCTGGTCGGCATCGACGTCGAGACCAGGAAGATCCTCTGGCGCCGGCAACTCCAGGACTTCATGGCCCCAGGCCACCTCCAGCAGTACTCCGACGGCAGCGCCCTCGACGCACGGTGGGTGGTGATCCGGGAGTGGTCCGGGGCACCCGACTACGAGACCTGGAACCGCATCAGCACGATCGACGTCGAGACGGGCAAGACGCTGATCGACGGCGGCAGGATCGGCCAGAGCTTCCGCACTCGCGACCAGCGGCTGCACCAGCCGCAGATCGACACCGACGACACCTACGACAGCGGCAGCACGACGATCATGCAGCAGGTGCCCGGCAGCGACACCGACGTGCTCGTCGAGGACATCGACGGCATCACCCGCGTGAACACCGAGACCGGGAGACTGCGCTGGACCAGCAACACCAGTGGGGCCTACCTCGATCGCGGCGGGAGGCTGACCTGGACGCAAGGGCCGCTGCTGCCGGACGGCGAGCACGTGCTCGCCGCGTTGACCTCGGGCGTGTCCGGCGACCTGGGCGTCATCGACCTCGAGGACGGGAGCCTGGTGGGTCGCTGGCACCTCGACGACGAGTTCGCCTCCGGGCTGCTGAAGCGGCCGCTGATGGTCCTCGACGGCGATGCCGTGCTACTGGCACGCAACCAGGCGGAGCAGGGCAGCATGACCCGCTACAACGGCAAGACCCAGAAGACCAAGGGCAAGATCAACGACCTCGGCTGGTTCTCCCTGGCCTCCTGAGCGCCGCATCGGCGTCCGAGTGGCTGCCAGCGGGCGCCATTGACCGGCGGGGCAGACTGACGGGGTGGACCTCACCCTCACCGACGAGCAGCAGTCCTTCCGCCGGGTAGCCCGCGAGTTCTTCGACGCCGAGGCCCTGCCGCACCGCGCCCAGTGGGACCGCGACGAGCAGGTCGACCTCGCCATCGTGCCCAAGATGGGCGAGCTCGGGTTCTTCGGCCTCACCATCCCCGAGGCCTACGGCGGCCTCGGGGGCGACTACCTCACCTACGTGCTGGCGATGGAGGAGCTCGGCCGCGCCGACTCCGCCCTGCGCGGCATCGTCTCGGTGAGCAACGGGCTCTTCGGCAAGTCGGTGCTCGAGTGGGGCACCGAGGAGCAGAAGCAGGAGTACCTGCCAGGCATCGCATCCGGCGAGATCCTCGGCTGCTTCGGCCTCACCGAACCCGACACCGGCTCGGACGCCGGCAACCTCACCAGCCGGGCGAAGCGTGACGGTGACGACTACGTCATCGACGGCCGCAAGCTCTTCATCACCAACGGCACCTGGGCGAAGGTCGCCCTCGTCTTCGCCCGCACCGGCGACGCCGGGCCGCGCGGCGTCTCGGCCTTCCTGGTGCCCACCGACACCCCCGGATTCGAGGCGCTCGAGGTCAAGGGCAAGCTCGGGCTGCGCGGGCAGGCCACCGCCGAGCTCGTGCTCGACGGCGTCCGGGTGCCGGCATCGGCGCGCCTCGGCGAGGAGGGCGAAGGCTTCAAGATCGCCATGAGAACCCTCGACAAGGGGCGGGTGTCGGTCGCGGCCGGCTGCGTCGGGATCGTGCAGGGCTGTCTCGAGGCCTCGGTGGAGTACGCGACCGGGCGCACCCAGTTCGGCAAGCAGCTCGCCGCGTTCCAGCTCGTGCAGGATCTCATCGCCGACATCTCGGTCGACGCCGACGCCGCACGCCTCATGGTCTGGCGCTGCGCCGACCTCATCGACCGCGGCGAACCGTTCGGCACCGCGGCGTCCAAGGCCAAGCTCTTCGCCTCGGAGGCGGCCGTGCGCGCCGCCAACAACGCCGTGCAGGTGCACGGCGGGTCGGGCTACATCGACGAGTACCCGGTGCAGAAGTACCTGCGCGACGCCCGCGTGATGACCCTCTACGAGGGCACCAGCCAGATCCAGAAGCTGCTCATCGGCCGAGCGGAGACCGGCGTCAGCGCCTTCGTGTGACCCGACCACCGGTGGTTGAGCCGCCGGATGCCGAAGGCGGAGGCGTGTCGAAACCCTGCGAGGATGCGCTCGTGACCTTCGATTGGAACGCCCTGCTCACCCAGGCCACCGACGACTTCGCGTTGCTCACCTCGCAGGTCGACCCCACCTCAGACGTACCCACCTGCGACGACTGGTGCGTGGCCGACCTCGTCGACCACCTCGCCGGGGTGCACCAGTGGGCCCGGCACGCCATCGTGCACGGCACCCCCGAGGGCGTGCCCGAGCCGGCCCCGACCGACCTCAGCGCACTGGCCCCGTGGTACGAGGGTCACGCCGCCGCGCTACGCGAGACGCTGACCCGAACCGACGCCGACGCCCCCGCCTGGACCTTCGGACGCCAGTCCGGGACGGCCGGCTGGTGGTATCGCCGTCAGGTGCACGAGACCCTCATGCACACCTACGACCTCCTCGCGGCGGCCGACCGCACGGGTGAGTGGCGCATCGGCCCCGACCTGGCCTGGGACGGCGTGGCCGAGGTGCTCGACACGTTCTACGTGCGCCAGGTGCGACTGGCCCGCTGCGAGCCCCTGGGCGGCACCCTGCGCCTGGTCGCCACCGACCTCGACGACGCAGCACCCGTGTGCCTGGGCGAGATGGCACCCGTCGTCGAGATCGCCGCCCCCGCCCACGAGATCCTGCTCGGACTCTGGAAGCGGGCCCCCATGCCCACCACCGACGAGACCGCGCTCACCCTGCTCGACTCCCCCGTCGTCCCCTGACCCGTCGCCAGTTTTCCGCTGACCCGTCGCCAGTTTTCCGCTGACCTGCCACGACTTTTCACCGTCCTGAAAACTCGCGGCAGGTCACGCGCAAAAACGTGACGGGTCACGTGAAAACTGGTGGCAGGTCAGCGGGGGTGGGACTCCAGGATGCGGAAGCCCTTGGCCGAGGCCAGTCGGTGGGTGGGGAAGCCCTGGTCGGTGAGCCAGCGCTGCAGGGAGTCCGCCCCGAGGTTCTTGCCGACCACCATGACGGCGCGTCCGCCCGGTGCCAGCCGGGCCAGCCAGGTGAGCAGCAGGTCGTGCAGCGCCTGCTTGCCGATGCGGATCGGCGGGTTCGACCAGATCTCGTCGAAGGTCGTGTCGAGGGCCACCTGGCCCGGCGTGCACGCCGTGTAGCGGTCGGCGACGCCGAGGGTGGCGGCGTTCTCGTTGGCCAACAGGACGGCGCGCTCGTTGACGTCGACCGCGGTCACGGTGATGCCGGGCGTGGCCACCGCCGCGGCGAGCCCGATCACGCCGTACCCGCACCCCAGGTCGAGCACGTGACCTCCGGCGGGAGGTTCGGTCTCGCGGAACAGCACCGCGGTGCCGATGTCGACGCGCCCCCGCGCGAACACCCCGGACCCGCTCACCAGCCGGAGGTCGTGGCCCCACACGCTGGCCTCGACCGACTCGCGCTTGAACGGCACCGAGGGGTCGGCGCTGAAGTAGTGCTCGTCCTGCTCGTTCACCGGTGCTCCTCCCCGAGCGGTGCTCGCCGCGCCCGGGTCTGCTCCGCACGCGCGGCGAGCTCGGCGGCGTCGGGATAGCCGACCTCCTCCAACGTCAACCCGTGCGCCGGGGCGACCGCGACCTCGGGCGAGCGCGTGGCGCCGGCCAGCACCTGCGCCGACCACGCTGCGGGGCGGCGGCCCTCACCGACGGCGAGCAGACAGCCGACCAGCGCGCGCACCATCGAGTGGCAGAACGCGTCGGCCCGCACCGTCGCCTCGAGCACGCCGTCCGGCCGACGCGCCCAGGCCAGGTCGAGCAGGGTGCGCACGGTGGTGGCTCCCTCGCGTTGCTTGCAGAACGCCGCGAAGTCGTGCAGCCCGACCAGCGGCTCGCTCGCCGCCCGCAGCGAAGCGAGGTCGAGCGGGCGGGCCCAGGCGAGCACGTGCTGTCGGGCCAGTGGGTCGACGGCGGCCGCGCGGTCGGCGACCCGGTACACGTAGCGCCGCCAGGTCGCCGAGAACCGAGCGTCGAACCCGTCGGCGGCCTCATTCACGCGCCGCACGACGACGTCGTCGGGCAGGATGCCGGCCAGCCGCCGCGTCAGCGCGTCGAGCGGCGGCTCCGGGCTCCGCCCGGCCGAGGCCGCGAGCTCGTCGGCGGTCGTGTCGACGTGCAGCACCTGCCCCCGGGCGTGGACGCCGGTGTCGGTACGCCCCGCGCACACGACGGGCACGCGGATCAGGGTGCCGTCTGGCTCCCGGCGACGCAGCGCCACCGCCAGCGCCCGCTCGACCTCGCCCTGCACGGTGCGCAGCCCCGGCTGGGTGGCCCAGCCGTGGAAGGCGGTGCCGTCGTAGGCGAGATCAACGCGGAGGCGCACCCCATCATCCTTCCGTACGCTGGCCGCGTGAGCACTTCGGGCGCCCCGACCCCACCCGCGGGTTCCGTGGCCACGACCCTTCCCGGCCCCGCACCCAGCATCGTGCTGTGCGCGCAGGAGCACCTCGACACCCTGCGCGACTCCTTCGCCCGCTACGAGCGCGAGTACGACCTGCGTACCGCCCGGACGGCGTCCGAGGCGGAGCAGGTGGCGCGCGAGGTCGTGCGCGACGGCGGCACGGTGGCACTGTTCGTGTCCGACTCCCGGCTGCCTGACTCGCACGTGCTCGCCGCGTTCCACCGGTGGCGCCAGGTCGTGCCGACGGCCCGGCGGTTGATCGCCTCGCACTGGGAGTACTTCCTGCCCGACGCCGCCGACCTGCGCGCCGGCATGGCGAAGGGCAAGTACGACGGCTACCTGCTGATGCCGCGCGGGGTGCGCGACGAGGAGTTCCACCACGCGGTGAGCGAGCTGCTCTCGGACTGGAGTTCCACGTCGGCCAACCCCGAGGTCGTGTCGGTGAAGATCGTGAGCGACGACGCGCACGGCCTGGTGCTGGAGATCCGCGACTTTCTCGACCGCATGGGCATGCCGAACCGGGTCTACCACCCCGACAGCGACGTCGGACGCGCGCTGCACGAGCAGGCCGGGCCACCCGCCGAGGGCGAGCCCGGCTATCCACTGGTCATGGCGCTGAACCGGCTGCCGGTGCGTCCGCGCAGCGTGCGCGAGGTCGCGGCCGGCATCTATGGCGCACCGAGCGAGGTCACGCTCGAGCGCACCGTCGACCTGTGTGTGGTCGGTGGCGGGCCCGCCGGACTGGCTGCCTCGGTGTACGGCGCCTCCGAGGGGCTCTCCACCGTGCTCGTCGAGGCCGAGGCCATCGGCGGGCAGGCCGGCACCTCGTCGATGATCCGCAACTACCTCGGCTTTCCACGCGGCATCTCGGGCATGCGGCTGGCCCAGCGCGCCCGCAACCAGGCGCTGCGCTTCGGCACCGAGTTCTTCACCGGTTGTCAGGTCGAGCGTCTCGAGCCCGGCGTCGGCGGCGCACCGCACCGGCTGCACACCTCCGGTGGCGAGCTCGCCGCGCGCGCCGTCGTGATCGCCAGCGGAGTCGCCTACCGCAAGCTGCGCGTCGAGCCGCTGGAGCACCTCGTCGGGCGCGGCGTCTTCTACGGCGCCGCCATGACCGCCGCCCGCGAGATGGAAGGCCAGGACGTCTTCGTCGTGGGCGGTGGCAACTCGGCCGGCCAGGCTGCCGTGCACCTGGCGCGGTTCGCGCGGTCGGTGACGATCGTCGTCCGCCGCCGCGGGCTGGAGGAGACGATGTCGAGCTACCTCATCGGCGAGATCGCCTACAACCCCCGCATCACGGTGCGCCCCTGCACCGAGGTCACGGACGGCGGTGGCGCCGCGCACCTGGAGTGGCTGGCACTCACCGACTCCCGCGACGGCTCGGTCGAACAGGTGCCGGCCTACGGACTGTTCCTGCTGCTCGGCGCCGCCCCGCACTGCGACTGGCTGCCCGAGTCCTTGGCCCGCGACCCCGGCGGCTTCGTGCTCACCGGACGCGACGTGCCCCAGCAGTGCTGGCTCGACGGCCTGCCCCCGGCCAATCTCGCCACCACCGTGCCCGGCGTCTTCGCGGTCGGCGACATCCGCGCCGGCTCGATGAAGCGGGTCGCCGCGGCGGCCGGCGAGGGCGCCTCCGTCGTGCCCCTGGTGCACAGCTACCTCACCTGACCGCCCTCACCCCCGAGGGGCCGCGAATCGTCCCCCGAGGGGCCGCGAATCGTCCCCCCGAAGGGTCGCGAATCGTGTCTCGAGGGGTCAGGCTCCGAGCAGCTCGTGGCGGTACGGCGGGTCCGCACCCGGACGCGACACGGTGATGGCCGCGGCCGTGGCGGCGTGGTCGAGCAGTTCCTCGACGACGTCGTCGGGGACGCCGGACACGCGACCGCCCAGCAGTCCGCGCGACCAGAGTGCGTCGAGGAGGGCGGCCGCGAAGGTGTCGCCCGCGCCGATGGTGTCGGCGACGGTGACCGGCCGTGAGGCCACCGTGAGCGCACGGTCGGCGTCGACCCAGGTGGCGCCCTCGCCGCCCCGGGTGATCACCACCGCGCCCGCGCCGAGACGCACGAGACGCCGGGCGGCGTCGTCCACGGCCAGATCGGGCCAGAGAGCCTCGAGATCCTCGTCGCTGGCCTTCACGACATCGGCCAGGGCGGCCAGTCGCTCCACGACGGCGACCACCTCCGGACCGTCTCCGGTGATGGTCGTCCGCGCGTTGACGTCGTAGGTCACCGTGGCGTGCGGTCGCAGCGCCTCGACCAGCCCGGCCACATCGTCGGCACCGGGCTGCACCACTGCTCCCAGCGCGCACGCGTGCACGGCGAGCGGGGCGGGCGCCAGGGGCACCTCGCCCAACCGCCACTCGACGTCGAACTCGTACGAGGCGGAGCCGTCGCGCCCGATGGTCGCCTGGGCCGAGGAGCTGTGACCCACCACGTGCGGGTCGGAGGCGAGCTCGACGCCCGAGTCGCTCAGGTGCCGACCGAGCAGGCGGCCGTACTCGTCGTCGGCGAAGGCGGTCGCGAACCGCACGGGCCGCTCGAGGCGGGCGAGGGCGACGGCCACGTTCGCAGCGCTCCCGCCCGCGTGTTCGGACACCGTGCCGTCCGCCGCGTGCACGACGTCGACGAGCGACTCCCCGACGACCAGCACGTCGGCCCGCTGACTGCTCATGCCGGGTGTGTACCACGTCACGTCGAGCCCACACACCTCGACGGGGGTCCGGGCACCCTCGGCCTACAGTGCGGGCATGAGCGTGCTCCCCCTCGAGGACTCCGCCGACGTGCCGCCCTTCGAGCAGCTGCGCCGGCAGATCGCCTCGCGCGCGTCGTCCGGTGACCTGCCGCCCGGCACCAGGCTGCCCACGGTGCGCGCGCTGGCCGAGCAGCTCGGACTCGCGAACAACACCGTCGCCAAGACCTACCGCGCCCTGGAGGGTGACGGCGTGATCGTCACCGAAGGACGCCGCGGCACGTTCGTGGCCTCGGGCTCCCGGGCCGCGAGCGAGGACGCCGCCCGGGCGGCCTCGACCTACGCCGGTCGCGCCCGCCGGCTCGGCCTGGGCCTGGCAGAGGCCCAGCGGCTCCTGGCCGAGCGGTGGGAGGTCCGCTGATGCGTCACGTCGTCGTCGGAGCGGGTGCCATCGGGGCGGGCGTCGCGGCGCTCCTGCACGAGGCCGGACTGCCCGTCGCGCTGGTCGCACGCGGCGACACCCTGGCCGCGGTGCGGGAGCACGGGGTACGGCTCACCGTCGGGCACGACGAGCGGTTCGTGCCGGTGCCCGTCGTCGGGTCGCTCGCCGATCTCGACTGGACGCCGCCCGACGCCGTCGTCCACCTCGCGGTGAAGTCGCACCAGACCGAGGCGATCGTGCCCGACCTCGTCGCCCACGTGCCCGACCGGGTACCCGTGGTGTGCCTGCAGAACGGGGTGTCGAACGAGCGGTTGCTGCTGCGCCACCGCCCGCTCGTGCACGGGTGCGTGGTGATGATGCCGGCCTCGAGCCTGGCCCCGGGCGAGGTGCTGCTGCACTCCTTGAACCGGCCCGGCCTGTTCGACGTCGGCCGCTTCCCCGCTGGTGCCGACGCCGACGACGACGCGCTCGCGACCGACCTGCGTCACGCAGGCTTCGACGTCGTGGTGCGCCCCGAGGTGATGGCGTGGAAGCACCGCAAGCTGCTGATGAACCTGGGCAACGCCGTCGACGCCGCGTGCCTCGACTCCCCCGACGCCGATCGCCTCACCGACATCCTGCGCGCCGAGGGCCAGGAGATCCTGGAGCGCCGTGGCGTCGCGGTGGTCGGCCAGGACGCCGACCGCGATCGCCGCGGCGACCTGCTGCGCCCACTCGTGCGACGCGACGAGGCCGGTAGCTCCACGTGGCAGAGCCTGGCACGCGGCACCGGGAGCACCGAGGTCGACCACCTCAACGGCGAGATCGTGCTCCAGGCCCGGCTGGGCGGGTTCGAGGCCCCCGCCAACGCCCTGCTGCAGAACACCGTCGTCGAGCTGGCCCGGGCCGGCGGGGCACCTCGCTCGCTGGACGCCGCCTCGTTGCTCGCGCAGCTCTGACCGCGATCCCACCGCCTGACGCGAGAAGCACGCGAGGCCCCGACCCGGGATGCGGGTCGGGGCCTCGTGGGCTGGCTGCTGGGCGGTGAGGAGGTCAGGCCTTCTCGTCGTCGGCGGCCGGGGTCTCGGCGTCGGACGCCTCGTCGGCGGGAACCTCGTCGGTCGCCTCGGTGGCGGCCTCCTCGGTGCCCTCGACGTTGGGGGCCTCGGACTCCAGCGTCGCGTCGGCGTCACCCTCGGTGGTCACGTCGTCCTCGACAGCCGGCTCGTCGGCCGGGGTGCTGGTAGCGGCCGGAGCGGTGGCCTTGGCGTTCGACGGCTTGGGCGAGTACGCCTCGGTCACGAGCTCGATGACGGCCATGGGCGCGTTGTCGCCCTTACGGGGGCCGAGCTTGGTGATGCGGGTGTAGCCGCCCGGACGGTCGGCGAAGGCCGGCGCGATCTCGGTGAAGAGGCGGTGCTGGGGGAACTTGTTGACGACGAGCACGCCGTCCTCCTCCAGCGCGCGCTGGTCGACGCCCGGGAAGAGCTCGCGCAACACGAGGCGACGGTTGTGCAGGTCGCCCTTCTTGGCCTTGGTGATGAGCTTCTCGGCGTAGGGGCGCAGCGCCCGGGCCTTGCGCTCGGTGGTGGTGATCCGGCCGTAGGTGAACAGCTGGGTGGCCAGGTTGCGCAGGATGAGGCGCTGGTGGGCCGGGCTGCCGCCGAGGCGGGGGCCCTTGGTGGGCTTGGGCATGTCTTCTCTCTCATTCTCCCCGGCCGTACCAGGTACCGGGGTAGACGTTGATTGTCTTGAGGACTGAGCTCTGCGCTCAGTACTGCTCGTCCTCGACGAAGGCGTCGTCCTCGTCGTCGGAGTACGCCGCGAGGGCGGCCTGCGGGTCGAAACCGGGGGCGCTGTCCTTGAGGGACAGACCCATCTCGACCAGCTTGGCCTTGACCTCGTCGATCGACTTCGCGCCGAAGTTGCGGATGTCGAGCAGGTCTTGCTCCGAGCGGCTGATGAGCTCACCCACGGTGTGGATGCCCTCGCGCTTGAGGCAGTTGTAGGACCGCACGGTCAGCTGGAGGTCCTCGACCGGGAGGGCGAGGTCGGCCGCGAGCTGCTCGTCGACCGGCGAGGGGCCGATGTCGATGCCCTCGGCCTCGACGTTGAGCTCGCGGGCCAGGCCGAACAGCTCGACGAGGGTCTTGCCGGCCGAGGCGATGGCGTCGCGGGGACGGATCGAGGGCTTGGTCTCGACGTCGATCACCAGCTTGTCGAAGTCGGTGCGCTGCTCGACACGGGTGGCCTCGACCTTGTACGACACCCGCAGCACGGGGCTGTAGATGGAGTCGACGGGCATCCGGCCGATCTCGTTGTCGGCGCCCTTGTTCTGCTGGCTCGACACGTAGCCGCGGCCACGCTCGACGACCAGCTCCATCTCCAGCTTGCCCTTGTCGGACAGCGTGGCGATGACCAGGTCGGGGTTGTGCACCTCGACACCGGCCGGCGGGGCGATGTCGGCCGCGGTGACGGGGCCGGCACCGGACTTGCGCAGGTACATGGTGACCGGCTCGTCGTGCTCCGAGGAGACGACCAGGGCCTTGAGGTTGAGGATGACCTCGGTGACGTCCTCCTTGACACCCTCGATGGTGGTGAACTCGTGGAGGACGTTGTCGATCTTGATGCTCGTGACCGAGGCACCGGGGATCGAGCTGAGCAGGGTGCGGCGCAGCGAGTTGCCGAGGGTGTAGCCGAAGCCCGGCTCGAGGGGCTCGATGACGAACCGCGAGCGGAACTCGTCGATGGTCTCTTCCGAGAGGGTGGGGCGCTGTGCGATGAGCACTTGTTCTTTCCTTTCCGGACCCGACCGCTATATGAGGGATCCGAACTGCGAGGTGGAAGGGAAACGTGGTGACTTCCACCCACGGTCCCCGACCCAGACTCCGACGGTGCGTACCGAAGGGGGTCTGGGGCGGAGCCCCAGTGGGGGGCAGTCGGGGGGGCGAAGCCCCCCGACCGATTACTTCTTGGAGTAGAACTCGACGATCAGCTGCTCCTGCACCGGGATGTCGATCTGGGCCCGGACGGGCACCTGGTGCACGAGGATGCGCATACGGTTCGGCAGCGCCTGGAGCCAGGCCGGGACGACGCGCTCGCCGTGGGTCTCGCGAGCCACGATGAACGGGGTCATCTCCAGGGACTTCTGGCGCACGTCGATGATGTCGTGCGCGGTGACCTGGAACGAGGGGATGTCGACCTTGGTGCCGTTGACCACGAAGTGGCCGTGGCTCACGAGCTGGCGGGCGTGACGACGCGTGCGGGCGAACCCGGCGCGGTAGACCACGTTGTCGAGACGGCACTCGAGCAGCTGGAGCAGGTTGTCACCTGTCTTGCCGTCCCGCCGAGCGGCCTCGACGTAGTAGTTGTAGAACTGCTTCTCCATCACGCCGTAGGTGAAGCGCGCCTTCTGCTTCTCCTGGAGCTGGTTGCGGTACTCGCTCTCCTTGATGCGAGCACGACCGTGCTGGCCGGGAGCGTAGGGGCGACGCTCGAACGCGGCGTCACCGCCGATCAGGTCCACGCCGAGGCGGCGGGACTTGCGGGTCATGGGGCCGGTGTAACGGGCCATTTCAGTAGTCTCCTAGTTCCGTAGCCGCGGGTCAGACGCGGCGGCGCTTCGGCGGGCGGCAGCCGTTGTGCGGCGTGGGCGTGACGTCCTGGATGGTGCCGACCTCGAGGCCGATGGCACCCAGGGAGCGGATCGCGGTCTCGCGGCCCGAGCCCGGGCCCTTGACGAAGACGTCGATCTTCTTCATGCCGTGCTCCATCGCCCGGCGGCCAGCGGCCTCGGCGGCCATCTGGGCGGCGTACGGGGTGGACTTGCGCGAGCCCTTGAAGCCGACGGTGCCGGCAGAGGCCCACGAGATCACCGCACCGGTGGGGTCGGTGATGGTGACGATGGTGTTGTTGAACGTGCTCTTGATGTGAGCTTCGCCGGTGGCGACGTTCTTCTTCTCCTTGCGGCGCACCTTCTTGGCGCCGGCCGCGGTGCGGCTCTTGGGAGGCATACGGTTTCTCCTACGAGTTGCTGGTCAGTGAGGCGTGGGGCCGAGGGACGTGGCGCAGAGGCGCACGCGTCACTTGGCCTTCTTCTTGCCGGCGACGGTGCGCTTGGGGCCCTTGCGGGTACGCGCGTTGGTCTTGGTGCGCTGGCCGCGCACGGGCAGACCCATGCGGTGGCGGCGTCCCTGGTAGCTACCGATCTCGATCTTGCGGCGGATGTCCGCCTGGACCTCACGACGGAGGTCACCTTCGATCTGGTAGCTGGCCTCGATCGCGTCGCGGAGCTTGACCAGCTCAGCGTCGCCGAGCTCGTGCACCCGCAGGTCGGGGCTCACGCCGGTCTCGGCGAGCAGCTTCTGGGCGGAGGTACGGCCGATGCCGTAGATGTAGGTGAGTGCGACCTCGATGCGCTTGTCACGCGGGAGGTCGACACCGACGAGGCGAGCCATGTTCATGGCCTTTCCGTGGTTCACAGAGGTGTCGGTCGTGACGCGCCCCGCTGTGCGGGCTCCGGCCCCTGTTCCGGAGGTCAAGTCAGCACGCGGGTTGCGTGCCTAGCGTTCACGTTGGGGTGGTGTTCAGTTGTGGTGCTGGTGGTGCTGCGTGTGAGGTGGTGCTGCTTCCTCACCGGGTTTCGACTCGCCCGTTCCCGCCTCGCGAGCTCGGCGGGAGGGCTTGCTCAACCTGCGGCGCAGAGGCCGTCGACGCTCCTTCGTCGCGTCGTCGGCTTCAGCCTTGCCGCTGCTTGTGACGCGGGTTGTCGCAGATCACCATGACGCGGCCGTGGCGACGGATCACCTGGCACTTGTCGCAGATGCGCTTGACGCTGGGCTTGACCTTCATCTGAGGCCCTTTCTGGTGAGCAGGACGTGCCTGCTCGTCGGCTGGCTACTTGTACCGGTAGACGATGCGACCTCGGGTGAGGTCGTAGGGGGAGAGCTCCACCACCACGCGGTCCTCGGGGAGGATCCGGATGTAGTGCTGGCGCATCTTGCCGCTGATGTGGGCGAGAACCTTGTGTCCGTTGCTCAGCTCCACACGGAACATCGCGTTGGGGAGGGCCTCCACTACGGTGCCCTCGATCTCGATCACGCCTTCCTTCTTCGGCATGTCCTCCACAATCTCTCGTCGCGTTGTCTACCCTTGCTGCACCGCTCGGCCGAGGCCGAGCGGGTGACCCGGGAACCGCCCTGGCGCGCGGAGTTGACCACGACACGCAGGTGGACCTCGTGCGGCAGATCCGGCGCCTCGCCCAGCACCTGGCACTCATCACTGCGAGCAGCGAATCACCGGGTCCGGGCAGCCGTGAGGCGCCATCGGACATGCCCACGTTGGGCCGACACGCCAGTGTAGGGGTATCGGAGGTCGAAACCCCAATCGCGCGGCGGCTCGCCGGCGGGCCCGCTCACCGGTCCAGGAGCAGGCGCAGCGTCGTCTCTCGGGCGGGCGCGACACCCGGCTCGGTGCCCACATGGGCACCAGCGACCGGATGCACCATGACCTCGTCGACTCCGTACTCCTCGGCGAGCTCGCTGATGCGGGCACGTGCCTGCGCGGCGTCCCCGATGACCCAGCGGCCGGCCATCTTCTCCACCAGGTCGCGCTGGGGATCGGTGAGCTCGACCTTCTCCGCCTCCTCGACCAGTAGCTGCGCCGACAGCGGCTGACCGGTGCGCAGTGCCAGCATCATCAGCTGGTTGGGCAGGGCGAGACGCCAGGCCTCCTCGCTGGTGTCGGCGACGACGGCATTGACGGTGAGGAACGTGCGCGGTGCTTCCAGCACAGCCGAGGGCTGGAAGCCGGAGCGGTACAGCTCGAGGGCCTCTGCGGTGCCGGACCCGGAGAAGTGGTGCGCGAACACGTAGGGCAGCCCGCGCGAAGCGGCAAGCTGCGCGGAATAGTCCGACGACCCGAGCAGCCACAGGTCGGGCACCCCGGCCGCGGCCGGGGTGGCGCGCAACGCCTGGCTGCGGCCCGCCACGCTGACTGCGACGCCCTTGGGAGCCATCATCGAGGCCACGTTGTCGACATAGGCGGGGAACTGCGAGACCGCGTCGTCGCCGACTCCCCCGGCCCCGTGCCGCAGTGCGTAGGAGGTGATCGGGTCGGTGCCGGGCGCGCGCCCGATGCCGAGGTCGACCCGGCCGGGGAAGGCGGCCTCGAGCAGGGCGAACTGCTCGGCCACCACGAGGGGTGCGTGGTTGGGCAGCATGACGCCGCCCGAGCCCACCCGGATCCGTTCGGTGCGAGAGCCGATCAGCCCGATCATCACCGGAGGGTTCGTGGCCGCGACGGCCGGCATGTTGTGGTGCTCGGCCACCCAGAACCGCCGGTAGCCCGCCCGGTCGGCTGTCTGCGCGAGACGCAATGACGCCGCCACGGCGTCCGCGGAGGTCTGGTCGGAGCGCACGGGTACGAGGTCGAGAACGGAGAGGGCAGGCAGGTCACTCATCGCCGTGTCAACACCAGCACCGGCACGCCCATTCCAGGCACGGCGCACGGACCATCGTGCGGTACGGCACTGCCCCACCGCCCGCGGAGGGCTCGCGGTCGGATCAGTCCGCCCAGGGACCGAACGGCACGCCCAAGCGGGTCAGGTCCGCCTCGCCGCCGTCGAGAGCGGTGAGTACCCAGGCGCCCGAGGGCGTGAGGGTGAACGTGTGCTCCCAGTGCGCGGCCCAAGAGCCATCGGCAGTGACGGCGGTCCAGTCGTCGTCGAGCACGTCGCACTCGTGCGTGCCGAGGGTGACCATCGGCTCGACCGCCAGCGCGAGACCCTCGCGAAGCCGAGGGCCGCGGCCGGGACGGCCGACGTTCGGCACGTTGGGCGGTAGGTGCATCTGGCTGCCGATGCCGTGCCCGGTGAAGTCCTCGACGATGCCGTAGGGGCCTTGCGCGCGCAGGTAGCTCTCGACGGCGTGCGAGATGTCCCCGATGCGGGCGCCTACGTGGGCAGCCGCGATGCCGCGCCACATCGACTCTCGCGTCACCTCGATCAGCTCACCGACCTGCTCGGGCACCCCGCCGACCGCCACGGTCAGCGCGGCGTCGCCGTGCCAGCCCTCGACGATCGCACCGCAGTCGATGGAGATGACGTCGCCCTCTGCCAGCACCCGGGAACCGGGGATGCCGTGCACCACCTCGTCGTTGACCGAGGCGCAGATGGAACCCGGGAAGCCGTGGTAGCCGAGGAAGGACGGCGTCGCTCCGGCGCCTCGGATCGCGTCCTCCGCGAGCGCATCGAGCTCGCCCGTGCTCAGCCCGGGCCGCACGGCGTCACGGAGGAGCTGGAGCGTCTCACCGACCACCAATCCGGCTCGCCTCATCAGGCGCACCTGCTCGGCGTCCTTGATCTCCAGGCCTCGGTCGAGGAGTCCCACCTCTGTCACCGCCGCTGTGGACGGCTCAGCCCCGCGAGGGGTCGGGCAGCGCGGCGAAGATGCGCGAGGTGACCTCGTCGATCTCCCCCAGCCCGTCGACCTCGACGAGCAGACCGCGCTCGCGGTAGACGTCGATGAGCGGTGCGGTCTCGTTGACGTAGACCTTCTGACGCTCGCGGATGACCTGCTCGGTGTCGTCACTGCGCCCGCTGGTCTCGGCCCGCTTGAGGAGCCGGGTGATGAGCTCCTCGGAGTCGACGGTGAGCACGACCACGTGCTCGAGGTCGTGGCCGGAGTCGGCCAGCATGCCGTCGAGCTCGGTGACCTGGGCGAGCGTGCGCGGGTAGCCGTCGAGCAGGAAGCCCGGCTCGGCGTCGGGCTGCGCGATGCGGTCGCGCACCATGTCGTTGGTGACCGAGTCGGGCACGTACTGCCCGGCGTCCATGTACTTCTTGGCCTCGAGCCCCAGCGGCGTGCCCTCACCGACGTTGGCGCGGAAGATGTCGCCGGTCGAGATGGCAGGGATGCCGTAGCGGCCGGCCACGAACTGCGCCTGAGTGCCCTTACCAGCACCAGGGGGGCCCATGAAGATGAGTCTCATCGCAGGAATCCTTCGTAGTTGCGCTGCTGGAGCTGGCTCTCGACCTGCTTCACGGTGTCGAGGGCCACGCCGACCATGATGAGGATCGACGTACCGCCGAACGGGAAGTTCTGGTTGGCGGAGATGAGGACCAAGGCTATGAGCGGGATGAGGGCGATGAGACCCAGGTAGAGCGAACCCGGAGCGGTGATGCGCGAGAGGACGTAGGCCAGGTAGTCCTCGGTCGGCTTGCCCGCTCGGATGCCGGGGATGAACCCGCCGAACTTCTTCATGTTGTCGGCGACCTCGTGCGGGTCGAAGCTGATCGAGACGTAGAAGTAGGTGAAGAACACGATCAGCAGGAAGTAGGCGATCATGTAGAGCGGGTGATCCCCCCGCACGAAGTACTGGCTGACGAACTTGACCCAGCCGCTGGGTTCCTCGCCCGCCGCCGGCTGGTTGAACTGCACGGCCATCGCCGGCAGGTAGAGCAGCGAGCTGGCGAAGATGACCGGGATGATGCCGGCCTGGTTGACCTTGAGCGGGATGTAGGTCGAGGAGCCGCCGAACATCTTGCGGCCCACCATGCGGCGCGCGTACTGCACCGGGATGCGGCGCTGCGCCTGCTCGATGAAGATGACCGCCGCCACGAGCACCAGGCCGATGAGGAGGACGATGCCGAAGGTCCACCAACCCTGGCTCTTCTGCACCTGCCACAGCGCAGCCGGGAAGGTCGCCACGACCTGGGTGAAGATGAGGATCGACATGCCGTTGCCGATGCCGCGCTCGGTGATGAGCTCGCCGAGCCACATGATGACCGCGGTGCCGGCGGTCATGGTGACGACCATGACCAGGAACGTCTCGGTGCTCTTGGAGTGCAGCAGGTCGAGGTCGCACTGGAGCAGTTGGCCGGAGCGGGCGAGCGCGACGATGCCGGTCGCCTGGAGCAGCGCGAGCCCGAGGGTGAGGTAGCGGGTGTACTGGGTGATCTTCGTCTGCCCGGACTGCCCCTCCTTCTTCAGCGCCTCGAGTCGGGGGATCACGACCACGAGCAGCTGGAGGATGATGCTGGCGGTGATGTAGGGCATGATCCCGAGCGCGAACACGGTGAGCTGGAGCAACGCTCCACCTGAGAACAGGTTCACCAGGGAGTAGAGGCTCGCGTTCTCGCCACTTTGCGCCTGTTGGATGCACTGCTGCACGTTGGCGACGTTGACACCGGGAGCCGGCAGCTGGGATCCGGCGCGGAAGACGATGATGATGCCCAGGACGAACAGCAGCTTGCGCCGCAGGTCGGGCGTCCTGAAAGCATTGGCGAAAGCGCCGAGCACGAGTTCCTCTTTCTCTGCACGTGGGTGCAGCCCATCGAGCAGTCGCGCCCCCGGGCCGCCTGAAGCCTAACAGCCGGGCCCGAGTTCACGGCCCGAGCACCGACCACGACGAAGGGCGGCGCCCCCGGCGCTGGCCGGGGACGCCGCCCTCTTGACGTCGTCGCGGATCAGACCGTGGTGGTCGAGCCGCCGGCGGCCTCGATCTTCGAGATCGCCGAGGCGGAGAACGCGTGGGCCGTGACGTCGAGCTTCACGCTGATCTCGCCGGAGCCGAGCACCTTGACCGGCTGGTTCTTGCGGACCGCGCCCTTGGCCACGAGCTCGTCGACGCCCACGGCGCCGCCCTCGGGGAAGAGGGTCGAGATCTTGTCGAGGTTGACGACCTGGAACTCCACCTTGAACGGGTTCTTGAAGCCCTTGAGCTTCGGGAGCCGCATGTGGATGGGCATCTGGCCACCCTCGAACGCCACGGGCACCTGGTAACGGGCCTTGGTGCCCTTGGTACCGCGACCGGCGGTCTTGCCCTTGGAGGCCTCACCGCGACCCACGCGGGTCTTCGCGGTCTTGGCACCCGGAGCGGGCTTGAGGTTGTGCAGCTTCAGGGACATGTCAGTCCACCTCCTCGACCGTCACGAGGTGACGGACGGTGTTGACCATGCCGCGAATCTCCGGCCGGTCCTCCTTGACGACCACGTCGCCGATGCGCTTGAGGCCCAGGCTGCGCATGCTCGCGCGCTGGTTGGCCTTGCACCCGATCGTGGACTTCTTCTGCTCCACCTTGAGCTGTCCCATCAGGAGGACACCTCCTCGGAGACACCCGCCGGGATCTCCTCGCGCGCCTTGAGCAGCGCAGCGGGGGTGACCTCCTCGACGGGCAGGCCGCGACGGGCGGCGACGGCCTCGGGCTGCTCGAGCATCCGCAGGGCCTCCACCGTGGCGTGCACGATGTTGATCTGGTTCGACGACCCCAGCGACTTGCTGAGGATGTCGTGGATGCCGGCGCACTCGAGCACCGCACGCACCGGACCACCGGCGATCACACCGGTACCGGGAGCGGCGGGACGCAGCATGACCACGCCGGCCGCCTTCTCGCCCTGGACCGGGTGCGGGATCGTTCCCTGGATGCGGGGGACGCGGAAGAAGTTCTTCTTCGCCTCCTCGACACCCTTCGAGATCGCGGCCGGCACCTCCTTGGCCTTGCCGTAGCCGACACCGACCAGGCCGTCGCCGTCGCCGACGACCACGAGGGCGGTGAAGCTGAAGCGACGACCACCCTTCACGACCTTGGCGACACGGTTGATCGCGACGACACGCTCGATGTAGGCGGTCTTGTCAGCACCCTGGCCGCCACGACGATCGTCGCGGCCACGGCGCTCGCCACCGCGCTGTCCGCGCTGGGCTCCGCTCATGAGACTTTCCTCTTTCCTGTTTCCGCGATCAGAAGGTCAGGCCGCCCTCACGGGCGGCGTCGGCCAGGGCCGCGATGCGGCCGTGGTACTTGTTGCCGGCGCGGTCGAAGACCACGCCCTCGACACCGGCCGCCTTGGCCCGCTCGGCGACGAGCTCGCCGACGCGCTTGGCCTTGGCGGTCTTGTCGGCCTCCAGCGAGCGCAGGTCGACCTCCATGGTGGAGGCGCTGACCAGCGTCTTGCCCACGAGGTCGTCGACGACCTGCGCGGAGATGTGCTTGGAGCTACGGGTGACCACCAGACGCGGGGTCTCAGCGGTACCGGAGAGCTTCTTGCGCCCGCGGACCTGACGGCGCAGCCGCGACTTCGTGCGCGCTGCGGTGTGCTTGTGCTGCGAGAGGGAGATACCCATGACTCACTTACCAGCCTTTCCGACCTTGCGGCGGATGTGCTCGCCGGCGTAGCGCACGCCCTTGCCCTTGTACGGCTCGGGCTTGCGGAGCTTGCGGATGTTCGCAGCGGTCTCGCCGACCAGCTGCTTGTCGATGCCCTGGACACCCAGCTTCGTGGGGCCCTCCACGGTGAACGTGATGCCGTCGGGGGCGCTGAAGACGATCGGGTGGCTGTAGCCGAGCTGGAACTCCAGCTGCGTAGGCCCCTTGGACAGCACGCGATAGCCGACGCCGACGATCTCGAGCTTCTTCTCGTAGCCCTCGGTGACACCCACGACCATGTTGTTGACCAGGGTGCGGGTGAGTCCGTGCAGCGAGCGCGACTCGCGCTCGTCGTCGGGACGCTTGACGTCGAGGACGCTCTCGTTCCTCTCGACCGTGATCGGGGCGGCGACCGTGTGGGTCAGCGTGCCCTTGGGGCCCTTCACCGTGACCAGGGCGCCGTCGATCGAGACGTCGACCCCGGACGGCACCGGGACGGGGAGCTTGCCAATGCGCGACATTTTCCTTCTCTCCTCTCGTCCGTCACCAGACGTAGGCGAGGACTTCCCCACCCACGCCCTTCTGGTTCGCCTGGCGGTCGGTCAGCAGGCCCTGGCTCGTCGAGATGATCGCGACGCCCAAGCCGCCCAGCACCTTCGGCAGGCCGGTGTGCTTGGCGTAGACCCGGAGACCGGGCTTGCTGATGCGGCGCACGCCAGCGATGGAACGCTCGCGGTTGCGGCCGTACTTCAAGGTGATGGTGAGGGTCTTGGAGACCTCACCCTCGGCGGGCTCGGCGACCTCGTAGGAGGTGATGTAACCCTCCTGCTGGAGGATCTCCGCCACGCCGGCCTTGAGCTTGCTGTAGGGCATGCTCACGTCGTCGTGGAAGGCCCGGTTGGCGTTGCGCAGACGGGTCAGCATGTCTGCGATCGGGTCGGTCATCGTCATGTTGGTTGAATCTTTCTCTCTGCGGTTTCCCCTCGCTCGTCGGCGGAGGGGACCTTCAGTGGGTAGGAAGGGTCGTCGTCACCAGGACGACTTGGTGACGCCGGGCAGCTCGCCGCGGTGGGCCATCTCGCGCAGGCAGATCCGGCAGAGGCCGAACTTGCGGTACACGGCCTTGGGCCGGCCGCAGCGCTGGCAGCGGGTGTAGCCGCGGACGGCGAACTTGGGCTTGCGGGCCGCCTTCACCTTAAGGGCAGTCTTCGCCATGTCAGTTCTCCTTGAACGGGAAGCCCAGCTGCTTGAGCAGCGCGCGGCCCTGGTCGTCGGTGGTGGCGGTGGTCACGACGGTGATGTCCATGCCGCGCGACCGGTCGATCTTGTCCTGGTCGATCTCGTGGAACATGACCTGCTCGGTGAGACCGAAGGTGTAGTTGCCGCGCCCGTCGAACTGCTTGCCGTTGAGTCCGCGGAAGTCGCGGATGCGGGGCAGCGCGAGCGAGAGCAGCCGGTCGAGGAACTCCCACATGCGGTCGCCGCGCAGGGTAACGTGCGCACCGATCGGCATGCCCTCACGCAGCTTGAACTGCGCGATGGACTTGCGGGCCTTGGTGACCGTCGGCTTCTGGCCGGTGATAGCGGTCAGGTCGCGCACGGCGCCGTCGATGAGCTTGGAGTCGCGCGCGGCCTCGCCGACGCCCATGTTGACCACGATCTTGGTCAGGCCGGGCACCTGCATGACGTTGGCGATGCCGAACTCGTCCTTGAGTGCCGGCAGGATCTCCTCGCGGTAGCGCACCTTGAGACGGGGCGGCTCCTTGGCGGAGATCACCGGGGTCTCGGTGGTCTCGATCTCGGTCATCTCAGATCTCCTTGCCGGTCTTGCGCGAGATGCGGACGCTGCGCTCGGCCTCGTAGGTCGAGCCGTCGGGGCGCCGCTTGGTGACGGTCTCGCGCTTGAAGCCGATCCGGGTGGTGGTGTCGCCCTCGACGAGCATCACGTTCGAGACGTGGATGGGCGCCTCGGCGGTGATGATGCCGCCGGTCGTGCCGGCGCGGCCGCCCTGATTGACCACCTTGGTGTGCTTCTTGACGCGGTTGACGCCCTCGACGATCACGCGCTGCTCCTCACGGAGCACCCCGATGACCTTGCCCTCGGCGCCCTTGTCCTTGCCTGCGATCACCTTGACGGTGTCGCCCTTCTTGATGTTCATCGAACCCTTCGCCATGGCTTCAGAGCACCTCCGGAGCGAGGGAGATGATGCGCATGAACTTCTTGTCGCGCAGCTCGCGGCCCACCGGGCCGAAGATGCGGGTGCCGCGCGGCTCGCCGTCGTTCTTGAGGATGACGGCGGCGTTCTCGTCGAAGCGGATGTAGGACCCGTCGGGACGCCGGCGCTCCTTGACGGTGCGCACGACCACGGCCTTGACGACGTCGCCCTTCTTGACGTTGCCGCCGGGGATGGCGTCCTTGACGGTGGCCACGATGGTGTCACCGATGCCGGCGTAGCGACGGCCGGAGCCACCGAGAACGCGGATGCAGAGGATCTCCTTGGCACCCGTGTTGTCGGCGACCTTGAGCCGCGACTCCTGCTGAATCATTCGTTTTCTCCTGGTTGTCGTGCCGGTTCTGCGCCGCCGTCTCGGGGCAGCGAGCCTGGCCGAACGGGTGGATTACTTGGCGCGCTCGAGGATCTCGACGACGCGCCAGCGCTTGGTGGCCGACAGCGGGCGGGTCTCCATGATGAGAACCCGGTCGCCGATACGAGCGTCATTGGTCTCGTCGTGCGCCTTGAGCTTGCTCGTCTTACGCATGACCTTGCCGTAGAGCGCGTGCTTGACGCGGTCCTCGACGGAGACCACGACGGTCTTGTCCATCTTGTCGGAGACGACCAGGCCCTCGCGGGTCTTGCGGCTGTTGCGCTCGGTGGTCTCCGAGGTGGTCTGGGGGCTGGTCTCGGTCACTTGGCGTCCTCGTTGGTCGAGCCCGGGGTGGAACGGATGCCGAGCTCGCGCTCACGCACCACGGTGTAGATCCGGGCGATGTCCTTCTTGACCGTGCGCAGCCGGCCGTGGCTCTCGAGCTGGCCGGTGGCGGCCTGGAAGCGGAGGTTGAACAGCTCCTCCTTGGCCTCGCGCAGGCGGGCCTCGAGGTCGACGTCGTTGAGGTCGTCGAGCTCGTGTGCAGTCAGCTGGGCGCTCATCAGAACTCTCCACCCTCTCGCGAGATGAACCGGGTCTTCATGGGGAGCTTGTGCATCGCACGGCGCATCGCCTCGCGGGCGACGTCCTCCGGCACGCCCGAGAGCTCGAACAAGACGCGGCCGGGCTTGACGTTGGCGATCCACCACTCCGGGGAGCCCTTACCCGAACCCATGCGGGTCTCGGCGGGCTTCTTGGTGAGCGGGCGGTCGGGGTAGATGTTGATCCACACCTTGCCGCCACGCTTGATGTGACGGGTCATGGCGATACGAGCGGACTCGATCTGACGGTTGGTCACGTAGTGACCCTCGATCGCCTGGATGCCGAAGTCACCGAAGGCGAGGCGGGTACCGCCCTTGGCCATCCCGCGCCGCTGGGGGTGGTGCTGCTTGCGGTGCTTGACACGACGGGGCATCAACATGGCTCAGGCCTCCGAAGGGGTCTCGGCGGGAGCAGCAGCGGTGGCCTCGGCGGGAGCCGGGGCCGGCTGGCTGTCGGAACGGGTCGGGCGGTCCGAGCGCGAGCCACGACCGGGACGGTCGCCACCGCGGCCGCCGCGGTTGCCACCGCGGCCGGGGACGCCGGCACGGGCGGCGGCCTGCGCCTGGCGCTCGGCACGGGAGCCGGACACCTCGCCCTTGTAGATCCAGACCTTCACGCCGATGCGGCCGAAGGTCGTGCGGGCCTCGTAGAAGCCGTAGTCGATGTCAGCGCGCAGCGTGTGCAGGGGCACGCGGCCCTCGCGGTAGAACTCCGTGCGCGACATCTCGGCGCCGTTGAGGCGACCCGAGCACTGGATCCGGATGCCCTTGGCACCCGAACGCATCGTGGTCTGCATCGCCTTGCGCATGGCGCGGCGGAACTGCACGCGGCCGGAGAGCTGCTCGGCGACGCCCTGGGCGACCAGCTGCGCGTCGACCTCGGGGTTCTTGACCTCGAGGATGTTCAGCTGCACCTGCTTGCCGGTGAGCTTCTCGAGCTCACCACGGATGCGGTCGGCCTCGGCGCCGCGGCGGCCGATGACGATGCCCGGCCGGGCGGTGTGGATGTCGACACGCACGCGGTCACGGGTGCGCTCGATCTCGACCTTGGAGATGCCGGCCCGCTCCATGCCCTTGGAGAGCAGCTTGCGGATCGCGACGTCCTCGCCGACGTAGGACTTGTACAGCTTGTCGGCGTACCACCGCGACTTGTGGTCGGTGGAGACACCGAGGCGGAAGCCGTTCGGGTTGATCTTCTGGCCCATCAGGCACCCTCTCCATCGGTCTCATCGGGCTGCACGACCAGCGTGATGTGGCTGGTGCGCTTGTTGATGCGGGTCGCCCGGCCCTGGGCGCGGGGCCGCCACCGCTTCATGGTGGGGCCCTCGTCGACCAGCGCCTTGCTGACGACCAGGTCGCCGGCGTCGAGACCCTCGGTGGTCTCCGCGTTGGCGATGGCCGACTCCAGCACCTTCAGGACGGTCTCGGCGGCAGCCTGCGGCGCGAAGGCCAGCACGTTGCGGGCCTCCTCGACGGGCAGGCCGCGGACCAGGTCGACGACCCGGCGCGCCTTCATCGGCGTGATCCGCGTGTGACGAGCGGTCGCGAAGGCACCCGGCTGGTCGCCGAGCAGCGACTCGCGACGAGCGCTCGTGCGGTTGCGTTGGGTGGTGGGCATCAGCGACGCCGTCCCTTCCGGTCTTCCTTGACGTGGCCGCGGTAGGTGCGCGTCGGGGCGAACTCCCCGAGCTTGTGGCCGACCATCGAGTCGGTCACGAACACCGGGACGTGCTTGCGTCCGTCGTGCACGGCGATCGTGTGGCCGATCATGGCCGGCACGATCATCGAGCGACGCGACCACGTCTTGATGACGTTGTGGCTGCCCTTGTCGTTCTCGGCGTCCACCTTCTTCATCAGGTGGTCGTCGACGAAGGGGCCCTTCTTCAGGCTGCGAGGCATGTCAGTTACTTCCTACCCTTACCGGACTTGCGACGGCGGATGATCTGGGAGTCGGAGGCCTTCGGACGGCGCGTGCGGCCCTCCGGCTTGCCCCAGGGCGAGACCGGGTGGCGACCACCGGAGGTCTTGCCCTCGCCACCGCCGTGCGGGTGGTCGACCGGGTTCATGACGACACCGCGCACGGTCGGGCGCTTGCCCTTCCAGCGCATGCGGCCGGCCTTGCCCCAGTTGATGTTCGACTGCTCGGCGTTGCCGACCGCGCCGATGGTGGCGCGACAGCGGACGTCGACGAAGCGCATCTCGCCCGAGGGCATGCGCAGCGTGGCGCGCGAGCCCTCACGGGCGACCAGTTGGGCGCTCATGCCGGCCGAGCGGGCGATCTTGGCGCCCCCACCGGGCCGCAGCTCGATGCAGTGGATCGTGGTACCGACCGGGATGTTGCGCAGCGGCAGGTTGTTGCCCACCTTGATGTCGGCGCCGACTCCGGACTCCACGACCGTGCCCTGCTGGAGGTTGCTCGGCGCCACGATGTAGCGCTTCTCGCCATCGACGTAGTGCAGCAGCGCGATGCGGGCGGTGCGGTTCGGGTCGTACTCGATGTGCGCGACTTTGGCGGGCACGCCGTCCTTGTCGTAGCGACGGAAGTCGATGATCCGGTAGGCACGCTTGTGACCGCCGCCCTGGTGCCGGGTGGTGATCCGGCCCTGGTTGTTGCGGCCGCCCTTCTTGGGCAGCGGCACGGTCAGGGACTTCTCCGGCGTCGTGCGGGTGATCTCGGCGAAGTCGGCCACCGACGAGCCACGACGGCCCGGGGTGGTCGGCTTGTACTTACGAATAGCCATAGCTCTAGTTCCTCGTCTCCTGGCCCGCTCAGCCGACCTGGCCGAAGATGTCGATCCGGTGGCCGTCGGCGAGGCTGACGATCGCGCGCTTGGTGCTCTTGCGCCTGCCCATGCCGTAGCGGGTCCGGCGGGTCTTGCCCGCGCGGTTGAGCGTGTTCACAGCGGTGACCTTGACGCCGAAGATCTTCTCGACCGCGATCTTGATCTCGGTCTTGTTGGCGTCGGGGCGCACGATGAACGTGTACTTGTTCTGGTCGAGCAGGCCGTAGCTCTTCTCGGAGACGACCGGGGCGATCAGGATGTCGCGGTGGTCCTTGTGCAGGGTGCTCACTTCGAGGCCTCCTTGCTGCCGGCCTTGCTGGCCTGGGCGACGAACGCCTCGTAGGCGCCCTGGGTGAAGATCACGTCGTCGGCGCAGAGCACGTCGTAGGTGTTGACCTGGTCGGCCGCCACCACGTGCACCTCGGGGACGTTGCGCAGCGACAGCCAGGTGACCTGGTCGGTGCGCTCGAGGACGACGAGGTAGCGCGGCCGGGTCGAGACCTCGCGCAGCGCGGCGAGCGCGGCCTTGGTCGAGGGCGTGGCGCCCTCGACGAGACCCTCGACCACGTGGATGCGGCCGTCGCGCGCCCGGTCCGAGAGGGCTCCGCGCAGAGCGGCGGCCTTCATCTTCTTGGGGGTGCGCTGGGAGTAGTCGCGCGGCTGCGGGCCGTGGACGATGCCACCGCCGGCGAACTGCGGGGCGCGGATCGAGCCCTGGCGGGCGCGGCCGGTGCCCTTCTGCTTGTACGGCTTGCGGCCACCACCCGCGACCTCGCCGCGGGTCTTGGTGGCGTGCGTGCCCTGGCGGGCGGCGGCCTGCTGCGCGACGACGACCTGGTGGATCAGCGGGATGTTGACCTTGACGTCGAAGATGTCGGCGGGCAGGTCGACCGAGACGGTCTTGACAGCCATGCTCAGGCCTCCTTCGCGAGCTTCTTGGCGGCCGAGCGGAGCACGACCACGCCGCCCTTGGGGCCGGGGACGGCACCCTTGAGCAGGATCAGGCCCTTCTCGGCATCCACCGCGTGCACGGTGATGTTCTGGGTGGTGACGGTGTCGGTGCCCATGCGACCGGCCATGCGCAGGCCCTTGAACACGCGGCCCGGCGTGGCGCAGGCGCCGATGGAGCCCGGCTTGCGGTGGTTGCGGTGCGCACCGTGCGAGGCGGAGACGCCGGCGAAGCCGTGGCGCTTCATCGTGCCGGCGAAGCCCTTGCCCTTGGAGGTACCGGTGACGTCAATCTCCTCGCCCGCGGCGAAGGTGTCGACGGCGATCTCCTGACCGACGGCGTACTCGCCGGCGGTGGCGGTGCGGATCTCGACCACGTGGCGGCGCGGCGTGGTGCCGGCCTTGGCGAAGTGACCCGCCTGCGGCTTGGTGACCTTGCGGCCCTCGATCTCGCCGAAGCCGATCTGGACGGCGTTGTAGCCGTCGGTCTCGGGCGTGCGGACCTGGGTGACCACGTTGGTGCTCGCGCGGATCACGGTCACGGGGACGACGAGGTTGTTCTCGTCCCAGACCTGGGTCATGCCGAGCTTGGTGCCCAGCAGCCCCTTGAGGTTGCGTTCCATAGTCGTCATGTCGTCAGCCCTCAGAGCTTGATCTCGATGTCGACGCCGGCGGGCAGGTCGAGGCGCATGAGCGAGTCGACGGTCTTCGGCGTGGGGTCGATGATGTCGATGAGGCGCTTGTGGGTGCGCATCTCGAAGTGCTCGCGGGAGTCCTTGTACTTGTGGGGCGAGCGGATGACGCAGTACACGTTCTTCTCGGTCGGCAGCGGCACCGGGCCGGCGACCTTCGCACCCGTACGGGTGACGGTGTCCACGATCTTGCGTGCCGAGGTGTCGATCACCTCGTGGTCATAGGCCTTGAGCCTGATGCGGATCTTCTGTCCCGCCATAGGTCTCGTCCGTCCTTCTCCGTAGTCCAGCCGCGTACGTGTCGAACCGGCCGTAGGTTTCGGCCCGTTCCCGTGTCGCTCCTGCCAGCTCCGCCGACCCCCGCGGTCGGGCGTGTCGCGCTCGGTGCACATATCTGTGCGCACGACACCAGGACCGGGGATCCTGCTGCTGACCTTCTCGGCGGCCCGGTTGGGGCGGGCGTTCGAGCGAATCGGGTCTCCCTGCACGGCGTGCAGATCCAGGCGAGGCACATCGTGGCCGCTGAGCATCCCAGCCGGCACGGTGAGCACCGGGTGGAGGAGACGCGATTCAGGAGTCAAGATGGGCCGCACCCGACGACCTTCTCGGGGCAACCCGGATATCTTGGCAGACTCCCGGGGTCACGCCAAATCGTTCCCGGTTCGCCCCGATGGTCGGCGCGGTCTGACACGATGACGGTCGAGTAAAGGACCAGCGTCTCACCGGCGCACCCACCCCCAGGAGTCGCGATGTCCGACGGCATGCCGCCGCCACCCGGCTGGCAGCCGCCTCCCGAGGCCGCTCCTGGGCAGCAATCCCCTCCCCCGGGCTGGCAGCAGGCTCCTCCGCCCTCACCGCAGCCGGGCCTGCCGCCGTCCGGCCCGGGCCACCCGGGGCCGCAGTACGCCGCTGCGCACAAGCCGGGCGCCATCGCGCTGCGCCCGCTGCGGCTCGGCGACATCTACGACGGCTCGTTCCGCGTGATCCGCTACAACCCGCGCGCCACGGTGGGGGCGGCCCTGGTCGTGGCGTCGGTCGCGATGCTCGTGCCGGTGCTCGTCACCGCGGTGCTCACCTGGACCCTCGGCACCTCCCTCGAGTTCGAGACCGACGCCCGTGGCAATCCCACCGATCTCGCCGGGGTCGCCGGGGCGCTCGGCGCCTACGGCTCGCTGCTGCTCGGCGCGTTCCTGCAGCAGATCGGTCTGCTGCTGGTCTCGGGCATGGTCGCCCACGTGGTGGCCGCCGCCGCCATCGGCCGCAAGCTCACCCTCGGCGAGGCCTGGGCCGCCACCCACGGCCGGCGCTGGCGGCTGGTGGGCCTGACCGTGCTGCTCACCGCCACTCTGCTCGCGCTCGCGCTCTACGCCGCGACCTTCTTCGTCCTCTACTTCGTGGGGGCGAGCGTCCTGGTCTACGTGCTGTACAGCCTGGTCACCGGACCGCTGCTCATCGTCGGCCTCCTCGTGTTCTGGGTGCGCGTCTACTACCTGGCCGTCCCGTGTCTGGTGCTCGAGCAGCTGGGCGTCTGGGCCTCGTTGCGGCGCTCGGCGTCGCTCACGAAGGGTCACTTCTGGCGCACCCTCGGCATCGGGCTGCTCACGGTGATCATCGCGGGGGTGGCCGGGCAGGTGCTGGGAGTGCCGGTCAGCCTCATCGGCAACGTGGCCGCCGTGCTCGTCGACCCGGCCTACAGCCTGCTCGTGCTCATCGTGGCGCAGGCGATCGGCAGCGCGCTCTCGGGTGCCCTGGTCGCACCGTTCTCGACCGCCGTCTCGGCGTGCCAGTACCTCGACCTGCGCATGCGCAAGGAGGCCTACGACGTCGACCTGATGACCCAGGCAGGCCTCACCGGCCCATGATCGCCACCCTGGCCGCTCGGGTCTCGCTCGTCGCGGGCGGCTCGCCGCTCACGCCGTCGCCGGACGACGCGCGCAGCCAGCTGCGTCGTGAGCTGGTCGACCCCGACTACCACCGAAGCGACCCCGTCCAGGCCGTGCTCGACGGTGTGCAGCGGCTCATCGACGGGGTCTCCCGGGCAGGCGGTACCCAGCGACCGGTCGTGCTCGTGGCCTCCCTGCTGCTCTTCGCCCTGCTCGTGCTCGGACTCGGCTGGCTGCTCTCCCGGGCCCGCCGCACGGCACGTCGCCCCGGCTCGGACACCCCGGTGCTGCACGACGTCTCGCTCACCGCCGCCCAGCTGCGGGCCCGGGCCGACGCCGCCCTGGCCGAGGGCCGCTTCGACGACGCCGTGGTCGACGGCTTCCGGGCGCTCGCCGTGCGCGAGGCCGAGGCGGGCCGGCTCGTCGACGCCCGGAGCGCCACCACGCGCGAGGTGGCCACTCGGCTGCGGGAACGGCACCTCCGGCTCGACGCGCAGGTCACCGCCGCGGCCACCACGTTCGACCTGGTGCTCTACGGGCACCACGCCGCGAGTGCGCGGCAGGCCCGAGACGTCCTCGCCCTCGACGACACACTGGTGGGCGCCCGATGAGCGCGACCACGACCGCCACCGCCAGGTCCGCGGCTGCGCCGTCGCCCCGCGGGCGCCGCGGTCGACGCTTCGGCACCCTGCTCATCGTGGCCGGGCTGGTCTCGGCGGTCGTGGTGGCCCTCGCCGTCGGCGGCGACGCCCCTCGCACCGGGTTCCTCGACCCCGACAACCCCGACCCAGCGGGCGCCCAGGCGGTGGCCCGGGTGCTGTCCGACGACGGCATCGAGGTGCAGGTCGTGCGGTCTGCCGCCGCTCTGCGCGCGGCATCGTCCGATGGCGACGCGACCGTGCTGGTCACCTCGCCCGAACACCTGGGCCGCAGCACCGCCCGTCACCTGCTCGCCGAAGCGGCTCCCGGCACGCTGGTCATCGCCCAGCCCGATCTGCTGGCGCTCGACGCCCTCGACCTCGATCTCGACACCTCCTACGCCCCCGAGCTGGGCGGCAGCCCGGTCGAGGCCGACTGCGACCTCCCGCAGGTCGTGGGCCTGCGCCTCGAGGTCGACCGGCCCACCGGGTACTCCGGGCGCAGCGAGCAGAGCTGCTTCGGCGCGGACCCCTCGCTGCTCGTCGTGCGCGATGGCATCACCGTGCTGGGCGCGAGCGAACTGCTGAGCAACGACCAGATCGTGCGCGCCGACAACGCCGCCATCGCACTGCGGATCCTCGGCCAGCGCGACCGGCTGGTCTGGTACGTGCCGTCGATCGAGGATCTCCAGGGCGACGACGCCGCCACGCTCGGGTCGCTGCTGCCGCCGTGGCTCGGGCCGGGGGTCGTGCTCGTGCTGATCGCACTCGTGGCCCTGGTGCTCTGGCGCGCCCGGCGCCTGGGCCCCTTGGCCACCGAGAACCTGCCGGTGGTGGTGCGCGCCGCCGAGACCACGCACAGCCAGGGCCGGCTCTACCGGCGCGCCGGTGATCGAGAGCACGCGGCAGCAGCGCTGCGGCGCGCGACGCGACGACGTCTCACGACCCGTCTGCGGCTGGGTCGCGAGACGACCCACGGCACCTTCGTCCTGGCCGTCGCGGCCGCGACGGGCCGCGCCGAGCGCGACGTGGCCGCGCTGCTCGCCCACGACTCGACCCCCGAGACCGACGCCGACCTGGTGTCGCTCGCCGACGCCCTGCACACCCTCGAGAAAGAGGTACACCCGTGACCGACCCGTTCACGTCGGACTCCTCCCCCCACCACCGCACCCCCGAGGTCACGGAGGCCGCCCGCGATCGGCTGGGCGCCGTCCGGGCCGAGGTGGCGAAAGCCGTCGTGGGGCAGGACGCCGCGGTCTCCGGGCTGCTGGTGGCGTTGCTGTGCGGTGGGCACGTGCTGATGGAGGGTGTGCCCGGCACGGCGAAGACCCTGCTGGTGCGCACCCTGGCCGCCAGCCTCTCGGTGGAGTCTCGACGCGTGCAGTTCACGCCCGACCTCATGCCCGGCGACATCACGGGCTCGATGGTCATCGACAACCGCGAGGGAGAGCTGCGCTTTCGCGAGGGTCCGGTGTTCACCAACCTGCTGCTCGCCGACGAGATCAACCGCACGCCGCCGAAGACCCAGTCGGCGCTGCTGGAGGCCATGGAGGAGGGCCAGGTCTCGATCGACGGCGTCTCTCGGCCGCTGCCGGCGCCGTTCCTCGTGGCCGCGACCCAGAACCCGGTCGAGTTCGAGGGCACCTACCCGCTGCCCGAGGCCCAACTCGACCGGTTCCTGCTCAAGGTCGTGCTGCCCGTGCCCGAGCGAGAGCAGGAGGTCGAGATCCTGGCCCGGCACGCGGGCGGCTTCGACCCTCGCGACGTCGCCGGCGCCGGGGTCACCGCCGTGGCGAGCGCCGACGACATCGCCGCGGCGCGGGCCGCGGTCGGCGCGGTGCAGGTGTCCTCGGAGGTGCGGGGCTACATCGTCGACATCGCCCGCGCCACGCGTCAGTCGCCGTCGCTCTCGATGGGGGTCAGCCCGCGCGGCGCCACCGCGCTCCTGCGCTCGGCGCGCGCGTGGGCCTGGCTCAACCGCCGCGACTTCGTGACGCCCGACGACGTGAAGGATCTCGCCCACGCCACCTTGGCCCACCGGCTGGGCCTGCGGCCGGAGTCCGAACTCGAGGGCGTCGAGGTCGGCCAGGTGCTCGCCTCCGCCGTCTCGTCGGTGCAGGTGCCCCGCTGACCCATGGCGATCACCGGACGTCTCCCGTTGCTGCTGCTCGCCGGCCTCGTGCCGGTCGTGCTGGTGGCGCGCGGGAGCACGCCCTGGTTGTGGCTGCTGGTCGTGCTCGCCCTGAGCGGCCTGGACTGGCTGGCGGCGCCGGCACCGCGGACACTCGAGATCGCCCGCCGCTCCCCGGGGGCGACCAGGCTCGGCACCCCGGCGACCACCACGCTGCTGGTCACCAACGCCGGACGACGCCCCGTGCGGGCACTGGTGCGCGACGCGTGGCAACCGACCGCCGGCGCGAGCGGTAACCGACACCGCGTCCGGCTCGCAGTCGGCGCCCAGATCGCATGCGCGACCCCCCTGCTGCCCCGGCGCCGTGGCGATCTCCGCGCCGTGGGCGTGACCGTGCGGACACGAGGCCCGCTCGGCCTGGTGTGCCGGCAGCAGACGCGCGACGTGCCGGGTACGGTGCGTTCGCTGCCGCCCTTCGAGTCGCGCAAGCACCTGCCCTCGCGACTGGCCCGGCTACGCGAGCTCGACGGCCGAGCGGCCGTGCGCGTACGCGGCGAAGGCACCGAGTTCGACTCGCTGCGCGAGTACGTGCAGGGCGACGACGTGCGTTCGATCGATTGGCGCGCCTCGGCCCGGTCGCGCTCGGTGGTGGTGCGCACCTGGCAGCCGGAGCGCGACCGACGCGTGGTGCTGGTGCTCGACACCTCGCGCACCTCGGCCGGTCGTGTCGCGACGTCCGGGATGCAGGACGACGTCGACGGCGTGCCCCGGCTCGACTCCGCGATGGACGCCGCGCTGCTGCTCGGCGCGCTCGCGGCCCGGGCCGGTGATCGGGTCGACCTGGTCGCGGGCGACCGACGGATCCGCTCCCAGGTGCGGCTGCACGCCGCTCGCGACATCGCCGCACGCATGCAGGACGCCATGAGCACCTTGGAGCCGGTGATCGCCGAGGCCGACTGGTCGGCGCTCGCCGGGGCGGTGCAGGCGCTCGGGCGTCGCCGCGCGCTCGTCGTCCTGCTGACGCCGTTGGAGCCGACCGCGGTGGAGGAGAGCCTGCTGCCCGTGCTGCCGGCGCTGACCCGCTACCACCGGGTCGTGCTCGCCTCGGTACGTGACCCCGAGCTCGAGCGGCTGGCGGGGGTCCGCGACACGATCGACGACGTGTACGCCGCGGCCGCCGCCGAGCAGGCCCTGGCCCGGCGTCGACACACCGCCGACATGCTCGCCGCGTTGGGTGTCGACGTGGTGGATGCCGACGCCGAGTCGCTGCCGCCCGCCCTCGCCGACCACTACCTCACCCTCAAGGCCCGCGGGCTGCTGTGAGGTTCCGCCGAGCCCGCGGGCGAGAAGCCTCTAAGGTGAAGAAGTGGACTTGGACGCCTACGTCGCAGCGCACCTGCCGGCGTGGCAGCGCCTGGAGTCGCTGACGCGGCAGCGGCGGCTGACCGGGGCCGAGACCGACGAGCTGGTGGAGCTCTACCAACGGGTGGGCACGCACCTCTCCGTCGTCCGCACCAGTGCCCCCGACCCGAGCCTGGTCGCCTACCTCTCCGCCACCCTGGCGAAGGCCCGCACCCGCGCGGCCGGCACCCGTTCGGTCGGGTGGCGCGGCGTGGCCGGGTTCTACACCGAGCGCTTCCCGGCCGCCCTCTACCGGTTGCGGTACTGGTGGCTGGGCTGCCTGGCCGGCAACGTGGTCGTGACGGCGGTGATGATGCTGTGGCTGCTCGACCACCCAGACGTCGAGCAGTCGCTGCTGAGCCCCGGCGAGATCGACCAGTTGGTCAACCACGACGTCGAGGGCTACTACAGCGAGTACGCCGCCAGCCACTTCGCCGCCCAGGTGTGGGTCAACAACGCGTGGGTCGCTGCGCTGTGCATCGCTTTGGGCATCCTCGGACTCCCGGTGCTGTGGCTGCTGTTCCAGAACGTGGCCAACCTGGCGATCATCGGTTCGATCATGACCCGGCACGACCAGGGGCAGCACTTCTGGGGCTTGATCCTCCCCCATGGTCTGCTCGAGCTGACGGCCGTCTTCGTCGCCGGCGGCACCGGCCTGCGGCTGTTCTGGTCGTGGGTCGAGCCGCGCGAGCTCACCCGCACCCAGTCGCTGGCCCGCGAGGGCCGCACCGCGGGCACGATCGCGCTGGGGCTGGTCGCCGTGCTCGCCGTCTCCGGCGCCATCGAGGGTTTCGTGACGCCGTCCCCGCTGCCCACGTGGGCGCGCATCGGCATCGGCGTCACCGCCGAGGTGGCGTTCTGGGCCTACGTGTTCGTGCTGGGCAGAGCCGCCGCGCACCGCGGTCACACCGGTGACCTCGGCGCACGCGTGCTGGAGGACAGAGTGGCGACGCAGGCATGAGCAGCCCGTACCGCGCCACCGGCACGCCCGAGCGCGCCCTGCTGACCGACGACGACCTGGTCACCGGCGACGCCGTCGCCCTCGACCTGCCGGCGGCCGGGTTGGGCGCACGCCTGGTCAGCGGGCTCCTCGACGTGGTGGTGACCCTGGTGCTGCTGGTCGCACTCGCGATCGTCGTGTTCATCGTGGTGCTGCGGCGCGACGGCGCGATCCAGCACATCGGGTTCGTGCTGCTGATGGTCTTCACGTTCCTGGTGTTCCCGACGGCGCTGGAGACGCTCACGCGTGGCCGCTCCCTGGGCAAGCTGGCGATGGGTCTGCGCACCGTGCGCGACGACGCCGGGCCCATCACCTTCCAGCACGCCTTCACCCGGGCTCTCATCGGGTTCGTGGAGATCTACGCCTTCAGCGGCGTGCCCGCCTTCTTCGCGGCCCTGCTCAACGGCCGCGGCAAGCGCCTGGGCGACTACGCGGCCGGCACCTACGTGGTGCGGGAGCGGATGCGCCTGGACCTGCCCCGCCCGCCGATGATGCCGCCGCCGCTGCGCGCCTGGGCCGACTCCGCCGACATCGCGGCCCTGCCCACGGGCCTCGCGATCGCCGTCCGCCGCTACAACGCCCGGGCGGGAGAGATCAGCCCGCAGGCCCACGCCGAGGTCGGACGCCGTCTCGCCGCTCAGGTCGTCGGGTTCGTCGCCCCGCCCCCACCCCCCGGCACCCCGGACTGGGCGTTCCTCGCCGCGGTGGCCGCCACCCGGCGCGAGCGCGACCAAGCGCGCCTGGCGCGTGAGCAGTCGCTTCGTCGCCGACTGACGGCCGCGGCTCAGACCCGGCGGTAGGCCAGGTCGGTGATCGACCGGCCGGCGTCGAGGCCCTTGCGCTCGAAGCGGGTGACCGGACGCTCCGACCACCGTTCGACCTCGCCACCGGCCAGCGCGGGCTCGGCGTCGAGCACCTCACGCATCTGCTCGGCGTAGTCGGCCCAGTCGGTGGCCAGGCGCCAGACCCCGCCCGGACGCAGCCGCGATGCGACCAGCGCTGCGACCTCGGCCCGCACGAGCCTTCTCTTGTGGTGCCGGGTCTTCGGCCAGGGGTCGGGGAAGAAGGTCCACACCTCCTCCAGCGACGCCGGGCCGAGCAGGTGCTCGAGGCTCCAGCGGGCGTCGACGGAGCAGAATCGCACATGGGTGGCGCCCGCCCTGGCGACGCGCCAGAGGGAGTCCGCGACGCCGGGGCGCCAGACCTCGAGGGCCAAGACGTCGCGATCGGGGCGTGTGGCCGCCAGAGCGGCCGTGGCCTCGCCGACGCCGGACCCGATCTCGACGATCAGCGGCGCGGTGCGCCCGAACCAGTCGGCCAGCGCGAACCCGGGCTCGTCGACGGCGTCCTCGGGGATCACCATCTGCTCGTGGTGCGCCGTCCACGACTCCGCCTGCCGCGGGGTGAACCGGGCGCCACGCCGGGAGTAGCTGAGCACCTCACGCATCCGGCGGCCGTCGTCGGTGAGCCGCTGGTGCGGCCGCGCGGGGCGCGAGGCGGCCTGGGCCTGCGTTTCGTCGGACACCCGCCGGATTGTTCCAGTGCGGCCCAGCCAGGTGCCATTCCTGGGGAACCCACGAGGGGCCACCAACGCCAAGCCCCCCGAACCCGAGGGCTCAGGGGGCTTGGCGGTGTCGACCAGGTGGTCAGGTCACTTGTTGATCTTGGTGACCCGGCCGGCGCCGACGGTACGACCACCCTCACGGATGGCGAACCGCAGGCCCTCGTCCATGGCGATCGGCTGGATGAGCTCGACCGTCATCTCGGTGTTGTCGCCCGGCATGACCATCTCGGTGCCCTCGGGGAGGGTCACGACGCCGGTCACGTCGGTGGTCCGGAAGTAGAACTGCGGACGGTAGTTGTTGAAGAACGGCGTGTGACGGCCGCCCTCCTCCTTCGAGAGGATGTAGACCGAGGCCTCGAAGTCGGTGTGCGGGGTCGTGGTGCCCGGCTTGGCCAGCACCATGCCGCGCTCGACGTCCTCGCGCTTGGTACCGCGCAGGAGCAGACCGACGTTCTCACCGGCCTGGCCCTCGTCGAGGAGCTTGCGGAACATCTCGACACCGGTGACGGTGGTCTTGGTGGAGCCCTCGCGGATACCGAGCATCTCCACCTCCTCGTTCACCTTGATGATGCCGCGCTCGATACGACCGGTGACCACGGTGCCGCGGCCGGTGATCGTGAAGACGTCCTCGACGGGCATGAGGAACGGCTTCTCGGTGTCGCGCTCGGGCTGCGGGATGTACTCGTCGACGGCCTTCATGAGCTCGTTGATGCTCTCGGCCCACTTGGCGTCGCCGTTGAGGGCCGGGAAGGCGGCAACCTGCACGACCGGGACGTCGTCGCCGGGGAACTCGTACTCGGAGAGGAGCTCGCGCACCTCCATCTCGACGAGCTCGATGAGCTCCTCGTCGTCGACCATGTCGCACTTGTTGAGCGCCACGACCAGGGCGGGCACGCCGACCTGGCGCGCGAGCAGCACGTGCTCACGCGTCTGCGGCATCGGGCCGTCGGTGGCGGCGACCACGAGGATCGCGCCGTCCATCTGGGCCGCGCCCGTGATCATGTTCTTGATGTAGTCGGCGTGACCGGGGCAGTCGACGTGCGCGTAGTGGCGCGCCTCGGTCTGGTACTCGATGTGCGCGATCGAGATCGTGATGCCGCGCTGGCGCTCCTCGGGGGCCTTGTCGATGGAGTCGAAGGGCGACTCCTCGTTGAGGTCCGGGTAGGTGTCGTGCAGCACCTTCGAGATCGCTGCCGTCAGCGTCGTCTTGCCGTGGTCGATGTGACCGATGGTGCCGATGTTGACGTGCGGCTTGGTCCGCTCGAACTTCGCCTTAGCCACTGCTGGCTCCTCCTGGGTTGTTGATTCTGCTTAGTGGATGATTCTGGTGGATGCCGAGGGCTCGGGCCTACTCGCCCCGGACCTTCTTGACGATCTCGTCGGCGATGTTCGAGGGAACCTCGGCGTACGAGTCGAACTCCATCGAGTACGAGGCCTGGCCCGAGGTCTTGGACCGCAGGTCTCCCACGTACCCGAACATCTCTGAGAGCGGCACGAGGGCGGAGACGACCATGTCGCCGTGCCGCTCCTCCTGCGCCTGGATCTGGCCGCGCCGGCTGTTGATGTCGCCGATGACCGTGCCGAGGAAGTCCTCCGGCGTGGTCACCTCGACGGCGAACATCGGCTCGAGCAGCACGGGCTTGGCCATCCGGCAGGCCTCCTTGAAGGCCTGGAGTCCGGCGATCTTGAAGGCCAGCTCGGAGGAGTCGACGTCGTGGTAGGCGCCGTCCTCCAAAGCGACCTTGACGTCGACCATGGGGTAGCCGGCGAGGACGCCGAACTCCATGCCCTCCTGGGCACCCTGGTCGACCGAGGGGATGTACTCGCGCGGGACGCGACCACCGGTGACGTTGTTGGCGAACTCATAGCCCGCACCGGTGCCGGTCTCGGGGTCGATGTTCGGGCCGATCGAGATGACGACCTTCGCGAACTGACCCGAACCACCGGTCTGCTTCTTGTGCGTGTAGGAGTGGTTCGTGACGTCGCGACGGATGGTCTCGCGGTAGGCCACCTGCGGCTTGCCGACGGTCGCCTCGACGCGGAACTCGCGCTTCATGCGGTCGACGAGGATGTCGAGGTGAAGCTCACCCATGCCGGCGATGATGGTCTGGCCGGTCTCCTCGTCGGTCTTCACCGTGAAGGTGGGGTCCTCGTCGGAGAGTCGCTGGATGGCGGTGGAGAGCTTCTCCTGGTCGCCCTTGGTCTTCGGCTCGATGGCGACCTCGATCACCGGGGCCGGGAAGGTCATCGACTCCAGCACGACCTGGTTGTTGCTGTCGCACAGCGTGTGGCCGGTTTTGGTGTCCTTCAGACCCATGACGGCGACGATCTGGCCGGCGCCGACCGACGCGATCTCCTCACGCTTGTTGGCGTGCATCTGGTAGACCTTGCCGATCCGCTCCTTGCGGCCGTTGACCGAGTTGACGACGGTCGAGCCGGCCTCGAGGACGCCGGAGTAGACGCGCACGTAGGTCAGCTTGCCCAGGTGCGGGTCGGCGGCGATCTTGTAGGCCAGGCCGGAGAACGGCTCGTCGTCCGAGGGCTTGCGCTTGATCTCGGTCTCCTCGTCGCCCGGCTTGTGGCCGACGATCGCGTCGACGTCGAGCGGGCTGGGGAGGTACTTGACGACGGCGTCGAGGAGGGGCTGGACGCCCTTGTTCTTGAACGCGGTGCCACAGAGGACCGGGTTGAGCTTGTCGGCCAGGGTGGCGCGACGGATCGCGGTCTCGAGCTCGGCGACGGTGAACTCCTCGCCCTCGAGGTACTTCTCCATGACGTCGTCGTCGGCCTCGGAGAGGGTCTCGAGCAGCTTCTCGCGGTACTCCGCTGCCTGCTCGGCCAGCTCGGCGGGGATCTCCTCGACGGTGTAGTCCTCACCCATCGTGGTCTCGCCGCGCCAGGTCAGCGCGCGCATGCCGACCAGGTCGACGACGCCGAGGAAGTCGCTCTCGGCACCGATGGGAAGCTGGAGCACCAGGGGCGTGGAGTTGAGGCGCTCCACCATCATGTCGACGCAGCGGAAGAAGTCGGCACCGGTGCGGTCGAGCTTGTTGACGAAGCACATGCGGGGCACGGAGTACTTGTTGGCCTGGCGCCACACGGTCATCGTCTGGGGCTCGACGCCCGCGACACCGTCGAACACCGCGACGGAGCCGTCGAGGACGCGCAGGGAGCGCTCCACCTCGGCGGTGAAGTCGACGTGCCCAGGGGTGTCGATGATGTTGATCTGGTGGTCCTTCCACCAGCAGGTGGTCGCGGCGGAGGTGATGGTGATGCCGCGCTCCTGCTCCTGCTCCATCCAGTCCATGACGGCGGCACCGTCGTGGACCTCACCGATCTTGTAGGAGATACCGGTGTAGAAGAGGATGCGCTCGGTCGTCGTCGTCTTGCCGGCGTCGATGTGCGCCATGATGCCGATGTTGCGGACGACGTTGAGGTCGGTGGTGATGTCGACAGCCACGATGTAGTCGCGTTCCTTAGGTGTCGTTGGGGCGGTGGGGGCGGGCCGCCGGGGTCACCGGCAGCCCGCCGGAGCTCACCAGCGGTAGTGGGCGAAGGCCTTGTTGGACTCGGCCATCTTGTGGGTGTCCTCGCGCTTCTTCACCGCGGCACCGAGGCCGTTGGAGGCGTCGAGGATCTCGTTCATCAGCCGCTCGGACATCGTCTTCTCGCGACGGTCGGCGGCGTAGCCGACGAGCCAGCGCAGCGCGAGCGTGGTGCCGCGCGTGCCCTTGACCTCGATCGGCACCTGGTAGGTCGCACCGCCGACGCGGCGGGACTTGACCTCGATGGCCGGCTTGACGTTGTCGAGCGCACGCTTGAGCGTGACGACCGGGTCGGTGCCGGTCTTCTCACGAGCACCCTCGAGAGCGGAGTACACGATGCGCTGCGCGACCTGCTTCTTGCCGTCGCGCAGCACCTTGGAGACCAGCTGGGTGACCAGCTGGGACCCGTAGACCGGGTCGACGTCGATCGGCCGCTTCGGAGCGGGGCCCTTGCGCGGCATTACTTCTTCTCCTTCTTCGCGCCGTAGCGGCTGCGCGCCTGCTGACGGTTCTTGACACCCTGGGTGTCGAGGGTGCCGCGGATGATCTTGTAGCGGACGCCGGGAAGATCCTTCACACGGCCACCGCGCACGAGCACGATCGAGTGCTCCTGGAGGTTGTGGCCCACGCCGGGGATGTAGGCAGTGACCTCGACGCCGCTGGAGAGACGCACACGGGCGACCTTGCGCAGGGCGGAGTTCGGCTTCTTCGGCGTGGTGGTGTAGACGCGGGTGCAGACGCCACGGCGCTGCGGAGACCCCTTCAGGGCAGGCGTCTTGTTCTTCGACACCTTGTCCTGGCGGCCCTTGCGGACCAGCTGCTGAATGGTGGGCACCGGGTGGTTCCCCTTCTGTTTCGCTCTCTCTGCGTGACGATCTGCCTCGCAGGTCGGTGGCCGCTCACGACTCGACATCGCTCGCGGCCCGGCGCGCCCGGGAGGTGCTCAGCCGAGCCACTGCTCACCCCCGAGGTCGGGCGTGTCGACCCACGGTGGTTCAGGGCGCGCGCAACGGCCTGGTTGACCCAGACACGAGGACCGAGGCTACCCGTCGCCTAGGGGGTGGTCAAAACGGTTCGCGACCGCCTGTGCAGGCGGGCGTCGACGTCGCTCCTCACCGCGCTGTCGAGGTGCGCGAGCAGGGCGACCGCCAGCACCGCGCCGAATGCCGTCAGGCCTCCCCCGATCAGCAGGGTCCATCGCGGACCGACGTGCTCACCGATCCAGCCGATCAGGGGCGCGCCCAGCGGCGTCCCGCCCATCACCACGGTCATGTAGAGCGCCATGACCCGACCTCGGAAGGCCGGCGCCGACCCGAGTTGCACCGTGGCGTTCGCGCTGTTGAGCAGGGTGAGCGTGCAGAACCCGATGACGGGGGCGAAGAGGGCGAAGGCGGTGTAGGACGGCAGCAGGCCGGCCACGATCTCGGCGGCCCCGAAGCCGAGGGTTGCGAAGAGGAGCAAGCGGAAGCGCACCCGCACCCTGCGGGCGGCCAGGAGCGCCCCGGTGAGTGAGCCCACCGCCAGGGCCGAGCCGAGCAGTCCGAACTCGCCGGCGCCCTTGCCGAACACCTCGGTGGCCATGAGAGCCGAGGTGACCTGGAAGTTCATGCCGAAGGTGCCGGCGAAGAACACCAGCACCAGCACGGCCAGGAGCTTCGGCTGACTGCGCAGGTAGGCGACGCCCTCGCGGAGCATGCCCGGCGTGCGGGCCACGCGGTCGGGGCTGTGCAGCAGGTCCGGGTCCATGCGCTGGAGCTGTGCGATGACGGCGAGGTAGGAGACGGCGTTGATGAGAATGACCCAGCCGGTGGCGGTGACGCCGCCGCCGAGCGCGCCGATCATCAACCCGGCGAGTGCGGGGCCGAGCATGCGGGCGGCGTTGAACGACGCGGAGTTCAGGCCGACGGCGTTGGCGAGGTCGTCGGGACCGACCATCTCGGAGACGAAGGACTGCCGCGCCGGGGCGTCGAAGGCGGAGCCGATGCCGAAGGCGAACGCCAGCACGTAGACGTGCCAGGTCGAGGCGACGCCGGTGACGGCGATGACGCCGAGCAGCAGGGCCGCGGCGGCCAGCGACAGCTGGCTGAGCTGGAGCAGCCTGCGCTTGGAGAAGCGGTCGGCGACGACGCCGGCGTACGGGCTGAGCAGCAGGACGGGCAGGAACTGCAGGCCGGTGGTGATGCCGAGGGCGGTGCCACCGCCGCCGAGACTGAGCACCAGCCAGTCCTGGGCGATGCGCTGCATCCAGGTGCCGGTGTTGGAGACGACGCTGCCGGCGAGGTAGAGGCGGTAGTTGGGGTTGGCCAGGGATCGGAACGTGGGACTCGTGGTGTCACTCCTTGGAAGCGAGGTGGTCGAGGATCGGAGCCGCGGCCCGGAGCGTCTCGCGCTCGGCGGGGGTCAGGTCGGCGAGGCGGCGGGCCAGCCAGGCGTCGCGACGGTCGCGGTCGGCCAACACGGTGGCTCGCCCGGACTCGGTGAGCGTGATCAGCTTGATGCGGCCATCGGACTCGTGGGCCCGGCGGACGACGTACCCGCCCTCCTCGAGACAGTTGATCGTGCGGGTCATCGAGGGCGGCTGCACGCGCTCGTGCTCGGCCAGCGCGCCGACCGTCGCCTCACCGGTGCGGTAGAGCACGCCCAGCACCGCCATCGAGCCCAGCGACAACTCGTTGTCGGGGTGCCGCTCGGCCGCCAGGCGACGCCGCAACCGCATCACACCCACCCGCAGCTCGCTCGCCAGGCCCGCGTCGGTGCGGGAGGCGTTCTCGATGGTCGGCATGATGGTTAGCCTAACTCATTACTGCCGCTAAGTATTCCGGTGCAGCCGTTGACGTTTGGGACCAATCGAGCCGTTTCGACCGGTACACCACTGCAGTTCTCGACCAAACCTGGCGAGCTAGGTGCCCTCAGGTGAGCCAGTGGGTGAGGGGCTCGATGGCGAAGTAGACGACGAACAGCCCGGCGACCACCCACAGCAGGGGGTGCACGGCGCGGGCCTGGCCGCGCACGACCTTGATGACCACGTAGGCGAGGAAGCCGGCCCCGATGCCGACGGTGATCGAGTAGGTGAAGGGCATCAGCACGATGGTCAGGAAGGCCGGGAGCGCGATCTCGACGTCGTCCCAGGCGATGTCCTTGACCTGCTGCATCATCAAGAAGCCCACCAGCACCAGGGCGGGCACGGCCGCCTCGGAGGGGATCACCGCCACGAGGGGCGAGAGGAACGTGGTGAGCAGGAACAGCACCCCGGTGACGATGGACGCCAGCCCGGTGCGCGCACCCTCCCCCACACCCGAGGCGGACTCGATGTAGGAGGTGTTCGACGAGACCCCGCCGAGGCCGCCGGCGATGGCTGCGACGGAGTCGACCACCAGGATCGACTGGGTGGACGGCGGGATGCCGTCCTCGTCGTTGAGCCCGGCCTCGGCGCCGATCGCGGTCATCGTGCCCATCGTGTCGAAGAAGTCGGCCAGCATGAGCGAGAAGACCAGCAGCAGGGTCGCGATGACGCCGAGTCCGGGTGCGGAGAACGCGCCGGTGAGCGACACCGTGCCCAGGGTGCCGAAATCGGGTACGTCGGCGATGGCACCCGGCCACGTCGGGGTGCTCAGCGACCAGGTCTTGGGCGCGAAGACCGCCTGCACGACGAACGCGAGGACCGTCGTGGCCACGATCGCGACGAGGATCGCACCCTTGACCTGCCGCACCCACAGGGCGACGACGAGCACGAGGCCGGCCGCGAACACCAGCACCGGCCAACCGGCGAGGGTTCCGCCGTTGCCGAGCTGCACCGGGACGGTGGTCTGGGCGGCGTCCGGGATGCGGGTCACGAAACCGGCATCGACGAAGCCGATGAGAGCGATGAAGAGGCCGATGCCGACCGAGATCGCGACCTTGAGCTGTCGGGGCACCGCGTGGAACACCGCGGCACGGAAGCCGGTGAGCACGAGCACCAGGATCACGATGCCCTCGAGCACGACCAGCCCCATCGCGTCGGCCCACGTCGAGCGGGTGGCGATGGCGACGGCGACGAAGGCGTTGAGGCCGAGCCCGGTCGCCAGTGCGAGCGGGAACCGCGCCACCGCCCCCATGGCGATGGTCATGATGCCCGCGACGAGGGCGGTGCCTGCGGCGATGGCGGGCAGGTTGGAGCCATCACCGCTGCCGCCACCGAGGTAGCCGCCGGTCGAGTCGGGCACGAAGCCGAGGATGAGCGGGTTCAGCACGACGATGTAGGCCATCGTCAAGAAGGTGACCACCCCGCCGCGGATCTCGCGGCCGAGCGTCGACCCGCGAGCGGTGATGTGGAAGTAGCGGTCCAGGGCGCCGGCGTCGGCCGGAGTGGTGGTCGTCACGTGGCCTGACCCTCGCCAACGGCGCGCCTGCTGTCAACGTGGCGGAGGGTCGTCCAGGGGGACGCCCCGGACACGATCGGTCGAGAACTGCCTCCGCACGGGGCTCTCGTGCTGTGGGTCGGCCCCCGCGGCGGCACCTCGACAGCCGGTAGGGTCACCCGCGTGGATCTGCGCGATGACCAGGCCGGCACCCAGGAGGTCGGCCGACGCACCCTGGTGATCGCCGACGTGGAGCCACTCGACGTCGACGGCGTGCGCACCGTGCTGGTGGGCACCGCGCTGTTCGGTGTCGCCTTCGTGGCGTTGCTGCCGTTCTACGGATCCCTGGCCGATCACGGACGCGCCTGGTGGCTGTGGACCGCGCTCGCAGGGTTCGGACTCGGCCTCTTCGGGCTGGAGTACTGCCGCCGACGTGTGCGCGTGCGGGCCGCCCGCGAGTTCGACACCAGCGACGGCGACGCAAGCGACGCGCCGTGATCGACCTGCCCCAGAGCCGGTGGGCCCTGGCCGGCCGTGCGGCCACCGACGGCTTCGGTCGACGCTTCGGGGAACTCGTGGCCTCGGGCACCGACGTCGACGGCGAGGCACGACTGGCCGATGCGCTGCTGCCCCGCGGCGCCCGAGTGCTCGACGTCGGCGCCGGCATGGGGCGGGTCACCGCAGCCCTGGCCGCCCGTGGCCACACCGTGGTCGGGATCGAGCCCGATCCGGTCCTCGTCGAGCAGGCCCACTCGACCTATCCCGGAATCGACGTGCTGCGCGCCGACGTGCTCGAGCTGGATCGAGGCCGGGCTGGCGACGAGCTACTCGGCGAGCGTCCGCACGCCTTCGATCTCATCGTGGTCGTGGGCAACGTGATGGTCTTCCTGGCCGAGGGCACCGAGCGCCGCACACTGTCGCTGCTGCGGGACCGGCTGGCTCCCGGTGGCCGGATCCTCCTGGGGTTCCGGCTCGTCGGTCCACCGGAACACGCCCGTCGCTACCCGGCCGAGGAGTTCGCGGACGACGCCGCGGCCGCCGGACTGCGCGTCGATGCGCGGTTCGGCAGCTACGAGCTGCACGCCCCGAACGACGAGTACACCGTGTGGTTGCTCAGCGCCGAGCCGGACAGCTGATCAGGTCGAGGAATCGACGCGGCCGATGGCGCGTCCGCGTCAGAAGCCCTCGTAGTTGTCGCTGGCGAGGTCGTCGACCAGCGGCTCGGGAAGCGGTTGCGGCTCGTGCTTCTTGGCCAGTCGCACCTCGGAGTGCGCACCGCACCCGTGGTCGAGCGAGACCACTCGGCCGTCGTCGTTCGCGTCGCCGTTGGCGCACACGCCGAACAGCTCGGCGAGAGGGCCGTTGAGGCGCATCAGGAAGCCGCACGTGGTGCACTTGTCGGGCGCCGACTGCGCGATGGGGGCGGACGGGCCGCCGGTTCCCTCGTACCAGCGCTGCGCGGCGAGCTCCCGCCCCTCGGGCGAGAGGGTGCGGGAGCGGCCGAGACCGAGGTCTCGTGCCACGTGGCGCACCTGGGCCTTGGCGTCCTGGTCGAGCGGGTCGTCGCCGAAGGAGTAGGTGGGCACCAGTCGCGGGTCGTCGTCGTCGACCGGCAGCAGGTCGCCCGGCGAGAGGTCGCCGGGCTTGATCCGCTCGCGGTAGGGCACCCACGAGGGCGCGACGATGGCCTCGGCTCCGGGCACGAGCACGATCTCGTCGACGGTCACGGCCTTCTGGCGCGAGGCCCGGGTCACGGTCACCGACCAGCGCCAACCGGCGTAACCGCGGCGCTCGCACGCGAAGAGGTGCGTGACCAGACGCTCGCCCTCGATCTCGTGACCGAGGTGCTCGCCGACGTCGGCGGTGTCGACGTCCTCGAGCAGGGCGGCGCGAGCGACGTCGATGGCGTTCACGACGGCGGAGTCGGCCTTGGCGCGGGCGAGTGTCCTCACGGCGAGACATCATGCCTGTTGCCCCCGCGTGCTGTCAGGTCGACCGGCTGTTCGGCGTCACGATCGGCGGCACGTCGGCCGGGTGTCCACCATCGGCGGACCTCGCGAGGCAGGATGGGGCCATGACCTCTCGCCCCTCGCAGCAGCACGACACGCTGCCCGAGGACGACGCTCCCGAGGCCATCGACCCGGACGCCGCGACGACGGCCGATCGTGCCCGTGCGGTCGGGCGCGGCCTGGGCTCGAGCGCCCGCGTGACGGCGCGCGGCGCCGTCGGCATGGCCCGCGCCACCGGCCGCGCGAGCCGGTACGTCGGCCGCCAGGCTCGACGCGCCGCCGACGCCGAGGGGGCCGCGGAGTCCGGCCTGAACCGACTCATCTACATGCACTTCTTCAACACCGCGGGCGATGCCGCGGTGGCGATCTCGCTGGCCGGCAGTCTGTTCTTCCAGGTGCCCTCGGGTGAGGCTCGCGGCCAGGTCGCGCTGTTCCTCGGCCTCACGATGCTGCCGTTCGCGATCGTGGCTCCGCTCCTCGGACCCTTCCTCGACCGGTTCAGCCACGGCCGCCGTTGGGCGATCGGCGCCACCATGGCCACGCGCGCCTTCCTGGCGTGGGCCCTGGCCGGCGCCCTGGCCGGCGGCGACTCGCCGTGGCTGTTCGCAGCCGCGCTCGGGGTGCTGGTGTCGTCGAAGGCGTACGGCGTCACCCGCGCCGCCGCCGTGCCGCGCCTGCTGCCCGACGGCTTCACCCTGGTCAAGGCCAATGGACGAGTGTCGCTGTCGGGCATCGTCGGCGCGACCGTGTCGGCTCCGATCGCGGCTCTCGCGTCGTTCGCCGGCCCCCAGTGGTCACTGCGCTACGCCTTCGTGCTCTTCGTCGTCGCGACCGTCTGCGCCATCCGGTTGCCGGTCCAGGTCGACTCCTCGGTCGGCGAGGGCGAGCTGGTGCTGTTGGGCCACGCCTCGGCGGCCCGGCCGGGGCGGCGTCCACGCACGCGGATCCCCGCCGCGGTCGCCTATGCGCTGCGCGCCAACTGCGGGCCCCGGTTCCTCACCGGCTTCCTCCTCATGTTCATGGCGTTCCTGCTGCGCGAGAATCCGCCGCAGAGCAGCCTCTCCGCGCAGGTGCTCACCGGTCTCGTGGTCGGTGCCGCCGGCCTCGGCAACGGCGCGGGCGTGGCGTTGGCGTCCGCCCTCAAGCGCATCGACCCCGCCCGCACGGTGGTGGTCGTGTTGGTCGTCGACTCGGCACTCGCTCTCGTGGCGACCGTGTTCTACGGCGTGCTGCCCCTCGTGCTGCTCGGCCTGGCCGCCGGCCTCACCCAGACGCTGGCGAAGTTCTGCCTCGACTCCACCATTCAGCGCGACATCCCGGCGCGGGTGCAGGCCAGCGCGTTCGCCCGTAGCGACACCACGCTCCAGTTCGCGTGGGTCATCGGCGGGTTCATCGGCATCGCGCTGCCGCTCTCCCCCGCTCAGCTCGGGCTCGGCGTGGCCGCCACCGTGGTCACGGCCTGGACGGCGTTCGTCGTCCTCGGCACCCGGCCCACCCGCTGACCCGGCGCCAGTTTTCAACTGACCCGGCGCCAGTTTTCACGTGACCCGGCGCCAGTTTTCCACTGACCTGCCACAACTTTTCGTGCGGAAAACTCGTGGCAGGTCAGCTGACAATTCGTGACGGCTCAGGTGAAAACTCGCGGCAGGTCACGCGAAAACTCGCGGCAGGTCACCCGAAAACTCGCGGCAGGTCACCCGAAAACTCGCGGCAGGTCACCCGAAAACTCGCGGCAGGTCACCCGAAAACTCGTGGCAGGTCAGCTCTCGAGCTCGTCGGCCAGGGCGCGGAGCACCTTGGCGGTGGCGCGGGCCGCGTTGCGCTCGGGGTGGCGTCCGTGGCGGTAGGCCTCACCCGTGGCGTCGAGCAGGCGGATGGCGTCCTCGACGATGACCTCCATCGCCTCGGGGCTCTTGCGCTTGGCCTGGGCGCGGTTGCGCGAGACCGACGCCGGGGCGTCGAGCACGCGGACCTGGAGCGCCTGGTCGCCCCGGCGGCCCTGGGCGATGCCGAACTCCACGCGCGTGCCGGCCTTGAGCGCCTCGGTGCCCTCGGGCAGCGCGTCGGAGCGCACGTAGACGTCGGGGCCGTTCTCCTGGGAGAGGAAGCCGAAGCCCTTCGCGGGGTCGTACCACTTCACCTTGCCAGCGGGCACAGCACTCGCATCCTTCGTCGCGGTCGGGGTCGGCTCCGGCGCGGAGCCTCGCAGAGCCTATGCGCACCGCGGGATCGGGTCGAACCCGATCAGCGGTGCAACAGCTCCGGCGCCAGCCGGACGACGCCCACGACCAGGCCGGCGAGGTTCGCCGCGAGCAGCACGAGGATCCAGAGCACGGCCGGGACGCGCGTCAGCCGAGCGAGTTGGTCGGGGTCGGAACCACGCCGACGGGTGCGCCCGGCACTGAGTAGTTCGAGCAGCGGGCGAGGTGCGGCGAGCAACAGCAGCCAGGCCACCAGGTAGGCCGCGACCGACTGCACCATCGGGTGGGCGTACCAGCCGACCAGCCCGACGCCGACGCCCGCGACCAGCACGACCACGAGCCCGTAGCCGTTGCGGATCCACACCAGCAGCAGGGCGAGCAGCACGACCAGCCCCCACAGCAGGGCCAGGCTGCGCCCGTCGGCCAGCAGCACGGCGGCGAGCACGCCCAGCGCGGCCGGCGCGAGGTAGCCGGCCGCGAGCATGGCGACCATGCCGGGCCCACTGGGTCGCCCTCGCGACAACGTGACGCCGGAGGTGTCGGCATGCAGGCGCACACCGCTGAGGCGTCGCCCGACGAGCACGGCCACCAGCGCGTGCCCGGCCTCGTGCACCACGGTGAGGCCCAGTCGCACCCAGGGCCAGGCCCACGTCACGAGGGCGAGCGCCGCCAGGCCGGTGAGCAGCACGAACGACGGGTCGGGCACCGGCTGACGCGACGTGACGTCGCCGAGGAGGCGGTCGATCACCGGTAGCGCTCGGGCTGGGAGAGCCGTTCGTTCATCGAGCCGGAGCGGAAGCCACGCGGGTCGATCGACGCCTCGTGAAACCCCGCCTCACGGACGGCGGCGAGCACGCGCGCCGCTGTCTCACCGCCGGCCAAGCGGCGGGCCAACGGTGCGTCGACCTCGACCGAGGCGGCCTCGCCCAGGTCTCGCACCCGCAGATCGCGCAGGATCACGCCGGCGCCCTCGAGCACCGCCCGCACAGCGGCCTCGGCCCGCTCGACGCGCGCCAGCCGCGTCGGGGTGATCTCGAGGCCGTAGGCGACACGAGAGGAGAGGCAGGCGGCCGCGGGCTTGCTCCAGGTGGGCACGCCCCAACGCCGGGAGAGCTCGCGCACCTGGGCCTTGGTGAGCCCGGCGTCGGCCAGCGGCGTGACGGCGCCGCGCTCGTCGGCGGCCCGGATGCCGGGCCGGAAGCCGGCGCGCACGTCGTCGGCGTTCGTGCCGGTGGCCACGGCGGCGAGACCGTGCTCGGCGGCCAGCGGCACGAGGGTGTCGAGCAGCTCGGCCTTGCAGAAGTAGCACCGGTCGCCGGCGTTGGCCCGGTAGCCCACACGGTCGAGCTCATGGGTCGCAGGCGTCAGCACGCGCACGCCGAGCTGCTCGGCCAGGGCGCGCGCAGGGTCGCGCTCGGCGGCCGGCAGGGCGTGGGAGTAGCCCGTGGCCGCGACGACGCGGTCACGGCCCAGCACCCGGACCGCGGCGGCCAGCACCAGCGCGCTGTCGGCGCCGCCGCTGAAGGCCACCAGTACCGACCCGAGCTCGCGCAGCCGCTGCTCGAGAGCCACGCGGCGCTGTTCGAGCACGTGCTCGGCGAGCCAGCCGGGGAAGGCCTCGAGGCTCTCGAGCACGACGTCGGTGCCGGCGTCGAGCAGCTCCTCGCGGGTGCAGCCGCCGGTGAGCACCGAGACGCTCAGCACGCCCGCGGCCCGCGCGCCCTCGACGTCGTGCACGTGGTCGCCGACGTAGACCGAGGCCCCGTGGGTGCGCAGCGCCTCGGCCTTGCCCACGCCCCAGACCCAACCCTCGAGGTGGTCGACGTCGAGGGCGAGCCGGTCGAGGTGGCGCTGCGCGTTCGGTGTGTACTTGCCGGTGACGACGACCGTGCCGCCCCCGAGCTCGCGGACCGCCGCCAGCGCCTCGTGGGCGCCGGGCAGCGGGGGCACGGTCGCCACGGCGTGGTCGGGGTAGAGCTCGCGGAACCGGTCTCCGGCCGGCCCGATCTGCTCGGCCGGCAGGTACGGCGCGAGCAGCTGCTCCAGCGGCGGCCCCAGCCGTCTCGTCATCTCCTCGGCGGGCAGCTCGACCCCGAGCTCGGTCGCGAGCACGCCCAGGGTGGCCCGAAAACCCGGCACGGTGTCGATGAGCGTCATGTCGAGGTCGAAGCCCACCACCAGCGGTGGCAGGAGGTCGCGCGACATGCGGGCAGCCTAGCCAGACGGGGCCACCGTGCGTTCGGGGTGCGCGGCGCCCGGCGATTTGCCAGAATGTACGGCTCACCGCCTCCGCTTCCTGGGACCGAAGGCGGTGCGGCACCACCGCAGCACCCCTGGACGTCCCTGACCGGAGGCCCCGATGCTCCCCGAGCCGCCCCGCATACGCCGGGTGCTCGCGCGCGCGCTCGCGGCCCTGGCGGTGGGAGCCGTGGTCGTCACGCTGGCGCCCGCAGCGTCGTCCTCGGCCGCGGGAGGCGACCGAGGTCGTCTCTACCTGATCACGTTCCGGGGGCCGGGCACGGCCGGGTCCGAGAGCGACCCACCCGCCCTGCTCCAGTCGCTGCGCATGCGCGTGCACCAGGACCAGGTGCTCGACGCCCTCGAAGCCCCTGAACCGGTGTATCGCTGGACGACGGCGCTCGACGGCGTCGCCGTGCGCCTCACCCGCGACCAGGCGGCGGAGGCCGCCACGGTGCCCTCCGTCGCACGGGTCGAGCCCGACCAGCTGCGGCCGCTGGCCTCAATCGGTGCCCAGGCCGCCACCGCGGCGGCCCGCAGGCTGCTGGGCACCCAGGGCCGCGACCGGGGCGGGGCCGGCGTGGTCGTCGGCGTCGTCGACACCGGCATCGACCCCGACAACCCGGTCTTCGCACCGGGCGGCCGACTGGGGCGGGCCTCGCACCACTTCGACGGCCGCTGCGTCACCGGCCCGGGCTGGCCGGCGTCCGCCTGCTCCGGCAAGGTCGTGGGCGCCCGGTGGTTCGCCGACGGGTTCGGGGCCGACAACCTCAGCAGTTCCGCGGCCCTCTCGGCCCGCGACGACGACGGCCACGGCACGCAGGTCGCCTCCATCATCGCCGGCAACACGGGTGTGCCGGTGCGTGTGGGCGACACCGGGATCGGCACCTTCTCAGGCGAGGCGCCGCAAGCGCGCCTGGCCGTGTACAAGGCGTGCTGGAGCGCACCCGACCCCGACGGCGACGGCTGTTCGACCGCCGACCTCGTCACCGCGATCGACCGCGCGACGGACGACGGCGTCGACGTGCTCAACCTCTCGGTGGGCGGGCCCAGCGAGATCGACACCGTCGACCTGGCGCTGCTCGGCGCCGTCGAACACGGCGTGAGCGTGGTGACCGCGGCCGGCAGCGCCGTGAGCGGCCACGACGCCGGCACCGCTCACCCCAGCCCGTGGGTCACCACCGTGGGGGCGACCACCGGCGTGCGCCGCACCGGCACGGTGGCGCTCGGACGCAACGGACCGCGCCTGACCGGGGCCAGCGCGGCCGGCGAAGCCGTCGGCCCGCTGCGCATGGTCGACGCAGCCAGGGCCCGGGCGGCGTCCGCGACGCGCGACGACGCTCGACTGTGCCTGCCTGGCTCGCTGGACGCGGCCGCGGTGCGCGACCGGATCGTCGTGTGCGACCGCGGAGACATCGGCCGGGTCGACAAGTCCGCCACGGTGGCCGCCGCCGACGGCGCCGGCATGGTCTTGGTCAACCGCGGACCCCGCTCGCTCGAGGCCGACTTCCAAAGCGTGCCGACCGTCAACGTGAGCACGCACTCCGGGGCGGTGCTGCGACGCTGGGTGCGCAAGCACCCGGGCGGCCTGGCTCGCATCGCGCCACGCCCGGTCACCGACCCCGACGCCCGGGTCACCGGCTGGTCGGCCACCGGCGACCCGGAGGCCGCCGTCCTCAAGCCCGACCTGGTCGCCGACGGCGACGGTCTGCTCGCGGCCGAGCCGGCGGGCGCCGCCAGCCGGTGGGGCCTGGTCTCCGGCACCTCCATGGCGGCCGCCAGGGTCGCCGGTGCCGCCGCCCGGCTCCGTGCACTGCCCGGCTGGAATGCCGCCCGTGTGCAGTCCGCGCTGACCACGAGTGCCGTGCCGGTCGCCGGCAGCGGCGTGCTCGCCCAGGGGGCGGGGCGTCTGGGCACCGAGCCGTCACGTCCGGTGCTCGTCATCACCCAGGGCGCCGCCGGCTACCGCCGCTGGCTCGAGGGCCGGTCCGTGACACTGAACCTGCCGAGCGTCACCCTGCTGCCGGGCGGGACGACGCATCGCACGGTCACCAACGCAGGTCGCGCGGCGCGCGTCGTGAGCGTGACCGGCAGCGACTTCACCCGAGCCGGCGTGAGCGTCTCGCCGTCGTCCGCCGTGATCGAGCCGGGTAGGTCGGTGCGGTTCACCATCTCCTCCCCCACCGGCCCGGGTCAGGACTCCGGGATCCTCACCTTCACCACCGGCCTCGGCGAGCAGCTCCGTGTGCCGGTGCTCATCGGCCGTTGATCACCGGGCCTCCACCGCCTTCCCCGTGGCGTCGGCGTTGAAGTCGGAGCTGAACCAGTCCGTCATGTCGACGCGCTTCGGCAGCACCCCCGCGTCGTAGAACGCGTCGGCCATCTTCTGCGTCGAGGCCACGATCTCGTCGTCGATCGGAACGGCGTCGACCGGCCGCTTCTTGGTGGCGAAGGCCGTGATCTCGGGGTCCAGACCGGCTCCCTGCGCCCACACCTTCGACCAGGCTTGCAGGTGAGCGGGCTGTCCGGACCAGATCTGGGCCTGCTGGATGCGAGAGAGGTAGTCCTCGAGAGCCGCCTCCGTCGCCGGGTCGTCGAGCGCCTGATCGGAGGCGACCTGGAAGTTGAGACCGTTCATCACCCCGTTGTCACCGTTGACGAGCACCTTGGCGCCGTCCTGGATCTGCACCTGCGAGGTGTACGGCTCCCACGTCGCCCACGCGTCGATGTGTCCGCTGGTGAAGGCCGCGAGCGCGTCGGAGGGCTGGAGCTCCACGACCTTGATGTCGTCGAGCGTGAGGCCCGCCTTGGCGAGCTGGCCGAGCAGGTTGTAGTTCGCCGAGCTGCCCGGGGCGACCGCCACGGTGGCCCCGGCCAGGTCGTCGACGGAGGTGAGGTCGGACCCCTTCGGCACCACGATGGCGTCTCCCTCCGCGGTGTAGCGGGCAGAGGCGACCACCTTGAACTCGCTCCCGGAGGCCGCGGCGAAGATCGGTGGGGTGTTGCCCACCATCGCCACGTCGATGGACTTGGCCGCCAAGGCCTCCATCATCGGCGGTCCGGAGGTGAAGGTGCTCCAGTCGATCTCATAGGGCGTGTCGTCGAGCCCGGAGGCCTGGAGCAGCGCTTGGGCGCTGACACCCTTCTGGTCTCCGGCGTGCAGGGTCACCTTCGAGAGGTCGATGCTGCCGTCGTCGTTGACGGCCGCGGCGTCCGGGTCGGCCACGCCGCAGGCGGAGAGGGTCGCGGCCGCCAGGAGCACCAGCGCTCCTGCGGCAGCGCGAAGGGTCCGTCGGGATCGGGTTGCTGGCGGGTTCATCGGTTGCTCCTGGTGGGATTGGTGGGGTGCGGCAGCCGTCCGGTGACGGGGTCGCGATCGGGATTGGGCGGGAGGGGTCGCACTCCGAGCGCGTGCAGGATGTCGGCTCGCGCGGCCGCGACCTCGGGGCGCTCGGGCGAGCGCTCGGTGCGGGGCAGCTCGGTGCGCCACTCGTAGGAGATGAGCCCCTGATCGAGCACCACGACGCGGTCGGCGAGCGCCAGGGCCTCGTCGACGTCGTGGGTGACGAGGAGGATGGCCATCCGGTGCTTGCGCCACAGCTCGATGACGAGCTGGTGCATCTCGATACGCGTCAGCGCGTCGAGCGCGCTGAACGGCTCGTCGAGCAGCAACAGCTCCGGTTCGACGACCAGGGCTCGAGCCAGGGAGACCCGCTGCGCCTGCCCGCCCGAGAGGTGCAGGGGCCAGGCGTCGCACCGCTCGGCCAGCCCGACCTCCGCCAGCGCGGCGGTGGCGCGCCTCGCGCGGTCTCGTCGGTCACCCTCGGCCAGCAGCGCGAGTTCGACGTTGCGTTGCACACGCTGCCAGGGCAGCAGCCGGGGCTCCTGGAACGCGACCGCGGTGCGACCGGTGACCCGCACCTCCTCGCGCGGGACGTCGTCGAGACCGGCGAGTCCGCGCAGGAGCGTCGACTTGCCGCACCCGGAGCGTCCGAGCAGGGCCACGAGCTCGCCCGGGGCGATGCTCAGGTCGATGCCGCGCAGCACCTCACGCTCACCGAAGCGTCGCCGGTGGGAGGCGACCACGGCGACCGGGCCGACGGGAGCGTCCGGATGCGGGCCGGAGTCGGCCGTCACGGAGGTGCGCGGTGCCGCGGGAGTGCTCAGGCGCGCCATGCCAGCACCCGCCTCTCCACGAGGCGGACGAGTGCGTCGGTGAGCAGGCCCAGCAGCATGTAGACCACGAGGCCGACGACGATGACGTCGTTCATGAGGAACTCACGGGCGTCCATGATCATCTTGCCGATGCCGCGGTCGGCTGCGATCTGCTCGGCGACGATGAGCGTCAGCCACGCCACCCCCAGGCTCTGGCGCAGCCCGGTCATCGCGTGGGGCATCGCCCCCGGGAGGACGACGTAGCGGATCCGCTGCCAGCGCGAGAGTCGCATGCTCGTGGCGGCCTCGGCGATCTTGCGGTCGACCCCACGGATACCGGCGACCAGGTTCAGGTAGAGGGGGAAGACGGACCCGAAGGCGACCAGCGCGATCTTCGGCTGCTCGCCCAGCCCCATCCAGAGGATGAACAGGGGGATCAGGCCCAGATGGGGCAGCATGCGCAGCATCTGCATGGGCGGGTCGATGACGAGCGCGCCCGCTGCGCTGAGCCCGGCGGGCAGTGCCAGCACGATGGCGAGCGCCGCCCCGATCGCGAACCCCAGCAGGGCTCGCTGCGCCGAGACCAGGGTGTTCTGCTGCAGCGTCGAGCCGAAGAGTCCCTGCGTGACGAGGTCGCGGACGGTGCCGGCGATGGTGACCGGGGAGGCCAGGGTGCTCTCCTGGAGCACGCCGAGGCTGCTCAGGGCCTGCCAGAGCACGAGCAGGGCGAGTGGCGAGAGCCACGGGAGCAGGGCGCGCCCCACGCGCCCCGCCGACCGGCTCCTCGCGGGTGCTGCGACTCGCAGGGGGTCCGTGGGGGGACCACCGCGGGGTAGGTCGGGATCGACGATGCCGGCGGCTGCCGGCACCTCAGTGATCGTTGACGAGGACATGCGTGCTCTCTCTCCGTTCGGTGGCCACCCCGGCCGGGGGGACGAGGGGGTCGGATGGGACGAGTGGGACGACGCCCCAGGGGTCGTCGTAGACGGGGCGCAAGGCCGCCGCTCCGGCCGCCACCGCCTGGATCGAGGGCCCGAACTGCGTGAAGACGGGTTCGATCGCGGGGAGCCGTGTGGTGGCGGCGAACGCCCGGGTCACCTCGGTGACCGCCGGGCGATAGCGGGTGAACGCCTGGCCCAGGAGGACCAGCCGGTCGGGGTCGACCATGTCGCGGACCCGAGCGGCCATCCGGCCCAGGCTCCGCGCTCGCTGCCGCAACGCGCCGTCGGCCGCGCGGTCGCCCGACTCGGCGCTCGCGACCAGCGCTGCCACGTCTGCACGCGACGCGAGTCGATCGCCGAGGGCTCGCGCGCCGACGGCCTGGTCGCCGGCCGCGACCGCGAAGCAGCCGCGCGCGCCGCACTCGCACGGCACGTCGTCGTCCACGGGGAAGTGCGTCAGCCGTACGGGGTGTGACACCTCGGCGCGGGACTCGTGCTCGGAGACCAGCACGAAGCTCGCCGTGCTCCGGGCGTAGACGTAGAGGGTCACACCGTCGCGCTCGTGCCCACGGAGGGCGTGGTCGGCGGAGGCGGCGGCCGAGAGGTGGTGGGCCGAGACCACGTCGAGCCCCAGCTCCTCGTGGAGGCGTGCCGCTGCCTCCTCGCGGTCGAGTGAGAGGTCGGGCCAGGGGCCGACGAGCCCCGCGCCGAGCGGAACCCGCTGCGGGAGCGAGCGCAGCATCTGCGCCACCGCCGAGGCGGTCTCGGTCGCGTCGAAGCGACCGGGCGTGTGCGCACGCTCGCGAGAGGCGACGACGCGGCCGGAGAGATCGCTCAGCGAGACCGTCGTCGCAGCGAGCCCGACGTGCACGCCCACCACCACGAAGCGGGAGACGTCGAGCTCCACGGGGACGCTCGGGCGGCCGGCGACGCCCGCAGGCACGAGGTCGGGACGCTCGCGCACCAGACCGGCCTCGACGAGGCGCGGCACCACGCGGGCGACCGTCGCGACACTGAGCCCGGTCGAGCGGGTCAGGTGATCGCGCGTGCGGGGGGCAGCACGCCGCAGTGCCTCGAGGATCTGCGTCGCCGCGGGGGCCTCGTGGCCGCGCGCGACGACCAGCCGGGGGGAAGCGGGCACCATCCAGCCTCTCAATGTCGAGTAATTTGATCGACATTGACCATAACGGCTCGCTGGGCCCAACCCGCACATCCGCCACCACAACCAGGGTGTTTCGCTCGACGCGAGAGAAAGGCTTCTCACCTGGCCTGGGGCCCTCCCAGCATGGCTAGGTCGCACCGGGTACGCCGGTGCGGCCTTCCCCTCGACGAAGGAGCCGCAGATGAGCATCGACACCCCCCTCGCCCCCTCCCGCGCCCGCACCGCGCGCGTCACGAATCGCCCTGCTCCCGAGCTCGGGGTCACCCGGATCGGTGGTCGCATCGGGGCGGAGCTGTCCGGCGTCCGCCTCGGTGCGGATCTGCCCGAGGAGACGATCGCGCGGATCCGCCACGCCCTCCTCGCGCACAAGGTCGTCTTCGTGCGGGGGCAGCACCACCTCGACGACGAGGCCCAGATCGGGTTCGCCGAACGCCTGGGCCCCCTCACCACGGCCCACCCCACCGTCAACACCGGCAGCGCCCGCGTGCTGGCCGTAGCCGCCAAGCAGGGCATGGCCGCCAACAGCTGGCACACCGACGTGACGTTCGTCGACCGGGTGCCGGCCATCAGCGTGCTGCGCGGCGTGGCGATCCCGGCCTACGGCGGCACCACCACCTGGGCGAACACCGCCTCGGCGTACCAGGCACTTCCCGAGCCGCTGCGGGTGCTGGCCGAGAGCCTGCGCGCCGTGCACACCAACGACTACGACTACGCCGCCACCGCCGAGTCGCCCGAGCGTGGCGAGGAGGACGACGTGTTCGACCGCCGAGAGTTCGGCAAGGTTCCCTTCCGCACCGAGCACCCCGTCGTCGCGGTGCACCCGGAGACGGGTGAGCGGTGCCTGCTGCTCGGGCACTTCGTCGAGCGCTTCGTCGGACTCAACACCGCGGAGTCACACGCCGTGTTCACGCTGCTGCAACAGCGCGTCACCGCACTCGAGAACACCGTGCGCTGGACCTGGCGCGAAGGCGACGTCGCCCTGTGGGACAACCGCGCCACCCAGCACTACGCCGTCGCCGACTTCGACGACCAGTACCGCGAGGTGCGGCGCATCACCGTGGCCGGCGGCGTGCCGGTCGGCGTCGACGGACGACCTGGGCGTGTCCTCGAAGGCGACGCCTCGGCGTACGCGAGCCTCGACGACCTGATCAGCTGATCTTCGGAGGCCGCCGCTGCGGCGCACGCCGGTCGACGTAGTCACGGGCGTGCGCCGGGCTCCACCCGTGCGCCTCGACCAGACCCCGGACGATCGTGTCGCAGTAGGCGGGCGAGGGCCGCACGTGCGGCACCCCCGTCGCGCCGTGCGGGGCGGTGAAGGTCAGCATGGGGGCACCGTCTCGTCGTCCGACCTCGACGAGTGTCTCGTACTCGCCCGGGCCGAGACGGTGCCGGCCGCCGGCCAGCGGCGCGAGCACGAGCGCCTCGACGGGGTCGTTCTCGGCGGGCAGCCGGTACATCTCCTGGGCGGCGATGTCGGCGAACTGCCCGGCACTCACGAGATAGGCGCGCGCCGCGGTGCTCCCCGGCGTGAGGTGGTCGTAGAACGCCACCCCGCCGCCCCACTGCGGCGAGTCGCCGGCGAAGTACACGGTGCCCGGCAGCCAGACCGCGGCGTCGGCCAGTGGCGGGCTGGTGTCGCGGGCTCCGGGGTTGCTGCGCGCACCTCCCGGCGGGCAGCCGCCCGCGAGGTAGCAGTCGAGACGGTCCCGGGCCAGGTTCGAGCCGTAGGAGACGTACCAGACGTGGGTCATCGTGCTCCACCGTAACGACGCCGAGAGGGAGCACGACGGCCCGCCCACCTCGCGGTGGACGGGCCGTCGCCGGTGGTGGCGCGATGCCCTACTTCGAGGGGTGCACCTTCACGACCATCACGTTGTTCTTCTTCTTGATCTTCTTGACGAAGATCGTGGTGCCGGTCTTCGGCACGTCGACGCTGTACCAGCCGGGCTGGTAGCGGCCCTCGTGCGTGCCGGTGCCGTGCTCGTCACTGTCGAACCACCAGTCGAGGTTGTCGTCGAACGTGCGCTCGGGGGTGATGCGCGGCAGCTGGAACGGGTCGCCGAGGTAGTGCAGCGTCTGACCACCCGTCTTGGCCGGACCGAACGCGGAGTCGAACGTCGCCGTCCGCGGCCGGGCGAGGGATCCGTCCGGCGTGTGGATGAAGTTCGGGTGCGCGTCGACCGGCAGGATCTCGCCGGATCCGGGGTGATCGCCGACGTTGTTGTCGGCTACCGAGGTGTCCCAGTAGGTGATGAGCGCGCCCGGACCGTTGCGGAAGAACTCGACCTCGTTCGGGTTGTCTCCCCCGACGAAGTTGTAGAGGTGCTTGAGCAGCCGGTCGCGGCCGACGTAGGAGCGGTTGTCGACGAAGTACGCGTTGGTGTACTGGTCGGTCTCCTCGCCGGTCGTGGTGGTGAACCCGTCGAGCTCCCAGCCCTCGGCACCCGCCTCGGCGGTGCCGAGGGTGGTGCCGGCCAGGGCGATGTCGTCGACCTTGAAGCCGGGCAGGGCGTAGCCGCCGTCGGTGACGTACTCGAAGCGGACGTCGGTGGCGTCGTCGGGCACGGTGGCCGAGAGGTCGACCCAGCCGTCGCTCTCCCCGGTGATGCCCGTGCCGTCGGAGGTGCCGCCGTCGGCCGGGTCGGTGGACTGGCTGGTCTCGAGGAAGCTCCAGGTGTCGCCGTCGTCGTTGGAGTAGGCGAGGTAGGCGTAGTCGTAGCCGGACTCGATGGAGTAGTCGACCTTCGCGGTGAGCTCGCCGCCACCTTCGACCGGGTAGGTCATGGTGTTGTCGAGGTCGTCGCCCTGGCCCGAGTAGTAGTAGCGCTCGCCGCAGGTGTCGCAGGGTGCGCCGTACTGCTTGGTGACCGACTTGTCGGGCAGCAGCACGATCAGGCCGTTCTTCTGCTTGCCACTGGTCGAGGCGCCGGGGCGCACGTAGTGGTAGGACGTGCGTCCGGTGCGGGCGACGTCGTAGTCGAGCCAGCCGAGCTGGAACTTCTCCCAGGCGCCGAACGGCATCGGCCGCTCGCCGATGCCGGAGTCCTTGACTCCGGTGCCGCGCGACTGCGACATCAGCGACCAGAAGCCGACGGAGTTCTCCGCGCCGCCGGTGTTGCCGGAGGTGTCGTAGAGGTCGGGCAGGCCGAGGTCGTGGCCGAACTCGTGGGCGAACACCGAGAGGCCGCCGTTCTCCGGCTGGATGGTGTAGTCGCCGACCCACACACCCGTGGGGTTGTCGGGCAGGGCCACGTCGGCGCCGTCGGGGTCGGAGACGCCGCCCTCGCCGACGTTGACTCCGCCGAACTGACCGCCGTCGACCGGGCCGGTGCCGTACGGCTCGACCTGGGCGTACCAGCGGTGGCTCCAGATGGCGTCCCCGGCGTAGATCGGGTCGCCGTCGGCCTGGTCGCCGCCCGCGTGCACGATCTGGAAGTGGTCGATGTAGCCGTCGGGCTCGTTGAAGTCGCCGTCGTTGTCGTAGTCGTAGCGGTCTTGGGTATCGAACGTCTTGAGGTACTTCGTGATCCGGTCCATCGACCAGCCGGCGTCGAGCTTGTCCTGGGTCCAGGTCGAGAGCGCGTCGCGGATGAGGTACCAGGTGTTCGAGCAGGCGATGGAGCCGCAGTAGTCACGGCCGTACCGGGCCTCGTTGAAGGGCACCTTGACCCAGTCGGTGACGGTGCCGTCGACGGAGTACTGACCGCTGGACTGGTCCTCGTAGAACTTCTTCATGCGCTTGAAGTACATGTCCTGGTAGTGCGACTGGTCGTAGTCGGACTGCCAGACGGTGCTGTTGTCGACCGAGCGGTCGGGCTTGGGGATCTCGTTGTGCAACGGGCCATCGAAGCGCTGGGCCTCGCTGTCCTCGCCATCGGGGTAGGCGGAGTGGCGGGTGTCGCCGAACTCGGCGAGCACGACGAAGATCTTGTCGGTGCCGGTCTGGGCGATCTTGCCGTAGGTGCCGGGCGCGACCTTCTCCGAGACGCCCGTGCCGCCTCGCTTGAGCCGCTGCGCGAGCGCCTGCTGGCGTACGTCGTCGTACTTCTTCTGCCACGGCATGCTCAAGGAGTCGCCGACGTCCTTGGGCTGCGGGGTGGCGTCGGACGCGCTGGGGGTGGCGCCCGAGGGGCCGGCGATCGCCGGCAGCGTGAAGGCGGCCGCGACCAGCGCGGTGCTCGCCAGTGTCACGAGGCGTGACTGTCTCACGTGGTTTCCTCTCATCCGAGAACGAGCGCCCGGATGCGCCCGTCAGAGGCCCGGAGCGGGAGTCACCCGACCAGGCACCGCTACCCGACCCCGAGCGGGCATCTCGGCGAAAGAGCGAATCGCCATCGTTATCAGTTCGTGACGCACCGGTCGTCACACGATCTGCGGACGACGCGGGGGCGCGCCGCAAACCCTCCCGCTCTCACCCTCCTGGGCCGGGCATTCGGGGTGAGTCAGCGCTGGCGGGCGTCGACGACGACGGCCGTGGCGTTGTCGGTGCCGCCGGCCTCGAGCGCCGCGGCGACGAGCGCGGCCGCCGCCTGCTCCGCGGTATCGCCGGTCGTGAGCAGCCGCTCGATCTCGTCGGGCCCGAGCAGCCCGCTGACGCCGTCGGAGCACAGCATGACCCGCGGGCAGGTGGCGACCGGCACGGTGAAGAAGTCGGGGTTGCCGGCGTGCGGGCCGCCGAGCGCCCGGGTGATGACGTGTCGCTCGGGGTGGTCGGCGACGGCCTCGGGCGCGAGCGCGCCGGAGTCGACGAGCTCCTGCACCACGGAGTGGTCGACGGTGAGCTGCCGCAGCGCACCCTCGACCACGCCGTAGGCACGCGAGTCGCCGAGGTTCATCAGCAACCAGGTCGGCTCGCCGGCCACGGTGACGACGGTCGCCGTGACGACGGTGGTGCCGGCGTGGAAGCGGCGGTGCCCGGCCGCGCGCTGTTCGGCGCCGTAGCGCAGGATCCGCTCCTGGCAGCGTGCGAGCAGGCGCACCAGGTCGCCCTCCTCGACGTCGCGCGGTGCGCCTTCGCCGACCTCGCCGACCTCGCGGGCCAGCCTGGCGATCTCCTCGACGGTGATCGCGCTGGCGACATCACCCCCGTCGTGGCCCCCCATGCCATCGGCCACCCCGAACAGCGGGGGCTGCACGGCATAGGCGTCTTCGTTGGCGGCCCGCACCCTGCCGACGTCGGTGACCGCACCGTGGGTCAGGAGCAGCGCGCTCACCGGGCGGCCCGCCCCGGTAGCGTGGTTCGGGTGTCGACCACCGGACCGGACGCCGCTGCGCCGCGCGCCGGGTACCGCTCGCTGGCCGACCAGCTGCGGGCGTGGCCCGACGACCGGCTCACCCGGCTGCTGAGCGCCCGTCTCGACCTCGCCACCCCTGCTCCTCACGACTCCGGCCAGTTGGCCTCCCGCGCAGCCACCCGGTCTTCGATCCTCCGGGCCCTCGACCAGCTCACCCGCACCGAGCTCGCTGTGCTCGACGCGGTGGTGGTGGCGGGCCACGCGACGAGGGCCACCCTGCCATCCATCCTGCACGCGAGCACCGACAACGTCGACGCCGCGCTCGTCACGTTGCTCGACCGGGCGCTGGTCTGGGAGTCGGCGGCTGGCCTGCGTCCGGTGACCGGAGCGGGCGAGGCGATGGTCGCGGGCTCGGCGGCGGGCACGAGCGGACTGCGACCCTGCTCGGCCGAGCCGATGGCGGCGTCCGAGATCGAGGCGCACGTCTCGCAGCTCTCGCCGCAGGCCGAGGCGATGCTGCGACACGTGCTCGACTCCGGTGGCGAGGCCACGAGCGGGACGGCGCGCACCACGGTGTCGCCCGACCGGGCGCGCACCCCGGCCGAGGAGCTGATCGCCCGCCGGCTGCTCCAGCCTCGAGGCGACGGCTCGCTCGTGCTGCCCGGCGAGGTGGGGCTGGTGCTGCGCGGCGGACGCACGACGTCCGAGCCGGTCGACGCGGTGCCCGAGGTGGCGACGTCCGCGCGGGATGCGGCGCTGGTCGACCGTACGGGGGCGGGGGCGGCGTTCGAGTTCGTGCGCCGCGTCGAGCAGCTCGCCGACGCGTGGGCGGTGCGGCCGCCGTCGTGCCTGCGCAACGGTGGTCTGGGCGTGCGCGAGCTGCGGGCGGCGGCCGGCGAGCTGGGCGTCGAGGAGCGGTACGCCGCCCTGGTGGTCGAGGTGGCCGCCGAGGCGTCGCTGCTGGCGGTGGGGCAGACGGTGGACGGAGAGCCGGTGTGGCTGCCCACCGACGAGCTCGACCGCTGGGTGGCCAAGGAGCCGGCGCAGCGGTGGCTGGTGCTGGCGCGCGCGTGGTGGGGCAGCAACCGGCTGCCGGGACTGGTGGGCTCGCGTGACACCGCCGGCAAGACCTGGAACGCGCTCGTGCCCGAGCTCGCCGGGGTGCACCAGGTCTCGACCCGCGGCCTGGTGCTCTCGGAGCTGGCGGGTCTGCCGGCGGGCCAGGTGCTGGCGACGGGCACCGGGCTGCCGGGGCTGGTGGAGCGGGTGGCGTTCCTGCGCCCGCGGCGCCCGCGCACGCGTGATGACATGGTGGCGTGGGCGGTGGCCGAGGCCGCCGACCTGGGCGTCACCGGGCTGGGCGGGCTCACCACCTATGGCCGGCTGCTGGTGGACGGCGACGACGCTGCCGCTGTGTTGGCCGCGTTGGCTGCCTTGTTGCCCGACCCGGTCGACCACGTGCTGGTGCAGGCCGACCTCACCGCGGTGGCGCCCGGGCCGCTGGAGTCGTCTCTGGCGCGGCGGCTCGCGACGGTGGCCGCCGTGGAGTCGCGCGGCGGGGCGACCGTGTACCGGTTCACGCCCGCCTCCGTGCGGCGCGCCCTCGACCTGGGCTGGACGGCCATCGAGGTGCACGACTTCCTCGCCGAGGTCTCGCGCACCCCGGTCCCGCAGCCGTTGACCTATCTGGTCGACGACACCGCCCGCACGTTCGGGTCGATCCGGGTCGGGCACGCCGAGGCGTTCCTGCGGGCCGACGACGAGACCGCGCTCGCCGAGCTCCTGCACCACCCCGGCGCCTCCTCGCTGGGGCTGCGGCGGTTGGCGCCGACAGTGCTCATCTCGACGCTGCCGCTCGACATGCTGCTCCCCCGGCTGCGCGCTCTCGGGGCCGCGCCGGTGGTGGAGGGCCCCGACGGCACGGTGCAGGTGGCGCGGCCGGACCGGCTGCGCGCCCGCACCCCACGAGCGCAGCGCTCCGGTGGTGCCCGTGCCGCCCGCGACGCCGCGTCGGTCGCGGCCGTCGTGGTCGCCGTCCGCTCCGGCGACGCCGCAGCGGCCTCGCGCCCGGCCGCGGCGCCCGAGCTCTCGCCGTCCGGCTCGTTGGCGGCGCTACGCGAGGCGATGGACGCACGCGCCGCGGTGGTGATCGGGTACGTCGACAACCACGGCGGACGCTCGGAGCGCCTGGTCGAGCCCGTCTCCTTGGACGGCGGCCGGCTCGTCGCCCGCGACCGGCGCTCCGACGACGTCCGTGAGTTCGCCGTGCACCGCATCACGTCGGTGCGGCGGGCGTGACGGTTCATCGGCCCCCCGATGAATCTGCGGGTTCCCGGGTGTTGCCCCATCGTGGAACCCGCAGGTTTATCGGCGCCCCGATGAATCTGCGGGTTCCCGGGTGTTGCCCCATCGTGGGACTCGCAGGTTTATCGGCGCCCCGATGAATCTCACAGCCAGCTGCAACGACCCGATCCGTAGGCTGGAGCAGTGAGTGACGGCCCCCTGATCGTGCAGTCCGACAAGACGCTCCTGCTCGAGATCGACCACGAGCAGGCGGCAGCGTGTCGCAAGGCCATCGCGCCGTTCGCGGAGTTGGAGCGCAGCCCGGAACACATCCACACCTATCGCCTCACGCCGCTGGGCCTGTGGAACGCCCGGGCCGCCGGGCACGACGCCGAGCAGGTCGTCGACACGCTGTTGGAGTTCAGCCGCTACGCCGTTCCGCACTCGCTGCTGGTCGACGTCGCCGAGACGATGGCCCGCTACGGGCGGCTGCGGCTCGAGAAGCACCCGACGCATGGGCTGGTGCTGGCCAGCAACGACCGGCCGGTGCTCGAGGAGGTGCTGCGCGCGAAGAAGGTGGCCGGCATGCTCGGCGAGCGCATCGACCCCGACACGGTCGTCGTCCACGCCAGCGAGCGCGGCAACCTCAAGCAGGCGCTGCTCAAGATCGGCTGGCCGGCCGAGGACTACGCCGGCTACGTCGACGGCGAGGCGCACCCCATCGACCTCGACGAATCCGAGTGGTCGCTGCGCGACTACCAGCGCGAGGCGGCGGAGTCGTTCTGGCACGGCGGCTCGGGCGTCGTCGTCCTGCCGTGTGGCGCCGGCAAGACGCTGGTCGGCGCGGCGGCCATGGCGCATGCGCGCGCCACCACCCTCATCCTCGTGACCAACACCGTGAGCGCGCGGCAGTGGAAGGACGAGCTCGTACGCCGTACGTCGCTGACCGAGGACGAGATCGGCGAGTACTCGGGTGCGGTCAAGGAGGTCCGGCCCGTCACCATCGCCACCTACCAGGTGCTCACGACCAAGCGGAAGGGCGTCTATTCGCACCTCGAGCTGCTCGACGCCCGCGACTGGGGCCTCATCGTCTACGACGAGGTGCACCTGCTGCCGGCGCCGATCTTCCGGATGACGGCGAACCTCCAGGCCCGCCGTCGCATCGGCCTGACCGCGACGCTGGTGCGCGAGGACGGCCGCGAGGGCGACGTGTTCTCCCTCATCGGCCCCAAGCGCTACGACGCACCGTGGAAGGACATCGAGTCCCAAGGCTGGATCGCCCCGGCCGACTGCGTCGAGGTGCGCGTGACCCTGCCGGACGACGAGCGCTTGGTCTACGCGACCGCCGAGTCCGACGAGCGCTACCGGCTCGCGTCGTGCACGCACCGCAAGGTCGACGTCGTGAAGTCGCTGTGCGAGCGGCACTCCGGCGAGCCGACGCTCGTCATCGGCCAGTACCTCGACCAGCTCGACGAGCTCGCCGCCGCGCTCGACGCCCCGGTTATCAAGGGCGAGACCACGGTCAAGGAGCGCCAGCGCCTCTTCGACGCCTTCCGCTCCGGCGAGATCGACCGGCTCGTGGTCTCGAAGGTCGCCAACTTCTCCATCGACCTGCCCTCGGCCCAGGTCGCCATCCAGGTCTCGGGCTCGTTCGGCTCCCGCCAGGAGGAGGCCCAGCGCCTCGGCCGCCTGCTCCGCCCCGGCGACCCCGGCCCGGACGGGATGCGCAAGGTCGCCCGCTTCTACACCGTCGTCTCCCGCGACACCGTCGACGCCGAGTTCGCCCAGAACCGGCAGCGGTTCCTGGCCGAGCAGGGGTACGCGTACCGGATCATCGATGCCGAGGATGTGCTGACGGGCTGAGCTCGGGTCAGGGGATCAACTCAACGATTTCTGGGAGCGTCGCGGCAAGTGCCCGGTCGAATGACGCCAACGCCCCTCCGCGGCTGCGGGCAAGGGCGGCGAGGTAGGCGTCCGTCACCTGGCGATGACCGATGACGTGGCCGAGGTCGGCCGACGCGTAGGAGAGGGAGTCTTCCCAGAACTCGCATCGTGGCGAGGCGTGCAGCGCTGTCAGGATTGTCATCGCCGTGCCTTGACTCTCGCCGACGCGCACCAGGAAGCGGACGAGAGAGCCCTCCACGATGGGACACACGGCAAACCGCTCGACGCTGGCTGACCACGTTGCTGCACGTGCGTGGTGCTCGTGATCGGTGACCGCGAGGGCGATCAGCGCGTTCGCATCGAGAAGGCACGTGGGCCTCATTCGTCGTCCAGTGCATCGGCCACGTCGGTGGAGGTGATGCGCTGGCCCAAGGTGATGGCGGGCAGCCCGCTGATCGGGTCCGTGCTCACCTTCACTGGGTCGCCCAGAGCGGCGAGTCCGCGCGTCGCCAGATCAGCCACCACTGCGGAGAGAGACTGGCGCCGCTGCCTGGCCAGTTCGGAGGCGCGACGATGCACGGCAGGAGGAAGGTCGACGGTGGTCCTCATGAATGCATCGTATGTGCATCGCGCGTGATGCGTGGGGGACTGTGCGCAACCTGCTGAACGACAGCACGCCCACCCTGGCCAAATCGAGGCCGCGCGATGGGGTGGCGCTGAGGGCCTCGTCACGGATTCCTCACGTCCGCCGCTTCGATAACCCGTGACAAATGTCGGCGGTCGCCTTTACGTTGCCTGACCAGGGGGCAGCCATGGCGACATCACCAACCACCAGCGACTACGCGTGGTCCGCGGCGGCTCTGTCGTGCTGGGGTAAAACGAGCCGGTTCGACGATACTTCGTGGCTGCCGACCGTTCAGCACCTTGAAGACAGTGCGGGCGTAGCCGACCGCGTCTGGGACTGGCTCCCCTCACGAACCCGTCAACACATTCAGCACTCCCTTCCCGAGGGTGCAAGCGATGGGCGGGCCCTGCTGCGCTGGCTTGCCGGTGTCCACGACATCGGCAAGCTCTCCCCTCCATTCGTCGCACAGCAGCCGGCACTCGCCGGGCGAGCGGTGAGCGCAGGTCTCCCCTGTTCCGTGAGTCGCGACGACATGCGCTTCGCGAAGCATGCATCCGTGGGCCACGTGCTGCTCTCGCGCTGGCTCAAAGACAGATTCGGCGCTCGACCCCGCGTCGCGAAGACCTACGCAGCGGTTGTCGGAAGCCACCACGGCATCGGGCCTGATTACTCGACTGTCAACGCCCTCGAATCCGGACGATCCGACCTGGTGGGCGGAGCAACGTGGGGCGAAGTGCAACGAGAAGCACTTGACACCATGGCGGAGATTTCGGGCGCCGACGCCTACCTTGACGCCTGGGCTCGTCATCCCCTGCCGTCGTCCGCCGCCATGCTGCTCACGGGCGCCGTCATCGTGTCCGACTGGCTCGCCTCCGACGAGAACCGCTTCGAGGTCACACCCCACCCTCAACCGGGTCGGGTCGAGCAGGCGTGGACCGATCTTCGCCTTCCGCGTGGCTGGCAACCGCAACGAGCGGTCACGAGTTATGAGGATAGGTTCGCCCGCAGGTTTCCCGGGCTTGGCCCCCTGCGGCCTCCCCAGCAACTGGTTCTGGATGCTGTGCGGCAATTGACCGACGCGATCGATGAGCCTCGCGGCGGGCTGGTCATCGTCGAGGCAGCCATGGGCTCCGGCAAGACCGAGGCAGCCCTCCTCGCGGCGGAGCGACTGGCGGCAACGCATGGCTGCGAAGGCGTGTTCGTCGCGCTCCCGACCATGGCCACCTCCAACGCGATGTTCGACCGAGTTCTCGCCTGGATCGAGCACTTGGAACTGAACGCCTCAGCCTCGGTGTTTCTTGCCCATGGCAAGGCAACGCTGCACGACCAGTACCGCGGGCTGGCGCACATCGATCGGCTCTCGGACATCTACGACGAGGGCGACTCCCCCACGACGGGAGTCCACGAGTGGCTCCAGGGCCGCAAGAAGGGCGTCTTGTCGAGCATGGTGGTCGGCACGATCGACCAAGTGCTCTTCACAGGCCTTCAAGCCAAGCACGTGATGCTGCGTCATCTGGCGCTTGCCGGCAAGGTGGTGATCGTCGACGAGGTGCATGCCGCCGACGACTTCATGCGCAGCTATCTGGAGACGTCCCTCGCATGGCTGGCTCGCTACGGCGTCCCGGTGGTGCTGATGTCGGCGACCTTGCCGCGGGCGCAGCGTCAGCAACTCGTGGATGCCTACCGGCGAGGACTCGACGCACCCAGTCAGCCGTTGCCGGACGCATCGGCCTACCCCTTGGTGACCACGGCCACCGCAGATCACGTGCGAGCGTTGACGCTGCCGGATCCGCCTCGCGCAGAACGAGTGGTCGATATCGGGGTTGTCGGCGACGATCTCGATGACCTCGCACAGCTGCTCGACCGCTGGCTGGTGGACGGCGGATGCGTGGCCGTCTTGCGCAACACGGTGCAGCGAGCTCAAGACGCTGCACGATTCCTACGGGAACGCTTCGGCGACGAGCACGTGACTCTTGTGCACTCTCGGTTCCTCGCCTGCCACCGAGCGCGCATCGAGGACGAACTACGTCAGCAGTTGGGGCCAGGCGACGAACACCGGCCTGCGATGCACATCGTGGTCGGCACGCAGGTGCTCGAGCAGTCGCTCGACGTGGACTTCGACGCGATGGTCAGCGACCTGGCACCCGCGGACCTCGTGCTCCAACGCATCGGTCGGCTGCATCGCCACGAGCGCTCGCGACCTCCAGCGCTGCGTTCTGCGCGGCTCGCCATCTCCGGAATTGTCTCGTGGAGCGATGCGGGCCCGGCGTTCGTTCCTGGCTCGAGGGCCGTGTACGGCGACAGCCGACTCATTCGCAGTGCGGCAGCCCTCGGCCTCCCCTCATCGACCACGCTCAGCAGCATCTCGCTGCCTGACCAGATCCGAGAGACGGTCGATACGGCCTACGCAGCCGAGCCAGCCGTGCCCGACTCATGGCTGGAGCGCTGCCACAAAGCAGACGAGCGAGCCGCTAGTCAGCGAAAGCAGCTTCTCGACCGGGCAAGTACCTACCGACTCCCCAACCCGTCTCAGGTCACCTCGCTCATCGGTCTCAACGATCAGCAGGAGGCCGAGTCGTCCGAAGGATCAGCACGGGTCCGAGACGGCGAGGACGGAATCGAAGTCATCGTCGTCATGCGCGACGAAAACGATGAGCTCCGCTTCGTTGACGCCGGCGAGAAGTGGCGAGAGGTTCGCATCCCGACGTTCCTCGAACCCCCCTCCGGTCGAGTGGCGCGGGCGTTGGCGACGTACACGGTCAATCTGCCGGTCCAGCTCACCGCGCCCAGACTCTTCGACCAAACGCTCCGAGAGCTCGAGCGCAACTGCTGGGAGAACTGGCAACAGTCGTGGTGGCTACGGGGCCAGCTCGTCCTCGTACTCGATGGCGAACTTTCCTGCCGGCTGGCAGGACACCGACTCATCTACGACTTCGGCGACGGCCTCGTCGTCACGAAGGAGGAGGCATGACCACCTTCGACCTCACGCGCGAGCCGTGGATCAAAGTGCTGTTGGCCTCGGGAGAGGAGGCAGAGCTGTCCCTGCGGGATGTGTTCGACCGAGCGCACGAGATCACCCGCCTCGCAGGAGAGCTCGCCACGCAGGACGTCGCCATCCTGCGTCTCCTGTTGGCCATCCTGCGCAGAAGTCTTCGCGACCGAGCAGGAGTGGAGGCATGGGGTGACCTGTGGCAGCAGGACGGACTCGACACCGAGCCCGTGCATCGCTACCTAGACGAGTATCAAGGCCGCTTCGACCTCCTGCACCCGGAGCGGCCCTTCTACCAAGTGGCAGATCTGCGCACAGCCAAGGGCGGGTTCACCGAGTTGGCGCGCCTCATCGCCGATATGCCCACTGGAGAGAAGTTCTTCACGAACCGAGCCGGAGCTGGCGCAGCGACGATCCCCCTGGCAGAGGCGGCCCGTTGGGTGGTGCACACCCAGGCCATGGATCCCTCTGGAATCAAGTCAGGTGCCATCGGCGACGACACAGTGAAAGGCGGGAAGGGCTACCCCATCGGCATCGGCTGGTGCGGCTGGCTTGGCCTGATCGTCGTGGAGGGCGAATCTCTTTACCGCACGTTGCTGCTCAACCTGCCCTGGGCGACGACGGACAGCGACCCTGATCGCGATCTGCCTGTCTGGGAGTTGGACGCGCCGCAAAGCAGTGCTCGCGATGACCGCCGACCGCGCGGACCCGCCGATCTTCAAACCTGGCAGAGTCGGCGACTCCGGCTTCACGTCGAGAATGCTTCGGCCATCGGGATCCTGATCTGCAACGGCGATGCCCTTCATCCACGCAATCGTTTCCGCGACGAGTTCATGACGTCCTGGCGGCGCAGCGAGGCTCAGATGAAGGCGTTGGGCACGGCAGAGGACGTCTGGATGCCGCGGGCACATCAGACGAACCGGCAGATCTGGCGTAGCTTGGCAGCCCTCCTAGCCGACCACCCCGACCGGGGCAGCGAGATGAAGCAAGGTCGCTGGCAGGAATGGCTCGACGAGCTTCAAAGCGAGGGCGAGCTTCCACGCGGCGAGTCGGTTCGCCTGCGGTGCGTCGGCATGGAGTACGGCTCCCAGAGCTCGACCACCGCAGACGTGATCGACGACGTCTTGGCGTTGCCTTTGGCGGTACTGACCGACCCCAAGTCCCGACGCGCAGCCATCGAAGCCGTCGTGGACGCCGAGAAGTTTGTGAAGAGACTCGGCACCTTGGCCATGGACATCGAAGAGGCCTCGGGTGGCTCTGGAGACGCACTCCCGCCGGTGCGTGACGCTGCCAAGGAAGAGGCGTACGGCTGCCTGGATGAGCCCTACCGGCGGTGGCTCGCACGACTCCAAGTGGGCGACGACCCACAGACCCAACGTCGTGAGTGGCAACAGCAGGCGGCGCAGATCGTGGAGGGGGTCGGCCAACGTCTGCTGAGCAGCGCGTCGCCCTCGGCCTGGATTGGTCACCTCAAAGACGATCAGACCAAGGACGCCGCGCTGGCCGACCGCCGATTCCGCGCAGGGCTTGCCAGGGAGTTGGCCGACCTCACACCTGACGACATCCCACCGGCATCCACCCAGGGAGAGACAACATGACGACTGATCCCAACCCGCTCGCCACGATGGTGTCGAGGCGGGCCATCGCGCTGGCGCGGGCCTATCAACGCGATGAACCTTCGGCGACTGCCGACCTGGCGCGACTTCGGCGTCTCGTGCCCGACACCGACGAGGTGGCGCCAGAGGCCTGGGAGCTCGTCCAACTCCCCGACGCCATGATCGGCGAAGCGCCCGATCCGAATGTCTATGAACGAGCCGCCCAGTACGCGGCGACCGCGGCGCTGGGCCTCTTCGCGTTGCACCAGCAGTCCGGACGTGATCACGCGATGCACAAATCGGGATGGGAGAACCACCTGGGTCGGTCATTGGCGCTGCTGCGGCTGCGCCGCGAGAGCGGGATCGACGCCAAGGTGCGCGCCCTGGTGCGGGCAGATCGTCAGGTCTCGGCTGTGCGGCATCTGCGAAGCCTCGTTGGCCTCCTACGGTCCGAGCAGATCCCGGTCGATTACGGCGACTTGGCGGCATCCCTTCATCAGCTGACCCGTCGAGGCGGACCCCAGGCCGTCCGCATCCGCTGGATGCGCGACTACCGCCGTCCGCTCAAGAACGACGAGACCGTCGAGACACCCACTGACCCGCCACCTACCGACGCAGCATCTACCGCTACGGGAGACCCCTCATGACGACGTTCATCGACCTGCACGTGCTTCAGACCGTGCCCAGTAGCAACATCAACCGCGACGACAGCGGCAGCCCGAAGTCGGCCATTTTCGGCGGAGTCCGGCGCGCCCGGGTCAGCTCCCAGGCGTGGAAGCGAGCCACCCGTAAGGACTTCGCTGCCTACCTCGACGACAGTGACCGCGGCATCCGGTCTCGGCGCATCATGGGCGACCTCGTCCGACGCATCCGCGCTCTCGACTCCACCATCGAGGCGGGCGAGGCGCTGGATCTGGCCAAAGCCGTGATGAGCGCGGCGTCCACCATCAAGTTCGAGAAGCCGAAGCGCAAGAAGGACGCTCAGCCCGACGACCCCGACCAGATCGACGTCAGCCAGTACCTGCTGTTCCTCAGCAACCAGCAACTCGCGAAGGTTGCGGAACTCGCCGTCGCCGCACGGGGCGGCAAGCCAGACCGTGTCGAGGCCCGGGCCGCGCTGAAGGACGGAAACGGCATCGAGGTCGCACTCTTCGGCCGCATGGTGGCCGACGACACCGCGTTCAACGTCGACGCCGCTGTACAAGTTGCCCACGCGCTCAGCACTCACGCGGTGGAGACTGAGTACGACTACTACACGGCGGTCGACGACGCGAAGGACTCCTCCCTCGAAGGCGAGGACGCCGGCGCGGGCATGATCGGTGTCATCGAGTTCAACTCGAGCACCCTCTACCGCTACGCGACCATCAATGTCGACCAGCTCATGAAGAACCTGGGTGCTGCCGACGTCACCGGACGAGCCGTCGAGGCGTTCGTGCGATCCTTCATCGTGAGCATGCCGACCGGCAAGCTCAACACGTTCGCAAACAACACGTTGCCCGATGCCGTCGTCGCGCAGGTGCGTACGCGTCGCCCGGTGAACCTGTGCGGTGCGTTCGAGTCGGCGGTCATCACCAAGCCCGACGAATCGATCTCTCAGCAGTCGGCACTGGCACTGGCCAACAAGGCAGCGGAGCTGGACGAGGCCTACGGCACCGCCCCCGAGACCTCACTCGTTCTCGCCGTCGGCGATGCACTCGGCGGCATCCTGAGCGGGACCGGCGAGCGGGTCGGGCTGAACGCACTGGTCGCAACGCTCGGCGAGTCTGCCCAGAACGCAGCGGCAGCAATCGAGTCCGCATGAGTGTCCTGCTCCTACGGCTGGCCGGCCCCCTGCAATCATGGGGTGACTCGAGCCGGTTCACCGCTCGCCGCACGCGCAACGAGCCGACGAAGAGCGGCGTCCTCGGCCTCCTCGCAGCTGCCCAAGGACGGCGCAGGACTGATCCGTTGGAGGATCTCGCAGCGCTGAGCTTCGGCGTGCGCATCGATCAACGCGGCCGGATCGAGCGCGACTTCCACACAGCGATTCGTCGGATCGAGGGCAAGAGGCCCGAACCCATGCCGCTGTCGACGCGCTACTACCTGACCGATGCACTGTTCCTGGTCGGACTCTCGGGTGACGGCAGTCTGCTCGAAGCGCTGCACGAGTCATTGTTGGAGCCGGCGTTTCCGCTGTACCTCGGGCGTCGCTCATGCGTCCCGCTCGAACCGCTCAGCCTCGGCGTGGATCACGACATCGCAGACGTCGAGTCAGCCCTGAGAGCCAAGGAGTGGCAAGCAGCCGAGTGGTACCGCCGCCAGCAAAGCCGTGAAGTGCACCTCGAGCTGGTGCTCGACGCCCATGAGGAGGCGGTGCGAGAGACCTTCGTCGAGACACAGCGCGACGTGCCACGGAGTTTCGATCCGGAACATCGGGAGTACGGGTGGCGCAGCGTGGTGCGTCCGGACCCTCTCGTGGTGGACAACCCCTTGGGAAGGTCCGGCGCTGACTTCATGGCCGTGCACGGAGGTGGCTGATGTACCTGACGCAGATGCATCTGAACTCGGCACGACGCGGCGCCGCCCGGCTACTTCAGTCTCCCCAGCGGATGCACGCCGCGGTGATGAACGGTTTCGCGCCCGGCGCCGAGACCAAGTCTTGTGCGGGTCGTGTGCTGTGGCGAGTGGACCGACTCAAAGACAGAACCACCCTCTACGTGTCGAGCCCCGGTCGACCGGACCTGACACACGTGGTCGAGCAGGCTGGCTGGCCGACGGGCGGTGACCCGTGGCGAACGGTCGACACGAGTCCGTTCAACGAGCGCCTGGCCGTTGGCCAGGCATGGCACTTTCGGCTGACGGCGAATCCGGTCAAGAGTCTCCGATCCGACACTGGTGGCCGCGGGAAGGTGGCGCCCCACGTGACTGCGCAGCGGCAGGAGGAGTGGTTCCGCAGCCGAGCCTCCGGCGTCGGTATCGAGCTCGCCGATGCGGCGCTGGTCGAGCGGCGCACGCTCAAGTTCGCGCGGCACACAGACCGTCCGGGGCAGCAGGTCACCGTCGCCACGGCCACCTTCGAGGGAACGCTCGGTGTGACCGATCCTGACGCTCTGCGCCATGCCTTGACGCACGGAGTAGGGCGGGCGAAGTCCTACGGCTGCGGGCTGATGACTCTGGCACCAGCGCGATGAAGGAGATCCCGGGCCCACGGCCGGTCGACATCAGCGAACTCGTCCGAGCCCAGGATCGACTGAGCTTCATCTACGTCGAGCGCTGCGTCGTACACCGATCGGACAATGCGATCACTGCCACCGATGAGCGCGGCACGGTGCACATCCCGGCAGCGACGTTGGGTGCACTGCTACTAGGACCGGGATCGACCGTGAGCCATCAGGCGATGGTGCTCATGGCCGAGAGCGGATCGACCGCTGTGTGGATCGGCGAACGAGGAGTGCGCTACTACGCGCACGGTCGCGGACTGGCTGAGTCGACCAGATTGCTGGAGGCCCAGGCAGCGGCGGTCACCAATCAGCGTGAACGACTTCGCGTTGCGCGAGCTATGTACGAGATGCGCTTCCCGGACGAGGACATCTCGACCGCCTCGATGCAGCAGCTCCGTGGCCGCGAGGGGGCGCGGGTCCGTCGGCTCTATCGGGAGCACGCAGAGAGGACTGGGGTCACATGGTCGAAACGTGACTACGACAAGGCGGACTTCGACAGCAGCAGCGAGATCAATCAAGCACTGTCTGCGGCGACGGCATGCCTCTACGGCATCACCCACGCCGTGATCATCGCCCTGGGATGCTCACCTGGCCTGGGCTTCGTGCACACCGGGCACTCCCGCTCCTTCGTCTTCGACATCGCAGACCTGTACAAGGCGGAGATCGCGATCCCGATCGCCTTCGACGTCGTGCGTGAACAACCCGAGGACATCGGCTCGGCGACCCGCCACGCTGTGCGGGATGCCGTCAAGAGCGGACACATCCTGGCGCGGTGCGCGAAGGATGTCCGACAACTGCTGATTCCCGGTGACACGGAAGGTGCGGACTGGAACGTCGTGCACCTCTGGGACGGTGGCAACCGCACCGTGGATGCGGGCACGAACTATCACGTGGACGTCCCGTGGTAGTCCTCGTGCTGACGGCGTGCCCGGCCGGCTTACGCGGCCACCTCACACGGTGGTTGCTCGAAGTCAGCCCCGGAGTCTTCATCGGCGAGATCACCGCTCGCGTGCGTGAACGGATGTGGTTGCGCGTCCTCGAACTTGCGAAGGACGGACGAGCGATCATGGTCTATTCGGCGGATTCCGAACAGGGCTTGTCGTACCGCGTCCATCGGCACGATTGGGAGCCCGTCGACTTCGATGGCGTATGGCTGATGCGACGCCCCGAGGAGGTGGATGCGACGCCCGCAATGCGACCCGGCTGGAGCAGCGTGGGACGGATGAGAAGGGCCCGCCGTGGGCGCTGACTGCACCGAAGTTCATGCAGGACTGCTTGTTGAGGTCATATCGTTGCAGGTCAGCAAGTGTGCTCCCCGCTCTCGCGGGGATGAGCCCTGTGCCGACCCGTCCTGCGCGGAGGCCGGCGACGTGCTCCCCGCTCTCGCGGGGATGAGCCCCCCGACCTGGCGGGCGGGTTCGCCATCCTCATGTGCTCCCCGCTCTCGCGGGGATGAGCCCTACCTGCACGGGCGCTCCAAGCTGGACCAGCGGTGCTCCCCGCTCTCGCGGGGATGAGCCCTCGGCGGATGCCGACGTGGTCGCCGCTGGTGTGTGCTCCCCGCTCTCGCGGGGATGAGCCCTGTATACCGCACTTAGCGTCTGACGCAACACCGTGCTCCCCGCTCTCGCGGGGATGAGCCCGGTCGGTGGCCCACGGCTTCGGTCGGAGCTGGGTGCTCCCCGCTCTCGCGGGGATGAGCCGTCCGTTCTCAATGGCCGACAGGGCACCGCGCGGTGCTCCCCGCTCTCGCGGGGATGAGCCCTCGCCGGATGCCTTGTCGTGGACGATCAGCGCGTGCTCCCCGCTCTCGCGGGGATGAGCCGCCGTCACAGCTCGCGTCGTCCCTGCCGTTGACGTGCTCCCCGCTCTCGCGGGGATGAGCCCGCCTCGGCCAGGGCGGAGCCGATCTGAAACGCGTGCTCCCCGCTCTCGCGGGGATGAGCCGGAGGCGACCGCAACCGTGGCGGCGCCCGCAGCGTGCTCCCCGCTCTCGCGGGGATGAGCCCCCGAACCCCTCGGCCTCGATGCGGGCCTCGATGTGCTCCCCGCTCTCGCGGGGATGAGCCGTTTCGCTCGTCGTTGTCGCCCCAGAAGAACAGGTGCTCCCCGCTCTCGCGGGGATGAGCCGGCGTCGTAGTCGCGGGGGTCGCCGGAGTAGACGTGCTCCCCGCTCTCGCGGGGATGAGCCCTCGAACTCCGCCATGCTGGTCGGGCTGTACCAGTGCTCCCCGCTCTCGCGGGGATGAGCCCATGTCGACCAACACGGTGCAGCGGTGGGGCCAGTGCTCCCCGCTCTCGCGGGGATGAGCCTGTGACCGTTTGCCATAAGCCAATCCTTAGGCTGTGCTCCCCGCTCTCGCGGGGATGAGCCCGGCTGGTCGAAGGCGCCGGTGAGGTCGGCGAAGTGCTCCCCGCTCTCGCGGGGATGAGCCCCCACGCTACGAGGCATCCGACTCGCCGCCCGTGTGCTCCCCGCTCTCGCGGGGATGAGCCTAGGTGTGAGTACCCTGTCAGTCGTCGTGCTAGGTGCTCTCCGCTCTCGCGGGGATGAGCCCGCAGCTGGCCTGCGCACAGTCGCCTCGTGCTGGTGCTCCCCGCTCTCGCGGGGATGAGCCGGCACCCGCCCCGCCTACGCCGTTCGGCGGCATGTGCTCCCCGCTCTCGCGGGGATGAGCCGTACCGGGGGCCGCTCATCGCGGGGACGCGCTTGTGCTCCCCGCTCTCGCGGGGATGAGCCCCCAGTGGCTCGCCTTCAAGAGTCGCGACGTCAGTGCTCCCCGCTCTCGCGGGGATGAGCCGGCCAGGCGCCAGTTGTTGAGGGCCTGCTTGATGTGCTCCCCGCTCTCGCGGGGATGAGCCGAGCCCGTGACCGAAGGCGACGACAACGAGGGAGTGCTCCCCGCTCTCGCGGGGATGAGCCCTGGTCGCTGCCATCGCCGCCGGCCCACGTCCGGTGCTCCCCGCTCTCGCGGGGATGAGCCCCGGCGCCGGGAGTCCGGGTGAAGATAGGTAGGTGCTCCCCGCTCTCGCGGGGATGAGCCCGGCTCGCCCTTGGCGGGGAGGCGGTCTTGGGGGTGCTCCCCGCTCTCGCGGGGATGAGCCTCAGGGAGCCCGAGGACGCGCCGGCCAGCCAGGGTGCTCCCCGCTCTCGCGGGGATGAGCCCCGCTTGACGTGCACGGTGACGCCGTTGCGGAAGTGCTCCCCGCTCTCGCGGGGATGAGCCGATGGTGACCTCGGTCGGCCGGTTGTCGAGGTCGTGCTCCCCGCTCTCGCGGGGATGAGCCCTGGCACGCGATCGGGATCGAGGCCGAGCACGAGTGCTCCCCGCTCTCGCGGGGATGAGCCGTGCCATCTGCCTGATTCCCTTCCGTTACTTGCGTGCTCCCCGCTCTCGCGGGGATGAGCCCCCCCCACCCGGCCGCCACCGTCGTGACCCGGGCGTGCTCCCCGCTCTCGCGGGGATGAGCCCTACCCGTTCAACCCCGGATGGTGGGACTCCAAGTGCTCCCCGCTCTCGCGGGGATGAGCCCAGGCCGAGGCGGTACAGCAGCCGGGTGTTGATGTGCTCCCCGCTCTCGCGGGGATGAGCCCCCTGCCTCCAATGGGAACACGGGCGGCACGACGTGCTCCCCGCTCTCGCGGGGATGAGCCCCGCCCTCATGGCCGATCGCCTTTAGCAGCGTGGTGCTCCCCGCTCTCGCGGGGATGAGCCGTCGAAGCTCACGCCCACTAGGTCGTAGGAGCCGTGCTCCCCGCTCTCGCGGGGATGAGCCCACGACCACGCAGATGCTCGCCCGCTTCGACACGTGCTCCCCGCTCTCGCGGGGATGAGCCGCCGCGGTGTCTATCGTGATCCCTATGCGCGGCGTGCTCCCCGCTCTCGCGGGGATGAGCCCCATGTCGGCAACGCTCGAAAATGAGGCCGATCCGACGCTCGAAAACGAGGCCACCGGTTCGTGTTGTCTAGTCTGCCGGGTCTTGGGTCTTGATGCTTGGCAGGGTGTCGATTCCGCGGTTGCGTAGCC
>NZ_JADIVZ010000009.1 GCF_015319165.1 Nocardioides acrostichi
CGTTCGTCCTGAGCCAGGATCAAACTCTCCATTGAAAACCAAAAACCATACACACAAAAGCATGCACAACAATCGGCACAACAAACAATCCAAAACCTGACAAACAAACCCCGACAAACCATAAAAATGGTCAACCAGAATCATTCATCAAAGAAACCATCACCCCAACCAACCCACCCACAAAACATGAGCAAACCAGCCGAGACGACGGGCACAAATCAATCCGTCGACTATGACACACTGTTGAGTTCTCAAGAATCAGACGCACACCGTGCCGAGAAACTTTCGCTCCGGCTCCGGGGCAACCTGCAGAAACTTACTCCTCCGTCAGCCCCTGGTCAACTCGTGGCCGACCCGGTTGGCGCTTCGGAAGTTCCTGGTCGCGATTCGGCCGGTGTGGCTCTCGTGGGGCTGATCGCCTCATCGAGAGTGTTCCGTCCGCGCCGCAACGAGAAGGAACATTACACACGTGTTGCGGGGCCATCAAATCGGGGGTGCAAGACCCCTTCGGGTGGGCGCTCACCGTGGCTTCGCAGCGCGGTAGGAGGTCACCGATCGGGCGTCGGCGAGCCACCACCGCCACGGTCGGTCGGGTGCTCCGCGAAGCCCCACCCGGGGGCCCGACGACACCGCGGCCGGCCCTGGCCGCGCCGGTCCTTCGAGGTGCAGAGGCCCGGTCAGGGCGTCACTCCCGTCGAGGCTCCGGCCCGCCCCGAGGACGCGCGTCAGCACTCCCGGGCCGCTGGCGAGGCGAGCGTCCGGCACCTTCGGACGCCGTGCGCGCGCGGCGTCCAGGCCCGAGATCACCTCCCCGGCACGGAGGAGGACGGCAGCGGGGTCGCCCTCGGGCCCGGTCACCAGGTTGAGGCACTCGTGCATGCCGTAGACGAGGTAGACGTACCAGTGACCGGGTGGCCCGAACATCGAGCCGTTGCGTCGGGTCCGGCCGTTGAAGGCGTGCGAGCCTGCGTCGTCTGGTCCTCCGTAGGCCTCCACCTCCGTGAGGCGCACCGCCACCCCGTCGTGGGTCACCACGGCGCCGAGCAACCAGGGAGCCACCTGGTCGACCGGCGCCGCCAGGCGCGCGCGCACCTCAGCCGAGGAGTAGGGCACGCAACTCAGCGCTCCGCGAGACCAGCTCGGCGTGCTGCTCCCGCACCCGGGCCGGCGCCGTCCCGCCCCGCCCCGAGCGCGACGCCGTGGAGCCCGCGGCCGTCAGCACCTCCCGCACGGCGGGTGTCAACGCCGGCGAGAGGTTCCTCAGATCCTCGTCGGAGAGCTCGTCGAGCTCACAGCCCAGCTCCTCGCACCTGCGAACGCACGCGCCGGCGAGCTCGTGGGCGACCCGGAAGGGCACGTCCTGGCGCACCAGCCATTCGGCCACGTCGGTGGCGAGCGAGAAGCCGCGAGGCGCCAGATCGGCCATCCGCTCGACGTCGAAGGCGAGCGTGGCGACCATGCCACTGAAGGCCGGTAGCAGCACCTCGAGGGTGTCCACGGAATCGAAGACCGGCTCCTTGTCCTCCTGCAGATCGCGGTTGTAGGCGAGTGGCAAGGCCTTGAGCGTGGCGAGGAGGCCGGTCAGGTTGCCGATGAGACGGCCGGCCTTCCCGCGCGCGAGCTCGGCGATGTCGGGGTTCTTCTTCTGCGGCATGATGCTCGAGCCGGTCGACCAGGAGTCGTGCAGCCGGGCGAACCCGAACTCGTGTGTGACCCAGAGGATGACCTCCTCGGCCATCCGGCTGACGTCGACGCCGATCTGGGCGGCGACGAAGGCGAACTCGGCCACGAAGTCACGGGCGGCCGTGCCGTCGATGGAGTTCGCGCTGGCACCGGTGAAGCCCAGCTCGGCGGCCACGCCCTCGGGGTCGAGACCGAGGGACTGACCGGCCAGCGCACCCGATCCGTAGGGCGAGTCCGCGGCGACGCGAGCGTCCCAGTCGACCAGTCGCCCGACATCGCGCACCAGCGGCCACGCGTGCGCCATCAGAGCGTGCGAGAGGAGCACGGGCTGCGCGTGCTGGAGGTGCGTGCGGCCGGGCATGATCGCCGGGCCGGTGCCGCCCGTGCCCAGATGCGCCTCGGCCTGCACGGCGATCACGTCCACGAGCTCGAGCACCAGGTTCCCGATCGTGCGGGCGTGGTCGCGCAGGAACACCTTGAACAGCGTGGCGATCTGGTCGTTGCGCGAGCGCCCGGCGCGCAGCCGTCCGCCGACCTCCGCCCCGACCTCCTCGAGCAGCAGCCTCTCGAGGGCCCCGTGCACGTCCTCGTCGCTCGGGGCAGGGCGCAGTTCGCCGGAGGCGAACCGCTCCCCCAGCGCGTCCAGGCCGCGCAGAAGCTCGGCATGGTGAGCCTGGCTCAGCAGGTCGGCGCGGCGCAGGGCGTTGGCGTGGGCGCGGGATCCGGCCAGGTCGTAGGGCACCAGCCGCCAGTCGAAGTGCGTCGAACGCGACAGGGCGTCCAGCTCCGGCGACGGGCCACCGGCGAACCGGCCGCCCCACAGCTTGCCGGTGTTGGTCCCGGACTCGTTCTCGCTCACGCGCTTCCTCTCTCGATGGCCGCGATGGCCAACTCCATGATGTCGGGCAGGTCCGGTGAGACCAGCCGGCCGTCGTCGCGCACGTCGGCGGGTCGCCACCAGCGGGCCTCGAGCACGTTGCCGACCTCGGCCGGCTCGAGATGGGCGAAGCTCACCTCGACGTCACGGGCCAGGGGCACGGCGAAGAACGTCGAGTCGCCCAGGTAGCGGGTGCCGTCGTAGCTGAACTCCAGCCGGTCCTGGTGCACCGGGCCGACGAGGGCACCTGCATCGACCACCACGCCGGTCTCCTCGAACATCTCGCGCACCCCGGCTTCGGGCAGGCTCTCCCCCGGGTCCACGGCACCCCCGATCGTTCCCCAACGCAGGTCGCCGGGGTGACCGGGATCCTGGTCGCACAGCAGCAGCACCTCGCCACGTTCGCTCACCGGGAGCACCCGCGCCGTGATCCTCAAGATCGGCTCGCTCATCTCCTCGACCCGCCCTCAGTCGGTGCCGTACTCCATGGCCGCCTGGTCGAGCGCCTGGTCGTCGACGTCCTGCTCGTTCTCGCGCCGGGTGATGCGGTCGTAACCCCCCGAGGGCAGCTCGCCGTAGAGGGTGCCGTTCTCGACGAGCACGAGGCTCTGGTCGAGCGGCTGCCCGGCGTACTGCTCGAGCTTGTCGCGGGAGTCGGCGATGTCGAGGTTGCGCATCGTGAGCTGACCGATGCGGTCGAGGGGACCGAACGCGGCGTTCTCGGTGCGCTCCATCGACAGCTTGTCGGGGTGGTAGGAGAACGCCGGGCCCTCGGTCGAGAGCACGGTGTAGTCCTCCCCGCGGCGCAGCCGGATGACCACGTCGCCGGTGACCAGGGAGGCGATCCAGCGCTGGACGGCCTCGCGGATCATCAACGCCTGCGGGTCGAGCCATCGACCCTCGTAGAGCAGCCGGCCGAGCTGGCGGCCCTGGTCGCGGTACTGCGCGATGGTGTCCTCGTTGTGGATGGCGTTGAGCAGCCGCTCGTAGGCGATCCACAACAGCGCCATGCCCGGGGCCTCGTAGATGCCTCGCGACTTCGCCTCGATGATGCGGTTCTCGATCTGGTCGGACATGCCGAGCCCGTGCCGACCACCGATGGCGTTGGCCTCGTGCACCAAGGCGATGGGGTCGTCGTAGCGCAGGCCGTTGATGGCCACGGGACGACCCGCCTCGAAGGTGACGGTGATGTCCTCGCAGGCGATCTCGACGGAGGGATCCCAGAACTTCACCCCCATGATCGGCTCGACGGTCTCGAGGGAGACCTCGAGGTGCTCCAGCGTCTTGGCCTCGTGCGTGGCGCCCCAGATGTTGGCGTCGGTGGAGTACGCCTTCTCCGCCGAGTCGCGGTAGGGCAGGCCGTGCTCGGTGAGCCACCGGCTCATCTCGTCGCGCCCACCGAGCTCGTGCACGAAGTCGGCGTCGAGCCACGGCTTGTAGATGCGCAGGTCGGGGTTCGCCATGAGGCCGTAGCGGTAGAACCGCTCGATGTCGTTGCCCTTGAAGGTCGAGCCGTCGCCCCAGATGTCGACGTCGTCCTCCTGCATCGCGCGCACCAGCATGGTGCCGGTGACTGCACGGCCGATGGGCGTGGTGTTGAAGTAGGTGCGGCCGGCCGAGCGGATGTGGAAGGCGCCGCAGGCGATGGCCGCGAAGCCCTCCTCGACGAGCTGACGCCGGCAGTCGACGTGGCGCGCGAGCTCGGCGCCGTACTCCATGGCGCGGCCGGGCACACCGGAGATGTCGGGCTCGTCGTACTGGCCGATGTCGGCGGTGTAGGTGCACGGGACGGCGCCCTTGTCGCGCATCCAGGCCACGGCGACCGAGGTGTCGAGACCTCCGGAGAACGCGATACCGACTCGCTCTCCCTTCGGCAGGCTGGTCAGAACCTTGCTCACAAGTACTCCTTCGGGTCGTGCGGTGCATCGGGATGTGGGAGGGGGGCGGCAGCCGCGTGGTCGGCGAGCTCGATGAAGCGCTGGGCGAGGGCCGCGCCCCCGGTCGGCTCGCGGCCGATCACGAGCACGGTGTCGTCGCCGGCGATGGTGCCGAGCACCTCGGGCAGGTCGGCCTTGTCGAACGCCGAGGCCAGGAACTGGGCCGCGCCGGGCGGGGTGCGCAGCACGACCAGGTTGCCGCTGGCCTCGGCGGTGGCGAGCAGTTCACCGAGCAGGCGGGCCAGCCGCGCCCGCCCGGCCGCGGTGTCGCTCGGGACGGCGGGGGTGCGGTCGCCGCCCTCGGCCGGGACCGCGTAGACCAGCGCCCCCGACGATGTGCGCACCTTGACCGCCTCGAGTTCGACGAGGTCTCGCGACAGGGTGGCCTGGGTGACGTGCACGCCGTTCTCGCCCAGCAGCGAGGCGAGCTCGGCCTGGGAACGCACCCCGCGGGTGCCCACGAGGCCGACGATCAGCTGGTGGCGGGCGTTCTTGGTGGCGGGGCGTAGCACCTCCTCGCTCATCGGGTGCCACCTCCCGTGCTCACGTCGAGCAGGAACGCCAGCACCGCCTTCTGAGCGTGCCGACGGTTCTCGGCCTCGTCCCAGACGGCACTCTGGGGCCCCTCGAGGACGTCCTCGGCGATCTCCTTGCCGCGGTAGGCCGGCAGGCAGTGCAACACCACTGCCTCGGGTGAGGCGCCCGCGAGCAGAGCGGTGGTGAGCGCGTAGTCGGCGAAGACCCGGGTGCGGGCCTCCTCCTCGGCCTCCTTGCCCATGGAGATCCAGGTGTCGGTGACCACGACGTCGACCCCGGCCACCGCCTCCTTCGGGTCGTGCACGGCACGGACCGAGCCGCCGGTCTGCGCCGCGACGGCGGAGGCGCGCTCGAACATCGTGGGTGTCGGGAGGTACCCCTCGGGGGCGCAGATGCGCACGTGCATGCCGGCCGTCGCGCCGGCGAGCAGCCAGGAGTTGCCCATGTTGCAGGCGCCGTCGCCGACGAAGGCGACGGTGAGCCCGGCCAGACGGCCGTGCCGCTCACGCACGGTGAGCAGGTCGGCGATGAGCTGGCAGGGGTGGAAGTCGTCGGTCAGCGCGTTGACGACCGGGACACCCGCATGGGAGGCCATCGTCTCGAGGTCGGACTGGAGGAACGTGCGCCAGACGACCACCGCGACCTGGCGGCCGAGCACACGGGCGACGTCCTCGACCGACTCGCGTACGCCGATGCCGGCCAGGCGGCCCTCGACGAGCATCGGGTTGCCGCCGAGCTCGGCGATGCCGGCACCGAAGGAGGTCTGGGTGCGCAGCGTCGGCTTGTCGAAGATCATCGCGACCGACTGCGGCCCGGCCAGGGGCTTGGCGCCGAACGGCTCGGCCTTCATCGCCGCGGCCAGGTCGAGCACGACGCTCTGCTCGGACGGCGAGAGGTCGTCGTCGGCGAGGAAGTGCCGCAGGCCCGCCGGGGTCGTGGGTGCGGTCATGTCAGGCTCCCGCGGCATCGAGGATGCCGGGCCAGGCGGCGACGAGCGCGTCGACGTCGTCGAACGAGACCACCAGCGGCGGCGCCATCCGCACCCGGTCGCCGCCGGTGGCGTTGACGATCCACCCGGCGTCCTGCGCCGCGGCCACCACCTCGGGCGCCTTCTCGGCCGCCAGGGTCAGACCCACGAGCAGGCCCTCGCCGCGGACGTCGGTGACGCGGGCGTCGGCCCCGACGCCTGCGCGCAGCCGCTCCCCCACCGCTGTCGCATGGTCGAGCAGTGACTCCTTCTCGATGGTGTCGAGGACGGCGAGCGCGGCAGCGCACACGACCGGGTTGCCACCGAACGTGGTGCCGTGGTTGCCGGGGCCGAAGAGGTGCGCCGCCTCGCCCCAGGCCAGGCAGGCGCCGATCGGCAGTCCACCGCCGAGACCCTTGGCCAGGGTGACGACGTCCGGCTGCACGCCGCTCGGCGCGCTGGCCAGCCAGTGCCCGGTACGGCCCATGCCGCTCTGCACCTCGTCGAACCACAACAGCGCCCCGGCTGCGGACGTGACCTCACGGGCCGCACGCAGGTAGGCGGTGGGCGCGACGTTGACGCCGGCCTCGCCCTGCAGCGGCTCGATCACGACGGCGGCGGTCTGCTCATCGACGGCGCCGCGCAGCGCCTCGACGTCGCCGAACGGGATCCACGTGACGTCGCCCGGCAGCGGCTCGAAGGGCTCGCGGTAGGCAGCCTTCGCGGTGAGCGCCAGACTGCCCATGGTGCGCCCGTGGAAGGCGTCCTGCATGACCACGATCTTGGTACGGCCGGTCAGGCGCGAGAGCTTGATCGCGGCCTCGTTGGCCTCGGAGCCGGAGTTGGCGAAGAAGACCCGCCCCTCGGGCGCATCCGGCTGCGAGCAGATCGACAGCAGCCGCTCGGCCAGCTCGACCGCCGGCCGCGTGGTGAAGAAGTTCGAGGTGTGCCCGAGGGTGCTCAGCTGATCGCTCACCGCGGCGACGAGGGCCGGGTGGTTGTGCCCCAGGGTGTTGACGGCGATGCCGCCGAGGAAGTCGACGTACTCGCGGCCGTCGACGTCCCATACGTGGGCTCCCTCGCCCCGCGCGAGCACCAGCTTCGGCGGGCCGAAGGTGTTCATCAGGGCCGCGCCGTAGCGCTGCTTCAGCTGCTCTTGGGCAGTCTCCGGGGTGCTCACTTCTGCACCGCCTTCTGCCGGGCCTTGCGCACCTTGGTGTCGACACCGGGCAGCACCTGGGTGCCCACGCCCTCGGCGGTGAACAGCTCGAGCAGCACGGCGTGCGGCTCGCGCCCGTCGACCACGGTCGCCCTCGGGACGCCCTCGGCGACCGCCTTGCGGCAGGCCTCCATCTTCGGCACCATGCCGCTGGCCAGGGTCGGCAGCAGCGAGCCGAGCGTCTCGGGGCTGATCTCGAAGATCACGTCGTCGCTGTCGGGCCAGTCCCGGTACAGACCCTCGACATCGGTGAGCACCAGCAGCTTGTCGGCTCCCAGCGCCACCGCCAAAGCGGCGGCCGCGGTGTCGGCGTTCACGTTGTGCACGGCACCGTGCACGTCGGGGGCCACGGAGGACACGACCGGGATCCGGCCCGCCTCGATGATGTCGAGCACGGCCTCGGGCCGCACCTTGGCGACCTCGCCCACGAGACCGAGGTCGACCTCCTCGCCGTCGACGATCGTGTTGGTCGGCTCGGCCGTGAAGAGGCCGGCGTCCTCGCCGGACATGCCGACGGCGAGCGGACCGTGCGAGTTGATGAGGCCCACCAGCTCGCGCTGCACCTTGCCGGTCAGCACCATGCGCACGACGTCCATGGCCTCTGGTGTGGTGACGCGCAGACCGCCGCGGAACTCGGACTCGATCTCCAGCTTGTCGAGCATCTGCGAGATCTGCGGCCCGCCCCCGTGCACGACGACGGGCTTGAAGCCGGCGAAGCGCAAGAAGGCGATGTCCTCGGCGAACGCCTGCTTGAGGCTCTCGTCGGTCATGGCGTTGCCGCCGTACTTCACCACGACGATCTTGCCGTGGTAGCGCTTGAGCCACGGCAGCGCGCCGGCGAGCACGCTCGCCTTGTCGGGGTCGGCGGGCCGGACCTCGCTGAACACCATGTTCGCGGGGTCCAGGGCTGGGTTGGTCGGGTTCTGATCGCTCATCTGGAGTCTCTCGGTCCTCAGCTGGAGTAGGCGCTGTTCTCGTGCACGTAGGCGTGCGTGAGGTCGTTGGTCCACACGGTGGCCCGGGCGTCGCCCGCCTTCAGGTCGATGGTCACGCTGACCTCGCGGCCGGTGAGGTCCACCTCCTGCGGGTCGGCGTGCGGCGTCGACTCCCGGCACACCCAGACGCCGTTCATGGCGACGTCGAGATCGGCGGGGTCGAACACGGCACCCGTGGTGCCGATCGAGGCGAGCACCCGGCCCCAGTTCGGGTCGTTGCCGAAGATCGCCGCCTTGAAGAGGTTGCTGCGCGCCACGCTGCGGCCGACCTCGACCGCGTCGTCCTCGCTGGCGGCGTGGAGGGTGGTGATCGCGATCTCGTGGTCGGCGCCCTCGGCGTCCTTGAGCAGCTGCATGGCGAGATCGGTGCAGGCCTGGGTGAGCGCCTCGGTGAAGTCGTCGAGGCTCGGCGTGATCCCGCTGGCGCCGCTGGCCAGCACGGAGACGGTGTCGTTGGTCGACATGCAGCCATCGGAGTCGAGGCGGTCGAAGGAGACCCGGGTCGCCGCGCGCAGCGCGGTGTCGAGGTCGGACGCCGGCACCACGGCGTCGGTGGTGAGCACGACCAGCATCGTGGCGAGCTGGGGCGCGAGCATGCCCGCGCCCTTGGCCATGCCGCCGATGCTCCAGCCGGACCCTTCGACGACCACGGTCTTGCTCACCGAGTCGGTGGTCATGATCGCCTCGGCCGCCGCCTGGCCACCGTCGGTGTCCAGCGCCGCATGGGCGGCGGCGACGCCGGCGAGGAGGTCGTCGCGGTCGTTGAGCAGACCGATGAGTCCGGTGGAGCAGACGATGACATCGACCGCACCGATCTCGAGCTTCTCGGCGACGAGCTCGGCGGTGCGGTGCGTGGTCTGGAACCCCTCGGGGCCGGTGTAGCAGTTGGCGCCGCCGGAGTTGATGACGACGGCGCGGGCGACGCCGTCCCGGACGGCCTCCTTGCTCCACAGCACGGGGTTGGCCTGGCAGCGGTTGGCGGTGAACACGCTGGCGGTGTCGAAGGCGGGGCCGGTGTTGACGACGAGGGCGACGTCCTTCGCGCCGGTGGACTTCAGGCCGGCGGCGACGCCGGAGGCGGTGAAGCCGCGAGGATGGGTGACGCTCATGGGGTGCTCCTAGGTGACGAAGGTGGTCAGTCGATGGCGGGCTGAACGGGGCGCACGGTGCGCCCGGTTCGTCGCCACGCCTCGGCCGCCTGCTCGGCCCGATCGGCCGGCACCAGCACCCAGTCGGTGTCGAAGGTGGAGAGTGTGAACACGCTGATCTGCTCCTCTGCGAGAGGGGTGAGCAGACCCGCGAGCACGCCCGTGAGCGCGAAGTCGAGCGGCCCGACGACCGAGAAGGCGGTGAAGGGGCCCTCGTGGCGGGACTTGACCGGCACCGTCGCCGCCGAGCAGACGACGGAGGTCTCCGTCGCCGTGGCGCTGATCGAGAGGATGCTGGAGGAACCTGCCCACTCCGGTACCTCGGCGCCCGGCGCGAGCCGGACGACGGCGAGTGGCTCCGCGTGCTGCTCGAGGGTCACCTCGTTCACGGCGCCAGGCCCACGGTCGTCAGCCCCGTGGTCTCCTCGAGGCCCAGGGCGAGGTTCATGCACTGCACGGCGGCGCCGGCCGTGCCCTTGGCCAGGTTGTCGACGGCGCCGACCGCCACCAGCCGACCGGCGGCCTCGTCGACGGTGACCTGCACGTGCACGCTGTTGGAGCCGGTCACCGACTGGGTCTGCGGCCACTGCCCCGGCGGCAGCACGTGCACGAACGGCTCGTCGTCGTAGGCCTTGCTGTAGACCTCGTAGGCGTCCTCGGCGCTGATGCCCCCGCGCAGCGGCGCAGAGCAGGTGGCGAGGATCCCGCGCGCCATCGGCACGAGCAGCGGGGTGAACGACACCGAGACGGTGCCGTCGACCAGCGTCGAGAGGTTCTGGATGATCTCGGGAGTGTGCCGGTGGACGCCGCCGACACCGTAGGCACTGGCGTTGCCCATGATCTCGCTACCGAGCAGGTGTGGCTTGGCCGCCTTGCCTGCACCCGAGGTACCGCTGGCGGCGACGACGACCACCTCGGGGTCGACGACGCCTGACGCGATCGCCGGGGCGAGCGTGAGCGTGGAGACGGTCGGGTAGCAGCCGGGGACGGCGATGCGCGTGGCTCCACCGAGCACCTCGCGCTGGCCGGGCAGCTCTGGCAGCCCGTAGGGCCAGGTTCCGGCATGCTCTCCCCCGTAGAACTGCTCCCACAGCGCGGCGTCGGCGAGTCGGAAGTCGGCGCCGCAGTCGATGACCACGACGTCGTCGGGCAGTTGGGCGGCCACCGCGCCGGACTGCCCGTGCGGCAGACCCAGCACCACCACGTCGTGCCCCGAGAGGGTGTCCACGGTGGTCTCCGCCAGCACCCGATCGGCCAGCGGCACCAGATGCGGCTGCAGGGCTCCCAGTGATTGCCCGGCGTTCGAGGCGCCGGTCACGGCGCCCACCTCCACGTCAGGATGGGCGAGGAGATGGCGCAGCACCTCTCCCCCGGCGTACCCACTGGCTCCGGCGACAGCGACGCGCTTCTTCGTCATGCGCATAACTATACGTGCGAGTGCATGGACTGGGAAATCGGGTGCCGTACCTCGCAGCGCGATCACGACGGCGTCCGCCTGCGGGACGGTCCGCCAAACCCGGTGAAACCAGGGCGAAGGCGCAGTGAAACCCCGCTGACCGAAGGTGGCCACATGACCACGATCCCCTGCTCAGCGACCTCTGCCCCGGGCGAGCGCACCGATTCGCCCACGCCCACCCCCGCAGTCCGGGCCCACGGCCTGGTGAAGCGCTACGGCTCCTTCACCGCCGTCGACGGCATCGACCTGGAGGTGGCACCGGGCCAGGTCTTCGGAGTGCTGGGCCCCAACGGTGCGGGCAAGACCACCACGCTACGCATGCTCGCGACCCTCTCGCCCATCGACGGCGGACGCGCGGAGGTGTTCGGCGTCGACGTCGCCGCCCACCCCCACACGGTGCGCCAACTCGTGGGTGTGACCGGGCAGTACGCGTCGGTCGACGAGAACCTGACGGCGCAGGAGAACCTGCGGCTGTTCGGGCGACTCCTCGGGCTCGACGGGCGCGCCGCACGGCGCACCGCCGTCGACCTGCTGGGTCGCTTCGACCTGGAGGAGGCGGCCGACCGCCCGATCTCGGCCTTCTCGGGCGGGATGCGACGTCGCCTCGACCTCGCCGCCAGTCTCATCTCACGACCGCCGTTGATCTTCCTCGACGAGCCGACCACGGGCCTGGACCCACGCACCCGGGGTCAGATGTGGGACACGATCCGCGAGCTGGTGGACCAGGGGTGCACCGTCCTCCTCACGACCCAGTACCTCGACGAGGCCGACCAGCTGGCGGACCGGATCGCCGTCATCGACCGCGGACGCAAGGTGGCCGAGGGCACGCCGGACGACCTCAAGGGGCAGGTCGGCAGCTCGACGCTGCAGCTGCGGGTGGTCGACGCCTCGGACACGACCGCGGCCGCGGCGCTCTGCCGTCGGGTGCTGGGCGAGGAGCCCGTCGCCACTCCGGAGTCGGGTGCCCTCAACGTGGCGCTCACCGATCCCGACCGAGCCGCCGACGTCCTCATCGCGCTGCGCGAGGAACGCCTCTCGATCGCCTCGGTCACGGTCGCCAAGCCCACCCTCGACGAGGTCTTCCTGACACTGACCGGCCACACCGCCGACCCGACCACCGACCCGACGCCCGACCAGATCCCGAACGCCACGGAGGCCCGCTCATGACCACCCTCGTCGCTCCCGAACCCGCTGCCACAGCCACCAGGCCGACGCCCGAGGAACTCGCGCGCCACGTGTCGTTGAGGGCGACCGTGGCACAGACGTTGTCGATGGCGTGGCGGGCCACGCTCAAGATGCGCCGCAACCCGGAGCAGTTCTTCGACGTCACGATCCAGCCGCTGCTCTTCACCGCGATGTTCGCGTACATCTTCGGCGGCGCCGTCTCGGGAGACGTCGCCTCCTATCTGCCCATCGTGATCCCGGGCGTCCTCGCCCAGACCGCCCTGACCGCCTGCATGGCCACCGGCGTGCAGCTGCGCGAGGACATGGACAAGGGCGTGTTCGACCGCTTCAAGTCGCTGCCCATCGCGCGCATCGCGCCGCTGGCCGGGCCCATGGTCGCCGACCTCCTGCGGTACTCCCTCGCCGCGGTGCTCACCGTCGCCGTCGGCCTCGCGATGGGCTTTCGACCCGGCGGCGGCGTGCTCGGCGTCGTCGGCGGCATCGTGCTGACGGTGGCCGCCGGCTGGTCGTTGGCGTGGATCTTCACGTGGTTGGGCACCGTCGCGCGCACCGCCCAGAGCGTGCAGGGCATCTCGATGATGATCTTGTTCCCGCTGACGTTCCTCTCCAACGCCTACGTGCCGGTCGACACCCTCCCGGGTTGGCTCGCGGCCTTCGTCAAGGTCAACCCCGTCAGTCACGTCGTCTCGGCCGTGCGTGCCCTCATGAACGACGGGACCGTGACCGGTGAGGTGGGCTGGGCCCTGCTCGGCTGCGCCGTGGTGGTGGCGGTCTTCGCGCCTCTCGCGGTGCGCTCCTACGGTCGCAAGATGTGAGTCTGCGCGCCGCCCGGGAGGTGGGGCCCGGGTCAGCCTCCCGGAGGGGCGATCCGAGCGACGAGGGCCCGGGCCCGCGCCAGGAGCTCGGGCCCTCGTCGGCCGGCCAGCGCCCGGGTCGCCTCGCCCAGCTCGCCCGGCGCACGAGCCTCGGCCTCCGCGGCCCAGCGCGTCCAGTCCAGGGAGGGGCTGTAGCGCGGGTAGCCGAACGCGTCGGCGAGGACCAGCCCCCTCACACCCAGGGTCACCCGGTCGCTCCCCTGGCCCCGGAGCACCTCCCACGCGGCCAGCGCGAAGACGGCGATCCCGATCACGGGCAGGTCGTTGCCGACGCGACCCCCCTCGAGCAGGCGTCCGGCCTTGACGGCCAGGGCGTCGCGCAGGTGCACGGCCCGGTCGTCGTCCGGGGCCGCGTGACGGGCGAGGGCCGCGCACGCCGCCCCCTCGGTGAAGATCACCCAGGGCTCGAGCCCCGACCTGGCCTCGAGTCCCGGCAGAACGAGGCCGCGGACCGACTCGACGGCACGCAGGTAGCGGTCCAGCCCCTCCTCCAGCCTCCCCTCGGCCAGGGACAGCTCGGCTTGGAGAGGGCCAACGGCGATCCGGGAGCCGAGGCCGCCCGTCGCCCGGGCGGCCAGGCCGGTCACGGCGGCCGCCTCGACGCGGGCGGTCTCGAGGTCGCCCTCGACGAGCGCCGCGACCGCCAGCACCGAGCGCACCTGGACGGCGTCGTCGTGGGCGCCCAGGCGGCCCAGGAGGGGCAGCACCTCGTGGGCCCGACGACGGGAGGCCTCGCGCTCCCCCAGCTGGGCATGCAGCCCCGTGAGCTGGGCGAGGAGCTGCCCACGCCCCCACGGCCCGTCCTCGGGACGCCACAGCGCCAGCGCGCGTTCGGCCACCTCGACCGCGCCGCGGGGGTCGCCGGCGTTCTCCTTGCCGTGGCTGGACCACTGCAGGGCGAGCATCGCCACCCGGCGATCCGGGTCCTCGCACAGGCCGGCGAGCCGTTCCTCCCAGTGCTCCATCTCGTGCGGGTCCAGCCCGCCAAGCACCCGCGCCAGCGCGGACACGACGGGCTGCTCCACGCGCTGCGCGTAGTGCTCGAGCAGACGGCGGGCGTGGCGCGAGCGCCGCACGTCGGCCACGGCGGAGTTGGTCTGCACCATGAGTGCCGCTCCGACCGCGGCGTCGACCAGCTCATCGGGCGGATCCCACCCCTCGAGGGCGGTGTCGAAGGCACCGGTCAGAGCGATGACGCGGGGGTGGTCGCCGCGCACGGTCCACAGGGCGCCGAGCGCCGCCAGGAGACGGACGGCGACCGCCGGCTCGGGCGCCGCCAGCGAGCGGCGCAGGATCTCGGCCAGGTTGCCCTCCTCGGCGTGCAACCGGTCGACGGCGGTCAGCTGGTCGATGCCCCAGATGTCGCGCCCGCACTCCTCGGCCAGCCGGGTCGCCCAGACGGTCAGGGCCGCCGAGGCCTCCGCGGACTCACCCGCCTCCTCGAGCCTGAGGCGGCCGAACTCGCGCACCGACTCCAGCATCCGGTACCGGACGCCCGCATCGGTCTCGACGACGGTGAGCAGGGACTGGTCGACCAGGCTCGCCAACACCTCCCAGGTGTCGGGGTCGTCGAGCACCGACTCGGCCGCCCCCACGGAGATGCCGTCGTGGAACAGCGCGAGGCGTCTCAGGGCACGGCGCTGGGGTTCCTCGAGCAGTGCCCACGACCAGTCGATGACGGCCAGCAGGGTCCGATGGCGGTCCGGCGCGGAGCGGTCTCCACCGCGTAGCAGGGCGAACCGGTCGCCGAGGCGGCGCGCCACGTCGGCCACCGACATCACGCGCACCTTCGCAGCGGCGAGCTCGATGGCCAGCGGCAGCCCGTCGAGCCTGTCGACGACCCGTCGAACCTCCTCGACGACCAGGTGCGTGCCGGGCCGGGCCGCTCTGGCCCGGTCCAGGAAGAGGCGCACGGCGTCGTCCTCGGAGAGGGTTCCCAACGCGAACACGTGCTCGGCGCCGATCGCCAGGGGCGCTCGGGTCGTGGTGACCACGTGGAGCCGCGGGCACACGGCAACGAGGTAGGCGACGAGGTCCGCGACCGCCTCCACCACGTGCTCGCAGTTGTCGAGGATCAGCAGCGTGGAGCCCTGGTCGACCTGGGTCGCGATGCGGCCTCGCACGTCCGCCCGCTGGGCCGGGGTCAGCACCCCCCTTCCGGCGACGGAGTCGCGCACCCCGAGAGCCGAGCCGACCTCGCCGACCACGTCGGCGGGGTCGCTGACGCCGACGAGCTCGACGAGGTGCACCTGCGACTCCTGCGCCGTGCGTCCGAGGAGGTGCGCCAGCCGGGTCTTGCCGAGACCGCCCGGCCCGAGGACCGAGACGACCCGGTGCTCGAAGGCCAGGGCGCGGAGCGTGGCCAGGTCGCCGTCGCGGCCGACGAGGGTGCTGGCGTCGTAGCGCAACCCCTCGCGGACGGGGTGGTCGGCGGCGAGCAGCTCGCCGTGGAGGGCCTGGAGCCGTGGGCCGGGGTCGACGCCGAGCCGTTCCGCCAGGTCCGCGCGCAACTGCTCGTAGCGGTGCAGGGCCGCGGGCGCGCCGCGCACCGCAGCCTCGGACCGCAGCAGCGCGAGCTGGGTCGCCTCGTCGTCGACGGGCGCGGACTCCAGCAGGGGCAGCGCCTCGGCGTGCTGGGCCAACGCCGTGAGCGCCCGCCCGAGCAGGGCCTCGGCACGGGACCGGTCGGCGCGCGCGGCGTCTCGCAGCATCGCCACCGGGCCCTCCCCGGCCGGCGAGACGTTCAGCTTGAGCACGGCGCGGGCGGCGTCCATGGTCGTCGTAGCGTCGCCGGCCCCCTCGGCCCGGATGGCCGACCGGAGCCGGTCGCGCGCCTGGAGGACGTCGACTGCCTCCGCGGCCAGCCCCAGCCGGTAGCCCCCTTCGACGCGCTGGACGACCCCGGGAGCCGTCTGCGCCCGCACCCGCGAGACGACGACCTGGAGCGCCTTGGCCGGGTTGGCGGGCCGGTCGTCTCGGCCCCACAACTCCTCGACCAGCCGCTCCTGCGGCACCGGGCGCCCGCCGGCGGTGGCGAGGACCGCCAGGAGGGCGTGCCCCCGGCCGGCCGGCAGCCCGACGTCGTCGAATGCGACGTCGTCGAGCAGCCGGAGCCGGATCACGACCGCTGGGTGGCGCCGGTGCGCTGCGTGGCGGCGACGACGGCGGCCTCGCGCAGGCCGGCGGTCTCCTCGTCGGTCAGCGTGCGGTCGGGGGCCCGGAAGCGCAGCGCGAAGGCCAGTGAGACCTGCCCGGCGCCCACCTGCTCGCCCCGGTAGACGTCGAAGAGCCGCACCGACTCCAGCAGCGGTCCCGCGCCCTCGCGCAGTGCCGCCTCGACCGCGGCGGCGGGTGTGCGCTCGTCGACGACGAGGGCGACGTCCTCCTTGGCGGCCGGGTAGTCGGAGAAGGACGGCGCCGGCCGCAGGTGCACGGCCGCCTCGATGAGGACGTCGAGGTCGACCTCGGCGGCGATGGAGCGCCGCGGCAGGTCGACGGCGTCGCAGACCTTGGGATGCAGCTCACCGGCGTGACCGACCAGGTGCTCCCCCACCCGCAGCTCGGCGCACCGACCGGGGTGCCACGGGGCCTCGGCGGCGGCGGCCACGGTGAGCTGGACCCCGAGGGCGTCGGCCACCGCGCGGACGGCATCCACCGCGTCGGACCAGTCCACCCCGCGACCGGTGCCCCACCAGCCGGGCAGTTCGGCGTCTCCCGTGGCCACCAGACCCAAGTGCAGGGGCTGGTCGGGCAGCGCCTTGAGCAGCGCGTCGAACTCGGCGTCGGTCGGGCGCCGGTCGACGGGCAGGATCGGTGCCGCCTCGGTGCCGCGCGGCAGGACCACCGGAGCGGCCTCGAACAGCGCGACCGAGGTGGTGCCCAGCCCCACGTTGCGGGCGGCTGCGCGCAGCAGGCCCGGCAGCAGGGTGGTGGTCATCGCCGGGGCCTGGGAGGAGAGCGGGTTGGAGAGCCGCAGGACCTGACGGCGCGGGTCGGCGGCAGGAATGCCCAGCACGTCGAGGTCGCGCTCGCCGACGAACGGGAAGTCGACCACCTCGACCCAGCCGGCTCCGGCCAGGGTGCGTCCGATGCGACGGCGCAGCGCCTGCACGCGGGTCAGGCCGCGGCCGCCCGGTGCGGGCGGGAGCACGGAGGGGATCTCGTCGTAGCCGACCAGGCGCACGACCTCCTCGACGAGGTCGTGGGGGTCGGTGATGTCGGGCCGCCACGGGGGCGGCGTGGCGGTGAGGGCGTCGCCCTCGCGCGCGACCACGCAGCCGTCGGCCTCGAGCAGGGCGAGGACCGTGTCGGCGTCGATGGGCAGGCCGGACACCCGGGCGGGCCGGTCGAGGCCCATCGTGACGGCTGCCATCGGCGGGGGCGTCCCGACGACGGTGTGCCCGGGGTCGGCGGTCGCACCGCCGTAGGTGGTGAGTAGCTCGACGACCCGATCGGCGGCCGCCTCGCAGATGGTCGGGTCGACACCGCGCTCGTTGCGCTTCCCGGCCTCGGAGCTGATCTTGTGTCGCTTGCCGGTGCGGAACATCGAGACGGCGTCCCAGTGCGCGGCCTCGATCAGCACCCGACTGGTGGAGGCCGACATCTCGGTGGTCTCGCCGCCCATGACGCCGCCGAGGCCGATGAGGCCGGAGTCGTCGGTGACGACGAGATCCTCGGCGGAGAGCTCGCGGTCGGTGCCGTCGAGCGTGGTGAGCCGCTCGCCGGCGCGTGCACGACGCACCCGCAGCGCGCCCTGCACCTTGTCGGCGTCGTACCCGTGGATCGGACGGCCCGTCTCGAGCATCACGTAGTTGGTCACGTCGACGGCCAGCGAGATGGGGCGCATGCCGGCGGCGGTGAGCCGCGCCGAGATGAAGTCCGGGGTGGCCGCGGTGGGGTCGAAGCCCGAGACGGTCCGGGCCACGAACACGGGGCAACCGGTGGGGTCGTCGACGACCACCGGGTGACCCTGGTCGTCGGCCGGGGGCACCTCGCGTAGCGCGGGGTCGCGGAAGTTGCTCGCACCCGACACCGAGAGGGCGACGTCTCGGGCGATGCCGCGCAGCGAGAGTCCGTAGGCGCGATCGGGGTTGACCTCGAGCTCGATGACCTCCTCGTCGAGACCGAGCACCCCTCGGGCGTCCTGGCCGGGCTCGCCCGCATCCTGGGGCAGCACGATGATGCCGTCGTGGTCCTCCCCGAGGCCGAGTTCGCGAGCCGAGCAGATCATGCCCGCGGAGACGTGGCCGTAGGTCTTGCGGGCGCTGATCTCGAAACCGCCCGGCAAGACGCCGCCGGGCAGCACGACGACGACCAGGTCGCCGGGCGCGAAGTTGTGCGCACCGCACACGATGCCCTGCGGGTCGCCCGACCCGTTCGCATCGCCCACGTCGACGGTGCACCAGTTGATGGTCTTGCCGTTCTTCTGCGGCTCCGGCTCCATCGTGAGCACCCGGCCCACCACGAGCGGACCGCTGATCTCTGCGCCCGCCGACTCGATGGCCTCCAGCTTCAGACCGGTGCGGGTCAGGGCGGCCGTGATGTCCTCGGTCGTGGTGCCCTCGGGCACGTCGACGTAGTCGAGGATCCAGGACTTCGATGTCTTCACTGGTGGTCTCCTCGTCAGATCTCGGTGCCGAACGCGGCACTGAATCGCACGTCGCCCTCGAAGAGCGGGCGCAGATCCTCCAGGCCGTGGCGGAACATGAAGCTGCGGTCGATGCCCATGCCGAACGCGAAACCCGAGTAGCGCTCGGGGTCGACCCCACAGGCCGTGAGGACGCGCGGGTTCACGACGCCGCACCCTCCCCACTCGATCCAACCCTCACCGCGGCACGTGCGGCAGGCATCGCTTCCCACGCCGCGGCACACGAAGCACCGGACGTCGACCTCGGCCGACGGCTCGGTGAAGGGGAAGTACGAGGGCCGGAAGCGGGTGTCGATGCCCTCGCCGAAGAGCCGGGCGGCGAGGTGGTCGAGCGAGCCCTTCAGATGGGCCATCGAGATGCCCTCGTCGACGACCAGCCCCTCGACCTGGTGGAACATCGGGCTGTGCGTGGCGTCGTACTCGTCGGTGCGGAAGACCCGCCCGGGGCAGGCGACGTAGATGGGGGGCTGCCGGGTGAGCATGGTGCGTGCCTGGACCGGCGAGGTCTGGGTGCGCAGGACGACGTGTCGGTCCGCCGGCTCTGTCCAGAACGTGTCCTGCATCGTGCGCGCCGGGTGGTCGGGGCCGAGGTTGAGGGCGTCGAAGTTCAGCCACTCCGCCTCGACGACCGGCCCTTCAGCGATCTCCCAGCCCATGGCCACGAAGATGTCGGCGATGAGCTCTGACTGGAGCGTGATCGGGTGTCGAGCGCCTCGGGGACGCCGCGTGGTGGGCAGGGTGACGTCGACCGTCTCCTCGGCCAGCATGCGCTCCTCGTGCTCGGCCTCGAGCACCTCCTGGCGGGCCGCCAGCGCCTGGTTGACCTGCCCGCGGGCGCGGCCGACCCGCTGGCCGGCGTCCTTGCGGGCCTGCGGTGGCAGGGCGCCGATCTCGCGGTTGGCGAGCGCGAGCGCCGAGCGGTCGCCGGCGTGGTCGATGCGCGCCTGCTTCAGCTCCTCGAGCGTCGCCGCCGCCGCGAACGCCGCCGTCGCGGCGTCCACCGCCCTCGACACCTCCTCCTCGGAGAGTGCGGCGACCTCGACCGGGTCGAAGGAGGAGTTGGGGCCGGACATGGCAGCCTTTCGGTGCGGAACGTGGGCGACGCCCCCGAAGGGACGCGCTCGCAGTCTAGGAAGGCGGTGCCGGTGACCGCGAACCGGATAGCCCCCGGCCGGGTGCTCGCACAGCTGCTGCGCTTCGCCTGGACCGAGGCGCAGTCGTGCCTGTTCGCGGCCGCCGTGATCGGCGGACTCCTCGTCACGTATCTGGTGCCACTGCCGATCGCGGCCTATGACGCCATGCTCGTGTGGTGCGTGGCCGTGACGCTGGGTTTCTGGGCGCTCGGCCTGGAGACCTGGCGCGAGGTGCTGGTGATCCTGGCCTTCCACCTGCTCGGCCTGGGCCTGGAGTTGTTCAAGGTGCACGAGGGCTCGTGGAGCTATCCGGGCGAGGCCGTGACCAAGGTCTGGGGCGTGCCGCTGTTCTCGGGGTTCATGTACGCCTCGGTCGGCTCCTACATCTGCCAGGCCTGGCGCCGGTTCGACCTCCGGGTCACCGTCTACCCGGTGCTGCCTGCCACGGTCGTGGCCGTGGCGGTCTACGCCAACTTCTTCACCCACCACTGGATCTGGGATCTGCGCCTGCCGCTCGCCGTGGCCGGGGTGGTGGTGCTGCGCCGCACGTGGGTGCTGTTCACGGTGGGTCGCGACCGCTACCGGATGCCGCTCGCGCTCTCGTTCCTGCTGATCGGCTTCTTCCTCTGGGTCGCGGAGAACGCAGCCACCCTGCTCGGCGCGTGGGCCTACCCCGACCAGGAGAACGGCTGGCACGCCGTGCACACCACGAAGATCGGCGCCTGGGCGCTCCTGGTGACCATGAGCTTCGTGCTCGTGGCCACCGTGAAGCGCGGCGAGGGTCGCCTCTACACGGGATCGACGCCGAGCGAGGCGGCCGGCCAGCGCACGACGACCCTGGCGCCACCGGACGGCGCGTCGTCGATCGAGACCGAGCCTCCGTGGGCGCGGGTGAGCCCACCCACGACGTAGAGGCCCAGACCGGACCCGCCACTCGCGCCGTGCTTCCAGAACTTCGTGAACACCCGTCGCCGGATCTCCTCCGCGATGCCCTCGCCCTCGTCGTCGACCGTGACGGTGACGGCCTCGCCCCCGTCGCGCAACTGACCGCGCCCGAGGGTCATCGTGACCGCGCCGGCGCCGTGGCGCACACCGTTCTCGACCAGGTTGGTGAGCACCTGGTGGAGTTTGTCGGGGTCGGCGAGGATGCGCGGGAGGTCGTCGCTCTCGCAGACCATGCTCACCGCGGCCGAGGTGCCCGCGGACACCGAGGCGACGACCCGCTCGGCGATCATGACCACGTCGGTCGGTCGCGGGTGCAGCTGGAGCCGCCCGGTGTCGATGCGTGCGACGTCGAGCAGCTCTGCGATGAGCCGGCTGAGCCGGTCGGAGTCGGCGTGCACGGTGGTGAGCATCAGCTTCTTCTGCTCGTCGTTGAGCTTGTCCCACCGGTTGAGCAGCGCCTGCACGAAGCCCTTGACCCCGGTCAGCGGCGAACGCAGCTCGTGCGCCACGGTGGCCACGAGGTCGGACCGCTCGCGGTCGAGACGAGCCCGACCGCGCCCGCTGCGCAGCGTCACGGCGACCTCGGCCACCGGCCCTCGCGATGCGTGCCGTCGGAGCCTGGCCGTGGTCAGCACCTCGGTCCCGTCGGGCAGCAGCCACGACTGCTCGGGAACGCCCGACCGAGTGGCGAGGCCCCCGAACGGCGTGTTGACCGAGATCCAGGTGCACCCGTCACGGTCGGTGAGGCGCAGGACGTCGGCCAACGGGCGGCCCACGGCCTCGTCGGCATCGACGGCCAGCATCCGCGCCGCCCCCGCGGACAGCATGGTCACGCCGTCCGGGCCGGCCAGGAGGACGGCGTCGGGCAGCGCGTCGATGACCTCTTGCGCGCTACGTGAAGGCACTCCGGCAGGGTAGTTCACTCATCCGCGAGCGTGACGCACCCGCGCGCTGGCGTACAGACACACCGCGGCGGCCGTGGCGAGGTTGAGCGACTCGGCGCGGCCGTGGATCGGGATCGAGACCCGGTGGTCGGCGAGTGCGGCATGCTCCGGGGCGAGCCCGTGCGCCTCGTTGCCGAAGAGCCAGGCCGTGGGCCGGGCCAGCAGATCGTCTGCGGCGAAGAGATCGACGTCGCCAGCCGCCTGGGTGGCCAGCACCTGGAAACCGGCCGCCTGCGCGGCCGCGATGACCGCGGGTACCTCCGCCGCCACGTGCACCGGCAGGTGGAACGCACTGCCGGCGGAGGCCCGGAGGGTCTTCGGGTTGTAGAGGTCGACCGCGTTGCCGGCGAGCACCACGGAGGAGGCACCGGCCGCGTCGGCGCAGCGGATGACCGTGCCCGCATTACCTGGGTCGGCGACGTCGGCGCAGATCGCGACGAACGGGCCCGTGAGCGCCTGCTCGAGCGGTACGTCGAGAAAGCGGCACAGCGCCACCACCCCGGCTGGGGTCACCGTATCGGTGAGCGCCGTGAGCGCGCGCTGGTCGACGAGGGTGAGTGGCAGGTTCTCGGGCAGGTCGGGCAGCAGGTGTTCGCGCCCCGGCAGGGCGAGCACCTCGACGACGACCCCGGCCGTGAGCGCCGCCACGACGGCGTTGCGACCCTCCGCGAGGAAGAGCCGCCGCTCCGATCGCTCGGAACGGCGGCTCAGCCGACGTAGCTGCTTGACCCGGGCGTTGCCCGCGGAGAGCGGCGCGACGCTCAGGCCGAGGCCTTCGGCGCGTTGACGTCGTCGGGCAGGGCGGCCTTGGCGGTCTCGACGAGGGCATTGAACGCCGCGATGTCGTTGACGGCGAGGTCGGCGAGGATCTTGCGGTCGACCTCGACGCCGGCCAGGTTCAGGCCCTGGATGAAGCGGTTGTAGGTCATGCCCTGGGCACGGGCGGCGGCGTTGATGCGCTGGATCCAGAGGCGCCGGAAGTTGCCCTTGTTCTTGCGCCGGTCGTTGTAGTTGTAGACCAGCGAGTGGGTGACCTGCTCCTTGGCCTTGCGGTAGAGGCGCGAGCGCTGTCCGCGGTAGCCGCTGGCGCGGTCGAGGGTGGTCCGACGCTTCTTCTGGGCGTTCACTGCCCGCTTGACGCGTGCCATCAGATGACTCCTTTAACGATGTGGGTGGTGGTCGCGGGCGCTCAGCGACCGAGCAGCTTCTTGGCGCGCGGGACGTCGGCCTTGGCGACCTCGGTCGTGCCGGACATCCGGCGGGTCACCTTCGAGGGCTTCTTCTCGAGGTTGTGGCGCAGCCCCGCCTTCTGGCGACGGATCTTGCCGGAGCCGGTCACGCGGAAACGCTTGGAAGCACCGGAGTGCGTCTTGTTCTTGGGCATGGTCGTGCCTTTCTGCTCTTCGCTTCTTCGCGCTGACCCTGCGGGGTCAGGCGTCGATCTCGGGGTCGAGGTTCTCGGAGCGGCCGCGCTCCTTCTTGGTGGTGCCGCGCTGGGCGTTCGCCGCGGTGCGCTCGGCCTTCTCCTCGGCCTCGGACGCCGCGCGCTCGGCGGCGGCGGCGCTCTTGGCGGCCTTCACCTCGGCCTTGGCCTCGGACTTCTTCTTGTGCGGGCCGAGCACCATGATCATGTTGCGGCCGTCCTGCTTGGGCTTGCTCTCCACGAAACCCAGGTCGTCGACGTCTTCGGCGAGACGCTGGAGCAGCCGGAAGCCCAACTCGGGGCGGTGCTGCTCGCGACCGCGGAACATGATGGTGATCTTGACCTTGTCGCCGGCCTTGAGGAACCGGACGACGTGGCCCTTCTTGGTCTCGTAGTCGTGCTGGTCGATCTTGGGGCGGAGCTTCATCTCCTTGATGACCACGTTGGTCTGGTTCCGGCGCGCCTCACGGGCCTTCTGGGCGTTCTCGTACTTGAACTTCCCGTAGTCCATGAGCTTGCACACCGGCGGTCGCGCGGTCGGAGCCACCTCGACCAGGTCGAGGTCGGCCTCCTGCGCGAGGCGCAGCGCATCGGCCGTCGGCACGATGCCGACGGTCTCGCCGTTGGGGCCAACGAGCCGGACCTCTGCGACGCGGATCCGGTCGTTGATTCGAAGCTCGGTGCTGATGTGTCCTCCTGGGAGCGACGTCTGGTGGGCATCCAAGCGGAACCCCAGTCGCCGGTGCGCGGAGCACCGAGGAGGACGAACCGATGATGCTGGCGTCGTCCGCCGGACCGGACCCGACGACCTGGCGGTCGATGCGGGTGGGAGACTCGTGGTCACCGCTTGTGGATCGGGCACGCCGCAAGGCGCACCTGATCGGTCAACGGTTGATGCTAGCCGACGATTCCCGATGGCTGCCAATCCGCGCCAGCAACGCAGCCTGGACGCGCGGCGCCAGGCGCATCACGACGAGATCGGCGAGCAGCATGAGGCCGGCCCCCGCGAGGACGTCGAGCACCCAGTGGTTGCCGGTGGCGATGACGACCATCGAGGTGGTCAGTGGGTAGGCCACCGCGAGCACGCGGACCCAGGCGCGCGGGACGGCCCGCCACACGACGAGGGCGACCCAGACGGCCCAGCCCACGTGGAGGGAGGGCATGGCGGCCAGCTCGTTGGTCAAGTAGCCGAGGCCGGCAGGAGCCGAGGCGTGCGAGGACCACCAGCCCCACGGCGCGGTCAGGGCCAGTACGTCGCCGTACCCGGCGAGCAGCCTCGGCGGTGCCACCGGAATCGTGATGTAGACGGCCAGCGCGACCACCGAGGCGAGGACGAGGGTGCGACGCTCGCGCACGTAGACGGCCCGTCGGCGCCACCAGAGCAGGAGCATGACGGCGCCGGTCACGGCGTAGTGGGCCACCGAGTACCAGTAGGACGCCGCGACGGCGAGCACGAGGTGCTCGGAGAGCCAGGACACCCAGCTCGCCTCGATGTGCACGTGGGTCAGCTGCTCGAGCCGGGCGATGCGCAGCGCGTGGCCGGTGGCGAGCCCGAGGTCGTTGTCGGCCAGGGTGCGACCGGCGCTGTACCCGACGTACAGTGCCGCGATCAGGCCTAGCTCGACCACGCCTGCCGCCAGGACCGGCAGGCGGCGGGGCGCGACTGCCGAGGCCGTCGGACGAGCAGCGGTCGTGGGGCTCGTCAGGTGAACGGTCATCGTGCTCCTCGGCAGGGGGGCTCCTCGGGGATGACGCTCAGTCCAGCAGAGGGGTTGTCATCTGAGCATCAGGGTTTTCCCTCGCTCCACCCCGGCACCACACCCGAGCGGCACGTGCCCGAACTCCGCGAGAGTCAGTTGCTTCAATACAACCAATCTAGCTTTCATTCCCCGACTCGGAATCGTCGGGCGCGAGCCACACCGCGGACCCGTCCATCCAGGCGACCTGCCAATCTCGCGCGAGACCCTCGAGGTCGGCGCGCTCCACGACGAGCAGCGCGGGGCCGGCGACGTCGACCACCAGCGCGTCCGCGCCCTCCTGGAGCGCCGATCGAGCGGCGTCTCGCGCCGTCACCGGCACCGGCCGGGCATCGGCCCGCCAGGCCCGCAGCGGGGTCATGCCGGAGAAGGCCAGGAGAGCCCGACGGCCGTCACGGCCGGTGAGCAGCACCGCCGCCATCTCGCTGGACTTGTCACTCACCAGCCCCGCCGCGTCGACCTCCGACTCCCCCAGCACGGCCACCACGGGCACCAGCAATCGAGCGGACGCCAGAGCGGCCACCACCCGGGCGTGGGCGTCTGCCCCCGGAGCTCGGTGGTAATCGGCCAGGGCCCGCTCCAATGCCGGGTCCGCTGCGCCGAGGTCACCGGGAAAGCCAGACCCCAGCAGCCGCCGTCCACCGTCGTCCATCGCGCCATTCTCCCGCTCTCGCCGACGCCGGCCGGATCGGGGCCTTGCGAGGAGGCCCCTCTGTGGCAGGCTGGAGAGGTGGACGACGCCGCCTGGAGTGCTCTCGCCCTCACGCTCACTCTGCTCGGCGGCGCCGGCACCTGGTGGCTCTGGCGCCGACGCGGCGCCGTAGCAGGGCTGCGCGCGGCGGCGATCACGCTGCTGGTGCCGGCCGCCTGGGCGACCCGTACCCTGCGCATGTTCACCCGCATCGCCGACGCCGTGGGCGACTGGGCCACCGGCCTCGTCTTCTCGCCGCGCGTGTGGACCGGAGTCGCGCTGGCAGGGGTCTCACTGGTGCTGCTCGTGCTCGCGCGGCTTCTTGCCGCCCGCCGCCCCGCAGTGACGGCCGCGCCGACCCGCGGACAGCCCGCCGTCTCCGGCCGCCACGACCCCGACGACCGCGACGAGCTGGGAGACATCGAGGACCTGCTCCGCCAGCGGGGCATCTCCTGAGCGAGGGCGTCGAGGCGGCGGCGCGCGCCGTGCTCGACCTGGCGCGACGGCGCCCGCCCACGCTGGACACCGGCCGTCTGGTGTGCGTCGACGGACCTTCCGGCAGCGGTAAGACGACCCTGGCACGAGCCCTGGCGGCCTCCTCGCCCGACGCCCTGGTCGTCCACATGGACGACCTCTACGAGGGCTGGGAGGGACTGGCGGGCGTAGCAGCCCAGCTGAGCACCCTGCTCGAGCCGCTGGCCGCCGGGCGGTCGGGACGGTATCGCCGCTACGACTGGCTCGTCGGCGACTGGGCCGAGGACGTGACGGTGCCGCCCTCGCCACTGGTCGTGCTCGAGGGCGTCGGTGCGGGCTCGGCCCCGTGGCGGCACCTGCACACGGTGCTCGTGTGGATGCAGGCTCCGGCTCCCCTGCGACGCGTGCGCGGCATCGCCCGCGACGGCGAGGTGTTCGCAGCCAGGTGGGGTGACTGGGCTCGTCGCGAGGAGGCACACTTCGCGACGAACGGCACCCGCACCCACGCGGACCTGGTGCTGGACACCGACCACGAGGAGGGCTGAGGCATGAGCAGGCTGATCGAGGCCGCGGCCCGGGACGCCGCGACGCTGGCCGGCGTCCGCGCCATCTACGAGGACGCCTTCCCGGCCGACCTGCGGGCCGACTTCGAGAGCCTGCTGAGCGATCGGCTCGTCGTCCGGGTCGACGCCGGCGGCGCCCCGGAGGGGTTCGCCCTGGTGCGGGCCCTCGGCGACACCGGATGGACCTTCCTGCGCTACTACGCCGTGGGGGTGCGCGGAGGTGGCATCGGCTCGGCGATGCTCGACGAGCTCTGTGCCCTGCTGGCCGGCGAGGGCGGCGCGCTGTTGGTGTGGGATGTCGAGGATCCCGACGAGCCCGGCCTCTCGGCCGCCCACGTCGAGGAGCACCGCCGCCGGATCGCCTTCTACGAGCGCAACGGTGGCGTGCTGCTGCCCGTGCGCGACTACGCGCCGCCGCATGGCGCGGACCTCGACGGCCACGACCCGGCCCTGCGCCTGATGTGCCGGGTGCTCGACGGCGGCCCCACCCCACCGGCGGCCGACGTGCTGCTCGCGGCCATGACGTTGCGCTACGAGGTGCCGGCCGACCACCCCGCTGTGCAGCGTGCGCTGGCCAGCCTCAGCTGACCTCCCACCAGCGCAGCACGCGGCCGGCCACCAGCGTCAGCCAGCGCGAGGGCTCGCCTACCGGCTCGTCGACGTCGAACCACACGGCCCCACCGGGGGCCTAACCCCGCAGCCATCGACCGTCGGGTCGTCGATCGGCTCGCACGAGGTCGACGGCCGCCTGCGCACGACGCACCGATGCGTGCGGCCGTGTCGCCGAGGGCGGATGCCGGGACGTCCCAACTCGCGCAGGCCCTTCAGCGCCCAGGTGGTGGCCGTCCAGGGCTGACCGACCTCGCCCATCGAGGCGAAGTCGAAACCCGCGGGGAAGAACGCTCCGCCAGCCCACTGCCCGTCGAGTTCCTCTGCGGCGAGCAGTCTCGCACCGAAGCCCTCGGTGGCCGGGCGGGCCCGGGTGGCCCGCTACTGCTCCTCTGGCGCGTCGAGCAGGTCACGCTCGACCTGCCAGACCAGGGCGGGGTCGCCCTCGAGCAGCCAGGCCACCACGTCGTCCTGCATACCGGCAGCCTAGATCTTCACGGCGCACGTGCCAGAAGACAAGAAGATCTCTCGCCTGGTGTTCGACAAGCCGCAAATCTTCTGTCACCGTGGGCTCATGACGATCGAGACCGCAGCTCCGGGTGTCGCCTCGCCGGCTGCACAGCCCTACTCCTACCGCCGTCCGCAGCTCGTGGAGCCGGAATGGACCCGCTTCCCCGGCTGGGCGGAGGTGACCCCGGAACAGTGGGAGTCGGTGCAGTGGCAGCGTGCGCACTGCATCAAGAACGTGCGTCAACTCCGCGCCCTCATGGGCGACCTGATCGACGAGCGGTTCTACGCCGACCTCGAACGTGACCAGCGCGAGCGCGCCACCATGTCGATGCTCGTTCCGCCGCAGATGATGAACACGATGGCCCCGAGCACGCAGCCACGCGGTGCCGGCAGCCTCACCGAGGCGTTCTACGCCGACCCGATCCGCCGGTACATGATCCCGGTGCACTCCGACCGACGCACCGACTGGCCCAGCCACCCGCACGCCGAGCGCGACTCCCTGCACGAGCACGAGATGTGGGCGGTCGAGGGCCTCACGCACCGCTACCCCACGAAGGTGCTCGCCGAGCTGCTGCCCACCTGCCCCCAGTACTGCGGCCACTGCACCCGCATGGACCTCGTCGGGAACTCCACCCCTCAGGTCGAGAAGCTCAAGCTGATCGGCAAGCCCGTCGACCGCCTCGCGGCCATGACCGACTACCTGCGCGCCAACCCGGCGGTGCGCGACGTCGTGGTCTCCGGCGGCGACGTGGCGAACATGCCGTGGCCACGCCTCGAGGCCTTCATCACCGAGCTGCTCGCCATCGAGAACATCCGCGACATCCGGCTCGCCACCAAGGCGCTGATCGGGCTGCCGCAGCACTGGCTCCAGCCCGAGGTCGTCGACGGCGTCGGTCGGGTGGCCACCATGGCGCGTGAGCGCGGCGTCTCGCTGGCGGTACACACGCACGCCAACCACGCCCAGTCGATCACCCCGATCGTGGCCCGCGCCACCGGCGCGCTGCTCGACGCCGGCCTGCGCGACGTGCGCAACCAGGGCGTGCTGATGGCGGGGGTGAACGCCGAGGCCCATGACCTGCTCGACCTCTGCTTCGCCCTGCTCGACGGCGCCCGGGTCATGCCCTACTACTTCTACATGTGCGACATGATCCCGAACGCCGAGCACTGGCGGGTCTCGGTCGCCCACGCGCAGGCGTTGCAGCACGACCTCATGGGCTACCTGCCCGGTTTCGCCACGCCGCGCATCGTGTGCGACGTGCCCTACGTCGGCAAGCGGTGGGTACACCAGCTCGCCGAGTACGACCGCGAGCGCGGCATCTCGTACTGGACCAAGAACTACCGCACCTCCATCGAGCAGGGCCCCACTGCGGTCGACCAGCACGACGTGCTCTCGCAGAGCTACACCTACTACGACCCGATCCACACCCTGCCCGAGAGCGGCCAGGCGTGGTGGGAGCAGGTCTCGCGCTGAGTTCGGTCGGGCTCCTACCCTGATGGGGTGAGCGTCGAGTTCTCCCCTCTGGTCGACGGCGAGCTCGGCGACTGGGGCGCCCAGGCGCGGCAGCGCGACCTGCTGCTGCGACAGCTGCCGATGACCGGTGAGGACGCCGCCCTCGCGCCGGTGGCCGAGAGCCGGACGCACCAGCGGTTCGCAGCTCGGCTGGTCGACGGTCGCCCCGGGCCGGGCCAGGTGGTCGAGGAGGTGCGTCTCGAGGGGCGGCCGGCCGGATGGGTGTGGCTCGGGCAGGCCTCCCCGGACGAGCTCGAGGTGCTCGACCTCGCGTTGACCGATCCCGCGGACGCGAGCGCCGTCCGTACGCGGCTGGAGCAGCGCTGCCGCGACCACCAGGTGCGCCGTCTCGTGCTCACGATGCTGCCGGCCGACCCCGCCCACCGGGCCTTCGCCGCGGCCGGGCCCATGGACCCCGTCGCCACCCGGATGCGGCTCGACCTGACCGACCCGCCTGGCACCACGAGGGGTCCGGTCACGCTCCGCTCGCTCAGCGCCGCCGGGACCGACGCCTACCTCGGGACGGCGGTGCAGCGGTTCGCGGCCACCCTGCGCAGGGACTCACCCTGGCTCGACGAGTCGGAGTCGCTGGCGCAGTCCCACGCCACCCATGCACGGATCCTCCCTCGAGGCGCGGCGACGCCGGGCCACGCCTTCTTGGCCCCCGAGGTCGACGGCGAGCGAGTCGGCACCCTCTGGGTGTCGCTCTGCGCCCCAGCCGGGTACGTCTACGACGTCCGTCTCGACGCGGAGCGCCGCGGACGAGGCCTGGGGCGCGCGACGATGGACGCCGGCGCCGCCTGGTGCCAGGCTCGGGGGGTCCGCGCGCTGGGGCTCAACGTGTTCGCCTACAACGACACCGCGCGCGCCCTCTACGACTCCCTGGGGTACCAGCCGGTGGAGTGCGGCGTGGTCGTGCCGATCAGACCGCGCCGTGGCTGAGCACGACCGGACGGTTCTCGTAGTAGGTGGTGAGCACGATCGTGGTGCGTGTCGACACGTTGGCGGCCGCGCGGATGCGGGCCAGGAGATCCTCGAGATCGGCCGGTGAGGTGGCCCGCACCTTGAGCATGTAGGACTCCTCGCCCGCGACCGACCAGCACGACTCGATCTCCTCGATCGGCTCCAGTCGGGTCGCGCAGTCGTCGGGCTGGGAGGGGTCCATCGGCCGGATCGAGATGAACGCGGTGAGCGGCAGGCCGATCTCGGCGTGGTTGATCGTGGCGCCGTACCCCTGGATCAACTCGCGCTGCTCGAGTCGCTTGACCCGCTGGTGCACCGCCGAGGTCGAGAGGCCGGTGGCCTTGCCCAGGTCGGTGAAGGACATCCGGCCGTCGGTGGCCAGGAGCTCCAGGATCTTGCGATCCTTCGCCTCCACCCCGTTGTCGCTCATCGTCGCAGGCTAGTGCCACCGCAGGATCTTCGGCCACCGTGCGTCCACGCTGCGGGCACCGGATCTTCCCGGCTGACACACTGCGCCCATGCCCACCGAGCCCCGCCTCATGCTCCTCGACAGCGCCTCCATGTACTTCCGCGCCTTCTTCGGCGTCCCGGAGATCCTGGCCGAGGACGGCACGCCCGTGAACGCCGTGCGTGGCTTTCTCGACTTCGTCAGCCGCCTGGTCGAGCAGTACCGGCCGACCGATCTCGTGTGCTGCTGGGACGACGACTGGCGCCCGCAGTGGCGCGTCGACCTCGTGCCGACCTACAAGACCCACCGCGTGATCGAGGAGGTTCAGTCGGCGCCCGACGTCGAGGAGGTGCCCGACCCGCTCGAGGTCCAGGTACCCGTCATCGTCGAGGTGCTCCAGGCCCTGGGGCTCTCGCGTGTCGGCGCCCCCGAAGCGGAGGCCGACGACGTCATCGGCAGCCTGGCCACCGACGCCGGCTGCCCGGTCGACGTCGTCACCGGCGACCGCGACCTCTTCCAGGTGGTCGACGACGCTCGGTCCGTGCGGGTGCTCTACATCGCGCGGGGAGTCGGCAACCACGAACGCGTCGACGACGCCTGGGTGCGCGACAAGTACGGCGTCTCGGCGCACCAGTACGCCGACTTCGCCACCCTGCGCGGTGACTCCTCCGACGGCCTGCCCGGGGTCAAGGGCGTGGGCGAGAAGACGGCCGCCACCCTGCTCCAGCGCTTCGATGACCTCGCCGGCATCCGGGCCGCGGCGGCCGACCCGAACGCCGACCTGGCTCCCGGCGTCCGGCGCAAGCTCGTCGACGCAGCCGACTATCTCGACGTCGCACCCGAGGTCGTGGCGGTGCGGCGCACGCTCGAGGTGCCGCGCACCGGGCACGCGCTGCCCGCCGAGCCCGCGCACCCCGAGCGACTCGACGAGCTCGCAGCTCGCTACAACCTGGCCTCACCCGTCGGGCGGCTACGGGAGGTGTTGGCCGCCCAGTAGCGTCGAGATCATGAGTCGTATCGCCGTCGTCGGAGGGCACGGGCAGATCGCCCTGCACCTCCACCGTCATCTGGTCGCCGCCGGGCACACGCCCGTGGCCCTCGTGCGCAACCCGGACTACCGAGCCGAGCTGGAGTCCTTGGGAGCCGAGGTCGCCCTGCTCGACATCGAGTCCGAGGAAGCGGACGCATTCGCCGCCGCCTTCGCCGGTTGCGACGCCGTCGTGTTCGCCGCGGGCGGCGGGCCGGACGGTCGGGTGGAACGCAAGCGCACGGTCGACCTCGGTGGTTCGCTGAAGTCGATCGAGGGGGCACAGCGGGCCGGAGTCGCGCGATTCGTGCAGATCAGTGCCATCGGCGTCGACGAGCCGGTGCCCGACGGCACCGACGAGGTCTGGCGCGTCTACGTGGAGGCGAAGCGGGACGCCGACAGCGCCCTGCGAGCGTCTGGTCTGGACTGGACGATCATCCGCCCCGGGCGGCTCACCGACGAGGTCGAGACCGGTCTCGTCGCGCTCGGCGAGCAGGTGGAGCGGGCCGAGGTGACTCGCGCCGACGTCGCCGCCGTCGTGGCGGCCGTGCTCGACGTGCCCGGCGCGATCGGCAAGCAGGCGAACCTCGTGGCCGGCGACGTGCCGGTGCCCGAAGCCGTCGCGGCGCTCTAGGCCTGCTCTACTCCGAGAGACCCGAATAGGCCACGACGCCGCGGCGCAGCCGCTGGGTCACCTCGCGTGCGGTCCGTCGCAGGGGGGTGTCACCGGCGGCGTCGGCCACCTGGCCGGCGAGGTCGAGCACCTGCTTCATCCACCGCACGAAGTCACCGGCGGTGAGGTCGCTGCCTCCCAGCAGATCGTCGAGGTCGTCGCCCTCGCACCAGCGGTAGGCCATCCAGGCGAAACCGAGATCGGGGGCGCGGAGCAGGTGCAGCCGGTGGTCGCGCTCGAGCCGGTCCAGCTCGGCGTGCACGTGCACCATCTCGGCGACGGCGTCTTGCGTGGCCCCGCCCGGCACGCGCGGCGGCCCGGCGTCGTCGGGCCGCCGCGAGGCGAAGACCAGCCCCGAGAGCGCCGCCGCCAGCCCCGAGGCCGAGAGGCCCTCCCAGATACCGCGACGCAGGCACTCGGCGGCGAGCAGGTCACTCTCGCCGTAGAGGCGCATCAGGTGTCGGCCCTGGGCCGTCACCTGGGTGTCGGCGCCGACCGCGGTGAGGTAGCCGAGTGAGGTCAGCACGTCGCAGACCCGGTCGAACTGCCGCGCCACGGTGTTCGTGCGGTTCTCGATGCGCCGGCGCAGCGTGGCGGCGTCCTTCTCGAGCTTGAACCAGCGCTCGGCCCAGCGGGCGTGGTCCTCTCGCTCGGGGCACTCGTGGCACGGATGCGCCTTGAGCTGCCTTCGCAACTCGTCGACCTCGGCATTCACACCGCTGGCCTGGGCAGCCGCGGCCCGTCGGGGCGCTCGGGGCGCGCCGTCGAGGTCGCGCGTGCGCAGGTGCACCATGTGGGCCAGGTCGCGGCGCATCTGCGGGTTGCGGGCGTCGAAGGTCTTCGGCACCTTGACGCGGGTCAGGGCCTCGACGGGCGTCGGGAAGTCGATCATGGCGAGCCGGCGCGACTGCTTGCCGGTGGTCACGACGAGCGGTCGGGGCGTCTCTGGGTGCCAGCCCGGGTCGATGACCACGGCATACCCGGCGAACTTGCCCGTGGGCACCGAGATCACGTCGCCCCGCTTGAGGTGCTTGAGCGACTCCAGGGCCTCCTCGCGCCGGTCGGCCCGCCGGGCCCGGCTCGCGCCCTTCTCGATCTCGGAGACGCGCTGGCGCAGCCGCGCGTACTCCATGAAGTCGCCACGACCACAGGCGGCGGCCTCCGCGTACCCGGCGAGCGCGTCGTCGGACTTGCGCAGCTGGCGAGCGAGGCCGACGACCGCCTGGTCGGCCTGGAACTGGGCGAAGGACTGCTCCAGCAGCTCTCGAGAGGTCTCGCGGCCGAAGCGGTGCACCAGGTTGACCGCCATGTTGTACGACGGCCGGAACGAGCTGCGCAGCGGATAGGTGCGGGTCGAGGCGAGGCCGGCGAGCTGACGCGGGTCGGTGCCCGGCTGCCACAGCACGACACCATGCCCCTCGACGTCGAGACCGCGACGCCCCGCGCGGCCGGTGAGCTGGGTGTACTCCCCCGGCGTGATGTCGGCGTGGGTCTCGCCGTTCCACTTCGAGAGCTTCTCGATGACCACGGTGCGCGCCGGCATGTTGATACCCAGCGCCAGGGTCTCCGTGGCGAACACGACCTTGGCCAGTCCACGGCGGAAGAGCTCCTCGACGATCTGCTTGAACGCCGGCAGCATGCCCGCGTGGTGCGCCGCGACGCCGCGCATCAACCCGTCGAGGAAGTCGTGGTAGCCGAGCACGTGCAGATCCTCGGCATCGAGGTGTGCTGTGGCGCTCTCGACGAAGGTGCGCACCTCGCCGGCCTCCTGCGGCGTCGTGAGGTGGGTGCCGGCGGCCAGACACTGCTTGACGGCAGCGTCGCAGGCCGCCCGGCTGAAGATGAACGTGATGGCCGGGAGCAGGTTCTCGCGCTGGAGGCGATCGACCACGTCGGGCCGGCTCGCCACCCAGACGCGGCGCCCGTTGCCCGACTGGCGGGGCCCACCACGCTGACCACGCTTGCCGCGGGGGTTGCGACGGTCCTTCATGCGCGAGGCGGCCCAGTCGTCGCGGGCCACCTTGAGCAGATCCTCGTTGACCGGGGCTCCCTCCTTGACGAAACCCGCGGCCGCGTCGACGTCGGAGGAGGCGAAGAGGTCGAGCAGGCGTCGTCCGACCATGACGTGCTGGAACAGCGGCACCGGACGCCGCTCCTCGACGATGGTGGTCACCTCGCCACGCACGGTGGCCAGCCAGTCGCCGAACTCCTCGGCGTTCGAGACGGTGGCCGAGAGGGAGACCACGCTGACCGACTCGGGCAGGTGGATGATGACCTCCTCCCACACCGCACCTCGGGAGCGATCGGCGAGATAGTGCACCTCGTCCATGACCACGTAGCCGAGCCGGTCGAGGGTGCGCGAGCCGGCGTAGATCATGTTGCGCAGCACCTCGGTGGTCATCACGACCACTGAGGCCTCGCCGTTGACGGTGTCGTCGCCGGTGAGCAGACCGACCTGGTCGGGGCCGTAGCGGGCGACGAGGTCGGCGTACTTCTGGTTCGACAGCGCCTTGATCGGCGTCGTGTAGAAGGCCTTGCGGCCCTGGGCCAGCGCCAGGTGGATCGCGAACTCGCCCACCACCGTCTTGCCCGAGCCCGTGGGAGCGGCGACCAACACACCGCGGCCCTCCTCGACCTCCTGGCAGGCGCGGATCTGGAAGTCGTCGAGGCCGAACGGGTAGAGCGCGCGGAAGTCCTTGAGCACCGGGTGCGGGCGCTGCTCACGGTAGGCGGCGTAGCGCTCGGCGGGGCTGGACGCGTCGGGATGCTGCTCGGCGCTCATGGCTCCAACCTACGCAGCCCTCAAGTCGAGGGGCGCATCAACACAGCAGGCGCAGCGCGCGGGGTGCGGCCTCGACGGTGAGGGGCAGCGGGCCGAAGCGTTCGCCGTCGGCATAGCTGACCACCCCGCTCGCCTCGATGCGCACCTGCCGCACCCGGTGGTGCTCGTACTGCGGATGGGTGGTGTGGGTGCCGGAGAACAGCTTGGGATAGGTGCGCACGAGCTCCAGACGGCTCAGCGGCTTGATGATGACCACGTCGAGCAGCCCGTCGTCGAGCTCGGCTCCCTCGGTGATGCGCAGCCCGCCCCCGAAGGAGGGGCCGTTGCCCACGGAGACCATCAGCGCCGTCACGCGCAGCTCGGTGCCGTCGAGGTCGAGCACGTAGTCGAGCGGTGAGAAGGTGCGCAGCTCGGCGAGCGTGGCCAGGTTGTAGCGCATCTGCCCACGCGGCCAGGTCATGTGGTTCGCACGCTCGTTGACGGCGGCGTCGAACCCCGCGCACAGCACGGTGGCGTAGTAGCGGCCCTCGCTGACCGCCAGGTCGATCTCGCGGACCTCCCCGGTGAGCAGTCGCCGCGTGGCCGCGGCCGCGTCGGTGCGAGAGAGGTCGACGTAGCGGGCGACGTCGTTGCCGGTGCCGGCAGGCACCACACCGAGCGGGGTCGCGGTGCCGGCGACCACCTGGGCGCCGAGGTGCACCATGCCGTCGCCACCCACGACGACGAGAGCATCGACACCGCCGGCCACAGCGGCGCGTGCGAGGGACTCCGCCTCCATGCGGTCGCGTCCGACGAGATCGCGGACGGTGACTCCGGCCCGGCTCAGCACGGCCATGGCCTCGGCGCGGGCGCGGGCACCTCGGCCCTTCCCCGCCGTCGGGTTCGTCAGCAACGCGACCTCACGCAGAACGCGCCTCTCTTCGGAGCCTGCCATCGTCAACGCACCCCCTTCAGTGCTCTCCGATACGCAGCGCCACGGTGTAGCGCTCGGGCGACCCGCCCACGGCCCGGGCCAGGCGGGCCACCGCGTCGAGCACCAGGTCGGCGCTGAACGAGGAGCCGGGCACGGCGAGGGTCAGCCGCGCCGCGGGCTCGTCGCGGGCGACGAGCAGCACCTGGCCGAGTCGCCACGAGAGGTGCGTGCGCGTCCGCACCCCCTCGGGGGCCACGGGCACGGGGTGGGCCTCGTCGACCGCGAGCAGGTCGCACGGCTGCACCCCGGCTTCGGGTACGCGGGCCGGGTCGGAGGCCTGGAGCGACCCCGTGACCCGGTGACCCGTGCGCAACCCGGTGTCCGCCGTCCACACGACGTCGCTCGTGCCCAGCCAGTCGGGCAGGTCGAACGGGTCGACCTCGACGAGGGCGGGAACGTCGTCGCTCACGGAGGCGAACCTACCGGCGCCGCGCGGCGCTGGTCACAGGCAGGGTCTCAGAGGGGCGAGATCTCGTCGGGCGAGAGGCCGGCGTTGGGCCGCTTGCGGGCGCGGCGCTTGTCGTTCCAGCGTGCGATGCCCTCGGCGACGATGAACAAGAGGACCATCGGGATGGCCATGAAGCACATGGTGAAGGGGTCCGTCGACGGCGTGGCCACGGCGGCGAAGACGAACACGAAGACGATGATCCAGGATCGGTACTGCCCCAGCTGCCTCCCCGAGACCACACCGGCCAGGTTGAGCAGCACGACGAAGAGCGGGATCTCGAAGGCGATCCCGAACATCAGCAGCGTGCGAGTGAAGAACTGCAGGTACTCGGAGAACTCCACGATGTTCGTGATGCCCTTGGGGTTGAACCCGATGAGGATCTCGAGCCCCTTGGGGAGCGTGAAGTAGCCGAGCGCGAGGCCGGCCACGAAGAGTGGTGTCGCGATGCCCATGAAGATGCGCGACCACTTGCGTTCGTTGGCGTGCAACCCGGGCAGGATGAAGGCCCAGATCTGGTAGAGCCAGATGGGACTGGTGCCGATCAGGGCCGCGAAGCCGCAGAGCTTCAGGTACAGCATGAGACCGCCGCCGGCCCCACTGGTGGAGGCGATGGTCTGTTGGTCGGGCAACGCCTCGACCGCTTGCTGGTAGGGACCGTAGACCAGGTCGTAGAGCTGTTCGAAGAAGAACAGCGCGACGACGAACGCTACGGAGACCGCGAGGAGAACCTTGAGGATGCGCGCCCGGAGCTCTCGTAGGTGGTCGGAGAGCGCCATCTTGCCGTCGGCACCCACGGGGTGCACCGGCCTGATGACGAAGAGTCGGACGACTCCTGAGATGGCCATGGGCGGGTCGGATCCTGCGTCGTGCGGCTCAGCCGTGCTGCTGGTCGGTGTCCCGCTCGGCCTGCGTTGTCTCCTCGGTGCGCTGGGCGGGGAGCTCGGCGGCCGGCGCGGTGGAGGACTTCTTCGAGCCCTTCTCCTTCTCCGACTCGTCGTCCATGAGGCCCTTGGTCTCGGCCTTGAAGATACGCAGGGCCTGACCGGTGCCTCGCGCCAGGTCGGGCAGCTTGGCGGCGCCGAAGAGGAACACGACGACGACCAGGATGAGGATGAGCTCGGGGGCGCCGGGCATCTCCAGCATGGGGATCATGGGTCACAACCTTCTCAATGGGTTCACGGTGATGCTCCGCGGGTTACCCCAGGGAGTTCCACACCTCACTGTACGTCGTCAGGATCGGTAGTGAAGGAGCGTTGCTGAGGCAGCCGCCTGGGAATCTTCTGTGAACCCCAGGGGACCAAGGACCCGGGCGGCGGGCGCCAGGCGCAGCAGGAACCGCGTCAGCCACCGCGCGTCGGCGACCCGCAGGTCGACCTCGAGCACGCCGTCGGCGGCCCCGTCGCGGGCCGGGCGGACGTCGTCGACGGCGTAGTAGTCGACGATCCAGGCCGCCGCGGGCTCGATCCGAAGGGTGACCGCGACCGCGTCGTCGGCCGAGACGAGTGCGCCCTCGGAGAGATCTCTCGGGTGCGACGGCTCACTTCGCACGGGCGTGTCCAGCACCTCGGCGCGGCGGATCCGGTCGAGTCGGAACAGCCTCGGCGCCTCGGCCCGGTGGCAGTAGGCGTCGAGGTAGAGGGCGCCGCCCGTGCGGGAGAGCCCGCGAGGGTCGACGACCCGCTCGGACTCCTCGTCGCGGGTCGGCACGAAGTAGGTCAGGCGCACCTGACGGCCCGCCTCGACGGCTTGCCGCAGCCGAGCCTCGAGCCGTGCCTCGTCGACGTCCGGACCCTCGAGACCGGGGTCGACCTGCGCGGCGGCGGAGCCCTCGGCGGCGGCGCCCTCGACCTTCGCCAGGGCACGATCGAGCACGGGGAGCGTATCGGCATCCGCTCCCGCGCGCAGCGCCCGCAGCGCGACGACGATGGCCGTGGCCTCGGTGGGGTTCAGCCGCAGGGGTCGAGCCAGATAGTCGGCGTTCGACACGCTCACGACGCCGTCGTCGTCGGCCCTCCCCTCGTCGTCGGCGAGACCGTCGAGGTCGACGTCGATGAGATCGTCGGGGTAGCCGCCCGGCAGGCCACAGAGAAACAGCACGCGCAGGTCGGCGAGCACCTGCTTGGGCGTGGTGCCGAGGTGGTCCGCGGCGTCGGCCAGCCGCACCCGGTCTCGAGAGTAGAGGTAGGGCACCAGGGCCAACAGGCGGCCGACCTGCGCGCCCGCGCCGGACTGGCCGCTCACCCGGACTCCCCTACGTAGGCCTCCAGCCGTCTCACGACCCGCGCACGAAGGTCGGCCGGCGCCTCGACGACGACATCGACTCCGTGGGCGAGCACTTCGTCGTCGAGGCCCTGGGATGTCCGGGTCAGGTGCACGCGGTCCCAGGTCGCGGTGCCGTCGGGGCCGGCGACGCCCTTCTCGGTGCGGTCGGCGGAGCGCCGCAGGCTGTGGCCGGCCCCACGCCTCACGAGCAGCACCGCCTCCTCGCGCACGGGCTCGGGCGCCAGACGGCGCACCAACGCCGAGACGTCGGTGTCCGGCGGCACGGTGTAGACGCCGGGCCGGCCCACGGCCCGGGCCTCGCCCTGGATGCGGGAGAGCCGGAAGACCCGCTCCTCACCGCGGTCGGTGTCGAGGCCGGTGACGTACCAGCGGCCGGCGTAGCGCCCGACGCCCCAGGGCTGGAGATGACGTGTGGTCACCTCGGCCGAACCGGAACGGCGGTAGTCGAAGACCACGGCGCGACGCTGCGTGATCGCCTCCCAGATCACACCGAAGGCCGGCTCGTCGGCGCTCAGCCGCGGCTGCACGACGGTGTCGAGCGCCGAGGTGTCGACGTCGACCCCGAGCGCCCCGAGCTTGCGGACGGCGCCGCTCGTGGCCTCGGCCAGTGCCTGGTGCTGCCAGACGCGCGTCGCGAGGCCGATGACGGCCGCTTCGTCGGCGGTCAGCTCGATCTCGGGCAACTGGAGTTGTTCGGCGCTGATCCGGTAGCCGGGCTCGTCGTCGAAGTAGGCATCCATCTGACCGACCTCGATGGGCACACCGAGGCTGCGCAGCTCCTCCTTGTCGCGGTCGAACATCCGCTCGAAGGCCTCGTCGGAGGTCTCTGGGTAGAGCACCTCACGGATGCGGTGCTTGGGCGCGTAGTGGCGCTGCACGAGGAGCATGATGAGCAGGTTCATCAGCCGCTCGCTCTTGGGCAGGGCCATGCGTCACTCCGTGGGGCTGGCGGACCCCGAGGGCTCTGTGGCGTCGTCCGCAGCCGCCTGGGGCGCCCGGCCCAGGATGTCGATGACGAAGTAGATCGTGTCGGTGCCCTTGATCTTGGCGTCGGAGTTGCCCTGCGCGCCGTAGCCGAGCGACGGCGGGATCGCGAGCCAGACGCGGCTGCCGACGGTCTGGCCCACCAGCCCCTTGACCCAGCCCTGGATCACGCCGCCCTGCGCGAGCGAGGCGACCAGCGGCTGGCTGTCGAAGCTGGAGTCGAACGGCTTCGGCTTGGCGTACACCTCACCGACATAGTTCACCTCCACGAAGTCGCCGGCCTGCACCTTCTCGCCGCCACCGTTGACGAGGGTGTCGACCTGGAGCTTGCCGGTCGGGGCGGGGCGCCCCTTGAAGCGCATGGCCGTGGGGTTGCCGTCGTCGTCCAGCACGAGGTCGGGAGCGAAACCGGTGCCCTCCTCGGAGAACGGGACGCCCACCTCGTAGGGGCCGAGCACATCGAAGACCATGAGCAGCGGGTCGTGGTTGCTGATCCCCAGCTGGGCGTTGCCGACGTCGCCGAAGAGCGCGTCGGCAGTCACCGTGGCCGCCACGCGACTGCCCACCTTGACGCCCATCAGCGGCTTGGTGAGAGCCTCGGGAACCTCGCTGCTGGAGAGGTCGAGCACCTCCGGCTTCTCGCCGTAGGTGCTGATCGCCTTCTCCTGCGTGTAGCCGTTGCCGATCCAGTACTGGACCATGACGTCGCTGTCCTTGGTGACCTCGGGCCCGGAACCGGGCACGAGCGTGGTGCTCTCGACGTCCTCGGAGGCCGTGAAGTCCTTGCCCCAGTCGACCTTCGGGACCACTCCCACCTCACCGGTGACCGTCGCGCCGCCGATCGCGGCCGAGCTCTCGGCGTCGTCGGAGCCGCCGCACCCGGCGAGTCCGGTGGCCAGCAGCAACGGGGCCGCCAGGAGGGCGAGGGCGCGGCGAGGGTGTCGAGGCGTCACGCGCGGAACCCTATAACGCACCGAGTCACATGCCGTCGATGAGGCGCTGGACACGCTCGTCGTGGGCGCGGAAGGGATCCTTGCACAGCACGGTGCGCTGGGCCTGGTCGTTCAGCTTCAGGTGCACCCAGTCGACGGTGAAGTCGCGTCGGCGCTCCTGGGCCCGGCGGATGAACTCGCCGCGCAGACGCGCCCGGGTCGACTGAGGAGGCACGGACTTGGCCTCGAAGATCTTCAGGTCCGTCGTCGCCCTGGCGACCTTGCCCCGCTTCTCGAGCAGGTAGTAGAGCCCGCGGCCGCGGTGGATGTCGTGGTAGGCGAGGTCGAGCTGGGCGACGCGGGCGTGCCCCAGGGGCAGGCCGTGCTTGGCGCGGTAGGCCTCGATGAGCTTCCACTTGATGACCCAGTCGATCTCGGTGTCGACCAGTCCCAGGTCGTCCGACTCGACCGCCTTCAGGCCACGCTCCCAGAGGTCGAGGGTGCGCTCGATCACCGGCGTCGAGATGCCACGCCGATCGACGAAGTCGCGTGCCTTGCCCAGGTACTCCCCCTGGATCTCCAGGGCGCTCGCCTCGCGCCCGTTCGCCAACCGCACCTTGCGGCGTCCGGAGACGTCGTGGGAGATCTCCCGGATCGCGCGGATCGGGTTCTCCAGCGTGAGGTCGCGCATGACCACGCCCTCCTCGATCATGCGCAGCACCAGGTCGCACGAGGCGACCTTGAGCATGGTCGTGGTCTCGGACATGTTGGAATCGCCCACGATCACGTGCAGACGGCGGTACTTCTCGGCGTCGGCGTGCGGTTCGTCGCGCGTATTGATGATCGGGCGGCTGCGTGTGGTCGCGCTGCTCACACCCTCCCAGATGTGCTCGGCGCGCTGGCTGACGCTGAACCCCGCACCCCGCGGCGTCTGGGTGATCTTGCCGGCACCGACGACGATCTGCCTCGTCACCAGGAACGGGATGAGCACGTCGGCCAGCCGGCTGAACTCTCCCCCGCGACCGACCAGGTAGTTCTCGTGGCACCCGTAGGAGTTGCCGGCGGAGTCGGTGTTGTTCTTGAACAGGTAGATCTCGCCCGCGATGCCCTCGTCGTGCAGCCGCTGCTCGGCGTCGAGCAAGAGGCCCTCGAGCACCCGTTCGCCCGCCTTGTCGTGCGCCACCAGATCGACGACGTCGTCGCACTCCGGGGTCGCGTACTCGGGGTGGCTGCCGACATCGAGGTAGAGCCGTGCCCCGTTGCGCAGGAACACGTTGCTGCTGCGCCCCCAGCTCACCACCTTGCGGAACAGGTAGCGCGCCACCTCATCGGGGCTCAACCGGCGCTGCCCCTTGAACGTGCACGTCACTCCGTACTCGTTCTCGATCCCCATGATGCGCCGGTCCATGGGTTGAGCCTACGGGGTCGCGGGTGGGTTGGGGCCGCTGTCGACCACGCCGTTTGATCCCAAACGACGGTAAAATCAGGCCCGGGTCATGCAGTTCTCGACCAATCGTCGAGCCCCGAGTTCCGCCACCACCGATTCATCGTCCTGCGACGACCGATCTCACCGTACTGAGAGTTGTCGACGAGATGCTTCCAGGCGCGGACGTCGTCGGGCCGGTGCGGGCGACCGAGATCACGGTCGATCTCGTGCGCGACAACGGCCGGATGATTCAGAAGTTCATCCAAGGTCCACGCCTTGCGGATGTAGTTTGCGCCCATCCGGCGCTCCCGCCTCAGGTCGGCGGTCTGTCTGCGGGCAGTGCGATGCTCGGCGCCGTCGTACTCATAGACCAGTGATGTTCCCTCGACTCCGAAGTCGCCGCGGCCGAACTGAACGCCGTCCTCGTCGGCCAACGCAACCTGGGGCTCGACCTTTACCCCCAGGCACCGGAGGAAGCAGTGCAGCAGTGACTCAGGGACCGATTCGGTGCGAGGGTCCGACAGTTGCCAGGCTCCACGCAGGAGGTTGACGCCGGGCCGACCGGATCCGAGCACGGCGTCCAGGTCGCCCGGCTCGAGGTCGCCGAGCCGGCGAGCACTGTCGATCATGATGACCAGATCGAGGGTGCCGAGGTCTCGCGCAGCCCGCAGGAGGATCTCGGCTGGGGCGTCGGTCTCGAGGAGACCGGGTCGGGGCAGCCCGTCGTCGTCAAGGGTAGGTCGCGCTACCACGCCCTTGAGGTGGGGCGGATCGCGACGAAGTCGCGAACAGATCAGGCCGTGTCGACGCGGGCTCCGATCACCCTCCCGCACGGCCGCGAACACGGGCACCGTGCCCTGAAGGCGCGGCAGTCGCCAGCCGCGAAGTCGAGCCCCGGTCACGTGCGTGAACACGGCGTGCTTCGGCATGACCTCGCGGAGTGCGATCAGCTCTCGATGCCATGCTTCGAGTTCGGACAACCCGTCGCGTCGCGGCAGGAAGAGACCCCACGAGACTCGATCGAGCGTCGCCAATCGGAAGTGACCACGCAGCGCCTCTGGCACGGTTGCCGGATCGGATTCGTCCATGACCCGAGCCTGTCCTTCGAGGCGATCTCCTGCCAGTGCCCGGTCGGCATCTGTGGACAACCCGCCCCACGTTTGGGCGGTAACTGCAACCCGGCGCTCGATTTTGCTCACGTTTGGGACCAAACGATGCCACGCCACGCCCCGCCCCGCCGGGGGCCAGGGGATCAGCTCACCGGCGGCGCGATCGGCGGGTCGTCGTCGGGAGATGCGGGAGCGGCGGACGGCTCGGCCGATGCCGGGGGCGTCGGGGGCGTCGCCCCCAGGATCGCGACCAGGCGCGCCTCGGCGAGACGGCTGAACTTGCGCTGTCGGCTCCGGGTGCGATCGAGGACGGCGACCTCGAGGTCGCCGGGGGCGATGACCCGGTCGTCGGAGTCGGAGTGCCCGAGCGCGGCGACCGCGAGCCGGAGAGCGGCGTCGAGGTCGAGGCCGTCTTCGTAGCGCTCGGCGAGGTAGCCGGTCACGGTTTCGGTGGCGCCACCCATGACGGCGTACCCGTGCTCGTCGGCGACCTGGCCGTCGTAGGTGAGGCGGTAGATCTGGTCACCGGTCGCGTCGTCGCCGACCTCGGCCACGAACAGCTCGACCTCGTAGGGCTTCTCACCACCTGAGGAGAAGATGGTGCCGAGGGTCTGGGCGTAGGCGTTGGCCAGGCCACGGCCGGTGACGTCGCGCCGGTCGTAGGAATAGCCGCGCATGTCGGCCAAGCGGACCCCGGCGATGCGTAGGTTCTCGAACTCGTTGTAGCGACCCACGGCGGCGAAGGCGATGCGGTCGTAGATCTCGGAGACCTTGTGCAACGCCTGCGAGGGGTTCTCGGAGGCGAAGAGGACGCCGTCGGCGTACTGGACCACGACCACCGAGCGCCCGCGGGCGATGCCCTTGCGCGCGAAGTCGGCGCGGTCCTTCATCAACTGCTCGGGCGAGACGTAGAACGGGGTGCTCACGAGGCGCCTCCTTCGCTGTCGGCCCCACCTCGGACGGCGAGTGGGGCGACCGGTCCATCGGGGCGACCCATGCGACCGGCGATGACCTGGTCGGCCAGGTCCGAGACGATGTCGTCGGCCAGGGTGTGGCCGCCCTCGGCGGTGATGACGTGCAGGATCGGGAAGATCCGGCGCGTCAGGTCGGGGCCGCCGGTCGCGGAGTCGTCGTCGGCGGCATCGTAGAGCGCCTGAAGCGCCACCATGGCGGCGCCGGTCTCGTCGAGGTCGGGGCGGTAGAGCTTCTTCAGCGACCCGCGCGCGAACAGTGAGCCCGACCCGACGGCGTGGTAGCCCGTCTCTTCGTAACGGCCACCGGTGACGTCGTAGGAGAAGATCCGACCGCCCGCGTGCGCGAGGTCGTAGCCGACGAACAGAGGCACGACGGCCAGGCCCTGCATGGCCATGCCCAGGTTGCCGCGGATGAGGGCCGAGAGCCGGTTCGCCTTGCCGTCGAGGCTGAGTGGACTGCCTTCGATCTTCTCGTAGTGCTCGAGCTCGACGCGGAAGAGGCGCACCATCTCGACGGCGAGGCCCGCCGTGCCCGCGATGCCGGCCGCGGAGTACTCGTCGGTCGAGAAGACCTTCTCGATGTCACGTGAGGCGATGAGGTTGCCCATCGTGGCGCGGCGGTCTCCCCCCAGCAGCACACCGCCCGGGAAGGCGAGGGCCACGATGGTGGTGCCGTGCGGGGCGAGGTCACCTGCCTGGCCCGGCGGCAGGGCACGGCCGGCCGGCAGCAGGTCGGGGGCCTCTCGGCTCAGGAACTCGGTGAACGACGACGTGCCCGGGGACAGAAACGCGGCCGGTAGCCGCCCATGGCCGGTGAGTTCTCCGGTCACTGGCCGCCCTTCTGGATGAAGGACTTCACGAAGTCCTCGGCGTTCGCCTCCAACACATCGTCGATCTCGTCGAGGATGTCGTCGACGTCGGAGTCGAGCGCCTCCTTGCGCTCGGCGACATCGGTCTCGGGCGCGGCCTCGACGGTCTCCTCCGTCTCCGAGGATCGCTTCGGCTGCTTCTGCTCCTGTGCCATGCCTCGACCCTATCCCCCTCGACCCACGAGGTCAGCGGGTCAGGGCCGTGAACATCTGCTCGGCGTTCTCACAGCGGTCGAGCAGCGCACCCACATGCGCCTGCGACCCGCGTAGGGGGTCGAGCGTGGGGATCCGCTGGAGCGACTCGCGCCCGGGGAGGTCGAGGATGACGGAGTCCCACGAGGCCGCCGCGACGGCGTCGGGATACTTCTCCAGACAGCGCCCCCGGAAGTAGGCGCGGGTGTCGGTGGGCGGGTCGTGCATGGCCGACTCCACGAGGGCGTCGTCGAGCAGCCGCTCGATGCGCCCCGCTCGCACCAGCCGGTGGTAGAGCCCCTTCTCGGGCCGGATGTCGGAGTACTGAAGGTCGATGAGCGCGAGCTTCGCGTCGTCCCACTCCAGCCCGTCGCGGTCGCGGTACTGCTCGAGCAGCTTCAGCTTGGCGACCCAGTCGAGCTCGGCCGACAGCGACATCGGGTCGCGCTCGAGCCGATCGAGTACCGACTCCCAGCGCGCCAGGACGTCACGGGTCTGGTCGTCGGCATCGGCGCCGTAGCGGTCCTCGACGTACTTGCGTGCCAGGTCGAGGTACTCCATCTGGAGTTGGACGGCGGTGAGGGTGCGGCCGTCGCGCAGCGTCACCGTGTGCTGCAGAGACGGGTCGTGCGACACGGCGCGCAGCGCGGAGACCGGGCCCTCGACGCTGAGGTCGCGGGTGAGGAAGCGGTCCTCGATCATCGCCAGCACCAGGCTCGTGGTGCCCAGCTTGAGGTAGCTGGAGACCTCCGCGAGGTTGGCGTCCCCGATGATGACGTGCAGGCGTCGGTACTTCTCGGGGTCGGCGTGCGGTTCGTCGCGGGTGTTGATGATCGGCCGTTTGAGCGTGGTCTCGAGGCCGACCTCGACCTCGAAGAAGTCGGCGCGCTGGGAGAGCTGGAAGCCGGAGTCGCGGCCGTCCTGGCCGATGCCGACCCGACCGGCGCCACACACGACCTGCCGGCTGACGAAGAACGGCGTGAGGTGCTTGACGATGTCGGCGAAGGGCGTGGAGCGTCGCATCAAGTAGTTCTCGTGTGCCCCGTAGGAGGCACCCTTGCCGTCGGTGTTGTTCTTGTAGAGGAGGATCGGCTGGCCGTTGGGCAGCGTCGCTGCCCGGCGCTGGGCGTCGAGCATGACCTGCTCCCCCGCCTTGTCCCAGCGCACGGCGTCGAGGGGCGTGGTGACCTCGGGGGTGGAGAACTCGGGGTGCGCGTGATCGACGTAGAGCCGGGCACCGTTGGTGAGGATGGCGTTCGCCAGGCCGAGATCCTCGTCGGTGAGCTGGGTGGGGTCGGCCACCTGGCGCGACATGTCGAAGCCGCGCGCGTCGCGCAGCGGGAACTCCTCCTCGAAGTCCCACCGCGCCCGGCGGGCCCTCACCGTGGCCGAGGCGTAGGCGTTCACCACCAGCGAGGACGCCACCATCGGGTTCGCCTGGGGTTGACCCTGCACCGAGATGCCGTACTCCACCTCGGAGCCCATCACCCGTCGAACGCTCATGCCACGAGCCTACGCGGGGGCGCCGACGCGGTCCGCACCCTAGAGTGCCGGCCATGGAGATGTCGGCCACGGAGATGTCGGCCCTGGAGACGTCGTGGTGGGAGCGACGCGTCGTGCCCCGACTGGTCGAGGTCGCCCTCGGGTCGGGTCAGATCAAGAAGCTCCGTGCGCAGACGTGCGCCGGCCTCTCCGGCCGGGTGCTCGAGATCGGCTTCGGCAGCGGGCTGAACCTCCCGTTCCTCCCCGCCGACGTGACGTCGCTGGATGCCGTCGAGCCCTCGGAGGTCGGTTGGGAGCGCTCTGTCGCGGCACGCACCGACACCGCGCTGCGCATCGATCGCATCGGCCTCGACGGTCGAGATCTCGCGGCCGACGACGACTCCTACGACGCGGTGCTCTGCACGTTCTCGCTGTGCACCATCCCCGACCCGACGCTCGCCGTCGCGGAGCTACGCCGCGTCCTGCGCCCCGGTGGCGCGTTCCACGTGCTCGAGCACGGCCTCTCCCCCGACGCCGGCGTGGCGCGCTGGCAGCACCGGCTGGACCCGATCGAGCGCCGGGTCGCGGGCGGCTGTCATCTGACCCGCGACCCTCTGGCCCTGCTGTGCGCCGGCGGGTTCACCGTGCGCGAGTCCGAGCAGCGCTACCTGCCCGGACCCCGCATCGGACGTCCGTGGGCCTACTGCTACCGGGCGATCGGCCTCCCGGAGGACTGATCGGCCCGGATGGACGCCGGTGCGATCGCGCCGATCGAGGCCACCGGCTCCACCGCGAAACGACCCGCGCTGTGCATCGTGTAGCCACTCGATCCCTCGCATCCGAACGTGAGCGAGTCGCCCTCCGGTACCTCGACGACGCCGGAGATCGAGACCGGGAAGAAGGTCTGCGTCGAACTGGTGCCGAGGATGTTGGAGTAGTCGCTGCTCACGAGAACCTGGTCGGTCGGGAACACGTAGCAGTAGGGGTCACCGGCGGTCGACCCCTCGAGCACGAAGTTCAGATCGACGCGGTAGAGCCCCGGTGTGAGGGCGTAGGTGGTCTCGGCCGAGGAGTATTCCGGCGCCGGATCTCCTGGCGCGCCCACGGTGTCCACGAGCGTCGTCGGCGAGAGGTCGCTGGCGTCGAACCCATCGAGCTTGTCGGCGTTGAGCTTGTCGATCCTCTTGGAGTTGCCGACCTTCATCGGCACGCCCGGACCGACCAGCTTGAGCGGCGGTTTGGTACTGGTGGACTTCAGCGTCGTCGTGCTGGCGGACTTGTTGGTCTTCCCGAGAAGGACGCTCTTGCCGCCCGCGGCGTACGAGACGGTGTTGGCGGTGACGGCGAGGAGGGCTGCGCTGAGGACGGTGGCGACGACCGCGGCGCGTGATGGCTTGGACATGAGGCTCCCTGGTGGTCAAGCTCACCCGATTGGGTGAACCGGTCCATTCCACTCAGGTTTCTCTCATGAGCGCCATGGTCAACCGGGGTTAGTCCACCTGGGTCACCATCAGGTCAGGGATGGATCAGAGGTACTGGCCCGTGTTCGACGCCGTCTCGATCGAACGACCCGGCTCGGTGCCCTGCTTGCCGGTGATGAGCGTGCGGATGAACACGATCCGCTCGCCCTTCTTGCCGGAGATCCGCGCCCAGTCGTCGGGGTTGGTGGTGTTGGGCAGATCCTCGTTCTCCTTGAACTCGTCGACGCAGGCCTGGAGCAGGTGGCTCACCCGCAGACCCTTGTGTGCTTCGTCGAGGTCGGCGTCGAGGAAGTCCTTGATCGCCATCTTCTTGGCGCGGTCGACGATGTTCTGCAGCATGGCGCCGGAGTTGAAGTCCTTGAAGTACAAGACCTCCTTGTCGCCGTTGGCGTAGGTGACCTCGAGGAAGCGGTTCTCCTCGGTCTCGGAGTACATCCGCTCGACGGTCGCGCGGATCATGCCGGCCACACACGCCTCGCGGTCGCCGCCGAACTCGGCGAGGTCGTCGCGGTGCAGGGGCAGGCCGGGCGTGAGGTACTTGGAGAAGATGTCGCGCGCCGACTCGGCGTCGGGGCGCTCGATCTTGATCTTCACGTCGAGGCGCCCAGGCCGCAGGATCGCCGGGTCGATCATGTCCTCGCGGTTGGAGGCGCCGATGACCAGTACGTTCTCGAGCAGCTCGACACCGTCGATCTCGCTGAGCAGCTGCGGCACGATCGTGTTCTCGACATCGGAGGAGACGCCGGTGCCGCGGGTGCGGAAGAGGGAGTCCATCTCGTCGAAGAACACGATGACCGGGGTACCGGCCGACGCCTTCTCCCGCGCCCGCTGGAAGACCAGGCGGATGTGCCGCTCGGTCTCGCCGACGTACTTGTTGAGCAGCTCGGGGCCCTTGATGTTGAGGAAGAAGGACTTGCCCTCGGCGCCGGTCTTGGCCGCGACCTTCTTGGCCAACGAGTTGGCCACCGCCTTGGCGATGAGGGTCTTGCCGCAGCCCGGAGGACCGTAGAGCAGCACGCCCTTGGGCGGACGCAGCTCGTGCTCGGTGAACAGCTCGGGGTAGAGGTAGGGCAGCTCGACGGCGTCTTGGATCTGCTCGATCTGGCCCGAGAGGCCGCCGATCGACTCGTAGGCGATGTCGGGAACCTCCTCGAGCACGAGCTCCTCGACCTCGGACTTGGGCACCTTCTCGTAGACGTAGCCCGACCGCGAGTCGAGCAGCAGCGACTCGCCCGCACGCAGGGTCTCGCCGAGCAGCGGCTGCGCCAGCTTGACCACCCGCTCCTCGTCGGCGTTGGCGATGATGAGGGCGCGATCGCCGTCGGCGAGCAGCTCCTTGAACATCACGACCTCGCCGGCGCGCTCGAAGTCCATCGCGGCGACCACGTTGAGGGCCTCGTTGAGCATGACCTCCTGGCCACGCTGGAGGTCGTCGAGCGAGACGGCGGGACTCACGGTCACCCGCAGCTTGCGACCGCCGGTGAAGACGTCGACGGAGTCGTCGTCGTTGCGGGTGAGGAAGGTGCCGAAGCCGGCCGGCGGCTGCGCGAGCCGGTCGACCTCCTCCTTGAGCTTGGTGATCTGATCGCGGGCCTCGCGCAGCGTCTCGGCGAGCCGCTCGTTCTGGCTGGTGAGTGCCGCCAGTGAGCGCTGGGCGTCGGCCAGCCGCATCTCGACCGAGCGCGAGGAGGTGGGCCCGGCGGCGAGTCGCCGCCGCAGATCCTCGACCTCGGCCTCGAGGAAGCGCACCTGGCTGGCCAGTTGCTCGGGGTCGCGCCCCCGGGCGCTCTGGGCGGGGTGGAAGTCTTCGTGCTCCGACGGTGTCATCTGCGCACCTCCTCGTGACCTTGGACCCTACCCGTGCCGGGGCCACGGAGAAGGGTGGATTACGTCGCGATTCGCGCGGCGTCGGTCACGATCAGGCGTCGGTGGACACGACGTCGGCCGGACGCGGCCCGTGGTAGTCGACGCCGTAGGCGCCCGGAGCCGGACGCCGCGTGCGCCGCGGCGGGCGGGCACCCGGTGCCATCCGCCGAGCCGTCACGAGGAAGGCCGTGTGCCCGATCATCTTGTGACCCGGCCGCACGGCGAGGCCCTCGACGTGCCAGTCGCGTACCAGCGACTCCCAGGCCTGGGGCTCGGTGAACCCGCCGTGCACGCGCACGGTCTCGACGAAGCGAGAGAGCTGGGTGGTGGTCGCCACGTAGGCACACACGATGCCCCCCGGCACCAGCGCGTCGGCGGCGGCCTCGAGACACTCCCACGGGGCGAGCATGTCGAGGATGATCCGGTCGCAGCGCTCGCCGGAGGCGGGCAGCGCCTCGGCGAGGTCGCCGACGGTCAGGGTCCACGCCGGGTGGCTCTCGCCGGGCGGGGCGGAGAAGAACTGGTCGACGTTGCGGCGGGCGACCTCGGCGAACTCCTCGCGGCGCTCGAACGAGGCGACGCGCCCATGCGGACCGACGGCGCGCAGCAGCGAGCAGGTGAGGGCACCGGAGCCCACCCCGGCCTCGACCACCCGCGCGCCGGGGTAGATGTCGGCCAGGGCGACGATCTGGGCGGCGTCCTTAGGGTAGACGACGGCCGCACCGCGGGGCATCGACACGACGAATTCCGAGAGCAGCGGCCGGAACACGAGGTACTCGCCACCGGCCGAGGTGGTGACGGTGAAGCCCTCCTCGCGCCCGATCAGCTCGTCGTGGTCGAGGTGTCCGCGGTTGGAGAAGAAGCGCTTACCGGCCTCGAGCGCGAAGTTGTGCTTGCGGCCCTTGCTGTCGACCAGGCGCACCCACTCACCGGGTCGCAGCACACCGCGGTGCACACCGGACCAGGCCTGCGCCGGCACGTCGGGCTGCGTCTCGCTCTCGGCAGGCTCGTTCTCGGGCACGGCGGCACCCTAGGCGAATCGGGTCGGCAGGTGTCAGTCGGCGGATCGGCCGGCGGAGAAGGCCCGCTCGACGTCGTCGGTGACGAGCACGCCGAACACGCTGCCGTCGTCCTCGACCAGGAGGTACTCACTCGCCGGGTGCAGGCCGATCGCGCGCACGAGATCCTCGCCGGTCAGCCCCGCCGGCAGTGTCAGCCCCTCGACGAGCGTGCGGGCGACGGTGGCCGTCGCGATCCATGGACGCCGGTCCTCGGGCGTGGCCATCAGCGCGGCCTCGCTGACCACACCCACCGGCGCCCCGGCGGGAGTGGTGGTGATGATGCCACCGGCCTCGGCCTCCTGCGCCCGGCGCACGGCCTCGGCCAGCGGCAGGTCGGAGGGCACCGCGAGGGAGCGTCGCGCGAGATCGCGTGCGACCAGGCGGGGAAGCCGCGCCCGGATCGCGGCCGTGGTCATCGCCGAGGTGGCCCCGGTCCAGAGGAACACCGAGACCATGAAAGCCAGCGCCCAGTCGACGATGTCGGGGCGGGTGTCGAAGAGGGCCTCCTGGGCCAGCGGCCAGGCGAGCGCCGCGACGGCTGCCACGCGCCCTCCCCAGCCTGCGACGACCGTGCCCCGCCGCGGACTGCCCGTGAGGCCCCAGACGCCGGCGCGCAGCACCCGACCGCCGTCGAGCGGCAGCCCGGGCACGAGGTTCAAGACGCCGACCAGCAGGTTGGCGCCGGCCAGGCCCTGGGCCGCCAGCAGCACCAGTCCACCCGGCAGGACGCCGGTCAGGAGCAGCGCGACGCCGCCGACGGCGATGGAGGTGATCGGACCGACGACGGCCACGAGGAACTCATCGCGCGGACGCCGCGCCTCGCCCTCGATGGTGGTCATGCCGCCCAGGAAGTGCAGCGTGATCGCGCCGACCGGCAGGCCCAACCGTTGCGCCATGAGCGCGTGCGAGGCCTCGTGCAGCAGCACCGACCCGTAGAGCAGGACGGCGAACGCCACGCCGGCGACGTACTTCAACGCCCCGAGGCCGGGCTGGGTCTGCTCGACGACCGGCGCCATGAGGACCGCGATGAGGGCGGCGACGACGAACCACGACGAGCTCACCAGCACGTCGCTGCCCGCGATGCTGCCGACCCGGATGGTGCCGGGCGGCCGCGGGGCGGGGCTCTGGCTCACACCGTGAGGCTAGCGTGGCGGGGCGAGCGTGTCGGTCCCGGCGTCTAGGGTCGCAGCATGAGCACGACAGCAGTGGCCGGGGTCTCCCCCGCCGAGGCGCACTCGAGCCCGGTCGACGGTGTCGAGGTGCTGGGCGCGCTCTCACCCAGTCGGGCCGCGGACTTCATGTCCTGCCCGCTCATGTACCGGTTCCGGTCGGTCGACAAGATCAGCGAGCCGCCCACCACCGACCAGCTGCGCGGCACGGTGGTGCACAAGGTGCTCGAGACGCTCTTCGACCTGCCCGCCCACGAGCGCACACCAGAGGAGGCCGCGAGACTGCTGACGCCGTCCTGGGAGGCGCTCCTCGAGGCCACTCCGGCTCTCGACGAGGAGCTCGACGACGCGCTCGACGGTGCCGATCGCGAGCGGTGGCTCGAGTCGTGCCGCACCGTCATCGACCGCTGGTTCACCCTCGAGGACCCGACCCGTCTCGAGCCGGCCGAGCGCGAGCTCTACGTCGAGACGGTGCTGGACTCCCGGTTGCTGCTGCGCGGGTTCATCGACCGGGTCGACGTCGCCCCCGACGGTGCCGTGCGGGTCGTCGACTACAAGACCGGTCGTGCTCCCGGCCCCGGGTTCGAGGCCAAGGCGCTGTTCCAGCTCAAGTTCTACGCGCTGGTGCTGTGGCGCACCCGCGGGGTCGTGCCCGCGGTGCTCCAGCTCGTCTACCTCGGCAGCGGCGAGGTGCTGCGCTACGAGCCCGACGAGCACGACCTGCTCGCGACCGAGCGCAAGGTCGAGGCGGTCTGGGAGGCCATCCGACGCGCCACCGACGAGCAGGACTGGCGACCTCGGCGCGGCGCCGCGTGCTCGTGGTGCACCCACCAGTCACGGTGTCCGGAGTTCGGGGGCACACCTCCACCGCTGCCGGTCCAGTAGGTTCTCCTCCAGCAGGGGGCCGGTCCAGGAGGCGTCAGGCTCCGGCGCGCCCCGTGCCGGCGAGGGCCTCGGCGTGCAGCCGACCCATCGCGGCGGCGTCCAGGCCCTCGAGACCCGGGGCGAAGACGCGACGCTCACCCGGTGGCACGGCTACGTGGTGGGGCACGACGAGTACTCCGCAGCCGGCGGCCGACGCCGACGTGGCGCCCGTGCCGGAGTCCTCGATCGCCAGGCAGTCCTGCGGGTCAAGTCCCAGCCCACGGGCCGCCATCAGGTAGGGCTCGGGGTCGGGCTTGCCGGCGGAGACGGCGTCGCCGGTGACGACGATGTCGAACGCCTCGTCGGGGAGCTGCTCGAGGATCGGGTCGACGAACCTCCGCCACGACATCGTCACCAGCGCGCAGGGCACGCCGGCGTCACGCAGGTCGGTCAGCAGCTCTCGGGCTCCCGGCCGCCAGGGCACCTCGTCGCGCACGCGCTCGACCACGCCGTCGAGAAGCTCCTCGACGATCTGGGCAGGGGTGCGGTCGATGCCCATGCCGTCGCGGATGACGCGCCCGGACTCCAGCAGGTCGTTGCCGACCAGTTCGAGCGCCTGCTCGTGGCTCCAGGTGCCGCCGTGACGCTCGGCCATGGCGAACTCACACGCGATCCAGTACGGCTCGGTGTCGACGAGCGTGCCGTCCATGTCCCAGAGCACGGCGGCCGGCAGGCCGCCGATGAGCTCAGTCATCGGGGTCGTAGCCGAGGTTGGGTGAGAGCCACTTCTCGGCCTCCGTCAGGCTCCAGCCCTTGCGCCCGGCGTAGTCGGCGACCTGGTCGCGGCCCAACCGACCGACCACGAAGTACTGGGCGTCGGGATGGCCGTAGTAGATGCCGGAGACCGAGGCCCCGGGCCACATCGCCATCGACTCGGTCAGCTCGATGCCGGTGCTGGCCTCGACATCGAGCAGGCTCCAGATCGTGAGCTTCTCGGTGTGGTCGGGGCAGGCGGGGTACCCCGGTGCCGGCCGGATGCCGGCGTACCTCTCGGCGATGAGCGACTCGTTGTCGAGGCTCTCGTCGGCCGCGTACCCCCAGAACTCGGTGCGCACCCGCTGGTGCAGCCGCTCGGCGAAGGCCTCGGCGAGCCGATCGGCCAGCGCCTCGATGAGGATGGCGTTGTAGTCGTCGAGGTCGTCCTTGAACTGCTGCACCCGCTCCGGCAGGCCGATGCCGGCCGTGACGGCGAAGGCGCCGACGTGGTCGGCCAGGCCGCTGCCGACCGGGGCGACGTAGTCGGCGAGCGAGCGGTTGGGCACGCCTTCGCGGTGCTGGCCCTGCTGACGCAGCTGGAACAGCGTCGTGCGTTCCTCGGTGCGGTCGTCGTCGGCCCACACCACGACGTCGTCACCGTCGCTGTTGGCCGGGAGCAGCCCGTAGACACCGCGGGCGGTGAGCCACTTCTCGGCGATCATCTGATCGAGCATCGCCTGGGCGTCGTCGTAGAGCTTGCGCGCGGCCTCGCCGTGCGAGGGCGAGTTGAGGATGTCGGGAAACTTGCCCTTCATCTCCCAGGCGTTGAAGAACGGCTGCCAGTCGATGTACTCGCGCAGCTCGGCGAGGTCGTAGTCGTCGAGCACGTGGACGCCGGGCATGCGCGGCGCGGGCGGCTGGTAGCCGCTCCACTCCACGACCTGCGCGCGGGCCTTCGCCTCGTCGAACGTGAGTAGCTTGCGCTCGGACTTGCCGGCGTGCCGGGCGCGCAGCGCGTCGTAGTCCTCGGCCACACTGGCCATCAGCGTCTCGCGCCGAGTCGGGTTGAGCAGGGCGGAGACGGTGGGCACCGAGCGCGAGGCGTCCTTGACCCACACGACCGGACCGTCGTACTTGCCGTCGACCTTCACCGCGGTGTGCGCACGAGAGGTGGTCGCACCGCCGATGAGCAGCGGGATCTCGAGCCCGAGGCGCTGCATCTCGGTGGCGAAGCCGACCATCTCGTCGAGCGAGGGCGTGATGAGACCCGAGAGGCCGATGACGTCGGCGCCCACCTCGGCGGCGGTGTCGAGGATCTTCTGGGCCGGCACCATGACGCCGAGGTCGATGACCTCGAAGTTGTTGCAGGCCAGCACCACGCCGACGATGTTCTTGCCGATGTCGTGCACGTCGCCCTTCACGGTGGCGAGCACGATGGTGCCGTTGGTGCCCTTGGCCGAGGCGAGCGCAGGATTTGTCCGCTTCTCCTCCTCGATGAAGGGGATCAGGTAGGCGACCGCCTTCTTCATCACCCGCGCGGACTTCACGACCTGGGGCAGGAACATCTTGCCGGCGCCGAAGAGGTCGCCGACGACGTCCATGCCGTCCATGAGCGGACCCTCGATGACCTCGATGGGGCGGCCCTCGCGCTGCTCGATCTCGGCGCGCAGCTCCTCGGTGTCGGCCTCAATGTGGGCGTCGATGCCCTTCACCAGGGCATGGGTGACGCGCTCGGCCACCGGCAGCTCGCGCCACGCCTCGGTCACGGCCTGCGCCTGCTCGCCGGCTCTGTTGTGCTCGGAGGCGATCTCGAGCAGCCGCTCGGCGGCGTCCGCGCGGCGATTGAGCACGACGTCCTCGATGCGCGTCCGCAGCTCGGCGTCGACCTGGTCGTAGACCACGAGCGCGCCCGCGTTGACGATGCCCATGTCGAGGCCGGCCTCGATGGCGTGGAAGAGGAAGACGGCGTGGATCGCCTCGCGCACCGGGTTGTTGCCGCGAAAGGAGAACGACACGTTCGAGATGCCGCCCGACACCTTGGCGCCGGGCAGGTTCTGCTTGATCCAGCGGGTGCCTTCGATGAAGTCGACGCCGTAGGTGGCGTGCTCCTCGATGCCGGTGGCGACGGCGAAGACGTTGGGGTCGAAGACGATGTCCTCGGGCGGGAAGCCGACCTCGTCGACCAGGATCCGGTAGGCCCGCTCGCAGATGGCCTGGCGCCGCCCGAGGTTGTCGGCCTGGCCGTCCTCGTCGAAGGCCATCACGACCGCCGCGGCGCCGTACTTGCGGCACAACCGGGCGTGCGCCACGAACGCCTCCTCGCCCTCCTTGAGCGAGATGGAGTTGACGATCGGCTTGCCCTGCACGTTCTTCAGGCCGGCCTCGATGACCTCCCACTTCGAGGAGTCGACCATCACCGGCACCTTGCAGATGTCGGGCTCGGAGGCGACCAGCCGCAAGAAGCGGTCCATCGCGGCGACGCCGTCGATCATGCCCTCGTCCATGTTGACGTCGATGACCTGGGCGCCGTTCTCGACCTGCTGTGCGGCCACCGAGAGGGCGGTGTCGTAGTCGCCGTCCTTGATGAGGTTGCGAAAGCGCGCCGAGCCGGTGATGTTCGTGCGCTCGCCGACGTTCACGAAGAGGCTGTCGTCGTCGATCGTGAACGGCTCGAGGCCCGAGAGGCGCATGGCCGCGGGACGTTCGGGCAGCTCGCGGGGCGAAGCGTCGACCACGGCGCCGGCGATGGCACCGATGTGCGCCGGTGTGGTGCCGCAACACCCGCCGACCAGGTTCACCAGGCCGTCGGCGGCGAAGCCACCCACGATCTGGGCGGTCTCCTCGGCGGCCTCGTCGTACTCACCGAACGCGTTCGGCAGACCGGCGTTGGGGTAGCAGGAGACGAAGGTGTCGGCGACGCGGGAGAGCTCGGCGACGTAGGGCCGCATCTCCTTCGCACCGAGCGCACAGTTCAGACCGATCGCGAGCGGCTTGGCGTGGCGCACCGAGTTCCAGAAAGCCTCGGTGGTCTGGCCCGAGAGCGTGCGGCCGGAGGCGTCGGTGATGGTGCCGGAGATGACGACCGGCCAGCGCCGCTCGGTCTCCTCGAAGAGGGTCTCGACGGCGAAGATCGCGGCCTTGGCGTTCAGGGTGTCGAAGATCGTCTCGATGAAGATGAGGTCGGCGCCGCCGTCGACCAGGCCTCGGGCGGCCTCGAGGTAGGCGGGCACCAGATCGTCCCAGGTGATGTTGCGAGCGGCCGGGTCGTTCACGTCGGGGCTGATGGACGCCGTGCGTGTCGTGGGACCGAGGGCGCCGGCGACGTAGCGGGGCTGGTCGTCGGTGGCCACGGCGTCGGCGGCGCGCCGGGCCAGCTTCGCCGACTCGAGGTTCAGTTCGTAGGCGAGCTCCTCCAGGCCGTAGTCGGCCAGCGAGACCCGGTTGGCGTTGAACGTGTTGGTCTCGATGATGTCGGCGCCGGCCTCGAGGTACTCCTGGTGGATCGCCTCGATGAGCGCCGGCTGGGTGATCGTGAGCAGGTCGTTGTTGCCCTGCAGGTCGCCGCCGTCCCAGTCCTTGAACCGCTCGCCCCGGTAGCCGGCCTCGTCGGGCCGGTCGCGCTGGATCGCCGTGCCCATGGCGCCGTCGATCACGAGGATCCTGGAGCGCAGGGCTCGGGTCAGCGCTTCGGTGGCATCGGGTCGCCAGTCGGTGGTCACGAGGCGGGCTCCTCTCGGTCGGCGTCCGGTATCCGGAATGCCTGCTCACATCGTGGCATTCCGTCGGGACGCCCCGAAATCGTCGCGGGCGCGTGAACCCTCCCCACTAGGCTGGTGCGGTGATCGAGTTCGACGACGTGCCGGAGCTGGTGGACCCCCTCGTCATCGCGGCCTTCGAGGGCTGGAACGACGCCGCCGACGCGGCGTCCGGCGTCGTCGACCACCTGCTCGAGGTCTGGGACGCCAAGGTCGTCGGCACGTTGGACCCCGAGGAGTTCTACGACTTCCAGGTCAACCGGCCGGTGGTGGGCTCCGACGAGCGGGGCTTTCGTCGGCTCACCTGGCCCACGACCCGCATCGCCGTCGCCTCTCCCCCGGGCTTCGACCGCGACATCATCCTCATCCGCGGCATCGAACCGAACATGCGGTGGCGGCAGTTCTGCGCCGAGCTGCTGGCCGCCGTCGACGACCTGGGCGGGCGGATGATCGTGACCCTGGGCGCCTTGCTGGCCGACACCCCGCACACGCGTCCGATCCCGGTCACCGGCACCGCCAGCGAGCCCGAGCTGGTCGACCGGCTCAAGCTCGAGCAGTCGACCTACGAGGGGCCCACCGGCATCGTCGGGGTCTTCCAGGACGCCTGCGTGCGCCTGGACCTGCCTGCCGTCTCGTACTGGGCCGCCGTGCCGCACTACGTGGCCCAGCCGCCGTGCCCCAAGGCCACGCTGGCCCTGCTGGGCCAGCTCGAGGATCTGCTGCAGGCCTCGATCCCCCTCGGCGAGCTGCTCGAGGATGCCCGCGCCTGGGAGCGCGGCGTCGACGAGCTCTCGGAGGAGGACGAGGACATCGCCGACTACGTGCGGTCGCTGGAGGAGACCCGCGACACCGCGGAGCTGCCCGAGGCCTCCGGCGAGGCCATCGCCCGCGAGTTCGAGCGCTACCTCAAGCGTCGTCAGTCAGACGATTGACCCCTCGAGGGACAGTTCCTGACCCCTCGAGGGACATTTCTCGACCCCTCGTGGTTAGAGGGCCAGCCCGAGGGCGGCGTCGAGCACCGTGAGGACGCCGGCGCCGGCGTCGGCGTCGGTGGTGTCGGCCAGCGTGCCTTCGCCGAGAGTGGCGGTCGCCCAGACGTCGACGGCCGCGACGGCGGCGGGGGCGTCGAGGTCGTCGGCCAGCGCGGTGAGCACGGCATGCACGACGGGCTCGGCGGGAGCACCGGCGCCGAGCGAGATCGCGCGTCGCCAGCGTGCGAGCAGGTCGATGGAGTCGAGCAGCTCCTGGTCGGTCCATTCCCAGTCGCTGCGGTAGTGGTGGCGCAGCAGCGTGAGCCGGATGGCCATCGGGTCCACCTCGGCGAGACGGAGCGAGGAGACGAAGACCAGGTTGCCCTTGGACTTCGACATCTTCTCTCCGTCGTAGGCGACCATGCCGGCATGGGCGTAGGCCCGGGCGAAGGGCGTCCCCGGCCTGGCGACCTGGGCATGACCCGCGCACATCTCGTGGTGTGGGAAGACGAGGTCGGATCCGCCGCCCTGCACGTCGAACGCGCCGCCGAGGTACTCCATCGCGATGGCCGCGCACTCGACGTGCCAACCGGGGCGGCCCGGACCGAACGGGCTCGGCCACGACGGCTCGCCCGGACGCTCCGCACGCCACACGAGGCAGTCGAGCGGATCCTTCTTGCCGGGTCGCTCCGGATCTCCACCGCGCTCGCCGAAGATCGCGAGCATCGCCTCGCGGTCGAGGTTGCTCTCCGCACCGAACGCCGGGTCGGCGGTCACCGAGAAGTACAGATCCCGCTCGACGGCGTACACCGCGCCCGCGTCCTGCATGCGGCCGATGAGGTCGATCACCAGGGGGATCGACTCCACGGCGCCGATGTAGGCATCGGGCGGTTGCACGTGCAGCGCCTCCATGTCCTCTCGGAACAGCGCCGTCTCGCGCTCGGCGATCTCCTGCCAGGCGACCCCGACCTTGTCGGCGCGCTCGAGCAGCGGGTCGTCGACGTCCGTGACGTTCTGCACGAACCGGACGTCGTGGCCGGCGCTGCGCCAGGCGCGACCGAGCAGGTCGAACGCCACGTAGGTCGCGGCGTGACCGATGTGCGTGGCGTCGTAGGGCGTGATGCCGCAGACGTAGAGACGAGCCGGGCCCTCACCGGGCGTCACGTCGAGCCGACCGCCACTCGCCGTGTCGTGCAATGACACCGGTGGGCCCGTCACGTCGAGGGTCGGGATGTCGGAGGCAGACCACGCACGCATGGGGCGAGCCTAGACACCCCTCTCGCGCGAGCCTCAGAAGGGCGGCCACGGGATCGCCGGGCCACCCCCGCGCGGCACCGGCATCACACCCCGCCCGACCAGCCGATCGCAGCGGCGCGCGAGACAGTCGATCTCGAGCGGGCCGAGCAGCGGCGCGAGGAGGTCGTGGAGCGTCGACCCCAGACCCGCCCGCACGCGCAGGACGGCCTCGAGTTCGTCGTCCGTGAGCGGCTGCCCCGCCCACCCCCACAGCACGGTGCGCAGCTTGTCCTCGCTGTGGAAGGCGATGCCGTGGTCGACGCCGAGACGCCGGCCGTCGGTCATCTCCAGCACGTGCCCGCCCTTGCGGTCCGCGTTGTTCACGAGTGCGTCGAAGACCGCCATCTGCCGCAACGTGGGGGTGTCCTCGTGCACCAGGGAGATGTCGCGGTCACGAGCGTCGATGCCGTCGAAGACGTGCAGGTAGCCCGCGGGCACCTCCCCCTCGGGCACGATCGTGACCGCGCTCTGATCGGGGTCGGGCTCGGCCCACACCTGCACCATGCCCTCGCCGTGCGGACCGTCGCCGAGCCAGGTGGGCGGCACGAGCACGGGCAGTGACTCCCCCGCGAACGTCTCGGCCACGTGGAAGGCCGCCACCTCACGGTGGGCCAGCACCGCACCCGGGAAATCCCACAGCGGACGCTCGCCCGCGATCGGCTTGTACACGACCTGGGTAGCGGTGCCACCGTCGCGCAGCGTGCCCACGAAGGTCGCGTTGCTGGCGGGCATCACCCGGCCGTGCAGCTCCATCTCACCCGTCAGCACCGACCGCCGCCCGCCTCAGACCGGGTCGCGGCGCCGGAAACCGTTGGCGCGCACGCACAGGTGGCCGTCGGGGTCGATCGGCTCACCGCAGAACGGGCAGGCGGGGCGCCCGGCCTCGAGCACGCTCTCGCTGCGCTGCACGAACGCGCGGGCCGCGCCGGGCTCGAGGCGCACCAACAGCACCTCCTCGGGCTCGGGCTCCTCGAAGTCCTGGTCGACCTGGTCGGGTGCGACCACGGCGGCCTCGGAGAAGGGGAAGACCTCGATGACGACCCGCTCGTCGTCGGGATCCCACGACAGCGTCATGGTGCCGGCCCGGAACTCCTCCTCGATCGGTTGCTCCAGCGGCCGGTTGTCGGCGAGGTCGAGCGGCGCGACGGCCGGGACCACGCCGCGACTGCGCTCGCTGCTCATCACCTCGTCGAGCAGCTCGTCGACCCGCTCCGCGAGAGCCGCCACCTGCTGCTTCTCCAACGACACGCTCACCATGCGTGCTCCCAGGCGGGCCTGGAGGAAGAACGTGCGCGAGCCGGGCTCGCCGACGGTGCCGGCGACGAATCGCTCGGGCGGGTCGAAGCGGTGGACGACGGGCATGGGGCCAGCCTAGGCAGGTGCCGGTTCGCCGGACTCCCCCGGACCGGCGCCCCCGCCCACCGCGGCGTCGGCCGAGCCGCGGGCGGTCGAGCGGCGGCGCCCCTTCTTCTGGGGCACCAGCCAGGCGAGATCCCCCGCGTGGGTGTTGCTCGCGAGCACGTAGGGGCGCTGCTCGGTGTAGCGCACGATCGAGAGGGACGCGGGGTCGACGTTGATGCGCTGGAAGAGGTCGAGGTGCATGCCGAGCGCGTCGGCCAGCACGGACTTGATGATGTCGCCGTGACTCACCGCGACCCACACGGCGTCGGCACCGTGCTCGGCGCTCACCGCGGCGTCGTGACGGCGCACGGCGTCGACGGCACGCGCCTGCATCGTGGGCAGCGACTCACCGCCCGGGAAGGCCGCCGCCGAGGGCTGGGTCTGCACCGTGCGCCAGAGCTTCTCCTTCGCCAACTCGCCCAGTCGGCGCCCCTGCCAGTCGCCGTAGTCGCACTCGGCGAGGCCCTTCTCGACCACCGGCGTCAGCGGGTCACGTCCGCGTCGCTTCGGTTGGGATGCGAGCAGCACCCGCGAGGTCTGCCGGCACCGCTCCTGGGGACTCGTCACGAGGGCGGCGAGCGGTACGGCGGCCAGCCGCTCGGCAGCCCGCTCGGCCTGGCGTCGTCCGGTCTCGTCGATCTTGACTCCCGGGGTGCGTCCGGCGAGTACGCCCGTGGCGTTCGCGGTCGTGCGACCGTGTCGGACGAGGATGACGGTGGCCATGCTGGAGACTCTATGCGTCTACGGTGAGCCCGTGATCGTCGACAGCGCTGTGTACCGCCACGGGACGCGCATCCCCGTTGACTGCCACGCCCACGACTACGCGGCGCTGCGCGCCGAGGCTGCGCGCGACGGCGGCTTCTGCTGGGTCGGGCTCTACAAGCCGAGCGCCGGCGAGCTCGGCGAGGTGGCCGAGGCGTTCGGTCTGCACCCGCTCGCCGTCGAGGACGCCGTCTCGGCGCACCAGCGGCCGAAGCTCGAGCGGTACGGCGACAGCCTCTTCCTCATCCTCAAGACGCTCTGGTACGTCGACTCCGAGGACGCCGTCGAGACCGGCGAGGTGAACCTCTTCGTGGGCCGCGACTTCGTGGTGACCGTGCGGCACGGGCGTGGTTCGGAGTTGGCCTCGGCCAGGCACACCCTCGAGGGTCAGGAGCAGGTGCTCACGCACGGACCCTCCTCGGTCGTGTACGCCGTGTGCGACCGCGTCGTCGACGGCTACACCTCCGTGGTCGGCGAGCTCCAGGTCGACGTCGACGAGGTCGAGGAGTCGGTCTTCAGCCCTGAACGCACCAACGACTCGATGCGCATCTACACGCTCAAGCGCGAGATCGCGGAGGTGCGGCGGGCCGTGATGCCGCTGCGCGACCCGATGCGCCGGTTCTCGGTTGGCGAGGTTCCCGGTGTCGACGGCGAGGCCGCCCCGTTCTTCCGCGACGTGCTCGACCACCTCAACCAGGCCGCGGAGGTCGTCGACACCCTCGACAGCCTCCTCTCCACCGCTTTCGACGCCCACGTCGCGCGCATCTCGATGCAGCAGAACGAGGACATGCGCAAGATCTCCGCCGGCGCCGCGATCGTCGTCGTCCCGACCCTCATCGCGGGGGTCTACGGCATGAACTTCACGTCAATGGGTGTCCTGAACATGCCCTTCGGCTTCCCGCTCGCTCTTCTCCAGATGATCGGCTCCGCTGCGCTGATCTGGTGGCTGATGAAGCGATGGGGCTGGCTCTAGCCGAGCGACCGTAGGGACCCCAGGGCTCGTCGTTCCCTCAGGCGATTAGAGACGCCTAGACTCCGTCGTCCCAGATGGCGATCACATGATGGGGAAGGAACTCAATGCGGCCGCCGGGACGAACGCTCCTGATGACCTGCGGGTCGTTGTCCAGAGAGCCGACGTAGCCGTCACCCACAATCTCCGTAACTTCGACCCACATCCGCTCAGCGAAGGGGCCTTCGGGTTCAGGTCGAAGAATCTCGAAGAGCAACTTCACCAGGTCTCCTGGCTTCAAGCGCTCGCGTTCTTCGCGACTCGGGATCTCGAATGTCCGCGGGTGCTCACGATTGAGCGCCTCACCGTCGCCCAGCACGAAGTCGACGTCACGCGATCCATGTTCGTTCGAAGGCACTTGTCGATGGTCACACACGACGGACTTGAGGTTTTCGCCTTCCCAGTTGTGACCGCTCGGGTGCATCAGCGGAAGAACTTCACCCACATGCCCGAGCTCGACTGGACGTTCGGCTACGCCTACGCGCTGACCCTGATGGCGGCCACCGCGGGCCTGCTGTGGTGGTTCTTCAAGAGGTCCGGCTGGCTCTGAGACCCCGCCCGGGCGGATCGCTCGGCCGGGCTCAGGTCAGAGCGTGGGACCGCGTCTCGCGCGAGAACCCGACGACCACGGCGGTCACCGCGGCGCACCCGATGAGGAACGCGCCCACGTAGCCGAACTGCCACACGCTGTGCTCCCCGTGACCGTGCTGACCCGCCAGCCACAGGGGCGTGGCGATCAGCGGCACGAAGCCCGCGAGCAAGGTGGCGAGCTGGTAGCTGACGCCGGCACCGGTGTAGCGCGCCTCGGTGGAGAAGCGCTCGGCGATGAAGGCCGCCGTAGGCCCGTAGAGGCACCCCTGGATGAGCGGGCTGCCGACCAGGAACCCGATGAGGACCAGCCAGCCGTTCCCGCTGCCCAGCAGCGCCAGGAGCGGGTAGACCAACACGATGCTCAAGGCGCAGCCCGTGAGGATCACCGGCCTGCGACCGACCCGGTCGGAGAGACGGGCGAAGAAGGCGATGGCGAAGATGTGCACGAACGCCGCCGCGGCCTTGGCCACCAGGACGTGGGATGCCGCGACTCCGGACGCCTCGGCTGCGGCGAGCGCGAAGGTCGCCATGAAGATCGAGTAGACCACCGCCGCCAGAGCGCCGAGCGTGCCGACGAACAGCTGCGAGCGGTAGCGGGTGAGGATCACCGCGGCGGGCAGGCGCTTGCGACGGTCGGCGCTCTCGGCGCGCTTCATGCTCTCCACGAACAGCGGGCTCTCCGAGATGCGCACCCGCACGTAGAGGGAGACCCCCACGAGTGCGGCCGAGAGAAGGAAAGGCACTCGCCATCCCCACGAGAGCAGCTGGTCCTCGGGCAGGGTCGTCATCAGGGCGAAGGCGAGCGTGGCGAGCATGGCTCCCGCGGGGCCACCCATGTTGGCCACCGAGGCGGCGAGGCCTCGTTCGCGCTCTGGAGCGTGCTCGAGGGCCATGAGCGCGGCCCCTCCCCACTCGCCACCGACCGCGACGCCTTGCAGTACCCGCAAGCCGAGCAGCAGCAGTGGCGCCGCGGTGCCGATCTGGTCGTGGGTCGGCAGGAAGCCGATGAGGGTCGAGGAGAGCCCCATGATCGTCATGGTCGTCATCAAGGTCGCCTTGCGCCCCACACGGTCTCCGAGGTGACCGAAGAGGAACCCGCCCAGCGGTCGGGCCACGTAGCCCACCGCGAAGGTCGCGAACGAGGCGGTCAGGGCCGCGGAGTCGCTGAGCTCACTGAAGAAGAGCTGGCCGAAGACCAGGCTCGCCGCCGTGCCGTAGAGCAGGAAGTCGTAGAACTCCACCGTCGAACCCAAGAAGCTCGAGGCGAGCACACGGCGGTACTCGCGTGGATCGGCCGCCGCTCCGGCCGTGGCCGGGCGGGCAGTGTGGTCGGTCTGCGTCATCGGTGGACTCCCGTCTCTGTGAGTGGCGCACGCCACATGGACGCCACGACGGGCAGGTCTATCAGCGTTCGAGTGACGTGGGTTACAACGCGGTCAGGGCACCTGACAACGCTTCGGCGTGACCGTCCTCGCGATGCGACATCCTGGGACCACGGGTGTCGTCGTGTCCGACGAAGCCCCTCCCGACCCGCGGCGGACGCGCGTCGCGGAGCCTGGTGTGAGGCCTGGTGCGGAGCCTGGTGCGGAGCCTGGTGCGGAGCCTGCGTCGAGCCTGGTGTGGAGCCTGGCTGTGGAGACCGTCGAGAAGAGAGCGAGCGGCACGTGCGTTATTGCGTCTGGGGTCTGGGAGCGATCGGCGGCTCGATCGCCGCGGGGCTGGCAGGCGCCGGCCTCGATGTCGTGGGGCTGGCTCGACCCGCGACCGTTGAGGCGGTCCGCCGGCACGGTATGCGCGTGCGTGGCGCCACGACGCAGACGCTGCGGCTGCCGATGGTCTCGGCGCCCGAGGAGCTCGACGACGTCGACGTGGTGGTCCTCGCCGTCAAGTCGACCGCCGTGCCCGCCCTCGCCGACGCCCTGGTCGAGCTGCGCACGCGTCTCGGCGAAGGGGTCGTCGTCGTGACCGCGATGAACGGACTCCCCTGGTGGTTCGGCGACGGGGTCGCCGCTGAACACAAGGTGGCGGTCTCGAGCGCGGACCAGAGGCTGCGCGCCGGCATCCCGGCGACCGCCACGTTGGGCATGGCCGTGCACCTCACCGCCACCACCGAGGGTCCAGGGGTCGTGGTGCCCACCTCGGGGCGACGGCTGGTGCTCGGAGCCGCAGCCCCTCACGGTCCGGCAGAGCAGCTCGCGCCCACCGTCGCCGCCGACCTGCGGGCGGCAGGATTCGACGCCGAGGCGAGCGACGACATCCGGGCGGCCGTGTGGTTCAAGCTGCTCGGCAACCTGGCGCTCAATCCCTTGTCGATGGTGACCCGCAGCCCCGTCGACACCCTGCTCGACGACCCCTTGGTGCACGATCTCGCGCTCGCCGCGATGACGGAGGCACGTGAGATCGGCCGGCTCCTCGGCCTCGACGACGAGCGCTCACCGGCCGACCGGCTGGTGCTGACCCGACGACTGGGCAGCTTCCGCACCTCCATGCACCAAGACGCCGACGCCGGCCGGCCCGTGGAGCTGGAGGCGCTGCTGGGCTCGGTGCACGCACTGGGCACGGAGCTGGGCGTGCCCACCCCCGCGCTCGGCGCCCTGCTCGGTGTGTCGCGATTGCACGCACGCAGCCACGGTCTGCTCTGAGCCCCGCCGGGCTCGGAGCAGACGTGGACGACGCGTCCGGACTAGCGGGCCAGGTCGAGCGCGATGTCGATGATCATGTCCTCCTGGCCGCCGACCAGCCGGCGTCGACCGCACTCGGTGAGGATGTCGCGGACGTCGACCTTGTACTCGGCCGAGGCGTTCTCCGCGTGCCGCAAGAAGCTGGAGTACACACCCGCGTAGCCGAGGGTCAGCGTCTCGCGATCGACGCGGACCGGACGATCCTGCAACGGACGCACCAGGTCGTCGGCGGCATCCTGCAACGCGAAGAGGTCGCAGCGGTGCTCGAAGCCGGAGAGGTCGGCGACCGCCACGAACGCCTCGATGGGGCAGTTGCCGGCACCGGCGCCCTGCCCGGCCAGCGAGGCGTCGACCCGGTAGGTGCCCTCCTCCACGGCGGCCACCGAGTTGGCGACCGACAGCGAGAGGTTCTCGTGGGCGTGGATGCCGATCTCGGTGCCCGCGTCGAGCACGTCGCGGTAGGCGCGCACCCGCGCCCGGACGTCGTTCATGGTCAGTCGGCCGCCGGAGTCGGTGACGTAGACGCAGTGCGCACCGTAGGACTCCATCAGCTTCGCCTGCTGGGCCAGCTCCTCGGGCGGCGACATGTGGGAGAGCATCAAGAACCCCGAGACGTCCATGCCGATCTCGCGCGCCGCCGCGATGTGCTGGGCGCTGATGTCGGCCTCGGTGCAGTGGGTGGCCACCCGCACCGAGCGAACGCCCAGATCCCAGGCGGTCTTGAGCTCGTGGATGGTGCCGACCCCGGGCAGCAGCAGCGTGGTCAGGCGCGCTCGGTCGATCACCGAGGCAGCCGCCTCGAGCCACTCCCAGTCGGTGTGTGAGCCCGGCCCGTAGTTGACCGACGAGCCGGCCAGCCCGTCGCCGTGTGCGACCTCGATCGCGTCGACGCCGGCGGCGTCGAGGGCGGCCACGATCGCGCGCACCTCCGCGGGCTCCATGCGGTGCCGGACGGCGTGCATGCCGTCGCGCAGCGTGACGTCTTGGACGAAGATGGGAGTGCTCATGCGTGACCGCCTGCCTGTGCTGTCGCGGCGCCCGCAGCGATCCGCTCTGCCACCTGGACCCCTGCGGAGGTCATGATGTCGAGGTTGCCCGCGTAGGCGGGCAGGTAGTGCGCCGCTCCCTCGACCTCCAAGAACACCGAGACCTGGTGGGTCGGCCGGGGTCCCTCGGCGACGAGCGTGCGCAGCGGCTGGTCGGGGGCCAGCTCGCGGATCTGCACCTCCTGCTTGAGCCGGTAGCCGGGCACGTAGGCCGCGACGTCGCCGACCATCTTGGCCACGCTCTCGCGGATCTCCTCGAGCTGACCGGGCTCCTCGACCCGGGCCAGGCAGAAGACCGTGTCGCGCATCATCAACGGCGGCTCGGCGGGGTTCAAGATGATGATCGCCTTGCCCCGCTCCGCGCCGCCGACGCTGGTGATGGCGGCCGAGGTGGTCTCGGTGAACTCGTCGATGTTCGCCCGGGTGCCCGGACCGGCCGACTTCGAGGCGATGGAGGCGACGATCTCGCCGTAGGCGACGGGCACCACGCGGGAGACGGCGGCGACGATCGGGATCGTCGCCTGGCCGCCGCAGGTGACCATGTTGACGTCGGGTGCGTCGAGGTGGTCGTCGATGTTGACCGCCGGGACCACGTAGGGCCCGATGGCGGCAGGGGTGAGGTCGATGAGCCGCTTGCCGAGCGGCAGCAGTCGCGCCGCGTGGGCCTCGTGGGCCTTGGCCGACGTCGCGTCGAAGACGATGTCGATGTCGTCGAAGCCCTCCATCGCCACGAGGCCCTCGACTCCCTCGGCAGTGGTGGCGACGCCCATCCGGGCGGCGCGGGCCAGACCGTCCGAGGCGGGGTCGATGCCGACCATCGCGCCCATCGCCAGGCGGTCGCTGCCTCGCATGACCTTGATCATCAGGTCGGTCCCGATGTTGCCCGAACCGATGATGGCTACCTTCGTGGCACTCACAGCTGCTGCTCCTCTCGAGCGTAGGTGAACGCGACCCGACCCAGTCCGGTGAGGTCGGCGGCGACGGAGTCGCCGATGGTGAGGGGGCGCATGGGTCCGAGGGCGCCGGCGAGGACGACCTCACCGGCCCGCAACGGGCTCCCGAGCTCGCGCACCTGGCGTGCCAGCCAGAGGACCGCGAGGAGCGGATCCCCGAGACAGGCCTCCCCCGAGCCCTGGGAGACCTCCTCGTCGTTGATCCGCAGCGTCATCCGTACCGCACGCGGCTCGACCTCGGCGAGCGGCACGCGCTGCGGACCCAGCACGTAGGCCCCCGAGGAGGCGTTGTCGGCGACGGTGTCACCGAAGCTGATGTCCCACTCGGCGACTCGGCTGCCGCAGATCTCCAGGGCGGGGACCACGTGCTCGATCGCCGACCGCACGTCGTCGATGCCCAGATCCTCGGCGTCGAGGTCTGCGCCGAGGACGAAGGCCACCTCGGCCTCGACGCGCGGCTGCAGGACCGCGTCCACCGGGAGGTCGGCACCGTCGCTGTAGGCCATGTCGTCGAGGAGGACGCCGAAGTCGGGCTGGTCGACCCCCAGCTGAGCCTGCACGGCCGGCGAGGTCAGCCCGATCTTGCGGCCCACTGGCCGCGCTCCGTCGTCGATGCGACGGGCGACGAGCCGCGACTGCACGGCGTAGGCGGCGGCGACGTCGTCGCGACCGATCAGGTCGCGCACGGGCGGGCACGGAGTGTGCGAACTGCTCGCGACCGCGAGCCGCTCGACGGCCTGGTCGACCGACGGGCTCGTGGTGGCGGCGGGGGTGGAGAGGGTCATGGCAACACTGTGCAGTCGGTCGCATCGGAGCCCCAGGCTCGTGTCTCGCTGAGTGAAACATCGGCCTAGAATCGCGCCATGACTGCGCCGCACACGGTGCTGGGCCGGGCCGTCTCACTCCTGCGCACCTTCTCGTTCGAGGAGCCGGTCCTCACGCTCAGCGAGCTGTCGCGACGCACCGGTCTGCACAAGGCGACGGCACACCGGCTGTGCCGCGAGCTCGTCGAGCACCGGCTGCTCGACCGCGTCCCGGGCGGGTATCGCCTCAGCAGAGGACTGTTCGAGCTCGGCATGCGCGCCTCGACGGAGCGGACCCTCACCGAGGTGGCCCTGCCCTTCTTGCAGGATCTCTACGAGCGCACCCACGAGACCGTCCACCTCGGGGTACGCGAGGGCTCCGACGTCGTCTACCTGCTCAAGATCGGCGGCCACCGTCAGGCGCGGAGTCCGTCGCGCACCGGCGGACGGATGCCGCTGCACGCGACGGCGATCGGCAAGATGCTGCTTGCGCACGCCGACCCGGGCGATGTCGCCTCGCTACTGACCGGACCACTCGAACGCGTCACCGCCCACACCGTGACCGCTCCGGGCATCCTGCATCGTCAGCTCGAACGCGCCCTCGACGAGGGCGTGGCCTTCGAGCACGAGGAGTCGGCTCCCGGCCTGACCTGCGTTGCAGCGCCCGTGACGGTCGGCGAGGACGTCGTGGCCGCCGTCAGCGCCGCCGGGCCCCTCGGCCGCTTCTGGCCGGCACGCCACGCCGTGGTCGTGCGGGCCGTCGCCGCCGCCATCGGCGCCGCGCTGGCGCGGCGTTCGACCCCCTGATCCCCGAGCCCGATGACACGCCCCTCGCCCCATGCCCCGACGAGACGTCTAGGTCGACTCCGAACGGAGCCGGCTAGGGCATCCGGGCCCCGGGGCGCAGGTGGTCTTCCCCGTCGCGTGGCAGCCAGATCTCCACGTCGCGGTCCAGCAGCTCCATCCAGCGCTGCTCACGCGCCACGGCGAGAGCGGTCGAGAGGAAGGCACGCACCTCGCGACGACTCTCGTTGGTGCGCCAGAAGATGCGCCAGGGGTAGTAGGGCTGGATGTCCTCGAGCGGCCGGAAGTCGAAGTACTCCGCCGAGGGGTAGTCCCGCATGCCCGCCATCGCCAACACCGGGGGCAGCTCGCCGGCCATCTGGCCCTGGCCGATGGCTTCGAGCATCGTGTTGTCGTGCGGCACGGGCACCAGGTGCGCCCCGGTGCTGACACTGAGCTCACGACAGAACGAGACCCAGTTGGCGAATCGCTCGCTGCCGCCTCCGGTGTAGCCCACCCGGCCCGACCGCAGGTGCACCGGGCCGGGGTCGGTCACGTTGAGCGCCAGCACGGGGTCGAGTCGGAACGGCATCGAGTTCAGGCCCGGTACCGGCGCCAGCAGGCGCCCCATACCGATGTCGAGGTGGCCCTCGGCGATGGCCTTGGTCTGCTCGCGACTGAGCATGTCGAAGAACGTGACCGGCTGCTGCGGGTGCTCCCGGCGAAACGTCGCATAGCACTGCTGCATCATCCGGCGTCCGCGGATCTCCGCCACCCGGACCGGCGAACGCTGCGTCGAGGTGGCGGCGAAGAGGTTCTCGGTGGCCATGAGCACCTGGCGGGCGTGGCCGAGCAGGCTCTCGCCCCTCTCGGTGAGCGCCACGTGGGAGCGACTCCGCTCGAACAACGGAACGGCCAGGAGACCCTCGAGCCGCCGCACGTGGGAGCTGACACCTTGCTGGGTCATGCCGAGGCGCCGAGCAGCGCCGGAGAAGCTCATCTCCTCCGCCACCATCGCGAACGTCCTCACCAGGCGGGTGTCCAGATCGCGGGTGAGCGAGTCGTCGGAGAGATCGCTCACCATGGTTCCTTCCTCCGCGGGCGTCGTCTCGGGGCGGCGCGGCCGGCTCAGCCTACGGCTAGCCATGCCTGCGAGGGCTCGGCGCCGACCCCAGTGGCGCGGCGGAGAGGATGCCGAAACCGGCAATGTACTCGCGGATCGGCCGGTAGTAGCGCGTCACGACGGAGTAGTCCCCCCCAGCCGCCTGGAGCGCCCCGAAAGCGGCCAGCCACGTGCGCACCTCGTGCGCCGAGTGACCGGCGACCCGGGTCATCTCCTCGGGGTCGTAACCGCCGATGGTGGCCAGGTCGCCGGCAGCCAGGCTCTCCAGGAACGCCTGGTCCCACGTCGGGTTGAGATCCCGGATGCTCGCGGCGCCCTGGCTGAACGCCTCCGCGGTGGCGAAGACGCGGCTCTCGCGCGCGGCCCGTGCCTGGGTCGTCGGGTGGCGTCCGGCGAGCAGGAAGGCGCGCGCCTGGTCGTCGGCGTCCGCCCACTGCGGGACGGGGGGATCGTGGGAGAGCCCACCTGAGGCCAGGTAGAGCACTCGCTCCTCGGTGGTGGCCAGATGGCGACCGACCGCGGCCCCGAAGCCGCGGATGCGCTCCATCGGAGTCAACGGCACCGCCACTCCGTTGACGAAGACCGGCACGACGGGGCGGGTCGAGAGTCCGCCGAAGAGCAGCTCCAGCGGCTGGACCGCCCCGTGGTCGACCTCCATGCCGCGCGAGATCGCGGTGTCGAAACCGGCGTCCATCACGCCTTGAGCGAGGGACTGCGCAAGCTCCGCGGGCACCGAGAGATCACCTTCGGCACTCCCGAAGTCACCGATCGCCCGCGCGGCGGTGCCGATGCAGAACGGCGGCATGATGTCGTAGAAGAAGCCGTTGTAGTGGTCCGGCGCGAAGAGCACGATCACCGTCGGGTCGAAGCGCTCGATCTCCGCGCGCAGGGTCTCGACGTGGGCGTCGAGCTCGGCGGTCACGTCGGCGGCGACCTCCACCTTGCCCAGCAGAGGTGTGTGCGACATCGCCACGGCGTAGTGGGACACGGCTCAGACCCCCCGGTGCCCGTGCAGCAGGAAGTCGAGGTGGATCCGGTCGAAGGTCTCGGTGTCCTCGTACTGCGGCCAGTGGCCGCAGTTGTCCATGACGGCGAGCCTGCCGCGGGGCAGCAACGAGGCGATCCGGGCGCCCTCGTCGACCGGGCCGGAGGGATCCTTGGTCGTCCACAGCACCAGCGCCTCGGTCTCGATGCTGCGCAGGTCGTCATCGGTGAACATGTTGCGCTTGCGGATCTCCAGGTTCTGCAGCGCCATGTTCGACTCGCAGGCCCGCAGCCAGTCGGGCTGCTCGAAGATGGCCTGGCGGGTGCGGATGAGATCGTCGGTGACCATGGCCGGGTCGGCCATCAGCCACTCCAGGCGCGCCTTGACCCGCTCCCAGCTGGGATCCTTGGCGGCCTCCATGGAGAGCGTGTAGAGGCGCTCCATCACCGCAGGGTTGGCCATGGTGCCCCCCATGGTGTTCAGGACGATCCGCTCGACTCGCTCGGGGAGCTGCTGGGCGAAACGTGCGGTGACCCAGCCCCCCACCGACTCCCCGGTCAGGTAGGCGGTGCGAGCGCCGAGGGTGTCGAGCACGTGCTCGACGTGCTCGATGTAGTGCGGGATCTCCAGCGGGTGGTCGGGCTTGTCGCTGTACCCGTGCCCGATGAGGTCGATCGCCCAGACCGAGAAGTGCTCGGCGTGGGAGGCCAGGTTGCGCACGTAGGCCTCGGCGTGACCGGTGATGCCGTGCAGCATGAGCAGCACGGGCTTGTCGTCGGAGCCGGCGTGCAGATAGCGCGTGCGGTACGGCCCTGACTGCAAGAAGCCCTGGGAGAACTCGACCTGGGCGAGATCGGACCACACGGAGGTGTAGGGGCGGGGGTCGGACATGGGGCTGCCTCTCTTCTGGGCGGGTGGTTCGGGAACGGTGGTCAGGCGGACTCGCCCGAGGCGACTGCGTCGTCGAGCACGGCGGACACGCGGGTCGGGGCGGCCAGGTGGCGCCGCATCCGTGCGAGATCCTGGGGCCGGTCGGCCATCACGGCGCCCGTCACCTGCCCGGCACGGCTGTAGACGCCGCTGAAGCACAGGGAGCCCACGTCGTGGCCGGGCAGTGGGTGGAAGGTGTCGGTGGCGGCGGGTCGCCCCAGCGTCTGCACCTTAACCTCGAACTGGTCGGTCCAGGCGTAGGGCACCTCGTCGAGCAGCCGGTGGGTGGTGCGGTCCTCGCGCCCGACGATGCTGCGTGCGGCGACCCGGGCCTGCCGCACCGCCTCGGCCCAGTGCCCGGTGCCGGTGACGTCACCGGCCCCCCAGACACGCTCGTGCGCGCGACCGTGGCGATCGACCGTCATCGGGGCCGCGTGCGGTCCCGCGAGCTCCCCGAGCCAGGCCGTCGTCGGCGCGGAGCCCACGGCCGCCAAGGCGAGATCCCCTTCCAGCGTGGTGCCGTCCGCCAACACCAGGTGCACCCCGGACTCGTCGGGAGTCGCATCGATGACCGTGGCGTGCGACCGCACCTCGACACCCCGCCGGCGCAGCAGGTCGGTGAAGACCCCCGCGACTCGCGGTCCGAGGCGGCCCAGCACGACATCGCCGTCGACGAGGAGGGTCACCCGGACGCCGGCCGAGCACAGCGTGGCCGCCACCTCGCTACCGACGAAGCCGCCACCCACGATGACCACCCGCGTGCCGGGCCGGACGAGGCCCCGCAACCCATCGGCGTCCTCGACCGTCCGCAGCACACCGGGGCCGGGCAGGTCGCGCACCCACTGCGGCGTCACGGCGTGACCGCCGGTGGCGGCGACCAGCCGGTCGAAGGCGAGGTCCGTGCCGTCGTCGCACGACACGCGACGGGCGTCGAGGTCGATCGAGCGGGCGTGCACGCCGCGCACGAACTCCACGTCGAGGCTGCGCAGCTCCTCTTCGGAGGTCAGCTGGACCGCCTCGGTCCCGACCGTGCCTGCCAGGTAGCCCTTGCTGAGCGGCGGACGGTCGTAGGGCAGGGTCTGCTCGCCGCCCAGTAGTCGGATCGCGCCGTCGAAACCGCAGGTACGCAGCTCGTGCACGGTGCGCAGTCCGGCGAGCGAGGCACCGACGACGAGGACGCCGTCTCGACCGCTCACGAGCCCGACGAGGTCATGGCGATGGCCAGCGCCGGGCACTCCGCGACGGCCTCCTCGGCCTCGGCGAGGTTCGCGTCGTCGACCTGGCCGATGACGATCGCCTTGCCTCGGTCGTCCATCTCGAACAGATCGGGGGCGATGACCGTACACAGGGCGTGGCCGGCGCACTTGTTCTCGTCGACGTGGAGCTGCTGACTCATCTGTCTACCTCCTCACCACTGCGACGTGCAGTGGGCGTTGTGCGGGATCGGGATGGGTGGCCTGTGCGAACGCGGTGTCCAGACGCTCCAGCGGCACCGACTCCGCGCAGAGGTCGGCGAGGCCGGGATCGGAGGCCAGCCACTCCAGTGCGGCGGCCACGGCCCAACTGGGCCGCGCCCAGAGACCACGGACGGTCAACTCGCGACGGATGACCTCGTCCACGGGCACGGGCGGCAGCTCGCTGGAACGCTTCAGCCCGCCCCACAAGACGGTGCCACCGACGGCCGCCAGCTCGATGCTGGCCTGGAGCGGGGTGGTGGCACCAGGCGTCATGTCGACCACGACGTCGGCACGGCCGCCCACCACGGCGGCGACCTCTCGCACGACCGCGGTGGCCGGTGCCGCCGGGTCGATGGCCACCGTGCGAGCGCCCAGGCGCGCGGCCAGGTCGAGGCGCCCCGCATCGGCGGCGGTTCCCACGATCGTCGCGCTGCTCGCGCCGAGGTGCCGCGCGGCCAGGGCCGTGGCGACGCCGTGCTGACCGCTGCCGATGACGACGACGGACTGGCCGGGCCTCAGCTCGGCTCGGTCGCGCATCCAGGACAGTCCGTTCGAGAGCGGGATGAAGAGCGTCGCCACGTCGTCGGGCACGGCGTCCGGCACGCGGTGCAGCTGGGCGTGGGGGTGCAGGTAGAGGTGGGAGGCGTAGCCGCCCCAGAGGCTCGGGGCGGTGCCGATGCCCGTGTCGCCCAGGCGCAGGCCCAGACGCGTGCACAGCCGCTGTCGCCCACTGCGACACAGATCGCACCCCAGGCAGGGCAGCGCCTCCTCGAGGACGACGCGATCACCGACCGACACACCCCAGCGGCGCAGGGCCTGCTCGCCGGCCTCGGCGACGCGCCCCACCACCTCGTGCCCGAGGACGACCGGGTACTCGTGCTGCTTGCCGCCGGTGAAGCTGGCGACGTCGCTGCCACACAACCCACAAGCGAGCACCTCCAGGAGTCCGTCGTCGGAGCCGACCTCGGGCAGATCGAGCGAACGCTCCTCGAGACGGCCCGGCCCCAACAGCGCCTGCACCACCGCCGCCCCGCTCACCGGCCGACCTCGCGCTCGGTGTGCTCGGCGTAGAGGTGACCTTGCACCGGGATGAGGCGCTCCTCCTCGGGCCACTCGCACAGACCGGCCAGCTCGAGCAGGTCCAGGTAGGTGCTCGAACCCGTCTCGAGGTCGGTGATCTTCAGCCGCACCCCGCACTGTCCGGCCTCGGTGCTGACGCGGATGTTGGCGAACTCGTTGCGCAGGACGAACGAGATGTCCGAGGGACCGCTGGTCGTCGGCCCGCCGCCGGCGCTCACAGCGGGAAGGTCAGGTTGGCCAGCGGACGGTTCGCACCCAGCAGCTGCACCTTCTTGGCCACGATCCGCGGGCTGCCGCTCTCGGTTCGCAGCCACCAGCTCACCCGCCCGGAGTACTCGGTGAGGACCTCCCGGCGCAGCTCGGTGAGTCGGAAGGACGCGGTGAAGGCGGCCTCGCTGACGCCGGGCGGCGTCCAGCTGCCCGGGTCGGCCAGCGGGCGCACCACGCCGATGAGGCGCGTCGTGTGCGACGCGGGATCCTGGGAGTGGAAGTCGCCACCGGTCAGGCGCGAGACGCGATCCAGCAGACGAGCCTTGTCGTCGTAGATGATGTTCATCGCGCCGCGCGGCTCCGGGGCGTACCAGTCATAGGGCGCCCAGTAGCGGCAGTCGTCGGTGAACAGTTCGGCCCACTCGTCGTAGCGTCGGTCGTCGAGCAGCTCGCCCTCGCGGTGCACGACATCGGCCAGAGCCTCGGTGCGGGCCTCGGTGCGGGCCTCGGTGGCCTCGACCACCACCGGTGCGGTGTTCACGCCTTCTCCTCCTGCATCAGGCTGGCCCAGTGCAGCCATTCGGCACGCTGGGGCAGCTCGTCGGTCACATGGGACTCCGCCGCGTTCTCGTCACCCTCGACGCGGTGCGCGCCGCGGTAGAGCAACAGCCACTCCTCGTCGGTGTCGAGGCCGGAGGAGACGCGACGGAACATCTCGCTGTCGTCGGGCACCCCGAACCCGGCGGCGGAGTAGAACAGCTCGTGGCTGCGCAGCCGCAACTCGTTGATGCCGCTGGGCACCCCGTCGATGGTCATCGGGGTGTACTTCACGACCGTCTCCGTGGCGCTCTTGGGCACGATCTCGCGGATGTGGACACCGATGAGCTGGAGGTTCGGGAAGATCGTGAGGTTGAAGCCCAGGTGCACCGACTCGGCGATGAGTCGGGTGCGCTCGTCGTCCGAGACCTCCTCGGCCAACTGCTCCACGATCTGCTCGGAGTCGGGGGCGAGCAGGGCCCGCTTCTCGTAGTGATCGCCCACGGACTGCCGCTGATCGAGGATCGCGTGGCCGTTGCCCAGGCTGCGCGCCTTGGCCGTCGACCGGCCGCCGAGGTAGGAGCCGGACGAGTCGTCGTGGAGCCGGCTGCCGACCACGCGGAAGAAGGAGCGGTGGGCGAAGTTCGGGTGGTAGCCGTCGCAGCCGTTCTCGAGCTGGAGCTTCCAGTTGCCGGGGTAGGTCAGCTGCTGGGTGCCGTGCGCGGCGACCAGGGGGCGGCCACCACCGGAGTCGATGAACAGGTCGAGGAACTCCTTGGCGCCGGCCAGATGGTCCTCGAGAGGCTGGACCTCGGAGTTGAAGGAGGCGAAGACGAAGTCGCGGTAGACCTCGATGCGCGGGATCGTCAGCAGGCCGAGCGTGGACTTGTCGATCTTCTCGTAGCCGTCGGGGAAGGTGACCCCGACCAACTCGCCGCTGTTCTTATAGGTCCAGCCGTGGTACTCGCAGCGGAAGAAGCGGGCGTTGCCGGTCGGCGCCTGGCACACGCTGGCGCCCCGGTGCCGGCAACGGTTCTGGACGATGGCGATGGTGCCCTCGCGGGTCCGTGAGACGACCACCGGACGGCCGGCCATCGTCGTGGTCTTGTAGTCGCCCGGGTTCGGGATCTCCGAGGCGTGGGCGACGTAGAGCCAGGTCTTGTCGAAGATCCGCTCCATCTCGGCGCTGTAGAGCTCCGGCGAGAGGTAGGCGCTCTTGCGGACCCGCGCGGCGCCCTGGTCGAGGTAGTGGTCGGGATCCGTGGCTGTCGACACTGCTGGTTCTCCTTGGACTCGAGGACGACTCGGCGACGCCCCCGGTGGTGACGGGCATCACGCGATCTCGACGCTAGGGCGCCCCGGCCCCACGGTCGAACGACAGATCCGTGGGCCTCACAACGCCGCGTGGTTAGCCGTCGGCCGGGCGCGGGCCCAGACTGCGGTGCGCAGCGTCGTCTCGAGATCAGGAGGATCTCCGTGCCCTGGTCCCTCTCCCCGCCCCTGCGAGCTCGCCGCCCTCGAGAGGGCGCCCGGAGGTCGGCAACGGGTGTGGTGAGAGCACTGCGCGCCGCGGGCGTGGAGGTCTCCGACGAGGGGCTCTCCCGCGCGCTGTACACCAGCGACGCCGGCCTGCACCGGCTCGTGCCGACTGCGATCGCGTTCCCACGCGACGGCGCCGAGGTGGCGACGGTGGTCCGGTGCTGCCTGGACACCGCGACTCCGCTCACGCCACGCGGCGCAGGCACGTCGTGTGCCGGCAACGCACTGGGCACGGGTGTGGTCCAAGACCTCTCCCGTCACCTGACCCGGATCCTCTCCATCGACCCCGACGAGGCCACGGCGCGGGTGCAGCCCGGCGTGGTGCAGGCCCACCTCCAGGCGGCGGCCCGGCCGCACGGCCTGCGCTTCGGCCCGGATCCCTCGACCAGCGACCGCTGCACCATCGGCGGCATGATCGGCAACAACGCGTGCGGCCCGCGAGCCCTGGGCTACGGCCGCACGGCCGACAACGTCGTGGCGCTGACCGCGGTGCTGGGCACCGGCGAGACGGTGCGGGTCGGGCCCGGGCTCCCGGTCACCTCCCCCACGCTGCGCGCGCTCGAACGGCTGGTCGGCGACCACCTCGCCCTCATCCGCACCGAGTTCGGCCGCTTCAGTCGTCAGGTGTCCGGCTACTCCCTGGAGCACCTCCTCCCCGAGAACGACTTCGACGTCGCGTCCTTCCTCGCCGGCACCGAGGGCACGCTCGCCGTGACGGTCGAGGCGACCGTGCGACTCGTGGAGGACAAGCCCTTCACGACCATGGTCGCCCTCGGCTACCCCTCGATGCCGGAGGCCGCCGACGACGCGCCACTGCTCGCCGAGGTCGGCGCCACCGCCGCGGAGGGCCTGGACCGGCGCATGGTCGACGTCGTCGTGCGGCGCCAGGGGCCCGGGTCGGTGCCGGCCTTGCCCGACGGCGACGCCTGGATGCTGGTGGAACTGGTCGACGACGACGAGCGGAGGCTCGCCGAGCGCGCGGCCGCGCTGCTGGAGCAGGCGCGTGCCGCCGACGGGTGGGTCGTGGAGGATCCGGTCGCGACCGCGGCACTGTGGAAGATCCGCGCCGACGGTGCCGGACTCGCCGAGACCAGCCTCGAGCGGCCGGCCTACGGTGGCTGGGAGGACGCCGCCGTCCCGCCGGCGCGGCTGGGAGAGTACCTGCGCGCCTTCGAGGATCTGCTGGCGCGACACGATCTGCACGCCCTGCCCTACGGGCACTTCGGCGAGGGCTGCGTGCACTGTCGCATCGACTTCCCGCTCGGCGTCCCGGGCGGTCGTGACGCGTACGCCGCCTTCGTCGAGGAGGCGGCTGCCCTCGTCGGGCGCTTCGGCGGCTCGATGTCCGGCGAGCACGGCGACGGGCGTGCCCGCTCGGGGCTGCTGCGCCACATGTACTCACCCGAGGCCCTGGCCCTCATGGCCCGGGTCAAGGCTCTCCTCGACCCCGAGGGGATCCTCAATCCCGGCGTCATCGTGGACCCCGAGGCCGTCGGAAGCCACCTCCGGGTGGCCCAGGCCGCCGACTCACCGCTGGCGCGCACCGAGCTCGCCTTCGTCGAGGAGGTGCACCGCTGCTCCGGCGTCGGCAAGTGCCTGACCGACGGCCCCGGCGGCGGCACGGTGATGTGTCCCTCGTACCAAGCCACCGGCGAGGAGAAGGACTCCACGCGAGGGCGCTCGCGGGTGCTCCAGGAGATGGTGAACGGCGAGCTGGTCTCGGGATGGGACAGCCCCGAGGTCTCCGAGGCCCTCGACCTGTGCCTCTCCTGCAAGGGGTGCGCACGAGACTGCCCCACGGGCGTCGACATGGCCTCCTACAAGTCGATCGTGCTCCACCGTCGCTACCGTGGTCGGCTCCGGCCACGCCAGCACTATTCGCTGGGCTGGCTGCCCGCCTGGTCGGCCCTGGTGTCCCGGCTGCGGCTCGGCCGCCTGGTCAACGCGGCGACCGGGGTCGAGCATCCGCTCCTCGCCCGGCTGATGCGGTGGTCGGCCGGCGTGGACGCCCGGAGATCGATCCCCCGACTGGCCCGCCGCTCGGCCCGGCGCAGTCTCGCGCACGTGAAGCGCGCGGAGGCCCAGCAGCGGGTCGCCGTGTGGGTCGACTCCTTCTCCGACGCCTTCGAGGACGGTCGTGCCGCACCCGTGGTGGAGCTGCTGGAGCGAGCCGGCTTCGGCGTCGAGGTCGTCGGCCGACGGGCCTGCTGCGGCCTGACCTACCTCAGCACCGGCCAACGCGGCCTCGCCCGCCGCTCGATGCTGGCGGCTCTCGACGTCCTCGAGCCCGTGGCCAGGCGGGGCGTACGGATCGTCGGGATCGAGCCCTCGTGCCTCGCGACCTGGCGCAGCGACGCCGACGAACTCATCGGCGACGACCCACGGCTGGCACGCGTCCAGGGAGCGATGTGCACCCTCGCCGAGGTGCTCGGCGACGCCCCCGCCTGGACGCCCCCCGACCTCAGCGCCGTCACCGTGGTGGCGCAGCCGCACTGTCACCACGCCTCGGTGCTGGGCTGGTCGACCGACCTCGCCGTGCTGGCACGCACCGGTGCCACGGTCCGGACCGTGGGCGGCTGCTGCGGTCTCGCCGGCAACTTCGGCGTCGAGCGCGGGCACTACGAGACCTCCGTGGCCGTCGCGGAGACGCAGTTGCTGCCGGCCGTGCGCGCCGCTGGCGAGCAGACCGTCGTGCTGGCCGACGGCTTCTCCTGCCGCATCCAGCTGCGCGAGCTGGCCCGGCGCCCGGCCCTCACCCTGGCCGAGCTGTTGCTCGCTCAGCCGGCCGCGAGCACTCCGGTGCTCACGAGCACCAAGACGGCGCCCCCGAGCAACACCCGGTAGACGACGAACGGGGTGTAGGTGCGCGTGGTGACCCAGCGCAGCAGCCAGGCGATGACGGCGTACCCGACCACGAACGAGACGACCGTGGCGAGGATCGTCGGACCCCAGCCGTACGTGTTCTCGCCGCGCGGGATCTCCTTGAGCTCGAAGAGCCCGGCACCCACGACGGCCGGGATCGCGAGCAGGAACGCGTACCGGGTAGCGGCCTCGCGCTCGTAGCCCAAGAACCGACCCATCGACAGCGTGGCGCCCGAGCGCGACACCCCCGGCACGAGCGCTGCGGCCTGTGCGAGCCCCATGAGGACGGCGTCGCGGAACGTGAGGCTCCTGGTCGTCTTGCCGGTGCTGCCCACGCGATCGGCCAAGCCGAGCACGAGGCCCAGCACGACCAGGGTGGTCCCGATGATCCACAACGAGCGGAAGTCCTGCTCGATGACGTCCTTGAGCGCGATGCCGAGCAGCACGATCGGCAGCGAGCCGACGATGATGAACCACCCGAGGCGCGCGTCGATGTGTCCGCGGTACTCGGCCTGCACCAGGGAGCGGAGCCAGGTGCTGGCGATGCGCCAGATGTCGTGGCGGAAGTAGAGCAGCACCGCGAGCTCGGTGCCGATCTGGATCACCGCCGTGAAGGCCGCCCCGGGATCGCCCCAGCCGAACAACTCGGGGTAGATGCGCAGGTGCGCGCTGCTGGAGATCGGCAGGAACTCGGTGAGTCCCTGGAGGGTGCCCAGCACGACGGCCTTGAGGAAGTCGACCACGACCCGAACCCTAGGCAACCCGCACCGGCGAGCCGGGACCGGCTCACCGCCGGCGTCCACTAAGTTCAGGAGCCATGCAGCAGCGATCCCTCGGCGGCACCGGCCTGCGGGTCTCCCGCCTCGGCCTGGGCACGATGACGTGGGGCCGCGACACCGACGAGCACGAGGCCCGCGACCAGCTCACGGCCTTCGTCGACGCGGGCGGCACCCTGCTGGACACGGCCGCGGCCTACGCCGAAGGGCGCTCCGAGGAGTTGGTCGGCCGGCTGCTCGGCGACGTCGTGGCCCGCCAGGAGGTCGTGGTGGCCACCAAGGCGGGTCTGGGCCCGCGGGCGGGCCGGATGCACGTCGACACCTCGCGGGGTGCCATGCTGCGCACCCTCGACGCCTCGCTGAAGCGCCTCGGCGTCGACGACGTCGACCTGTGGCAGGTGCACACCTCCGACCCCTCGACCCCGGTCGAGGAGACGCTCTCGGCACTCGAGATCGCCGTCACGAGCGGTCGGGCCGCGCACATCGGCATCTCGAACTACACCGGCTGGCAGACCGCGCAGGCCGCCACCTGGCAGCGCGCGCTACCCGGCCGGGTGCCGCTTGCCTCCACCCAGGTCGAGTACTCCCTGGTCAACCGCAGCATCGAGCACGAGACCCTGCCCGCCGCCGAGGCCATGGATCTCGGCGTGCTGGCCTGGTCACCGCTCGGGCGCGGCGTGCTCACCGGCAAGTACCGCACCGGCACGCCGTCGGACTCCCGGGCCGCCGACAGCCAGTTCGCGCGCTTCCTGGCGCCCTACCTCGACGACGACCGCGTCGTCGCCGTAGTCGAGGCCGTGGCGCGCGCCGCCGACGGGCTGGGGCTCACACCCGCGCAGGTGGCGCTGACCTGGGTCCGTGACCGTCCCGGCGTCACAGCACCTATCGTGGGCGCACGCACCGCGGCCCAGTTGGAGGCGGCTCTCAGTGTCGAGGGCCTCAACCTCCCCCGCGAGATCGTCGAGGCGCTGGACGACGTCAGCGCCGACTGACAGCCTCCGACCAGCAGGAGAGACGATGAGCCGAACGGATCGCCGTCCACCCGGCCGCGGCGTGGAGTGGGAGTTCGACAAGGTCTCGTTCTCGCGCGAGTTCTCCCGCAACGTGGTGACCAAACTGCTCGTCGACCGGGCCGAGCACGGCGGCTGGGAGCTCGACCGGGTGCGCATCACCGCCGACGGAACCCGCCGGGTCGTCCTGCGCCGCAAGATCATCCGCGCCGTCCGCACCGCCTGAAGGTGTCCCGCATCCGGGGTCTTCACGTACTCTCCCGCGCGTGGGGAGGACCGTCGCGCTGCTAACCGTCGCGCTGCTGACCGCCGGGTGCGGCACGGCCGAGCAGACGGCGTCCGACGCGCCCTCCAGCCCGGTGAGCACGTCGGCCCCGACGCCGACCCGGACCCCGTCGTCCACTCCGGCGAAGAAGCCGGTCACCCAGAAGACGAAGCCCCCGGTCGAGCGCACCGGCGCCGCCGCCCGCGTGCCCCGCCGCGTGATCATGGAGCAACTGCGCGACCGCGCCGAGCGCATCGCGGCGACCCTGCCGAGTGCGTCCCCCGAGGTACTGCCCACCGACATCGACCCCGACTCCAACCGCGGGCTGGGCTACCACCTGATGCTCCAGTTCGGGTTCGCGCCCGACCAGTGGCCCTCCCTCGACGCGCTGTGGCAGCGTGAGTCGGGGTGGAACCAGCTCGCGGAGAACGCCTCCTCCGGTGCCTACGGCATCCCGCAATCGCTGCCGGGCTCGAAGATGGCCGTCATCGCTCCCGACTGGCGCACCAACCCGGAGACCCAGATCACCTGGGGGCTGGCCTACATCGCCGCCCGATACGGCAACCCCGACGGCGCCTGGGCGCACTCCCAGCGCGTCGGCTGGTACTGAGCCCGACTCTCAGCCCGACTCCCAGCTCGACTCCGAGCCCGACTCTGAGCGCAGATCGGCTCCCCTGACGCCCGCCGGTCGGCCCGGGCGAGGAGTCCGCTTCGTAAGACACGGCGTCGTTCGCGACCCCATTGTCTAGTGTCTTGGTCGACTTACTGTACAAAAGTGGTTGCCACCATTCGTCGAGAGGAATCCCCATGACCACCTTGTCCGAGACCACCTCGTCCGAGACCACCTCGTCCCAGGCCGTCGCGACGACCACGCCCGTGTTCCCGCGCTCCCCCGAACTCGCCGCGCTGCTCGACCGCCTCCGCGAGGGTGCGTCACGTCGCGAGCAGGACCGCGAGGCTCCCTTCGAGGCCATCGAGTGGGTCAAGAGGGCCGGGCTGGGGCGCCTGCGCGTCCCCGTCGCCGAGGGTGGGGCGGGCGCGACGATCCCCGAGCTGTTCTCCACGCTCATCGAGCTGGCCCAGGCCGACTCCAACGTCGCGCACATCCTGCGCACCCACTTCTGGTTCGTCGAGCAGCAGCTCATCGCCACCGACCCCTCGGCCCGCGCGCGGGGCCTGGCGATCGTGGCCGCCGACGAGCTGGTCGGCAACGGGTTCAGCGAGCAGACCGCCACCCCGGTCGGACTGCACTTCGAGACCGCGCTGACGCCCGACCCGGAGGGCGGCTACCGCCTCAACGGCAAGAAGTTCTACTCCACCGGCACCCTCTACTCCGACCACACCCAGATCTGGGCCGCCGCGCCCGGCGGACGCATCGCCGGCGCCGTGATCCCGATCAACCGCCGCGGCGTCACCGTCGAGGACGACTGGGACGGCTTCGGCCAGCGGCTGACGGGCACCGGCACCACGCGTCTCGACGACGTGCACGTGGCCGAGCACGAGGTCTTCGACCTCGGCGACCCCGACCACCAGGACGCGCCGTCGTACTTCGGCGCCTTCCTCCAGCTCTTCCTCCAGGCCGTGACCGCCGGCGTGCTGCGCAGCGTGGCCGACGACGCCGTACGCCTGGTCCGCAGTCGCAAGCGCAGCTTCAGCCACGCCCGCGACCCCCAGGTGCCCGCGCAGGATGCCCAGGTGCTGCAGGTGGTGGGACAGATCTCCGCCGACGCCTTCGCCGCCGAGGCCATCGTCCTGGCCGCGGCGCAGCGCATCCAGGAGGCCTTCGACTCCGTCGTCGACGGCGTGCCGGACGCCGCCGCCTGCGACGCCGCCCAGCTCGCCGCCGCCCAGGCCAAGGTCGCCATCGACGGCTTCTCCTATGCCACCGCTGCCCGTCTCTTCGACGTCGGCGGCGCCTCGGCCACGCAGTCGGTGCACAACCTGGACCGTCACTGGCGCAACGTGCGCACCATCTCCACCCACAACCCGACCTTCCTCAAGGCCTCGGCCGTCGGCGACCACGAGGTCAACGGCACCGCCTTCCCGGCCAACGCCTACTTCTGATCCCGCCTCGAGCCCTTCTCCCTCGCAAAGGAACCGCCATGTCATCGGTCGGAGTTCTCTTCGTCGGCGCCGCCCTGCTCGTCAACGGGCTGCTGCTGCTGGGTCACGTCGACCCCCGCAGCGCCGGGGTCTTCAACCTCTTCGTCGGCGGTCTGCAGACCGCCATCCCCGCCTACCTCCTGGCCACCGCCCAGACCCCGGACGAGATCCTCGGGGCCGCCGGGATCTTCCTGTTCGGCTTCACCTACCTCTACGTCGGCATCGGCAACCTCGCCGGTGTCCCCGGCACCGGCCTGGGCTGGTACTCGGCGTGGGTCGCACTGTTGGCGGTCGGCTTCGCCGTGGTCAACGTAGTGCGCTTCGACGACCCCTCCACGGCCCTGCTGTGGGCGCAGTGGTCGGTGTTGTGGACCATGTTCTTCGTCGTCCTCGGCCTGGGCCGCGAGCGGTGGACCGAGGTGACCGGCTGGCTGACCCTCGTCTTGTCGTTCACCACGTGCACCGTGCCGGGCTTCGTGATGCTGCTCGGCCTCTGGGGCGACGTCTCGCCCCTGGTCGTGCTCGGCTCGATCGTGGCCACCGCCGCCCTGCTCGTCGTCCCACTGCGCCGGATCCCGCGGCCCGCCCTGGTGGGCGAGCCCGTCGCGGTCCCGGCCGCCTGACCCCCCGCTCGGAGAGCACCATGCCTCGACAGATCCACCTCGGTGGTTTCCAGATCGCCTCGCACGTGACCCACTCCCACGCCGCGTGGCGCCACCCCGGCTCCTCGCCGGCGTTCTTGGAACCGGACTACTACCACCGCATCGGGCGCACGCTCGAGCGCGGCACGTTCGACTTCGTCTTCTTCGCCGACCTGCTCGCCGTGCCGACCAACTACGGCGGCGACGAGACCGAGGCGCTACGCCGCGGCACCCAGGCCAGCGCCACGCTCGACCCCTCGCTGGTGGCCAGCAGCATCGCCGCCGTCACGCGCCACCTCGGCGTCGCCGTCACCAAGTCCACGACGTACTTCCACCCCTTCGAGGTGGCGCGCCTGTTCGCTTCCCTGGACCACCTCAGCGGCGGGCGGGCGGGCTGGAACATCGTCACCTCGCTCAGCAGCGCCGAGGCGCGCAACTTCGGGCTCGAGTCGGCGCTCGACCACGACCTGCGCTACGACCGCGCACAGGAGTTCCTCGAGGCCGCGGCGGCGCTGTGGGACAGCTGGGAGGAGGGCGCCCTGGTGCAGGACAAGGCCACCGGGGTCTTCGCCGACCCGACGAAGGTGCACCGGGTCGACCACGACGGGCTGTTCTACAAGACCCGCGGCCCCCTCACGACACCTCGCTCGCCGCAAGGGCGCCCCGTCCTGATCCAGGCCGGCTCCTCGGCCAAGGGCAAGGACTTCGCCGCCCGCTGGGCCGACGCCATCTTCGAGATCGACCCGACCCCCGAGGGTCGACGCGCCTACTACGACGACGTCAAAGCCCGCGCCGACGACGCCGGCCGCGACCCCGACAGCCTCAAGATCCTCCCGTCCTTCATCCCCTTCGTGGCCGAGACCGCCTCGATCGCGCGCGAGAAGCAGGCGTTCCACAACGAACTGGCCGACCCGATCTCGGGACTCATGACGCTCTCGGTGCACACCGACCACGACTTCTCCACCTACGACCTCGACGCACCGGTCCAGCGCGTCGAGGTGGCGGGCACCCAGGGACTCTTCAACGTGGCCCGTCGTCTCAGCGAACGCGACGAGCTGACCCTGCGCGACATCGGCCGGCTCTACGCGCAGGGGGTGCTGCTCCCCCAGCTCGTGGGCACCGCGGTCGACGTCGCCGACCAGATCGAGGAGATGGTCGACGGCGGCGAGGCCGACGGGTTCATCCTCTCCGCCGCCCAGAGTCCCGGCACCTTCGACGACTTCGTCGACCAGGTCGTGCCCGAGCTACGCCGGCGTGGCCTCTTCCGCGAGGCCTACACCGGGTCGACGCTGCGCGAGCACCTCGGTCTCACCGGCTCGCCGTCGCGCTCCCGTGTGAGCGTGTGAGCCCTCTCCCGCCACCGACCCCACCATCCCCACTCATGACTCCCACCAGGAAGGCCATCACCATGTCCACCGTCCCCTTCGTCGTCGAGAGCCGCGGCGCCGGTGTCGCCCAAGACGTCACCGTCGGCGGCGAGCACGCCCACCGCTTCGCCGCCGACACCTACCCCGCCTTCGGCGGTGCCGACGCCGCACCGAGCCCGCTGGCCTACACGCTCGGTGCCCTCACCTCCTGCAACCAGATCAGCGCCCAGCTGGTCGCCAAGGATCTCGGCATCCGGCTCGGCGACTTCACCTTCCGCGCCCAGGGCGACCTCGACCCATCGGTCTTCGTCACCGGCGCCGAGGGCAACGCGAACTTCGACACCGTCGAGGTCACCGCCCAGGTCGAGACCGACGCCGAAGGCGAGGCGTTCGACCACTTCGTCGCCGAGCTCGAGCGACGCTGCCCCGTCACCCAGCTGTTCCGCCGCAGCGGCATCGCCTACTCCTCGCGCTGGGAGGCGCGCCCGCTGCCGGCCTGAGCGCAGCTCAGCTCACGAAGCGACCGTCGTTGGTGCGCGGAGCGTCCTCGTTGATGGCGCGGACGGCGTCAGAGAGACGGGAGGCGTCGATCGGCCGGCGGTGGTCGAGATGAACGCCGGCGATCATGCAGCGCACCGAGCCCCCCGCCAGCTCGATGGTCGGGATGTCGACGGAGACGATCTCGGCGGACCGCTCGATCAGCTCGACCTGCTCGGGCGTCAGGCTGCGCCGCGCTCGCGCGGACATCGCCAAGACCAGATGTCGCGGGTCGACCGCCCGTTGCTCCTCGGTGCGGGGTCGGTGCAGCTCGACGGCGTTCCCCGCGAACTCGCGCACCTGGGTCTCGGTGAGCTCGATGACCGTGCGCCCGTTGACCGTGAGCCGCTCGCGTACCTGCTCGCGCCGGATCGGGTCGGGGATCATGTCGAGGGCGAAGAGCGCCACGTCGGTGCCGATGCAGGCCATCACGTTGGTGTGGTAGACCGGCACGCCGGTGGAGTCGACGGCGTCGAAGGCCATCGGCTCGTAGTTGAAGTCGGTGCAGAACCGCTCCAGCACATGGCTGTCGGCTCGGTGGCTGCGCGCCATGTAGGCCACCCTCGAGACGTTGTCGAGCACCATCGCACCGGTGCCCTCGAGGAAGATGCCGTCGGCCTCGAGACCGGAGTAGTCGACGATCGTCTGCACCCGGAAGGTCGACTTCAGCATCTCCAGCACGTCGGCGCGACGCTCGTGACGCCGGTTCGAGGCGTACATCGGGAACACCGCGACACTGCCGCCGGCGTGGGTGGAGATCCAGTTGTTCGGGAAGACGCTGTCGGGACGCGTGTGGTCGGCGTCGGAGAACACGTGGACGCCGATGCCCTGCGCGCGCAGGGCCTCGGCGACGGCGTCCATCTCGGCGAGTGCGCGCGCCGAGACCTCCTGCGGCGACTCGCCGTCGGCCATCGAGGTCTGGAAGGCGTTGTCGGCCGCGGTGGCGGGGTTCGGGAGGAACCTCTCGGCGCGGACGAGGATGACGGAGGTAGGGGCCTGGGCACTCACGCAGGGAGGCTAATGCCGCGGGCGTGGACGGGCGAAAGTACGGCGCCTGCGTGTTCCGACCGGGCTCATCGTCGACCGGAGGGGTGATCGGTCGTCTGCTTGGCTGGCCGCCATGTCGTACCGACAACTGTGGTCAGAGGCTCCCCTTCTGATCAAGGTCTTGGTGCCCGTCGTGCTGGCCGCCTGGGTGGTGCTCGCGCTGTCGCTCGTCCTGGCGCCCAGCCCCTGGCTCATGGTGTGGTTCCCGGCCACCCTGGCCCTCTACGGGCTGACGATGGCTCTGGATCTCCAGGGGAGCGCCCGCGCCATGTCCGCCGCGCTGAAGCGAGCCCGCCCGATGGGCGTGGACTACTCGGGATCGTTCATCTCCAGCGTGTGGTACGCGCGCGTCGTCGGGGCCGGCGTGGCCGCCGTGGCCGTGGTGATGGCCGTGATGATGTTCGTCGACCCGCCCGGCTGAGCCACCCAACACGAAACCCCTCGCCGAGCCTTCGGCGAGGGGTTTCTCTTCTGTGTCCGAGGGGGGACTTGAACCCCCATGCCCTAGTACGGGCACTAGCACCTCAAGCTAGCGCGTCTGCCAATTCCGCCACCCGGACGAGTGCGTGGGAACACTAGCAAAGCAGCGCCCGGTTGGCTGAATCGGCCCGACGGTGGGTGGGGGCCGGGCGAGGGGTTTGCCATGCTGGACCCATGGCAGCCGACGACACCACGCCCCAGACCGGCTACGACCCGGCCACCGAGGTGGTCGACCTGTGCCGCGAGCTGATCCGCATCGACACCTCCAACTACGGCGAGGACGACGGCCCGGGCGAGCGCAAGGCGGCCGAGTACGTCGCCGGACTGCTCGACGAGGTCGGGCTGGAGCCCGAGCTGTTCGAGGACTCCCCCGGGCGCACCAACGTGATCGCGCACTGGGGCGGCACCGAGGGCGAGCCGCTGCTCCTGCACGGCCACCTCGATGTCGTGCCCGCGGCGGCCGAGGACTGGCAGATGGATCCGTTCTCGGGCGAGGTGCAAGACGGCTACGTGTGGGGCCGCGGAGCGGTCGACATGAAGGACTTCGACGCCATGCTGCTCAGCGTCGTGCGTGCTCGCGCCCGGGCGGGGGTCGTGCCGAAGCGGCCACTCGTGCTCTGCTTCACCGCCGACGAGGAGGCCGGCGGTCACCACGGCGCCGAGCAGCTGGTGCAACACCATGCCGAGCATCTCGAGCACTGCACCGCCGCCATCGGCGAGGTCGGCGGCTTCTCGACCACCGTGCGCGGCCAGCGCGTCTACCTCATCGAGGCCGCCGAGAAGGGCATGGCCTGGATGCGCCTCACCGCCCGCGGGCGCGCCGGGCACGGCTCGATGATCAACGACGACAACGCGATCAGCCGACTCTCCGCTGCCGTCGCCCGCATCGGCGCCTACCAGTGGCCGGTGCGCCTGACGCCCACGATGGAGGTGCTGCTGGCCACCGTCGGCGACCTCGCCGGCGTCGAGGCCACGCCCGAGAACGCACCGGCGCTGATCGAGGAGTTCGGCGGTGCGGCCCGCATGCTGGGGGCCGTCATCTCCAACACCACCAACCCGACGATGCTCGGCGGCGGCTACAAGGTGAACGTCATCCCGACCGAGGCCACCGCGCACGTCGACGGGCGATTCCTCCCGGGCTTCGAGGACGAGTTCTTCACCACCCTCGCCGAGCTCACCGGCGAGGGCGTCGACATCGACTTCGTCTCCCACCAGCAGCCGTGGGAGACCCCGTACGACGCCGAGGACGGCGGCCTGGTGACCGCCATGAACCGCTCGCTGCTCGCCGAGGATCCGGACGCCGTCGTGGCGCCGTACCTGATGAGCGGCGGCACCGACGCCAAGCACTTCCGCAAGCTCGGCATGGCCTCCTACGGCTTCGCGCCGCTGCGCCTGCCCGCCGACCTCGACTTCACCGCGCTGTTCCACGGGGTCGACGAGCGGGTGCCCGTGGACGCTCTCGAGTTCGGGGCCCGCGTCTTCGACCGGTTCCTCGACGAGGTCTGAACAGCCTTCTCACCCGCCAGATCGTCGAGGGCGACGACGAGAAGGATCCCGCCGTGCTCGCCGACATGCCCGCCGACATGCCCGTCGCCATGCACACCGACCGCGACCGCGTGCGCGTGCAGATCTCCCAGGACTGATCGCTCCCGCGGCGCGAGGGTCGGCGAGAATGGGGCGGTGATGATCAGGCCGGCCGAGCTCGCGGCCATCAAGGAGGGCACCATCGACCTGGCGTTCCGGCGGTGGGACCGCCCGCGCGTCAAGGTCGGCACCCGGCTGCGCACCTCGGTGGGGGTCGTCGAGGTCACCTTGGTCGAGCAGGTGGCACCCTCGACACTCCGGGCGGACGACGCCCGACGGGCCGGCGCGTCGAGCCTGGCCGATTTGCGCGACAACCTGGCCGCCCGGGCCGACCGTCCGGTCTTCAAGGTCGGCCTCCGCTTCGGCGGAGCCGACCCGCGTGAGGCCCTGCGCGAGACCGTGCCCGACGCCGCCGAGATCGAGAGCATCCTGACGGGACTCGACCGGCTCGATCGGGCGGCGTCCGCGCCGTGGACACGGACCACCCTGCGCATCATCGACGCGAACCCCGGTCGCCGGGCCCCCGAGCTCGCCGCCGAGCTCGGGCGCGACACCCAGCCGTTCAAGACCGACGTGCGCAAGCTCAAGGAGCGCGGGCTCACCGAGTCCCTCGCCATCGGCTACCGGCTCTCGCCGCGCGGCGAGGCCGTCGTCGATCACGGTGGCCCGCGCCGCGAGCGGGCGCCGCGGCCCGCAGGCCACCCGCTCCCCCGCACCATCGGAGCGCCCGCCACCCGGGCGTTGCGCGCCGAGGGCATCGAGACCCTCGAGGCCCTCGACGGGTGGACGAACGCCCGTCTGGCCGCCCTGCACGGCGTCGGCCCCATCGCGCTCGAGCGGCTCACGACCGCGCGTGCCCAGGCCGGCCTGCCGCCCCTCGAGGATGCCTGATGGCTGCCCAGCGTCGGACCCACCCGCGCCCCGAGTCGCGAGCGGCGCCCCGCGCGGCACCCCGGGTCGAGCCCCGCGCGGACCCGTTCGCGGACCTGCCGGACGGGGCGTTCCGACTCGGGTTCGTCACCGGTGCGACGCCGGACAAGTGGGCCGACGCCTACCGGCGCCGCACCCGGCGCGAGCTGGAGCTGGTGCCGGTCGCCGAGGACGACCAGGAGTCCGGCGTCCGCGACGGGTCGCTCGACATGGCCTTGATGCGGCTGCCGATCGACCGCACCGGCCTGCACTGCATCCCGCTGTACGAGGAGCGGCCGGTCGTCGTGACGAGCACCGAGCACGTCGTCACCGCGGTCGACGAGGTGAGCACCGCCGAGCTCGCCGACGAGCAGTTGGTGCTGCCCGAGCGCTCCGGGTGGCGCCCCGACGTCGACCAGCTCGCCTGGCCGCCGATGAGCGAGCACGACGCGATCCTGACCGCGGCGACCGGCGTCGGCGTCGCGATCGTGCCCATGGCCGTCGCGAGGCTCTTCGGTTCTCGCGACGTCGCCTACCGCCCGGTCACCGACCTGCCCGGCACCACCGTGGGGCTCTGCTGGCTGATCGACAACGACGACCCCCGCGTGCAGGTGTTCATCGGCGTCGTGCGCGGCCGCAGCCGGAACTCCTCCCGCGACTGACACCAGCCGCACGGTGGTTGAGCCGTGAGGAGCGCCAGCGACGAGCGCGTCGAAACCCGGCGACCCGTCGGGGGACGTCCCCGGCCTGGCTGCAGGGGTTTCGACACGCCTGCGCCTCCGGCATCCGGCGGCTCAACCACCGGGCGGCGACATCCCCGGCCTGGCTGCAGGGGTTTCGACACGCCTGCGCCTCCGGCATCCGGCGGCTCAACCACCGGGCGACGACATCCTCCGGCATCCGGCGGCTCAACCACCGGGCGGCGGACTCACCAGGAGGTCGCGAGCGGCCGCCCCTCGGCGTACCCGGCAGCCGACTGGACGCCCACCACGGCGCGGTCGTGCAGCTCCGCGAGCGAGGTGGCGCCGGCGTAGGTGCACGCCGAGCGCACGCCCGAGCAGATCTGGTCGATGAGATCCTCCACGCCCGGCCGGGCGGGGTCGAGGTACATCCGCGAGGAGGAGATGCCCTCCTCGTAGAGACCCTTGCGCGCGCGGTCGTAGGCCGACTCCCCCGTCGTGCGGTTCGCCACGGCGCGGGCCGAGGCCATCCCGAAGGAGACCTTGTAGGCGCGGTCGCCGTCCTCCACCAGGTCACCCGGCGACTCGTGGGTGCCGGCGAACCAGCTGCCGATCATCACCGACGACGCCCCAGCGGCCAGCGCGAGCGCGACGTCGCGAGGGTGCCGGACGCCGCCGTCGGCCCACACGTGCGCACCCAGGTCGCGCGCCGCGGCGGAGCACTCGAGCACCGCCGAGAACTGCGGTCGGCCCACGCCGGTCATCATGCGGGTCGTACACATCGCACCCGGGCCCACGCCCACCTTCACGATGTCGGCGCCCGCCTTCACGAGCTCACGCGTTCCCTCGGCGGAGACGATGTTGCCGGCAGCGATCGGCACCGGTAGGTCCAGCGAACGCACGGCGCCCAAGGCCTCAAGCATCCGCTCCTGATGACCATGGGCGGTGTCGACGACCAGCGTGTCGACGCCCGCCTCCACCAGCCCGGCCGCCTTCGCGCCCACGTCGCCGTTGACACCCACGGCCGCCGCGACGCGCAGGCCTCCTCGCTCGTCGGTCGCGGGCGTGTAGAGCGTGGCCCTCAGGGCGCCGGCGCGCGTGAGCACACCGAGCAGCCGGCCGTCGGCGTCCACCGCGACGGCGAGCGCGGCCCGGGCCCGGTCGATGGCGTCGAAGGCCACGCGAGGGTCGGTACCGGCCTCGATCATCACCTCGGGCGGGCTCATCACCTGGTGCACCTGCGCGAAGCGGTCGACCTCGACGCAGTCGCCCAGGCCGAGCACGCCGACCGGCCGCGCGTCGTCGACCACCACCGCGGCGCGGTGAGCGCGCTTCGGGATCAAAGCCAGCGCCTCCGCGACGGTCTGGTGCGGCGCGAGCTCGATGGGGGTGTCGAAGACCAGGTGGCGCGACTTCACGAACGCGACCACGTCGCTCACCACGGGCACCGGGATGTCCTGCGGGATGACCACCAGGCCGCCGCGCCGCGCGACCGTCTCCGCCATCCGCTTACCCGCGATCGCGGTCATGTTCGCCACCACCAGCGGCAGGGTCGCCCCGGACCCGTCGGTCGTGGCGAGGTCGACGTCGTAGCGGCTGGCGACGCCCGACCGGGCCGGCACCATGAAAACGTCGTCGTAGGTCAGGTCGTACGGCGGGGCCGCGTCGTTCAAGAAGCGCACGGGGCGCGACTCTACGTGCTGGACCCTGGCAGCGTCCGCTCGAAGAACCGGGCGGTCTCACGTGCCGAGGGCGCCCCGCGGTCGGGGTCGGCGCCCGTCTCCACCAGCACCCGGGCCACGTCGTCCTCCGCCTTGAACACGGCGCCGGCGAGCGGCGACTGGCCGCGATCGTTGAGCCGGTTCACGTCGGCTCCGCGCTGTGCCAGCGCGGCCACCAGGTGGGCATGACCGTGATAGGCCGCGAGCATGAGCAAGGTGTTGCCGGAGGCGTCGGTGAGGTCGACCGGCACGCCGGCATCGACGTAGGCCAGCAGTCGCTCGGCTGCACCTTCGCGGGCGCAGTCGAGCAGCTGGTGCGCGAGCTCCACCGCCTCCGGGGAAGGTTCTGGGCAGGGCCCGCTCACGACCCGGTCGCCTCCAAGCCGATGCGACCCGAGCGGAACGCCTCGACGAACAGGCCGTGGTCGGAACGCACCTGATCGGCGTAGCGCAGGCCGAAGTCGACCAGCCAGGAGACGAGCTCCTCGCGCTTCTCCCCCACCGAGCCGCGCACGGCCTCCTCGACCTGGAAGTCGACGAGATCCTGCTCGCTGTCGGAGTCCGAGGCGCAGTGCACCTTGGCGGTGGCTCGCCCCAGCAGCGTGACGACTCGGCGGATCTGATCCGGCTCCACGAGGTCGTCCCACTCCAGGTCGACCTCGTAGGGCGAGACCTCCGCGATCATGTAGCCGACGCCGTCGATGTCGGTCCACCCGAGCAACGGGTCGGTGTGCACCTGCAGCGAGCGCTGGCTCACGACCGTGCGATGGCCCTCGTTGTCGAAGTACTTCTCGACCGCCGAAGTGTCGACGAACCTGCTGACGGCCGGCACGTTGGCCTGCTTCATCGACAACAGCACGTCGTTGTCGAGCGCCTGGCTGTGCCCCTCGATCAGCAGGTTGTAGGCCGGCAGCCCCGCGCTGCCGATGCCGAAGCCGGACTTGCCCACGACGTCGCGCAGCTCGTAGAAGAGCGCGTTGCGGCGCTTCTCCTGCGGAATCGACTCCTGGTAGCGGCGGTAGGCCTCCACCACGCGGCTCTGCTCCTCCACGCCGAGGCGCCGCACGGAGGAGTCCTCGATGAACACGCGGTCGCCGTCTTGCCGGGTCGTGTTCGCATCCAGCAGGTCGGTGCGGCGGTTCATCCGCGCCGAGGCCAGCACCGCGTGGATCGGGCCGTCGGTGTTGTCGAGCAGCAGCGCGAAATCCTCCGCCGCCCCCGACGCGTAGGCGTCGACCTGGTCGAGGTAGGCGCCCACGTAGTCGGCGATGAGCGCCTCGACGTCGTCCTTGGGCAGCGCCTTCTGCCACCCCACGAGCGCGAGCGAGGCCGCGAACCGCTGGAGATCCCACGTCCAGCGCCCGATGTAGGCCTCGTCGAAGTCGTTGACGTCGAACACGAGCCGGCCGTCGCTGTTGAGGTAGGTGCCGAAGTTCTCGACGTGCAGATCCCCGTGGATCCAGATGCGACCCGAGCGGCCGTCGTCCCACGAGGAGCCGGTGTCACGCGCGGCTCCGCTGGTGACGTCGTTGTAGAACAGACATGCCGTCCCGCGGTAGAAGGCGTGCGGGTCGGCGGCCATCTTGCGGTACTTGCCTCGGAACCCGGCCGGGTCGCCGCGCATGAGCTCGCCGAAGGCGTCGTCGAGCACCTGCACGATGGTCCTCAGCCGCTTCTCGTCGGCCTTGCTGATGGTGTCTCCCTCTCCCATGCCCTCACCCTGCCCCTGGGGCCGAGGCGCCAGCCCACCCCACCGGGTCAGATCCAGCGCTCCTCGACGCGGCCGAGGCGCCAGACCGCGAGCGCGACGGCCCACACCAGCACGAACAGCCCGACGAGGGCGTAGCCGGCGTCGGCGAGCGGGATACCGGCGATCGCCGCCAACGGTCCGTGTCGGATCGAGAGCCGGTCGACGAGCACCGAGTCGAGCTCGATGGTGCCGATGACGAGGGCGACGAGGACGGAGAGTGAGGTGATGGTGAGGTTGTAGAAGATCTTGCGCACCGGCCGGGCGAAGGCCCACCCGTAGGCGACGTTCATGAAGACGCCGTCGGTGGTGTCCATGAGGCACATGCCGGCCGCGAAGAGGATCGGCAGCACCAGGATCGCCCAGAACGGCAGACCGGAGGTCGCCGCGCCCCCCGCCACCACGAGGAGCCCGACCTCGGTCGCGGTGTCGAAGCCGAGCCCGAAGAGCACCCCGACCGGGTAGATGTGCCAGGCGCGGGTCACCGAGCGGGTCAGCCCGCCCAGAACCCGGTTCAGCAGCCCGCGGGAGTCCAGCCGGCGCTCCAGCTCGGCCTCGTCGAAGCGCCCCTGCCGCAGGTCGCGGAACACCGCCACGATGCCGATCAGCGCCACCAGGTTCACCATGCCGAGGATCCAGAGGAACAGCCCGGAGACCGAGGGTCCGACGATGCTGGTCAGCGTGTGCAGCCGCGAGTCGTCGTCGGCGAGCTGGCCAGACAGCGAGCGGACGCCGAGGCCGAGCAGCACACAGAGCGCGAACACGATGGTGGAGTGGCCCAGGGAGAACCAGAAGCCCACCGACAAGGGCCGCTCACCGCGCCATCCTCGCTCGGAGGCCGACCGCTCGCGCCGGGCGAGCAGCGTCCGCGTCGTGTTGTCGACGGCCGCGATGTGGTCGGCGTCGAAGGCGTGCCGCAGGCCGAAGGTGTAGGCCAGCAGCCCCACGCCCACGGTGTAGGTCGGGTGGGCGCCGCCGATCTGGTAGCCGTGAGGAGCCACGAGGATGACGAGCACACCGAAGCCGATCAGGTGCAGCGCGACGATCAGGGCGTACATGCCGAACAGGCTGCGGCGCTCCCTCGGCGCCAGGTGGCCCCACGCTGCGGTCAGTCGTGACGCCTTCGCCATGCTTCACCCTTCGCCGCAGATGGTTGGTTGTTGCAACCATCATGCAACAAGGGTGGGCACGGGTGACCAGCCGGGATGAGGACTCCCCCGGTCGACGCCTCAGCCGGTCACTTCAGTTGACCGCTGGTCAGCCCGAGCACCCGGCGAGCCACGATCAGCTGCTGGATCTGCTGGGTGCCCTCGAAGATGTCGAGGATCTTGGAGTCACGACCCCACTTCTCGAGCAGCTCGTTCTCGGAGTAGCCGACCATGCCGGCCAACTCGACGCACGAGAGCGTGACGTCGGAGCCGACGCGGCCGGCCTTGGCCTTGGCCATCGAGGCCTCGAGGCTGTTGGGCTCGCGGTTGTCGGCCATCCACGCCGCCTGCATCATCAGCAGCTTGGCGCCCTCCCAGTCGGCCTCCAGCTGGAGGTACTTCGAGGCCGCGGCCACCTGGGTGTGCGCGGGGCGGTCGTAGTCGATGCGGACGCCGGCCTGCTCCAGCAGCTCGCGGGTCAGGTCGAGCGAGGCGCGGGCACACCCCACGGCCATCGCGGCCACCAGTGGGCGGGTGTTGTCGAAGGTGGCCATGGCGCCGGCGAAGCCCTGCTTGGTGTCGACCTCGGGCGAGCCGAGCAGGTTCTCCTTCGGCACCCGGCAGTCCTCGAAGAGGATCGCCGCGGTGTCGGAGGCGCGGATGCCGAGCTTGTGCTCGAGCCGCTCCACCCGCATGCCGGGTGTGCCCTTGGGCACCACGAAGGACTTGATGGCGGCCCGGCCGAGCTCGCGATCGAGGGTCGCCCACACCACGATGTGGTCGGCTCGGTCGCCGGAGGTGACGTAGATCTTCTCGCCGTTGATGACGTACTCGTCGCCGTCGAGCACGGCGGTGGTCTTGATCTGGGCGGAGTCGGAGCCGACGCCGGGCTCGGTGATGGCCATGCCGGCCCACACGCCCTCGAACCGCTCGGACTGCTCCTCGTCGGCCACCGAGGCGATGGCCGAGTTGCCCAGGCCCTGACGCGGCATCGAGAGCAGCAGCCCGACGTCGCCCCAGCACATCTCGGTGATCGAGAGCACCGAGGCGAGGTTCGAGCCGTTCCTGTTTCCCGACGACTCGGGGCCGGTCTTCTCCTGCTTCTCCTCTCGACGGACGCCGGAGGCGCCGGCGCCCTCGGAGGCGCCGGACTCCGAGAGCCCGTCGATCATCGAGGCGAGCATGTCGAGCTCGGTCGGGTAGGCGTGCTCGGCGCGGTCGTACTTGCGCGAAATCGGCCGCAGCATGTTCATCGCGACCTGGTGGGCCTGGCCCACCAGGGGCTTGAGCTTCTTGGGATCCTCGAGGTAGATCATCAGACCAGCACCGCACCTTCCATGATTCCGACGGCACGCAGGTCGCGGTACCACCGCTCGACCGGGTGCTCCTTGACGAAGCCGTGGCCCCCGAGCAGCTGGACACCGTCGTTCCCGATGCCCATGCCGCGCTCCGCGCACAGCTTGCGGGCCAGGCCCACCGCACGCGCGGCGTCCTTGCCGACGGCCACCTGACCGGCGGCCTTGTAGGTGAGCAGGCGCATGGCCTGCAGCTCGATCGCGATGTTGGCGACCATGAAGGCCACCGACTGACGGTGTGCGATCGGCTCGCCGAACGCCTCGCGCTCCTTGACGTAGGGCGTCACGTAGTCGAGCACGGCCTGGCCGGTGCCGACCGCGAGGGCACACCAGGCCAGACGCGAGAGCCGCACGCACTCGGTGTAGGTGGAGGCGTCGGTCTCACCGAGCACGGCGTCGGCCGGCACCTTCACGTGGTCGAGGTGCAGCGTGGTGAGAGCGGCCGCGCGCAGGCCCATCGAGGGGTCGGCCTCGACCCTCAGGCCCTCGGCACCGGACTCGAGCAGGAACAGCACGGGCTTGCCGTCGAGCTCGGCGCCGACGACGAACAGCTCGGCCTCGGCGCCGCGCACGACGCCGGCCTTGACGCCGTTCAGCTCGTAGCCGTCGGCGGTCTTCGTGGCGGTGGTCGACGGCGCGAGCACGTCGAAGAGCACGGTGGGCTCGGCCAGCGCCAGCGCTGCGGCGGGCACGCCGTCCTTGCCGGACTTCTCCTCCGAGAAGGGCGGCAGGTAGGTCTGCTGTTGCGCCTCGGTGCCCCAGAGCCCGATGGCGGTGGCGACCGCCCCCGGGGCGAGCGCGGCGACCGCGATGCCCATGTCGCCCTTCGACAGCGCCTCGGCGACGAGGGTGCCGGCCATGGCCGAGCGCTCCTCGGCGATGCCGCCCAACGCCTCGGGCAGACCCAGGATCGGCAGCCCGATCTCGAGGCTGGCCGCGAGCACCTCCTCGGGCGTGGCGCACGCGTCGTCCGCGTCGGCGGCGGCAGGGCGCACGATCTCGGCGGCGAACTCGCTCACGACGTCGACGAGCATCTGCTCGTCCTCACTCGGCGTGAGGTCGAAGAGCCCCGTCGGCTCGGCGCTCGGCACGCGGGTTCCGGGCTTCTTCGTGCTGCCGGCCTTCGCGAACTGGCGGCTGGCCCGAGTGAGGGCCGCAAAGCCGCTGCGGGTCGTGGTGAACACGACCTGCTCGGTCTGCTTGCGGATGCCGAGGCGGTCGAGCAGGTCGCTCGCGGCGAGTCTGCCGAGACCGGCCACGGCGTACCCGATGGGGTCGCGCTTCTCGGTGCTCGCCAGCCCGTTCTTGCCGCCCGGCCCCAGACGGGAGGTCAGGGTCTTGGGAAGGTCCATACGAGATAATGTAACTATGAGTTACACACGGCGCTACACCGACGGCCGTGGATCAGGTCACACGTGTGCACCGAACCGCACGACCGCACGCCCTAGGATGCGCCGCATGGCTGCCCCGGACTCTCCCGCCCACGCGCCGCACGGCCCGCTCCCCGAGGGCGGATCGGTCCGACCCATCACCCGGTGGGGCACCGACGTGATGCACCGCCCCCAGCGGCAGGTGACCGCGTTCGACGACGACCTGCGCGCGCTCGCCGCCGACATGGTCGCCACCATGTACGCCGCCGACGGTGTCGGTCTGGCCGCCTGCCAGGTCGGCGTCGACCTCGCGATGTACGTCTTCGACTGCCCCGACGAGAGCGGCGAGCGCACCGTGGGTGTCGTGTGCAACCCGGTGCTCACGCTCCCCGAGGGCAAGGACCGCCACCTCGACGACGCCGAAGAGGGCTGCCTCTCCTACCCCGGCGCCTTCGTCGGCTGCGCGCGCCCGGACTTCGCCTCCGTCACCGGCGTGGGCCTCGACGGCGAGCCGGTGACCTTCAGCGGCAACGGACTGCTCGCCCGCTGCCTCCAGCACGAGACCGACCACACCGTCGGCACCGTCTTCGGCGACCGGCTACCCACTAAGGCGCGCAAGAGGCTGACCAAGGAGATGGAGCGCTCCGCCGACGAGTACCCGCTCGGCTGGCCCGCCTGAGCCCCTAACCTTCTGGCCATGACGCTCTCCCTGTCGGCCCAGCTCTCGCGGACGCCGCGGCCTGTCGTGGCCCTCACGGCCGTCGTCGCTCTCGTGGGTCTCGGGGCCGGCGCCTGCACCGACACCTCCTCCGGCTCCTCCGCCGACACCGCGGCGCAGGCCACCGTGACCGTCACCACCACGGTGACCGCCCAGCCCGAAGCGGCCGACGACCCGGCGGTCTCGGTCGAGGTCGGCAGCAGCGGCACGACCTGCTTCACCCGCGGCATGCCGCGCGACATCGCGTGGTTCGACAGCCAGTGGAAGAGCACCGCGGATCTCGACGAGATCGGCTTCCGGCTGGTCGACGGCACCGGCTACCGCGTGATCGGCTCCCCCGTCTCGATCCCGCCCCAGAACCCCGGTGGCGCGATCACCAGCGGCGGCACCATCGCGTGGGACACCCGCTCCGACTTCGACGATCGCTTCGTCGTGTGGAGCCAGCGCGAGTCCACCGACCTGATGGCAACGTTCGCCGGCCAGACCGGCGGCCTCATGTTCCATCTGCGCATGGCCCCCACGACCCGCCGCGGCGACTCCCCCGCCGACCTCGGCACCCTGGAGGCCACCTGGACCCAGGACGGCGAGCAGCAGACCGCCCGGGCCCCCGTCGACCAGGTGCTCAGCACCGACCCGGCCGACTGCCGATAGCCCGCTCCTGCGGTGGCCGCGCGCCGGCCACCGGTCAGCGGCGGGCGGCGACGTAGCAGGCGACCGCCGAGGCGGCGGCGACGTTGAGCGAGTCGATGCCGGCCGCCATCGAGATGGTGGCCAGCCGATCGGCGTCGGCCTGCCATCGCGCCGAGAGGCCGTGGCCCTCGGAGCCGAGCACGAGAGCGACCCGGTCGAGCCCGAGCACGGCGTCCTCGATCGGGACGGCGCCCTCGGCGAGCGTGAGCGCGACGGTGGTGAACCCGCGTGCGGTGAGCGAGGGCAGCGCACCGTGCCACTCCTCCAGCCGGGTCCAGGGCAGCGAGAACACCGCTCCCATCGCGACCTTCACCGAGCGCCGGTAGAGCGGGTCGGCGGCCCGGGGCGAGAGCAGCACGGCGTCGACCCCGAGGGCGGCGCCACTGCGGAACAGGGCGCCGATGTTGGTGTGATCGACGACGTCCTCGACCACGAGCACGGTGCGGGCGCCGTGCAGCACCGCCTCGACGCTCGGCAGCGCGTTGCGGCGCATCGAGGCGAGCGCACCGCGGTGCACGTGAAAGCCGGTGACCTGCTCGGCCATCGCCTCGGAGACGACGAAGCAGGGTGCGGCGCTGCGCTCCAGCACGTCGCCGAGTCCGTCGAGCCAGCGCGGCGCCATGAGGAAGGAGCGGGCTGGGTATCCGGCCTCGACCGCCCGCCGCACGACCTTCTCCCCCTCGGCGAGGAACAGCCCGTGTTGGGCCTCGAGGTGCTTGCGCAGCGTGACGTCGCGCAGGTCGCGGTAGTCGGCCAGACGCGGGTCGTCGGGGTCGTCGACCTCGATCAGGTCGGCCATCAGCCGCGGCCGGCGGGCCGCGCCACCCCGACCACGTCGCCGATCACGATGATCGCCGGGGGGCGCACGCCCTCGGTCTCGATGTCGGCGGCCAACGTGCCGAGGGTCGAGATGACGGTGCGCTCCGCGGGCATCGTGCCGTCCATCACCACCGCGAGCGGGGTCTCGGCGTCACGACCGCCCGCGAGCAGCGCCTCGGCGATCTTCGGAGCGTTCTCGACGGCCATGAGCAGCACGACGGTGCCGCGGAGCCGGGCCACGGCGTCCCACTCGACCAGCGAGTCCGGGTGACCGGGCGGCAGGTGGCCCGAGATCACGGTGAACTCGTGCGCGACCCCGCGATGCGTGACCGGGATGCCCGCACGTGCGGGCACCGCGATCGCCGAGGTGAGACCGGGCACCACGGTGACGGGCACGCCCGCCGCCTGACAGGCGAGCACCTCCTCGTAGCCGCGGCCGAACACGAAGTTGTCACCGCCCTTGAAGCGCACGACCCGCTTGCCGGCCAAGGCGCGGTCGACGATGACCTCGTTGATGAACTCCTGGGCGGCGGACCGACCGCGCGGCAGCTTGGCCACGTCGATCAGCTCGACGTCAGGCGCGAGCTCGTCGAGCAGCTCGCGCGGCGCCAGCCGGTCGGCCACCACCACATCGGCGGAGGCCAGGGCGTGGCGCGCCGCCACGGTCGCGAACTCGGGATCGCCGGGGCCGCCCCCCACCAGCACCACCCCCGGCGTGCGGTCGTGCGCGGCGCGCCCCGCGAGGGATCCGTCGCGCAGACCGGCCATGATGTCGTCCCGCACCGACGACGAGACCCGTGGCTCGCGGTTGGCGAGCACGGCCACGGTGAGCTGGTCGTGGCGGCCGACGGCCGGCGTCCATGCCGTGCCGCCCTCGGCATCGTCGCCGCGCACACAGAAGACGCGGCGCTCCTCGGCGGCCGACGCCACGGCCGCGTTGACCTCGGGGTCGTCGGTGAGAGCCAACGCATACCAGGCGCCGTCGAGGTCGGACTCGGCGAACCCGCGAGCCTCCCAGGTCAGCTCCGCCGCCAAGCCCTCCAGCGAGGGGGTGACGTCGGGCGAGACGAGCAGCACGTCGGCTCCTGCCGCGATCAGCGGCGGCACGCGGCGTTGGGCGACGTGACCACCGCCGACGACGAGCACGCGGCGTCCGGCCAGGCGTAGGCCTGCGGGGTACGGGGGCTCCGAGCTCATGGCCCCATGCTCCCAGCGACGGTCCGACGACGCTGCTCCTGCCCGGGTGGTGGTCGCCACGCCGCGCAGTGGCTGGGTTCGGTGTATGGCAGACCTCGAACCTCCCGCCGACCCGACGCCCGGTCTCTGCTCACCGGCTGGGACGTCGTCCAGCTCGGCCGGTAGGGCTGCCACCCGCGCGATCATCGACGGGACGTGCCGGCAGCGATCTCCCGCAGGAGGTCTGCGACGTCGGGCGCGGAGCGCTCCACGAGCCAGTCGAGCGCGACGTCGTGGCCGGTCGTCATGCCCGAGCGCTGGTCGGCGACCTCCGCCACGACCAACGCGCCGCTCTGCGGCACCGGCTGACGCACCCCCACCTCGTCGTCGACCCGGTGCTCCGCGGCCAGGAGAACCTCGTGCGGGACCGCTGCGCAACGACGCTCCCGCAGTGCCGCGGCCACGCCCGGCAGCACGCCGCTGGTCCCCGTGCCCGCGGCCTCGTCGAGCCCGAGCGCCAGATCGTCGAGATGCCGCTCCATCAGCCATGACGGCATGCCCTTGCACGCCAGCAGCCCGCTGAGCCATGTGACCTGCTGGAGCGCTCGCTCGAGCGGCAGGCCCGTGAGGGTCGCCAGCCACGCGGAGTCCGACCCGGCGAAGCGCGAGCCGCGACCGCCGTAGCGCTGGGTGTAGTAGGGCACCTCCTCGAAGGTGCGGTGTGCCGCCCGCACCGCGGCGCGCAGCAGCACGGCGTCCTTCGTGACCGCGTAGTGGCCCGCTGGGGCGTTGAGGACGCCGGCCTCGATGCGGTTGTCGCGTTGGCGTCTGCGGATGGCGGCCACGACCCGCTCGATCGATTCCTCGACCAGCTCGCCCAGCCGCCCGGCGGGCAGGGGCGCGTCGGCGGCGAAGAGGGCGGCGAGCCGCACGCTGTCGGTGTGTCCGGCGACGCACGCCGTCCGCTCGACGCACGCGACGGCAGCCCAGGTGGCGGGGTCCTCGAGGTGCCCGGTGACGCGACGCTCGGCGTGCTCGTGCAACAGGGCACGGGCGAGGTCCTCGCTCATCGCGGCCCTCCGACGGGCCGCTCCAGACCGCGGTCGATGATCAGCACGGCTCTGTCGTCGTCGCCGCGCGGCACCCGGCGCAGGATCCGCTCGGCCGCACCCTCGAATCCATGGGCGACGGCGATGCTGCCCATCCGCTGGAGCCAGGCGATGCCGTCGTCGATGTCTGCATCGGGCCTCTCCACCACACCGTCGGTATAGAACATGAGCGCCTCGCCGCGGGCGAGCGTGCCCGAGGAGTCGTGCAGCGAGAGCTCGGAACTGACGCCGAGCGCCATGCCCCGGGCCGTCTGCGGGATCCACTCTCGGCGCGCGGCGTTCCAACGCAGCGCCGGGGGATGACCCGCGCTGTGCACGACGAAGCGACCGGTGGCCAGATCGATCAGCACGTGCACGGCCGTCGCCAGGGTCTCCTCGGACTCCTGACGCAGCAGGAAGTCGTTGGCCGCCTCGAAGAGCCGCCGCGGGGGTAGCGCGCCGATCAACCCGCTGAGGGCTCCGGCGAACTGGAGCGCTCCGGTTCCGGCCGCGATGCCCTTGCCGACCACGTCGACGAGAATCAGCTCGAGCTCGTCGCCGTCAGGCCCTTCGCGCAGGTCGGCCACCATGAAGTCGCCCGCGTAGCCGACTCCGTGCGCGGCGACCATGGAGGTCTGGCAGCGCCAGGGCACCGGCAGCGGCGGCACCACGCCTTGGCGCTGGAGGCGGTCGCGCAAGTCGGCCAGCATGGAGTCCCCCAGCGGAGCCGGCAGACCACTGCGCTGGAGCCCGGACTGGACGAGGATCAGCGCCCCGCCCAGGCTCAGGGCGAGGAGCCCGGAGAGCCGGGCCACGGAGAACGCGGCGCCCCCGTCGTCGGCCTTGAACGACAGCACGGCCACACCGCCGAGCACGACGATCGTCAGCACCAGCAGCGGCCGGAAGCGCAGGAGCGCGAGCCCGATGACCAACCACACGAAGTACGTGCCGACGGGCAGCACCTGGTAGCGGTGCCAGGTCACCGTGAAGCACCCGGTGACCAGGAGCACGAGCAGGGCGAGGACGACGCCCTGGCTGCGCGGGGTGCCCCGGCTCCACTCGGTCGCCAGCTCGATCGCGCCGCGACTCCAGGAGCGGCCTCCGAACGGCCGGCGGGGAGCACCACGGTTCACGCGCGAAGCCTACGGTCCACCCACCCCGGGGTGGTGGGAAACCGGGCAGGAGCGAGGCACCGTGGGAGCAGAGCCCCGGATCGATGCCACCCACCATGCAAGGAGATCTCGACCCATGACCCAGGCACCCGCCCAGCGCGGTTCCACGACCGGCACCGGCGCACCGGCGCCGTCGGACCGCAACAGCCTCAGCGTCGGTCCCGACGGGCCGCTGCTGCTCCACGACCACCACTTCATCGAGCAGATGGCCCACTTCAACCGCGAACGCGTGCCCGAGCGCAACGTGCACGCCAAGGGCTCCGGTGCGTTCGGCACGTTCGAGTGCACCGCAGACGTCTCGCAGTGGACCAAGGCCGCGATGTTCACCCAGGGCACCACCACCGACATGCTGGCCCGCTTCTCGACCGTCGCCGGCGAGCAGGGCTCGCCCGACACCTGGCGCGACCCGCGCGGCTTCGCGCTGAAGTTCTACACGACCGAGGGCAACTGGGATCTCGTCGGCAACAACACCCCGGTGTTCTTCGTGCGCGACACCATGAAGTTCCCGCACTTCATCCGCAGCCAGAAGCGCCGCGGCGGCAATGGCCTGCGCGACAACGACATGCAGTGGGACTTCTGGACCCTCAACCCCGAGTCGGCCCACCAGGTCACCTGGCTCATGGGCGACCGCGGCATCCCGCGCACGTGGCGCCACATGAACGGCTACGGCAGCCACACCTACCTCTGGTACAACGAGGCCGGCGAGAAGTTCTGGGTGAAGTTCCACTTCATCTCCGCCCAGGGCGTCGAGTGCCTCACCCAGGACGAGGCCAACCGGATCGCCGGCGAGGACTCCGACTTCCACCGCCGCGACCTCAACGAGGCCATCGAGCGGGGCGACCACCCCAGCTGGACCCTCAAGGTGCAGGTCATGCCCTACGAGGAGGCCAAGACCTACCGGTTCAACCCCTTCGACCTCACCAAGGTGTGGCCGCACAGCGACTACCCGCTGCACGAGGTCGGCACCATGACGCTGAACAAGAACCCCGACAACTTCTTCGCCCAGATCGAGCAGGCGAGCTTCGAGCCGTCGGCGATCGTGCCGGGCATCGGGTTCTCCCCCGACAAGATGCTGCTGGGCCGCGTCTTCGCCTACGCCGACACCCACCGCTACCGCATCGGACCGAACTACCAGCAGCTGCCGGTCAACCGGCATCGCGTCGAGGGCGCCTACACCTACCAGTTCGACGGCCCCATGGCCTACGACCACGTCGGAGACGCCCCGAAGTACGCACCGAACTCCTACGACGCCCCCTACTCCGACCTCACCGGGCCGGTCGAGGACGGCTGGGAGACCGACGGTGAGATGGTGCGCGAGGCCTACACGCTGCGCGCCGAGGACGACGACTTCGGCCAGGCCGGCACGATGGTGCGCGAGGTCTTCGACGACGCCGCCCGCGAGCGCTTCGTCGACAACGTCGCCGGTCACCTGGCCGGCGGGGTGAGCGAGCCGGTCCTGGAAAGGGCGTTCGAGTACTGGACCTCTGTCGACGCCGAGATCGGCAAGCGCATCGAGGAGGCCGTGCGCAGCGGCGACCACGGTGCGCCGGCGCCGCACCCGACCGAGGCGCAGGAGGTCGTCGAGGCCTGAGCTCCGCCCCTCCAGCCCCGTCTGGAACCCTGGGCGGCGTGCTGCGCCGCCCCTCCGAGCCCGTCCTCGTCAGCGCGCACCGCTGCGGGGCGGGCTCGGACCGCTCCCGGGAGAACACGGCGCCGGCGTTGCGCCAGGCCGTCGCGATGGGTGTCGACTACGTCGAGTTCGACGTCCAGGCCCTCGGGGACGGCACGTTCGTCTGCTACCACGACGACCGGCTGGCCGACGGAGCCGCGCTGGCCGATCTCGACTACCCCGCCTTCGCGCGGCAGGCCCCCGACCACCTGCGCTACGACACGGTGCTCGCGGTCTTGGCGGAGGCCGGCGTGCGGGCGCACATCGACCTCAAGCTGGTGCCCGAGCCGGGCGCCGCGCCCGGCGTCGCAGCCGAGGTGCGCGCGGCCGAGCAGGCGGTGGCCGCCCTGGGAGCCGACCGCCTGGTGGTCACGACGCTCGAGGACGCCTCGGTGCGAGTCGTGCGCGACTGGGCCGACGCGCGCGGCCTCGACCTGCTCGTGGGGCTCTCGCTCGGACGCCGGGTGGCGGGGCTGCCGTGGTACCTGCAGTTGCGCATCCGGCGTTCGGAGGTGCTGCCGCGGCTGCGGGTGAGGCGCTCGCGCGCCAACGTGATCGTGGCGAACCACGCGCTGGCGCGGCTGGGCGTGGCCGCGTTCGCCCGACGGCGTGGACTGCCGCTCCTCGTGTGGACCGTCGACACCGAGCGATCGCTGCGCTACTGGTTGCAGCCCGGACGAGCCTGGCTCGTCACGAGCAACGAGCCCGGTCTGGCCCTGGCGGTGCGCGACGGTCTGCCAGACTCGCGCCGTGAGCGCTGACTTCGTGGCCGACGTGCTGGGCGGGTCGTGGGAGGCCGAGACCATCGATCTCGGTTCGGACGACGAGGGGCGGGTCGTCGCGACGCTCGTGCATCGGTGGGCGGACGGCGAGGGGCCGGGCGAGCGGGCCGTGCTGCACGTGCACGGGTTCGCCGACTACTTCTTCCAGGCCGACTACGGACAGTGGTGGCTCGACCGCGGTTACGACGTCTATGCCCTCGACCTGCGCAAGTACGGCCGCTCCATCCGGCCGTGGCAGACGCCCACCTATGTGGCGGACCTCGGCGAGTACGACGCCGACCTCGACGCCGCCTGGCACCGGGTGGCCCAGCGCGACGGGCACGACCACGTCGTCGTCTCGGCCCACTCCACCGGAGGTCTGACGCTGCCGCTGTGGCTGGAGCGGCGGCGTCCAGCCGAGCTGGCCGGGGTCGTCTTGAACTCGCCCTGGCTCGACCTGCAAGGCGCCCCGTGGCTGCGCTCGGTCGGCACCCTCCTCATCGACCAGATCGGCGCCCGTTGGCCCCAGCGCGTGCTCGGGCGCGAGGTCAAGGGACTCTACGGCCGCTCGCTGCACCGCGAGCACGACGGCGAGTGGGACTTCGACCTGGACTGGAAGCCCCTGCTCTCGTTCCCGGTGATGTTCGGCTGGCTGCGCGCCATCCGCCGCGGCCACGCCGTGCTGCACCGGGGGTTGAGCCTCTCGGTGCCCATCCTCGTGCTCAGCTCGGACCGCTCCACCACACCGGCCGAGATGGGCGAGGACGTACACGCCTCCGACATGGTCCTCGACGTCTCCCAAATCCGCCGGTGGTCGCCCTGCCTGGGTACCCACGTCACCTACGTCGCCGTCCCGGGCGCCCGCCACGATGTCGTGCTCTCCCGCGCCGAGCCCCGGGCCCGGGCCTACGACGAGCTCGGCCGGTGGGTCGGGGCGTACCTCTCCGCCTGACGAGCGCGCGCTGGGGCGTGGGGTCCGAGCCATCTGGTGAACCGGATCCCACACTTAGCCGGGGTCGGCCCCCACGTCGGCCCCCACGTCGGCCCTCACGTCGGCACCCAGCCTCAGCCGGACACACCGGCCCCGTCGAACCGTTCCCACGTCACGAACTCCTCGACCGGACGCCGCGTCAGCTTGGTGATCTGCTTCGCGGGTCTGCCGAGGGGGACGACTGCCGCCACGGCGTAGCCCTCGGGCACGCCGAGCAGCTCGCGGACGGCGTCCTCGCGGGCGACCGCCATCGTGGTGATGGTGCCGCCCAGGCCTTCGGCGCGGGCCGCGAGCAGGATGTTCCACACCAGCGGGTAGACCGACGCGCCAGAGACCAGCCCGATCCGGTCGAGATCCTGGTCCATGGCGGCGACGACGCCGAGGTCGACGGTCACGACCAGCACGACGCCGCAGGTGAGCAGTGGCTCGGTGAACGATGCGGGGACGCCGGTCGCCGCGATCTCCTCGGCGCTCGGGCCGGGAGGGTGCAGCGGGTTCCAGGGCGACTCCCCCGCCTTGGACTGCGCCAGGTAGCGGCGCACCGCGGGCTCGTTCAGCTCCGCCAGACGGCGCCGGGTGTCGGGGTCGCGCACGGCGATGATGCGCACGCCCTGACGATTGCCTCCGGACGGCGCGAACCGGGCGTCGTCGAGGATGCGGTGCAGCAGCTCGTCGGGTACCTGCACCTCGGGCGGCTCGTCGGCGAACTCCCGGCTGGCCGGGGTCGTCCGCATGACCTCGCTCAACTCCATGTCGTCTCCATGCCTCCACTCTCCCACCACGTCCCTCACCCAGCCGCTAGGGTCACGGGGCATGAACCCCGTGACCGGACTCAGCCTCGGCCGCATCGCCGTCGGCGCCGCCTGCATCGCCCGCCCCGACCTGGCCTCGACGTACCTCGGCGTCGCCACGTCGACGAACCCGCAGGCGGGCTTCGTGACGCGCCTCTTCGGCACCCGCGAGATCGCGATCGGTGCGGCCACGCTGCTGGCCTCCGGCAAGGGCCGGGCCGGGCTCGTGCTGATCGGCGTCGGCGTCGACGCGGCCGACGCGTGGACCGGGTTCGTGGCTCCGGCCGAGCAGGGCCTGGAGAAGAGGGCCGGCACCACCATGGCGGCGGCCGGCACGGGCGCGGCCGTCATGGGTCTGCTCGGCCTGCTGCCCTCGCAGCGGACCACGCTCACGCGAGCGGAGAGGAAGGCGGCCAAGAAGGCGGCCAACGAGGCGGCCAGGGAGTCGGTCCGGAAGGCGTGAGCTCGCGGTAGGTCGCTACGTCACGAGGAGCGCGGTGACCGCGACCAGGCCGACCACCGCGATGAGCCCGCGCAGGGCGACGGCTGGCAGGCGGCGGCCGAAGCGAGCCGCCAGCGTGCCTCCGACGACGCTGCCGAGCGCGATGATGCCGGCGATCGGCCAGTCGACGTGCGCCACGAAGACGAAGACGACGGCGGCGACACCGTTCACGACACTGGCCAGCACGTTCTTCACCGCGTTCAGGCGCTGCAGGTCCTCGACGATCCCGATGCCGAGCACGCCCATGAGGATCACGCCCTGCGCGGCTCCGAAGTAGCCGCCGTACACACCCGCCGCCGCCGTCGAGATCCACACCCAGACCGGAACGCCGGTGCCGACCACGCCCCTCTCCGCACGGCGGGCCGCCACCCGCCGGGAGATGGCGGGCTGGGCGAGCACGAGCACCACGCCAAGGAGCACCAGGAAGGGCACGATCGTGTCGAAGGCGCTGCTCGGGAGCACCAGCAACAGCACGGCGCCCGTCGTCCCGCCGATGACCGAGGCCACGGCGAGCCGGATGGCTCGCGTGCGTTGACCGACCAGCTCGCGGCGATAGCCCCACGCGCCGGCCAGCGAGCCGGGCAGCAGCCCGATGTTGTTGGAGACGTTGGCGGTGACCGGCGGTACGCCGAAGGCGAGCAGGGTCGGGAACGTGATGAGCGTGCCGGACCCGACCAGCGTGTTGATGCCGCCGGCGGCGGCGCCCGCGAAGAGGAGGGCGACCGCCTCGACCGGCGTCACTTATCGAGGTCTGTCTTGCCCGGGTTCGCCGCGCGCTGGGCCTCGGCGATGGCGGCTTGCACCGCAGCGTCGGCCTCGGAGGTGCCTGAGCTCGTGGGCAGCTGCGGCTCGCTCGGACCCATGTCGACGCGCTCGCGCGGGCCCTCGGTCTCGGTCGGGATGCCGCGCAGGTCGTTCATGGTCGACCCCAGCCCCTCGAGGGCCTTGCCGATCTCGCTCGGCACGATCCAGAGCTTGTTCGCACCACCTTCGGCGATCTTGGGCATCATCTGGAGGTACTGGTAGGAGAGCAGCGACTGGTCCGGGTTGCCGTCGTGGATGGCCTGGAAGACCGTCTTGATGGCCTGGCCTTCACCCTGGGCACGCAGGATCGCCGCCTCGCGGTCGGCCTGCGCCCGCAGGATCTGCGACTCGCGCTCACCTTCGGCGTTGAGGATGGCCGACTGCTTGTTTCCCTCGGCACTCAAGATGGCGGACTGCCGCTCGCCCTCGGCGGTGAGGATCAGCGCACGCTTGTCGCGGTCGGCGCGCATCTGCTTCTCCATCGAGTCCTTGATCGACGGCGGCGGGTCGATGCCCTTGATCTCGACGCGGTTCACGCGCACGCCCCACTTGCCGGTGGCCTCGTCGAGCACGCCACGCAGGCCGCCGTTGATGGACTCGCGGCTGGTGAGGGTGTCTTCGAGGTCCATGCCACCGACGATGTTGCGCAGCGTGGTCATGGTGAGCTGCTCGATCGCCTGGATGTAGTTGGCGATCTCGTAGGTCGCAGCGATCGGGTCGGTCACCTGGAAGTAGATGACGGTGTCGATCGAGACCACGAGGTTGTCCTCGGTGATCACCGGTTGCGGCGGGAAGCTCACGACCTGCTCGCGCATGTCGATGACGTAGCGCACCGTGTCGATGAACGGCACGACGATGTTCAGGCCGGGATTGAGCGTGCCCTTGTACTTGCCGAACCGCTCGACGATGCCGGCCCGCGCCTGCGGGATGATCCGCACGGTCTTGGCGAGCATCACGATCACGAACAGGACGACCAGCGCGAGCAGGATCAAGATGGCGGTGGTCATGCGATCTCCTCTGGGGTGGAACCGGGCAGCGTCAGGGGGTGCACGTAGGCGGTGGCGCCCCGGATCTCGAACACCTCGACGGTCTGGCCCTCGGCGATGGGCGTCGTGTCGTCGTAGGGCTTGGCTGTCCAGATCTCGCCCTCGAGGCGGATCTGGCCGGACGTCGCCGCGGTGAGCCGGGTGACCGCGATGCCTTGGGAGCCTACGAGCTTTTGGTGACCCGTGGTCAGCCCCGGGCCGTCGTGCAGGCGGTGCACCAGTGAGGGCCGCAGGAGCGTCAGCGTGGCCGCCGCTGCGGCCACGGCGAGCAGCACCTGGAGGACGACGGGCGCGGCGAGCGCCCCGGCCACCATGCCGACCAGCGCACCCACGGCCAGCATGCCGAGGATGAGGTCGAGACTGAACATCTCACCGACGCCCAGCGCTGCGGCGAGGGCGAGCCAAGCCGCCCACTGGTGGTCGCCGAGCCAATCCATGTAAAGACCCTACCGAACCCGGGTGCGCCGGCGAGCCGCATACCGGCCGTCGGCGTGGTCGAGCACGAGCGGCATGCCGAAGGCGGCCGAGAGGTGCTGCTCGGTGAGCACGTCGTCGATGAGCCCGGCCTTCACGACGCGGCCCTTGCGCAGCAGCAGGGCGTGGGTGAAACCGGGCGGTATCTCCTCGACGTGGTGGGAGACGAGCACGGTGGCGGGGCTGTCGGGGTCGTAGGCGAGCACCGAGAGGGTCGAGACGAGATCCTCGCGGCCGCCCAGGTCGAGACCGGCGGCCGGCTCGTCGAGCAGGAGCATCTCGGGGTCGCTCATGAGGGCACGGGCGATCTGGACCCGCTTGCGCTCGCCCTCGCTCAACGTGCCGAAGGTGCGGTCGATCAGGTGCTTGGCGCCCAACTCGCGCAGCAGGGAGGTCGCGCGCTCGTGATCGAGTTCGTCGTAGACCTCACGCCAGCGGCCGAGCACTCCGTACGCGGCAGAGACGACGACGTCGCTGACCGACTCGTGGCGCGGGATGCGCTCGGCCAACGCCGCGCTCGTCACGCCGATGCGGGGTCGCAACTCGAAGACGTCGACGCGACCCAGCGTCTCCTCGAGGATGTCGGCGCGCCCCTGCGTGGGGTGCAGCTGGGCGGAGCAGAGGGAGAGCAGGGTGGTCTTGCCGGCACCGTTGGGGCCCAGCACCACCCAGCGCTCGTCCTCCTCGACGGTCCACGAGATGCGGTCCAGCAACAGGGAGTCGCCCCGCCGGACCGTGACGTCGACGAGGTCGATGACGGCGGCCATGGGCGACACCCTACGGGCCCGGGCCGGCACCTACCCGCACACCTCGCACGGCTTGCCGCGTAGCGTCGCCCGCCGTGAGCCGAGCGCGAACCGACCTCCCGGCCTCCGCCCGGCTGGCCTGGTGGGGCACCGCGTGGCTGCGCGGGCACGTCGTCGCCGATCTGGTGGTCGACGAGGTGGTCGCCGCCGAGGAGACCGGGCAGGCCACGCACGTGCTCTCGGGGCTCGCCGACCTCGGCCTCGGCGGGGAACCGGTCGAGGCACTCATCGGGGGTCTGGCGCGCCTGCGCGTGGAGGGTGCGACCTGCCTCGGCGCCGCCTTCCCCGCCGAGGGGGATCCGGTCGGTCTCGGCGGACCGGTCGCCTTCAACCACGACGCCCTGGAGATGGGTGAGGCCGCGGTCGCAGACGGCATCGGCCTCGTGCCCCACGTCGTCGGGGGCGCGACCACCTGGGTGGCCCACCGTGCGGACCGGCGCCAGCTCCCGGATGTCGGCGAGGCCGACCGTGCCCTGCGAGCGGGCCTGCTCGAGGCGACCGACCTGCTGGCCCGGCTCGACGTAGCCCGCTGGCGCCCGGAGCTCGCGGACCACCTCATGAACCTGCGGCACCGCGAGCCGCTCACCGCTCCCCCGGGCACGCCGGCGCGCTGCGTCGACCTGGCCGACCGTGCGCTCGTGGCCCGCGAGATCGTCGACCTGGCCCTGGAGGACGACGGCGGCGCGCTCACGCTGCACGAGGCGCAGCGCCGCGAGCAGGCGCTGGTGCCGCTCGGCCGGGCCGCTCGCCGCGCCCTGGTGGCCGCCTGCTCCCCCGAGGTCTGGCCCATGACCTAGGGTTCCCCCGTGCGCCCCGAGACGCTGCTCATCACGCTCACCGGGCGCGAACGACCCGGCGTCACCTCGACGGTGTTCTCGACCCTCGCCCGCTTCGGCGTCGACGTCCTCGACCTCGAGCAGATCGTGCTGCGGCGCCGCCTGGTGCTGGGACTCCTGGTGACGGCGCCCGAGTCGCGGGTCGAGGCCGACCTCCTGCGCGAGGAGCTCGAGAGCACCGCGGCCGGCCTGGACATGAGCCTGGAGATCGAGCCCGGCACGGGCGACGCCCACGAGCCCGCCGAGGGCCGGGCCCATGTGACGGTGCTCGGCGCCCCGCTGACCGCGACCGCGATGGCCGCGGTGGCGAGCCGGATCGCGGAGGCCGGCGGCAACATCGACCGCATCGAACGTATGGCGAGCTACCCCGTGACCGCCATCGACCTGCACGCCTCGGGCGCCGAGCCCGCCGCGCTGCGCGGCGTCCTGGCTCCGGAGGCGGCGCGTCTCGGCATCGATCTGGCGGTCCAGCCTGCAGGACTGCTGCGCCACGGCATGCGGCTGATCGTCATGGACGTCGACTCCACGCTCATCCAGGGCGAGGTCATCGAGATGATCGCGGCCCACGCCGGATGCGAGGACGAGGTGGCCGAGGTCACCGAACGCGCGATGCGTGGCGAGCTGGACTTCGAGGAGTCGCTGCGCTCCCGGGTCGCGCTTCTCGAGGGCGTGCCCGCCTCGGCCCTGCACGAGGTGTACGACTCCATCGAGCTCGCTCCCGGCGCCCGCACGATGGTGCGCACCCTGCGCCGGCTGGGCTATCGGTTCGCGATCGTCTCCGGCGGCTTCAGCCAGATCACCGCGCGGCTCGCCGTCGAGCTCGGCATCCACTTCGCGCGCGCCAACGAGCTCGAGATCGTCGACGGCGTGTTGACCGGTCGCGTCGTGGGCGCGGTCGTCGACCGCGCCGCGAAGGCCGCCGCACTGCGCGAGTTCGCTGCCGAGCTCGGCGTCGACCCCGCCGCCACCATCGCCATCGGCGACGGCGCCAACGACCTCGACATGCTCGAGGCGGCCGGTCTGGGCATCGCGTTCAATGCCAAGCCGGCCGTGCGCGACGCCGCCGACACGGCTCTCAACGTGCCCTATCTCGACACGATCATGTACCTGCTCGGCATCAGCCGCGAGGAGATCGAGGCTGCCGACCGGGCCGCCGGCATCACCACCCCGGCGCCGCCGGTCTGAGCTGGGAGTGCCCCGTGATCCGTGTGTCGCACCAGGAGTGGGTGCGGGTCTGCAGCCAGATCCTGAGCGCCCGAGGGATGCCGTCGGACGATGCCGCATCGATGGCTCGCCTCATGGTCGACTCCGATGCGGCCGGCCACGAGTCCCACGGTCTGTGGCGTCTGCCGCAGTACATCGACGACATCGAACGAGGTCTGGTCAACGTCTCCGCCCGACCCACGATCGAGGAGGACCGCGGTGCCTGGGTACGCATCCACGGCGACCACGGCTTCGGGCACCTCGTTCTGGCCTACGCTCGGGATCTGGCGATCTCACGGGCGCGCAGGTTCGGGGTCTCGGCTGTGGCGGTCCGCCGCAGCGCGTTCGCGGGCCGGCTGGCCGACTTCTGCGAGGTGGCGTCGACCGAGAACGCCATGATCGTCGTCGTCGCCAACGATGCAGGTGGCGGGCAGGCCGTCGCCCCACACGGAGGTAGCGAGGCAAGGCTGTCGACCAATCCGATCGCGGCCGGGATCCCCCGCGTCGGAGCGCCTCTCGTGATCGACATGGCGACGAGCGTGGTGGCCTCCGGACGGTTGGGTGAGCACGGTGACCGAGGCGAGGCGGTCCCCGAGCACTGGCGGACCTCCGCCGGCGCGCTGCGCCCGGCGGGTGGGCCCAAGGGGTACGCGCTGGCGCTGATCGTCGAAGCGCTGGCCGGCGGTCTCACCCGCGCGGGCACGGTCCGCCGCGATCCCGGGGTCGAGGACCAAGGCGCGCTGGTCATCGCGTTCGACCTCGGGGATCCGACGAGCGCGGCGGACTTCAAGGAGGACGTCGAGGGGTTCTTGGAGTGGGTGCTCTCCAGCCGGCCGGAGCACCCCGACGCCCCCGTCCTCCTGCCTGGTCAACGTGCGACCCGGACCCGCGAGGAGCGACTCCGGTCCGGGATCCCCGTGACTGCCTCCACCTTCGACCGGATCGCCCGCCTCTGCGACCTCTACGACGTACCCGCTGCTCAGACCATGCCCTGACCCGACGCCTGGCTCTCGGCCCTCGAGGTTGCGTGCGAGGCGGCCGGATCGGCGGCGCCGGCGACTCCCCGCGACCACGACCCGAAGACGACGTCGAGGCCATCGACGGCGCGTTGCCAGCTCGCCTCGGCGTCGGGCTCGCTGCGGGCGAAGCCGCCCGCGCGCTCGAGGTCGGTCCAGCCGCGCACCGTGGCGCCGAGTAGCCGGACGGCGTGGGTCTCGTCGGGCTCGCCGAGGGCGTAGCCACGCAGCGCGGCGCGGGCCAGCTCGGCGTGGCGCGGTCCGGCGCCGACCGCCGCGACCTCGTCGTCCAACGGCAGGGACATGGCCGCGTGGCGGCCTGGGTGCGCGGAGGCGTAGTCGCGGTAGGCCTGGCCGAGCGCGTCGATGGCCTCTCGCCCGCTACGCCCCGCGACCGCCTCGGCGACCCGGCCGGCGCTCTCCTCCAGGGCCCGCAGCGTCAGGCGCTGCCGTAGGTCGCGATTGCTCGCCACATGGGCGTAGAGACTCGGCGGCTTCACGCCGACACGACGCGCCAACGCGGTCAGGGTGACGGCTCCCAACCCCTGCTCATCGGCGAGGTCGGCTGCCTCCGCGGCGAGCCGATCGGGGTTGAGTCCGGCGCGGGGGCTCATGACGCCAGCACTCGGTCGACGAATGCGAGCACGTTGCGGCGCAGTCGCTCGACTCGTTGATCGACCGAGAGCGTCTCGTGCACGACCGTCATGGCCGGGCGCTCCAGCGTGCCGCGGGCGTAGGCCGAGCAGGCGAGCGAGGCGCACATCTCGACGCCGACGGTGTTGCCCTCGCGGCCGGACCGCCCGGCCCGCTGGGCGACCATCAGCGCCACCCCCTGGCCGCCGTGCGTGGTGGTGCACAGCGAGCACATGCGAGCCCGGGTGCTGCCTCCGCCTGCTCGCTTCAGCACGATGCCGACGACGCCGCGCTCCGGCGTCGGCACCACGAGATAGGCCGATCGAGGCGACCTCGGGTCGATCCACGTGAGCAGGTCGAGGTCGGGCCAGCGCCGGTCGTCGAGGTCTGCCGGCAGGTTCATCCGGGCGACCTCGCCCTTGCTCGCGTTGACGAAGCTCGTGCGTATCGCCTTCTCGTCCAGGGGTTGCATGCACTCATCGTGACTTACCTATGCATCATAGGCAAACCCCTCACAGGCATAGTTCCCATCGATCACCCGGCACCGCGGGCCACCTGGTAGGCGACCACGGCCGCCTGCTGCTCCCCGAGGTCGGCCCAGGCGCCCTCGACGTCGAAGACGGTCATCGTGCAGGTCGGATACCCCTGGAGGAGGGCCGCCGACGCCTGCGCGTCGCCCTCGCCGTCGTCGAGCAGCTGCGCGAGGTAGGCCATCGTGGGGTTGTGCCCGATGACGACCAGGGTCGCGATGTCGTCGGGGCACTCGCGCACCAGGTCGAGCGCGGTCTCCGGGCTGGCTGAGTACAGCGTCGGCTCGACGTCGAGCGTGGCGCCGACGAAGCGGCCGCCCTCGAGGACGCCCGCGGCCGTCTCTCGCGTTCGTTCCGCGGACGACACCAGCAGCCGGTCCGGCTCGAGCCCCCGGTCGCGCAGCCATCGGCCGGCTGCCACGGCGTCGGCCCGGCCCTCGGATGTCAGCCGGCGCTCTGCGTCGGAGTTGGCGACCTGCTCGGCCCTGGCGTGCCGGATGACCACGAGGCGACGGGTCGGGTCGGAGGGACGAGGCGCTGCGGGGGTCGGTGCCACTCACACAATCTGACAGCCGCCCCCAACCGCCGCGACCACGGGGGTGACCCGCCGGCCTCAGACGGGCTTGGCGGGGGTGCCCACCACCGTGACGCCCGGGGCGACGTCGTGCACCACGACGGCACCGGCTCCGACGATCGCTCCCCGACCGATCCGCACCCCGCCGAGCACGGTGGCGTTGACGCCGAGCGACACGCCGTCCTCGAGGGTCGGACACGCGCCGCCCTCGACCTTGTTGCCCAAGGTGACGCCGTGGCGCACCTCGACGTCGGCCCCGACGACGCAGGCGTCGTTGAACACGATGCCGAACCCGTGCCGCACCCGCAGCCGGGGGCCGACCCGGGTGCGCACCGGCAGCTCCACCGAGCACAGTGCCTCGGCGTACCAGGTGTAGAGCACCACGATCGGCAGCGCGATGATCCGGCAGCGACGGTCGAAGGGCCGACGCAGCGCCTGCGCCAGCCGGAACAGCACGAGCATGAGCTGGAGCCGCGGAGCGCCCGCGTTGACCGACCAGTCCTGGGTCAACCACGCGCGGTTCAGCACCGGATCGGTCACGCAGTCATGCTCCCATGGCGTGGAAGCCGCCGTCGACGTGCACGATCTCCCCGGAGGTAGCCGGGAAGAAGTCGCTGAGCAGCGCGCACACCGCCTTCGCCGTCGGCTCCTGGTCGGTGTTGTCCCAGCCCAGCGGTGCCCGAGTGGCCCACATGTCCTCGAGATCGGAGAACCCGGGGATGGCCTTGGCCGCTAGGGTGCGCAGCGGCCCGGCGGAGACGAGGTTCACCCGGATGCCCTCCGGCCCCAGATCGCGCGCGAGGTAGCGCGAGCAGGACTCCAGACCGGCCTTGGCGACGCCCATCCAGTCGTACGCGGGCCAGGCGACCGTGGCGTCGAAGGTGAGGCCGACGATGGACCCACCCTCTCCCATCAGCGGGCGGCACGCGGTGGCCAGCGACTTCAGCGAGTACGCCGATACCTGGACAGCCTGCGCCACGTCGTCCCACGGACCCTCGAGGAACCGGCCGCCCAGCAGCGTCTCGGGGTTGCCGAAGGCGATCGAGTGGACCACGCCGTCGAGGTGGGCGTCGTCGCCGAGGTGCTCACGCACCTGGGCCGCCAGCCCCTCGAGGTGCTCGGGGTCGGTGACGTCGAGTTCGAGCACCGGCGGCTCGGTGGGCAGCCGCTTGGCGATGCGGCGCGTGATGCCGAGCGCGCGGCCGAAGTTGGAGATGAGGACGGTCGCACCCTGCTCCTGGGCGACCTTGGCGGTGGCGAAACCGATGGAGGAGTCCATCGTCACCCCGGCCACGAGGATCGTCTTGCCTTCGAGAATGCCCATGGTTCAGTGCCCCATCCCTAGTCCGCCGTCGACGGGGATCACGGCGCCCGTCACGTACGCCGCGCCGGGTCCGGCGAGCCAGGTCACCGCACCGGCGACCTCGTCGACCGCGCCGAGCCGGCCGAGCGGGATCTGGCCCTGATAGGCCTTCACCTGCTCCTCGGGCAGCTGGGCGGTCATGTCGGTCTCGATGAAGCCCGGCGCCACCACGTTGGCGGTGATCGAGCGGGAGCCGAGCTCGCGGGCGATCGACCGGGCCATGCCGACCAGCCCGGACTTCGAGGCCGCGTAGTTGACCTGGCCCGGCGAGCCGAGCAGTCCGACCACCGAGGAGATCAGGATGATCCGGCCCCGCCGCAGCCTCAGCATGCCCTTCGCGGCGCGCTTGGCGAGCCGGAAGGAGCCGGTGAGGTTGGTCGAGATGACCTGCTCCCAGTCGTCGTCGCTCATCCGCAGCAACAGCGTGTCGGCGGTGACGCCGGCGTTGGCGACCAGCACCTCGACCGGACCGTGGGCCTCCTCGATCTGCTTGAACGCCGCGTCGATCGCCGCGCCGTCGGTGACGTCGCAGCGGACGTCGAGGGCACCGTCCGGGGCCCCGCCGCTGCGGGTGGTCACCGCGACGTTGTCGCCCTGGGCGAGGAACGCCTCTGCGATGGCGCGTCCGATGCCGCGGTTGCCGCCCGTGACCAGCACGGACCTCGGTTCGGGTCTGGGCTGTGTACTGCTCTCGCTCACGTGCGACGACGCTAGTGATTACCCACGCGTACTCGAAACGACGTGCCCCAGATCACGCGTCGTCCGGGCCGAGGTCACGCGTCGACGGGACCGTCGTCCTCGAGACGGAAGCCGATCTTGAGCCCGACCTGGAAGTGCTCGACGGTGCCGTCCTTGACCTGGCCGCGGACCTGGGTCATCTCGAACCAGTCGACGTGGCGCAGGTTCTGCGCGGCGCGCTCGAGGCCGTTGCGGATGGCCTGGTCGATGCCGTCGGGGGACGTGCCGACGATCTCGGTCACTCGGTAGGTGCGGTTGCTCACCTGGCCACCCTAGTGGACGCCACGCCTCACGACGGCCGACCTACACTGAGGGTCATGGCAGGCAAGCAGCAGTCGCGGGGCGACGACGCCATCCGCATCACCACTGCCGCTGTGAGCCCGGCCGAGGATCTGCGCAGGCGCCAGAAGCGCTACCTGATCTCGATGAGCATCCGCTCGGCGTGCTTCGTCGGTGCCTGCATCTCCGGTCTGGCCGGGGTCAACTGGCTGTGGCCCATCCTCATCGCGGGTGCGATCGTGCTGCCCTACGTCGCGGTGGTCATGGCCAACGCCCAGGCGACCCGCCGCGACGGTTTCGAGCTCCAACCCGGAGCCTACGGCGCCCCGCAGCTGGAGTCGCGGTCGCGGCACGACTCGCTCGGACCCCGATGACCGACCCCTGCTCCGCCAAGGGGTGCCAGGCCGAAGCCGCGCACGCGCTGGTGTGGAACAACCCCAAGGTGCACACGCCGGAGCGTCGCAAGGTGTGGCTGGCGTGCGAGGAGCACCGTGAACACCTCGGCTCCTTCCTCGGGTCGCGGGGGTTCTTAAAAGACGTCGTACCGCACCGCGAGGGCGTGGACCTCTCGGTCTGACCACCCTCGTTCTGACCGGCCTCGTACCAGGTCAGCCGCCGATGGCCGACATCGGCCGGTCGGGCTGGAGGAACGTCTCGTCGTCGATGCCGTGACCGGCGGCCTTGCCGGCCATGGCGACGACCCAGCGGTCGGCGATCTCCTCGTCGCTGCCGCCGCCGCGCAGGGCGGTGCGCAGGTCGGACTCCGAGCGCGCGAAGAGGCAGTTGCGTACCTGGCCGTCGGCGGTGAGCCGCACGCGGTCGCAGTCGCCGCAGAAGGGCCGGGTGACCGAGGCGATGACGCCGACGGTGCCGCGGCCCCCGTCGACGGTGAACAGCTCGGCAGGGGCGCTGCCACGGGGCTCGCTGGCCGGGGTGAGCGTGTAGTCGCGTTCGAGCATCGCGAAGATCTCGTCGGCGGTGATCATCGCCTCGCGATTCCAGCCGTGCTGGGCATCCAGCGGCATCTGCTCGATGAACCGCAGCTCGTAGCCGCGCTCCAGGCACCAGGCGAGCAGTTCGCCAGCCTGGTCGTCGTTGGTCCCGCGCAGCAGCACCGCGTTCACCTTGATCGGCCCGAGACCGGCCTCCTGGGCTGCGGAGAGGCCGGCGACGACGTCGGCGAAGCGGTCGCGACGGGTGATCTCGCGGAAGGTGTCGGGGCGCACGGTGTCGAGGCTGACGTTGACCCGGTCGAGGCCGGCCTCGGCCAGTGCGTGCGCCGTCTTGGCCAGGCCGAGGGCGTTGGTGGTGACCGAGAGCCCGAGGCCGGGCCCGAGCTCGCGCGAGCGTCGCACGATGTCGACGAACCCGCGTCGGATCAGCGGCTCTCCCCCGGTGAACCGGATCTCCGCGATGCCGAGGTGCTCCACCCCGATGCGGATCAGTCGCACGACCTCGTCGTCGGTGAGCACGTCGTCGCCGGGCAGCCAGTCCAGGCCCTCGGCCGGCATGCAGTAGTTGCAGCGCAGGTTGCACCGGTCGGTCAGCGAGACCCGCAGGTCGGTGGCGACGCGTCCGAAGCGGTCGGCGAGCACACGGTGAGACATGTCACCACCCTACGGTGCGACCGCGGGTCGGGCCGGACGCCGCCTGGGCCGGCGGGCGCCGGGCGAGCCTGCGGCGCATGCTCTTCGCCCTCGTCGAGGAGTACGGTCGCCACACCGGGCACGCCGAGCTGTTGTGCGAGAGCGTCGACGGACGCACCGGAGGAGACCCCGACGACGACTGGAGACGCTGATGGCCACCGTGCTGCTCTTCCACCACGTGCTCGGGCTCACCGACGGCGTGCGGGATCTCGCCGAGCGGCTGCGCGCCGGCGGCCACGACGTCTACACACCCGACCTCTACGCCGGGCGCACCTTCACCACGATGCCCGACGCGTTCGCGTGGAAGAACTCAGACGACGCCCCGGACGCCACGGCGCTGGCCGATGCCGCGGCGTCGGAGCTGCTCGCCGCCGGGCCGGTGGTCATGGTCGGCATCTCCATGGGCGTCATGCAGGCACAGCGGCTGGCCCAGACCCGCGACGGTGTGGCCGGCGCGGTGCTGCTCGAGGCGTGTGTGCCCGTGACGGGCGAGTGGGCCTTCGGCCCGTGGCCCGGCGGCGTGCCGGTGCAGGTGCACGGCATGGACGACGACGAGTTCTTCGCCCACGAGGGAGACCTGGACGCCGCACGCGAGCTGGTCGCCGGCGCCCCCGGCGGTGAGGTCTTCACCTACCCCGGCGATGCCCACCTCTTCTGCGACAGCGCGCTGGCGACCTACGACGGCGCGGCCACCGACCTGGTGGTCGAGCGGGTGCTCGCGCTGCTGAGCGCCGTGTGACGCCTCGCTACCCTCTCGGGCATGACCTCCCCCAGCGGTGAGCAGTTCGAGATCGCGGCGGCCGGCTACCGGGCCGTCGTCACCGAGAGCGGCGGCGCGCTCCGGCTGCTCGAGCACGAGGGGCGAGCACTGCTCGACGGGTTCGGGGAGCACGAGATGGCGCCGGGCGGCCGTGGTCAGCTGCTGGTGCCCTGGCCGAACCGCACTCGCGACGGCCGCTACTCATTCGACGGGAGGGATCTCCAGCTCGCGCTCACCGAGCCCTCGCGCCACAACGCATCCCACGGCCTCGTGCGGTGGGTCGCCTTCACGCTCGAGGAGCACACCTCGCACTCGGTCACGCTGACCTACCGTGTGATGGCGCAGACCGGGTACCCGTGGAGCCTCGACGTCGCGGTCAGCTACGACCTCTCCGCCGACGGTCTCACCGTCACGCAGTCGGCCTCCAACCTGGCCGACTCCCCGGCGCCCTACGCCGCTGGGGCCCACCCCTACCTGCTCGCCGGCGAGGGCCCGGTCGACGGCTGGGAGCTCACCCTTCCCGCCAGCACGCGGGTGCTGGCGGACGGCGAGCGGCTGCTGCCCACCGGCTACGAGCCCGTCGACGACACCGCCTTCGACTTCCGCGTCGCACGGCCCGTGCGCGACACCGTGCTCAACGACGGCTTCACCGACCTGCTCCCCGACGAGCGCGGCGTCACCACCACCGTGCTGCGCGACCCGGCGGCCGGTACCGGAGTGGCGCTGTGGGCCGACGACGCCTACACCTGCCTGCAGCTCTACACCGCCGACGACGTGCCCGCCTCGGCGCGCAGGTCGATGGCGATCGAGCCGATGACCGCCCCCGCGGACGCCCTCAACTCCGGGGTCGGACTGGTCGTGCTCGAGCCCGGTGAGTCGCACACCGCGACCTGGGGCATCCGGTCAGTCGACTGACGGCGGGTTCACCACGAGCGCCCGCAGGGCACGAGCGGCGCGCACGGCACGGCGTCCGTCGGAACCCTGGATGCCCAGCACCGAGAGGGTGGTGCCGTCGCTGAGGTCGAGGGTGACCCACGGCGCGCCGGGTGAGAGGTGCACGTCGACGACCTGCTCGTAGGCCAGCTGGTGCTTGCGATAGCCGTTCACGATGAGCAGGCCGTCTCGGCTGGCCACGACCCGGGACCGGATCAGCGCGTGCAGGCACGCGAACCCGAGCGCGCCCAGCACGAGCATCGTGCCGATCTGGAAGGCCGTGAACTTGCCTCGGGTCTCGTCGTCGAAGGCGAACCAGGCCGCACCGAAGACCACGAGCAGCCCCACGCCCAGCACGACCCCCACGATGGGTCCGCCCAGCGGCCGCCAGGTGACGGGCAGGCTCACCCCGGCACCCTCAGAGTCGGCAGGCATGGATGTCGGTGAGCAGGATGCCGCGCGCACCCAGGTCGTAGAGCGCGTCCATCAGTCTCTGGGCGCCGTCGCGCGGGACCATCGCCCGCACCGCCGACCAGCCCTCGCGATGCAGCGGCGCCACGGTCGGGCTCTCGATGCCGGGAGTGAGCCGAACGGCCTCGGTGACCGCGGCGGTCGGGATGTCGTAGTCCATCATCACGTAGCTGCGCGCGACGAGCACGCCCTCGAGGCGGCGCTGGAAGACGTCGAACCCGGCGGGGATCTCGCCGCTGCGGGTGATGAGCACGGCCTCGGACTCCAGGATCGTCTCGCCGAAGACCTCCAGGCCGGCGCGGCGCAGCGTGGAGCCGGTCTCGACGACGTCGGCGATCGCGTCGGCCACACCGAGCTGGATGCTGGTCTCGACCGCGCCGTCGAGGCGCACCACCTCGGCGGTGATGCCGCGCGCGGCGAGGAAGTCGTGCACGACCCCGGTGTAGGAGGTCGCGATGCGCGTGCCGGCGAGCTGGGTGACGTCCGAGAACTGCCCGGCGGGGCCGGCGAAGCGGAACCGGCTGCGGCCGAAGCCGAGCTCCATCGCCTCGTCGGCCTTGGCGCCGGAGTCGCGCAGCAGGTCGCGGCCGGTGATGCCGACGTCGAGGGTGCCCTCGCCGACGTAGAGAGCGATGTCGCGCGGGCGCAGGTAGAAGAACTCGACCCCGTTCTCGTCGTCGATCAGGGTGAGCTGCTTGGCGTCGTCGCGCTGGCGGTAGCCGCACTCGCGCAGGATGTCGGAGGCCGACTGCGACAGCGAGCCCTTGTTCGGGATCGCGACGCGGAGAATGCCGGGGTCGGTGCTGGTCATGGTCGAGGTCCTAGAGGTGGGTGTAGACGTCGTCGAGCTCCAGCCCGAGGGCGAGCATCAGACACTGGGCGTGGTAGAGCAGCTGGCTGATCTCCTCGGCCGCCCGGTCGCGGCCCTCGTGCTCGGCGGCCATCCACGACTCGGCGGCCTCCTCGACCAGCTTCTTGCCGATCGCATGGACGCCGGCGTCGAGCTGCGCCACGGTGCCGGAACCGGCGGGACGGGTGGCGGCCTTCTCGGCCAACTCCGCCCAGAGCTCGTCGAACGTCTTCACGAGGCACCAGACTAGGTGCCCGTGAGCGACTCCCCCGCATCAGCCCAGACTCCGGGCACCGCAGCCCCCGCCCTGCACGACCTCGTCTGGCCTGTGCGCACCGAGCGGCTGCTGCTGCGGCCCTCACGACCCGACGACGCCGCGGCTCTGCTCGGCTACCGCTCGCTGCCGGGTGTGGCGGAGTGGATCGGCGGGCCCGTCCCGACTCTGGCCAACACCGAGGAGTACCTCAGCAGCGAGGCGGCCCGGCACGTGCTGCACGTCGAGCGCGACGGCGTGCTCGTCGGCGACGTCATGGTCATGGTCGGCGACGCCTGGGCGCAGACCGAGGTGCGCGAGCGCGCCCGCGCCACGCAGGCCACCCTCGGCTGGGTGCTCGACCCACGCCACGGCCGGCAGGGGCTGGCGACCGAGATGGTGCGCGGAGTGATCGACCTGTGCTTCACCCCGGTCGCGGACGGCGGCCTGGGCCTGCGCCGCGTCGTCGCCGAGTGCTTCAGCGACAACGAATCGTCGTGGCGGCTCATGGAACGGCTAGGCATGCGGCGCGAGGCCCACCACGTGGCCGACTCGCTGCACCGCGAGCGCGGCTGGCTCGACGAGTTCGTCTATGCGCTGCTGGCCGAGGAGTGGCTCAGCCGCGGCGGACGGCCTTGAGGGTGCGAGCGGTGAGCAGGGCGGCGGAGGTGGCCTCGTAGCCCTTGTCCTCCTTCGAGCCGTCGAGACCGGCGCGGTCGAAGGCCTGCTCGTCGGTGTCGCAGGTGAGCACACCGAAGCCGACGGCGACCGTGTGGTCGAGCGCGACGCGGGTGAGGCCGTCGGTGGCGGCGTTGCACACGAAGTCGAAGTGCGGGGTGCCGCCGCGCACCACGACGCCGAGCGCGACCACCGCGTCGTAGCCGGTGGCCGCCAGGGCGGACGCGACGACGGGGAGCTCGAAGGTGCCGGGCACGCGGACGATCTCGGCGTGCGGCACCGAGAAGTCCGCCAGGGCGCGCTGGGTGCCGGCCAGCAGGCCGTCCATCACCTCGGTGTGCCAGGACGCCGCCACGACGGCCACGCGCAGGTCGCCGCAGTCGACGGGGTCGGTGGTGGGGGCTCCGTGGCCGCTCATGCGTTCACTCCATCCGGGTCGAGGTCGGCGACGTCGAGATCGGGCAGCACGTGCCCCATCCGGTCACGCTTGGTGGTGAGGTAGGCGAGATTGTGGTCGTTGGGGTGCGGGGTGAGCGGCACTCGCTCGGTGACGGTGATGCCGAACTCCTCGAGGCTGCTGATCTTGTCGGGATTGTTGGTCATCAGTCGCACCGAGCCGACCCCGAGGTCGCGCAGGATCTGCGTGGCGGTGCCGTAGTGGCGGGCATCGGCCGGGAGCCCGAGGTCGAGGTTGGCATCGACGGTGTCGCGGCCGCCGTCTTGGAGTTGATAGGCCTGGAGCTTGGCGAGCAGCCCGATGCCACGACCCTCGTGGCCGCGCAGGTAGATCACCACACCGCGACCCTCCGCGACGACCCGCTCGAGCGCCTCGTCGAGCTGTGGCCCGCAGTCGCAGCGGTAACTGCCGAGCACGTCACCGGTCAGGCACTCCGAGTGCACCCGGGTGAGCACCGGCTCGCCGTCCGTGAGCGCCTCGGGGTCGCCGTGCACGAGCGCCACGTGCTCGGAGCCGTCGACGGTGATCCGGTAGCCGTAGGCGGTGAACTCCCCGGCCCGGGTGGGCAACCGGGTGACGGCCTGACGCTGCACCAGCGTCTCGTGGCGACGCCGGTAGCGCACCAGATCCTCGATCGAGATCATCGCGATGCCGTGCTCGTCGGCGAACGCGCGCAGCTCGGGTGCTCGCTTCATGGTGCCGTCGTCGTTGACGACCTCGACGAGCACGCCCGCCGGGGTCAGGCCCGCCAGCCGGGCCAGGTCGACCGCGGCCTCGGTGTGCCCGCGTCGCACGAGCACGCCGCCCTCGCGGTAGCGCAGCGGCAGCACGTGACCGGGCCGGGTGAGCTCCCATGCCTCGGTGGCCGAGTCGGCCAGCACCCGGGCGGTGTGTGCCCGGTCGGCGGCGGAGATGCCGGTGCTGACGCCATCGCGAGCGTCGACGGTGATCGTGTACGCCGTGCGGTAGGCGTCCTTGTTGTGCGGGGTCATCAGCGGGATCTCGAGCCGATCGAGCATGTCGCCGGGCATGGGCACGCAGATCACGCCGCTGGAGTGCCGGATGGTCCAGGCCATCAGCTCGGGCGTCGCCTTCGACGCCGCGAAGATGATGTCGCCCTCGTTCTCCCGGGTCTCGTCGTCGACGACGACCACGGCCTTGCCGGCGCCGATGTCGGCGATCGCGCGCTCGACGGGGTCAAGTCGGACGGTCATGGGTCAGTTCTCCTTCTGCGAGAGGTACGGCAGCGCGAGCTTCTCGACGTGCTTGGCGATGACGTCGACCTCGAGGTTGACGGCGTCCCCGGCTTCGCGGAAGCCCAGGGTGGTGCGGGCGAGCGTCTCGGGGATGAGGCTGACGGTGAGGCTGGTGTCCGTGACGTCGACGACGGTGAGGCTGATGCCGTCGATGGTGATCGAGCCCTTCTCGACCACGTAGCGGGTCAGGGCCGGTGGCACCGCGATCTCGACCACGGTCCAGTGCTCGCTCGGCGTGCGGCGGCCGATCGAGCCGACGCCGTCGACGTGGCCCTGCACGATGTGGCCGCCCAGCCGCTTGTCGGCGGTGACGGCACGTTCGAGATTGACCCGGTCACCGACGCGGACCGTGCCGAGCGAGGTCTTGTCGAGCGACTCGCGCATCACGTCGGCGGTCCAGGTGCGGCCCTCGATCGAGACGACCGTGAGGCAGCAGCCGTTGACGGCGATCGAGTCGCCGAGGCCGGTGCCCTCGAGCACCACGTCGGCGGCGATGCGCAGCCGGATGGCGTCGGTCAGGTCGTCGATGGCGCTGACGGTGCCGAGTTCCTCGACGATGCCGGTGAACATCACTCACGCTCCTGGTGGTCGGCGGGGTGCTGCGGGGTCAGGATGAAACGCACGTTGGGCTCCTCGCCCTCGACGACGGGTTCGAGTACGACGACATCGGCCACCCGGGGCCGGAACGCCTCGGCGAGGGTGCCGATTCCGAGGTCGGCGACCGAGGAGAGGCCGGCGCCGAGGAAGAAGGGCGCGACGTAGCAGACGATCTCGTCGACGAGCCCGGCCCGCACGAACGCGGCGGCGAGCGTGGGGCCGCCCTCGAGGAACACGTGCTGGCGACCCCGCGCCCACAACTGTGCGAGCGCCTCGCGCGGGTCGCGGGTGCGCAGGAGCACGGTCTGGGCGTCGGAGTTGAGCACGCGGCGGTCGGCCGGCAGGTCGCGCCGCCCCATCACCGCGCGCAGCGGCTGGACGGCGAGGGGCCGGTCCTCGGCGTCGCGCACGGTGAGCAGCGGGTCGTCGACCAGCACGGTGCCGGTGCCGACGAGCATCGTGTCGCACAGCGCGCGCAGCCGGTGCGTGTCGCGTCGTGCAGCCGTGCCGGAGACCCACCGACTGGTGCCGTCGGCGGCCGCGCTGCGTCCGTCGAGCGTGGCGGCGAGCTTCCACGTGACGAACGGGCGCTGCTCGGCGCGCGCCACGTCGTAGACCCGCTTGAGAGCCGCCGCCTCGTCGGCCAGCAGTCCGGAGACGACCTCGATGCCCGCGGCCTCGAGCCGGGCCTGGCCGCCGGCCGCGGTGGGGTTGGCGTCGGGCTCGGCGAACACCACGCGGCGCACCCCGGCCGCGATCAGCGCCTGGGTGCACGGGCCGGTGCGGCCGGTGTGGTCGCAGGGCTCGAGGGTGACCACGGCCGTGGTGCCGGCTGCCGAGTCGGCCGCCGCGGCCAGGGCGGCGGCCTCGGCGTGCGGGGTGCCGGGCCCGGCGTGGAACCCCTCGGCGATCGTGCGGCCGGCGTCGTCGAGCAGCACGCAGCCCACGCGGCGGGTGTCGGCCACCATCGGCACGCCCGGCGTCGCCGCGAGCGCGAGCGCACGCCTCATGGCGGCCGCCTCGGTTGCGGTGGTGCCGGCTGTGCTGGTCATGGTGCGTCGTCCTGGTCCGGTCGGGCTCACGGACTCCGGGGGACGGCGGGCGCGTCGCGGCCGTCGGAGGACGGCGGCGAGCATGACCGCTGCGTGCGCTTCCCATCCGGACTCTCACCGTCGGTCCAGGAGTTCCACCTGGTCAACCGGTCACTGGCTGTGACCGGGTCGCGGACTTTCACCGCCGGCTCGGAATTACACCGACCCCAGAGCACGCGAGCATGTTCACTCGTCGGTGCCATTGAACCACGGAAGCGCACGAGCCTCCCGGACTGCTCGGCGTCGAGCCGTTGTGAATCACACCACGCGCCACTCCCCCGACCCGCACGCCGAAGGACTCACCTCGCCCACGGTGCCGGCGGCGCAGGCCGCTCTCAGCCGGCAGCGGCGGCGCGCAGCGCCTCGATCATCGCGTCCGGGTCGTCGGCGGAGTACACGGCCGAGCCGGCGACGAAGGTGTCGGCACCGGCCTCGGCGCAGCGCTCGATGGTCTCCAGCGAGACGCCGCCGTCGACCTGGAGCCAGGTCTCGACGCCGTGCTTGTCCATGAGCGCCCGAGCCCGGCGGATCTTGGGCAGCACCAGGTCGAGGAACTTCTGGCCGCCGAAGCCGGGCTCGACGGTCATCAGCAGCAGCATGTCGAGCTCGGGCAGCAGATCCTCGTACGGCTCCACCGGCGTGGCCGGCTTGAGCGCCATGCTGGCGCGCGCCCCGGCGGCGCGGATCTCCCGCGCCAGCCGCACCGGCGCCTGGGCCGCCTCGACGTGGAAGGTCACCGACCCGCAGCCGGCCTCGGCGTACGTCGGCGCGTGGCGGTCGGCGTCGGTGATCATCAAGTGCGCGTCGAGCGGGATGTCGGTGCTGCGTGCCAGCGCCTCGACCATCGTCGGGCCGAACGTCAGGTTCGGCACGAAATGGTTGTCCATCACGTCGACGTGTACCCAGTCGGCACTCGGGATGCGCGCGACCTCGGCACCCAGGGCCGCGAAGTCGGCGTTGAGGATGCTCGGCGTGATCTGGATGCCCATGGGTCGTGATCCTCTCAGGCGCGGCGCCGGGAGACTCAGCGGCCCTGGAACACCGGAGCGCGCTTCTCGAGGAACGCGCGCGGGCCTTCCTTGGCGTCCTCGGTGGCCATCGTGGCGTAGCCCAGCGGCATCTCGATCTCGAAGGCCTCTTCCTCGGGCATCGTCTCGGTCTGGCGGAGCACGGCGAGGATGTTGCGCACCGCGACGGGGCCGTTGGCCGCGATCCGCTCGGCGATCTGGCGGGCCTTGGCCAGCGCCTGACCGTCGGGCACGACGTGGTTGATGAGCCCGAGCTCGTGGGCACGCGGCGCGGTGATGTCGTCGCCGGCCAGCAGCATCTCGGCGGCCACGGCGTACCCCATCTGGCGGCGCAGTCGAACGGCGGAGCCGGCCATCGGGAACAGTCCGCGCTGCACCTCCGTGACGCCGAAGACGGTGCTCTCTCCGGCCACCCGGATGTCGGTTCCCTGCAGGATCTCGGTGCCACCGGCCCGGGCCACACCCTCGGCGGCGAGGATGATCGGCTTCGTGGGCCGGTAGGTCTTGAGGTAGGCCTTGAGCGAGATGTCGGGGCTCTCCACGAGCCGCGTGATCCACTCGTTGTCCTTCGCGCCCTGGTTCAGCCGAGCGATCTCACCGAGGTCCATGCCGGCGCAGAAGACCGAGCCCTTGCCGGTGAGGATCGCGACCCGCAGGTCGTCGTCCTCGTCGAGGCGCACCCACGCGTCGTAGAGGCGGCAGAGCACCTCGGCGTTCGTGGCGTTGCGCTTCTCGGGGCGGTTGAGCGTGACGGTCAGGACGGGACCGTCGGCCTCGACGAGGACGAGCGGCTCGGCTGCGGGTGCGCTGTTGTCGGACACGCCCGTGACCATACAGTCCAGGACTTGTGTATGGCGACGCCGTGACCCGGGCTCAGGCGTCGGGATCCTCGCGGCTCAACGACACCTCGAGCTGCTCGACCTCACAGCCGAGCTCCTGGAGAGCGCGCACGATGGCGATCGCGATGTTGGGCGCGCGCTGCAGCGGCGCATCGCGGATCCAGGTGAGCAGCTCGTCGCTCCACGGCCGCTGCCAGCCGGTGCGCTCGAGGTAGGCCTCCTGCTCCGGCGTCATCGGCCAGTCCCCGCCGAACGAGGTGGAGCCGACGACCTCGGCCACGAGCTCGTTGCGGGTGGCCGTCACCATGGCGTAGCGGCGAGGCCCGGCGGACGACGCCGCCCTGGCCCGGCCGAAGAGACCCTTCTTGGCGGGCGTCGGTGGGGCGTCGCCGATGGTGAGCACATCGCCGAGGTCGAGCGCCAGCAGGGTACTGGTGAGCCGCCGGTTGACGTCGTCCCAGGTGCCTCTCACGGCTGGTCCTCCTCGTCGTCCCCGGTCGGGAGCTCGTCGCGCTCGGCCCACTCCAGCAGCGGGTCGATGCGCCACGGGTCGGCGTCGATGCCCTCGTGCAGGTCACCGACCTCGGCGAAGCGGGCCGGCACCGTGGCGATGGTGAAGTCGCGCGGGTCGGCGTCGTCGATCTCCTCCCACCGTACGGGCGTCGACACCCGGGCGTCGGGGAGGCCGCGCACGGAGTAGGCGGCCGCGATCGTGTGGTCGCGGGTGTTCTGGTTGTAGTCGACGAAGACGGCGGCCGGGTCGCGGTCCTTGCGCCACCAGGTGAGGTCGACCAGCCCGTGCGCACGGCGTTCGACCTCTCGGGCGAACGCGTGCGCCGCGCGCCTGACGTCTGCGAAGCCGTGCTCGGGCGTGATGCGCACGTACACGTGCAGCCCCTTGCTGCCACTGGTCTTCGGATAGCCCGTGACGCCCAGCTCGTCGAGCACCTCGTGAACGATGCCGGCCACGCGGCGTACGTCGTCGTAACCGCACTGCGGACCGGGGTCGAGGTCGATGCGCCACTCGTCGGGCCGCTCGGTGTGCCCGCGGCGGCTGTTCCAGGGGTGGAACTCGACGGTCGACATCTGCACCGCCCAGATCACACTGCCCAGCTCGGTGACGCACAGCTCGTCGGCGGTGCGGTTCCACCGCGGGAAGTGCAGCTGCACCGTCTCGACCCACGCCGGCGCGCCTGCCGGCAGCCGCTTTTGGTGCACCTTCGGACCGGCCAGCCCCTTCGGGAACCGGTGCAGCATGCACGGGCGCTCCCACAGCGCGTTGACGATGCCCGGCCCGACCGCGAGGTAGTACTCGACGAGGTCGAGCTTCGTGGCTCCCGTCTCGGGGAAGTAGACGCGCTCGGGGTTGCTGATCCGCACCACCCGGTCGTCGACCTCGATCTCCACCGATGGTGGCTTGGACGCCATGCCCAGACCCTAGTGGCCGATACCCTGCCGAGGTGGACTTCGACCAACCGCCCGTCGTCCGGGTGAGCGTCGACGACGCCCGCGCGCCGCTGCCTCGCGGCGAGTGGCCGGCGAGCATCCCGGCGGTGGCACAGATGCTGCGCGAGGGGTTCGACCTGGCCCCCGGCGTCACGTTCCTGGTGGGCGAGAACGGGTCCGGCAAGTCGACGATCGTCGAGGCGGTGGCGATGGCCTACGGGCTCTCGCCGGAAGGCGGGTCGACGCAGGGGCAGTACTTTACGCACCCCACCGAGTCGCCGTTGTGGAAGGCGTTGCGCCTCCAACGCGGGATCGGCAGCGGCCGGTGGGGTTTCTTCCTGCGCGCCGAGACGATGCACGGCTGGTACACCTACCAGGCCACCGAGGCCGGCGGCGGCGACCACTGGCACCGGCTCAGCCACGGCGAGTCGTTCCTCGAGGTGCTGCGCACCCGGTTCGACTCCCCCGGCTTCTACTGCCTCGACGAGCCCGAGGCGGCGCTGTCGTTCTCCTCGACTCTGGGCCTGATGAGCACCCTGCACGAGCTGCGCGCCACCGGCGGGCAGGTGCTGTGCGCGACGCACTCCCCCGTGCTCGCCTCGCTGCCCGGTGCGCGGATCCTCGAGGTCGGCGACTGGGGGCTGCGCGAGGCGGGGTGGGAGCACCTCGAGCTCGTGCAGCACTGGAAGGCCTACCTCGACGCCCCGGGCCGCTACCTGCGGCACGTGCTCGACTGAGACCCACGGACTCTCGGAGAGGTCTGAAACATCGTGCGGGGTTGGCGGCGTCCTCTGGATGTGACTGAAGAATTCGAGACGTTCGTCCGCGAGACGGCGCCCCGACTGCACCGCACCGCGTGGCTGCTGTGCGGCGACCACCACGCTGCCGAGGATCTCGTGCAGTCGGCCTACGCCCAGGCCTTCGCCCGGTGGCGCCGGGTCTCCCGAGCCGATGACCCGGTGGCCTACACCAGAGCGATCCTCGTCAACGCCTTCCGCTCGGTCCACCGGCTGAAGCGCTCGGGCGAGATCCCGACCGACGTCACCACCGAACGGGAGGCTCGGCCTCTCGACCCGGACCTACGCCTCGACCTCACCGCCGCGCTGGCCGCACTGCCACCGATCGACCGGTCCGTCGTCGTCCTGCGCTACTGGGATGACCTCAGCATCGCCGACACCGCCCGCCTCCTCGATCTGTCCGAGAGTGCCGTGCGCACCCGTGCTCACCGCACGCTCCAGCGCCTGCGCCCTCTCGTCGATCCGTCCTATGAAAGGGCCACCCCATGAACCAGAAGAGCGATCACCCCACCGACAGCAGACTCCGCACCGCGCTGCACGATCGCGCCCTGGCCGAGCCGGTCGACGTCGATCGCCTCGTCGCCGGCTCGCTCACGTGCGGGCGACGACTGCGCGCGCGACGGCGCGCCACCCTGGGCGGGTCGGCGCTGGCGATCGCGGCCGTGGCAGCCGGCGTCGTGTGGCTGGTGCCGCACGAGGGCTCCGCCGAGGCCGGCTTCGCCGCCTCGCCCACCGCCGGCACCAGTGACTCGCCCACGGCGTCGTCGAGTCCGACCGCGACGCCCACCCTCCGCTCGCTCCAGGAGGTCAAGGACTCCCTCGACGCCGCGGACTACTCGCTGGCGATCGACCCGCCCGCCGGCTGGTCGTGCACCGAGCCTGCCGACGACAAGTTCACCTGCACCCAGGAGTCCACCGGCCACGCGGTGGCGGTCACCATCCGGGGCATCGCACAGCACGACGACTACGACGGCGGGGATCCCGACAAGACGTCCTACCTGGTCACCGACGGGCACGACGGTCACTTCGCGACCCTGAACCCCTACGCGGGCGCCACCGGCGAGGACGTGCAGACCATCGCCGAGTCCTTCACCTGGAGCTCGTGAGCACCTGGGCGATCCGCGCCAACGTCTGAGGGATGCCCGCGTGCGCGGCTCGGGTGCGGTCCTCGATCTGCGCCTCGGCGTCGTCGCCGAACCGCTGACCGAACACCTCGCGCCCCACCTCGAGGAACTCCCAGGTGTGCGTGAGCGTCGTGCCCTCACCGGCGGCGGCCGTCGAGAACGTCCAGCGGGTCACCCCGCCGGCCACCTCCCAGGCGAACTCGTGCGGCCGGTCTGCCCTCACGACGGTGGAGGTCGTCGTCCACTCCCGTTCGGGAGTCGCGTTGTGACCGGTGAACTCGGCGCCCACCTCGCCGGCCCGCGCCGCGTCGACCCACTCGCACGCCCGGCACTGCACGCTCCACTCGCCGCTGCGGGTGACGTCGGAGACGAGGTCGTAGACCTCCTCGGGCGCTGCGTCGAGATCGATGCTGGCGGCGTGGGAGCGGAAGGGTGCGTTCATGCGCTCGACGGTACGTCTCGTCGGAAGAGCGCCAGGAACATCGCGTCGGTGCCGTGGCGATGGGGCCACAGCTGCACGGTGCCGGGCACCGGTCCCGCCGAGGCGGCGATGCCGAGGTCGAGCGGCACCAGGGTGGCGTCGTCGCGTCGCCTCACCGTGCGGCTCACGACGCGCTCGGTCTCGGCCAGCACCGGCGAGCAGGTCGCGTAGAGCACCAGCCCACCCGGGCGCACGACGTCGAGCGCCGCGGCCAGCAGTCGCTCCTGGAGCCGAGAGAGCGCCTTGAGGTCGCCGCGCTCGCGCCGCCACCGCGCCTCCGGGCGCCGTCGCAGCGCACCCAGCCCCGTGCAGGGCGCGTCGACCAGCACCCGGTCCACGCCACCGCCCACGAGTGGTGGCCGGGTGCCGTCGGCCGTGAGCACGACGTGGTCGCCGGGTACGGCTGCGAGGTTGCGACGTACCAGCCGGGCTCGGTGGTGCTGGCGCTCGGTCGCGATCAATCGGGCGCCGCGCCCAGCCGCGAGCGAGGCGAGCAGGGCGCTCTTGCCCCCGGGTCCGGCGCAGACGTCGAGCCAGGTGCCGTCGCGACCCTCGAGGGCCGCCTCGGCGAGGGCGAGCGCGACCAGCTGGGAGCCCTCGTCCTGCACGCCGGCACGGCCCTCGGCCACCGCTGGCACCGTACCGGGGTCACCACCCTCCAGCGCGACACCGTAACGCGAGAACGGCGTCGGCTCGCCCGGCAGCTCGGTGCGTTCGGCCAGGCCGGGGCGGGCCACGAGCGTGACCCGTGGCGGGGCGTTGTCGGCCGCGAGCAGCGCCTCCACCTCCTCAGCGCCACCGGCCGCGGCCAGGGCGCGCCGCAGCTCGGCCACGACCCACACCGGGTGGCTGTGCACGACCGCGTCGTGACGGTCCGACGCCTGCGCTCGCGGCGGGGCGACCTGCCGTAGCCACGCCTCGCGGTCACGCTCGGAGACCCGGCGCAGCACGGCGTTGACGAAACCCCCCGTGCCGCGGCCGCCCGCGAGGTCGACCGTGGTGCTGATCGCGGCATGCGGGGGCACCCGCATGGCCAGCAGTTGGTGCGTGCCGAGCCGCAGCAGGTCGAGGACGGCCGGCTCGACCCGCTCCAACGGTCGGTCACTGCATGCCGCGAGCACGGCATCGTAGGTACCGCGACGCCGGATCGTGCCGGAGACCAGCTCGGTGACCAGGCCGGCGTCTCGTCCGGTGAGCCCGTGCCGGCGCAGCACCACCGGCAGCACGAGATTGGCGTAGGCGTCGGCCTCGCGCACTGCGGTGAGCACCTCGACCGCGGCCTCCCGCGCCGGATCGACCACGCTCAGACGTCCTGACGCACGGTGCGCACGAGCGTCTTGGGCGCCTTGGCGCAGTAGGCGTCCGTGATGAGCTCGCTGAGCTCGGCCAGGCTCAGCTCGCCCAGCCGCGACTGCTGCACCAGCACCTGCTTGGCTCGGTGGTTCGTGAAGTGCTCGATGGTGAAGAACGGGGTGGAGGGATCGCCCGTCAGCGCCTCGACGTCCTCCAGGCTCGCGACACTGATGACCAGCAGGTCGTCGTAGGGCTGGCCGGTGGCCGGGTCGGTCGCCGAGGGGTGGGGGTGTCGGAACAACACGAACCCCCTGCCACGCACCAGGTAGGTCGGTACGTCGCCCCACGAGGTGCCGAGAGTGACCTCGGGTAGGCCGAGGCAGATCTCGTCGACATCGGCGGACGTGGCGGGCCTGGACTCACGCACAGCCACCCGGGTTCACTCCCCCAGGCGGGTGCCGGAGGTCAGCCGGGCACCGCGCGCCCAGTCGGCCGCGGCCATCTGCCTCTTGCCGAACGCCTTGACCTCGCCGAGCTGCACGGCGGTGCTGCCGGTGCCCACGAGCACGCTGTTCTTGCGCACCTCGAGCTCGCCGGGTGCCAGGTCGGTGCCTTCGTCCAACGGGGTGACCGCACCGATCTTGATGCGCTCGCCCTCGAACAGCGACCACGCGCCGGGGAACGGGGTACAGGCCCGGACGCGCCGGTCCACACCGATGGCCGGCTCGGCCCAGTCGATCCGGGCGTCGTCGACGAGGATCTTCGGTGCCATCGAGACCCCCTCGGCCTGCTGCTCGCGAGCGACGACCTCGCCGTCCTCGAGGCCGTCGAGGGTGGCGACGAGCAGCCCGGCGCCGCCCTCGGCGAGCCGCGCGAGCAGGTCGCCGGCGGTGTCGGTGGGCCGGATCCGCTCGGTCATGACGCCGAACGTAGGGCCGGCGTCCATCGCCTTGACGATGCGGAACGTGGTGGCACCGGTGACCTCGTCACCGGCCCAGATGGAGTGCTGCACCGGGGCCGCTCCGCGCCAGGCAGGCAGGCACGAGAAGTGCAGGTTGACCCACCCGTGCGGCGGGATGTCGAGCGCCGACTGAGGCAGCAGCGCGCCGTAGGCGACCACCGGGCAGCAGTCGGGCGCCAGCTCGCGCAGCGCGGCCTGGAACTCCGGCTCGCGCGGGTGGTCGGGCTTGAGCACCGGGACGCCGAGCTCCTCGGCGCGCTGCCCCACGGGACTGGCGGAGAGCTTGCGACCTCGGCCCGCAGGAGCGTCAGGACGCGTGACGACGCCGACCAGCTCGTGGCGGGAGTCGGCGATGGCCTCCAGGGCGGGCAGGGCGACCTCGGGGGTGCCGGCGAACACGACGCGCATCAGATACCGAGACCTCTCATGGGGTGGGGCGAGACCTTGACCGTGGGCGGCGACGCGGCGAACCACTCGGCCTCCCGGATCTCCTTCATGGCCAGCTTGCGAGTCTCGGCATCGAGCCGGTCGACGAAGAGGACGCCGTCGAGGTGGTCGGTCTCGTGCTGGATGGCGCGAGCGAGGTAGTCGGTGCCGTGGATGGTCACCGGCTCACCGTGCATGTCGAAGCCGTTCGCGACGACCGACAGGGCGCGCAGGCACTCGAAGGTCATGTCGGGGATCGAGAGGCAACCCTCGAGCCCGTCCTGCTGCTCCTTCGAGAGCTCCAGGGTCGGGTTGACCAGGTGCCCCACCTCGCCCTCGACGTTGTAGGTGAACACCCGCAGGCCCACGCCGATCTGCGGTGCGGCCAAGCCGGCGCCGGGGGCGTCGAGCATGGTGTCGGTCAAGTCGGCGACGAGCGTGCGCAGCTCCTTGTCGAAGTGGGTCACCTCGACGGCGGGCTTGCGCAGGATCGGGTCGCCGAAGAGGCGGATCGGCTGCACGGGCATGCGCCGGAGTCTAGGTGTCGCCCCCCGCGGGAGGGTTGCAGGTTGGTCTGGTTGCGGTAGGAGGTGCCCTGGCCTACCAGTCTGATGCGCAGGTCCCGGGGCACGTCGGAGACCGCCTCGGTCGACGTGACCCATCGTGGATGAACCGTCAGGAATTGCACATCCGACGGGCTCCGCCCTTCACAGGCTCATCGGGTCGACCTGGACGCGCACGGGGTCGAGCTTGCGCGCCGAGCGCACCCTCTGGAGCTCACCCAGGGCCGCCGAGAGCGCCGGCCCGTCACGCCTCGGCACCCGCACCACCAGGCGCGAGCGCTCCGCGTCCCGCTCGTCGGGCACGGGGCCGAGCAGCTCGGCGTCCTCGGGCGCCGCGAGCAGGGTGAGCGCGTCGTCGACGGCTCCCGGCAGCCCGGTGATCGTCGCCATCCGCGACGCCGGTGGCAGGTGGGCCGAGGCCCTGTTCTCGGCCTCACGGGCCGCGAACCCCGCGACGTCCCACCGCACGAGCGCCTGGAGCGTGGGGTGGCCCGGATCACCCACGAGGAGTGCCCGGCCGCCGGGGCGCACCAGCCCGATCGCGTTCGCCCACCGGCGCAGCGCCTCCTCCTCGCCTCGTAACTCGGGGCGACCCAGGCCGAGCCAGGTGTCGAGGACGACGACCGCGGCGTAGCCCGCCTCGGCCACCGGCTCGGCTCCGGGCGTCGCGACCACGACCACGGGCTTGTCGGGCACGCTGGCGAGCACGTCGTCGCGAGCGGAGGTGCGCACGCTGACGCCCGGCAGCGAGCGACCCAGTTCCTCGGCCGTGCGGGCCTGGCCCAGTACCGGGGCGCGTAGGCCGCGATGCCCGCACTCGGCGCACGCCCAGCCCGGCGCCTCGGTTCCGCACCACGCGCACGACGCAGCACGGGTCGGTGTGCCGAGTCGCAGCGGTCCGGTGCATGCGGGGCAGCGGGCGGGCGTGCGGCAGCGTTCGCACGCCAGTGCCGCGAGGTAGCCCTGCCGCGGGTTCTGCACCAGCACCGGGCCCTGCTGCACGGCGTGCCGCAGCAGGTCGTGCACTTCGCGCGGGATGCGCGCACCCCGACCGCTCACGTCGCGCGCCAGATCGTGGTCGCTGGCTCCGGTGACGCGCACCGTGACCGCGGCGCGCAGTGGCTGGCGGGCCACCGCGATCTCGTGCGCCCACCCGGTGTGCACCAGGTGCTGGGCCTCGACGGTGCGGGCGAACCCGGCGACCATCGCTGCGCACCCCACCTGCTCGGCCCGTAGGAGCAGTGTCTCGCGGGTGTGCGGGTACGGCGCCCGCGGCTCGGCGTGCAGGTCGTCGCCGTCGTCCCAGATCATCACCAGCGAGAGGTCGCGCACCGGGGCCAGTGCGGCCGCCCGGGTTCCGACGGCGATGCGCCGCTGGCCCCGCAGCAGGCGCAGGAAGGAGCGATAGCGAGCGGCCGGTCCGAGGTCGGCGGTGAGCACGGCGTGCTGGGGAGCCTCGGGCGACGCCTCGTCGAGGGCGGCGGCGACGCGAGCGACGTCCTTGCCGTCGGGCAGGCACAGCACCACCCCGCCGGGCGCGGCGAGTGCGGCGTCGGCCAGCAGGCGTGGCCAGTCGGCCCCCGGGCTCGCGTTCCACACCGCACGCGGCGCCTCTCCCGAGCCGAGCCGGGCCAGCCAGGCGGCCGCGTGCGGATAGTGGGCCCACTCCGGATGGCTGGGCGCGCGGACCACCGCAGCGGTCGTCGGCTCGTCCTCGGCCTTCTCGGTGGTCGCGTGGCGGGGCGGCACCGCCAGTCGCAGCACGTCGTGCCGGGTGCCGGCGTACCGCCCGGCCACGAGGGCGGCGAGGTCGGCGACCTCGCCGGTGAGCACCTGCTCGGCGCCGACGACGCGTCGCAATGGCTGGAGCCTGCCGGTGTGGTCGGACGTCGCCGCTCGCTCGAGCAGGTATCCGTCGGCCTCCTTGCCCGCGAAGCGGACCTTGACCCGCACCCCCGGTCGAGCCGCCTCGGACATCGACGCCGGCACCGCGAAGTCGAAGGGCCGGTCGAGGTGGGCCAGCCCGGTGTCGACGAGCACCCGGGCGACCGGGTCGACATCGGTGATCGCGGCCCCGGCCGCCTTGCGCTCACGGGTGGCGCGGGCCTTGGCCTGGGCCTGCTTGACCCCCGCCCGCACCATCCCGGGCAACAGCTCGGGCTGCTCGGGGGGCTGCGGTGGCGGGGTGGTCATGCAGGGGTGTCTACCAGCGCCCACCGACGCCGGGCCTGGATCGGGTCAGAGGCCCGCGGCGGTGCGCAGGGCCTCCGCGCGGTCGGTGCGCTCCCAGGTGAACTCGGGCTCCTCACGACCGAAGTGACCATACGCGGCCGTCTTCGCATAGATCGGACGCAGCAGATCGAGGTCGCGGATGATCGCAGCCGGACGCAGATCGAAGACCTCCAACACCGCAGCCTGGATCGCCTCATCGGCCACCGTGCCGGTACCGAAGGTCTCGATGAACACACCCACCGGGTGCGCCTTGCCGATCGCGTACGCCACCTGCGCCTCGCACCGCTTGGCCAACCCCGCAGCCACCACGTTCTTGGCCACCCACCGCATCGCATACGCAGCCGAACGGTCGACCTTCGAGGGATCCTTGCCCGAGAACGCACCACCACCATGACGCGCCATCCCGCCATAGGTGTCGACGATGATCTTGCGACCCGTCAACCCCGCATCACCCATCGGACCACCCACCACGAACGTGCCCGTGGGATTGATCAACATCCGATACCCCTGCGAAGGGATGTCGAAGGACTCCAACACCGGGTCGATCACGTGCTTGACGATGTCGGGATGCAGCTGGGTCTCCAGATCGATGCCGTCCTCGTGCTGCGTCGAGAGCACCACCGTGTCGACCCGCACCGCGTTACCCGCATCGTCGTACTCGATCGTGACCTGCGTCTTACCGTCCGGGCGCAGATAGGCCAGCGTGCCGTCATGACGCACCTCGGCCAACCGCTGCGAGAGCCGCTGAGCCATCACGATCGGCAACGGCATCATCACCTCGGTCTCATCCGAGGCATACCCGAACATCAGACCCTGATCGCCCGCACCCTGCTTGTCGAGCTCATCGACCGAGGCACCCACCCGCGACTCGTGCCCGTCATCGACACCCGCCGCGATGTCGGCCGACTGCCCACCGATCGCGACCTGCACCCCGCACGAGAGACCGTCGAAACCCTTCTCGCTCGAGTCGTAGCCGATCTCCACGATCTTCTTGCGCACCAGCTCGGCCACCGGCGCATAGGCATTCGTACGCACCTCACCGGCCACCACCACCAGACCCGTGGTCAGCAACGTCTCGACCGCCACCCGCAGGTTCGCCTTGTCGGGATCGTGCTCCATCAGATAATCCAGCACGGTGTCACTGATCTGATCAGCGATCTTGTCAGGATGGCCCTCGGTCACGGACTCCGAGGTGAACAAACGTCCAGTCATGGCCCTCAGCCTAGGTCAGAGATGAAACGTGTTCCGACGGCGTCCCAGATGGCGTGCGCCAGCACGCCCTTGGAGGCTCGGGGCACCTCGGTGGCGTGGCCGTCGGCGTCGAGGAGCACGGCCTCGTTCTCGTCGCTGCCGAACACCGCTCCCCCGCTCACGTCGTTGACGACGAGCAGGTCGCAGCCCTTGCGGGCCAGCTTGGCCCGTGCGAGGGACAGCACGTCACCCGTGGCGTCGCCGGTCTCGGCGGCGAAGCCGACGATGACCTGCCCCTCGGTGCGTCGCTCCCGGGCGAGTTCGCGGAGGATGTCGGGGTTCTGGGTCAGCTCGAGGCTCGGGGCGGAGCCGTCGTCGGCCTTCTTGATCTTCGACTCGCTCACCGACGTCGGTCGGTAGTCGGCCGGGGCCGCCGCCATGACGACCGCGTCGGCATCGACGGACGCCGCGAGCACGGCCTCGCGCAGCTGAGCCGTCGTCTCGACCCGTATGACCTCGACCCCGACGGGGTCGGCGAGGGTCGCGTTGGCGGCGACGAGCACGACCTCGGCGCCGCGCGCGGCGGCCGCGCTGGCCAGGGCGAACCCCTGCAGGCCCGAGGAGCGGTTGCCGAGGAATCGCACGGGGTCGAGGTACTCGCGGGTTCCGCCCGCGGAGACGACGACGCGTCGTCCGACGAGATCCCGGACGCCCGACCGGGCCAGCACGGCCGTGCAGACCTCGAAGATCTGGGCCGGTTCGGGCAGTCGGCCGCGACCGGTGTCGGCGCCGGTCAATCGACCCGAGGCGGGGTCGAGGACGACGACGCCGCGCTCGCGCAGGAGGGCGACGTTGGCGACCGTGGCAGGGTGCTCCCACATCTCGGTGTGCATCGCGGGGGCGAACACGACCGGGCAGCGGGCCGTGAGCAGGGTGTTGGTGAGCAGATCGTCGGCCAGGCCGTGCGCCGCCTTGGCGAGCAGGTCGGCCGTGGCGGGCGCGACGACCACGAGATCGGCCTCCTGGCCCAGGCGCACGTGCGGCACCTCGTGCACGGCGTCCCACACCTCGGCGCTCACCGGTTTGCCCGAGAGCGCCGACCAGGTCGGCGCTCCCACGAACTCCAACGCCGCGGCGGTGGGTACCGGCGTCACGTCGTGGCCGCTCTCGGTGAGGCGACGCAGCAGCTCGCACGCCTTGTAGGCGGCGATTCCTCCACTGACCCCGAGCACCACACGGGGCACGGGTCAGCCCTCGGTGCGGGCCTCGGTCGCGGCTGCGGCGGCCTCGGCAGCCGCGGCCTCCTCGGCGGCGAGCTCGGCCGGGTCGACGTCCTCGCAGGTGAGGAGATCCTCGTTGATCTCGCGGAGCGCGATCGAGAGGGGCTTCTCCTGCACGTGGGTCTCGACGAGCGGGCCGACGTACTCGAGCAGGCCCTCGCCCAACTGGGAGTAGTAGGCGTTGATCTGCCGGGCGCGCTTGGCGCTGTAGAGGACCAGGCGGTACTTGCTGTCGGCCTTGACGAGCAGGTCGTCGATCGAGGGGTTGGTGACGCCCTCGGCGGCGATCATCGGTGCAGACACGTGGTGGGGTCCTCAGTCTCGAGAGTGGTTGAACCTCAGCAAGGCTACCAACTCCTCCGCCGCGGCACGAACTTCGGAGTTCACGATCGTGACGTCGAACTCCGACTCCGCGGCGAGCTCCTCGCGCGCCGTGGCGAGCCGACGCTCCCGCTCGGCCTCCCCCTCGGTGCCGCGGCCGACGAGCCGGCGCACCAGCTCGTCCCACGAGGGCGGCTTGAGGAAGCAGAAGAGGGCGTCGGGCATCGACGCGCGCACCTGCCGGGCGCCTTGCAGGTCGATCTCGAGCAGGGCGGGTGTGCCGGCCGCCAGCGCCTCCTCGACGGGGCCGCGTGGCGTGCCGTAGCGGTGGGTGCCGTGCACGACCGCCCACTCGAGCATCTCGCCGGCCGCCACCATCGCGTCGAACCGCTCGGGGGTGACGAAGTGGTAGTGCACACCGTCGATCTCCCCGGGCCGTGGGGCGCGCGTCGTCGCCGACACGGAGATCCACACGTCGGGGCTGCTGCGCCGCACCTCGGCGGCCACCGTGCCCTTGCCGACGGCTGTGGGTCCGGCCAGCACCACCAGCCTGTTCACGCCTGCGGGCCGCCGAACTCCTTCTCGAGCGCGGCGACCTGCTTGGTGCCCAGGCCCCGCACCCGGCGGCTCTCGGCGATGCCGAGGCGTTCCATGAGCTGACGCGCACGCACCTTGCCCAGGCCCGGCATGGCCTGGAGCAGGTCGACGACGCGCATCTTGCCGATGACCTCGTTGCGCTGACCCTCGTGGATCACGTCGACCAGCGAAGCGCCGGAGTTCTTCAGACGGTTCTTGACCTCGGCTCGCTCACGACGCGAGGCGGCTGCCTTCTCCAGGGCGGCCTGCCGCTGTTCGGGGCTGAGTGGTGGTAGTGCCACGTACGCATCCTTTTGACGAGCTCATCGGGGGTGGGAGCACTTCATGGTGGGAGAGGGGCCCAATCTAGTCAGAACTCTCACCGACCGGCAACGCGCCCGCCCGCCCGGGCTACCGATACAGCGGCGTGTGGCACACGTCGCGCACCTGGGTCTGGATCTGCTCGAACGCGGTCACGGTGTCGGCACTCACCAACTGCTTGGCGGCCGCGTCGATGGCGGTCTTGTCGGCGGCGCTCAGGTCGGACGGCGGCTTGTCGCGGTCGTAGCTCGTCGGGTCGACGCCCGCGTCGTCCAGGGCCTTTCGGAGTGCGAGCAGCCGGCCCGTGACCTGCTGCCACTGGCCCTGGATGTCGTCGGGCGCCTGGTCGCGCAGGTCGACCATGTCCGGCAGCACGGTCAACAGCGCGGTCGGCCCACCCTGCGCGACGGCCTCGCTGAAGTCGTCCTGGTGGTCCTCGACGGTGTGGCAGTAGTCGGCCTGCGGGTCCGAGGAGCAGCCGTGCACCCCCATGAGCGCCACCAAGCCGGCGCCGGCGAGCAGGGCGCGGCCCCTCACCCGAGCTCCGCGAGATCGTCGTTGGCGCGTCGGACGGCCTCGCGCATGGCCGCGGCGTCGGGGCCGAGCCGCAGCACCTCGCGCGAGGAGCTGGCGAGCACGTGCGGTGCGACGCTGCCGAAGATCCGCTTGACGTCGGCCGCCGTGCCGCCCTGGGCCCCGAATCCCGGTGCCAGCACGGGCCCGTTGAAGGCCAGGTGCTCGACGCTCTCGGCGATGGTGGCACCGATGACGGCACCGACGGAGCCCAGCGGATCGGCCCCGTCGTTGAGCGCTCGGAGACGACCCAGCACGAGATCGGCCACGCGCTCCCCGCGACTCCCGCCCTCGATGGTCCGCGCGTGCTGCACCTCCGGGCCCTCCTGGTTCGAGGTGAGCGCGAGCACGAACACCCCCGCACCGTGCTTGCGCGCGGTGTCGATCATCGGGTCGAGGGAGCCGAAGCCGAGGTAGGGGCTGGCGGTGATCGCGTCGCTGAAGAGCGGAGAGGCGGGATCGAGGTAGGCATCGGCGTAGGCCTGGGACGTCGAGCCGATGTCGCCGCGCTTGACGTCGAGCAGCACCAGCGCGCCGGCGGCCCGTGACTCGGCGATGACCCGTTCGAGCACCGCGACGCCCCGGCTGCCGAACCGCTCGTAGAAGGCCGACTGCGGCTTGACCACCGAGCACAGCGGCGCGACCGCCTCGACCACGCCCAGCGCGAACCGTTCCAGCCCCGCGACGTCGTCGCCGAGGCCCCACTCGCGCAGCAGGGCGGCGTGCGGGTCGATGCCGACGCAGAACCGGCCGCGCTGCTCCATGGCGTCGTGCACGCGGGTGCCGAAGGGGGTCATCGCTCTTCTCCTCCAAGGTGATCGGCAGGGGTGCCGCCAGCGGTGTCGGCAGGGATGTCGGTGAGCTCTGCCGCGAGCCGGGCCGCCGTCGTGGGGTCGTGGAACAGGGCGGAGCCGACCGCCACGGCGACCGCTCCGGCGTCGAGGAAGGCGCGGACGTCGCCACCAGTGTGCACGCCACCGCACCCGACCACGTCGACCTCGGTGTCCGCCTCGCGCAGGGCGAGGGCCACCTCACGCACGCAGCGCAGCGCCAGCGGCGCGATGGCCGGGCCGCTGAGACCCGCGGGCCGCCCGTCCGGCAGGGCGGCCGGGAGGGCTCCACCCACCACGACGGCACCGGCGCCCGCCTCGGCCACGATGCGGGCGGACTCGACGACGCGCACCGGGTCGGCGCGCAGTTTGGCCAGCACCGGCACTCCGCGCGGCAACTCGCGGGCCACCGCCGCCACGGCGCCGCCGAGGTGCTGCGGCTCGCGCAGCTCCAGCACGCCGTTGCTGACGGGGTCGGGGGTGGCCAGGTTGATCTCGACGGCGGCTACGCCCGGCGTCCGGCCCAGGCGGCGGGCCAGCTCGGCGAGCTCGCCCAGGCTGCGCCCGACCACCGACACCACCACCTTCGCACCGGACTGCACCAGCCAGGGCAGCTCGGTGGCCAAGAACCCGTCGATGCCCGGATTGGGCAAGCCGGTGGCGTGCACGAGGCCGGACGGCGACTCGGCGAGGCGGGGACCGGCCGCGCCGGGCCGGGGGTCGAGGGTGATCGAGCGGGTCGTGAACGTCCCGTAGGCGCTCAGCGGACCGAACGCCGCGAGCTCGGGGCCGGTGCCGCCGCACCCGGAGGCCACGAGCACGGGCGAGGCCAGCGTGAGACCGGCGAGCGAGGTTCTCACAGGTCGGCCCACCGCACCCGGTCGCCCCGCAGGACCGGCCCGTCGAGACACGCCCGCACCTCGCGCGGTGCGCCGTGCTCCCCCACCACCGGAAGCGCGCAGCCCTGGCACAGCCCGGTGCAGCACGCCCAGGGTTGGTCCGAGGGCTCCTCGACCGCGACCTGGCTCCAGGCTCCGTGGTCTTCGGCGGCCTGGGCGACGGCGGCCAGGGTGGCGGCCCGGCCCGCGGCGTAGACGACCGCGGCGTCGCTGCGACGCAGTGCCTCGGCCACGACGTCCGGGATCCTCCCGCGCGCCCCGACCGACCCGTCGTGCGTGACGACGGTGATGGCACGTGCGGTCCGGCGGGCCTCGAGCGCGGAGAGCAGGTGCGCCTCGTCGTCGGCGCCCAGCACCAGGCTGACGGGGCAGTCGCGCTCACGCAGCCGCTCCGCGAGCGGGAACAGCGGGGCCGCGGAGACACCCTCACCGACGAGTAGCACCGGCACGGGCTCCTTCGGCAGCGCGAACGGCCGGCCGAGCGGGCCGGTCATCTCGACCCGGTCGCCGCGCTGGCGGGAGGCCAGCCAGCGCGAACCCTCGCCTCGCGGCTCGACGACGAGCTGCACCGTGGCGGCGTAGCCGCCGAGGGGTCGCACCTGGTGGATCCAGAACGGACGCCGGGCGAGCCGGGCCCGTTCACCGGCCGGGCCGACGCTGACGGCCGCGAAGCTGCCGGGCCGGAACCGCTCGCCCACCCCGGGCGCCACGAGCGTGAGGTGCTGGTAGGCGCCGATGCGCTTGCTGGCCAGCACCTCGGCCCGGACGTGGGCCTTCACCCGCGCCGTCGCACCGCGTCGGGGGTCAGGTCTGCACGGGTGGGGTAGCCGTCGACGCCCATGATGAGATCGGCCTCGGCCAGCAGAGAGCGTACGACGTGCACGCCGCCCGGCACGCCGCCGCGGGCCAGCCCGTAGACGTAGGGCCGCCCGATGGCCACGGCCGTGGCGCCGAGGGCGAGCGCGGTGACCACGTGGGCGCCGGTGCGCACCCCGGAGTCGAAGACCACCGGCGCGCGGCCGTCGACCGCGGCCACGACGTCCGGCAGCCAGTGCAGGGCGCCGCCGCCGCCGTTGGCCTGGCGGCCACCGTGGTTGGAGCAGTAGATGCCGTCGGCACCGCTGTCGAGGGCGCGCCGCGCGTCGTCGGGGTGGCAGATTCCCTTGAGCACCAGCGGCAGGTCGGTCAGCTGGCGCAGCCAGGTGAGGTCGTCCCACGTGAGCGGGTTGCCGAAGGTGCCGACCCAGGTCATCACGGTGGCGCCGGGGTCGGGGTCCGGCCCGGTCATCTCGGCGAACCGCGGGTCGGAGGTGTAGTTGGCCAGCGCCTTGCCGCGCAGCTGCGGGAAGTTGCCGCTGGCCAGGTCGCGCGGGCGCCAACCCGGCACCCAGGTGTCGAGGGTCACCACGATCGCCTCGTAGCCGGCGGCCTCGGCGCGAGAGACCAGGCTGGCCGCGAGATCTCGGTCCCTGGGCGTGTAGAGCTGGAACCACGCAGGGGTGTCACCGCACGCCGGGCGCACCTCCTCGAGCGGGTCGCTCATGAGCGTCGAGCCGATGAACGGGACACCGGTGGCGGCCGCCACCTCGGCGCCGTGCACGTCACCGTGCTGGTCGGGTGTGACGAGGCCGAGCACACCGACCGGGGCCAGCATCAGCGGCGTGGGCAGCGTGCGGCCGAACAGCTCGATCGAGAGGTCGCGCTCGGCGTGGGCGTTGAGCATGCGCGGCACGAGGGCGTAGTCGTCGAAGGCCGAGACGTTGGCGCGTTGGGTGGTCTCGTCGCCCGCGCCGCCGGCGATGTAGGTGCGCAGCTCCGGCGGCAGCGTGGCCAGGGCCTGGGACTCCAGGTCGGGGTAGCTGAACGGGTGCTCGGGCAGGACGCCGCTCAGCGCGCCGAGGTACAGCTCGATCTGGTAGTCCCCGTAGCTCATGCGTGTCCTGCCTCTCCACGATCTCGGGGCTCCTCCAGCGCCCGGACGATCCGGCGCGGCCAGCCCGGACCTCCGTAGACGAAGCCCGAGTAGCCCTGCACCAACGTAGCGCCAGCGGCGACTCGCTCCCGGGCGTCCGCGCCGGTGTCGATGCCGCCGACGCCGACGAGCGTCATCTCCTCACCGACCCGGCTGCGCAGCCGGCGCAGCACCGCAGTCGACCTCGCCGTCAGCGGGGCACCCGAGAGCCCGCCCGCGCCCAGCGCCTCGACCTCGGCGGCCGGGGTGACCAGACCACTGCGCCCGATGGTGGTGTTCGTGGCGATGATGCCGTCGAGCACGGCGTCTCGGCGCCCCGCGACGGCGAGATCGGCGACGGCGTCGAGGTCGTCGTCGGCGAGGTCCGGGGCGATCTTCACCAGCAGCGGCACCCGCCGCTGCGGCGAGGCCCGGTCGGCCACCGCGCGCACGTGGGCGAGCAACGGCTCGAGGCGCTCGACGGCCTGGAGGTTGCGCAGCCCCGGCGTGTTCGGCGAGGAGACGTTGACGACGAGGTAGTCGGCGTACGGCGCGAGCAGGCTCGCGCTGGTCTCGTAGTCGGCCTCGACGGCGGCCTGGTCGTCGTCGGGCACCACCTTCGACTTGCCGATGTTGACGCCGAGCACGGTGCGCGGAGTGCCGATCCGCTGCTCCGACCCGCGCTGCCGACGGGTGTAGACGGCCAGTCGGTGCGCGACCGCCTCGGCCCCGCTGTTGTTGAAGCCCATCCGATTGAGCACGGCCCGGTCGGCGGGCAGCCGGAACAGTCGGGGCCTCGGGTTGCCCGGCTGCGGCCGGCCGGTCACCGTGCCGATCTCGACGTGGCCGAAGCCGAGCGCGGCGAGCGCGGCGATGCCCTCGGCGTCCTTGTCGAAGCCGGCCGCCAAGCCGAGCCGGTTGGCGAAGCTGAGACCCATCGCCTCGACCGGTGCCGTGGTGACCCGCGACAGCCGCGAGGTCAGCGGCGCACCGGCCCGGATGCCGGCGAAGCCGAGCCGGTGCGCGCGCTCGGCGTCGACGCGGGTCGCGAGATGCCGGAACGCCCACTCATAGGCCCGGTCGTAGGCGGTCACGCCCGCCGGGCCCAGTCCTGCAGGCTGCGGACGCCGATCTCGCCCCGCCTGGCCGCCTCGATGCCCTGCACCGCCGCACCCAGACCCTGCACGGTGGTGATGCACACGACGTTGGCCATGACCGCCGCCGTGCGGATCTCGTAGCCGTCGAGGCGGGCGTTGCTCTTGCCCGCGCCATAGGGCGTGTTCACGATGAGCTGGATCTCGCCGTCCCTGATGAGGTCGACGGTGGTCTTCTCGCCGTCCGGGCCCGGGCCCTCGAAGTGCTTGCGCACCACCTGGCACGGCACGCCGTTGCGGCGCAGCACCTCGGCGGTGCCTTGCGTGGCGAGGATCTCGAAGCCCATGTCGGCGAGCACCTTGACCGGGAAGATCATGGAGCGCTTGTCGCGGTTGGCCATCGAGACGAACACGCGCCCCGACGTCGGGAGCGGACCGAAGGCGGCGGCCTGGCTCTTCGAGAACGCGGTGCCGAAGTCGCGGTCGAAGCCCATGACCTCGCCGGTGGACTTCATCTCGGGACCGAGCACGGTGTCGACCTGGGAGCCGTCGGCGGTGCGGAACCGGTTGAACGGCATCACGGCCTCCTTGACCGCGATCGGCTGGTCGGGCGGCAGCTCGCCGCCGTCGCGGTCGGCCGGCAGCAGGCCGGCGTCGCGCAGATCCTTGATCGACTCCCCCAGCATCACCCGCGCCGCGGCCTTGGCCAGCGGCGTGGCGGTCGCCTTCGAGACGAACGGCACGGTGCGCGAGGCGCGCGGGTTGGCCTCGAGCACGTAGAGGATGTCGGAGCCGAGCGCGAACTGGATGTTGAGCAGGCCGCGCACACCGACGCCACGCGCGATCGCCTCGGTCGCCTCGCGGATGCGAGCGATCTCCCGCTCACCGAGCGTGATCGGCGGCAGCGCGCACGAGGAGTCGCCGGAGTGGATGCCGGCCTCCTCGATGTGCTCCATGACTCCGCCGAGGAACAGCTCCTCGCCGTCGAAGAGGGCGTCGACGTCGATCTCGACGGCGTCGTCGAGGAACCGGTCGACCAGCACCGGCGCCTCGTGGCTGATCAGCCCCGCGGCGACGTACTTGTCGAGGTAGGCCTCGAGGGCCGCCTCGTCGTAGACGATCTCCATGCCGCGGCCGCCGAGTACGTAGCTGGGGCGCACGAGCACGGGGTAGCCGATCTCGGCGGCGATCCGCTCGGCCTCGACGAACGAGGTGGCGGTGCCGTGCTTGGGGGCCACGAGACCCGCCTCGGCGAGCACCCGCCCGAAGGCGCCGCGCTCCTCGGCGAGGTCGATGGCGTCCGGGCTGGTGCCGACGATCGGGACGCCGGCGCGGGCCAGGCCCTGGGCCAGGCCGAGCGGGGTCTGCCCACCGAGTTGGCAGATGACGCCGGCGACCGGCCCGGCCGCCTGCTCGGCGGCCACGACCTCGAGCACGTCCTCGAGCGTGAGCGGCTCGAAGTAGAGCCGGTCGGAGGTGTCGTAGTCGGTCGAGACCGTCTCGGGGTTGCAGTTGACCATGACGGTCTCGTAGCCCCCCACCTGAGCGCCGCCGGCGATCGCGCCGCCGTCCTTGTTCGCCGAGAGGGCCAGCGAGGCGTGCACGCAGGAGTAGTCGAACTCGATGCCCTGGCCGATGCGGTTGGGCCCGGAGCCGAGGATGATCACCGCCGGCCGCTCACGGGGTTCGACCTCGGTCTCCTCGTCGTAGCTGGAGTAGTGGTAGGGCGTGCGGGCCGCGAACTCGGCCGCACAGGTGTCGACGGTCTTGTAGACCGGCCGGATGCCCAGCGCGTGGCGCACGCCGCGCACGACGTCGGCGCTCATGCCGCGGATCTTGCCGATCTGCACGTCCGAGAACCCGTGCCGTTTGGCCTTGCGCAGCAGCGCCGGTGTGAGCTCGTCGGCGGCGGTCACCTCGACCGCGATCTCGTTGATGAGGGCCAGCTGGTCGACGAACCACGGGTCGATGCCGGTGGCGTCGAAGATCTCGGTCGGCGTCGCCCCGGCCCGGATGGCGTCCATGACCTTCTTGAGGCGACCGTCGTGCGGGCTGGCGATCTCGGCGAGGAGGGCCGCCTTGTCGAGGTCGACGAAGTCCTTCTCCCAGTCGAAGACGGCGCTCTTGTTCTCCAGCGAGCGCAGTGCCTTCTGCAGCGCCTCGGTGAAGTTGCGGCCGATCGCCATCGCCTCACCGACCGACTTCATGTGCGTGGTGAGCACCGGGTCGGCGCCGGGGAACTTCTCGAACGCGAACCGCGGCACCTTGACCACGACGTAGTCGAGGGTGGGCTCGAACGACGCCGGTGTCTCGCGGGTGATGTCGTTGCGCACCTCGTCGAGGGTGTAGCCGACGGCCACCTTGGCGGCGATCTTGGCGATCGGGAAGCCGGTGGCCTTCGAGGCCAGTGCGCTGGAGCGGGACACGCGCGGGTTCATCTCGATCACGACGATGCGGCCGTCGACGGGGTTGACCGCGAACTGGATGTTGCAGCCGCCGGTGTCGACGCCGACCTCGCGGATGACGCCGAGGGAGATGTTGCGCAGCCGCTGGTACTCGCGGTCGGTGAGCGTCATCGCGGGCGCGACGGTGATGGAGTCGCCGGTGTGCACGCCGAGGGGGTCGACGTTCTCGATGGAGCAGACGATCACGACGTTGTCGCACCGGTCGCGCATCACCTCCAGCTCGTACTCCTTCCAGCCGAGGATCGACTCCTCGAGGAGCACCTCGGTGGTGGGGCTGGCGGTGAGGCCCTGGCCGGCGATGCGACGCAGGTCGGCCTCGTCGTAGGCGAGTCCGGAGCCGGCACCGCCCATGGTGAACGAGGGCCTGACGACGACCGGGTAGCCGAGCGTCTCGGCGCCGTCGAGGCAGGCCTGGAGGCCGTGCGCGACCTTCTGCTCCTTCGTCGAGCCGGGCGCGAGCTCCTCGCCGTTGCAGATGACGCTGCGCGCGACCTCGGCGCCCCACTCGGGCGGTAGGGCCTCGACGATGCGCTTGAACTGCTCGCGGTTCTCGCCCTTCTCGATCGCCTCGACCGAGGCGCCGATCAGCTCGACGCCGTACTTCTCCAGGATGCCGGCGGCGTGCAGGTTCATGGCGGCGTTGAGAGCGGTCTGACCCCCGAGGGTGGCCAGCAGCGCGTCGGGGCGCTCCTGGGCGATGACCTTCTCGACGAACTCCGGGGTGATCGGCTCGACGTAGGTGGCGTCGGCGAACTCCGGGTCGGTCATGATCGTGGCCGGGTTGGAGTTCACGAGGACGACGCGATAGCCCTCATCGCGCAGCACCCGGCACGCCTGGGTGCCGGAGTAGTCGAACTCGCAGGCCTGGCCGATGACGATCGGGCCGGAGCCGATGACCATGACCGTGGAGATGTCGGTGCGCTTGGGCATCAGATCTCCCCTTCCAGCAGCGAGACGAAGCGGTCGAAGAGGTAGGCGGCATCGTGCGGGCCGGCCGCGGCCTCGGGGTGGTACTGCACGGAGAACGCCGTGAGCCTGCCGGCCGCGTCGCGCAGCTCGAGACCCTCGACGACGTCGTCGTTGAGGCACACGTGGCTCACGGCGGCGCTGCCGTACGGCGTCTCGGTGGCCCGGTCGAGCGGGGCGTCGACGGCGAAGCCGTGGTTGTGGGCGGTGACCTCGACCTTCTTGGTGGTGCGGTCCATCACCGGCTGGTTGATGCCACGGTGGCCGTAGGTCAGCTTGTAGGTGCCGAACCCGAGCGCGCGGCCGAAGAGCTGGTTGCCGAAGCAGATGCCGAAGTACGGGAGGCCGCGCTCGAGCGCCGACCGGAGCAGCTCGACCTGACCGGTGGTGGCGGCCGGGTCGCCCGGGCCGTTGGAGAAGAACAGACCGTCGGGCGAGACGGCGAGCACGTCGTCGATGCTCGCGGTGGCGGGCAGCACGTGCACCTCGATGCCGCGCTCGGCCATGCGGTGCGGCGTCATGGCCTTGATGCCGAGGTCGAGGGCGGCGACGGTGAACCGCTTCTCGCCGAGCGCGGGCACCACGTAGGCCTCGTCGACCGACACCTGGCTGGCCAGCTCTGCGCCGGCCATCTGCTCGGCGTCCTGCACCTTGGCGAGGAGAGCGGCCGGGTCGGTCTCGACGCTGGAGATCGCGCAGCGCATGGCGCCGCGCTCGCGCAGGTGGCGGGTGAGCGCGCGGGTGTCGATGCCGCAGATGCCGACGACCCCCTGGGCGCGCAGTTCCTCGTCGAGGGAGCGCTGCGAGCGCCAGTTGCTCGGCACCCGGGCGGGGTCGCGCACCACGTACCCGGACACCCAGATGCGGCGCGACTCGGGATCCTCGTCGTTGATGCCGGTGTTGCCGATGTGCGGGGCCGTCATGACCACCACCTGACGGTGGTAGGACGGGTCGGTCAGGGTCTCCTGGTAGCCGGTCATGCCGGTGTTGAAGACGGCTTCGCCGAAGGTCTCACCCTCGGCTCCGTAGGACTCACCGTGGAACGTGCGACCGTCCTCGAGCACGAGGATCGCGGGCCGGCACGTCGGTGTCGTTGCGGGGGCATGCGAGGGCACGCCGTACCTCCTTCTCCGCCTCACGGGACGGATCGTTAAAGGATGTCGAGCGACTCACCGGAGCCTAGCAGCGCGCGGCCCCCGCACGGCTCACGAGGCGGGTCGTGCAGGGCTGGGGATCCGCATGACGGACAGCAGTTGGAGCGCCTTGGCCTTCTCGCCGCGCACCTTGAGCTGACCGCGCAGCACCCCGGTGACCGGGTTGAGGTGTCCGGTGACCAGGCGTAGGAAGTCGGCGCCGTCGCAGAGCAGCGTGGCGTCGCGCCGCTCCCCCTCCTCGCTCGGCCGGACCGTGCAGGTGCCGCGCGTCACGCGCACCGTGTGTCGTTCTGGGCCGCCCGCGTCGACCGGGCCACCGGAGAGCTGGAACCCGATGGCGAGGTCGACGCGGGCGGCCTTGCGCTCGTCGAGGTGGTCGGGAATGCGGGAGAAGACCTCCGCCAGCACGATCGGCCGGAAGCCCGAGGCCATCACCTCGCGCACGTGGGCGACCGGCACACCGGTCAGCGCGCGGGCGACGTCGGCTGGCGCGAGGGCCGAGGGGTCGAGGGCGCGGGACTCCGAACCGGGGATGGTGAAGAGCCCGCCCACGGCCAGGGCGAGCGCGCAGTCGCCGCGCACGTCGAGTCGGCCGGCCAGGTAGTCCAGCGCAGCGTTGCCCTCGCCGCTGACCAGGCGGATGAAGCCGACGACGGTCGTGGCGAGCACCAGGTCGGCCGGCGTGCGGGCCGGCACGTCGGTCTCGACGTCGACGGTGCCGCCCTCGATGACGAGCAGGTGGTTGCCCAGCCGGGCGTCGTCGCGGGCGAGGTCGATGCGCACCCGGCCCGCGATCACCGCCAGGGCGGCCGGGTCGGCGTACTCGTGCAGCCTGCCCAACACCCCACGCACGGCCGGGATGCGGATCTCCTCGCGGGCCACGAGCCGGGACAGCTCGGCGTCGGCGGTGGCCCGGATGGCCGCCACGAGCTCCTCCGCCGGGGTGTCGGTGAGGAAGGCGAGGGCCTCGGCGGCCGTCGCGGTGCTCAGCGCCGCGAGGGTGGGGGATGTTGTCTGCGTCACTGTGTCACAGTAACCCGGCGGTGCTCACCAGCGGGTGACCTTCGCCGGAAGGTGCGTGCGTGGCGCCATCCGGGCCCCGTGGCGGGGTCGATGCAGCCCGGCCATCGCGATCAGCGCGGGCACCCGGCCGCGCTGGGGACGATAGGGCTCGAGGAAGGCCGCCAACTGCTCGTCGTCGAACGGCGTGCCGGTCAGCGCCCAACCGACGTCCTTGGCGACGTGGTAGTCGCCGAAGCTGACGGCGTCGGGGTCGCCCTGGGCGCGCTGACGCACCTCGGCCGAGGTCCACACGCCGATGCCGGGCAGGGTGCGCAGGCGGCGATCGGTCTCCGCCGGATCGAGGGCACCGGCGCGCTCGAGGGAGTCGGCGACGCGGGCGGCGGTCAGGATCGTGCGGGAACGGGCCGGGTCGACGTGCATGCGCAGCCACTCCCACGACGGGATCCGGCGCAGGGTGGCGGCGTCCGGCTGCACCCACAGCTTCTGGCCCTCACCGTCTGGGCCCGGCCCCGGTGCGCGCTCACCGAAGCGGCGCACGAGCATGCGGAACCCGGCGAACGCCTCCTGGCCCGTGACCTTCTGCTCGATGATCGCGGGCACCAACGCCTCCATGACCAATCCGCTGCGCCCGAGCCGTGCGTGCGGGTGGTGGCGCATCGCCTCGGCGAGCACGGGGTGGCGCGGGTCGAAGCCGGACCAGTCGTCGTGCGCCCCGAGCAGTCCGGGCAGCGACTCGAGCAACCAGTCGCCCCCCGGACCCCACGCGCTGGCGTGCACCTCGCCGTCCGCGGGTCGTGAGGCGACCGCGATCGTCGCGACGCCGAGCGGCGTGCGGACGCCACGCCAGATCGTGCCGCGCGCATCGACGCGATAGGTGGGGTCTCCCCCACCGTGACGGTGCTGCCCCAGCACTCGTGCCACCGGGCAGGGCCACTCCGGGCGCCAGACCCTGGTGACCTCCTGCACCCGGCGAGGCTACGTCAGCCGTGCCCCGCGGGGCTCAGAGAGCCTCGATGGCCACCGGGATGCCGTTGAGCAGTGTCATGCCGGCGAGGAACTCGACGTCGTCGAGGTCGGCCGACGCCAGCAGGTTGGAGTTCGCTCCACCCGCCCCGTTGGCCCGGGTCCAACCGGCGTCGTGACCCCAGCCGTGAGGGACGGCGATGGTGCCGGGGCGCACCTCGTCGGTGAGGCGGGCGACGGTGTCGATGGAGCCACGAGCCGCGCTGATGCGCACCTTCGCCCCCTCGACCAGACCCACCGCCTCGGCGTCGTCGGGGTGGATCCGCGCGGTGTGGACGCGCTGGCGGCCTCTCATGAGCGCGGAACTGTTGTGCATCCAGGAGTTCTGCGAGCGCATCTCACGCAGCCCGATCATCCGCAGCGGGAACGCCGGGTCGGGCTCCGCGTCGCGCCCGGCGCGTAGCTTCTCCCACTCCTCGACCAGCTGCACCGGAGCGAGGTCGACCTTGCCGTGATCGTGACGCACCACCTCGGCCAGACGCCCGCCTTCGGGGCGCGGCAGCATCACCCCGCGCGGTTCCCGGCGCAGGCGCTTGAGGCTGACGCCGTCGCGACGCAGTCCGAAACGGTCGCCGTAGGGCCCGGTGCGCATGAGCAGGTCGACCAGGGTCCACGGCGTCGGGCCCCGCACCCCGAGGCGGCGGGCGAGCGCGCGCACCGGCCGGGTGAGCGTGGCCACGGGGCCGGGGAGGAAGAGGGTGAGTCCGGCCCGGCGCGCGATCTCGTCGTAGACCTCCCATTCGAGGCGGGCCTCTCCTTCGGGCTCGAGCACGGCGTCGGCGTGCTGCACGTGCGGCCACGGCGAGGAGTTGACGACCGCGAACGGCACGTCGGCGCGCTCCAGCCAGGTGCGGGCGGGCAAGACGTAGTCGGCGTGCTTGTTGGTCTCGTTCACGTAGAGGTCGAAGGCCACGTGCAGGTCCAGCTGCCCCAGAGCCGCCTCGAGCCCGGCGCCGTCGGGGCCCGAGAGCACCGGGTTGCCGGCCAGGGTGAACAGCACGCGCAGCTGGTCGGGGCCGGGCGTGGTGATCTCCTCGGCCATGATGGCCGAGGGCCAGGTGCCCATCACGTCGGGGAAGCCGCCGATGCGCGAACGGGAGGCGTCGTAGGTCATCTGGCCCGCCCGCTCGGCCACCTCCTCGAAGGGGATCACCGGCGTCGAGAGCAGCGTGCCGCCGGGCCGATCGAGGTTGCCGGTGAGCAGCGTCAGCGCGTCGATGAGCACGCTGATCAAGGTGGCGTGGCGGCCCAGGCAGGAGCCGGTGCGGCCGTACACGGCCGCGCGGGGCGCCGCGGCGAGGTCGCGGGCCAGCGAGCGGACGTCGTCGGGGCTGACGCCCGTGCGCGCGGCGGTGGCCTCCGGCGAGAAGTCGGAGCACGCTGCCAGGAGTTCCTCCACACCGACCGCCTGGCGCTCGACGGCGTCGCGGTCGAGGAGATCCTCGGCCCGCAGCACGTCGATCATCGAGGCGAGCAGGAGTGCGTCGGTGTCGGGGTTGACCGACACGTGCTCGAACGCCTTGGCCGTCTCGCTGCGCCTCGGGTCGACGCAGATCACCCGGCCGCCGCGGCTCACGATGTCGGCGAGCCGCTCCTTGGCCCGAGGCACGCGTACGCCGCTGCCGCGCGAGACCAGCGGGTTGGCGCCGATCATGAGCAGGAAGTCGGTCTCGGCCAGGTCCGGGAACGGCAGCTGCGCCAGCGTGCCGTAGAGGAGCTTGCTGGCCACGTAGCGGCTGTTGATGTCTTGGCTGCCCACCGTGTACTGGTGCGAGGTGCCGAGGGAGGAGACGAAGGCGCCTGACCAGATGGCGGCGGTGATGTTGAAGCCGGCCGGGTTGCCGAAGTACTGACCGACCGCCCCGCCTCCGTGCTCGTCGATCGTGGCCCGCAGGCGTGTGGCGATGTCGTCGAGGGCGTCGTCCCAGCTGACCTGCTCGAACTCGCCGGGGGCTCCTCCCGCGACTCGGCGCAGCGGGTGCAGCACCCGCTCGGGGTCGTACTGGATCTCCGGGAAGGCCAGGCCCTTCGGGCAGGCGTACCCGCGACTGAGCGGGTGGTCGCCGTCGGGTCGCAAAGAGGTGAGCCGGCCGTTCTCGACCGTGGCGATCATCCCGCACAGCGGCTCGCAGATGCGGCAGTAGGTCGTGACCTCGCGGACGGAGGGGTTCGTGGCCATCGCCACATACTGAAACACGTTCTAGTGTTTCGTCCATGGTCCTCCAGATCCGCGACGAGCACCGGGTGCGCACGATGCGCCTCGACCGCCCCGAGGCGCTCAACGCCTTCAACGAGGCGCTCTACGACGCCACCGCACGCGCGCTGCGCGAGGCGGCCGACGACCCCGAGGTCGCCGTCGTGCTGCTCACCGGCAACGGGCGCGCCTTCAGCGCGGGCACCGACCTGCTCGAGATGCACCAGATCGCCACCGACCCCGACTTCCAGCGTGGCGAGTTCGGCTTCGTCGGCCTGGTCGATGCGCTGGCCGACTTCCCCAAACCGCTGGTGGTCGCCGTCAACGGCATCGGCCTGGGCATCGGCTGCACGGTGCTCGGGTTCGCCGACCTGGCCTACATGTCGTCCGAGGCGCGGCTCAAGTGCCCCTTCACGTCGTTGGGCGTGGCTCCCGAGGCGGCGTCGTCCTATCTGCTCCCGCGCCTCGTGGGTCGCCAGGAGGCGGCGTGGGTGCTGTTGTCGGCCGAGTGGATCTCGGCGGCCGAGGCCCAGCGCATCGGGCTGGTGCGCCAGGTCTGCTCCCCCGACGAGCTGATGGCCACCGCGAGGGGGGACGCAGAGACGCTGGCGCGGCGTCCGATCTCGTCGTTGACGGCGGTCAAGCGCACCATGACCGAGCCGCTGCGCCACGCCATCGCCGAGGCGCGCGCACGGGAGAACGCCGCCTTCGCCGCGCTGATGGGCGGGCCGGCCAACCTCGAGGCCCTGACGGCCTTCGGCGAGGGCCGCGAGCCGGACTTCACCGGCATCCCCGGGGAGTAGGCACCCGAAAGGGTGATCGATCCCACATCGGCGAGACCGTGCCCTACCGCCGGGTATCCCGTTGAATAACTAGAACACGTTCTAGTTGGACGACACCCGGAGACACCATGACCGAGCAGGTCCACCGCCTCACCGGACCCGATGCGCTGATGCTGCACCTCGAGGACGACCAGACGCCGATGCACACCCTCAAGGTGGCCGTGCTCGACACCGCGCGGCTGTGCCGGGCGATCACACTCGCCGACCTGCACCGACTCGTGCCCGAGTACCTGGGCATCGCGCCCTGGACCACCCGTCGCTTCGCCACGGGCCGCGGCTACGGCGGCCGACCCTTCCTCGTCGACGCTCCCGTCGAGCTCGAGCACCACCTCGACGAGGTGCACGCCCCCACGCCCGACCGCGCCGGCCTGGACGCCGTCTGCGCCGATCTCGCCGAGCGTCGCCTCGACCGCGGGCGCCCGCCGTGGGCGATCACGCTCGTGCACGGCCTCGAGAACGGACGGCAGGCGCTCGTCGTACGGGTGCACCACGCCGTCGCCGACGGCCTGGCCGCCCTCAACACCTTCCTGGCGTTGACCACCGACTCCCCCGAGGTGCTGCCGGCCGGCGAGCGCGCGCGAACCGCCTCCGCCGCGGCGACCACCGGCGCCGACCTGCGCCGGGCCGCCCACCAGGACCGGATGGCAGCTCGCGGCGGTCTGCCCGCCGCCGTTCGGGCGGCCCGGGCCTCGCGCCGGGTCAGTCGTGCCTATGCCGAGAAGGAGCTCGTTCCCGGCACACTCTCCGCGCCGCGCACCTCTTTCAACCGCAACGGCGGGGGCGAGCGCGTCTGCGCCTCCGGCGACCTCGATCTCGCGCTGGTCAAGCAGGTGGGCCGAGCCAGTGGCGCCACGCTCAACGGCGTCCTGCACGCCGCCATCGCAGGGGCCATGCGCGCCGAGTACACCGCGCGCGGCGACCGCACCGACGTGCCGGCAGTGGCGACGTTCGGCGTGGCCGACGACGTCAAGACCACGCGCACCAGCGGCAACCAGATCACCGCCGCCAGCGTGTACCTGCACGTCGAGGAGGCCGACCCGCTCGTGCGGCTGGAGCGCACCAGCCGCGCGTGCCTGCACGGGGTGGCGCTGCGACGTGAGCGCGGACCCGCACTGACCCGTGCGCTGGGCGACCTGGTGCCTCGGGTCGGGCCCTACCTGCGCACCGTCTTCGCGCACCGGCTGCCGCGCATCCTCAACAACATCACGACCGCCAACGTCCCGGGCCCCCGCACGCACCGGTTCGCGGGCCCGGTCGAGGTCGTCGACTGGATCTCCTACGCAGTCGCCGTCGCGCCGGCCGAGGTGAACCTCACCGTCTACTCCTACGGCGAGCGCATGACGATGGGCCTCGTGGCCACCCCCCGCTCGATGCCGGACCCGGCCGCCTTCCTGCGCCGCGTCGCCGAGGAACTCGACGTGCTGGCCGCCGCCGTCGGGCCGGTCGAGTCACCCGAGGGCCTGCTCGCCGTCTCCTGACCGCTCGCCCGGTCGGTGTCGGCGCGCGCGGGCACACTGGCGCCATGCTGCTCGCCGAGATCGTCGCCTGCTCAGTGACCGTGAGTGCCACCCGCTCGCGCAAGGCGAAGGTCGAGGCGTTGGCCGCGCTGCTCGGCATCTGCCCCGAGTCGGAGCTGCCGATCGTCGCCTCGTACCTGGCCGGGTCACTGCGCCAGCGCCGCACCGGGCTGGGCTGGCGCTCGGTGCGCGAGGTTCCCGCTCCGGCCGCGTCGGCATCGTTGGGCGTGCTCGAGGTGCACGAGGAGTTCGGGCGCATCGCAGGCCTCTCCGGTGTCGGGTCGGGCACGGCACGCGCCGAGGCGTGGAGGGCGCTGACGGCCCGCGCCACCGGCGAGGAGCAGCGGTGGCTCCAGGCCGTCGTCACCGGCGAAGTGCGTCAGGGTGCACTCGACTCGCTGCTCCAAGAAGCCGTGGCATCGGCGGCTTCAGTGCCGCTGGCCGCGGTACGCCGCGCCGCGATGCTCACCGGCTCGACCGTGGCCGTCGTCGTCGACGCGCTCGTCGTCGGTGAGCCGGCGCTCGCCGCAGCCCGGCTGGAGGTGATGCGTCCCGTACAGCCGATGCTGGCGTCGTCCGCGCCCGATGTCGCGGCGGCACTCGAGAAGGTGGGCGGCGGGGTGGTCGCGGTCGACACCAAGCTCGACGGCATCCGCATCCAGGTGCACCGCGACGGTAGCGGGGTCCGCATCGCCACCCGCAGCCTCGAAGACGTCACCGAGCGACTGCCCGAGGTCGTCTCGATCGCCCTCTCCCTTCCCGCCACGAGCTTCGTGCTCGACGGCGAGGCCCTGGCGCTGGCCGACGACGGCCGCCCCCGGCCGTTCCAGGAGACCGCCTCGCGCACGGCACAAGCCACGGGCGTCTCGGTCACCCCGTACTTCTTCGACCTGCTGCACCTCGACGGCCGCGACCTGCTCGACGCACCCGGCCACGAGCGACTTGCGGCGCTGGAGGCCTTGGTACCGGCACCGAACCTGGTGCCGCGCACCGTCACCGACTCGGCGGAGGTCGCGGCCGACTTCATGCGCGACGTCGTCGCGCGCGGGCACGAGGGTGTCGTGGTCAAGAACCTCGAGGCGCGCTACGAGGCCGGGCGCCGGGGAGCCGGCTGGGTCAAGGTCAAGCCCGTGCACACCCTCGACCTCGTCGTGCTCGCGGTCGAGTGGGGCTCGGGCCGACGCAAGGGCTGGCTCTCCAACATCCACCTCGGCGCGCGCGACCCCGACTCCCCCACCGGCTTCACGATGCTGGGCAAGACGTTCAAGGGCATGACCGACGAGATGCTCGCCTGGCAGACCGAGCGGTTCCTCGCACTCGAGACCTCGCGCGAGGGCCACGTGGTGCACGTGGAGCCGATCCAGGTGGTGGAGGTAACAATCGACGGGGTGCAGCGATCGAGCCGCTACCCCGGTGGGGTCGCACTGAGGTTCGCAAGGGTCGCCCGCTACCGAGACGACAAGCCACCGAGCCAGGTGGACACGATCATTGAACTGCAACGCCGTTTCCGTGCTTGACTCTGTGACATGAATTCGGGGGCCGAAAAGACTAGACGGCGCAAACCAGACTGGCGCGAGCTTTTGTATACGGTCCCATCTTTCGTAGTCATCTCGCTTTCTATGGCGTTTGCCTCAGACCACGATTGGCCCTGGTGGTTGACCATAATCACTGCGACGCTTGGAGGCTTGACGGCCGGTAGTGTTTGCGCGGTATGCGTTGGACTGTGGAATAAGGCGGGAAGATGACCCGCTCAAACGACAAGTGCACGCTCCCAAGGCGAACGGCCGTTCTCGTCTTGCTGCTCTTCTATGGAATCGTGGTAGCGATAGGCATCATCGTGGGTCTATACGTCAATAACCCCGACGTGAAAGCTGTTGCCGTGTGCCTCCTGACACTCGGAACAATCTTTTTCTACCTGTACCTGCGTACCCGCATCGACCGAAGTCGCTGGCGCTAACCCCGATCGTTCACCGCGATTGGTGGTGTTCGGCGCGTAGAAACACCGAAGTGCCCTCTGGGCAGGGAAGACTTGGACTTGTCGAAGGTTCCAGGTCGCCCAGCGGAAGGCACTCGGTAGGTGGAGCGTACGTCGTGGTCTACGGGCTTGTCTGTCACGGCTGATGGGTGTCGGCGTGGTGGCCCACGCGGGCAGCGTCGCGACCCGGCTGTTGGCCGACCGAACGGGGCTGACCGGGGGGTTGTCGCAGGCGATGGCTCGCCGCAACTTCGTCCCGGTCCACGACCGGGGCCGAGTGCTGGTCGACGTCGCGGTGATGCTGGCTGATGGTGGTGAGGCGATCGCCGACATCGAGGTGCTGCGCCACCAGGTCGGGGTGCTCGGTCCGGTCGCATCGCCGCCGACGGTCTGGCGCACGCTGGACGAGGTCACCCCGGGGCGTTTGAAGAAGATCGCGACCGCGCGGGCCCGGGTCCGCCGACACGTGTGGTCCAAGGTTCCGGGCGGTGTGCCGGCCAGCAAGGTCGCCGGGACCGAGCTGGCCGAGGACATGATCGTGCTCGATGTCGACGCCACGATCGTGGTCAGCCACAGTGAGAAGGAGCAGGCGGCGCCCACGTTCAAGCGCACGTTCGGCTACCACCCGCTCGGCGTGTGGTGCGACAACACCACCGAGTTCCTTGCCGCCAAGCTCCTTGCCGCCAAGCTCCGTGCCGCCAAGCTCCGTGCCGGGAACGCTGGATCGAACACCGCGGCCGACCACATCGAGGTTCTCACCGACGCGATCGCCCAGATCTCCGGCAGACACCGCCGCAAGCTGCTCATCCGTAACGATGGCGCTGGCGCCTCGCACAAGCTGTTGGACTGGCTCGCCGAACAGGACAAGGTAGGACAAGGTCCGCGGCCGCAGCGTGGAGTACAGCGTGGGATTCGCGGTCACCCAGTCGCTGCGCGGGGCGATCGACCGGGTCCCGAAGAGGATCTGGACTCCCGCGCTCGACGCCGACGGCGGTGTGCGTGAGGACGGCGACGTCGCAGAGCTCACCGGCCTCATCGACAAAGACGTGTTGGCCAAGTGGCCGACCGGGATGCGGGTCATCGTCCGTCGCGAGCGGCCGCACCCCGGCGCGCAGCTGTCGCTGTTCGAGGAGCGCGATGGCTGGCGCTACCAAGCCTTCGTCACCAACACCAAGACCGGGCAGCTGGCCTTCCTCGAAGCCCGGCACCGCGCCCACGCCAGGGTCGAGGACCACATCCAACACGCCAAGGACACCGGTCTGGGCCGGTTCCCATCGCGGGAGTTCGCGATCAACCAGACATGGCTGGCACTCACGATGATCGCGGCCGACCTGACCGCCTGGACCAGGCTGCTCGCACTGTCCGGCGACGCCAAGACCCTTGCGAGCTGTGAGCCGAAGGCACTGCGCTACCGATTGCTCCACGTTCCCGCCCGAGTCACGCACGGCGCCCGCCGCCGACGGCTCCGCATCCCGGAATCGTGGCCATGGGCGGCCGCGGTCGTCGCGGTCTTCGCCAACATCGCCGCGATTCCGCAACCAGCCTGACCCTTCCCGTCCGCCCACAACCCTCACCACCCGGAGAACCGCAGCCCGGCAGCGTCAGCCGGCCCAGCGTCGTACCCGAAGACCGCCATCAACCCGCCTCACGCCGCGACGCCGTCGCCGACGCCCCCATGAAAGACCGGGGCT